>NZ_WTYC01000009.1 GCF_009827325.1 Qipengyuania vulgaris | reverse complement strand
TTCGCAGGCTGCTAACTATTCCTCGATGACCAACTCGATTTCTCCTTGGTCTCCCTATGTGGGGCGCACTTCGATGGTGTCGGCGGGGCGAAAAACGCTCACTTCGGCGTTTGCCGACCTTGTCGTTTCTCGTCAGGGGTTCCAGTCCTACGAATTACCCGATATCTTCTCTGCTCCTGTGGATGAAGGTGAGAACGACGCGGCGCGCGATCTCGTCCGGCTCGAGGCCGAGCATCTGTCTCGCATGTTTGCGAACGGCCGCCTTACCAGTTTTGCACGCCCACTGGGCGGCGGTGAGGTTACCACTATCGCATCTGAGTTTTGGGAACTCGACGATCCGTTGCCGCGCTTCGCAACCGGTGTGTTGAATCTAGAACAATGGGCTGACGAAGGTGCCGAACCAACCCATCGCATCTTCGTCGATGGTCAGCAGTTCGATGGTTGGCTCGCAAGCCTCAAGCCACTCGGACCGCTGTCCAACCGGCAGGTCGAGGAAATCGTCGACCCGCAATTGCGCGCGACAAGGTCTGTTGCCAGACGGAGCGCACAGTGTGGGTTCGGCCAAGCCGACGGGGTAGTGGATGGGCATCAGCATGAGATGTCCACCCCGCCCGGGGTCGGTCCCGAATTTCTCACGGTAAAAGAAGTCAGCACGCTTGTCGGTCGTAGCCGGTCCTCAATCTACGAGGATGAGAAGAAGGGACAATTCCCCGAGCGCGTAAAAATTGGAGCCAGTTCTCGCTGGGCGAAATCCGAAGTGCTTGCCTGGATCGCTGAACAGGCGACAAAGCGCGGCGAAGGCTAGCGTCGCTTGCGTCTGGGGCTATCGACGACCTCTTCGGGCGGTATCGCTCCTTCCATAATCATGTCAGCCCAGCGTTGGGCGAGTTCGCGGCGGCGCGGTTTGTACGCAGCGCGATTATACCGCAGTTCGCTTGCACTCATTCCCTTGGGGGTGTGCGCGAGCATCAGATCGATGATCATGCGATCGGCCAAGAGCCGCACATCGTTGCCTAGTTCCCGCTCAGCCTGTTCGTTCATGATGGTCGAGAAACTGGAGCGCCAGCCATGTGGCACGTGTCGACCCTTGTAGCCTTCGCGATTGTACAGATAGCCGATGGCATTCTCGCTGATTGGCTTGGTGCCTGAACGCGCGCCAGGAAAAGCAAATGACGAGCGTCCCGTGAGCCAGCGCACAGCGCGTAGAGCGTCGACGGCCTGCTTGGAAAGCGGGATCGGATGGCTGAAGGCTTCATCACTGCGCAGGTGGAGCTCCTGCTTGATCTTTTCCGCAGGAACCGTCCACAATGCATCGCTGCTATCGGCTTCGGGATCAGCCCAGTCGATACCAGTGATGTCATTCCATTCCATGAAGCGCACCATGCCGGGACGTTGCGCCGTAAGTGCGAGTATCCTGGCTGCCAAGCGATTAACCGGTGAAGCCCCGGCCCGATCGATATCTGTCATGAATCCTCGTATCGCTTCGACAGACAGCAAGGCCGGATAGCGCTTTGCGGGAGGCAGTGGTCTCAACGCATCATTGATTGCGGTGGCGGGGTTCTCGAGCTTCGCGCCCTCGGCATTTGCATAGCGATAGACTGCGGCAACACGCTGTTTGAGTCGCCTTGCCGTCTCGATGGCACCACGATTTTCAACCTTGCGCAGGACGGCCAGGAGCAGCGGCTTGTCGATATCGGCCAACGGCATGGAGCCAAGATCGGGAAAGATGTCACGCTCGAGGCTGGTGATGACGTCGTTAGCGTGCACAGGCTTCCAGCGTCCCAATTGAAGCGCGTGCCATTCGCGGGCCACCACTTCGAAGGACTTTGACACCCCCTCGTCCCCGACGAGACGCCCGCGTTTCACAGCATGCCGAGGGTCCCGTCCTTCGCGAAGTATCTTCTTCGCCTCGTCACGTTTTTCACGTGCTTCGGCGAGAGAGACCTCAGGATATGTGCCCAAAGTGAGCAAGCGCTCCTTCTTTTCGAACCGATATTTATAGCGCCAGCTTATGTGCCCCTTGCCTGATATGTGCAGGTGAAGTCCGCGGCTATCGGTGAGCTTGTAGGCCTTGTCCCTCGCCGCTGCCGCGCGCGCAGCCTTATCCGTCAGCATCCGATACCCCCAATCCGCACTCACGTTACCCCCAATCTACCCCCGCATGCCCTCGGCTAGGGGTAAATTGGCATGGACAACATAGGAGTCGGAAATAGCCGAATTGTAAAGGTTTTTGGGCGATTTTGGTGACGTCTGGACGGCCTCGAAAAGGCCGGTGGCGGAGCAGGAGGGATTCGAACCCTCGATACGGGGTTACCGTATACACACTTTCCAGGCGTGCGCCTTCGACCACTCGGCCACTGCTCCGCATTCCTGTTCGTGCCGCCGCGGCCGCTCAAGGCAGCTCACACACGCGGTAGGCTGAACAGGAGTGCGCGCCTCTAGCGGGACTCGACAGGGTGCGCAACTCCGACAGTAGCGGACGCGGCGAAGGTCCAAAAATTTGCGTTCCGCGGGAACCCAATCCTGTGAAGCGACGTTTCGGATTTACACCCCCCAAGTTGCGGTGCTGCGCGGAATGGCATTCCCTGCGAACACCGTTACAGAGCCCCTTCCCGCCCACAAAAACGTGCGTGAAGGGGCTTTTCTTTTGCGCAGGCGGTGCCAAGCTCCTTCTCTATGAAAAAGCACCTGATTTCGCTGGCCGCAGCGCTCGCCCTTGGCTCACCTGTCGCTGCACAGGAGACCGCAGAAACTCCGCCCAGCCCCAACGAGATAGTGGAGCAGGCGAATGCGGAGGATTGGGTCGCGATTTCCGCCGAGAACCTGCTGGTGGTGACGCTTGCGCCCGATGCAGAGGGGAACGAGCGCAAAGTAATGATTCAGTTAATGCCCGAACCCTTCAGCCAGGGCTGGGTAGAGAACATCCGCACCCTCGCCCGCGCCGGATGGTACGACGACATCACCGTCAACCGCGTGCAGGACAATTACGTCGTCCAGTGGGGCGATCCGAATTACGACAATCCGGAAGCGAAGGGCGAGGCGAAGCCGCTACCTGAGGGACTGCGGGTGATGGACGAGAGCGACTATTCAACCAAGGATCTTTTGGCAGTTTCCAATCCGAGGGGGCGACCTCGGTTTGACTACTCGCTCGGGGCCGCCATGATACGCAACGCTCAGATCGCCGCAACAGGAAGCTGGGGGGCACCGGACGGATTTGCTGAAGCACTTGAATCGGGGACCGAGGACATCCCGGACTTTCCGGAGCCCGAAACTGGCGATACCTACGCGCCACTGTCCACCATTCTACGTGGCTGGCCAATCGCTGGCGATGTTGATGACGCAGATGGTCCATCGGAAGGTTTTTGGCCCGTCCATTGCTACGGCATGGTCGGCGTCGGGCGCGGGATGTCGCCGGATACCGGCTCGGGCGCCGAGCTCTACACGGTGATCGGCCATGCACCGCGGCATCTCGACCGCAATATCGCGCTTGTCGGGCGAATCGTGGAGGGGATGGAACACCTCTCCTCCCTTCCGCGCGGATCGGGCGCGTTGGGTTTCTACACAGCGGAAGAGGCAGGCAAGCGGACACCGATACTCTCTGTCCGCGTCGGGAGCGATTTGCTCGAAAGCGAGCAACCGGAATTCGAATACCTCTCCACCGAGGGAGAGACCTTCGCGCGCTATGCCGAAGCCCGCGCCAACCGCCGCGACCCGTTCTTTATCGTACCCGCGGGTGGTGCCGATATCTGCAATATCCCGGTGCCCGTCAGACGCGCGGGAGAGTGAAGTCCGCGAAGCCGAATGGGAGAGCTGGGTCGAGCCTGAAACAGGCCCGCACCTAGAGCCGTTCCATCAGCTCGATACGGTTGCCGAAGGGGTCGGCAATGTCGCCGCGGCGATAGCCGTCGAGCGGTTTGCCCGGTTTGAAAGGCACCCCGGAAGCCTCCAGTTTGGCCGCCAGCGCACCGAGGTTTTCGACCAGCAGCGCGGGATGCGCGCGGCGGGCGGGCATGAAAGCGTCTTCGACCCCGTAATGGATCGACACGCCCTCACCCTCGAACCAGCATCCGCCATTGACCGCGAGATGTGCAGGCTTCTCCATTTCCTTCAGCCCCATCACCCCGATCCAGAACTTCCGTGCATGGGGCTCCCCGCCATGCGGCATGGCGAACTGGACGTGATGAATACCGGTAAGCAGGCTCACGCGCGCTCCGCCTGCGCCACGGAATCGCTGGCACGAAGCGCGCTGAGGATGCGGGTCAGGTGGGCCAGATCCTGAACCTCCAAGTCGACCGCGTAAGTCGTGAAAGGATGGTCGAGCTGAGTCTGTTCGAGGCTTTTCACATTGACTGCGTTCTGCGCAAAGATGCCCGCCATTTCGGCAAGCGTTCCTGGCCGGTCGTAAAGCGTGACATGCAATCGGCCCACTGCGCCACGCGACCGGCGGCCCCAACTCAGATCCAGCCAGTCATTATCGATACCGGTGGCGAGCTGGTGGCAATCGATGGCGTGGACCTCCACCCCTTCACCCTGCTTTCGCAGTCCCACGATGCGGTCGCCAGGCACCGGGTGGCAGCATTCGGCCAGCTGGTAGCCGACGCCGGGCGTAAGTCCGCGGATCGATAGCGACTTGCCGCTGCGCAGCCATTCATCGTCTTCCTCGGCCATATCCTCGGTCGAACCCGGGACGAGCGCCTCCATCACGGTACGGTCGGAAATCTTCGCCGCACCGATGGCATAGAAAAGGTCGTCCGCTTCTTCCATCTCCAGCCGCTTGAGCGCCTCGCGCAGCGCCTTCTTGCCGATCTTGGCCGGGACACGGGTTACTATCTCGTCATAGAGTTTCTGCCCGATATCGGCGACTTCGGCGCGTTCCTTCAGGCGAACCGCTCGGCGGATGGCCGCGCGCGCCTTGCCGGTGATTACGAAGCTCAGCCAGCTCATCTGCGGCTCGGCATTCTGGCCCTTCAGGATTTCGACCACGTCGCCATTGTTGAGCTGGGTGCGCAGCGGCATGTGCCGTCCGTTGATCTTCGCCCCCACCGTCTGCGCGCCGAGATCGGTGTGCACCGCGAAGGCGAAATCGACTGCCGTCGCACCCTTGGGAAGCTGAAACAGCGCACCCTTGGGCGTAAAGGCGAAGATGCGATCCTGGTAGATCGCCATGCGCGTATGCTCGAGCAGTTCCTCGGCATCGTGGCTGGCATCGACGATCTCGATCAGGTCGCGCAGCCAGCCGACTGCACCATCGGGCCGATCGCCTTGCTTATAGGCCCAGTGCGCGGCGAGGCCGAATTCATTGGTGTGGTGCATGTCCCTTGTGCGGATCTGCACTTCCACCCGCATCGATTTGCCGTAAATGAGCGAGGTGTGAAGCGAACGGTAGCCGTTGGTCTTGGGCGTCGAGATATAGTCCTTGAACTTGCCCGGCAGGAACTGCCACGTGGTGTGCAGCACGCCCAACGCACGGTAACAATCTGCCACATCGTCGCAGATGACGCGGAAGGCCATGATATCGGTTACCTGTTCGAAACTAACATGGCGTTCGGCCATCTTGCGCCAGATCGAATAGGGATGCTTCTCGCGGCCCGAAACCTCCACATGCAGGCCAGTTTCGGCCAGGGCATGCTTCATGTCGAGAGCGATGGCATCGACCTGCCCGCCGTCATGTTCGCGGATCTGCTGCAGGCGCTTGGTGATGGTGGCGTAGGCTTCGGGCTCGATCTGCTCAAAGGCGAGCAATTGCATCTCGCGCATGTATTCGTACATGCCGACGCGCTCTGCCAGCGGGGCATAGATATCCATCGTTTCGCGCGCGATGCGCTGGCGCTTTTCGGGCTTCTTGATGAAGTGGAGCGTGCGCATGTTGTGCAGCCGGTCGCCCAGCTTCACCAACAACACGCGAATGTCCTCGCTCATGGCGAGCAGGAATTTGCGCAGGTTCTCCGCCGCGCGTTCGTTCTCGGGCATCTGCTCGATCTTGGAGAGCTTGGTCACCCCGTCGACCAGCCGGGCGACTTCGGGGCCGAAATTGGCCTCGATATCGTCGATCGTCGCTAGCGTATCCTCGACCGTATCGTGCAGCAGCGCGGTGGCGATGGTTTCCTGGTCGAGCTTGAGGTCGGTCATCAGGCCGGCAACCTCGACCGGATGACTGAAATACGGGTCCCCGCTGGCGCGCGTCTGCGTGCCGTGCTTTTGCACGGTATAGACGTAGGCGCGGTTCAGCATCGCCTGGTCGGCGTCCGGGTCGTATTCGAGGACCCGCTCTACGAGTTCGTACTGGCGCAGCATCTGAAATTTAAGATGGGGGCAAAGCGTCTCTTATTGCAATGCAAAAGAGCGGGTGAGACTATTCGCTTCTTCCCATCACCCTATCGACTGCGCCGCGCGTGACCGCGTGGTAGGTCGGACGGGTTTCCGCATAGATGCGCGTGGCGATCGGGCGGCCCCAATCGCCTTCGCTCCACAGCGTCGCGAAAAGTGGGCTTACGAACTTGGCGCGCCCGACGCGGCCTAGGAATTGCTCGGTCTGCGGAACGGCAGGTTCATAACGATTTGCGAGTGCCAGTTCGAGCCAGAGAAACAGGATTTCGTTGTTACGCGTGGTTGAAAGGCCGAGCTTGCTGTCGAGATTTTCGAGTTCACGAGCGCTCAGATCAGTCGGAATACGCTGGAGAAAGCGCTGGCGTTCGGCAGAAGTCCAGTTCTCCCATTCAGATGGTGTCCTGAGCCGGACACCCTCCGCACCAGGGAAAGCCGTCCCCGTCGCCGGATCGACTATTGCGGTACGGATCTTGCTGTAGTCCCTCACTGCCGCATCGACTTCGGCAAAGGCCGCCGGATCGGGCCGCGCGACATTCGACGGCAGGCCCGGCTCGAAGATCCACTCGCGCAGCATCAGCCGGTCGGCCTCTGCCCGGTTGCGCACTAGGTTCGCCATCATGTCCTCGTAGAACAGCTGGCTGGTGGCGGGCTGGAAGGCATGATTGTCGAACCACTGGCGCAGCCAGGCATCGAACCGCTCGCGCCCGACGATGCTCTCCACCGTGCGTAGGAAAAAGTGACCCTTGTCATAGGTAATCGCGCTGCCGATTTCGGCACCGGTGGATTCGTGGTGCAGAGCGGTACCCGGCGCATCCATGCCAACTTCGGCCAGCACGTCCTCGATTCCGGCAAAGGCGAGCGCGGCCTCCTGTTCGGCGCGCTGTTCACCGTAAACCTCCTCGACGATACGGTTCTCGAAATAGGAGGTCACGCCCTCGTTCAGCCAGCTGTCTTCCCAGACCGCATTGGTGACGAGATTACCCGACCAGCTATGCGCCAGTTCATGCGCGACGAGACCGTTGTTCGAGCGGTCACCCGCTATGAAGGTCGGCGTGAGGAAGGTCATCACCGGATTTTCCATCCCGCCATACGGAAATGCGGGCGGCAATACGATCATGTCGTATCGACCCCAGCGGTATTCGCCGTAGAGCTCTTCCGCCGCGTCGATCATTTCTTCGGTATCGGCGACTTCGTCATAGGCACGCTGCAGAACCGAAGGTTCGGCCCAGACACCGCTGCGCGGACCGATCGCCTGGAAGTCGATATCGCCTGCCGCGATGGCGATGAGATAAGGCGGCACCGGCTTGTCCATCACGAAACGAAAAGCGCGGCGGCCGTTGCCCAGATCCTCCGGTTCGCCCTGACGCACACCGCTCATCACCACGTCGAGCGGCTTGGGGGCGGTGACGCGTGCTTCCCACGTCTGCCGAATACCGGGGCTGTCCTGCGTCGGAATCCATGTCCGGTTGAGGATCGCCTGACCCTGGCTGAACAGATAGGGATATTGGCCGCCGGCGGTCTGTTCGGGAGTCAGCCATTGGAGGGCTGCCGCATCGGCGGGCGCCATGTACTGGATGCTGACATTGCGCGCCCCGCCCAGCTGGATCGTCAGGGGTGCGCCCTTGCCGCCCTCGTCGACCATTTCGCCGATCTCGTAGGAAAGTTCGCGTCCCGACCCGTCGGTGATGCGCGAAATCTGCAAACCGTTGCTATCAAGCACGATTTCGTCCTCGCCCGGATCGGCCAGCACCCGAAGATTGGCTGTCCCGCCGACACGCTTCTCATCGAAGTCCAAAGCGAGATCGAGTGCAACATGGGTCACACGCGCTTCCTGCGGCTGGGCATAGGTCATCGTGTCCAACGCATCCGCCCCAGTCAGGATAGGAGACACCATCGGTTCGGCGACCGTCATTAGGCCGGAGCCTGTCGGTGCCGTGGCGCAGGCAGTCGTAGCAAGCAGCAGGGACAGGACGGTGATTGTGCGACGCATGGAATTCTCCCGGATTGACTTCAGGCCGGGGGCTGCCCCGGCACCGACTATACGCGGAGTGGCCTATCGACGATCCCGGCACCGTAATCCAGTGGGGCCGATGAAATCGTACCCAACCTCTGGCAATACAGACCAAAGTGAGTCATGAGAACGTTAACAACAATTGGCGGAGAGGCTGTTATGTTCTGGAAATCCACCCTTGCCCTATCTTGCGCGCTGACCTTGGGCGCCCCGAGCACTGTGTTCGCGCAGCAGTCCGATGCGGGCACTGCGTTGGCCGAGGCGCTCGCGCCAGAGCGCGAATTGCTGTTCTCCGATGAATTCAACGACGGCACGCTCGACCGTGACAAGTGGATCGTCATCGGTCCCGACTTCTGGGTGAACAACGAACAGCAGGCTTATATCGACGATCCCTCGACCATCGCCTTCCGAAGCGATGTAACCGGGGCAGATGGCGGCGCTCTGGTCTTGCGTCCCATGTTCAAGCCCGGGGCCGACACCAAAGCCGAGCGGAATGCGCCGTTCGTTTCCGGCCGGATCGAAAGCTTGGGCAAGTTCGATTTCCAGCACGGACGCGCCGAAGCGCGGATCAAATTGCCCGATAACGTGGGCGTATGGCCAGCCTTCTGGCTACTGGGCAACGACCGGTGGCCGGACACCGGCGAAATCGACATCATGGAATATGTCGGTGAAAAGAACTGGATCGGCGTCGCCCTGCACGGCCCGGGCTACTCGGGCGAGACCCCACTGGTGAACAAGTTCTTCTTCCCCGAAGGCGTCGACGTGACGGACTGGCATACCTATGCAGTGGAGTGGACCGACGAGCAGATCGATTTCCTGATCGACGGCCACGTCACCTACCGGGTGACCCGCCCCATGGTCGAGAACTACGGCGAATGGCGCTTCGACAACGAGAAATACCTCATCCTCAACTTCGCCATGGGCGGCGCATATCCGTTCAAGACCAGCCGCATCGAGGAACCCTATAACGGCGTGCCGCAGGAGACCGTCGATGCGGTGAAACGAGGTGAGGTCGAAATGCTTGTCGACTGGGTGCGCGTTTACGCGCCGAAAGAGTAAGCCCCACTAGCTCGCACAGAGAGCCGAGAAAGCCTCGATCCGGTCAATCCGGCCCGAGACAACGAGTTCGTCTTCAGGCATGATGATTGTGTCGGGAACGGCGTGGATGAAATCCTCGCCCGTCCGCTTCACACCGACAACGGTCACGTCGAATTTCTTGCGGCACTGGCTGGTTACCAGCGGCAAACCGATGATCGGCTCGGGGGCCCTGAGGCGAGCGATGGCAAATTCGCCATCGAAGCTGATGAAATCGAGCAGGCGTTCGTTGACCAGGTGCGCGACGCGCTCACCCATTTTCTGTTCGGGAAAGACGACATGCTGTGCCCCGGTCCGCTCAAGAATTCGGCCGTGCCGTTCGCTCGTCGCCTTGGCCCAAATATTGGGCAGTCCGAGATCGACCAACGCCAGTACCGCCAGCAGGCTCGCCTCCACATTGGTGCCGATGGCAACGATGGCAGTATCGAATTCCGCCGCCCCAAGCCGGCGCAGGGTTTCGATCTCGGTGCAATCCGCTTCGACAATCTGGGTGAGTGCATCCTTGTGGTCGCGCACGATTTCAGCATCGGCGTCGGCGCCCAGCACCTCGTGCCCCATGCGTTCCAGCGTGGCAGCAACGGCGCTGCCGAAGCGGCCCAGACCGATGACGAGGACGGGTTTGCGTGGGTCAGCCGACAATCGGGTTCTCCTCCGGATAACGATAGGGGCGATCGCTCCCGCCGAGGGCAAGCGCGGTCGCAGCGGTAATGGTTCCCACGCGGCCGATGAACATCAGCGTAGCCAGCACGACCAGCGCCGAAGGCGGCAATTGCGCGGTCATGCCCGTCGACAGGCCGACGGTGGCGAAAGCGGAGATCGTCTCGAAGAGCACGTCCTGCAGGGGCAGCCGCGTGATCGACGTTATGAACATGGTCGCGCATAGTACCATCAGCAATGCGAGCGAGGCGACGGTCAGCGCCTGCCGCTCCACTGCATGGCCGAAGCGGCGACCGAACATGCTCGCATCGCGCCGACGGAGAATTTCAGCGAGCACGACCATAAATGTCGTAATCTTGATGCCTCCAGCGGTGCCGGCGCTGCCGCCGCCGATGAACATCAGCGCATAATTCACCACCAGCGTTTCCTCGCGGAAAGCGCCGAGATTGAGGCTGTTGAACCCGGCAGTGCGCGGCATGACCGAATGGAACCCTGCATTAAGCAGCTTGGCTCCGGTCGCCATCGGCCCCAGCGTATCAGGATTGCTCCACTCCATGAGCAGGATCGCCAGCCAGCCGAACAGCAAGAGCATCAGCGTGCCAGCCAGCGTCATCTTGGAATGCAGCGTCCATTGTCGCCAGCGCCGACCATGCACGCGCCAGTCCTCCATGACCGGAAAGCCGAGCGCCGAGACGATCACCGCCAGCGCAATCGGCACCAGGATCCCCCCGTCGCCCTGAAACCCCATGACGCTGTCCGAGAAGGTCGAGAATCCGGCATTGTTGAATGCGCTGATCGCGTGGAAAAGCCCGTGCCACGCCGCCTCGCCCACGCTCATCCCCCAGTTGGTGCCAAAGCGGAGCGCCAAAATCACTGCCAGTATCAGTTCCACCGTAATGGTGATGCGCAGGATAAGCTTCAGAAGCGATGCTGTACCCGTCAGATTCAGGCGGCTGCGCTCGACCTGCGTCGCCATCCGGTCACGCAGCCCGAAACCACGCCCCGCCATTAGGCCCAGCAATGTGGCGGCCGTCATGATGCCCAGCCCACCAATCTGGAACAGCACCATGATTACGACCTGCCCGAACCCGGACCAGTAGGTTCCGGTATCGACCACCACGAGCCCGGTTACGGCGACCGCCGAAGTCGAGGTAAACAAGGCCGTGACGAAGGGCGCCTGCGCGTTCTCGACACTCGCAATGGGAAGGTATAAGCAGGACTGTGCCTATCGCAATCGCCGCCAGGAACAGCAGCGGGATCAATCGCACCGGATCGCGAAGGGCACGCATCATTGCGGCGCACGCAAACGCGCGGCTAGCTCCACGTCGCTTCGGGGGGCAGGCTCATGAGGATGGCATCGATATTGCCGCCAGTCTTGAGTCCGAACAACGTACCACGGTCATAAACGAGATTGAATTCCGCATATCGCCCGCGCCAGTCGAGCTGCTCGCGCTTGTCGGCATCGGTGAATTCCGTACCCATCCGCCGACGCACCAGTTTCGGGAATATGTCGAGAAAGGCTTCTCCCACATCCTTGGTGAAGGCGAGATTGCGACCGAACGCGGCCTCGTCGTCACATTCGAGATGGTCGTAGAAAATCCCGCCTACCCCGCGGTGCACATCGCGGTGGGGAATGTAGAAATAGTCGTCGGCCCATTTCCTGAATCGGTCGTAATAGGTCGGGTTGTGCGCGGCGCAAGCGGCGCGAAAGCGCGCATGGAATTCCTCGGTGTCTTCCTCATATGGAAGCGGAGGGTTGAGATCCGCCCCGCCCCCGAACCACGCGGCCTGCGTGGTCAGGAAGCGCGTGTTCATGTGGACGGCTGGCACATGCGGGTTCGCCATATGCGCAACAAGGCTGATCCCGGTGGCCGTGAACCCAGGGTTCTCCGCGGTGGCACCATTGACCGAGGCGGCAAACTCGGGCGCAAAATTGCCCCGCACGGTCGACACATTGACGCCGACCTTCTCGAATATCTTGCCTTTCATGAGGCCGCGCGTACCGCCGCCTGGATCGTCGTTCCCCTCTTCCTCGCGATCCCAGCCATCGTACTGGAACGCTGCATCGCTGCCCGCCTCGCGCTCGATGCTTTCGAATTCGGCACAGATGCGTGTTCGCAAGGTTTCAAACCACCCACGCGCCTGTTCGGTCTGATCGGTCCAGTCGGTCATGGACAATCCCTTGCCATTGCAGCGCCCAAGCGGCAATAGCGACAAATGGTTCCCCTTTCGTTCGCTGGAGAAGAATGGCTTCTCACCGAAGGCCGTGCGCTTTACTGGCCGCGCGAACGTGCGTTGCTGGTCGCCGACCTGCACCTCGAGAAGGGGAGCTTTTTCGCGCGCCACGGGCAAATGGTCCCGCCCTACGACAGCCGCGAGACGCTGGAGCGCGTGGCGCTCGCCATTCGCGAAACCGGCGCGCGCAGGGTCATCACCCTGGGTGACAATTTCCACGACTCGGAAGGTTCCGCGCGGCTCGAACCGCATGCCGCGGGAATGCTCTCTGCGCTGACCAAGGCCGTCGACTGGGTCTGGATCACCGGCAATCACGATCCCGATATGGACGCGCGCTGCGGCGGGACGCTGGCAGAGGAACTGGAAATCGGCGGCACGATCCTGCGCCACCGGGCGCAGCGGGGCGAAACCCGTCCTGAACTTTCCGGGCATTACCACCCGCGCCTCCAGCTGACGGTCCACCGCCGTCACATCCGGCGCCCCTGTGCGGTGGTGAGCGCCAACGAAGATGTAGGCGGAAGGCCTTCGGGGCGCATGATCCTGCCCGCCTTCGGCGCCTATACCGGCGGGATGAACGCGGCCGATCCGGCCATTCTCGAGGCGCTTCAGCCAGCCGAAAGCATCGATGCGGTTGTGCCGGCAAAAGGCAGGTTGGCTCGCTTCAATCTCTGGTCTCGCGCTGCGTGAGGGCCACGGATGCGGACAAAACCGCATGGCGAATGCCTTCCCCTTTGCGAATCTGCGGAACAGCGCCTACATCTCAGCATTCGATAGAGACGTAACCAAGGAGAATACCCCATAGCCCGTCCACCCCGGCGCAGCATGCAAATGCCCGTAAAAAGCGGCCCGCGCTACGATAACATGATCAATGTCCCCAAGGTCCGCGTGATCGATCACGAAGGTGAAAACCTGGGGGTAATGCTTACCCGCGAAGCGACCGAGCAGGCTAACGAGCTTGGCCTCAACCTCGTCGAAGTGTCCCCCAATGCGGACCCGCCCGTGTGTAAGTACTTGGATGTTGGCAAATATCGCTTCGAAGCACAGAAGAAGGCCAATCTACAGCGCAAGACGCAGAAGACGCAGGAGATCAAAGAAATCAAGATGCGTCCGAACATCGATGATCACGATTACGATGTTAAGATGCGCAACGTGCACAAGTTCATCGACAATGGCGACAAGGTTAAGTGCACGCTGCGTTTCCGCGGCCGTGAAATGGCGCACCAGCAACTGGGCATGGACCTGCTCAACCGCGTACGTGACGATATGGAAGAAACCGCCAAGGTAGAAAGCTTCCCGCGTCTCGAGGGTCGCCAAATGGTCATGGTGCTCGCGCCGAAGTAGGAAACAGTCCGGCTTTTCGATCGATCGGGGCAGGCCGCGTCGCATGGGCCCCGATCGCTTTCTCTAAGCCAGCCGATCGACGACATCAGATTCGATATTAAATCGACGAATGACATCGCTTCATCGTCAGGACACATTGTCAGCCTATCGAATAGACCATAATATTCGCGCACAAAATCAAAGAACCGAGCTATCGGTTCGCTTCAGTCGTTCAGGGGGCTGCACAATGAACCTTCGTCCATTTACCTTTACGATGACTGTCGCCTTATTGGCTTCTGCTGCCCCCATCTTGGCGCAGCCGGATGAAATCGTCGCGGCCGCTGGCGTATCGTCGCAGGGCGACTTCGATCAGTTCACACCTCGCCCTTCTGGAAAGTCTACCCGTCTCGACTTTTCGTTTTGGGACGATGCGCTCGAATACATGGTTCTGCGCATGGGGCCATCTACCCGCCAAGGGGAGCGCCGTCCCGATGCCACTCTTGGCACGCGGCAGGTCTATGGGCATGATTCACGCGTTCGTCTCGAAGGTAACCGCGTGGCCTTTTCCTTCCTCAGCGAAGAAGCGACTGCACCGCTCAGCGAGTATCGTCGCGACCTCGAGCGGATCGGCAGCGAGGTCGATATCGCTAGCTTGCCGCGCAACGAGCAGCTCGCGTTCTGGATGAATCTCCACAATGTTGCGGTCACGGAGATGATTGCGCTCAACTATCCAACCAAGTCACCATCCGAGCTGAAGCTCGGCCCGGACGGGACTCCGGTCGACACCACACGTTTTATCACCGTGGCTGGTGTAGCGATGAGCCCGCACGACATCCGCACAAAGATTGTCTTCCCGAATTGGTCGGACCCTCAGGTCATCTACGGCTTTTTTCGCGGGGAGGTCGGTGGACCATCGATTCAGCGCACGGCCTTCACCGGAGACAATGTCTCCACTCTGCTCGATGGGTCCGCCAATGAATTCGTCAATTCATTGCGTGGTGTAGAAGCGTTCGGAAGCAACCTGCTCGTATCCAAGATTTATGAGGAAGCAGCGCCCTTCTATTTCCCGCAAATGGGTGAGGATCTGAAAGCGCACCTGCTGCGTTTTGCCGAAGAGGAGGTCGCAGGCCTGATCGCAGAAAAGGAAAAGGTGAAGGCCAATACCTATGTCGCCACAGTGGCCGATCTTGCTGGCGGTGAGCGTGAGCCGATCTACAACACGGTTTCAAGCAACGGTTATGTTCAGGGGACGCGGCTAACACCATCGGTCGCACGCTTCTTGGGCGAACGCTTTGAGAAATACGAGAAGCTGCGCAAGGAAGGTCTCCTGCGCGGGAGAGTGATCGTTCTTCCGCCGACCGGCGTCGAAGAAGAACCGAAACCGGAAACACCGGAAGTCGAATAATTTGCCCACGCGCAATGTTGCTGAAAATTGGATTTAACAACCTGCGGTGGTAACCCCGGTTCGGGGCAAAATCGAAGGGGCGCCATGGCAGCTAGGATCGGACTGGGCGTGGGTGCATTGGCCCTGCTGGCAAGCATCTTGCTGCCAGCGCCCGCCGGAATGGGCCGCGAGGCCATGATCGTTGCGGGTCTCGTCGTCCTGATGGCCGCATGGTGGATGACCGAGGCGCTGCCGCTCACCGCCACCGCCCTGATGCCCTTCCTGGTGCTGCCCTTTGCCGGGGTGATGGACGCGCGGGAGACGGCCAGCGCCTATTACTCGCCCATCCTCTTCCTGATTCTCGGCGGGGCCTTCATCGCACTCGCCATCGAGCGTACCGGCCTGCACCGGCGGCTTGCGCTCGCCCTGCTGAGGATTGCCGGCCACCGGGGACAAGCCGGCGTACTGCTCGCCTTCATGGTGACGGCCGCGATCCTTTCGATGCTGATATCCAACACCTCCACCGCGCTCATCATGATGCCGATGGCGGTGGCGGTCCTCGCCAGCGGGGGATCGCCAGAAGGGGATACCGAAGGGCTGGCGGGTGCCCTTCCCATAGGCATCGCCTTCGCCGCCAGCATTGGCGGGCTCGGCACTCTGGTCGGATCGCCGACCAACGCCATCGCGGTAGGATTGCTCGACACGATGACCGGAACGCGCATTACGTTTGCGCAATGGACCCTGTATGGCCTCCCGGTTGTGATCCTCGGCGTCCCGCTTGCGGCGTTTCTGGTGGCGCGGGTTCAGAAAGTCGCTGCGCATCCCTTCGATACGGAGGCAGCACGCCGCGCCATCGACACGCATACGGTCTGGAGCAGCGCAGAGAAACGGCTCGTCCCCGTGGTCGCAATCACCTTCGCCCTGTGGATGGGACAGATGTGGATCGCACCCTTGCTGCCCGTAGGTTCACTGACCGATGGAACCATCGCCGTCTCCATGGGACTGACGCTGTTCCTGCTGCCAGACGGGACTGGCCGGCCGTTGCTCCTCTGGAAAGAGGCCGACCGCGCCCCCTGGGGTGTGATCATGATGTTCGGCGGCGGTCTGGCGCTCGCGGCGGGCATGAGTGCAAGCGGGCTGGCCGACTGGCTGGGTCAGGCGCTGCTCCCGCTCGCAAACTGGCCGCTGATCCTCGTCGCGCTAGCGGTCGTGGCGATGGTGGTACTCATCACCGAATTCGCCAGCAATGTCGCCACCGCCAGCGGGATCATTCCCGTTGTCGCCGCGCTGGTGGTAGCGCTCGGCGTCGATCCGATCCTCCTCGCCATGCCTGCCGCTCTTGCCGCGAGCTGGGGTTTCATGCTGCCCGCAGGGACCGGCCCCAACGCCATTGCCTGGGCGACCGGGCGCATTCGGATTGAGCGCATGGTAAAGGCCGGATTGCTGCTTGATCTGGCCGGCATCTGCATGATCGTCGGAGTGGTCTGGGGGATCGACGCGCTGATCTAGCGCGCAGTTGATTCCTGCCCGCGTCCACCATATTGGCAGGCCCATATCGGCTGTCGGTGGAGAGGCGTTCCTGCGGAGGTTAGGAACGGGCGCCCCGGCAAGTTCTCACGGCTCCCGCCTTCCTGGGAGCGATATGCAGGAAGGATGCTCTCACCATGAGCGACCACGATATCGACCCTACTTCGCCGCGCATGGCGCCAAAGCCCGAAGTCACCAAGATCAACGGACGCGAGCTCAAGCCCAGCACGCTGATGATGGGACACGGCTTCGATCCCGTGCTATCCGAAGGCAGCCTCAAGGCTCCGATCTTCCTCACCTCGACCTTTGCCTTTCCCAGCGCCGCCGACGGCAAGCGCCACTTTGAAGGGATCACCGGCAAGCGTCCGGGCGGCGCGGACGGCCTCGTCTATTCGCGCTTCAACGCGCCGAACCAAGAAATCCTCGAAGATCGCCTGTCGGTGTGGGACGGCGCGGAGGATGCGCTCAGCTTCTCCAGCGGCATGACCGCGATCTGCGTGCTGATGCTGGCGTATGCCAGCCAGAACGACGTGATCGTCCACTCCGGTCCGCTCTACGCAGCCTCGGAAGGATTCGTCGCCAAAATCCTCGCCAAGTTCGGCGTCACCTATGTCGATTTTCCCGCAGGCGCGACCCGCGAACAGATCGATGCGGTGCTTGAAAAGGCCAGGAAGCAGGCGGACGAACAGGGCGGCAAGGTCTGCATGGTCTATCTCGAAAGCCCCGGTAACCCGACCAATGCCCTGGTCGACATCGAATCCGTGCGCGATGCCCGCAACGCAGCGCTGGGCGAAGATTGCCCGATCGCTATCGACAATACCTTCCTCGGCCCGCTGTGGCAGCGTCCGCTCGAGCATGGCGCGGATATCGTCGTCTATTCGCTGACCAAATATGTCGGCGGCCATTCGGATCTCGTCGCTGGGTCCATTGCGGGCGCAAAGAAGTGGATGGATCCGGTGCGCATGCTGCGCAACACCATGGGCGGCATCTGCGATCCGAACACCGCCTGGATGCTCTGCCGCAGCCTCGAAACGGTGGAACTGCGCATGAGCCGTGCGGGCGAGAATGCCGCCAAGGTCTGCGATTTCCTGTCGAAGCACCCCAAGGTCGAAGGCCTCGGCTATCTCGGCATGATCAAGGACGCGCGCCAGCAGGACATCTATGATCGTCACTGCCTCGGCGCAGGCTCGACCTTCTCGCTGCTGCTCAAGGGCGGCGAGGCAGAATGTTTCCGTTTCCTCGACAGCCTCAAGATCGCCAAGCTGGCGGTCAGCCTTGGCGGTACGGAAACGCTGGCCAGCCACCCGGCGTCGATGACGCACCTTTCGGTTGCCGAAGGGCGCCGTGCGGAACTCGGTATCTCGGACAACCTCGTGCGTATCTCGATCGGCATCGAGGACGCTGACGATCTCATCGCCGATTTCGAACAGGCGCTGGAGGCGGTCTGACCCGCATCGGTTTCCTCGCCTGTGCGGATACCCTGCCGGGCGAGGGAGCACGGCGAGGCGATGCGTTCGAGCACGATATCGAGGTCGCGGCACTGCGCCCAGCGTTCGAGGCTGCGGGGCTGGAGTTTGTCGAAATCGACTGGCGCGCTCCGCTCGGAGAATTCGACGGGCTCGCATTGGTGCTGCTGGGCACGGCCTGGGACTATCAGGACCATCTCGAGGAGTTCCTGGATAAGCTGGCGGCAGTCGAGGCTCGCGGCACCCTAGTTTGCAACCCGCCGACCGTGGTCCGCTGGAACGCTGAGAAACGCTATCTGTGCGAATTGGAACAGCGCGGGGCGTCCATCGTCCCGACGCTCTGGCACGGCGATGCGGGGCGCGCGGAAGTACTCTCGGCGATGGACCAGTTTGACACCAACCGCGTCGTGGTGAAGCGGCAGGTAGGTGCGGGCGGACTGGGACAGCAAAGCTTTACGAGAGCCGCTTTACCTGACGGCGAATGGCGGATGGACCGACCGTGCATGATCCAGCCTTTCCTGCCCAGTGTGGTCGAAGAAGGGGAATACACCTTCGTGTTCATCGAAGGCGTGTTCAGCCACGGCGTACTCAAGCGCGCGGCGAAGGGGGAGTACCGCATCCAGTCTCTTTTCGGCGGCTATGAGAGCGATTATGCTCCCGAGCAGGCGGACCTCGCGCGTGCCCAGGCCGTCGTGAACGCCCTACCCTTCGACGATCTGCTCTATTGCCGCATCGATATGGCCCGACTGCCTTCGGGACAGCTGGCAGTGATGGAGGCGGAGGCGATCGAGCCCTATCTTTATCCCGAGCAGGGTTCAGGTCTCGGGAAGCGCTTGGCAGCGGCAATCTTGAACCGCCTCAACTGAATTCAGAGCTCGAGAACATTCATCGCGAGCGGGCTGAGCTTGTGCATGAAGCGGACGCCCGCTTCATTCCCTTTGACCCACACGATCTGGCCAGCAAGCTCGTTCCGCTCATCGAGTTCGAAAAAGATGGTCGCGCCCTTGTTCACAGAGCCATCAAACAGTTCGATCCGGCACCCCGTGGGCGAGATGTCGCAGAGGATTGCGCGAACGCGCTGGATCGGCACCCGGCAATCGAGCACGATATCGCTGCCTTGGCGGTTTGTGGTTCGCGTCTGCATCTCAGGGCCCTCGGTGTCACCCTCCCACTACTCGCGAAAGGGGCAAGAAAGGGTTAATGTCGTATTTATACAATTGCGAGACTAGTACTCATCCCTTCCATTCGCGGCGTTCTTCCGCGGCCTTGAGCACTTCGTACGCGACCTGGTATCGCTGGAATTGGTCGGCGGCTTCCTTGTCGCCCGGTCGGACATCCGGATGGACCGCCTTCGCTTTCACCCGCCAGGCCTTCTTAACGGTTGCGAAATCTGCGTCTGACTCAAGCTCCAGGATATCGAGAGCACGCATTTCGTCGGCGCTGCGCGACCCGTCGCCCGATCCGCCCCAGCCATAGTGCTGTGCTTCGGCATAGCCAGCGTTCTCCGATTGCTCGGACTTGGTGCGCGCGGCCTTTTCCGCCTTGTCGAGCCCTTCGAAATAATCCCACTTCGAATTGTATTCTGCCGCATGCTTCTGGCAGAAATACCAGCGTTCGGGCGTATTGGGCGATTTCGGCGCGGGGCAGTCCCCCTTCTCTTCGCACCCGTGCCGATCGCACAGGCGCACGGTTGCGGCCTCGCGGCCTTCCTCATAGCCGCGCCAGCGGGGAAAGCCCCAGTCGTTCGAGCGACGTGGCTTAGGCACAAGCGGTCACCAAATATGTCGTCGGTCGAGCTGGCATGGCCTTCAATCTAGGGATGCTGGCGGTATTCGCAAGCGTGTGGGAACTGGCAGCAATCCTGAATGCTGCGATGCAACGAAGCATTCACAATTGCGCGTCTACAGGCCCTTTCATGAGCAAGCAACTGACCCTTTCCGCCACCGTCGCCGTGCTGAGCATGGCTGCCTTCGCGCTCGTTTCGAGCCTTGGGAGTTTCGGATCTGCGGGCGATGCCCATCAGGCTGCGCAGGCTCTGCGGATCGGATACGAAGCTTCGCGCTGACGCTTCTCGCATCGGCAGACAAAAAAAAGCCCCGGCCGAAACCGGGGCTTTTGTTTTTCTGGCAGTGGCAAACGGTTATCAGTTGATTGTGACCGTCGCCGCGCGGCGGTTCTGCGCCCATGCCGCTTCGTTGGAACCCAGCGCGACCGGCCGTTCCTTCCCATAGCTGACGGTGCGGATCCGGCTGGCCGGAATGCCCAGTGAAACCAGATAGTTTTTCGCAGCATTGGCACGGCGTTCACCCAGCGCGAGGTTGTATTCGCGCGTGCCGCGCTCGTCGGCATGGCCTTCGATCGTGAAGCTGACGTTCGAATACTGGTTGAAGTACTGCGCCTGTGTCTGCAGCTTGGCACTGTCCTCAGCGTCGATGTTGTACTGGTCGGTATCGAAATACACGACCGTATTCGCCTGTCCGACTGCCTGCATGAAATGCTCCATGCTGCCGACCGTGGGACCGCTGGTCGTGGGTGTAGGCGTAGGCGTGGTTGAATCGACCGGCGGCGGCGGGATCTCTTCCGGGGCCTTCTTCTGGCAGGCCGCCAGCGCGAGCGCGGAAGTGAGCATCACTGCAGTAGCAATACGGGTATTCATCAGGCTGTCCCCTTATAAACAGCGGTTGAAATTCTCTTTGGCCCCGGTTTTATCCGTCCCCACGGATAGAACAATGTTCTTACGGCAGGATCGGTCCCCATGCAGGGTCCGACGCATCCACCGGCGTCGGCAGGCGGCGCTCGTTCTCGCCGGTGAGGTCAACCTGCCAAAGCGAGGTGTCGCCGGTGTTGCGCTGCGTGCGGAAGAACTGGATGATTCGGCCGTTGGGTGCCCAGGTCGGCGCTTCGTCCTGCCAGCCGCGCGTGAGACTGCGTACATTGCCACCTGATGGCGTCATGACAGCAACATTGAAGTCGCCCGCAATACGGGTGAAGGCGATCTGGTCGCCACGCGGGCTCCACTCGGGCGTTGCACAACGTCCACCGCCGAAGCTGATGCGGCGCTGGTTCGTGCCGTCGGCATTCATGATGTAGCACTGTTGCGCACCCGAACGGTCGCTTTCGAATACGATCTGGCTGCCATCCGGCGAGTATGATCCGCCGACGTCGACGCTGGCGCCATCGGTCAGGCGCTGCGGCTGCCCACCGCTGGCCGAAACGCGATAGATGTCGGTATTGCCGCTCACGGCCATCGAATAGAGGATCCAGCGTCCATCCGGGCTGAAGCGCGGGGCGAAGGTCGGATTGTCGCTCTGCGTCACCAGTTGCTGGCGGCCGCTCCCGATATCGTAGATATAGATGCGCGGATTGCCGTCGACATAGCTTAGATAGACCAGCTTGCTGTAATCGGGCGAATAGCGCGGGGTTAGCGCTGTCGAGCGACCGGTGGTGATGAATCGGTGATTTGCCCCGTCGCTGTCCATGATGGCCAGCCGCTTGGTCCGGTTATCCTTCGGGCCGGTTTCCGCGATGTAGGCGATGCGGCTGTCGAAGAACGGACTTTCGCCGGTGAGGCGCGAATAGACGAGGTCGGCGCATTTGTGCGCAGCACGGCGCCAGTCGGCAGGCGCGACGACCCAGCCCTCTGCTACGAGGCGCTGCTGCAGCGCCATGTCGTAGAGATAGCAGCCCACGGTCAACCGGTCGTCGCTGCGCGCACGGACATAGCCGTGCACCAGCATTTCCGCGCCGCGCACGCCCCAGGTCGACCAGACGGGCGAGGTGATGTTGTCGAAGCTCGGCTTGGGGAGCGAATCCGGCCCCGTCGGTTTGAACAGGCCGTTATTCCGCAGGTCTGCGGTTATCACCCGGGCAAGTTCCACGCCCAGCGCCTCGGTGCCGTTGGCATTGGCAGGCGTAGAGGCGTTTCGATCGGTCGCGAAGGCGGGAATGGCGATGCCAAGATCGTCGAGATTGCCTTCGAAGCTGACCGAGCCCGAAAGACCCTCCTCCTGCTCGATCGTCTCGACCTCCTGCCCTTCCGGAACAGGTTCGCCGAGATCCTGGTTCTGCGCGGCCAGCGGGCTGGCGACGAATGCGAGAGTTGCGAAGATCAGTTTTTTCATTGGGCAAGCTTCCAGTCAAAGCTGAACGAAGTGATGTTTTTCCACGCCTCGTAATACTCGGGCGGCAAATCATCGAAGGGTGCGGCAAGCTGTACGGCCCGGATGGCCTGTTCGGCATGGCGGCTCGCTTGCGCGCGATTGGTATCGTTTATGCCAGTTTGGCGCACGACTTCCGGGCGACCAGCCAAGCTGCCGTCGGGGTTGAGACGGAAGCGGAGGAAGGTGGTGATTGCATCGACATCGGGTCCGCTTGGTGGCTGCCATCTCGGCTTGATCTTGCGGGCGATGGCCTGAACCAGAGACGCCTTCGCGCTTGCACCGATCTGCGAAGCAGGTGTGCGGGTTTCACTGGTTGTCGTGCTGTCGCCAGAACCCGCAAGGAAATCGCTGCCAATCCGCGAACCGCCGCTGCGTTCGGACGGTCTGGGCTGACTGCGCTCGCGCGGCTGTTCGCGGCGCGGCTGCGGGCGGGCCTCACGGGCGGGAACGGGCACGGGCGACTGTACGCGCTGCGTGGGTCGTTTCACGACCGGGTCACTCGGCGCTTCGAGCATTTCCGGTGAGGGCGCAGGGGTGTCCGACAAGGTCGGTGCGATAGCTGCCCGACTTTCGGGCACGGGATAGGGGGCAGTCGCCTCCATACCGACATCTTCGGCGAGGTTCACGGTCATCCGCTCGGTACGCTTGATCTCCGGAGCGGGCATCAATGCCTGGATCACCATGGCGGCAAGCAGCGCAAGGTGAAGCGCCACGGCGACGATCAGTCCCGTCCGTTCCTCGCTCCTGATGCCTGCGCTATGCATAGGCCGTGGCTATTCCCCGGACTCTGAACCGGTGTTGACTGGCGGAGCCGACTGGCCACCATTCGTCACAAGCGAAATCCGGTTGAGGCCGGCGCGGTTGAGTTCGCCCATCACCGCCATCACGCGTCCGTAATCGAGTGCGCGGTCCGCGCGAAGTGTAATATCGGGGCCTTCGCCCGTGCGCGGAATAGCCTCGAGCGCCTGCGGCAGTTCGCCCACCGGAACCTGGTTGTCGTCGATATAGACATAGCCTTCGGTGTCGATGCTGATCGATACCTGCTGCTGTTCTTGCGGCAGCGCGTTGGCACGGCTGTCGGGGAGCTGGATCGGTACGCCTGCTGTCAGCAGCGGCGCGGTGACCATGAATATGATCAGCAGCACCAGCATGACGTCGACAAAGGGCGTGACGTTGATCTCGGCCATGGGCCGCCGTCCGCCGCGCCCCCTGCGCCGGCGCGTCCCTTTTCCGGAGGCAAGCGCCATCGCCATATCAGCGCTGCTCCAGCTGGCGGCTGAAGGTGGCATGCAGCTTGTCGGCGAAGCGATGAAGCCGCGTCTCGAAGCGTTCGACCGCATGGCTGAACCGGTTATAGGCAATCACGGCGGGGATTGCGGCGAACAGGCCAATCGCAGTGGCAAACAGCGCCTCGGAAATCCCCGGCGCCACCACGGCGAGCGACGAGCTTTCCTGCGCGCCGATCTGGAAGAAGCTGTTCATGATGCCCCAGACGGTGCCGAACAGGCCCACGAAAGGCGCGACCGCGCCCACGGTGGCAAGAAAGTTCAGCCGTTCGGCAATATCGTCGGCTTCCTGCGCGACCTGGCTGTCCATGGCTGCGGCGATCCGGCCTCGCAGCGCCTCGCGGTCGCGTACCTCGTTCTTGGTCGAGCGCCGCCATTCGCTGACCGCCGCCTGCGCCACCCGGGCGGAGGGAATATCGCTCTTGCCGCGTTCGGACATGAAGCGATCGAAATGATCCGCCTGCCAGAATTCGCTTTCATAGGTCAGCTGCGCGCGTTTCAACTTGCCCATGCGAAGGCTGAACGAAACGATGATCGCCCAGACCCATATGCTGGCAAGGATCAGTCCGGCCATGACCGCCTGGACGACGATATCGGCATCGAGGAACAGTTGCACCGGATCGAGCCGGGTGGGTGCACTGATGGCAAGAAGGGAAAGTGTGGTCATCTATCCTCTGTCGAATGGACGAAGCGCGCGAAGGCCGCGCGCCATTCTTCTGGCTGGCGAATAGGCCGTCCGCCGGGTGAAACGAAGCCGACGCGCAAATGTGCCTCGGCCAGCAATTCTTCTCCGCGAAACGCATTCTGGCGCATCCGACAGGATGCTGCCTTGAGTTCGGTACAGCGGGTCTCGATTAGGATGTCGTCATCGAGCTTGGCTGGCCGCAGATATCTGAGGCTGACCTCGGACAGTGCATAGGCGCCCAGGCCCGCTTCGATCGCGGCGCGCTGATCGATTTCGAGGCGGCGCAGCAGGTCGGAGCGCGCGCGTTCGAACCAGCGCAGATAGTTGGCGTGGTAGACGATGCCCGAAAGATCGGTGTCTTCGTAATAAGCGCGCACGGCATAGAGATGTCGGTCGCCGTCGAGTACTCCGTCTGGGGGATTGGGCAAGGACATGCGAAAGGGGCTCTAGCGCAGCGGGGAGTCACTGCAAAGGCGGCAATTGCCTTCGCCACATGAACGGCGATGAAACGAGATTTCGACGCGGCGAAATTATCTGGCGATCATCGGACCGAGCGGCTGACCACCGAAGATATGAACGTGCAGATGCGGCACTTCCTGCCCGCCATGCGCGCCGACATTGGCCATCATGCGGTATCCGGGCTCGACCAGCCCCTTCTCGCGCGCGATCTTGCCGACCGCGCGCACGAAGCCGGCGATCTCCTCCGCACTGGCCTCAGCGCTGAAATCGTCCCAGCTGACATACTGCCCCTTGGGAACTACCAGCGTATGCACTTCGGCCTGCGGATTGATGTCTTCGAAAGCAAAGGCCCATTCGTCTTCGTAAACCTTGGACGAAGGGATTTCGCCGCGCAGAATTTTCGCGAAGATGTTGTCGTCGTCATAAGGCTGGGTCGGGTCGATCGGCATTATTCGCTCCTCGAATTCTTCTCGTCGATACCTGACACGCCCTCGCGCCGGTCCAATTCGGTCATGACGTCGGCCAGGGGCACGTCCTTCTCGGCCAGCAGAACCATCAGATGGAACAATACATCGGCCGCCTCGCCGACCAGTTCCTCGCGGCTGCCCGCTAGTGCTGCGATGCAGGTTTCGACCGCCTCCTCGCCCAGTTTGCGCGCCATGACGGGCAAGCCGCGCTGGGTGAGTTGCGCAACATAGCTCGTGTCGGGATCGGCCTTGCGGCGCTGGGCAATAGTCGCCTCTAGGCGGGTAAGCGTGTCCATGCTGGCCATGTGCGGTATCAGCCGCGTGCAGGCAAGCCCGCCGCACGCAGGGCGCGGTGCGCCTCGCCGATCGAATGCTGGCCGAAATGGAAGATCGAGGCGGCGAGCACGGCGCTGGCATGGCCCTGCGTCACCCCTTCGACCAGGTGATCGAGCGTGCCCACTCCGCCACTGGCGATGACGGGTACGGAAACACTGTCGGCAATAGCGCGGGTGAGTTCGAGGTCGTATCCCTGCTTCGTCCCGTCCCCGTCCATCGAGGTTACGAGCAGTTCGCCTGCTCCGAGATCAGCCAGCCTTTGCGCATGTTCGACCGCGTCGATACCGGTCGGCTTACGGCCACCATGGGTGTAGATTTCCCAGCCGCGAAAGCCCTCGCCCTGCGTATTGGCGCGTGCATCGACGCTGGCAACGATGCACTGGCTGCCGAATTTCTCCGCAATCTCGCGCACGAGTTCGGGCCTTGTGACGGCGGCGGAGTTAACCGCCACCTTGTCCGCCCCTGCAAGCAGCAGCGCACGCGCATCCTCGACGCTGCGCACCCCGCCACCAACGGTGAGCGGCATGAAGCACACCGCCGCGGTCCGCCGCACCATGTCGAGCAGCGTTCCGCGACCTTCGTGGCTGGCGGAAATGTCGAGGAAGCAAAGTTCATCTGCTCCGGCGCGGTCATAGGCCTGCGCCTGCTCCACCGGATCGCCCGCATCCTTGAGATCGACGAAATTGACGCCCTTCACCACGCGCCCGTCGCGCACGTCGAGACAGGGGATGACACGGATGCGGACGGTCACTTTAAGAGCCTCATGATTTCGCAGCCATTGCCAGCGCCGCCGCCAGATCCAGTCGCCCGTCATAAAGTGCACGTCCGGTAATCACGCCCTCGATACCTTCCTTTGCATAGAGCGAGAGCATATGGATATCGTCCAGCCCCTTCACTCCGCCGCTGGCGATCACCGGTATGTCGACCTGCCGCGCCAATTCGACGGTCGCGTCAATATTCACGCCCTTGAGCAGCCCATCGCGCCCAATATCGGTGAACAATAGCGCTGCTACTCCGGCATCCTCGAACCGGCGGGCAAGGTCGACCACGGGTACGTCGGACAGCTCGGCCCAGCCCTCGGTCGCGACCATGCCACCCTTCGCATCCACGGCGACGACGATGCCGCCCTCGAACTCGCGCGCCATGTCCTTCACGAACTCGGGGTCCTTGAGGGCCGCCGAACCCATCACGATGCGCGACACGCCCGCCTCGAACCATCCCTCCACATCCTCGCGCTTGCGGATACCGCCGCCAAGCTGGACATGGCCGGGAAATGCCTCGACGATGCTCTCCACCGCCTCGCGGTTCTGCGCCGAGCCGGCGAAAGAGCCGTCGAGATCAACCACGTGCAGATGCTGCGCGCCAGCCTCGGCGAACAGCGCGGCCTGCGCGGCAGGGTTATCGCCATAAACGGTCGCACGCTCCATATCGCCCTCGGCAAGGCGCACGACCTGGCCTCCCTTCAGGTCGATGGCAGGAAAGACAATCACGGTTTCCACTCCAGGAAGCGTTGCAGGATGCCGAGCCCGTAGCTCTGGCTTTTTTCGGGATGGAACTGCACCCCGAGAATATTGTCGCGCCCGACTGCAGCGACCAGCCCGCCGCCGTGGTCTGTCATAGCCAGCACGTCACGGCCACTATCGGCGTGGAAATGGTAGGAATGGAGGAAATAGGCCTCGCCAACCTCAATCACCTCATGGCTCTTCGCATGCGGCGTCGGCGCGACGTCATTCCAGCCCATGTGCGGCACTTTCACGCTGGTATCGGTCGGCTCGATCAGCCGGACCTCCCCCTCGATCCAGTCGAGCCCCGCCGTTTCGCCATATTCCAGCCCGCGCGTGGCAAGCAGTTGCATGCCTACGCAAATGCCGAGAAACGGCGCTCCGCCGACGAACACACGCTCGCGCATCGCCTCGATCACGCCTTTCTCTGCCCGCAGCCCTGCAGCACAGGCTCCGAAGCTGCCGACACCGGGCAGCACGATCCGGTCGGCGGCGCGCAGCACGTCGGGATCTGCCGTAACAGTGACCTCGGCACCGATCCGGCGCAGCGCATTCTCGACCGAGTGCAGATTGCCCGCGCCGTAATCCACCAGCGCGATCACTTCACCCACCGAGCTGCCCCTTGGTGCTGGGGATTGCCCCGCCCTTGCGCGGATCGATTTCTACCGCGGTACGCATTGCGCGGGCAAAGCCCTTGTAGATGCTTTCGCAGATGTGATGGTTGTTGGTGCCGTAAAGCAGTTCGATGTGCAGCGTCAGCCCGCAGGTCTGCGCAACCGAATGGAACCAGTGTTCGATCAGTTCGGTATCCCATTCGCCCAGCTTTTCCTGGCTGAAACCTGCCCGCCAGACGATGTAAGGCCGCCCGGAAATATCGAGCGCAACCCGCGCCAGCGTCTCGTCCATAGGCGAATAGGCGCTGCCGTAGCGCGCGATCCCGCCCTTGTCCCCCAGCGCTGCAGCAAGCGCCTGCCCCAGCGCCAGCGCACTGTCTTCGGTCGTATGATGCTGGTCGACATGGAGATCGCCGTCGACCTTCATCGTCACGTCGATCAGCGAATGCTTGGAGAACTGTTCGACCATGTGGTCGAGAAAGCCGATCCCTGTCGAAATGTCGTACTTGCCGGTCCCGTCCAGGTCGAGTTCGACCAGGATATTGGTTTCCGCGGTGTTTCTTTCGATACGGCCTGTTCGCATGGCGCCTGCCTATAGGCGCCGGTGCGGATGGCGCAAGAAATAGCCGCTATTGGCAGGGTAAAGACGGGCTTAAACCGCTTGACCCGCGCTTCCGGCAGTTCCACCTAGGCACCCATGAGCGACGAAACGCCAGACAGCATGATCCCCTATGATACCATCGTCCAGGAGGCCCTGCGCGCAGTGGTCGGCCGCGTGCTCGGAGAAATCGTGGAGGGCGGCAGCGAACTACCCGGTGCGCACCATTTCTACATCACCTTCAAGACCCACGCCCCGGGGGTTTCGATCCCCGCCAGCCTGCGCGAACGGTTTCCCGATGAAATGACCATCGTGCTGCAGAACAAGTTCTGGGACCTCAACGTTCGCGAGGACGGGTTTTCGGTCGGGCTGTCGTTCAACCAGATCCCGTCGCAACTCGGCATCCCCTATTCGGCGATCACGCAATTCGTCGATCCGGCGGTCGACTTCGGCCTGCAGTTCCAGGCCACCGTGGCCGACATGGCCCCTGCC
The DNA here is from genome assembly GCF_009827325.1 of Qipengyuania vulgaris. Lineage (GTDB taxonomy): Bacteria > Pseudomonadota > Alphaproteobacteria > Sphingomonadales > Sphingomonadaceae > Qipengyuania > Qipengyuania vulgaris. Next base: position 76,883 of record NZ_WTYC01000009.1, on the reverse strand, counting down.
CCGACCGACGCAGCCGGAAACGACGAGGAACAGCGCGAGCGTCCGCCCGTTGAAGGTGCGGAAGACGGCTCCAACGTCGTCTCGGTCGATTTCGGCCGGAAGAAGTAAAGGCGCGGGGGCAAGTCTGCGCCGGAAGGTGCACAAAGCAAATGGTGAGACACGTCAAGAAAATTGGTGCGGATCTCGTGGAGGACGCCCGCGAAGCGACCGGCGGCCGTGACGAAAACGTACCCGGCCCATCCAGCAATCCCATGACCAACCTCCTGATTTCGGATCTCCTGATCCGTGCAGGTTCTTACGTCGTGCGCGATGCGGTCGAACGGGGCATGTTGCGCGGGCGTTACGGGCGCGATACAGCGCGCGATATCGTGAAAAACAAGTCGCTCGGCCAACAGGCGATCAGCTTCGCGCTGGCCAAGGTTGCCACGCGCAGCCTGCCCGGCGCATTGCTGGTGGGCGGCGGGGCTCTCGCCAAGACGATCTTCGATCGCAGCCAGAAGCGCAGAAAATCGCGCCGCGAAGGCGACCGCGACCTGATCGAACAGGCACATTCGGACGAGTAGGCTTGATTTGAGCGCGCCGCTTGCCCCAAAGGCGCGCATGGCCGATTCCGCAGACAGTCACGACAACGCGCTCGCTCGGCGCGGATTGATGTTCATCCTTTCTTCGCCCAGCGGCGCCGGAAAGACCACGATCAGCCGCATGCTGTTGGCGGCCGACCCCTCGATCAAGCTGTCCGTCAGCGTCACCACCCGTCCGCCGCGCCCGGGCGAGATCGACGGCGTCCATTACTTCTTTGTCGATGATGCCGAATTCGACCGCATGGTGGAAGAAGACGATTTCTACGAGTGGGCGCATGTCTTCGGCCATCGCTACGGCACCCCCAAGGGCCACATCCGCAACGCGCTGAAGGAAGGCCAGGACTTCCTGTTCGATATCGACTGGCAGGGCACGCAGCAGCTCTACCAGAAGGACCAGCAGGACGTGGTCCGCGTGTTCATTCTTCCCCCCAGCATCGTCGAACTGGAACGGCGCCTGCGCAGCCGGGCTACGGACAGCGAAGACGTGGTCCAGGCCCGCATGGAACGCGCCCGCGCCGAGATCAGCCACTGGGACGCCTACGACTATGTGGTGATCAACGAGGACGTGAACGATTGCTTCGCCAAGGTCCGAGAAATCCTCGACGCCGAACGCATGAAGCGCCAGCGCCAGACAGGGCTTATTCCGTTCGTGCGAGAATTGATGAGCTGAGCGGTCATTCGGCTGCCTTTTTCGTACGCAGAGAACTCCGACCAAGAAAAAAAGCCCGTTCTAGAGGGTATCCAGAACCTCTCCTGGGAACTTCGAATCTCCTGCTTCGGCGTCCCGCAGGAGCTGGGGCAGGAGCCAATCGGCACCGCTCCGGCTCAGGTGGTCATCATCTCTGTAGAGGGCCTCTTTTCCGCGCGCGTAGGCGCAGACGCGGCCGCAAAGGTAATCAGCGGGATCGATAACGGACACGCCGCTTTCGCTTGCGACATTGTCAATCAGTGCCCGGGCCCGCCCTTGCCTTTCCTGCATCGCTTCGCTGGTGAGCACTGGAAGATCCCAACCGAGCCACTCGTGCCGGGCAAGAACACCAGGGGCACCGAACCCGAGTTCCGGTATGCCCTTGACCACGATGACGCTGTTTCCATTCCCAGCCAATGCATCGACTGCGCCGCTCAGCCCTGCTTTCACAACTTTCGGATAGGCTTCGAGGGCGACTTCCAAACCATCGGCGCGCGCTATCACGGGATGCACGCCCTCTTCGCCGATGTACCGCTCGCCCTCGGCTAGCAGCGCCCATCGCCCCAGCATGATCACCGTCGCATCGGAATAATCCGTCTTTATCCGTTCAAGTACACCACGATTGTGGACATCGCAGTTAACATTACCCTCTTGGTCTAAGCGGAGAACCCCCAGGAGCGGCGCGCAAGCCGCCTTGGTAAATACGACCGCCGACTGTCCCCGCGAAGTCACGTAGGACTGAAGCGCAGGTATCAGCGAGCCCGCATGAGAATCGCCCCAGAGTACGTAGTCCGGCGACCCGCCGCCCAATATGCACGGGTCCTCGTCCGGCGAACGGTTGATGCAATCGACCTCGATCGGAGCGCGCGCCACGTTGGCAGCATATCGGGCGCCCGCTTCGTTTCCCAGTCGAGCGGGGATTCCGCCCGTCACGATCATCGCAGCCCCAACCGCACTCAGCGCCCCCATGCTTGCCGCCGACCATCCGAAAATCTGCTTGCGAGAGAGTTGCGGGCGATCCGGTCCGCCGCGGAATGGCTGCTCGACGAAACGCCAGGACAACCACGCTAGCAAGACTGAAAGGCTAATGCACAGAAGGGCGACGTCGAGGGGTATCGTGACAGATTGTTCGAAAATGCGCGCCGCAACCAGCACCGGCCAATGCCAGAGATACAGCGAATAGGAGATCAGCCCGATACCCACCAACGGCTTGAGTGCGAGAAGTCGGTTAAAGAACGGCTGGCCCGCCTTTTCCGTACTTCCCGCCCAGATAAGCAAGGTAGACCCGAGGCAGGCAGGAAGCGCGCTCAGGCCGGGAAAGTCTGAAAACTCGTCGAGCGTCACGATGCTGCCAACTATAAGGGCGATGCCGAGCGCCGATCCGATTTCGCGGGCAGCGCGGCCATGCGGGAGGTTCGCAGATCCCAGCGCCAACAGGCTCCCGAAACCCAGCTCCCAGATACGAAAGAAGATTAGGTAGAAATTCGCGGTGGGCGCATGTTCTGTCGCCCAGATGGAAGCGGCGAAGGACAGGGCACAAAGGACGGCGATCGAGACGAGCAGGACGCTGCGTGAAAACTTTGCAAGGAACCACAGCAGGATCGGGAAAAAGAGATAGAATTGCTCTTCGACGGATAGCGACCATGTGTGCAGCAGCGGCTGCAGAGCGACGCTTTCGGCAAAATAGTCGTTCGCGGTCCACCAGAAAGCGACGTTCGACACAAAGGCGATAGCCGCGATCGCATTCTTCCCGAGCGTAGTCATCTCGTCGGGAAGCAGGAAAAACCAGCCCGCCAGGAAGCAGGCTGCGATTACCGCACCGAGCGCCGGAAGAATTCTCCTCGCTCTGCGCTCGTAGAAATGGACTATCGAGAAAGTGTCACGCTCGATTTCCCGCGCGAGAATGCCGGTTATGAGATAACCCGAAATAACAAAGAAGATGTCGACCCCGATAAAGCCGCCGGGAAATCCGGGAATCCCCGCATGATTCAGGACCACCGGAACGACAGCAAGAGCGCGAAGGCCGTCGATATCGCGGCGATAACCTATGTTTGCCATCGGCGGCTGTTATCAGAATGTTTGCGCCCGGCAACTACAACCGTTCGATCCCAAAATTGCTAGCACCGACGAGGGCCTGATTCCGGACTTCCCGGCACGTCACTCCGACCGGATCTAAGCACTTTCACGTAGGCTGACGATGGAAGACTGTTCACCAGAATCTGGGATACACGCGTCGTCTTCGCCATGGAAAACTCACTCGCCCTCCGGGATATTTCGCAAGCCTACCAACGCGCCCATCAGCGCAAGGCGATGTTCGTTACTGCAAACCTGTCTTCGGCTGCGATGACCGGCAACGTGCGCCTGCGCAACATTTCCGATTCCGGCGCGCTGATCGAAGCCGACACACTGCCGCCGGTTGGCGAACGGGTGAAGCTGCGCAAGGGAGAACTGAGCGCCACGGGGACCATCGTTCGCCGCGAAGGCAAGCAGGCAGGGATCCGTTTCGAGCGCCCCGTAGACGCCATCGACTGGTTGCCGAACAAGGCGCGCTCGCAACTGATGGTCGACATCGCTTTCGAAACGATCAAGCCACGTTTCGAGGGCGGCCCTCCCACCGCGAATGCACGGGCAGAGACACTAGCCTTGCCCTCCAGCCCGGCAACGCGAGACGAACTGGAAGGCATTGCCGATATGCTCGATGCGCTGGCCGACCGGATGAGCGAGGACCCGGTCATCATCGCGAGTTACCTCGACAAGCTGCAGGTGCTCGACATTGCCTCGCAAAAACTGCGCAAGGTTGGGCGCAACCTGCCAAAACGCTAGGCGGCTTCGAGAGTACTGCCGTGCTGCGGACGGGAGTTTCCTCCTCGAGTCAGAACCACTAGCACTCGCGCAATATTTCTCATTGTCCGACACACGCATAGTGAAAACCCCGCATTGAACGGGGCTTTCACTATTTCGGGCTAAGCGTTTGCAATTGTTTAGCGCAGCACGGCAGCAGGCGTTCGATCAGCTTGCCGCGAGGCAATCGACGAGGGATGATTATCGCCCGCCCGCCGGATCGGCAAAATGCGTCGGCAGGTGGGCATTCACGATGCCACCGTCCACCGCGATCGTTTCGCCCACGGTATAATCCCCTGCTCGGCTGGCGAGATAGACGCAGCTTCCGCCCATATCGAACTTGTCGCCCACACGCTTGTTCGGGATGCCCTGGGCGCTGGCCTCGGCATGGTCGCGCGCGACCTTGTTCATGTTGCTCGGGAAGGCGCCAGGGGCGATGCCGGTGACATAGACATGGTCCTGCACGAGCCGCGCCGCCATGCGCCGCGTCAGGTGGATCAGCGCTGCCTTGCTCGCCTGGTAGGAATAGGTCTCCCAGGGATTGATGCGCAGGCCGTCGATGCTCGCGATATTGATCACCTTTCCGGGCTTGTCATGGCTGGCATTGGCGGTGAGGAGCTTGTGCAGCTTCTGCGTCAGGAAGAAGGGCGTCTTGACGTTGAGGTCCATGACCTTGTCCCAGCCCTCTTCCGGGAAATCGAGATAGTCCGCACCCCAGGCCGCGCCGGCATTGTTGACGAGGATGTCGAGGTGGGATTCCTTCGAGGAAATCTCGGCCACCAGTTCGTCGATACCTTCCAGCGTCGAGATATCGCCCTGGATCGGCACGACCCTGTCGCCCAGTTCCTCGGCAGTCTCGTGTAGTTCGCCGCCCTTGCGAGCGGTTATGTAGACCCGCTCTGCGCCCGCGGCGAGGAAGCCTTCAACGATCATGCGTCCGATACCGCGGCTGCCGCCGGTGACGAGTGCGATGCGCCCTTTCAGGCTGAACATGTCTTCGAGGTTCATATCGTCTCTCCCGCTCAGTAGCCGCTCATTTCGGCGACACGGCCCGCGTGGTAATACTGATCGCCGAGGAATTCCTGCAGCGCGCGGTCGCGTTTCATGTAGAGGCCGATATCGTATTCGTCGGTCATGCCGATGCCGCCGTGCATCTGGACACCTTCCTTGACCGCAAGGCCTGCCGCCTTGGCGACCTTGGCCTTGGCGACGCTTGCCATCAGGTCCGCCTTTTCGCTGCCGCCATCGAGCAGCTGGGCCGCCTTGATGGTTACCGCTCGGGCGATCTCGACTTCCGAATAGAGATGCGCGGCTCGGTGCTGTAGCGCCTGGAATTCGCCGATCAGCTTGCCGAACTGCTTGCGCTGCTTGAGGTAGTCCACTGTCATCTCCATCGCGCCCTGGGCAACGCCCACGCCTTCGGCAGCCGCACCCACGCGGCCCGCCATCAGCATGGCATTGAGCACTTCGCGCCCGCCGTCGACTTCGCCGATGACGGCATCACCGTCGAGCTCGACGCCGTCGAAGGTGATGTGGCTCGCCATCGAGCTGTCGACCAGCCGCACGCTGTCATGGCTCATGCCATTGGCGTCCTGCGGCACGGCGAACAGGGTGATGCCGTCTGCATCGCTGTCGCTGCCCGAAGTGCGCGCGGCGACCACGATCATTTCGCTCGAAGCACCGTAGACGACATAGTCCTTCTTGCCCGACAGGCGGAAGCCGTTGCCCGACTTCTCCGCCTTGCAGGCGATGGTTTCGGGGCGGTGCTTCGCGCCTTCGTCGATAGCGACCGAATAGACCTTCTCGCCTTCGATCAGGCCGGGCAGCCAGCGCCCGCGCACATCGTCGCTGCCGTGCTTTAGGGCAGTCGCGGCGAGCACGGAGGAGGACAGGAACGGCGAAGGGGTGAGGTTACGCCCGATCTGCTCGAGCACGATCCCCGCCTCGACGTTGCCCATGCCGAGCCCGCCGTCGTCTTCGCCCACCAGCATGCCGGTGAAACCCATTTCAGCAAACTGCTTCCACAGATCGTGGCCGAAACCATCCTTGCACTCGCGGTCGCGCCAGTGGCGCAGTTGCTTCGCGATCGCGCCTTCTTCCGCCATGAACTGCTGCGCACTTTCGGCGAGCATCGCCTGGTCTTCGTCATAATAAAGGGGCATCGATCAGGCTCCCGGCAGGTCGAGGATACGTTTCGAGATGACGTTGAGCATGACTTCGCTCGTACCGCCCTCGATCGAATTGGCCTTGGTCCGCAGCCAGTTGCGTGACGGCTTGCCGCCGGAGGTTTCCTCGCTCTCCCATTCGAGAGCGCGGCTGCCGCCCGCTGCCATCATCAGTTCGTGCCGTCGCTTATTCAGCTCGGTCCCGACATATTTCATCATGTTCGGCTGCGCGGGATGGCCCTTGCCGACCTTGAGTTCATCCAGGAATTTCTCTCCCATCGCCGCATAGGACAGCGCATCGACATCGAACTGCGCCAGTTCTGCGCGCAGCACCGGATCGAGTTCGCCAGCATTGCGCTTCATCGCCGCGCCGATGGCTGCGGTGCGATCGCCGCCGCCCGCGCCCGAGATCATCTCGCGCTCGTGGCCCAGCAAATACTTCGCCACGTCCCAGCCGCGGTTGATCTCGCCGACATAGGCGGGGATGTCGTCGCCATAGCTCTTGGGCACCTTCACATCGTCCATGAAGGTTTCGCAGAACGGGCTGTTGCCGCTGATCAGCTTGATCGGCTTGGTCGAGACGCCTGTCCCCGCCATGTCGAACAGCATGAAGGTGATGCCCTGGTACTTGTTCTGCTTGTCGGTGCGGACAAGACAGAAGATCCAGTCTGCTTCGTCGGCATAGGAGGTCCAGATCTTCTGGCCGTTGACGATCCAGTGATCGCCCTTGTCTTCGCCGAAGGTCTGCATCGAGACGAGGTCGGAGCCGCTACCCGGTTCGGAATAGCCCTGGCACCAGCGGATTTCGCCATTGGCGATCTCATTGAGGAATTTCGTCTTCTGGCCTTCCGTACCGAAGTGAAGGAGCGCCGGGCCGAGCATCCAGATGCCGAAGCTGGACAGCGGCGGACGGGCACCGATGCGGGCCATTTCCTGACGCAGTGCCTTGCCCTCTGCCGCGCTCAATCCGGCGCCGCCATATTCCTTGGGCCATTCGGGAACGGTATAGCCCTTTTCCCGGCAGGCTTCAAACCATGCCTTCTGGGCGTCGTTTTTGAACTTGGCATTGCGGCCGCCCCAATAGACGTCGCCTTCGTCGCGGACGGGTTCGCGCATTTCAGGGGGGCAATTGGCTTCGAGCCATTCGCGCGTTTCGGCGCGGAAGCTTTCCAGATCGGACATGACCGACTCCTCTCTCTCTCAGATCTCCTGGTTGACGTTTACGTTAGGGTGATTCGCGGCCTCCCCGCAAGGGCGATGATGACGAAGCGCCATGCCGTAGCGTCAGGCGGTTTGCGTTGACGTAAGGTGCGGCTCGCCTAAGCTTAAAGCCAAGGATTTCTGGGAGAGAAACGATGCGATTCACCGGCAAGACCGTTGTGATCACCGGTGCGGCATCCGGGATCGGAGCCGAGACCGCGCGCCTGTTCGCCAGCGACGGCGCGACCGTATTCGCCTCCGATATCGACGATGCAGGCGGAAAGACGCTTGAACGGGAAACCGAGGGCGACATCCGCTATCGGCACTGCGACGTCAGCTCGACCGACGATATCCGCGCACTGATGGACGGGGCGGCCGAGGAAACCGGCGGCATCGACGTCGTTTTCAACAATGCCGGCGCTGGCGGCGCTCGCCCCGGGATCGATGAGATCGAGCCCGACGAGTGGGACCGCACGATGGACCTGCTGCTGCGCTCCGTCGCGATGGGCATCCGCTATGCGGTTCCGCACATGAAGCACCGCAAGGGCGCGAATATCGTCAACGTATCGAGCGTGGCTGCGGTCGGCCCCGGCTACTCGCCGACAGCCTATGCCGTGGCCAAGGCGGGCGTGCTGCATCTTACCAAATGCGCCGCGACCGATCTTGCCCAGCATGGCATACGGGTCAACGCAGTGCAGCCGGGTTTCATCAACACCAACATCTTCACCGCTTCGCTCGACATCCCCGAAGACATGGCCCGCATGGCCAAGGCGGCAATTGCGCAGATGTCGTCCAACGCCCAGCCGGTCGCCCGCGGAGGCCAGTCGCGCGACATCGCGGAAGCGGTCGCATTTCTGGCCAGCGATGCGGCCAGCTTCATGACCGGGACTTCCATGCTGGTCGACGGCGGGCTGACCGTCGGACCGCGGCACAGCTGGGATCCGGAAACGCCGGGCATATTCGACACGCTCGATGCGATGCAGCAGCAGGCGCAGGGAAAGGCCTGATGGCGTTCATCACCGGGCCCCTGCCCCAGCGGCTGAAACTGGTCCACGGATCGGGCGCGGTTGCATTCGGGATCAAGGACTCCGGCTTCAGCTTCTTCCTGCTACCTTTCTACAACCTCGTATTGGGAGTCGATGCAGGGACTGTCGGTGCGGCGCTGGCGACGGCGCTGATCGTCGATGCGCTGGTCGATCCGCTGATCGGACACCTTTCCGACCGCACCTATACGCGCTGGGGCCGCCGCCTGCCCTGGCTCTACATCGCGCCCATCCCGCTTGCGCTCTTGTGGACGCTGCTGTGGTCCCCTCCCTTCACCGGCACCCCGGGTTTCTGGGACATTCTGGCACTGGCGGTGGGCGTCCGACTCCTGCTTTCGGCCTGCGAAGTACCATCGGTCAGTCTCGTGCCCGAGATCACCGACGATTACGACGATCGCACCACGCTGTTTCGCTATCGCTTCCTGTCCGGCTGGCTCGGCGGCCTGCTGATGATGGTCATGGCCTTCAGCGTCTTCCTCCCCACGCCCGAGGCGCAGCTGCGGCCGGACGGCTATGCGGAATACGGAATCTTCGGTGCGGCGCTTATGGCGCTGGCCGTGATCGGTTCGGCCGCGGGCCAGCACGGCACCGTGGCCCGCCTCCCCGCGGTGAAACCGCCGCCGTTCTCCTTCAAGGGCGCATTCGCCGAGATTTTCGACGCGTTCCGCGAGAAGGCTTTCCTGATTTTCGCAGCGGGCGGCCTAGCCATCTATGTGGCGCAGGGCATGACGTTCTCGATCACGCAATACGTCAATCTCTACGTCTGGCAGTTCTCCGAAACGGCCTTCATGTTCTACCCTGCGGTGCTGTTCCTGTCGGTGGTGCTCATGTTCCTTGCGGTCGGGCCGCTTCACCGCATGTGGGGCAAGCCGAAATCCGCGGCGATCGGTGCGCTGGTCGGCCTTGGGCTCTACTTCACCCCCCATGCCCTGCTGCTAGCGGGATGGTGGCCGGAAACGGGGACGACGATCTCGACCTCCGCGCTTTTCGTGTTCTTAATCTTCGCCAATACCGCGAGCGTGATCTCGATCATCTCGGCGACCTCGATGGTGGCGGAAATTGTTGAAGCGTTCGAAGAACGCGCCGGCAAGCGGGCGGAAGGGACGTTCTATGCGGGCAACTGGCTGGTACAAAAATGTGCCACAGGTGGCGGCATCCTGGTGACCAGCCTTATCGTTCAATCCATCGATCTTGCGCCCGGCACGGCTCAGGCCGATGTCGCGCCCGAAACCGTGCGCCAGCTCGTCTGGCTTTATATGATCGCTTCGACCGGACTAATGCTGGCCGCGGCCTACTGGCTGGGCCGATTCCCGATCACGCGCGAACAGCATGAAGCACGCGTCGCCGCGCGCAGATTGCGCGAAGATGAAAGGGAAGTCGATCCGATCGGCGATGCCGTAAGGGCAGATCCTGATGCCCACACCATTACACCGTGACTGCCGCTTTACGAGACTTGGCGAGGCCGGAATGATCTGCCAGTTTCCAGAAGCAACCGATTTTGAAGAGAGGAATTAAGCGATGGATTTCGAACCCACCGAGAGGCAAGTTTACTGGCGCGACCGGGTGAAGAACTTCATCGAGGATCACGTTCGCCCCGCCGTGCCGACCTACAAGGCGCAGGACGCAGAGGGGGAACGCTGGAAGGTCATCCAGGTCGTCGAGGATCTCAAGGCCAAGGCCAAGGCCGAAGGCATCTGGAACCTGTTCATGCCGCCGCGCAACGACGGTCATCACCATGTCGACGAGACCTATGAATTCGAGGGTCCGGGCCTCACCAATCTCGAATATGCGCTGTGCGCCGAGGAAATGGGCCGCATCGGTTTTGCTTCCGAAGTGTTCAACTGCTCCGCACCCGATACCGGCAATATGGAAGTGTTCCACCGCTACGGCACACGCGAGCAGAAGGACCGCTGGCTGACCCCCCTGATGAACGGCGAAATCCGCTCTGCCTTCCTCATGACGGAGCCTTTCACCGCCTCTTCCGATGCCACCAATATCGAAACCCGCATCGACCGTGACGGCGACGATTACGTCATCAACGGGCGCAAGTGGTGGTCTTCGGGCGTGGGCGATCCGCGCTGCAAGGTTGCCATCGTCATGGGCAAGACGGATTTCTCCGCGGGCCGCCATGCCGCGCAGTCGATGATCCTGATGCCGATGGACGCACCCGGCGTGAATGTACTGCGCCACCTGCCCGTGTTCGGATATGACGATGCGCCCCACGGGCATATGGAAGTCGAGCTCAAGGACGTGCGCGTCCCTGTCACCAGCATGTTGCTGGGCGAAGGCCGCGGCTTCGAGATCGCGCAGGGCCGCCTCGGGCCGGGCCGCATCCATCACTGCATGCGCACCATCGGCGTGGCCGAGGAAGCGCTCCACAAGATGTGCCAGCGCCTTCAGGAGCGCGAGGCTTTCGGCAAGCCGATCTACAAGCACTCGGTTTGGGAAGAGCGCGTCGCGCGCGCCCGGATCGACATCGACATGACCCGCCTGCTCTGCCTCAAGGCCGCCGACATGATGGATAAGGTCGGCAACAAGAGCGCCAAGCAGGAAATCGCCATGATCAAGGTGCAGGCACCCAACATGGCGCTGCGGATCATCGACGATGCGATCCAGGCGCACGGCGGCGGCGGAGTGTCCGACGATTACGGTCTGGCCAATGCCTATGCCCACCAGCGCACCCTGCGCCTCGCCGACGGGCCGGACGAAGTTCACGCCCGCTCGATTGCGCGGATGGAGTTTGCCAAGCACATGCCCAAGCCGGGACCTTCCGCCAACGCGCTGCGCGACGGCAAGGGACCGGTCGGCGGCGATCACAGGCAGAGTTCGGGCGACATGGGGGCAACACGCTGATGGCGAAGGCGGCTATTCTCGAACAGGTCGGCAGCCTGACCATCGGCGAAGTCGAACTGGCCGATCCCGGCCCGCACGAGGTGCTGATCGACACCAAGGCGTGCGGTCTGTGCCATTCGGACCTGCACTTCATCGAAGGCGCCTATCCGCATCCCCTGCCCGCGATTCCGGGTCATGAGGCGGCAGGCGTGGTCCGAGCGGTCGGCAGCGAAGTGAAAACGGTGAAGCCGGGCGATCACGTGGTCTCCTGCCTTTCCGCCTTCTGCGGCCACTGCGAGTTTTGCGTGACCGGCCGAATGGCGCTGTGCATGGGCGCCGACACCAGGCGTTCCGCAACCGAAACACCCCGGATCAAGCGCTTGATTGACAAGTCACCGGTCGGACAGATGCTCAATCTCTCGGCCTTCTGCGAGCAGATGCTGATTCACGAACACGCGTGCGTCGCCATCGACAAGGACATGCCGCTCGACCGCGCAGCGATCATCGGCTGCGCGGTGACGACCGGTGCAGGCGCGATCTTCAATGCCTGCTCGGTGGTTCCGGGTGAAGCGGTGGCAGTGATCGGCTGCGGCGGTGTCGGCCTTGCCGCAATCAATGCTGCGAGGATTACCGGCGCCGGCAAGGTCATCGCCATCGATCCGATCCCGGAAAAGCGCGCACTGGCCGAAACTCTGGGCGCCACGCACACGGTCGATGCCATGGCCGACGATGCAGTCGAGCAGGTGATGAAGATTTCCGGCGGCGGTGTGCATCACGCCATCGAAGCTGTCGGCCGGCAGGCGAGCGCGGACCTCGCGGTGAAGATCCTGCGCCGCGGCGGTACGGCGACGATCCTCGGCATGATGCCGCTCGACTGCAAGGTCGGCCTTGGCGCGATGGACTTGCTCTCGGGCAAGAAGCTGCAAGGTGCGATCATGGGAATGAACCACTTCCCGGTCGATCTGCCGCGCCTCGTGGATTTCTACATGCGCGGCCTGCTCGATCTCGACACTATCATCGCCGAGCGCATCCCGCTGGAAAAAATCAATGAAGGCTTCGAGAAGATGAAGCAGGGCACATCGGCCCGCAGCGTAGTGGTGTTCGACTGATGACGACGGGTCCGGATATCGATTACGACAAGGAAATGGTCGGCACCGTCGAAGTGCCGGAAAAGGACCGGCTGGACCTCGAAGCGCTCACGGCTTGGTTCACGGCCAATGTCGAAGGCTTCGCAGGTCCGATTTCCTACACGAAGTTCAAGGGCGGCCAGTCGAACCCGACCTACCGGATCGACACTCCGGGCCGCTCTTACGTACTTCGCCGCCAGCCCTTCGGCAAACTGCTGCCCAGCGCGCATGCAGTGGACCGGGAATACACTGCCATGCACGCGCTCGGGCCGACAGGCTTCCCGGTGCCGAGAACCTATGGCCTGTGCGAGGACACCGAAGTCATCGGGTCGAAATTTTTCGTCATGGGCCTCGCCGATGGACGGTCGCTCTGGAACGGGGCGCTTCCGGGTATCGACAAGGAAGACCGCCGGGAAATCTACAATGCCATGATCGACACCATGGCCGAACTTCATCTGCGCAAACCCACCGAGATCGGGCTCGGCGAATACGGCAAGCCGACCGACTATTGCGCGCGCCAGATCGCCCGCTGGTCCAAACAGTACAAGCTCTCCGAAACCGAGCACATGGAGAAGATGGAGCAGCTGATCGAATGGCTGCCCCAGACCATCCCGCCGCAGCACGAGAGCAGCGTGGTCCATGGCGACTACCGGCTCGACAACCTCATTTTCGAGAAGGAGGAGAACAAGGTTCTTGCCGTACTCGATTGGGAATTATCGACGCTGGGCGATCCGATTGCCGATTTCAGCTATCTCATGCTCAACTGGCATAATCCGCACGATGGGCGGGCCGGACTGCTCGGTCTCGATCTCGAGGAACTGGGTATACCTTCACAGCAGGAGGCCGTCGACCGCTATGTCGCACGGACCGGCTATCCGGTACCGCCGATGGACTGGTATTTTGCCTACAACCTATTCCGGCTCGCAGGCATCATGCAGGGCATCAAGAAGCGTGTCATCGACGGGACGGCTTCGTCGTCCCACGCCAAGGCCATGAGCGAGCGGGTGGGCCCGCTGGTGGATCGCGCCCATGAATTCGCCGTGGCTGCGGGGATGGACTAGCGCGCCGACGATGCTAACGACCTCTCCGAAATTCCGACGGAGACCAACATGAGCGCCGATCTCGAAAACCGCATCGAAGCCGCGTGGGAAGACCGCGCCAATGTCACGCCGCAAAGCGCGGATGTGCGCGAGGCGGTGGAGGCAGCACTCAAGCTGCTCGATAGCGGCGAAGGCCGCGTGGCGGAACCCGACAGCAAGGGCGGTTGGACAGTGAACCAGTGGCTCAAGAAAGCGGTGCTGCTTTCCTTTCGACTCAACGACAACCGCGTGATGGACGGTGGCAGCGCGGGCAATCCTGCGTTCGACAAGGTGCCGAGCAAATTCGCTGGCTGGAACGATGCACGTTTCCGCGAAGCCGGCTTCCGCGTAGTTCCCGGCGCCGTGGCCCGCGAAGGTGCCTATATCGCCCCAGGCTGCGTGCTGATGCCCAGTTTCGTCAACATCGGTGCCTATGTCGGCAAGGGCACGATGGTCGATACATGGGCCAGCATCGGCAGTTGCGCGCAGATCGGCGAAAACTGCCATATCTCTGCTGGCGCCGGCATTGGCGGCGTGCTCGAACCGATGCAGGCCAACCCGACGATCATCGGCGACAATTGCTTTATCGGTGCCCGCAGCGAGATCGTCGAGGGCGTGATCGTCGGCGAAGGCAGCGTTGTCGCCATGGGCGTCTTCATCACCCAATCGACCAAGATCGTGTTTCGCGATAGTGGCGAGGTCATCCGCGGCCATATCCCGCCCTTTTCGGTTGTGGTGCCGGGATTCATGCCGGGCAAGGACGGCGGGCCCGGCCTTGCCTGCGCGGTCATCGTGAAGACCGTAGACGCGCAAACTCGCGAGAAAACCGGCATCAACGACCTGCTGCGCGACTGACGCGTAGGAACATTCCACACAAACGCGCGTAAACCCTGCGAACTTGATTTTTCGCAGGGAGGTTTGTGATGCACACTGAAAATGGCCACGTCCACTTGGACGAAGAAGAGGCAAGTGGCGGCTCCAAGGAAGGTGTCGTACGCTGGGTGCTGCTCGGCGGCCTAGTGCTCGCAATACTACTCCTGTCGATCACCTGGATTATCCCAGCGATGATGCAAGGCGATGTCGAAGAGGAAGCGACCGTCTCAGGCGAAATCCAGTCGATGGAATCGGACGGCGACACCACTGACAGCATCGTCGGTACCGACACCCCTCAGACCGATTTGGGTGACGACACCGTCGCAGCCCCACAAGATCAGACCACTACCGAAGATGGCCTCGAAGTCGTCGAGAACTGATACCGGAGAGGCCGCATGAGCAATTCGAACAGTTTCCAGACAAGCCAGTATGTCGAATGGAATTGGGGGAATGGCACGGGCAAGGGCCAGATCAAGGAGCGTTTCGAGCGTGAAGTGACGCGCACCCTCCAAGGCAGTGAAGTCACCAAGAACGGTGACGCCGACAACCCGGCTTACCTCATCAAGCAGGAAGACGGTGAGGAGGTGCTCAAGCGCGGAAGCGAGTTGAAGGAGCAAAGCTGATGCCAGCAAAATCGAAAGCGCAACAGAAAGCCGCCGGAGCGGCTCTTTCCGCCAAGCGCGGCGACACGAAAGTATCGGAGCTGCAGGGCGCATCCAAGCAGATGTATGAGAGCATGTCCGAAGACGAGCTGGAAGATTTCGCCTCCACCGATCGCGAGGGCCTTCCCGATCACGTCGATGGCGATAGCTGAAGAACTGCCAATCACGGTTTAAACCCATGTCTAGCGACGACACTTTCGGCCACTTCGTCAAGGCGCAGGACGGCGGAACCTACGAGCAGGCGCTCGAGGAGATCGCCGAGGGCGAGAAGAAGGGCCACTGGATGTGGTTCATCTTCCCACAGATCGATGGTCTCGGGACAAGCGCAAAGGCGAAAAAATACGCGCTCGCGGATCTCGATGAGGCCCGCGCCTATTGCCAGCACGAAGAGCTAGGTCCGCGCCTGTTCGAGGCAACAGAAGCGATGCTGGAATGGGCCGGCACGATGAGCGCGGAGGATATCCTGGGCGATGTCGACGCGATGAAATTCCGGAGTTCGATGACCCTGTTCGAGCGCGCATGCGACGATGAGGATTCACAGGTCTTCGCCGATGCCCTCGAGGCCTTCTACGAAGGGGAACGCTGTCCGCTGACGCAGGAGCGGATGTGACCAACAGCCTGCCGGACAATACCCAGGTATTCAATGCAACATTCAACGATCAGCTTCTGATCGGAGCGGCGATGATCGCGATCTGCGTGATTATTCACGGCCTCGGACTGTTCACAATCCAGCGAGTAGTAACCCGGGACAGGATGAGCGAACGGGTAAGCCACCTGAGGCCTTTATCCTTCACCGGCTCTCTCTTCACCCTCTTGGCGGTGTTCGCGATCATCTTCATCCATTTCATCGAGATATGGCTGTTTGCCTTCCTCTACGATTATCTAGGCGCGCTCCATTCATTCAGCGAAGCCCTCTATTTCTCGACCATCAGCTATGCGACGATCGGCTATTCGGATGCTTCCATCCATGACCAATGGCGCATGGTCGCGGCGCTCGAAGGCGTTATGGGGGTGATCCTGCTAGGCTGGTCCACGGCTTTCTTCGTTCGCGTCCTGGGCAAACTTGAAGGCGACGACGCCGAGCCCCGCTAGCCAGCTTCGCTGCGCGGCTCCCCCGCCGGATATTCGATTGGCATTGCACCCCGCTGGCTCTGCGCATAAGCCTCCGCCTCTCGCATGGCTCGCATCACATTGCGCATGGAGACCTTCTCGAGATCTTCCTGCGAATAGCCGCGCCGCGCGAGTTCGGTGAACAGCGCCGGATAACCGCTGACATCCTCCATTCCAGAAGGTCCATGCGGCATCCCGTCATAGTCGCCGCCGATCCCGATATGGTCGATCCCTGCGACGTCCCGTACGTGATCGATATGATCGGCCATGTCGGAGATGGTGGAAACCGGCTCACGGTTTTCCGCATCCCATTTCGCCAATTGCGCCTCCACCTCGTCAGGAAGTCCCGGATAAAGCGCTTCCAATCGCGCACGCTCCGCCGTGCGATTAGCCGAATGACTTCGCAGGTCCTCATTGATGAACCACGGAAGCGCGACCACCATCACCACCCCGCCATTTTCGGGCAGGCGCTCGAGAACACCGTCGGGTACGTTGCGAAGGTGGCCCGTAACACTGCGGGCGCCGGAGTGGCTGAAGATCACGGGCGCGCGGGCCGCATCCAGCGCGTCGTGCATCGCTGCCTCGCTCACATGGCTGAGATCGACCAGCATGCCGATGCGGTTCATTTCGCGGACTACATCCATACCAAATGCATTGAGCCCGTCGTGCTTCGGGGCATCGGTCGCACTGTCGGCCCAGTCCAGCGTGCGGCCATGGGTCAGGGTCATGTAGCGTGCGCCCAGATCGTACATCTGGCGCAGCACGGCGAGGCTGTTGCCGATCGAGTGACCGCCCTCCATTCCGAGCAGCGAGGCGATCCGGCCATTCGCGATGGCTTCCTCGACATCGTCTGCCGTCAGAGCCAGTTGCAGGTCGGATGGATAGCGCGCGATCAGGCGCTTCGTCACATCGATCTGTTCGATGGTCTGCTGCACTGCCAGCGGCTCTTCTCCAGCGGGGCTGACGTAGACCGACCAGAACTGGGCTCCGACCTGTCCCCTGTCGAGGCGGGCAAGATCGCTGTGCATGGCGTTGCGCTCTCCCTCTGCAGTGTCGAGCGTATCGGCGAAATCGAAGTCATTGATGACATTCCCGAAACGTGCGCGCAGCTGGATCGGAACGTCGTTATGCCCGTCCCACACGGGGGCAGCCTCCAGCGCGGCCTCTGCCGTCGCTTCGGGCGATTGCTGCGAAAGGGCCGGGGAAGAAAGCAGGGCCAGGGCGGCAACACCGATGTAGGGACGAATGGCAGGCACGAATTTCTCCTCGCTGGAACTGGAACAGTCTTCGATGGCTGTTCTAGCGAATGATTCATCGAAAGAAAGGGACTGCACATGACCGTTGTGGCGCGCTGGAATGGAGAAGAGATCGCCCGGAGCGACGATACGGTGGTGGTCGAGGGAAATCATTATTTCCCGCCTTCCGACGTTGCGCGGAGTTCCCTCGTACCTAGCGAGAGGACCAGCGTCTGTCCCTGGAAGGGCACCGCGCAGTATCACTCGGTCAATGCAGGCGGCGCCATCAATGCGGACGCCGCGTGGTATTATCCGGATCCCAAGCCGGACGCCGCACATATCAAGAATCACATCGCGTTTTGGAACGGCGTCGAAGTGTCACAGGAGTGACCCGTGCGATCTTCCGGTGGCTGCTGGCGATATTCTACGCTGTCGCCGGGTATATCCATCTCGCTTCCCCACGACCATTTATGGAGATCATGCCGGGGTGGGTGCCGGCCGCGGAGAGCGTGGTTTTCTGGACGGGAATAGCCGAACTAATCGGCGCGGCAGCGCTGCTCCAGCCCTGGAGCGTCAATTTAAGGAAAGCCGGCGCGATCGGCCTGGCGCTTTATGCGGCTTGCGTGTTCCCCGCCAACATCAACCATTTCGCGCTCGACATGGCGCGCAACGATGGGGGCTTGGGGCTAGTCTATCACCTGCCGCGTATGGTCGCACAACCAGTGCTTGTCTGGCTGGCGCTGTGGGTCGGCGGCGTCACGGACTGGCCATGGCGCCGCCGCACCTGAAGTTTACGACATGTGCTTCGAAACGGCACCGGTCATCTTGAACATCGAGATCTGCTCCTTGCCGATCACTGCGCTCAGTTTGTCGTCGGGATTGATCATGCGCTTGTCCTTCGAGTCCTGAAGGTTGTTCGCCTTGATGTGATCCCAGACCTTCGAGGTGACCTGCGCGCGGGTCATGGGACCCTTGCCGACCACATTCTCGAGTTCCGGCGAGAGATTCACCGGCTTCTGCAGTGCGTTGTTCTTGCCAGCCATTTCAGGTTCCTTTCAGTTGGCTATGCTTATAATTAGTCTTCGATATCGAAGTCTTCCGCGTCCAGCTCCACGACCTCGTGCCCTTCGAAACGGGCAGTGAGGATCGCGGCGGCTGTGACGTGTCCCTTGATCTGCTTCAGCAATTCTTCGTAACCCGCGCCCGGCATTAGGGTGAGCGGGAGGTCGAGTGCATAAAGCTGAAAAATATAGCGATGCTGTACGCCCAGAGGCGGATCGGGAAGGAGCCATTCCGAATTGCCGACCGCGTTTTTCCCGGTGCGCGGAGGCGCTTCGCCTTCGAACAATGCGCCCTTTTGAGGTTTAAGCCCCCAGACCAGCCAATGTACCTTGCCGTCTTCGGCATCCTCGACCACGAGTGCCAGTTCCTGCGTGCCGGGAGGCGGCGCGGTCCATTCGAGCGGAGGGGCGACTGCATCGTCTTCGACCGCAGTAAAGCTTGGATCGAGTTCACCCCCATCCCGGAAAGCCGGGCTGGAGAGCGCGAAGCCGGATTTGCGGAGATCCTTTTCTTCTGCAACGGCCGCGAAGGTCAGCGAACCCTTCGCCTCCCCGCCGATTGCTTGCTGCATCCACTCTGGCATTCCGGTACTCAACTAAGCTGCTCCATCCAAGACTTTGGGCGATTTACGCCTGACAAGAGCGCAGCCTAGGCATAGCCTCAGGACAAAGACCATGCCTTACCGATGAATTTGCACCGTTTTTCGTTCGTTTCATCGTGGTTTTCCACCAAATTCCGTTACGGCAGCCGCACGGTGGGCCCGGGAGGGAAAAGTCCCTTGCTCACGCGCGATTAATTGGTCATTCCTAGCGTATACGCTAGATGCAAACACACTTGCGTCCATCCTGGGGAGGAACTGCCGTGAAATTGGGTCGCACCGCTTTATCCGCAACGCTCGCATTCTCGCTCGCTGCATGTGGCGGCGGAGGGTCGGGAGGCAATGCCGGCAACGGCGGAGGGAGCGGTGTCGGTAATGCGCCCGACTGCTCTCTTTCAGCACGGCAGGACTGGGCCCTGGGCGTCTTGCAGGAATGGTATCTGTTCCCGGACCTGCTCTCCACCTCGGTCAACAAAGCCAACTTTAACAATTTGCAAAGCTACATTGATGCTCTTGTTGCGGAAGCACGCGCAGAAAACAAAGATCGCGGCTTCACGTATATAACTTCGATCGAGGAAGAGAACGAACTGATCAACAGCGGATCGAACGCCGGTTTCGGGATACGACTGATCTACGATGTAGGCAACAACCGGGTTTACGTGGCAGAAGTGTTCGAAAATGCTCCTGCGTTTCCGCAGGGCTTTGATCGGGGAACCGAGATTCTTCAGATCGGTGGCCAATCGGTATCAACTCTGATGGCGACGGGCGGACCTCAGGCAGTGAGCGATGCTCTCGGCCCCAACAATCCCGGCGTGACGCGCAGCTTTGTCATCCGGGACACTTCGGGAGTTGAGCAAACGGTTAGCGTGACGAAAGCTGAATTTTCGCTGGATCCAATCTCTGACCGCTATGGCGTAAAGATACTTGACGATGGTGCAGGCGGAAGGGTCGGTTATGTAAACCTGCGGACTTTCATCGTGCAGGACGCCGGGCCTCAGCTTCGTGAGGCTTTTGAGAGCTTCCGAAGCCAAAACATTACCAATGTAATTCTCGATTTGCGCTACAATGGTGGCGGGCTTGTCTCGGTAGCGGAATTGCTTGGCGACCTTATGGGCGAAGGTTTCGAAGGCCAGACTTTCTCAGAAACCAAGCTGCGTTCTTCCAAATCGGCAGAGGAAAGCACAACACTTTTCCAGAACCAGCCGCAGCAAATACGCACAATGAAACTCGCCGTTATCGGACGTGGGGGCACTGCGTCGGCTAGCGAATTGGTAACCAACTCCATGATTCCCTATCTTGGCGACAATATCGCGCTGGTGGGCACCGATACCTTTGGCAAACCGGTGGGCCAATTCGCATTCGACCGATCTGCATGCGATGATCGCTTGCGCGCTGTCACCTTCAAGACCGTCAACGCGAATGGCCAAGGCGACTATTTCGATGGCCTTGCCAGCGTGATGCCCAACACCTGCCGCGCGAATGACGACATCTTCGATCAACTAGGCGATCCGAACGAACAATCGGTGTCGGTCGCGCTGGATTTCATCGCTGGCCGAACCTGCAATCCGATCGGAGTGGCGGCCAAGGACGGAACCCTACGGGCGGAAAGTGCGCAGCACGAATTGTTGCAACCCGCCATGTCGAATGCAGCGCAGCGCGAGAACCCCGGTCTCTATTGAGCCGGGCTGCTCGCAAACCACTTGACCGCCAAGCAGGTCAGCCACCACAATCGGCCGATGGCGAAGACCTATACGACATTTGCAGAGTTCTGGCCCTTTTACCTGCGTGAACACTCCAAGCCGCGCACGCGGGTACTCCACTATATCGGGACCACGCTGGTCGTCCTGCTGGGGATATGCGCGCTCCTGAGCGGGACCTCTTGGCTCTTGGCCATCCTGCCGGTGGCGGGATACTTCTTTGCCTGGATCGCCCATTTCAAGGTCGAGAAGAACCGCCCTGCAACCTTCACCTATCCGCTGTGGAGCCTTGGCGCGGATTTCAAGATGTGGTGGCTCTGGCTGACCGGACGACTGAAGCCCGAGCTGACGAGGGCCGGTGTCGAAGCCTAGACCAGTGCGATAAGCATAGTCGTCACGCCCAGCGCTATCGAGAGAGGCGCGCGCAATTTCATCCACCAGCGCGGACCGAGCGATCCGATCCGAGAATCGACGCCCAGCGCGATCAGGAGCCCCGAACCGAGCATTATGAGGACAGGTTCTAGTGGCAGCACGTCGCCAGCCCATGCGCCGAGACAGCCAAATGCGACCAGACTTGGAACAACTGCTGCGATCCAGAGCCACGCCAGTCCGCCGCGCCGTTCAGCCGCCGGTGCGCCCGCAGCGATCCCCCACCATGCTCCTCCCAGAAAGGTAAAGATCAATCCGGCATAGATGGCGGCAATGGCGGATGCGGTGCTCTTCCATTCATCCGGTCCGAACATAACCGCCGCCAAACAGGCGAACTGCGGCAACAGGCCTACAAATCCTAACCAGCGGGGCCAGTAGGGAATGTGACTCATTTACCGCGCACCAGCCATCAGGTGAGACTCTTATGGCGACCGGGAAATGGATCGCACGGAAATATAGTGCCACTTTGCCGGTTCGGGAACGCCACGGCCGCACCCGCCATCATGGGCTTTCCGGACCGGTGAAAGGTTGGCGGTCGGTCCAGGCGCAACCATTGCGTTGCTCTTCGCCGATCTTGAGCGTGGCCGTGAACGGATAGCTCCGGTCGCTCATCCCGTCGGAACAGTCTCCTGGCGTAACCATGAGGTCAAAATTTCCGCCGTCAATCTGCCCGGTAAAGGCCAGTCCGTTGTTTCCTGCGAACCGCTCGACCTCGAACATTGTCCCATCCTGATTTTCCGGAGTCGAGTACTGCGCTTTCGAGCCCGTGATCTCGCCGCCCCAGAACGGCTCCGTTCCGGTCAGATAGATGGTCTCTTCCGAGGCGATGCCGTCAAATGCCTGTGCAGGCGCGCCGGTGGCAGTATCCTCGCCCGGTTGGCAGGCGCCCAGCAGGAGCGCGGGCGCCAGTCGGATAATGGAGCGTTTCATCGTTTGCTTCCCAAGTGATCGCCGCGAAAAGACAGTTAGTGCCGGGCAGTTCCCGGCTTCACGGATTGATAGACGGTTCGTCTCTTGCCGCGCATGTTAGTATATCGCAGAAAGAATAATCCGTTCCGCGCCCTACTGTCTATCTTTTGCCGATCGGCAGGAAATGAACAACGGTTTCTGGCGTTCCTGCCAAGCTGATGGAGCCCCGAAGCGCCCCGATCGCCACCTCGCGTCAGCCGCGCCCGAAAATCCGTGCCAGCAGCCCTTTCTTCTTGGGCTCTTCCTCCTGCACCGTCTCCGAAATCCGGCGGCGAAGATTGGTGCCGGTGGGAGGCTCCTTGACTTCCTCGACTTCGCGGCGGGTGATCATGCTCTCCGGAAGCATTTCCGCCATCTGCGGCCCTTCGACCTGCTTCGGAGCTGCCGTACGGTCGCCGTCCACCAGTCCATGCACAGCCACTGCGTCAGGTCTCATGTCGACCATGCCAGCAATAACCGGCACATGGTTAGGCAACGGTTTATCCTTGCAGATGCGCTCCACAGCGCGGTGGAATAGAAGCGCGCGCCACCAGCAGGCGAGGACATATTCCACGTACCGCCGGGGCGCGTGATCGGGCGCATCGTCCCTGAAGAAGTGCCTTTCCTTATGATGGACGAGCGCAGTGTTGATCGCATCGAGTCCCTCGCATTCGAGGAACACTTCGATATCCTCGTCATAGCCTGCCCATGCAGGGCCTTCCTCCGCGGCGGTCTGTTCCACCAAGGCACCCCTGGTGGCGTGGCTGAAGGCGAATGGTTCGTCAGTGTAGAGGCCCAGCATCATATAGGGGTGATGCACCTGACCCTTCTCGAAGGCGCGATCCGTTTCGTTCGCGATGGCCAGCGTGACACCGGTGATCCGGTCTCCCTCGTGGAGTTCGATCGCTTCGCACAGCTCGTCCCATCCAGTGATTTTTACGCGGTCGGGCTCGTCGATCAGGCATCTCGTAGCCAGTTCGGTATCGAGCGCGGCAAGCTGCGCCGCGAGGTATTCCTGTGCTTCATCCAGTTGTCCGGCATTAAAGTGTTCATGCATCACGGCAGTCCATGCTGCCTCGCCTTCTTGCGCGGCGAACTGGCTTTGTAATTCGTGCATCTTGCCCCTGGTGCGTTAGTCCCGGTCTGGCCGGGAATTATGGCGCGCATTCCTCACCATCCCATTAACTGTTCCCTCCCTCACTTTTGTTGTGGCGATCGGCGACGGATCTGCCCGGAGGCGATGGCGGCACGCCCCCGAGGGAACTGGGCAGCCGAAATGTGCGTTGCCTTTTCAAAACGATCCTTGCGGAGACAGATGATGAAGTTCGCTCCCCAAATCCTGAGCGCAGTGGCAGTTGTGGCAATCGCAGGAGCAGTAAGCGGCGCGACCATCGGCGACAGTCCGGTCCTCAAAGAGGGACACGGTGATACCCTGCCTGAGGCACCGATCATTAACGCGTCCAACGATGCCTTGCGCCATACCACTCGCCCCCCAGACCATTACCCACTGAAAACACCGGAAGGCACTATCGAAGTGGCGGAACTCGCTTTGCACGGCCGGCTGCACGATCGTGGCGGCAATATGTGGTGGGACGATCGCAGCGACCAATCCGTGGATATGAACGCAGGCTATGATTTTTACGAGACAGCCAGCCCCGAAAGGATTGCGCGCGAAGAGGCTTTGCTGGCTTACACCGGAGGGCGCGCGGATGGGCACTCTCGCCCAGTCGAAGAGATCCACGATCCGGTCTTGCAGCGCGTTACCCGCGCTGAAGCTCCCATGGTCTTGGCCGAGCCAGCCGAACTCGAAGTCGCAGAAAGCTCCGATCGAACTGCCGCAGAACCGAGGATCGGCAATTCCAAGACGGTCAATGTAGCAGCCGCACTTGCCCGACGTAACTGAAGCCTAATCCGCCCTCTTGCCCTAGTTTGGAGCTACTGACCTCAATGCCGACGAAAACGAAAAAGGCGGCCCCGCAAAGGGCCGCCTTTTCCTGTTTTTTCCGTATTAATTCAGGACGGCATCAGGACTGTGTCGATTACGTGAATCACGCCATTCGAAGCGTCGACATCGGTCGCGGTTACGGTCGCGGTATTGCCTGCAGCATCGGTCAGGACGACATTGCCACCTTCCATGGTTGCGGTAAGTGTAGCACCGTTGACAGTGGTCAGCTCGTAGCCTTCCTCACCAGCACCTTCGATGGCCTCAGTCAGGGCCTGCGCCATCGTTTCACCTTCCACCACGTGGTAGGTCAGGATGTTGGTCAAATCTTCGCGACCTTCTTCACTCATCAGCTGCTCGAGCCTCGCCTGGTCAACCGCTTCGAAGGCGGCGTTCGTCGGCGCGAAGACGGTGTAGGGGCCTTCACCCGAGAGCGTTTCGCCCAGCTCGGCAGTAGTCACGGCGCTCACCAGCGTCGAGAAATCGGGGTTGTCCTGAGCCACTTCGACGATGGTGCCGGCTTCGGCAGTCTCATTCGCCATTTGGTCGTTCATGGCGGCAGTATCTTCTGTGGTCGGCTCTGCGGTTTCTTCTGCGCAGGCGGCGATCGCCAGCGAGGCGGCAGAGGCGAGTACAATGCTCAACTTGTTCATATCGTATCGTTCCTTGGGAATGGATAAGCCGGAATAGGCGATATCGCGAGAGTGACGCTCTCGGCAATGTTCCGATAAAGGCGAGAATGTGGCGGTTGGGGCAGACACGGCTTTTGCGCATTGATATTGCCCGACGCGCGCGCCGGTGCTTTATCTTGCCACAGCATCTTGGGCGATCCCAGGAATGACCGCCATGGTAGTGGGGTTGCTCTTCGACCGAAAAAACGGGGTCCGCGACTACGATCAGCAGGATGTCTTCGCGCTGCCCAACACTTCCGCTGAACCGCCGGGCCGGATCCCAATCCCCTAGAGAATCTTTTCGGGGCGAGGATCGTGCGCGTGGCGCTGCTCCTTGCCGAAAGTACGCTCCAGGCGCTGCGCCAATGTATTGACCGCCTTCCTCGCTGCGTCGTCCACTTTCGAGTCGTGTTCGGTCACGCTGATGGGTTTGCCTGAACGTGGGCGCGCTTCGATGGTGCAAGCCTTGTCGTCGCCTCCACCCTTGGCGCCGTTTTCGTCGCGCACATGGATCTCGACCCGTGTCAGTCGATCCTCGAAGCGCGCAAGCTTGCTGCGCACGTTCGCTTCGATACGCTCGGCAACATTTTCCGTACCCATGACGCTGCTGTCGGAATTGAACTGGACCTGCATGGCGGGCTTCTCCTTGTTTTACGCCTTTCCCTATCAACGGGGCGCTGAGAATTAGGTTTCCCCTTTCCGGCTCGGAAATCGCGTCGCCGACATTTCCAACCGGAGGAGCATCGGCCGGCGGATCAGTCGGCCACCTTGCCCAGGACCCGGGCGGTGCATCGCGTCGTCACTCCGCTGGCACTGCTGGGGACGAACACGGTTGCAGTGTCGCCCGTGCACAGATTGCCGGTGAAGCGGGAATCGATGGCGATGCGGAAAGTCCAGTCGAGATCCGGGCACGGACCCCATGTTTCGAGCAGGAAGCGTTCGCTGGCACCGGTCCTGACGTAGAGCCGGTCGCCGTCCGGCCCGTCCGGCGCCTTGGAATAGCCGTTGATCTGGCTCGAAGAGAAGCACGCACGCTCACTGGAGAGGACCGGCGCGGGTTCGGCAGGTTCGCCATCGGCCTGGACGCAGGACATGCAGGCCAGTGCGGCGGCGGGGGCGAGGAACTTGAACGGTTGGGTCATGGTGTTTCTTCCGCGAATTGATGCAGGCGTTCGCCCGAAAGGGCGTATGGACCGCGCGGGGCATTCCGCCCTTACTGGAACCTAACATGGCCAAGGGTCAACAACGCAAGAGCCGCGAAGCACGCAAGCCGAAGGCCGACAAGGGGCCCAAGCAGAACGCCTCCAACCCCAGCCTCAAGCCCGGCGCGATCCGCGGTCTGGAGAACATGAAGAACAGCTAAGTCCAAAGCTGGAGCGCGCCGCGAAGGCGCGCTAGGTGTGGGCCATGACCGATGCCCACAGCTCTGCCGCCGGCCCCGCCACGATACTGGTCGATGCCGACGCCTGCCCGGTGAAGGAAGAGATCTACCGCGTCGCCGCACGCTTCGGGGCGCAGGTGCGCGTGGTCAGCAACTCCCTCTTCCGCGTGCCGGTGAACGAGCAGGTGCAGCGGGTGGTCGTGTCCGACGGTTTCGACGCTGCGGATGACTGGATCGCCGCGGCCGCTGGGCCGCGCACCGTGGTCGTGACCGCGGACATACTGCTGGCCGAACGGTGCCTGAAAGCGGGCGCGCGGGTGCTGGCCCACAACGGCAAGCCGTTCGACGCGGCGAGCATCGGGAGCGCCGTCGCAACGCGCGCCATCATGGAAGACCTGCGCGCCGGGATGGACGGCCCGCTGGGAGCAAGCGGGGGCGGCCCGCTGCCCTTCTCCAAGACCGACAGGTCCCGCTTCCTGCAAGCGCTCGACCGGGTGCTGACTGCCTTGCGCTGAGCGCAGGTCATCCCACTTTTTTTGCCTTGTGCGCGGCAATCGCCTCGTCGATCTCGGCGATCCGGCGGCGTTCGGGCGTATCCTTGGGCAGGCCCTTAAGGCGCGCTGTCGCCCAGAGCTGGCGCCGTTCGGATTCGAGGTTCTTCAAGTAGAGATCGGCCACGGCCCGTGTTCCTTCCGCTTCGCTCAGTCGTTGACCACGAAGGTGATCTTGAGCGTGCAGCGCCATTCGGTGATCTCGCCGTTCGAGACCTGCGCCTTGGTATCCTTGACCCACACGCCTTCGATCCCGCTGATGGTCTTGGAGGCGCGCTTCACGCCCTGGCGGACGGCGTCCTCGATGCTTTCGGTCGAGGAGGAAATGACTTCGGTGACTTTGGCAACGGACATGATGCTCTCCATGGGTTGGGGTGTGCCTGTCCAACCAAGCTCCGGCGCGGGCCAATGTTCCGCCGGAGCCTCCGATCAGCTCCTTCCCGTCGCAGAGGCGGCGAAGACATGGACCGGGTGTTACACCGTCCAGGCGCAAAAGTTGTCGGCTTGTGGCGATCGGCGTCGGCTTGCGGGCGGCGCGGGTCGGTATGGCGCATGTCGGTGTCAGCTCGCGCCCCGCCAGTGCCTGTTTGCCCGCCAGAAGTGTCAGCTTGAGACGCCCCGGCGCGCAGGTAGTCGAGCGTCTCCAGCCCCGGCCCTTCCCACGGCGAACGCTGCGCTTCCAGCCGCGCCCTGCTCGCCGCCGCTCGGGCGCGCAGGCCGGTACGGCGTGCACCCTCAAACGCTTCGCGAAAGGCGGGCCCGTCCAGCCGGGCGCGCAGGGAATAGGCCGCCTGCCGGCTCATCCCCACTGCCCTCGCCGCTTCCGCCACCCGCCCGTATTGTTCGAGCGCGCGCAGGAAGGTCTGCACCTTGGGCACGGTCCAGCGATAATCGGCATTGCCCTGACGCGCTCGCCTGCGCGGGCTGGTGGGAGCGGAAGGGGCGGAAGGCTGGTCGTGTTCGTCGGTCATCCGGCAGGATGAGCCACGGCTGCACGCCTGTAGGAAAGCGTTTTCGCCTCAGCCCGGCGTGAGGACCATCACCAGCGTGCCCAGATCGATGCCGGCTTCCCCTGCTACCGGCGTCACGGGGGTATGGGTGTCGGTGATCCACATCAGGCGGCCATCTGCATCCTCTATCCGCACACGTGCGGAGGTGCTGACCGCGCCTTTCAGCGCCGCGCGGGGAACCTCCACGGCAAAGGGCAGCGGTACCTGACTCCCCTCGGCGGGATAGCTTTCCTCCGCCAGGACCGGGGCCGGGGCACCAGCGCGCGACACGTCCTCGATCCGGACGGTCATCACCGCTTCGGGCGGCAGCGCAATGCGTTCGCGGTAGGTCGCTTCCCCAGTGACGGTGACCATGTCCTGAGCGGCAGGGGTGGTGGCACAGGCGGTCAGGGCGAAGGCCAGCGTGGCGGCGAGCGGGGCAATTAGTTTCATGGCAGGTAAACTCTGCCGGGCACCACCGCGTTCCCGTCCATCCGTTCATTTCGGAACGGCGGCCTGCCGCACGCATTGAACGGATGAACGAACACGAAAAGGACCCTTCATGCACCATCCCAAGACCGCCTTTGCCAGCCTTGCTGCCGCCTGCGCCCTGATCGCCGCCTGCGGCGAAACCCCGGCCGAGCAGGAAGCCGACCGCGCGGAGGCACAGGTGGAAAGGGAAGCCGATCAGAGCGCCTATGCCGCCAGCAACGAAGTGGCCGCGCTGGGCATGACCGAGGCGAAGCTGCTCGACGCGGATCTGGTCACCGCCGACGGGACCGACCTGGGCGATATCGAGGCGGTCCGCCGCAATGCGGCTGGCATGGTGACCGGGCTGGTCATCGAACTGGAAGACACCGATCCCGATCGCTGGGTCGAAGTGCCGACGGAAGGGCTCATCGCCCGCGCCGATAGCGACGACATGGACGTGCAGACAGGCATGAGTGCAGAGGAATTGTCCGCCCTGCCCGACGCGGAAATGGGCGCGATGAACGCCCCGGTCTGATCGTCACCAGAGCACAAGCAGGCCCGCCCCGGTTATTGCCGCGGCGGGCCTTACTTTGTCGGGACAAGGACCGTTCACCTGCCCTCACGCGGCGCGAAGCTGCGGTGCGGCGTCGGCGATCACGCGCAGGGCGCTGCGCAGGAAGATGAGCGCCATCAGTACGCCGATCACGATGTCGGGCCATGGCGAGGCGAGCCACCACACCAGCCCCGCGGCCACCAGCACACCGCAATTGTTGATCACATCGTTGCGCGAACATTCGAAAGTGCTCGCCATGTTCACGTCCTGATGGCGGAAGCGGGTAAGCAGCCGCAGGCAGACGAGGTTCGCCGCCAGCGCAAGCGCACCGAACACCAGCATCAGCGTGGCGGACGGCGGCACCCCGCTCTGGATCTTGAGCACGACATTGACCGCGATCCCGATGCCGAGGCCAAGGATGACCACGCCCTTGAGCATCGCCGCCCCGGCCTTCCACCGGTCGCTGCGCGCCAGCGCGTAAAGGCTGACCGCATAGACGATGGCATCGCCCAGCATGTCTGACGCATCCGCCATCAGCGCGGCGGACCCGGCAATGATCCCCGCCCCGAATTCGAGCACGAACATCACCGCATTGATCGCCAGCACGAGCACGAGCACGCGCCGCTGATCGGCCTGGCGCGCGAGCTTTTCCAGTTCGGTGGACTTGGAGGAACAGCAGTCTGCGGACATGGGGGCTATGTGGAACGGTGGTGAAGCTGCCGCAAGGTTGATTTACGCTTTGCCAATCAGATCAGGACAGGATCCGACGATGGATCTCAACGAACATTACCGCCACTGGATGCATTTGCGCCGGCCCGATGTTCCCGCGTTCATGAGTGCAGCGGACCTGCCGATGGATGTGCAGTTCGCGCATGTCGGGCGCGACAAGGCATCGCATCGCGGGATCGGATTGCGAACCGGACTGCGAGAATTGGCAGCGGGCGCGCCGAACCAGGATTATCTCGAGGAAATCGGCTCGCTCGAAAAGCTTGAATATCTCGATCTCGGCTGGCCGGTGACCGCTGCGCTCGTTCGCGTCAAGCGCTCACCCTCCAAGCACCGCCACCGTATCCACAAACGCCCACACCTCCGCCTGGTCAAGCGCCCCACAAACCTCCCGCGCAACCTCGTCCGCATCGTGCCCTGAAAACACAAACCAGTGGTCGCCATAATTCACGCGCAGTTCGCTGCCGAGGCGGTGGCGTTCTTTCAGGTAGCGGTTTTGTGCCTTCGCGGCGGGGATGTGTTTGCCGTGGAAATCGAACCCGCCCGCAGCCACGCGGCCCAGTTCCACCACGAAGGCCCCTCCGTCAGAGCGAAACTGGAAGGAGAGCAGGTCCACCGCCTCTCCGCGCGGGCGGTGGAAGTGGGGCATGGAGCCCTTGAAGCCCATCGCGCGCAGGTGGGGCACGACGATTGTCTTGATCGCCGTGTCCATATCCTCCCGCGAGCTTTCTCCGTCGCCTATTTCGCGTCCTCCGCCAGCGTGGCTGCCACCAGCGCATTGGCGTGACCGTGGCCGATGCCGTGTTCCTCCTTGAGAAACGCGACCAGTTCCATGTGCTTCGCCGGCTGGCGTGCGCGGATCATGGCCTGCCATTCGGCAATGGGCTTCCCGTATTTCCCCTCGATCGTCGGAAAATAGGACGCCGGGCCCTTCACCTTGTCAGTCATGCTCGCGGTCCCCCTGCCCGATATAGAGTTCACGTCCGGTTTCGTTGTAGACGCGGCTCATTTCCTCCATCCCCTCGCGCGCTTCCTCGGCCTCTTCGGCACTCGTCTCGCGCTTAATGTTTTCGCTGGCGAGATAGCTGTCCGAATTCTGCTTCGCGGCGAATTCGCGCACTTCCTGCGTGATCTTCATGCTGCAGAACTTCGGTCCGCACATGGAGCAGAAGTGGGCGGTCTTGGCGCCTTCCGCAGGCAGGGTCTGGTCGTGGTATTGCTCGGCCGTATCGGGGTCGAGGCTGAGGTTGAACTGGTCGCGCCAGCGGAATTCGAAGCGCGCCTTGCTCAGCGCATCGTCGCGGACCTTGGCGGCAGGGTGGCCCTTGGCGAGGTCGGCGGCGTGGGCGGCGAGCTTGTAGGTCACCACGCCCACCTTCACATCGTCCCGATCGGGCAGGCCGAGGTGCTCCTTGGGCGTGACGTAGCAGAGCATCGCGGTGCCGTACCAGCCGATCTGCGCCGCGCCGATGCCGCTGGTGATATGGTCGTAACCCGGCGCGATATCGGTGACGAGGGGGCCGAGGGTGTAGAAGGGCGCTTCGCCGCAGGCCTCCAGCTGCTTGTCCATGTTCTCCTTGATCTTGTGCATCGGCACATGGCCGGGGCCTTCGATCATCACCTGCACGTCCTGCTCCCAGGCGCGCTTGGTCAGTTCGCCCAGCGTGTAGAGTTCGGCGAACTGGGCTTCGTCATTCGCGTCCGCGATGGAGCCGGGGCGCAGGCCGTCGCCCAGCGAATAGGCGATGTCGTAGGCCTTCATGATCTCGGTGATCTCGTCGAAACGCTCGTAGAGAAAGCTCTCCTTGTGATGGCTGAGGCACCATTTCGCCATGATCGAGCCGCCCCGGCTGACGATGCCGGTGACGCGCTTGGCGGTCATCGGGACATAGGGCAGGCGCACGCCGGCGTGGATGGTGAAATAGTCGACGCCCTGTTCGGCCTGTTCGATCAGCGTGTCGCGGAAGATTTCCCACGTCAGATCCTCGGCCACGCCGCCGACCTTTTCGAGCGCCTGGTAGATCGGCACGGTGCCGATGGGGACGGGGCTGTTGCGGATGATCCATTCGCGCGTGTCGTGGATGTTGCGGCCGGTGGATAGGTCCATGACGGTGTCCGCGCCCCAGCGGATCGACCAGACCATTTTGTCGACCTCGTTCGCCACGTCGCTGGCGACGGCGGAGTTGCCGATATTCGCGTTGATCTTGACCAGGAAATTGCGCCCGATCGCCATGGGTTCGGTTTCGGGGTGGTTGATGTTGTTGGGAATGATCGCGCGGCCGCGGGCCACCTCGTCACGAACGAA
Source organism: Qipengyuania vulgaris (assembly GCF_009827325.1). Classification (GTDB taxonomy): domain Bacteria; phylum Pseudomonadota; class Alphaproteobacteria; order Sphingomonadales; family Sphingomonadaceae; genus Qipengyuania; species Qipengyuania vulgaris. The sequence goes on along the minus strand of NZ_WTYC01000009.1, from coordinate 45,124 downwards.
TTCGGGGGTGACGTAATCGGGCAGCGATGCTCCCCAGGGCTGGCCGTCATTGCGGGCTTCGAGCCGAACAGCTTCCTCGCGCAGCATCTCGCGGCCCAGATTCTCGCGCTCGGCGACATATTCCATCTCGGGCGTGATGATGCCGCGGCGGGCGTAGTGCATCTGGCTGACATTGGCGCCCGGCTTTGCGCGCAGCACGCGTCTGTGGACGTTGGGGAAGGCCGGAACCCCGCCCGACCGGTCCGGGCCGAGCTGGCCGTTGTCTTCGGGCTTCACTTCGCGCGCGTCGTATTCCTCGACATCGCCGCGGGCGAGGATCCACTCGCGGCGCTTCTGTTCGAGGCCCTTGCGGATATCGATGACCGCGTCGGGATCGGTATAGGGGCCCGAGGTGTCGTAAACCCGCACGCTGGGCTCGCCGCCCTCGAGATCGATCTCGCGCATGGCGACGCGCACGCCGCTGCCGCTCTTCGCGCCGACCTGGACCTTGCGGCTGCCGCGGATCGGGCCGGTGGTGACGCCGATGTCGAATGTGCTGTTGATGTCGGCCATGAAACGGACCTTTCTTCGATGCAGATGAAACTAGAGACGGAACAGGGCGGTGGCGATAAGGAACGCGCCGAGGATCAGCGAGAACCAGGCCCATAGCTGGTTGGCCTTGCCCATCAAGCGGCGGGCGAAGCGCATGATGCCATCGCCGAATGCAAGGATCAGCGCGCCCTCGATCGCCATCCAGCCGCCGAGGATGGTGATAAGGATTGCGAGCCAGTCATCCGGCTGCCACGGCGATACGAGATAGATCGCACCGCCCAGCCCGATGCAGACGATGCCGGTTAGAAAGCGCAACGCGGTGTTACGTTCGTAATCCTCAAGCATTGCGGTCCACCCGCCCGGGTGGCGCAACTCCCCGATTCCGGCCGCAAGGGCGTAGAGGCCCATGAAAAGGGCGATCCATGCAGGAATGTCGATACCTTCGGCCATATGTAATCTCTCCACGAGGCGGGAGAGCGGACTTCACGCGGTGGCCGCCCACTCCCTCCGCCGATGCTAATCGGTTCAGGTTCGACGGGTCGGCGGACTTCAACCGCCCTCTCAGCCTCATGGCTCCCCGGGGATGACAAGCGTGTAGGCGTTTGGAGGAGACGCGTCCAGCGGGTCGGTAAGGACCAAGGTCGCAATGGCACCGAGCCTCGATGGAGAACCTAAGCCTCTCGCTGGCGGTCCCGCAGGCTCTTGAGGCCGGCGCTTACGAATTCTGCCAAATCATCTCCCAGTTCCTCAATGTCTCCCGCGAGTCTCCCTTGGCGGTGAGCGCGGGAAAGCAGATCGGTTGGTCCAAGCATGGCCGCCTGATAGAATGCAGGGGGGAGGCGCGGCAGGGCCCCGCTACGGAAATACTCGGCGGCCCAAGCAATCACAGGAGACTCCTCTTCCGATGCCACCGTCAGCCACAGATCGACATTGCGGCGCAACCACTCGCTGTCTGAGAATTCAGCGATAAGCCGGCCGAACGAACCGGGATTTTTCGCCTGGTAATGCAACGCCGCCCGCGTACCGGCGGCGAATGCATCGCAGGGGTCGCCATCATATTGCATGATCGCATTTCGGATAACGCCCAGATAAGCGGCGCGCTCTGCAGCGAAGAGTTCGCGAACAATACCTTCCTTCGAACCAAAATGATGAAAGATACTACCATTTGATACGCCGGAACGCTCACAAATCTCCTTCAGCGAGACTTGCTCGTGGCCATGTTCGACAATTAAGTCCCTTGCCGCCTCAAGGACTTTCTCGCGTGTCCTGCGGCTTCGTTCCTGTGCCATCGGTGCCGAATACACGTAGTGCGACTGAAATCACTCTAGAATGTGGTTCTAATTTGCAATGGCCTGTCTAGTCTTCTGGGTCAGGGATTGGAAATTGAATGGCCGCAGCTCTTCTTCGGCTGCGCCAAGGTCAGAATGGGTCGAATAGACATTTGCAGTAAGCGTGGGGACTTGGTCCACGGAGTCTAAGGTATGGTTGAAATGCGCGTGGGCCAATTGTTGCCGCTCTAAATGTGACGCCTCCCCAGATTGTTCACCAATGTAGGCAGGCTTCGCGAGCTAGAAGAAGGCTAGTGGCAGGAACATGCGTGCTCGTGTGTTTGTCTCTGAGTAGCAAGAAAAGGCGAGAGGTTCCCGTGATGCCTTGGCAAGTTTGAAACGTCAGCCTCATCTGCTAACTTGCTGCCAGACAGATCAGTCTCGTTGGAGTCTGCAAGTAGGAGGGACTATTTCTTCTACATAAGCTTTAGGTCTCTACCACCAAGAGGTGCCCTGCTTTTCTCGAACTTCTGGCTCAGGCATCAGATACGGCGCTCCGCCTCAACTAAAGTAAAAGTTAACCAATCAAACTAACGGTAACTTGGTCCCTTCGTGTCAAAGATGCCTTATGCATTAGGCGGAAACCGGCCGGAAGAGTGAACGATCCGTTAATTTCAACCCACGGAAATTTACGTATTTGCTAATCGTTTGATAACCTTTTTCGTCCACTAAGGCCCCCATGGAACACATGGGTCTCAAGTTCGCCGCCAGTCCGCTGGTCCTCGCAACCTTTCTCGTGGCATCGCCAGCGATGGCCGACGGCGTGCCTGCAGGCACGCTTATCGAGAATACCGCTACCGCTGAATTCTCTGATGCGGACGGCACGCCGCAGACGGTAGATTCAAATACTGTCACCGTGCAGGTCGACGAGCTTCTTGATGTTACTGCAGCCTGGCAGGACGGCAGCGCGGTTGCGATCGGCAACGCCTCTGCTGTGCTCACCTTCGAGATTACTAATACCGGCAATGGTCCCGAAGCCTTTAACTTAACCGCTGACGCTGCAGTGACGGGAAATGATTTCGACGTAACGGTTGATGGGCTTGCCTACGATACCAACGGCAACGGCATCTATGATGACGGTGTTGACGTGGTTCTGGGTGCGGGCGCGCCTACTCCTTCTCTCGACGCAGATGCCGCACTCACGGTGTTTGTATTGGTCAACTCGCCCGCAGGTGTCACCGATGGCGATAGCAGCGCAGTCAAGCTTGTCGCTCAGGCCGTGACCGGCGCAGGCGCGCCCGGTACAAGCTTTGCGGGCCAAGGGGTCAACGGAAGCAACGCAGTCGTTGGCACAACAAGCGCTGATGCAGACGTCGATGGCTCACTAATCGCACGCCTCGCGGCTCTGAGTCTGATCAAGACAGCAAGCGTTATCGATCCGTTCGGAGGATCCGAAGCCGTTCCCGATGCAACGATTACCTTCACTATCGTGGCCAATGTCGGCGGTAGCGGCTCAATCACTGATCTTAACGTGACGGACGCCATCCCCGCGGGCACGACGTACAAACCTGCCACGCTCACGCTCGATGGAGCGCCTCTAACAGATGCATCTGACGCGGACGCGGGGGAGGCGAATAATTCTGGTATCACGGTTGATGTCGGCTCGGCCGCGGCCGGTGCCAGCTACACCGTTACTTTCGACGTCACGATCGACTGAGATCGCACGACTGAACCTCGAGGAAAATCACATGTTCTCTAACCTCATAAAAACATCCGTGCTCTCCGTTGCCGCCCTCGTCGCAAGCGTTCCGGCAACGGCAAAGGACACCGTCGTCCTGAGCGGGATAGTGCAACTCGAACGGGTTGTGACCGAGGATGGCAAAGCGCAAAAGGTTCTCGCCGCCCCCGAAGGCGTTGTGCCAGGTGATAGACTGCTGTTCACCACGAGCTACGAGAATTCGGGCGGCGAACCCGTAGAAAACTTCGTGGTCACCAATCCGCTGCCTACGGCAATTCGACTCGCTGAGGCTGATGCAGCTTTTCAAGTTTCTGTCGATGGAGGCGCCACCTTCGGCGACCTTGGCGCCATTAAGATTGAGGATGCTGAAGCAGGAGCCCGCGCAGCTGAAGCGCGCGATGTCACTCACATTCGCTGGACGCTAGAACGCCTTGATCCAGGGGCGAAAGGCACTCTCAATTATTACGGGATCGTTCGCTGAAGAGCTGAACGTAGCCGCCTAAGGCTGCGGGCGGGGTAACGCGCAGCTGCAATAGCAGGGGATTCAATACCATGAAACGCACCAGCAAGCTGCTGGGTGCGGTGAGCGCCTTACCGCTCATTGCTCTCGGCGCTAGTCCAGCCTTTGCGGAAGGCACGAACGCCGGCCAGACAATTCAGAATAGCGTATCGGTGAGCTATTCGGTCGGCGGGGTCAGTCAAAACGACGAAACGGCAACGGATGAATTCGTTGTCGACCGCAAGGTCAACGTCACTGTGGCCGAATCCGGCGGGGAGCAGACAATTGTCTCACCTGGCGCGGTTTCGCGGATCACGACCTTTTCCGTGACCAACCTCTCGAATGATACACTAGACTTCGCACTTACCGCTGCACAGCAGGCTGGCGGCGCTGGTGGCATCACGGGAACCGATAATTTCGACACAAGCAACGTCACGATCCTCATAGATCGGAACGGGGACGGCACCTTTGTCGAGGCAACTTTCATAGACGAACTGGCCGCTGACGCCTCAGTAAGCGTCCAAATTAGGTCAGATATCCCACTCGGTAGGGCAACCGGCGACGTGGCGACCGTAGTACTCACGGCCCAGGCTCATGCTGGCGGTTCCTCAGGCTCCCAGGGAGCACTTCTAGAAAATTCGGATACCAACACTGTCAATGCTGTCGACACCGTACTTGCAGATGCGGAGGGCCTCACTGACGGAGAGTATGATGGCGCCTTCTCTGCTGCAGACGACTACGTCGTTTCGGCGGCAGCGTTAAGCGTCGCAAAAACAAGTACTGTCCTTAGCGATCCGGTAAGCGGCACTGCTAATCCCAAGGCCATTCCGGGCGCCGTAATCGAATACTGCATCGCTGTTTCGAACGCAGCGGGTAGTGCGACAGCGAGCGGTGTTACCGTCACGGACAGTCTGCCGACAGGCATCTCCTATTTCGATACCGCCACAGTAGTTCGCATGAATGGTCCGACCTGCGACCTCGATGATGCGACCACGGACGGTTTATATAACGCAGGAACGATAACGGGCTCGCTCGAGGACATTGCAGCGGGCACTACGCGTACTGTGATTTTCCAGGCGACGATCGACTAGTCGCTGAATGCGCCATGGTATTGGGCCGGAATCTCAGCGATTTATCAGCAGCATTCCTCGGGGTGCTACTGCTTTTCGTCGCGATTCCGGCCTATGCCCAAGATGCGCCTGTATCTCAGACTATTACAAACATTGCTGAAGCGCAGTGGCGAGCCAGCGGTGTAATCGAGACCGCCCGTTCGAATGAGGTCCGCATTGCGGTTGCCTCGGCTCAGGCCGCCATCGGAACTTATCTGCCAGATATAGCCGGCAGCACGACGCTCCAATTCTCGCCGTCACTGTGCGGCTCAAGTACTTTGACACCATCCACCTCTGTAGGTGCTGCAGCACCTTCGAGCTATTCGGTTTCGCCGGCGACCTCGATACGCATCGGACAGACACTTTTCTTCGATGTCTCTGCTCCTGCGGCGAACCTGTCTCCTTCCTCCCGCGACTCCATCGAAGTCGTCCTGACTACTCCCTCGGGAGATGAGGAAAGACTGACCGTTTTCGAAACTTCTGAAAATTCTGGTGAATTTGCCGGAAGTATTCAAACCGCGTCAATCCCTCCGCAGCCAATTGCGGGCGACTGCATTCTCAGTCTGCACTCGGGGGAGAACATCAGTGTAACCTATCACGATTCACGGGCCGCCCTCGTCGTCACCGCCATCGTCAACGTTTTAAACAAAACTTCCGGTTTCGTTTTCGACAGCCAGAATGGGCAGATCATCGACGGCGCGCGCCTAACCTTGGTTAATGCCGCATCAGGACTTCCTGCAGAAGTTTTTGCCGAAGATGGCGTGACCTACTGGCCCTCAAGTGTCACGAGTGGGCAGCCCGTCACGGATGGTGCCGGGCGCACTTATGAGATGCTGCCCGGAGAGTATCGCTTCCCCATAGTCGCTAGCGGGTCTTTTCTGGTCGAAGTCAGTCCGCCCTCACCATATTCCGGTCCATCGACCGTTTCAGAAAAAGAGCTGGTGGCTTTTACCCGCCCCACAGGCGGCGTTTTTGTTATTACCGAAGCCTCGTATCAGAGCCAATTCTCAGTCACTTCATCGGCTATACCCCAGTTCGATATACCGCTTGACCGGCCGCTTGTGAACGTAAGTCTCGATAAGAGCGTGTCGCGCCAGATCGCGTTACCTGGAGACGTCGTCTTCTACAGCATCACGGTCAGCAATCCCGATGTAATGGGGTCCAAGCGGAATGTGGTCATAACTGACACTCCATCCGAATGGCTCCGCCTCCGACCGGATAGCATCAGGGTCGACGGCGAGCGCGCCGAAGAGCGCGTCAGCATTGCCGAAGATGGAAAGACGCTCAAAGTACGTTTCGACGAAATTGCAGCTGGCGCAGGCCACCGCATTACCTATGCAATGGCAGTTCGCGCAGATGCTCCCGAAGGCTTTGCTGTCAATCGCGCAAGTGCAAGCGACGGTCGCGGCGCGGCGGTCGTTGCCAGTGCCAACCTTCGTATCAGCAAGGAAACTATCGGCAACAAGATGGTAGTAATGGGCCGGATCACTTCCGGCTCCTGCAACAGAGAAGGACGCCGTGGCATAGCGGGTGTCCGGGTCATGCTGGAGGACGGAAGTTTTGCGGTAACCGATGCGGAAGGTCGATACCATTTCGAAGGGATTGCTCCCGGAACGCACGTGGTGCAGGCGCAGGACCAGACCCTTCCAATATCAGGTCAGTTCGTGCTCTGCGCTCGTTCGACTGCGAACGGCGGCTCGGCAAATTCCCGCTTCGTAAGAGGCCAAGGTGGCAGCCTTGTCGTCGCAGACTTCCATGCAGAACTGCCGTATGGTTGGAATGATAGAGCCGATGATCAGGACGACGAAGTACTCGGTGATGCCGAAGCTTCAGGTGCCGAGATCGCTTGGGCAACGGTTGGCGACGGTCCAGCCGGTTTCATTTTTCCCGCCGTGGATCATAATCCTAGAGCTCCCGCAGTTCGGGTTGCCGTGCGACACGAAATCGGCGAGCAGGTAGAACTTCGCGCGAACAATGAGCTTGTCGATCCACTGAGCTTCGATGGCGTTACGAAAGCTTCCGATGGTTCCTATGCGATAAGCGTGTGGCGCGGCATTCCGCTAAAATCAGAGCGAACGCGGCTCATTGCCGACGTGTCGAACGCGAACGGTTCCTCTTCAAACCAATTTGAGCGGATCGTCCACTTTTCAGGTGCTCCATCGAACGTGAGCCTTGTTGCCGACCAGTCGCGCCTAGTGGCCGACGGAACCACAAAGTCCGTTGTTGCCGTTCGGATTACGGACCGGAAGGGACAGCCAGTGCGCAGCGGCGTATCCGGCGCGGTTGAGATCAATGCCCCCTACGAGAGTGCTGAGGCTCTTGAGGCAATGCAATTGCGCCAGCTTGGCGGTCTTTCCGGAGCAAAGCCTACTTGGACGATCCGAGGGGATGACGGCGTTGCCTTGATAGAACTTTCCCCCACTCTTGTGAGCGGCCAGCTCGATTTGGATTTCACTTTCACCGACGGCAAGATCACCCGCCGCGAAAAAATCGAAGCTTGGGTTGTACCTGGTGACACGGATTGGACCTTGGTCGGCCTCGCGGAAGCGTCGCTTGGCGCGCGCACCATCGCTGACAACATGGAGGTGAACGGGTCCTTTGACAGCGATCTCGGTCAAGAAGGACGGGTTGCATTCTATGCTAAGGGCAAGGTTCTCGGAAAATTCCTGCTCACCGCCGCATATGATAGCGCGAAACAGAAGGACGAGCAGCGTTTCCAAGGAAGCATTGATCCCGATGCTTATTACACTGTTTTCGCGGACGGATCGGCGCGTCGCTTCGACGCAGCCAGTCGTGAGAAGCTCTACCTTCGCGTAGAAACAAGCACTTTCTATGCGATCTACGGGGATTTTCGCACCGGGTTCAACCAGACAAACCTTGCGCGTTACGACCGGGCTGCGACTGGTGTGAAAGCCGAAGGACGTTTTGGTGCCTTACACGTACAGGGCTTTGCTGCGGATATCGAAACCCGTTTTCGGCGCGACGAAATCCAGGGAAATGGTCTCACTGGTCCCTATCGCCTTTCAAGCCGCGCAATCGTACCGAACTCCGAGACCGTGGCTCTCGAAATACGAGACCGTTTCCGCTCGGAAATCATCGTTGAACGCCGGGAATTGACGCGCTTTATCGATTACGATTTGGACCTCCTGTCCGGCACAATCCGCTTCAAAGAGCCCGTCCTGAGTCGAGATTTCGATCTGAATCCGCAATTCATCGTCATCGATTACGAGACACAGGATCCGCGTAGCACCGGCCAACTGAATGCTGGTGTCCGGAGTGATGTTCTGGTTGCGGACGGTGATCTACGTCTGGGCAGCACTTTCGTCACTGACGAAGGCGATGGCGCGCGGACCGAAATGCTCGCAGTGGATGTGAAGGCGCGGCTCGGTAGTTCGACCGAACTACGTTCCGAGGCGGCTGCCAGTGTTAAGAACGGCGTAGTTTCTGCGGCGTGGCAGGTCGAAGCAGAACATCACACCGGTGATCTGGACGTCATCGCCTTTGCGCGTACGGTCGAACCTGACTTCGGTGTGGGGCAACAAAACGGCGCCGAGCAGGGACGCCGAAAGATGGGAGTCGATGCACGGTATTCGATTTCCGAGACTCTCGGAGTCACTGGCAGTGCATGGCACGATAGCAGCCTGACCGATGATGCTCGCCGTAACGCCATTCAGATTCAGGCGGGCTATCGCGAGCAGTCGACGAGCCTGCGCCTGGGTCTGGCACATTTTGACGATCGTTATCGCGATGGAACGAGTGGGTCCTCCACGGTTCTCGAAGGTGGTGCCAGTCATCGGCTCCTAGACAATCGCCTGGAGATCAATGCTAGCACCAGCATCGCACTTTCAGCGACGGAATCAATTGACCTGCCTACCCGGCACCGGGTTGGTGCCAGGTACTCTGTGGCGAAAGACGTCCGCCTCATCGGCACCTACGAGGTTGCCGAAGGGAAAGCCATCGACGCCGAGACGCTGCAGGGCGGCGTTGAAGTGAGCCCTTGGGCCGGAGCTCGTGCAACAGGCATGCTCGGCCAGCAATCGATTTCGGAATTGGGAGCGCGAAGCTATGCGGCCTTTGGCCTCGCTCAAAGCTTTACCTTGTCGAGCCACCTGACACTCGACGGAACAATCGACGTAAATCGTCAGCTCGGCGGTGTCGACCAGAGCAAGGTCATCAACCCGCAGCACCCTGTTTCCAGTGGGGGGCATCTGGGTCAGGATGGGCAGCTCTTTGAGGACTTTGCCGCAATCACGCTTGGAGCTAGCTGGCGCAAAGACCGCTGGGCTGCGAACGCTCGGGGCGAACACCGGGACGGTGAACAATCGGACCGCACTGGCCTGACGTTCGGCGCTATTCGCCAGCTGGGCGAAGGCAGCGTTCTAGGTTCGGGATTCACCTGGACCCGGGCGGAGAGCAATACGGGGTCGGAATCGGAGATCTTTGACGGAAGCATCGCTGCAGCATATCGCCCTGAGAGTTCTGATTTCGGCTTTCTCGCGAAACTCGAATATCGCAGCGATAGCGTGACTGGGGCGATTGATGGGGAAACAGGACCCTCAGGTCGTAGCGCGCTCATCGTCAATGGAGAGGCCAAGTCGCGTCGTCTGATCGGGAGTGTTTCTACCAATTGGTCTCCTAGTCGCAACGATATTGAAGAAGGTCGTTCGATGAACCGCAGCGAGTTTGGTCTCTTTGTTGGTGGGCGCTACAATTTTGATGCGATTGAGAGTCTTTCGATTGAAGGTTTCTCTCTCCTTGCTGGGGTCGACGCACGGATTGGAATTGGCGAGAGATTCGAGATCGGTGGTCTTGCAACAGTCCGCAGTAACCTTACCGACGGCTACACCAGCTTCTCGTTCGGACCGGAGTTGGGTTTCTCTCCCAAAAATGATGTCCTCCTCACTGTAGGATATAACTTGCGGGGCTTTCGTGATGAGGACTTTTCTGCCGCCCGAAATACCGACGAAGGACTCTACACCAGCATCCGCATGAAGTTCGATGCTGACACCTTTTCCTTTCTTGGTATTGGAAGGTGAACGTGTTGAACTTGCCCATCTTCTTTCTGTCGGCTCTCCGCGGATTTTTGGCCCTGCTCGTGATGGGGCTTTTTGCGACAGCTGCGTCAGCCAGCCTTTCGTTCGAATTGCGCTCAGGCAACAGCAGCACCAACCTCCAGAAGCTGACTGCGGATTCCAACAATTGTCCTGCAGAAGGGCCTACAGCTGCTTACGTTGGCGGGATCGTTCGCAACACTTCTACAAGCAGAACAACGAATGCCACCGTCACGCTCGGGGGTTTGAACTCGAATGTGTACTTGGCTGGCGGGCAGCCAGCGACCCAGTATATCGGAGCATTGGATCCGGGCGAGAGTATCGCAGTTTATTGGTTTACTGGTTACGGCTGCAGCTTTGGTGCGGGTGCCAACGCAACAGTTACAATGAGCTCTAGCGCCGGAACTCAGCTCTCGAATTTTAGCCTCGTTATCGCCAACTCGATCAGTGCCAATGCTGGCGGGCAATTGATCGGGTCGTCCTTGGGGTCGGGCGCTGTGGTTGGGCAGACTGTATACTTTGACGCCAAATACGATTTTGGCGGTTCCGATCGCGGGGACGAGTTCCTTCTTCAACCCAGTGCGCTCCAATCTTTTGACGCAGAGTGCTTTCAAATGGTTGGATCGGAAGTGAGATCATCCAACGTCGCTGGCGCGCCTGCCGGTATGTCCAACAGGATCTACGTTATTCAGACAGCCAAGCAGCCCGGAAATGGCTACCATATCACCGTACGATATTACTTCACGTATCAGTGCGCAGGCAGATCTACGACGGCGAAACCATATGCGGTTCAAACTAGCGGAACTCAGCTGAAATACACCGGCACCAATGATGCAAGCGTTGTTTCGATCAGCTTTCCAGGTGCGACAAATCCCTTCCAAATATCAAAAACTATCGATCAGGAGATAGGGATCGTCGGGGCGATAGGAAATCTTACCTACACGGTCACAATCTCCAACCCGTCAGTCCACGACGCAATAGTGGATCGGATAGTCGACACCCTTCCCTCAGGGATGAGCTTTGTTGCCATAACCAGCTCCAGCGAAGTCCAAACTTCAAATTCCAGTCAAATCCCTGTTGCCGGAAGCACCGGCACGTTAGAATTCATCGGTAAAAAGGGGAGCTCATACTTCGTCCGAGCCGGCGGATCAGTCACACTCCGATATACTGTTTCACGACCTCCAAATGCTGGAAGCTTCACAAATTCTGCTCGTGGTGTGTTCGGATTAGCATCCACACCGATTGCACAAGCGACATACTCGCAAAGTCCGGTCCAGCCGATAACCGCCACAAAGGTTAGTTCCGTATTTAGCGACCCCAAGAATGGAACCACACGCCCATTCCCAATACCTGGCGCCATCGTTGAGTACACGATTGGAGTTTCCAACCCGAACGCAGTCGCTCTGGATGCGAACTCTGTGATTGTGTCAGATAGTGGTCCGCCACAAGCTGCACTTTGCTTGGTCGAAATGGGATCGACGGGTCCGATCGCCTTCGTGGACGGTTCACCGACCTCCGGACTAGCATTCTCCTATACAGGTCTGTCGTCAGCTACTGATGACCTTGAGTTCTCCTCCGATGGAGGCGTGACCTGGGACTACGTGCCAACGCTTGACGCGGCGGGCTGCGACAGTGGAATCACAAACTTCCGCTTGAAACCTTCAGGTGCATTCGCGCCCTCCTCAACTTTTACGGTGAAGGCTCGGTATCTCATAGAATAAGAACCGCTTTTCGAACTTTCGAGAAGATTGACGCTAACATTTTGGTGCAGCGGTCGCCGTCGGACTATCGTCCAAATAGATCGGCACCCCCATCCACGCTCAGCGGGGTGTGGGTGCCGATCTGGTGACGGTTCACGACCGGTTTTCGTGCCATCGGCTTAGAAAGAAGAATCCGGCTGGCGCGCCTTTACCTTCGTCGAACTTCTCCAAGGTTTGCCGCAACGACGGCGAAATGAAGGTCTTCGAGAACTGGAAGTCTCCTAGCCCGGGGTTCACCTTGGCGCCGTTGGCGAGCGTGTGCCCAATGTGAGGCACCAGCTGCCGGCGAAACTCGTCTTCGTCCCGGGCAAGACCGGCCGCGAAATAGACCGTGTGGCCCTGCCCCGTCGCGAGGTCGCTCACTTGCCCAAGGTAAATACGCCTCGGAGCGTTTGATCGAACCTCGCTGACCTCCCATGGGTAGGGAGGCAGCTCGAAGGGGTTCTCCCCCTCCCCGTATAGCTCGACCTCCCCGCTTTCCAGCATCTGGCGCGCGAGGTCCACGGAGGCTTACACCTTTTCGACTTCGTTCGGTCCTTTGCGGGCCAAATAGCTCGCCAGGAATTCAGAGGGCTTGGCGTTCTCTTCTTCGCTCATGCTGCAGCTTTCCAGTTCTTCTTGTGAACCTGCCACACAGCGACGGCGGCTTCATAGCCCCGATCGCTGCAAAGGGTCGTGCACGCCCCGCCAAATCCGTTGATGTTGAGCTTCCTCGACAGGATCGCACAGTGAACGTGGTTCCCTTGCCCCGCGAGGCCGGTCGTACCGGGGATGTGCGCAATCAGGATGACTGCAAAGCTCTGCGCAAAATGGGCACGCGCGAAGCTGCGAACCCGCTCGAAGCCTACGTGCCAGGCTTCGGAAAAATTCCGCAGAGCCTGTTGGGACTTAAAACCCGTGGTGTGTTAAGCGACAAATTCCTGATTTTCTGAGGAAAATCAGTGGATGCCCCGTGAGGATTCGAACCTCAATTGACGGAGTCAGAGTCCGTAGTCTTACCATTAGACGACGGGGCATCAGCCATACGGCAGGTACGAGAATCGTCTCGCCTCCGCAGGAGAGGCCGCGCATCTAGTTTCGCGGGGGCGCGAGGTCAACCCTTCCGCTTGCCCCAAAGGGTTCCTCCCGCTAGCATCGCTGTCAGGTCCCCGCGCGAAGCAGTTTCGTGCGGGAGGAATAATGAAAGATACCCCCATGGCGGAACACTCTCCGCCGGACATGAACAGGGGCCACGGTAAGACAAGGGGCGGCACGTCCGGCAAGGTAGCCGATTTCCGCTACAAGCGCCCCTCCCGGCCCGAAAAACGCTCCAAGCACAACGGAGCGAAAGCTCGCGATGCGACGCCACGCGATGAAAACGGCGCAGAAGCCCCCGCAGATGCCTCCGCGCAATTTCTGCGCGGTCGCAGGCAGGCCTATGCCGCGCTCGATCTGGGCACCAACAACTGCCGGCTGCTGATTGCGCGGCCTTCGGGCGAGAATTTCACCGTAATCGATGCGTTCAGCCGCGTGGTCCGGCTCGGCGAAGGTCTGGCGGCTAGCGGGCGCCTGTCAGACGATGCGATGGAGCGAACGCTCGCCGCACTTCATGTCTGTGCCGAAAAGCTGCGCCGCCGCCACGTCCATCTGGCCCGCTCCGTCGCCACCGAAGCATGCCGCCGCGCGTCCAATGGTGCGGAATTCATCGAGCGTGTGCGCGAGGAAACGGGCATTGTGCTCGATATCATTTCGGCGCAGGAAGAGGCACGGCTGGCGGTGCTCGGCTGCCATATCCTGCTCGAGGATGGCGATGGCCCGGCCGTCATCTTCGATATCGGTGGCGGATCGACCGAATTGGTACTGGTCGAGCCGAGCGGCGCCGTGCCGCGCATCATCGACTGGATGAGCGTGCCCTGGGGGGTCGTTTCGCTGACCGACACCGTAACGGGATCGGACGAGAGCGAAGACCTGCGCGTCGATCGCTACCGCCGGATGCGCCGGACCGTGCACGACAGTTTCAAGCCCTTCGCCGAACGCATCCACGAATTTACCAAGGGCCCGCACCCGATCCGCCTCCTCGGCACCAGCGGGACGGTGACGACACTGGCCAGCCTGCACCTGGAATTGCCGCAATACGATCGGCAGGCGGTCGATGGGCTGATCCTGCCTTCGCAGGCCATGCGCGACATTTCGCTCAAGCTTTCGCACATGAGCGGGCATGACCGGCGGCAGCTGCCCTGCATTGGCGACGACCGGGCCAACCTCGTGGTGGCGGGCTGCGCGATCCTCGAAAGCATTCTCGACATCTGGCCATCAGCGACTTTGGGCGTGGCCGACCGCGGCATTCGGGAGGGCATCCTGCGCAGCCTGATGGCGGCCGATGCGACAGGGGAGCAGAGCCGCGCGGCCCTCCAACGAATGAAAGAGTAGAATGTCTAGATCGGGCAAGGACAAGGATACACGCGTTCGTACAGCCAAGAAGCGCTCGGAATCTTCGACCCGCTGGCTCCAGCGTCAGCTGAACGACCCTTATGTCAAACAGGCCAAGGCCGACGGCTATCGCAGCCGCGCCGCCTACAAGCTTATCGAGATGAACGAAAAGTTCGGCCTGCTGAAGGGCGCCAGCCGCATCGTCGATCTGGGCATTGCGCCGGGCGGCTGGTCGCAGGTGGCGCGCAAGCTTGTGCCCAAGGCGCAGGTCGTCGGCATCGACCTGCTGGAGACCGAACCAATCGAAGGCGTCACGATCTTCCAGATGGATTTCATGGACGACGAGGCACCGCGCGCGCTTGAGGAAGCGCTGGGCGGGAAGTCTGACCTGGTGATGAGCGACATGGCCGCCAATACCGTCGGCCACAAGCAGACCGACCATTTGCGGACGATGGGACTGGTCGAGGCCGCCGCATGGTTCGCGATCGAGAACCTGGACAAGGGCGGCACCTTTCTCGCCAAGGTGCTGGCGGGAGGGACCGACAAGGACCTGCTCGACCTGCTAAAAAAGCACTTCAAAACGGTCAAACATGCCAAGCCGCCCGCCAGCCGCAAGGGATCGAGCGAATGGTATGTCATCGCGCAAGGTTTCAAGGGCGGCTGACAGCGCCGCACGAGGCGGGGCTTCTCATTGAATTGTCAGGTCGGGCTTAGTCGACCTTGGTAGCGCCCTCATTGTCGGTCGCTGCATTGTCGGCAGGCACCGGCTGGTCGGCACCCATGCCAGCAGCGGCTTCAGCGGGATCAGCTGCCACGCCTTCGACGGCGCCAGGACCCGCGCCAGGAGCATCGCCAGCAATGGTTTCTTCGGGCTCGGCTGCTGCCGGTTCCGGCTTGGCCGGAGCGCCGCCCATCGAGGCGAGATATTCCATGACGTTAGCGCGGTCTTCCGGCTTCGAAAGGCCGGCGAAGCTCATCTTGGTGCCGCTGGCGAAGCCGCGCGGGCTTTCCAGCCAGGCATCCATGTTTTCCCAAGTCCATTCGCCGCCCTTTTCGGACAGCGCGGAAGAGTAGGCAAAGCCTGCATGGCCTGCGATAGCCTTGCCCATCGTGCCGTAGAGGTTCGGGCCGATACCGTTGGCGCCACCCTGCTCAATGGTGTGACAGGCGCTGCACTTGGCGAAGACCTGTTCGCCAGCAGCCGCATCGGCCGACGCGAGGAGCGTGCCGAGGTCCGGGCCAGCATCTTCGCCGCCCTCTTCCTCTTCGCCCTCGACGAAATAGCCCCATTCGCCGTCTTCGAATTCTTCCTGGCTGTCGGCATGGAAATACATGCCCGAAGCGATCGATGCGCCGAGCGCGACGATGCCGGAGAAGAGAACCCAGCCGGAAGCGGTGTTAAAACGATCGTCCATTGCGTGAAAGCCTGCGAGAATCCGTGGTGGTCTGGTGGTTGCGCGCCGCTCTAGTGCCGAGCGCGCCGTCGCGCAAGTGCCTCGGCAGGCCGGCTGGCGGCAATAGCGCTTGCGGCTGGGGAAATGCACCGATAGCAGCCCTTTGCATGCGCACCTTTGCCAAGCCCGCCATCGAGATGGTCGATACCATGCGGCAGACCGCTGCGACCGATCCCGAGCGCGCCATCGCCTTCGGCGGCGCGCCTGGTTCGAACTCGCATCAGGCGGCGATGCAGTTCGATCCGGAGTGCCTGCCGCTGCCCTATCTCGGCTTCGAGGATGCGCTCGATGCGGTGAAACGGGGCCGGGCCGGATGCGCGATGATCCCGATCGAGAACAGCCAGCACGGGCGCGTTTCGGATATCCACTTCCTTCTTCCCGACAGCGGGCTGTCCATCGTGGCCGAACATTTCATGCGCATCACCCATGCGCTGATGGCCACCGGGCCGGGTCCTTTCGAGGCGGCGTACAGCCATCCGCAGGCGCTCGGCCAGTCGCGCGAATACCTCCAGAAGCGCGGAATCGTGGCCCTGGCGCATGCCGATACGGCGGGTGCAGCCGCCTATGTGGCGGAAATGCAGGACCCGAAATACTGCGCCCTCGCCCCGCCGATGGCCGCAGAACTCTACGGGCTCGACATCATCGAGGAGGCGGTCGAGGACGCGCACGACAACACGACGCGTTTCGTGGTACTTGCCAATGAAGCGCTTCATCATGCTGCTTTCGATACTGTTCAGGCGATGACGACGCTCATTTTCGAGGTGAAGAACATCCCGGCCGCCCTCTACAAGGCGCTCGGCTGTTTTGCGACCAATGGCGTCAACATGACCAAGCTGGAAAGCTACCAGAAGGGGGCGAGCTTCGCCGCCACGCGCTTCTATGCCGACATCGAGGGTGCGCCCGGCGAACCGCGTGTCGATACCGCGCTGGAGGAACTGGAATTCCAGACCAACGGCGTGCGCCTGTTGGGCAGCTATGCGCAGGCGAGGAAGCGCGGGTGAAGGAATAAGCCGCCACCCTTTCCTTGCAGTCTTGTGACAATCGGCGTCGAAGCAGCGGACAATTGTCATATGTCTCTGCAATCAATGGTTTTCCCGAACTACATAACAGGGGATCACCATGAGGAAGATTGCGATTGGTCTGGCGCTTTGCTCGACCGCTCTCGCATCGCCCGCACTAGCGCGCGATAACGCAGTTTACGTTGAAGCGGGCTTTGGCCCCTCGCTCGTCCAGGATTTCGAGATCGAGCCTGTCGATCCCGCGAGGCTCGGCGGTGCCGAGCTCGAAGAAGATCACGGTTTCGATGGCGGCGTTGCCATCGGATACGACTACGGCAGCTTCCGCATCGAGATCGAGGGGAGCTACCGCGAATTCGATCACGACCGGCTTTCCTTCGCCTCCGGCCCCGTCTTCGAAGGGCCGCTGGGAAAATCGACGACCGCCAGCGTCATGGGCAACGCCTTGCTTGACCTCGGCGATGACGACGGCCTGCAATTCTTCGTCGGCGCGGGTGCGGGGTCGGTTTACGTCGACCAGGCAGTCGCGGTGACTCCGGACGGCCTGGAGCAGAACCTTTTCAATGGCGACGAATGGGAATTCGCGTGGCAGGCACTTGCGGGCGTCCGCGCCCCGTTGACCGACAATCTCGACGTCGGCTTGCGCTACCGGTTCTTCAACGTGCCGGATTACCGGATCGGCGGATCCTTCGGCACGCCTTACATCGACACGGACTGGTCCTCGCATTCCATCCTGGGAACGGTGACCCTGAACTTCGGGGAAAGGGAAGAGGTCCTCCCTCCGCCGCCTCCTCCTCCTCCACCACCAGCGCCTCCGCCGCCCGCGCCACCTCCTCCGCCTCCGCCGGCTCCGGTTTGCCAGCAGGGACCATACATCGTCTTCTTCAACTGGGACGAATCGGACATCACGCCGGAAGCAGCGACCATCCTCGACAACGCGGTCTCGGCGTACACCGACTGCGGCACGGCTTCGGTCATGCTCGCCGGTCACACCGACACCTCGGGTTCGGCGCAGTACAACATCGGCCTCGCCGAGCGTCGTAACGCCTCGGTCCGTGCCTACCTCACCGGTCGCGGTGTCCCGGGTGGAAGCATCAGCAGCGAAGCTTTCGGCGAAACGCAGCTTCGCGTTCCGACCGCCGACGGCGTCCGCGAACTCCAAAACCGCCGGGTGGAAGTCACCTACGGTCCGGGTTCGGGCATGTAACCAGGTTCGGCCTGCGGGCTGGAACACCGAGAAGGGGCCGGAGAAATTCGGTCCCTTTTTTCGTTGGGGCTAATTGCAGCTGGCCTGCGAATCATTCCATGCGCACAGATGGTCTTACCCACTCGGGCAGTGTGCTCTATTTGCAACTACTTCCAATTGCTTGAACAAATTCAGCACTCGCCGCGAACCTTTCTACATTTGGGGAGTCGTCCTTGCAGCAGCTTCGATGACGCGAAGCCGCATTCGAAAAATCGAAGCCGCCCACGCCAAAGAATTGGGGACGCTCATGCATAAGATAGCTATCGGTCTGGCACTCTGCTCGACCGCACTCTCATCAGCCGCGCTTGCGCGCGACAATCAGACCTATGTCGAACTGGGCTTTGGCCCGGCCATCGCAAACGATTTCGACATCCGCACCGCCAATGACGCTGAAAGCGACATTGCCGTGATCGACCCGGACTATGGGTTCGACGGCCAGATCGTTGCAGGTCACGACTGGGGTGCATTCCGCATCGAAGTCGAAGGCAGCTACCGTGAATTCGGTCACGATACGCTGACACTGGCGTCCAGCGATCGCACCTTTGAAGGCCCATTGGGCAAA
Organism: Qipengyuania vulgaris; assembly: GCF_009827325.1. GTDB lineage: Bacteria > Pseudomonadota > Alphaproteobacteria > Sphingomonadales > Sphingomonadaceae > Qipengyuania > Qipengyuania vulgaris. The sequence continues at coordinate 26,481 of NZ_WTYC01000009.1, read as the reverse complement.
TCAAGCGTGCTCAGCATCATGGGTAATGCCCTGCTCGACTTCGGTCCGGACGACGGAATCCAGGGTTTTGTCGGCGCCGGCGCCGGTCCGGCCCGCGTCCACCATGACCTGGCTCTCGGCAACAACGAAGTATTCAGCGGCAGCGACTGGGAGTTCGCCTGGCAGGCACTCGCAGGTGTTCGCGCCCCGCTGACCGACACGATCGATGTCGGCCTGCGCTATCGCTACTTCAATGCGCCGGAATATCAGATCAGCGCGGACGATGGCAATTTCGACGTCGGCGCAATCCGCACCGACTGGTCGTCGCACTCGATCCTCGGCACGCTGACCTTTAACTTCGGCGGTTCGCCGGCACCGGTCGCCGCACCTCCGCCCCCGCCCCCGCCGCCGCCTCCGCCGCCCCCGACGACCCCGCCGCCGCCTCCGCCGGCTCCGGTCTGCCAGCAGGGCCCGTACATCGTTTTCTTCAACTGGGACGAATCGGCTATCACGCCGGAAGCGGCGACCATCCTCGACAACGCGGTTTCGGCTTACGCCAATTGCGGCACGGCTTCGGTCATGCTCGCTGGCCACACCGACACCTCGGGTTCGGCGCAGTACAACATCGGCCTCGCCGAGCGTCGTAACTCGTCGGTTCGTGACTACCTTACCGGTCGCGGTGTCCCCGGTGGACGCATCAGCAGCGAAGCCTTCGGCGAAACGCAGCTTCGCGTTCCGACCGCCGACGGCGTCCGCGAACTCCAGAACCGCCGGGTGGAAGTCACCTACGGTCCGGGTTCGGGCATGTAATCAGGTTCAGTCTGCGGACTGGAACACCGAGAAGGGGCCGGAGCGATCCGGTCCCTTTTTTCGTGCAAGCTGTCTGTCTGCCCTACCGCTGCGCTGTTTGAAGGTGATTGTCCGCCCTAACGCTTCGCTGCTTTAGAGCGGAGGCTACTCATCCCCGTAGATCGCGACTTCGTTCATGCCCTCGCTGGTCGCGCGGCCGCGATACATGCCGGATGTGTTGAAGCTGTAGATCGCATCGCCGCTGTTCGAGACGACGATCACGCCGCCATCGCCGCCGAGCGCCTTTACATCGGCCATCACCGCATCGCTGGCCGCCTGTGCGCTATCCCCGGCCAGTTCCATGCGCGCACAGATGGCCTTGGCCACACCGACACGGATGAAATATTCGCCCCAGCCGGTCGCCGAGACGGCGCAGCTGCGGTTGTCGGCATAGGTGCCCGCCCCGATCACCGGCGCGTCCCCGATGCGGTTCCAGCGCTTGCCGGTCATACCGCCGGTCGACGTGCCCGCGGCGAGGTTGCCGTTCCGGTCCAGCGCCACTGCCCCCACCGTCCCGAACTTGGCATCGACATCGAGCGCAGAAAGCTCCTTCGCCTTCATCCGTTCGAGCGCTTCGCGGCGGAAATCGGTGCCGAACCACTCGGCCGGGACGGTCTCAAGGCCCTGTTCCTTGGCGAAGGTTTCCGCGCCCTTCCCCGCCAGCATGACATGCGGGCTGTCAGTCATCACCTTGCGGGCGAGCAGGATCGGATGGCGGATGTTGGTGACGCCCGCCACCGCGCCCGCATCGCGATCGCGCCCGTCCATGATCGATGCGTCGAGTTCGTGTCCGCCTTCCCAGGTGAACACCGCGCCGCGCCCGGCGTTGAACCGGGGATCGTCTTCCAGCAGCAGGATCACCGCTTCGACTGCATCCAGCGCTTCGCCGCCTTCTGCCAGCACCTTCGCCCCGGCATCGAGCGCCGCCTGCAGGGAAGTGCGATAGGCGGCATCGTCTTCCGCGCTCATGTTCTCGCGTGCGATGGTTCCAGCCCCGCCATGGATAGCGAGCGACCATCCCCCTTCAGCATCCTGCGCCGAAACGGTGGAGGCAATACCGGTAAGCGCAAGGGCGATACCGGCGGCGATTTGGGTGAAAAATCCTCTCATTCCGCCGGGATAGCACGGCCACTTATCCACTCAACACATTAAAGGGTTTTGGAAAAATCCGCCATTGATGTTAGCTCCGGCCACATGGAAACCCAAAGGGGAGAGAGGTTTCATGCGTATCGGTAATTATCGCTTCGACGAATACGTCGCGATGCAGGTGATCGAGAAGATCGGTCTCGCACTCGTCGTACTACTCATCACATGGGCGGCGGCAAAGGCCGCGAAATGGGCCTTCGCCAAGCTCGTCGACAATATTTCCTTCTTCCAGCGAGGGACCGGCGCCGGCACTTCGCTGGGTGAATCGCTGGGCAAGATCGTCAGCCTGCTAATATGGCTTTTCGGCCTGCTGGTGATACTGACCGTACTCGGCCTCGGCTCGGTCGCCGGACCGGTGGACAGCCTGCTCGAAAATATCGTCGAATACATTCCGCGCATCGTCGCCGCGGGACTGATCTTCTTCATCGGAATGATGGTGGCACGGATCGTCCGCGACATCGTGCAGACCGTTTTGCAAACCGTCGATTTCGACAAATGGGCGAATCGCGGCGGTGTCGACAGCGTTACGGGTAACACCGCGATCAGCCGGACCATCGCCACGATCGTCTATGCGATCATCGTCATCTTCGTCGCGATCATGGCGCTCGACGTCCTGGACATCGAAAGCATCTCGGGCCCGGCATCGGAAATGCTGCGAATGATCTTTGCGGCGATCCCGAACATTATCGGGGCGGCGATCCTGCTAGGCATCGGCTATCTGATCAGCCGCTTTGTCGTTCAGATCCTCAAGGAAGTGCTGCCCGGCCTCGGCGTCGATCAGGCACTGGCGGAAAGCGGGATGATGGCCGATGGCACTCGCGCCTCCAGCATCATCGCACGCGTGGTGCAGGTGGCGATCATCCTGTTCTTCGCCATTGCGGCAACGCGACTGCTGGGCTTTCCGGAACTGACCCGCATCCTCGACCAGGTGCTCGAGCTTGGCGGCAGGGTCGTCTTCGGCGCAGTGGTGATTGCCTTCGGCTTCTTCCTTGGCAATTTGCTAGCTCGCCTGATCGCGGGTGACGGGGAGAACGCCACGGCGGCGACCATCGTACGCTGGGCAACGATCATCCTGTTCGTCTTTATGGGCCTGCAGTTCACCGGAATCGGAGGCATGATCCCGGCCAATGCGCTGACGATCCTGATCGCCGGCGTGGCGGTGGCAGGCGCTCTCGCCTTCGGACTTGGCGGACGTGAATGGGCGGCGCGCAAGCTGGAGGAAATGGACAGCGACCTTGGCGGAAGCTCCGCTCCGGCGGCGCCGAAGCCTAAGCGCCGCAAGGCCGCCGCACCGACGAGCAACGATCCGCTGCCTCCCGGCGCGTGATCGCAGATTAGCAGAACCCCAGGAGAGAGGGGCTGACTGGGGCGCGGGATTAAGTTCTCGCGCCTCACTTTCTTTGTGCTACGCCCCTCCCCGTAACCGGGAGAGTTTCATCAATGAGTGAATTCGGTTTTTCGAGCACTGCGGACGAAGTCCTGGCGGACAAAGAACTGGCCGGACGCACCGCCCTGATCACAGGCGGCTATTCCGGCCTGGGACGCGAAACCGCGCGGGCGATGGCGGCGAAGGGTGCGCATGTCATCCTGTCGGGCCGCGATGCGACCAAGCTGGCCGCCGCCGCCGATTCCATCGCCGAGGAAACCGGCGCTTCGGTCGATACGCTGGTTTGTGACCTCGCTTCGCTGAAGAGCATCCGGGAGGCAGCCGAACGCGCATTGACGCGCTTCGACAAGATCGATCTCTTGATCAACAACGCGGGCGTCATGGCCTGTGACGAGGCGAAGACCGCCGACGGTTTCGAGATGCAGTTCGGCACCAACCACCTGGGCCATTTCCTGCTGACGAACCTGCTGATGCCGCTCGTCGAGAAGGGCGAGAGCCCGCGCATCGTCAACCTGTCGAGCCGGGGTCACCACATCGCGCCCGTCGACTTCGACGATCCGAATTTTGAAAACCGCGCCTATGAAAAGTGGGTGAGTTACGGCCAGTCCAAGACGGCAAATGTGCTGTTTGCCGTGGGGCTGGAGCAGCGCCTCGCCGACCGGGGCATCCATGCCTATGCGCTGCATCCGGGCGGCATCCATACCAATCTCGGCCGCCACATGAGCGAAGAGGACATGCAGAACCTCATCGAGCGCATTCGAAAGACGGCGGAGGAGCGGGGCGAGGAGCCGCAGCCATTCAAGACCATCCCGCAAGGCGCTGCCACGACCTGCTGGGTCGCCACAGCCGAAGAACTCGAAGGCACGGGCGGCCTCTATTGCGAAGATTGCCATGTCGCCAGCGAGGATAACGAAAGCGCTTCGGGCGGTGTGCGCAGCTACGCCGTCGACCGGGCAAACGCGGAGCGCCTATGGGCGTTGAGCGAGGAAATGGTGGGCCAGGAATTCGCCTATTGAGCCGGACGCTCGTCCAGTCGCGGCTGCGCTTCGTCGGGCCGCGTATTGATATCCGGCGCGGGCTGCCGCAGGCCTGCTTTCATATTCGAACGGAGGGGAAATACCCATGAAGACTTTCGCAGCCGCCATCGCGCTCGCCACTGCCGCCGCATGGCCCGCGGCCCCCTTGTACGCGCAGGAGGCCGAAGCTCCGGCCACGCCGGACTGGATCGAGACGAGCAATGCCTACACCCAGAAGCTGATCGACTTCGAAGCGGGCTTCTATCCCGAAGGCGCCAGCCAAGCGGGATATGAACAATATGACGGACTGACCTTCGACCTCTCCGCCGACAGCACCGAGCGTTATGTGGCCGGCGCCCGCGAATTGCGCGCAGAATTCGCCGCAGCAATGGCGACCGAGACGAACCCCTATGTAAAGCAGGACCTCGCGATCCTGATCGACAGTATCGACCGGTCGATACTCTCCTCCGAGCTGAACGAGCGCATGATGCTCGAATGGGCGGAACTGCCGCAGAGCATCTTCTATTCGATCGGGGCGATGCTGTCGGACCAGACGGCGGAGAACCGCCGTGCATCGGCCGTCCAGCTGCTGCGCCGCTACACCGGGGTTCCCGACGGGTTCGAGCCCTATACCGAGCTCGCCAAGGCGCGGTTCGAGGAAAGCCGGGGCGACGACAAGATCGGCCCCTACCGCGTCGAAGTGGAGGAATCGATCGGCAAGATCCCGACCTTTGCCGCCGGTATCCGCGAACTGTTCGAGAAGTACGACATCGACGGCGCGGAGGAAGCGCTGGACGCGATGGACGCGCAGTTCGCCGACTATGGCGAATGGACGCAGGAGGTCGTGCTGCCTGCCGCGCGCGACGAGGCCCGGCTGCCCGAAGAACTCTATGCGCTCAACCTGCGCAATGTCGGCATCGACATGGATCCGCGCGAGGCCATGAGCCGGGCCCGCCGCGGCTTCTATGAAATCCGCGCGCAGATGGAAGCGCTCGCCCCGCAGATCGCGGAGAAGAACGGCTGGGAGGAAACCGACATGGCCTCGGTCATGGCGCGCCTCAAGCAGCAGACCATCCCGAACGACGAAATCGAGGAATTCTACCGCGGCGTGAACCGCGAGCTGGAAGCGAAGATTCGCGCAAACGACATCGTCTCGCTGCCCGATACCGAGCTGCAGATGCGCGTCGCCTCGCAGGCCGAAAGCGCTGCCCAGCCCGCCCCGCACATGCGCCCGCCGCGCCTGATCGGGAACACTGGCGAACAGGGCACCTTCGTCCTGACCGTGGGCAATCCCACCGCCAGCGCGGACGACGTCTATGACGATTTCAACCACCCTGCAGCCAGCTGGACGCTGAGCGCCCACGAAGCGCGCCCGGGCCACGAAATGCAGTTCGCCGCGCTGGTCGAACAGGGTGTGTCGCTCGCGCGGATGCTCTACGCCTTCAACAGCGTGAACGTCGAAGGCTGGGCGCTTTATGCCGAAGCCGAGATGCTTCCGCACGAGCCGATCGAAGGGCAGTTCATCGCCCAGCAGTTCCGCCTGCTGCGTGCCGCCCGCGCCTTCCTCGACCCGGCGCTCAACCTCGGGCTGATGACCCGCGAAGAGGCCGAGCGCGTATTGCGCGAGGACGCCCTGTTCTCACCCGGCATGACCAAGCAGGAGTTGGACCGTTACCAGTTCCGCATGCCCGGACAGGCGGGGTCGTATTATTATGGCTATCGCAAGCTGATCGACCTGCGCGTGGAAACCGAACTTGCGCTGGGCGAGGACTTCGAAGAGAAGGCCTTCAACGACTTCCTGCTGAGCCAGGGGATCATCCCGCTCGAACTGATCGCCAAGGCGGTGCGCGAAGAATTCATTCCCGCGCAGCGCAGCGGCGGCTGATAGCTAGAGCCACCTCAAGCGCCTGAACACCACGATCAGCGCCACGAACAGGAACGCGCAGAGCGAAGCCACCGTCCAGAAGGCATCGGGATCATCCATCCCCGGCATCCCGCCGACATTGATGCCGAGCAGCCCGGTGAGGAAACTCAGCGGCAGGAATATCCCCGCCACGATGGTGAGCATATAGGTCGCATGCTCGCTGCTGGCGAGGCTGCGAGCACGCAGTTCATCCTGCAGCACCACCGCGCTTTCCTTGCTGATGTCGATATCGTCGAGATAGCGGCGCAGGCGGGCGATGCTTTCGGCGATCTCGCGCCGGTCGTGTTCCTCGAACCAGTAGGGCGCATCGCGGCTGATCTGCTCCAGCGCTTCGTGCTGCGGAGCCATGTGACGCTTGAGGCTGAGACAATTGCGCCGAATGGTGGAAATCCGGCGCAGCATCGCTTCGGCGTGTTTGTCGGGGTCGGTATCCTCGAGTTCGTCGAGCACGGAATTCATGTCGATGATCGACTGGCTCATGCGGGCGATCATCAGTTCGGCGAGCAAGGTGATCGTGGCGCCGGCATCGGGCGGCCCGGCTCCGCGGTCGAGCATCGCCACCACCTCGCGCGGCGTCTGCAGCGGATGACGCCGCAGCGTGATCAGGCGCCGTCCGTCGCACCACAGCTGCATCGAGATCATGTCTTCGGGTTCGGCCCCTGGGTTGAAGTTGATCCCCCGCAGCGTGCCGACCAGTGTCTCGCCCTCCGCAAAGGCGCGCGGCCGTGTCTGGTCACTGGTGAGCAATTCGGCGGTAGGCTCGGGCACACCGATTTCGCCCTCGAGCCATTCCTGCACACCGGGCCGATTGCGGCACAGGTGCAGCCACAGCACTTCCGCCGGCGCGGCCGGCTGCCAGCTCATCGCCTCTTCCCACTCGATGGGCCGGGCCCCGCCCTGCCCGTCGAGCACGCGCCCGAATAGCAGGGCGCTGTCGGTCATGATATCGTCAGTCGCTTCGTTTGGAGATACCTTCATCGTGACACGATGGCGCATCCGCGTGGCACGGGGAAGAGGGGAAAGGCGGCACCGCCCGCAATCACTCGGTTCGGGGCTGAGCTAAGCTGCAGCCGCTAGCGGTTCCGCCGTCTCGCGCGCGTTTCGCGGCAGGTTGAGCATGGCGACGAAGCCCATTGCGATCAGGAACGCCACCAAGAGGGCGATAAGCGGACCGGTAGAACCGCCGAGCCCCTCCCAGAACGCGTAGGAGAAACCCGCGAAGCTGATTCCCTGATTGGTAACCGCCATATAGATAGAAAACTGCGTTGCCCCGGTCCGGGGATCGCAAAACATCATGGTGATCGCAGCCTGCGGAGCGCTGGCGACATAGTAGATTACCGTCCAACCGACCACGAGCGCCATGATCACGGCGTTCCGCGTCCAATAGGATTCCAGCAACAGGAATGCGAACAGCGCGGCGGAAAACAGGCCGATGGTGACGATCTGGCAGCGCTTTGCCCCCATCTTCATGGTCAAATATCCGCCCAGAACGATTGCCGACACGGCTGCCAGGAGTTGCGCGACGCCATTGGCCGCGCCGAGTTCAGCCTCGTTCCAACCGACATAATTGGCGGCGATCAACGGTGTCGCCACGGTCATCGTGCCATAAGCCATTCCCTTCAAGAACAGCGGCACCAGCCACAGCACGGAATCCTTACGGAACATATGCGCGAAAGCTTCCCTGATCATCGGCCACCAGCCCCCCGGCTGATTGGCGATGCTGAGGGGATGGGCCTCCCCCGGCGTCCAGGGCAGTCGCCGCTCGCCCGTGCGTTCGCGCATCCAGATCAGATAGGCGGTGACCAGCGCCATCGTTGCCGCGCAGGCCACATATGCCGTACCTACGCCGTAGAAATAGATGATCGTCCCCGTCAGGGCCGCGGAAATCGCGATGCCCAGCGCCTGGCCGCCGGACATCAGCCCTCCGGTGAAACCTCGCTCGCTATGTTCGGCAATATCGACCGCGAGTGCATCTGCGGCGACATCCTGGAACACCACGGCGGTACTGACAATCGCGGCGATCAGCCCCAGCAGAATGTGGTCTCGCGGTCCCGGTTCGATCAGCGCGCAGGCCAGAAGCGCGCCGACCATCGTAACCTGCGCTCCAATCAGCCAGGCGCGCCTGCGCCCCATGGGGAGGAAGGCATAACGATCCATCAGCGCCCCGTTGACGAACTTCAGGCTCCAGGGGATGCCCGCCATGCCGATGACATATCCAATCTCCGCCCCGGTCGCCCCATTGGCGGCCATCCATGCGGGAATCGCGAATTCGAGCAGGCCTATGGGAATGCCCTGCGCGACATATAGCAAAAGGATGGTCAGCAGGCGGCAGGCGCGACTGTCGGTCATGCAGGGATCTTGGAGCAAAGCGCAGGCCCCTCTCTTGAAACGCAAAGCGTAGAGTGGACCCTGACGCGATTGTTCGACAATTGGCCCGTCCTGTCAATTGGCAGACCTGTCATTGCCCCTTCATCATTGGGCCTCTATATCGCAGGACATGTCCTCGATACGTCCCTGGCGCACCATAGAGCGCCGTCAGTCCCGCCAGATCATGGTCGGCGATGTCCCCGTGGGGGGCGATGCGCCAATCAGCGTGCAGACCATGACCAACACGCCGACCGAGGACGTGGGCGCGACCATCGACCAGATCCGCCGGTGTGAGGACGTGGGCGCGGACATCATCCGCGTATCCTGCCCGACCGAGGAATCGACGGCGCATTTCGACGAAATCACCAAGGCCGCCAATGTCCCGATCGTTGCGGACATCCATTTCCACTACAAGCGGGCTCTCGAAGCGGCCGACAAGGGCGCGGCCTGCCTGCGGATCAACCCGGGCAATATCGGCTCGTCCGAGCGCGTCGCCGAAGTGGTGCGCGCGGCGAAGGCCAATGGCTGCGCGATCCGTATCGGCGTCAATGCAGGCAGCCTCGAGAAGGACCTGCTGGAAAAATATGGCGAGCCCTGCCCCGAGGCGCTGATCGAAAGCGCGCTCGACCATATCAAGCTGCTGCAGGATCACGACTTCCACGAATACAAGGTGGCGGTGAAGGCCAGCGACGTGTTCCTTGCGGTCGCCGCCTATCACGGGCTCGCGGACGCGGTCGATTGCCCGCTGCATCTCGGCATTACCGAGGCCGGCGGTCTCATCGGCGGCACGGTCAAGAGTTCGGTCGGCATCGGCAGCCTGCTGTGGGCCGGCATCGGCGACACGATCCGCGTCAGCCTTTCTGCAGAGCCCGAACAGGAAGTGAAAGTCGGCTTCGAAATGCTGAAGGCGCTGGGCTTGCGCACACGCGGAGTCCGCGTGGTGTCCTGTCCCAGCTGCTCACGTCAGGGCTTCGACGTGATCCGCACGGTCGAAGCGCTCGAAAAGCGGCTCGAACACATCAAGACGCCGATGAGCCTTTCGGTCCTCGGCTGCGTGGTCAACGGCCCCGGCGAAGCGCGCGAAACCGACATCGGGCTGACCGGTGGCGGTTCAGGCAAGCACATGGTCTATCTCTCCGGCGTGAAGAACCACCATATCGAGAGCGACGACATGCTCGACCATATCGTGAAACTGGTCGAGGAAAAGGCTGCCGCCATCGAGGCGGGAGAGGCAATCGCATTCGATCCGCATGCGCGGGAAGCCGCGGAATAAGCCCTGCTCCACGTCGTCCATCACGCCGATTACATGGCCCCCGCCCCGACGCGCGGGACCTTCCGGTTCGACAATTACATGGCGGTGATGGTGGCCCTTCGCGAAAGCGGCTATCCGATCACCGAACACGCCCCGCCGCCCATGCCGCGCCGCTGGCTGGAGGGGGTGCATTGTCCCGACTATGTCGAGGCGGTCTTCACCGCCAGCGTCCCGAGAGAGAAGGAACGGCGGATCGGTTTTCCGGTAACGCCGCATATCGCGCAGCGCGTGGCACATACCAATGGCGGGACCTGGCTCGCCGCGCAGCTGGCCATGCGGCATGGCTATGCGGCCAATTCCGCCGCCGGGAGCCATCACGCGCTCTATGATACCGGCGCGGGCTATTGCGTGTTCAACGACCTTGCCGTCTGCGCCAATCGCCTGATCGCGGAAGATGACGCGCGCCGGGTGCTGATCGTCGACCTCGACGTGCATCAGGGCGACGGCACGGCCAGCCTGACTGCGGGGCGTGACGACATCTTCACCCTCTCGCTCCACGCCGAAAAGAACTTCCCCGTTCGCAAGGCGCGCTCCAGCCTCGACGTGCCGCTGCCCGACGGCGTGGACGATGACGGCTATCTCGAAACGCTGGACCGGCACCTTCCCGGCGTCGTCGACGAGTTTTCTCCCGATCTCGTGCTCTTCCAGGCAGGAGTGGACGTGCATGGGAAAGACAGGCTCGGACGATTGGCGCTGACCGATGCAGGAATCGCGCGGCGGGATGCCTACGTCATTGGCGCAATCCGGGAGCGGGGGTTGCCCGTGGCCAGCGCCCTGGGCGGCGGGTATGGCGAAGATCCGCGCGAAGTGGCGGACCGGCACGCGTTTTCCATGCTCACCTGCGCGCGAACCAATGCGGAATTTGATCGTTCAGCTTCCGATAGTCTTCACCTTGCTATAGAGTGACAGCATGAACCGCCGCGATCTTCTCAAGGGCACACTTGCCGCGGGAGCCGCCACCAGTCTGGCGGGCCGCGCTTTCGCCCAGCCAAACCCTACCGCCAGCCGTGACACCCAGCTTTTCGCTCTCGCCCGCGAGCAACTGGCCCGTGTGGGCGACGGGATCTGGAAGAAGGACATCGTCGGCATCGCCGATTTCGCGCTGCATTCCTCGCAGCGCCGCTTCCATTTCGTCGATCTGGTGAACGAACGGATCGAAAGCTACCACGTCAGCCACGGCACGGGCTCGGACAGCGAGCATGACGGCTGGCTCAAACGCTATTCCAACATCGAAGGCAGCGAGGCGACCAGCCGCGGCGCCTATATGACGCGCAGCTGGTACACGGGCCGCTACGGCACTTCGATCCGCCTCGACGGCCTCGATCCGACGAACTCCAATGCCCTGCCGCGGGCCATCGTAATGCATCAAGCCGATTACGCTAAGCCAGAGCATGTGCAGGAATGGGGCCGGCTTGGTCGGTCCAACGGCTGTTTTGCGCTTGGACCGGAGCAGTTCGACAATGTCCTGCTGAAGCTGAGCGGCGGCCGCCTGCTGTTCGCCGACAGTATCGGCCTGGCCGCAGACGGCAGCCGTCTGACCCCGCCCATCGCGCAGACTGAACTGCTGCGCAACGAATATGGCGGGACCTTCGAACGGACCAATCCGGGCGTTTTCTGACTATCTGATGGAGCGCACTGATGGAGCGCAGGAACAGGCTTCGTGAAGTCGGCGACCTTTTATGATCGGCGACGTTACACGGGCTTTTGGTTGGCGCCCTGTGCTTCTCTGGCATTACGGCTCTGGGAAATTTGGAGGGCGGATCTCCAACAATGCCCGATTACCTGGTCGGATTGGTAAGCGTCTTCATCATGTCCGCAGCAGTAGCCGGACCTGTCGTGCTTCTAGCCACCGCCCTGTTCGGAACGCCTGCTGCAGTCATGGTGAACCGCTATCGCTTGGGTCGCTGGCAATCGCATGCAATCATACTGGCCTTCGCCGCCCTGCCGATCCTGCTGCTTTTCTGGTCAGCTGGTGGTTTGGACGACTTTGAATGGTCCGGTCTCGCGACATGGCTATATATTTGCGGAAGCTTTGCCTTGCCGAGCGCGATATCCCTTTGGCGCGGCCTTATGAAGAAGCGCCACGAGGACGCTTCCTCACCAGACATCAACTGATCTGCATGTCGTCGATGATCTCGACGGCTTCCTCGCTCGTTTCGCGGGCACGGTCGGAAACGCGGGGAGCGTCGAGCGCCGCGAGCACCGGCGCATCGCGGTCGTAGAGGTCCTTGAAGGTCCTCATCTCGCCATTCACGTCGGTCCCCATCGTGAAATAGGTGATGTAGACCGGCCACTGCTTCTTCATCTCGTAGCGGGTATATTCGCCGCTCGTGGTGATCTCCGACACTTCCTGCTGGATCGCCGGGATATCCTCGCGGCTGGAGGCATTGCCCAGCATCGACATGGTCATCGCCAGTTCGCGCGCGCCCTGCACACGGATGCAGCCGTGGCTCAGCGCGCGGTTGTCTTGGTTGAACAGGTGGCGGCTGGGCGTGTCGTGCAGGAAGATCGCATGCTCGTTCGGCATGTCGAGCTTCATCAGGCCGAGCGAATTGTTCGGGCCGGGCTGCTGGACCACGGTGACCCAGCCATTGGCGCCCTTGGTCGCCTTGTACCCGGCACTGCGGGCCCAGCTGGGATTATTGAGGACTTTCGCGCCCAGACCTTCGCCCTTCACGATCGACTGCGGCACTGTCCATGTCGGGTTGTAGATGACGGCCTCGACCATTTCGGCCAGCTGCGGGGTCGCGGTTCGTCCGGGCTTGCCGACGACGGTGCGATAGCTCTTGATGATCTTGCCGTTGACCGTCAGCCGCAGCATGTATTCCGGCACGTTGGTGACGAGATACTGCTTGCCGAGGTCCTGCGGCAGCCAGCGCCAGCGGTCCATGTTCGCGCGGATCAGCTTGATGCGCGCCGGATCGGTCGCGGTCGCGAGTTCTTTGCGCATGGCCGAATAATCAGGATGAACCGGGTTGAGAGAAGCGAACGTCCCGGTGATATCGCCGCTCGCCAGCGCATCTTCAAGCAGCTTCCAGGTCGGCATGCGGTCGGCGTCCGGATCGACGACGAACCACTGGCGGCGCGAATCCATCGGCGTACGCCCGTCGCGCAAGTCCTCGACCATCCAGACGAATATTTCGCTGGCCAGCCTGTTGAGTTCTTCGCCCTCGCCTGCGGCAATGGCCGCCTTCAACTCGGACGCGCGATAATCCGACGGATTGAGGCCTTCCGCCTTCATGCCGGGGATGTAAGCAAGCAGGTCTTCGGCTTGAGAAATGGTCCAAACGCCTTCGAGCGAGGGCACTTCCTGCACCACTTCGCCGCTTTGCATGCGGATATCGCCGAACGCTTCGTCAACCGACTGGGCTGCTTTCGGCTGGGCAGCGGGCGCGGCCTGCTGAGCACCGACCTGCGGGAGGATGCTTTCGGGCGCGGCGTCCTGCGCGCCTGCCGAAGTGGCAAGGATGGCCGCAGTAATCGCGGTACCGGTGATGATCTTCAAATGCTTCATATTGGCCCACCAGAGTTGCCGGGAACGGGTAAAGCCCCGTTTGTTCGGCGCTATCTACTATAAACTTTCCAACACAATTGGCGATCCCGGCTTACCCACTGCTGAACCGGGTGACGCATTCGCCGGAGCATCCTATGGCAAGGGTAATGAGCGCCAGCGACCCACCGATCAAGCCGATCCTGGCGGCCCTTGCGGGGATCGCGCTCTATTCTGCGATGGATGCGGTGATGAAAAGCGCCAGCATCGCGATTGGCGCCTACAGCGCCTATCTCCTGCGCTGCGCCATCGGCTTTGCCATCATCGCCCCCATCTGGTGGTGGCGGGGCGGCAAGCTGCCGGTGCGGGCAGTGTGGCGGGTTCATCTGATTCGCGGGGTGGTGGTCGCCTTCATGGGCTGGACCTTTTTCGCCTCACTCGTACATCTGCCACTCGCAGAGGCGATTGCGATCAGCTTCGTCGCGCCCCTGATCGCGCTCTATCTCTCCGCCATCCTGCTCGGCGAGCAGATCGAACGGAGGGCGGTCATGGCGGCGCTGCTGGGACTTGCTGGCGTAATCGTGATCGTTGGCGACCGCCTCGGACGCCAGACCATGACCGACGATGCCGCCACGGGGCTCGCGCTGATTGGAGTTTCGGCCATTCTCTATGCCTGGAACCTCGTGCTTCAGCGGCAGCAGGCGCTGGTCGCCGGTCCGACAGAGGTCAGCACCTTCCAGAACGGGGTGGTGACGCTGGTTTTGCTGGCTGGCGCGCCTTTCCTCCTCAAGTGGCCCGACACCCGCGCATGGCTGGAAATAGGCGCAGGAGCGTTGCTGGCGGTGGGCGCTGCGCTGTTCTTTGCATGGGCCTATGCCCGCGCGCAGGCGCAACAACTCGTTCCGATAGAATATACCGGCTTTCTCTGGGCCTCGCTCTTCGGCTGGCTCTATTTCGGGGAAGGGGTTGGCGGCGCGACCATCATCGGTGCGCTGCTGATCGTCGCAGGGTGCTGGATCGCCACCCGCAGGCGGCGACCCGAGCAGACCGCGCTTTAACGTTCGGCGCTTGCTACCGCGGCGGGCCCAGCTTCACTGGCTTGAGCTTCTTGGCCGGCAAAGGTGAAGGCTGCGGTAAACATACCGGCCACACCAAGGGCAGCAGTAACTACGGCGAGACGAAGGGTTCGGCGCGACTTGTCCGTCGCGTCCAGCAGGACACTCATGGTTTCAACTCCTCATTGGGCCGCGCGCTATCGCCATTATCGACCGTGCGCTGCGTTTGCCCGAATTTTGCCCTAATAAGCAATAAGCAACCGTTCCGGTTCCCGATCAAGCGTGTCCGGCGGGCGGCGACCCTTGATTTTTTGGCCATCACAGCGCACAGGCGCGGCACATTTGGCCGCCCTGCCCATTGGTGGTGTGACGGCTCCAGACAGAAAGGATTTCTCCCGCATGACCCAGGTCGGCCAGGACACGCTCGGAACACGCTCCACTCTCACAGTCAACGGCGAGGAATATGCCTATTATTCCTTCGACAAGGCGGCCGAGAAAATCGGAGACGTTTCCAGGCTTCCCTTCAGCCTGAAGGTCCTGCTGGAAAACATGCTGCGCTTCGAGGATGGCGGCTTCACTGTTTCCACCGACGACGCGCAGGCGATTGCCGACTGGCAGAAGGACCCCAAGACCGGCAAGGAAATCCAGTACCGCCCGGCGCGCGTGCTGCTGCAGGATTTCACCGGCGTACCTTGCGTGGTCGACCTTGCTGCCATGCGCGATGCCATCGGCAAGCTCGGCGGGGATACTTCCAAGATCAATCCGCAGGTTCCAGTGAACCTGGTAATCGACCACTCGGTCATGGTCGACGAATTCGGCCATCCCAAGGCGTTCGACATGAATGTCGAGCTCGAATACGCCCGCAATGCCGAGCGTTACGACTTCCTCAAGTGGGGTTCGAAGAGCTTCCGCAACTTCTCCGCCGTGCCCCCGGGCACCGGCATCTGCCACCAGGTGAACCTGGAATACATCGGCAAGGGCGTTTGGAGCAGCGAAGACGATAACGGCCAGCTGACCGCCTATCCAGACACCTGCGTCGGCACCGATAGCCACACCACCATGATCAACGGCCTTGGCGTGCTGGGATGGGGCGTTGGCGGCATCGAAGCGGAAGCCGCCATGCTCGGCCAGCCGATCTCAATGCTGATACCCGAAGTGGTCGGCTTCAAGCTGACCGGCGCAATGGCCGAAGGCGTGACCGCGACCGACCTCGTGCTGACCTGTGTGCAGATGCTGCGCGAAGTCGGCGTTGTCGGCCGCTTCGTCGAATTCTACGGCGAGGGCGTTGCCAACCTTACGCTCGCCGATCGTGCAACGATCGCCAACATGGCGCCCGAATACGGCGCGACCTGCGGTTTCTTCGGTATCGACGACAAAACGCTCGACTACATGCGCCTGACCGGCCGCGACGAGGAAACCATTGCGCTGGTCGAAGCCTATTCGAAAGAACAGGGCATGTGGTTCACGCCGGAGAACGAGCCGGTGTTCACCAAGACGCTCGATCTCGACCTGTCGAAGGTCGTCCCCAGCCTTGCCGGCCCCAAGCGCCCGCAGGACCGTGTCGCGCTTCCCGAAGTGGATGAGCTGTTCAACACCGATCTCAAGTCGATCTACAAGAAGGATGCACCGGTCCGCGTCGCGGTCGAAGGCAAGGACCACGACGTCGGTGACGGCGACGTGGTTATCGCCGCGATCACGAGCTGCACCAACACCTCCAACCCCGACGTGCTGATCGCCGCGGGTCTCGTCGCCAAAAAGGCGCATGAGAAAGGCCTGCTACCGAAGCCCTGGGTCAAGACCAGCCTGGCACCGGGATCGCAGGTGGTTACCGACTATCTCGTGAAATCGGGCCTGCAGACCGATCTCGATGCCATGGGCTTCGACCTCGTCGGCTACGGCTGCACCACGTGCATCGGCAATTCGGGTCCGCTCGCCCCGCCGATCAGCAAGGCGATCAACGGCAACGATATCGTCGCCGCCAGCGTTCTTTCGGGCAACCGCAATTTCGAAGGCCGCGTCTCGCCCGACGTGCGTGCCAACTTCCTCGCCTCGCCGCCGCTGGTGGTCGCCTATTCGATCCTCGGCACGGTGACAAAGGACATCACCGAGACGCCGCTGGGGCAGGACCAGGACGGCAAGGACGTGATGCTGGCCGATGTCTGGCCGACGAATGACGAAATTGCGCAGCACCGCGCCGCCAATATCGACCGCGAAATGTTCACCCGCCGCTATGCCGACGTCTACAAGGGCGACGAGCACTGGCAGGCGATCAAGGTCGAAGCCAGCGACACCTATCGCTGGAACCCGACCAGCACCTATGTTGCCAGCCCGCCGTTCTTCGAGGGAATGAGCATGGAACCCGCACCGGTGACCGATATCACCGATGCAAAGCCGCTCGCCATTCTCGGCGATTCGACGACCACCGATCACATCAGTCCGGCGGGTTCGATCAAGGAAGACAGCCCGGCGGGTGAATACCTCAAGAGCCACCAGGTCTCGAAGTCGGACTTCAACTCCTACGGCTCGCGCCGCGGCAACCACGAAGTGATGATGCGCGGCACCTTTGCCAACATCCGCATCAAGAACGAAATGGTCCCCGGCGTCGAAGGAGGCGAAACGCTCTACAAGGGCGAACAGATGCCGATCTACGACGCGGCGATGAAGCACAAGGAAGACGGCACGCCGCTGGTGGTGATCGCCGGCAAGGAATACGGCACCGGCTCCAGCCGCGACTGGGCAGCGAAGGGCACCATCCTTCTCGGTGTGCGCGCCGTGATCGTCGAAAGCTACGAGCGTATCCACCGTTCCAACCTGATCGGCATGGGCGTGCTGCCATTGCAGTTCAAGGAAGGCGACACCCGCCAGAGCCTCGGCCTTGGCGCGAACGACACGTTTACGATCAAGGGCCTTGGCGACCTCACACCCGGCCAGGACGTGGAAGTCGAAGTGACGCATGAAGACGGCTCGAAGGCCAGCTTCACCGCGCTCTGCCGCATCGATACGGCGAACGAGATGGAATATTACCGCAACGGCGGCATCCTCCATTACGTGCTGCGCAAGCTGGCTGCGGCCTGATGCTGCGAGGGGCACTGCTCCTGCTTTCGGCGGCATGCCTCGCCGCCTGCGGGAACGCGGCTCCCTATCCTGATACCGAGACCCCCGGCCCGCGTGCGGCCGGGGTGCTCACCATCGAACCACAGGCCCTCGCGACCCGGCTGGAAGCCGGTGAAGCGATCCAGTTGATCGATGTCCGCACCCGCGAGGAGTTTGCCGAAGGCCACATCGCGGGCGCGATCAACATCCCGGTCGACGAGTTCGATCCGGCCGCTCTTCCCGACGCGGAAGGGCGGGACCGCATCCTTTATTGCCGCTCCGACCGCCGTTCCGGCATCGCCGCAGAGCGCCTGGCCGAGGCGACCGGTTCCACGGCCGTGCACATGGAAGGCGGCATTCTCGCCTGGAAAGCCGCCGAACTGCCCACCCGGCAATAGCTATTTGTCGAACATGTCCGTCTGCGGCTTGCTTGGCGGCGCGATCCCCAGGTGCTCCCACCCGCCGTCGTTGAGCATGCGGCCGCGCGCCGTGCGGGCGATCAGGCCGAGCTGGATCAGGTAAGGCTCGATCACCTCTTCCACCGTATCGCGGGGTTCCGAGAGGCCCGCGGCGAGCGTCTCCACGCCCACGGGTCCACCCTTGTAGGTGGTGGCGATCATGGTGAGATAGCGCCGGTCCATCGCATCGAGGCCCAGCCGATCGACCTCGAGCCGGGTCAGCGCCTCGTCGGCGACCCGCGTGGTAACGGTCGGCTCGCCCAGAACGCTGGCGAAGTCGCGCACGCGCCGCATCAGGCGGCCCGCGACACGCGGGGTTCCGCGCGAGCGGCGGGCGATCTCGCGCGCGCCGCCCTCGTCGATCCCCATGCCCAGCAGACCCGCCCCGCGGGTGACGACCCTGAGCAGTTCGTCCTCGGTGTAGAAATTGAGCCGCACCGGGATGCCGAACCGGTCGCGCAAGGGCGTGGTGAGAAGACCCTGCCGCGTGGTGGCGCCGACCAGAGTGAAGGGCGGCAGGTCGATCCGCACGCTGCGCGCCGATGGCCCCTCGCCGATGATGATGTCGAGCGCGCGGTCCTCCATCGCCGGATAGAGCACCTCCTCGACCACCGGATTGAGCCGGTGGATCTCGTCGATGAAGAGCACGTCGTTGGGTTCGAGATTGGTCAGCAGCGCGGCAAGGTCGCCTGCTTTGGCGATAACCGGCCCGCTGGTGGCGCGGAAGCCGACGCCCAGTTCCTTGGACACGATCTGCGCCAGCGTGGTCTTGCCGAGGCCGGGCGGGCCAAAAAACAACACGTGGTCCATCGCCTCGCCGCGCCCCTTGGCGGCCTCGATAAACACGCGAAGGTTCTCGCGCGCTGCCTTCTGCCCGACGAACTCGGCGAGCGACTTCGGCCGCAGCGCCGCATCCGGGTCTTCCGGCTGCCGGTCAGGTGAATGGAGAGGGACGGGTTCGGTCACGCTGCCACCTTACCGTTATGCCGAACTTGGTCAGTCAAAACGTTCGATCCCCTCGCCCACGATCTTCACCCAGCCATGCCTGCGCTCTTCGTAAACCACATAGTCGGGTTGCGGAAAGGATGGATCGGCAAAACCGCCGATGGCGACGGCCACCAGCTGCGGTTCGGCCTGCGCGACATAATAGACGTTCGAGCCGCAGGTCGGGCAGAAATGGAAGGTCGCCACCCCGCCCTCGTCGCCTGCGCGGCTCCAGGTCCTGCTTTCGCCCGACAGCTCCACTTCCTCCGCACGAAAGCGTGCCTGCGCGGCGAAGGACGAGCCGCTACGCTTCTGGCAATCGAGGCAGTGGCATACCGAAATAAGCACCGGCTCGCCCGCGCAAGTCGCGCTGAGTTGGCCGCACATGCAGGTGGCGGTGCGTGTCGTCATCCCGCGGCCTTCTTCAGCGCCACCCGGATAAGCTCGCCCTCACTCGCGCCTTCACCCAGTTCGCCTTGCGCTGCCGCCACAGCGCGCGCGGCCACGGCGGGCTTGAAGCCGAGGTTTTCGAGCGCGCTCACCGCATCGGCGCTTGCACCGCCCGCCGGAAGCGCGGCAGCCGCCATTCCCGGGCCCGATGCGGGCAATGCGCCGGCCTTGTCCTTCAATTCGTTGACGATCCGCCCGGCCAGCTTCGGGCCTACCCCCTGCGCGCGCGCTACCGTGGCGGCATCGCCCCGGGCGCAGGCCTGCTGCACCTCGCCGGTCGACAGCGCCGATAGGATCGCCAGCGCGACCTTGCTGCCCACGCCCTGCACCTGCGTGAGGAGGCGGAACCAGTCACGCTCCGCCGCCTCGGCAAAACCGAGCAGCCGCATGTCGTTCTCGGATACCTGCAGGTCGGTATAGACGGTGCAGGCCTCACCCTTCTCGCCCAGCGCGGCGAGCGTCTTCGACGAACAATGGACGAGATAGCCGACGCCCGAGACGTCGATCACCGCCCAGTCGGCGCCGGTTTCGTCGAGCAGGCCCTTGAGCTTGGCAATCATAAGTCTCTTCCTGCGCTACGCTCTGCTGCCTGAGCGGGTTTTTTTCTGCGCTACCGCTCCGCTGGTTGAGCGGGTTTCTTTCTGCGCTACCGCTCCGCTGCTTGAGCGCGTTTTGTTCTTGCCTATCAGGACCGCACTTGGAAAGGGGGGCACCCGCGCCATCCCCCAAAGTTCACTCAAAGTTCACCCGAAAAACGCATCGCCAGTGCCGTACGCATTCGGGCTGGGGAATGTGTATGCGAGGCGGCCACGCGGCCGGTGCTACGCGGCGCCTGTCCGTGACACAACAGCGCGGATGTAGGAAAGTATCGTCTGCTTTCCGCCCGGCATCCGGAGCGCCTTTGCGTGAACCAAAAAATCCTACGCCCTCCACATTGGACAGCGCCCGCAAGTTGAGCCAAACCGCAGCCCATGAGCTGGAATACATTCGGAAGGGCTTTGCGGTTTACCACCTGGGGCGAGAGCCACGGCCCGGCCATCGGCGCGGTGGTCGACGGGTGCCCGCCCGGAATTGCGCTGGCGGAATCCGACATCCAGCCCTTCCTCGATGCGCGCAAGCCGGGGCAGAACAAGTTCACCACCCAGCGCAAGGAGCCGGACGAGGTCCGCATCCTGTCAGGCGTGTTCGAAGGAAAGACGACGGGCACTCCCATCAGCCTGCTGATCGAGAACACCGATCAGCGGTCGAAGGATTATTCGGAGATCGCGAACACCTATCGCCCCGGCCATGCCGACTATGCCTATGACGCGAAATACGGCTTCCGCGACTATCGCGGCGGCGGGAGATCGAGCGCGAGGGAGACCGCGATGCGGGTTGCGGCAGGCGCGATCGGCAGGCTGGTCATTCCGGAGGTAAGCATCCTCGCCTATGTCGCGGAGATCGGCGGCCACCGGATCGACCCGGCCAATTTCGACCGCGAGGAGATTGCGCGCAATCCCTTCTGGTGTCCCGATGCGGAGGCGGCGAAGCGGTGGGAAGCGCTGGTCGACGATGCGAGGCTGGCGGGATCATCGCTCGGCGCGGTGGTCGAATGCGTGGCGGAAGGTGTCCCCGCAGGCTGGGGCGCGCCGATCTACGCCAAGCTCGACAGCGATCTTGCGGCCGGCATGATGAGCATCAACGCGGTCAAGGGCGTGGAGATCGGCGACGGTTTCGACGCCGCGCGCCTGAGCGGCGAGCAGAATGCCGATGCCATGTCACCGGGAGCGGACGGCCCCGAATTCGCGGCCAATCACGCGGGCGGCATCGCGGGCGGCATCTCGACCGGCCAGCCGGTGGTCTGCCGCGTGGCCTTCAAGCCGACCAGTTCGATCCTGACCCCGGTTGCCAGTATCGACCGGCAGGGCGAGGCGACCGAAGTCCGCACCAAGGGCCGCCACGACCCCTGCGTCGGCATCCGCGGAACGCCGGTAGTCGAGGCGATGATGGCGCTGGTGCTGGCGGATCACAAGCTGCTGCATAGGGCACAGTGCGGCTAGCGGACTGTCTGCTAACGACGACATTGCGGAAAAATGCTCGTTATGTACCTTAAGTAAATGCTGGATAGCCTCTTTGACTGGATCTTCGAGACTTTGCCGTTGAAAGTGCAATGGGCACTCCTCGGAATCGCCCTAGTGCTTGTCGCATCCATTGCCGCGATTGTTTATTTCGGTTGAATGGCCGCTTCCCACCCCACTGGTGAATGAATTTCTCGGCATGAGGGGTGCCTAGAGCGGACTGTCCGCTTGCGACGCCATTGCGGTCGTTGAATTACAAGGGCATACCGCAGCTATGGGACTAGCATGTATCGCTCGCGCCACCTTCGCGATTGCAGCCACTTTGACGGTTTGCTCCACTCCAGCAATGGCTGAGCAACTCCGATTTACTGGTCGGACTACGGCTAACCTTGATCTTATCAAGGACACACTTCGCCAGATCCAGCTTATAGGCCAAGCGCGAAACGATTGTGGTGTAATCTCCGCAGTCGAGGCGGCTGTCCACCCGGAGGACTTTCTGCCAGGCGAAGCCTATAGAGTGGGAAAAGAACAAGTTACCTACGAGACATGGTCAACCACCATGTGTGACACCGAGGTGAAGTTTCTGATCTCGTTCTGGCCAGCATCGGAAGGTGGAACGATGTTTGCGGTGGGTTACCCATATCCCGCTGACGCCCCAAATCGGTGAACTGGAGTCGCAGGCGGAGAGCGAACGACCCGATTGCGGACGCTCGCAAGTTGGGCGACAAACAGTCATGACTGAAGATAATCTTGAATGGCTGACGAACTGGTATGTTCGTGAATGCAATAACGACTGGGAGCATTCCTACGGGATCAAGATCGAAACCTTGGACAATCCGGGGTGGACTGTAGAAATCGATCTGCGCGAGACGGTTTTAGAAGGACGATGGTTCGAGTCCATGCACGGTGAAGTAGCTAGCGACTTGGACGAATGGCGTGAGCGGGGAAGCTGGTGGATTGCCTCGGCAGATGGCGTGCGCTTCAAAGCGGCGTGTGGTCCGACCGACGTTTCGGCAGTTATGGGGGTCTTCAGAGAATGGGCAGAAGGCTACAGGTCTGAGGTCAGCTAACCACCCCTAACCGGTCGTTCGCGGTTCTCGAAGATCACGCCAAAAACAGACCAGCCGCTATCTGATATTCTGCGCTGAAACCGGACATTCCGCTTACGACCCGATTGCGGACTCCGCTAACATTGTGGGCGAGACCGATTGTGAACCAAGCACCTGTCGTAAAATTCCGCAAGTTCGTCCGCCAACAAATCGTTCGCAGGACGGATAAGATCGATCGCATCCTCCCAAGACAGGCATCCCGGATATTGATGCATCGCTTGGTTCAATGCGCCGAATTATATAGCCAAGCATGCATTAACCCGAAAGTATTGAGTTTTACCATAGCAACGCTGCAGGAAGACCTATGGTCTAGGTATGGCTACACTGCGATCAACAGGAGCATCGTATTTGAATTCCTCACGCCGCGCTCTATTTGTATCCGCAATTTTTGCGGGAAGCTTCTTGCTGTTTCTAGTACAGCCGATGGTGGCTCGATTGGTTCTCCCGAGGCTTGGCGGCGCGCCAAACGTTTGGAACAGTGCCATGCTCGTCTATCAAGCGCTGCTGCTCGGCGGCTATGCCTATGCTCATGCGATCAGGCGATTGCCGGTGCGCCTTCAAATAGGCTTGCAACTAGCTCTTTTGGTCATGGCTGGGTTGACGTTGCCGATAACTCTTGTGGACATACCCAGTTTTGGCGCGGGGCTAGAAGTGTTTTGGGTGCCTGCATTTATTTTAGCAAGTATTGGCCCGGTGTTTTTTCTCGTTTCCGCGCAGGCCCCTCTGGTTCAGCGTTGGTATGGCGCTGACCCTGACGCCGGAGACCCCTATCCGTTGTATGCGGCATCAAACCTTGGAAGTTTTAGTGGCTTGCTTAGCTACCCCCTTATTATCGAACCATTATTGACCCTTGAAACCCAAGCGATGGTTTGGTCAGTCGGCTATGCAGTGTTGCTGGTTCTTGTATCACTTTTGGCTTGGGCACGGTGGCATGCGCAAGACTTGCCGGCATCAACACAACTTGGCGAGAATCTTGCGCCTGTGCCGCCGGGCAAATTACTGATTTGGGTCGCTTTAGCTGCTGTGCCTTCGGGCATGATGCTTTCCACCACGACCCACCTCACTACTGATATTTTTGCAATGCCGTTGCTATGGGTTATCCCCCTTGGCCTCTACCTTCTTAGCTATGTGCCCGGGTTCGCGGAAAATCGGCAACTCGCCCGGTTTTTTACCACGATTGCACCTGCAATTTTGCTGGTGGTCGGCGGGATGGCGATGATTCCGCAATCGGGTGACGGGCTGGTTGTCGCGCTGGCTTCGGTCGGAATGCTTTTTGTAGTCTCTGTGGCCCTGCATGCTAAACTGTTCGACCTGCGCCCTCCGCCCGGACAATTGACTCTTTTTTATCTCGCAATGTCAGTTGGTGGAGTGGTTGGCGGCCTGTTTTCCGCTCTTATTGCTCCGGCTCTGTTCGATTGGGTGTGGGAGCACCCGATCCTGGTCTTCGCCGCAGCGCTGCTACTACCGTTAGGTCAATCGCCCCCTTGGAAGGAGAGGTTGGTCCAGAGCAAGAAACTACGGCTTTTTGTCGTCTTCGGTACCGCTGTAATCCTTAGCGCGCTTAGCCTTCTGGCATTTTGGGCCAATCTCTACGACAACTCCATGCTCGCACTCGCCGGAGTTCTGGCGATGGCGGCAATTGCGATGTTTGTGAAACTCAGCCGCTTTGAGTTCCTTATGTTCTTAGTATTGCTCATGACGGCGCTCGGCATTGTCGGCCATTTAGATGCATATTCCAAGGGGGATCGCACTCGCAGCTATTTTGGCATCTACAACGTTCGAGATGACGAGACCGTCGGACAGAGGGTACTCATTCATGGAACAACCATGCATGGGCGACAGTTTCTCGATCCTAAAAAACGACTTGAGCCAACTGCCTATTACGGCCGCAGTTCGGGTGTTGGCATGGTACTTGATAGAACGGTTGATCTCTACGGTGAACGTTCCAGCGTCGGCGTAGTCGGCCTAGGGGTAGGGACTGTCGCTTGTTACCGCAGGCCGGAGCAAACTTATCGGTTCTACGAGATTGATCCTGAAGTACTAAACTACTCCTCTACGGGGAGATTTTCCTTCCTGTCGCGTTGTGCGCCGGAAAGCGAAATTGTGATCGGCGATGCACGTATCGCGCTGGAGGAGGAACCGGCGAACCAATACGATGTTCTCGTCGTCGATGCATTTTCTTCCGATGCGATCCCACTGCATCTTTTGACGGTCGAGGCGATCGGCGTTTACCTGAACACATTAAAATTCGATGGTGCGTTGCTCGTACACATTTCAAACCGTTTTCTGGAGCTACAGCCGGTCCTTTCCGCTGCGGCGCTGGAGTGTGGGTGCGCAGCGGCGATCCGCGAGGACATGGTCGGGCGGGCAAATGGCCAGGTCGCATCGGATTGGGTGCTGATAACGCGGGATCAACCTACGCAAGACCGCATACTCAGTGCCACTGGTATAGGAGAATGGGGCGAGCTGGAGCCGCCATTGGAAAAACCTTGGAGCGATAACTACGCTTCGATACTGCCTCTGATTCGATGGGCGCATATAATTGGCATTTGAAAAGAGCCTTCGCGCGGTCGGGTCTTTTCGCGAGTGCGTATCTAAACGAGGGGTGCGGTAGTGAATGCTTTCGGGACGAATACTCGTGTGCGTGAAGCTTTATTAAACCGAGGGCGTCTGCTTTCAGAATTTGCAGAGAAAGGCGGCCATTCTAGTGACGACCCGAAGATAGCCAAGGATGTCCGCTTTCCATCTGTGGACGCCCCGCAGGATGCAAGCGGTATTTTGAGAGGTTTGGCACGTAGTCGGATGCTGCCATCTGTCCGGCCTCCTGGTGCAGCTTTTCGTGCTGCGGGCCCGTATGGGAGTTCGCGGACCGGAACCACATCACCCTCAGCGTACTGATGAAGCACGGTGGAAAGCCCTGGTTCTTCCGGTCCCGTCTCGCCGACTGTTTTGCCATACTCTCCTTCGTCCGCCTACGTCCTTCCGGCGACCTCTGGTCCGGCCCGGCTTACGCCGCGACCGAGACCGGAGCCCTGTAATCCTCGTTCTTCGTCAGCACTGCCCAGACGATGCGCGCGGTCTTGTTCGCGAGCGCCACCGTCACCAGCATGCGCGGCTTGCGCGCCATCATCTGTTCCAGCCACGATCCCGCGGGTGCGCCGCGCCTGCTTGCCTGGAGCACGACCGCGCTGCTGCCGATGATCAGCAGCCGCCGCAGCGTTCGCTCGCCCATCTTCGAGATCGCGCCGAGCCTCTGCTTGCCGCCGGTCGAGTGCTGGCGCGGTGTAAGCCCGACCCATGCGGCAAAGTCGCGGCCCTTGGCAAAGGTGCCGGGCGGAGGTGCAAGTGCGGTGATCGCGGTTGCCGTGATCGGTCCGATGCCCGGGATCGTCATCAGCCGCCGCGCGGTCTCGTCTTCGCGGGCACGCCGGGCGATCTCCCGGTCAAGTTCGGCAATGCGCTCGCTGAGCACTGCCATCTGATCGAGCATTATCTCCAGTACCGGCCGTGCGCTCTCGGGAACCGCGTCGGGATCCTCAAGCAGTGCGGCCAGCTTCTTCATGTGCGCCAGGCCTTGCGGCGCGATCCAGCCATGCTCGGTCATGTGACCGCGAACGGCGTTGCTGATCTGCGTGCGTTGCTTGACCAGCAGGTCGCGGGCCCGGAACACCAGCGCGGCTGCTTGCTGTGCTTCGGTCTTTACTGGCACGAACCGCATGCTCGGGCGCTGCGCCGCCTCGCAGATGGCCTCGGCATCCGCAGCATCGTTCTTCTGGCGCTTCACGAACGGCTTTACGTAAGCTGG
>NZ_WTYC01000008.1:12500-145897 GCF_009827325.1 Qipengyuania vulgaris | reverse complement strand
CTCCTATGTTGTCCATGCCAATTTACCCCTAGCCGAGGGCATGCGGGGGTAGATTGGGGGTAACGTGAGTGCGGATTGGGGGTATCGGATGCTGACGGATAAGGCTGCGCGCGCGGCAGCGGCGAGGGACAAGGCCTACAAGCTCACCGATAGCCGCGGACTTCACCTGCACATATCAGGCAAGGGGCACATAAGCTGGCGCTATAAATATCGGTTCGAAAAGAAGGAGCGCTTGCTCACTTTGGGCACATATCCTGAGGTCTCTCTCGCCGAAGCACGTGAAAAACGTGACGAGGCGAAGAAGATACTTCGCGAAGGACGGGACCCTCGGCATGCTGTGAAACGCGGGCGTCTCGTCGGGGACGAGGGGGTGTCAAAGTCCTTCGAAGTGGTGGCCCGCGAATGGCACGCGCTTCAATTGGGACGCTGGAAGCCTGTGCACGCTAACGACGTCATCACCAGCCTCGAGCGTGACATCTTTCCCGATCTTGGCTCCATGCCGTTGGCCGATATCGACAAGCCGCTGCTCCTGGCCGTCCTGCGCAAGGTTGAAAATCGTGGTGCCATCGAGACGGCAAGGCGACTCAAACAGCGTGTTGCCGCAGTCTATCGCTATGCAAATGCCGAGGGCGCGAAGCTCGAGAACCCCGCCACCGCAATCAATGATGCGTTGAGACCACTGCCTCCCGCAAAGCGCTATCCGGCCTTGCTGTCTGTCGAAGCGATACGAGGATTCATGACAGATATCGATCGGGCCGGGGCTTCACCGGTTAATCGCTTGGCAGCCAGGATACTCGCACTTACGGCGCAACGTCCCGGCATGGTGCGCTTCATGGAATGGAATGACATCACTGGTATCGACTGGGCTGATCCCGAAGCCGATAGCAGCGATGCATTGTGGACGGTTCCTGCGGAAAAGATCAAGCAGGAGCTCCACCTGCGCAGTGATGAAGCCTTCAGCCATCCGATCCCGCTTTCCAAGCAGGCCGTCGACGCTCTACGCGCTGTGCGCTGGCTCACGGGACGCTCGTCATTTGCTTTTCCTGGCGCGCGTTCAGGCACCAAGCCAATCAGCGAGAATGCCATCGGCTATCTGTACAATCGCGAAGGCTACAAGGGTCGACACGTGCCACATGGCTGGCGCTCCAGTTTCTCGACCATCATGAACGAACAGGCTGAGCGGGAACTAGGCAACGATGTGCGGCTCTTGGCCGATCGCATGATCATCGATCTGATGCTCGCGCACACCCCCAAGGGAATGAGTGCAAGCGAACTGCGGTATAATCGCGCTGCGTACAAACCGCGCCGCCGCGAACTCGCCCAACGCTGGGCTGACATGATTATGGAAGGAGCGATACCGCCCGAAGAGGTCGTCGATAGCCCCAGACGCAAGCGACGCTAGCCTTCGCCGCGCTTTGTCGCCTGTTCAGCGATCCAGGCAAGCACTTCGGATTTCGCCCAGCGAGAACTGGCTCCAATTTTTACGCGCTCGGGGAATTGTCCCTTCTTCTCATCCTCGTAGATTGAGGACCGGCTACGACCGACAAGCGTGCTGACTTCTTTTACCGTGAGAAATTCGGGACCGACCCCGGGCGGGGTGGACATCTCATGCTGATGCCCATCCACTACCCCGTCGGCTTGGCCGAACCCACACTGTGCGCTCCGTCTGGCAACAGACCTTGTCGCGCGCAATTGCGGGTCGACGATTTCCTCGACCTGCCGGTTGGACAGCGGTCCGAGTGGCTTGAGGCTTGCGAGCCAACCATCGAACTGCTGACCATCGACGAAGATGCGATGGGTTGGTTCGGCACCTTCGTCAGCCCATTGTTCTAGATTCAACACACCGGTTGCGAAGCGCGGCAACGGATCGTCGAGTTCCCAAAACTCAGATGCGATAGTGGTAACCTCACCGCCGCCCAGTGGGCGTGCAAAACTGGTAAGGCGGCCGTTCGCAAACATGCGAGACAGATGCTCGGCCTCGAGCCGGACGAGATCGCGCGCCGCGTCGTTCTCACCTTCATCCACAGGAGCAGAGAAGATATCGGGTAATTCGTAGGACTGGAACCCCTGACGAGAAACGACAAGGTCGGCAAACGCCGAAGTGAGCGTTTTTCGCCCCGCCGACACCATCGAAGTGCGCCCCACATAGGGAGACCAAGGAGAAATCGAGTTGGTCATCGAGGAATAGTTAGCAGCCTGCGAAACAAGAGCAACGGAATGGGAGCTTTGCGCCCTCATTTCGGCCATTCCGAAAGAGGAGCCTGTTACCCATAAGAAGACATTCGGTTCGCTTTGAGCGAATGTTATAATAGCCAATCGATCGGTAAGCGCTCCAACGCCCGGACGGCTATCCGCGAAAAAAATGTAGTCCCTGGTTCTATCCGCTCGATTACCGGATCATCATCGCGCGTGTCGATCCAACCAAGCTCGTTGCTGTCCAGAACTAGACGATAGGTGTTGCGCGCAATTGTGTCGTCGAAAGACTGGCGCATTTGTTTCGCCAACGCGACGTTGTCGATCACGATGCCCAACTCTGTATTCAGCGAAAAGGAGCGGGGATCGAAATTGAGCGACCCTACGAATAGACGGGTTCCGTCCACGGAATAGGCTTTGGCATGCAAGGTTGAACCTGGGCTTTCGTCTCGCTCCCGGGAACCGGTGCGCACGAACTTACGGGCGGTTTTGGGTTCGTCATCGGGTGCCGGCACTTCGAACAGCTGCACTCCGGCTTGAATGAGCAGTTTGCGATGTTTGGCGTAACCCGCGTGCACAGCACCAACATCCGTGGAAGCGTAGGAATTCGTCAGCACCCGCACGTCCACGCCTCGCTGCGCCATTTCTCCAAGGGCGTTGGCCCCATTTTTGGTCGGGACGAAGTATGCTGATACGATCAGCAGTTCTTTCGTCGGCTCACCGATTATCCCGGTAAGGGCATCGAGTAACGGGCCGCCCGTTTCGCGCGCTGCAAGCACTTTTTCCGGGGGATCGCTGACCAGCTGAACCGGCGCCCAAGTCAGTTCGATCTCTCCCCGCCCGATGCAGCCCAGCAATGACCCTTCTTCAACCTGCTTGCCGTAGCTAATGGATTGCGTCCCACCCGTGAGCCGCCTGATACGAGTTTCCAGCTTCTGTGCTCTTGTCTCGGCGACCTCGGGAACGAGTGCATCTATCGGCACAGCGAGAGGCGAGTTCCAGAATCGATCGAAGCAGTCGGAAACTTCCTGCACCACCGGACCGATGCAGACGGCATCGAGATCGGCAAACATTCCCTCGCGCTTGGCGGCGAAATATTCGTCGCCAATATTGCGTCCACCCACAATCGTTACCTGATTGTCGACCGTGAAGCTTTTCGAATGCATCCGCCGGTTTGCGCGGCGGAAGCGGAATAGAAAATCGAGCGGTTTTAAACGGCGGCTGCGGAAGGGGTTGAACACCCTAATCTCGATGTTGGGCAGATCCGCCATCCAGCGGAGCACATCATCCAATCCTGCAATACCATTGTCATCGAGGAGGAGCCGAACCCGAACCCCCCGCGCCGCTGCCGCGCGAACCTGTTCCAGCATCAGATTGCCCGTCAGGTCATCGTGCCAGATGTAATATTGCAGATCGATCGACCGCTCTGCAAATTCCAATAACACCTTTCGGATTGCAAAGGCATCAAGGCCGTCGTCAAGCAAATCGATACCGGTCATGCCCGGATGTTCGGAACCTCTTTGCGACGCGCCCAAACCCAACGTCGAAAGTCCGGTATCGCCTAATGCGCTGCTGGGCCTGCGCGTCTCTTTCTGCCGTGATCTCGGTAGTAACATATGATCAATCGGCGATATCGTTTTGCACATGGATGGTCTGCGTTGGGAAAGCGAAATCGATCCCGATTTCATCCAGCTTGCGCATGATCGCGAACAGCAGCGTTTCCTGCATTGCCAGCGATTCCGGATAGGAACGGGTATTGAAGTAAGCGAATATCTCGATCTGTAGTGCGCTGTTACCGAAACCGTGGAAACGGACCCGCGCATCATCGTCGATGATGTTCCCGTCCTCAGCGATGATGGTCCGCAATTCGCCGAGCAATCGCTCCATCTGTTGGGCATCGGTATCGTAAGTGACGCCTATTGTCTGATGGAAAAGGAAGCGGTCCCGCAGCGCGTAATTCTCGATCCGCTCCGATGCGAGGTATCCGTTGGGGATCGATACAAGCGTGCGGTTCAGCGTTCGCACGAGAGTGGAACGCATTCCGATATCTTCGACCGTTCCAAACACATCGCCGATCTGCGCAGCGTCACCCACCTGCACGGGCTTGTCGGCGATCAACGTGACCGAACCGACCAGGTTCTCGATGGTTTTCTGCGCTCCCAACGCCAGTGCAAGGCCGCCAATGCCGAGTGCTGCGATGCCGGTAGTCACATCCAGCCCGACCGTATCCAGCACAGCCACGAATGCGATAGCCAGCAACAACACTTTTGCGCCGCGGCGAAGGAAGCTGACGATCGTGACGGCCTGACGACGTTCGGCTCGATGCATGCGCCCGGTCACGATGCGGGCGATGGCATCGACAAGCCGCAGCGCGAACCATGCCAGAGCTATCCAAGCAACAATGGCTGCGTAGCGCAGTAACGTCTGCCGCGCGACGATCGAAACCTCAAGATCGCCAGCAGTGGCGTAGAAGGTCAGGACCGCCAGATAGAGCGACAGCGGCGGCATTGCCGCATGTAGGAACCGATAGATGGGACTCGCGTCATGGTCGGTTATTACCCGACGTAAAACTGCCAGCAATAGCGCCGCCAGCAACCGAAAAGCGGCAAAGGCAAGCAGCGCAAGCACGATGAGTTTGAGCCAGTCGATCAGGGAAGCGCCAGCGAGAGCGATCCCCTTTTCGGTGATAGCCTCTTCAACCGCCTCGGCAGGAACGAAGTCGGCGATTTCTTCAGCCGTTACGGGAGCTATGCGCCATTGCAAGCTGCCATCAGCAGCGGTGATCTGCTGCAACAGGATCGGAGCGGCATCTTCTCCACTGGAAAGTGTGCCGACCTGTTCGAGGTTTTGCGCCAAGCCGTCATCGACGACGCCTGCTGGCCCGTTCGATAGGAGCGGGAACGCCAATAGGCTTCCTCCGCTATCCAGCGCGATCTGCAGTTTCCGCGCCAGTTCTGCTCTTCGGTCCAGGTCTGGTTGTGCATCCGCATCTGCGGTCGAGGCGTCGGCGCCGTCTTCCGAAACTTCGCTCTCTGCTTCTGCACCAAGACCTTCTTCGGCCGGGAAATACTGGGAGGCACGCAAGTAATCCCCATCGGCCAGAGCCCGAAGCAATCCGGTGATAGAGCCACGGGGTGTTTCGCGTCCGAATGGATCCGCCGTCGGCTCGGTGACGATTTCTTCGGGCGGCGGTTCGATTCCCGGTAGCGTTTGCGCAGCTCCAAATGATGCAGATGCAAGCCCAATCGCAGCGATCAGAATACGGAAGAAGGCAAGTCCCGCTTTCATTCGTGGTCGTCCATTTCGCGGAGCAAGGCCCGATGGCACTGCTCCATAAGCTCGTAGAAACGCGCCAGGTTGGCGAGGTTTTGCTGGCCTTCCTGCCGCTCGATCCTGGCTGCGGCTTCCTCCACCATGCGCCGGTGGTTCGCGAACCGCTTGGCGAATTGTTTCGTAAGGGAAGTGTAGGGGTTCGGGCACATCGCGAAATAGATCTCGCGCTCGCCCGGTTTCGACCGACGCTCGATGATTTCGAGGCCTTCCAGAAGGCGAAGATTGGTGCTGACACTACCCCGACTGACTTTAAGCGTCTCTGCGATTTCGGCTGAAGTGAGCATCCGCCCCATCACCATCAGCAATCCCCATATGCGGCCGGTGATGCGCGCCTGGCCGTCGGCCTCCGCGTTAATCCCCATCCGTTCGATAAAATCGATCTCGGCAGGGGTAAGAGTTACGGGTTTGTCGCTCATTCGATACCTTTCCCAAAAGTATAGGTCAGGGCAATTCCGCCGGCGAACTGGTCGCGCGAACCGAATGCAGCGACTACCGGGGAATCAGCCGGATCGCCGAGAAGCCGCTCGTATTTCGTGTAGCTGTAAATGCCCCAACGCGGGCTGAGTTGCTGAATGTATCCAATCGTTACGCCGACCGATTGCACACCCCCGTCCGCATCGAAAGCGGGCAGACCAAGCGATGTGTCCTGCGGCCGAATACCGAAGTACGCATCCTGATAATTACTGTCGGTAATCGTCACGCGTGGACCGAAGGAAAGCAATTGCCTGTCGCCATCGCGCAAGACGTAGTCCGCGCTCAGCACGGAGATGAAGCCGTCATGACCGGTGACCCCTTGGCGTGCCTCCGCGCGAAAGCGAAGGTTCTCGCCCATTTCAAGTTGCGCGAAGCCGCCCAGTTCGAACGAAAAACCTACTTCCGCCAGCCCTCCCACATCGTCGGAGGATCGCTTTCCCTCAAAACCGAGCGACGGGCCCAATGACAAATTGCTGCCGCGAATAACCGCGAAACCGAAACTTTCGTCAGGTGCCTCGAACTTGAAATCCTCGCCGGCATCCGCTCGTGAGACATCGATCAATGGCCGAATTGCGAGCGTGTCGGAACCAGGATAGCTGGGAACCAGCTGCGGACCCAGCGCTACGCGTGTACGGCCGGGTTTCTCGGTATCGTCTTGTGCCATGGCGGGCGCGGCCATCGTGAAGCCGAGGCCGAGCGCGCAAATCGATAAAATATGTGCTGTTTTCATTGGGTAATTCCGTTTCCTGCGAGCAGATCAGAGCCGCTTGATGGTGAACTAGGCGATGAAGCTGAAACCGAAGATGAGAATGCGGTTCGCGGCGAGGATAGCCGTAAGCAAACACACATCGTTCGACAGGTTGAAGTCATCGGCTTTCCGCCGTTTCGTCGAGACCGCCAGACCAAGCTCCGGTGCGACCCCGCTCGACGCCGTGTTGGAACAACGCATTCATATAGGGTTGCGAGAAAAGTTCTTCGGTTTCGACGTCGAAGTCGCGTCCGATGTAGCTGATAGCCAAGTCGACATTGTTGTTGGCAGCGAAGTGCTGTGCGTTGGCCAGGCTTGCCCGGTCGTAGGCCGACAGGACGGTATCGAGAGCGCGCCCGATAATCGAAAATGTGGAAGGGTCGACCGTTTCGTAGCGTGGGCGCAGACGACTGTTGAGAATAATGAATATGCGATCCTGCCCGAACCCCGGTCGCACCTCGCTGGATATGGCCATGGTTTCGGGAACTGCCAGAAAGCCTGCTGTCACTGCACCATCGACATGCATCTCGGCAAACTTCGTCTGCCCGTCCGCAACCTCGATCATGACCGGTGCGAAGAGCCCCGGCACGCTGGCGGATGCGAGCAGCACGCTGCGAAAGAGTTCGAGACGCCGTAGATTACTACTTCGGGCAATCGCACCCATATCCCAGATCACGCCGCGACCTGCATCCAGATTGGTTGTCTGGACCAGCAGCCTGCGCCCCTTCTCATGCTCAAGAGCGATTGCATCCAGTATCGCTTCGTCGATATTGGCGGCGATCAGTTCTGTAAGTGGCGCAGCATCGGCCAAGCTTGGCTGCGTCAGTAGACCAACGATGCCTCTCTGCCGGTAGATGTCCTTTCGCGAGATCTCGGTATAGAACGCGCGCAGACTCTCGTCATATTCCGGACCAAGAAACGCAAAAGGCGCGATCAAAGCGCCGGTGCTGATGCCCGAGACGATCGAGAATTGCGGACGCTCTCCGCTATCGCTCCAGCCCTTGAGAAAACCCGCCGCATAGGCACCGTCGTCCGCCCCGCCAGATAACGCAAGCAGGGTATCGGCCCGTCTTTCCGGTGCGCCGGTCGCCATTTCTTCGCGCATGGAGGCGAATGTTGCCGGAGGCGCATCGGCCCAATATCGGACCGATTCAAAGCCGGGCAATTGCGCCGCTTCGGCCTGCGCTTCCAGGCGAGGAATGCGATCAGGCCACGTAGCGCATCCACCTAGTGCAAGCGAAAGTGACAACAGTAGGGCGAACAAGCGGAGCATCAGTCGAGCGCCTCCGCTTGTGCGCGGCTCTTGCGGGTTAGCAGGGTGTAGAGCGCGGGGATGATGAACAGCGACAGGATCGTCGACGAAACAAGGCCGAACATGATTGCGAAGCAAAGCGGACGATACATCGGACTGCCGATCGCCAGCGGAACGAGGCCGACGATGGTCGTGACCGATGTCGTCAGGATCGGACGCAGGCGATCGGCTGCTCCTCTTGCAGCCGCATCGGCGATCGAGAACCCTTCGAGCAGTCGCGAATTCATCGTGTCCACCATGACAATGCCGTTGTTCACCACGATGCCGATCAGTGCGATCACGCCGACGACAGCGAAGAACGACAAGCTGAGGCCGAATGCGAAAAAGCCGAGGAACGTCCCGATCAGCGCCATAGGCATGGTGGTGAGCAGGATGAAGGCCTGTGGGAAACTGTCGAACACGATTACCAGCACGCCGAAAACCATGATGATCGCGACGGCCAACGCGATACCGGCGGAGCCGAAGGTTTCCGCCGTTTCTTCGGCTTCCCCCCCAACAGCAAAAGCGTAGCCCTGTGGCCATTCCTCCATCGCGGCTTCCAGTTTGGGGGTCACTGCGTCGATAATCTCTGTCACCGGGCGGCCCTGATCTTTTGCCAGCACTGTCAAAGCGCGTTCCCCATCCTTGTGGCTGACCGCTACAGCCGCTTCGGATTGCACGGGCTCCAGCAGCGACAGCAGAGCAACGCTCTCCCCGCTGGGCGTAAAGGCGCGTACCAGCGCCAATTCCTCGTACCGGGAGGGCCCACCGGCTTCAAACCCGCCGCGGCTGGGCCAATCGGTCCCGACGCGGATTTCCAGGTCGTCTTCCGGTCCCGGGGTCACGAACTCGCCGACCTGGTCGTTCGAAAGCGCAAAGCGTATCTGCGCTGCGAGATCGGCCTGGGTGAGACCGAAGAAGTCGAGTGCCTCGCGGTTCGGACGTAGAGCTATC
Organism: Qipengyuania vulgaris; assembly: GCF_009827325.1. GTDB lineage: Bacteria > Pseudomonadota > Alphaproteobacteria > Sphingomonadales > Sphingomonadaceae > Qipengyuania > Qipengyuania vulgaris. The sequence continues at coordinate 136,904 of NZ_WTYC01000008.1, read as the reverse complement.
TCGCCGGTAACACTGCCCAAATTATCGCGAATGTCGACGACCCCGGATTCGTCCCCAAGTAGGGCTTGCACCTCTTCCGACAGCTCCTGCAACTTGGCCATTTCCGGCCCGGTCAAGATGATTTCGATGGAATCGCCGGAAGTGGGCTGGCCGGTTTCCGCCACCACGAGCAGGTCGGCGCCGGCAACATTGGCGTCGAGATAGGCTTGAAGTTCTTCACGCAGATCGTCGGCCAGTTCGTAACCTGCTGCATCGCGGTTTCCACGTTCTACGAAAGTAGCGGAGAAGCCGATGAAATTTTCCGCCGTCGACGGTTGCAACGATGCGGCAACCGAACCGCTGGCAAACGGACTCTTGCTGCCCACCAACTTGATAAGATCGGCGAAGTAGGGTTTTTCGAGAAGCAGCTCGCCAACTTCGTCGGCAATCCTCTGCGACGTTTCGAGCTGCGTAGAGGCGGGAAGCTCGATGTTGATGCCGAGGTTTTCGCCATCGGTCTTGGGGTAGAGCACTAGCGATGTCTGCGCGATGGCCACGCACGACAACAGGAACACCCCCACCGCGCCGCCTACCCAGGTCCAGGCTCGCTTGCGGCTGGAGATGATGTTGGCTTGCGTGAAGCGTTCCAGCCAGCCGGAAGCATCTGCCGCCACGGCGTCGGCCTTGCTGGTTTCTTCCTTTGTGTCCCCGTCGGCAACGCGTTGGAGCAGGTAGCGCGAGAGCGGTACGGCTGCGAACAGCGCCACGATGTAAGCCAGCATGAGACATGCGATGGCCGTGATCGGCAGGACGCGAATGAATTTACCGGAAACGCCACCGATAGCCATCAGCGGCGCGAGCGCGAGGATTGTCGTCAACTGGCCAGCGAAGGCCGGCATGGCATAGCGATCAATGGTGCTGAGCGCCGCTTCCCCAAAGCTCTTGTTGTTGGTGTAGATGTCCTCGTGAAGCCCTTCCATCATCAGGATGAACACATCGACGAGCAGGCCGAGGGCGAGCACCATGCCGATGATGACCAGCTCGTTGAGCGAATACCCCATCAACAGGATGACGACCAATACCCCGCAGAAGGTGACCGGGATCGACAGGCCTGCGATAAGCCCCTCGCGCCAAGTCAGCACGAGGAACAGGATGATGAACACCGCCAGCATCGCCTGCCATCCGTTGTTGAAGACGTTGATGAGCGAATCCCAGATCGTCTCGGCCTCGTTCTGCACCACGGTATGTTCGACGCCTTGTGGCCAAGCCGTGGTCTGCGCATAGGCATCGATGTCAGCCAGCACGTCCTCGATCAGCTGGATCGTATCGGCTCCGGGTACCTTCTTGACCGAAAGACTTACCGAAGGTCGGAAGCGTTCGCCGTCCTCACTGTAGAAAGTGCGCGATTCTTCGGTTTCGAGCTGACGGCGCACAGTTGCGATCTCGCCCAGCAATACAGGGCGGCCGCTTGCGCCGTCGCCAAAGCGAGCCACCGGTAGCGCGCGAAGGTCGTCAATCGTCTGGAACTGTCCTTCCAGACGGACGACTGCACCGATTTCCTGGCTTTCGATTTCGCCAAACGGTTGTTCAAGATTGGCGCGGGTGATGGCATCGCGCACCTGTACGGGCGACAGACCGAGCGCCAGCAGTCGCTGGGGCTCGAGCAGCACTTGGACGATTTCCTCGCGCACGCCGGCCACGTCGACCTCGTTGACGCCGCCGATCCGCTCCAGCCGGTCCTGCAAATCCTCGCCCAGCGCGCTGAACGCCGCGGGGCCAGCATCACCATAAAGTGCAACCGTGAGCACGGGCCGATCATCGACGGAAACCTGTTCGATCGCCGGTTTCTCGGCTTCCGACGGCAGGTTTGCCTCGGCGTCGGCCACGGTTTCGCGCAAACGTGCGATGGCTTCGCCCGAATCCGCGCTGGCGTCGAACTCGACGGAAATCAGCGAGAAGCTGTCGAAGGAAGCGCTGTTGATCGCCTTGACGTCGGCGAGCGTGGTCAGCTCGTCCTCGATTTCCTGCGTGACCTGTTCTTCCATCGTGGTCGGATCGGCGCCGGGCCAGGTGGTGGTGATGGTCGCCTGCGGAATGTCGAGGTCGGGGAGCGATTCCTTGACCAGGCTGAAATAGGCCATGACCCCACCGACCACGAACAGTGTTGTCAGAAGGATGCCGAAGGTCGTCTTGAGGAAGAAGAACTTCTTGAACCCGCTGGCGTTTGCCACGGCTTCGCTTTCACTGCCCGTTTCGCTTAGGGTAGTCCCTTCAACCCCGTCTTCGTCCTGCGGGAGATTGGCGTCCGGTTGCTGATCGCTCACTGGGAGTCACCTGCGCGGCTACCGAATTGTCCGCGATTCTCCCCGATTCGGCGAACCCGGTCGCCATCCGACAGGCGCTCGATGCCGCTCGTCACGATCGGAGCGCCAGCGTCGAGGCCCGAGGCGATCGCCACACCTTCGATCCCCTGTAGTCCCAATTCGACCGACGTCCTTCGCGCAGTTCTGGTTTTGGGGTCGTAAACGAAGACAAACGCTCGGTTATCCTCGAACCGAATTGCGTCGTAAGGCACGATTGGAACGTCTTCGACCTGTCGGCCTGCGATCCACGTGGTGACAAATTCGCCATCCTGCAGTCGGACGGCACCGCTATTGGTGCGGACTGTCACCTTAAAGGATCGGCGTTCCGGATCGAGAGAAGGCGAAATTGCCACCACGCGCCCGCGCACGGCGAAATCGCTCACGTTAAGGCCCGGCGCTCGTCCTGCACCGATACCCGGCCGCGCTTCGGCCTGCCTTGCGGTCCCCGCCGTGCCGTTACCGGCATCGATCAGCACTTCGGAGCCGATCTCGACCGCGTCCCGTTCGAAGGCGGGCAATTGAACGGTAACTTCGAAACTCGATGGATTGATGATGACAACCGGAACACTGGATAAAGCGCCGGATTCACTGTTCGTCTGAATGGCCTGCGGCGAGAAGTACTGGCCCTGCTCGATGTTGAGACGCGCAATGACGCCGTTGATCGGCGAGACGATGCGACTTTCGCTGACGCTCACCTGTGCCTCGTCGACACCGGCCTGTGCCGCGTTCACGTTCGCCCGGACGGCGGCAAGCTGGGCGTCGGCCTTGTCCTTGGCGGCGCGCGCTTCGGCAAGCCGCGCCTCGGCCTCGTCGTATTCCTGTTCGGACGCTGAATTCAACGCCAGTAGCTGGCGGTACCTCTCGAAGGTCTCGCGGGCCAGTTCGAGGCTGGCGGCTGCCTGTCTCTGGTTGGCCTGAGCCACCTGCACTTCGGTGCGCGCGTTGGCGAGGCTCGACCTGGCGTTGGCAACTTCGGCTTCCGCGCGGGCCTGCTGCTGATAGGCAATCACCTGACCGCGGCGAACGCGGTCACCTTCTTCGAGACGCGGATCAAGATAGGCGATCCGGCCAGCGCTTTCGAAAGAGAGGAACTCACGCTGCGCTGCTCGAGCAGTGCCTTGGGCATAAACCCATGATTGTATCGAACCTTCCGAAACGCGGGCCACACGCACGCTGACTGCCTGCGCCTCTTCGGCCGCTGCGACTTCATCGGCATCCGGTTCTTCGCTGCCGCCTCCGCAGGCTGACAGCACCAGCAAAAGGCTGGCCGGAATAGCGTATATGGGTTTCATCGGTTGGTATCCTGAGGGGTGGGCGCAGCAGGGCCGTCGCCAATGAAGACTGGAGTGGTGGAGGGCGAACCGAAGCCGCCCCCAAGAGCAAGATGGAGGGCGATCCGGTTTTCGAGTCGGGCCCGCCGGGTTGCAATGACCGCGCTGCGGGCATCGAGCGCGCTTTGCTGGCTCTGCAGCACGGTCAGAAACGGGTCTATGCCTGCGCGATAGCGATTGAAGGATATATCGACCGACTGCTGGGATGCGTCGGCGGCGCTGACCAGTGCTGCTTCTCGGGCGGCAAGTTCATCGTCTACCGCCAGTGCGGTTTCCACCTCGGACAGTGCGGTCAGGAGCGTATCGACGTAGAGTTCGACAGCTTCGTCCCGCTGTCCTTCGGCAAGTCGAACCTGCGCGCGAAGCCGCCCACCCTGGAAGATCGGCTGGAGCAAGGCACCGGCAATCGACCATACGAAGAAATCACCATCCAGCAGATTGGCCAGTTCGTCGCTCGCGGTGCCGGCCGACCCGGTCAGGTTGAGCGAAGGCAAGAGCGACCTTTGTGCAGCGGCGGTGCGAAAGCCAGCCGCGCGCAAGTTGTATTCGGCAGCCGCCACGTCCGGCCTGCGCGTGAGCAGATCCACCGGCAGTCCGACTGGCGGCGGCGCAGGGATTGCCGGAAGAACAGTCGCAGTGGGCAGGGACCCGGCGGGATAATCGCGCAGCAGGGTTTCGAGCTGACGGGTGAGACGCTCGACCGTTTCCTCGCGCTGCTGCAAACCTGCAATCGCCGATTGCAGGTTCGAGATGGCAAGCAGCTTGTCGTTCGGCGGGGCGATACCGACATCTGCGCGATTGCCGACCTGCCGGGCAATTTCGCCGAAGGTCTCCACGACCTCTTCCGACAGGGCGACCTGCGCTCGCGCTTCGACAAGGCTGAAATAGGCGCGCGCGGTTTCCGCGGCGATAGCTTGCCGCGCAGCCCGAAGATTGGCTTCGCTGGCAAGAAAATCGGCCCGCGCCGCCGCGTTTCGGGCGCGAAGCGCACCGAACAGGTCGGTTTGCCAGCTGACGTCGAGGGAGAGAGCGTAATTCTCGACCACGAAGCCCGACGGTCCTTCTTCACCCTCCGGGACTCCCGGAATGGCTCCGACCGGACCAAGACCACCAAGCGTCTGACGCGAACGCGAAGCGCTACCCGAAGCGGAGATCTGCGGGAGCTGGTCCGCGCGTTGGATGCGCGCCTGTGCCCGGGCCTGCTCCACTCTGGCGAGCGCCTGCCCGACCTGCGGACTTTCTGTAACCGCTTCTTCGATCAAGCTGGTGAGTCGTTCGTCCCCAAAGCGGGTCCACCATTGATCGTCCGGCTGGGCCGGAACGCCACCGGCAGCAAAGTTTACCGGAAGGTTCTGTGCCAGTTCCGGGGGATCGAGCTGCGGAGAGGCACAAGCGGCCAGAAGGCTCACGCTCGTCAGTACCAGCAGGTATTTGCGATCCAGAAATGATGACCGATAAAAAGGCAGGGTAGACTCCTTTGGGGAACGGCCCGAGCGCTTATGCTTAAGTCAATTCAATAGCAACTGAAAGTTCTGAAAGGACTACTAATGATCACGATCAGCGAGCTCACCCCGAACGTTCAGCAGGTAAAAATCAGCGGGAAAGTCCAATCTGCCGACATGCCACAGGTAATTGACCTGGCCGAGACGATGGGCAAGGGACCGAAAAAGGACAACCTCGTGTTTGATATCGAGAACGTCGAAGGGTTCGACTGGTCGGTACTCGGCGAAGAATTGAGCCATTTGCCTGCCATGATGCGGATGTTAACCCGGCTGGACCGGATCGCCGTCATTGCAGACCAGTCATGGTTGCAAGTCCTTGGGCCAGGCGATGATATTGTCGGGCAGCGGGGCCGCTGGCTCACCCAGATCCAGTCTTTCGTTGACGGGAGGCTGGTAGCCCGGATCCTGAAATTCAGGGCGCAGGTAGCGGATCAGGCCACGCGACTCCTCGGCTGCGCGTTCGCGGTTAAGCGCGACTAGGCGGGTAAGGATTTCTTCCTCCGGCAGGTCTATTGGCCAGCCATAGGCTTCGGCCACGGCGGCATCGATCGCGTCGTGATGGCGGCGTATCAGAGTGACGAGACCGCGATCGTGAATGTCGCGTTCGGCGTCGGTCAGCGCGCGGTCGGAGCGCAAGGCTTCGAGCACATTGTAAAGCTTGGTAAGGGTGAGATCATCGTGTTCGGCGAGCACGCGCTTGCGTAGCGCGTCGAGCGCTTCCGCCTCTGTTCGGACCGTGTTTGCAAGCGGTTCGGGCACGTCGGCCGGGAACGGGAATGGGTCGAAACAGCGGCTGTTGTTGTAGCGTGACCGGTCTTCCAGTGTCCCGCCTAACCGAGAAGCCCAAGTGGTATGGATCGCGCTTGCAACCACACCTAGGTGGTAAGCATCGGCGCTTGCTATGACGATTAGCGCATCGTCCGGAAGCGTCGCAATTGCCTGAAATTGGAAGGTGCGGTGCTTAGCCGTAATTGGCGTGACTATGTAGCGTTCGCACCCGCGCAGAGCCTTACGGATTTCGGGGCGCTGCTCGCCGAACAACCACCAATTTTCCCGGTATGATGCGCGATTGTTCGTATCGCGGTGCGGCTTTACTTCGTCATGAATATGTTGCCAAACCGAGGGGTGCCGCTCACGGAGTTCGGCTTCGCTTAGGCCATAAGTGTCGATAACCATGACCCCGCGCGGGCGGGCCATCAGGTCCTTGCCGTTGCGGTATTCGAAGATTACTTGCGGCTCGTTACCGATCCCCGAACGGATACTGGGTTTAACCTCGTTGTCTCCGCGCGCGATATCGATTGATGATGGGTCGAGCCGCTCTGCTTGTTCTGGTGTGACGATGAAGCCGGAGCCGTGTAGCTTAACGCCAGGCGAGCAAATCATTCGCCTTCAGCGGAACCGCCTTGGTCACATCGGCTCCGACCCGCAGATCCGGACCGATGCGGCCCGTTTCTTCGGTGAAAAGAATGCTGTCGGGCGCACTGCTCTCGTCGCTTACCCTGCGCAGCAGGCCCTCACTCTGCGAAGTAGCCGGAACGCCAACGGTCATCGCGATCCGCACCGCCGCACCGTCCTTCTCATCCACCCACGGATGATTGGGAATGGCATAGGTTATGGCCACTCCTTTCTTCGCGTCGAGGTGCTTTGCCGTGACCCGGCGACTGAAGACCTGCGTGATGGAATTGGTGGTGACGAAGCCGAAACGGCGGGCACTGCCGGCGCGAACTGCGCTGGCCGCGCGGTCCCACCAATGCATCACGAAATCCGCGCTTTCGGGCACGTCGGACACCTTGAACAAGGCGTCGAAGTAGCCATCGCCAAGCCTCTCGCGCACGTCCTTCCCGCCTATAAAAGGCGGGTTGCCGACGATGAAATCGGCCTTGCGCCATTTGGCCACTCTTGGGTTCGGATAGAGCCAGCTTTCCACGCGCGCGGTCTCGTCTGGCACCAGCTTGCCAGTCACCGGATGGGCTTTCATCGTCTCGCCATCCCAGCGTGAAACCGGCCGGTTTTCCTCGTCCCGCTCCAGCACTTTCTCGTCATATTCGATGAGTGCATCACGGTGTTCGATGGTGCGCAGGCCGGTGAGGATCGGCTCGTTCGGCATCCGCTCCTGCCCGTTCACGCGGAAGTGCCATTGAAGATAACCGATCCACAGGACCAGCTGCGCAATCTCGACCGCACGCGGGTTGATCTCTAACCCGAGGAAGTTTTCCGGCGTGATGGTGTGGCCCGTAAGATCAGCGACGTATTGCTTCTCGGCATCACTGGAAGACAACTCCTCCAGAAGCTCCAGCACCTCGCCTTCCAGCTCCTTCATCCGCGCCATTGCAACGTAGAGGAAGTTGCCCGTGCCACACGCAGGATCGAGGACTTTGGTGCCAGCGAGACGTGTGTGGAATCGCTCAACCAGCAGCCGTGCGGCATCGGTTTTGCCATCATCGATCAGACTGGCGGCGGCCGTGCGAACGCCATCCCAGTCGGCGCGCAGCGGCTCCATGATGGTGGGCGCAATCAACCGTTCGACATAAGCGCGCGGCGTGTAATGCGCGCCGAGTTTCGCTCGCTCTTTCGGGTTCAACGCACGTTCCAGCAGTGTCCCGAAGATAGCCGGTTCGACCTCTGTCCATTTATGTTCGGCTGCCTGGATCAGCACCTCGAGCTCGTCCGCTTCGAGGTCGAGCGCAGTGCGATCCTTGAACAGATATCCGTTGAAACGCTTGACCGGCACCCCCAGAGCGGGGGCAAATTCGCCTTTATCCATTGCCTGCCAAAGTGCCGACAACTGCGGGGCCAGATGTTCTGGATGCTGCCGCTGCGCCTTCAGCAGACCGGTAAAACTCTCCTCAGGGATCAGCTTGCTGTCCTCGGCGAACATGGTGAAGAGCAACCGCATGAGGAAGCCACTGACACGCTCGGGGTTATGGTCGCGTGCCTCCAGTCGCTTGGCCACCTTGGCCAGCAAGTCCGCAATCTGCCGGGTAACTCGCGCAGCCTTCGCGGCCGGATCAAGACCAAGAGGATCGGTCCAGAGGCAACGTAGTCGCTCGCGCACATCAGGATCGCGCAGATCCTCGAGCATGATCCGATATCGGGCTCTGTCCGGAAACTGGGTGTAAGCCCTACCCGTGCCCGAGAAGTCCGCCCAGATGTCCAGGCAATAGCCGACATCGGTGACGATGAGGAACGGAGGCCAGTCATGATCCACCGGAAGGGAACGGGCATAGCGTTCCGCCTGTCCTTTCGCCGCGATCATCGCGGCAGTCCAACCGCCGGTTCCTCGCCGAGCAGTGCCCCGCTTCATCCTGCGGGCAGCGGACTGGCCGAACAAATCGAGGTCTTCCTCGCCTGCTTCCGCCGCTCGCCGGTCAGCATCCGAACCCTGCTTGGCTTCGAGTATGAAAGCCCCACGCCGATAGCAGTCTATGCGTCCAAAGCTGGTGGTCCCGTCACCATTGTCGGCAAAGACCCGGCGCTCGAATACGTAATCGTTCTCGGCATCGTCGGCCTTGCTTCCATCCGGCGTCGGCACCCCGATGAGGTCACACAAGCCATTGACGAAGCTTTGCGTGTTAGCGAGCTCCGACCCACCGGTGTCACGCCAAGCGGCGATGAATTTCTCAACCTTGTCCGTGGTGTCCCCCATTGCATCTAATTGCCGCTAGAAGGTTTGAAACGCAATCGCAGTTGCTCCCTGTTGGCGCAATCAAACTCACGACGGTAGGAATGGGGCCGTAAGGCGACAGTCAGCTCCCGGTGGTCAGAAGGTACGAAGCCGCCATTCGCCTTTTTGGTTTTTGGCGACTTAAAGACTTGGATCCATCAACGACCTTGGTGGCGCCCTTCACGGCCTTTCATCGGATAGGCACGGTAAGATCGATGGCAACCAGACGCCAGCTGAGGCCATCCCGCTCGAAGCGATAACTGTTGCCACGTACTTCGTTGCGGCCTGACGGTGTCGCAACAACTTCATTGAGTCCAGACCATTCGAGTGACCAACTGTCGGTAGTTTCCATTATCCGCGGCATGGGGCCCGCAGGCTCTCCCCCGGGAAAATCTTCAGGCAATCCGGCTGCTGCTGCGAATTGCCATTCGCCGTAAGGTTCGTTGATGAACAACCTAACTGCTCGCGGGTCCGACATCGCATCCAGTACGACGCCCTTCGTATATGGGGGCTGATAGGTATCGACCTGAGGTAACATTTGCCGTTCGAATGCTGCTCGCACGCGCGGTCGGTCGTACCGGGCTAGCAACTCTTCGGGCGCAGCTTCCCAATCGCTGAGGGCCGCAACCGCCAGTCTCGGCGAAAAAGCATACCAACTTCCCCCGGCCGCAAGGAGGACTGCGGCAATAGCTGAAACCAGCCAGATGAAGCGAGAGATCTTCACACCCGAATACATAAAAGTCCAAGGAGACTACGCTCAACGGGGTATCCCGGATCCAGAGTATCCACCATAAGCGGAGGCTTTTGTTTTCAAGAAAACATTTCGTTTCAGTGCCGTTCAGCGAGAATGCACCATGATACATCATCACATTAGGAGGTGATGTATTGATTCGGCTCTCTGTTATCCTGTGCGCCACTCTGGCGGCTTGCTCCGCACAGCATTCGGGTGCAGATAGTGACGGCTACGCCTCGATCGTCGAAGCGCCGCCCTATACGCCGATCACACAGCCTGGCCCCGACACCTATGTGCCGACTATCGAAGACCGGCGCATGCGCTTTGCCGATGCGCTGGAAAACCAGCACCTGCCGATGCTGCGCCGCCTGAAGCGCGGCGAGATGGGCAATTTCGGCGGGATCGATTGGCGCTGGACCGACGGGCCGGAAAATGACGGCATCGGCACCGTTCGCGCCATTGCCTTCTTCCTGCGCGATCCGGCGGCGTCGCTTTCACGCTACACCTCCGATCCGCTGTTCAGCGCGGCAATGGCCGGGTTCTCGCGCGCGGATCAGGATCGGGTCGTGCGCGGCTGGGCAGAGCGGATAGGTATCGAGCGAGCCTCACCCGGCTTCGGCAATATGGGCGTGCCGTGGTTGACCATTACCATGTCTCGCGCAGAGTTCGTTGCTTTGCAGGAAGAGAAGGGCTGGGCCATTCCAGCCAACCTGCTTCTTCGCTTCGATCCCCGCGCCGATCCGGAACTGCCAGCGGTTTCCTCCGATGCGAAACAAGCCGTTCGCTATTATGCGCAGCAAGAACGGCTCGTCGGCCCGACGCCCGACATCGCCACATTCGAAGCGGTGGTGCTGCGCGATGGTTGCCTGTTTATCGATGGCCCGGGTGACGATGATCCGCTGGCGATGTTTCCGTTCACCGTTGGGCTGTATCGTGATGACGAAGGCTATCTTGCGTTCCGTCCGCGCAATTCGTCGGACCAGCGACAGCTGGGGCGCGTGGGCACGCGGCTGCAGCTGGGCCACCAGCGGGAAGTGCCCGATCCGCCCGCAGGCCTGATCGCCGCGTGCGGATCGCATCGCGTGGTAGCGGTGAGTTCAGCCGACCAGGCGGCAGGCTATGGCAACGACTGGTTCGCCGTTCGCGAATACCGTGACCGCGAAGGGATCAGCAGCGCCGAAGCGATGCGCCGCGCCAATGCCTGCCTGCTGGAACAGGAACAGACGATGGCGGACAATCGTCTGCGCGGCACGCGCGCGCACCCTACGCAATGCGCGAAGCAGTATGGCATTTGGGGCAATCCGGGCGTGCCGCCTCCGCCTCCGCCACTGCCGCCCGATGCCCGGATTACGCACGCAACAGAACCGCTCCGCCCGCCTTCTCCGCCCAAAAAGCTGCAGCCAACGCGCAATGGTGTGTGCCGATTCGAAGAGCGTGATCCGTCCGAGCGACCCAAGGTTCTCATCGCAACCAATCACTCATCCAATATGATTTTCTGGGCCGATAAAGGCGCGGCGCTGTGGGATCATCCCAACGGCTTTATCGACGAAGGCATGGTGCTGCCCGGCTTTCGCATCGTCGCCGAGCGTGAGGGGCTGCCCGATTTGTGGATTTACCCCAACCGCGACGGGCCGATCTATCTCTATTCGGGGCCGGAGATTTTCGAATGCCGACAACCGGCAGACTGGTAGCTGTGTCGGGCGCGCTGTTGCTTGCTGCATGTCAGAGCGCGCGCGAACAGCCGCGGCCGATCACTATCGCGCGCGACGCTTTTGCGGGCGAAGCGCTCTATCGCGGCACGCTCGAAATTCGCGACGGGTGCATCGTGGCTCCGAGCTATCAGCGGAATTTTACGGTGCTGTTCGATCCCGACGTCGTCCTCACCGAGAGCGGCGACGGACTCTACGAACCGCGCACCGGCAACACCATTCAATTTGGCCACAAGATGCAGGGCGCCGGCGGTAATTTGCGCGAGAACGGCAAGGGATGGCCGATTTCCTATATCGAGCGTTTCTATGGGGTTAGCATCCCGCGCGCATGCCCGAAGGGCAATGTTATGCGGCTGCACAAAATGGAAGAGGTTGCCGAATGAAGTTTCGAGGGGCCGCTGCCCGGCTGGCGGTATTGAGCGCGTCCATGACGTTGGCGGCCTGCACCGCAAGCAAACCGGGAGGGGACGTTTCCGAACCGTCACAGCCGTTCCGGGCAGACTTCAACGCGGACGGCTTTGCGACGATCTTGTCAGCACCGCCTGCCGCGTTCGATCCTGTCGAGCCAGCACCGCCCGCACCGCGCACGGCAGATCAGGATGCTGCCGATGCGGAATTCATGCGCGTCGCCGATTATCAGAATAGCGTGATGGACGAGGTTCAGGCGCTTGCAGAGCGACTGCGCAGGGAAGAGCGAGGAAATTTCCAGACCCTGCATTATGACAATGAAGGCGAACTCGGTGTCGTCTTCGAATTTTTGCGTGATGGTCCTGCCACGCTGAGTAAATATAGCCGCAATCCCACGTTTCGCGGCGAGACCGTGCGCTGGTCGCAGGAAGAGCTGATGGCCGCCGCCGACTTCATGTGGGAGACCTTTCGGGAAGATCGCGTGATTCAGGGGACGGGCATCCGCTCGCAGACGGTCAATGTCGAGATCATTGTCTCGGAGGATGAATTCCGGTCGCTGGCCAAACGCAAGGGCGTGACCTTACCCGAGCAGGTGGAACTGGTCTTTCGCGCCGCCCCTGTTGTTCCCATCAGCAGTCCGCCGCGTGCGGCTGTGCGCGACGAGGCCGTTCCCGTCGCCGTTGCACCGCATATCCGCATCTTCCCGCGCCATGACCGGCCCGCAGGCGCGCTGAATGCCATCAACAGCCAAGTCAAAGTGGTGCTGAACGATGGCTGTTTCCGCGCTGCCGACCGCGATGATGCGCTGGTGCTATTCCCCTTCGGCGCGCGCCTGTTCGTGGACAGCGCAAATTATCTCGCATTCGGGTCGGCAGAGACGCCCCGTTATGCCCGCGTGGGCGAGACATTGACCTTCATGGGCTCCGTTTACGAGGTGGATATCCCCGAACTGATCGATCCGATCCACGCCGCCTGCGGGCGGGGCAAGGTCATCAAGGTTGAAGGCCTGGAAAGCGCCAATGCGCTGGCGCGGCAGGGTGCCGTGGACGACAATGCCAATGCGCTGCGACGCCTGCAAAGCAGCTATGGCCTTGGTGAAGCTCAGGCGCGACGCGCGATGGCATGGCTCGACCGGCGGCAGGCGGCCAATCAACAGGTGATGCAAGAGGGCATCGCCCTGCCGCCGATCACCGCCGCGATGACCGTCGACATACCACCGCGCCCGGTGATGGACGCATCCGAATGTCCGGCGGGCACCAGCCTCGTGTCCGGGCTGTGCCGTACGCCGGAAGGATACTTGCGACCACTGCCCGAATGGCTGGCCGAATTTCTGGAGCAGGATAAATGAGAGCATTCTTGGCAGGCGCGGCCAGCGTGCTGCTGGCAACCGGCTGCACGACCACGCCCGCACGCTCCGTCGCTGAAGGTACACAGCAGGCCACCTCTTACGACATCACCTCCGGCCAGGCGCAGCTCGCGGCAAGGCTCTATCCCGTGCTCGCCGAAGCGGCAGAGCTGAACGACGATCTGTTTATCTCGCCGCTGTCACTGAGCGAAGGCATCGGCCTCGCTTTGCCCGGTGCAAGCGGCCAGACCGAAGCGGAAATGCGCGCCCTGCTGGGCTGGGACGCTGCTACAAGGCCCGAACTGCTGGTAAAGGACTATAATCGATTTCTGACGCGGACGGGAGACGACAAGGTGGCCTTGTCGGTCGCCAATGCGCTGTGGCTGTCGGATCGCCTGACGTTTTCGCCGGACTATCTGCGGACGGTTAGGGACGGATTTGGCGCGACGGCGCGGGCGGTCGATTTCGGCGGCGACCCGCTGGGTTCTGCCGCGACGATCAACGGCTGGGTCAGCGAGCAGACCCGCGAGCGGATTAGCAGCATCGTGGACCCCGCCGGGTTCAACGATCTTACCGCCGCCGTGCTCACTAATGCGGTATGGTTCAAGGCAAACTGGTCAGTGCCGTTCGAGGACGGCTCCACCGGCGAGTTCACCCGCGGCGACGGGACAAGGAAGCCCATCTACATGATGCAACGCATCGCGCCGATGGCCTACCGCGAAACGCGTGAGGGGCAAGCGGTGCAATTGCCCTATGGCAAGGACGGGCGCTTCACCATGGAAGTGTTTCTGCCACGCGACATGGCGACCCTGCGCCGCTGGGAACGCGATCTGAACGGTCTTTCGTTCAATCTCGCCACGCAGGGTAGCGACGGCAAGTTCGATCTCGGCGCGGCAGAGAAACGCGAAATCCTGCTCCGCCTGCCGCGGTTCGAGGCGCGTTTCGATGACAGCGTGAAATCGGCGCTGATCGCAGCGGGCATACCCTGTGCCTTCAGCGACAATTGCGCAGACTTCTCCGGTATGGCTGCCGCGCCGCTCGCGATCGACGATGTCGCGCACGCAACCTTCCTCCGTGTGAACGAGAGAGGGACGGAGGCAGCGGCGGTGACGTCAGTGAAGATCGTCGTGACCGGTTCGCGCATCATGCCGGACGTGCCGTCGATGATCGTCGATCGCCCGTTCCTGCTGAGCATCCGCGACCGGGCCAGCGGCGCGCTGATCTTTTTCGGGCGCATTGCCGACCCCGATCCAGTGGAGAAGGCCGAATGAAACACCTCCTTGCTGCCGCCAGCCTGATGGTGCTGGCGCACGCCCCTGCTGCCCATGCGCAGGACGAAAAACCACTGTCCGAGACTTGCCCCAATCTCACGGCGGAGGAAATCGACGGGATCGAGAATTTCAAGGGGCCCTATTCGGAAACCGCGATTTACGCCCGCACCTATTGCGTCAGCGTGGAGGAGGCCGATCGGCGCTTCCAGATCCAGCTGCGCGGCTCCATCGGACCGCGCGACGAACCGGGGCCACGCCCGCAAGGTCCGCCAGACGCCGATCCCGGCTCGCTTCAGGGGCTGCTGCGCGAGAAGGAGCCGGACACCTTCGCCGGGCTGTGGATCCAGCACGAGCCGACCTACGGCATCGCCGTGGCCTTCACCCGCGATGCGGCGGCGACGCTGGCCAGATATACCAGCGATCCGATCTACCTCCCCGTCGAGCGACCCGGCCCGTCGCTGATCGAATTGCGCGATACGCAGGACCGGATCGTCAACGATCTCATCCGTCTCGGCTTTGCCTGGCACGGCGCGGGCGCGAGCGAGATGACGGGCACGGTGGAGATCGATCTCGCGCAGGAAGCGGCGCCGATCCGTGCGGCAGCGGAGCGCGGGGAACTGGACCTGCCCAACTACGTCATCCTGAAAGAGCCGCCTGCCTTCCCTCTCGCCCCGCCGCCGAAACCTGCGGGCGACACGCGCGTGACGGGCTTTCCGCAATTTCCCAATCGCACCGATGGCGGTATCCGTACGCTCGTGGGTGTCCCCGATGTGCCCGCGCGGCTCGAACTGCGGGACAATTGCCTGTGGCTCTATCCCGAAGGCGAGGAGCCGAAGATCGCCGTGTGGGAGCGGCACATGGCGCTCGACCTGACCGATCCGCAGCGGGTAGCCGTGACGAGCCTGTTTTCCGGCGCGAAGGTCTATGCGGACAGCCGCGTGGTCCTTACCGGCCTGCAGCCGGGCGAAGTCACGCCGCCGGAAAATGTCGTCGGCAATGAAGGCTGCCTCGGTCCCTATCGCGTCGTGCGCGGCATTCAGCCTTACGAACAATGGGCAGCAGCCGCGCGCGAGAGTGCCATTTCCATGCGCCAGAACGAACTGGGAAGCCGGGCCGCTGCCATCGCAGATTACGAGGCCGACATGGCGCGGGTCGCCGAACTCAAGGCGTGGCGCGACGGCGTGATGCTGGAGCGCGGCGATGTGGTTGCACAGATCTACGTCGACGAGGGGCAGGGCACGGCGCATATCTTCCACACCGCCGGCACCAGGAAGGAGGCCTTGGCTCCTGCCGCTCTGCTTCCTTTCGTAACCGCACAGGAAGTCCCGCACGGCGCCAGTGCGTTGCGTGAAGCGAAAGATGCGATCAAGGAACAATTACGTGCCGCCGATATCGCCGCTGAAGTGAGGATCGACGACCTTCAAGGGTTCGTTTCCGTCCGCCCTGCCGACCTGATGGCCATTGCTGCGGTAAGCCAGCGCGATGCGATCGTCTGGCCGGCGCTCATGCGGGTCGAACCGGACTGGCAGCAACCCTTCTTCAACCCCGACATCCCCGGTCGCCGCGAAGACCCTGAAGCGATCTGGTATCCACTGGAGGCGCATCCCGATTTTGCAGCCATCCGGGCCATCGTCGAGGATACGGCCTTTGCCACTTCCGAACCGCCGCCACCGGGCCAGACGGAATGGCGCGAGGTCATGCGCAAGCCCTCGAAAGCCGGATCGCTGCAGCGCACACACATGCTGGTCGCCTATGGCATCGGTGTGGAAGATATCGAGGAGCTGCGCCGGGCCGGGTTCGATCCCGTCACCGCGCTCGAGGACATGAACGGGCGGCAGACGCTCGAAAAGCGGGCCATGACCGCGACCGATATCGTCATCGCCGAACCGGTCGGGATCGACCTCAGGGATCCGGGGCCCGACGGGTTCTTCTCGTCCGTCCGCTGGAGGGTCATCGAGAATATCAAAGGCGACACCTCCCCGGGAACCGAATTGCGCCAGCGCATGGCATCGGGCGAGCGGGCGAACGAGGCGGGCGAGTTCGTCTATGGTCAGGGGATGGACGAGCCGTTCCTGATCCCCGGTCTGCCGCAGTCGCTCGAACCGGGATCGCGCTGGGTGTTGCACCTCAACGACGCGCTCTATCGCCATATGGCCCACGTCCACGGCGGCGAAGGCGCGGCGCGGACCGAGGGCGACTGGTACATCTCGATCCCCTGGATTTCGCCCGCCCGGATCGATGAAAAGGGGGTCGCGCGGCCCGTCAGCCTCTATCCCGGGCCCATCCCGGTCGAAGAACTGCGCACCCGCATCAGACCCATCCAGCAAGCCTATCGCGTCAAGGGACAACAGGTAAGATGATCCGCAAGATCTTCCCGGCCATCGCCATGGCTGCCGCAATCTGCAGTGTCGCTCTTGGCACACCCGCACAAGCCTGCATGTACACGCAGCGGCCCGAGCCGGTGGGCTACGCCAGCGGACAGTATTTCGCCAAGGTCATGCTCGATGCCGCCACCTATGTGGATCTCGTCCTAGTCGAGGATGACGGTGTTCGCGCCCTGGGCGAGCAGCCGAGCGGCGTGCTGACCCTGCGCACCCTTGCGCGGCTCAAGGGCAACAGCGCCGACCGCTTCACTGTGTTCGGGCAGGGGATGACGGTCAATCGCGAGGCCGAGCGGGTCTTCTCGGCCCCGCTCGAACATTTCACGAGCGACACGGGCCAGGTCACTCCGTTCGCCTATAATCGGGAATGGGTCGGCCGCCTGCTCCCTCAGCAACGCACCGATCCGCCTGAGCCGAAGTTGCCGGTCACATCGTGTACGCCGTCCCCCATTTCCGCACAGACCGGGCGATTCTACGTCGTGATGCGCGACAGCGAGGGGCGCGTGATGGACAGGCTGGCGCTGAGCGACGGCAGGAGCATCCAGCCCAATCATCCGGCCTTCGGCTTCGTGCCGGTGTCGCTCGACGACGAAGCCTTCTGGCTGTGGTCGGTGCGTCTGGCGGCGGCGGGTAGCGATCCCGGGCTCGCCGGGCCCACGCTGCTTCACCTCGAGCCCGGCAGCGACGGAGTTGCAGCGGAGCGCGCGATCCGCGCCGCCGGCGGCAAGGTGCGCGCTGCTTTCTACGATCGCGGCGGCTTCATCGAGGAAGTGCGTCCATCGCCCGAAGAACAGGCCCGCCCGTGGTTGTCGAGGGTCGGTCCCTATCTCGCCGGTAGCCAGCTCGGCCGCGTGGGCGTGCCCTATCATGGCGGGGCGGAATATCTGCGCGAACATCTCTCGCCGATGCAGCGCTATGGCACCGGGCTGGCCTACGAAGTCGCGCAGGCTTTTACGGTTTCCATCCGCAAGTCTGGGGAAGCGATGGGCGAGCCGCACCTTGTTGCTCTGGAAGTCGACGGCGAGGCGCAGGGTTTCGCTGGCCAGAGCTTCGTCGCACGGGTTGGACCGCTGGATGTGGAGACCGGTGACATGTTGCAATTATCGGGCGTGGACGAGGCCTCGACCTTCGCCACCATGCAGAGAATCGAGCGCAATATCTGGCTGCTCAACGGCGGCGCGGGCAATCGGCAGGGCTCTCTACCTTGAGATTGAGTTGTAGTTGGGCCTGCGCCGCCATCTTGTTTCTCTGCGCTTGCAGCGAGCCGACCGATATCGTCGTGCCCGAACCGGAGGTGCAACCCTCCATAGGCATCTCGCTCGACGGTTTCGGCTTCTCTTTCCCAGTCGGCCTGACTTTCGATGGGGCGACAGAAACCTGCGCGAAAGGTGCGAGCGAATGTCCGTTGGGGGACGACAGTGTTCACCTGGTCTGGCGTTCGGGCGACCTGCGGTTCGATTATGCCCTCGATCAGTTCGGAAAAGCGATGGAAGACGATCATTGGGGCGATCCCATTACCATCAATGGCCGGCCCGCCTTTCGCAAACATCTGGCCGATGGCGGCACGCGCTATCTGATCACCAACCATTATGACGGCGCGACCAGTGCAGCGGTGGCAATATGGCAAGAGCAGGAAGAGCCGATCTTCTGGGGGACCTGCTACAGCGATGCCGATTGCGACGCGGTGCTGGAAACGCTGGTCAGCGTCGGCATGCGGAGCGCGGAGCAGGAATGCGGACTGATGTTCCCGCAGCCACCGCCCGAATTCGTGCCGCCGCCCGGCTACCGCGAAGGCCCGCCCGTTATCCCGCCACCGGTCGCCCCGTTGCGGGATCCGGAACCATCCGCCCCGCCTCCACCACCCGCTCCGCGACCGCGCGACGCGAAAAATCTTTGCAAGGATTACGTCGATGTCCCTTAAATTTTTTGTTGCTATCGCTGGTCCACTCGCGCTCTCAGGCTGTGCCACTTCCGGCCCTTCGCGCGAGCCGCCAGCCATGCCGCTGCCGCCTGCGCCGCAGTCGTCAGAGCCAGGAAGACTCGCGCCGATGACCGATGCGGTGAAGGCTCTGTACGGCGAATGGCGGCCGGTGTCCGGGCCGGGTGTATCGCGGGAAGACAGGCTTACCATCTGGAGCCCGATGTTCTCCTTCGGCAGTGGTTGTGAGCTGACGCAGGGCCAGCTGCGCGATCTGGGCGATGGCCGATACGCGCTAGACGATTACACACGCCTTGCCTCGCATTGCAATCCGCAGGAGCGGCTAGCCCCGTTCGATACCGGTGAAGTGCGCATCGTTCCGGTTGATGGCAATACAATCCGGATCGAGCGCGGCGGCGAAACATGGGTGTTCGCCAAGGTCGATGTGGCAGCGACTGTCCCGCGCGAAGATTTCGTGCGCGGTGAGTGGCTGCTCGCCGACCAACGCGGAAGGCCCTATCGCGGCGAGGAACTAACCCGCGTTACCTTCGGACCAGAATACAGCGTCGATGCGGAAAACTGCGATTTTGCTTCTAATGGATGGCACACCGACCGCGATGGAGAAGTGCGCACTGGTGGATCACGCTACCGGATGAGTGAACGCTGCCGAGTTCGGACGCTGGGCGACGAGTTGGCGAAACTTGCCGGCGAAGTCAGCTACCGCGCCGAACCGTTCGAAACCCGGATGACGGTTATGATTGGGAGAGAGCGCGCCACCTTGGTCCCTGCCGCACGCTTTCCCGAACTCGCTCCCGAGGCTGAGGCAATCGAACCGCATCCATGGGCTGCGAAGCTGGCCGAAGCAGCAGCGCGCATGGCACCGGAACTGCGCGATGGCATCGCCCTGCGGGCCATCGGGATCGGCGGAGAGGGGCAGCCGGGTGTCGAACAATCCGCAGATGCCCGCGCCCTCGCTTTCGCAGGGCTTTCTTCCTGGCAATATGCACAGGCGCAATCCGCCGGGGTGGTTCCCGCGGCAGGTGGCACTTCGCGGACCCTCGCCGAAAACTTCGCCATCGCACCCATCGTCGTGCGCGCGGTGCTCGAAGGAATTCGTCCGGTCGATCGCGGCGACGGATTGTCGCTCGATTATCTCTATCGCGTGCGGCAAGGGTGGCGCGGCGGAAGGCAGACGGGCGACTTGCTGCTCGTGCGCATGCCCGCGCTGGACGGCAAGAGCCGCTCGCCTGTTATCACGCCTGAGCCGGGGGCCGAAGTGGTGCTGCTGGCCAGTCGCACAGGCTATCTGGCGCGCAGCCTGATGGAAGGTAATCCACCGTCGTTCGACACCCGCGTGGTCCAGATGACATTACCGCTAATGCGGATAGAAGATGGCAGGCTGGCCGAGGCGGTGGCGGGCGTCGATGTGCTGGGGTCTGCCTCCTTTGCCGGAACGTCGGTGGAAGAAGCGCGCGCGCTGGCGATTTCGGTCGGCAACAGAATGGCCGAGCTCGCCCCCCCGCGGCCAAGCGACAATTTCGGCAACCCGACAGTGCGCCGCTATTTCATTACCCGTATCGGGGAGCGCGAACTGGCCGATCCGACCCGTCTTTGGATCGAATACGACGGCAGCACGAATTTTGGCAATCCCCACGGTTATGGCGGGGTTACAGCCTATTTCGATGGCTGCACGCCAGTCGGGAGGGCGCGCTCGGAAGCGGGCTGGATTGTTTATGCGCATGCGGTCGCCTGTCCGGGGAACAACCCAGACGGCACACCGATCACCGAGCCGGCGGTGGCCGAGGTGGTGCGCTGGATCGACGAGCACAGCTTCCCAGACGTTATCTGCGTGAGCACCTGCCCGATCAATCCCGATTACACCGTCCCGCTGCCCGGCGGCGACGTCATCCTGAAGCCGATGCTGCGATGAGACGTTTCGCGCTGCTCCTGGCGGCAGCCCTTTGCGCCTGCCATCCGACATCCGACGGTCAGGCGGCCGATCCGGCGGATAATCGATCGGCGGCCACCATCTCTGACCTGGCAGTGGTCGAGGGAAGCTGGCGGATCGTGCGGATCGGCGGCGAGGCTCTGCCGGTGTCGGAGCCGGCGCCATATCTGGCCTTCTCGGCCGATGCGGCGGGCGGCTCCGTCGGCTGCAACGCCTTCGGCGGCACGGCCCTGTACGCCGACGGGCGGATTGCAGTGCACAGCTGGGGCGGTGATGCGATGGCCTGCCCGGGGCGCGTGGGCGATTGGGAAGAATCGATTGCCGAGCTGTTCCGCGCCTATCCTAAGGTCCGCCTGTCCGGGGATACACTGCGCCTGCGCTCCCACGATCATTTCATCGAACTCACCCGCATGGACAGTGAAACCGGCCAAAGCCGCTCGCCAGACCCGATGCGTATTCCCGTCGCAAATCCGCCGGGCCAGGCGCTGGCCGACACGGAATGGGTAATCCGCACGATCGACGGCGAAACCGCCAGTTCCAGTCCTGACGAACGGCATCTGCGTTTTGCCTCGGACACATGGCAGGGGCTTGCATCATGCGCCACGCTGTTTGGCACATATGAAACTGGCGATGGACGCCTGATCGTCGGTGATGAAATCGCCAGCACCGAACAGAATTGCCGGGGTGACTATGTTGCCCTTGATGATGCATTCGCCGACCTCATGCGGTCAGGGCCGCGTTACCTCGTCGGTCCGAACGGCGAGTTGATTATTGCAGGCGGGGACCACGTTCTTGCGGGAGACAGGGCGCGATGAAGCGGGTTTACCTTTTGCTACCTCTCCTCGTGCTCGCTGTAGCCTGCTCGAAATCCGAGCCGGAACAGCCGCTTTGCGCCTTTGACGAGAATGGGCGTATCGTCATGCAATCCGGCAATGCCGAAGCTGCGTGTATCGAGCCTGCGCCTATCCCGACAGGTGCCCTACAAGAGCGGAGCGGCCGCCTCACGATCCTCGAAGCGCCTTTGCCACCGCCATTTACTAATCTCGACAAAAAATGGCCGCCCGATCCGATTGAAGCAGAGCCGCAAATCGCTCGCCCTGCGATGCCGGCAGAGCTATCCTACTATATCAGGGCGTTCCCGCAGGATCGAGAGCCGGCGGGCGCCGTGCTCGACCTAGGCAGCCAACATACAATCGTTTTGCGTGATGGGTGCTTCTTCCTGGACCGCAAAGGGGATGACGATCCCCTGGTGCAGTTTCCATACTCCACCGCGCTTGTCGTAGATGAGGAAGGATACCTTGCGTTCGGATCGCGTTACGAACCTAATACGATGGGCAACGTGCGTGTGGGGCTGACCGCAGAAACAGGTTGGTATGGCGAACCTTCCGATCCCGATCCGGCATTGGCTGAAGCCTGCGGGGACCACAAGGTCGTGAGCGTAACGACCGTCAGCAATCCATTCGCCTCGCCCGAACGCTTCAATCCTGCCCTGCGTCGCTATGGCGAACGCAGCGGCGCGACCGATCCGCAAATCCTGCGGCGCGCCAATGCCTGCGCCATGGAGCGGG
Organism: Qipengyuania vulgaris; assembly: GCF_009827325.1. GTDB lineage: Bacteria > Pseudomonadota > Alphaproteobacteria > Sphingomonadales > Sphingomonadaceae > Qipengyuania > Qipengyuania vulgaris. The sequence continues at coordinate 114,784 of NZ_WTYC01000008.1, read as the reverse complement.
CGCAGCGGGATGCCGATAGGCGCCTGCGCGATCCAGGCCTCGACCCAATCGACTGCAACCGGTTCTGGGGATTCTGAGGCAGTATGGGCGGCTTGGCATCAAAGAGGATGGCACTACGTCTCGCGCCTGCCACCATTCCCATCGGTCTGCATGAACCTGATTTGATGTCCGCTTTTGAGCGATAGCGAAAAGGCTTCGAATGACCGAGAAGGAGGCGCGTTGCTGCCGGAGTCTGGTACTCGCCTCGACGGCAGCTATCGCGGCTTAGCCTCCTAAAAGCGGAACGGAAGCTTCCCACCCCACATTCGCCGTAACGTCGCTCTTCTCGCTGGCCAGAAGCGGCCGGTCGGCTTAGCCAACCGACCGCAGGTCTGGTCAGATTTCCGTGCGCTCTGCCAGAAGTAAGGCGTCTTCGACATCGACGCCGAGATACCGCACCGTGTTCTCGATCTTTGTATGGCCGAGCAGGATCTGGATAGCTCGAATATTGCCCGTCGCGCGATAGATCATCGCCGCCTTCGTCCGCCGAAGTGAGTGCGTCCCATATTCTGCCTTGCGCAGCCCGATCGCTGTCACCCATTCATCGACCAGGCGTGCATATTGCCGCGTACTCATATGGCCGGCGTGGTCCACACGGCTCGGGAACAGATAGTCGCTTGTTGAGCCGCCTCGCCTTTCCAGCCACGCTAGCAGTGTGGCTCGAACATCGACAGTCAGCTCGAATTGCACCGGTCGGTTTGTCTTCTGCTGAATGACAGTAGCCCGATTGCGGATATCGGCGCCTGCAACAACGTCACCGATCTTGATCTTCACCAAATCGCATCCGCGCAGCTTACTGTCGATGGCGAGATCGAAGAGGGCCTTGTCCCTCAATCGTCCTTCGCGATCGAGATGAAAGCGAATGGCCCAGATCTGCTTCTGCGTCAGCGGACGCTTCGTTCCCACATTTTTACCAGCATTCCATGCAGGACGATGTCGCGTGATTGTATCAAATCGTGAGTATCCCATTGCCTTTCTCCTCGGCCAGAATTGGCCGAGGACGGAACGACTGGGATGTCGCTGCTGGGGCCGTAAGCGGTAGGTCAGCTTTCAATATAAGAAATGCAGAGTGCGGATGTTAAGCCAAGTTGCGTCGCCAATTACCCACCTATCCCGCGCGGCTAGCTGTGGATGTCATCTAAGCTTGGTTCTAGGGCAAGCGGCTCCCCAGAGACCCGCAGCAAGCAGTGGCCCGGGTGCAGTGCTAGGTCCGGACTGTTGATGCACTCCCTTAAGAGTACTGGGCCTGAGTGGATCCGGGAGCAAGTTTCCGGCTTTGCAGGCTTTTGCCTCTGATGGGCCGTTAATCGTCGGCCAACAGAAGGTACCCCCAAGCTGGCAGGTCGAGATTCTCGCCCGCCCGCAAGGTTACCGATTCATTGGTCTTGAATCGAATGTAAGTGCCATTGGCTAGCTTGCTCTTGAGCCTGATCGTGACCGGTTCTTCACTGAAGTTGAAGAACGCCACAACCTTGTTTTCGTGGTTCCTGCGCACCCATGCAAACACTCTTTCGGGGCGGTCGGTTTCCACCTTTTGCATTCGGCCACCCCAATGGCCGTTGGCGAGCGCGGAGTTGGTCTCGCGGAAAACAATTAAAGCCTTCAGCAGGTCTCCATAGGCGCAGTTTGCACTCTGATTCCAATCGATCGGGTCGCGCTCGAAGAACGCGAGCCGCTTGGCGTTGCAGGCCTCCATGCCATTGTGGATCAGCGGCAAGCCTTCGCCAGCGAACGACAACGCGGTCATCGCTTCCAACGCCGGACCGTAATTCTCATCCATCGTACCTTCCCACGCATTGCTGTCGTGGTTTTCGATGTAGGTCATACGCATCGCGTCGCGTGGCCATAGGCTTTCGTTCTCGGCGTAATAGCCATAGAAGCTGGTGGCATTGCCCTTGCCCTGCGCGACATTCTTAGAGGTGTTGTGCCAGTCCCAAGCATAGGTGGCATCGAAAGCGCCGAAGTGGAAGGCAGTCTGCTGTACCTCGCCAAGCATGAACACGGGACGGATCGCTTCGAGACGAGCCCGCATCGTCTCCCAGAAATCTAGCGGAACATAGCCGGCTACATCGGCGCGATAGCCATCCACCCCGAATTCGCGCACCCAATATTCCATCGCGCCGCCGACATGCTCACGCACGCCGGGCTGCGACCAGTCGAGATCTATGATGTCGGACCAGTCCCACCATGGCGTGGGGCGGAACGCACCCTTCCAATCTTTCTCGTACCATTCAGGATGCTGTTTCGCGAGATCGTTATCCCATGCGGTATGATTGGCGACGAGGTCCAGTATGACCTTGAAGCCCTGTTCGTGCGCAGCATCAAGGAAGGCGCGAAAGTCCTCCTCTGTCCCGAACTCGGGGTTCACAGCGTAATAATCCTGAACCGAATAGGGACTGCCGAGCGTACCCTTGCGATTTTCCAACCCGATCGGATGGATCGGCATGAGCCAGAGGATATCGACTCCCAAATCCTTCAGCCGGGGTAGTTCTTGCTGCGCAGCCCTGAACGTGCCTTCCTCGGTAAACTGGCGAGTGTTAATCTGGTAGAGCACGGCATCGCGTGACCACTCCGGATGCTGGATGCTCACCTTGCTCTGCGGTTTCCATGGCGATGAAGAAGCCGATGCAACCGGGGCCTCACCGGTCTGTGCGCAGCCAGCAAGGAATGCGAGAGCGGCGGTAGTAGTGAGGAGCTTACGCATGTGCATTCTCCTGCGGAATGGCGGCCTTGACCCGCTGCATTGCGAGAGCGGCGACGATCCACGATCCAGCTGCGAAGAGCATCGTCCAGATCGGCTCGCCGGGAAACAGCCAGAGCATGATCTGACCCATGACCGTTGCCACCAGCAATTGCGGCACGACGATGAAGATGTTGAATAGCCCCATGTAGATGCCAAGCTTCGCCTGCGGCAGGTTCGAAGCGAGAATGGCATAGGGCATGGCAAGAATGCTGGCCCAGGCGATGCCGATGCCGATTTCTGCGAGCAACAGCGACTGTGCGTCGCGAACGAAGAAGAACATCAGAAAGCCGAGCGCGCCGAGCGTCAGGCAGATCGAATGGGTCATGACCTGCCCCACCTTGCGGCTTAGAATCGGAAGCAATGCCAGTGCGGAAACCGCGGCCACACCATTGTAGACCGTAAAGAGCACATTCACCCAATTCGCACCTTCATTGTAAGCGGCGCTCGCCGTATCGGTGCTCCCGAAGACGTATTGCGTGACCACCGGCGTGGTGTTGATCCACATGATGAACAGCGCCGACCAGCTGAAGAACTGGACCAGTGCGAGCCGCTTCATCACTTCCGGCATACCTGCGAAGTCACCTACGATGCTGGATAGCATGTTGGTGGATTTTCCCTGCTTGGCCATCGAAATCGCAATTGCGCTGAGCAGGCCGTAAACCCCCAGCAAGGCACCGAGCAGGAGCATTTCCTTCTGCAATTCCAGCGACTGGACCAGCACAATCACCCCGAGGCCCGCGGCAATCCAAAGTGAGCTGGAAAGATAGGTCTTTGCTGCCAGCGCACGTACGGGCTGTCCGGTCTCCTCGAGCGTGTGACCGCCGAAGGACGCCATTTGCTCTGGCGAATATTCGCGGGTCGTCACGATGGTCCACAGCACAGCAGCGAAGAGGGCAATTGCCCCGCCCCAGAAGCTCCACTTCACAGTGTCGGGCAGTCCGCCATCCGCCGCAACATTGCTCACTCCAAGCTGTTGGAGAAACCAAGGGAAAATCGAGCCAACAACAGCGCCAGCTCCGATGAAAGCGGTCTGGACGGCATAACCTGCGCTGTGCTGGTCGGTGCGAAGCATATCGCCGACAAAGGCGCGAAACGGCTCCATGGAAACATTCAGCGACGCATCGAGCATCCAGAGCATCGCCGCAGCGAACAATAGCGGGGCGCCAAACGCAGGGCTGAGCGGCATCAGGAACAGCGACAAGGCAGCGAAGATCGCACCGGTAAGGAAATAAGGACGGCGGCGGCCCAGACGGTTCCAGGTCCGGTCCGACATGTGACCGATTATAGGTTGGACGATCAGGCCGGTCAGCGGCGCGGCTACCCACAGGGCAGGAAGGTCATCGATACTCGAGCCCAGGGTCTGGAATACGCGGCTCATGTTTGCATTCTGTAATGCGAAGCCGATCTGGATCCCGAAGAAGCCGAAGCTGATGTTCCAGAGGCCGGCAAAGCCCTGCCGGGGCTTCTGGCTAGCGGTAGCGTCCATACAGATATCCTCGTCCCGGCCGGATCTGCTGCCCGGTCCCATCCGCCAGTTGCTGGCACGAAGAGTAGCGCGAGGCCACTACGTATACGAATACGCTATCGCTGCACGCTGCTGCCGCGAACGATCAGCCGACCCGGTAACCTGCGCGGCGGCAGGTCCCGACCTTCCACCTGCGCGAGGAGTGTTTCGACCAGCGCTTCGCCCGCTCCCCTGATATCCTGCATGACGGTCGAAAGCGGCGGAGTCGTAAGGCTGGCCGAGGGAATATCGTCGAAGCCGACCACCGCCACATCTTCAGGGACCCTGCGCCCCGCTTCGGACAGCGCACGCATCGCTCCGATCGCGATGAGATCGCTTGCAGCAAAAATTGCATCGAATTCCTGCCCGCTTTCAAGCAGCGCACGCGCGGCGGCCCACCCTTCTTCTTCGGTGGTGAGCGCATCGAACTGGAGGCGGTCATCAGGCTCGATACCCGCGCCGATGAGTGCCGAACACAAGCCCGAATATCGGCCATTGAATTCGGGATAGTGCTCGTCCGCATTGCCCAGAAAGGCAATCCTGCGGCGCCCTTCTGCCAAGAAGTGTTCGCCGGCCAGGCGCCCCGCCTCGACATTGTCAGTCCCGACTGTGACCCCGCTGCTGTCGCTAGAGACCGAACCCCACCGCGCAAAATGCGTACCCTGACGCGCCAGTTGATCCATCCGTTCCCGATATTTTGTGTAGTCGCCATATCCTAGCAGGATGAGACCATCGGCGCGGTGGCTGTCCTGGTACTGCACGTGCCAGTCGTCCTCCATCCGCTGGAAGGAAATCAGCAGGTCGAGCCCCCGGTCTGCCGTGGCACGCGTGATTGATCCCAGCATCGCGAGGAAGAAAGGGTTGATCATGCTTTCGTCCGGCGTCGGATCTTCAAAGAACAGCAGGGCGATGGTGTTGGACCGTTGCGATCGAAGCGAAGAGGCGTTCTTGTCGACGGTATAATTGAGATCGCGCGCAATCTGTTCGATCTTCGATCTCGTCTTTTCACTCACTGCGCGGTCTCCGCGCAAGGCGCGACTGACCGTAGGCTGCGAGACGCCGGCCGCGTAAGCGATATCGAAGCTGGTGGGCCGTCCCGTAGGCTTGCGTCCCATGTCTCTCCCCGGAAGGACCGAATGCGGCCCTTGCCGATGATCTTAGGCAGCGCCCTCAGCCAAAGCAAATTTCCGTTGCGGTTCTGCGCAGATTCGTGCCGGTTTTGGGCTGTGAACGTTCCCTGTTGCCGATCGGCATCAAGCCGGCGCTCCACACGACCTGCGTATACGTATGCCGTCTATGCGTATGACAATCGCGAGACATACTTAGGGAGCAAAGCAGGGGGCACGTATCTCCTGACTCGCATGAGGATTTTCAAATGGCCCCGCCGGACATTCCTTCGGGAGGGGCCTAGGGAGAGGACTGTAGGATGGCATTTCGCAAGCACCTTACCGGCGTCAGCGCGTCGGCCGTTGCCCTGGCACTCGTCGGGGGCTTCCCGGCTTTCGCGGCAGCCCAGACGACCCAACCGGAAACCCCGGATGTCAACGAAGAAGGACAGCCCGTCGCCGATGAAGAGGACGATGGTACAGTCATCATCGTTTCGGGCTTCCGGGAATCGCTGGCAACGGCAGTGGCCGAAAAGCGCAATAGCGACCTCATTCTAGAGTCAGTCACGGCAGAAGACATCGGCAAGCTACCCGACGATTCGATCGGTGAATCGATCGCCCGCCTTCCTGGTGTGACTTCGCAACGTCTCAACGGCCGCGCGAACGTCATCGCGATCCGCGGCCTCGGACCCGACTTCTCGCAGACCCTTCTCAATGGCCGCGAACAGACCTCGACCGGGGACAACCGGGCGGTCGAGTTCGACCAGTATCCATCGGAAATTGTCAACCAGGTTGTGGTATACAAGACCCCTTCCGCCAGCCTCGTTGGCCAAGGTCTTGTCGGCACGATTGACGTTCGCACCATCCGCCCTCTCGAAGCGACCGAGCAGGTCTTCGCGATTGGCGCGAAGGGTTCCTACGCAGATCTGGGCGCCCTGAATGCTGGGTCGAAGGAATTCGGCTACCGCGTAAACGCGACATATATCGACCAGTTTGCCGATGATACCCTTGGGGTTGCCCTTTCGGCGGCCTACACCGACGAACCCTACCAGCTTCAGGAATTCAACGCTTGGGGCTATGCCGGGGAAGGCACTGCCGCCAACCCCTTCGTCATCGGCGGCAGCAAGAGCTTTGTAACCTCCACCCAGCTCAAGCGTTTCGGCGTGAACGGCACGCTGCAATGGGAAGCCTCGCCCAACTTCATGGTCACGGTAGATGGCTTCTACTCGAATTTCGATGACGACCAGACCAAGCGCGGCATCGAACTGCCACTAGCTTTCGGCGCCGGCTTCGATGTCGACCCATTTGATCCTTCGACCGGATCGACGACGACAACCGAGTTCGGCGAGTTCGCGACCAGCGGCACCTTTACCGATGTCCGCGGGGTCGTTCGCAATGACGTCTTCCAGCGTCAGGCCGATCTCTATTCCGGCGGGATCAACCTCGATTACGAGGGCGACGACGGCTGGAGCGCGTTCTTCGACTTCGGTTATTCGCGCACCGATCGCAACGAACTGAGCATCGAAAGCTATTCGGGCACTGGCTACAACGGTGACGGCTTCGATCCGCAAGGTGACGGAACCAGTCCGTCCGACACGATCGACTTCGTGTCGGATACCAATGGCACGACTTTCAATCCGACCCTGGATTACAGCGACCCGAACCTCATAGTCTTGACCGACCCGCTCGGCTGGGGCGGAGACCGCGTGCAGGCAGGGTATTACAACAACCGCATCATCGAAGACGAACTGTTCCAGTATCGCCTCGGTGTCGCCAAGGAGATCGATAGCTTCATCTCGGCGGTCCGGTTCGGCCTGAATTATACCGACCGTTCCAAAGATTTGACACCGGACGAGTTTTTCGTGTCGCTTCCCAATGGCGCGACCGAAGTGGCTATTCCGCAAGGTGCGCTGCTGCGCAACACCAACCTCGACTACCTCGGGCTTGGACCCATCGTGAGCTACGACGTGCGCGACCTGATTGCTGATGGCACACTATTCCTCGAAGCAAACCCTTCGAACGACGTTCCCGCAAAGGCTTACGGCATCACCGAAAAGCTGATGACCGCCTATCTGCAGATGGACATCGAGCAGGAATTCGGCGCCAGCGTTCTCACCGGGAATTTCGGTGTGCAGGCGATAAATACCGAGCAGAATTCGACCGGCGTGGCCTTTACCGATGTCGATGGCGACGGGGTGCAGGACCGTGTCGACCTTTCGCTGGGCGACAATTACTGGGACGTTTTGCCAAGTGCCAACCTATCGCTTCGGCTCGATAGCGGCTGGGTTTTCCGTCTCGCGGCCAGCCGCCAGATACAGCGCCCGCAACTCGACGACCTGCGTGTCGCGATCAGCTATGGCATCAATAACAACGAAGCCGATAGCCCGACCGGCCTGACCCCGTTCATCAGCGGCGGCGGCGGCAATCCACGGCTTCGCCCCTATCGTGCGAATGCCGTCGATTTCAACATAGAGAAATATTTTGCCGGCGGCGCGGGCGTGATTGCTGCGCAAGTCTTCTACAAGGATCTCGTCAGTTATATCGACGGTTCGCGAACCATATTCGATTACGCGGCCTTCCCGCTTCCAGCTGGCCAAGCTCCAGCGACCACGATCGGCTACCTAGACACGGAAGTGAACACGGGCGGCGGCGATTTCTACGGCGCTGAGCTGTCCGCAACCGTTCCGTTCGATGTCTTCAGCCAAACGCTCAACGGCTTCGGCGTAACCGGCGGGGTCGGGTATACCAAGACCAAGATCGAGAATGCCAACGGCGATATCGACGAAATTCCGGGATACTCGGAGTGGGTAGCGAACGGGACTCTCTACTACGACCTCAACGGTTTCAGTGCCCGGGGCAGTGTAAGGTACCGCTCGGAGTTCCTCGCCGACTTCACCGGTTTCGGCGGATCGCCCACCCGCCGTCTTGCTCGCGGTGAGACCATTGTCGATGCGCAGATCGGCTATGAATTTCAGCCGGGAAGCACACTCGAAGGCCTCTCGGTTTACCTACAGGGACAGAACCTGACCAACCAGCCCTTCGTGTCGCAATTCAACGTGCCGGTTCCCGAAGCTGTGATCGACTACCAGGAATATGGTCGCCGGTTCCTCGCGGGCTTCACCTACAAGTTCTGATCTGCATTAGATGCACCCCGGAATACTCTTCCCGGGGTGCATCGACCCGCTGCGAGACTTGCGAGGGCGCTATGGCGAATAATCCGCTGACACGTTTTGTTATCGTCGGTGGCGGCACGGCGGGCTGGATGACGGGTGCGCTGTTCGCCCGCTTTCTGGATAGCCGCTATTCTATCACGCTCGTGGAATCAGATGCCATCGGTACCGTTGGCGTAGGCGAAGCGACCATTCCCATGCTGCGCCTCGTCAACCGGGCGCTGGGCTTCGAAGAGGAGGAGTTCGTCAAGGCCACGCAGGGTTCCTTCAAGCTGGGCATCGAATTCGATGGATGGCGCGAAGAAGGCCATCGGTACATGCACGCATTTGGCGGCATGGGGCGCGGCCTCGCATTCCTGCCGTTCTACCAGTTCTGGCTCCGCTATGCGGCGGAAGGCGGCGAGAAATCGATCTGGGACTTCAGCCCCGGCGCCAAGGCGGCTTATGCGCACAAGTTCGCGCCGCTGAACGCTGCGCCGAATGGTCCGTCGAACAATCTCGCTTGGGCATATCATTTCGATGCGGGGCTCTACGCGCAATTGCTGCGCAAATATGCCGAGGCGCGCGGAGTGAACCGGGTGGAAGGCAAGATCGAGCACGTTCGCCTCGATCCGGAGAGCGGGCATATTTCAGGTGTCGATCTCGACAATGGTATCGCCATTGATGGCGACATATTCATCGACTGCTCCGGGTTCCGAAGCCTGTTGCTCGGCGAGGCCTTGAATGTGCCGTTCGACGATTGGAGCAATTGGCTACCGTGCGACCGAGCCATCGCCGTGCATTGCAAAGCAACTTCGCCTACGCTTCCTTATACCCGGGCAAGCGCTCGCAAGGCCGGCTGGCAATGGCGCATTCCCCTGCAGCACCGCACCGGCAACGGGCATGTATATTCAAGCGCCCACCTATCCGACGACGAAGCGCAGGCAATGCTGCTCGCCAATATGGACGGCAAGCCGACCGGCGAGCCGCGGCAATTACGGTTCACCACCGGCATGCGGCGTCAGGTTTGGCACAAGAACTGCGTCGCGATCGGGCTGGCCGCGGGTTTCATGGAGCCGCTGGAATCGACCAGCATCCACCTGGTCCAGGCGGCTGTAGACAGGTTCCTCAAACTGCTTCCCGGTGACCGGATCGCCGAAGCCGATGTGGCCGAATTCAATCGTCAGACGCGGTTCGAATGGGAATCAATCCGCGATTTCCTGATACTCCATTACCATCGAAACGGACGACAGGAGCCCTTCTGGCAGGCTTGCGCTGCGATGGAGATTCCCGCTGGGCTGGACCACCGGATTGCTCTGTTCGAGGAGAGCGGACGCATCTTCCGCGAACACGAGGAATTGTTCACCGAGACCGGGTGGATGCAAGTCCTGTTGGGCCAAGGCGTGACACCGCGTGCCTATCATCCTGTCGCCGGTGGCCTTGCGCCGGACAAACTGGATGAGCTCATCCAACTCGCAGAGCGCGCCGCCGACCAGGTGGTGGGCAGCATGCCGACACACGACAAATATCTCGCGCGCCATTGCGCCGCGCCCGAACAGATGGAGACCGCCTGATGATCCGTACTTTCCGTACTGCGCTCCCACTCCTCGCAATCGGCCTTGCCGCGTGCGCCACTGCTCAGGAAATCCCTCTGGCGCCGGAAGCTTCGGCAGGCTCTTTTCGCGATCGTCTGCCGAGCGAGGAAATCGTCTATTTCGTGCTACCCGACCGTTTCGAGAACGGTGATACGACCAACGACACGGGCGATTTCACGGGCGGGCGCCTGACCACGGGATACGACCCGACCCACAAAGGCTTCTTCCACGGAGGCGACCTTGCCGGCCTGACACAGCGGCTCGATTATCTCGAAGGGCTCGGCGTAACCGCGATCTGGTTTGCCCCGATCTTCCAGAACAAGCCCGTTCAGGGCCCCGCGGGGAACGAAAGCGCGGGTTATCACGGATATTGGGTCACCGATTTCACCCGTCCCGACGGGCATTTCGGTACACGCGATGAATTCTCGGCCTTCGTCGATGCCGCCCACGCTCGCGGGATGAAGGTCTATATGGACATCATCACCAATCACACCGCCGACGTCATCAGGTTTGCCGAGGGCGAGGCGACTGAATATGTCTATCGCAGCAAGGGCGATTTTCCCTATTCACGGCGCGGAGGCGTTGGCGGTCAGCCGACCAACGAAGGCTTCATGGGGGACGAGGACCGTAGCGAAGCCAATTTCGCCCGTCTGACCGATCCGGCCTATGCCTATACGCCTGTCGTTCCCGAGGCCGAACGCGAGGTCAAGGTCCCAGGCTGGCTCAACGATCCAATCTACTATCACAATCGTGGCGACACGACCTTCACCGGCGAGAGCAGCCGTCACGGCGACTTTGCCGGCCTTGACGATCTCTTTACCGAGCATCCTCGCGTAGTTGCAGGCATGATCGACATCTATGCCGACTGGATTCGCGACACCGGCATCGATGGCTTCCGGGTGGATACGGCGCGGCACGTAAATCCAGAATTCTGGCAGGCCTTCGTGCCTGCCATGCTGGAGACCGCGCGTGAAAGCGGCATCCCGAATTTCCACATCTTCGGCGAAGTCTACCGCGACGATCATAACAACGGGTACATCGCTCAGTACACCCGCCGCGACGGCTTTCCCGCCGTGCTGGATTTCGCCTTTCAGCAAGCGATGCGCGAGGTGGTGAGCCAGGGCAAGGGCACCTACATTCTTAACGAACTTTTCGATGGCGATGTACTTTACGAAGGCGGAGAAGAAGCTGCGCTCGCCATGCCCACCTTCTTGGGCAATCACGACATGGGTCGTTTCACCACCATGCTGCGCTTGGACAATGAAGATATCCAAGCGGACGAGATGCTCGCCCGCACGAAGCTCGCCCATGCCATGCTGCTGACGCTGCGGGGATCGCCTGTAATCTATTATGGTGATGAACAGGGTTTCGTCGGCGACGGCAATGATCAGGCAGCGCGCGAGGATATGTTTCCTTCGTTAACCGCCAGCTACAACGACAACGACCTAATCGGAACCGATGCGACGACAGCGCAAAGCAATTTCGACGAGGGCCATCCGCTGTTCCAACTTATCGCCGCAATTTCGGCCGTCCGTCGCGCGCACCCCGCGCTGTCGCAAGGCAAGCAGGTGGTGCGCCACTATGGGCAGGAGCCCGGCGTTTTCGCTGTTAGCCGCTTCGATCCGGAAACCGGCGACGAATATCTTGCAGCGTTCAACACCGCTGGTGCCGAGCGCAGCGCCAATATCGCGCTCGGTTATGATGCACGCAGCTTCGACACACTGGCGGGTACATGTCCGGCTGCTATCAGTGCCCCGGGTAGCGCACCGGTCTCCCTTCCTGCGTTCGGCTGGGCTATCTGCCGAGTTTCGGAGGTCGCAGAATGAATCCTGCCGAAGCACTTGGCGCGGAGAACGCAGCAGTGGTCGATCGTCCTTGGTGGAAAGGGGCGGCGATCTACCAGATCTATCCGCGAAGTTTCCAGGATTCGAACGGCGACGGCATCGGAGACTTGCAGGGCATCACTCAGCGCCTTCCGCATGTCGCGTCGCTTGGCGTCGATGCGATCTGGATTTCGCCGTTCTTCAAGTCGCCGATGAAAGACTTCGGCTACGATGTGTCCGACTATTGCGATGTCGATCCGATCTTCGGCACGCTCGCCGATTTCGACGCACTGGTTGCCCGTGCGCACGAACTTGACCTCAAGGTCCTGATCGACCAAGTCTATTCGCACACATCCGACGAGCATCCTTGGTTTGCAGAAAGCCGCTTGGGCCGCGCCAACCCGAAGAACGATTGGTATGTCTGGGCTGACGCCAAGCTTGACGGGTCGCCGCCGTCCAATTGGCAATCGGTCTTCGGCGGGCCGGCGTGGACCTGGGATGCACGACGCGCGCAATATTACCTGCACAATTTTCTAAGTTCGCAGCCGCAGCTCAACCTGCACAATCGCGATGTGCAGGATGCGGTACTCGGCGTGATGCGTTTCTGGCTTGACCGCGGTGTCGACGGCTTTCGGATCGATGCGCTCAATTTCGCGATGCACGATCCCGAATTGCGTGACAATCCGCCCGCACCAGCCACCGACAAACCGCGCACGCGGCCGTTCGACTTCCAGCTCAAGAAGCACAATATGTCGCACCCCGCCATTCCGGCCTTCATTGAGCGGATCCGCACGCTGACTGACGAGTACGAAGACATTTTCACCGTCGCCGAAGTCGGGGGCGACGAGGCCGACGCGGAGATGAAAGCCTTCACCGAGGGAGAACGGCATCTCAATTCGGCCTATGGCTTCAACTTCCTCTATGCCGAAAACCTGACGCCGGGCGCGATTTGCGCGGCGCTTTCGGAATGGCCGGATGAACAGGGTGTAGGCTGGCCGAGTTGGGCTTTTGAAAACCACGATGCACCGCGCGCGATCAGCCGCTGGTGGAGCGCCGCCGACCGCAGGGAAGCTGCGCGGATGAAAATGACGCTGCTCGCGTGCCTCCGCGGCAATATCATCCTCTATTACGGCGAGGAACTAGGCCTCACGCAGCTCGATATTCCCTTCGAGCAACTACAAGATCCCGAAGCCATCGCCAACTGGCCCCTCACGCTGAGCCGAGACGGAGCCCGCACGCCCATGCCATGGGAGGCTTCGCCTGCGCACTCCGGATTTACCGAAGGTGAATCTTGGCTGCCGGTCGGCGAGGAAAATGCGCAGCTTTCCGTCGCGTCCCAAGAGGCCGACGAAGGATCGCTCCTCCACCATACGCGTGCCATGCTCGCCCTTCGGCGCGATAATCCGGCGTTGCACCACGGGGCGATCGATCGCTGTGGGACAGTGGGTGATCTGTTAGTCATCGAACGAAGCGCGGACGGCCAATCTGTCCGTTGCTTGTTCAACCTGGGTTCGTTCGCCGTGGCGCCGCCGAGCGAGCTCTCGATCGGTACGGTGCTGGCCTCTGCGAATGGGGCGAGCGGTGCCGGCTTTCCTCCGTTCAGCGCCTTGGTGATCGAACTATGAGATTTTCTCTTGTCCTCGTAGCCCTCGCGATGTGCGGCGGTTCTGCAGCGTTCGCCGAAGAAGTTGTCACTTCGCCTGATGGCGCTATCAGCGTCACGGTTGACGTTAATGGCGAGGGGCGACCCTTCTATCGGATCGCCAAGGGCAGCGAGGTGGTGGTCACCGATAGCCGCCTTGGCTTCCTGCTGACCGACCAAGACAAACTCGAGCGCCGCCTTGCAATCACCGGCGCGGCCCGCGCAAGCCGCGATGAGACTTGGGAGCAGCCGTGGGGCGAGCAGCGTTTCGTGCGGGATCATCACAACGAGCTTACCGTCCGGTTTGAAGAAGGGAGCGAAGAAAGGCGTCGTTTCGGCGTAACCTTCCGCGTTTTCGACGACGCGGTCGCCTTCCGCTACGTCTTCGACGACGGGAGCATGGGTAAAACCCTGCGCGTCGCCGAAGAGTTGACCGAGTTCAACCTAGCGCAGAACGGCACCGCGTGGTGGATCCCGGGCGGCGAATGGAACCGCTACGAATATCTCTACGAAGAAACCCAGATCGATGCGGTATCGCTGGCGCATACCCCACTGACCTTCCGCTTGGACAGCGGCACACATGTCGCGATCCATGAAGCTGCGTTGCTCGATTTTGCGGGCATGTGGGTCAAGCGCACCACCGGGACCAATTTTCGCGCCACGCTCGCGCCGACTGGCTCCGGCGCGGCGCGTGCGGTACGCGATCTGCCCTTCATGACGCCTTGGCGAACGATCCGCGTGGCAGAAGATGCGTCGGGCCTCGCCGAAAGCCTGGTCGAACTCAATCTCAATGAGCCGAACAAGCTCGGCGATGTAAGCTGGTTCAAACCGCACAAATATGTCGGAGTGTGGTGGTCCCTTCACCTCAACGAAGAGAGTTGGGGCTCAGGGCCGAAGCATGGCGCGACGACCGAGAATGTGAAGCGCTATATCGATTTTGCCGCTGAACACGGGTTCGGCGGGGTGCTGGTCGAAGGCTGGAACATTGGCTGGGACGGCGACTGGTTCTTCAATGGCGCCGAATTCAGCTTCACCGAAAGCTATTCCGACTACGATTTCGCGGAACTGGCCAGCTACGCCGCCGAAAAGGGCGTTCCGATCGTCGGTCATCACGAGACGAGCGGCGATGTCGGCAATTACGAAAGCCAGCTAGAAGCCGGGCTGGACCTTATGGCAGCACGCGGCGTCGAAACGATCAAGTCCGGCTACGTCGCCGATGCCTGCAATCTGCGCTATATCCATCCCGACGGGCGCGAGACTCGTGAGTGTACGGAAAGCCAGGTGATGCAACGCCATCACTTGCGAGTGATAACCGAAGCGGCGAAGCGCGAAATCGCGATGAACCCGCACGAGCCGGTCAAGGACACCGGCCTCAGGCGGACCTATCCCAATTGGGTTAGCCGCGAAGGTGCGCGCGGCATGGAATTTAACGCCTGGGGAGTGCCACCCAACGGTCCGGACCATGTTCCGACGCTGGTTTTTACGCGTATGCTGTCGGGCCCGATGGATTACACGCCGGGCATCCTCAGCCTCGAAGGGCGCGGGCAACCGCTGCAGATGACCATGGCGCGCGCGCTAGCCGAATATGTTCTAGTCTATTCGCCGATCCAGATGGTCGCCGATCTCCCTGAGCACTATGAAGGGCGTCCCGCACCGTTCCAATTCATCAAGGATGTGCCGACAGACTGGGCGCAAAGCCGTGTTCTCGAGGCCGAAATCAGCGAATATGTTGTCACCGCACGCAAAGATCGGAACAGCGAGGAATGGTACCTCGGCGGCGGCACCGATGCCGTTGCGCGCGAGGTTTCGCTATCGTTGGATTTCCTTGACGTGGTCACGACCTATCGCGCTGAAATCTACCGCGACGCCGACACCTCACACTTCGAAGGACCAACGCGTTTCGATATTGTGATCGAAACGCGTGAGTTGACTGCCGAAGACACGCTCGACCTGCGCATGGAGCCGGGTGGCGGCTTCGCAGTCAGGCTGATACCGACAGCGAGGTGAACGAGCGCAAGCATCCGTGCGTCGTTGTGCTGGGCGGCGTGGCCGATCCTCCCGTAGCGGACGTTCCGCTTTGGGGATGCTAAATTCCGACCTCGAATGTCGGAATTGGGGGCGCCTAGCTGACCGACTGCTTTCGCCAGGAGCGGTCTGACTGTTTTGGGGCCGTTTGCTGAACGTCCGGTTTCGGGTGCCTGACCCCATTTAGCTGCCACTCAATCATCCCAACCGCAAATTCAGAATGGCCCCGAGACAGCGTGTCTTGATCGATTGCGATAGTTGCGATTCATCCACTCAGGCAGACGGCGGGGCAGTAGACCCGCGCACGACCAGTTCGTGAGGATGATCGCCGCGGCCAAAATATGACAATGCGTTTTCGTCGAGACTTTCAGGATCTGTCTCGAGCGAAGTGATAAGCCGATCGGTCGCGTCCCATGACATTTGCAAAACCGGTTGTCGAATGGTGGTAAGCTGGGGCCACGCGGTGCGCGCGACCTCGGAATCGTCGAAGCCGGCAACTGAAACGTCTTCAGGAACGGATAAACCGCAGTCACGTACCGCTGCTATTGCGGCCACGGCCATGTCGTCGTTCTGCGCTAGAATGGCTGTCGGCTGCGGAGTGCGGCGGAGAAGCTCTCTTGCGACGGCATGACCTACATCGAAGGTGAAGTCGCCAGTCACTATCAAATTGCCGTCGATTGTCGCTCCCGCTTCGGCGAAGGCACGACGATAGCCTTCCATGCGGGCGGCGCTCGCCGCGTGCAACGGGTCGCCCATTATTATGCCGATACGTCGATGGCCAAGCGCAAGGAGGTGGGAAGCGACGGCCTGACCGGCCGCGACCTCATCCATTGCCATCACAATCCCTCGATCCATGTTTAGGTGGGGGGTGATCCGGGCGTAGGGCAATTTCTGCCTATCGAGCATGTCCAGAAGATCATCCTGATCGCAGGCAGGAGGAGCAAGGACGATGCCATCGAGGCCAGCTCGCATAAGCAGGCGACCAAACTCGACCGGTCGTTTCGCGATGTCCCGGAATGGTAGAACGACCAAACGGTACCGAGAATCTTCCAGCCGCAAGAGCGCACCGTTTTGCAACTCCACGACATAGCTGGGACTGGGCCGCTCGTAAGTCAGTCCGATAAGAAAACTGCGCCGGGCAATGAGGCTCTGAGCGGCGATATTCGGATGGTAATCGAGCTCCGCAGCCGCAGCTTTCACTCGCTCGCGTGCGTCAGCACTGACGTGCGGCGCATCGTTGAGTGCGCGTGAAACTGTCTTGATTGAAACTCCGGCGAGGTTTGCGACATCGACGATTGTGGAGCGTTTGGAAATAACAGAACCTCCGAAAGAATACCTACACCACGTCACCTGCCGGGACCCATAAAGCTCCTGATTAGCGCGTCACTTGACTTGTGTCGATGCAGCGCAGTAAACGTTGTCAGGACGACGGTAAACGTTGTCATATGTGGGAGGGGGAGTTTGTGATGCGTCGCAGGACGACATTTCTGTGTTCGGTCGTAGGAATTGCAATGGGGACGACTGCAATTGCAGGGCCGGCAGCAGCGCAGGCAAATCCGAGTGCTGTGGCAGACCCGCAACTCTGGTCCGCGCTTGATTCGGGGCCGGCTCTGGATCCAACGATAGAGAGCCGGATTGATGCGCTCATCGCTGAAATGTCGCTGGACCAGAAGGTCGGACAGATCATCCAGGCAGACATCGCAAGCGCAACACCAGATGACGTCTATCGGTATCATCTCGGCTCGATTCTCAACGGAGGCAATTCAACGCCAACCGGCTCTTATAACGCTCCTGCCACAGAATGGTTGGAAGCGGCGGATGCCTATTATGCTGCCTCAATGAAGCGGAATGGCAGCTTACCCCGGATCCCGGTGATCTGGGGAAGTGACGCCGTCCATGGGCACAACAACATAGTTGGTGCCACACTCTTTCCTCACAATATCGGGCTTGGTGCGGCCAACGATCCTGAGCTGATAGGTCGGATCGGCGAAGTGACCGCGATCGAAATGCGTGTGACGGGGCTCGATTGGACTTTTGCTCCCACGCTTGCGGTCGTGCGCGATGATCGATGGGGGCGAACCTATGAAGGATTTGGTGAAACGCCGGAAATCGCGACTTCTTACGCTGCGCCACTGATCGAAGGGCTGCAGGGCAAGATTGGGGACGAAGACTGGCTGCGCGGTCCGCATATTGTGGCCACTGCGAAGCATTTTCTCGGCGATGGCGGGACCGCTGGCGGCAAGGATCAGGGTGATGCCCGAATTGACGAGGCGCAACTGCGTGATCTTTTCAGTCCGCCTTATCTGCCTGCGATTGATGCGGGCGTCCAATCGATAATGGTCAGTTTCTCGAGTTGGAACGGTGCCAAGATGCACGGCAACCAGTCGTTAATGACCGGCATCGTGAAAGACCGCTGGAACTTCTCCGGCTTTCTGGTTGGCGACTGGAATGGCCATGGCCAGGTAACTGGATGTTCGGCAACCGATTGTCCTAAATCAATTATCGCCGGGCTCGATATGTATATGGCGCCCGATAGCTGGAAGGGCCTTTACGAATCCACATTGGCGGACGCGCGCAGCGGTATATTGCCGATGGAGCGACTGGATGACGCAGTGCGCCGCATACTGCGAGTGAAGCTGCGAGCCGGTCTCTTCGAATCGGGTAAGCCCTCTTCTCGTCCCTATGCTGGAGAATTCGAACGCTTGGGTAGCGCCGACCATCGCGCCGTTGCTCGCGAGGCCGTGCAAAAATCCCTAGTGCTGCTCAAGAACGAAGCCAGCGTACTGCCGCTCGATCCCGGAGCAACTGTGCTCGTTGCTGGCGACGGCGCTGACAATTTGACCAAACAGACCGGCGGGTGGACGCTGAGCTGGCAGGGCACCGGCACGAAGCGGTCCGATTTTCCCAACGCACAGTCGATATGGGAAGGCATTGAAGTCGCGGCCGCTGCGGCCGGCGGTACCGCCACGCTTTCTCCTGATGGTACTTATTCAGACAAGCCGGATGTTGCGATCGTCGTTTTCGGCGAAGACCCCTACGCCGAATTCCAGGGTGACCGTCCCGATGTGGGGTACGACGATGCAAACAGCCTCGCCCTGCTACACTCGCTTCAGGACAAAGGAATCCCGACGGTTTCGGTGTTTCTTTCCGGGCGGGCGATGTGGGTTAATCCATTCCTCAATGCGTCCGACGCCTTTGTCGCAGCATGGCTTCCAGGCACCGAGGGCGGAGGTGTGGCAGACTTGCTTTTCGGCAGGAAGGAATTCACAGGAAAGCTGTCCTATAGCTGGCCACGATCGAGCGATCAGACAAATGTTAATGTCGGTGATGCGAACTACGATCCGCTGTTTCCGTACGGCTTTGGTTTAACTACAGGCGAAAATGGCGAATTAGAACGACTTCCTGAGGATCGGGCTCGCGCTGCCCCGGCGGATGAAAACGAATTGTTCGCGAGCGGGCGACCAGGCGCGGGCCGACAATTACGAATAGGCGTACCCGGACAACTTGCTGCCAATCCTGCTCCGGACCTGATCACCGCGCAAGGTGCGGATCGCAATGCGCAAGAAGATTCGGTTCGTTTGCGCTGGACAGGCTCAGGACGGGCAGCCGCCGCCATCGTGCAAGACGCTCCAAGCGATCTGACGCGCCAATCCAATGGCGGCCTCGCTCTCGAACTAGAGTTCAAGGTCGATGAAGGACCCTCAAAAAACGTAGATCTTCTAATGACCTGCGGTAACGCCTGCGTCGGCGGATTTCCGCTTCAGGCGCTCCTTACCAAAGTCGCAGAAACAGGGCGCTGGACGCGCGTATCGCTCCCGCTGAGCTGCTTTGCAGAGGCGGGTGTCGATATGAGCCGGGTAGATACACCGCTGATGCTCGTCACCGATGGCCGTCTCGACATCACGCTCGCGTCGGCGCGCATCATATCGCCAACGGGCGGTCAGCTTTCATGCCAGTAGATAGGCCGCACAGGAGCGGCTGAAGGGGAGGACAAAATGACTAGAATTAAATCCGCCGGGACATTCGGCGCCATGCTGCTTTGTTCGGTTGCCGCGATGCCGGCTTCCGCCCAGTCCGCGGACGAAGTGGAACCCGCAGATGAGGCGGCTGAAGAAGGAAGCGGCGATGTCATCATCGTCACTGCCAACCGCCGCGAAGAGAGCCTCCAGGAGGTATCGGGAGTCGTACAGGCTCTCGATTCCGAACAGCTGCGACAAGATGGGATCGTCGAACTCCGGCAACTTCAGGTCGCGGTGCCCGGCCTCAGCATTGCGAACCAGGAGGGCAACGTCGAAATCTTTATTCGCGGCGTGGGCTCTTCGAACAATACCGAATTAGGTGATCCCGGCGCGGCGCCGCATCTCAACGGCACTTACATTCCGCGACCGCGCGGCTTGGGCCTGATGTTTTACGACCTGGAGCGGGTCGAGGTAAACAAAGGGCCGCAGGGCACTCTCTACGGCCGTAACGCCTTGGCCGGCACGCTCAATATCATCACCGCGAAGCCAAGGCTGGGTGAGTTTGGTGGGTACGCTCAGGCAGAAGTCGCCAACCGTTCATCCTACGGGGCTGAAGGCGCTCTAAATATCCCGCTGGGAGATACGCTCGCCGTGCGCGCGGCCGGCTATTACATCAACCGCGATTACGGGTTCCGCAACGTTTCGACTGGTGAGCAGGCGAGCCGCCTCAAGCCGGCTGGGTTGGAAGAGAATTACGCCGGACGTCTCTCACTACTGTGGGAGCCTGACGACCGCCTGAGCCTTTCGATCGTGGGCGACTACGGAATGGAAACGGGAACCGGCTATCCCGGAGCGAATATCTTTGGCGCGGTGACAGCGACGGGTCTGCGCCCTGATCAGCTGGACCTCAAGGATGTTGTCTATCGCGGCATGCAAGGTGACATGGAGAACGAACTGTGGGGTATTCAGGGCAATCTCGCTTACGACTTCGGGACCTTTACCGCCGAGCTTTCCGGAAGCTACCGTTCGGTCGATTTTTACCAGGCCAACGCGAGTAGCGAAGGCATCGATTATCCAGGCCGGGACCTGGATGGATTCCAGTATGATAACTTCTCCAACAATTTCTGGCAGACTGAGTCCAGAAGTCAGGTTTACGAGGCCCGGTTGTCTGCAAATGATGATCAGCGCTTCCGCTGGAACCTTGGAGGTTTCTATTTCAAGGAAGATCAGGCGGTCGGCTACCTCGCGTTAGCCGATCGGGGATATTGCTGTTACTCGGGTACCGAGTTCACCATGCCCGATGTCAATGGTGAGAGTTTCGCATTCTTCGGGGATGGGATTTACGACTTCACCGATCGCCTGCGGTTTTTCGCCGGCCTGCGATATACTGAAGAGAAGAAATCGCGGTATGGTATTGGCGGCAATTGGGCGCTGACCCTAGGAGGAGAAGACTTCGCCTGCTGCTTCGGCACCCGTTTGGGAACCGAGGGCTTCAGGCCCAACTTGCTTGACCGCCCGAACTTCGATGTAAGCGCGATCGACACGCTTCAGGGCCGTGCGCAATTCTTGCTCGAAGGTATTAGAAATCCGGGCCTGCGAGACACGTTGATCGACCAGATCGGCGCGATCGCCAATGGAAGCAATCCCAACGGCACGTGCGTCGATCGTCCCGATATCGACAACGGTTTTGTCGATTGTCCGGAGGGCTTCGAGGGGGGCTTCAGTTTCGTCGAACTGACTATTCCCGATCAGCAGATCGGCCAGTCCAAGTTCGATTTTATCGACTGGCGCGCCGGATTGGAGTTCGATCTCAGCCCGGACAATATGCTCTATGCGAAGGTGTCGACTGGCCACAAATCCGGCGGCTTCAATGACAGTTTCAACGGTTCTACCATTCCCGAAACTTTCAGCCCTGAAGAACTGGTAGTCTACGAGGTAGGGAGCCGAAACAGTTTCGATGCATTCGGTCGAAACGCGATTTTCAATCTGACAGGCTTCTATTACGATTATTCGGATCAGGTTTTTCAGGATCTGACCTGCATCAATCTCGACGAAGCCCAGACGCCGCCGGTGTGCAATGGATACTCCCTGGTCAACCGCAATATCGGTGCTTCCAGGATATACGGGGCAGAATCCGAGCTTCGATTGAAGCTTCCGGCAAACTACGCGCTCGACCTTAACGCTGCTTACCTCGATACGAAGATCACGGAGGGTGTAGTAGCCGATGCGCGCGCGCAGGATTTTGATGCCGGGGGCGAATCTCCTCTCGTCAGCCTTGTCGGCAACCGCTTACCGTTGGCTTCCAAGATGAATCTCAGTGCACGGCTGTCACAGTGGCTCGATATCGGCGCAGGCCGTTTCGACTGGCAGGCGTTGCTAAATTATCGCTCGTCCTTTTTCCTAACACAGTTCAACGAAGATGATATCGTCTTCCTGGATGGAACGAGCCAAAGCGCCTTGGAAGCAGGCTTCCCCGATCGCCAGAATGGCTTCGTTACGCTGAATCTGGGCGCCGGGTATACCATCGGGAATTTCCGGCTCGAAGCCTGGGCGAGCAATTTCCTGAACGAAGAGGTATCCCAGAAAGCTCTGGTCGGCTCGTCTCTGAACATCCGTTTCCTCAACGATGCACGGACGTATGGCTTGCGAGGGCGAATAACCTTCTGAGCTATGGTCAAATGTTTAATTGGGGCCGGGACATCAACATTGGTGCTTCTCGGCCCCGTTTGGGATTCATCCAAACTCTAGAATGGCATCTTTGGGGCCGGAAGCGGTCAGTCCGGTTTCAGCCAAAATGCGTGCTTAGCGGCCGTAGCAATTCAAGAAACTTACGGTTCAATGCGCTTGGCCACCAGATTCTCGACCACCGCCGGTTCGGCCAGCGTCGAGGTGTCGCCCACTTCGCCGGGTTTCCCCTCGGCGATCTTGCGCAGGATGCGGCGCATGATCTTGCCCGAGCGGGTCTTGGGCAGGCCGGGGGCGAACTGGATCGCATCGGGCGTGGCGATCGGTCCGATCTCCTTGCGCACCCATGCCCTCAGCTCGTCGCGCAGCGCCGCGTCGCCTTCCTCGCCGGCATTGAGCGTGACGAACGCGTAAATGCCCTGGCCCTTGATATCGTGCGGCATCCCGACGACCGCCGCCTCGGCCACCCTGGGGTGCGCCACCAGCGCGCTTTCCACCTCGGCGGTGCCCATGCGGTGGCCGGAGACGTTGATCACGTCGTCCACCCGGCCGGTGATCCAGAAATACCCATCCTCGTCGCGCTGCGCGCCGTCGCCGGTGAAATAGGTGCCGGGATAGGTGCTGAAATAGGTCTGGAAGAAGCGCTCGTGATCGCCGAACACGGTGCGCATCTGGCCCGGCCAGCTCTGTGTGATGACGAGATTGCCCTCGGTCGTGCCGTCCAGCACCTTGCCTTCTGCGTCGACCAGTTCGGGGAATACGCCCGGCAGCGACCTGGTGGCTGAGCCGGGCTTCGTTTCCATCGCACCCGGAACCGGCGCGATCAGCGCGCCACCGGTCTCGGTCTGCCACCACGTATCGACGATCTCGCACCGCCCGCCACCGACCACGCGATGATACCATTGCCACGCCTCGGGATTGATCGGCTCGCCCACCGTTCCAAGCAGGCGCAGCTTCGAAAGGTCATGCCGCGTCACCGGCGCATCACCTTCGCGCATCAGTGCGCGGATGGCCGTGGGCGCGGTGTAGAACACGGTGACGCCCAGCCGCTCGCTGGTTTCCCAGAACCGCCCGGCATCGGGATAGGTCGGGACGCCGTCGAACATCACCGTCGCCACACCGTTGGAAAGCGGGCCGTAGACGACATAGGAGTGACCAGTGATCCAGCCGACATCGGCGGTGCACCAGAACAGGTCGTCCTGCTTCAGGCCGAACAGCAGATCGGTGGTGAGCGTGACCCACAACAGATAACCGCCAGTGGTGTGCAGCACGCCTTTGGGCTTGCCGGTCGAACCGCTGGTGTAGAGAATGAAGAGCGGATCTTCCGCATTCATCGGTTCGGGTGGACAGTCGGCATCGACCGTTTCGCGAAGTTCGTCCCACCAGACGTCGCGCCCGGCTTCGAGATCAACGCGCGCATCGGTCCGTCTGACGATCACGATGGTCTCCACCCCACCGGCCTTGCAACAGGCCGTGTCGACGTTTTGCTTGAGCGGTATGGATTTGCCGCCGCGCATTCCCTCGTTCGCCGTGACCACGACCTTTGCGCCGCAATCGGCGATGCGGTCGGCGAGGCTGTCGGGTGAAAAGCCACCGAACACTACTGAATGCACCGCGCCGATGCGCGCGCAGGCGAGCATGGCGATGGCTGCTTCGGGGACCATCGGCATGTAGAGGATGACACGGTCGCCTTTCGCCACGCCGCAACTTTTCAGCCCATTGGCGAAGCGACAGACCTCGCCATAGAGGTCGCGAAAGGTGAGCGTGCGGCCTTCGCCCGGCTCGTCGCCCTCGAAAACGACGGCGGTCTGATCGCCACGCTCTTCCAGATGCCGGTCGATGCAATTGACGCTGAGATTCAACTCGCCGTCCGCGAACCAGCGGATTGCGAAATCGTCCGCATCGAAGCTGCTTTCGTTCGCGCGGGTCGGGAAGCTCTCCCAGTCGAGGCGGCGTGCCTGATTTAGCCAGAATGCGTCCGGGTCGCGGGCGATGTCATGATGCATCTGGCGTAGAGTATCGGCTTTGTCGATCATGCCGAGTTCCTTGTCGTCGAAGGCCCTGCTGCGAACGAGGAGACGGCGCTCGGTCCCGTTATCGAGGCTGAACATCCCGCCCCGTCCATCGACCGCATCGAGGATCAATTGGGTGTGTTTCCATGCCGCGAATTGCGCGCTGCCGATATAGACCGGGATATCGCCGACCTTGCCGATCAGCACGTCGCGCTCGCCGATGCGGAATTCGGCGCGCGGATAGATCATCGGGCTCGATCCGTCGCAGCAGCCGCCGGATTGATGGATGAGGAGGGGGCCGTGCCGCTCCGCGATCTCGTCGAGCAGAGCGTGGGCGCTGTCCGTTACGGTCACGCGGAGCGGGGCGGCCATTGTCAGAAACTCACGCTGAAGCTGCCGACCAGGCGCGAGTCGGCGAGAGTGCCGAAGGCGTTGGTGTCGGTATCGTGATAGCGGATATCGACGCTGGCGCTCGGGAGCACGGCATAGAACGCGCCCACATTCCAGGTGAGATAGTCTCCGCCCGCGCCGATCCACTGATGGCCCAGCGCCCCCGACACGCGCAGCTTTTCTCCGATCGGCTGGGCGGCGCTGACCTCGGCATAGAAGCCATCGTCATCGGTCCCGAAATAGTCCGGGGTCCAGTATCCCGTCACGCCGAGCCCCGTCCGGCCCAGCGAGGTGGACAGGGCAGCCTTGACCTCGACCGTGTCGATATCCACCGGGCTGTCGATATAGCCGTAGCGGACCACCCCGACATCGAGCGAGGTGGCCGGGGCAAGGTCGAAGACATAGCCGGCCCAGAGATCGTATTCTTGGTCGATGCCGGGAAAATCGACATTCTCGGTTCCGGCCCCGGCGTAGAAGCCCTGATAATTGACCGACACGGCGGCGAAGACGGCCGGGTCCTCGGCGCTCTGGCTGATGCCGCGGAACACATAATCGGTCGCGGCGGAAAGAGTCAGGCTGACATCCATTCCCGATGCGTCCTCGACCGGATCGGCGGCGGGTGGCCCGCTGCTTTCGTTCATCCCGTCCTGCGCAAAGGCTGGTTGCGAGATCGCTGCCACGGCGGCTGCGGATGCAAGAACTGCGAACTTTTTCATGATACAATCCTCCCTCGTTCGGGCGCGCGCCATGGCGGCCCGTCTTGTGCGGGTTTTCCCGTTGATGGTGCTGGAATGGCCCGGCAGCGATCGGCGCCCCTGCCGGGCGAAGGCGCGGCCTAGAAGAAGCCGAGCTTCTTCGGGCTGTAGCTGACCAGCATGTTCTTGGTCTGCTGATAGTGATCGAGCATCTTCAGATGGTTCTCGCGCCCGATGCCGGACTGCTTGTATCCCCCGAAGGCCGCGTGGGCAGGGTAGGCGTGATAGCAATTCGTCCACACGCGACCGGCTTCGATCGCGCGGCCGAACCGGTAGCAGGTGTTCGCATCGCGGCTCCACACGCCGGCACCAAGGCCATACAGGGTATCGTTGGCGATCTGGAGCGCTTCCTCGTCGTCCTTGAAGGTGGTGACGGAGACGACCGGGCCGAAGATTTCCTCCTGGAAGATGCGCATCCGGTTATTGCCCTTGAAGATCGTCGGCTCGACGTAATAGCCGTCGGCAATCTCACCTTCGAACCGAGCGGCCTTACCGCCGGTCAGCAATTCGGCGCCTTCCTGTTTGCCGATGTCGATATAGGAGAGGATCTTTTCCTGCTGCTCGGACGATGCCTGCGCCCCGATCATCGTCGCCATATCAAGCGGATTGCCTGCGACGATCGCTTCGGTGCGCGCGATCGCCTTTTCCATGAACCGGTCGTAGATGCTCTCGTGGATCAGCGCGCGGCTGGGACAGGTGCAGACCTCGCCCTGATTAAGCGCGAACATGACGAAGCCTTCGATGGCCTTGTCGAAATAATCGTCATCCTCGCGGCACACGTCGGAGAAGAAGATATTCGGGCTTTTGCCGCCGAGCTCCAACGTCACGGGAATGAGGTTCTCGCTCGCATACTGCATGATCAGGCGACCGGTCGTCGTCTCTCCGGTAAAGGCGATCTTGGCGATCCGGTTGCTGCTGGCAAGCGGCTTGCCTGCCTCAAGGCCGAACCCACTGACAATGTTGAGGACGCCGGCGGGAAGCAAGTCTGCGACCAGCTCCATCCATACGAGGATCGAAGCCGGGGTCTGTTCGGCCGGTTTCAGCACCACGCAGTTTCCGGCCGCGAGCGCTGGCGCCAGTTTCCATGCCGCCATGAGGATCGGGAAGTTCCAAGGGATGATCTGACCGACCACGCCAAGCGGTTCGTGGAAATGGTAGGCAACCGTATCGTGATCGATCTCGGAAATGCTGCCCTCCTGCGAACGGATGCAACCCGCGAAATAGCGGAAGTGATCGATGGCCAGCGGAATATCGGCCGCCATCGCCTCGCGCAGCGGCTTCCCGTTATCCCATGTCTCCGCGATCGCCAGCTTTTCGAGGTTCTCCTCCATTCGGTCAGCGATGCGATTGAGGATCTGGGCGCGCTCGCCCGCGCTGGTGCGGCCCCAGGATTGCTTTGCGGCGTGCGCGGCATCGAGCGCCGCCTCGACGTCGGCCGCCTGACTACGCGCGATCTTGCCGACCGGTTTGCCGGTCACCGATGAAATGTTGTCGAAATAGCGCCCGTCTTTCGGGGCCACCCACTTCCCGCCGATGAAATTGTCGTAACGCTCCGCGAACGGTGCCGCCATTGATGTGGCGGGATTGGTCTGCATGTCCATGATATCATCCTCTCGAAATCGCCGGGCCCTCCCGGTCGCGAGGATGATGGTTCCGTCAAACCTAATGGATTAACAGAGGGCGCCATTGGTGAGGAGGTGAGACTGTCTCACTATTGAGACAGTCGGGCCGTGCTTTTCAAATCAATCGCGCAACAGGCCCGCCTTATCCATTCGGCGATAAAGCGTGGCCCGACCAATACCGAGCAATTTCGCCGCCTTCGTCGCATTCCCGCTAGCCTGCGCCAGCGCCTGCCGCAGCACGGCTCTTTCCGAGTCGTGGAAGGAAATGCTTTCGTCGCGCCCGAGAATGTCCGAAGCCGTCCGGCGTGCTTCGAGACAGGCATCCGTAAGCCCGAAGCGATGTCGCGCCGCAAAGGTCGCGCCAACTACGAGATCGTCGCGATCGACTGCCAGAAGGGCCGCATCGCCGCCGGGCAAATTGGCGTCGATGATCCGGTGTGCGGCGAAATGCTTGCGGAACACGCCGCTCTCGATCCGGCGCGCCGCATCCTGCACGATCTTCTGTACCAATATGCCCATTGCAGCGCTGTGATCGTCGCGACAGTTCGAGATGTCGAGCGCACCGACAAGTCGGCCGGTCGCATCGCGAACCGGTGCGTCCATGCAGCTTATGCCGATATTGCGGCTGGCGAAATGCTCGTCGCGGTGGATCGTGACGGGCCGCCCCTCAATCAGGCAAGTGCCGATACCGTTGGTGCCTTCGCGGCTTTCGCTCCAAACCCCGCCAGGGGTCAGACCGACCCGGTCGAAGAGTTCGCGATCCCCTGCTAGGCTGCGCGCTTCTAGAACGACACCGTCATTATCGGACAGCATGACGGCACAGCCGGTCGCGGAAACGGTCTGGAACAGCTGGTCGAGAAGAGGCCGCGCGACATCCAGCATCAGGTCATGACGCTGCCGCCGTTGCGTGAGGTCGCTACCGGAGACGAGCTCCGGCGTGCGATTGGCCCCGGCGTCGAGGCCGTGCTTGAGGCTGGAACGACACCAACTCGCCGCGACAAGCGAATGCGCGGCGCTGGACGAGGATTGCAAAACCTCTTCGACAATCGCTTCGTGTCGCTCTCCCATCGTCTCCGGATATCGCAATTCATCGAAACTCGCTAGAGTTACCGCGAATCGAAGGCGGCTTACGGGCGAAAGACGCGCGCATTCTAATGACCGAAAGTAGGGCGCAATGCAGACTGACTGCTATGGGGCCGGAAGCGGAAAGGCAGCTTTTATATCTTTGAGCGGATTAAGCGGACAGCGACTGCTGACCGAATCGCAAGCCGGTGCATTAGAGAATGGTCTGGAGAAACCCCTCTTGGCATAGACTTTTGCCGTCGTTGAAACGCCCCTGCAGGACAGCCAACACGGAGCCGAGAGCCACAAACTAAATTGGTTTACTATTTAGCGCGCCTTTCCTACCATCCGGAGATGGCGAGAGAAACCTTTACGATTGAGGGCGCAGGCGCGATTTCTCTTACAGCCGAGGCTGAGGGGGATGCCTACGCTAAACCCGTCCTTCTTGCGCACGGCGGCGGGCAGACACGGCGCGCGTGGAGAAGGGTGGTCAGCGAGCTGGCTCAAGCCGGCTTTCGCGCAATCGCCTTCGACATGCGCGGTCACGGAGACAGCGATTGGTCGCCATGCGGAGCTTATGAAATGCGCGACTTCGCGGCGGATCTGGTCGCTGCAGCGTCGCGCCTGGACCAGAAGCCAGCGCTGGTTGGCGCTTCACTGGGCGGGCTCGCTGGACTGATTGCCGCAGGGGAGCTTGCTCCAGGTAGCTTTGCTTCACTCACATTGGTCGACATTGCCCCGCGCATGGAGCCCAGCGGTGTGATGCGCGTGGTTGGTTTCATGGAAGAGCATGTCGATAGCGGCTTCGCCTCACCAGAGGAGGCGGCCGACGTGATCGCTCGCTACATGCCGCATCGTCCCAAGCGGGGCGCGAGCGATGGTCTGAAAAACTATCTGCGGCAGAAGTCGGATGGGCGCTTCTATTGGCACTGGGACCCGGTGTTCATCCGTAATATAATGTCAGCCAGACAAGGCGACCCAGACAGCCAAGAACGTCAATCGGCAATGCTGAGCCAAGCTGCGGCGAATCTCACGCTTCCGCTTCACCTCATCCGAGGCGGCTCTAGCGATCTTGTTTCCGAAGAGGCCGTTTTGCATCTGCGACAACTCGCCCCCCATGCAGAATACACCGATATTGCCGATGCCACGCACATGGTCGTGGGCGATGCGAACGATGCCTTCTCCGCCGCTATCGTCGATTTCCTACGAACCCATCACTCTTGCGATACGGCTCAACCACAGGGGACGAGGGAGCTATGATCGATCGAGAGCGCTTGCAGGAAATGCTGAATATCGCGCCGTTTCATCGATGGCTTGGGCTGGAGATTGCAACATGCTCCGACCAGGGAATCGCGATCACCATGCCATGGCGCGAAGAGATCGTGTCGAACCCTATGATTGGGTCGGCGCATGGAGGGATCCTGGCTTCACTGGTCGACCTCACCGGGCTTTATACTCTGCTTGCCGGGGGCGTCGCGGCGAGAGCGACGGCCGATCTGCATGTCGATTACCACCGTCCTGCAACCTCAGGACCTCTCACTGCTCACGGACAGATCGTGAAGATCGGGCGACAGATTTCGGTGGCGGAAACCCGGGTTCTCGAGCCCGACGACAAGTTGGTCGCCAGCGGCAGGGGCGCCTACTTCTCGTCAACCGGATCACTTGATCAGCGCGGCGGGACTATTGATCTCGAACAGGCTCTTGCCACCCAAGGCCCAGCGACTTCTGCAGCGCGATCCACGCCAGCGTAAGGGCACCTTTTGCCCGGACGAGGTCTGCTGAGGCCTGCTGCTGTTCTCGCAGGGCCCGGTTGAGGTCAGCCTTCGAGATCGCTCCTGCGGCAAAACGTTGGCGGTTCAGGTCCGCCGCGCCGTCAGCCTGCTTCTTGATTTGCATACTGGCAGCGAGCGCCACACGCTGCTGGCCGAAGCGAGCCAAGGCACGTTCGGCGTCTTGCAGTGCCAGAAGCACCGTCTGCTGGTAATTGGCGACTGCTTCGTTGCGCGCCGCCCCGGCTTGGTCGATCGCAGCGTCTACCCTGCCGAAATCCAGAAAATTCCACTGGAGGCGTGGGATCGCGAGTGCGGAGAAATCGCCGACATCGACAACGTCGTCCAACGAGGATCCGCCGAGGCCCAGGATCCCCGTGAAGGACAATTTCGGGAACCGCGCCGCCTCGGCCACCCCGATCCGCGCCGTCGACGCGGCAAGAGACCGTTCGGCCGCCCTTATGTCAGGCCGACGCGCCACCAGGCTTGCCGGATCGCCGATCGCGACCTGCTCTGGCGGCATGGGAATGGAATGCGCAGTCGTGAGCGCTGCATCAACTGATCCCGGCACCTGTCCGGTCAGTATAGCGAGTGCATCAGACAGGACTGCGATATCCGCTTCAGCTTCGGCAAGTTGTGACTTGAGCATCTCCAGTTCGGCATTCGCGGTGCCTACCGGGAAAAGCGGCAATGCACCGCGCTGATAGCGTTGGTATGTCAGCGCCAGGATCTCTTCCTGCAACGAAATCTGCGCCTCAAATTGCTCTGCGCGGAATTGGGCCTCCCGCAAATTGACGTAGGTGCTGGCCACTTGGGCAGTCAACTGGACCTTTGCGTCCTCTGCATTGGCCACCGTTGCAGCAGCTTGGGCATTGCTGGCTTCAATGCGCCTGCGCGAGCCACCGGCGAACTCCAGCTCCCAGTTGGCGTTAAGGCCCACATTGAAAAAGCTGAGCGAGTCATCGGTTTCTGCGTCGGAATTGGTTTGCTCTGACGGGGGGGGCGCCCCGCCTTGAATGTCGAGACCACGAAGCCGGCCCTGCACGGTGGTGGCCTGTGCCCCAAGCGATGGCATTCGACCCGCACGGTCTTGCCTGATGGATGCCCGTGCCTGGGCAATGCGCGCCTGCGCTGCGGCGAGCGAAGGGTTGCCGGACAGCGCAGCCTCCACCAGCCGCGTCAACTCGGGATCGCCGAGCAGCAGCCACCATTGAGCGACAACCGGATCAGATGCGCTCACATCACTGCCAGCGCGCACAAAGCGAGTGCCCGTGTCTGCTGACACAACTTCCGGGGGGCCTGCATAATCGGGCCCAGCCGTGCATCCAGCTAGCAAGGCGATAGTGATAATCGGAGGTAGCAAGTGGCGCATAATCTCGGGCTCAGTGCATCGAAAGGGAGACATTTTCCGGAAGCGGCTTGAGGAACAGAACAAGCGGGACTGTCGCGAGTGTGAGAAGTCCCATCACCAGAAAGACATCATTGTAGGTCATGATGAACGCTTCGCGCTGGAGAGTGCCGCCGAGTGCCGCCATCGCTCGTTCCATATCGCCCAAGCTTCGCGCCAGTCCGTCGAGATAGGTCTGCAGCGAAACGCTGTTCGCATTCAGCGTTTCTTCCATGCGCCTCGTATGGTGCCAAATTCGCTGGTCCTGGAACGAAGCGAGGGCCGAGAGGGCGAATGATCCGCCAAGATTGCGGGCCGCGTTGAAAATGCCCGAGGCATCGCCCGCGTCTTCCTTGGCCACCGACGCAACCGTTGCCTGATTCAGGAACATCATCGCAAGTATCATTCCGGCCCCGCGGATAAGCTGACTTTCAGTGAAGACAGCGCCGCCGGATTCGGCGGTCAGACTCGTGCTGACAAAGCAGCTGATCGCCATCAGCAGCATTCCGGTGCCGACGGCAATGCGGATGTCCACCTTGCGGATCATCAGGGGCAGAACCGGCATCAGGAGAAAGGCCGGGACACCCATCCAGAAGATGACCAGTCCCGTCTGAAAAGCATTATAGTCAGAGATGATCGCCAGAAACTGCGGAATGACATAGGTCGAACCATACATCACCATGCCCAGGGCGAGCGCCATGATCGCGACGCTGGCGAACTGTCGATTGAACAGGAGCTGCAACTTCAAGACTGGCTTGCGTGCCTTCACCTGTCCGTAAATCAAACAGGCAAAGCCGATAATGGTCACCACCGTTAGCCAGCGAATGAGTGAGGACTCGAACCATTCCTCACGGTGCCCTTCCTCGAGTACAACAGTCAGACCGCCCAGTCCGAGGATCAGCCCGAGAATGCCAGCCCAATCGGCGTCCGTGAGATATTCCCACTTGGGCTTCTCGTGAGGCAGCCCGATAAACAGCAAGAGCAGCAGGATTGCGCAGACTGGCACATTGACGAAAAAGGCATAGTGCCAGCTCAGGTTCTCGGTCAGCCAGCCGCCGATCAATGGCCCCATCACGGGGCCAAGAACCACAGTCATGCCGAACAGGGCCATTCCGATTGGCTGTTGGTGCGGCGGTAATCGTTTAGCCACAATAGTCATTGCGGTCGGAATGAGGACTCCGCCCGTGAATCCCTGACCCGTTCGGCCGATGATCATGGTCGTAAGGTCGGTTGCAATCCCGCATAGCACCGAAAATGCGGTGAACGCGCTAACCGCGATGATGAGGAGGGTTCGCAGACCGAACAGCCGTTCGAGCCAAGCGCTCAGCGGAATGACGACGATTTCAGCAACGAGAAATGACGTAGCAATCCAGGTGCCTTCGGCGCCTGTGGCACCGATCTCGCCCTGAATGACGGGGAGTGCGGAATTGACGATTGATATGTCCAGCGTCGCGAGCATGGCGCCAAGCGCGCCCGCGGCCACAGCGACCCAGGCAGTCACGTCTGCGTTCTTTCGGCCCCCGGCCGGCCCGATCGAAGTGTCCTGCGCTGCCAGTATCTCGGTCATTGAGTCCGACTCGAGATCTCTTCCAATTCGCCGGCAGCATTCCGGGTGTCGACCGTAGCCACTACCGACATGCCGGGAACGAGCAGACGCCGCACTTCAGGGGGAGCATCGATACCGATGCGGACGGGTATCCGTTGAACGATCTTGGTAAAGTTGCCGGTGGCATTTTCGGGGGGGAGGATGGAAAATTCCGCGCCCGTTCCCGGCGATATGCTGACCACTCGTCCCGCGATCTCAAGGTCGGGTAGGGCGTCAACTTCGAGCCTGACGCTTTGGCCGGCCCGGATCAGGCCGACCTGCGTTTCCTTGAAGTTTGCCGTCACGTAGATCGCCCTCACCGGAACCACCGTCATCAAACGTTGACCCGGTTGCACGAACTGGCCCACCCTCACCGAGAGATCGCCGACGCGGCCGGCCTTGCTGGCGCGCAGCAAGGTCGATTCAACCGTAAGGTCGGCTGTTTCCAGCTGAGCG
Source organism: Qipengyuania vulgaris (assembly GCF_009827325.1). Classification (GTDB taxonomy): domain Bacteria; phylum Pseudomonadota; class Alphaproteobacteria; order Sphingomonadales; family Sphingomonadaceae; genus Qipengyuania; species Qipengyuania vulgaris. The sequence continues at coordinate 81,476 of NZ_WTYC01000008.1, read as the reverse complement.
CGAGCAGCGTCCGCCTGCGCCTGGGTCTGGTTGATCTGCTCGAACAGGGTCCCTCGGCGCGCGGTCGCGGCAGCCACCGCCGCCTGCGCGGCGACGAGTTCGGCCCGCGCTTGCCGCGCCTGCGCCTCATACTGGTCTAGCTTTTCCCGCGGTTCGGCTCCTGTCGCGGCAAGGGGCCGATATCGCGCCACCTGGTCGTTCGCGAGGTCCAGTGCTGCGCGCGCGGCGGCGAGTTGGCCCCGCGCCTGGCGAATGGCTGCATCCTGTTCGGCTACCTGAGAACGGATTGTGTCGGCACCGGCCAGGGTCGCAGCGATCTGTGCGCGCGCCTGTTGCGCTTGCGCCTGATAATCCCGCAGATCCAGTTGTACGAGGGCTCCGCCGCGAGCAACCTGCTCGTTCTCCCCCACGAAGACCTCTTCGACGTATCCCGCTACCTTGGAAGAGATAACGACGCTGTCGGCAGCGACATAGGCGTTATCGGTCGTCTGCATGTACTGTCCGTAGGTTACGTGCCGGTAGTACCACCAGATCCCGCCAAGCAGCACGGCAAGACCAACGATGATTAGCACGATGCGCAAGCCACGCCGCGATTGCGGTTTCGTTGGGGTTGTGCCCTCCTGCTCCGGTTGGTTGGAGTTATCGGTCATCTGACTCTTTCGGCAGCCTCAGTAAAAGGTGAACGCGTCTCGCGCCCTATGAGCCGTGAGTCAGATAGTAAAGGCATTTAGCAGTTTGCATTTGGGCATCCGAGGCTATCCGACTACACAGCGCTATGGATGAAAAACCAGATACCATGTCACGGTCTCAGCGTCGGCAGAAGGTCATCACCGATGATGACCGCATTCTCTATCTTATGGACGAGATCAGTCGCGGCGCGCGCAGAGTGTACGATGCGAGGGTCGCCAGGATCGGTCTCAATCAGACACAGTGGAGGATCATCGGACAACTTCTTCGCGATCCTGCCCTTACGCAGGCTGAAATCGCCAAGAAACTGGAACTGGAATCGGCGACCATCGGCCAGGCGGTTGCAGGTCTTTGCGCACGCGGGCTGATGAAAAGGCTTCGAGCTGAGACGGATCGGCGAGCGTGGCAGCTCATCCTCACGGAGCAGCTTGACGATCTGCTGCCCGAACTGAGAGGCTCCGCGGATAGGCTTCATGGTCTGCTTTGGCGCGACATTGCCGCCGACGAGAAGCAAACGTTGCAGCAGACTCTTGAAAGGGTATCGGAAAATCTGGACCAACTCCGGGCCGAGGCTGAGTAAAATCATGGCATCGCCCCCGGAAAAGCCTATCAGCAGCATCGCTCGCGCCGCGGAGATCGGCCAAATCCTAATGAGGCACGGCGCGAAGAATCTCGCCGGAGCCCTCGGATTTATTCCCTCTTCGAGCAATGTCATCGATCCTCGCGAATTTCATCCGGCTGCAGTTGTGGCGTTCCTCCGTGACATCGGGCCAGTCGGCATAAAGCTGGGGCAACTCCTCGCCACCCGAAGCGATCTGTTTACCGAACACTGGATCACGGCATTCTCAACCCTGCACGATCAGGTGTCGTCAGTGCCCTTCGCAGATATCGAGCCCGTACTTGCTTCAAGCTGGGGTGAGGACTGGCGGAGCGACTTTGCGCAGTTCGACGAAAAGCCTTTGGCCTCTGCCTCCATAGCGCAAACCTATTCCGCCAGACTGCGGGACGGAAGCGAGGTCATCGTGAAGGTTCGGCGGCCAGGCACTGCCGCTCGGATGGAGGCTGATGTGCGCCTCCTTATACGCCTTGCCGGGATCGTGGAAGCACGGTCGCCGGACATCGCGCGTTACCGGCCAGTCGAGTTTCTGCGGACCTTCGGCCGCAATCTTGCCTGGGAGATGGACCTCGCTGCGGAATCCCGAGCCTGCGAGCGGATCGGCGCATATCTCGATACCATCGGCGTCAGGTCCCCGGCCATCCATTGGGAACTGACCGGGCTGCGGGTGAACGTTCAGGAACGCCTGTACGGCAGGCCCGCGTCTTCGCTGGGCAGCCCATCGGGCGACCCGCGGGTGGCGGCTTTCGCTAAAAGCTATGCCAACGCTGTCCTGCGGATGATCATCCTGAACGGCGAATTTCACGGCGACCCCCATCCCGGTAACGTCTTCATGATCGGCGAGCAGGATGTCGGCTTCATCGACTTTGGATCGGTCGGGACGCTCACCAAGGCCAGGCGCGACGAGATCGTCCGCCTCGTCCTTGCGATCGCTGGTGAGGAAACCAGCGATGTCACGAATGTCCTGCTCGCATGGGCGGGGGAGCCGAAGGTGGATCGCGATGCGCTCGCGGTGGATCTGGATCAGTTGATCGGAGAGTTCAGGGGGACCGTGCTATCTGGCATCGAGTTCTCGCAGATTTTTTCCCGCGCTTTCGACCTGTTGCGGGATTATCGACTGGTTCTGCCACCTGATCTGGCCATTCTTCTGCGTACCTTGTTGACTGCAGAGGGCTTCGTCCGATCGCTGGCACCGGACTACAACATCGCCGAAGAGACCCGGCCGATCATCACGGAGCTTCTCGCCGAGCGGTTCTCGCTCGGCAGCGCTCGGTCGGGTTTGAAGAGACTTCGCGGTCAGCTGCTGGGTTTGTCGGCATCCTTGCCCGACATACTTGCCACTGCGAACTCGATCGCAAAGTCAGGATATGTGCCGGTTCAGCTCGATCCGCTCAGTATCGAGCAGCTCGCTGGACTTCGCAATGAGCGTCAGTCCTTGAAAGGCCCTCTAGCTGCCGCATTGATCATAGCTAGCGCGTTGCTTGTCGATCAATCCTGGCTTCTGGCTGGCGGCGCGCTTGTGATTGCTGGGGTGGTGCTCATCCGAAAGTCATAATGAAGGAGCAACTTAATTCGTGCACGGTCACGATACGGCAAAGCCGAACTTAACGAGGATTTCATGCGCCTCACTTCAGCGACCAAGACGCATCGCGAAGAAAATTTTTCGACCTATTGCGATTGAAGGCTTATTTTCCTCAATCAGACGAAACTTTGGAACGGCAGCTTTCAAGCGTGTCCTCGCCTGACTTTATGGCCGCTATTGGGGCGCAAAGCTGCCATCAACTTATTCCTAAAGTTCGTTGGGAAAGGTTTGACAAAAGAAGGCCCTTTAGGTGGGGGTATATTTGGGGGTAATCTGTATAATACGGGGCATTTGTATCTTGAAGTTTCGTAATTTAATTCCTTTATTCGAATCCCTCCTGCTCCGCCACCTTCCTGTTTCCCATGGCCCTTTGCTGGCTTTCTGGCTGCTGCCCTCTGGCCGAGGTCACGTGCGCAGACTTGGGCTGTGACCATTGATTGCAGAAGTATAAAACCTAGATGCCCTTCCATGCGAAATTCGCTTGTCGGAAATGGTAGAACCTTTCGCCCTTGGATAATCGTGCTTGTCGCCATGAACGCATTCCTCCTGACCGCCGTAGCCACGCTGCTTTTCAGCCAATCGGTGGCTACGGCGGAAAACCCCACCGTGACACCGCGCGGGGATCTTGCTGCCGATGAGCGTGCAACAATAGAGCTGTTCCGGAACGCCCGCGAATCCGTAGTCTTCATTTCGACGCGGCAGCGTGTGGCCGATTTCTGGTCCCGCAATGTTTATAGCGTGCCGCGGGGTTCCGGATCGGGTCTGGTTTGGGACGATGCAGGGCATATCCTCACCAATTACCACGTCATCGAAGGTGCTTCGGAAGCTCAGATTCAGCTCGCCGACGGACGCGAATTTTCAGCTTCGCTCGTCGGTGCGAGCCCCGAGCACGATCTTGCGGTCCTTAGAATCGGTGGGGCCGGATTCCGCGCCCCGGGACGTGTTCCGATCGGTACAAGCGAGGACCTTCTGGTCGGGCAAAACGTCTTCGCTATCGGCAATCCTTTCGGCCTCGACTGGACGCTCACCAAAGGAATCGTATCGGCGCTCGACCGGTCTCTCCCCAATGAGGGTGGGCCCGATATCCGCAACCTCATCCAGACCGATGCAGCGATCAACCCGGGAAATTCGGGCGGTCCCCTGCTCGATTCTGCCGGACGGCTGATCGGTATTAACACGGCGATCTACAGTCCTTCGGGCGCGTCGGCAGGGATCGGATTTGCGGTTCCCATCGACACCGTCATGCGCGTGGTGCCGCAGCTGATCGCCGATGGCAGGTATACTCGCCCCACGTTGGGGATCGAAAGCGACGAGAATATCAACGATCGCCTCAAGCGCGCCAGTGGGGTCCAAGGGGTTTTCGTCCTACGGGTGGAACCTGGATCGGTCGCAGCTCGGGCGGGCCTTAGTGCGGCGCAGCGTACTCGCCGCGGCGTCGTGCCGGGCGACATCATCACTGCCCTGAATGGCGAACCCGTCACGCGGGTCGGGGATCTACTGGCGCGGCTCGACGATTTTCGCGTCGGGCAGAGCGTGGAGGTGACACTGCTGCGCGGCGGAGACGAACGTAAGGCCCGACTGGAACTTGAGCCGGGCGGTTAGGGGCGTAGAATGGGTCGGGCTATAAAGACCGACCCAGCTGTGTTGGCGCGGTATCAGGCCGCCTTGTTATCGACCACAAAACTCGGAAACGGACAGGAGGTTTCAAGCCCTGACGCAGACGCGAGATTCTGGCTCACGCCAGAGGCACTCCAGCCATGCTTTTGTTATGACCCAACGAGGTCCATAACTTCGCTGACCGCATCGTAGATCATGTCCAGCTCTTCTTCGCCGATGCAATATGGCGGCATAACGTAGACTGTGTTGCCAAGCGGCCGGAGCAGTACGCCACGTTCCCTGAACATCGCCAGCATCCGGGGCGCGAGATCCGAGAGATAGCCCTCGGCAGCGCCTACATCGAAAGCGGCAATCGTGCCCAGCTGGCGCGGATCGCGTACCGAGTGGTGGGATGCGAGCTTTCCCAGCCTTTTTGCCTGCCATTGGGCCAAGTTAGCGATCCGTTGCTCCACTGGTTCCTCGCGCCAGATCGTAAGGTTCGCATTGGCTGCTGCACATGCGACCGGGTTGGCGGTGTAGCTGGAGGAATGGAAGAACATCTGCCCGCGGTCGGTTCCGTAATGGGCGGCGTATAGCGGCTCGCTGGCCATCGTCACCGCCAGCGGTAACGCGCCCCCGGTAAGCCCCTTGGAGAGGCAGAGTATATCGGGTTCGATACCGGCCTGCTCACATGCCAGCAGCGTGCCGGTCCGGCCCCATCCGGTCATCACTTCGTCAGCGATGAAAAGGGTGCCGTGGACCGCGCAGATGCGGCGCATTTCCGCCAGCGTCTCCGCAGCGTACATCAACATCCCGCCAGCACCGAGTACGAGCGGTTCGACGATGAAGGCTGCGGCGCCGTCGCGGCAGGCAGCCTCTAGCGCATCGATCGCGGCCTGCCCTACGCCTGCATACGGAAACGGGATCGAAGTGACGTCGAACAGGAGTGGCTCGTATGCGCGGTTGAAAGCACCCCGTGCCCCGACCGACATGGTGCCGATCGTGTCGCCGTGATAGCCATTGTCCAGCACCACGATCCGGTGGCGCTCTTCACCGCGGTGGAGCCAATGGCCGAGCGCCATTTTCAGGGCTACTTCCACGCTGGTAGATCCGGAGTCCGAGAAGAACACGCGCGTCAGGCTGGAGGGCATCATCGCGCGCAGACCTGCGGCAAGCTCTTCCGCCGGTTCGTGGGTCCAGCCGGCAAAGATGATCTGGTCGAGCCGCGCCGCTTGCCGTGCGATCGCGGCAGCAATCTTGGGATGCGCATGGCCGTGAGTGGTCACCCACCAGGAGGAGATTGCGTCGATCACCCGCGCACCATCCTCGGTGTGCAGCACGGCGCCCTCGGCATGAGTGACCTTGGGGATCGGCTCGCCCAGCCCATGCTGGGTAAAGGGGTGCCAGATGGACGAGTGGGTCATGCGAATTTCTGAAGGTCAAAATGGGTTAGAAAGGCGGAGGCCAGGCAGTCGCCTATGAGTGGATCGAGCATGGGCAGCCTGCCGAGGCGCGCCACCTTGCCAATAGTGCACACGGTAATCTCGCTATCTTCCTGCGGATCGCCGACGAAAGCCAGGCCGAGGATAGGAACGCCGCGGGCCCGCAAGGCCTCGATCGTCAGCAGGCTGTGGTTGATTGTACCGAGCCCGGTTCGCGCGACGATGATTGCTGGCGCTCCCCATCGGGCGAAGAGATCGGCAAAAAGCAATTCGCGCGTTACCGGGACGAGAGCGCCGCCCGCCCCCTCCACGACCAGAGCACCCTCTACCTGCGGCAGTGCGAGGCGCGCCGGATCGATAGTCAGGCCGTCGATCTCGGCGGCGCGGTGGGGTGAGCAGGGTGTGGAAAGCCGATAAGCCTCGGGCAGGATCCTGGTGTCTGGCACGCCCAGCGCTGCGACGCGGCCGGAATCGCTCCCGTCTTCAAGCCCCGCCTGCACCGGCTTCCAGTAATGCGCTCCGAGCGCTGCAGCGAGCCCGGCGGCGAATACGGTCTTCCCGATATCGGTGTCGGTGCCGGTGACGATGAGTGCGCGGGTCAAAGCAGGTTCTCTAATTCATTGCCGAGCGCGGCAATCGCCGCCTCGTCTGTGTTGAGCGTGATCGAGATGCGCAGCCGTGCGGTCCCCTGGGGTACTGAAGGCTGTCGGATGCCGCGCACGTCGAAGCCGCGTGACTGAAGGGCGGAAGCGAGCGTCATGGCACGCGCATCGTCCCCAACGATGAGCCGTTGGATATGCGTGCCGGTGGATACAATCCCAAGCGGTTCGAGAATCTCGGTAGTCCTTCTGACAAGTTTGCTCAGCCTTTCGCGCCGATCATTTGCTGCTCCCGCCAAGACCAGCGCGCCCCGAACGATTGCAGTCATTAGCGGTGACGGCGCAGTCGAAAAAATGAAGCTGCGCCCGCGATTGACGAGGAAGTCGCGAATAGTCGTAGGAGCGAAAATCAGCGCGCCCTCGCATCCGAGGGCCTTCCCGCAGGTTGCCAGCAGGACAGCATTCTCCTGTCCATGGCACTGCGCAGCCAGTCCGCGCCCCTGCGTCCCGCAGACACCCACCGCGTGCGCCTCGTCGATCAGCAGCATTGCGCCCTCACGTTCGGCAAGCGCAGCGAAGTCCGCGACCGGTGCGGTGTCGCCATCCATGCTGTATAGCGTCTCGAAGGCGATCCACGGTGTACCGCGACTGCCGTTTTCCCGCCAGCGTGCGATCACGGAGGCAGCGGCATCGACGTCATTGTGCGGAAAAGCAATGCGCGAAGCGCGAGACAGCTTCATCCCTTCGTGGGCGCTTGCATGGACCAGCGCGTCGTGGAGGATGAGATCACCTTGCTGTGGCAGGGTAGCGAAAATCAGGCTGTTGGCAGCGAAGCCCGAACCGACGAAAAGCGCCGAATGTGATCCGAATAATTGCGCGGCCTCCGCTTCCAGCGCTTCGTGCTCTTGCGTGTTGCCCCGGAGCAGCCGTGACCCGCCCGAACCCAAGGCCACCCCGCGTAGCAACGCAGCGGCAGCGATTTCCCGAAGCTCTTCCGAGTTCGCAAGCGCCAGATAATCGTTCGAGGAAAAATCCTTCCCCGTCCGCGAGGCGAGCGCCCGGCGGCGGCCGGTCTCATCCAGGCGGGAAAGATCGTCTTGGTAGATGTCTGGTAAAGGCACAATCCGCGCCGCCTAGGCGATGATTTTCAAACAGGAAAGCGTTGCCGCGAAGGCGGCGCGAATTATGCCAGATAGGCCCGGTTCAATGACTTAGAAGCCGGCCGAGACACTCGCCTTGATGGTGCGCGGTGTGCCCTGGAGAAGGGCCGAAGAAAACACATCGAAAGCGCTGGCCCAGTACTGCTCGTTGGCGACGTTATCGACCGACAAACGCAGGGTCACAGGGGTAGTCCCGGCAGCGAAGACATAGCGCGCGCCAAGATCGAAACGGGTCCAGCTGTCAAGCTCCAGCGTATTGGCTGCATCGACCCACTGCGGCCCGGTGTGGACCATGCGCCCGGTCAGGGTCGCGCCCGGTACGAAGCCGAGGTCCCATTCGACATTGGCGTTGGCGGTGTATTCCGGGACGCCCGCGACTTCGTTGCCACCCACAAATTCCGCATCGGTCAGTGCCGCGCCGCCGATCAACCTCAGACCGGGCGCGAGTTCACCATTCGCGGTGAATTCCAGTCCCTGGTGACGCTGAACACCCAGATAGCCGAAGCTGCCATCGGGAAGAATACCCTCGCCCGGTCGCTCCACTGTATAGGCACCGAGTGTCAGGAACATGCCGCCCAAGCCCAGCTTGCCGCCAACCTCGTACTGAACCGACCTGCGCGGCGCCAGCGCTTGGCCCGCATTGGTCACTGGATTCTCAAGATCGTTTGGCGCGATAGGTCCGGACTGCAGTGCCTCGATCCGATTGCCATAGAGCGACAGGCGCTCGAACGGCTTGACCACTATGCCCGCAACCGGTGTGACGGCGCTCTCGTCATAGAAGGGGCCATCGGTGCCGTCGTAATTTATGTTCTCCTGACGGATGGTTTGGAGACGCAAGCCGCCGGTGACAAGAATACGATCCTTCAAAAGGCCGATCGTATCCGAAGCGAAAGCGCTCCACAGCGTAGTGCGCGCGGTAGGGTTTGGATCCTCGACATCTCCACCGACGAAGCCAGTGGAAGAGGGCAGTGGTACTTGCGGGGCGTCGTAGAGATTGGTGTCATAACCGGGCAAGAAGTCGTAGGCGGTGCGGAACACCTGCCAATTGATGTTCCCGCCGAAATTGAATTCATAAGTGACCGCATTACCGAGCTTGACGCGCACGCCGGCCTCGACCGCCTCGTTGTTCGTCGTGGCGGGGACGAACAGCGCCGATCCGGTGGCCTCGCCGGTGACGCTATCGTTGACGGTGATGCCGCCGTAAATCCCCTCTTCAAAGCCGTCGCGTGCACCTGCGCGGGCGTAGAGCAGGGCATTGTCGGCCAGATCGTATTCGAGGTTCAATGTACCGAAGACATCCCGCAATTCGCTATAGGTGAAGTCTTGCGAATAATTCGCGTCGGCCTTGGGAACTTCGGGAATGGTTGCGGTGCCGAGCGTTACCTTCGGACGGAGGCCGTCGACGCGGATTTCCTGATAGGCGAGGTCAAGCACTGCGCGAAACGGTCCGGACGTATAGTCCAGCGCGCCGCCGATTACTGCCGTGCGGCGATCCTCCCGGTCGACCGAAGTTTCGCCGTCGCGATAGGCCCCATTGATACGCAGACCCCACGCCGCATTCGTCCCGAAGCGGCGCGAGATATCGACCGCGCCGCCCAAGCGAGCGCTTTCCTCCGCACTGACGGTCGCGCGGATAAAATCGCGGCGGTCAGCGCGCTTGAGGATCAGATTCACGTTGCCGCCCAGACCCGATCCGCCCGGCGCCGCGCCGTTGAGGAAGGCACTGGCTCCGTTTAGCACTTGGACGCTTCCGAACAGTTCGGGGGCGACAAGCTGGCGCGGGCCGACCCCGTAAAGTCCGTTGAGACCGACATCGTCGCCGAACAGGCTGAAGCCGCGCACAACGAACTGCTCGGCGGCATTGCCGAAGCCGTAGGTGGTGCGGATGGTTGGATCGTTCTCGAGTACATCGCCCAGAGTCTGGGGCTGCTGATTGAGGATCAGGCTTTCGTCATACGACCGGATGGTGAAGGGCAGGTCCTCGGCTGGCTTGTTCCCCAGCACGCCCGCGTTTCCGCCATTGACGACTTCCGTTGCGTTGTCGCGTTGAGCCGTGACCACGATAACCTCCGCGTCGTTCCGTTCCTGAGCCTGCGCGGTGGCCGCCAGCGACATGGCAATTGCGAGTGTGGAAATACGCGTCGTACAATTCATCGGAGGATCTTTCTGGATCAGGTTCGGGATTTGCTGGAAGAGCGGCGGGATAGGGCCGCGAAAATTGTCAGAGGGGCCAGGCCGACAAGCAGCCACGCCAGAATGTCGGGGACACCGTCGCCCGTCAGGCCGAGAACAAGCCCGAGGATGGATGCAATACCGATGACCAGCGGTATGGCGAAGACGCCCATAGCGGTGTGGCCCGGCCGGCTCATTGAAGACCTTTCCGGGTGCCGCCGCTGCGGATTTCCTCGATCCTGCGTTCGATTTGCCCGGGCCGGCGGCGTAGCCAGAGGAGGATTCCCGTCCACAGCACCCAGATCGTCGCGAGCGTAAGCACCGCCCAGAGAAGCTTGAGCGGTAATCCGCCGTAGTCTCCGAAGTGGAGCGGCTTCGACATCATCAGCGCCTGGTTGAGGACCGGCATCGTACGCGCGTCGGTCAGTTCGCCCGTTTCCGCATCGACGAGGGCTGGAGTGAGCAGGTGCTGGGTGACCGGGCGGTCGCCCTGGAAGAAGATCGCGTAGTGATGGCCCGAAGACCATGCCCCACCGGGAAAGCCGATGAACTGCGGGCTGCGTCCGGGAAGTGCCGTCTGCGCCGCCTGCATCGCCTGGTCGATGGAGCCGTATTCTGCAGGCGGAAGGGGCGCCGCACCGTCATAGGCGGCGGTCATCCGAGCAACTTCGCCATCACGCCAACTGTCGGTCAGGGGATCGGCGAAGGCGTTGATTGCCCCGGTCAGACCGACGATTGCCATCCAAGCGAGCGCGACTATCCCGACGAGATTGTGCTGATCGAGACTCTTGAGCCGACCGCTGCGATTGCGCCGGATCGTGCCGAAAGCGATCCTCCGCATAAAGGGCGCGTAGAGCACTACTCCGGAAATCAGCGCGATAACGAATAGCAAGCCCATCACGCCAAGCACCAACATACCCGGAAGGCCGAGGAACATATCCGTATGGAGTTGGAGCAAGAAATCCATCAGCGGGTTTCCCGGTGCGGGACCGAGCGATGCGCCGTTCGTGCGATCCAAGAAGAGCAGCGTCATGTCCTTGCCCGCAGCGTCGGGCATAGGCCCCGTGGTGACCGTCAGCAGAGGGCTGTCCTGGCTGAATGCCATGAACAGCGGCACTTCGCCGGGGCGGTCCTGCAGTGCTCTTTCCAGCATCATGTCGAGGGGCAGGCCGGCTTCTGCCGAGGGCGGTCCCGAAAGGGATTTTTCGGTATCCCCCTCCATCGCCGCGTCGATCTCGTCATGAAAAATCAGCGGAAGTCCGGTCACGCACAGCATGAGCAGGAATGCTGTGGGTATCAGGCTGCTCCACTTGTGAACGAGATACCAGATTCGGATTGCGCGGCGGGACATTTGGCGAGCCGCTACAAAGCCATAGGCAATACGTCAATGAGAATAGTTCTCAATAGCAGTGTTTGGCGATAGCGCCAGTTCCGGCCAGTCTGCCATTAGCGCTTCCCGATTGGGAATTAGCAAGACCATGTTTGAGATTTATCAGTTCCGAAGCGTTCGGCTTCACTGCCGAGAAGTGATTGGTCAATGATGTTTTGGCGCGTTTGAAGGACATCCGGGTTTTGAAACGCAGACTGTTCATGAGGCGCTCACAGCTTATTCGGTTGACCCACCTCACCTCATCGTTTCAGGAGCGAGGATTGATGCAACTCCTCCAGATCAAACCTGTAGCGCCTATTGTTTCAGCTGCCTGGATGACGGCCATATGCGCCGTCGATGCCGCAGCCCAAGAGGAAGAACCGGCGGAAGCCGATCCTCCTGTTGAGGAACGAGTCATCTTGGTGACCGGAACCGGCTTGCCACCCTCTCCGGCATCGCCTGCCTACGACACACTGGAACTGGACCGCGAACAACTGGTCTCCACTGGTTCAGGGCGCATAGAAGATGCCCTTTCCTCGGTTGCCGGATTCCAGCAATTCCGCCGCTCCGACAGCCGATCGTCCAACCCGAGCGCGCAAGGGGCGACGCTGCGTTCACTGGGCGGTAACGCAACCAGCCGTGCGCTGGTCCTCCTCGACGGTGTCCCGATGGCCGATCCCTTTTTCGGTTTCATCCCGTTCAGCGCCATTGCGCCGGAGCGCCTCTCGAATGTCGTGGTCACGCGGGGCGGTGGATCGGGGCCGTTTGGAGCAGGAGCGCTGGCTGGGACGATTGAACTCAACAGTGCAGATCTGGAAATGCTGGGCAGCTACGGCGGCCATCTCTACCTCAATGATCGCGGCGAAACTGAAACTGCGGCACATCTTGCCGGCAGCCTGGGGGAAGGGTTTGGCGTCGTTTCGGGCCGGTGGGACCGAGGCAATGGGTTTTTCACCACTCCGGAGGCTCAACGCGTCGATGCCTCCGCAAGGGCGGAGTACGATAGCTGGTCGGTGCAGGCGCGCGGTGTCGCGCCGGTGTCTGATACGATCGAGCTGCAGGCACGCGGTTTGGTCTACGACGACAGGCGGACCTTGCGGTTCGAAGGCGCCGACAGTTCCAGCAGCGGCCAGGATGCAAGCCTTCGTCTTGTCGGTCGCGGCGAATGGCAGTTCGATGCGCTCGCTTACGTGCAGGCCCGCAATTTCACGAATATCGTCGTAAGTTCGTCCCAGTTCGTTGCCGTGCTCGACCAGCGCAACACGCCATCGACCGGCCTTGGAGGCAAGTTCGAGATCCGCCCGCCCACGGGCGCGAACAATGTGCTGCGCCTTGGAATCGACTATCGGCGCAGCGAAGGCGAGCTCTACGAGACCGCGATCAGTGCCTTTACCGGTGCGGTAAACGAACGCCGCAATGCAGGCGGTACAAATTCCGACCTCGGCATTTTCATCGAAGACGATCTGGTTTTGGGGCAACTAACCCTCACCGCGGGGGCACGGATCGACCGCTATACGATCCGTGACGGCTTCTATACCGCGCGCAATGCTGCGGGTGTCGTTCTTCTCGACGAAACCTATCCCAACCGGGCCGGGTGGGCAGACTCTTTCCGCGGCGGAGCGCTGTTCGATGCAGGCGGCGGCTTGAAGCTGCGTACAGCGGCCTACACCGGGCTTCGCCTCCCCACGCTCAACGAGCTCTACCGTCCGTTCGTGGTCTTTCCTGTCACCACCAATGCCAATGCCGCGCTTGCGAATGAGCGGTTGGAAGGCATTGAGGCAGGCTTTGATTTTTCGCCGAGCGATGCGGTTTCATTCTCGGTGATCGCTTTCGACAACCGGGTGAAAGAAGCGATCGCAAATGTGACGCTCGATGCGGTGACGCGTGAGCGCCAGAATATCGATGGTATCCACGCCCGCGGGGTCGAGGCGAACGCGGGTCTCGACTTTGGACTAATAAGATTCGATGGGTCGATCGCCTATACCGATGCCGAGGCGAAACAGGCGGGAGCTTCCTTCGACGGGAATCGTCCCTCGCAGACTCCTGCTTGGGTCGGCGGCGCTACATTGAGCTACCGAATTGGCGATACGGGCCGAGTCGCCGCGACTGTCCGTCATATAGGCAAGCAATTCGAAGACGATCTCGAAAGCGATCTCTTGCCGGCAGTCACTACGCTAGACGCCTATGTCCAGCTGCCGCTGAGCCGCGATCTCTCATTCGTCATGCGCGGCGAGAACCTGACCGACGAAGAAATCGTGACTCGCAATCAGGGCGGATCGATCGATCTGGGTACGCCCCGGACCATCTGGTTCGGCGTCAAGCTGGGGCGGTAATCGAGGCTGGACGATTGCACCCGCGCACAAGGCCGATATGATCCCGGCGCAAGCGAGGAGAGATAATCGAAATGGATGCGAAACAGGAACTGGCGGCCCGGCACGAAGCAGTGCAGCGCGATCCCGAAGGCTATTGGCTGCAGGAAGCGAGGCGCCTCGACTGGGACAGTTTCCCGACCAAGGCGGACAGAAGTTCCTTCGATCAAGCCGATTTCGGCATCCGCTGGTTCGAAGATGGCGAGCTCAACGTTTCGGTCAACTGCCTCGATCGACATCTGGATACGAGCGGCGACCGGACTGCGATCGTCTTCGAGGGGGACGAACCGGGCGAAGGCTACAGCCTTTCCTATCGCCAAGTGTACGAGGAAACCTGCCGCTTCGCCAATGCGCTGAAGCAATGCGGGGTCGGGAAGGGCGACCGTGTCGCGATCTACATGCCGATGATCCCCGAAGCCGCTTTTGCCATGATGGCCTGCGCGCGGATAGGTGCGATCCATTCGGTGGTCTTCGGCGGCTTTTCGCCAGACAGCCTTGCCGACCGTATCCAGGATTGCGGCGCCAAGCTGCTCGTTACCGCCGATGAGGGCGTGCGCGGGGGGAAGCGCATTCCGCTGAAAGCCAATGCGGATAAGGCGCTTGCGAAGGCCCCGTGCGAAGCCGTCATCATGGTTCGGCGCACGGGCGGCGAAGTGAACTTTGTCGAGGGCCGCGATCGCTGGTGGCACGATTTGCGTGCCTCGGTCCCAGCCGAATGTCTGCCGGAACGCATGAACGCCGAAGATCCGCTATTTATCCTTTATACCAGTGGTTCTACCGGCAAACCCAAGGGCGTGATGCACACCACGGGCGGCTACCTGCTATGGGTTGCCGCGACTTTCGACATGCTGTTCGGCGCTAAGGAAGACGATGTCTTCTGGTGCACCGCCGATGTGGGCTGGGTGACGGGACACAGCTACGTCGTCTACGGCCCACTCGCCAACGGCGCGACGACGGTGATGTTCGACGGTGTGCCGAGCTATCCCGATTTTGGACGTTTCTGGGAAACCTCGAACAGGCTCGGCGTCACGATCTTTTACACTGCGCCGACTGCCATTCGGGCACTGATGCGTGAGGGCAAAGACTGGGTGCAGCGGCATGACCGTTCGCAGTTGCGGTTGCTCGGTACGGTTGGCGAACCGATCAATCCGGAGGCGTGGAACTGGTATCATGATGTCGTCGGGGAAGGGCGCTGCGAGATTGTCGATACCTGGTGGCAGACCGAAACCGGCGGGGCGCTGATTGCGCCGGTCCCGGGGGTAACGAAAACCAAGCCCGGCAGCGCCACCAAACCGCTGCCCGGTGTCTTCCCGGCGCTGGTCGACAATGAGGGCGCGCTGCTCGAAGGTTCCACCGAGGGCAATCTCGTCCTCACCCAGAGTTGGCCAGGCCAGATGCGGGGCGTATGGGGCGACCCCAATAGATTTTTCCAGACCTACTTCACGACTTACCCGGGGCGTTACTTCACCGGCGACGGCTGCCGCCGCGACGAAGATGACTATTACTGGATAACCGGCCGCGTCGACGATGTGATCAACGTGTCCGGCCACCGCATGGGAACCGCGGAAGTGGAAAGCGCTCTGGTCGCCCATCCCAAAGTGGCTGAGGCGGCAGTCGTCGGGATGCCGCACGATGTGAAGGGACAAGGTATCTACGCTTTCGTCACCCTAAATGCAGGTGAGCCCGAGAGTGAGGATTTGCGGCAGGAGCTTCGCCAGTTCGTGCGCACCGAGATCGGTCCGATCGCATCGCCTGACGCCATCCAGTTTGCATCCGCCCTGCCCAAGACCCGCAGCGGCAAGATCATGCGCCGCATCCTGCGCAAGATAGCGGAAGGCGAATCCGACAAGGTCGGCGACACCTCGACGCTGGCCGAGCCGGCGGTGGTCGAAGCGCTGATCGCAGGAGCCGTCGCCGGCTGAATGAGGGAAGTGGCGGAGACGGAGTCCGCCTAACAATTGACCGCCAACTCTCGCACCGTCCCGCCAAAGTCGCAATAATCTAAGGCTTTAGGGGTTTGTATCGATCAGCGTCGTTCGCATGAGACCGCTGATAACCGTTGCAGATGTCCTAAAACCGGCTTACGGTTAGCGCATCTATTAGGGCAACGGAGCCAATCGAATGCCGCGCCAGCTACACAATGCGCTCACCGCTGTGACCGTTAGGAACGCCAAGCCGGGGATCGGTGAGAGCGGAAAGGAATACGTCAAACGCTATGCGGACGGCGGTGGCCTTTACCTCCAGGTCAAGCCGGGAGGCGCACGGAGCTGGGTTTATCGCGGGACCGTTGCGGGTAAGGTGCGCTATGTTGGATTAGGTAGCGCTGCCGGTGCTGGCGCGCTGTCACTAGCCGATGCGCGCGAGGCAGCACGGGAAAAGGCAAAAGATGCGGCGGCTGGCATTGTGCCGGTCTCCGATCGACGCAAGCGCCAGCGCGAAGCTAAAGCGGCGGAGCAATCGGCTCGCATATTTGGCACAACCTTTCGAGACGCGGCGGAGAGCTACCTATCCTTGAATGAGGATGGTTGGAAAAACGACAAGCACCGCAAGCAATGGCGCTCCACTTTGGAGGCTTACGCCTATCCGCACTTTGGCGATCTGCCAGTTGGAGAAGTGGCCACAGAGCACCTTATGGCGGCGCTTAAGCCGATCTGGAGTGAAAAGCCGGAAACCGCCAATCGGGTGCGCGGGCGGGTGGAGCGAATACTGGACGCTGCAAAGGTTGAGGGCTTGCGCGAGGGCGAAAACCCGGCGCGCTGGAGGGGCCACTTGGACAACGTGCTCCCCAAGCCCACTAAGGCCAAGAGGCGGCGCAATGAGCGGCTGGGCCGATCAGGCCACCATGCCGCAATGCCTTATGGTGGCGTTCCTGCGTTCATGGCCAAGCTGGCAGAGCGCGATGGCATCGCCGCAATGGCGCTGGAGTTTACTATCCTGACCGCTTCACGAACTGGAGAGACGATCGGCGCAACTTGGCGGGAGGTCGATCTGGAGGCAGCAATCTGGACTATTCCTGCCAGCCGCATGAAAGCAGAGGCAGAGCACACCGTCCCGCTATCACCCCGCGCTGTCGACTTGCTGCGCAAGGTCCAGCCGCTTGCCGCTGCGAAAGGCGAGATTGCAGACCGCCCGCTATTCCCCGCTGGCCACGGCGGGAGCCTATCCAACATGGCAATGCTTATGCAGCTTCGCAGGATGACTAAAGGCATCACGGTGCACGGCTTCCGCTCCAGCTTTCGGGATTGGGCGGCGGAGAGTACGGGCTTTTCCCATGAGGTTTGCGAGATGGCGCTGGCCCATACCATCGGAAATAAGGCGGAGGCGGCATACCGGCGCGGTGCGCTAATGCCCAAGCGCCGCAAGCTCATGGATGCATGGGCGGACTATTGCGACGGAAAGGGCGCGGCTGGTGACACCACAAACAACGTGACGCCTATTCGCAGGGGTGAGCTTTGAAACATTGCGTTTTCTGGGTTTGACAAAAATGCAGCCCGCCTCACGAGATTGAAAAACCCTCCATAGGGTAATCCCCAGCACAAAATACCAACTACCTTCCGATCCGACGGAAGCGGCATTATTGTTCACGACGTGTTCCAGAGCGCCCGGACAATCTCGGGCGGGACACGGAAAGGAAGACTAATGTCTTATTTGCGTGAAGTGACCGATGTAAAGCCTGTGCTGTGCAGTGTAACCGATGCCGCCCGTTGCTTGGGTATCGGCAAGACTAAAGCTTACGATTTAATCTCTGAAGGCTTGCTCGAAACAATTTCCATTGGCTCGCGGCGGCTGGTCAAGGTGGCCAGCATTCACCGCCTAGTAGAAGCCCCTAACATCGGCGAGGCAGCGTGACATGGTGGGCCGGACATACGGGCCAAGGGCCGGGCATGTAAAAGGCCCTGTCTCGATTGCAGTCGAAGACAGGGCCGGAATTGTCGAAGCTCCTAAGCTGACAATTCCGCATACCCTCACCATTAAAGCAGGGCAAACGATTCCTTCCCTCAGCCGTCTTCGTTTTGGCGAGGGCTTGGTATTGCGATCGCAAGGGGGTGGCGAATGACTGGCCGCTCATTAAGGCGCGCTATCGACGCCCATTGCCGTGACTGCGGGGCCTGTGACGCGGGAGCGAACTGGCGTGAGCATGTCTCGTGCTGTCCGGCTCTGTCGTGTGATCTATGGCCTGTGCGGCCATTGTCACGATCCGCGCCAGCATGGATTGCCAGCCGGGAACCGGGCGATTTGCCGAGAGGCTGGTGCAAGCTCCCATTTGAGGATGCGTTGTCTGAACTGCGGACAGCACACTCTAGTGGCTCACATGACGCCGAGAGGTTGTCATGTGGCGCGAGGCTGGAGCAGAGCGGGGCGAAGGCGCTAAAACGCTCTCAAACGTCTGCAAGCGGCTGTGTAGCTGTCATGGAGGGTCGCAATCCATGATCATCTTCGAGCACTCCTATCGCGGCCAAGTTTGGAAGTTCCAACTGGCCGAATGGAACGGACAGCAGCGTCTCAACCTCTGGCCTTGGTATGATCCCGGCGATGGTGGCAAGCTGAGGCCGGGAAAAGGCGGTTTCGTGCTCCCCTTCGATAGATTGCCCGAATTGATCGAAGCACTGCAATCGTTGGAGCGCGGCGACGGCTGATCATACAGCCAAAAACAGCGGGGGCGGTGAAACACACGCCCTCGCCATACCGTTCGTCACCGTTCACTTGAAAAACAAGACAGGCCGTCATTGATGCCAAGCGCTAGACGCGCGGCAAGCCGCGTAAATAGGGGAAATTTACGGGAGGGTGACGACAACGGGGCGAAACGGTGCGCCAAGTTTTTAAAACCCGTAAAAAACGGCAAAATAACGGGCGGTTGCGGAGCTAACTCCCCAACTGGCACGGGCCTTGCTATTTTACATATACCTCTAGGGTATGCGTCCCCTCCCTCTCCAGCGCCCCCGTTTCAGCATGGCGGAGCACGAAATAGCGCCAGCCGCACAAGCGATGGATTGACCCTCACACAAGTAAAGAAACTGGCAAACGCTGCTGACAAAGCAATCGCGGTCGGACGCCCGCTAAACCGCCATATCTGTGTGCACTGGGAAGCGGCTGGCCTGTCCGATCGGGAAGCAATGGCAGCCACAACGGCATTCCTGAAATACTTGCGCGAATGGCTGCGAGGTCAAACCGCCTACCTCTGGACGCGAGAGAACGGAGGCGGAAAAGGCTCCCATGTGCACATTCTGGCGCACATACCGGACGCCAAAAGAATGAGCGGCGCACTTTCGCGGCGCTGGGTGCAGCGGTGCACAATCCGCACATATCGCGCGGGTGCGATCTTTAGCAGGAAGATAGCGGGAGCGGGCCAGCCGGACGGGGCGCTCTATGCGCAGAACCTTTCCAAGGTCCTGGCCTACGTCCTGAAGGGCGCGAGGCCGGAAGCTGCGGCTTCACTTGGCATAGCGCAAGAGCATGGCGGAGAGGTAATTGGCAAGCGGTGCGGGACAAGCCGCAACATTGCGGTTTAGCACCAAGGCTCGCGTCGCCCGCTTCACGTGCGCCCGAAACGTCGAGAGTTTTTGGACGCCTTAACGCGCGAGCGCGTACCTTTAGAAGGCGTGACACCCGCACTGGAGCATAGGGTTTCGGGACCAATACGCGCGGGCGCGCGAGGCTTGGGGCATCTGTGGAAGCTATGTCTGCTTTGTAATTCAGGAAAGGGGAAAAGCTGCCCTACCGCTAACGACCCGATTGCTGACAAAGAGCTATTTACCTATTGCGTCCCTCGGAGGCGATAATGAGCAAGTTTATCAACGATGAGTTACCGGTTCTGCAAATCTCGCGAGCTGACGCCTTGAAAGTAATCCAGAAGGTTTCGTCGCTTTATCCGGCGAAGATCAATTGCTTGGACAAGAGAGCTGGACCGGACAATTTTATGTGTCGCGATCTGGCTCCGATTTCGAGACAAGTCCGGGACGACTTCGAGACCATCGAGTGGGGTGAGAACCTTGAATTTGCAGGCTGTGCGTTGGACTTCGTAGGCCTGGCTCTAAAGCAATCTTCTAAATATCTGATGGTCGTTAAGCCATCAGAACTGGACTTCAAAATGATACTCTCGAACCTCGAAGCGAGAGAAGATATTGCCGTCTTGGACTAGCGGATACTGCATGTCCGCTTTCCACCTTAAAATCGGTCATTCACGGCTGCCGAAAGTCTCGCCAAAACCGGACCGGCTACTTTCGAAGGGTTCTGTGCTGAAACCGGACATTCCGCTAACGACGCCATTGCGGACGTTGCAATCCCACCGCCTCAATTTAGTTTGAGAGGATGGCCTACACATTCATCACGGACCCAATCCTGCAACTCGCGCACATCGAAGATATTACCTTCCTAAATTTCGCGCGAGACCTGAAACTGAATCTAGTCTGGCCAAATCACGGTGAGCTGAGGAAGTCACTGACGTTCAGCAAGGTCTATCACTTCAAGATGATTAAGGATGACGAAGAGGAGGCATGTTTTTCGATCATCGACTACAAGTTTAGATCGGTAAGCGAGGGTAGGGACCTGCTTCGTTCTATTGGAGGAACTGAATACTCAGCAGACATCGGTCCCGTTGACTTTTGCCGAATTTATGGGTGCGCGGAGATTACAATCGTCTGCAGAGGCTACCAAATTTCTTAGCGACCGCTTTCCACCCAGTTCTAGTCGTTCCG
This sequence comes from Qipengyuania vulgaris, assembly GCF_009827325.1. Lineage (GTDB taxonomy): Bacteria > Pseudomonadota > Alphaproteobacteria > Sphingomonadales > Sphingomonadaceae > Qipengyuania > Qipengyuania vulgaris. The sequence goes on along the minus strand of NZ_WTYC01000008.1, from coordinate 61,189 downwards.
ACACAACGCGATGCTCACCAAAAGCCGCCTGTCTGTCAACGACGCCATAGAAGACTTTTAGGTTGTCGGCTCGGCCAGATTATCTGCACTGGTCTCAGACCTAGCCGGAGCAATCCAGCCAATGGCTACGGGAACAAGATGAACTAGGTGGCTCAGATAGAGTGTAATGCCGGGCAACTCGACCGATGGACCAAAGTTCATCACGAGAATCATCAAGACCACCCAGCCAGGCGACATTGCCGCATCAATCATTCGGAAGTGGCTGACGATAATCAGAAAAATCGCGAAAGGTAGAGCAAGTACGAATCCTAGCCATTTGGGCGCATCCATAAGCGCGAATGTGATCGGCAGGGCTAGCAAGGCAAGGGTAAGAAAGGTCGACACATATCGGTACGTGCGTCTTGCTGCGAAAGTCTTGATCCATTTCAGCATTGCTGAGCTCTACATTAGACGATGTCCGCCTACCACCCCATTCGTGACCTAACTGCCCCACGCGGCGCATCCTAAAATCGGACCTTCCGCTGCCGACGCCTTTGCAGGAAGTCCGGTATTTTGGCAATCTGTAGCCATGAGAAGGTACGAAACCGAATCGACAAAGGACTTTGTCACTCAACAGCGCAATGCGGTGAACGTGTTCCTAACCCTTTTCGTCGTAGTGATGGGGGGGTTTTGGGCCCATGCCTTGGTAGATTGGGTTTTTGGTTTAAACTGGGAATCCGACCCGAACGTACTGTGGATCGCGCCCTCAATGGTGGCATTTGGTTTTGTCGTGCGCTTTTTCTGTTTCGCTATTTTCAGGTTCGTTGAGAAAAATTATTAGCGACCGCTTGCCACCCCGTTCGCGACGCATTGATCGCACGCAGTAAGTGCCAATTGCGGACTTTGACGCGGTTGCTGCCATTGTGTGAGGCGTTCGCCAAAGGCTAATGCTTGGTTATGGATGATGCTGGCTCGCTCAAATTCTTCTCCGATGGTGCGCAGCTTTTCAAAGGTGCTTTGGGGCGGCGATTGATTGAGTTGGAAGTAGCCATTCTTGATCTGCCGACGGACAGTGCTGGCGTGCGCATCCATGGAATTGAGGCACTCAAGCCGTTCATGGAAGCAGATGGCTGCATTGGTGCGATCGCGGCATCAGTCTTGGGAAAACAAGCGAAGCCTGTTCGAGCCATTCTTTTCGACAAGACCCCGGGAACCAATTGGTCTTTGGCATGGCATCAAGACCGAACGATCTGCGTGAAGGAAAAGTTTGAGGCCGACGGTTTCGGTCCGTGGACGATCAAGAGCGGTTTACTGCATGTTGCTCCACCATTCGACCTGCTTACACGAATGGTGACTCTGCGCGCTCACCTTGATCCCGTGCCAATGACCAATGCCCCGCTACTGGTTTCTCCTGGCTCTCATACGCAGGGCCGGATCCCAGTCGAAGAAGTCGAACAAGTTGTCGAACGTTTTGGCATCGCGGTTTGCACAGCAGAGGCAGGAGACATCTGGCTTTACGCCACACCCATTCTTCATGCTTCCGAGGCAGCATTTGAGCCCAAGAGTCGGCGAGTGCTACAGGTGGATTTTGCTGCTGAGGATCTTCCCCACGGACTAAAATGGCTGGGAATCTGATGTCCGTTTTCCACCCCAAGCCGGTCGTTCGCGCCTCTCTGATAGACGCCACTAAGCGGACATTTCTTTGGGGGGTGGCCGAACTGCTGAGCCCAACATGACATGCGGCCGCATCTGATCCGGCATAGCGACGCTACTACAGTTTCTCGCCCGCGCAAGATTTCTAAAATAGAGGCGGATAGAGAACTGAGCGCAGACCGTTTGCCGGTGCTAGAGTAGCAAAAACTAGCAGCCCTTCCGGTGATCATACACCGATCGAGCACCGACAATGTTTGAAAAACAATCAATTCAAATCGAGCTTGGAGTAACCGCTACGGCTGGCCCATTAGCGCACCCTTTGTGGCATCGGGCGGAAGACAGGGCCGCAACCCTAGGCATTTAGGGAAGTAGTGGCGGAGACGGAGGGATTCGAACCCTCGATACCCGTTACCAGGTATGGCTCCTTAGCAGGGAGCTGGTTTCAGCCACTCACCCACGTCTCCGCAAGACGCGCATCGGCTGCGAGGGGCGCGCTATAGCCAGCACTCCCCCGCCCATCAAGGAAGAAATCGGCGCGTCTTCAATTCCTTCCGATGGGCGCGGGGTGGACTCGTTTCGGCGCATTTCGGATTCGGTTCATCGCCCTTTCATTGCGAGGCTGCTCGAATAGGATTCTGTTTGCGGTGCAGCGCTTTGCTCGCCAGCCGCGAAGCCGGGAAAAGGGATCGAAATGAACACCGCCACCAAATTCGCCGCCAGCCTCTTGGCTGCCTTCTCCTTCGCCGCGACACCGCTCGCTGCGCAGGTGGAGAGCGTCGACCCCGATGCCGCATGGGATGCGCCGATCGATGGGGACCTTGAAACCGGTTCGCAGGGCGAACTGCCTCCGCTCGACGCGCAAGATCCCGAAGCCGCGCCCCAAACCAGCGAGCCTGGTTACGATTGGCAAGCGCCTGCCGCTCCCACCGAGCAGCCGCAGTGGAACGAGCAGCAGGCAGAGACTGCAGCAAGCAGTGCCGTAGAGGCCGCACAGGTCGACGATCCTGCCACGACGTATCGCGAGGACGACCTGATCGGTGCGGCAGAGGGCGTATTCGGCAAGGGCGCAAAGGGTGTGGCCGACATGATCAGCAAGCTGCTCGCCGATCAGGGCGAACCCAATGGCTATATCGTGGGCCGCGAAGCTGGCGGTGCCTTCATCGTGGGCGCGCGTTACGGTTCCGGCACGCTGTTCCACAAGATCGAAGGCGAGATGCCGGTATACTGGACCGGCCCTTCGATCGGCTTCGATGCAGGCGCCAATGCGGGCAGTACCTTCGTGCTGGTCTACAACCTTTACGATACTGAAGAACTCTATGAACGCTTCCCGGCGGCGGAAGGCACGGCCTATGCGGTCGGCGGGCTCAATGCCAGCTACGTGCGCAAGGGCGACGTGGTGCTGATCCCGATCCGCGTCGGCGCAGGCCTGCGGCTGGGCGTGAATGCCGGCTACATGAAGTTTACCAAGGAGCATAAGTGGCTCCCCTTCTGATCGCACAGGGGAAAACAAGCCGGGTTTGAGGGGCCGCAACCGCGATTGAGGTTGCGGCCTCAAGCATATCTGCGCAAAGACCGCGGCATGCTGGACAAACTCGACGCACAGGCTCCCGACGCCCTTCTCGCCCTGATCAAGATGCATGCGGCGGACCCGCGCGAGGACAAGATCGACCTTGGCGTGGGGGTCTATCGCACTAATGAAGGGGCGACCCCGGTTTTCCGCGCGATCAAGCAGGCCGAGAGGAAACTGCTCGAGGTCCAGGATTCCAAGAGCTACCTCGGGCCGGAAGGCGACAGTGGGTTCGTCGAGGCACTGATGCCCTATATCTTCGGCAAGGGTTCCCCCCTCACGAACCGGATCGAGGGAATGCAGACCCCCGGCGGCACGGGAGCGGTCCGGCTCGCCGTATCGCTCGCCGCGAGGGCGGGCGTGAAGCGCATCCATCTTGGCATGCCCAGCTGGCCCAACCATGCGCAAATCCTCGAAGACGTGGGCGTGGAGATCGTGCCCTTCGATCACGCCAATGCCGACGGGACGGCCAATCTCGACGCAGTGCTCGGCGCTATCCGCGGGGCTGGCTATGCCGATGCGGTGCTGCTGCACGGCTGCTGCCACAATCCGACCGGCATCGATTACACGGCAGAGCAGTGGACCACCATCGCCGAGGCCTTTGCCGATAGTGACGTACTTCCGATCCTCGACATCGCTTACCAGGGGCTGGGACAGGGCATGGATGAGGACGTCGCGGGCGTCCGTACCGTGCTGGCTCATGTCCCCGAGTCGCTGGTGGCCTATAGCTGCGACAAGAACTTCGGCCTCTACCGCGACCGTGTGGGCGCCTTCTACATGTTGGCCCGCGAAGAGGGACAGCTCTCTGCCATCGCCTCCAATGCCAATGCGCTGGCCCGGGCCAACTGGTCGATGCCGCCCGATCACGGCGGAGCGGCGGTGCGCCTGCTGCTCGAAGACGCGGGCATGACCGCCACCTGGCTCGAAGAGCTGGACGAGATGCGTGCGCGGATGCGGCGAGTGCGGGACCGGCTGGCCGCCGCGGATAGCGAGGTGCCCGGCCTCAACCTTGCCGCTCTGGCCGGTCAGAACGGCCTCTTCGCCATGCTGCCGCTCGGCAAGGCGCAGATCGCCAAGCTGCGCGAGGATCACGGCATCTACATGGCCGGTTCCGGGCGCATCAACGTGGCGGGCCTCCACGCGGGCAATACCGAGAAGTTCATTGCCGCACTGGGCGAAGTCGCCAAGGGCTGACCCGGGGTGACGTTCGACCGGCAACCCAGGCTGGAGACCAAGCGTCTGGTCTTGCGCCCGCTGGCAGAGGATGACCGCGAGGCGCTCTATGCAATCGCCTCCGATCCCGCTGTCTGGGAACAGCACCCGATCCACGACCGCTGGCGGCGCGAGGTGTTCGATGCGTTCTTCGACGAAGGGCTGAAGTCCGGCGGCGCGCTGGCGGTGCTGCGCAAGAGCGACGAGCGGATCATTGGCCACACCCGCTATGATGGTTACGACCCGCAAGAACGGGGCGTGGTGGAGATCGGCTGGACCTTCCTCGCCCCGCAATTCTGGGGGAAAGGCATCAATGCCGAAATGAAGCGCTCCATGCTCGCCCACGCCTTCGAGGAGGTCGCCACGGTCGAATTCCGCGTCGGCGACACCAACTACCGCTCACGCAATGCGCTGGAGGCCATCGGGGCGGTGCGCACGGAGCGGTACGAACTGGAGCGCTATCAGAACAAACGCGTGGTCCACCTGATCTACGAGATCGGCCGCGAGGGCTTTGCGCAAGGGCCGTTAGGACCAGCGGAATAGGTTGACGCCCAGACTGTTTTCAAACCCGTGACTTTCCACTGGCGCTTGCCTCCGCGTCGCAGCGGCGTGCAAGGCGGTCGGTGCGGGCGACCAGCCGGAGAAGCGCGAAATCGTCGGCTTTTCGGATCACAACGGCATACTTTCCGCGCCTCAGAATAACGCTCCAGATTCCCGTTTCGCAGCGCCATGCCAGTTCGGCATTCGTGACCCTTGAGATGGGTGCTGCTTCGTCGGCAGAGATCGGTCCCGGCGGTGTCATGCCCAGCGCCCGCCCGCGCAGACCAAGCTTCTCCAGTCGCGCCACCATCAGCCCTGCGCCTTCGAACTTGGGCCGGAATGGCATGACCGGCCGCCCCATCGCCGTATCCCATGCCGCGCAGAAGCTGGCCGACCATTTGCGGCGGCGCAGGCGATAGGCTGTCTCGCGCGTCATGCCCATCCGCCGTGCAGCCTCCGTCACCGAGCGCGTCTCCGCCAGCTCGCCGATGAATTCGGCCTGCGTCACGGGTGTCCACCCATCGCCGCGCGTGCGGCCCGGGGTGATGTGAAGGAGGGAATGCGGCGAGGTGCCGCGCGGGAAGGGGGTGTCGCTTGTCCGGTTCATTGCCCAGCTTGGAGCAGAGGCGGCGCGTGTAGGAAACTGTTGTCGGCTACAGGGGGGGAGCGGAGGCTGAACCTTACGGCGCGAACCAGCCCCTCTTTCGCATGCAAGTTGCGCCTTGAGAAGCAAGCAACTAGGCTTCCGGAGATGATGATAGAGCTAATGACCGCTATGCTTGCGCTGCCTCAGATAGTGCCGAACCAGATTGATTATCCTTCGTCTGCTTTAAGGAAGAACCAGTCTGCCGCTGCTCTCCTGGAGCTGATTGTCGATCCGGAAGGTGACCTGGTCGATTGCATAAGTCGCGCCACGTTCGGCGATGAGGAATTGGCGGAGGATATCTGCAAACTTCAGTCCGATGCTGAAATGACGGCGGGGCGGAATGCGGAGGGCAATGCATCATATGGCGTGCTAAGAGTGCTAATTAGATATTCGATCATCCAGACAGAAGACGGGCGGGATATCTACCGTCTGCAGGCGCCGGGTTATACTCACACCGTAACTGGGATTCGTTTCCGTCCCGGGACGCGGCCCCCAGATTTCGGGGAATTCGAGGCATTGGTCGGAGAGGCGCAAAACATCCTGAGCGCCGACGCCGCGCTCACGGTCGAGGCATTGCCCGGCGTGGAGGGAAGGGCGTTACACCAGAATCTGATTGTGCAAGTGAATCATGACGGCACGGTAGCTCAGTGCCAACCAGATGCGAAGTTCGAAACATCGAAGTATGCAGCTTACGCGAAGACTGCCTGCAGTTTCCTCGCGGGTGAGCAACTCGAGCCGCTAGTGGTCGCTGGCGAACCGGTCTCGCATGTGCGGCGCTACGAAGTTCAGTTTAGTTTGCCCGAACCGGCGAGTCAGCCCGAATAGGATGCCCAAAAGGAATAGGTCCGCGTAACGACGTTACCCCGCCAAACTCTGCATCCGCTTCAGATACCTTGCCAGCACGTCGATCTCGAGATTGACACGGTCGCCTGTCGCCAGATCGCCGAGCGTCGTCACTTCTGCGGTGTGGGGGATGATGTTCAGCGAGAAGTCGCAGGTGCCGTCGCTACGGTCGCGCAGGTCGTTGACGGTGAGCGAGACGCCATCGACGGTGATGGAGCCTTTTTCGGCCACGAAAGGAGCGAAGGCGCGGCTGATGCGGATGGCGAGCTGCCAGGAGCCGCCCTTTTCGTTTTTCGCGACCACTTCACCGACGGTATCAACATGGCCGGTGACCAAGTGGCCGCCGAGTTCGTCGCCGAGGCGCAGCGCAGGTTCGAGATTGAGCCTGCGGCCTTCTTCCCACATGCCGCGCACGGTGCGCGAGACTGTTTCGCCCGAGACGTCGAAGCCGATCCGCGCAGCGCCCTTTTCGCCGCCCAGCGTGACCACGGTGAGGCACACGCCGGAGCAGGAGATGGAGGCGCCGACCTCGATCGCGCCCGGATCGAAAGGGCAGGCCACGAGGATGCGCGTATCGCCGCGCTGCTCGACGCTTTCGATGGTGCCGATGGCGGTGACGATGCCGGTGAACATATCTGCGCTAAGCCTCCTGTCTGGTGCGGCGATAGGCGGTGAAGCTGTCGCTGCCAAGCTGGCGGCTCTCAACGTTCTGCCAGCGGCCGTGCGCCGCGGCGAGGCTTTGCAGCCCGATGTCGCCCAGCGCAGGCATTCCCTTGCCGAGCAGGATCGGCGCACGGTAGATTTCCAGCCGGTCGACGAGGTCTGCGGACAGGAAGCTGGCCGCTGCACCCGCGCCGCCTTCGACATAGAGATATTGTACGTCGCCCAGCGCGGCGATCTGTGCGGGATCGTTGATGACCTTCACCCCGTCGGGCGGGATGCCGCGGGTCAGCAGGACGCGCCGGGGGCTGCGATCCTGCAGGCCGTCCAGGCGCACGTCGAGTCGGGGCCGGTCCTGCCGCCACGTTGCCCCGCCGACGAGGATCGCATCGTTCATGGCGCGGCGCGAATGGACATGTGCGCGGGCTTCCTCGCCGGTGATCCACTGGCTGGAACCGTCGGCAAGCGCGATGCAGCCGTCTAGCGACATGGCGAGCTTGAGCGTTACGAAAGGCCGGCCATGCCGCGCCCGGGTGAAATAGCCTGCGAGGCTGTTCTCGACCTGGGGCGAGGGAAGAAGGCTCGCCTCGATCCCGGCGGCCCGGAGCCGGGCGATGCCTTCCCCGGCCGTCCGCGGATCGGGATCCTGCGCCCCGATGACCACGCGCGCGACGCCGGCTTCGACCAGCAGGTCGGCACAGGCAGAGCCGCGATCCGAGCGGTGGGCGCAGGGTTCGAGTGTGACATAGGCAGTCGCGCCCGACGCCCCTTCGCCTACCAGCTTCAGCGCCATGGCTTCCGCATGGGGCCTGCCGCCTTCCTGCGTCCAGCCGCGCCCGATGGGGCGGGCGTCCTTCAGCAGGATGCAGCCGACGGCGGGATTGGGGCAGGACTGCGCGCGCGCGCGCGACGCGAGCCGGGCCGCGGCCTCGAGCCAGCGCATGTCACTCGCCTGCGGGTTCAACCGTGCCGTCCGTCTGTTCTTGTCCGTCGCCGAAGAGGCTTTCCAGCCGTTCGCGCTCGGCCCGTTCTTCCGCAGCGCGTTCGGCTTCCGCCTCGGCTTCCATCGCCTCGACATCGAGGCCGGTCGCCGCGCCAAGGCTCTTGTAGAGATCGCGGCGGCGCTGTTCGATACGCTCGCGCTCCGCCTGAAGTTCGTCCTGGATCCGCTGGTTCTCGATGTTCGACCGGCGGATTTCCTCTTCAGTGCGGCCTTCGGCGAAGGTGGTAATGTAGGTGACCTGCGGCACCTCGGGAGGATAGTAATACTCTTCCTTCGTCAGCCAGTAGAACATCGTGCCGGAAACTGCGAAGGAGAGGGCGAGGATCGGCCAGCGATAGGGCGTCGGCTTTTTCCACTCGTTCCAGAAATCGGCAATCCCGCCGGCTGCATTGAATCTCGATCGAAAGCGCATAGGGGGGAGATAGTAGCCTTGGCGGCTTTCCGCTAGCTGAAGCTGGCGTAGAGTGCGCGGCCGCGCTGCGAAAGCCAGCGGTTGGCGACATCGATCTCACCTTCGTAGATCAGGTCCAGGAGCGCGTGGAACGCGGGCGAATGATCGAAATGGACGAGGTGGGCGACTTCGTGCGCGACGACCGAGCGGCGGATATGGTCGGGAGCCTGTACCAGTCGCCAGTTGAGGCGGAGGACGCCCTCTCTCGAACAACTCCCCCAGCGGCGGTGTGCCCGGGTCAGGCGGACGGGGGCGGGAGGAAGGTCGGCGCGCGCGCAATAAAAGGCAGCGTCTTCCTCGAAGAGCGACAGCGCCTGCTGTTCGAGCCAGCGGGAAAGGCGCTTGCCCAGCGTTTCCTCTGGGCCGCCGAGGATCAGCCGGCTCCCGTCGAGCGACGGTTTGCGCGGCGCGTCGGCACTCCACTCGATGGCGATCTGATCTCCGCGATAATCCAGGGCGCGCTCGGAAACCGGATCGCGAGGCTGGGGAACCTTGGCGAGCTGGCTCGCGAGCCATTCGGTCCGCGCATGGGCAAAGGCGATCGCTTCCTTCGCGGTGCACCAGCGCGGCAGGGTGATCTTGACCGTGCTGCCGTCCGGGGCGAGGCGGAGCGTGAGGCGCCGGGCAGTCGCATGGCGGCGCAGTTCGATCGGCAGGACGTGCCCGGCGATCTCGATCTGCGGCTCCGCCTTCCAGTCGCGCAGCCATTCGATCATGCGGCGCCTTCCTCGGCGCAATCCTCGCCATCGCCCCATTCGACGATATGATGTTCGAGCGGGCCCGCATCGTTCTCGCTGATCACGCGCCCGGCGACAGATACGCCTGCGCGGACCACGGCTTCGCGGTCGCCCGAGATCAGGTAATGCCAGCGCGGCAGCGGCCGGTCTTCCGCCCGCCTGCGATAGGCGCAGGTATCGGGCAGCCACGGCACGCGGTCGACCAGCTTCAGCGTCAGGCGCAGGCAATCGGGGACGAAGCTCTTGCGGTTCCTATAGTCCTTGCAGCGCGCGGTCTGGCAGTCGAGCAGGCTGCAGGCGACGTTGGTCTCCTCGATCTCGCCCGTGTCTTCATATTCGACCTTGTGCAGGCAGCAGCGCCCGCAGCCATCGCACAGGGCTTCCCATTCCTCGCGCGAAAGGTCGGCCAGGGGGCGCTCCCAGAAGCGTTCCCTCAATGCACCCATTTCGCCAGTTCCGCGGCCACCGCTTCGGGGCCTTCCTGGGTCGGCAGCATGGCCAGCGGCTCTCCCTCAGGCCCGAAGAGGTAGGTGACGTTGGAATGGTCCATGAGATAGCCGCCGGCTTCCGTTTCCTCGCCCCGGCTGTAGTAGACGGCAAAGGCATTGGCTGCGTCGTCGAGCTGTTCCTTCGTCCCGGTCATGCCGATCAGGCGCGGATGGAAGGCATCAGTGAATTCGGTGAGGACTTCGGGCGTATCACGCTCCGGATCGACGCTTACGAAGAGCGGCTGGACATTCGCGCCGAGTTCCGGGTTCTGCTCCTCGAACCGCTTGAGGCCCGCCATGGCCCGCTGGTTGTCCGTCGGACAGACATCGGGGCAATAGGCATAACCGAAATAAACGGTGCGGTACTGCCCGTCGAAATCGGAAAAGCTGACCGGTTCGCCGGTCTCGCCCGTCAGCGTGAAATCGCCGCCAATGGCCGCGCCTTCGAGCGGAGGCGCACCGGTCGATTCCGACTGCGGTTCCTGCGAACATGCGGACAGCATGAGCGCGGCGATGGCGAGATGTGCAAAGCGGGACATGACAGGGTGGTTCATGGTCTGCTAACGGCGAGTGTTCAAGGGGACGCACCCAATGAATTTGCGAATAATCCAACGGAGAATGCGGCTGTGCGCACGATAGGGGTAAAACGGGGTTTGATCATTGCAGGCTCGGCGCTGGCCATGCTGGCAAGTCCGCTGGCCGCACAATTCGAGACCGACGGATACAAGTTCATTAAGGCTGTGCGCGATCGTGATGGAACAGTAGCGACGCAGCTACTCGACGAACCGGGCTCGACCATTGTCAATGCGCGCGAAGTCACGACCGGCGAGACTGCGCTGCATGCAGTGGTCCAGCGCCGCGACCTCACCTGGGTCAAGTTCCTGCTCCAGCGCGGCGCCAATCCCGATATCGCCGACAAGAACGGCGTCTATCCCATCCAGATTGCCGCTCAGCTCGGCTTTATCGAAGGGGTCGAGCGGCTTATCGAAGGCGGGGCGGACGTCGACGTATCCGCCACCACCGGCGAAACGCCGCTCATCAGCGCCGTCCATCGCCGCGATCTGAAGATGATCGAGATACTCATCGAAAATGGCGCAAGTCCTGACCGTACGGATAATTCCGGCCGCTCGGCGCGGGACTATGCCGCGCTGATGGGAGGGCGTTCGGGCGTTCTCGAGGCCATCGAAAAGGCCGAAGGCGCGGATCAGGGCGAAGCCGAAACCTACGGGCCCAATTGATGGTCGAAGCCGCAACCGAAATAGCCGATCTCACGCTCGACGAACTTCGCCTCGCGCTCGCCCCCGCTGTCGCCGACGCCGCAATATTCGACGGCTGGAGCGAGGAGGCGGTGAGCATGGCGGCCCAGCAGATGGGGGCCGATGTCGATGTGGCCCGCCTGGCCTTCAAGGGCGGCCCGATCGAGATGGTCTTCGCCTGGATCGAAGCCGTCGATATCTCCATGGCCGCAGCCTTTCCGGAGGACGTGATTGCACCGATGAAAATCCGCGAACGAATTCGCGCGCTGGTTCAGTTCAGGCTTGATGCGGTGGCTGGTCAGGAAGAGGCCCTGCGCCGCGCACTTGCCATCATGGCCCTGCCTCAGAACGTTGCGCAGTCGGCCAAGCGGGGCTGGCGGTCCGCGGATCTGATGTGGCGACTCGCCGGCGATACCGCGACCGATTACAATCACTATACCAAGCGGGCGATACTGGCCTCTATCTACGGTGCGACGGTGGCCGTGTTCGTAGACGATGCGAGCGAGGGCAAGGCGGAAACCCGCGCCTTTCTCGATCGGCGAATCGACGGTGTGATGAAGTTCGAGAAGGTGAAAGCGAAGTGGCTCAATCCTGATCGCGAGACCTTCAGCGTCACCCGTTTCCTGGGCAGGCTTCGCTATCCGGCGCGCTGAGCCGCTATTGATAATCGGTTGCAATAGATTGACCGATCTGACAGGGGCGGCTCATGACTTTGGACGGTTTCGAAAGCGGACGTAACGCGCGCATCACGGGCGTGGACTGGACCAGCCTTGCCGAGGATGAGGCAAAGCGGCTCCAGGCGCTGGGCATAGATGAAGGTGCGGAAGTCGCCATCCTTCACCGCGGTGTATTTGGAGGCCGCGATCCGATTGCCATGCGGCTCGGCAACATGACTGTCGCCATTCGCCGCGTGCACGCGCACGCCATCTCGGTCGAGGCGGTATGACGCGCAAATTGACCGCCGCCCTCGTCGGCAATCCCAATTCGGGCAAGTCCGCGCTGTTCAACGCGCTTACCGGCGCGCGGCAGAAGATCGCCAATTATGCCGGGGTTACGGTCGAACGTAAGGCAGGACGCCTGGCGCTGCCCAGCGGCGAGCCGGTCGAACTGCTCGACCTGCCGGGGTCCTACAGCTTCGATGCTGCCAGTCCGGACGAAGCGGTAACCCGCGACGTGGTGAAGGGCACGTTCGAAGGCGAGGCGGTTCCCGATGTGCTGGTGATCGTGATCGATGCCGCGAATCTCGAACAGCATCTGGTCTTCGCGCAGGAAGTGCTCGAACTCGGGCGTCCGACCGTGGTCGCGCTCAACATGGTTGATCTCGCCGAACGCGACGGATTGACGCTCGATCCGGCTGCGCTTTCGGAGGCGCTCGGTGTTCCGGTGATCCCGACCGTCGCGGTGCGCCGCCGGGGAATCGAGGAATTGCGTGCCGCGATAGCCGAAGCGGAGACTCACGCGCACGAGGATGCGCACACCCGCTGGCATCTGACGCTGCCCGAGCGGCGGCTTTCGGCGAAGCACATGACGCGCGGGGCCACACTTTCGAAATCTACCCGCCACACGATCGAAAACGGCGTCGACAAGATCCTGCTCAATCCCTGGATCGGGCCGGTCGTGCTGTTCGGATTGCTGTTCGTGATTTTCCAGGCGGTCTTCGCCTGGGCCACGCCCTTTGCCGATGCACTCGAAGGCGGCGTGGGCGCCATGTCCGAAGGTGTCATTTCGGCCATGGGGCCGGGCCTGGCACGCGACTTCCTTACAGAGGGTGTGCTGGCAGGCGTCGGCTCGGTTGTCGTCTTCCTGCCGCAGATCGTGATCCTCTTCGCCTTCATCCTCGTGATGGAGGCAAGCGGATACATGGCGCGTGCCGCCTTCCTGATGGACCGCTTGATGGCGGGCGTCGGCCTTTCCGGAAAGAGCTTCATTCCGCTGCTTTCGAGCTTCGCCTGCGCCATCCCCGGCATCATGGCGACACGCAGCATCAGCGATCCGAAGGACCGGCTGACCACGATCCTGATCGCCCCGCTGATGACCTGTTCGGCGCGCCTGCCGGTCTATGCGGTCATCATCGCCGCAGTCATTCCGCAGACCACGGTCGGGCCCGGGGTCGGGTTGCAGGGACTGGTTCTGTTCGCGCTCTATGTCGCCGGCATTGTCGGAGCGATGGTGGTCGCGCTGGTGCTCCGCAGCACGGTGACCAAGGGCGCGGCATCGGGCTTCATCATGGAATTGCCGCGCTACCAGATCCCGCTCATCCGGGACCTCGCGATCGGTCTGTGGCAGCGTGCCTGGGTCTTCCTGCGGCGCGCGGGCACGATTATCTTCATGGCGACCATCGCCCTGTGGGTTCTGCTGAGCTTCCCGCAGGCCGAGCCGGGCGAAAGCCAGCTCGATGCAAGCTATGCAGGTGCTGTCGCCGACACGTTGCATCCCATCCTCGAACCGGTGGGTTTCAATCGCGAGATGAGCCTTGCGCTGGTTCCCGCAATCGCCGCACGCGAAGTAGCCGTCTCCGCTCTGGCGACGACCTATGCAGTCGATGCCGAGGACGAGGAAGTCGCCGCCCAGGGTGTTACCGAAAAGATCGCGGCCCTGTGGAGCCTTCCCACCGCGCTCGCTTTCCTTGCGTGGTTTGTCTTTGCGCCGCAGTGCCTGTCGACCATCGCGGTGGCCCGGCGGGAAACCAATGGATGGAAATGGCCGACGGTGATGGTCATCTACCTCTTTGCGCTGGCATGGATTGCAGCCGGAGCCACCTATTGGGTTGCGGTCAGCCTCGGGCTTTAGCTCCGCTCTGGTGGAAACGCCTTTCTGCAGCCTAGAACCGGACCGCAGGCTCGGTTAGGCCATGCGCAAGTAATCACGAAGGAACGATTCGATGGCCGGTAGCCTCAACAAAGTCATGCTGATAGGAAATCTGGGCGCAGACCCGGAAATCCGCAGCTTCCAGAACGGCGGCAAGGTCGCGAACCTGCGCATTGCCACCAGCGAAACCTGGAAAGACAAGAACACTGGCGAAAAACAGGAACGCACCGAGTGGCACACCGTCTCGATCTTCTCCGAAGGTTTGATCGGCGTGGTGGAACGTTTCCTGCGCAAGGGCAGCAAGGTCTTCATCGAAGGCCAGCTCCAGACGCGCAAATGGCAGGACCAGCAGGGTAACGATCGTTATTCGACGGAAGTCGTGCTGCGCGGCCTCAATGGCACGCTGACCATGCTTGATGGCGCGCAGGGCGGCGGCGGATCGGGTGCCGGCTATGGCGGCGGCGGTTCCTCGCGCGGCGGCGATCACGGTGGCGGCCAGTCCTCGGGCGGCGGTGACAACTGGCGCAGCGGTGGCGACAAGTCCGGTTCTTCGGGCGGCGGTTCGAACTACGACGATCTGGACGACGATATCCCGTTCTAGTTAGGGGTATCTCTCGATTCGTAACAAAAGCTTGTTAAGCTGTTGGTCGATTTCGGGAAGTTGAAATTCGCGCCGTAACTATTCCCTCTCCATCAGGAGCGATGAGTAAGGGCTTCCTCCAGATGTAACTGTAGGAGGCCCTTACGTATTGTCTCTTCGACTGACGCTTCGAGGCAGTCTCAACTGATCGCTGGCTCGACCAGAGACTAATGGCGGGGCAGTCCCGCACCCGCGATGAAGAAGTCTGTCCGGGCCCGGAGGCGTTCGTGCGAATGTTCCACGCCGATACCGTGGCTGATCGCTGCCGCGTGAACATCGCTCACGAACAGGCCGAGAAACATTTCCGCGAGCATCGCGGGATCGCCATTCATTTCCACGCCTCGATCCAGCCATGAAACGAACATGCGCTCGAGAGAGGTTCGGGTCCGCGTCGCGGTGCGTTCGAAGAACAGCCGGGCGAAGTCGCGGTCATTGATGCTGCGCGCAATCACGATGCGCACGAGGGACACCACTTCGGGATCGAGAAAGTGCGCGCGTAATTGTTCGGAGAGGCGATGGAGGATTGTCGCCGGTGACCCTCCCTGGCGCACTGCGTCGAGTATCAGCGTTTCGCCGGAAGAAGCTTTCTCGAAAACCACTGCTTCGAGCAGGCCGTCCTTGTTTCCGAAGAGCTTGTAGATCGTAGCCAGTGATCCCCCGGCACGATCGACGATGTCGCCGAGTGTCGTACGTTCGAAACCTTGCTCGACGAAGAGGGTTCGAGCAGCCTCGACAACCGCGCGTTTCCGGCGGTCGAGACGGCAGAATTCGTCATGTTCGATCATTTGACAGGGCTCTACGATAACGGGTTGCGTGGCAAGGGTGTAATACCTATTACACCTTCGCACCTGCACAAAAGCTGACTGAAAGCCACTTCGCCATGAAGCCCATCCTAGCCGGCCTGGCCGCCTGCCTCCTCCTCTCCGCCTGTTCGGCTGCCGATGCGCCTGCGGAGCAGCAGCCAATCCCGGTCAAGACGGTTACCGTTGCCAGCGCCGCGGTGCCCAACGTGATCGAACTGCCGGGCCGGGTCGAACCGGTGCGCGCTGCCGAAGTCCGCGCTCGCGTTACCGGCATCGTGCAGGAACGGCTGTATGAAGAAGGGACCGACGTTCGCGCCGGTCAGCCGCTGTTCCGCATCGATCCACGGGAATTGCGCGCAAGCTATGCCCAGACGCAGGCCGCACTGGCAAGTGCGCAGGCCACCGCGGCGAACGCCAAGGCTGTCGTCGAACGCTATCGTCCTCTGGTCGACGAGAATGCTATCAGCGGGCAAGAATACGACGCGGCGCTCGCCGCATCGCGGGAGGCAGAGGCGAATGTCGCGCAGATCCGCGCGCAGCTCGAATCGGCATCACTCCAACTTGGCTACACCACCGTGCGTGCCCCGATCGCCGGGCGGGCCGGCCGGGCACAGATTACCGAAGGCGCGCTTGTCAGTCAGCCGGAAGGCACGCTGATGACCCGGATCGAGCAGATTTCGCCGGTCTATGTCAGCTTCGCCCAGGCGGCTAGCGAGGTCCTCAGGTTGCGCCGGGCCATCGCCGCAGGCGAGATCGACCTGGACGAAAACGACCGCGTCGAGGTGCGCCTGACCTTCAGCGACGGGACCGAATACCCGATTCCGGGCTATATCGATTTCCTTGCCTTCTCCGTCGACCAGCAGACAGGGACCGTCGAGCTACGGGCCGAGTTTCCTAATCCCCAACGGCTGCTGCTACCCGGCGAATTCGTGCGGGCGCAGATATACGCCGGCGAAATACAGGACGGCCTGACCGTGCCGCAGCGCGCCGTTTCCCTCACCGAGGAAGGCGGGACCGTGTTCGTCGTCGATAGCGAGGGGTTGGCTGCAATCCGCCCGATCCAGCTCGGCGCGATGGTCGATGGAAACTGGATCGTGGAGGGCGGCCTTCGCCCCGGCGATGTCGTCATCACCAGCAACCTTCAGAAGATTAGGCCTGGGGTGCCGGTGAAAGTCTCGAACACGCCGACCGGGCAGAACAAGCCTGCAAAAGCTCCCGCGCAAACCGATCGCGGGGCGCAATAGACCATGGCGCGGTTCTTCATCGACAGGCCGATTTTCGCGTGGGTGGTTTCGCTCGGCATCCTGCTGGCGGGCTTTATCGCCCTGCGCGCACTTCCGATCGAACAGTATCCAGAGGTCGCCCCACCATCGCTGACCATCAGCGTCGTCTATCCCGGTGCGGACGCAGAGACGCTCGAACAGAACGTCACGCAGGTGATCGAACAGCAGCTCAACGGGGTGGAGGGTTTCCTCTACATGTCCTCGTCCAGCGGATCGAATGGGGCGGCGAGTATCACGCTGACCTTCGAGGCGGGTACCGACATCGATATCGCCCAGACCGAGGTGCAGAACCGCCTGAGCACGGTCGAAGCGCGACTGCCTGAAGAGGTGCGGCGACAGGGTATCACCGTACGGCAGGCGAATGCCGGCTTCCTGATGATCGTCGCGCTCACATCGGAAAGCGGCGACCTTACGACTACCGATCTGGGCAACATCGCCGCAAACCAGGTTGTGGACGAGTTGCGGCGTGTGACCGGTGTTGGCGATGTCACGCTCTTCGGTTCGCAATATGCCATGCGTATCTGGCTCGATCCCGAAGCGCTGGCATCCTACAACCTGTCCCCCAGCGCAGTACTTGCCGCCATTCGCGAGCAGAATTCGCAGACCGCCGGCGGCTCGATCGGCGCCCGGCCGCTCGCCGATGGGCAACAGATCAGCGCGACCATCTCGACCGAAGGCCGGTTCACCACCGTCGAAGAGTTCGAGAACATCATTCTTCGCGCCAATTCCGGCGCGGCAGTGGTAAGGCTTGGCGAGGTTGCCCGCGTCGAAATCGGTGCGCAAAGCTACGCCACTTCCACCACGCTCAACGGCCAGCCGATGGCAGGGATGGCAATCCAGTTGGGGACCGGTGCCAACGCGCTTGCCGCGGCAGAGGGTGTAAAGGAGCGTCTGGCCGAAATTGCGCCCGGACTCCCGGGGGATGTAACCTGGTCAATCCCTTACGATACGACGCCATTCGTTCAGGCTTCGGTCGAAGAAGTGGTCAAGACCCTAGTCGAAGCCATGGTGCTGGTCTTCCTCGTCATGTTCCTGTTCCTGCAGAACTGGCGCGCGACACTGATACCGACACTGGTCGTTCCGATTGCCCTTGCGGGCGCCTGTCTCGGTTTGTGGTTGTTCGGCTTTTCGATCAACGTGCTCTCGCTCTTCGGAATGGTCCTCGCGATCGGCATCCTGGTCGACGATGCGATCGTGGTGATCGAGAATGTAGAGCGCATCATGCGCGAAGAAGGCCTCCCGCCCCTGCAGGCGACACGCAAGGCGATGGGCCAGATTACCGGAGCGATCATCGGCATCACGCTGGTGCTGATCGCGGTTTTCGTGCCGATGGCTTTCTTCCCCGGCTCCACCGGCGGTATCTATCGTCAGTTTTCGGTCACGCTTGCCATTGCGATCTTCTTCTCCGCGTTCCTGGCGCTTTCCCTGACGCCGGCACTTTGCGCCACCTTCCTGAAGCCGATCGCTAAAGGTCATGGGGAGGGCGGACAAGTCGCCGTCGATACCGAAGCCGAAATGCAACCCGGCTGGCGAGGACGCGTCGCCCAGGTGCGCAACTCGGCCGCCCGATTCTTTGGCCGGTTCAATCGCTGGTTCGCGCGGATGCAGGAGAAATACGGGCGGGCGAATGACCGCATCCTGTCGCGGCCATGGCGCGGTTTCGCCGTATTTCTGGCGCTGAGCGCAGTAACGATTCTGCTGTTCATGCGCCTCCCGTCTGCCTTTCTGCCGACGGAGGACCAGGGGTTCCTCATCACCGCAGTTCAGGCGCCGCCGGGAGCAACGCAAGAGCGCACCGACGAAGCTCTGAAACCGATCGAGGACTTCTGGTTGGCTCGCGAAGAGGTGGAAAACCTCGTTGTCGTGCGCGGATTCAGTTTCTTCGGGCAGGGTCAGAACAATGCGATCATGTTCGCATCCTTCAAGCCATGGGAAGAGCGTACCGCCGAAGGAAGCGGCGCGGCCGAAATCCTCGGCCAGGCCATGGGCACTTTCAGCCAGTTGGACAGTGCGATCGCATTCGTCATCCAGCCGCCCGCGATCCAGTCGCTCGGGCAGGCAAGCGGCTTCACGCTGAAGCTGCAGGATCGCGCAGGGCTTGGCCGAGAGGCATTGACGGCGGCGCGCGACCAGTTGCTCGGCATGGCGTCGCAAAGCCCGATGATCGCCAATTTGCGACCCGAAGATCAGGGACCAAGCCCGCAGCTCGCGCTCGAGATCGACCGTGTCCAGGCGCGAGCACTTGGCCTCTCGCTTACCGATGTGAATGCCGCCCTGTCGATCACCTTCGGCTCGGCCTATGCCAACGACTTCAACCGCGACGGGCGTGTCTTGCAGGTGCTCGTGCAAGCGGACGCACCTTATCGAATGACCCCCGAAGACGTGCTGTCGCTGCGCATTCCGAATGCCGAGGGGCAGCTTGTGCCCTTGAGCGCCTTCGCCACTGCCGATTGGTCGGCAGCTCCGGCCAGCCTTGCGCGCTACAACGGCTACCCCGCCATGACCCTTTCCGGCATGGCTGCTCCCGGTGAATCGTCCGGCGCTGCACTCGCGGAAATGGAACGCCTGGCGGAACAGCTGCCGCAGGGTATCGGCTATGAATGGACGGGTATCTCTTACGAGGAAAAGCAGGCCGGCGGGCAGATTGGCCTGCTGCTCGGCCTGTCGGTCGTCGTGGTATTCCTGGTGCTTGCGGCGCTCTACGAAAGCTGGGCTGTTCCTCTCGCGGTGCTGTTGATCGTGCCCATGGGCGTACTCGGTGCGGTGTTGTTCTCGATGCTGCGCGGTCTTTCGGCGGACGTCTATTTCAATGTCGGATTGATCACGATCATCGGCCTCGCGGCAAAAAACGCAATTCTCATCGTGGAATTCGCCATCGAGGAAGAAGAACGTGGCCTAAGGCGGATCGATGCAGTGAAAGCGGCCGCGCGCCTGCGCCTGCGTCCGATCATCATGACCTCGCTGGCCTTCACGATGGGTATGGTTCCGCTCGTGCTCGCGAGTGGTGCCGGGGCCGCAAGCCGCATCGCGGTTGGTACAGGAGTGATGGGAGGAATGATCGCCGCGACCGTGCTCGGCATCTTCCTGATCCCGATGCTGTATCTCCTGGTGCGGCGAAACGTCAGCCGCAAGCAGCCTGTCGCAACCGGCGGTCATGACGGCGATACAGACTCAGTCGAGAAATCCGGTTCTGCAATCGAAGAAGGGCGCGCTCCATGACGCGATCGACGAGAAAGCTGGTCGCTCTGGCCATCGGTTCCAGTCTGCTTGCCAGCTGCGCGAGCATGGCCCCCCAGTACACCCGCCCGGAGGCAGCCACCGCGCCGGCCTTCGATGCCGAGTACGGACCCGACGGGACAGTCGTCGCCTCGCAACTGTCCTATCGCGAGTGGTTCGGCGACCCGCGGCTGCAGGACCTCATTGCGAGTGCACTCGAAAACAATCGCGATCTCCTTGCCGCAACGGCAAGGGTCGAACAGGCACGTGCGCGCTATCGGATAGAGGGCAGCCGGCGATTGCCGGCGCTGGTTGCAGATGGCAGCGCCGTACGGACGCGGCAGCCGCTCTCGACCAATCCGGCGCTGGACACCGGGGATGTCGAGGGTGCCCCCGACTCAGTCACCTTCAACCGCTTCGATGTGGGCGTAGGCGTTACCTCTTTCGAGCTCGATTTCTGGGGTCGAATTGCCAGCTTGAGCGAAGCCGCCCGTGCAGAATATCTGGCCACGGCCGCCGCGCAGCGAGCCTTTTACCTGTCGCTGATCGCCGACACCGCCAACACCTATTTCGAGATCGTGGAAACCGAAGAGCAGATCGCACTGGCCCAAGCGACCGCCGAAAGCAGGCGCGAAGGTTTGCGGATCGCGCGGCTCCGTCTCGAAAACGGGGTGACATCGGCACTTCCATATCGGCAGGCCGAAACCCTGCTGACCCAGGCCGAACAGCAATTGGCAAGCGAACGACTGTCCCTGGCGCAACTGCGCAACCAGCTCGCCGTTCTGGTGGGCGGGACCATTCCCGAAACCTTGCCGGAAGGCGTATCTCTTGCCGAGCAGGGTGACGAGCGCAGGCTTGCGGCTGGATTGCCGTCTGATCTGCTGCTGGTGCGCCCGGACATTATCGCTGCCGAAGAACAGCTGCGTGCTGCGCGCGCGAATATCGGGGCCGCGCGCGCGGCCTTCTTCCCGACCATTTCGCTCACCGGAAGCGCGGGACTGTCCTCGAACAGTCTCGACGGCTTGTTTTCGAGCGATGGGCTGGGCTGGAGTTTCGGGCCGTCCATATCTCTGCCGATCTTCGACTGGGGAGCTCGCGAGGCCGATCTTGATCTGGCTCAGGCGCTCGAAGTCGAACAGGTCGCGAATTACGACCGCACCGTCCAGAACGCCTTCCGCGAAGTATCGGATGCGCTGGCAGGGAGGCGCTATCTTGCCGAACAATTGGCGACCCTCGAAGCCTCCGTAGAGGCGCAGCAGCAAATCGCCCGCATTGCCCGGTTGCGCTACCGCGAAGGGGTGGCAGACTATCTCGAGGTCCTCGACGCCGAACGCAATCTCTTCAGCGCTCAGCAACAGCTTCTTGCCGTTCAGCGTGCTTGGTTGCAAAATCGTGCGACGCTGTTCGTTGCCCTCGGCGGCGGCTCAGGACGCGAGATTGTGCCAAGCCGGTCAAACTGAGTCGAGTTGTAGAGCTCGCTAGTTCCGACCGACCATGTCCTCGGGACGCACAATGCGGTCGTAGTCCGCTTGGCTCACCAAGCCGCTAGCTATGGCCGCCTCGCGCAGCGTCGAACCTTCCGAGTGGGCACGTTTGGCGATTTCGGCCGCCTTGTCATAGCCAATCTCGGGCGCGAGGGCGGTTACCAGCATGAGTGAGTTCTCGACCCCTGCGGCAATATTCTCCCGCCGGGGCTCGAGCCCCTTCAGGAGGTGATTGGTGAAGCTACGCGAGACATCCGCAACCAGCGTTACGGACTGGAGGAAATTATACGCCACCAGCGGGCGATAGACGTTGAGCTCGAATTGCCCCTGACTGCCTGCGAAAGTGATCGCGGCATGGTTGCCGAAGACCTGCGCGCAGACCTGGGTCAGGGCTTCGACCTGTGTCGGATTGACCTTGCCCGGCATGATGGAGCTGCCCGGTTCGTTGGCGGGGAGGGCGAGTTCGCCCAGGCCCGACCGTGGGCCGGAGCCGAGCAGGCGGATGTCATTGGCGATCTTGTAGAGGCTTGCAGCCAGCGTGTTCAGCGCGCCATGGGCGAAGACCAGCGCGTCCTGGGCCGCCAGCGCCTCGAAGCGGTTCGGCGCGCAGGTGAAGGGGTGCCCGGTGGCTTCTGTCAGTTCATCTGCAACCAGTTGCCCGAAGTCGTTCGGGGCATTGAGGCCGGTTCCGACGGCGGTGCCGCCCTGTGCGATTTCGAGCAGGCCGGGCAGAACTCGCCCGATCCGCTCAATGCCGCCGCGCACCTGCTGTGCATAGCCGGAGAACTCCTGACCCAGCGTGAGAGGAACTGCATCCTGCGTATGCGTGCGGCCGATCTTGACGAGATCGCCCCAGGCGTTCGCCTTGGCGTCCAGTTCGGCGAGCATGAACTCTAGTGCCGGTAGCAGCTTCTCGTTGAGAGCTTGGACAGCCGCGACATGGATCGCGGTCGGTATCGTATCGTTAGAAGACTGGCTCTTGTTGACGTGATCGTTGGGGTGGACGGGCTTCTTGCTGCCGAGTTCCCCGCCCAGCGCCCGACTGGCAAGATTGGCAATCACCTCGTTGGCGTTCATGTTGGTCTGAGTGCCCGAGCCGGTCTGCCACACGGACAGCGGGAATTCCTCGCCGAGCTCGCCTGACGCGACACGCCGCGCCGCCTTTTCAATCGCTTCGGCGATCGCATCGTCGAGCAGGCCCAGCTTTCGATTGGCGGCCGCTGCCGAACACTTCACCAATCCCAGGGCGTGGATCAGTTCGCGCGGCATGCGCTCCTCACCGATGCGGAAATTTTCCCGCGAGCGTTGGGTCTGCGCGCCGTAAAGGCGTTCTGCCGGTACGCGGATTTCGCCCATGGAGTCGGTTTCGATGCGGGTATCGTTCATGGCTGTTCGAACCCGCCAGCGGCCATTTGCGTTCCGGGCCCGACTAACGGACGCGAGTCGTCAGGGGCGATAGGAATTGCAGCGCCAGAGCTTGTGATTCCGCACCCGCGGGCAAGTGCGAACGCGCGTCAGCCACAGATCGAAAATCCGGGGTTCGCGGAGGCAGGCGAGGACTCCCAGGGCGTGAATCGCGACCGCTGCCAATAGCACCCACCATGTGCGGAAGATCAGGAAAAGCTCCATCGAGATCACCGCGTTTATGACGAAGAAAGTGAAAGTGACGCCCGCGAACATCTGCGGCCGCGTCAGCGCGACGAAAACCGTGTCCTGCTTCAGGCGGTCTGCCATTCTCGTTATCCGACCAATCGCAATTTCTTGTATAGCGATACCACTTTCCTAGCTGCCTGAAAAGATTCCGCGCATCCGGTTCTTTCGCTCTGCGTCATAGTATTCTGCTGAAGAAGGTAATTTCGAAAAACATTTGGCATCAAAGGCATTTTTGTGGCATTTTGTTGCCAGGTCGAACTTTCCATGGGGGGATAGAGACCTTGGCTCGTGTTGATTGGAAAAGATCGGTTGCGCTGCTCGCGGCAGCGACGGCGAGCCCTGTTGCGGCGGGTATTCCTGCGGATCCGGAAGGATCGAGCGTGATAGTCGATGCGCTGTCATGGCTTCAGGGCACACTGCTCGGCACTGCCGCCACTGTTGTCGCCGTAATTGCTGTGGCCGCCGTCGGATTTGCGATGCTGACTGGCCGGATAAACTGGCGGCACGGCGCGGTGGTCATCCTAGGATGCTTCATCCTGTTCGGTGCTGCCACGATCGTCGGCGGTATCCGGTCTGCAGCAGGAGGGGGCTGAGGTGGCCGCGGAGACTTTTACGACAGGTTCGACGAATGCCGGAAAACCGGACGCCGAATTCCATGAAATCAGGCGCTTGTGGTCGCGCGCGCGGATGGACGATGTTTTCCAGCATCGTTCCGGGCCCGGCCGAAGCGGATGGCTCTCGCTCCGCGCCTGACCCTCGACCCCGGCGCCGCTGCGCGCGAGAAGGGTGCAGGAGAACACCTGCCATATCTGTCGCATGTCGACGACGTAACTCTCGAAACGCAGGATGGCCTGCTGATGCAGACGATCCGGTTGGGCGGACTTCTGTTCGAGACCTCCGATACCGACGAACTGAACTATCGCGCCGAACTCCGCGACGCCATGATGCGGGCCGTCGGGACTTCGCAATTCGCCATTTATCACCATGTCGTGCGGCGGCGGGCAGAACAGGTTCTCGATGCCGAATTTCCCGACGATTTTTCCCGTTCGCTGAATAAGCGTTGGCGCGAGCGGCTGGCTGCGCGCCATATGTATGTGAACGACCTGTTCCTGACCATCGTGCGGCGTCCGATGCAGGGGCGGGCCGGGCTGCTCGACCGTGCGCGGGCATTCGTGACCCGGCAAGTGGCAGACAGGGGCGCCGAACGCGTCGGCGAACTGCGATCGCTCCACAATGCGACCCAGGCCCTTACCGCTGCGCTCGGGCATTATTCGCCGCATGTGCTGAGCGTTTACGATACTGGCAGCGGGTACCGCTCCGAACCGCTCGAATTTCTCTCGTATCTGTTCAATGCGGAGATGAGACCGATCGTCTTACCGCGTGGGAGGATCGGAGATCACTTGCCGGCCCGCAGGATCAGCTTTGGCCACCGGGCGTTCGAGCGCGACGAGTTCGGTGGAATCCCCCGTAGTTTCGGTGCCATCGTTTCGATCAAGGATTATCCCACGCTGACCATGCCGGGCATGTTCGACGAACTTTACCGGATGCCTTTCGAAATGGTCGTGACCCAGTCATTCGCCTTCATTGAACGCGGGGAGGCATTGCGGGAGATGAATTACGTCCTTCGCCGCATGCGTTCGAGCGAAGACGAAGCCCTTTCGCTGCGCGATGACCTGGCAAATGCGAAAGACGATGTCGCGGCGGGGCGAGCCGGTTTCGGGCAGCATCATGCCACGATCGCCATTCACGCCGACAGCCTCGAAACCCTCGACCGCCAGGTGGCTGAAGTGATTGCCGCCCTGTCGGATCTGGGTATCGTGGGCGTGCGTGAGGAGATTGCGCTGGAGCCTTCGTTCTGGGCCCAGTTTCCCGGAAACTTCAAATTCATTTCGCGGCGCGGGCTGATCTCCACCCGTAATTTCGCCGGTCTGGCGAGCCTACACAACTTCCCGGTGGGCACCCCGCACGGCAACCACTGGGGCGATGCGATCACGCTGTTCGAAACGACCGCGGCGGGCCCCTATTTCTTCAGTTTCCACCTGAACGATCTCGGCAATTTCACAGTCATAGGACCGTCCGGATCGGGCAAGACCGTCGTGCTCAATTTCCTTCTGGCGCAGGCGCGCAAGATTTCTCCGCGGATCATATTCTTCGACAAGGACCGGGGAGCAGAACTGTTCATACGGGCGATCGGGGGGCAATATGATCGCCTGCGGCCCGGTACGGCATCCGGCCTCAATCCCCTCCAGATCGAGGATACGCCGGTCAACCGCCAGTTCCTGATAGACTGGCTGACCTTGCTGGCAGCAGGCGCGGATACTGAAGAGGCGGAACTCATCCGTGATGCAATCGATGCCAACTTCGAACAGGCTGCAGAGCATCGCCGCCTGCGCAATCTGGTCGAACTCTTTCGTGGCCAAACACGGCCGAAATCGGGTGATCTCTATTCGCGCATGCGGCCCTGGTGGGGTGAAGGCGAAAGGGCCTGGCTGTTCGATAACGACATCGATCACACGGACCTGGATGCGAAAACGATCGGCTTCGACATTACTTCGCTACTTGATGACCCGGTCGAGCGAACTCCCGCGCTGCTCTATTTCTTCAACCGGGTGGAAGAACGGCTGGACGGTTCACCTACCATCATTGTCATCGACGAAGGCTGGAAAGCGCTCGACGATGAGGTCTTCGTCCGCCGGATCAAGGATTGGGAAAAGACCGTCCGCAAGCGCAACGGGATCGTCGGCTTCGCAACCCAGAGCGCGCGCGATGCGCTGGAAAGCCAGATCGCCAGCGCGATCATAGAGCAGGCGGCCGTACAGATATTCATGGTGAATCCGAAGGCCCGCGCCGAGGATTACATCGGTGGCTTCGGCCTGACCCCGCACGAACTGGAACTGGTCCGCAAATTGCCCGACCGGTCGCATTGCTTCCTGATCAAGCGAGGCAACGAAAGCGTGGTGGCCCGCCTCAACCTAGAAGGGGAGAAGGATATTCTCGCCATTCTTTCGGGCCGGGAAAGCACGGTGCGCGTCTTCGACGAGCTGATCAAGGAAACCGGCACCGATCCGGAAGTGTGGATGGCTCCCCTGATGGAGAGGGTCTGATATGGGGTGTCCTCCGATCCGCACCGGGGAACGGTATCTGGAAACGGTCCTCCAGCATATCGATTGCCAGGCACAGTCGATCGGCGGCCTTGGGTATCTTGCTCTGTCGGATCCCGGATCGACCATATCCATCGCTCTGACAGCCATACTGGTGATCTTCGTCGCCCTGTTCGGTATAAGGATCGCGCTGGGTTATCCGCTCGCCGGTCACGATCTTGCGGGCCACGCGATCCGGCTTGTGATCGTGCTCACGCTCGCCACCAGTTGGCCTGCGTGGCGGGTCATCGGTTACGACGTCCTCGTCAGTGGGCCTGCAGAAGTGGTGCAGTCGATAGGCACTTCAGCGCAGCTACCCGGGTCCGATGGGAGCCTGGCCGGCCGGCTGCAGCGCGTCGACGAGGGGCTGGCAGTACTGAACGAGACTGGGGCGGGCCGGCGCGGTGTCCAGACCGGCGACTGGTTCCAGCTTGGCTTCACGCGCAGTGCGTTTCTTACCGGCACCATCGGGCCGCTGGCGCTGGTCCGGCTTGCCGGAGGAATCCTGATTGCCCTGGCACCTCTCGTCGCAGGGCTGCTTCTGTTCGGGATTACCCGCTCGATCTTCTCCGGCTGGGCCAAGGCGCTGGTCGCGGTCTTCCTGTCGACAATAACGGTGTCGCTCTTGCTTGCGGTTGAGCTCGCCCTGCTCGAGCCATGGCTCCAGGAAGTGCTCCGTCTGCGTGCTGCAGATCAGGAAGCGCTGTCGGCCCCGACCGAGGGACTGACGATGACCCTCGCCTTTGCACTGATGTGCTTCGGAGCCATCGCCTTTTCTGCATGGATCGCGTTCAACGCCTCGATTGCGACCAGGCTGTTCGCCAGCAGCACTTCGAGCGTTCAGCGGGCACAGGCAGACAACCGTTCGTACACGAGTTCGCTCGCGCCGGGACAGGCGAGGACCCTGCACAGCCAGGCCGTCGCCGCTTCCGTAACGAGATCGATGGAGCGCGATGGACGCCTTGGGCGCGATAGCCGCGTGGAGGTGGTCCAGGGAGCAGCTACGCATCGCGTGGCACCAGCTGCGGAATATCGGTCGGGCGCTCAACCGCGCTACGAGCCGCTGGGCAGCACTTACAGGCGGCCGGGCATGACGGTTTCACGCTCTCGAACAAGCAGGGATGAGACGCGATGAACCAGTTCAGCGAGGTAAGAGAGGTGGGCGAGATCGAGCGCGATGACGAGCTGGGAGACTATTACCGCGAAGCACAAAGCTGGTCGGCCGATCGCGAGAAGGCGATTGCCTCTTCCCGCAAGACCGCATGGATCGTGGCAGGCGTTCTTGGTGTAATCGCGCTGCTTGAAGCGATCGCTCTGGTGGTCCTGCTGCCACTGAAGACCATCGAACCCTATGCGCTTCTGGTGGACCGCCAGACTGGTTACATCCAGGCGCTCGATCCGCTCGAAGGAGAATCGATCCGGCCGAGCGAGGCGATGGAGCGGTCTTTCCTGGCGCAATATGTCATCGCCCGCGAAGGCTTCGATATCGACACTTTGCAGGAAGATTATCGCAAGGTCGCCCTGTGGTCGGCCGGGGACGCACGCAGCAGGTATGTAGCCGAAGTGCAGGCCAGCAATCCGGCGAGCAAGCTTGCCACGCTGGGGCGCCAGACTCGGGTCGAGGTAGAGGTGCGCTCGATCTCGTCGATCAATGCCGAGACCGCCATGGTTCGCTATGTCACGATCCAGACCGGTCCCGGCGGCCAGCGCAGTCCGCCGCAGCCGTGGGTGGCGATCTTGCGGTATCGCTTCTCAGGCGATGCAATGAGCGCGAAGGATCGACTGGTGAACCCGCTGGGATTCCAGGTCGTCCGTTACCGGCGAAATGCGGAACTGATCGACGAGCCGCAAGCAACTCCTAAGATTGAAAAAGGCGCTGCCGGTGCGTCGGAACGCGCAATCGTCCTCGAACCGCGAACCGTCCGCGTTCCACAACCCGAGGCGGAGGGAGAGCAACGTTGAGAGCCGCGCTCGCTCTTGCCCTGATGATCGGAGCCCCGGCGGCGTTCCAGCCCGGCACACTGCAGGCGCAAGCCGACGCACGGGTAGCGGACCTGCGGCCGGATTCCGACACTCGCTGGGTCCTGCACACGGCAACGCGGACGGCGCAGACGATTCTTTTTCCGGACGGCGAGCAGATCCTCGACGTCTCGATCACCGCCCCACTGGCGTACCGATCCGGAATTACCGCGACCGGGGACAGCCTGATCTTGGTGCCCAGCAGTGAGATCGAAGTCGCCGAGATGGTCGTTGAGACCGAGGCAGCAATCTATGAGTTCGATCTGGTCCCCGTCCCTTCGTCCGAGGCTCCTCTGGTCATCCGTATTAGCCATGCCAGGGGCGAGTTCTTTCCCCCGGCCACGGAGCAAGAGGTCCCCCCGGATACAGGCCAGTATCGCCTGTCGGGTGATCAGGTTCTCCGCCCTGCAGCAATTTCCGATGACGGGAGCAAGACCTACATCCGCTGGCATGCAGCACAAGCCATGCCGGCGGTCTTCGGGATCGGACCATCGGGTGACGAGGAAATGGTCGATGGTCACATGCGGGGCGAGGTGTTCACCATCGACCGGGTCTACGCGGAACTGGTATTCCGCATCGATAAAGAAAGAGCCCGGGCGAAGCGTAGAGATGGGGGAGCGCGGCGATGAGCGAAGCAACTTCCGCCGCTGACGATCGCGGAACCGCGCTGCCGCTAGTGGCCGGCAATGGCAGCAATGTCGGCATCTGGATTTTCGGGGTGGGTTTGGCGATCGCCACGGCCCTGCTGTTCTATGGCCTCGAATCCCGTCGCAGCGCCCTCAGCAGCCCGAACGTCACCGTTCCTGCCGAATCCAGCGGAAGCCCCATTGCATCGCCTCCGGAATTGAACATTCCCGACTTTGGCGAGCCGGAACCGGAATTTGCCCTTGTCATCCCGCGCCGTACCCCCCCGAAACCGGCATTCCAGATGCCGCAGCCACAGCCTGTGCAGCGCATCCGCACAGCCGAACCTCCGCTGGAGGAAGAATACGTCGATCCGCCTCCAGTCCGTCAGATTACCCGGCCCCGCCCGCAAACGGAATTTACCCCGCCTGCGCAGCGCGAACCGGCCGACGATTTGCTGCCTGAACCGACCGATGCCGAGCGCAAATTCCTTGTACGGTTCGACAATCCTTCGACCACCATTCCGAAGGGCACGGTGATTCACGCCGTGCTCGAATCCGCGCTCGATTCCACGCGGCCGGGTTCCGTGCGGGCGATCGTCTCGCGTGAAGTTAGCAGCTTCGATGGAACGCGGGTACTGATCCCGAAGGGGAGCAGGCTGCTGGGCAATTACGAAGCCGATCTGGCCCGGGGCCAGAAGCGCGCGCTCATCCAGTGGACTAGGCTGATGCTCCCCGAGGGGATCATCATGGAACTGGATTCGCCATCGGCGGACCCGCTTGGCCGGGCGGGGGTCAGGGGCAAGGTGAATTCGCATTTCTTCGGCCGCTTCGGGGACGCACTGATGCGGTCCATCCTCGATACGGGCGTGCAACTGGCGGGGCGGGAGATCGGCGGCGATACGGTGATCGTCAACGTTCCGAATGCCACCCAGATCGATGGCGGGACAAGCACGACATTTCAGCCCACGCTGAAGGTCAAGCACGGCACCAGCGTTTCCGTATTCGTGGCGCACGACCTCGATTTTTCCGACCGGTTTCGTGAACCGCGGTGACGCAGCCCGTATATCTCGACACTTTCCTGGCGCCGCTGGCGCCTTTCCTGTCGCAGGACGATGTCACCGACATCTACGTTAACCGCCCACAGGAGATCTGGATCGAACGTCTGGGCGGCCAGATCGAACGTATTGAAGCCGGCGGGTTAACATCGAGAGTAATGGCGAGGCTCGCGCGCCAGGTCGCGGCGCATTGCTCGCAGGGTATCAGCCGGGAACATCCGCTGTTGGCTGCCAACCTGCCCGACGGCTCGCGGATCCAGATCATCCTTCCTCCTGCCACGCGGGGCGAGATCGCACTGGCAATCCGCAAGCACGTAATGGCCGATCTTTCGCTTGGGGACATGGCTCGACTGGGGAATTTGGAAGAAGCTCAGATATCAGTCCGCTCGCAAGCTGCGCAGGAGCGGTTCGATACGGCGAAGTACGCCGATACTGAAGAACTGTTGCGGGCGGCGATAAGGGAGCGCCGGACAATCTTGGTTTGCGGCGGGGCCTCGACCGGTAAGACCACCATGCTCAATGCCCTGTTAGGAGAGATACCCGTGGGAGAGCGGTTGATCCTGATCGAGGACACTCCCGAACTGCGACTTACGCACCCGAATGCGGTAGGTCTGGTCGCGGCGCGAGGCTCCATGGGCGAAGCCGAAGTGACACCTGAAGACCTCCTCGTCGCATCGCTCAGAATGCGTCCCGACCGGATAATCCTGGGCGAGGTACGCGGTAGCGAGGCGATGACGTTCCTGCGTGCGGCGAACACCGGTCATCCCGGATCGCTCTGCACCATCCATGCCGATACTCCCGAAAGAGCGATCGACCAGATGGCGCTGCTGGTTCTGCAAACCGGGCCTCGCATGGCGTGGGAAGATATAACCGAATACGTGCGGCGATCAGTCGATATCGTGGTCCAGCTCGACCGCCAGTGCGGCCAGAGGAAAGTTCGCAATATCCTGGCCGTTTAGCCGTTCAAATCGCGGGGCCGCATGCATATGCAGTTGGATATAGACCCGTAGCACTATTACGAATGGCAAATTGAAACCCGGCTGCGTGGACTGTATTTATACACCATCTGCAACATTGATTGCAGGCGGTAGGGGCAAAACAGGGATCGTGACTGAATGATTTCCCCGCACGAAGAAGGTCCGGCTTGGCTGGAACGAGGTTGCGGCCCGTAATTCGCGGGTAACACAGAAGAATTCTCCGGCCGGCCCCCAAAATTCTCAGGGGTAGGCATTATGAAGAGAAGACGTTTTTTGCAGCTGAGTGCCGTTGGCGGCACGATTGCAACCATAGGTCTGTCACCGACACCCAGTCGGGCGAACTCGACCACAACCGAAACGAATTTCGAACTTACGATCGCTCCGGCCAATGCCGAAATGATCGACGGTACGATGGTCTATACGCTGCAGTACTTTCACGGTTTCGACAATCCGAGCCCTGAAATGCGTGTGCGGGAAGGTAAGCAGATCACCGTTACCGTGACCAATAACGACAGCCAGCCGCATGGTTTCATCATTCGCGGGGTTGCCGGATCGTACATTCATACGATGCAGCCCGGACAGACCGGGACGACGACCTTCACTGCCCCGAACGGGGGGACCTACCTTTATCTCGATCACTACAAGGGCCAACTGAACCGCTTGATGGGCTTGCATGGCGCGTTCATCGTGGAACCGGAGGGCGACGGGAAGACTCCTGCAGGTTCCGAAACGCCATATTCCGTGGCCGATCATAATCCACAATTGCAGGCCCTGTTCGACGCTTTCGGCAACCATCCCCGCTTTCCCGGGGACAGGTGGAGGGCGGGCGATCTCAGGCGTGAAAAGCTCTGGATCTTTTCACAGGTCGATCCGACATTGAACGAGCGCGTTGCAGCAGGCGAACTGGTGGATCCCGCCTCGATCCCTGACAACTTCCTGCCCCGCTATTTTACGATAAATGGGCTGTCAGGATTCGACACGGCAAACCATCACCTCGAGGATGGCAATGCTGCACACGACGGCAGGGCCGGGCGGATCATGCCATCCGGAAAGCAGGGCGAACCTTGCCTGCTGCGATGCATCAATGCCGGCCTCGCCACCCATGCGTGCCACATACATGGCAACCATTGCTTCGAGCTGGCGCGTTCGGACTACAAATTTCGGACCGAAATAAGCAGCAACATCTACGAACACGACACGTGGGAGCTTTTGCCCCTGCAGCGTGCCGAACTCCTCCTGCCGTTCGAACGGCCGCCCGATATCCCGCTGGATCGCTGGCCACCGGTCGAGGAGCCCTTTCCCCTGCGCTATGTGATGCACTGCCATTTCGAACTTTCACAGACAGCTGGTGGGGGGAACTACCCGCAGGGCGCTGTCACACACTGGCAAATGACGGATCCGCTCTGAGCGGCCTGGGGAATGGAGCAGAACATGTTCGATTGGGAAGACACGGCTTTCGGTGAGGAGATCACCTATTCGACCTTCGGCTGCGACGTATTCAAGGCCGATCCGCAAACACCGGATCGCCTCGAACCGGACGTCCATATCTATCGCGAGGGCGCGGAGAAGCTGGACAGAATCGCACCTGACGGGCGCAGGATCAGGTTCTGGACGTTCCGGGATACCGACCCGGCAGCGCCGAATCAGCGTGTGACCCACCCGGCTCCTGAAATCCGGGTAACGCAAGGTCAGATCGTCCATACCCATCTCACCACTTCGACCGGCCCCCATACGATCCATCATCACGGTATCGAACCGACCACTGCCAACGACGGTGTCGGCCACGTGTCTTTCGAGGTGGGTGATGGCTACACTTATCAGTGGCAGCCTGCGCGGGCCGGATCCTTTTTCTATCACTGCCACCGCAACACGGCACTGCACTTCGAACTGGGCATGTGGGGACCGCTTATTGTGGAGGCGCCCGATCAGGGCGACGGCAAGAAGCGACTGTACGAAGATGGCCCGACCTACGATTCGGAGATGACCTGGGTGGCCCATGCGGTAGATCCGCGATGGCATCTTATCCAGGATCACGACGCCGGCCTGTGCGGACTGGACGTAGGCCTGAACCGCTACGAGCCGAAGTACTTCATGCTGTCGGGAGTATGGGGGAACCGTGCCCACTATGACCCCACCACCCTTATAAAGGCGCAGGTCGGCGAGCGTGTCCTCATCCGTCTTCTGAATGCCAGCTATACAATCCTGCGAGTGAAGTTCACCTGCCCCATCGAGATCGTCGCAGCTGATGGGCATTCATGGGGCCGTGAAACATGGTGCCCCACTACGCGGCGGGTACCTGCTAATACCGTGCTCGAGTTGGTCACGGCGCAGCGGTACGACATCATCGTGGAGCCGACAAAGACTGGCCACTTCCCGGTCTTCATGCAGTTCCGGCACTGGATCACTAACAAGGTACACGACAACGGCAAGGGCCAGCTCAAGGCGAAGGTGAGGGTGACATGAGACATTCGGCAATACGCATCTCCGAATCCTACATCGTTCCGGAATCGCAGCGGTCGGCGCTTGAGAAATCGGACATTGTCTACGGCGCTGCGCAGGTCGCGCCCGACGAGATGGGCGGATATTTCGATTTCACTGACTGGCGGGGGCGAAAGATCGATCAGTCCTATTTCCTTGGCCGCTGGACGATGCTGTATTTCGGATACAGCAGGTGCATGGGCTCGTGCCGGGCCGCCGCGCCGGTCCTGGCACAAGCGGCCAGCGAGTTACGAGCGGCCGGATTTCCGGCGCGGGCAGCGTTTGTCGACATCGAGACGCACCCTGTCACCGCTCCGCAGCCGATCAAAAGGACTGGTGAGGAACACCGGCATTCCTACAACTGGTCCATGCGCATGGCTCAGTCGGACCTTTTCGACAGACACTCAGGACAAATCGATGTGCTCACCGGCAATCGGGTGCAGCTGGCCCAAGCGACCATGGCCTATCATGTGCTGCGTGAACACACGACGGCGCGACCGGGGGAGGAGGCCATGAGCATTAATCACAGTTCGATGATCTACCTCCTCGGGCGCGATACCTTCGTCGCTGCCTACGGCTATCACGATATCGGCGCGCGAGCGCTGGTATCACTCGTGCGGGAACTCGACCGAGTCGAACGTGCCGCAATCGATTTTGCTGCAGCGAAGCGACGCTATTTGCGGGGCGCCTGCGGGAGCGCTGCGTAACGTTTTTCGTTTCGGTGACGCGGAATTCCGCGCGGTTGTGACAAAAAAGGCAACGCCGACATAGCTGCTTGGCAGAGGATTATTGCGAAGAAAACCAATACGTTCTCGGTGTCGATTCGCCCGAACCCGCCAAGCAAGACCGCTTCTGTTTCAAGTAAAGCAATGAAATTCCGAGATAGTTTGAAACCGCCTCAAGCGTGTTGTTGGAATCGGTCAGCTTTGGTATGCTTAGGCCATAATCAATACTGCAAGACATGCTGATACACCCAAATATGTAATCAGCTGCTGCACCGATAGGTGGGGTCGCCTCTGTGTTTCGACGCTTAGGGGCAGGATAATGACGTTCTTTTCGATTGTTGTCGCGGATAGCGATAGCTTGAGCCGTATAGGTTTGAGAGCAGTTCTCAGGGATGGGGGATTCCGCGAGCCGATTGGGGATGCCACCAGTTTCTCAGAACTTGCCGCTGCGATTCCGGATGAAAGTTCCGACATCGCCATCGTCGACATTCATTTGCCTGGTCTGAATGGGCCAGACGGTTTGAGTAAAATTCTGCAAGACCACCCTAGCCTGAAGGTCTGCGTCTTGTTCGACGTGGTGACGCGCGAGATCGTTTCAGAATATCTGGATGTCGGCGTAATGGGGTATGTTGATAAATCGTGCACCGCTGCAGAGATCCTGGATGCAATTGCCGCGATCTCCGAAGGCCGACCTTATCTTTCGAAGCTCGGCGAAACCAGTTCCGATTGCGGATTGGAGGCGGCCCCTGCCGGTGCTCTTACGCGTCAGCAACGCAAAGTCTTGACCGTCATGGCGGCGGGTAAATCCAATAAGGAAATCGCCAGGGAGCTGGGTATCTGTGAGGGTACGGTAAAGGTCCATGTAAACGCGGCGTATCGCGCTCTAGGCGTGCACAATCGTGTCGCGGCGGTCTCGGTCCTGCGTGACCGAGGGCATTCTCCAGTAGCTGCTTGACGTTAGATTTACCTCGCAAGGTCCACGCTAGATTAGTGGCGATGTAATCGAGGACTGGCGATCTCCGGGCTCGCGACGGGGCGGATGGTTTTTTCCAATTTCAGGTCACTGATTTTCGACGGATATGGACGCTCCGCGCGCTACCTTTCCTGTAGATTCAGGTGCATTTCGGATCATATGCCGATCTATCTATATACTTTAGAGTAAAGATATAGATTTTGCACTATGTACAATTGGCGTTACGAATTAATCCATCATGCGTGTAGACTAATTTAGCAAACAGTATGAATATCTCTCATCAATCCACGAAAGACTCATTTCGTGATAAACGGGCGCGGAGGGATTTCATGATGCTTTAGGCAGTGTGCGCTTTTGCGCCCATGAGAGTTTGTCCTTCCGCCGCCATTTTTAGGGGGAAGTACAATGGCTGTTAAGCTCAACCTTCACGACCTGAAGTTCATTCTTGACCAGATCAAGATCGCCGAGCGCCATGCCGCTGGTGAGAGCCTAGTCGACATCATCGGCAACTATCATCTCCCCTACGGTCTCCGAACGGTGGACGGCAGTTACAACAACCTGGTCGAGGGGCGCGAGCGCTGGGGCGCGGCGGACGAGATCCTGCCGCGCATGTTCACGCAGTACTATCGTAATGACCAGGACGGCGACACAATGTCGTTCGGTCCTGGCATGACCATTACGAACAACGATTACGGGGCAGCAGGCGACGTAGCCGATGTCGACCCACGCATCATTTCAAATCTGATCGTCGACCAGACCGCAGGCAATCCTGCTGCAATTTCCGCAGCGCTCACGCAAACGGGATATGAAGGCGACGTAATGGCTGCAGTTCAGGCGTTGAACGCTGCCTGGAATGCTCATGAAGCCGATCCGGCGATCAATACATTTGAAGACTTTGTCGCCTTGGCAGAAACCTATGGACTGTCGATGCAGGGCGACACCCTGATGATTCCCAATAGTGCTCCGGACGAAGGCCTGTCTGCACCCTTCAATGCCTGGATGACCTATTTCGGCCAGTTCTTCGATCACGGCCTCGATCTTATCCCGAAGGCCGATAATGGTACGGTCTACATCCCTTTGCAGCCGGATGACCCGCTGTTCGACGCTGGCTTTGACGGAATTCCGTTCACAGCCGACGACGGCCGGACGAACTTCATGGCGATGACCCGTGCGCAGATCGACGAAAACGGCGAGACCGTGAACACGACGACTCCTTTTGTCGACCAGAACCAGACCTATGGCTCACACGCATCGAAGCAGATTTTCATGCGCGAGTACGAGATTGTCGATGGTGCGCCGCAGGCCACGGGCCATCTGCTCGAAGGTTCCAGCGGCGGACTCGCCACTTGGGCCGACATAAAGGCGCAGGCGCTCGAGATGCTCGGTATCGAGCTGACCGACGCGGATATCGGCGGGATTCCCCTGATACTTTCGGATCCGTACGGAAATTTCATTCCGGATGAGAACGGTTTCGCTCAGGTAGTCGTCGGGTTCGATGAAAACGGCGTCCCTAACGCTTTTGTGAGCGGTACGCCGGATAATCCCGTACAACTGTTGATGCCGGGTGATGCAGAACCAGCCGATGGCGGAATTTACGCCTATGCTGTTCGAACAGCTCATGCATTCTTGGACGACATCGCGCACAATGCGGTTCCGGTCTTCAACGCAGATGGATCGCTAGCTGCCGATGCGGACACGCTTACCGGCAATTCGGTTCCTGTTGGCACGAGGGGCGAAAACCTCGAGTACGATGATGAGCTTCTGGACCGCCATTTCATTACCGGTGACGGGCGCGGCAACGAAAACATTGCGCTTACCGCGGTTCACCACGTCTTCCATTCCGAACACAACCGGCAGGTCGAGGCTAACAAGGTCGAAATCCTGAAGTCCGGCGATCTTGAGTTCATCAATGAATGGCTCGATATCGACCTGACTCAGCCCGAAGTCAGCGGACTGGGCAGCATGAGCGACGCACAGCTCGCCGCTTATGGTGCGATGCTCGACTGGGATGGCGAACGGTTGTTCCAAGTGGCGAAGTTCGCGACGGAGATGCAATACCAGCACCTCGTTTTCGAGGAGTTCGGCCGGAAGCTTCAGCCGAACATCGATCCCTTCGTCTTCAATACTACGACCGATATCGACCCGGCGATCTTCGCCGAGTTCGCCCACGTCGTCTATCGCTTCGGTCATTCCATGCTGACCGAAGATGTGAATCGAATGTTCCTGAACGATGCTGGGGAGCCTGTCTTCTACGACGAGTTCGGGAACGAGACTCCTGTCACCGATATGTCGGCCTGGGGCAACAACATGGGCTTGATCGAAGCCTTCCTGAACCCGGTCGATTACGACCTGGATGGCGCAATCACGGCGGATCAGGCTGCGGGTGCAATCTTTCGCGGCCTGAGCCGCGAGCACGGCAACCATATCGATGAATTCGTCACCGATGCGCTGCGCAACAACCTTCTCGGCCTTCCGCTGGACCTCGCTGCGATCAATATCGCTCGCGGCCGCGATACCGGGATGCCGACATTGAACGAAGCGCGGGCCCAACTCTTCGACGCCACGGGTTCGACCTTCGTAGCACCTTACGGTAGCTGGGCGGAGTTCGCAGAGAATTTGAAGAACCCTCTGTCAGTGATAAATTTCATTGCGGCATACGGCACGCATCAATCGATCATCGACGCTGGCGACAATGTGGAAGATCGCAGGGCGGCTGCGACCGACCTCGTCCTTGGTGCCGTGGGCGAGACAGCCCAGCAAACTGCAGACCGCTTGGCTTTCCTCAATGGACCTGCCGCAGAAACCGGGGTCAATGACATTGATTTCTGGGTGGGCGGCCTTGCGGAAGCGCCGATGTTGTTCGGGGGGTTCCTCGGGGCCACCTTCAACGCCGTCTTCGAAGCCCAGATGGAGATCCTGCAAGATAACGACCGATTCTATTATTTGACTCGAACGCAAGGGCTCAATCTACTCAACGAG
Source organism: Qipengyuania vulgaris (assembly GCF_009827325.1). GTDB lineage: Bacteria > Pseudomonadota > Alphaproteobacteria > Sphingomonadales > Sphingomonadaceae > Qipengyuania > Qipengyuania vulgaris. The sequence continues at coordinate 23,295 of NZ_WTYC01000008.1, read as the reverse complement.
CTAGAAAACAACGCGTTTTCCAAGCTCATCTTGGCCAATACCGACATGGCAGATGCGGGGGCTGACGGTATTCGCGGGACGGCTGACGATATCCTAAACTTCCACGGTCACGTCGATGCCTTCGCTATGCCGGATTATATCCTTCATGTGGATCCTTCGAAGCAGGTGGGGCCGGATCCTCAACATGATGATCCGATACTGAATGCCATCGGCCAGACCCTGGTCCAACGCGACGATCTCGCCACTCCTGGTGTCGAAACGAACTACATCAAGTTCATTGGCGACGAACATATTGCCATCAACGGCACCGACGGAGATGACACGATCATATCCGGCGCTGGCGATGACGGTATTTGGGGCGGTCTTGGCAACGACCGGATTGAGGGCGGCCAGGGTGTGGATCTCATTCTTGGCGGTGCCGGTAACGATATTATCACCGACAGTGGCGACAGCGGAGACTTCATAAAGGGTGAAGATGGCGACGACGTAATCGCCAATTCCAATGGTCTTGACATTTTGATGGGTGGAGATGGCAAGGACGCCTTCATTGTCGGTGTCGATCTGACCGAAGTCTTCGGCGGTGAAGGTGACGACTTCATCCTTGGCGGTGACGATGGTGACGGCCTGATGGGCAACGAGGGCAATGACTGGATCGAAGGCGGCGGCGGCTTCGACGTTATCTCCGGCGACAATTCGGAACTGTTCTTCAACTCGACGATCATTGGCCACGACGTGATGTTCGCGGGTGCCGATGAAAACGATTTCGATGCGGAAGCCGGCGATGACATCATGGTCCAGGGTGTCAGCGTTATGCGCAACGAGGGCATGAGTGGATTCGACTGGGCAAGCCATCAGGGGAGCCCGGTGTCGGCCAATGCAGACATGACGGTGAGCATCTTCGTCAATGACCAGGCGGATGTGCTGCGCAACCGGTTCGACCAAGTGGAAGCACTTTCGGGGTCGGATCACAACGACATCCTGCGCGGCGACGATCGCGGCACTACGGATGTCGTGGATCCAGAAGTCGACATGGAAGGTCACGAACTGACTCAGGCGGGTGTCGATCGGATCGATGGCTTGCGCGAAGCGCTGGGTCTGGCACCACGCGGCGATGCGCCGGATGATGAGGTGGTGTTCGACTCGGGGAACATCCTGTTCGGCGGTGGGGGCAGCGACTTCATCGAAGGTCGCGGTGGTGACGACATCATCGACGGCGACCTGCGTCTTCATGTCCGCATCAGCATCACCGAACAGGGCGGCGAGAACGAAATTGCTACGGTCACTAGCTTGCGGAATATCGTAACGATTGACGGTGTAACCAAGCCATTGAGCGCGCACCTGATCGATGGGACGGTGTCACCAGGACAAATGCACATCGTCCGCGAGATCGTGGACGACGGTGAGAACGGCGATGTAGATACCGCAGTATTCTACGATGATTTTGCCAACTATCAGATCACCGCTGCGCCAGGAGGTGGCCTGCTGGTCACACATATCACCCCGACTGATGGAGTGATCGATCCATTTACTGGTCGAGCACGCCTTTCGGATGGGATGGATACTGTTCGCAACGTCGAATTCCTGCAGTTTGCCGATCAGACGATCGATGTTTCGACGCTTAACCCGACAATCACCGGGGCAGCGACATTGGATGACATGACCCCCACGGAAGGTCAGGCACTCACTGTTGATGTCAGCACGATTGCCGCCAGCAACGGGATCGCGTCTGCGACGATCCAGTGGCAGCAGTCTGCCAATGGTGTCGACTGGACCGACATTCCGGGGGCTACAGGCAACGAGTTTACGCCGGAAGACCTGCCAGGCACCACCTTCGGCGCGCAGGCCGGTCTGATGGTCAGGGCCTCGTTCAACTATGTCGACGGCCTTGGTTTCACGGGTTCGGTCGTCACGCCCTCAACCGCGCCTGTCGGTGCCAATTGGGAGGCGGCAGTTGCGACGAACTTCATCGGCACCGATGGTGACGATATTGCAGTCGGAAGCGCATTTGGCGAAGAATTGCTTGGCTTTGCCGGTAATGACTTGCTCATCGGCGGCGGTGGAGATGACCTGCTTAGTGGCTACACCGGTAACGATACGACCATCGGTGGGCTTGGCAACGACACGCACCATGTCGAGAGCGTGAATGATATCGTCGTCGAGGCTGTGGGTGAGGGCAATGCAGACCGAGTCTACTCTTCCGTCAACTATGTTCTGACCGCAGGGTCCGAAGTCGAGATCATGTTTGCAAGGGGCGCTGACGACCTCTCGCTAACCGGCAATGAGTTCGGAAATACCTTATGGGGTAATTCCGGCGCCAACATTCTCGACGGAGGCTCGGGTAATGACGAGCTTCGCGGGCTTGCCGGCGATGACACGCTCTTTGGCGGCGTAGGCGACGACGTCCTTTGGGGCGGAGTAGGAGCCGACAATTCGACAGGCGGGCTTGGAAACGATACCCATCATGTCGACAACGTAGCTGATGTGGTGCTGGAAGCTGTCGGCGAGGGCGATGCCGATCGGCTCTACTCCTCTGTAAACTACGTTCTTGTGGCCGGCTCGGAAGTCGAAATGATGTTTGCGAAAGGTGCCAACAATCTCTCGCTGACGGGTAATGAATTTGCGAACTTCATCCGCGGTAACGCCGGAGCCAACACGCTCGACGGAGGTGGAGGTGACGACACTCTGGCTGGTCTGGCCGGAGCAGATACCCTCATCGGTGGCGATGGAAACGATACGCTTCGCGGTCAGGGAGGGAACGACAACCTTCAGGGCGGAGCAGGGGACGACTTCATGGATGGCGGCGGAGGTAACGATACCGTCAGTGGCGGGCTAGGAAATGATGTCTTCCACGTCAACAGCGCCGGCGACATCGTCCTGGAAGCGGCAGGGGAAGGTTTTGACCGGATATATTCGGGCGCGAATTACGTCCTCGCCGCCGGTGTGGAAGTCGAAGTAATGTTCGCCAAGGGGACTGGAAATCTCCAGCTAACCGGCAATGAAATCGCCAATACGCTATGGGGCAACTCCGGCGCAAACACCTTGAATGGTGGTGCTGGCGACGACCGGCTCTGGGGCCTTGCTGGTGACGATACAATCGTCGGCGGGGCCGGTAACGACGTAATCCAGGGCGGTGCCGGTAACGACACCATCGTCCAGACGGGGGCCACCGATGGCCGCGACTGGATCAACGGCGGCGCCGGAATCGATACCTGGCAGCTCAATGCCGGTGCTGGTGAGGATTACACCATCTATACCCGGAGCGAAGCAATCGCCGCGGGCATGACGGGACTGGCCGGGAATACCGAGATCGTGGTGACCCTCAATGGATCGGACAATGCCTCGATCATCGCCGAACTCGACAATATCGAGGAGATCGTGATCGACTCGGTAGATGTCGCTTCGGGCGGCGGCGTGAATGGCGGGCCTACCGCTAGCGGCGCATCGATTACCGTTGTCGGGAACTTCAATTCTACCAGCCTCGATCTCAACACCATCACGGTGAACGGAGGTTCCGGGAACGATACGGTCGATATCAGCCAACTTAGCTCGGGCCACCGCCTCGTGTTCGATGCAAGCCAAGGATTCGATCAGGTAATCGGGACTATACGGCCTCAGGACACCATACTGTTCCCGGAAGGTGAGGATGCGCTGTTCAACCGCCCGGTTCGCGAGCTTGTCGACGGCTTCGAGGACTGGACGCCGAAATACGAACTCTTCGGAGGTTTCTCAGATTGGTTCGACTTCGGGATGCGAGGTGGGAGATTCAACGGAGAGTTTGATTTGGTCGCATGGGAACGACCTATCAATCAGGCTTTCAATGAAAGCGCCGGCAGCCCATTCGGGCTCTCGCCTACCCATCAACCAAGGGACGATTTTGGAATTGCGGAGACTGCCCCCTTCGAAGACATGATCTTCGAGACCTTCCTTTTCTAAGGTCGCCCTGCCGGAGCCCAGGCTAAGCCCTGGGCTCCGGTTTCTACGTTGCAAGAGGCGATCGTATGTCTCGTACGGAGACCCCTGACCGAATTCATTCCTTCTTCAGCGCCGCGAGCGCCTCTGCCATAGGTCCGGTCGGACGAGCTTCCTCGTCGGTTTCGATCCCAACTTTTTCCCGCAATGCATCGGCGCCGGGGCCTTCGCGATAAGGGTCGATGGCAAGACCAAGGGTCTGCGCAATCGCCTCGCCAAGGTCGAAACTTCCACCCTCGTACTCGATCTCGTCGAGATCCTCTTCGGACAGTTCGAATTCCGCGTCCTCGTCATATTCGGGCATTCGACCTGCGGGCACGAAACAGAGTGAAAACGGCTCTGAAGCTTTATAGGTCAGGCTGTCGCGCGTGACGGCGCAGGGCTGTTCGATCGTCGCGGTAAGCGTGCCGTCGACCAGGACGGCGTCATCTTTCTCGTCGAAGTCGACCTTTGCCTTCAGGGCATGGATGGCCGTGACACTGAACCGCTGCGCCAGCGCGGCACACTCCGCTTCGCTTGCTTCCACGGTCAAGGCGCCGGCTGGCAAGGCACGCGGCTTCACCAGCCGGACAAGCTCTCTGCCCTCGGTCACGCGGCAATTTCCCCGGCCCGAAGCTGCTCTGCGTCGGTGCGCTCAAGCCGCTTGTGCAGCCTTATCATACGGTCGGCCAGCGCTTCCGCTTCGTCTTCCTGCGCCATGGTGACATTGCGCTTCAGAGCGTCGGCCAGCGCGGCGCGGTCCTCATCTGCCAGCCTTTGACGGTAGGTACCCAAGCGTCCGCCCATGCTGCTCATGAGGTTGCCGATCTTCTTGCCAACCGTGGGGTCGCCGATCCCAGCCTCGCGCAACTGGCCTTCCATATCCTCGACGAACAGTTCGGTAACCAGCGAGGTATGCGGGGCGAGCTCCTCGTCCTTTTCCATCCGCAACAGCACCAGGCTCAGCACCAGCGTAATCATGTCGAAGCGGCCTTCGACCGTGTCAGCCACACCGCACATGCGGTACCAGTCCGGCTCGCGGGCCTGCTCCACAATCGTATGCCAGAGCGGTCGCCACTGCTCGCGCGGATTTGGCTGGGTGCCGAATAGACGGGCGAAAAGAGACATGAGAAAGTGCTTTCGTTGCGGTTCGTTCAGCGGCAATTCAAATCGCCATCCCCACCGCGCGAGAACACGCACGTTGCAAGCGGCGGCGCGGCGGTTTAGGGCCTCGCTCGCGCATATAGGGCGCAAGGCCTCACAGGCCAAGCGCGCCGGAGATACGGAGTTGAAGCAGTTCCCATGAGGACCACGAAAATCCTTGGTGCCACCTTGATGGTCGCAGTCGGCCTGACACTGGGCGCGTGCTCCTCGATCCGCGAATCGCGGGGCTATGTCGTCGACAATGTCTTGCTGAGCTCGGTACAGCCGGGGATCGACAACCAGCGCAGCGTTGAAATGACGCTTGGCCGTCCGACTTTCACCAGCCAGTTCGGCGATCCGACCTGGTATTACGTGTCCTCGACCACGGGTCGTAAGCCTTTCGTGCGCCCGCGCGTCCAGGCGCATCAGGTTCTGGCGGTAAAGTTCGGTCCGGACGGTGATGTCGTGTCGGCTGAGCGTTCCGGGCTCGATCAGGTGGTCTATCTCACGCCGGATGGCGACGAGACTCCTACCCTGGGCCGTGAACGCGGCTTCCTCGAAGACTTGTTCGGCAATATCGGCACGGTCGGCCAGCCGGGTCTCGGCGGACAGGGCGGTCCCGGCGGCCCCGGAACCTGAGCGCGTCTTGACCCTAATTCCGCGCACCCCATATCGCGCGGCATGAGTGATCAGGACAATCGCCACGGGCTGACCCAGTGGCACGGAACCACCATCATCGGCGTTCGTAAGGGCGACCGGATCGTCATTGCCGGGGACGGGCAGGTCTCCATGGGCAATACGGTAATGAAACCCAATGCCCGCAAGGTCCGCCGGATTGGTGAGGGCGGCAAAGTCGTCGCCGGGTTCGCAGGTGCGACGGCAGACGCTTTCACCCTGTTCGAACGGCTCGAAAAGAAGCTCGAACAATATAGCGGGCAGCTGCTGCGTGCCGCGGTCGAACTGACCAAGGACTGGCGCACCGACAAGTACCTGCGCAATCTCGAGGCATTGATGATCGTGGCGGACAAGGAAAACCTTCTCGTCCTAACCGGCAATGGCGACGTGCTCGAACCCGAAGGCGGGATTACCGCGATTGGATCTGGCGGGAACTATGCGCTCGCCGCTGCCAAGGCGATTTCCGAATATGAGGACGATCCAGAGGTTATCGCGCGCAAGGCGATGCAGGTCGCCGCCGAAATTTGCGTTTTCACCAATGGCAATGTGACCCTAGAAACCGTCTAAACAGCGGTCTGAAAGATTTCATGGACAATTTGACCCCCAAGGCGATCGTCGCCGCCCTTGACGAACACATCATCGGCCAGAAGGACGCCAAGCGCGCTGTCGCCGTGGCCCTGCGCAACCGCTGGCGCCGCCAGCGACTTGATCGCGACTTGCGTGACGAAGTAACGCCCAAGAACATCCTCATGATCGGCCCCACCGGTTGCGGCAAAACCGAAATCAGCCGCCGGCTGGCGAAGCTCGCCGAAGCTCCTTTCGTGAAGGTAGAAGCGACCAAGTTCACTGAAGTCGGCTATGTCGGCCGGGATGTCGAACAGATCGCGCGCGACCTTGCCGAGGAAGCTATCCGGCTGGAGAAGGAACGCCGCCGCGAGGCCGTCCGCGAAAGCGCCAGCCAGGCGGCTATGGAACGGCTCCTCAATGCCTTGGTCGGTGAGAACGCCAGCGAGGCGACACGCGAGGCCTTCCGCGAACGCGTGGTCCAGAACGCGATGAACGACACCGAGGTCGAAATCGAGGTCAAGGACCAACCTGCGGGCAACATGGAAATTCCCGGCATGCCCGGCAACGTCGGCATGATCGACCTCAGCGACATGCTCGGTAAGGCGATGGGCAAGTCCAATCTCAAGCGGCGCAAGCTCAAGGTCCCCGAAGCCTGGGACCGGCTGGTAGAAGAAGAGGCCGAAAAGCGCATGGATCAGGACGATGTGAACCGCGTCGCACTGGAGAATGCGGAAACCAACGGCATCGTCTTCCTGGATGAGATCGACAAGATTGCCGTCAGCGATGTGCGCGGCGGCTCTGCAAGCCGTGAAGGCGTTCAGCGCGACCTGTTGCCGCTCATCGAAGGCACCACGGTTGCCACCAAATACGGACCGATGAAGACCGATCACGTGCTCTTTATTGCCAGCGGTGCCTTTCACGTCTCGAAACCGTCGGACATGCTCCCCGAACTCCAAGGCCGCCTGCCGATCCGCGTCGAATTGCGCGCGCTGACCGAAGAAGATTTCGTCCGCATCCTGACCGAGACGCGGGCAAACCTGCCGCAGCAGTACACGGCGCTGATCGGGACCGAGGACGTAACACTCGTCATTACCGACGAGGCGATCACCGAAGTGGCGAAGATCGCCGCGCGCGTGAACGAAAGCGTCGAGAATATCGGTGCCCGGCGCCTGCAGACGGTTATGGAGCGCCTGCTCGAGGATATCAGCTTCGAAGCCGAGGAGCATAAGGGCGAGACGATCACCGTCGACGCCGCCTATGTGCGCGAACGGCTCGACGATCTCGCAGGTGACGCGGATCTGAGTAAGTATATCCTGTAGATTAGCGGATCGGTTCGCCCCGTTTCTGCGATGCAGGCCGGATGGAAGAATTCAGCGCCCTATTTGCGCGCTTATACCCCAATCCCGAGATGATCGAGGGCCTTTGCGCCACTGCGTTTGCTGTCCTTATGCCGCTGTAGGACCACGTTGTAGGCTTGGGATCGCGACGATTGATAGGCCGGTCGTGTGCCACGTTGCATGGCTCGATATGATTGGAAATGTCTCCTTAATTGTTTCCTCACCTCGATCAAACTTCGTGCTGCGACCAATCTGATAAACAAATTAACCATGGAAATTAACCTTGGGGTTACCCCGTTTCTAGGGAGTTTCTGAAAACTTGCTGCCCTAAATGGGTGTCGGGGACGCTCCGGCTGTTCCGAACGGTAACGCTACGGATTTGCCGAACGTCCCCAAACTTTCCAAGGGCGATGATCGCTCGTTGGCCACCTTCTTTATAATTCAAGGATGGGGCGCCAGCCCGATCTCGACCCCGGTCTTGTCGGTCAGTGCGAACTTGTCGACAAGGTCGCTGCTGGCCCGGTTGAGCCCGCGAACCTGGACGCTGCGACCGTTCCTCCGCATGCGTTCGACGACCTTGTCCAACGCGCCCACCGCGGAAATGTCCCAGAAGTGTGCCTTGCTGACATCGATGATTACGTGGTCGGCCGGATCCGGCAGGATGCTTTCAGGGCCTAGTGCGGCTTCGAAGCGCTCGACGCTGGCGTAGAAGATCTGGCCCTTTGCCCGGTAGATCGCTGTCTCGCCATGGCGTTCGCGCACGACCTCGAACATCGTCATTACCTTGTGAGTAAAGAACACGCCCGAAAGGACGACACCTGCAAGCACGCCCAAAGCAAGATTGTGCGTCGCCACCACGACCACAACTGTGGTGAGCATGACCACGCTCGACTGCCAGGGATGCTTGGACAGATTGGGGATCGAATTCCAGGAAAAGGTCCCGATCGAAACCATGATCATGATCGCCACCAGCGCGGGCATGGGAACCTGGCCGACAAGCCCGCCGAGCACGGCGAGCAGGATAAGCAGCGAAAGGCCCGCAGTGAATGTCGAAAGACGCCCGCGGCCTCCGCTTGTCACGTTAATGACAGACTGGCCGATCATTGCGCAGCCGCCCATGCCGCCGACCAGGGCTGCGGCAATATTCGCAACCCCCTGGCCAGCGCTCTCGCGGCGCTTGTTCGAGCCGGTGTGCGTCATGTCGTCGACGATCTGCGCGGTCAGCAGCGATTCGAGCAGGCCGACCGCCGCCATGGTCGCAGAATAGGGTGCGATGATGGCCAGCGTCTCCCACGTCAGCGGCACATCGGGCAGCATGAAGTAGGGCAGGCCTTCGGGAAGCTCGCCCATGTCGGACACCGTGTTGACCGGCGCATCCAGCCAGATGGTCAGCGCAGTCAGTATGATGATGGCGATCAACGGGCTGGGCAGGGCCGTCGTGAAGCGTGGAATAATGTATATCATGGCGAGGCCGGCAATCACCATCGTATAGGTCATCCAGCCGATGCCGCTGGCCGTGGGATCCAGCTGCGGCAGCTGTGCCATGAAGATGAGTATGGCGAGCGCGTTGACGAAACCGGTGATGACCGAGCGCGAAACGAACTGCATCAACAGGTCGAGCCGCAGGAGTGCCGCAATGCCTTGGAATACACCCATCAGGATCGTCGCTGCGAAGAGATATTCGACCCCGTGATCGCGGACCAGAGGCACCACGACCACGGCGACCGCGGCGGTCGCGGCGCTGATCATGCCCGGACGGCCGCCGGTGAAAGCGATGACCATGGCGATCGCGACCGAGGCGTACAGGCCCACCCGCGGATCGACACCGGCGATGATGGAGAAGCCGATGGCTTCGGGGATCAGCGCCAGCGCCACGACGATCCCGGCGAGGATGTCTGCACGGACGTTGGAGAACCAATCGCGTTTGACCGTATCGAGGTTGGGCATTGCAGCTATCCGGCCTTGAAAAGGAAGAGGCGGGCAGGGGCCCGCAAAAATCCGCTCCTCTTTAGCGATTGTGCACTGCACCACAAGCCGGAGGGGAATTTCAGGTAGGAGCCGTCTCTTCTTCGCTTTCCTCCGCCTGCTGGCGCGCCCACATCTCGGCATAGAGCTCGCCTTTCCTCAACAGCTCCCGATGCGTCCCCGTTTCGGCTAGCCGTCCGTGGTCGAGCACGAGGATGCGGTCGGCATCGGCGATGGTGGACAGACGATGCGCGATGGCGAGGGTGGTGCGGTGTTCGCTCACTTTGTGAAGCGTGCGCAGGATGTCCTGCTCGGTCCGGCTGTCGAGAGCGCTGGTCGCCTCGTCGAGCAGGAGGATGGGTGGATCCTTGACCAGCGTCCGCGCAATGGCGACGCGCTGCTTCTCGCCGCCGGACAATTTCAGACCCCGTTCTCCCACCTCGGTCTCGAAGCCGTCGAGCAGGCGTTCGATGAACGGCATGATCGATGCAGCGCGGGATGCGCGCTCGATATCTTCGACGCTCGCATCCTCGCGGCCATAGGCGATGTTATAGCCGATCGTATCGTTGAACAGGACGCTGTCCTGGGGGACGATGCCGATGTGGGACCGAAGGCTTTGCTGCGCCACCCGCGAAATATCCTGCCCGTCGATCAGGATGCGGCCCTTCTGCGGATCGTAGAAGCGGAACAGCAGCCGCGCGATCGTGCTTTTGCCCGCACCGGACGGACCAACGATGGCCACGTGGCTACCGGCCGGGACTTCGAAGGTGAGGCCGTGAAGAATGGTGCGTTCCGGCTCGTAGCCGAAAACGACATTGTCGAAGATGATCGAGGGGCGTTTCACAATCAGCGCAGGGGCGCCCGGCGCGTCTTCGACTTCTACCGGTGCATCGATCAGCCGGTACATCTCGGCCATGTCGACCAGTCCCTGACGAATAGTGCGATATACGAACCCAAGCAGATCGAGCGGTCGGAAGAGCTGGACGAGATAGGTGTTCACGAAAACGAGATCGCCCACCGTCAATTCCCCGCGGCTCCAGCCCCATACCGTATAGGCCATGGCCCCGGCCATGAGGCCGCCGGTTATGAAAGCCTGCGCGATATTGAGCATGCCGAGTGACGCGTCGGACTTGATCGCCGCCTCGCTATAGGCGCGCGCC
>NZ_WTYC01000008.1:0-5000 GCF_009827325.1 Qipengyuania vulgaris | reverse complement strand
GCCAGCTTTATTGCTTGGTGACCTTAGCGTCTGTGACCCACCCGATCCCATCTCGAACTCGGCCGTGAAACCGGACAGCGCCGATGGTACTGGTGCTCAAGCACTGGAAGAGTAGGTCGTCGCCAGGCATTAAAGCCGGCGGGCATGTGGAATAGCCCATTCACAGTTTCAAAAGCCGCTGCCGGTGTGAACCGAGCGGCGGTTTTTTCGTCTCTGGATCACAGGTCCGGGCGAAACACACGGTGCCGCGGGGTGGAGCAGTCCGGTAGCTCGTCAGGCTCATAACCTGAAGGTCGTTGGTTCAAATCCAACCCCCGCAACCACCGGTGTAACACCTGCAGCCCCAGCGCCAGTCGCTCGGGCTGTTTTCGTTTTTGGGCGCCGCCGCTGATCGCCTCCTCTGTGAACTCCAGCATTCGATAACGATCGCCATGCAGTTCCAGGCGGCGAACCGTGCCACCGCGGCTGTCGGCTGCATGGACGACGACCTTCTCAATCAATGCGCGGATAGCCTCTCTCGATGGAGCAGCATCCTTGCTTCCGAAATGGTCTTCGAGTTTGGCAATCGCAGTGCGGTAAACCGCCTCGTAATTGGCCGGCAGACGTACCACGGTGCGCGTTGGCATGGTCGCGAGTTCGTCCTTCCAGAGCTTTTCCGCAGTCTCGAGTTCCTTAAGTCTGTTGTTAAGAGCCTTTGGAGCTTTATCGTCCTCTTCGATGCGCGGGACGATTTTGGCGACCTTACCCCGGAGTTCCCGCAATTCAGCATCGAACTCGGCTTGCCGGCTCTCAGTAGCACGATGTTGGGCAGACAGCCCGCTTTGTAGGTGCTGCGCAAACCGGCTGATGACTTGAGGCGTCCGCAAATGATCACGCAGTCCAGCAAGCGCGCGCGCCTCCAGAATCTTGCCCGCAATGGATCCATTGTCGCAGATCTTCCGGAGGCTACTTTTGCAACGCCAGCGGCCACTGGAACTCACATAAGGCTGCTTACATACACCGCAGTATACCAGTCCGTTATGTAGATGCTGCGGACGTTTGGCACCGGAGATGGGATTCCCAGTATGCTTGAAATTCTTGCTAATAGCGGAGCTGGACGTGTAGGATGCTGAGGACCTGGAAAATGCCAAACTAGCGCGCGGCATTAGAACCGGGGTCCGAGTGCCCCCGATAGACGCACAAAGGGAGGCCATTTTCGATCAGCATGTTGACGAACGCTCCTTGCGCTGAGGCCTGTCGACCCGGCAATCAGAAGCCCGGCCTTAACTTCATGTAAGCCATTCTCTCCTAAATTGGATGCATGTTGGAGCGGATTGACCATCGCGGGTCGGAGATTCACTTCGTCGACAAACCTCGATCCGGGCGTACCGTTTTCGCCCTTTGGGCAATGGTAGCGCTTTTCGCAGCGATCACATTAGCCGTGCTAATTTTCGGCGTGACTAGCGAAAATCCGGCGTTGGTCATGGGCTGCGCGATGTTGCCTGCCCTTCTAAGCTTCGTTTGCTTTCGAGCCGCATGGAGGCAAGACAGCGTGACCGCAATGATCGATTGCGAAAGGCGCATCCTGCGGATCGACCGGTATGTGCATGGCAGCGTCGCGAGTTCGCGCAAGGTACCGTTCGACCAGATCCGCTCAGTGTTTCACGAAGCCGGTTCGGTGGACGAGGCGGTCAATGGTCAAACTGCCGACCTGGTGCTTAAGCTCCGCGGGGAAAAATATCCGCTTAGGATTTTGTGCGATGTCGATCTCGCAGTACAGGCTGAGGCACTGTTGCTCAATGCGCTAGGCAAGGAGCAGCCGCTGGAGGTGGAAGGCCTGGCGAGCTTCGGGCGTCGCGTGAAATGGGAAGTAGGCGCGCAGCGGGGGTGAAGGGCGGCGCTGATAGCTTCATCCATAAGGGGACCAACGGCCGCTGGATCGGTGTGCTAGATGATGAAGAATTGGCGCTCTACGACGAGGCGATGAGCAAGCTTCCGACAGACTATGCTGACTGGCTTCAAAATGGCGCCTCTGCATTGCAAAACTGAACGTCCTCAATGGTCGGTAGCAGAATGTACGCATCTGGCCGAAACAGGCGCGAAGCTGCCAGTCAGTCAATGGTGAAACCCGGGAAAAAATTGGAACGGCTGAAATCAGGTGGGTTGCTGCCTGTCGCCTCTTGGTAGACCATTGCGACAAGTGGACCCAGTGTAGAATTAAGATTCAGGTCATTCACAAGTTTCCAATTTCGTGCGGCCTATTGTCGAAGTGGGAATCAAGCCATGAAATCCTCTGCCCTTGCAATTCTCTTCGCGCTGTCGACGACGCTGCTTCCGTTACAAGCACGCGCGCAAATGGCGCCAGAGGCCGCTGCAGCCCTGCAGCGCCCGATTGCAATCGAGCGAGAGAAAGGCATCACGAGCGTTCCGCTCATTCCGCATATGGGAAAGTTCTCGATCGATGCGGCCATGAATGGCGTCGAACGACGGTTCGTTTTTGATACCGGCTCTCCCACCATGATCTCGCGCGAACTGGCGGCTCAGCTCGATCTGAAAATCATCGGTTCGAACACGGGCCGCGACGCCAATGGCCGGGAGTTCACGACATATATCGCCATTGTAGACCGGTTGACGATCGGCGCCGTGACGTTTCGTTCCGTGCCGGTGCTGATAGGCGATTTCGGCATCGCTGATCCAGGCGGTTGTGTCATCGACGCAGGAGTGATTGGGTCGGAGATATTTCCGGGCAGCGTTTGGCATATCGACGGCGAGCGGCAAATGTTGCAGATCGCCGAACGCTTCGCGGATCTACCTGATCACATAAGGGAGCAGAACACGATCGTCGCCCCGCTGCACGACTACGGCTATCCGCACGCCCCAGTGTTCGATTACGCCATCGGTGAATTTGAGGACAAGGGCCTGTTCGACACCGGCAATTCCGATACCGTGGTCTTGTTCGACCGCGTCATTCAGGACAATCGTGTAGCAGGCGCGATCATCCCCGAGACCTTACGGGTGGGGCGCGGTTCCCACGGCGTTTCGGCCGCCGGGCTCGGAGCCGACACCAATCTGATGCGCTTTGAGATTGAGGGCATGCGGCTAGGCACGGCGGCATTGGGAAGGCACCGAGGAACGACGCGCAATGCCCCTCCATCCCTGATTGGCCTCGGCATCCTCGATACGCACGATGTATCGCTCGACTATTTGGGAGCACGTATTCTGCTTCATCCCCGCCAACGGAAACGCACCCCGCCACCGCATCCGGGCTACGGGCTGATGCAACTCGGCGGGGACGTTCGCGTCGTGCAGCTTTTCGACGGCTCGCCAGCACAGCGGGCGGGCCTAAAGCTAGGGGACAAGGTGGTGGCTATTGACGACCGGACTCTTTCTACCGGAGATTCCAGCTGTGAGACGGCGCGGTGGTTGGCGGAAGATCGCCCTATCAGGTCTGCTCAGCGGCTGACGGTAGTCCGAGACAATCGACCGACCGAGATCAGCCTAATCGAGCCGTGATACCCGTTTGTTACCGATCATAGAAGGCGAGGCCTGGCTTTGGATTAGCGTTCACGCTTCTTTGACGTCTGCAAGGGCGTCGGCAGCAGAAGGTCTGAATTTGGTGATCACCGCACTGGGCAGAAACTGCAAGTTCGGGGTGATGGGGTGGACGCCCCCCGGCGGCATCGATGTGCCATAGTGGAGGTGTTTGAACACCACTAGAGAGGAGGCGTCCATGTCGGAAGTTAGCATCATCGGGTTGGATATCGCAAAGCCTGTTTTCCAGGTTCACGGGGCCGATGCGTCGGGCCGTGCGGTGCTTCGCAAGAAGGTCAGCCGCGCGAAGCTCTTGCCGTTCTTTGCCTCGCAGCCCTCCTGCCAGGTGGTCCTGGAAGCTTGCGGGGGCGCGCATCACTGGGCGCGTGAGCTGACAAAGCTCGGTCATGAGGTCCGGTTGATCGCTCCAGCTTACGTAAAGCCGTTCGTGAAGCGCCAGAAGAACGATGCTGCGGATGCCGAGGCCATCTGCGAGGCGGCGCAGCGCCCGAGCATGCGGTTCGTGCCAGTAAAGACCGAAGCACAGCAAGCAGCCGCGCTGGTGTTCCGGGCCCGCGACCTGCTGGTCAAGCAACGCACGCAGATCAGCAACGCCGTTCGCGGTCACATGACCGAGCATGGCTGGATCGCGCCGCAAGGCCTGGCGCACATGAAGAAGCTGGCCGCACTGCTTGAGGATCCCGACGCGGTTCCCGAGAGCGCACGGCCGGTACTGGAGATAATGCTCGATCAGATGGCAGTGCTCAGCGAGCGCATTGCCGAACTTGACCGGGAGATCGCCCGGCGTGCCCGCGAAGACGAGACCGCGCGGCGGCTGATGACGATCCCGGGCATCGGACCGATCACGGCAACCGCGATCACCGCACTTGCACCTCCGCCCGGCACCTTTGCCAAGGGCCGCGACTTTGCCGCATGGGTCGGGCTTACACCGCGCCAGCACTCGACCGGCGGCAAGCAGAGGCTCGGCGCGATCTCGAAGATGGGCGAGCGAACGCTGCGGCGGCTGCTGATCATCGGCAGCAGCGCGGTCGTGCTCCAGGCAAGCAGGCGCGGCGCACCCGCGGGATCGTGGCTGGAACAGATGATGGCGCGCAAGCCGCGCATGCTGGTGACGGTGGCGCTCGCGAACAAGACCGCGCGCATCGTCTGGGCAGTGCTGACGAAGAACGAGGATTACAGGGCTCCGGTCTCGGTCGCGGCGTAAGCCGGGCCGGACCAGAGGTCGCCGGAAGGACGTAGGCGGACGAAGGAGAGTATGGCAAAACAGTCGGCGAGACGGGACCGGAAGAACCAGGGCTTTCCACCGTGCTTCATCAGTACGCTGAGGGTGATGTGGTTCCGGTCCGCGAACTCCCATACGGGCCCGCAGCACGAAAAGCTGCACCAGGAGGCCGGACAGATGGCAGCATCCGACTACGTGCCAAACCTCTCAAAATACCGCTTGCATCCTGCGGGGCGTCCACAGATGG
>NZ_WTYC01000007.1 GCF_009827325.1 Qipengyuania vulgaris | reverse complement strand
CCGAAATATGGAAGGCACCGAAGGGTTGGGCCCGGCTGACCGCGGTAAACAACAATTACGTCGGCTTCTGGTATGTCGTCACTGCTTTTGGTTTCTTCCTTGCAGCGGGCGTCCTCGCTCTCGGCATGCGCGTGCAGCTCGCTGCTCCGATGCAGGATTTTCTCGGCGTCGACACCTACAACCAGTTTTTTACGATGCACGGAACGGTGATGATGTTCCTGTTCGCTGTGCCGATGGTAGAAGCGATAGGAATCATGCTGCTGCCCCAGATGCTGGCCGCGCGTGACCTACCATTCCCTCGCCTTTCGGCCTTTGCCTTCTGGGCCTATTTCGTTGGCGGGACGATGTTCTTTCTCTCCCTGTTCGTCGGTCTCGCGCCCGATGGCGGGTGGTTCATGTATCCCCCGCTTACCAGCATCGCGTTCAGCCCCGGCATAAATACCGATTTCTGGTTGCTCGGAATTGGTTTCATCGAGATTTCAGCCATCGCGGGAGCGATAGAGATCATTGTGGGAGTGCTGCGAACACGTGCCCCGGGAATGACACTCGACAAGATGCCGATGTTTGCCTGGGCAATGCTCGTCTTTGCGGTGATGATCGTGGTGGCTTTCCCCAGCGTCATCCTGTGCACGATGTTGCTTGAAATCGAGCGAGCGTTCAACTGGCCCTTCTTCGATGCTTTGCGTGGCGGCGATCCCATGCTTTGGCAGCACCTGTTCTGGTTCTTCGGCCATCCCGAAGTTTATATCATTTTCATTCCAGCCGCCGGGCTCATGAGCATGATGGTCGCCGCAGTGGCCAAGGTTCCGCTGGTTGGTTACCGGCTCAACGTGCTCGCACTGGTGGCAACCGGCTTCATCAGCTTCGGTGTGTGGGCACATCACATGTTTACCACCGATATGCCTCGCGTCTCGGCAGGATATTTCTCTGCCGCTAGCATGGCAGTAAGCCTGCCGGCTGGTATCCAGGTGTTCTGCTGGATCGCAACGCTGGCAAGTGGCAAGATCAAGTGGACCACACCCGCTTTGTTTGTGGTGGGAAGCGTCGTGATCTTCACCATGGGCGGTCTGACGGGTGTAATGGTCGGCATGGTGCCATTCGACTGGCAGGCGCACGACACCTATTTTATCGTCGCCCACCTGCATTACGTCCTTATGGGCGGAATGGTCTTTCCCATGTTTGCTGCCTTCTATCATTGGCATGGCATGACAAGTAGCGGTGCGCTGTCCGAGCGGCTTGGCAAATGGGTGTTTTGGCTGATGTTCGCCGGGCTCCACATCACCTTTTTCCCGATGCACCTAACCGGGCTCATGGGCATGCCGCGGCGAGTTTATACCTATTTGCCCGGGCGCGACCTCGATCTGCTCAACCTTGTCTCCACTATCGGCGCCTTCGTCATGGCGGCGGGTATACTCCTGTTCCTTTTCGATCTTGCGCGCAGGTTCCGTTTTACGGTCCATGACGACGCCGGGAACCTTTACGGAGGCGGAACCCTCGAATGGCTGCCGACCGGGCTCTATTCCACTCGTTCAATTCCGCTCGTAACTTCGCGTGAACCTCTTTGGGATCGACCGCAGATCTCCAAGGAAGTCGAGGAGGGCCGCTATTTCCTGCCCAAATCGGCAACCGGCCAGCGAGAGACGCTAATCACCTCGACTGTGATGGCTGAACCCCAGTATGTCCAGTTGATGCCCGGACCTTCACCATGGCCGCTGTCGGCAGCAATATTCACGGCGCTGTTTTTCCTCTCTCTGACCGTTCAGGCATACCCCTTTGCGATCTTCTGCGGGATCATTGCGGTGCTCAGCATGCTACGCTGGCTGTGGGAAACTGACCGTCCCCTCAAGCAGGAAATGGCCGATATCGGGGGCGGTATCGAGGTGCCCATTGCGATCACAGGTTCCAAAAGTCATGGCTGGTGGGCGCTGAACACGCTCATGGTTGTAATTGGCATGATCGGTTTCATGGCCGTCTTCGCTTATCTCTATCTCTATGGGATCAACCCGGAGGTCTGGAGTGCGCCGCCGCCGCTTGGCGAAACTGCATTGATTGTCGTCATCGAAGCTCTGGCTGTGCTCGCCGCGTGGGGTGGACGGCGCGTTCTCGCGAGCAAGGAAGGGCGTCTAGCAGAAGACTTGCCTTGGATGCTCGAAGCTCTCGCCGCAGGGCTACTTGTGGGCGCTCTCTATCTGGACGTCTCTGGGTGGCTCGCGACCGGGCTTGTGCCGACCGCGAACGGCATGGGCGCTACAGTCTTTATGCTTTCGGTGCTTCAGGGTCAGGTGGTTTTGGTCGCTGTAATAATGGCTGCCTATCTCGCATTTCGCGAGGCACGAGGAATCATGACCACACCCACGAATGTCACCATGGACGTCGTCGCACGCTTCATCATTTTCTGCGCGCTTCAAGGCATTGTCTTCACTACCTTGCCGCGGGTATTTCCCGGTGTTTGAACGGCGCGAAGAAAAGAGCGGCGATGCGATCGATCGCCCTGCAATCTACCGCACCTTGG
The DNA here is from genome assembly GCF_009827325.1 of Qipengyuania vulgaris. GTDB lineage: Bacteria > Pseudomonadota > Alphaproteobacteria > Sphingomonadales > Sphingomonadaceae > Qipengyuania > Qipengyuania vulgaris. Next base: position 113,593 of record NZ_WTYC01000007.1, on the reverse strand, counting down.
TTTTCGCTTTTTGTGTTTGGTCGGCCCATTTTCTTGTCAGCTACGGTGCGGTCCTAATTTTCCCCGGTCAGCCGATCGCCAGTTTCCTCGCGGTAGGGGCGGGAATTGCCGCCTTGGCGGCGCTGGTTTGGAAGGGTCAAAAATTAACTCGGCCACGTCCTTCCGTTGCGCTTGGCGCACTGGGCTTGGCCGTCGCTGCAGTAGCTTTCGGCACTTTTCCTGCGTTTATTGGTTAGTTTGCAATGTCATGCCTGGCAAAGGAGATCGCCGCATGGACCGAACCGTCAATCATTCTCGATCATTCGCCCATCCGCTGCACGCAATCCTGCTGGCCTTCCCAGTGGCTTTGTACCCTGCGGCGCTGCTGACGGACATGACCTATCTCAACACGGCCCAGATCCAATGGACCAATTTTTCGTCTTGGCTGATCGCTGGAGCTGACCTTTTTGCGGGTCTAGTTTTGGCATGGGCGGTTATCGGACTGTTCGCTGGGCGAGCGCGTCACTCACGTGGGCGAGGCATCCTTTACCTTATCGTGGTCGCAGTGATGTTCATCTTGGGCGTGGTGAACGCTTTCCAACACGCGCGAGACGGCTGGCATTCAGTCGGAACATTGGGGCTAGTGCTGTCCATTCTCTGCACATTGCTCGCCTTCGGCGCGGCGTTCATCGCTAATGGAAGTACCTATTCAGTGGAGGATCGCACATGAGCCGGCTAGCCATTCTCACAGCACCACTGGTCCTTATCCTGACCGCATGTCAGGGAAATAGCGATCCCGATCTCGACCAGACCGGCGAGCGTCCTGAACTGCCCGAACAGAACGACGCTCTTGTTCCGGCAATGGAGATACCGACGCCCCAAGGATGGGGAGATGACCTGCCTACGGTCCCCGAAGGTTATACGGTTACGGCTATCGCCAAGGATCTCAAAATTCCGCGACAAGTGCTCGTGCTCCCCAACGGCGATATTCTCGTCGCCGAGGGATCTGGGGGCAATGCGCCCAAGTTGCGGCCCAAGGACATCATCGCGGGATGGATCAAGCAGCGCGGCAAGAGTTCCGTCAAAGGCGGCGATCGCATCACTTTGTTACGCGACAGGGACGGCGACGGGCAAACCGACCTGCAAACGACCTTTATCGAAGGCCTCGATGCGCCCTATGGTTTGGCCTTCGTCGACAACACGCTTTACGTGGCGAACCAGGACAATCTGGTAAGTTTTCCCTACACCGAAGGTGCGATCCGCATCGCAGAGCAGGGGAGGGAAGTGACCAAGCTCCCTGCCAAAATCAACCACCACTGGACCAAGGCGATGACGGCCAGCCCGGACGGTTCGAAGCTCTATGTCGGCATCGGCTCCAACAGCAACGTGGGCGAGCGCGGGATGGATGTCGAAGAAGACCGCGCCGTCATCTGGGAAATCGACCGCGAAACGGGTGCGAGCCGCATTTTCGCCTCTGGTCTGCGCAATCCAACAGCGCTTGCATGCGACCCTTGGAACGAGCGTCTTTGGGCCGTCGTCAATGAACGCGACGAATTGGGACCACAACTCGTTCCGGACTACCTCACTTCGGTGCGCGAGGGAGGCTTCTACGGCTGGCCATACAGTTATTATGGTCGGAACGTCGATCCGCGGATCAAGCCGGCCCGTCCGGACTTGGTAAGGCAAGCGATTATACCAGACTACGCGCTTGGGTCACATGTCGCGGCTCTGGGCGTCGATTTCACGAATGGTGGCGGTCTGGGTGGACAATTTAGCGAAGGCGCGTTTGTCGGGCAGCACGGAAGCTGGAACCGTGCAGACCCTTCTGGTTACAAGGTTGTCTTCGTTCCATTCGCTGGAGGGAGCCCCCGAGGCGAACCAGTAGACCTTGTCACGGGCTTTCTCAAAGATGGCCATGCGCGCGGCCGCCCGGTAGGCGTCACATACGATGCGGCACGCCGAGTGCTCCTGGTTGCTGACGACGTTTCGAACACGGTTTGGCGGATTGCTCCTCGAGCCCAGCTACGTGGGGTTCCAACGCGAGCTAGGCAGGTTCCGGGCCCGGCTCCAACTGAATCCTCCACCGTGCCGAGGAATTAAAGGGGGTGGATCTATTCAAGCGGGCTCCTCCGGCAAGGTCTCTCGTCCGCGCCCTGACTTTGTTCGGGAAGCCTGATTTATCCGGGCTCAACGAACTCATTTTGCCGTGAGGTAGGGACAGGAACAGAGCGATCGATCTTAGTACGGTTCTACTCCTAGCGTTGCTGCCCGTGCTCGGCAGTATGATCGGCGTGGGCTTGGCCGAATGGCGTGAACCGCCCTCTTGGCTGGTAGGCGGAGCGATGCATGCCGCAGCGGGCTTGGCCACTGCGGTGGCGGCAGTTGAACTCGTCCCACGCTCAATCGAGCGAGTGGAAATATGGATCTTGGCGCTGTCGTTAGTCGCAGGCTCCTTGGTCTCTGTCGCCATCGGGCGTAGTTCTCGCTGGCTCGGCAGGCGACTGTCCCGAAAATCGATGCGCGGAACTACGGTTGGTGCGTATGTAGCAATTGGGCTCGATCTATTGAGCGACGGTCTGATGACGGGCAGTGGGGCAGCCGTCGAGGCAAGTTTAGGTATGCTGCTGGCGATGTCACAAATTATCGGCAACCTACCTGGAGGCTTCGCCATCGCTGCTAATTTCCGGACTGCCAGTATTCCACGTGTACAGCGGTTGATAATGCTCTCTTTCTACCCTTTTCTGCCGCCGCTAGGCGCGGCATTGGGGTATTTGGCATTGCGTGGCTCTGGAGATATCACAGTGGGTATAGCTCTAGCTGTCCTTGCCGGCTTGCTGCTAACCGCGACGGTGGAGGAAATCGTACCTGAGGCAGACGAATCTGGCGCTCCCCGCCGCATTTCCAGTCCTGCGTTTGCGGGTGGTTTTGCTCTGTTGCTTCTGATGTCAGCGTACTTGTGAGTTTTTTCTAGGAAAACTCATCTGGGGTCGGCCACGATGCAAAGGCAGACACAGACTATCCGGTTGCTACCGTTAGGAAATCGCGAACCGACGTTTCCGGGCTTGTTCGCGGATAATCGAGCCATACATTGGGTGGAACGGCAAGCCGGCTTTCACAAGCTCTCTACAGCGCAGGGTCGCAAAACGCTGATTGCTTGCCGCTCCACCTGCCGCATAAAAGCAATCGTTTATTGTTGCCCTTAGTAATCGGCGAACGTCTCATTATGGGCCGCGAACTATTGTCGCTCGATTGGGACTAGGAACTTCGACCGCCCTGAGAATTTCATATAACTGCTCCCACCTGCTTAGGCACATCTCCCATACTTGCCTAATTGTCAGACTGTGCTTGTTCCGCTTCCACAGCACTCGCCTTGGCGTTGTTAGCCGACCGGTAGCTTTCGTGTGAAATGTCTGGTCAGCGGTTGGTTAGGTTTCGGGAAGCAGTGTACTGACTTACGAATTTGGTGGAAAGCGGCCACGAACCAACCGCATCCGGCCATTGTGTCTTGCTAGGCTTTTTCCCTGTTCGCTCCGACCGATTTAACCATTTCCTCGCATCTGAAGTAACGTCGCACGCGATTGATGCTAGAAAACGCTCTTCGATTGATCCATGGTAAGGTCATGGATTTTAAGGAAAGTGAGGCGGCTGAGCGGCTGCGGCGGCAGCAAGACGCGCGCTTGCGGGACTAAACAGAGGTAAATTATGAAGAAAACGACCACTCTCGCGGTGCTGGGTTGTGCCGTCATCGCCACGCCTGCGCTTGCCCAGGAAGAAAAGGCTTTTGACGGTCCGCGCGCCGAAGTACTCGCTGGCTACGACCGCTTTGACCTTGACGTCGAGGGCATCGAAGTCGACGGAAACTCGGAAGACGTGTTCTACGGTGCGGCCATCGGCTACGATTTTCAGAGCACCGGCCTGCTCTTCGGCGCCGAAGCCGAAATCGCCAGCTCGGGCAATGGCGGAGAAATCGACATCAACGAGACAGTGGACGGCTCGGTCTATGACGGCACCGTCAGTCTTGAAGATGGGGTCAACTGGTACGTCGGCGGCCGGGTGGGCTCCGTACTCGGCTCGAACCTGTTCTACTTCAAGGCAGGGTTCGCCCATACGACTCTCGATCTTGACGTCGAGGGAACCGTTGATGGCGAGCCGGGCTCTGAAAGCGCCGACTTCAATTTCAGCGGCCTGCGTCTCGGCGGCGGTGTAGAGCGCTCGTTCGGCAACGCATACGGCAAGATCGAGTATCGTTACACCGCGTATTCGGATGGCGACGTTGAGTTCGAAGGCGAGAGCCTCGACCTTGTTGAACTCGGCGAATACGATCTCAATCGTCACCAGATCGTCGCTGGCGTCGGCTTCCGGTTCTAATCGCAATAGCGGGGCGCCCGAATTGGGGCTCCGCAACTGCTACCGGTGACGGGCCGGAATCTGACTGGTCCGTCACCGGACGATTGCAATATGCAGTCCCCGGCCGCGGGGTCCATTAGCTGTCACCGCAAACAGCAGGTGGCCTGCGCCGTCACCTCCGGTTTCGCACAACAAACACCCGGTTTCCGCTGGTATAGTATCACATCTCCCTCCAGTTTACCCTTGGAAGTTGGCAAATAGCCGCTGCGGACCTTGTTCATTGAATTCGGCTTAAATGTCCGGGCATGCGCGATAAAGCCACTTGTCAGGCGAGGTGCACCGCGAGCCACGTCGATTAGCTTCGCGCGGACACACACAACGTGGTATCTCTCCAGATGGGACGGCAGTCTACAGGCGCCCGCGACCCGCGCCGATCTTCCGATAGGGGGAGCGCAGTCTGTCGTCCCACCCAAGCCATCACCGAATTCCGAGCCTCATTTGCCGCTATTCGCAAAGAGAGCGCCGTCCCTATTTCGGTCGATTCTGCTTGGATGCAATCCATCGGAAGGTGTATATTGCGCTACGGAACGGCAGGCTCGCTCGGCGCATCGAGACCCCTTGCGCCCCGTAGCTGTCCCAAGCATGCGCCTGCCGTTCTACGGGGGCAATGAGCGTCACCCGGCGAACCGCTAGATTGCTCTAATGCAATTGGAGTCTGGTTGGGTGATCGCTGGGAACAAGCCGATTGAGCACCCGATCTCTGCTTGGCGGATAGGTCGAGTCAGCTGAGTTATCACGATGGAAATTGGCCTTGGATACGGCGCTTCAGCCTTGGCTTCCTCAAGAATTCTTAAGATTTTTCCGTCACATCCCTTGCATCACCGTACTCAAGCCTTTAGGCACGGCATCAAGGTTATCCCAAGGATATGATTCATGCGTAAATCCCATCTTCTTTCACTGGCTGCGGCACTCTCGCTGGCTTTCGTCTCGATCGGTTTTGCCGATACGGCACTGGCTCAGGAGCGTGGTACCGAGTCGGTTGAAACTACTAGCGAGATGGGTGGCAGCTCAACTCTTCTTATGATCGGCGCGCTGGTTGCAGTTGTGCTGATCGCGGTAGCCGTAGGCGGCGGTGGCGACGATGAAGATCGTCCCGTTAGCCCCTAATTGCCTCTGACTAACGTATTATTCTCCTATGACTTCGAAGCGCCCGGGTTTCCCGGGCGCTTTTTTATTGTCGGTTCCAGATGTGGTCTGCGCCGCTGAGGGCAGTTGCCATCAAAGCCCGCGCAAGGGCGCTTGTAAAATTCCCCGGACAATCGAAGATAACGGTCGCTCTGGGCCAGAGCGACCACATCAAACGGTGGAAGAGTAGAGAAACTCAATTTGAGCGTGGTTAGTGGCCCCCGTCGTGATTTACCAATCCGCTCGCAAGGCTCTTCGGATTAGGATTATGACCAACAAACTTCACTGGAAGGGGCAGGAGCGTCTCGAGAGAGCGGGCCGGTTTAAGCATAAGACAGGCTTCGAGTTGATTAAGCGAAGCTGATTTTCCCAGCTTAGCACGCACCGATTTCTGGATCCGGAGTAGGTCTGACTGTTGTAGTTACCCCCAGTCGCTCGGCAGAAGCTGGTTATCTACCAAAACGGTTGTGGCTGCCTCTTTGCGGCTTGCGGGTTTTCGGATTCAGCATGCAAGGCGTCATCGGTTGAAAACCTTACGGAAACTTCAAGCAGGCCAATTACCAAGCGGAATTAAACATAAAACTCTCGCAGGAATTTCCTGACACGCGTGGGCGTTGTCGTATCAAGCCATTATCCCATTAAGCCGCCCTTTTTTTCTAATCTGATCGGTGCTGACGAAGCTACCTGAGCCGAGCATCGAGCGGAGGCCGAGCAAAACGGCGCCCAGCAGTTCTTTTTCGCGTTGCAAAGAAGGCCCAAGATTGCCGTCCTCGAAGTAGCTCGTCGGATGGTCGCCCAGGTAGCAGCCATTAGGTCGCCGCCAATCCGGTTATGGATAAGTCAGACGAGAGGAGTGGAGTGCGCCGGTTCGTGCTTGCATCTCGAATCGCATTGAATCATGGTAGCGGTATCGAGACCGCGACAGGGTACCACGGCAGGGTGCCACGCGGTGTTGACTCGCAGGGAAACCTGAAGGATTTCAGGTGCTTGGGCTATGTCGAAAAGTGGCTGGGGTGGCAGGGATCGAACCTGCGAATGGCGATACCAAAAACCGCTGCCTTACCACTTGGCTACACCCCAGCAGGTGGGCGCTCCTATAACGCGCCCAGCCACAATGTGAAGAGGGCGCCTACAGCTTTTTACCCTCGAAATCCGCCGCAGAGTGACGTTCGAGCAGCTGCCTATCCTCGTCCCCCCAGGTCTTGTTGACGATCCGTCCGCGTTTCACCGCGGGTCGCGCACCGATTTGCCGAGCCCATCGGCCGACATGCTCGTAATCGTCGATCGAGAGGAAGGTCTTGGCCTCTTCGTATATCGTCCCTTCGACAAAGGGGGCCATCCAGGGCCAGGTGGCAATATCGGCGACGGTATAGTTGTTGCCCCCGAGATATTCGCTCTGCGCCAGCCGCTGGTCTGCGACATCGAACAAGCGTTTCGCTTCCATGGCGTAACGGTTGATCGGATATTCGTATTTTTCCGGGGCGTAGGCGTAGAAATGGCCGAACCCGCCACCGATGAAGGGCGCGCTACCGATCTGCCAGAACAGCCAGCTGAGGACTTCGGCACGGTTATGGTCGGTGGGGAGAAAGGCGCCGAATTTCTCTGCCAGGTGAAGCAGGATTGCGCCGCTTTCGAAAACCCGTACCGGGGCATCGCCGCTGCGGTCCAGTAGGGCAGGGATCTTGCTGTTGGGGTTCACGTCGACAAAGCCGCTGCCGAACTGGTCGCCATCACCGATATTGATGGTGAAGGCATCGTATTCCGCACCCGAATGGCCCGCTTCTAGCAATTCCTCGAACATCACCGTCGCCTTGACGCCGTTGGGCGTGGCGAGCGAATAGAGCTGAAAGTCGTGTTCGCCGGTCGGCAGTTCCTTTTGCTCGCGTGCACCAGCGGTGGGGCGATTGATATTGGCGAACTTCCCCCCGCTGACGGTATCGGCACTCCAGACTTCGGGCGGGGTGTAGGTCGGATCGGGCAATTCTTGTCTCCTGATCGAAAGTGGCCATTGCACACTTCGGTTCGTCGCAAGGTGGGGAACGCAGTTCGCCCTGCCAAGGTTCTTGCCTTCGCAATGACCAAGCTCATCTATGTCGACGACCAGTTGCCCGGAATCACCCGCAAGGGTGCAGGGAAGGGATGGGCCTATTATGATCCCACGGGGAAGCTGATCACCGATCGCTCGGAGAAACAGCGCCTCAGCGCCGTTGCGCTGCCGCCCGCCTATGTCGATGCATGGTTCTGCCCCGCGCCGAATGGCCACATCCTCGCCACCGGGATAGACGCGAAAGGGCGGAAACAATATCGCTATCACCCTGATTTCCGCGCGGAGCGGGAGAGTGAGAAGTTCGATAAATGCCTCGCTTTCGGAACCCTGCTCCCGCTGGTTCGCAAGAAGGTCGAAGAAGATCTGAAGGGACGCAAGCTGACCCGAGAACGCGCTGTTGCCAGCGTGGTGCGGTTGCTGGATCTCGGCGCGGTGCGCGTCGGAAACGAAGGGTATGCGGAACGCAACAAGAGCTACGGTGCCACCACGCTCCGCCGCCGTCACGCCGAGGTGACCGGCAAGACCTTGAAGCTGCGCTACAAGGGCAAATCCGGCCAGATGCGCGAAGTGACACTGACCGATGGCGCCCTGGCACGTCTTGTGCGCAGCATGCAGGATCTGCCCGGGCAGAACGTCTTCAAATACGTCGATGACGATGGCGATGTTCAGGCGGTCGATTCCGGCGATGTGAACGAATATCTTGAAAACTGTATGGGAGAGCGATTTACCGCGAAGAACTTCCGCACATGGCACGCCAGCGTGATGGGCTTCGAATGCCTTCGGGCGGCGGAGGGACGGATGCCGATGAAGGCCCTCCTTGAATGTGTGGCCGGGCAATTGGGCAATACTCCTGCCGTCACGCGCAAGAGCTACATCCATCCGGCGGTGATAAACCTGCTGGAAGAACAGGAAGAATGGCGAGGCTCGCTCCAATTGCCTCGGGCAACGCGCTGGCTCACCCGCGAGGAGCGGGGCTTGCTTGAGATGTTGAAGGATTGTCCGGGCGCGAGAAATTTGCTCGCAGCATGAGAATGGTAAATAAACTAGGCAATACACGCCTTTAGTCCTATGTCGGCCACGGACTGGCTATTCCTGCCCTCCTCAGTGCACGCTCGACGGGGGCTGCCCTGGTCGGATTTTCCGTCGGAATGCGGCCTGATAAATGCAGAGACTTGCGAATTATGATGTCAGCCGCCAGTTCGTCTCGCCAAGCGGCAGGCTAGCGGCGCAGCTTATCTTCGGTTTCCTGTGCGGCGCTGCTATGGTCGGACTTCGCACCATTTTCAACTTGTGGGCCCCGGTGTCTGGTCCGTTCGCGCTCATTTACCCAACCGTTCTGCTCGCCACACTGTATGGCCACTGGCAGGCAGGCATTGTCGCCCTTCTCACCACATTCCTTTGGGCGTGGTTTTTCGTGCTCCCGGAACAACAGTCATTCTTCTTTTCCGATCCTACTGACCCGGCGCGGGTTGTGCTCAACGCATTCAGCGCGATCATCGTCCTGATTTTCGCCGAAGCTTTCCGCCGTGCGGCCCGAAACACGGTAGACCAGATTACGGAATCCGCCGATCGCAGGCTGACCCTGCTGGCCGATCTGGAGCATCGCACGAAGAACAACTTTGCGCTGGTGGCAAGCATGCTGGAAATCCAGAAGCGTCGTATCCCTCAAGTGGAATTGCACGGGCTGCTGGATGATGCCGTCGGAAGGGTCCGCACTTTCGCCGAAGCCTATTCCGCGCTGGCGAGCGAGCAGGACAACGACCAAGGTGTGGCGATGAAGCCCTATCTGGAACAACTTTTGACGAGGCTCGAAAACTCGGCCCTTCCGCGCTCGATCCGATTGGCGCGAGAAGTCGACAAAGCCATTCTTCCCCGTGAGGCCGCAGTCGCCATGGGTCTTTACCTCAACGAGGCAATCGTGAACGCAGCGAAATACGCCTTTCCTAATGGGCGAGCGGGGACGATTTCCGTCTTCTTTCATGCGCGCGACGGAAAATGGCGCCTGACGATCGAAGACGACGGTGTAGGAGCGGATGCGGTGTCGCATTCCCCAGGCGGGATCGGCAGCAAGCTACTCAATGCCTTTGCGCATCAGGCAGGGGCAACGCATCACGCCGGCCCCGTACTCAACGGCTTCCGCACGGAGATGCGGATGAAGGAAGAGGAACTGGCATAGGTTTTTCCGGTTGGTCTGTGACCCTGTTAATTGCTTTGCGCGAACCGACCCATGACCGACACCATTGATCCTATCCTTCCCGAAAATGTTTCGAACCTCGCGGTAGAGGTCTTGAACCTCGCAAAGAAACGGGATGTACAACTGGCGGCCGCAGAGAGTTGCACGGGGGGATTGCTCGCCGCCCTGCTCACTGATGTCACCGGCCTGTCGCACGTCTTCGAACGGGGTTTCGTGACCTATTCGGACCGGGCAAAATGCGAAATGCTGGGCTGCGACAGCGGGGAAATCGAAAACTGTGGCGCGGTCAGCCGGGAAGTCGCCATTGCGATGGCCAAAGGGGGGCTCGCGAAATCCGACGCCGATCTGATCGTTTCGATCACAGGCTTTGCCGGACCCGGCCGCCCGCAGGATGAAGAAGGCCTGGTTCATTTCGCCTGCGTGAGCGAGAAGGGATTGATGAAGCACGAAGAACGGCATTTCGGGCACATTGGGAGGGACGGCGTTCGCCTCGCGGCACTTGAAGTCGCGCTCAGTATGATGAAGGACGCGCTTGAACATGACTGATACTGCCGCGCACCCTTTCTTCGACATGCACTCACACGGCTTTGTCCGGGTGGCAACGGCCACACCGCGCGTGCGAACCGCCGATGTCGCCTATAACGCCGAGGGAATACTGGAACAGGCGCGTAAAGCCGAAGAGGCTGGCGTCGATCTGCTGCTCTATCCCGAACTCTGCCTGTCCTCCTACGCGATCGACGATCTTCACCTTCAGTCCGCCTTGCTCGATGCGGTCGAACGTCATCTGACGGAGATTTGCGAGGCTTCGCAGGCGCTTTCGCCGGTGCTCGTCATCGGTGCCCCGCTTCGACACAACGGGCGGATCTACAATTGCGCACTCGCCATCGCGAGAGGCGAGATTCTCGGTGTGGTCCCGAAGAGCTACCTGCCGAATTACCGCGAATTCTACGAGAAGCGTTGGTTTGCCCACGGCCGGAACATCCAGGGAATGCAACTGGAACTCGGCGGCAAGCCTGTTCCCTTCGGTACGGATATCCTGTTCGAAGCAGCGAACCTGTCGGGTTTCATTTTCGGGATCGAAATCTGCGAGGATTTCTGGGCCCCCCAGCCGCCAGGAACGCTGGCCGCGATGGCGGGGGCGACCATCATCCTGAATCTTTCGGCATCGAACATCACCATCGGCAAGTCCGACGAGCGTCATCTGCTGTGCCGGGCCAGTTCGAACCGGTCACTGTGCGCCTATGCTTATTCCGCCAGCGGTCATGGCGAAAGCACGACCGATCTGGCGTGGGACGGTCAGGGAATGATCTACGAGCTTGGCGATCTTCTCGCTGAAAGCGTGCGCTTCGATCTCGAGCCGGAGCTTTCAGTGGCGGATATCGACACCCGGCGCGTACTGAACGACCGGATGCGGATGCAGACCTTCAACGATGCCGCCGAGGCCGCCGGACGTCCGGAGGATCGATATCGACGGATCAGGTTCGAGCATGAATATCACGCAGGCGATATCGGCCTGATCCGTCCGATCCGCCGCTTCCCATTCGTGCCCAATCGGCGCGAGAAGCTGGACGAGGATTGCTACGAGGCCTTCAACATCCAGGTCGATGCGCTTATGCGGCGGATCGAGGCCACGCGGTCGAAATGTCTTGTGATCGGTATTTCGGGCGGCCTCGACAGCACCCATGCCTTGCTCGTGGCTGCCAAGGCCATGGACCGGCTCGGGCGTCCGCGCAGCGACATTCGCGGTTATACCATGCCTGGCTTCGGGACTTCGGAGGGCACGAAGTCCAACGCCTGGAAGCTGATGGAAGCCATCCACGTCACTGCGGAAGAGATCGACATCAAGCCGACCGCGACGATGATGCTGGAGAACATCGGGCATGCCTTCGCCGACGGCCATCCGGTCTACGACACGACCTTCGAGAACGTGCAAGCGGGGCTGCGGACCGATTACCTGTTCCGGCTGGCGGGACAACATGGGGGCTGGGTCGTCGGGACGGGCGACTTGTCCGAACTTGCGCTAGGGTGGTGCACCTATGGCGTCGGCGACCAGATGAGCCATTACGCCGTAAACGCGGGCGTTCCAAAAACGCTCATTCAGTATTTGATCCGCTGGACGACGACGACCAGCCAGTTCGACGAAGGTGTGGATTCGGTACTCCAGGCCATCCTCGATACTGAAATCAGTCCCGAACTCGTCCCTGCCGGTGAAGATGGCAAAATCCAGAGCACGGAATCGATCATCGGGCCTTACGAACTCAACGACTTCTTCCTCCACCACATCATCCGCTTCGGACAAAGCCCCAGCCATGTCGCCTTTCTGGCGTGGCATGCATGGAAGGACCTGGAAACAGGCCTATGGCCGATCGATTTCCCGCAAGAGATGCGCAATCGGTACGACCTCCCGACCATCGCCAAGTGGTTGGAAAATTTCCTCAAGCGCTTCTTCGGGTTCAGCCAGTTCAAGCGGAGCGCAATTCCGAATGGGCCTAAGGTAAGTGCGGGCGGGGCTCTTTCCCCTCGCGGGGACTGGCGCGCACCCAGCGATGCGGTGGCCGATGTCTGGCTGGGCGAGCTGAAACGCAATCTGCCGGCGAACACCCTTTAGGGCCCCGCCGCAGTGACGCTGCGTGCCATATTCATCCTCCTCGCCTGCAATATCGTGTGGGCGCTCAATGTCGCGGTCAGCAAGATCGCGGTCGACGATCTCTCGGTCCCGCCGCTGTTCTATGCCGCACTGCGCTCGTTCCTGGTGATGGCGGCGCTTTTTCCGATGCTGCGCAAGGTCCCTGCGGACCTCTGGCGGGTCATGCTCGTGGGTCTCGCGATAAGCGGCGGGTCGTTCGGTCTGCTGTTCGTCGGCTTGAAAACGGCCAGCCCTTCGGCGGCTGGCGTCGTCAGTCTGGCGGGCGCGCCGCTCACCGTCCTTTTCGCGATCCTCTTCCTGCGCGAGCAGGTTCGCTGGCGGCGCGCGCTCGGCATCGCGCTGACGCTCGTTGGCGTGGCGATTGCGGTGGGCTCGCCCGCCGGTATGGAAGCGGGGGCGGGGATCGGCTTCGTTTTCGCCTCGGCAGTGGTCGGCGCTCTGGGATCCATATTCTTCAAGCGTATGGAGATCGGCGCGGTCCAGATGCAGGCATGGGCGGGCCTCGCCTCGGTAATCGTGCTTCTCCCGCTGTCGTTCATGCTGGAAACGGATCAGCTGCCGGCCCTTGCCAGCGCTCCGTGGGCGATCGCCGGGTGCCTGCTCTTCGCGTCGATCGTCGTTTCGGTGGGCGCCCATTCGGCCTACTACCGGATGCTGCAGACCCATGATGCCAATGTGGTCGTGCCTTTCACGCTGCTCACGCCGCTGATGACCATCGCGCTCGGCGCGTGGCTGACTGGGGACGAGATCGGTTGGAGGCTACTGCTCGGCGCGGGTATCGCAGTTACGGGTGTCGCGATCATCGTGCTGCGCCCAACGCATAATGTCTTCAAGCCGCTTCTGGTCCGTCCACGCCTCTAACGTACAAGCAAAAGGGTGGCCCGCATGCGCAGACCGCCCCGAGATGGTCCCGGAAAATTATCAGGCAGCCAGCTTTTCCACTTCCTGATGGGCTTCGGCAATTTTCTCCTCGCCGCCTTCGCCCATGATGCCGTCGGCAGCCACCAGTTCGACGTCGGTCATGCCGAGGAAGCCGAGGAAGAACTTGAGCCAAGGCGTCATGAAATCGATTTCGCTACCGATCGGCATCCCCCCTGACGCGATCGTCAGGTAAACCTTCTTGCCCGTCAGCAGGCCTTCCGAACCGTTCTCGGCATAGCGGAACGTCGTTCCCGCCCGAGCAACCAGATCGGCCCATGCCTTAAGCGTTGCAGGTACTGCAAAGTTGTACACCGGCAGGCTGAAGACGATGGTCTCGGCCTCCTGCAATTCGCCGATCAGCTCGTCGGATATCTTTGCCAGTTCGTGCTGCTCGGGCGAGCGTTCGGCGTAGGGTGCAAGATTGGCAGCGAAACGCTCTACATCGATGTAGGGGAGGTCGTTCTTGGCCAGATCGCGCGTGACGACTATTGCTCCCTGATTCTCGGCAAGACGCTCGACCAGCCTGTTACCCAAACTGCGCGAGACGGACTCGTCATTACGAATGCTGGCGGTGATGTGAAGAATGGTGCTCATGTCTGGTCTCCTGTTCAGGCCGCGTCGACGAGGACGAGTTCACTGTCCTCGAGCGCGGTGACGGTGATGCTGTCTTCCTTGGTGATGGCCAGGCCATCGCGGGCTTTCGCCTCGATATTGCCCACGCGGATGCTGCCGGTGGCGGGCACGAGGTAAAGGTGACGATCGGCCTGCGCAGGCGTGTAGGTCACGCTTTCGCCTGCCTTGATCGTCGCGCCCAGCACGCGCGCATCGGTGCGGATCGGCAAAGCCCCCTCATCGCTGGAAGCGTCGTCATTTGCCGCGCCGCTGGCGAGGGTCACGAACTGGCCTGCACGGTCACCCTTGGGGAATTTACGTGCGCCCCAGCCGGGTTCGCCGCCGCGCTGGTCCGGAATGATCCAGATTTGGAATAGCGTGCATTCCTCGTCTTCGAGATTGAATTCCGAATGCGCGACCCCGCGGCCCGCACTCATCACCTGTACGTCGCCGGCCTCGGTGCGTCCTTCATTACCCATGCTGTCACGGTGCGTGATTGCACCGCTGCGGACATAGGTGATGATTTCCATGTCCTGGTGCGGGTGCGTGGGAAAGCCGCTCTTCGGGGCAATCTTGTCATCGTTCCAGACGCGCAGCGCGCCCCAGTTCACACGGCTTGGATCGTGATAACCGGCGAAGGAGAAGTGGTGATGCGCATCGAGCCAGCCGTGGTCGGCGGAACCGATGCTGTCGAAAGGTCTGAGTTCGATCATTGATAAATCTCCCGATGGGAAGCCTTCGTTGGACCAAGAGATAGACATTGCCGCCTGTTCCGATAACTGCGATAAAACACGGCAAGATGTTCATGAAATCGGAACAGTGAAACTCGGCGAGCCAAGTCTCGATCAACTGCGGATCTTCCTCGCAGTGGCTGAAGAGGGCAGCTTCGGCGCCGCTGCACGTCGTATGGGACGCGCAGTATCCGCCGTCAGTTACGGCATATCCCAGTTGGAGAACCAACTCGGGGTGGTGCTGTTTGCCCGCGAAGGTTCGCGAAAGCCGGTACTGACCGAGGAGGGCAGGGGGCTGCTGGTCGAGGCAAAGGCCGTGGCCGACGGGATTGACCACCTCTTGGCCAAGACCCAGAGCCTCCATGCCGGACTCGAAAGCGAAGTCTCGCTGGTCGTCGACGTGATGTTGCCGGGCGAGGTGACCGCAAGCGTGCTGCGCGATTTCCGCGAAATGTTCCCCACCGTCGCGCTACGCCTGCAGGTGGAAGCGCTGGGGGCGGTGGCCGCCTGCCTGCTGGATGGCGGCGCGGACCTCGCGATCGGGGGGCCGGTCCTCGCCGATCATCCCGAACTGGAACGTCAGGCCATCGGCACTGTGGAACTGGTCCCTGTAGCCGCGCCCGATCATCCGCTTTCACGATCCGGTGTCGCACCGGGCGATAGCCGCAAGCATCTCCAGCTTGTCCTCTCCGACCGTTCACCCCTGACCGAGGGCCGCGAATTCTCCGTCCTGTCGCCGCAAAGCTGGCGGCTGGCCGATCTGGGCGCGAAGCACGCGCTACTCAAGGAAGGAATCGGCTGGGGCAATATGCCGCGCCATGTAGTGAGCGGCGATTTGGCCGAAGGGCGGCTGTGCCTGCTCGACCTGCCCGAAAAGCCGGGCGCGAACTACACGCTCAGCGCCCTGTGGCGCCGCGATGCGCGACCCGGACCTGCGACGAGTTGGCTGATCGACGCCATCCGCGAACGGCTGGGCGCGTGCAGCGGGGTGGAACCTTCGGTGAGCGGAGAAGCCTAGAGCTTCGTTACCCAGCCGTGCGTGTCCTCGACGGCGCCCTTCTGGATGCCGACCAGCTTTTCGCGGATCTTGTGGGTCATCTGCCCCGTGCCGCCGCTGCCAATGGTGAACTCGCCGTCCGGACCCAGCACCGTGCCGACCGGCGTAACCACCGCCGCTGTTCCGCAGGCCATGGTCTCCAGGAGCTTGCCGGTGGTCGCATCGGCGCGCCATTGGTCGATGCTGTAGGGTTCCTCGCGTACCTGCAGGCCTTCTTCGCGCAGAAGCTCGATCAGGCTTTTGCGAGTGATGCCGGGCAGGATTGTGCCCGTTAGCGGCGGGGTGATTACCGTGCCATCGTCGAACACGAAGAACAGGTTCATCCCGCCCAGTTCCTCGACCCATTTCTTCTCGACCGCATCGAGGAAGACCACCTGGTCGCAGCCGTTCTCGATTCCTTCGGCCTGCGGAACGAGCGATGCTGCGTAATTGCCACCGGTCTTGGCTGCGCCGGTGCCGCCGGGGGCAGCGCGGGTGTAGTTGCGGCTGACCCAGATCTTCACCGGTTTGGCGCCGCCCTTGAAATAGGGGCCGACGGGGCTCGCGATGAGGATGTACTTGTATTGCCGCGCCGGACGCACGCCGAGGAAGGCTTCGGAAGCGAACATGAAGGGGCGCAGGTAAAGCGAACCGTCGGGGTCGGAAGGCACCCATTCGCGGTCCTTCGCTACCAGCTGGCGGATCGATTCGAGGAACAGCTCTTCGGGCAGGTCGGGCATCGCCATCCGCCGCGCGCTTTCGTTGAAACGGCGCGCGTTCCGTTCGGGGCGGAACAGCGCGAGGCTATCGTCCGCCTGCTTGTAGGCTTTCATGCCTTCGAAGATTTCCTGCGCGTAATGCAGCACCGCCGCCGCCGGATCGAGGCTGATGTGCTCGCGCGGGCCGAGCGTCGCCTTGTGCCATCCGCCCTTATCGGCGTCGTAGTCGATCACGACCATGTGGTCGGTAAACAGCTTGCCGAAGCCGGGGTCCTTGAGCGCCTGCTGGCGGGTCTCGCCGGGGACGGGGGCGGGGTGGGGAAGATGCTCGAAATCCATGCCTGCGCGGTTAAAGCGCAGCAACCTGCAGGGCAAGGTCTGAAGCACAAAATGAGAAGGCCAGCTCCACGCCCGTAGGTGGAACTGGCCTTCGCATGGTCAGCGGCCGGAAGCGCCGCTCACGTTGCCTTACTCGGCGGGAAAACTACCGAATATGCTCCGTAGGGATCTTCACCGACCTCGCTACTGAACCATGAGACATCGGATCACCTCCTTTCAAGCTTGTGAGCTAGAACCCCGCATCACCGGGACCCAAGACCGCGCGTGCCGCCGATCTTGGTTGCCAATTTGTTGCGTAATTCAATTGAAAACAAGGCTTGTAAAAAAGTTTTCCCACGTCAGAATCAGTGTTTGTGGCCCGGAACATCCTCCGGGCCTTTTTCGTGATTCGAACAGCCGCAAATTGCAGGCGGTAGCGGTTAGGTGAATCGCCTTAGCGGCAATCCTCGATCACCCGTGTCACCTCGGCCCACGCCGGCAGGTAAAGCGTCGGCATTCCCGAAGTTTCCACAGCGAATCGTCCTTTGGTCAGGGCCATCGCGTCGAGGATCGGATCGCGGGCCGCCACGAAGGCGATCAATCCATTGCCTCGTTCGAAATTCGTGGGGGCTGCACCAATGGCCCGCGTTGCAGTTTCGGTTCGGACAATAAACTGGTTCTGAGCATCGAAGTCACCCGGACGCATCAGGCCGAGCCGCTTCGTTTGCGAGGCCGGGTCGTCCACCATGCATTGAATGACAAACTTCTCGGTCGTCCCGTCCGAATAGAGGGCCTGAGTGCCAAAACCGAGATCACGATAGGTCCAGTCTCCCGAAGTACGTGCCACGTCCATCCAGTTTTCCGGTGCCGGGGTCGGCATCGGGCTGGGGGCCGGGGCGGGAGGCGGTGCGGTCTGTACCGGGGTGGGGGACGGGGCCGGCGTCGAATCCGGCGCGGGCACGCAGCCTGCGGCGAGCATGGCGCTCGACAGCAAAAGGACACGTGCGATGGCGTTATGCGAGACTTTCATGCCAGACTAATGCCCGCTAGGCGCACTGGTTTCACGGAATAGGGCTGTCATGGCAAAGAAACGTCGCCTCGATCAGATGCTCGTCGACCGCGGACTGGTCGAAAGTCGCACCCGGGCACAGGCGCTGGTGATGGCAGGGCTGGTCTTTTCGGGCGAACAGAAGCTGGCGAAACCGGGGCAGCAACTTGCCGAAGACGCGCCGCTCGATGTGCGCGGGCGCGATCATCCCTGGGTCAGCCGCGGCGGCATCAAACTGGCACACGCCATCGAACATTTCGATCTCGATCCTACCGGCGTCACGGCGATGGATATCGGCAGTTCGACCGGCGGCTTCACCGATGTGTTGCTGCAGGGCGGGGCGAAGCACGTCTTTGCGGTCGACAGCGGCACGAACCAGCTTGCCTGGAAGCTGCGGCAGGACGACCGCGTCACTGTCCTCGAGCAGACCAGCGCAAGGATCCTCACGAGGGAAATGATCGACCGTCCGGCGTCGTGGATCGTCTGCGACGCGAGCTTCATCGGCCTCGCCAAGGTGCTTGAGCGGCCATTCGATCTGGCAGAACGTGATTGCCGTGTCGTTGCGCTGATCAAGCCGCAGTTCGAGGTGGGTCGGGAAGAAGTCGGCAAGGGTGGCGTGGTCCGCGATCCCGCGCTCCATGCCCGCGTATGCGAAGAGGTCCGCCAATGGATGGAAGGGCATGGTTTCAGAGTGCAGGGCATCACCCAGAGCCCGATTACCGGCCCGGAAGGCAATGTCGAATTCCTGATTTCCGCGTTGAGAGAATAGCAAGGCGCGATTGACCTTACGTAGCACTCCGCTCTAGGCGCACCGCAATCGTACCCACGGAGAGAACATGTCCGCCAATATCGCCGAAATGGAACGCCGCCGTGACGCCGCCTGGATGGGCGGCGGACAGAAGCGGATCGACGCTCAGCACGCCAAGGGCAAGCTGACCGCACGCGAACGGCTCGAAGTGCTGCTGGACGAAGGCAGCTTCGAGGAGCTGGACCGCTATGTCGAGCATGACTGCGTCGATTTCGGCATGCAGGACCAGAAGATCCCCGGTGACGGTGTGGTTACCGGAAGTGGCACGATCAACGGCCGTCTGGTCTATGTTTTCTCCCAGGATTTCACCGTCTTCGGCGGATCTCTTTCCAAACGTCATGCAGAGAAAATCTGCAAGGTGATGGACACTGCGATGAAGGTCGGTGCGCCCGTGATCGGCCTCAACGATTCTGGCGGTGCGCGCATCCAGGAAGGCGTGGCATCGCTCGGCGGCTATGCCGAGGTGTTCCAGCGCAATGTGCTGGCAAGCGGGGTAATCCCGCAGATCAGCCTCATCATGGGGCCTTGCGCGGGCGGCGCGGTTTACTCGCCCGCCATGACCGACTTCATCTTCATGGTCGAGGACAGCAGTTACATGTTCGTCACCGGCCCCGACGTGGTGAAGACGGTGACCAACGAGGTCGTCACGCAAGAGGAACTGGGCGGGGCGAAGACGCACACCACCAAGACCTCGGTCGCCGACAACAGCTTCGAAAACGACATCGAGACACTGCTCGCGACGCGCAATTTCTTCGATTACCTGCCGCTGTCGAACCGCGAGGATGTGCCCGAGCGGCCGACCAGCGATGCGTGGGACCGTGAGGAGCACAGCCTCGATACGGTAATCCCCGACAATGCCAACCAGCCTTACGATATGCACGAGGTCATCCGTAAGACGCTGGACGAAGGCGAGTTCTTCGAAATCCAGCCGAACCATGCTGCCAACATCATCTGCGGTTTCGGCCGGGTGGAGGGGCGCACGGTGGGCGTGGTGGCGAACCAGCCCATGGTTCTCGCGGGCGTGCTCGACATCAATTCCAGCAAGAAAGCCGCGCGCTTCGTTCGATTCTGCGATGCCTTCGAGATTCCCATTCTGACTTTCGTCGACGTGCCCGGCTTCCTTCCAGGCACTAGCCAGGAGCATAACGGCATCATCAAGCACGGCGCGAAGCTGCTGTTCGCCTATGCCGAAGCGACCGTGCCCAAGATCACCGTGATCACCCGCAAGGCCTATGGCGGGGCGTATGACGTGATGGCCTCCAAGCACCTGCGCGGTGATCTCAACTATGCCTGGCCCACCGCCGAGATCGCGGTCATGGGCGCGAAGGGCGCGGTGGAGATCATCTTCCGCCAGGACCGCGACGATCCGGAAAAGATCGCCGAGAAGACCAAGGAATACGAAGATCGCTTCGCCAACCCCTTCGTGGCGGCGAGCCGCGGCTATATCGACGAGGTGATCTACCCGCACTCCACGCGCAAGCGGATCGCGCTGGGGCTACGGAAGTTGCGGACCAAGCAGCTCGAAAACCCTTGGAAGAAGCATGACAATATTCCGTTATGAGCCACCCATTGTTTCTCCTCGCGGTTATCGTTTTGTTACCGATTTGGGCTGTGTGGGCATTGCGCAAATCCATGCGAGTAGGAGCGGTCACTTACGAGGGTCGTGCTTCGCATCGCAGGGATGAACCGTTAGCATTCTGGATAAGTCTTGCTGTGATTTTTTTCGGCGGTTTTGTTGCCCCCGTGGTCTTGATCATTGAGGAATACCACCGCCTAGCGGCGTTCTTGGGAGATATATGGTGAAACTCGGCCGTCTCAACCACATCGGCGTCGCCACGCCCTCAATCGAGGAATCGGTGCGCTATTATCGCGATGTCATGGGCGCGACCTCGTTTCACAAGCCCTTCGATCTCGAGGCGCAAGGGGTAAAGGTCTGCTTTGTCGACACGCCCGGTCTCGACGGGACCAAAGGCACGCAGATCGAGCTGATCGAGCCGCTCGGACCCGACAGCCCCATCGCGAAATTTCTCGAGAAGAACCCCGCCGGCGCGCAGCACCATGTCTGCTACGAGGTCGAGGATATCGAGGACGCGCGCAAATGGTTCGAGGAGCTGGGCAAGCGCATCCTCGGCCCCACGCGGATCGGCGCGCATGGCACGCCGATCTTCTTCCTCCACCCCAAGGACATGATGGGCCAGCTTACCGAGATCATGGAAACGCCCAAGGAAAACGCGCACTGGTCGAACTAGGCGCTGACCTCTCACCCCGTTCGTGCTGAGCCTGTCGAAGCACCGTCCTTCTTTGTGGACAACGGGACCGCTAGAAGCAAGGACTGCCCTTCGACAGGCTCAGGGCGAACGGATGTTATGGCTGAAGATAAGACCCCCACTTACGACGACTGGAAATCCCGCGCCGACAAGGAGGTGAAGGGCCGCGACCTCACCTGGCACACGCCCGAGGGGATTGCGGTAAAGCCGCTCTACACCAGCGAGGACACCGAGGGTCTCGATCCTGGCGTTCCCGGCATCGCGCCCTTCACGCGCGGCCCCTATGCCTCGATGTACACCGGCCGTCCGTGGACCATCCGCCAGTACGCAGGCTTCTCCACCGCCGAGGAATCGAACGCCTTCTATCGCCGCAACCTGGCCGCAGGCCAGAAGGGCCTGTCGGTCGCTTTCGACCTCGCCACGCACCGCGGCTATGACAGCGACCACCCGCGCGTGGTCGGCGATGTTGGGAAGGCAGGCGTCGCGATCGACACCGTGCGCGACATGGAAATCCTGTTCGACCAGATCCCGCTCGACACCATGAGCGTTTCCATGACGATGAACGGCGCGGTCATCCCCGTGCTGGCCTTCTACATCGTCGCGGCGGAGCGGCAGGGCGTGAGCCAGGACAAGCTTTCGGGGACCATCCAGAACGACATCCTCAAGGAGTTCATGGTCCGCAATACCTATATATACCCACCCGAACCGAGCATGCGGATCGTCTCCGACATCATCGCATATACCTCGGCCAACATGCCGAAATTCAACAGCATTTCGATCAGTGGCTATCACATGCACGAGGCCGGGGCGACCGCGGTGCAGGAACTCGCCTTCACCATCGCCGACGGCAAGGAATACGCCAAGCGCGCGATGGAAGCGGGCCTCGACATCGATGCTTTCGCGCCGCGCCTGTCCTTCTTCTGGGGCATCGGCATGAACTTCTTCATGGAGATCGCCAAGATGCGCGCTGCCCGCCATCTGTGGCACGATGTCATGGAAGAGCTTGGCGCGCAGAACCCCAAGTCGAAGATGCTCCGCACGCACTGCCAGACGAGCGGTGTCAGTCTGCAGGAGCAGGATCCCTACAACAACGTCATCCGCACCACGATCGAAGCGATGGCGGCGGTGCTAGGCGGCACCCAGTCGCTCCACACCAATGCGCTGGACGAGGCGATCGCGCTGCCGACCGATTTCAGCGCCCGCATCGCGCGCAATACCCAGCTGGTGATCCAGGAAGAGACTGGCATCACCCATGTCGCCGATCCGCTGGGCGGAAGCTACTACATCGAAAGCCTCACCGCCGCGCTGGTGGAACAGGCTAAGGCCATGCTCGATGAGGTCGAGGCAACGGGCGGCATGACCGAATATGTCGCGAGTGGGAAGCCCAAGGCCGCCATCGAAAGCGCCGCCGCCGCCAAGCAGGCCAGCGTGGACCGGGGCGAGACCGTGATCGTGGGCGTCAACAAGTACCGCCGCGACAAGGAAGACCAGATCGACACGCTCGATATCGACAACCATGCCGTACGCCAGAGCCAGATTGCGCGGCTGGAGAAGGTGCGCGCAGGGCGCGACGACATGGCCTGCCGCGCTGCGCTCGACGCGCTGGCTCGCGGAGCGGCGCAGCGTGACGGCAATTTGCTCGCTCTCGCGGTCGAGGCTGCCCGTCATGATGCCACGCTGGGCGAAATCAGCCAGGCGATGGAAGACGCCTATGGCCGCTACGACACGCTGCCCACGCCCGTGCGCGGCATCTATTCCAAGGCCTATGCCGAGGATGATCGCTATGCCCAGGTGGTGGAAGGCGTGAAGGCGGTCGAACGCCGCCTCGGCCGTGCGCCGAAGTTGATGGTCGCCAAGATGGGGCAGGACGGGCATGACCGCGGCGCGAACGTAATCGCCAGCGCCTTCGCCGACATGGGCTTCGAGGTCGTCTCCGGCCCGCTGTTCCAGACCCCTGTGGAAACACGCGACATGGCATTGGAGAAGGATGTCGATGCCATCGGGGCATCGTCGCTGGCTGCCGGACACAAGACGCTGATCCCCGAATTGATCGGCCTGCTGAAAGAGGCCGGTCGCAGCGACATCAAGGTGATCGCCGGCGGCGTGATCCCGCAGAAGGATTACGACTTCCTTCGCGATGCCGGGGTACAGGGGATCTACGGGCCTGGCAGCAACGTGGTCGAATGCGCGGCGGACGTGCTGCGGTTGCTCGGCCACAACATGCCGCCTGCAGGAGAGGATCTGGACGAGGCGGCGGAGTGAGGGCGCACTGATGGTCCTGTTCCTTCGAATAATGGGGTCTGTCGCGTTACTCGCTTCGCTAGTCTTTACTGTGCCTATCGCATTGTGGATCACCGTCGCGGTGGCTGCGCGATTCCTGGATCCGAGCGCAGGTCCGCGTTACTATTGGTGGGCAGACTACCTTGGTTGGGGCGTGATGCTTACGGTAACTGCAATTACCTTTTGGGGCGTCTACCGCGTATGGAAGCCGACTTTATGATGATGAGACTCAATGACTGAAATCCGTAACGACTGGATCCGCGAGGAAATTGCAGGGCTGTTCGACCTTTCCTTTACCGAGCTGCTCTTCCAAGCCGCCACGGTCCACCGCGAGTTCCATCCGCCCGAGCAGGTGCAGCTCTGCACGTTGCTGTCGATCAAGACCGGCGGATGTCCGGAGGATTGCGGCTATTGCTCGCAATCGGTGAAGGCCGATAGCGGCGTCGAGGCGACCAAGCTGATGGAGGTCCAATCGGTCCTCCAGCGGGCGGCGCAGGCGAAGGATGCGGGCAGCCAGCGGTTCTGCATGGGTGCCGCCTGGCGCAACCCCAAGGACCGCGACATGCCGGCGATCGTCGAAATCGTGAAGGGCGTGCGCGCCATGGGGCTCGAAACCTGCATGACGCTGGGCATGCTGACGCCCAAGCAGGCGGACATGCTCAAGGAAGCGGGCCTCGATTACTACAACCATAATGTCGACACCGGCCCGGAATATTACGAACGGGTGATCTCCAGCCGCAAGTACGAGGACCGCCTCGATACGCTGCAGAACGTGCGCGATGCGGGCATCAACGTGTGCAGCGGCGGGATCGTCGGCATGGGCGAGACGCGCAGCGACAGGGTGGGCTTCGTCCACACGCTCGCCACGCTTGAACGCCATCCCGAAAGCGTGCCGGTCAATGCGCTGGTTCCGGTCAAGGGCACGGTGCTGGGGGACATGCTGGCCGATACGCCGCTCGCCAAGATCGACGATATCGAATTCGTCCGCACGGTGGCGGTGGCGCGCATCTGCATGCCCATGAGTATGGTGCGGCTGAGCGCGGGCCGCGAGAGCATGTCCGAAGCCACGCAGGCGCTGTGCTTCATGGCGGGCGCGAACTCGATCTTCACCGGCGACAAGCTGCTCACCGCGCCCAATGCGGGCGACGATAGCGATGCGGCACTGTTTGCGAAGCTCGGGCTAACGCCGCTAGAGCAGGAAGAGCCGATGCGGGCATGCAAGGTGGCGGAACCGGCGGAGTGATTGGCCGGTTTGTCAGGATCGCGAGTCTCGGTTTCTCGTTGTTCTCGGTCCTCTATTGGGGCGCAGCCTCCATGGTTTTCGAAATCGTAAAGTTCACAAATCCAGGTGAGACGCCAGATCCGCCTAGTTATCTGGCTGGCGGTGCAATACCGACAATCATCTATGGCGTCGTGTGCGTGCTATTCCTTCAGTGGTTTGCGCGCGGTATCATCAAGCGGACGCGCGATTGACCCTCGGCTTCTCCGTCGACGAACTCCTGCCCAAGGCCCGGGGCGGGGGCGTGCTCAAGATGGGGCTCGCCAAGCTGGACGAGAGCGAATGGCTCCAGCCCGATCCAGACCTTGCCGCGCGCGCCGAGGGCTTCGCTGCCTATCCTGAGGGTATCCAGCTTTCCCCCGAGGTCGAGGCACCCGGCGCAGAGCTGGCTGCCATCCTGGGCCTCTCCGGCAGCCTGCCCGAAGTGGCGGCTGCGCATCACGAGGATATGTGCCTGCTCACCCTCCGCCCGGGCGACGAGCAATACCGCCTCATCGGCGCAGCGGTGGTTTGGCCGTCCGACTGGGAGCCTGCCGCAAAGCTGGGCCTGCCGCTCCGCGCGCTGCACGCGCCGATCCAGGGCTATGAGGAACAGCTCGGCAGCGGGGTCGACAATTTCATGGCCAAGCTCACGCCGGGTGCGATCTACGGCCGCTGCAACTGGTTCATCGCCGCGACGTGCGAGCGCCGCTGGGCGGCCGAGCCGCCCGAGCGCGCCTTCGCCCATGTCACGCCCGAAAACGCTGGCGAAACGCTGTTCGTCCGTTCCGAACGCCAGACGCTGCGCCGACTGCCGGAGACGGGCGCAATCCTTTTCACCATCGGCATCTATGTTTCCCCGCTGGGCGAGCTATCGAAACCGAATATCACGCGACTCGCAGAGGCCATGCCGCGCCTGCTTGATGGCGAAGGCGACCGCCGCGGCGCGGATTTCTACGCCCACGCCCTGATTCGATATTCGGCAAGCCTCTGAACTGGAACCTGAATCCAGAAAGCTTGACAGGTCGATGAAACAAGCCTCCGATGCGCGGCGCTGGGGGTACATCAGCATTATCAAGAAACCGGATCGCTTCTTAGGGTCGCATTCCTGAATACAGGGGAGAAGACTGCATGAAGAAGCTACTTTTGACCGTTGCCGCACTCGGCATGGGAATGACCGCCGCATCCGCACCTACCGCCGCCAGCGCGCAGGAAATGCGCGAGGTCGACTGGTACAACATCAGCATGATCAAGTGGAAATCCGGCAAGGGCGAACGCGCGCACGAGATCATCGAGATGTACGAAAAGGTCGACGAAGCGCTCGGCCGCAACGATGTGATGGATTTTCACATGCAGACGGGGGAGTGGCACTCGATCGTCGCCTTCAAGATGAAAGACGGACCAGCGGCGATGGCCTGGAAGGAAAATCCCTACGACAAGGAGTGGGAGGCTGAATTCGTGAAGCAGGTCGGCGGCGAGGACAAGGCCAAGGCGCTGTGGGCGGAGTTCAACGATTCTATTCAGGAGGAGCAACGTCACATCGGTCATATCGACGTGGGCGAATGATGCTACCAGCATAACTTGATACCGGGCCTCCGCTGCGGCATGGGCGTTGCAACACGCTTTTTGACCGCCTCCGGAGGCCCGTTTGTTTTCCAAGATCCTGATCGCCAACCGCGGTGAAATTGCCTGCCGCGTCATCAAGACGGCACGCCGCATGGGTATCCAGACCGTCGCGGTCTATTCCGATGCCGATGCTCGCGCTCCATTCGTGAAGATGGCGGACGAAGCGGTGCATATTGGCCCTGCCGCCGCAGCCGAGAGCTATCTGGTTGCCGACAAGATCATCGCGGCCTGCAAGCAGACCGGTGCCGAGGCCGTGCACCCGGGCTACGGCTTCCTGTCCGAACGCGCGAGCTTCGTTGAAGCGCTGGCCAAAGAGAACATCGCCTTTATTGGTCCGCCCGCCAATGCCATCGCCGCGATGGGAGACAAGATCGAGAGCAAGAAGCTGGCCCTTGAGGCGGGCGTCAATGTCGTCCCAGGCTTTGTCGGCGAAATCCGCGATACCGACCATGCGGTCGAGATCAGCAACGATATCGGCTATCCGGTGATGATGAAGGCCAGCGCTGGCGGCGGCGGCAAGGGCATGCGCCTCGCATGGAGCGAGAAGGACGTGCGCGAAGGCTTCGAGGCGACCAAGCGCGAAGGTCTCAACTCCTTCGGCGACGACCGTGTCTTCATCGAGAAATTCATCGAGAACCCGCGCCATATCGAGATCCAGATCCTCGGCGACAAGCACGGCAACGTGATCTACCTCAACGAGCGCGAATGCAGCATCCAGCGCCGGCACCAGAAAGTGGTTGAAGAGGCGCCTTCCCCCTTCGTGACTCCGAAGATGCGCAAGGCGATGGGCGAGCAGTGCGTGGCGCTGTCCAAGGCAGTCGATTATCACAGCGCAGGGACGGTCGAACTGATCGTCTCGGGAGCGGACCCGACGGGCGAGAGCTTCTACTTCCTCGAAATGAACACCCGCCTGCAGGTGGAACATCCCGTCACCGAGGCGATCACGGGCGTCGACTTGGTCGAGCAGATGATCCGCGTCGCGGCGGGCGAAAAGCTCGCGATGACGCAGGACGATGTGACCATCGACGGCTGGGCGATCGAAAACCGTGTCTATGCCGAAGACCCGTATCGCGGTTTCCTGCCCTCGACGGGGCGTTTGGTGCACTACCAGCCGCCGGTCGAACCATGGGCCGACGACGGCGACGCGAACGGCCGCCGCGGCGTCGACGGTATCCGCGTCGATGACGGCGTGTTCGAAGGCGGCGAGGTGTCGATGTTCTACGACCCGATGATCGCCAAGCTGGTCACCTGGGGCGAAACGCGCGACGAAGCCGCGGACCTGCAGGTCGCCGCGCTCGACGCCTTTCGCATCGAGGGGCTGGGCCACAATGTCGATTTCCTCAGTGCCATCATGCAGCACGAGCGTTTCCGGTCGGGTGAACTGACCACGGGCTTTATTGCAGAGGAATATCCAGAAGGCTTCGAAGGAGCCCCGGCAAGCGGTGATCTCACCCGCGTGCTGGCTGCCGTGGGCGGCGTGATCGCCACCGCCGATGCCGATCGTGCGCGGCGGATCGAAGGCCAGCTGTCGGACGATCTCTATGCTCCGGGTGACTGGACTATCCGTATCGGGGAGCGTGAGGAAGCTTCGACCAGCCACGATGTGCGGCTGGAAGAAGACGCGCTGACCGTGGACGGCGAGCAGGTCACGATCGAGATGCAGTACACGCCCGGCGAAAGCATGGTCGATGTCGAACTCTATGGCGATGATACGGGCGAGGACGCCGAACCGATCGACGTCTACACGATCCAGCTGAAGCCCACGCGCACCGGCTATGCCATGACCACGCGCGGTGCCACGCACACGCTTCGGATTCTCCAGACCCGCATCGCCCATCTCGCATCGCACATGATCGAGAAGCAGCCACCGGACCTTTCAAAGATGCTGATCTGTCCGATGCCGGGTCTGCTGGTGAAGCTCCATGTGGCGGAGGGCGAGGAAGTCCAGCCGGGCCAGCCGCTCGCCACGGTCGAGGCGATGAAGATGGAGAACATCCTGCGCGCCGAAAAGCAGGCGGTGGTTGGAAAGATCAACGCTGCCGAGGGGGACAGCTTGGCGGTGGACGAGGTCATCCTCGAACTCGAATAGTAATCAAGCGCTGCGGTTTAACCAAAATCCCGCGCAACAGGTCGTGCGAACGCAAGACAGATTCTTGCGATTTCGGGCCAATCCGGGACGTTCTTGGTAAATCCGCTTTTAACGAATCGTCTTCGCGAGGATACTTGGTGCCTTCGAGTCGCATGTTGAAACGGCATGCAGGAGCAAACGGATGGCACACAGGGGAACGGGGTTTTTCGACACCAAGGGGCATTTCTTCAAGACCCCCAACGACGCGACGGTAAGCGACCTCGCGAGCGTATTGGGCAAGATCGGCGATGGTGAAAGCCTGGCACCGGGCATCGCGCAGATGATCCTGGATCGTCGCAGCGAGATCGAACGGCTCTTCGCCGAACATGACGCGATGATGGCGGACTACCAGCCGCTGAGGGATGGGAAGATCACACGGCTGCAACCACGGGCGAGTTGAACGCCTGGCTTAATTAGTGCGCCTGGAGTTGCTCGTCGAGGAATGAAGCAACGTCCTCAAGTTCGACATCGTGTGCGAGATAGGCGTCGCCAAGTCCTCGCAAGAGGATGAACGGAAGCGTTCCGGCATCCATCTTCTTGTCGTGCAACATGTGATCGGCAAGCTTCCTGCCGGTGCAATCGAGGCCAAGAGCCGAAATTTCTGCGGGGAGACCCGCAACATCCACAGAACGGGTCACACGCGCGGCATGGTCCAGCGACATCTCGCCGCGCCGGGCCGAGTACCGCGCCGCCAGAACCATCCCCAGCGCCACGGCTTCACCGTGCAGCAGCCGGTCGGAAAATCCGGTCTCGGCCTCGAGCGCGTGGCCGAAGGTATGGCCCAAGTTGAGAAGCGCCCGCGCGCCGCTGGTTTCGCGCTCGTCTTGCGCGACGATCCGTGCCTTCGCAGTCACGCTGGTCGCGACCGCCTGTTCCAGCGCGTCGGCTTCGAGAGCCAGTACATGCTCTCCGTGTTCTTCCAGCCAGCGGAAGAAATCCGCATCGCCAAGAACGCCGTATTTGAGCACTTCGGCATAACCTGCGCGCAGCTCGCGCGCGGGGAGTGTGGACAAGCTGTCGAGGTCCGCCAGCACCAGTGATGGCTGGTGGAAGGCGCCGACGAGGTTCTTGCCCGCCGCCGTATTGATCGCGGTCTTGCCACCGACCGAACTGTCCACCTGTGCGAGGAGGGTGGTGGGCAATTGCATGAAACCGCAGCCACGCTTGAGGATGGCGCAGGCAAAACCGGTGAGGTCCCCCACGACGCCGCCGCCCAGAGCAAGAACATGGTCGCCCCGCTCGACGCCTTCGGCAAGCAGCCAGTCGGTCAGCCTTGTCAGGCTTTCCCAGCTTTTCGAACCTTCGCCGGGCTCGACCTCATACCACTGCGGCTCTTTCCCTGCCACTGTCAGGGAACGCTCGATAGCCGCGCCCCAATGCGCTTTGGCATTGGCATCGGCGACGATCGGCACCCGGGTCTTGCGCAGGAATGGAGCCGCCGCGCTGGCAACATCGGCCAGAAACCCGCGCCCCACGCGCACCTCATAGCTGCGCCCGGCAAGTTCGACCGGGATCAGCGCCATGTAGCGAGTTCCTCCAGAATGCGGTTCACCGTCGCCTCGTGCGGGCCGTCATCGGTCACCACGCGGATTTGCGCCTGCGCGTAGGCCGGGCTTCGTTTTTCCTTCAGTCCTTGCAGGATCGCGCGCGGTTCGCCGGATTTGAGCAGCGGCCGCGTATTCTTGCGCGATGTCCGTTCGACCAGCGTCTCGAGATCGCAATCGAGCCAGATCGCAATGCCTTTTTCCAGCACCAGCGCCCGGGTTTCATCGTCGACGAATGCCCCGCCGCCGGTCGCGATGACGCCGTGACCTTCATCCATGAGCCGCGCAATCACGCGCCGCTCCCCGTCGCGGAAATAGGCCTCTCCGTGGGCTTCGAATATCTCGGAAACAATGCGGTCGGCTGCGCGCTCGATCTCCTCGTCGGCATCCACGAAGCTGCGGTCCAACGCATTCGCCAGCCTGCGGCCGATGGTGGATTTTCCCACGCCCATGAGACCCACTAGCACGAGAGGACGGTCGATCCGCCCCGCCGATGCGGCGAGCCCACCGTTGCCGGTCATAGAGTGCGCGTTGCTCATTGCCGCTCGGCCTATAGATGCGCTAGGGCGCGGGCAAGCCATCGGATTATTGCACGAGGATACGAAAAACTTGGCCGTCAAACGTTCAGGCATTCTGTGGGTCGGAGTGCTGGTCATCGTCGGAATTCTTGTCGCTGCGTGGATTGACGGAGGCGAAGAGCCCCTGCGCCCGATCAGCCAGCCGGTCGAAATTCCGGAGGGCACCCTGTGACTCGCGGTTTTCTCCTGGCCGGCGCGGCGCTCGCGCTGTCTTCCACCGTGGTCCTCGCCCAGCGCTCGCCCGAGAGCATCCTGCCGCGGGGGATGGATACTCCCGCGCCCAGTCCATCGCCGACACCCGCACCGGCTCCCGCACCGACATCTTCACCGAATCCGGCCGAACCTGCGCAAAGTGGGGAAGTGGTCCAGCCGTTGCCGAGGGCGGCAAGGCCGGTCGACACTTCGGATGTGGATTTATCGGATATCCCCTCGGTCGCCGAACTCGAGGCGATGACCACCGAGGAACTCGACGATCTCTTCGGACTCAAGCCGCGTTTCGATATACCCCCCGCAGCGCGTCGCTCCACGAGCGAAATCGGAGTGATCGGGCCGGGTGAGGGCGGTTTGCCCACGGCGTCGCTCGCGCGGCAACCGGCATCGATTGTGCAGGCCGCGCTCGGTGCGATGGAAGGTCCGCTGATCTCCCGCTGGGGGCATATCTTGCTGCGGCGGACGCTGGCGAGCCGGCTCAATGCACCGGATGGAATGGACCCGGTGCAATTTGCTGCGCTGAGAGCCAGCACGCTCAATACGATGGGCGAGCATGTCGCCGCACGCGCCCTGGTACAGGATGTCGACACTGCCGATTACAACGGCTCGCTCGTCAATGCGGCGCTCGGGGCCTATCTGGGCACAGCGGATATCGTCGGCGCATGTCCGGTGGTGCGGCTCGACGGAGTCGAAGGTGAAGGTCTCCAGTGGTCTATGCTGGAAGGCATCTGCTCCTCCTATGCGGGAGAGGCTACTTCGGCGCAGAACGATCTGCGCCGCCTACTCAACCAGACCGAGGAAGACCGCATCGATGTCCTGCTGGCACAGCGGTTCGCGGGTGCTGCGGGGCAAGGTCGCCGTGCGGTGACCATCGAATGGGATGGCATCGACGAGATGAACCCTTGGCGCTTCGCCCTGGCGAATGCGCTCGGCGAACCCATTCCCGAGAATATCGCCGAGACGCTCGACCCCTATTATCTGAAGTCCTCGGCGCTGATTCCGGCCCTTCCGCCCATCCAGCGCCTGAACGGGGCCGATGTAGCGGCGGCTTCCGGCATCCTTTCGGCGAAGGCGATGGTGGACTTGTATTCGCAGATTTACGCCAATCGTGGGGCCGAGACCGGTGGGGTCGGTCCGGTCCTCGCGGGAAGATTACGCGATGCCTATGTCGATCCGGCACCGGCCGAAAGGCTCGCTGCGATCACGGATGTCTGGGGTGGTGGCCAAGCGGATTACGGGCGCCTGGTTCTCACCGCCTATGCAGCCGCGCGGCTGACGCCAAGCGACGAATTTGCAGAGGATGCCGATCAGCTCATAGCTTCGATGCTCACCGCAGGGCTCGAGCGCGATGCACTGCGGTGGTCGGAAATAGTTGAAGAGGGCTCGCTCGGCTGGGCACAGCTTGCGCTGGCCGATCCCGAGGGAGCGCAGGTTTCCGATGGCGCGATCGATAGCTTCTTCGACAGTGACGATTCCTCCAGCAAGCGTAAATCCCGCATGTTTGTGGCGGGGCTGGCGGGTCTCGGAAGAACGGATACGGGAAATATCAGCGAGTACAGCGATCGGCTCGGGGTGGACCTCTCGGCTCCGACCGCATGGACCGTGATGATCGACAAGGCGGCCGAAGCGGACAATGCCGCGCTCGTCGCGATCCTCGCTGGGCTGGGCATGCAGGGAACAAGCTGGGAGCAGATGACTTCGCGTCATCTCTTCCATATCGTTTCGGCGCTCAATCGCGTGGGTCTGGAGGCGGAAGCCAGAATGATCGCCGCGGAGGCGGTCGCGCGCGCATAGCGTGAGCAGTATCGACGATTTTCTGGCTATGCTCGCCGCAGAACGCGGGGCGGCGAGGAACACATTGCTCGCCTACGGCCGCGATCTGCATCAGGCAGATGAATTGCTTGGTGGCGATCTGGCAGATGCCAGCGCCGCGCAATTGGCAAAACTTGGTCAAGGCTGGTCGTCTCTGGCGCCGTCCACAGTGGCCCGCAAGATTTCGGCGCTCCGACAATTCTACGGCTTTCTGGTCGACGAGGGCGAGCGGGAGGATGATCCGACACATGCGCTACCGCGCCCCGCGACCCGGCGGCCACTGCCCAAGATACTCACACACGCGCAAGTCGAGGCGCTGTTTTCCCGCGCAGAAGACGAGGCGACGAGTGACAGGCCCGAAGCCGTTCGGCTGCTCGTCATGCTCGAACTCCTCTACGGCTCCGGCCTGCGCGCGACAGAGCTCGTATCGCTTCCGCTCGCCTCCGTCCCGCGCGACGAACCGTTCCTCACGGTTACGGGCAAAGGCGGCCAGGCCCGATTGGTCCCGGTCAGCAGGCGGGCAAGACAGGCGCTTTCCCGCTGGCTCGCGGTCCGCCCTTCGGCTTCGCGCTACCTTTTTCCTTCACGCAGCGGGCACCTGACGCGCATCCGTCTTTACCAGATGCTCAAGGAGCTTGCGGTCCGCGCCGATCTGCCGCCTGAAAAGCTCAGCCCCCACGTCCTGCGACACGCATTCGCAACCCACTTGCTGGAAGGCGGGGCGGATCTTCGCGCCTTGCAGACGCTGCTTGGACATGCCGATATCGCGACGACGCAGATCTATACGCATGTCGATGCCGCAAGGCTGGTGAAGCTCGTCAATGAACGCCACCCGCTTGCGCAGGTGCGCCGCAGCGACTAGCGGACTGGCGATGATTTCCTATCTAGAATTCGAAAAGCCGGTCGCCGAACTCGAAAAGCGCATTGCCGAACTGCGTGCAGCGTCGGAAGGCGATGAAGTCGATATCTCGAACGAGCTGAAGCGGCTCGAAGTAAAGAGCGCGACTTTGCTGGAGAGTACCTACGAATCCCTCACGCCCTGGCAGAAGACGCAGGTTGCGCGGCATCCTTCGCGCCCGCATTTTCGCGACTATGTCGAGCATGCGTTCGAAGAATTCATGCCGCTGGGCGGAGACCGTGCCTTCGGCGAGGACGAAGCGATCATGGGCGGCTTCGCGAAGCTGAATGGACGAAAAATTGTGCTGATCGGGCACGAGAAAGGCAACGATACCGCCAGCCGCATCCGGCACAATTTCGGCATGGGCAAGCCCGAAGGGTACCGCAAGGCAATCCGCTTGATGGAACTGGCAGGACGTTTCGGCCTGCCCGTTGTCACGCTGGTTGATACGTCAGGCGCTTTCCCCGGGGTCGAAGCAGAAGAGCGTGGGCAGGCAGAAGCCATCGCCCGTTCGACCGAAGCTTGTCTTGCCCTTCCTGTCCCCATGGTGGCGAGCATCGTGGGCGAGGGCGGTTCAGGCGGCGCGGTCGCGCTGGCGAGTGCAGAACGCGTGCTGATGTTCGAACATGCCGTCTATTCGGTCATCTCTCCCGAAGGTTGCGCCTCGATCCTCTGGCGCACGGCCGAAAAGGCACCCGATGCTGCCGAAGCGATGAAGATCACCGCCCAGAACCTCGAAAAGCTCGGCGTGATCGACCGTATCGTGAAAGAGCCAGTGGGCGGCGCCCATCGTGATCCTCGGGCAGCAGCCAAGGCGCTTGGCACTGCGATCGGCGAAGAGCTGGATATGCTGTCGCGCAATTCTGCGGACGAGCTCAAGCGTATGCGCGAAGAGCGGTTCCTCCAGATCGCCGGCTAAGCGCCTCTTTTCCGGTGCCGGGAACAAAGCTCCCGCTATTCAGGTTTCCCCTTGCATAGACAGAACTTACGGGCGTGAGGGCGTATCCCTGCGCGTCCATGCAAGGGGAGCTTAAAACAAATGCCCAGCCTGAAATCACTCGCCGCCGCTTCGACCGCCACGCTCTCGCTCGCGCTCGGGGGCTGTGCTGCCCTGCCGGGAGGCGGGAATATTCCCGATTCGTCCGCACCGATCACGCAGAGCGAAGCCCAGATCGGGGCCGAAGCGCACCCCCAGCTTCTCTCTGAATTCGGCGGCGCGATGACAGGTCCGCAGGCGCAGTATGTCCGCGAGATCGGCCAGAACATCGCCGTCCAGTCCGGTCTCGGTAATGCTCGCGAAAGTTTCACGGTCAGCTTGGTGAACAGCCCGGTCAACAACGCCTTCGCGATCCCCGGCGGATACGTTTACACGACGCGCCAGCTCGTCACGCTCATGAACAACGAGGCCGAACTGGCTGGCGTGCTCGGCCACGAAGTCGCCCACGTCGCATTGCGTCACTCGCAGCGTCGTCAGGCTGCCGCCCAGCGAAATACGCTTCTCGGCGCCGCTGGCGCAATCCTGTCGAGCGTGCTTCTTGGCAGCAATCCGCTTGGACAACAGATCGGCCAGGCTGCGTTGCAGGGCTCGCAGATGCTGACACTGAGCTTCTCGCGCGAGCAGGAACTCGAGGCCGACGTGAAGGGCATCGAATATCTCAATTCCGCCGGCTATGATCCCCGTGCGATGGCGACTGTGCTCGCCAGCCTTGCTGCACAGAATGCGCTCGACGCCCGCCTGCAGGGCCGTGACGATGCGCGACTACCGGAATGGGCATCGACCCACCCGGATCCTGCCAGCCGCGTACAGTCCGCCCTCAGCCGTGCGCAGGGCATGACCGGCGTGACCAATCGGGATACCTTCCTGACGCGGATCGATGGGCTGACCTATGGCGACGATCCCGATCAGGGCATCGTCGAGGGCCGCCAGTTCATCCATCCGAACCTGCGATTGTCCTTCCAGGCACCGCAAGGGTTCTACATGGTCAACGGCACGGACGCGGTGACCATCAATGGTCAGAGCGGCAAGGCCCAGTTCTCTCTGGCGCAGTATAACGGCAATTTGCAAACCTATGTGAACAGCATCTTCGCAGGCCTGAGCCAGCAGCAGCAGATCCGTCCGGCCAACATCCAGACGACCACCGTGAACGGACTGCCGGCCGCTTACGGCACGGCGCGGGTCAATGGCGGCAGCGGCCAGGTGGATGTTACCGTCTTCGCCTATGAATTCTCCAACGACCGGGCCTATCACTTCCTCGCCATCACCCCGGCGGGCCAGGCAGGCACGTTCAACCAGATGTTCGCATCGATGCGCCGCATCTCGCAGCAGGAAGCAGCCAATGTGGTGCCTCGCGTCCTGGATGTCGTGACGGTGCAGAGTGGCGACACGGTCAGCTCGCTTGCCCGCCGGATGGCCTATTCGGATGCACAGGAAGAGCGCTTCCGGGTCCTTAACGGTCTCTCGTCCAATCAAGGCGTGAGCGCGGGCCAGAAGGTCAAGATCGTGGTGCGCGGGAGATAACGCGATCACCAGAGTGGTAATGCCTCCCGGTAAGGGAGGCACAAAAAGAAAAGGCGGCGAGGTTTCCCTCGCCGCCTTTCCTCCTAAGTAATGAATATTACTTGTTGTTCGCAGCCGACATCGTGCTCGAAACCGTGTTGAAGGTTTCGGTAAGTTCGTTGCCCAGTGCGCCCATGGCGGTCATTGCAGCAACGGCGATCAGAGCAGCGATCAGGCCGTATTCGATGGCGGTTGCACCTTCTTCGTTCTGGCGCAGCTTGTTGATGAACTTCATATGTAGTCTCCTGGTTCAGTCTTCGGTACCCGACTCTCACCGCGTCCAAACGGCTTGAGCTATCCTCGTTCTGACGCCGACAGGTTGACAATTCGTAACCAGATCGGTGCAATTCTTGGCCAAATGGGAATTAATCTCTTGCCGCTTGGACTTCTGAAGAAATGTTGTTCCACATTTCTATCGTCTCTTGTCCAAAGGCTTCGACTGCTCCCACCAAGGCCAAGAATATCAGCGCGAGGATCAGCCCGTACTCGACAGCGGTGGCACCACGTTCATCGCGTTCCAGTCTTTTTAGAAATTGGACCACTTGACTTGCCCCCATTGTCAATTCGTAGCTGACAATCATGGGGTAATCCGACAGGTCTTAAGAAATTGTTGCCGGAAGAGATCGTTTTGGAAAATAATCCGACATGGATGCCAGTCGTGGCGCTTGCTCTCGAAGACGGCGAGGGGCGCTGGCTGATGCACAAGCGTCCGAAACACAAGCACCATGGCGGGCTCTGGGAATTCCCGGGGGGCAAGGTCGAACTGAACGAAACGCCTACAAATGCGCTGGTCCGGGAGATTGAAGAAGAGCTGGCTGTGGTCCTTCCTCCCGACACGCTGGTCCCCGAAGCGTTCGCCCAGCAAGAACCCGCAAAACATGAATGTCCCATTGTCATCCTTCTTTACAATTGCCGGCTGCCGGGCTGTGATCCCCGGTCGATGGAGGGAGGGGAGGTAGGGTGGTTCACTCCAAAAGAGATAGATGCTCTCGACAAGCCGCCGCTCGATCAAGATTTGGCACGTTCCCTCTTTGCAAAAATGCCGGATTAGGTGTTGCCAAGAACGGAGGCCGTGCCTATGTGCCGCCTCCGACGCGCCAGTAGCTCAGCTGGATAGAGTACCTGACTACGAATCAGGCGGCCGGAGGTTCGAATCCTTCCTGGCGCGCCATTAAAGGCCATCCCTTGCAAGAGGGGTGGCCTTTAATGGTTCTGGCTCCACCAGATTGCTCGATCCGCAGGAATCGCGCTCACGGCGGGAGCGCTGTCCCCCATACGCGTGACAGCAATATACAACACTCAGGATGTTTCCGTCTGCAACGCGGAAGCTTCGCATTGCGGGCGGTTCGCGTCCGGTTACAAAGTCCATCACATCCGCCGGAAACAGCATGGGGAAGAGGCTGCCGCCGGGTGCGAAGGGGACAAACAATGACATATCGGTCGCGAAAGTCGAACAGGTGCGAACTGCAGAACCTGTCACCGTCGAAATCCTGGGAGGCGCAACATGCGAAGTGATCTTCCGCAATCTGCGCCTGTCGATCGCGGGTCCTTCTGGACCTGTCTGGCGAGGCCGGGCCTCGTGGCCGCTCTCGGTTCACATAAAGAGAATGCCGAGCGAGAGCCGAACCGCCCCCGTTAACCCGCGCGTTCTTCCAGCGCGTGCATGTCTTCATCGCTGAAACCGAAATGGTGACCGGCTTCGTGAATGACCACGTGCCGCACGAGATCGTCCATACGCACACCGGTCTCGCGCCACTCGGCGATGAGAGGCTCACGGAATAGCCAGATCCGGGCCGGCATCCGGTGGCTTTGCCAGATCGAACGATCGGGCAGCGCTTCACCTTCGTATAGCCCGGTCAGTTCCCACTTGTTCTCGAGATCGACTGCCCCGAGCTGTTCAGGCGTGGCGAAATCTTCCACCCGCATCACGATTTCGCCCATCTGGGCGCGGAATTCCTCCGGCAGGGAACCGACGACAGCCTCGGCCATCTGTTGCATCTGCGCCTGTGTCGGCCCGATTTCGGAACGCTTCATGCTTCAGATATGAGTGAGCTTGTCCGTCTGTTCAAGCAATGGCGGAACCCGGCGAGGTCCCGCCTGTTCTCATTGCAAAAGGAGAACAGCACCGATGGCTGATGCACAGGAAATTTTCGACCGCCTCAAGAAGGATCACGACCGGCATCGCGAGTTGCTGGACAAGCTGCTCGAAACAAGCGGCGAGAGCGGTGAACGCAAGACCCTGTTCGAGGAACTGACAAAGGAACTCAAGAGCCACGCTGCGGCCGAAGAGCAGGCGCTTTATTCGACCATGCTGCGCAAGCCGCCGACCACCGACGAGACCCGTCACTCGGTTGCCGAGCATCATGAAATCGAAGAAGCGCTCAACGATCTTGCCGCAACCGACATGTCCGAAGGCGGCTGGTTGACGAAATTCAAGACATTCGACCACGATTACCGTCATCACATCGACGAGGAAGAGGAAGATCATTTCCCCGACTTCGCCAAGCACCTGACCGAACAGGACATGGAACACATGCGCTCGGTGTTCGAACGGCGTAAGAAGGAAGAGAAGACCGAAGCCGAAGTCACTCCCGAAAAGAAAGAGGATGCCAAGGAATAGCCATGCTCGAGGAGGGGGCAAACGAACCAGCTGAGGACAAGCCCGACCCGGATCGGGTGTCACGGCTCGAGGATGGCGAATCGCCCAGCGTCTGGCGCTATGCGAAGGTCGAGCGCGCAGCCGTCCTGATCGATGCGGCGAACTATTTCTCCGCGATGCAGGCGGCAATGCTGAACGCGAGGCACCGCATTTTCCTGATCGGCTGGGATTTCGACACGCGTATCCATTTGGCGGATGGCCGGCACTGGTGGCAGCGCAGCTACAAGGACAAATACCCGGCGCGGCTCGGAAGCTTCATCGGCTGGCTGGTTCGGAACCGGCCCACGCTTGAGGTCCGCATCCTGAAATGGAGCTTCGGGATTTTCAAATTCGTGGTGCGCGGATCGATGTGGTGGGATCTGGTTCGCTGGGCCCGGCACCGGCGGATCGACTTCAAGTTCGACAGCGCGCATCCGACCGGGTGCAGCCACCACCAGAAGATCGCCGTCCTCGACAACCGGCTCGCGGTTTGCGGGGGGATCGACATGACCGTCAAGCGCTGGGACACCCGCGAACACAAGGAAACGGAAGAGCACCGCACTACGCCCAATGGACGCATGTACGGGCCGTGGCATGATGCCTCCATGATGATGGAGGGCGAAGTTGCCGATGCGCTGAGCGATCTCGGCCGCGACCGCTGGATCCGCGCCGGGGGCAAGCCGCTGTTGCCCATGCAGCCCAGCAAGGAGAGCCTCTGGCCGAAAGGTCTCGAAGCCAATTTCGAGAATGTCGAAGTGGGCATTGCCCGAACGTGGGCCGCTCACCGGGATTGGGAAGAGGTAAGGGAAATAGAGAAACTCTTCGTCGATCATATCAAGCGCGCGAAGAAACTGATTTACGCGGAAAGCCAGTATTTCGCATCGCGCGCCATCTGCGAGGCAATCTGCGCAAGGGTGGCGGAGGATGATCCGCCCGAGATCGTCATCGTCCATCCACGCCACGCCGATGGCTGGCTCGAACAGCAGGCGATGGATCACGCCCGCGCGGAACTCGTCCGTTCCATCGACGAGGCCGACCACAAGGGCCGCTTCAGCATCTGGAATCCCTATACCGGCACCACGGCAATTTATGTCCATGCCAAGATCATGATCGTAGACGACCGGATATTCCGCATCGGCTCGGCGAACATGAACAACCGGTCCATGGGGCTCGACAGTGAATGCGACGTCTTCATCGACTGCGATCGCGAAGGCAATGAACACGCCTGCGAAGCTATCGGAAAAATCCGCCATTCGCTGCTCGCCGAACATTGCGGGCTGGATGAAGACGAGATCGGCGAGTTGCTCGAGCGGCATGGCTCGATGGCGGCCGTCATCGATCACTCGATCACCGAAGATGGACGTAATCTCGTCCGCTATCACGCGCCCGATCTCAACGGAGCGGAGGAAACCCTCGCCAAGAGCGGGCTGCTCGATCCCGAATGTCCGGGGGACATGTTCGAGCCGTTTGCAAAGGGCGGTCTTTTCCGCAAGGGAAGCCGACTGGAGCGCTTCCGCTCCAGGTTCAGGAGGAAAAACGGCAAGTGAGCAGCCTGGTCGGACCCGACGAAGACGATCCCCGAGGAAAGCCTCCCGTTCCAGAACACGTACAGGCTGCGATCCGTACGCTCATCGAATGGACCGGCGACGATCCGACGCGCGAGGGCCTGCTCGACACCCCCAATCGGGTCGCGCGCGCGTGGAAAGAATATTGCATCGGTTACGATGAAGACCCCGCCATCCACCTCGATCGCGTGTTCGAGGAAGTGGGCGGCTATAACGAGATCGTCCTGCTGAAGGACATTCCCTTCCAGTCGCACTGCGAACATCACATGGCGCCAATTATCGGCAAGGCGGCCATCGCCTATATGCCGAACGACCGCGTGGTGGGCATTTCCAAGCTGGCCCGCGTGCTCCACGGTTTTGCGCGGCGTCTCCAGGTGCAGGAGCGGCTGACCGCCGAAGTGGCCGATTGCATCTGGAAACACCTCAAGCCGCAGGGCGTGGCCGTGGTCATCGATGCCCAGCACAGCTGCATGACCGCGCGCGGCGTACGCACGCCCGGCGTTGGCATGGTCACCAGCCGCATGATGGGCACCTTCCTAGACGATCCGCGCAGCCGCGAGGAAGTGCTCAAGCTGATGGGGTATGGCTGAAAAGGCGGAAAGCGGGACTGATTGCGAACTGTTCGCTTGCGACGCCAAAGCAGCCATGAGAACAGCCTCTTGGGTTCCCGATACCTGCCATCGACTCAGCCTATGCGCTTCAACCATTTTGGGGCCGAGAGGAGACAGTCGTCTGTGGATGGCTCCCGCGTTGCAAGCTTAAAGTGATGATGTGGCCTTGGGTCGGGTGCAGTCGTCTGTCCGGCCTGTTGATGCAGTCGGGTGGGACTGCTGGCCCTGATGGGGTCCGTGAACAAGGTCCTATCGGCTTTGCAGGCTCTAACGCCTAAGACTGTCATCGGGTTATCCTTGCTCCCGGTCCGACCGGTTTCACCATCACATCGCTTCGCTCTCACAACTTCGTGAAGCTGGTCTCCTCAGCTAAATTGTTGACCCACTATGACGCCAGTGCCGGTGCGTGGTTCGCTTGGTAACACTCTCCGCGTGTCATGACCGCCCACGCGACCCGGGCCATCTTGTTGGCCATGGCAACCGAAGCGACCCGAGCTGGCTTTCGGGCGAGCAGCGCAACGAGGCGCGGATCAGCTGTTTCGGGCTTTTCCTTTGCACGCCTGACCAGCGACGTTGCACCGATCACGAGTAACTGCCGTAGATATTTGTCACCCATCTTGGTGATCCGTCCCAAGCGCTCTTTGCCGCCGCTCGAGGTCTGGCGCGGGGTCAGCCCCAGCCAGGCTGCGAACTGCCTGCCCGATCTGAACTGACTGGGATCGGTTACCGAGGCGGCAAGCGCGGTTGCGCCAACAGGCCCGATGCCGGGGATGGTCGCCAAGCGCCGCGCGGTCTCATCGCTACGCTGCAAGGCGGCAAGACGAAGGTCGAGTTTGCGCAACTGGGCGTGGAGCTGAAGGATCTGCTCTGACAGCATAGAGGCGACCCCGACAGCGTCGACCGGAAGATCCAGATCGCTCTCCTGCTCGGCTATCTGCCGCGCCATCTGCAAAGCCCGCTCGAGCCCGACCGGAATGGCAATGCCTTGCTCTGCAAGGACGCTGCGCATCAGATTGACCGATTGCGTGCGCTGCCCGATCAGCAGGCGGCGGGTTCGGTGGAGGGCCAGCGACGCTTGTTGCTCGGGGCTCTTTACCGCGACGAACCGCATGGTGGGCC
The DNA here is from genome assembly GCF_009827325.1 of Qipengyuania vulgaris. Classification (GTDB taxonomy): domain Bacteria; phylum Pseudomonadota; class Alphaproteobacteria; order Sphingomonadales; family Sphingomonadaceae; genus Qipengyuania; species Qipengyuania vulgaris. The sequence continues at coordinate 71,910 of NZ_WTYC01000007.1, read as the reverse complement.
TGGTCACAGCTTCACAAATGGCTTCGGCATCCGCGGCATCGTTCTTTCCGCGCTTCACATAAGGCTTCACATATACCGGCGGCATCAAGCGGACTTCGTGGCCCAGCTTTCTTAGCTCACGCGCCCAGTGGTGCGATGTCCCACATGCCTCAACGCCAACCAGACACGGCGGCAGCTTCTCAAAGAAAGGAAGCATCTGAACTCGTCGCAAGGTCTTGCGGATAACGACCTCGCCGGCCGGACTCACTGCATGAACCTGAAAAACGTTCTTGGCCAAATCGAGGCCGATCGTGCTAATCTCCATGACGGATGGCTCCTTTGCTCGGGTTTGCATGATAGCAACCCATCTTGGCACCTAGATGCCGTGAGCGGGAGCCATCCACCTCATCCGCTTTCGGTTTGAAAATCTTAGAAGCTGAAACGAACCTAGCGGTGCGCCGATCATAAATCGCAAGAGCTCCCGCAGAGTGCCGCTTGCTATACGGAACCTAAAAGACCGCGTGCTCACCGCGCTCAGCTGTGACCTCGCCCTCGAGCAACTGCTCGTAATAGCCGAAAAGGGTATCAGACCCCGTCGATGGTGTAGCGTCGGCATCATATCGACCATTTGCCGGGTTCAGCACAAGCATGGACTCTGTCGCATAATAACGACCGATGCGCGCGAATTCAGCTTTCGCTCGAAGGGAAGGCACAAACCGCCCCAAGGTCGCAAAAGCGAAGATGAAGACGTCAAGCAAGGCGATAGGAATATGGATGAAGCGCGGGGGGCGTCCGATCAAAGAAAACAGCTCTTCCCCCTGCATCCGTGGTGTGATCGCTTTTCCCGGTCCACCAATCGCCAAGATACGGTTTCGCCGCTCCGGGAGGTCGATGCAATCAGCAAGGTAGGCTGCGAGGTCGTCATCGCTGATCGGCTTGCAGGAGGTGAGCGTGCCATCACCGAACACCATGAAGGGCTTACCTTGCCGGACCCGCTCGACTTGACCTGAAAGGGATTTGTAGAAGGCTGTGGGCCTCACGATCGTGTAGTCGACCTGCGATGCAATGAGCTTGCGTTCAAATGCGAGCTTCGCCTTCTGGAACTCCAGAATGGGTTTCTGAACACAGATGGCAGACAGCAAGATCACGTGCGGAATCTCCGATGCCTTTGCCTGCTGCAGAGCGGCTACATGGCAATCGTGATCGATCGGCCATGCATCGTCAGGCGCCCCTGTCCGAGATGCGAGGCACGAGAGCATCGCATCAAAACGCTCCCCCCTGATGCCTTCATTCGCAATCGAACCGGGGTCGCTCAAATCGCATGGTCGGAGCGTCGCTCCTGCATGAGCGAGTTCGCCAGCCGAACGCGAAAGGCTATCCCCCTGGTTGGAAACCGGCCTGACCAAACAGACAACGCTGTGTCCGCGAGAAAGGAGGGTTCGCACGGTCGCGCGCCCGATAGTCCCGGTTCCACCCAAGACGAGAATGTGGCGTCGTTGTACGCCAACTTGCTGTTCGCTCGCCATCTAGGTTGTTTAGACGATAATATGATCTTTAGTGCGAAACGTTTTGCAAGCGGTCGGGACTGTCGTGACCAAACCGTGTGCCAAGGTTGGCAGGCAGTCCGCGTTCGGAAGAATTAGGCAGAAAGCCGTCTTTCGGCTTACGACGCCATTGCGGACTTAGAAGTTCTGCTCCATTCTCAACGCGAAATCAGTGATTAAGGAAGCCGGCTCATGTCTGCCACAGATAGGCTCGACAATCTCTATAAGTTCCTGATCGGTGCTTCGCTTGCTTTCTTCACTTGCCATTACCTTTGGGGAGTCGAGGAAGCGGCACATGCCGGCATGATTGCCGGTTTGGGTTGGGTTACCCTCTTTTTTTGGTCGCGGCGCTTAAAGAGAGGCGGGAACGCAAACCCAGCGTAGCAGTTCGATTGCGTTCGCGAGCCCAGCTGGCCGTTTTAGCTTGTCCGGTTACCACCCCGTTCTTGCCGCTTTGATCAAGCTAGCGATGTGCCAGGAGCGGACCGACAGTTATCGACGCCGTTGCGGTCGCTCGATTCTTGTGCGAGTTTAATTTTTATGACGTGGCGGCTTCATCTTATAGATTGGCTCGGCGTGAGCGTCGGGCGCACGATCCAGATTGCTTGGGTGTTCTGGACTCTACTCGCAGTTTCGGCGTATTTTGATTGGGGCGGGCAGAAGGGTTGGACCGAATTTTTGGTCCCACTTTCGTGGCTCACACTTGTTGCTTTTGCTGTGATGCTCGCGATCCGGAAGCACGAGCTTTCCAGCGATTTGCATTGACCGCTCTCCACCCCGTAGCTGACAATTCGTCACAGTGCTCAACCGCCCGATTGCAGACTGGCGGCAAAAATTGTTGTGTCGGTCATCCGGTCGGTGGAGTAGACTACAGGCCAGATAACCACGGGGATTATGACATGAAGCAATTGATCTACCGCTCACATCCCTTTGGTTTTGATCACGCCATGCTTGCAGGAATCTTGATGCAAGCCCGGCGTAACAATCGCCTCAACGACATTACCGGCGCGCTGATATGTCGCCACGATCTGTATCTGCAATTGATCGAAGGGCCTCCCGCAGCGATTGATGCTCTCTATGCAAAAATTGTCGAGGATGATCGCCATAGCGAGGTCCGACTGGCGCTTTCCGAAGAGGTCGGCGAGCGAATGTTTCCGGATTGGGAAATGCTGGACGATGAAATGCCAACATTGAGCTGGTCGTCCGAGGAGGTCGCCGCTGGCGCGATCGAGGCGGCCACGCCAGAGGTTCTGCGTGAGGTTTTCGCTCAGGTTGCAGCCAAGGGCCGATTGAGAGCAACTCAGGCTTAGGGAGTTAAGGTCCGGGCGAACGACGAGGCCGTCCGCTGCGGGCGGATCGCCGTCTGCATCCGGCAAGCCCATCTGCTCTGTCCTACACGCGCGCGCTGCCATAATGCAGGGCGAATTCTGGGAGTTTGTTCCCCGCCAGCATTGGCCGAAGTTTCGATCGGCCTGTGTTCCGGGCCATCGCAAACCCTCGAAAATGCAAGACTCAGGACATGGACCGGACCCGTTCTCAATAGTCACACCGCCCGCGCGAAAAACGCCGTCAATATACTGAAAAACAAGGGTATCTCCGAAAGGTCACGGGCCTGGAAACGGCATCGCGCGGTCAATGTGCCGACGGACCCGGCAAGGCCTGAAGAACTTGGATCTGCAAACGAAAAGGGCGGACCGATGCGGCCCGCCCCTCTGCGATCGTCGATAAGATACCCGGTCGGCGGCGAGCCGCGCCGGACAGGCAGCCTACATCTGGCCGAGCATATGCTCTGCGCTGGAGACCGAGAAATCGCCCGGTGCCTCGACATTGAGCTGCTTCACGACGCCGTCTTCGACGAGCATCGAATAACGCTGGCTGCGATGGCCCATGCCGAAGCCGGAAAAATCCGCATCGAGGCCGGTGGCCTTGGCGAATTCGCCGTTACCGTCTGCCAGGACGGTAATGTCCTCGCTGCCGGCCGACTGGTTCCAGGCGCCCATCACGAAGGCATCGTTGACCGCGGTCGCGACGATTTCGTCGACGCCCTTCGCCTTCAGATCGTCTGCTTTCTCGACGAAGCCGGGCAGGTGCCTGGCGGAGCAGGTGGGGGTGAACGCACCCGGCACGCCGAACAGTGCCACGGTCTTGCCCTTGAAATAGTCGGAAGATTGAACCTGCTCGGGCCCGTCGGCGGTGGCCTTGACCAGCTTCACGTCGGGCAGGCGGTCGCCTACAGCGATTGTCATATCCTGGAACTCCTGTGTGTTTGCGTCCTCCCCTCGGACTTAGTGCGATTGCCCATGCTTGCAAGGAGTTCGGTATGGTTAAGTTCAGTTTACTGCGCAGGTTTAAATCCCGGTAAATTCTGCAGTGCATGATCCTTCGGTGGGCACGGGACACTCGCCCTCAGGGAGACCAGGGACATGCATTTCAAGAAGACGATTGCAGCCGCAGCGACGGCTGCTGCACTCATCATGACGCCGACCACCGCGAGCGCGGCGAGCCAGGACGAAGAGGTCCGCAAGCTCGACATCATGCTGATGGTGACCTCGCTGCGCTGCCGGATGGGGGCGGACGACTTCCAGCCGGATTACCGCAAGTTCACCACCGCGCACATCACCTCGCTCAACGCCGCCGCACGCGGCCTCGAAAAAGGTCTGGTGGGGCGCCACGGGCAGAAGGGCGCCAAGCGCGCGCTCGACCGCATCAGCGTCGGCATGGCCAACGAATACGGGCAGGGACACCCGTGGCTCGGCTGTGCGGAACTGAAGGAAATCACCTCCGACCTCGCCCAATCGAAGGATCCGGCAGTGCTTGCCCAGGCGGCAAGCGAGCTGCTCGGACCGGCGCCGCGCAGCGGGGGGCGCTGGGCGCGGCGCTAAGGCCTTTCGGGATCGTACCGGGAGGGCCGGAGGGGTAACTTGCCCTCCCACACACGAAGGGCTAGGGGCGGCGCCATCACGGTGCCGCCTCTTACACATGCGCGGCGCCTTTTTCATGATTGCAAAGGACCGCCCGTGGCCCAGTTCACCGATTACGTCATCAAGGATATCAGCCTCGCCAACTACGGCCGCGAGGAAATCCGCATCGCCGAAACCGAAATGCCGGGCCTGATGGCCACGCGCGAGGAGTATGGCGAAGCGCAGCCGCTCAAGGGCGCGCGCATCGTCGGCTCGCTCCACATGACCATCCAGACCGCCGTGCTGATCGAAACGCTGGTCGCGCTGGGCGCCGAAGTGCGCTGGGCAACCTGCAACATCTATTCCACGCAGGACCATGCCGCTGCCGCCATCGCCGCGCAGGACATCCCGGTCTTCGCGGTGAAGGGTGAAAGCCTGGCCGATTACTGGGACTATGTCGGCAAGATCTTCGACTGGTCCAGCGAGACCGACGAAGATCTCACCGCCAACCTCATCCTCGATGATGGCGGCGATGCGACAGCCTTCGCCCTCTGGGGGGCGCGTATCGAAGCGGGCGAGGAAATGCCCGAGCCGCAAAATGCCGAAGAAATCGAGATGCAACGCGCGCTGAAGGACTTCCTCAAGCGCAAGCCGGGCTACCTGACCAAGTCGGTCAAGGCCATCAAGGGCGTTTCGGAAGAGACGACCACCGGCGTCCACCGCCTCTATCACCTTGCCAAGAAGGGCAAGCTGCCGTTCCCCGCGATCAACGTGAACGACAGCGTCACCAAGTCGAAGTTCGACAACCTTTACGGCTGCCGCGAATCGCTGGTCGACGCGATCCGCCGCGCAACCGACGTGATGCTTTCGGGCAAGGTCGCCTGCGTTGCCGGTTATGGCGATGTCGGCAAGGGTTCGGCCCAGTCGCTCCGCAATGGCGGCGCGCGCGTGCTCGTCACCGAAATCGACCCGATCTGCGCGCTGCAGGCGGCGATGGAAGGCTATGAAGTCGTGACGATGGAAGAGGCCGTGAAGCGGGCCGACATCTTCGTCACCACCACGGGCAATGAAGACGTGATCACCGCCGAGCACATGAAGGCGATGAAGCCCATGAGCATCGTGTGCAACATCGGCCACTTCGACAGCGAGATCCAGATTTCCGCGCTGGACAATTACGAGTGGACTGAGCTGAAGCCAGGCACCGATCTGGTCAAGTTCCCTGACGGCAAGGAAATCATCGTGCTGGCCAAGGGCCGTCTCGTGAACCTCGCCTGCGCCACCGGCCACCCCAGCTTCGTGATGAGCTGTTCCTTCACCAACCAGGTACTGGCCCAGATCGAGCTGTGGAAAAACACCGACTCATACGAGAACGACGTCTACGTGCTCCCCAAGAAGCTCGACGAGAAGGTGGCAGCGCTTCATCTCGACAAGCTCGGCGTCCAGCTTACCAAGCTCAGCAAGGAACAGGCGGATTACATCGGCGTGCCGGTCGAAGGTCCGTTCAAGCCGGAACACTATCGCTATTGATCTACCGGATTTGGCGGCCCTGCCACCGCGGGGCCGCCAGCATTCCGGTTGCATCCATGACGCTGGCGGAATAGCTGGCAGGTAATGGAAATTTCGCCCGTATTCCTGCCTGTCATCGGCCTGCTGCTTGCGCTGTGGACCGGATGGGCAGTCTCGCTGATGTTCAAGGCGAGCCGCGACACCCAGAAGGCCGAGGCGCATCGCAAGGCGGCAAGGCGTCTTTCCCGCATGGTCGAGGAAGGCCCGGCGATTCCTCTGCTGGTACGCGTCGACGGACGGATCGAGGCACCCGATCGGTTCGCTCGCTGGCTCGGTCTCGACAAGGTCCCCGAATACCTCAGCGAACTGGCCGGTCCCGAGGGGATGGGTCTCTCCGAGGAACAGGTCGAACGCCTCTCCGCGCATGTCCGCCGAACGCAGAAGAGCGCAAGGCCGTTCAAGATGGCGCTGCGTCCGCCCGGTTCGGAGAAATCGCTCGCCCTGCGCGGCGCGCTGGCGGATCCGGCCGTATCACCCAGCGGTGCGGCGCTGATCTGGGCATTCGATTTCACCGAAACTGAAGACGAGCTCGCCCGCCTGGGTGAGGAGGCGGCGAGGGCTCGGGACGATTTTGGCGCACTGGTCGGACTGATTGAAGCCGCGCCCATGCCCATGTGGTTCCGCGGCGGCGACATGCAGCTGCGTCTCGTCAACAAGGCCTATGTCGAGGCGGTTGGCGCGCAGAGTGCGGACCAGGTAGTCGCCGAGCAGATCGAACTGGTCGAAAAGGTCGGTGGACGTACTGCCGCGCAGGTCGCGCAGCAGTCTGCCGACCGCCGCCAGCCCATCGAGCGTATCCTGTCCGCCACGATCAACAATGCGCGGCGCACGGTGCGGGTCACCGACTTGCCGCTCATGGGCGAAGGTATCGCCGGATACGCGATCGATATCGAGGAAATGGAAGAGCAGGCGCGTGAATTCCGCGCCTTCCGCGAAGCCCAGCGCTCGATGCTCGATCAGCTTTCCATCGGTGTGGCGCAGTTCGATGCACAGCAACGGATGAGCTTTGCCAACCAGCCGTTTCACCGCGTTTTCTCGCTGCCGCCGGGCGTCGTGTCCGAACGCATCCGCTTCGACCAGATGCTGACGATCGCCCGCGAAAACGGGAAGATCCCCGAGGTCCGTGATTTTCCCGCCTGGCGCAAGGAAATGGCCGAGTGGTTCCTCAAGGACGAGCCGGAGGAGGTCAACTGGCCGCTTCCGGACAGCACTCACCTGCGTATCGTCGCCCAGCCACTGCCAGACGGCGGGCTCGTCGTGATCGCGGAAGACCGCACCGAACAGCTCGCCCTTTCCGCCACGAGGGATACGCTGCTGCGAACCCGCACGGCGACCTTCGACAGCCTGTTCGAAGCTCTCGCGGTTTTCGCGCCCGACGGTCATCTCGAGCTGTGGAACCGCGGTTTCCCGATCGCCTGGGGGCTGGAAAGCGAAGTGCTGGATGGTCACCCGCAGGCGGAACAATTGCTTGCCGAGATCGCCAAGCAGCTTGCCGATCCGAAGGCTATTTCCGAAATCGGGCAGACGATTCGCGCAGCCACACTCGACCGCAAGAAGCGTGACGGGCGGATCGAACTCGCCGATGGCCGCACGCTGACCTATGCTGGCGTGCCGCTGCCGGACGGCAACGGACTGCTCACAGTTCTGGACGTGACCGCTTCGCAGCAGGCCGAGGAGGCTCTGCGCGAACGCAACCGGGCGCTGGAAGAGGCGGATGCGGTGATGACCCGGTTCCTCGCCAACATGAGCTACGAGTTCCGCACACCCCTGACTTCGATCGGTGGGTTCGCGGAATTGCTCTCTCAAGGAATCGCGGGCGATCTGAGTGCGCAGGCCCGGGATTATGTCCAGGCGATCACCACCTCGGTCGGCAAGCTTACCGAACAGGTCGAAAACGTACTAGACCTCTCGCAGTCCGAAGCCGGGCTGATGCCCTTGCGCAAGACGAAGGTCGAACTCCTGCCTTTCATTGAACAGATCGTGCGGAAACGCGAACAGGCTATACTCGACGCAGGCCTTACGCTCGACCTCAACGGCAATGCCAACAAGGTGGTGGAGGCGGATCGGCAGCAATTGCAACGCGCCATCGGTCACCTGCTCGACAACGCCATCACGCATACGCCCCGCGGCGGACGTATCCTGGTAGACATCGCCAAGCGACGCGGCGTCAACCGCATTGCAATTTCGGATAATGGTCAGGGCATGAGCCAGCACGAACTCGCTCGCGCGCTCGAAGGCATCCGCATGAGCAAGGACGGGAAGGGGATTGAGCGTCGCCATGGTCTCGGCATCCCGCTCGCGCGGCAATTGGTCGAGGCGCATGGCGGAACGCTCGAATTCCAGACACGCAAGAACGCCGGAACCACGGCCACGATCACTCTACCATGACGGTCCAGCTTCCCGATCTTTCTGCCATGCGGGAATTCGGCGCGCGCATCGCTGAGAACCTGCAGCCAGGCGATGTGCTTGCGCTTTCCGGTGGCCTCGGTGCCGGAAAAACCACGCTGGCACGCGCGATCATCGCTGCTCTGGGGCACGAAGGCGAAGTGCCGTCCCCGACGTTCACGATCGTCGAAACCTACGATCACCTGCGCGTGCCGTTGGTGCATGCTGATTTCTACCGGCTCGAACATCCGTCCGAGGCCGAGGAAATCGGCCTCGACGACTACCGCGAGGGCGCAGCCCTGATCGCCGAATGGCCGGATCATGCGGGCGGGTTCGAACACGAGCCGACCTGCCTCTCAATTACGCTGGAAACAGTGGGCGAGGGCAGGCAGGCCATTGTGATGCCAGGCGAGGCTTGGCAAAGCCGCATCCCATGAGTGATGCACTGATCGACGATATAAATGCCTTCCTCGGCCATACCGAATGGGAAGGTGCCGAAATCGCACCGCTGGTGGGCGACGCCTCCTTCCGCCGCTACTTTCGGGTGCGACTGGGAGGCAAGAGCGCGATGCTGATGCATGCGCCGCCGCCGCACGAGGATCCGAAGCCTTTCCTTCATGTCGCGCACTGGCTGAACGATAATTCCATGCGTGGTCCCGCAATTCTGGCAGAAGACGCATCCAGCGGATGGGTGCTGACCGAAGATTTCGGCGAGACGCGAATGAAAGAGTGGATCGACGATCATCCGGGCGATGAAAAGAACATCTACGCGCAAGCCATCGATACGCTTGTGAAGCTCCACCGGTTGCCGCCCGGCCCGTTCGAAGCTTACGACATGGCTGTCTACCAGCGCGAGGCGGCCCTGTTCACCGAGTGGTATTGTCCGGCCGTGAACCTGCAGGTGGACGTGGCCGGTTGGAGCCGCGCATGGGAAGAGGCGCTCATCCCGCTGCTGCCGCGGCAACAGCCGGGCGTCACCGTACTGCGCGACTATCACGCCGAAAACATCATGCTGCTCGATGCGGGCAGGCTGGCGGGGGAGCAGGGTCTGATCGATTTCCAGGACGCGTTGGTCGGCCATCCGGCATACGATCTCGTCAGCCTGCTGCAGGACGCGCGCCGCGACGTGTCCCAACAACTCGAACACGACATGCTTTGCCGCTATCGCGCCGCTGCCGACCCCGGCGAGCATTTCGAGGCCGATTACGCGCGGCTCGGTGCACAGCGAAATGCCAAGATCGTCGGCATCTTCACCCGGCTGTACAAGCGTGACGGAAAGCCGCGCTATCTCGACATGATCCCGCGCGTGTGGAAGGCGATGGAGCGGGATCTAGCCCATGAAGCCATGGCCCCGGTGGCACGCTGGTTCGATGCGAATATCCCGCATGCGCTTCGTGATTCGCATGGTGGAGAGATCGTTTGAGCGAGCTGGTTTCCGATACCGCCATGCTGATGGCCGCCGGCCTCGGCAAGCGCATGCGGCCACTAACGGCCTCTACGCCCAAGCCGATGGTCCGCGTGGCCGGGAAGCCGCTGATCGACCGTGCACTCGACCGGCTGGAAGATGCAGGGGTCGAGAAGGCCGTCGTCAACGTCCATTACCTTGCCGAATCCATCGAAGCGCATCTGAAATCCCGGCAGCATCCGGCGGTGACATTCTCGGACGAGCGCGAAGAGCTGCTGGAAACCGGCGGCGGCATGGTCAAAGCCGATAAGGCAGGGCTGCTGCCCGATCCTTTCTTCGCCTGCAATGCGGACAGCGTCTGGCTCGACGGACCGCGCAATGCCTTCGCAGATCTGTCGGATGCCTGGGACCCGGAGAAGATGGACGCGCTGCTGCTGGTGGTGACCCACGCACGCGCGAAGAATTTCGACGGTACGGGCGATTTCTACATGGACGGGGCAGGGCAGCTCACACGCAAGCTGCCGGGCCGCATCGCGCCCTTTATCTACACCGGCATCCAGCTGGTTTCACACCGCCTCTTGCGCGATGCGCCCGAGGGCAAGTTCTCCACCAATGTCCTGTGGGACCGTGCGATCGCGGAAGGCCGCCTTTACGGCGTCGCCTTCACCGGCATGTGGTATGAAGTCGGCACACCCGCACACATCAGGCCGACCGAGGAGGCTTTGACGGGTGGCTGAAGCGCGGCCAGCTTCACCTGCATCTGGGCCGAAAGTCTATTCCATCGCCGCACACCGGGGCTTTGCCGACGCGCTCGTCGCAGGCCTGGTGCCGCGCTATTCCGATCCCGAACTCGGCTTGGCGAGGCTTACCCTGCTCTTGCCGAGCAGCCGCGCGCGGCGCACCGTGTCCGAGGCCTTCATTCGCCATGCCGGAGACGAGGGAAGGGCGGGCCTGCTGATGCCGCGCATGGCGGTGGTGGGGGATCTCGATCTCGACGAGGCACTCGGGCCGCTGCTCGATCCGCTAGGGGCCAGCGAAATTCCGCCCGCCATCGACCCGCAGCGCCGCATGTTCGCGCTTGCCCGCCTGATCGCGGAGGAGATGGACGAGGATGCTCCCAAGGGCGCGACATTACTGCGGTTGGCGCGCGAAGCTGGGGCGACCATGGACCGCCTGCTGGTCGAGGATGTGGGTCCCGAACAACTGGTTGACGAGAAGGTCGTCAATATCTTCCCCGACCTATCGGCGCATTGGCAGGACTCGATCCGGCTGTTCGCCAACGTCCAGATTAAATGGCTCACATGGCTGGGCGAGAATGGCGTGCTCGACGCCGCCGCGCGTCGCAACCGCCTGTTCGACAAGGCGCGCGAGGCGTGGAAGGCGAACCCTCCTGCATCGCCTATCGTCGCAGCCGGTGTGACGAGTGCCGCGCCCGCGCTCGCCAAGTTGCTGCGGATAGTGAGCGAACTGCCGCAAGGCGCGGTAATCCTGCCCGATTTCGATCTCACGATGGATGCTGCTGTCTGGGACGAGCTCGGCCGTGCAGGCGATCGCCCGACACCGGAAGACACCGCCTTCGCGCGTGAGGACGCGGTGACGCATCCTCAGTACCACCTCAAGCTGCTCCTGAATCGCATGGGGGTGGCGCGCGAGGAAGTGCAGCCGTGGCACCGCAAGGGCATGACCGCCGCGCCGCCCGAGCGTAGCCATGCGATTTCGGCGCTGTTCCTCCCTCCCGAGGCGAGCAAGGTCTGGGTTGATCTGCCATCCGAGAAGCGCCGCATTGCGGGCGTGCGCATCATGGAAGCCGCCAATCCCGAGGAGGAGGCGCAGGCGATCGCGCTGCTGGTGCGCAAGGCGCTGGTCGAGCCGGAAAGACGCGTCGCGGTGGTCACGCCCGATCGCCCGCTCGCGCGGCGTGTCGTGCATCACCTAGCGCGCTGGAACATCGTTGCCGACGACTCTGCTGGCCGCCCGCTTTCACACACCGCCGCGGGCCGTGCTTTCCTGCTCGCTGCCGAAGTGATGGCCGAGGGCGCGCGCGCGGTGCCTCTGATGGCGCTTCTCGGTCATCCGCTGGTCGATGGCGGGATGGAGCGCGGCGTCTGGCTGCGGCGGCTGCGCAGGCTGGAGCGCGAATTGCGCGGGCCGCGTCTCACGCCCGGGCTCGAACCGGTACGCACGGAAATCGCCAGACTCTCCCGGCGTCACCCCGAAATGGCCGAATGGTGGGCGATTGCCGAAGAGCGGCTGGCGCCGCTGGTCGAGATCGACCGCGAAACGCCCGTCAGTCTCGCCGACTTGATCGACACGCTCGCAGCGTGCGCGGAGGCGCTGTGCGGCGACAAACTGTGGGCGCAGGAAGATGGCCGGACGCTCGCCGGATTCGTCGAGGAATTCCGTCTCCACGCCCGAGAATCCGGTTTTGCCGTTGCCCCCCGCGATGTCGCCGCCGTGCTTGCCGACGCGATGGAAGAGCGTGCGGTGCGACCGCCCTACGGCGGCCATGCGCGGGTGCAGGTGCTGGGCTTGCTCGAAGCGCGGATGAACCGTGCGGATCTCGTGATCTGTGCTGGCCTGAACGAAGGCGTATGGCCCGCGCGTGGGAGTATCGATGCCTTGCTCGCTGCTCCGGTACTACGCGCGCTGGGTGTGCCGGGCGGCGATTTCCGCATCGGCCTTTCCGCGCACGACCTGGCGGGTGCGATGGGCGCGCCCGAAGTGGTCCTGAGCCGATCGAACCGCGATGAGGGCGGCCCCGCGATCCCCAGCCGTTTCCTCCTGCGCGTGCAAGCGCTGCTCGGCGACCTCCTGCCCCGCCATCAGGACAGCGAAACCATTGCGCTCGCTCGCGTCATGACCCGCGCCGAGCCGGCTCCCGACTACCCGCGCCCCATGCCCAGGCCCACACCGCAGCAGCGCGACGTCGACATCTCCGCCACCGCGCTCGATAGACTGCTGGGCGACCCATACCAGTTCTTCGCGCAGAAGATCATGGGCCTGTCCGATCTGGACGCGCTCGATGCCGATCCGAACCCGCTGTGGCAGGGCAATATCGCGCATGAGATCCTCGAGCGCTGGCACAATGCGCAGAAGGCCGATCCATCCGCGCGCATCGCCCCGATTATGGAGCAGGTGCTCGACGAGGAGAATGCCGATCCGCTGGTGCGAGGCCTGTGGCAGCCGCGCCTGCAGAAGGCCCTCGAATGGGTCGAGGAAACGGTCGGCAGTTACACCACTCGGAAAGTGCTGGCGGTCGAAGCCACGGGTTCGATGCGTTTCGACGAGGTCCTTGTCCACGGCCGCGCCGACCGGATCGACTGGCTGGAGGACGGCAGCCTCGCCATCGTGGATTACAAGACCGGTAAGCCGTCCAGCGCGGCCATGGTGGAGCAGGGCTTCGCGCTCCAGCTCGGCATCCTCGGGCTGATAGCCGAACAGGATGGCTTCACGGAGGCGTCAGGGCAGCCGGGTGCCTATGAATACTGGTCGCTCGGTCGCGCCAAGGACGATAACCCGCACGGCTTCGGCTATGTCGAGGTGCCGCTCAAGGTGGGCAAGAAGCGTAGCGGCATCGAGCCGGAAGAATTCCTCCCACTGACTCGCGCCAAGCTGGGCGAGGTGATCGGTAAATACATCAAGGGCGATGCGCCGTTCACCGCGCGCGAGAATCCGGATTATCCGGCCTACGACACGTTCGACCAGCTGATGCGGCTCGAGGAATGGCTCCCGCGCCAGGCCGATGAGGGAGACGCCCCATGAGCGGCAAGGTCTATCCTCTCGAAGGCGCGCAAGGCCTCAGCGTGAACCCGCTGGAAAGCGTCTGGCTCTCGGCCAGCGCCGGAACGGGCAAGACGCAGGTCCTCTCCGCACGTGTGTTGCGGCTGCTGCTCCAGCCGGGGGCCGATCCCTCGCAGATCCTCTGCCTCACCTTCACCAAGGCGGGCGCAGCGGAGATGGCGGTGCGCGTCAACGCGGTGCTCGCGCGCTGGGTACGCATGGACGCGGGCAAGCTGGCGCAGGAACTGGGCCATCTTGGCGCGCCCATCGATCCTGCTACGCAGGCGCGCGCCCGCTCGCTCTTCGCCCGCGTGCTCGATTGCCCGGGCGGCGGCCTGCGTATCGATACGATTCACGCTTTCGCCCAATATCTCCTCGGCGCCTTCCCGAGCGAGGCGGGCGTGCTCCCCGGCAGCCAGCCGATGGAAGACCGCGACCGCGACCTGCTCAGCCGCGACGTGCTTTCCGACCTGCTGGCCGAGGGCGATGTGCAAGTCCGCGAGGCGATAGCCGAAATGAGCCGCCGCAAGGGCCCAGATGCGGTCCTCGGCTGGCTCATGCGCTGTGCGCGTCACAAGGAACTGTGGGACCAGCCGGGGTGGCAGCATAGCCTCGATCAGCCGGTGCGCCGTGTGCTGGACATTCCGGTCGATGCGGACGCAGGCTGGGTGGCGGAAGCCTGTTCGGATGACGTCTTTCCTGTCTCCGACCTGCTTGCCTGCAGCCGGACCAATGCGGATTGGGGCAGCAAGACGGGTCTCGACAATGCCGATTTCGCTTCCGGGTGGCTGGCCGCGAGCGAGGGCGAACGCCTTGCGCGGATCGACCAGTTCCTCGTCACGCTGCTGACCAAGAAGGGCGAGCCGAGCCGTCTGTCGAATCTCGAAAAGGTCGATCCCTCCTACGGCCTCCACATCGCCCGCGTGATGGAGGGAGTCGAACAGGTGCGCGAACGCGCCTCCCTGCTCGATCTCGCCGCCTTCCTCGCCCCGCAATTGACCGTCGGCCGCGCCTTCGCCCGGCGCTGGGAAGAGGCCAAGGCACGCGAAGGCCTCGTCGATTTCGACGATCTCATCCACCGCGCCGCGCGCCTGCTCTCGTCCAGCCAGATGGCCGACTGGATCCGCTACAAGCTCGACCGGAGCTTCGATCATATCCTCGTCGATGAAGCGCAGGATACCAACCGGGCGCAATGGGCCATCGTGAAGGCGCTGACGGACGATTATTTCGACGGGCTGGGCGCACATGGGAATGCCGTGCGGACCATCTTCACCGTCGGCGATTACAAGCAGGCGATCTTCGGTTTCCAGGGCACCAGCCCGGAGAACTTCCGCGAGGCGCGCGACTATTTCAAGGGCAAGATGGAAGCCGCGGCCAGCGCCGCCGAACAGGCGCGCACCAATGCCAGTGCGGGGCGGCTGGAAGAATACGACCTCGGCCGCAGCTACCGGACCAACCAGACCGTGCTCGGCTTCGTCGACCGCGCAATGGAGGGTATCGGATATGAAGGCTTCGGCCTCGAAGAGCCCTCACCGCCGCACAAGGGGGCCGACGCGCCCGGTCTCGTCACGCTGTGGAAGGATGTCCGCGTTGCGGAGGGCGAGGATGACGATGGCGAGCAGGAGAACGGCTGGCTCGCCCGGCACGACCGGCTGATAGCGGATCGGATCGCGCGGCAGGTCGCCGAATGGCTCGATCCCAGGGGCGAAGGCTTTACGCTGGTCAAGGGTGACAGGCCCCGCCGCGCTGGCGCGGGCGATGTCATGGTGCTGGTGCAGAAGCGGCGCGAGCTTGCTTCGCTGATCGTCGCCCGGCTCTATGCGCATGGCGTGCCGGTGGCGGGCGTCGACCGGCTCAGGCTCGGCAACCCGCTGGCGGTAAAGGATTTGATGGCGGCGATCCGCTTCGCCGCGCAACCGCTGGACGATCTCACCCTTGCCAATCTGCTCGTCTCGCCGCTGATCGGCTGGAGCCAGGAAGATCTGCTCGCCTATGGCTGGCGTGAAAAGGGCATCCGGTTGTGGGAGCATCTCCGCGGTTCGGGCGAACCCTTCGTCGCGCAGACGGTCCACACTTTGCGTGAAGTGCTTCGCCGCGCCGATTACGACAGCCCGCAGCAATTGCTGCACTGGATACTCGTCGGCCCTATGGATGGGCGTCGCGCTCTGGTCGCGCGGTTGGGGCGCGAGGCGAACGATCCGATCGACGAACTGCTCAACGCGGCCAATGCCTATGCCAGCAGCCATGTGGCGAGCCTGCAGGGCTTCATCCGCTGGTTCGACGCGGGCGATGGCGAGCTGAAGCGCGAAGCGGGCGAGGGCGGAGACCAGGTCCGCGTCATGACCGTCCACGGCTCGAAAGGATTGCAGGCGCCGATCGTAATCCTCGCCGATGCGGCGATCCGCCCGGATGCCTCGGGCGATTTGTCGCTGGAGGAAACATCGCTGGGCTCGGCCGAGAGCAACGTCATCCCACTGCCTTCGCTGACGAAGGAGGAGAAGGTCGGTCCGGTACGCGCGGTGGAGGAGGAGAATGCAGCACGCTCGATGCAGGAACATTGGCGATTGCTCTATGTCGCCATGACCCGCGCAGAGGAAGCGCTGTTCATCGGCGGCTCGCTCGGGCCGCGCGATGCGAAGAACGGTCCACATGAAGACAGCTGGTATGCGCGGCTGGCAGCGCTGTTCGATGCCGATGCGGCGCTTGAAGACCCGATCTGGGGTGCGCGCTGGGAAGTGGGCGAACGCGCGCCTTCGGTTTCGCCGTCGGAGAAGTCCGCTACCGCGCCCCTTGCCGAACTTCCCGAATGGGCCCGTCAGCCCGTCGGCCCCGAACCGCGACCGCCGCGTCCGCTTGCCCCATCGGGACTGGGCGAAGTCGAAGGCAGCGATCCGCCGCTTCCGCCCGAAGTGGCGGCAGGGGCTGCGCGGCGCGGCGTGTTGATCCACGCGCTGCTCGAGCGCCTGCCCGAAGTGGCAAGCGACAAGCGCGAAGATCGGGCGCGAGGCTGGCTAGCCCATCAGGCGCCCGATCTGGCGGAGGAAGAGCGGGAGGAATTGCTCGCCCGCGCGCTCGCCGTGCTTGCCGAACCCGGCTTCGCGGAGATTTTCGGCGCCGGTGCGCTGGCGGAAATCCCGCTTGCCGCTACGGTCGAAGGGCAGGTCGTCATGGGTACGGCCGACCGGTTGCTGGTAACCAGCGAGAAAGTGGTGGTGGTCGATTTCAAGACCGCCCGTCGCCCGCCGACCTCGCTCGGCACCATACCCGGCAGCACGATGCGCCAGATGGCGGCCTATGTCGCGGCGCTGGAAGCGATCTATCCCGGTCGCACCGTCGAGGCCGCCGTGCTCTATACCCAGACGCCGCAACTCATCGCCTTGCCTGCCGATAAAATCGCCGCTTACAAGGCCGCGTTTGCGGATCGGCAGGAAAGCTTTTCCGCGCATAGCGTTGAGTAATTGACCCCCGCGCCCATATGAACGGGCAAGACATCAGACTATCCAGGAGTATCCCATGGCCACCATCAACGTCACCGACGAAGGCTTCCAGAAAGACGTTCTCGACAGCGACAAGCCCGTCCTCGTGGATTTCTGGGCCGAATGGTGCGGGCCGTGCAAGATGATCGCCCCGGCGCTGGAAGAACTGTCAGAAGAACTGGCCGACAAGGTGACCATCGCCAAGATGGACATCATGGAAAACACCGGCGTACCCGGGAAGATGGGCGTCCAGTCGATCCCTTACCTCGTCCTGTTCAAGAACGGCGAACCTGCTGCGCAGATGCGCGGTGCGGCGCCCAAGGGCCAGCTCAAGCAGTGGCTCGAAGGCGAGCTCTGAAGCCGACCTTTCGCAACATCATTCCGCCGCAATCTTGTTTTGCGGTGCAACATTGCTAAACGCGTGAGACCATGAAGCGCACGCATCTGCCCCTCAACGCCCTCCGCGTCTATGACGCCGCGGCCCGCCACCTCAGTTTCACCCGCGCTGCGGACGAACTGGCGGTGACGCCGGCCGCGGTCGGCCAGCAGATCCGCGCGCTCGAAGATCACCTCGGCACCGTCCTGTTCCGCCGCACCAGCAAGGGGCTGGAGCTGACGCAGGAAGGCGCGGCCGGGCTCGATTCGCTGCGCGAAGGTTTCCTCAAGTTCGAGGAGAGTGTCTCCGCCATGCAGGCGGGGCAGGCCAGCGACAGCTATACCATCGCCTGCCCGCGCGAATTCTATGCGCAGTGGCTCGCCACGCGGCTGGCGGCCTTCGCCAAGGAAAACCCCGACATCCGCTTCGCCTTCGTGGCGGACGAGAACGCCGATTTCACCGAAGCCAATCTCGATTGCGCGATCCGGCTGGTCGACGGGCCGGGCGACCTGCAGGGCGTCGAACTCGCCGCTGCACGCCGGGTGACGGTGGCTGCGCCGGGTGCGCCGGACAAGTGGATCGACTGGGGCCTGCCGCTGCAGGATGGCGTGCAGGCGCATGTCACGGTGAGCAATGCCGGTCAGGCGCTCTCGGGCGCTATGGCCGGGCTGGGCAAGGCGATCCTGCCCGAATTGCTCGCCAAGGATGCGATCGAGGCGGGCCAACTCGAAGTGCTCGACGGACCGGAACAGGGGACGCGCGCCTACTGGCTCGTCGCCCCGACGCCGCAATGGCGCACCAAGAAGGTGAAATCGCTGGTCGAATTCCTCGCCGGTTGATGCGCGAGGTACCCGTTCTCCGGACGGCCCGTTTCACCCTCCGCGCGATGCGGCGCAGCGACACTGCCGCACTGTTCCCGACGCTCTCCGACGAAGCGCAATGTCGCTATCTCACGCGGCCCGCATTCGAAAGCGAAGAGGAACTGTGGGGCTGGCTAGCCGATCCGGAATGGAACGGGCGCACCTGGATTGCCGAAGATGCGGCAGGCAAGGTCGCAGGGCGCTTCGTGGCCTATCCTGCGCATGAGGACGGGATAGAGGAAATCGGCTACATCACCTGTGCCGACCGCCAGGGCGCGGGTGTGGCGCGCGAATGCACCGCTGCGCTGGTGCGTCACCTCATCGAAGGCGAGGGCAAGCGCAAGCTCATCGCCGAAGCCGATATGCGCAACAGTGCCTCGATCCGCCTGCTGGAGCGCCTCGGCTTCAGCCGCGAGGCGCTTTTTCGCGAGCATGAAACCACGCACGCAGGCCTGTGCGACGTGGCGATCTACGGCCTGCTCGCTACCGATCCGCTACCCGAAGACTAGCCCCGGAACGCCGCATAGACGGCGGCGATGCCCGGCGGGTCGCCGGCCGCTTCCAGCCGTTCCAGAGCCTCGTCCACGCCCAGCGAATAGGACAGCACCGTGCCGTCCGATCCGCTGCGTTCGCCGCCCAGCAGGCGGGCGAAGGCGATGGCGCTGCGGTTTTCCGCCAGCGTATCCATGCTGAAGCGCGCGATGCCCTCTGCGCGCGCTTCGTGCAGCAGCGTGGCGGTGAGGATCTTGCCCAGTCCCATCCCGTGCCAGTCGTCGAGTATGCCCACGGAGAACTCCGCGCAGCCCCGGTCCTCGGCATCGCGGAAGGCGTGGACCGCGCCGATCGCGGGCTCTTCGGCGTCGGAGCTGTCGATCGCCCCCCAGGCGAGGTGCATGTCGCCATCGGCGTCGAGCAGCCGGTCGATTACCCAGTCGGGCGGGGCGGAGGCGCCGGAGAAGAAGCGCATGTAGCGCGAATGCGGGCTCATCCGCGCGATTCCCTCCCGGATGCGCGCCTCGTCCCCGCGCGTCACGCGGCGCAGGCAGACGGGGGTGCCGTTCTCCAGATGCGTCTCGATGATGTCGGGCGAGCGGGGAATGCGGGCCTCCTTGGTGATGGCGCGGGCAGCATAGCAGCGCCGCCGCGCATGGGGAGGGGAAAACGGGAACGCGCACCGGCCCCGCGTCAGGACGTCCCTCGCTCCCGCTCCCGCTGCTCGTCCAGCACCTCGCGCCGGATTTTTTCATAGACCGGATGGCCCGGCCTCAGGTCGCGCTCGTCCACGCGGAAGGCGCCGCGCAGGTTGAGGAGGTAGATGAGCAGGCCGTTGCCGCGCCCGCCCCAACCGCTGACGGGATCGTCGTCGAACCCGCCCTTCAGCGCCCGCTCCAGCGCGCAATCCTCCAGCCGCTCGGTCCCGTGGCGCAGCGCGGCGTCCCATGCAGCGGCAAACCCTTCCGCCCCGGGCCGCGCGCGCAGCTTGTAGAGCGCCTCGATGCTCCTCCCGATGGACCGCGCGGCCTGCTTCACGATCCCGCTGGCCGCCAGCACGGCGACGAAGCGGCGCTGCAGGTCGGGCGTGATCGAATTGCGGCGCGGCTGCTTGTGGAGATAGGGCGCGAAGGCGAGCAGCGGGTCGTCGTCCTCGGGCAGGGGCGAGACATGCGCGGCGGCAGAGGTCGCCTGGCGGGCGATCTTGCGGGTGGGGACAGGTGAGGGCGGGGGGGATCCGGACACCCACGGTCCCAATCAAAATTCCGCCGGGTAGGAAAACGGTTTCTAACCAAGCCGCCCACGAAAAAGGCGGCGGCCGTCGCAATGACAGCCGCCGCCCGAATTTTCGCCGACGATGATGCGCCAGCTAACCGGCTTAGTAGCCTTCTTCGACCTGATCTTCGGCCGTGTCACCCATTTCGCCCATGGCGTCGGCTTCGGCGTCGAGAGCTTCTTCGGTCGCTTCATCGCCCTGTGCTTCGGCGAGGTCGGCCTGCTCTTCAAGCAGATCTTCCTGCGATTCCATTTCCTGCTCGGCCAGGTCTTCCTGAGCTTCCTGCTCGCTTTCAGCACATGCGCTGAGCGAGAGAGCGGCAGCGGCGGCCGATGCGATGATAGCGGTTTTTCCGAACTTCATTGGGGTTCCCCTTGTAGTGAACTTGCGACGACGCGAACGCGCCGTCTGCCCTACATACGGACGACGGCCACATTTGTGCCATCTTTTTTTGGTCCGTAGCCTAGCCCCCCTTCAACCACGCCAGCGCGCCTGCTTCCATCGCCTTGAACTTGGGCCAGTTCTCGGGTTCGTCCGCCAGCGGCGCACAGAGGAGGGCAGTGCCTTCGGGCAATTGCCACTTGATGCGGTGGTAGAGTTTGGAGCGGGTGAGGGCGGATCGCACCAGCCAGAGGCCCTCTGCCAGCGGATGCCCGTCCCCATTCAGGTCGAGCGGCTGCGATGGAGCGGCCCCGGGTTCGTGCCAGATCAGGTAGAGCGAGGTTTCGTCGGCCATACCGGATCAATGCAACGGAGCAGCGAAAGTTCGGGCGAAGATGGGAGGTTCCGAAAATGAGGTGTCCTACCGAACCATCAGCACTGGGGCCTTTACCGTGCGAACCATTTCGGTCGTTGTGCTCCCCACGATCATGCGGCGGATTGGCGAATGACCATAAGCGCCCATTAGAAGTAGCGGGTTGTCGGTCGAGGCAACCACTCCCGGGATGACCTTTTCTGCCTTTCCGCGTTCCACGACCGAGGTTACCGGGTGGTCGGATGCGAAGACTGCCTCAGTCTTATCCAGTTGTCGGCGTTTCGTGTCGCTGTTCGCTTCTGCCATCACAATCGTCACCGGCAGTCCCTCAAACAGCGGAGAATTCGCGAGCCGCTCCAGCGCACGTTCGGCAGCCGGGCTCGCGTCGTAGGCAAAGACGATATGCTTCGGTTCCGAATACTCACGAGAGGCGACCAGCACAGGCTTGGCGCTGGCCCTGACCACGCGCTCGATAGTCGAGCCAATATGGTCTGAAGCATATTCATGCCCCACGCCGCGTTTGCCCATCACGACTACGCGTGCATGATCTTCGCGCTCGAGGATCGTCTCGATCACTCCGCCATGGCGGTGCAGCGTCGAGATATCGGTCATGCCCGCCTCGCGCAGCAGCTGTTCTCCTGCAGCCAGAAGAATACGGCCTTTCTCGATCTCGGTGCGGCTGCCTTCTTCCGACAAGCGGACAAGCTCTTCCATCAGGTCGCTTTTGACGCCCAGACCGATGGCACCCGACAGGTCCCTGCGCGCTGTGATCGGATCCTGCCTTTGAACGACATGAAGCAGTTCGACCGGCAGTGACAACCGCCTGGCAGCCCATCCGGCATAGCCGCAAACGCTGGTGGCATACGCCGAGGCGTCGATCGCCGCGAGGAGGTTTTCCATTGCTGTCGCTCCCATCAGTGTCCTCCCAGCTGCGCTTCTGCGCCGGGTTTGTCATGAATAGCATACCGCTCGATCATCACGGCGCTTTCCTCGTTCAGGCCGAGGACCTCGACGATCGTGCCTTCGCGGCGGAACTTGAGGATCGCCTTGTCGAGCGTGCCCACCGCCGAAATGTCCCAGAAGTGCGCGCGGCTCACGTCGATCACCACACGGTCGAGCACTTCCTTGTAATCGAAAGCGTCCACGAACCGGTCGGAGGAGGCGAAGAACACCTGGCCCTCGATGCGATAGGTGCGCGTTGTCCCGTCCGCTGACAGCTCGGTGTTGACCGTGAACAGCCGCTTCACCTTGCTGGCAAAGAACAGGCCCGAGAGTATCACGCCAGCGAGAACTCCTTGGGCGAGGTCATGCGTCCATACCACCACTACGACGGTCACGATCATCACCACAGATGACTGCCACGGGTTGGTGCGGATGTCCTTGATTGAACGCCATGAGAAAGTGCCGATCGAAACCATGATCATGACCGCGACCAGTGAAGCCATGGGGATGATCGCGACCAGCGGGCCGAGCACCAGCAGCAGGAACAGCAGGAAGACACCCGAAACGAAGGTCGACAGCCGCGTCTCGCCGCCCGATTTCACGTTGATGACCGATTGGCCGATCATAGCGCAGCCACCCATTCCGCCGAGGAAGCCGGTGAAAAAGTTGGCGATGCCCTGACCCTTCATTTCCTGCTGCTTGTCAGAGCCCGTATCGGTAAGATCGTCGACAATCTGTGCGGTTAGCATGGACTCCAGCAAGCCCACTGCCGCCATCGTTGCCGAATAGGGCAGGATGATCTGCAGCGTTTCTAGGGTAAACGGAACGTCGGGGATTAGCCAAGATGGCAGCGAAGAGGGTAATTCGCCCATATCGCCCACCGTCCGCACATCCATGCCCATGTAGTAAACGACCGCCGTCAGGATCACGATCGCCACCAGCGGCGAAGGGACAGCCTTGGTCAGGCGCGGCAGGAGGTAGATCACTGCCAGACCCGCTGCGACCAGCACATAGGTCAGCATCGGCACGCCGGTCAGTTCGGGCAATTGCGCGATGAAGATCAAGATCGCGAGGGCGTTTACGAAACCGGTAATCACCGAGCGCGAGACATACTGCATCAACAGGTGAAGTCTCAGAAAACCAGCGATGACCTGGATAACGCCCATCAGGATCGTGGCGGCGAAGAGGTACTCGACGCCATACTGCTGAATGAGCGGGAGAACGAGCACGGCAATAGCCGCGGTCGCTGCCGAGATCATGCCCGGGCGCCCACCAACAAGTGAAATGATTACGGCGATCGAAAAGGATGCGTAGAGACCGACGCGCGGATCGACCCCGGCGATGATCGAAAAGCCGATTGCTTCTGGAATGAGCGCAAGCGCGACGACGATACCCGCGAGAATGTCGCGCCGGGGATTGGAAAGCCATTCGCGCTTCAGCGCGGAAATATCGAACATGTGAACCCTAACACGACTCACACGACCGGCACGGCGCTATCGGGCGCCGCTCAGCTGCGAACACGATGTGCGGCAATGAAAAGCCGGTCTGAAAGGTTGTCCCGGGGATAGGCGCCGGGCCGAGCCACCCGGCGCGGCCGGGTCCGACGGAAGCGCCGCAGTAACGGCAACTCGAAAATGTTGCAAGTGCGAACACTCCTTCCGTTGGCCGCTATCAACTGCGTCGTGATGATTTACGCCCAGCAGCTGGCAAACGTCAGGACGTGCGTATGAACACGCTTCCCGGGTCCCTCTCCTTGTAACCCCCGCATCGCCGCCCCATCTTAGACCTAGCTACCAGTCGCAATCGACGGTCCCGAGGGCAAGTTGTCCTCCCTTCCTTTCCCTTTCGTCTCTTAGCCCCGCGCACAAGCGGTCGCTTTTGAGCGCCTGCGCGAAATCGAAGGAATTTCATCATGACCCATTTCGGCAAGATCAAGGATTACGACGCCGGCAAGGGCAGCGGCACGATCACCCCTGAAAAGGGTGGCGATGCGCTCGATTTCGCCAAGGCCGATCTCCAGCAGGAAGCTGCCGAGCCCAAGTCGGGCCAGCGTTTCGGCTATGAGACCAAACAGGTCGATGGCGGCAAGGCCCATGCAATCAACCTGCGCCAGCAGGAGCAGGGCGGTTCCGAAAAGGCCAATCAGGCCAAGCAGCAGCAGGGCTGAACGTTGGGGGGGCTCAGGGCGCGCATCATGCGCGTCCGGGGTCCCGCCCGCTTCGCCCGCACGCTGCGATAGTGCAGGTTTCAGGGAAAGGGGAAAGGTCATGGACCTCAATGAATTGCTCCACGCTCACCAGGTCTCGGTCATGAAGGCCAGCGCCTCCGGCGACGACAAGGGCCGCGACGATCACTTCGCCAAGGTTGCCCTCTATGCCGAGCGCATCGGCGACTTGCGCCAGCTGCGCGAGCAGGCCGGTTCCGCGAACCGTCTCGCATCGCCTGAAACCATCATCTACGGCTCCTATTCCGGTGAAACGCTGGAAGAGCCTGCGCCCGCAACGGTCGCTTCGTGGGAAGACGAGGGCGGGGCGCTCGATCCGCCCGAGCCGCTAGTGCCCGCAGGGATCGTGACGAGCCTGCACCGCGCCTATCACGTCGGCCCCTATGTCTATCAGGACCTCGGGCTTGCGGTGGCGGAGCACAAGCGCCAGCTGTCGGCGGCGGACGATGTCTCGCACCCTTGACCAATCCCCCCTCCATCAGTAAATGCGCGCCCATCCGGTGTAGGATTCGTCCAACAGCGGTCAGATAGAGCTGAACATTGCCGGTCATGTCCCGGGAGCCTGTCGCAGATGCGCAAGCATATGGCGATCGGGCTCTTTTCTATTGCAGCGAGCCTGTCCCTTTGGGGACGCTTTCGTAGACGAAAGCTTGGGCCGTTCGGGGCAGCCGTCAAAGTAACCCGGTGGCCGTGTGGCCGCGGGTGGAGCGTTTCAGGCTCGTGCGATCAAGCCGCCCAGGTGCCCTTTGCGGCGTCTCGCGCAGCGATTGCCCGAACCTAGACACCACCTGCAGCCACTAGTCGTCACCTCCACACGGTGAAGAGAGAACTCATGCCGACGATCAACCAGCTGGTCCGCAAGGGCCGCGTTCCGCAGAAGGCCAAGTCCAAGGTCCCTGCGATGGAACAGAACCCGCAGAAGCGCGGTGTTTGCACCCGCGTCTATACGACGACCCCGAAGAAGCCGAACTCGGCTCTGCGTAAAGTTGCCAAGGTCCGCCTGACCAACCAGCGCGAAGTCATCTCCTACATCCCGGGCGAAGGCCACAACCTGCAGGAGCACAGTGTCGTGCTCATCCGCGGCGGCCGTGTTCGCGACCTTCCCGGCGTTCGCTACCACGTCCTTCGCGGCGTGCTCGATACGCAGGGCGTGAAGGATCGCAAGCAGTCGCGCTCGAAGTACGGCGCGAAGCGTCCGAAGTAATCCACGGGACTTAGGAGATAATCAATGAGTCGTCGTCGTCGTCCCGAGAAGCGGGAAATCCTGCCTGATCCGAAATTCAACGATCAGGTCCTTTCGAAATTCATGAACAACCTGATGTATGACGGCAAGAAGGCCGTTGCTGAAGGCATCGTCTACACCGCGCTCGAAACCGTCGAGAACAAGGCCAAGGCGAACCCGGTCGAGGTGTTCCACACCGCGCTGGAAAACATCAAGCCGCAGGTCGAAGTGCGCAGCCGCCGTGTCGGCGGTGCCACTTACCAGGTGCCGGTCGAGGTGCGCCCCGAGCGTGCCCAGGCGCTGGCGATCCGCTGGCTGATCTCGGCCGCGCGTGGCCGTCCGGAAACCACCATGGCTGCACGCCTCTCGGGCGAAGTGATGGATGCCTCCAACAACCGCGGCAATGCCGTGAAGAAGCGCGAAGACGCCCACCGCATGGCGGAAGCGAACCGCGCCTTCTCGCACTACCGCTGGTAAGGCGTTCCGTTTGCGGGGCCGGGGAGCGATCCCCGGCCTCGAAACGGTCATATTAATCCCTACATGGGGGCCGAGCTAGCTCACCCCCGACTTACGAGGAATTCCACATGGCCCGCGAATATCCGCTGGAGCGGTACCGCAACATCGGCATCATGGCTCACATCGATGCCGGCAAGACCACCACGACCGAGCGTATCCTCTACTACACCGGCAAGTCCTACAAGATCGGCGAAGTCCACGACGGCGCCGCCACCATGGACTGGATGGAGCAAGAGCAGGAACGCGGCATCACCATCACGTCCGCCGCGACGACGACCTTCTGGTCGGCCGAGGACGGTGAAGGTCCCAAGCACCGCATCAACATCATCGACACCCCCGGCCACGTCGACTTCACCATCGAAGTCGAACGCTCGCTGCGCGTGCTCGACGGCGCGGTAGCCGTCTTCGACGGCGTCGCCGGCGTAGAACCCCAGTCCGAAACCGTCTGGCGCCAGGCCGACAAGTACGGCGTGCCTCGCATGTGCTTCGTTAATAAGTTGGACCGCACCGGTGCCGACTTTTATTACTGCGTGCAGTCGATCATCGACCGCCTCGGCGCGAAGCCGCTCGTGCTGTATCTCCCGATCGGCGCGGAGAGCGATCTGAAGGGCGTCGTCGACCTCGTGAACAACCGCGGCATCGTCTGGGAAGACGACGGCCTCGGCGCGACGTTCAACTATGTCGACATCCCCGCCGAGCTCGCTGACAAGGCTGCCGAATATCGCGAAATGCTGATCGAGACCGCCGTCGAACAGGACGACGACGTGATGGAACAATATCTCGAAGGTAACGAGCCCGACGCGGCGACGCTCAAGCGTCTCATCCGCAAGGGCACCATGGCGCGCGACTTCGTTCCCGTGCTGTGCGGTTCGGCGTTCAAGAACAAGGGCGTCCAGCCCCTGCTCGACGCGATTGTCGACTACATGCCGTCGCCGCTCGACGTTGCCGCCATCAAGGGCGTTCTGCCCGACAGCGACGAAGAGCAGACCCGTCCTTCGAGCGACGAGGCACCGTTCTCCGCGCTGGCGTTCAAGATCATGAACGACCCGTTCGTCGGCTCACTGACTTTCACCCGCATCTATTCGGGCCAGCTCTCGAAGGGCTCGGTGCTGAACTCGGTGAAGGACAAGAAGGAAAAGATCGGCCGCATGCTGCTGATGCACTCGAATAACCGCGAGGACATCGATGAAGCATTCGCCGGCGACATCGTCGCCATCGCAGGTCTGAAGGAAACCACCACCGGCGACACGCTTTGTGCGTCGAACGCTCCGATCATTCTCGAGCGTATGGAATTCCCCGAGCCGGTGATCGAACTTTCGGTCGAACCGAAGACCAAGGCCGACCAGGAAAAGATGGGTGTCGCGCTCAACCGCCTGGCAGCCGAGGATCCGAGCTTCCGCGTCACCACCGACCACGAATCCGGTCAGACGATCATCAAGGGAATGGGCGAGCTTCACCTCGACATCCTCGTCGATCGCATGAAGCGCGAATTCAAGGTCGAAGCCAATGTCGGTGCACCGCAGGTCGCTTATCGCGAATACCTCGGCAAGCCGGTTGACGTGGACTACACCCACAAGAAGCAGTCGGGTGGTTCGGGTCAGTTCGGCCGCGTCAAGGTCAAGGTTACTCCGGGCGAACGTGGCCAGGGTTTTGTCTTTGAGGACAGCATCAAGGGCGGCAACATTCCGAAGGAATACATCCCGGCAATCGAGAAGGGTTTCCGTGAGCAGGCCGAAAGCGGCCATCTCGTCGGCTTCCCGATTATCGATTTCACCGTGGAACTGTATGACGGTGCCTATCACGACGTCGACTCAAGCGCGATCGCGTTCGAAATTGCCGGTCGTGGTGCCATGCGTGAAGTGGCGGACCGTTCCGGCATCAAGCTGCTCGAGCCGATCATGAAGGTTGAAGTCGTGACTCCTGAGGATTACCTCGGCGACGTCATCGGCGACCTCAACTCGCGTCGTGGCCAGATCCAGGGCACCGACACGCGCGGCAACGCTCAGGCGGTTGAAGCCAACGTGCCGCTCGCGAACATGTTCGGTTACGTTAACGAACTGCGCTCCTTCACTCAGGGGCGAGCACAATACTCGATGCAGTTCAGTCATTATGACGAAGTTCCGGCCAACGTGGCGCAGGAAGTCAAGGAGAAGCTTGCGTAAGCGAGCCGACAGGTCTAGGGGCGGCGCCTGATTCAGCGGGCGCCGTTTCCTCCCCGCAGAAATCCCAATTTTAAGACAGAGGTTATTGTAAAATGGCGAAGGAAAAATTCGAGCGTAACAAGCCGCACGTTAACGTCGGCACCATCGGTCACGTTGACCACGGCAAGACCACGCTGACCGCGGCGATCACCAAGGTCATGGGTTCGGCCGTTGATTTCGCCAACATCGACAAGGCTCCCGAAGAGCGTGAGCGCGGCATCACCATCTCGACCGCGCACGTCGAGTACGAAACCGACAACCGTCACTACGCCCACGTCGACTGCCCAGGTCACGCCGACTATGTTAAGAACATGATCACCGGTGCTGCCCAGATGGACGGCGCCATCCTGGTCGTGAACGCTGCTGACGGCCCGATGCCGCAGACCCGCGAACACATTCTGCTTGCTCGCCAGGTCGGCGTCCCGCAGCTGGTTGTTTACCTGAACAAGGTCGATCAGGTCGATGACGAAGAAATCCTCGAGCTCGTTGAACTCGAAGTCCGCGAACTCCTGAGCTCGTACGATTTCGATGGCGACAACATTCCGATCATCAAGGGTTCGGCTCTGGCTGCACTCGAAGGTCGTGATGAAGAAATCGGCGAAAACTCCATCAAGGAACTGATGGCTGCGGTTGACGATTACATTCCGACTCCGGATCGCCCGGTCGACAAGCCGTTCCTGATGCCGATCGAAGACGTGTTCTCGATCTCGGGTCGCGGTACGGTTGTCACTGGCCGTGTCGAAACCGGCATCGTGAATGTTGGCGACGAATGCGAAATCGTCGGCATCAAGGACACCACCAAGACGACCGTGACCGGCGTCGAAATGTTCCGCAAGCTGCTCGATCGCGGTGAAGCGGGTGACAACATCGGTGCCCTGATCCGCGGTGTGGCTCGTGAAGATGTCGAGCGTGGCCAGGTTCTGGCCAAGCCCGGCACCGTTAACCCGCACACCGAGTTCTCGGCAGAAGTCTACGTCCTTTCGAAGGACGAAGGTGGGCGTCACACGCCGTTCTTCGCGAACTATCGTCCGCAGTTCTACTTCCGCACCACCGACGTGACCGGCGAAGTGATCCTTCCCGAAGGCACCGAAATGGTCATGCCGGGCGACAACGTGACGATTGACGTCAAGCTGATCGCGCCGATCGCTATGGACGAAGGTCTGCGTTTCGCAATTCGTGAAGGCGGTCGTACCGTCGGCTCGGGCGTTGTCTCGAAGATCTCGAAGTAAGCTTCGACTGTAAATTCAGTGACCCGCTCCTCCTTCTGGAGGGGCGGGTTTCTGCTATTTAGTAGGGACGTAAAGCTGCCGTCAGGCACGTTTCGTCGCTCTCGGTGACCACAAGTTCAACTTGGCGGAATTCGGGGGTTGCCAGATCCGGGTCTCCCCCGTATATGCGCGCCAACAGACGGGGATTCGTCCCCGGTAAGAGAATTCACGGAAGGTCGCCCGCATCCGGGAAACCGGGCTCGCAAGCGGGGCTGACCTTTCTTTTTGTTTGCGGACCACCTCGGTGTTCCGCTTGGCTCTTTCGCATCGGTGTAGGTAATGGAAGCACAGAATATCCGCATTCGCCTCAAGGCGTTCGACCATCGCGTTCTTGACCAGGCAACTGGTGAGATTGCAGACACCGCGCGTCGCACGGGTGCCCTTATTCGTGGTCCCATTCCCATGCCGACGCGTATCGAGAAGTTCACCGTGAACCGCGGCCCGCACATCGACAAGAAGTCGCGCGAGCAGTTCGAGGTGCGTACCTACAAGCGGTTGCTCGATATCGTGCAGCCCAACGCCCAGACCGTCGATGCGCTTATGAAGCTCGACCTCGCGGCGGGCGTTAACGTCGAAATCAAGTTGGCCTGAGCCTACTGATTTCGGTCCACCTGCCGGACCATAAACCGCAGGAAAGTTCAGGGGCGCTCGATAGCCCCGCCGGATCGCAAGATCAGGCAAGACATCGGGATACCGCCGGATTTCATCCGGGACTGCGTCCCCCGTCTGCTTCCCCAGGGGAGCAATCAGCCCGGACGGGGCACGCATCGCACAATCGGGCTGGCAAGCACCCTGGGGATGGGCCCTTGGGTGCCTCTGTTGAGGAGTTTTGACGATGCGCACAGGCGTGATCGCAAAGAAAGTCGGGATGACCCGCCTCTTCCAGGAGGACGGACGGCACGTACCCGTGACCGTTCTTTCGCTGGAAGATTGTCAGGTTACCGCACATCGCACGGAGGACCGCGACGGCTATTATGGCCTTCAGGTCGGTTCGGGCGAAGCGAAGCAGAAAAACGTGAACAAGCCGCAGCGCGAAGCGTTTGCCAAGGCCGAGGTTCCGCTGAAGATGAAGGTCGCGGAATTCCGCGTGGACAGCGAGGAAGGTCTCCTTCCCGTCGGTGCCCGCATTTCCGCCGAACATTTCGTCGCTGGCCAGAAGGTGGACATCACCGGCCACACCCAGGGCAAGGGCTTTGCTGGCGCTATGAAGCGCTGGGGCTTCGGCGGTTTGCGCGCCACCCACGGTGTCTCGATCTCGCACCGCTCGCATGGTTCGACGGGTAACCGTCAGGACCCGGGCCGCGTGTTCAAGGGCAAGAAGATGGCCGGTCACATGGGTGACCGCCAGCGTACGCAGCAGAACCTCGAGATCGTGCGCACCGATGCCGATCGCGGCCTGCTCTTCGTCAAGGGTTCCGTCCCGGGCGCGAAGAATGGCTGGCTGATGGTTCGTGATGCCGTGAAGGTTGCCATGCCGGACGATCTCCCGTTCCCAGGCGTAATGTACCGCAATCGCGAAGAGTTCGAGCACCAGGAAGCTGATGCCGGTCTCGTCGAAAGTGCAGCCGAGCACGAAGTCAGCACCGAAGTCTCCGCTGAGCAGCAGGAAAAGTTGATGCAGCAGCAGGAATCGGGTGCGGACGCCGAAACCACCACCGACGGCGCTGCCGACGGTGAAAGCAAGGAGTCCTGATCGTGAAGGTCAAGGTCCAGAAAATCGACGGTAAGGCGTCGGGCGATATCGAGCTGAACGACGATGTGTTCGGCGTCGAGCCGCGCGCCGACATCCTGCACCGCGTTGTGACATGGCAGCTCGAGAACCGTCGCGGAACCGCACGCCCCACGCGTGAGCGTTCGGACGTTGCCCGCACCGGCAAGAAGTTCGGCCGCCAGAAGGGGTCGGGCGGCGCTCGTCACGGCGATCGCGGCGCCCCGATCTTCATCGGCGGTGGTAAGGCTCATGGTGCGCGCAAGCGTGACTTCGAGCAGTCGCTTAACAAGAAGATCCGTGCGCTCGGCCTGAAGATGGCTCTTTCGAGCAAGGCGAAGGACGGCCTCATCGTCGTCGACAGCCTCGAGCTCAAGGATGCCAAGACCAAGGCGCTCAAGGGCGTGTTCGACAAGAATGGCTGGGCCGGCAAGGTCCTGATCATCGACGGCGAAAGCGTGAATGACGGCTTCAAGAAGGCTGCCGGAAACCTGCCGGGCGTCAACGTCCTGCCGGCGATGGGTGCTAACGTCTACGACATCCTGAAGCACGACACGCTGGTCCTCACGAAGGATGCGGTCGAGAAGCTGGAGGGCCGTTTCAATGGCTAAGAAGCAGGCAATCGAAGCGCGTCACTACGACGTGATCCTCGCTCCGCACATCACCGAAAAGTCGACCATGGCTTCGGAGTACAATGCGGTGGTGTTCAAGGTCGCAGGCGATGCGACCAAGCCGCAGATCAAGGAGGCTGTCGAGGCGATTTACGCCGAGCAGAAGGCCAAGGTCGTCGCGGTGAACACGATCAACGTGAAGGGCAAGACCAAGCGCTGGCGGGGCAAGCCCTACAAGCGCAACGACGTGAAGAAGGCGATCGTCACTCTCGCTGAGGGTTCGATGATCGACATCACGGAAGGTGTAGGCTGATGGCACTCAAGAATTACAAACCGACGAGCCCCGCGCGCCGCGGCCTCATCCTTGTCGACAAGTCGGGCCTGTACAAAGGCAAGCCCGTCAAGTCGCTCACGGAAGGCAAGCGCAAGACCGGTGGCCGGAACAACAAGGGCCATGTCACCTCGCGTGGCATCGGCGGCGGTCACAAGCAGAAGTACCGCTTCATCGACTTCAAGCGTCGCAAGTGGGACGTAGAGGGTACCGTGGATCGGATCGAATACGATCCCAACCGCACCGCCTTCATCGCCCTGGTGAAGTACGAAGACGGTGAGATGGCCTACATTCTCGCTCCGCAGCGTCTCGCTGTCGGCGACAAGGTTGTCGCGTCGGAGAAGACCGACACGAAGCCCGGCAACGCGATGTTGCTCGGTCAGATGCCGGTCGGCACTATCTGCCACAACGTTGAGATGAAGCCGGGCAAGGGTGGCCAGATCGCCCGTTCGGCAGGTGCCTACGTTCAGCTGGTCGGTCGCGACCGCGGCATGGTCATCGTGCGTCTCAACAGCGGCGAGCAGCGTTATCTGCGTGCCGACTGCATGGGTACCGTCGGTGCCGTATCGAATCCGGACAACCAGAACCAGAACCTGGGCAAGGCCGGTCGTCGTCGCTGGATGGGTATCAAGCCGCTGACCCGCGGTGTCGCCAAGAACCCGGTCGACCACCCGCATGGTGGTGGTGAAGGCCGGACCTCGGGCGGTCGTCATCCGGTCACTCCGTGGGGCAAGCCGACCAAGGGCGCCCGTACTCGCAAGAACAAGCAGACGGACAAGATGATCATCCGTTCGCGCCACGCGAAGAAGAAGAGGTAATCCGACATGGCTCGTTCCGTCTGGAAAGGTCCGTTCGTCGAACTCAGCCTTCTTAAGAAGGCAGAAGAGGCGCAGGACGCAAATAGCACCAAGCCGATCAAGACCTGGTCGCGCCGCAGCACCATCCTGCCCCAGTTCGTCGGTCTCACGTTTAACGTGTACAACGGCCACAAGTTCATCCCGGTCTCCGTCTCTGAAGAGATGGTTGGTCACAAGCTCGGCGAGTTCGCACCCACGCGCACTTTCCCGGGTCACGCTGCCGACAAGAAGGGTAAGCGCTGATGAGCAAGCAGAAAGCACCCCGTCGCGTTGCCGACAACGAGGCTCTGGCCGTAGGCACCACCATCCGTGGTTCCGCGCAGAAGCTGAACCTCGTTGCCGAGCTCATCCGCGGCAAGAAGGCCGAAGAGGCCCTCAACATCCTCGCCTTCTCGAAGAAGTCGATGGCTAAGGATGCCACGAAGGTTCTCGCTTCGGCGATCGCCAACGCGGAAAACAACCACAACCTCGATGTCGACGCGCTGGTCGTTGCAGAGGCTTCGGTGGGCAAGTCGATTACGATGAAGCGCTTCCACACCCGTGGTCGCGGCAAGTCGACGCGCATCCTGAAGCCGTTCAGCCGCCTTCGTATCGTCGTCCGCGAGCAGGAGGAGGCGTAAGATGGGCCATAAAAGCAATCCGATCGGTCTGCGCCTGCAGATCAACCGCACCTGGGACAGCCGTTGGTACGCCGAAGGGCGTGACTACGCCAAGTTGCTGTCCGAAGACATCGAGATCCGTAAGTTCATCATGGAGAACGCCGCTCAGGCAGCGATTTCGAAAGTCGTGATTGAGCGTCCGGCCAAGCTGTGCCGCATCTCGATTTATGCAGCGCGTCCCGGCGTCATCATCGGCAAGAAAGGTGCGGACATCGAAAAGCTGCGCACCAAGCTGTCGAAGATGACTGCAAGCGAAGTGAAGCTGAACATCGTCGAAATCCGCAAGCCGGAAGTCGATGCGAAGCTTGTCGCTCAAGGCATTGCCGATCAGCTGATCCGCCGTGTGGCTTTCCGCCGTGCGATGAAGCGCGCCATGCAGTCGGCCATGCGCCTTGGTGCCGAAGGCATCAAGATCATGTGTGGCGGCCGTCTCGGCGGTGCGGAAATCGCCCGCGTAGAACAGTATCGCGAAGGCCGCGTTCCGCTTCATACGCTTCGCGCCAACATCGACTATGCCGAAGCCGAAGCGCTGACCGCATATGGCATCATCGGCATCAAGGTGTGGGTCTTCAAGGGTGAGATTCTCGGCCATGACCCGACCGCGCAGGATCGTCTGATGATGGAATCGCAGACCTCCGGCGTCCGTCCGGCTCGCTGATTGCAGGTATAGGAAAGAACCATGCTGCAACCGAAGAAAACCAAGTACCGCAAGGCGTTCAAGGGCAAGATCCATGGCAACGCCAAGGGCGGCACCACGCTCAATTTCGGCTCGTACGGCCTGAAGGCCCTCGAACCCGAGCGTATCACCGCACGCCAGATCGAAGCGGCTCGCCGTGCGATCACGCGTCACATCAAGCGCCAGGGTCGTCTCTGGATCCGCGTCTTCCCCGACGTGCCGGTTTCCAAGAAGCCTGCCGAAGTCCGTCAGGGTAAGGGCAAGGGTTCGGTCGAGTACTGGGCAGCTCGCGTGAAGCCGGGCCGCATCCTGTTCGAACTTGACGGCGTTGCCGGCCCGCTGGCTGCCGAAGCGTTCAGCCGTGCAGCCATGAAGCTGCCGGTCAAGACCAAGGTCGTTGCCCGTCTGGGCGACACCTCGCACCTCGGAGGCGAATAATGAGCAAGATCGAAGATCTGCGCCAGAAGAGCGATGACCAGCTGGACGAAGAACTGACCAGCCTCAAGCGCGAGCAGTTCAACCTTCGCTTCCAGGCTGCCACCAACCAGCTCGAAGCTCCGGCTCGCATCCGCGAAGTCCGTCGTTCGATCGCCAAGATCAAGACGCTGCAGGGCGAACGCGCCCGCACAGCGGCAGCCAAGGCGTAAGGAGTAGACCATGCCCAAGCGTATCCTGATCGGGACCGTCACCTCCGACAAGACCGACAAGACCGTGACCGTGCTCGTAGAGCGTAAGGTGAAGCACCCTCTCTACGGGAAGATCATCCGTCGCTCGAAGAAGTACCACGCCCATGATGAGAAGAACGAGTACCAGCTCGGCGACGTCGTGCGCATCGAAGAAACCAAGCCGATCTCGAAAACCAAGACCTGGATGGTCAAGGATCGGGTGACGGCGGGCGGAACCCAGGCTGTCGAGGCTAACCTCGAAGTCGAAGCCGCAAGCAACTGACGTTTTAGGAACTGCCGGACTGGTTCCGGCAAGCCAATTGAGAAGGAACGGGATCGATGATCCAGATGCAATCCAATCTCGACGTCGCGGACAACAGCGGCGCCAAGCGCGTCCAGTGCATCAAGGTACTGGGCGGTTCGAAGCGCCGCACCGCGTCCGTCGGCGACGTGATCGTGGTTTCCGTCAAGGAAGCCCAGCCACGCACGAAGGTGAAGAAGGGCGATGTCCATCGCGCCGTCATCGTGCGTACGAGGAAGGACGTGCGCCGCCCGGATGGCAGCGTAATCCGCTTCGACAGCAATGCCGCTGTTCTCGTCAACAAGAACGAAGAACCGATCGGCACCCGGATCTTTGGCCCGGTGGTGCGCGAACTTCGCGGCCGCGGGTTCATGAAGATCATCTCGCTTGCTCCGGAGGTGCTGTAATGGCTTCCGCTAAGATCAAAAAGGGTGACAGCGTCGTAGTCCTGTCTGGCAAGGACAAGGGCAAGTCCGGCACCGTCGCGAAGGTCATGCCGAAAGAAGGCAAGGTCGTCGTCGAAGGCGTCAACATCGCTGCACGTCACCGCAAGCCGACCCAGCAGAACCCGCAGGGCGGCATCGACCGTTTCGAGGCGCCGATGTCGATCAGCAAGGTTGCTGTTGCCGATCCCAAGGATGGCAAGCCCACCCGCGTCCGTTTCGAAGAAAAGGACGGTAAGAAGGTGCGCGTTGCCGTGAAGAGTGGGGAGACCATCGATGGCTGATTACGCCCCCCGTATGAAGCAGCGCTTCGACGACGAGATCGTCAAGGCAATGACCGAAAAGTTCGGTTACAAGAACCGTCTCGAAGTTCCGAAGCTGGAAAAGATCACGCTCAACATGGGTGTGGGTGAAGCCAGCCAGGACAAGAAGAAGGTCCAGACCGCTGCGGAAGAAATGGCCAAGATTGCCGGTCAGAAGCCGGTTATCACCAAGGCCAAGAAATCGATCGCGCAGTTCAAGCTGCGTGAAGGCATGCCCATCGGTGCGAAGGTAACCCTTCGCCGCGAGCGCATGTACGAATTTCTCGACCGCCTCGTGACCATTGCAATGCCCCGCATCCGTGACTTTCGTGGCCTAAATGCCAAGTCGTTCGACGGTCGCGGCAATTACGCAATGGGACTTAAAGAGCAGATCATCTTCCCCGAAATCTCCTACGATCAAATCGAGAAGGTTCGGGGCATGGATATCATCGTAACCACCACGGCAAAGACCGACGAGGAAGCACGCGAACTTCTGCGTCTCTTCGGTTTCCCGTTCCCGGCTGAAAAGTCGGAAGAGAAGGAGGCGGCGTGAGCCGCCCCCGGATCGCAGGATAAGGAAGGAACTTAAGTCCAATGGCGAAACTGAGTTCGATCAACAAGAACGAGCGTCGTAAGAAGCTCGTCAAGCAGTATGCGGAAAAGTACGCGAAGCTTAAGGCTATCGCCGACGACGAGAGCCTCGATGAAGGCGAACGTCTGATGGCGCGCCTCAAGATGGCCGAGCTGCCCCGCAACGCTAATCCCACACGCGTGCGCAATCGCTGCGCCACCACCGGCCGCCCGCGCGGCTACTACCGCAAGTTCGGCCTCAACCGCATCGAACTGCGCGACCTCGGCAACAAGGGCCTGATTCCAGGCCTGACCAAGTCGAGCTGGTGAGGTACTGACAGATGGCTATGACCGATCCCCTGGGTGACATGCTCACCCGTATCCGCAACGGCCAGCAGGCGAAGAAGGACAGTGTCCTTTCGCCGGCTTCCAAGCTGCGTGCAAACGTTCTCGAAGTGCTCCAGCGCGAAGGCTACATCCGTGGCTACAGCGAAGACGCTTCGGGCAAGCACCCCGCGCTGCGGATTGAACTGAAGTATTTCGAGGGCGAACCTGCGATCAAGCATGTTGCCCGTGTCTCCAAGCCCGGCCGCCGCGTCTATGCGGGTTCGAAAGAACTCCCCGTAGTGCGCAACGGCCTCGGCATCACCATCGTCTCGACGCCGAAGGGTGTGCTTTCCGATGCGGAAGCCCGCACCGAAAACGTCGGCGGCGAAGTGCTGGCGGAGGTGTTCTGATGAGCCGCATCGGCAAACGTCCGGTGGCGATCCCAAGCGGGGTCACTGCCAATATCGAAGGCGACAAGCTGTCGGTGAAGGGTCCCAAGGGCACCCTTTCGATGGGCCTTTCCGAACTCGTGACCTACAAGCTCGAGAACGACGAAATCGCCGTCACCCCGGCTAACGATACCCGCGCCGCCCGCAACCACTGGGGTATGCAGCGCACGCTGGTCTCGAACCTGGTCGAAGGTGTTACCGAAGGTTTCACCAAGGTACTGGAAATCACGGGTGTCGGTTATCGTGCACAGGCTCAGGGCAAGAAGCTCAAGCTTCAGCTCGGCTATTCGCACGACGTCGATCTCGACGTTCCGGAAGGTATCGAGGTGAAGACCCCGGACCAGACGACCGTTGAAATCAGCGGTATCGACAAGCAGGCCGTGGGCCAGTTCGCGGCAAATGTCCGCAGCTGGCGCAAGCCCGAACCCTACAAGGGCAAGGGTATCAAGTATCGCGGCGAGTATATCTTCCGCAAGGAAGGGAAGAAGAAGTAAGATGGCAAAGCTTTCTCTTTTCGAACGTCGCCGTCGCCGCGTCCGCACTGCGCTTCGCAATCGTGCCGGTGGCAGGCCCCGTCTGTCGGTGCACCGCACCGGCAAGCACATCTACGCACAGATCATCGACGATGCTGCAGGCAAGACTGTTGCCGCAGCTTCGACGCTGGGTGCGAAGAGCTCGGGAGCGAATGTCGATGCGGCCAAGCAGGTCGGCACCGATATCGCTGCTGCCGCCAAGAAGGCCGGCGTGACCACCGTGGTGTTCGACCGCGGCGGCTTCCTGTTCCATGGCCGCGTCAAGGCGCTGGCCGACGCCGCCCGTGAAGGCGGGCTGGAGTTCTGATGATGGCTGACGACAACAAAAACGAAAACGCCGAGGCGGAAAACGCCGTGGCTGAAACTCCTGAAGTGGCGAAGGCTAAAGCCGATGCCGGTGTGGCGGAAGCCGAGACCGAGCATGCCGTGACCAAGGAAGAACCGGCGATCGCCGACACTCCTTCGGAAGCAGCTGCCAACCAGGACCCCGCACAGGGCGCCGAAGGCCAGCCGCGCGAGCGTGGTGGCCGTGGTGGCGGTGGCGGTCGCGGTGGCAACCGTGACGGTGGCCGTGGCCGTGGTGGCGGTGGTCGCGACAATCGTCGTGGCAACCGCCGCGAGGAAGAAGACGACGGCATCATCGAGAAGCTCGTCCACATCAACCGCGTCAGCAAGACGGTGAAGGGCGGTAAGCGCTTCGGTTTTGCTGCTCTCGTGGTTGTGGGTGACGGATCGGGCCGGGTCGGCTTCGGCAAGGGCAAGGCGCGCGAAGTGCCGGAAGCCATCCAGAAGGCTTCGGCTGCTGCTCGCAAGAGCATGATCCGCGTTCCGCTGAAGGAGGGCCGGACTCTCCATCACGACGGCAACGGTCGCTTCGGTGCTGGCAAGGTTACCCTGCGTACTGCGCCTCCGGGTACCGGTATCATCGCCGGTGGTCCGATGCGTGCCGTGTTCGAAAGCCTCGGCGTTGCCGACGTGGTGACCAAGTCGGTCGGCACTTCGAACCCCTACAATATGATCCGCGCCACGTTCGACGCGCTGACCGAACAGACTTCGCCGAAGTCGGTTTCTCAGCGTCGCGGCAAGAAGGTCGCAGACCTGCTTGGCCGTGGTGGCGCTTCGGAGGCAGAGGCTGAAGCCGACGCCGCCGCTATCGCGGAGTAATTGAGATGGCGAAGAACAAGAGCATCAAGCTCAAGCAGATTGGTTCGCCAATCCGCCGGCCCGAAAGCCAGCGCAAGATCCTGATCGGTCTTGGCCTCAACAAGATGCACAAGATCGTCGAACGCCAGGACACCCCCGAGGTGCGCGGCGCAGTCGCCAAGGTGCCGCATCTGGTGGCGATCGTCGAAGACTAAGTCTTCGGTGATTACAATTTGACGGGGGCGGCCTGCTGCGATAGCGGGCCGCTTCCATTTTACAGCGCGAACAAAAGCGAAAGCGAGTGCACACTATGAAACTGAACGACATCCGCGACAATCCCGGTGCCCGCAAGGAGCGCATCCGCGTCGGCCGAGGCATCGGTTCGGGCAAGGGCAAGACCGGTGGACGTGGCCAGAAGGGCCAGAAGGC
The DNA here is from genome assembly GCF_009827325.1 of Qipengyuania vulgaris. Lineage (GTDB taxonomy): Bacteria > Pseudomonadota > Alphaproteobacteria > Sphingomonadales > Sphingomonadaceae > Qipengyuania > Qipengyuania vulgaris. The sequence continues at coordinate 32,740 of NZ_WTYC01000007.1, read as the reverse complement.
ACGCTCGGGCGTCGCCATTAAGGGCTTCGAAGGCGGCCAGATGCCGCTCCACATGCGCCTGCCGAAGCGCGGCTTCAACAACCCGTTTGGCAAGGATTATGCTGAAGTGAATCTGGGCATGGTCCAGAAGTTCATCGACGCGAAGAAGCTCGATGCCAAGAAGGACATCGACCACGCTGCGCTGAAGGCCGCTGGCCTCGCTCGCGGTGGTAAGGACGGCGTCCGCCTGCTAGGCAAGGGTGAACTCAAGACCAAGGCGAAATTCATCGTCGACGGCGCTTCCAAGGGGGCCATCGAGGCGGTTGAAAAGGCTGGCGGTTCGGTCGAAGTGATCGATCGCGGCGAAAGCGAAGCCGAGAAGAAGGCCAAGCGGACCGCAGCCAACAAGGCCAAGAAGTCCAAATAATTGATGGAAATCGGGGAGCAGGGTTCGACATTCGTCGTCCTGCTCCCTATCTGTCCGGTCTACGCCGGGACGGGCCGGCGACAAGCTAGGATCGAAGACGACCAATGGCATCACGCGCCGATAGTTTCGCGAGCAACATAAGCCTCGCCAATTTCTCCAAGGCCACGGAGCTGAAGAACCGCATCTGGTTCACCATCGGTGCGCTTATCGTCTTCCGTTTCCTGAGCTTCGTGCCGCTGCCGGGAATCAATGCCAGTGCATTGAACCAACTCGCCGACCAGACCCGGGGCGGCGTGCTCGACATGTTCAACATGTTCACCGGCGGCAGCCTCGAACGCATGAGCCTCATCGCGCTCGGCGTCATGCCCTACATCACCGCTTCGATCGTCGTGCAGATGGCCTCTGCTCTGCACCCGACTCTCGCCGCGATGAAGAAGGAAGGCACTGTCGGGCGGCAGAAGCTTAACCAATACACACGCTACGGCACCGTTTTTCTCTGTACTATCCAGGGCTGGTTCCTCGCCGCAGGGCTCGAAAGCTACGGCGCATCCAGCGGTATCGCCGCGGTGGTTGATCCAGGCTACATGTTTCGTGTCGGAGCGGTGATCAGCCTGGTTGGCGGAACCATGTTCCTTTTGTGGCTCGGTGAGCAGATCACCAGTCGCGGAATCGGTAACGGCGTATCGCTCATCATCATGGCCGGCATCGTCGCCCAGTTCCCGACTTTCGTCTCGAACATGGCGTCGGGCTACAGCGAAGGCTCAATCGCGACGGGTATTCTGCTCGGTTTCATCGTGATGGTCGTGGGCCTGATCCTGCTGATCAGTTTCTTCGAGCGCGCCCAGCGTCGCTTGCTGGTCCAGTATCCGAAGCGCGCAACGCAGCGCGGCATGATGCAGGCGGATCGTTCGCACTTGCCACTCAAGCTCAACACCGCCGGCGTGATTCCACCGATCTTTGCCAGCTCGCTGTTGCTGCTGCCGCTTACGATCACACAGTTCGCGGGTAATTCGCTGGATACCGAAAGTACCACCGGTGGAGCGTTGCAGACGGTTCTGCAGTACCTCCAGCACGGCCAGCCGCTCTACATGACCCTCTATGCGGTCGGAATCATCTTCTTCTGCTTCTTCTACACCGCGGTTGTCTTCAACCCGGAGGAGACGGCCGAGAACCTGAAGAAGAATGGCGGCTTCGTCCCGGGCATCCGTCCAGGCAAGCGGACCGAGGAATATCTCGACTACGTCCTTACTCGCATCACCGTGATCGGCGCGATCTACCTGACATTCGTTTGCGTTGTGCCCGAGTATATGATTGCTCAGACCGGCGTTCCGCTGTTTCTTGGCGGCACGAGCCTGCTGATCGTCGTGAACGTCACGGTCGATACGATCAGCCAGATCCAATCGCACCTGCTGGCACACCAGTATGGCGATCTCATCAAGAAGGCCAAACTGAAGGGCCGCCTGCGTTAAGGCAGGTTACTCGAGGAAGGGGACCTCTCTCGATGGACATCATTCTTCTTGGCCCTCCGGGCGCGGGCAAGGGCACGCAGGCGCATCGCCTGGTCGAGCATCACGGCATGATGCAGCTGTCGACCGGCGATATGCTTCGCGAAACGCGCAAGGCCGACACGGAGTTGGGCCGAAAGGTTGCCGATATCATGGATTCGGGTGGTCTCGTCTCAGACGACATCGTTTCCGCGATGATCGATGCCAAGCTCATGGACATGGGCCCGGAAATCGGCGCTATCTTCGATGGCTATCCGCGCACGGCGGCACAGGCCGAACAACTCGATGCAATTCTCGCCAGACATGGCCGCAGCCTCGACCATGTCATCGAGCTCGAGGTCGACGAGGATGCCTTGGTCGAGCGCATCACCGGACGCTTTAGCTGCGCGAATTGCGGCACGGGTTATCACGATATGTTCAAGCAGCCGAAGGTTGAGGGCGTGTGCGACGAATGCGGCGCAACGGAATTCAAGCGGCGTCCTGACGATAATGAAGAAACGGTGCGTCACCGCATGTCGGTCTATCGCAACGAAACGGCGCCCATCCTTCCGGGGTACGAAAAGCGAGGCATCGTGAAGCGCATCGACGGCATGGGCGCCATTGATGACGTTACGCACGCCATCGACACAATTCTCGCTTGACGCTTTTCAAAACGAGCACGGTTCCATAGACACCTCCGGCGAAGGAGGGGTTTATGAGGGCATTTGCAAGTCTGGTTGGCGCCGCGGCGCTTGGGCTGGCTACACCTAGCATGGCCGATGTCGAGGCTGTGAGCGAGCAGGGCTTCGTCACAAGGGACGTGGCCACCCTCGCAGCCACGCCGCGGCAAGTCTGGCTTGCGCTCATCAAACCGGCCGACTGGTGGAACGACGACCACACATGGTCGGGCGATGCCGCCAATCTGTCGCTGGTCCCCAGTGCGGGCGGCTGCTTCTGCGAAGCCATACCGGGAGAGGGAGATATCCCGCTCGACGGTAGCGCACGACATGCTGTCGTTGTTCAGGCGATCCCCGACAAGGCGCTTCGCTTGCGGGGAGGCCTGGGTCCGCTCCAGGCCGTTCCCGCGACGGGCGTACTCACTATTTCGCTGGAGGAAATCGAAGGCGGCACCAAGGTGACATGGGAATACAATGTCGGCGGCCAAATGGGTTTTGAGATCGACGCAATTTCCAAAGCGGTCGATGGGGTCATGAGCCAGCAATTGCGCGGGCTGAGCGACCTGCTTGGAACTCTTCCAGGCAATGCGTCCTCGAGGGACGACAGTTAGGTCTAAAGCGGAACCGCGTTCATCGGCATAGATTGTGGGAGTGCAGGCTACGGGTTGAAGGGCTGGACCGCAACCAGCCATCGCATCGAGACTCGGTCGCAGGAACTCCCGGCCATCCGGGACAAGCAGTGAGGCGCGGCATGGCATCCGTCTACGACAGACATGTGGATCTTCCGACTTTCATGGAAGGCGTAAGAAAGCGCAATCCAGGCCAGAACGAGTTTATCCAGGCGGTCCATGAGGTCGCACAGGATGTCTTCGAGTTCATCGAGGACAAGGAAGAGTATCACGAAGCGCAGATACTGCGCCGCATCGCCGAGCCCGACCGGGTCGTGTCGTTCCGGGTCTGCTGGGAAGACGACAATCACAATATCCGCGTGCAGCGCGGATGGCGGGTCCAGAACAACAACGCGATCGGTCCCTACAAAGGCGGCATCCGCTTTCATTCGAGCGTCAACGAGAGCGTGTTGAAGTTCCTCGCCTTCGAGCAGACATTCAAGAATTCTCTGACGGGCTTGCCGATGGGTGGCGGGAAGGGTGGAGCCGACTTTAATCCCAAGGGAAAGAGCGACAGCGAGGTCATGCGCTTCTGCCAGGCCTTCATGACCGAACTTTATCGTCATATCGGGCCAGATACGGATGTGCCTGCAGGTGACATCGGGGTGGGCTCCCGGGAAATTGGCTACATGTTTGGGCAGTACAAGCGCATCACCAACCGTTGGGAAGGTGTGCTCACTGGCAAGGGAACCGAATATGGCGGCTCCAAGATGCGGCCAGAGGCGACCGGCTACGGAGCCGTCTACTTCCTTCGCGACATGCTGAAGTATTCCGGTCAGCACGTGGAAGGGAAGACTGCCGTGCTTTCGGGTTCTGGGAATGTCGCAATCCACGCGGCGGAGAAACTTCTCCAGCTTGGCGCCAAGGTCGTCAGGTTATCGGACAGCGACGGCTTCATTCACGATCCCGATGGGATCGATCAGGAGAAAATTGATTGGGTCAAGCGTCTCAAGAACGAGAGGCGCGGCCGCATCAGCGAGTATGCCGACCATTTCACAGGGGCCACGTTCCACGGCGATAGTCGCCCCTGGAATGTGAAATGCGACGTTGCTTTGCCATGCGCGACTCAGAACGAACTGGACGAGGAGGATGCCAAGGCGTTGGTAAAGGATGGCTGCATCGCTGTTTCCGAAGGTGCCAATATGCCCACCACTCTGGAGGGTGTGCGGGTTTTCCACGATGCCCAGATACTGTACGGGCCCGGAAAGGCTGCCAATGCCGGAGGTGTTGCGGTATCAGGTCTCGAAATGAGCCAGAATGCGGAGCGTATCAGTTGGAACCATGAACGGCTCGGCGAGATGCTGACCGAGTTGATGGAGGGCATTCACGAAAAGTGCGTGGAACACGGTGAAAACGGCGACTATGTGGATTACGTGCGAGGTGCCAACATCGCCGGTTTCAAGAAAGTCGCCGACGCGATGCTCGCCTTTGGTGTGATGTAGGTTTTTGACGGGCGCTCAGCGACTTGCTACACAGGGTTGAAACCTTGCGCTGGCTGCCCATATCGGCGGTCTTGCGTGATGGCGCGCGCTGGCGGTTGACCTGTTAAGCGAATCCTACTAAGCGCGCCATTCATTCGACACTTTCGGTGAGTCCGGCAGGCGATAGCCATTGTGCACGCCATCCGGGCTTTTTGCGCTACCGGCGTCCGTTGATGTCAATGAAAACAAAGCGTTGAGATAGGGTCCCGCTTAAAAGGACCCTGTGGAGCATGGAGATTTAAGTGGCTCGTATTGCCGGGGTAAACATCCCCACCAACAAGCGCGTTATCATCGCGCTCACCTATATTCACGGTATCGGCCGGACCAAGGCTGTGGAGATCGCCGACAAGCTTGGCATAGATCACGCATCGCGTGTCCAGGACCTTTCCGACGAGGAAATCCTGCGCGTTCGTGAGACGATCGACGCAGAGCATATGGTCGAGGGCGACCTTCGTCGCAATACCGCGATGAACATCAAGCGCCTGATGGACCTGCGTTCCTATCGTGGCCTTCGTCATCGTTCCGGCCTGCCCGTTCGCGGCCAGCGCACCCACACCAACGCCCGCACCCGTAAGGGTAAGGCCAAGCCGATCGCCGGCAAGAAGAAGTAGGCTTCGGTTCGTCCGAACGCTTTTCCCTTCTTGAGAATATAGAGGAATACACATCATGGCACGCGAACCCGGCCGCGTTAGGCGCCGCGACAAAAAGAATATTTCAAGCGGTGTTGCGCACATCAACGCCAGCTTCAACAACACGATGATCACCATCACCGATGCACAGGGCAATGCGATCAGCTGGTCCAGTGCAGGCATGATGGGCTTCAAGGGCAGCCGCAAGTCGACTCCCTATGCAGCACAGGTTGCCGCCGACGACGCGGGCCGCAAGGCTGCCGAACACGGTGTGCGTACCCTCGAAGTCGAAGTGAAGGGCCCCGGTTCGGGCCGTGAGAGCGCACTGCGCGGTCTTGCGGCAGTGGGCTTTACCATCACTTCGATCCGCGACGTGACGCCGATCCCGCACAACGGGGTTCGTCCTTCCAAGCGTCGCCGCGTCTGATCCGTACCTGCCTGGTGGCTCGGATCCGCTGAGCCACCGACACTTTCCACGGACCGGACGCTCGAATGAGAGCTCCGGTCCTGCCCGCATCCACACCAGGGGAAATCCATGTCCGTCAACATCAAGAACTGGCAGGAACTCAAGAAACCCAACACCCTCGACATCAAGGACGGTGGCGACAAGGCTCGCAAGGCGACCTTCGTGGCCGAGCCGCTTGAGCGCGGCTTCGGCCTCACGCTCGGCAACGCGCTTCGCCGCGTGCTCCTGTCCTCGCTCCAGGGCGCAGCCATAACCTCGATCAAGATCGAGAACGTGCTGCATGAATTTTCCTCGCTCGCCGGCGTGCGCGAGGACGTCACCGATATCGTTCTGAACGTGAAGCAGATCGCACTCAAGATGGAAGGCGAAGGCATGAAGCGCCTTCAGCTTTCGGTCACTGGTCCAGGCGAAGTGAAGGCTGGCGATATTGCCGTGACCGGCGATATCGAAGTGATGAACAAGGATCTCGTGATCTGTCACCTCGACGAAGGCGCGACGCTCAACATGGAGCTGACGGCCGACACCGGGAAGGGTTACAGCCCCGCCGTGATGAACCGTCCGGTCGATGCACCGATCGGTCTCATTCCGGTCGACAGCCTGTATTCGCCAGTTCGTCAGGTGAGCTACAAGGTCGACAACGCCCGCGTCGGGCAGGAACTCGATTACGACAAGCTCTCGCTGACCATCGAAACCGACGGCACCGTCACTCCGGAAGACGCCGTGGCCTACGCTGCGCGCATTCTTCAGGACCAGTTGACGCTGTTCGTACACTTCGAAGACGGCATCCCGCAGCCGACCAGTGGTATGATCGGTCAGGCTGCCGAGCCGCAGGAAAGCGACACGAACCAGCTCAACCGTTACCTTCTCAAGAAGGTCGACGAATTGGAACTGTCGGTGCGTTCGGCCAACTGCCTCAAGAACGACAACATCATCTACATCGGCGACCTGGTCCAGAAGACCGAGGCCGAGATGCTCCGTACGCCGAACTTCGGCCGCAAGTCGCTCAACGAGATCAAGGAAGTCCTGAGCTCGATGGGTCTGCGCCTCGGCATGGACATCCCGGGCTGGCCGCCCGAGAACATCGAGGAAATGGCTAAGAAGCTCGAACAGGAGCTGCTGGGCTAAGACCTTGCATCGGGGATTGGGCCGGACCCCTTAATCCGGCCCGTATCGGGCTACCTAGAACGGGCCCCCTACGAACGAAGGAAAGTTGAAATGCGTCATAAGATCTCTGGCCGCAAGCTGCAGCGCAAGACCGGCCACCGTAAAGCCCTGTTCCGGAATATGAGCGCTGCGCTCATCAAGCACGAACAGATCCTCACCACGCAGGCGAAGGCCAAGGAACTGCGTCCCTACATCGAAAAGCTGATAACGTTGGCAAAGCGCGGCGGCCTTTCGAACCGCCGCCTTGCGATGAGCAAGCTGGGCGACGAAACGCAGCTCAAGAAGCTGTTCGACATTCTGGCAGACCGTTATTCGGACCGTGAAGGCGGCTACACCCGCGTCATCAAGGCCGGCTACCGCGGCAGCGACGCTGCTGCCATGGCCGTGATCGAATTCGTCGACCGTGACGTGGACGCAAAGGGACAGGACAGCGGACCAGTGATGGCCGAAGAGGAAATGGAAGACGCGTAAGCGATTTCACATCGAGACAAGCGGGGCCGGGGGAGAAATCCTCCGGCCCTTTTGTTTGCACGGCTTGGAATTCGCCATAAGCAGTGCGGTAGCTCACGACAGGGATCCCCAATGTGATGACGGTGATCGCGAGGATATCACTCCGTTTGCACGTAACCTGTTAGAATCAATGACCAATCAGTATTCAGAAAAATGCTGCACATTATGAACAGCTGCTGCAATGGTGATTCAGCCTCGTCTCATTGCGAATCACCTAAAACCTCAATCAACCGAGGCAATCCCGCCCCGGTAGAGATGAGGAGAACCTCACGTGACCAACTATTTTAAGAACTTTGCGAAGGGTGGGATCGCAACCGCTACCGTCGGTGCCATGGCGCTTGCTGGGGCCACTCCCGCAATGGCCCAGGGCTATGATGATGACGACGATGGAATTTCCGTCGGCGAGGTAATCGCAGGCGCTGTAATCATCGGTGGTATTGCCGCCATTGCCAACTCCGCCAGCAAGGATCGTGATCATTATCGCGACGGACGTTATTACCGCGATGGACGCTATTACAATAATGGGCGAGACTATCGGCGTGACGCCTATCGCTATCGCGGCAATCCGCGTGCTGCGGTCAACCGGTGCGTAGCCGCTGCGAAGCAGGATGCGGGCCGATACGGCTATCGCTACGCTCAGGTCACTGAAATCCGTGACGTGGATGACACCCGCTATGGCTGGAAGGTCAAGGGCCGTATCGTGGTCGACGGCAACTACCGCGGCGGCCGCTACGATCGCAATGGCTATAGGGACCGGAATAATCGCTACCAGCGCTGGAATGACCGCGATAGCGGGAAGTTCACCTGCTACATCGAGCGTGGTCGGGTAAGCAATGTCGACTACAGCGGCATTCGCGGACTTCGCTAAAACCGCTTCCAATCATACTACGGCCCGGGCTTCATTGTCCGGGCCGCTTTTTTATGCGGTTCAGCCGCGCTAAAGCCTTTCGCGCGCATGAACCGGACATCGTTAGACGAATCGTGCCAGGTGGGGGTGCATTCAACAGGGATCGGTCATGCCGCAATTGAAGAACCTCGCCGCCGCGCCAGCCATGTTTGCAGCGCTTTCTCTTACCATCGTACCGGCTCACGCTGCAGAATTGCCAGTATCGCCGTCACTGCCCGCACATGCCTCGGCCGTTCCGGTGCTCGATGTGGAAGCCTCGCAGACTGCCGAACATCGCCGCTATCATCGCTATCGTTATCGTCGCGGACCCGGACTGGGGGACGTGATCGCAGGCGTGCTCATCGTCGGCGCGATTGCGCAGGTGGCCAAAGCTGCCACGCGCGATGACCGGCGCGACCGCGAGCGCGACTACCGTCGCGATGCGCAGTGGGACGAAGAGAGCGGCATCGATCGCGCGGTCCAGATGTGCGTCGACGCCGTGGAGCGGGAACGCCGCATCGAAACTGTCGAGCGCGCGGATCGCACGGCGCGCGGATGGATGGTCGAAGGCACGATATTCAACGGCGACCGCTTCAGCTGTTCCATCGACGAGAGCGGCAGAATTGACCGCATCGATTTCAGCGGCGGTGGTGCAGGCTACGAATACGGCGAGCCTGACTATGAGGATGATTACGAGGGCGCGGAGTACCGGGGCGATGATCGCGCCTACGAAGCGGATGACCGCGATGAAGACGACGGACAGTGGGAAGACGATCGCTACGCCTCCGAATGGAGCCGCGTAGAAGGCGAAGCGATGGCAACTCCAGTTCCGTCGGAGCCTTCCTATCCCGGCGGCCCCGCAGCGGCGGATGACGAACTCGAAGGCGATCTCGAAATCGGCACCGGCTATCCGGGCGTCGGCGCCTAATCGGCTTTTTGCCCTCGCTCGTCATAGGCGGGCAGGGCTAAGTTCAACAGGATCGCGGCGAGCCGAAGGGCGAACCCTGCAAGCGCAGCCGCGATCCACGTCCACCAGTTCATGATACCGGCCAGAGTGCCAGCGACCGTCAGGCTGGCCGAAAGCGCGGCCGCGGTCACGTAGAGTTCCGGGCGCATCAGTATCGACGGACGGCCCGCGAGCACATCGCGGAGCATTCCGCCGACGGTTCCGGTGATCACGCCCATCAGCACGCTCGGGATGGGCGGAACGCCATATTGCAGGGCCTTGGCCGTACCCAGGACCGCGTAGGCTGCCAGCCCGGCACCGTCGGCGATGGACAGGAACTTTCCTTCCCACCAGCGCGTCGGCGTGAACCAGGCGAATAGCGCGACGCCCAGACAGATCGCGGCTACCCAAGGGTCCGTAATCCAGAAGACCGGCGCACCGATCAGCAGGTCGCGCACCGTTCCTCCACCCACACCTGTAACGAGCGCAAAGAAGGCCAGCGTCACGAATGTCTGCCGTTCCTTGGTCGCCACCAATGCGCCCGTGAGCGCGAAGATCGCCACGCCGGCGAGATCGAGCCAGTCCAGAACCGGGGTGAGGATTTCCTCGTTCACTCTGGAGCCTGCGGTTTTGCCTTGCGCCGCCGGAACATGAGCACGCAGCCGAGCAATGCACCGAGGACCGACAGCAGCGCGAAGACGATCAGGATCGGGTGGCTGGTATCCTCACGCGTTTCCAGGTCCATTATGTGCAGGCCCCACATGAAGTCGAAGGTGCGCCACCATTCGGTTCGTACCGCTTCGATCGCGCCGGTCTCCGTGCCGACATAGACATGCGTTCCATCGGCCAGCGCGACCTGCCACACGGGTATCGGCCTGCGGAAGTCGAAGGGAACGTCTTCGGCTGCGTATCGAGCAGTGCCGACCACCTCGTCACCCCCCACGATGCCTTCCTCGACGATCATGCGCGCCTCGATCTCCGAAAGCGGCGCCATTTTTGCCCCGTTCGCGCGAAAGCGTTCGCTGGTGCCGTCTATGTAGGTGATGCGCGTCACCGTTTCGCCCCGTTCGACCAGAGTCGTTACCGAACGGACTGGTTCGGTGCTCTCGGCAGGCAGCGAAACCGCTATATTCGTATCGCGGGGAAGGGCGGTTTCCGCCACCTCCTTGCGCAAATGGTTGCCGCGCACTTCCTCGATCGGCTTGATCACCATCACCAAGCCGGTGACCGTCCACATCAGGACCGGAACCCCGACCAGCCAGCCAAGCCAGATGTGCCATTTTGCATAGCGCTGCATCATGCGCTGATTTGCCATTCAATTCGCTCCCGTCGTCGGCGCGCAGGTTTGGCGATCTGCGATCAGGAGTGCAAGACCCGGCCGATCTCTTCCGCGGCCTGGATGCATGAAAGGTCTGACCAGCGCGGGCCGATCACCTGCATACCGCAGGGCAGGCCGCCGCTTTCCCCGATCGGCAGGACCGTCGATGGCAGGTTGGGGAAGGTTGCGAGACCCGCCCAGCAGAGGCCCGCTGCGCCGGGAACTTCCCGGCCATCAATCTCGATCGTCCCGTCGAACACGCGCGTCTTGGTGTTCGGTACTGCGAGGACAGGGGCAGGCGGCGCGAGGACGAAGTCATAGTCCTCGTACACGCGCTCCCATGCCAGTTCGTTGCGGGCTTGCTTATCGAGAAGGTCGAACCAGTCGGTCGCGCTGGCTCGCTTGCCATCCTTCGCCGGAGCGCCGCGCGCCATCGCGATATTGAGCATGCGCATGTAATCGCCTTGCTGCCGGTCGAGATCGGGAATGAGGTCGCTCGATCGATCCACTTTGACTCCGGCAGATTCCAGGGCGGCGGCGGCCTGTTGGATCAGCGTTCGAACCGCGCTGTCGGTAGGACAGGACGGGTGATCCGCGATCACGAGAACGCGGCAGGATTTGAGCGGCTTTTCGCGCTTGGACAGCGGGAGGCTGGCGGTGATGCGGAGGAGTGCAGCGAGATCGGCGGCGCTGCGTGCCAGCGGCCCCGCAATCGACAGCGCGCCGTCATGCGCGCCGCGCCCGGCCAGGGGATGTTCGTGGCCTTGCTTGCTGATCAGGCCCCAACTCGTCTTGTGACCCCATATGCCGCAGAAATGAGCCGGAACGCGCACGGACCCGCCGATATCGGTACCGAATTCGCAGGGCACCATTCCGCTGGCCACGGCAGCCGCCGATCCGCCGGATGACCCGCCGGGAGAACGTTCGTGATCGTGGGGGTTGTGCGTCCGGCCATAGACAGGGTTGGCGGACTGCCAGTCGGCAAGGTCGGGCGGGACATTGGTCTTGCCCAGGAAAATGACGCCTGCCTGCTTGAGCAGCCGCACGACGCGAGCATCGGTGCTGGCGATATTGCGGGCGTATTCCTCGTGACCCCAGCAGGTTGGGAGTCCCGCGATATCAAAGCTTTCCTTGATGGTCATGGGCACGCCGAAAAGGGGCTGGTCCTTGCCAGCGCCTTCGCGGGTCATCGCCGTGGCAGTGTCTCGTGCGCGATCGAAATCGCATACGACGACAGCATTGATGTGCGCATCGAGCTGTTCGATCCGCGCAATCGCGCCGTCCACCGCCTCGAGCGGGGAAATATCCCCGCGCGCGACCATCGCTGCAGCTTCCAGGGCTCCGGGCTGGTTGGTCAGCACTGGAAAGTTCATGCCCATGTTTCCTCCCGACTTTCTCGCCCCGATTCGGGGAGACATGGACCGGGTGTTACACTGTCCAGAGCCAAAATAGTCATCCCCCACGCTGAAAGCGCTATCAGCAATGGGAATAGCGCCGACCGACGCGGTAGGACACCCCTTCTGCGATTACAGGGAGGCTGACGCGAAGGGAACCGTTCGCTGTCCCTGAACCTCTTGACCGCCGACCGATCAGATGTGGATCGGCTTGCCCTGGACTGCCATCGCCGCTTCCTTGATAGCTTCCGAATGGGTCGGGTGGGCGTGACAGGTGTAGGCAATATCCTCGCTGGTGGCGCCGAATTCCATTGCCTGTGCGGCCTGCGCGATCATCGTTCCAGCAACGCTGGCAATCGCCCATACGCCGAGAACGCGGTCGGTTTCGGCTTCGGCAATGACCTTCACGAAACCGTCGGGCTCGTGATTGGTCTTGGCGCGGCTGTTGGCCATCATCGGGAACTTGCCGACCTTCACCTTGGCCTTGTCACCGCCCATTTTTTCGATGGCTTCTTCCGTGGTCAGGCCGACACCGGCGAATTCGGGCCAAGTGTATACCACGCCCGGAATGATATCGTGGTTCACGATTCCGGTCTGTCCGGCCACGTTTTCTGCGCAGGCGATGCCTTCGTCTTCGGCCTTGTGCGCCAGCATCGGGCCGGGGACGACGTCGCCGATGGCCCACACGCCATCGACCTTGGTGCGGAAATCGTGATCGGTTTCGATCTGGCCGCGCTTGTTGGTTTCAAGGCCGATCGCCTCGAGGCCGAGACCGTCGGTATTGGGACGGCGGCCGATCGAGACCAGCACGCAATCGGCTTCCAGTTCCTCGCTGTCGCCGCCAGCGGCGGGTTCGAGTGTGAGGGTGGCCTTCTTGCCCTTGACGGTGCAGCCGGTGACCTTGGTCGACAGGCGCAGTTCCATGCCCTGTTTCTTGAAGATCTTGGCGGCTTCCTTGCGGACGTCGTCGTCCATGCCGGGCAGCAGCTTGTCGAGATATTCGACAACGATCACTTCGGAACCAAGGCGGCGCCAGACCGAACCGAGTTCGAGCCCGATCACGCCGCCGCCGATGACGACCATCTTCTTCGGGACGGAGGCAAGTTCGAGCGCGCCGGTGGAATCGACCACGATCTGCTTTTCGTTATCGACTTCGACACCCGGAAGCGGGGTGACCGAGGAACCGGTCGCGATGATCACATCCTTGGCGGTGACCGTTTCGTCACCCACCTTGACGGTGTGCGCATCCTGGAAGGTGGCATGGCCCTTCTTCCAGTCGACCTTGTTCTTCTTGAACAGGAACTCGATGCCGCCGGTAAGGCCCTTCACCGCATCGCGGCGCTGGTCGTGCATCTTGTCGAGGTTCAGCTTGGGCGCGACCTCGATGCCCATGTCGGCCATCGTACCGTTCGACGCGGCGTCGAAGAACTCGGACGCATGGAGCATCGCCTTCGACGGGATGCAGCCCACGTTGAGGCAGGTTCCGCCCAGCGTCTCGCGGCTTTCGGCGCAGGCGGTCTTCAGGCCCAGCTGTGCAGCGCGGATCGCGGCAACATAGCCGCCGGGGCCGGAGCCGATGACAAGGACGTCGTAGCCGTAATTCTGATCAGCCACCGATTTCCTCCGCTGGCGTAGTTTCACTGGACGTGCCGGGCTGGGCACTCGTGCTTTCGGCACAATCGTTCACGATGCCTTCGATCCGCTCGCGGCTCACGTCTTCCATGGTGAGGTCGGGATCGGAAACGAAGGTGTCCGCGCTGCATTGGCACACTTCGGACACGCGGCCCGAAACGATACCGGCATTTTCCGAAATCTGCTCGCACTGCGCGGCAACCGCGTTGCGAACTTCGCCTTCGACGGCTTCACCCGCGATCTGGGTCGCAGCGTCACAGCCCGCGAGGGCAGTTGCCGCAGCGATTATCAGGGTAGCGCGTTTCAACATTTCGGTTCCTTTTTGGAGCATCACAGGTCGATCAGCATCCGGGTCGGATCCTCGATCGCTTCCTTGATGATCTTCAGCGCAGTAACCGCTTCGCGGCCGTCGATCAGGCGGTGGTCGTAGGACAGGGCGATATACATCATCGGGCGGATGACGATCTCGCCATCGACGACGACCGGACGGTCTTCGATGCGGTGGAGGCCGAGGACCGCGCTCTGCGGCGGGTTGATGATCGGGGTCGACATCAGGCTGCCGAACACGCCGCCATTGGAAATGGTGAAGGTACCGCCCTTCATGTCATCCATCGTCAGCGTGCCGTCCTTGGCGCGCTTGCCGAAGTCGGCGATGTCCTTCTCGATCCGCGCGAAGCCCTTGTCCTGAGCATCGCGGATAACCGGGACGACGAGGCCGTTGGGAGCCGACACGGCGACCGAGATGTCGACATAGTCGTGATAGACGATCTCGTCGCCTTCGATATAGGCGTTGACGGAGGGGACGTCTTTCAGCGCCAGACATGCGGCCTTGGCGAAGAAGCCCATGAAGCCGAGCTTGATGTCGTGCTTCTTGGCGAAGAGGTCCTTGTATTTCTCACGCGCTTCGATGACCGCGCTCATGTCGCAGTCGTTGAAGGTGGTGAGCAGCGCGGCATTGTCCTGCGCACCCTTGAGCCGCTTCGCGATCGTCTGGCGCATGCGCGTCATCTTGACGCGTTCCTCGCGGCGCTCGCCGGTTGCGGCAGCGGCCGGTGCGGAGGAGGCCGGAGCGGGGGCGGGGGTGTCGCCTTTCGCCCCATCCTTTTTCGACTGAGCGGCGGCGATCACATCTTCCTTCGTCAGGCGGCCATCTCTGCCGGTGCCCTTGATGGTCGAGGGGTCGACCCCGTGTTCGAGCACTGCGCGGCGGACCGCCGGCGAAAGCGTTTGCGAACTGTCGGATGTGGCCGTTTCCTTGGCGGTCGTCGCTTCCTTCGCCTGAGCCGGAGCAGCCTTTTCGACACCTGCGTCCGGTGCTTTTGCCTCTGCCTTGGGTTCGTCCGAAGATTTGGCTGCCGCCGCGCCTTCCTCGACGATGGCGAGCACTGCGCCGACTTCGACCGTGTCGCCCACGGCAACCTTGAATTCCTTGATCACCCCGGCGACCGGCGAGGGGGCCTCCACGGCCACCTTGTCGGTTTCGAGGCTGACGATCGGCTCATCCACTGCCACGCTGTCGCCGACGCTCTTCAGCAATTCGCCGATGGTGGCTTCGGTAACGCTCTCGCCGAGCGTGGGGACTTTGATTTCGGTGGCCATGTATTCGGTTTCCTCTTCAGGCCTCGATCAATTGCAATCGCTGCGAACGTTGGGGACATCGCCGCCATTCAGCCCGAGCGCGATGTTGACGAGCGCTTCCTGCTGGATCTGGTGGCGGCTGGCAAAGCCGGTGGCGGGCGATGCGGCCACTTCGCGTCCGGCATAGCAGGGGCGCATCCCCTTCTTGCCGGCCTTGTCTGCGGCTTCCTCGATCAGGCGATCGACGAAGAACCACGCGCCGTTGTTCTTGGGCTCTTCCTGGCACCAGACGATGGTCTCCAGGTTGGGCATGCGTTCGAGCCGAACGGCGAGAGGCTCGCCCGGGAAGGGGTAAAGTTGCTCGATCCGGACGATGGAAACGTCGTCGAGCTCCGCTTCGTTGCGCCGCTGCATCAGGTCGTATGAGACCTTGCCGCTGCAGAGCACCAGGCGCTTCACCTTCTTGTCGTCGATCTCGGTCAGGTCCGACTTGATGCGCATGAAGTGATGGTCGCCCATGAAGTCTTCGGCATTCGACTTCGCCAGCGGGTGGCGCAGCAGCGACTTGGGCGTCATGATGACCATCGGCTTGCGGAACGGGCGCAGCATCTGGCGGCGCAGCGCGTGGAAATAGTTCGCGGGGGTGGTGATGTTCATCACCTGCATGTTGTCGTTGGCGCACAGCTGCAGGAAACGCTCGAGACGCGCGGAGCTGTGTTCCGGCCCCTGGCCTTCGTAGCCATGCGGCAGCAGCAGGACGAGGCCGTTCGCACGCAGCCATTTGACTTCGCCCGCGGCAAGGAACTGGTCGATGATGATCTGCGCGCCGTTTACGAAGTCGCCGAACTGCGCTTCCCACATCACCAGCGATTTCGGGTCCGCCATGGCGAAACCGTATTCGAAGCCCAACACGCCGTATTCGGAAAGCGGGCTGTCATAGACCTCGAACTTGCCGTGCGGCAACGTGGTAAGCGGGATGTATTTGCGCTCGTCCTTCTGGTCGATCCAGACGGCGTGCCGCTGGCTGAACGTCCCGCGGCCCGAATCCTGGCCCGACAGGCGGACACCGAAGCCTTCGGTCACGAGACTGCCGAAAGCCAGCGCTTCGCCGGTTGCCCAGTCGAACCCTTCGCCGCTGGCGAACATTTCGCGCTTGGCATCGAGAACGCGGCCCAGCGTCTTGTGGATCGTGATGTCATCCGGAACGGTGGTCAGCGCCCGGCCGAGGCTGTCGAACAGCTTCTTCTCGATCGCGGTTTCGACGTTGCGGCGCGCGGTTTCCGGATCGGCAGGCTTGTTCATGCCCGCCCAGCGTCCACCGAACCAGTCGGCCTCGTCGGGCTTGTAGTCCTTGGCGGCGGCGAATTCTTCCTCGAGATGCGCGTTGAATTCCTCGCACAGCCCGTCGGCATAGCCCTTCTCGATCACGCCTTCGTCTTCGAGGCGCTTCGTGTAGAGCTCGCTCACCTTGGGATGGGCGCGGATCGCGTCATACATCAGCGGCTGGGTGAATTTCGGCTCGTCGCCCTCGTTGTGGCCGAAGCGGCGATAGCACCACATGTCGATCACGATGTCGCGGCCGAAGGTCTGACGATATTCGATCGCGAGCTTGCAGGCGAAGGTTACCGCTTCAGGATCGTCTCCGTTGACGTGCAGGATCGGTGCCTGAATGCCCTTGGCGACGTCGCTCGGATAGGGGCTCGACCGGCCGAACTGCGGGCTGGTGGTGAAACCGATCTGGTTATTGATGACGAAGTGCAGGCAGCCGCCGGTGTTGTAACCGCGAACGCCCGAGAAGCCGAGGCATTCCCACACGATGCCCTGTCCGGCAAAGGCGGCATCGCCGTGGAGAAGCACCGGCAGGACCTGCTCGTGCTGCTTCAGATCGTCACGGATCGCCTGCTGCGCGCGGGTCTTGCCGAGCACGACCGGGTTCACCGCTTCCAGATGGCTCGGGTTGGGCACGAGGCTCATATGCACGTCGATGCCGTCGAAGGTACGATCGGTGCTGGTGCCGAGGTGGTATTTCACATCGCCCGAACCACCAACATCGTCGGGGTTGGACGAACCGCCCGAGAATTCGTGGAAGATGACCTTGTAGGGCTTGCCCATCACGTTCGCGAGGACGTTCAGCCGGCCGCGGTGGGCCATGCCGTAGATGATTTCGCGCACGCCGAGCTGGCCGCCGTACTTGATCACGGCTTCGAGCGCGGGGATCATGCTCTCGCCGCCATCGAGGCCGAAACGTTTGGTACCGACGTATTTCTTGCCGAGGAACTTCTCGTACTGCTCGCCGCGGATCACGGCGGCGAGGATGGCGCGCTTGCCTTCCTCGGTGAACTGGATCGTATCCTCGGGCGTCTCGAACTTATCCTGCAGGAACCGGCGTTCCTCGGTGTCCGAGATATGCATGTATTCGAGGCCGACCTTGCCGCAATAGGTTTCGCGCAGCACGCGGTAGAGCTCGCCCACCGTTACCCATTCGAAACCGAACACGCCGCCGACATAGACCTCGCGGTCCTCCTGTCCGGCGAACTCGTGCCATTCCAGCGTAAGGTCCTCGGGGATATTGCGGTGCGACAGCCCCAGCGGATCGAGATCGGCCGCAAGGTGGCCGCGCACGCGGTAGAGGCGCACCAGCAGCATCGCACGGATGCTGTCGTCGGCAGCCTGCGCGATCGCCTTCGGATCATTCGGCTTGCCGGCCTTTTCGGCTGCCTGCGCGACCGCGAGCCGCATCTGCGTGGGATCAAGCGCCGCGGTAAGATCCGCGCCGCTGTCGACCACCTCTGCCAGCCAGCGGGGATTGCCCCAGCTGGGTCCGGCTTGCGGGCCTTCCTGGTCGCCCATTTCGGGCAGGAAGTTCTGGCTCTCGTTACCCATTATCAGTCCTCATGGAGAAGGAGCGTTTGGCGGTTACGCCAGTTCCTTCAGCATCGCATCAAGCGTCGTGCCAAGTTCGCTGGGGGAGGGCGAAACGCGAATTCCCGCAGCTTCCATCGCAGCGATCTTGTCGTCCGCGCCGCCTTTGCCGCCCGAAACGATTGCACCGGCATGGCCCATGCGGCGGCCCGGAGGCGCCGTGCGACCCGCGATGAAACCGACCATCGGCTTCTGGCGGCCCTTTGCTGCCTGTTCCTTGATGAATTCGGCTGCTTCTTCTTCCGCGCTGCCGCCGATTTCGCCGATCATGATGATCGACTTCGTAGCATCGTCGTCGAGGAAGAGGTCGAGCACGTCGATGAAATTGGTCCCGTTGACCGGGTCGCCGCCAATGCCGACCGCAGTGGTCTGGCCGAGGCCGACCATGGTGGTCTGGTGAACGGCTTCGTAGGTCAGCGTGCCCGAGCGCGAGACCACGCCGACGCTGCCCTTCTTGAAGATGGAACCGGGCATGATGCCGATCTTGCATTCTTCAGGGGTCAGGACGCCGGGGCAGTTTGGACCGATCAGGCGCGACTTCGAACCTTCGAGCGCAGCCTTGACGCGCACCATGTCGAGCACCGGAATGCCTTCGGTGATGCAGACGATCAGTTCCATCTCGGCATCGATCGCTTCGCAGATTGCGTCAGCGGCGAACGGCGGCGGAACGTAGATGCAAGAAGCGGTCGCACCGGTTTCGGCCTTGGCTTCGCGCACGGTGTTGAAATTGGGCAGGCCGATATGCGTGGTGCCGCCTTTGCCGGGCGTCACACCAGCAACCATCTGCGTCCCGTAATCGAGCGCCTGCTGCGTGTGGAAAGTGCCCGTGTCGCCGGTCATCCCCTGGGTGATGACCTTGGTGTTCTTGTCTACGAGGATGCTCATTCGGCCTCTCCTGCTTCAGTAACAATTATTCGGAAATCGGAATTCGATAGCATTGGTTCGGGCAAAACCATTGCCACCGCGTTGTCGAAATAATGGGCTCGCATACCCTCATGGGGTTTGGCTTCACCGAACTTCTCGACGAGCACGGTATCTAGCGATTGTGTCGTCGACTCATCGGCAAGCCAACCTTCAACCAAGCAGCCGCTGCTTCCCCCTTCATTGAACACGATCCTGATGAGCGGGTGAGTTCTATCTTTGCCAAAGACAGTAGGCTTTTCCGGTAGCGGATTGTCGGTCATATCGACCTCTACCTCCTGCCATCCGAGCGACACGAGTAGATTCTCCTCCAGACCTTCGCCTGTTGTCGCCTGAGCGCAATCTTTGATAGCGGCAACGACTTTAGGCGGCTCTGTGACCGTCGGTTGGGCTAGGGCGCTTGCCGGAACCAGAAGCGCCGCTACCCCAACGAAGGGTGGAAATCGCATCACGTCAAGCTCTCGTCCAGACCCCTGCAGGCCTCCAGCAGTTCTTCGACCGCGTCGGTGGAGACCTTGAGATTGCTCTTTTCTTCGTCCGACAGTTCGATCTCGATCACCTCTTCGGTGCCGCCTGCGCCGATCATGGTCGGGACGCCGACATAGAGCCCGTCGAGACCGTACTTGCCTTCGACATAGCTGGCGCAGGGCAGGATACGCTTGGTGTCACCGAGATAGGCTTCGGCCATGGCGATCGCGCTGGTTGCGGGGGCGTAATAGGCGGAGCCGTTGCCGAGCAGGCCGACGATTTCACCGCCGCCCTTGCGGGTGCGGTCCACGATTTCGTCGATGCGGCTTGCCGACACGCCCTTGATCTTGGCGAAGTCGTTGACCGGAATGCCGTTGATCGTGGTGTAGCTGGAGACGGGCACCATGGTATCCCCGTGGCCGCCGAGGACGAAGGCGTTCACGTCCTTCACCGACACGTCGAATTCCCACGCGAGGAAAGTGGCGAAACGCGCGCTGTCCAATACGCCGGCCATGCCGACGACCTTTTTGTGCGGCAGGCCGCTGAATTCGCGCAGCGCCCAGACCATCGCGTCGAGCGGGTTGGTGATGCAGATCACGAACGCGTCGGGGCAGTTGTTCTTGATGCCTTCGCCGACGGCCTTCATCACCTTGAGGTTGATGCCGAGCAGGTCGTCGCGGCTCATGCCGGGCTTGCGCGGCACGCCTGCGGTCACGATCACCACGTCCGCGCCGGCGATATCGGCGTAATCGTTGGTGCCGGTGATCTTCGCGTCGAAACCTTCGATCGGGCCGCACTGGCTGAGATCGAGCGCCTTGCCCTGCGGCATGCCTTCGGCGATGTCGAACAGGACGATGTCGCCCATTTCCTTTTTTGCGGCGAGATGGGCGAGGGTTCCGCCGATCATGCCGGAGCCGATAAGCGCGATCTTCTTGCGTGCCATTGGGGGATGCGTCCTTCCGAGCGTCGCGGGACCGTAAATGCCTGGACCGCTATGGCGCACGTAAGTCCCGCGTGGGTACGCGCGCCCGGTGTTTCGGGTGGCGACCTAGGCTTGGGAGAGGGGGATTGCAACCGCAAAGACCCGGCACAAACCAACTATCTTTGCAAATAGTTCGCAGTAGCATTAAGTTGTCGTAGAGAGGTCCGTAATGGGTAGACGGTCGGGGTCGCGCACCGGTTCCCCAACGTTCGGGAAGATAGCCGATACGGGGGCCTTTGGAACCGGACTTGCGACCGGCGGAAGCGGCTACCCGATCAGGCGATCTTCGACCGGACGGCGCGCGGCTTCGAACCGTGCCGCTGCACCCGCGTCGAGTTCATGGGCGATGCCGAGCCAGTGGCGATAGTCTTCCTCATGCGCAGCCGAAGCAGCCAATGTGGCATTGGTCAGGGCGACCGGAACGGCGCGAAGTCCGTGTTCGGCAAAATGGTGCAAGGCAGCTTTCGTCGTATCGCTCATGATCTTCCGGGCCTCCTGTCCCGCACTATCGTTGGCGGCCGCACCGATTTCCCCGCGGCTGAGGACCCTGGCAAGGGGCGAACGCGCGGCGCAGCGCGCAGACGCAAAACGAACGGTCATTTCGATCATGCTCCCCGTGGTGGCCGCTGGCTCATCCAGCGTTCCGGCTAGGACACTTTATAAGGCCAGCTTGCTAAACTTCGGTTCCGCAGCATGCTTGCCGCAATATTAAAGCTGCTGCCGGTGCTATTACGGAGGTGCTGGCTTGCCGCCGTGTCGATCGGGGGCGCGGCGAAGCGTCTTGTCCTTCGGCCACCGCATGGCTAGAGGAAGCGCATTGGTACGGGTCAAGGGAACGCGGTGCGATACCGCGGCTGCCCCCGCAACTGTGACCGGCTAGGCGCGCTCCGAAGTGCCACTGCGAAAGCGGGAAGGTGGAGCAGGGCCGATGATCCGGGAGCCAGGAGACCTGCCTGTACTAGTCGTTCGGCCGCGGGCGGGGTGTACCGATGGCAAGCGGGGACGGAGTCGATCCAGGCTTCCTCCCGTCATGAGCGGCGTTCGTTCGTGATAGGAGGAATTGTGTACAAGTACCTGTTTTTGCTCACCGCTTCGGCGGTCCCTGCAGCCGTTCATGCGCAGACTGCAAGCGAAGAAGCGTTGGCCGAGATCATCGAGCGCCAGGACGCCGAGGGTGAGCCTGAGCCGGTCGGCGAAGAAGTCTATGTTCAGACGCGCCAGCCCGCCAGCGAATCCGTCATCACCGTGACCGCCAACGGTCTGGGAACGGACCTGCGCAACACCGGCCAGTCCATCACCGTGATCGACCGCGAGGAGATCGAGACACTCCAGGGCGCCGATCCGGCCAATGCGCTGGCCCGGGTGCCGGGGCTGTCCTTCTCGCGCAGCGGGCCTGTCGGCACGGTGACCAGCGTCAATGTCCGCGGCGCGAATGCGGACCAGCTCCTGGTACTGGTCGACGGTGTGCGCGTGGCCGATCAAGCCAGCCCTTCGGGCGGGTTCGATTTTGGCAATCTCTTGCTCGGGACCGCAGGCAAGATCGATGTCCTGCGGGGCTCAAACAGCACAATCTGGGGCTCGGAAGCCGTGGGCGGCGTGGTCGATATCTCCACCCGCACCGAACGCGGCATGACCGGCAGCGTCGAATATGGCGCGCGTGACACGCTGTTTGCCAGCGCCGCTGCAGGGACGGGCGATGACGATGTGTTCTTCGGCCTGACGTCCTCATGGTACGAGACGGACGGATTTTCCGCCGCCGCATCGGGGACGGAAGCCGACGGTTCGCAGCAATTCGCCATCGGCTCGACCGCCTTCGTCAACCTGACGCCGAGCCTGGAAGCCTTCGCCCACGCCAATTTCGCCGAGGGAGAGGTCGAGATCGACGGCTTTTCCTCCACCGATTTCAGCCCTGCCGATAGCGACGACATGCAGAAAACCACGCGCTATTGGGGCGATGTGGGCCTTGCCTATTACGGTAACGACCTGACCCTGCGCGCGGCCTACAGCCTGTCGGACACCGAGCGCAGCAATCGCGACGGGGACGGCGCGGAGACCTTCGGCAGCGACGGCCATTCGGAGCGGCTCTCGCTGCGCGGCGAATATCGCCTGCTCGGCGGCCTCTCGCTGGCGTTTGGCGGCGATCACGAATGGACCAGCTTTGTTACCAGTTTCGACAATGCTGCCGAAACCGAAATCAGCGGCGCCTATGCGCAGCTCGGCTGGGTCATGGGCAATCTTGCGGCACATGCCGGAGCCCGCGTGGACGATCACGAACTGTTCGGTTCGCAGACCAGCTTCGGCGGCGATCTGAGCTATGGTTTCGCAGGCGACTGGCGCGTGCGCGCGAGTGTCGGCGAAGGCTTCAAGGCACCCACGCTCTACCAGCTGCTTTCCTTCTACGGGAACGAAGACCTTCAGCCCGAGGAAAGCACCAGCTTCGATCTGGGCGTGGAGAACGGCCAGCGCGAATCCGGCCTGCACCTCGCGCTCACCGGTTTCCGCCGCGACAGCGACAATCTGATCGGCTTCGGCTTTATTGCCGACCGGCCGTCGGGCGTCTATCTCAACACGGCGCAGGCGCGCGCGCAGGGTATCGAGGCAGAGGCGGGCATCGACCTGGCACCCGGCCTGCGCCTTGCGGGCATCTACTCCTATGTCGAGGCGGAAGACCGCATGACCGGACTGGACCTTGCGCGGCGGCCCGACCATTTCGGGACGATCTATGCTGATTGGGAGAGCAGCTTCGGCCTCGGCCTTGGCGCGGACCTGCGTATCGTCGGCCCGAGCTGGGACAATGCCGCGAACACCAACCGGCTGGCCGGATACGAACTGCTCGATGTGCGCGCCTCCTTCGGCATCGGCGATAGTCTGGAACTGTTCGGACGGGTAGAGAACGTCTTCGACACCGAATACCAGACGGTTGCCGGTTATGGCACCGCGGGGCGCGGCGTCTTCGGCGGAATACGGGCGAAGATGTGATCCGCCTGCTGCCCGTTCTGGCCCTGCTGCTCGCCGGTTGTGCGGGGGCGGGGCCGGGGCGCGGTTCTCCGGACGATCGACCGACGGTCGTCAGCCTCAACCCTTGCACCGACGCGATCCTCGCCGAAGTGGCCGAGCCGGGCCAGTTGCTGGCGATTTCGCACTACAGCAAGGACCCGCGGGCAAGTTCGATGTCGGCGGAGGACGCTGCGCGGGTTCCCGCGACCGGCGGCACGGTGGAGGAAGTGCTCGCCCTCGATCCCGACGTGGTCGTGGCGAGCACATTCATTGCGCCCGCTACCCGCGCCGCGCTGGAGGACCTGGGCCTGCGGGTGGTGACGTTCGGGGGCACTGCGGATGTCGCGTCAAGTATTGCACAGATCCGCGAACTCGCTGCACTGCTAAGCAACCCCGAAAAGGGCGAGGTTCTGGTAAAGCGGATCGAACTGGCTCTTTCGGAAGTGGCGGACACCGCAAAGCCTGTCGAAGCAGCATTGTGGCAACCGGGCGGCATCGTACCCGGTGAAGCCTCGCTGGTGAGCGACATTCTGCAGCGCACGGGTTTCGCCAGTTATTCCGCCGCGCGCGGCATGGCGCAGGCGGACTATCTCTCGCTCGAACAGGTGGTTGCCGATCCGCCGCAAGTGCTGCTGGTCGCCGGGAGCGAGGCGGGCCAGAGGCATCCGGTGCTGGACAGTATCGACGGGATGGCGCGAGCCGACTTCGACACGCGCCTAATCTATTGCGGCGGCCCGACTATTATCCGCGCTGCCCGGCGGCTGAAGACGATCAGGGATACGGTCTCGTGAACCGCGCGACGCTCGTATTCGCCCTGCTCCTCGCGCTTGCCCTGCCGCTTTCGCTCCTGGCCGGCCGTGTGTGGCTGGACCCGGCGACCACTCCCAATGCCGCGCTGATCCTCGGCGAGCTGCGCCTTCCGCGCGCGGTGCTCGCGATCATCGTCGGCGGCGGACTGGGCGCGGCGGGCGCTGCGATGCAGGGCTATCTCCGCAACCCGCTGGCCGATCCCGGCCTGTTCGGTATCGCCCCCGGCGCAGCACTGGGCGCGGTGGTCGCGCTCTGGTTCGGCTATACGGCGAGTGCGTGGCTGCTGCCGCTCTTCGCGCTGATCGGCGCGGGCGGGGCCATGGCACTGCTGGCTGCGATTGCCGGGCGGACGGGCGGTATTGCCTTGTTCACGCTCGCGGGCCTGATGGTGGCGAGCCTCGCCGGAGCCTTGACCGCGCTCGCCATCAGCATGGCGCCGAACGCTTTCGCCATGAGCGAGATCGTGTTGTGGCTCAACGGCGCGCTGACAGATCGCAGCTGGCGCGAAGTCTGGCTCTCGGGGCCGCTGGTCGCACTCGGCGTGCTGCTCCTCTGGCGCACCGGACGTTCGCTCGATGCGCTCACGCTGGGCGAGCCGGTTGCGCGGTCGCTGGGGATCGACACGTCGCGCCTGCTCTGGCTGCTCATTCTCGGCATCGGGCTGACCGTCGGAGCCAGCGTGGCGGTGGCAGGGATCATCGGTTTCGTTGGTCTGATCGTTCCCCATCTCGTCCGCCCCCTGACCGACCGCAGGCCTTCGCAGCTGATCGTTCCGAGCGCACTAGCGGGAGCACTGCTCGTGCTCGTCGCCGACAGCCTCGTGCGGATTCTACCTCTAGTCACCGAACTGCGCCTCGGGATCGCGCTCAGCCTGCTCGGCGCCCCGTTTTTCCTCTGGTTGCTGCTGCGGATGCGCAGGGGGCTCGCATGATGCTGGAGACCTCAGGATTGACGGTCGGCAACCGCATCGAAGACATTTCGCTTGCGCTCGAACCCGGCACCATCACCGCGATATGCGGTCCGAACGGTGCGGGAAAGTCCACGCTTCTCGAAGCAATGGCCGGCCTGTTGTCGCCGGACAGCGGGACGGTTTCGCTGGGCGGAACCGACCTTTCACAGATCAAGCCGCGCGAACGGGCGAAACGGCTCGGCTATCTCCCGCAGGCGCATGAAATCGCCTGGGACGTTTCGGTTCGCAGCCTCGTCGCGCTGGGCCGGATGCCGCATGGAGATACGCTTGCCGGTCCTGTCGATGCGGCGCTGGACGCCGTCGATGCCGCGCAATTCGCCGAGCGCCGCGCCCAGACCCTGTCGGGCGGCGAGACGGCACGGGTTCTCCTCGCACGCGTTCTGGCCGGACAGCCGGAATGGATTCTCGCCGACGAGCCGCTTGCCGCGCTCGACATTGCGCACCAGCTTGCGCTGATCCGGCACCTGAGCGCCACCGCTGGGCGGGGTGTGGGAGTGGTCGTCGTTCTCCACGATCTGGCCCATGCGATGAACCATGCGGACCGCGTGATCGTCCTCGACCGGGGCAAGATCGCAGCGGAGGGCGCATGCGAAAACGCGCTCGACCAACGGGTGGTCGAGCGCGTCTGGGGCGTTCCCGCGCGCTGGATCGGCGATCCGGGCGCGCGGGCGCTGATTACCGGCTGATTTACTCGCCTGAACCGCTACCGACTGTCTCGGGCGGAAGGGCTCCGTCGCTGGCACCGGGCGTTGCGTTCTCGTCTTCGCCGCTGCTTGCGACCAGACCCAGCGCTTCGAGCATGTAGCGCACGTTCGGATCGCGGCCCGCGAAATTGCGGTACATTTCGCCGTAATCCATCGTGCCGCCGCGGCTGAGCACGGTTTCGCGATAATGATCGCCATTCTCGCGCGTCAGCCCGCCGTTCTCGCGGAACCAGTTGCGGCTGTCATGGTCGAGCATCTGCGTCCACAGATAGCTGTAATAGCCTGCGCTATAGCCTGCCGGCGACGAGAAGATGTGGTTGAAGTAGCTGGTCCGGTAACGCGGAGGAACCAGAGCCACTTCGAGGCCGAGTTCGGACAGTGCCTGTGCCTGATAGGCAGAGACTTCCTCCGGCATGTCGATAGCTGCAGCCTGATCGGCCGTCAGCGCATGCCATTTCATGTCGAGCAGGGCGGCCTCGACCACTTCGCCGAAATCATAACCCTGGTTGAACTTGCTAGCCGCTTCTATTTTCTCGACCAGCTCGGTCGGGATCGTCTCACCGGTTTCATAGTGCTTGGCGTAGTTCGCCAGCACTTCCGGATGTGTCATCCACATTTCGTGGACCTGGCTCGGGTATTCCACGAAGTCGCGCGCTGTGGCCGTACCCGACAGGCTCGGATATTTCTGGTTCGCGAAGAAACCATGTAGTGCGTGGCCGAACTCGTGGAAGGTCGTGTTGACCCAGTCGAAGCTTACCAGTTGCGGCTCGCCTGCCGGTGCCTTCGGAATGTTAAGAACATTGTAGATTACCGGCTTGTTGTTCCAGAGGAAACTCTGGTCGACGAAATTACTCATCCATGCCCCGCCGCGCTTCGAAGGGCGCTGGAACGGGTCGAAGTAGAACAGGCCGAGTTCGCTGCCGTCGCGATCGAACACCGTATAGGTCCACACATCGGGATGATAGACGGGAATGTCCGTGCGGCGCTCGAAGTTCAGGCCATAAAGCTTGTTGGCCATGTAGAAGACGCCGTCTTCCAGCACCTTTTCGAGCTGGAAATACTGCATCACCTCATCGTCATCGACCTCGTAACGCTCGGCCTTGACCATGTTGGCATAACGATACCAGTCCCACGGCTGGACGTCGAAGTTCTCGCCTTCCTCGCGGATTTTTTCGTTCAGCAAGGCGGCTTCGCGGCGCTGTGTCGCGGCGAGGGCAGGGACCATCTGGCTCATGAAGTCGAGTGCGGCCTGCGGGGAATCCACCATGCGGTCGTACATGGTGTAGCTCGCCCAGTCGGGTTCGCCGAACAGGGCGGCCTTTTCGGCGCGGAGAGCAGCAATCTTGGCGACCAGCGGACGAGTGTCGATGGATGTGGTGCCGTCGGCGCGGTTATAGCTTGCCTTGAACAGCTTCTCGCGCGCAGCGCGGTTTTCCATGCTCGGCAGGAGCGGCTGCTGCGTTGTGTTCTGAAGCGCGATGGCGAATTTGCCCGGCTGGCCCTTTTCGGCCGCGAGATCCGCAGCCGACTGGATGTCGGAATCGGACAGGCCGGCCAGTTCGGCACGGGTGTCGAAGAACACCGTCTGCTCGCTCATCGCGTTGCGGGCGAGCTGGCTGAATTCGGTCGTGACCGTCGACAGTTCGGTATTGATCGCCTTCACGCGTTCACGTTGGGCATCGGTCAACATCGCACCCGCGTGGACCATGCCTTCATACGTATCTTCGAGCAGGGCGGCATCTTCGGGCGTCATCGCCATTGCCGCACGGTTGTCATAGACTGCCTTGACCCGCGCGAAGAGTTCGGGATTGAGCGAAATGCTGTCCGAATGCGCGGAAAGCCTGGGGCTGATGTCGGTGTTGATTTCGTCGAGTCGGTCGGTCGTGTTCGAACCGGTCAGGGCGAAGAAGACCGTTCCCACGCGGCCGAGCATCTGGCCGGACTTTTCCAGCGCGACGATGGTATTGTCGAAAGTCGGAGCGGCGGGATTGTCGATGATCGCCTGCACTTCGGCCCGCTGGATTGCCATGCCCTGCTCGAAGGCAGGGATGTAATCGTCTTCCGAAATCTTGGTGAAATCGGGCGCGTGGAAGGGAAGCGAGCTTTCGGAAGCGAAATACCCCGTACCTTCGGGAATATCTGCGGAATCGCTGACATCGGCATCGGCCATCGGCTCGATTTCTCCCCCGGGTGCGGTGGTGCAGGCTGAAAGTAGGGCGGCTGCGGCTGTCGTGGCCAGGATATGGGCCTTCATGGTCTCTCCAGTAATAATAACGAACGCTTCAATGCTAACGCACTGACATGTGCGTTGGTTGCATTTGCGACCATTGCACCAGACTGAATGGCCCGATGCAAGCAAGCGGTGACGGTCGAACGGGCTATTTTCGTCTACGAATGACGGGTATGGATCAATCGAGAGGTTCGCCCGCTCCGCGTTCAGCCTGGTCGCGCGCCGTTGCCGCGGCTTCGTCCAGCGCCTGGCGATTGACGGTCATCACGCGGGGCTGCCCGCTGTCGTCGACCACCAGCCAGAGCGAGCCGAGTTCGAAAAAGGCACCCTGATCCTTCTCGACGGTCATCTGGGACAGGTCGAGACGTTGCAGCATGTCGAGCAAAGTTTCGTCGAACACCTCGTCGAACAGGGAATCTATCTGGTCCTCGCTCAGTTCCCGGCGCTCGCCATCCTCGTCGATGTAGAGCAGCGGTATGCCGACCTGTTCGAGGATCCGCGCCCTGTCGCCGCTGCGCGCAGCTTCTCGCAGGGCCGAAATGGCAGCTTCGAACTGGCTCGGGCTCGCGCCTGTAGCGCAGGAAATCGCGCCGCCTTTCACGGCATCGTTGGCACGGTCGAATTCGATATTCGGATCGTCCTGCTCGGACCATACCATCAGGAGGCAGTTCTCGCCGGGATCGGGGCTGGCCTGCGCTTCAACGGTTTCAAGCAGTTCCTGCCGGGCAGCATCCCCCGACTTCGTCTCGCTCGAAACGGGCGAACACGAGCAGGCGAGGGCGCCCAGCAGGAGCGTCGAGGAAGATTTCAAGCGGTTCGCGATCATTGGTTTGCGGCTTGGTAGGTGAGGATGGGTTCGTAGAGCGAGCCCTGGTCCCGCAAGTGGCTTTGGTAAAGGATATAGCTATCGACCGTCCACGGGCCAAGGTCGAGCCCGGCATGGCGTGCAAGAAAGGGCGCAGGGCTTTCGCTCGAGCTGTTGAGCCTCGCCACGGTAATATGGGGCGCGAACTTACGGGTCTCGGCGGGGAGGCCGCATTTGACGCAGATTTGCTCCAGTTTCCGCTGTAGCCGGACAAGAGGCTCGCTCGGCGCTATTCCTGCCCATACCGAAGTAGGTCTGCCCTTTTTCTCGAAGTGACCGCACCCCGCAACGCGCAGTTCGAATGGATCGAAGCGGAGCGATGCGGCCGCATCCGCCAGATCGTCCGCAAGATGCGTTTCGACATCGCCGATGTAGCGCAGCGTGAGATGCAACTGGTCTTCATCCTGCCAGCGGGCGTTATCGATCTCGGCCTCGATATCGATAATAGCATCGCGGACCGAGGCGGGCGGACGGATTGCGAAGAAGAGGCGGTGGCTCATTTATACGGTCTGGCGTGCGGCGGAGGCACGGAAAGTTGATGTCGGCCTGGAATTACACCTTAGGACAGGTTTGAAGAACCGGTTTCGCGCGGATCTTCGTATGACGCATCCAGGAAAATCTGTTCGCGGCGTTCGGACCGGAACTCCAGCCCGCGTGCCACCCTGCCGCCAGCATGAGTATAGTTCAATTCGTCCGAAATCGCATCGTAATCACGCGATTGGATCGCCGCGTTCAGCCGCGGACTTTCGCTTTGCGATACGTTTCCGAGCCCAACATTGTATACAAGGTCGAGCAAGGCATCGAATTCATGCTGGTGCAGCGGGAGATCGCCCACCAGAATGCGCACGCCGCGCTCGGCGATGGCGAGATCCTGGTCAAGAAAATCGAGCGCCTGCTGGTCGCTGATACGGTCTCCGAGGCGGAGTTTGTCGGCTGGCCTGATGAGGTGGCCGATGCCCACAGTGGGATAGCCCGCAACGTCGCGATATACGGTGTAGCGTACGCCTTCTTCCTCGATCAGTGCCTGCTTGAACTGGTCGCTCGCCTTGAAAAGCGAGGCGGGTTTGCGCACACCTTCGGAGGCCGACAGCGCCATTTCGATGTGATCGTTCTTCCGTGAATTCGTCTTCTGACCCGGAGTGCCGGTGAATGCAGCAAGGCTCATGGCACCGACACCCATCAAAAGCGATGCGCGCTTGCGCGTCGAAAGGTTCGGTTTGACACTGTACACCTTGCCCGCGGCACGCCGCGCACGTTTCAAATCCTCACGGTGCTTCCGATGCCTGCGGATCCGCGAAAGCAACGAGCCTGCGCCTTTTTGTTCACCCGCATGGGGTGTCGAAGTCCATTTTTCGCTGTCGAGCGGCCGATCGACTTCCGCCATGAGCGCCTTCAGTCGTTCGCTCTGGATAGAGATCTTCGATGGAGGAGCAATGCGGGAAAGGTCGGCTGGCGCGCCCGATTTTCTGTTCTGCTTGTCTGACATGAATGTCGTGCGCCTCATTACTAGATGTTCCATGCCGCAGGAATCTCTGTCCCGCGGATGAGCCTCTAAAATGCATGCGCTTGGGTTGCAGGCATCGGGCCCGGTATATCTAGTCAACGGGTGGGAGGGGTGATCGGGTCCACGCTTCACCGTTCGTGCGCCACACGTGGCGGTCCGGCCGTGGCGTTTCAGGCGGCGGCGCGCACGCGATTGCGGCCTGTGTTCTTTGCCATATAGCAGGCCGCGTCGCTGCGCTGGAGGACATCGTCGAACTCTTCGCCCGGTTGCCATCTCGCGATTCCGATCGAGGCCGATATGGTCGCGCCTTCCAACCCCTTTTCACGCGAACGGATGTCAGCGATTTCCAATCTGAGATCCTCGGCAAACAGACGTGCTGCAGCGCCGTCGTCCTGGTTCAGGATAACGAGAAATTCCTCGCCACCAAGCCGGAAGGCGAGGTCGTCGGAAGAACCCGCCTGAGCCAGTCTCTCGCGAATGATATCGGCAGCAGCCACCAGAACGCGGTCGCCAACCGAGTGCCCGAAGTCGTCATTGATGGTCTTGAACCGATCGAGATCTATCATCAGGACATGGCGCGATTCATCGGCACATCCGGTTTCGCGCTGTTCGAACAGCTTACGCCGGTTTCCAAGGCCGGTGAGCGCGTCGCGCGAGCCAAGGTATTCGGCACGTGCCAGCGCTATGGAGAGATCTTCCGAAAGCTGGCGCTTTTCGACCAGCACTTCGGCCGCAGCCACGATATGGTGGCCGGTGCTGGAAGCGTAGGTCCGAATACCTAGACAGATTATTGCGGCAACCAGCCAAATGGCAGGGTTTGCCAGTTGGGGCTCGACAAGCGACAGCGAACAGGTGGTCACGAAGAAACTCGCCAGCATGGCATCGCGCGGAGCGGGCATAGCCGCCAGCGTAACAGCGATCAGGGCGACTGCTATCAGTATTACGGCCCGCACCATCTGAACGGCGGCAAAAGGCGTATCAGCAGGGGGAGGCAAAAGCATCAACCCCAATGTGATGCCCGTCAGGGCCATGGCGATAATCATTGTTCGTTGGGGCGAAGCGGATTCGCGCCTTTTGCGGACCGCGTTTTCGAGTGCGGATGCCGCCCGGCGCGTGAAAGCAAAGGAGGCCAGCCTGAGCGTCAACAGTGCGTACATGGTCAGTTTGTTGGGAAAGAACGCGAAAGCCACGGCCAGCAGCGCAAGCGCAAGGAAGCTTGAGGTCAGCGACCGATGCTCGCGCTCGAGCATGGCGATCATCGACTCCTGTCGTACCTTGTGTGGATCGACAGTCATGCGCGCGCCCGGTCGCGAGCCGGCGGTAGGTTGCGGATGCGCAGCCAATTTGGATCCCTTGATGCCTCCCCTTCGTCGCAGCAAGGTAACGGAGAAAAGTTAACGAAATCGCAAGACCCGTTAACTTCTCCGTCTAAGACGAATGCTGCCAAATACAGCCGACTGATCGACCGAGAGGCACGAACGCGGTCGGTAGTCGGGTCGCTACAAGACGAAGTCGTCCATCGTCAGATCGGCGAGGCCATCGACTGCAATGAGGAGATCGGCCACGCCATCGCCATCGGTGTCGCCTTCGACCATCAGGCCATTCTCGGTGGCGGTGTACCGCAGTTCGCCTGCCGTGCCGGAGAAGGCTGCATCGCCGATGAACGCGAAGGCATCGTCACCTCCGCCTGCAAGCGCATCGATCTGCGAGAGGTCGATAATGTCGCCATCGGCCTGGCTGAAGTCGAGGATGGTGTCGGCAAGGTGCGCGTAGCTGCCCGTATGGCCTGCCTTGAAGAGGAAGGTGTCCGCGCCCGTACCGCCGGTCATCGTGTCGATGCCCCAGTTGCCGATCAGGATATCGTCGCCGTCACCGCCCAGCAGAGTGTCGTTACCCGCGCCGCCGTTGACGACATCGTTGCCGGCCCCTCCATCGAGCACATCCTCGCCATTGTGGCCTTGCAGGAGGTCGTTCCCGCCATCGCCCGAGATGGTGTCGTCGCCCCCTTCACCGAACAACAGGTCGCGGTCGGCGCCGCCGGAGATGATGTCGCCGCCACTGCCGCCATAGATGCGGTCGAAGCCGGAATTGCCCGAGAGCGTGTCGATGCCGTCGCCGCCGAGCAGCA
>NZ_WTYC01000006.1 GCF_009827325.1 Qipengyuania vulgaris | reverse complement strand
ACGGCCCAAAAATGGCTGGCCATCAACGTGCCTTTACAGCAGTTACACTCGGCAGAAGCGGTTAAACCCACAAGCAGCCGTTGCTTCGACATCAAATCGAAATGACAGGACCGGCGGGCGCGCCCTATTTCGCGGCTAGAAGCGTGAGCTTATGGATCTGAGGCGGCTCGGCGAACAAATCTTCCGCCTTTTCCATTAGTGCAGCAGCCACTTTACCGTCGAGATGAGCCTGTCGATCCTCCTCAGTGTCAAAGGTATCGAAGATGGCGTAAGCGCCGGGGCCTTCTTCGATCGCATACCATGTCAGCGTCCCGGGCTCGTCTTGCACGAGCGGGAGTGCCGACTTGAGGAAAGCAGCGATGTCACTCTCCCTGCCGGGTTTGGCCTTCAAAGGCACGTAAAGAGCTAGTTTGGGCATGATCACCTCCTAGATGGGGCGGCCGGGTAAGTCGGCCAACGCTATAACGAACAAGTAGGTCGAAAGGGGCCCGCGCGCCGACCATGCATTTTGAAAACGGGGGTTCAGTGTCGGCAACCCGCACTGCGCTTAGAACCGGCGCGGAGGTCACTGCAATCACGGACATAAGGGCGATCACATTCAGCGCGATGCCGCAAATGAACGTCCGCTAAGTCCATTCCGCTGCCAAAACCGGTCAGTCCGAAATCGGCCCCAATTCCGCCGCTTCAAATTACAAGCGAATTGGGTAATCAGATTGGACACCTTCACTGATCGCACTCCAAGCTGGACACACGCCAAACCAATCCTTGCACCTTGGAATCGGGAGGTTCAGTGTGTCGCAATGCAAACGCCAGAGTGCGCCACGAAACTCCGATTTGTGCTTCCCCCGCGCTTCCCCGGAGCAACCGACAGAGCGGGGAAGCAGAATTCGCCAACTTGCGATCCGCTTAAGCGGTTCAATTTTCTAAAGAAAAATGGAGCGGGCGAGGCGATTCGAACGCCCGACCCCAACCTTGGCAAGGTTGTGCTCTACCCCTGAGCTACGCCCGCTCACTGACGCTCGCCGAACCGCATGGCCCGGTGGGGAGGCGCGCAACTAGCAACGGCTTGTGAGTCCCGCAAGCAAAAAAGTGCGGTTCTCGCATGAGGGTTGCGAGCGACACTCCAGCCCTTCACATTGGCGGAGAAAGACCCACATGGGCAGCTTGGATTTCAACGCGCAGAAAGGCGGTTTACGTGGCGAGCATGGGATTGAGCATCGACGAGCAGAAGGCTGTCGAGAAGTTCAAGCAGGATGTTGTCGAACCTTCGATGACAAAGCTCGTCATCCTCGATTTCCACGCGGAGTGGTGCGGCCCGTGCAAGGCGCTTGCCCCGATGCTGGAAAAGGTCGCTGGCGAATATGCCGACAAGGGCGTCGTGCTGGCGAAGGTCGATGTCGACAAGGAGCAGTTCATTGCCGCACAGTTTCAGGTTCAGTCGATTCCGACTGTGTATGCCATGTTCCAGGGCCAGCCGGTTGCAGACCTCACCAATGCCCGCAGCGAATCGCAGATGAAGCAGACGCTCGACCAGATCCTGTCGCAGCTCCCCATCGAAGGGGGTGAAGCAGACAGTCCGCAGGCGCAGGCTGCGCAGCAGGTGGACCAGTTCGTTGCGATGGGCGAGCAGGTGCTGTCCGAAGGCGATGCCGCGCGCGCCGCAGGCATCTTTGCGCAAGTTGCCGAAATGGCGCCCGAGAATCCAGCCGCGCATGCGGGCCTGATCCGTGCACTCGCGCTCGCCGATCAGGTCGAGGAAGCGAAAACGGCGCTCGCCGCTGCTGAGGCCAACCCTGCATTGGCGAACGATCCGCAGATCGAGAACGCGAAGGCGGCACTCGAACTGGCGGGCAACAAGGTCGATGACGGCGAACTCGCCGCCCTGCGCGAGAAGGCTCAGGCAAACCCTTCCGATATGGATGCGCGCCTCTCCTATGCCGAAGCAGCCTTTGCAGCAGGCCAGCGCGATGCCGCTGCCGACGAACTGCTCGCGATGATCGAAGCCGACCGCGAATGGAACGAAGGGGCGGCCCGGACCAAGCTGATCGACATCTTCAACGCCGTGGGCCTTGAAGATCCATGGGTGGTGGCAACACGGCGGCGGCTTTCGAAGCTGCTGTTCGGATGAGGCCGGTTTGAGCATCCGCCTCTCCATCTTTCCCCTGCCCGGAGCGATACTGTTTCCGGCGCTGCAATTGCCGCTGCACGTATTCGAGCCGCGCTACCGCGAACTCGTAGGCAGCGCGCTTGCCAAGGACCGGCTGATCGGGATCATTCAGCCCCAGCGCAATTCGGAGGGTTCACCACTTTACGAAATTGGCTGCGTCGGACGCATTGGCGATGTCGAAGCGCTTGAAGACGGGCGTTACAATATCGTGCTCGAAGGGGTTTCGCGGTTCAAACTCGTGCGAGAACTCGATGTCACCACCGCATTCCGGCAGATCGAAGCGGAGTTGATCGAAGACCCGAAGAACGAAGTACTCGCCAGCGTAGAACGGGCCGGCTTCGAATTCGAGGCCAAGCGCTTCGCCGCGATGCAAGGCTATTCGGTGGACTGGGATTCGGTCGAGAGGCTCGATGACGAGACACTGATCAACGGGGTCGCGCAAATTGCCCCGTTCGATTCAGCTGCGAAACAGGCGCTGATCGAAGCGAAGACGCTGTCGGAACGCTGCGAACTGATGATTCAGTTGATGCAGTTCTTCGCCCTGCGAGACGACGGTGACGAGATCGTTACCCTGCAGTAGGGTTCAAACCCCGAAGCTGCCGCGCAGACCGTCGATCACATATTGAGCGGCAAGAGCTGCGAGGAGAACGCCGAGTACGCGGGTGATCGCCGCCTCCACCTTGTCCCCGAACAATCGCATGATGGGACCTGCCGCCATCAGGGCTAGCATGGTGATGATCAGCACCGAAGCGAGCGCTCCGAGCACCGTGAAAGTGCCCGTCAAATCCTGAGCTTCGTTCATCAGCAGCATGATTGCTGCGATTGCCCCGGGACCCGCCAGCATCGGAATCGCCATCGGAAAGATGGAGACATCCTCGACTTCGGGTGTTGCGGCCACCTTCTCGGCCCGCTCTTCGCGCCGCTGGGTGCGTTTCTCGAACACCATCTCGAACGCGATCCAGAACAGCATCAGACCGCCTGCGATGCGGAAGCTGTCGAGCTCTATGTGCAGGGCCCCCAGCAACTGTTCGCCGAACAGTGCGAAGATCAGCAGGATCACGCCTGCGATCAGCGCCGCGCGGATCGCCATGATACGCCGCTGGGCCTGCGTTGCCCCTTTGGTCAGCCCGGCATAGATCGGCGCGCAACCGGGAGGGTCGATCACCACGAACAGGGTAATGAAAGCCGACAGGAAAAGCTGGGTCACTTGCTACGCTCCAATGGCCATTGCCGGTCCAGCACCAGTGTCCAGGCACCCTCTGTCCACGCGTAGAGCCGGAAAATCCGCTCGGGTCCGGACGTGCTCCAGCGCCAGGACAGGCGGCCATCGGGCGAAAGCGTTTCGCGCATCGGCGCGGCGCCGGGCGGGGGCGAGCCGGCAGGTCGATCGCAATCTGTCACGTGTCCCTTAACCGAAATGAGGGCTTCGACCACGATCTCGTCGTCTCGAGCGGCCGCAAGCGGGACTTTCTCGGGCTGCGGATCATCGAGGGTTGCCGCATTATGAACCCAGACATAGTCGCCTGAAGAGTCCTCACGCCAGGTGGTTACATAGTCGCCCACCTTGCCGTCCGCCGCAGCGAACCGCCCTTCGGAAACGGCGAAGCGGGCATCGCAGCTCACCCAGACGCTCTTGGGGGTCCACGACGCTGCACGCCAATCACCGCGCAGCGTGCGCAAGTCCGATACCGGGATCTCGCCTGTCTCCGCCAGAACCATGGCACCATCCGCTGCGAATTCGGCCATGGCCTCGACCTGTCCGATTTCCTTGGCGCACTGGAGCATCGCAATCTCGCGTGCCACTAACTCGCTTGGCTGGGCCGCACCCGGAGCGTTGGCAAGCACGCGGGAAAATTGTCCTCGCGGTGCCCCATTCGCGCAGCCACCCATCAGGCTTGCGCATGCAGCCATCAGGAAAACGCGACCGATCACAGCCCGTCCGGAACCTGGAGATCGGCGTTGCGATAGGCCGCGACGAGAGTGTTGCGCAGCAGAACCGCGATGGTCATCGGCCCGACACCGCCGGGCACTGGTGTAATCGCGCCGGCCACACCTTCGGCTCCGGCATAATCCACGTCGCCGACCAGACGCCCTTTCTCCTCGCCCTCGGCGGGGGGGAGGCGATTGATGCCGACATCGATCACGGTCGCGCCTTCCTTCAGCCAATCGGCCTTGACCATCTCCGCGCGGCCCACGGCGGCAACGACGATGTCCGCGCGCCTGACCACGCTCGGCAAATCCTTTGTCCGGCTATGCGCGATCGTGACGGTGGCATTGGCGTCGAGCAGCAGCTGCGCCATCGGTTTGCCGACGATATTCGATCGGCCGATGACGACCGCCTCGAGGCCCGACAGATCGCCCAGACGTTCCGTCAACAGCATCATGCAGCCCAGCGGGGTGCATGGCACGAAACCGCTTTGCCCGACCGCGAGACGCCCGGCGTTCGTCACATGAAATCCGTCGACATCCTTGTCGGGGCTGATGCTGGCGATCACCGCCTGCTCGTCGAGATGGCCGGGCAAGGGAAGCTGCACGAGGATGCCGTCGACCGCTTCATCGGCATTGAGCTGAGCGACCAGCGCAAGCAGGTCCTCCTCGCTCGTGTCAGCAGGCAGCCGGTGTTCGAAGCTCTCCATGCCCGCGGCCACGGTCGCCTTGTGCTTACTGCGCACATAAACCTGGCTGGCCGGGTCCTCGCCCACCAGCACCACGGCGAGCCCGGCTCTGCGTCCCGCCGATGCCTCGAACTGCGCGGCGTGTTCTCCGACGCGTTCGCGCAGGCTGGCGGCGAAGGCTTTCCCGTTGATCCGCTCTGCCGTCATACGGACATGATGATATTGCGGAGGACGATCAGGATGATCTGCAGCAGGATGATCACCACCAGCGGCGAAAAGTCTATCGCGCCGGTGTTGGGCATCAGGTTGCGGATCGGCCGCAATACCGGCTCGAGCAGGCGATTGATCGCGTCGTAGAACCCCATCAGGAATTCGTTGCGGCCCACCACATTGAAGGCGAACAGCAGGCCGATGATGAACTGGATGATGATCAGCATCACGAAGATGGAAGTGATCATTTCGATGATCTGGTAGAGGGTAATCAGCACTTAGGTCGAACCCCGTTTTCTAGAAAAATGCAGTCCCGATGGTCATGCCTCTACAAGAGCGGATGACGCCTCGCCACCCCTAAGGCGCGCTTATCAGCGTTCCCGCGCCGCGGGCAGTGAAGAATTCCAGCAGCATGGCATGGGGGACCCTGCCGTCCAGCACGACCGCTGCCTCGCAGCCAGCCTCCACGGCGCTGACGCAGGTTTCCAGCTTGGGGATCATGCCGCCGCTGATCGTGCCGTCTTCGCGCAGCCTGGCGATGTCGGCCGGTGTGAGGTCGGTGAGCAGCTTGCCCGCTTTGTCCAGCACCCCGTCCACATCGGTCAGCAGGAGAAGGCGCGCCGCACCCAGCGCCGCGGCGAGCGCGCCTGCCATGGTATCGGCGTTGATGTTGTAGGTATGCCCGTCCTCGCCGCTACCGATCGGGGCGATGACCGGGATCATCCCCGCCGCCGTGGCGGTTTCGATGATCGTGGTATCGATCTCGCTCGGTTCGCCGACGAAGCCGAGGTCGAGCACTTTCTCGATATTGCTTTCCGGGTCCTTCGTGGTGCGCTTCACCTTGCGCGCCGTAACGAGGTTGCCGTCCTTGCCCGACAGCCCGACGGCCTTGCCGCCTGCGCGGGCGATCGAGCCGACGATCGCCTTGTTGATCGCGCCCGAGAGTACCATTTCCGCAACCTCTGCCGTCGCCTTGTCGGTTACGCGCAGACCGTCCACGAAGCGGGTCTCCACGCCCAGCTTCTCCAGCATCGCGCCGATCTGCGGGCCGCCGCCGTGGACCACCACCGGGTTGATACCAACCGCTTTCAGCAGCACGACATCCTCTGCAAACTCGCGCGCGGCATCGTCGTCGCCCATGGCGTTGCCGCCGTATTTCACCACGAAGCTGCGCCCGGCATAGCGCTGGAAATAGGGCAGCGCCTCGATCAGCGTCTGCGCCTTGGCGCTGGCATCGCGCATGTCGGTGGCTTCAGTCTGGGTCATCGAGTGCAAGTGCCTGCGCTATTCCATGATGGAGAGCGCAGGCGTTAGCCCGACCTTTTCGCGGACGAAAGGCTTTTGGCGTTATTCGGCCGTTTCGCTTGCCGCGGGCGCATCGACCACTTCAACTTCGCCGCCCTCTGCAGTGATTGTTGCATCGTTTTCGGTACCGCGGACAGGCGGCAGGTCGTCGTCGGTGGCGAGAGGCAGGTCCTGATTCAGGCGTTCTTCCTGGGTGGTGGTCGCATAGTCGGGGACATTCTCGATGGCGCCCTGCTGCGATCCGAACAGCATGAAGCCGATGAATGCGATGGCAAGCAAGGCGATGACCCCCACCCACATCCAGCGGGTTCGGGGAGCCTTCGTGTCGGGGACTGGATCGGTCATGGCGATGGTTCTCCTTCGTATCGTACCCAATCAATGAGCCGCCAGAGTGCCCGTTCCGTCCGGCAACCCTTCCGCCGTGGGACAAAGGCGCTAAGGTGTGCAGCATGAGAACCCTTCCCCTGCTCGCCGCGCTTGCCCTGACCGGCTGCGCCTCCGCCCCCGATGCACCGGCGCTGCCCGCTTCGCAGGAGGCCTTCTGGTCCGCGCTGCAGAGCCATTGCGGCAATGCCTATCGGGGCGAGCTCGCCAGCAGCGACAGCCGCGATGCCGATTTCCGCGGGCGCGCAATGATCGCCCACTGGGCCGAGTGCAGCGACACGCGCACCGCCATCGCCTTCCATGTCGAAGCAGCTGACGGCTCCAGGTGGGACCGGTCGCGCACCTGGCTGGTCACCCGGACCGCGGACGGCCTCCGCCTCAAGCACGATCACCGGCACGAGGACGGCAGCGAGGACGCGGTCACCCAATATGGCGGCGATACGCTGTCCGCCGGCACCGCGCGGGTGCAGGACTTCCCGGTCGACGCCTATTCGATCGCCATGTTCGAGCGCGAGGGGCTGGACGTGTCGGTCACCAATGTCTGGCGCGTCGAGGTGGACCCGGCAGATGCAGGCAATGCGCGCTACGTCTACCAGCTCACCCGCCGCAACGATCCCACCCGCCTGTTCCGCGTGGAGTTCGATGCGAGCCAGCCAGTGGAAGCGCCCCCGCCCGCCTGGGGCTGGTGAGGGCGCGCCCTAACGCGTCCTAGTCGAACAGTTCTTCGAGGAAGCTCTTCTTGCGCTTGCCGGGCTTGCCCCACGAACCGGAGGCGCCGTGGCCATAGCCCGAATGCCCGTGGCCGCCGTGCTGGGCATAGCCGGGCGCGGGGCGCGGCTGCTGCTGCGGCGCGGCCTGCGGCGCGCTGCGTTCGATGATCTTGTCGAGCTCGCCCCGGTCGAGCCAGATGCCGCGGCACTGCGGGCAATAGTCGATCTCGATACCGTTGCGGTCGCTCATGGAGAGCGGAACCTTGCACACGGGGCAGGGCATGGCGGCGACTTCGGCTTCGGTACGCATGGAATTCCTCTCGTTATGTACCGCTCCAGATGGGGAGACCGTGAAGCCGGTCAAGCAGGAATGCGGGCCGAAGGGGCGCAAAGTTCACTCAAAGTTCACCCGTTTTTCGGGTTCCGCCGGGCGTCCTCGAGATCGCGCATCATGCGGTCGTACTTCTCTTCCAACATCTTGTTGATGTCCGCACCCGCTTCGGCATCGCCCTCGCCGCGGTGCCAGCGCGGCAGCTCTCCCGGAGGCAGGGTGTCGGCCCTGAACACTGCGTCTTCCAGCTCGTCGGGCGCAAGCAGGAGGTGCGGCTGGGCGGGCGGCACCGGCTCCAGCTGCGCGAGCACCTTGTCCATCGGCTCCGGCGCGGGCGGCAGCGCCTCGTCGCTGGCGCGCCAGTCGCGGTGGGCATGGCGGAACCGGCCGGGCATGTAGGCGCGCAGCAGGAACATCAGCAGCCGGTCGTTCTGGCGATAGCGCGTGCCGGTCCGGCAGCCGTCGCGGTCGAATACGGGTTCGGTCGAGCCGTTGAAGGCACGCTCGAAGGCGGTGTCGAGCAGGACCTTCGCGGCATGTTCCAGCGCCACGTCCCAGGCGGCGGAGAACTGTTCCGCGCCGGGCGAACGGCGCAGGCGATGGGCGGAAGACTTGCTCATGCCCACCTCCATGCAGGCGAATTCGAGCGACCCCGTTCCGGCCAGTGCGGCAATTAAATCCCGCTGGCGCTGCGGGGTCCAGCCGTCCTTGCGCGGCTTTCGCCTGACCGGCAGCCACTGATATTCGGACGGATCGAAGCCATGCGCGTCCAGCTCGGGCGCGTCCGGCTCGGTGACGGGAAGGGCGGCGGCCTGCTGGACCTCCGGGGGCGTTTCGGTCGCGGGCGAAACAGGGTTGGCGGACGGGGCGAGCGGGGTGCGTTTGCGGGTCATCCGGCAGGATGGAGCAGATTTTGCAGCTGTAGGAAACGCGCCTGAAACGACAGCGGCCGCCCCGATCAGGAGCGGCCGCCACTTGTGCGCCGAAGAGCCCGGCTCTGTACGAAGCCGTTACCTGCTATTTGTTCTGGTTCGGCTTCTGGTCGGACTTGCCGCCGCCCTGCTGCTGCTTGCCGCCTTCGTCCTGCTGGCGCTGCTGCTGGTCACGGTCGGTCTGGTTCTTGCCGCCTTGCTGGGGCTGGGCGGGTTTCTGGTTCTTCTGGTCCATGGGTTTCCTCCTTTGAAGGAATGCGGTGCGGAGCAAATGCGCCGTCCACACAGGGCCAAGCCACGAATGACGTTACGGTTTCCTGACTTGCGCCAGAACGGGCGCGGGGTGAGCCAGGTGACCGGTTCACTGGGAAAAACCAAAGTTTCCCGTTGCGGTGCCGGCCCATGTTGCGCGGCGGGCCCGGGAAGCTATGCAGCGTTCGATGAGCAAACGCACGCGCATCAGCCCCGCGAGGTTTCGCCCGCGCAGGAGGCGCGGCGGGTGGCGGTGGATGGTGGTGCTGGCGCTGGTGCTCGGCGCGTGGTGGGTGCTGCGCGACGTGCTCCAGCCCCCGGCTCCGGTGAGCGCGGTGGACATGCGCTTCGGCATTTGCGGAGAGCGCGGCGGCGAGGCTTGCGTGATCGACGGCGACACGCTGGCAATCGGCCAGCGCCGCGTGCGGCTGACCGGCTATGACGCGCCGGAAATGGACGGCGCCTGCGAAGCGGAACGGGCGAAGGCGATGGAGGCGCGCGATGCACTGTCCGGCTGGCTGGCGCGGGGCCGCTTCAGCTGGACCGGCGGCGCGGAGCCGCCCCGCGACCAGTATGGCCGCGAACTACGCGAAGCGCGGCGGGGAGATGACGTGCTGGCGGACCACATGATCGGTGCCGGACTGGCCGAGGGCAGCGTATGGGGCGGAAGCCGCGTGGATTGGTGCCGATAGGGCGCCCCCTCATCCGGTCACTTGCGGCCCCATCCTGCGCTTGGCTAGCTTTTCGCAAAG
Organism: Qipengyuania vulgaris; assembly: GCF_009827325.1. GTDB lineage: Bacteria > Pseudomonadota > Alphaproteobacteria > Sphingomonadales > Sphingomonadaceae > Qipengyuania > Qipengyuania vulgaris. Next base: position 185,678 of record NZ_WTYC01000006.1, on the reverse strand, counting down.
ACCCTTTGCGTTCTCAATCCCATGCCTGAATTCGGACCGGTCATTTAAAAAGCGATAATCTGTAGCGCGGATCTTCCCTGAACGCAGTATGCCTTCAAGGCCGAAGGCATCTGTGTAGTGATACACGACACCCCCTTCCGGTCCTCGCTTCGCATTTAGCTGCGCTGTTCTGCGATCATATATCGCTTCGAGCTTTTGACTGAAATTCTCCAGCGCCGCCTCCGAATACGCTTACCTTTTACTCCGCCGCTACAGCCCCTTCGCTCTCGCCGAACAGGCCCGGGCCGTCGTCTGCAGCCTCTTCCTCGTTCGCGGCCTTGGCGGTGCGGCGCTTGTCGAAGCTCGACCACACGTCGTTCCATTCGCCCTTGGTCGCGCCCTTGGAATATTCGGTGGCGCGCTGTTCGAAGAAGTTGGCATGCTCCACCCCGTTCAGCAGCGGGGCGAGCCAGGGCAGCGGGTGATCGTCGACCATGTAGATCGGATCGAGGTTGAGCTGGCCCAGCCGCCAGTCGGCGATATAGCGGATGTACTTCTTGATATCCTTGGGCGTCATGCCGGACACCGGGCCCATTTCGAAGGCGAGGTCGATGAAGTTGTCCTCCAGCCGCACCGTCTTCTGGCAGATGTCGATGATGTCTTCCTTGACCGCCTTGGTCAGGCAATCCCGCTCGCGCACGAATTCGTGGAACATGCGGATGATGCCTTCGCAGTGCAGGCTTTCATCGCGCACCGACCAGCTGACGATCTGGCCCATGCCCTTCATCTTGTTGAAGCGCGGGAAGTTCATCAGCATGGCGAAGCTGGCGAACAGCTGCATGCCTTCGGTAAAGGCGCCGAACATGGCCAGCGTGCGGGCGATGTCCTCGTCATTGTCGACGCCGAACTGCTGCATGTAATTGTGCTTGTCGTTCATTTCCTCGTAGTCGAGGAAGGCGCTGTATTCGCTTTCGGGCATGCCGATCGTGTCGAGCAAATGGCTGTAGGCCGCGATGTGCACCGTTTCCATGTTGGAAAAGGCGGTGAGCATCATCTTGATCTCGGTCGGCTTGAACACGCGGCCGTATTTGTCGTGATAGCAATCCTGCACCTCGACATCGGCCTGGGTGAAGAAGCGGAAGATCTGCGTGAGCAGGTTACGCTCGTGATCGGTGAGCTTCTGCGCCCAGTCGCGACAGTCTTCGCCCAGCGGCACTTCTTCCGGCATCCAGTGGATCTGCTGCTGGCGTTTCCAGAACTCGTAAGCCCAGGGGTATTCGAAGGGCTTGTAGGTCTTTCTGGCTTCGAGCAACGACATCTTGTGGTCTCCGGGTTCCGCGTGAACGACTCATATAGGGAATCATACGCCGGATTCGAAGGCAAGAGGGGATGATTCGGTGGGGATAAGAACTGGGTAACTTTATTTGTGGGGTGTGGCCCTTCCGCTGCGCTGCCTGAGGATAGGCCAAGGCCCGCAGCTGCCCTGCGTTTGCGACGAATGGCGGAACGTGCGCGCTCCTCAACCCGTTGATTGGGCGAAGGAGATTTTCAATGGGACAGTATGAACCACGCGACAGCCGCGACGTCACGCTAAACGACGGACACGAGCCCGGCGGCATCAAGCGCACCGGTCCGCGCGAAGGCGAAACCCGCCAGAACGAGCAGGACGAAGGTCAGGCGCGCCGCGGCTATGGCAATGCCCGCGACGAGGACGGCCAGATGGAACAGGACGTTGCGACCGGCAGCCACGGCAGGCAGCCGCTGGCACAGGGCGAGGCCCAGCCGGGCGAGATATCCTCCCGCCCCGACCAGCGCGCCGCCGCCGACGCCAACCGCCCGCTTGGCGGCGACTGACGCTCACCGACTTACGGGGCCAAGCGGACTTGTCCGGTTTTCCCCTTTTGCGGGCAAGTCTCGCAACCCCGGCGCCCCGTCCCTCAAAGGCGGGGCGTCTTTTTGTGCGCTGTGGCCGGGCATTTTCCGGCTGGCCGACCAGGCCGTGCAGGAGGTTCGGCGAAGCGAGGAACGGTGCCTCGATCCACCCGTTGGTTAGGTGTAAGTGACGAAATTCAAAAGGAAATTGCTATGTTCGAGAAGATTCGCATCAAGGAACACATGGAAATCGCCGACTATGATGGCCACCACGTCGGTACGGTCGATGAAGTCGAAGGCGATGCCATCAAGCTGACCAAGACCGACAGCGCCGATGACATGCACCACTTCCTGAAGCTGGATAGCGTCGAGAAGATCGACGACAACCGTATCTACCTGAAGGAAGGCACGCGTCTACCGGACGGTCTCGGCACCAAGGCCACTACGGCCCACGCCTGACGCAATAGCCGGTCCCGTCCCCGGCAAAAGAAAGCCCCGCTTCTCCGTGACGGAGGGCGGGGCTTTTTGCGTATGATGAACCCAGGCGGTTCCTTACGATTGCTTAGGGCAGCACATCGCATAAGGTGGAATCAGCGATGAAACGGGCGCAAGAACAGAACGATTCCGGCAATGCAGGGATGCTCGACTGGTGGAAAGGAAAGACCCTTTCCTGTCCTGCACATTTGCGCGCCCGGCTCGAACGCGCGGTGGATGATCGGCATTATCGCGAGGCGCGCTTCCTCGCGGTGCTGGGTGTGGCGATCACGCTGGTCTCGCTATCGGTGGATCTCGTTACAATACCCGAGCATTTCGCCTTGGTCGCCGTTCTGCGCCTAAGCGTGACGTTACCGTTTTTGGTGGCCGTGCTGGCAATGCCGCGTAAACGGCTGGCGTTGCAGAAACTCTTCCTTGGCGCCGGCCTCACTGCCGTGTCCCTCACCCTCCTTTTCGCCAGCGGTTTCGCCCCGCCTCCTGCCGATGCCTTCATGGCTATGGGAGTGGCCCTCATGTTGGGCTTGACGCTTCCGCTGTTGCCCTTCCGGAGAAGGGGCGTCCTCCTGTTCATCGCGGCAGTCTTCGTGCCTGCAGGATTCCTCGTCATCTACCAGCAGAAGGTCGATGGCCATGCCGTGACATTCCTGCTTATCCTGACGCTTGTCGCAACCGCGGCAGGAATACTTGCACGGCGCATGCGCTGGCTGGAGCGGCGCACAATCCTGTTCGCGCTGGAAGCGGAAGATCACGTGCGCGAGCTGCGTATGAAGAACGAGCGCCTGACCGAGCTATCAACCCAGGATCCGCTGACCGGCCTCGCCAACCGGCGCCACGCAAGCGAAGTATTCCAGCGCCATTACAGTGATGAATCGAGCAGCGACGGCAGGCGCGCTGCGTTGCTGATGATAGACATCGACCATTTCAAGGCGTTCAACGACGATTGGGGCCACCAGGCGGGCGACGACTGCCTGCGCGCCGTAGCCGAGCAATTGCGGGTCACTGCCGAAACTCATGGCGGCCTTGCCGCGCGTTTCGGCGGTGAGGAATTCGTGGTGTTCCTGTCTGTGGCCGGGATCCGCGAAGCCAAAAGCGTGGCCGAAGACGTTCGTATGGCCATCGAACGGCTCGAAATGCCCCGCGCCGATCATGATGCGATTGCAATCTGCACCACCAGCGTCGGGATAGCCGTACGTGAGGGGAAAGGCTTTCCCGACATGCGCTCGCTTCTGGGCCGGGCCGACGTCGCCCTTTACCGCGCCAAGGCGGCGGGACGAAACAGGTGTGTGTTGGCAGCGTAAAATTGCGCTGCTGGCAGCTTGGTCCCGCAAGGCATGGACCGGTCGGCAGAAGGAAAACCGCCGGTCCGCATGATGCGGACCGGCGGCCTTCATTTCTCGCAAGGGTTGCTCAGCCTATTGGCAGGCGAGGCATTCCTCGTAATCGGTCTGCTCTGCGGCCAGTTCGTACTTGGCGGCGTCGACGGTGTTGTCCGCTTCCACTCCGCCGGCGAAACCGGCGCGCTGCACGCTCTTGGAGCGGAGGTAGTAGAGCGACTTGATGCCCTTCTCCCACGCCTGGAAGTGCAGCATCATCAGGTCCCACTTGTCGACATCGGCCGGGATGAACAGGTTCAACGACTGGGCCTGATCGATATAGGGCGCGCGGTCGGCAGCGAATTCGAGCAGCCAGCGCTGGTCGATCTCGAAGCTGGTCTTGAAGGTCGCCTTCTCTTCCGGCGTCAGGAAATCGAGGTGCTGGACGCTGCCGCCCTTCTCGAGGATCGAGTTCCAGATCGCAGTCGAGTTCTTGCTCTTCTTGTCGAGGATCTTTTCCAGATAGGGGTTCTTCACCACGAAGCTGCCCGAAAGCGTCTTGTGGGTGTAGATATTGGCAGGGATCGGCTCGATGCAGGCGCTGGTGCCGCCGCAAATGATGCTGATCGAGGCGGTCGGTGCGATCGCCATCTTGCAGCTGAACCGTTCCATCGCGCCCATTTCGGCAGCATCCGGGCACGGTCCGCGCTCCTTCGCGAGCATCATCGATGCTTCAGACGCCTTGCCCTGGATGTGCTTGAACATCTTCAGGTTCCAGACCTTGGCCATCGGGCTTTCGAAGCCGATGCCCTTCTGCTGGAGGAAGGAGTGGAAGCCCATCACGCCGAGGCCGACGCTGCGTTCGCGCGTGGCGGAATATTTCGCGCGGGCCATCTCGTCGGGCGCACGGTCGATATAGTTCTGCAGCACGTTGTCGAGGAAGCGCATGATGTCCTCGATGAACTGCTTGTCTTCGTTCCACTCGTCCCACTTCTCGATGTTGAGCGAGGACAGGCAGCAGACCGCGGTGCGATCGTTGCCGAGGTGGTCGATGCCGGTGGGCAGGGTGATCTCGGCGCACAGGTTCGAGGTCGAGACCTTGAGGCCCAGATCGCGGTGATGCTTGGGCATCATCCGGTTCACCGTGTCGGAGAAGACGATATAGGGTTCGCCGGTGGCAAGCCGGGTTTCGACCAGCTTCTGGAACAGGCTGCGTGCGTCGACGGTCTTGCGGACGCTGCCGTCACGCGGGGAGACGAGGTCGAATTCCTCGCCCGCACGCACCGCTTCCATGAAAGCGTCGGTCACCAGCACGCCGTGGTGCAGGTTCAGCGCCTTGCGGTTGAAATCGCCCGAAGGTTTGCGGATCTCGAGGAATTCCTCGATCTCCGGGTGCGAGACATCGATGTAGCAGGCGGCCGAACCGCGCCGCAGGGAACCTTGCGAGATCGCCAGCGTGAGGCTGTCCATCACGCGCACGAAGGGAATGATGCCGCTGGTCTTGCCGTTGAGGCCGACCGGTTCGCCGATGCCGCGAACATTGCCCCAATAGGTGCCGATGCCGCCGCCCTTGGACGCAAGCCAGACGTTCTCGTTCCAGGTGTTGACGATGCCGTCGAGGCTGTCTTCCACGCTGTTGAGATAGCAGGAGATCGGCAGGCCGCGCTGGGTGCCGCCGTTCGAAAGCACGGGCGTGGCGGGCATGAACCACAGCTTGGAAATGTAATCGTAAAGGCGCTGCGCATGCTCCGCATCGTCGGAGAAGGCATCGGCGACGCGGGCGAACAGGTCTTGGTAGCCTTCGCCCGGCAGCAGGTAACGGTCTTCGAGCGTTTCCTTGCCGAAGGCGGTCAGCAGTTCATCGCGGCTGGTGTCGATCTGCACGTCGAAACGGCGATCGAGGACTTTCTTGCTGTCTTCCTTGACGGACGCCTTGGCGACTTCGGCCATGGCACCCGCCATCGCTTCACCCGCCTTTTCGGCGAGGAGCTGCTCGCTGCCCTTGTCCTGGCTTTTCATGCTGACTGCCTTTTCCGGCTTCTTCGCCTCGGTGGGAGCGGCATCTTCGACAGTGTCCTGAGTATCCATGTCCAGTCCCATCGCTGCTTCGTCTCCGCCTTTGAAATCCATGATTCCCCACCGTTTGTCTGTGCGACTGCGGCAGGATCGTGCTGCCCGCCTGTTCGCTATGTGTTCGAGTCGGCGAGAGCCCTCCCCGCCTAGCACCGAAAGCCGGGGGACGGGGCGAAAACTTCTCCCCTGTTTCTCCACAGACCGGGACGATTCCGCGCTCTTCCCTATATGGGGAGGAGGAGAGAAATCGCTAGGTCTTGTAGGTACCCCCAGGCAACCGACCACTAGATACTGAATCAGACCGGGATCGGGCGCAAGAGGGTCAATGAAGATTTAACGCACCGGATGAGGGTCATTCCGGTTCCGCGAGGATGATGCGACGCAGCGACGCGTGGACCAAGCTGGCTTTGCGAAATCGCAAGGCCAAAATCGCAATGGGTGAAAAAATTTTGCGGGCAAAGATTGTATGACCCGCTTGTGATTCATTCGAATCGAGGCGGGAAATTTTCTTGCCTTTCCCGGCATTTCGAATGCGCGGGCTCGATCCGGACACGACAAACCCCGGCGGCGCACCCTTCCCGCAGAACGGGGTGCGACACCGGGGCGTTCCCGGCCGGGACTAATGGCCGGGAAAGGGAGCGCCGGTCAGGAGGTCGGACGGGTTGCGGCGCTACCGAAAGCGAGAACCGTGCGTTCGGACGGACGCGACGCCATCCTGGCCGATTCTTCTCTTGCCAGTTGCTGTTCCAGGCGCGCGACATCCCAGCCGTTCTCGGCGAAGATGATGTTGGCCTGGTACAGCTGGTCATGGCCGATACTCGACGGCACGCTATCCAGCGTCCGCAGACGGCTCACGGCCGTCATGGCGATCCGGTCGAAACCGCGCTTGCCGGAGGCCCGATAGAGCTTCACATTGGTCGCATCGCCATCGGCGTCGCGCGTGAAGCGCACGATGGAGATACCTTCGCCATTCGGCGCATCACCCAGCCGCGCCGCGACCAAGAGCTGTCGGCCCAGATCGCGCGATACTTCCTCGACAAACTCCTGTTGCGACGAATCGGGGGTGACGACGATATTCTGGCTGAAAACGGGTTCGGCGAGCAGGGCTGCCGACGCCGCGGTGGCGAGTGCTAGTGCGAGGATTTTGTACATTGTGATCATCCTTTTTTCGAAACGAAAAGCGAATGACCGGCCGCAGAGAGTTACGCAGTGATCGCGACAGCCCAATTATGATCTAAGCGAAGACGGTCAGTGGTCGATCAAACAACGCCGACTGCGGGATCGGAGCTGTTGCAAGAAGTGATGCGCCCGTGAAACAGCGTTGTCAAACGGCGCAGGAATGTGCGTCGTAGCATTACAAATTGGATATATTCTGCGGTTTTTGGATAATTCGCAGCCTTTCAGCGGTTCGAATATTCCGCTGCGCGGTTAAGGAACGCCGATACTGCGCAACGGACTCGCACCGCTGGCTGTCCGCCGTTCGTCCCGGTCGTCGATTGCAATTGTCCTTCGTCGAACGCCTTCGTCAGTTCGTCGCATTCCGTGCATGAGCGGCAATATCATCGGACAGAATCTCCACCAGTTCGAGCGGAAGATCGTGGCCCCAACCGGGGATCGTCTTCAGTTTCGCTCCCGGGATACACGCTGCGGTGTCACGGCCGCCCTCGCAGGGAACCAGTGGGTCGTCCTCCCCATTCAGCACGAGGGTCGGAACGGAGATGTTGCGCAGCATCCTGCTGCGATCACCGTCCGCTACGATCGCGGCCAAGTGGCGCGTCGGACCCTCCGGATAGAAGCTGCGGCGCAAACTCGTCAGGACCCGCTCTCGAAGGCGGTCTTCCGGAGAAGGATAACCGGGCGAACCGATGGTGCGTGCTAGCATCACGCCATGTTCGACGAGCACTTCTTCTGCATTGTCCTTGGGCCGCGTCACGAGCGCCTGGAGGGCTTCCTTGCGGGCCTGCGGAAGTTTGGGATTGCCGGTGGTCGAGAAGATCTGGGTGAAGCTGCGGCAGCGATCGGGGTAGTTGGCTGCCACGTGCTGTGCGATCATCCCTCCCATGCTCGCTCCGACGATGTGCGCCTTGCCGATATCCAGTGCATCCAGCAGGCCGATCGCGTCGGCGGCCATGTCGCGCAGAGTGTAGGGCACACGCGGAGTAAGGCCGAGTTTGGACATGAGGGTCATCCTGACGATTCCCGGCGCCTTCACCCCATCGAACTTCTGACTGAGGCCGATATCGCGATTGTCGTAACGGATGACCCGAAAGCCTTGCGACGCAAGCGCGTCTACCAGTTCATCCGGCCAGAGCGTCAATTGCGCCCCGAAGCCCATGACCAGCAGCATGGCCGGGTCGCCGGGATCGCCGTGCTCTTCGTAGTGGATATCAATTCCGTTCGCGGTCACTTTTGGCATAACTATCCTCCCTGGGGGGGCGCAAAGCCGTCGTTTAGCTCTGCCCTGAACTAACGGCTCTTCCGAAATTCTTGCACTTGCCGAGCTTTGTGCGTCTTCAACCCAGCTTTACAAGAATTAACGGTTGGCGCGAAAATACAATACTCTCCGATGCCGACCTGTCACTTTGTGCGTCGGGATTTTCAACAGGGGCGGGGAGTGGACAAGCGATCGTCGGAAAGGTTCGATGCCGAGGGCACCGTGCTTCGCCACGCGGGGCACGGCCCTTCGCGCCATATGCTCGGCGATCTATCGGTGAACGGCTGCAGGTTGAGCGGCATCGAGCAGCAGATCGCAGTTGGCAGTAACGTGCAATTGACACTGCTGTCCAGCATCGATGTTTCGGGCACTGTGCGCTGGGCGAAGGACGGCAATGTGGGGATCGAATTCGACGATCGGCTTTCCGAAGCGGCAGTGAAATATTTCGCCTTCCGCGAAGAAGGGAGCAGGCAAGCGATCATTACGCTGGACGCATTCGGTCGCAGACTGCCTCCGCTGAGCCCTTCGAATCTGCCCGAACCCGCGAACCGCTGAGACGACATCCGCACTCACGCATTCGCCTTCCGTCGTTTGCGCTTTTTGTCTTCGAAGAGTTTGGCATCGGCCTGGGCGATGACACTTTCCAGCCTGCCCTCTCCCAGTTCTTCGACTTCGCTTAGCCCATAGGCAAAATCGACCGGCACGTTGTCGATCTTCAGAACCGGGCGGCGTTTCAAGTCAAGGTCGAGGCGGTTCAGGACAATCCGTGCCTCACCAAGGCTCAAGTCAGGAAAAAACAGGACGAATTCGTCGCCGCCCCATCGTGCGGCCAAGTCGTCTTCGCGAAGCACGGCCGAAATTCGGTCGGCCAGGGCGCGAAGGACGCGATCACCCTCGATATGGCCCAAGGTATCGTTGATACGTTTGAAACCGTTGCTGTCGAGCAGGGCGAGCACTCCGCTAACGGGGGCTCGTTCCTCGAACCGCTCGATCAACCCGCGGCGATTGGGCAACCCGGTCAGGAGATCGGTGGTGGCGATACCCTTCAGGTCGGCCATTCGCTCTGCTGTCGAACGCGTTGCATGCGCTACGGACTCCAGCAACATTCCTGCCATGTCCGGTCCGCCCACCGGCACTCGACTTTCAACCTGTCCGTCGCGCAGTGCGACAAGCGCGCGGGTGGCTTCACCAATCGGTGCAAGCAAGCCCCAGATGCCCGCAATGGCCGTCACGCTGCCCACCAGTGTCGCGAGCAGCAGAGCGATGAAGATGCCCCAGTGCCATTCCCCGCGGAACGCCTCCAGAAGCAGAAACGCGAATAGCGGAATATGGACTGCACCGAAGCAAAGCACGAACATACGTGCGGGATAATGACGCGGAAAAAGGAATGAGGTCGCCCGGTAGAATCGCATTTCGATATGCCTTTCGTGGCATCACTATGCCCGGTTTCCCTTACCCGAGCAAAAATAACCGGTTACGCGATCGACCTTACGGTATAAGCAAGGTGTCGCGCGCCACTGGATCGGTTTCGGGGAAATCGAGTATGAAATGGAGTCCCCGGCTCTCACGGCGCTTGAGCGCGCTGTTGACGATCAGCCCGGCGCATTCGAGCAGGTTGCGAAGTTCGATAAGATCGGTCGTCACGCGGAAGTGGCCGTAATAGTCCTCGACCTCCTCGCGCAGCATCCGGATACGGTGCGCCGCGCGTTCCAGCCGCTTGGTCGTACGCACGATGCCGACATAGTTCCACATGAACCGGCGGATCTCAGTCCAGTTCTGCTTGATGACCACTTCCTCGTCTGAATCGGTCACGCGGCTTTCGTCCCACGGGAGGATCTCGGGCGGATCGCCGAGCTGGTCCCAGCATTCCAGGATATCCTTCGCCGCCGCCTCGCCGAACACGAAACATTCGAGCAGCGAGTTGGAGGCCAGGCGGTTGGCGCCATGAAGGCCGCTCTCGGTGCACTCGCCCGCCGCCCAGAGCCCGGGCAGGTCGGTCTTCGCATCGAGCCCGATCTTGATCCCGCCGCAGGTATAGTGCTGCGCCGGAACTACCGGGATCGGCTCCTCCGTCATGTCGATGCCCAACCCCAGCAGCTTTTCGTGAATGGTGGGGAAATGCTGCCGGACGAATTCGGGCGGCTGGTGGCTGATGTCGAGATGGACGTAATCGAGGCCGTGGCGCTTGATCTGGTCGTCGTTCGCGCGGGCCACGATGTCGCGCGGGGCCAGCTCCATGCGCTCCGCATCATAGCTGGCCATGTAGCGCTCGCCGGTGGCGGGATTGTAAAGCCGCCCGCCTTCGCCGCGCACCGCCTCGGTGATCAGGAAATTCTTGACCTCGAGATTATAGAGGCAGGTCGGGTGGAACTGCATCATCTCCATGTTCGACACGCGCGCGCCCGCGCGCCAGGCCATGGCGATCCCGTCCCCCGTCGCCCCGCGCGGCGCAGTAGAGAAGAGATAGACGCGGCCCGCGCCCCCAGCTGCCATCACCGTAGCGCGGGCGACATGGGTGACGACCTTCCCGCTTTCCGCATCCAGTGCGTAGGCCCCCCAGACGCGCCCTGAGCCCGAATATTCCTTCTGGTTGCGCCCTGTGACGAGATCGATGCAGCTCTGGTTGGGGAGGAGGGTGATGTTCGGATTTTCCTCCGCCGCCTTCAGAAGTGCCGCCTGCACCGCCCAGCCGGTGGCATCGTTCACGTGGACGATTCGCCGGTGCGAATGTCCGCCCTCGCGCGTGAGGTGCAGGTCGTCTTCTTCACGGTTGAACGGCACGCCGAGGTCGCACAGCCGGTCGATCGCCGCCGGCGCGCGTTCGATGACGAACTCGACCGTTTCGAGATCGTTGAGCCCTGCGCCCGCCACCATGGTATCGCGGATATGGTTCTCGAATGTATCCCCCGTGTCGAGAACGGCGGCGATACCGCCCTGAGCCCACGCGGTCGATCCGCTCGTGAGCTGGCCTTTGGCGAGGACAAGCACTTTCCGGCTTTCAGCCAGTGCCAGCGCGGCGGTCAGACCGGCGGCGCCGGATCCGATAACAAGGACGTCATGAGCTTCTTTCATGCCCCGCCTCATGCCCACGCAATCACCACGCGGCAAGTAGAGAACGATTCGCCGAAAACGAGGTTAACGGCGGGCACAAGCTGGCTATGGAACGACTCGACAGGGGCTTTGAATTTCGGGACTTGGAGGGTCGCAAATAATGAAAATGGGTCTACTCGCCTGCGCTTTCGGGCGCCACTCGGTCGATCATGCCAACATGCGCAAGGCTGGCGGCATGCATGTCGGCAAGTGCCGGTGCTGCAGGACGCCGATGGAGGAAATCGAACCCCACGTCTGGGATGTGCTCCGCGTAAAGGACGCCGGTCTCGGGCCGCGCAGCTTCGGCTGATGAATTTCCCGGCGCGGTTCAGCCCGCGCCGGTGAGTTGCACGAACACGTCCTCGAGGTCGGCCTCGCGGGTGGTGACGTCTTCAATCCCGTAACCATGGCTCTGGACCAGCGCGAGGACCTGTCCTGCGCTGGCCTTGTCGCGATCATAGGTAATGTCGAGTCGGCGCGGATCGACGACCTCGGCCTTGAGGAAGGCCTCTTCCATGATGGGCCCGCCCAGATCCTTGTCGACGCTCACCGAAACGATCTTCTCGCGCGCCATGCCCACCAGTTCGCGGGTCGGCTTGTTGGCGATCAGTTCGCCGTGGTTGATGATGGCAATGCGGTCGCACAGTTGCTCCGCCTCTTCGAGGTAATGGGTGGTCAGGACCACGGTCACGCCCTCGGCATTCAGTTCCTGCACCAGTTCCCACAGCTGGCGGCGCAGCTCCACATCCACTCCTGCGGTCGGTTCGTCGAGCACGAGGATCGGCGGCGAATGCACCATCGCCTTGGCAATCAGCAGGCGGCGCTTCATCCCGCCCGACAGGGTGCGCGCATAGGCATCGCGCTTGTCCGATAGGTGGACGGCGGCAAGCAGGTCCTCGCTGCGCCGATCCTTCTTCGAGATGCCGTAGAAGCCGCCCTGGTTCTCCAGCACTTCGAACGGAGTGAAGAAGGGGTCGAAGACAATCTCCTGCGGGACGATCCCGATCGATCGCTTGGCGTTGCGGGGATTGGCGTCGATGTCGAAGCCCCAGATTTCCGCACTGCCACTGGTCTTGCGCACCAAGCCGGCCAAGATGTTGATGATCGTCGACTTGCCGGCACCGTTTGGGCCCAGCAAACCGAAGACGCCGCCCTGCGGCACGTCGAAGCTGACACCCTTGAGCGCCAGCTTGCCTTCGTCGCCCGGCCCGCTGGGGGCGTAGCGTTTGACGAGATTATCGATGGAAATTGCAGACGGTGTGGCCATCACAGTGCCCTAGGCGCTTGAGGCGCACAGAAAAACCCATTATCGGCACGCTCATGAGTCTGCCTCCACCCGAAGTGTCCAAGGTCACCACGCGCAGCGTATGGTGCGACGGCGCGACCGACATCCGCAGCGGCAAGAATTACAAGCCTGCTGCGCTGGGCCACCCCAAGGTCTATCTCCAGATCGACGAGCATGGCTATGTCGATTGCGGTTATTGCGATCGCCGCTTCGTACTCGAAGGGGGTCCTGCGGACGGGGTCGACCAGTCGCAGCTGATGGACATTTCCGAAGGCGGCGATCCGGGCCACCCCTAGCCCCTCGCCAATCGGTGCGGGCCTCCCTACATGGGGAGCATGACAGAACCGCTGACCGATCCTCTCGCGCTCGTATACGGAAACAAACTCTCGCCGGAAGAGGCGCAGTCGCTGACGCGGCAACTCCTGTCGTCCTGCGACGACGGCGAGCTCTACATGCAGTTCATCGCATCTGAAGCCTTCGGTTTCGATGATGGCAGGCTGAAAACCGCAGATTATTCCCGCGATTCGGGTTTCGGCCTGCGCGGGGTTTCGGGTGAAACCACCGGCTTTGCCCATGCGAACGAGATCAGCGCGGCCGCCATCCGCCGCGCGGGCGAAACGCTGCAATTGCTCGATGCGACCACCAGCCCGCTCGCCGCACCGCCCGAGCGGACCAACCGCCATCTCTACACCGACCTTTGCCCGCTCGACCTCGTCCCGTTCGAGGAGAAGGTCGCCCTGCTGGAAAAGATCGATGCCGTTGCGCGCGCCAGGGATCCCCGCGTCGCGCAGGTTTCAGCCAGCCTGCTGGCGAACTGGAGCGTTGTCGAGATCGTTCGGCCCGACGGGCATATCGCGCGCGACATCCGGCCGCTGGTTCGCCTCAACATCCAGGTCGTCGCCGAACAGAATGGTCGGCGCGAGACAGGGTTTTTCGGTCTTGGTGGGCGCTATCTCTATGACCGGCTGTTCGACGAGGGCGCATGGATGCGCGCGATCGACGAAGCGGTCAGGCAGGCACTGGTAAACCTCGAAAGCGTGGCTGCGCCTGCGGGCGAGAAGACCGTCCTGCTCGGCCCCGGCTGGCCCGGCGTCTTGCTTCACGAGGCGGTCGGCCACGGGCTCGAAGGTGATTTCAACCGCAAGGGTACGAGCGCCTTTTCGGGCCGTCTCGGAGAACGCGTCGCCGCGCCCGGCGTGACCGTGATCGACGACGGCAGCATGGCGGAAAGACGCGGTTCGCTGTCCATCGACGACGAAGGCACGCCGACGCGCGAGACGGTTCTGATCGAGGACGGCATCCTCAAGGGCTATATGCAGGACCGCCTCAACGCGCGGCTGATGGGTGTCGAGGCGACCGGGAACGGCCGCCGCGAAAACTACCAGCATGCGCCCATGCCGCGCATGACCAATACCTTCATGCAGAGCGGCACGGACGATCCCGAGGAATTGCTCAGCCGTGTCGAGGACGGCATCTACGCCACCAGTTTCGGCGGCGGGCAGGTGGACATTACCAGCGGCAAGTTCGTCTTCGCCTGCACCGAGGCTTACAAGGTGGAAAAGGGCAAGGTCGTCGCGCCGATCAAGGGCGCCACCCTGATCGGAGACGGTCCCAGCGTGCTCACCCGCGTCACGGGCATCGGCAACGACATGACACTGGACGAAGGCATCGGGATCTGCGGCAAGGGCGGGCAGAGCGTGCCCGCAGGCGTAGGCCAGCCGACATTGCTGATCGACGGCATCACTATTGGCGGCACGGGATAGCCGCCATTAACGCGAGTCAGCGTGCGTTCAGCGCATGTTTGATATATGTTCCGCCAAGTTAGGAGACTCGTCATGTTCAAACGCCTCGCACTCGCCACCGCCGCTCTCGGAATGCTGGCCGCTCCCGCTGTCCAGGCAGACGAAGCCGCAGAGATGACCCGCGGCGAACAGAAGCTGGCCAAGATGCTCGAAGGTCGAGTGGCCGGTGAGCCGCAGAACTGCATTCGCACCATCGGATCGAGGTCGCTGACCAGCATCGATGATACGGCTCTGGTCTACAGGGATGGCAAGACCGTATGGGTTAACTACACCCGGACCCCGGATGCCATCGATGATGGCGACTATCTCGTCATCAAGAAGTTCAGTGCTACATCGCTGTGCCGTACCGATCAGATACAGACCTACGACCGTGCCGGGGATTTCTTTTCCGGTGTGATCATGCTCGACGACTTCGTTCCCTATCGGATTGTCGAAGAGGGCTGAACGATAGAGCGGGTAGCCAGTTATCAACCCTTTGGCTTGAGTAGCTTTTCGGGTCGGATACGCTGGGCCTCACCGAACAAGCCGTAGGTCTTGTTGACGTAATTCGACACATCGATGATCGAGTCGAGATAGGTCTCGAGTTCGTCGGTCATTTCCTGTTCGACCAGCCGGACATGAGCGCCGGGATTTTCCGTCTCGAAATGGACGTAGAACCACGGATCGCCCCGTTTGAGCACCAGTGGCTTCGAAAGGTCGTACCACTCGAAGGCCCAGGCCAGAGGTCGGGGCCAGATATGGATCGGATACCTGCCGCCCATTGCCACGCCGGGCCGCCTTTCGGGGAACCAGTGGAGATAAGGTTCGGTCTGCACTACCCAGCATGGTTCGTCCGCGACGAACACATAGGGAGCCGTGAATTGCAGGATCGGCCGTTCGGGATCCCGCCATTCGGATTGCGGTTGCAACTGCAACAGATTGGCCCGACCCTGCGGTCTCATACCGGACTGGTCACCATCGGCATCCGTTAGCTGGAGTCGGCCCTGTGCATCGCGTACGAACGCCAAGGTGAGGTCCACGGGACAGGGAATGACGAAGTGTCGCCGGTCGAAATCGATAGCGGCCGGACAGGCCTGAATTGATTTGCCGCTTTTCGACTTGGGATCGGAGCGACTGAACGTCGTCGGCGGACTCCAGATCGCATCGCTTTTTGCGAACCGTACCGTCCAGCCAACGGTGACAGTGCGTTTCTTGCCGCGGCGCTCTGCTTCTGCACCGCCTGCGTCGGCGGCGAAATAGTCATCCCAACTCATTGCTTTCCTTTGCCTGTGTCGATCTGATTCCGCAACGTTGTGCGCGCCTTGAAGCACCCCTTTTAGCTATCACCGACACGCTCGAGGCCTGTACTGCAGAGTGACAGTGCGAGACAGTTCGAGCAATTTGGCGCGGCGGGGCGGCAAAATGTCTGCCCGAGCTTCTTAATAAGCAGGTGATGCTCGTCGAAATCTCCGCCGTTCCATTCACCCGGAATGGCAGGCATGATTGCGTCGAATGCACGATCGGTGCTGGCCTGCGGCGGAACTAGGCCCATGCGTTGCAGAATGCGCCTATGGTGTCCATCCAGCACGATTGCACGGCGGTTCAGGGTCGAGGCATTCATGACCCCCGCTGCAATTTTGCGTCCGACGCCGGGAAGTCGTTCAAGCCAGCGCATTGCCTCCAGCGTTTCCATCTCCGCAAGATGCGAAAGGTCGACCGCATCGCGAAGCTCGATGAGCCGGGCCAGACTGCCTTTGAGACGTTCTGCGGCGATATTGGGGTAAGTCTGGGTGTAGAGTTCGTTCTGCAGTTCCTCCAGCGGAGCATCCGCCACCGGCTCCCACGAGCCATAGCGTTTGAGTAACCGGTCGGTCGCCGCGTTCGAGATTTCTGACTTCGTCCGCGCGCCGATCACACCTTGCACCAGCACCCATTCCGGTCGTCGCCATTCCACCGCCGCGCGCTCGATCCGCCCGAAGCGCTGAACAAGCAAAGCTTGTAAGCGCCGTAAAGTTTCGGAGCGCGGATCGGGTTCCAGAGCTAGTTGCAAATCACTCCCACTCGATGGTGCCAGGCGGCTTCGACGTATAGTCGTAGACGACGCGGTTGATGCCCTTCACCTCGTTGATGATGCGCGTTGCCACGCGGCTGAGGAAGCCGGCATCGAAAGGATAGATGTCGGCGGTCATGCCGTCGGTGCTGGTCACTGCGCGCAGGCCGCAGACGCTGTCATAGGTTCGTCCATCCCCCATCACGCCGACTGTCTTGACTGGAAGCAAGACGGCAAACGCCTGCCAGATCGCGTCGTAGAGCCCGGCGTTGCGGATTTCCTCGAGGTAGATCGCATCGGCCTTGCGCAGGATATCGCAGCGCTCCTTGGTCACTTCGCCCGGGATGCGGATGGCAAGGCCCGGTCCGGGAAAGGGGTGACGGCCGACGAAAATCTCCGGCAGCCCCAGTTCGCGGCCCAGCTCGCGCACCTCATCCTTGAACAGCTCGCGCAAGGGTTCGACCAGTTCCATGTTCATGCGTTCGGGGAGACCGCCGACGTTGTGGTGGCTCTTGATCGTCACGGAAGGGCCGCCGGTGAAGCTGACGCTTTCGATTACGTCGGGATAGAGCGTCCCTTGCGCCAAGAAGTCCGCCCCGCCGATCTTTCGCGCCTCATCCTCGAACAGGTCGATGAAGGCTCCGCCGATGAACTTGCGTTTCTTTTCAGGGTCGGTCTGGCCTGCGAGGCCGGAAAGGAACATCTCCTCCGCATTCACATGGACCAGCGGGATGTTGTAGTGGTCGCGGAACAAGGTGACGACCTGCTCAGCCTCGTTCATCCGCATGAGGCCGTGGTCGACGAATACGCACGTCAGTTGCTCACCGATTGCTTCGTGGATGAGCACCGCGGCCACTGCACTGTCTACCCCGCCGGACAGGCCGCAGATGACCTTCCCGTTGCCCACCTGCGCGCGGATTTCCTCGATCTTGGTCTTGCGGAACTCAGCCATGGTCCAGTCGCCCGCGAGCCCGCAAACGTGACGCACGAAATTGGCGAGCAGCTTGCCGCCGTCCGGAGTGTGGACCACCTCCGGATGGAACTGGGTGCCGTAATAGCGCCGTTCGTCGTCGGCGATCAGCGCAAAGGGCGCACCGGGGCTGGTGGCGACGATACGAAACCCGTCGGCGATGCGGGTGACCTTGTCGCCATGGCTCATCCAGACCTGATGCGTTTCACCGGGCTTCCACAGACCGTCGAAAAGAACGCATTCCTCGGTCACATCGCAGAAGGCGCGTCCGAACTCGCCGCCTTCGCCGGTTTCGTGACCCGGGCGAACTTCGCCGCCGAGCTGCTGAGTCATGACCTGCTGGCCGTAGCAGATACCGAGGATCGGAACCTTGCTTTCGAAGATCACATCCGGCGCACGCGGACTGTCGCGATCGGGAACGCTGGCAGGGCTGCCCGAGAGAATGACCCCCTTTGGCTTGAGGCGATGGAATGCCTCCTCGGCCTGCGTGAAGGGAGCGATTTCCGAATAGACACCTGCCTCGCGCACACGGCGCGCGATGAGCTGGGTGACCTGGCTGCCGAAATCGACGATGAGGATGGAATCGGGAAGGTGGGATGCGTCCATGCGCGGCGGTTAGGACGCGGGCTTGATGCTGTCCAGAGAGCGCAAAATCACGAACGACATAACGATTGCGCAAAACGCAACACTTCCTGACGTTTTCTCACTTTTGTTCACAAGACGGTAACATTATTTCGCAGCCCACACCCGGCGCGGAGATGTCCCTCCTACAGGTCTTCGCCCGGGAACGAGATGGCGGCAGTCCCTTCCCAAGAGTTGCTGTCGTCGCCTTCCTCTCGGCGAGCGAGCCGGTCCACAGTGGTCCACTCGCGGCTCCTAGCGCGAGCGCCGCTTGTCCGAGAGGTGATATGGCAGCGAGTAGAGACGCGGCCGCCCACACATCTCCTCTCCCCCTCCCCCCCGTGTCGGCGCCGCGTCTCGAATTGCACCCCAGCCTTGGCGTAACTTTCGCAAAGTTACGCACTTATTGTCTTGCGCAAGAACAGAAAGAAATAACTCATGGCTTCGATCACCGCGCGCTTCGCCGTACTGATTTTTGCAACGGGCCTCTCGAGCGTAATCCTTTCGCCTGTCTACATCTGACGGCGAAATCTGTTTTCGGGAGAGCCCTAAAAGGCGTCCGTATCCCATAGCCGCGCAGCCTCTTCGCGAAGTTCGCTCTTGAGCAGCTTCCCGATATGGCTGCGCGGCATTTCTGTTTTCGGATGCAGCGCGGACAGTCGCTGCGGCTTGCCCAGCCGGGCATTCACTGCCTCGCGTATGACCACCACGTCCCGAGCACCTTCGGACAGTCTCACGAAACCCACCGGCGTCTCGCCCCACTTTCGCGAAGGAACGCCGATCACGGCAGCTTCCACCACGTCCGGCTCTTCGAGCAGCGCATTCTCAAGATCGACGGGATAGATGTTGAACCCGCCGGAAATGATCATGTCCTTCGCACGCCCGACCAGTTCGACGAAACCGTCTGCGTCGACGCGTCCGATGTCACCCATGCGCTGCCAGATCTCATCGGTGGCCGGGTCGGTCCAATAGCCTTCTTCGGTCTGCTCCGGGCGGTTCTTGTAGCCGCTCATCATGGCCTGGCTGCGTCCGATGAGGTTGCCCGGAGTGCCGACAGGAACTTCGCGGCCATCGTCGTCCAGTACCTTCAACTCGCTTCCGGGCGCGGGTCGGCCCACCGTATGCAGCTTGTCGGGAAACTTGTGGGCTTCGAGGAGACAGACCACGCCGCCCTCGGTCATCGAATAGATTTCGATCAGCGCGCCGGGCATGCGGCGCAGAACCTCGCGCTTCAGATCGGCCGAGAAAGGCGCTGAAGTACAATATTTCAGCTTGAGCGTGGAGAGGTCGAACTCGCCGAACTTCGGCTCATCCATCAGCCGCTGGTACTGCACCGGGACCAGCATGGTGATCGTCGTGCGGTCGGTTTGCACGCTCTCGAGCCAGCGCAGACGATCGAACTTGCCCATCACACGCACCATGCCGCCGGCCAGCAGGGCAGGCAGAAAAGCGACCATGGTGGTATTCGAATAGAGCGGGGTGGATGCGAGGCTGCGAACCTCCAGCCCATTGTCGATCCAGCTCGCCGCGGTCGATGCGAACTGCCGCCAGCGCATTTGGTGAGAATGGACAATGCCCTTGGGCGTACCGGTCGTGCCCGAGGAATATATGATGTTGAAAGGGTCTGCCGGTTGGTGGTCGACTAGCGGCGCGCGGCTACCTAGCGGCGCCATCCAGTCCTCGAGTTCTTCATCCAGAATGACACGGGTGAGACCCGGGAAGCATCCTTCTCCGAGTTCCGCCAATTTCGCGCGATCGATGAAGATATGCCCCGCCCCGGAATCCTCGGCCATGGCGGAAAGCTGTTCGGCACTGGCGCTGGTCGTCAGGGGGGCGGCTACACCGCCAGCGCGAATGGCCGCAAGAAACACGAGCGCATAGCCAATGCTCGAAGCGCCAAGTATCGCGGCCGCCTGTCCGCGCTGGAGCCCGGTCTCTGTCAGTCGCGCCGCGATCCGCTCGACCCGGTCGCCGAATTCCTGCCAGCCCAGTTCGCCATTCTCGTCGACCAGCGCGGGCGCGTGACCCAATCTCGCTGCATTGCCGCTGATGATATCCGGAAAAGACCCGAAGGGCTGCTCTAGCGCGGAACGAAGCGATTTATCTCCCATGTCGCCACCCTATCGGAGCGCGCGACACTGTCGAGTGGCTATCTCAGCACTCGATCACGTTCACCGCGAGCCCGCCCTGGCTGGTTTCCTTGTACTTGTTGCTCATGTCGAGGCCCGTTTGCCGCATGGTCTCGATGACCTGGTCGAGACTGACCAAGGTTTCCGCGCCGGTTCGATGAAGCGCAAGCCGCGCCGCGTTCACCGCCTTGACCGCACCGATGGCATTTCGCTCGATACAGGGCACCTGCACCAGTCCGCCCACCGGATCGCAAGTGAGGCCAAGGTTGTGCTCCATCCCGATTTCGGCTGCCGAGGCGATTTGTACCGGCGATGCGCCCCACAGGGCCGCCAGACCGCCCGCTGCCATCGAACAGGCCACGCCGACTTCACCCTGGCACCCCATTTCGGCCCCGGAGATGCTGGCGCGCTGCTTGTATAGCAGGCCGATTGCGCCCGCCGTGAGCAGGAAGGTCCGGCGACTGTCCCGGCAAGGTTGCTCGTCGGCGGTCTGGCAATAGAAACGAATCACGGAAGGAATGATGCCGGCCGCGCCGTTGGTAGGTGCGGTGACCACACGCCCGCCCGCCGCATTCTCTTCGTTTACGGCCATCGCGAAACAGTTCAGCCAATCGAACAACTGCTCACGTTCGTTCGATTGCGGATTGGCGGACAGCTTGTCCCACAGGTCGGGTGCGCGCCTTTCGACCTTGAGCCCGCCCGGCAGAATGCCGCGCTGCGTCAATCCGCGGTCGATGCATTGATCCATCGCCTTGGCGACACGGTCGATGCCCTCCATGGTCTTCTCGCGTGAGCGGAACGCGTCCTCATTCGCAAGCATGAGCTCGGCGATCGACAGATGAGTCGATTTGCAGGCTGCCAGCAGTTCTGCTGCGGACCCGAAATCATGCGGCACTTGTGTGCCGGTGTTGATGCGGTCGTCCTTCGGTTTGCGCTTCAGCTGCGCTTCGGAAGCTACGAAACCGCCACCGGTGGAGAAATAGGTCCGCTCTGCCAGAACCTTTCCTTCTCCGTCGAACGCCGTCAGTTTCATCCCGTTGGGATGTAGGTCGGGCAAGATATGTCCGGCAAGGTCGATATCGGCTGCAGGATCGAAGGCGATTTCGCGTTTGCCGCCGAGCGCAAGCCGCTTGTCTTGGCGCAGATCGGCCAGCGCCTGCGCAGCCTCGTCCGGGCAAGTCGTGTCGGGAGCGAAACCGATGAGGCCGAGCATCGTGGCATCGACCGTTCCGTGGCCGACCCCGGTAAGCGCGAGAGAACCCTGCAACTCCGCCGCCACCCGCGCCGCTCGCCCGAGCTTCCCGCTCTTTTCGAGCGCGCGGACGAAGGTGCGTGCGATGCGCATCGGCCCGACGGTGTGTGAGGAAGAAGGACCGATCCCGATCCGGAAGATGTCGAGCACTGATAGCATGACTGCGTGATGCGCCTTGCCCGCCCCGAAATCAACCGGTTGCAGGTGAAACCGGTCTTTCGATTGTCTGTGGGTAAATCGGGGCCGAAAACTTTGGATTTCCGCCCTTGCGCGCCTATATGATGGGCATGGACGAGAACATACCAGAACCGGGCGAAAACGCCCCGAAAAAGAACGGTTACGGCGCAGATTCGATCAAGGTGCTGAAGGGCCTCGATGCGGTCCGGAAGCGGCCTGGCATGTACATCGGTGATACCGACGATGGATCGGGCCTGCACCACATGGTGTTCGAAGTGTCCGACAATGCCATCGACGAGGCGCTGGCGGGTCATTGCGACCTCGTGCTGATCGAGCTCAATCCTGACGGATCGGTGAGCGTCGAGGACAACGGCCGCGGCATCCCGGTGGACATGCACAAGGGTGAAGGCGTGTCGGCCGCCGAGGTCATCATGACTCAGCTTCACGCGGGCGGTAAGTTCGAGAATACGAGCGATGACAATGCCTACAAGGTATCGGGCGGCCTCCACGGCGTGGGCGTTTCGGTGGTCAACGCGCTGTCGGAATGGCTCGAACTGGTAATCTGGCGTGACGGCAAGGAACACTGGATGCGCTTCGAGCATGGCGATGCGGTGGAAAGCCTGCGGATCGTGGGCGATGCCCCGCCCGTTGCTTCCAATGGCGATGAGGACGGCCTGAAAAAGGGAACGCGCGTCACCTTCAAGGCATCGGAAGACACGTTCAAGAACGTGATCGAATACGATTTCGAAAAGCTCGAGCACCGCTATCGCGAACTCGCCTTTCTCAATTCCGGCGTGCGCATCCTCCTGCGCGACAAGCGACACGAAGAACCGCTCGAACACGATCTGTTTTACGAGGGCGGCATCGCAGCCTTCGTCAAATATCTCGACCGCAACAAGCAGGCCCTCGTTGCGGAGCCGATCTCGGTCAGCGCGGAGAAGGACGGCATCGGCATCGACGTCGCGCTCGAATGGAACGATTCCTATTACGAGAACGTGCTTTGCTTCACCAACAATATCCCGCAGCGGGATGGGGGTACGCACCTTGCTGCATTCCGTGCCGCATTGACCCGCACTCTCAACAATTACGCGACTTCTTCGGGTCTGATGAAGAAGGAAAAGGTCAGCCTTTCGGGCGAGGATATGCGCGAAGGCCTGACCGCAATCGTGTCGGTGAAGCTACCCGATCCCAAGTTCGGTTCGCAGACCAAGGACAAGCTCGTCTCCTCGGAGGTCCGCCAGCCGCTTGAATCGCTCATGGGCGAAAAGATGAGCGAATGGCTGGAAGAAAATCCCAGCGATGCGAAGCAGATCATCCAGAAGGTGATCGATGCCGCCGCCGCACGCGAAGCGGCCCGCCGCGCGCGCGAGATGAGCCGCAAGGGTGCCATGAGCATCGCCTCGCTGCCCGGGAAACTTTCCGACTGCCGCGAACGCGACGCGACCAAGGCCGAACTCTTTCTGGTCGAGGGTGACTCGGCAGGCGGCTCTGCCAAGAACGGGCGCGACAGCCAGTATCAGGCGATCCTGCCACTGAAGGGCAAGATCCTGAACGTGGAGCGGGCGCGCTTCGACCGGATCATTTCATCCAAGGAAGTGGGCACGCTGATCCAGGCCATGGGCACCGGCCTGCGTGACGAATTCAACCTGGAAAAACTGCGCTACCACAAGATTGTCATCATGACCGACGCCGACGTCGATGGCGCGCATATCCGCACGTTGCTGCTCACCTTCTTCCATCGTCAGATGCCCGAGATCGTGAAGGCCGGTCACCTCTTCATCGCACAGCCGCCACTCTACAAGGTCGTGCGCGGAAAGTCGGAGGTCTATCTGAAAGACCAGCCCGCATTCGACCGCTATCTAATCGAAGCGGGCCTCAATGGCCGAATTCTCGAAACTGCGGGTGGGCCGCGCGCTTCGGGAGAACTGGCCGCACTGGTCCAGGACGCACTGCGGGTTCGCAACCACATGAACTTCGTGCCGCGCAAGTATAATGCACCGATCGTCGAGGCGATGGCTCTGGCCGGTGCGCTCGATCCCGAAGGGGGCGACAGGCAGGCCGCATTGGCGATAGCTGCCGCGCACCTGCAAATGGGCGATACCGAGGCGCGCTGGTCAGCCGAGATCGGGGAGGACGGCCAGGTCCGGTTCCGCCGCGTGTGGCGGGGTGTAACCGACGTTCACGAAATCGAGGGCAAGTTCCTCGACAGCGCCGAGGCGCGCAAGCTGCACCGTGTGGCTCAGGAGAATGCCGATGTCTACACATCTCCCGTTCGCCTGATCCGTGGCAGCGAGGAAGATGCCGAGGACCTGGTCGATGCCGAAGATGTCGAGGACACCGAAAGCCCTGCGCCGGTGGCGGGTGACGATGCATTGATCCTGCCGACGCAGCTGGTCGATGCGGTCATGGCCGCAGGGCGCAAGGGCCTGAAGGTCAGCCGTTTCAAGGGGCTGGGCGAAATGGACGCGGAACAGCTGTGGGAGACCACCCTCGACCCGGAAAATCGGGCACTGCTTCAGGTGAAGGTCGAGGATGCCGACGTGACCGACGAAATCTTCACGCGTCTCATGGGCGATATCGTCGAACCGCGCCGCGAATTCATTCAGGCTAACGCGCTCAACGTCGCCAACCTCGACGTCTGATCTCCACAAAAAGGGGGTGGCCATGGACAGCAAGACACCGAACCGGCTCGAACAGGGCGGTTTCTTGCTCTTCCTCGCGCTCGTCTCCTTCGCGCTCCTAATCGTCGTCCTGCCGTTCTTCCAGCCGCTGCTCTGGGCGGTGCTGGCAGCGATCTTGTTCCAGCCGCTCTATCTGTGGTTCCTCACCAGACGGCGAGGGCACGAAACCCAATCGGCTTTGCTGACGCTTGTCGTCATCCTTCTGGCCGTGGTCCTGCCCGCCATGTGGATCGGCTCGGCGGTCGTCGATGAAGCCGCGCAGCTTTTCCTCGCCTTCCGCGAGGGCGAGATTGATGTGGCGATGTATTTCAGTCAGGTTTTCAGCGCCCTTCCGGCCAACATCCAGGCTTCGCTCGACAGCGCCGGGTTCGGCAATCTCGGCGAGGTCCAGGAACGCGCCACCGCGTTTGTCCAGGCGAGTCTCGGGATGATCGCGCAGCAGGCTCTCGCGATCGGCGGGAGCGTCTTCGGCTTTGTGCTGGGCTTCGCCATCGCGCTTTACGTCGGGTTCTTCCTCTTGCGGGACGGGCGAGCTGTGGCGAAAAATGTGCTGGCCGCGCTGCCATTCGAACGTTCCATTGCAGATCGTCTGGCAGAGCGATTTCTCGTGTTGGTCCGCGCCACCATCAAGGGTTCGGTCGTGGTGGGCTTGGTACAGGGCGCCTTGGGTGCGATCACTTTCTGGATCGTCGGGGTCCCCTCGGTTCTTTTGCTGGGTGTGATAATGGCAATCGCTTCGCTTCTTCCGGCCGTAGGCCCTGCGATCGTCTGGGTGCCAGCCGCCATTTACCTGCTGGCAACCGGCGCAGTCTGGCAAGGCGTCGTGGTGATCGTCTCCGGCGTAGCCGTCATCGGAATGATCGACAACGTGCTGCGCCCGATCCTCGTCGGCCGTGATACGGGTATTCCGGACTGGCTGATCCTCGTCACCACGCTCGGGGGTATCGCCTTGTTCGGCCTGTCGGGTATCGTGATTGGTCCACTGGTTGCGGGACTGTTCCTCGCTTCGTGGAGTATTCTGGGCGAGCAGCGCACAGCTACCAACGTCTAGTCGACCTGCTGCGCTCCGAGTTCGGGATTCAATCGGGTAATGTGATTGAGCCAGCTCTTGGGCTTGCGAAGCAGCTTGTCCGGATAACTTATGTCGAGGCCCATGATCCTGCCGATTTCGCCGACGAAATGAATGCAATTGCGGGTCTCGAGATCATAGTATTCCCCCGGGGCGTCCCGCCAAGCTTCCACCAGAGCGCGGACCTTCCGATATTGGCCGTCAGTCATGGTGAGCGTGAAGTGGCGGTTGGTCTTTCGCAGCCACTTCTCTTCTTCGACAAGAATCATGTGTTCGACAGGCCCACTCAGGACCGCAAGCGATGCGCTCTTCGCCGAGAAACCGAAGTTTTCCCTCACTTCAGTCCCGTCATCCAGAGTGCCTTCCATCGACACGAAGGTGTGCGGATATCGTCCAGCAAGCACCGAACCGTTGAAGGAATGGAAGGTGATGTCGACTGCGGCGGCCGCCAGCGAAGACCATCCCAGCGCGAGCAGCAGTAATGCCGTGCGGAAAATGCGAACCATGGGCGGCCTTAAAGCAGCCGCGCCATGGATTCGCAATCACTTGGCTTATCCGCTCGCGAGAAGCGTTGCGTTGCCGCCTGCAGCAGTGGTATCGATGCAAACCACGCGTTCGGTGGCGAAGCGGGCCACATAGTTGGGGCCGCCAGCCTTCGGGCCAGTTCCCGACAGCCCTTCGCCGCCGAAGGGTTGGCTCTCGACCACCGCGCCGATCTGGTTGCGGTTTACGTAGAAGTTGCCAACCCGGGCACGGGCCTCGATGTACGCGCGCACGTCGTCGTTGCGGCTGTGAAGGCCCAGCGTCAGACCGTAGCCTGTAGCGTTGATCTCCTCCATCACACGGTCGATTTCCGAAGCGCGGTATTTCACCACATGTAGGATCGGGCCGAAGTTCTCGCGCTTCAGGTCGAGGATCGAGTCCAGTTCGATGATCGTGGGTGCAACATAGCAGCCCTTGGAAGCTCCGCGATGCAACCGGCGCCGCCAGACCTGTGCACCGCCCGTTTTGCGGCGAGCGATATGGCGTTCGAGCGCGGCCTTGGCATCGGGGTCGATAACCGGACCGACATCGGTGTGGAGTTCTTCCGGGTTGCCGAGAGTCAGGGCCTCGAATGCGCCGCGGATCATCCCCAGCATCTCGTCATAGACGTCTTCCTGGATGTGCAGCACGCGCAGCGCCGAACAGCGTTGACCGGCGCTCTGGAATGCCGAAGCGACGACATCGCGCGTGACCTGCTCCGGCAGGGCGGTCGAATCCACGATCATCGCATTCTGTCCGCCGGTTTCGGCGATCAGCGTTGCGATGGGTCCGTCGCGCGAAGCTAGGCCGCGGTTGATTGCCTGTGCGGTCTGGGTCGAACCCGTGAACGCTACTCCGGCAAGGCGGGGGTCGGACGTGATGAATTCGCCGACCTCGCCTGCTCCGGGCAATAGCTGGAACGCGGCTTCTGGAATTCCGGCCTGGTGGCACAGGTCGACCGCAAGAGCGGCAATCAGCGGTGTCTGCTCCGCGGGTTTGGCAACAACGGTATTGCCCGCTGCCAGCGCAGCTGCGGGCGTTCCGATGAAAATGGCGAGCGGGAAGTTCCACGGCGATATGCAGGCGAACGTACCGCGGCCGTTCAGCGTCAAGCGGTTTTCCTCGCCCGTCGGACCGGGCAGGGGCGTAGAACCAGTAAACAAACGCCGCGCCTCGGTGGCATAGAAGCGCAGGAAATCCACCGCTTCGCGCAATTCGAGCACGGCATCCTGCAGCGTCTTGCCGGCTTCACGCTGGCAGAGCGAGAGGAACTCGTCAGTATGTTCCTCGAACAGGTCTGCCGCTGCTTCGAGCAACAGAGCGCGCTTTTCGCCGCCCAAGGAATTCCAGCCCGGCTGGATCGCTTCGGCGCGCGTGATCGCTTCCTCGACCTCGAAATCGAGCGCGTCGCGGCGCGTGCCGACCTCGGCAGAAAGATCATGCGGTTTGTTGATCGGCGCGACTTCGCCCTCAGCGGAGGACATGAAGGTCGGCTCTGCCCGCCAATGCTTGCTGTCGAGTTTCTTCAGCCTTTCAATCAGCGGCTCGCGGACCAGCGGATCGGACAGGTCGATGCCTGCGGAATTCCGGCGGTTCGGGAAGATATCGGTTGGCAGTGGAATTGCTGGATTCCGGTAAGGCTTGAGCCCGCGCATGTCCTTTATTGGGCAAGTAACCAGCTCTTCCACGGGGACCGCCGCATCGGCCATGCGATTGACGAAGCTGGAATTCGCACCGTTTTCAAGGAGGCGACGAACGAGATAGGCCAGAAGGTCCTTGTGCGTCCCCGTTGGCGCATAGATGCGCACGTTGGTCTTGCGATTGCCTTCTTCTTGGGCAAGCGCGCCGTAAATGTCCTCGCCCATGCCGTGGAGCCGCTGGAATTCGAATTCCTTGCTCCCCGCCAGCGCTTTGACCGCACCGATCGTATAGGCGTTATGCGTAGCGAATGCTGGGTAGATGACATCATTGCAAGCAAGCAGCTTTTCAGCGCAGGCGAGATAGCTGACATCGGTGCCGAGCTTGCGCGTGAATACCGGAAAATCGGAGAACCCGCCGACCTGGCTGAGCTTGATCTCGGTATCCCAATATGCGCCCTTCACCAACCGGACAAAGAACTTGCGGTCATATTTGCGGGCAAGCCGCGCAGTCCAGTCGCAGAGGGGAAGTCCGCGCTTCTGGTAGGCCTGGATGGCGAGGCCGAAGCCCTCCCACCGGCTGCCGTCCGACCGCTTGAACAGGCTGTCATCGCGTACCAGCGCCTCGATGATGTCCATCGACAGCTCCAGCCGGTCGGCTTCTTCAGCGTCAATCGTGAAATGGATATTGGCATCGCGTGCCTTGGTGGCGAGGTGGCGCACGATTGGAAGCAAATCTGCAACGGCCTCGTCGGCGTGCAGAAAGCTGTATTTCGGATGCAGGGCAGACAGTTTCACCGAGATACCCGGCGAGGTCGATACCTTGCCCGATGCTTCGCGCACCAGCCGGTCGATCGCCTTCTCGTAATTGGCAGCATACCGGTCGGCATCGGCATAAGTCATGGCGGCTTCGCCCAGCATGTCGAAACTGTGGGTGAGGCCTTTTGCCCGTTCGGGGGAGGCGCGCTTCAGTGATTCGTCGATAGTGCGGCCATAGACGAACTGTCCGCCTAGGATGCGCATCGCCTGCAGGGTCGCCGTGCGGATGACAGGTTCACCCAGCCGGTTGACCGCCCGCTTGAGCGTTGAACCCATGCCCTTCTGCGCTTCTTCCGGGCGCTCCAGCACT
This sequence comes from Qipengyuania vulgaris, assembly GCF_009827325.1. Taxonomy (GTDB): domain Bacteria; phylum Pseudomonadota; class Alphaproteobacteria; order Sphingomonadales; family Sphingomonadaceae; genus Qipengyuania; species Qipengyuania vulgaris. The sequence goes on along the minus strand of NZ_WTYC01000006.1, from coordinate 157,119 downwards.
TCGCCGGTCAGCATCAGCGAGAAAGTCGCCGCATTGACGAAGGTGGAAGAGCTTTCGCCCATATGCTCGGACCAGTCGATATCGCCGATCTTGTCGCGGATCAGCGCATCGGCTGTGGCCGCATCGGGTACGCGCAGCAGTGCCTCGGCAAGGCACATCAGGGCCACGCCCTCTTCGGTCGCAAGGCCATATTGGTGAAGGAAAGCATCGATACCGCTGGCTTTGCGGCGGCGCGCGCCTTCGATCAGCTTGGATGCCAAAGCTGCCGCTTCAGCATGTTTCGCCTCCGCCGGGGCGGCCTGTTCCATACGCTGCGCGACGCAGTCGTTTTCCTCGGCGCGATAATCCTCACGCAAGGTCTGGCGAGAGATCGGGGAAAGGCGGACAGGATCGTGCAGGGCCATGCGACTCCGGTGAATCAGAGGGTGGATTAATCAGGCCAATTGGACCCGACGCGATGCCCTTTCAAGCTTTGTGACAAGCCATTGTTCCGAGAGAGTAATTTAACGTCTCTCGGCGAACCATCGCGCCACGGACTCGGTAGCCTCATCCGGCAGGTGCATTCCGAGCTTGCTGCGCCGCCACAAGACGTCATCCGCAGTCCGTGCGAATTCGTGTGCTGCGAGATATTCTAGCTCCGCCTCGTAGAGGTCACCGCCGAAGTGTTCTCCTAGCTCTTCCAAAGCGGTCGCGGTGCCTACTACAGTGTCGATCCGCGTTCCGTAGGCACGCCCGAGCCGGAGCAGCATTTCGGGCGGTATCCACATGTGCCGTTCCCCAGCGTCCCACAGGAAGCGTGCGAAATCGGCATTGGCGATGTCTCCGCCCGGCAAGTGAGCGTCGACGGTCCAAGATTCGCCCGGAATGCTGATATGCTGCGAAAGCTTGGCCAGCGCATGTTCGGCCAGCTTTCGATACGTAGTGATCTTGCCGCCATAGACGGACAGAATGGGCGCGCCGCCCGCAGCCTCGACTTCGAAGACATAGTCGCGCGTGACCGTGGAATTGCTCGCCGCCTTGTCCTCGTAGAGCGGGCGAACACCGGCATAGGTATGGACGATGTCCTCTTCAGTGACGCCGCTTCTAAGATATTGCGTCACCGCCTCACGCAGATAGGCGCGTTCATCGGCAGTAATCTGGACCTGATCCAGATTGCCTTCATAGAGGAGGTCGGTCGTCCCGATCAGCGTATAGTCCCGCTCATAGGGTATGGCGAAGACAATGCGCTTGTCGTCCTGCTGGAAGATATAGGCATGATCGCCCGGATAGGCGCGTGGGACGATGATGTGGCTACCCTTCACCAGCCGCAGATGCGCCGGAGTGCCTTGTCCCAGCGCAGCCCTCGCAACCCGGTCCACCCAAGGCCCGGCGGCGTTCACGATAGCCTTAGCCACGACCGTCCTCTCGCCGCTCTCTCCATTAAGGGTCGCCAGCCAGTGGTTACCGTGCCGTGCGAGACCTGTGCATTCGGTGCGCGTCGAGATGATTGCCCCGCGCGCCTTGGCGTCCATCGCGGTCAGAACGACCAGCCGCGCATCCTCTACCCAGCAATCCGAATATTCGAAGCCCGCCACGAGCCGGTCCTGCAGGATCGCACGATGCGGCGCGGTGCGCAGATCGACCTTGCGCGACTTCGGCAGGCGCTTGCGGCCTCCCAGGCGATCATACAGCGCAAGGCCTGCCTGCAGCATCCATCTCGGCCGCATCGAGGGTTCGTGCGGAAGGACGAAGCGCAGCGGCCAGATGATATGCGGCGCGTTGGCGAGCAGAACTTCGCGTTCGCGCAGGGATTCTCCAACCAAACGAAATTCGAACTGTTCTAGGTAGCGCAGGCCGCCATGCACGAGCTTGGTGCTGGCGGAGGACGTGTGGGATGCAAGATCGTCTTTCTCGACCAGTTCAACACTAAGCCCGCGCCCTGCGGCATCGCGGGCAATTCCCGCGCCGTTGATGCCGCCGCCGATGACGAGAAGATCAAGCGGCTCGTTCATCCCGCGCGGAACAGGCGTCCGGCAACCGCATCAAGCTTGGCCATCAGTTCGCGGTCGTGCTTGTCGGGTGCGGTAATGACGCTGTCGTCGAGCGCGCGATCGATCGGCGAAGGCGTCCGCTTTTTCGGCAGGCCCTTGCAGAATTTCTCCACGGTCGCCGCAGCCAGGTCGGCATTCTTGCCCATCTGTTCGATGATGTCGCTCACGTCGACCGCCGTTTCGCCGTCACGCCAGCTGTCCCAGTCGGTTACCATGGCCAACATGGCGTAGGGCAGCTCTGCTTCCCGTGCGAGCTTGGCTTCGGGCATGCCGGTCATGCCGATGACTTCGGCGCCCCAATGGCGATAAAGCCGACTCTCGGCGCGGGTCGAGAACTGCGGCCCTTCCATCGCAAGATAGGTCGCGCCAATCGTTACTTGTCCGCCGGCTTTCTCCACCGCCTTGGCGGCGTGCTTCGATAAACGCTCACATACCGGGTCGCCCATCGAGACATGGGCCACGAAGCCGCTGTCGAAGAAGCTGGACGGCCGGCCCTTGGTATTGTCGATGAATTGGTCGACGCAGACGAATCGGCCGGGCGGCAGGTCTTCGGAAAGCGAACCGACCGCGCTGATGGCAAGGATATCGGTGCAGCCTGCGCGCTTCAGCGCATCGATGTTGGAGCGCGCATCGACCCGGCCCGGAATGATCGGATGGCCGCGGCCGTGGCGCGGCAGAAAGCGGACGCGGACATGTCCGATCTTTCCGCACAGGATCTTGTCCGATGGTTTGCCCCAGGGCGAGCCGACCTCGATCCACTGCTTTTCCTGCAAAGCCTCGATTGCATAGAGGCCCGATCCCCCGAGGATGCCGATCGTCCAGTCACTCATGTATTCGCCTTTCGCTTCCCCGTCGCAGTCATGTGCATAGCTTGTCACCACACGGTTGGCGGTCTCGGTTAATGGTCGGTGAGGGGTGGAGAATTGGCGGCGACAAGTAAAGTGGCCGTTGCGCAAACCTATTCATGCTGCAGCGCAACGTGGCAGGTTGACTCAGCGGGCACTTTCGCGCGCAGTCTCCGTATTGGAGAGAAAGGGGAGTTTTCACACGTGCCTGACCTGCAACCGCTGACCTTTGCCACTCTCACCGATGCCCTACGGCAGTTGCACAAGCGGACGCGGGAAACGCCGCTGTTCAATCCGGTTTTCCAGCTGGCCCACGATCTGTCGCGGGCGCTCGAGTCTGGCGAAATCTCGCTCACCGATTTTTCCAGCCTTATCGATGAACTGGAGACGAAATCCCTGGAGTCGCGAGCGGACCGGCTACGCAGTCTCGTCACTCCCCAGAAAACCGCAGTTCGTTTGTCGGATTTCTGCTCCGAAACCGGTGGCTTTGAAGAGTTCCGCAAACAGTGGTCGCACCCGCAACTCCATGTCGTCTTCACTGCGCACCCGACGTTCCTGCTCTGCCCCGCACAAAGTGACGTAGTGGCGGAAGCCGCCGGTGGTGGAGGCGGAGTCAGCCGCACAGACACCACCCGCCCCGAAATCACGCTGGAGTACGAGCATGGCCGGGCCATGTCCGCTCTGGCCCACGCCCAGGATGCCCGCGATGCGATCAATGCGAGCCTACTGGAGTGTGCGGCAGGCGAATGGCCGGATCGCTGGCGCGAGCTGGAACCGCTTCCTTTCCGGTTCGCCAGCTGGGTGGGCTACGACATGGATGGCCGGACCGATATCAAATGGTACACCTCGATCGCTTTCCGGCTTGCGGAAAAAGCGCAGCGACTGGAACGTTATGCGGACCAGTTGGCCAAAATCGATGCGAACCATCACCTGCTGGAACCATTGCGCGCTTCGCAGCGACGCACCGCTGCGAGCGCCGAAGAATTTTCCGGCGACCTGTCCGATCACGCAGACCTGTCGGCGGCGTCCAACCGCCTGACCGACAATGACGAGCGGCTGCTAAGCCTTGCACCGATCATATCGCAGCTGGAGGAGGAGGCGCTCTCTGTCCCGCAGGACAAGGCAGTAGCTCTGAAGACACTGGCGGCTGCCATGCGGGCCGATGGGCTTGGCATGGGCCACATCCATTTTCGCGTGAACGCCAAGCAACTGCACAATGCGATTCGCTCCCGCATTCCCGGTGGGGCCAGTCTGGATCTTGGGAGTCAGGGCGGATTGGCAGCACTGCGCGACCTGGTGCGCAAAGCTGAGCCGCTGACGGCGAATTTCGCCTCCCTCGCGGTCGAGAGTTCTACTGCGGTTCGCCAGTTTCTCGCCATGGCGCAGATACTGAAGCACATCGACGGCGATGCGCCGATCCGGATGCTCGTGGCAGAATGCGAACAGCCTGCCACGGTGCTCGCTGCCCTTTATTTTGCCAAGCTGTTCGGCATCGAGGAAAAGGTCGATGTCTCGCCGCTGTTCGAAACCGAGACGGCGCTGGAGCACGGCGGTCGTTTCCTCGATGCGCTGCTAGGGGAAGAGGCATTTCAGGACTACGCCCGCAAGCGCGGACGCATCGCCATCCAGACGGGGTTCTCGGATGCCGGACGCTTCGTCGGACAAATCCCCGCGAGTCTCGCGATCGAGCGCTTACAGGGCCGTCTGGCCGATGCCATGTCCACCAACAGCCTGACCGATGTCGCTGCGTTGGTATTCAACACGCATGGCGAAGGCATGGGACGCGGTGCGCATCCGGCGAGCTTCAAGGATCGGCTCGAATGGCCGATGAGTCCTTGGGCGAGGCGCCGCTTTGCCCGTGCGGGTATCCAACTCGAACCCGAAGCGAGTTTTCAGGGCGGAGACGGATATCTCTTTTTCTCGACACCCGAACTTGCACGCGCGACCCTTTCGACGATTGCCGAGCTCGCGCCTGCCGATACCGATCCGGACGCACCGACCGACCCCTTCTACCGCCGCACGGACCTGAGCCTCGATTTCTATCGCGCGATCAAGGATCATCAGCAGGACCACCTTGCCAGCCGCACTTACAGCCGCGCCGTAACCGCTTTCGGGCTCGGCCTGCTGAACTCCACGGGAAGCCGTGTCTCGCGGCGCCAATCCGACCTGTCCGCCGATCGCGAAATGAGCTTGCGCCAGATCCGCGCGATCCCCCACAACGCCATCCTCCAACAACTGGGCTATCCCGTGAACATCATCGCCGGTGTCGGGAGCGCGGCGGAGGGCAATTACGACGATATCGCGCAACTGCTGAAGGAAAGCCCCCGGGGCCGGCAGATCATGCGCTTGGTGCGTGCGTCCAATGCGCTTGCCAGCATCAAAACGGTTGCCGCCTATGGAGAACTGTTCAATTCGGCTTACTGGGCAAGCCGCCCTTATCGGGGAACCGAAGAGCACCTGTCGCGGGCGTGCGAATCCTTGGCCGAATACCTGATTCAGGATGATCGCAACGGCGTCTTCCGCCGTCTTGCTTCACGGCTGCGGGTCGATGCACTCAAGCTTCACCGGCTCTTCGAACTGGTGCCCGACGAAGAGCCCCATCCCGAGCGCGAGCAGGTTCGGCGCATGATCGGCGTACTCCAGGCGCTACGTCTGGCGTTGCTGCAGCACATGTTCCTGAAAGCGGTGTCCGTTCCGCCATTCAGCCGAGCCAACGACATCAGCCGGCGCGACGTGCTGGAGATGGTCTTCACCCTCCGGGTGGATGAAGCTCTGGCGCAGATGCGCCGCGCGTTTCCCGCCAGCTATCCGGTTACCGAGGATTTCGCCATGCATGAAAAGGCCCAGTATCCGCGAACTGGCAGCGATAGTTACGACGCTATCCGGCGGGATTTCATCGATCCGATCGAGGATGCAGATGGCCTCAACCTGCGGATTTCAACCGCCATCGCGAACCTCTTTGGGGCTCACGGTTAGCTGCTACTCGCTCTGCAACCCCCATTGCTCCAAAGCGGGGGAGATGAAGGTCTTGGTATGGTCTCCGAGTAGCGCCTTGCGAGTCTTTCGATAACTCTCAACTGCTGCCTCGCCAAATTGCGCACGGATAGCCTTGGCACCCATCTGCGCGTCCTTGCCCCAGTGCATCGAAAACGGAATGCCTGCCTTGTCGAACAGCTGTTGCAGCAGTGCCGCGGCAGCAGGTGCATCGGTGCCGAGGATGAAGTTCTTCGGCAACCCGTCGATATTGATGATCGCATTGTCCTCGAACCTCAGGAAACCCATCGTTGCTGGGCTCTTCTTCGCAAAACGGACCGTGTAGACGAAGTCCTTGCTAAAGCACCGGACGTTGTCCTGACCGCACGACATTTCCTGCGCGATCCGCATCGCTTCTGCCAGCCGTTCGCGCGGCACAGCGAACGCCGCGTTATAGACATCGACCCGAAAGCCCATGAGCACACGCGGGTGCCATTCAGCAGTCAGCTGCGAAAGCGTGCGCGGCACATCGCGATCGTCGCAGGAGGCGTTCTCGCGGAAATCCTCGATAACGAGGCTCGGTACATCGATTAGGTCGCGAATACGCCCTTCAATGTCTTCGGCTGGTAGCGGGTTGTCGGTCACCAGCACCGATTGCGGAATTTTTATCAGACCCTTAGCCGCTTCGCGTGCGATCACATCGAGAGTGGTGGCTTCGATCTGCGACCCGAAAACTTCGGGCTTCCGTTCGGTATCGATACCGAGCCAGATCGTCTCGCAGACCTCGTGATCTTCACCGCCGAATGGATCGAAGGTCAATTCGTAATAATGGGGCGTGCGGTCCGTTGCGATTTCGCCGATCGCAGCCGCGAAATCGCCGCGTTCGATCTGGTCGAACCATTCGGCGGGTAGGACACGGGTGCGTCTGACCAAGCCGCAATAGTACTCGTCCACGACCTCTATCAGGTAGGCGGATACAAAGCCCATTCCGCCCAAGTGAACACGCGCATCGGAGAACTGCGCCGGCTCGCCGATGCTTGCAAACTGCGTCACCCATTCTTCGCGCAGCACCGGCTTCTCCGGATCGCTGAGCCAAATTGCCTCGTTCCGGCCGGTGGACAGCACAACTCCGCGCACGTGGGTCTCTGCGCCCGTCTCTGAAATTGTCGACCCGTGCGAACCCGTGCCAACCAAACCGGCAATCGACTGTCCCTTGTGCGAGCCGCAGGTGCGCAATGAGAGGTCGCGTCCGGCTGCATGAAGGTAGTCCATCAGCTGGTGAATCCTGGTGCCGCCGGTAACCAGAAAGTAGCGGTGGCGGCCTACAACATGTGGGAGGAACGCCTCTTCCGGAATTTCCCAGATGCCTTCGTCGCGTCCGGTTTTCACATGTGTCGAGAGGTTGGGAAAGAGATCGCTCTGCGACCAGCCCGAACCGGTTACACACAGCTCGCGGTCCTTGCCGTATTGGTCTGCAATAAATTCGCCAAGTACGCTGCGGCGGCGGCGCATGGTCTCGACCACCTCCCCGCTGTCTTCGACCACTTCGGCAATGCGTCGGTGAAACTTCATCAGCGAACGATGCTCGTTCCTCCAAGGTCCCCCAAACTCGCGTTCGATCCTCGTCGCCATCGTTCCCTGCCCCACTGTTGATCATCTTGATATTGCGACCTCTCCAATATCCCTCCCATCCGGCAAGGCTATAGGCTAGAAACGACGGGTATGATTTTCCGGGGGGAAGAAGATGCTTTACGTCATCCTGACGGCGCTTGCGACATTACTGGTTGTCGGTCTGGCACTGTGGTTCCTGCGCAAACGGCTCAACTGGGGGCCGCAGTCGATCCATTCGCCGCATTTCGCGCATCACATCCACAAACCTCGAGCCAGCAAGTTCATCGCCGACATCCAACGCGATGCAGCGATCGACCATTTCGGTCCGCGCAAGGACCCTATGGCATGGGAACTACGCAAGATGGTCGCCCGCAAAGCTGCTTTCGGCGACGATACTCTGGTCAAGGCACTCCCCGGCGATGCGGGGGACACGCCCACCGAAAAAGTACTGATGCTGTCGGGCGGCGGTCAATGGGGTGCCTATGGCGCTGGTCTTTTCAAGGCGCTGCACGATGCCAGCCCCGACGCACTCGCCATGAAGAACGTGAAAGTCATTACCGGAATTTCGACCGGTTCGCTGCAAACGCTCCTGCTGATGGTGGCGCTCGATGGCAATGCCAGAAAGGAGACGCGCCAATATGCGATCAAGAGGTTGGAATGGGGCTATTCCCCGCGGCACGAGAGCGAGGTGGTCGATAATCGCGGCATGGCCCAGATGTTGCTTCGCGGCGCGCAGGCAGGCACCGGCCCACTGCGTAAACGCATCCGCGATGCGATCTATGAAAATTGCGATGCGACCATAATCGAGGCGATCCGGGACAGCTCGATCGAAGGGTATATTGGTTTCGTCGAAGCCAATTGCGGCCACTTCCATTATGCCGACGTGCGCGAACTGGTTCGGACAGCACCCGATAATGAGGCGGCGGTGGAAGCGCTGACCGCCGCGGCGATGGCCTCTTCCGCAATGCCCGTCTTCCACCAGCAACTTCGCGTCACTGGCCTCGAACAGGGGGACCGCTCGCTATATGACGGCGGCGTGCGCCGCTCCGTTTTCTTCGAGCGCGCAGTCGAGGAGATGCACGAGGAGATCAAGAAACGGGCGGGTCACCCGGCAGATGCGAATCCATCAGGAAAGGAACAGGCGAGGGTCACGCCCGACTTCTTCGTCGTCCGCAACGGGCCTACGGTGCGCACCCCGGCCCCCCATCTCGATGGAAGCGACGACCCGCTCGGAAATGGTAAGCGCGGGTATGATCTTTTGGTCAATGAAAGCGAAATCGGGGCGATCGCAAACCTGCGGCTTCTCAATCCACATGGCACTATCTGGGTAACTACGGCCGATGGCTGGGACTGCTTCGATTGCCAGTGCCCAGATGCCGATTGCAGCAAGGGTGACGAGATGTTCAAACCGGGATTTATGACGTGCCTGCGCGATCTCGGACGACACAAGGCCACTCGTGAGGATGGTCCGTGGTGGGAGTTGAGCAAACTCTAGCGCGCGCTCATCGGCCCACAGTGATAGTCGCGAGCACCCCTGTGGCGCGGCGGTCGCCCACGATGCGCTGCCGAGCCTGCACATCGAAATCGATGAAGCCGCGCCATGCCACAGTGTCGGTCTCGTCGAACCAGTGACGCATGGTTAGGCCTGCGCCTGCGCCAAACGCCCCTTCTTCTTGGCGTCCGGTATCGAGGTCGGCGCGGACCACGAGGTACGGAGTTATCACGTTCGAGCGGTCACCCAGCGCGAAGGATCTCCCAACACGGCCTTCTACTATTCCGAAAGCGACGTCATTCTCGATCAGATAGGACAGGTCACCGTAGTAATGTGCATAGGTCCACTGGCTTCGGCCCACCTCAGGCTCTAATCCCTGACCTCCCGAAATCGCACCGCGCAACGACCAATCGTCGATCGCATCGCTATCGAGCCCGATCAGCTTGCTTGCCTCGACATTGAAGTTGAGGCTGGAAAAGGGCTTGTACCGCGCTCCGACCCAACCTTGCGTGGCATTGCCGATGACGGCATCGTCACCGAGAAATTCGGAATGATAGACGCGGGCGAAAACGCTGAAGGGCTTGCCGTTTCGCCAGCCGCCGATCCGGCGGGAGATTTCCGCACCGAATTGCAGCGCGCGTTCGTCATCGAGCGGGGCGGCGCTCAGCCCGGACGGTCGACCGGCTGTGCTGAAGCTCCCCTGCGCGATAAACGACCAATCGCGCTCCAGCTCGCGGATTTCGCGGCGGATATTCTCGCGCTCGACTGGAGACAGGCGCGATTCTTCGCTTTCATCTATCGCGAGACCTGCTTGGAAGAAGCGAACCGCGCGGCTGTCGAGCCCGCTACGCTTGGCGCTGTAACCGGCGTCCAACGCGCTCTGCCGCGTGAAATCGGCGTAGAGCGCCTCGTTGTTCAGTATTTCCTGTGCAGCTTCATCGTCGCGAGCCGCGATCGCGACCATCGCCCAATCAAGCGATGCGCGAGTGGCCAATGACGGATCGCCCATCGCCTCCCGCAAGACTGAGCGCGCCTCGGCGTGCAAATCCGCATAGACAAGGTTAAGCGTCTGGGCGCGGCGGAAATAGCTGCGGCGCTCCGCATCCGGGTCTTCCTCCGCTGCACGGGAAAAAGCTGCAGCTGCGTCTTTGAACCGGCGATTCTCTGAACGCGCTTCCGCGAGCAGCGCCCACCAAACCGGGTTATCCGGGTCTTGAGCGAGCGCAGCCTCTGCACCTTGTTCCGCAGCTACATAGCGACCGGCCTCGAAATCGCGGAAGGGTTGCTGAGGGTCGCCCCCTTCTTGGGCGCTAACCTGAATTGGCACGGCAAACGCAAGAAGGAGACCGTATGACAGGCTACGCATTGACGAGTTCCTTTCGCGCATCTGCGCGTTTTGCTTCTACAAGTTCATTTCTGATGGCCGTCATCTCATCGAAGATTTGCTGCGAAATGACCTTCCTGGCCACGAGGTACTCGCCGATACTGCCATGCCTTGCCACATCGTAGCTTTCGAGAGCGCGACGCAATTCTCGGCGCTTGAGTATCTTCCTTTCGATCAGGAGCTCGTGAAGGCGCGGCAGGGTAAGGATCGGAACATCCCAGTGCGGCTGCTCCACCAGCGCACCGAGGAAGCGCCTAATCTGGGCGTCCGGAACGATATGCTGGCGGAATGGTCTACCCAAGCGGGTCCGCATCCATTCTGCCTCGGACGCCGGAAGCGGGCTCGAAACGGCGAGCATGACATCGCCCTTCTTTCCCTTGCCGAAAGGAAGCACGTGGAGCCGTGACATCACCTCTTCGTCTAGCAGATCGAGATTCTCGCGCACCATCTCCAAACTGATGGTAGCCGTCGGGAGGTTCGCCTGAGTAGCGACAGCTTCCAACAATGTCTGCTCGTCGATCGCTCCGTGGCAGACGAGCAGATCCCCGAGCATGCCACCATTCATTTTCTGGTCGATAAGGGCCTTTTCGATAGCGGGGGGCGTGACCACTTCCCACGACAAGAGGATTTCCCCAAGTCGGCGCTTTTCCGTGCCAAGCCATTCGTCCGTCGGGAAGCGGTGCATGGTCTTGTCCCAGGCGATCGACTTTCCACTGAACTTGCTGCCGATAAAAACTCGGATTGCGCGTATCGACGCAGCAAAATTGATGAGGCTCAGCACAAATACGCGAGGGATAGACATGAAGGCATGGCCCCAGCCGTAGATTCTCTCGACGAAGAAGAGCCGTTGCAGAATTCGCGCGCCCAGCGCGAACAGATTGAACCACAAGAGAGAAAGTACGAACCACTGTCCCGAGAACAGAGGGATGAAGTCGCCGCCCGACGCCTTCGACCAGACGTTCAGCCCCAGATAAGTCAGAACCAGAACATAAGCGACTATGGCGAGAGTGGGGGTGACGAGAGCCTTGCGGTCGCGGAACAGGAAATAGTTCGAGATTCCTGACTTGCTCCATCCCAGTTGCGCCCAGCCCTGCAGCGCAATTCCGAGTATCCAGCGTGCCTTTTGTCGATAGCTGGTCTTGAAGGTATTAGGGAAATGTTCGCGCACGCATAATGGCATCGAGAAGGTTACCATGCGTTCGGGGCCGACGCCGAAAAGCGCGCCACGACGCGTGCGGAACTCGACGGGATAAAGAGCAATGATCGCGCTCATGTCCCTCTCGGACAGCCGATTCCCGATGTCATAGTCCTCTGTCAACGTAGCGGTGTTGAAAGGGTCGCCATCCTCCATCAGCGCCTTGATCGCCCGGCGGGAAAAACACGTTCCGACACCAGCAGAAGGAACGGTTTTCGCCAAGCGCTGACGCACGACGAGATCCTTGGCATGCCATTCGGCAAACTCGTCCATGTAGGTTCCGGCAACAAGATCGCGATATCGCTGTTCCAGGCTCACCACAGGCAGTTGGATCATGTCCTTCGCAGGGAGCAGGTAATTGAAGAGGTGAAGTTCCAGCGGATGGAGTACATCTTCGCTGTCGTGCAGTACCAGCCCCGCGAAAGGTTCGCCCACCTCCTCTTCCAGATGCAGGATGTCCGATACGATGTGGTTGAGGCAGTCTGCCTTGCACGTCGGGCCATCGTGCGGCACGCGCACGTGGCGTACCTGCTTGTACCGCCGTGCAACCTTTTCCGCTTCGGCGATAGTTTCAGAATCATTGGCATAAGTACCGATGAAGATCGTATAATTGCGGTAAGCGAGCGTATTAACTGCGCTTTCCACCATGCTCGCGATGACGTCGAATTCCTTCCACGCAGGAAGCATTATCGCGATAGGCTGTTCTGGCTTGTCTACCAGCAGTTCGGCAGCAACCGCACCCGGGCCGGATTGACCGAAGATCCTGCGCTTCAGCTTCATCGCCCAGAACACGGCGTCGACGAACAAGTCGTCCAGCGATGACAGCGCAATCAGAACTGCAACGACGAGCGCAGTCCATTGCAAAATTGCAACAAAGCAATCCATAGGTAATCGACCCGCGCGCCCTTTGTAATTGATGGTATCTTAGGCGAAACTTTTCGAAACCAACAACTGAATTCAGCGCAAAGCGAAATGCGCTGAAGTGTGGGTTTGGAATGTGGATGCTAGTTTGGGACTGTTGGTGCGGTCGAGAAGACTCGAACTTCCACGGCCTTGCGGCCACAACGACCTCAACGTTGCGCGTCTACCAGTTCCGCCACGACCGCACACAGTCTGCATCGGGAGCGAATCTCGCGAACGAGGCCACCTGCTCCCGCCGGTAGGAGCGCGCCCCTAGCAGCGCCTTTGCAGGGCGGCAAGCACCTATTTTAGGGGTCGCGCCTAGAGCGGCGCCCAACCGACATCGGCATAGACCGCACCGCGTGGAACATCGGTGCGCGCTTCGTCGATTGCTATGGTCTCGCCTGGCGCCAGCGTCGGTTGCGGCGGCTGAACCACCCAGCTGTATATCTGATCTTCGCGCTCATTGAGCATGACGATGAGCACCGGCGGCAGACGGCGAGGCTCACGCGCATTGTTGGTCACTTCGATCCGCGCGGTGAACATCCACGTCTTGTTCTCAAGTTCGCGCCACCGCTGCGCTTCTGGCGGGAACGAAAGCGACAGGTCGGGCTGCGCTTCACCGAAAAGGGGCTTGTCTACCGGCCACCAGTCGGGCGTTCCATAGCGCGACATGGCGAAGATAGCACCTGCTGCCAGCAACGCGAAAATCGCAGCGGCCCACGTCCAGAGCTTGAGGGTGTTGCGTCGCGGACCAAAGGGGGGCGACCGATCGAAGCGCGAAACAAGATCGTCTTCGTGCACTTCCCCTTCGTGCTCGGGCTCGGCTTCGATACCGTTTTCGGCCCTTTCCGAGAAAGAAGGCGGCGGAGTCTCGTCAAAATCCGGAGTACGGTGACGCGAAGTGGCGTTCTCCGCCCTTGTTTCGACAGCAGCATCCCCTGCCGCTCGCTGCGGCGCGTCGGGCTGCCTTTCTGTGCGTTCCGCTCCTGGCATTTGCGGGGCAGCAGGCTGGGCTCTGGCGGAAGTCGGAGCGTTGTCCCTTTCTCGGGCGGCAATCGGCGCTGCGGGGTTCGCTTTCACGCTCCCTGCGACTTCTTCTGCGCTGGCACCCTCCTGGAACCACGAGTGCTTGCATTTGGCACAGCGCACAGTCCGGCCATCGACGCCGATAGCGTTGTCGGGCACGACATAGCGGGTGCTGCAGGCCGGACATGCAATAATCATGGTGAACCGAGGCTCTATAGAGAGCGGCGAATCACGACAAGCGGCGTAGCTGTGCGCGAAAGCCCCAAACGGCTTTTTTCCACATCGAAGGCCCGTTATAGGCGCAAATTGTACCATGGCGGCATCAATTCCCCCCCAAAGCGACAGCGAATTGCGCAATAGCCGGGCGCAAGAGAGCGAAATCGTGCAGTTCGACAACGTCGGATTGCGTTATGGCACCGACCGCGAGGTGCTTTCGAATATTTCGTTCACGCTGTTCTCGAGCCGTTTCTATTTCCTCACCGGTGCCAGCGGCGCGGGTAAGACTTCACTGCTGAAGCTGCTCTATCTTGCGCAGCGCCCGTCACGTGGCGGGATCAGGATGTTCGGCCGAGACGTCATCACCTTGCCGCGCGACAAATTGCCCGCTTTCCGGCGGCGCATGGGAGTAGTGTTCCAGGATTTTCGCCTCGTCGATCACCTTTCGGCGTTCGACAACGTCGCGCTCCCTTTGCGTGTTTCCGGGGTGCGCGAGGCGGATTTGCGTGAACCGGTGGCGGACATGCTCGACTGGGTCGGCCTTGCGCATCGCGCAGAAGCCCGGCCAGCGACGCTTTCAGGCGGCGAGCAGCAGCGCGTTGCCATCGCACGCGCAGTGATCGGCCGGCCCGAAATCCTCATCGCCGACGAGCCTACCGGGAATGTCGATCCGGAAATGGCCGTCAAGCTTATGCGCTTGTTCGAGGCACTCAATCGCCTGGGCACTACAGTCGTCGTGGCAACGCATGACGTGCAGCTTCTCCGCAAGGTACCTGAGAGCCTGATCATGCGGCTTTCCAAGGGAATTCTGGCCGATCCGACCGGAGCACTGCGCTATCCCCCGCGGCGGGAAGCCAGAGGAGAAGCCGGGTGAAGCGGCCCCCGGCAATCGACAGAGCGGTCGATCGCGGCCTTGCGCCTTTTCGCGGCAGGCGGGCGGCAGGACTTCTCCCGCAAACGCGTCTCGGCGGGCCGATGCCTTGGGTTATCGCCATCATGGTAGCGCTGACCGTAGTCGCCGCGGGCGGCGCACTGTCCTTGTCGAACATGGTTTCGACAGCGCAAGGCGATCTGTCGGGCAATGCGACGGTGCAGATCGTCGAACCGGACGCGGAGCAGCGTGCTGCACAAACCGAATCCGTCCTGAGCGTTCTGGCCCAGGACCGGGCAGTCGCCGGATTCAGAGCCGTACCCGAAGAAGAGATTGCCGAATTGCTCGAGCCCTGGCTGGGTGCTGGGCAGACGTCGGAGGCGATCCCACTGCCTGCAATAATCGATGTCGATATGCGGGAGGGCGCCGAAGATGAAGATTACCAGCGTCTGCGCATGACAATGCGGGACGTTGCATCCGACGCGAGGATCGACGCCCAGTCCGAATGGCTCGCACCGGTTCTGTCGGCGTTGTCGGCTCTCAAATGGATCGCATTCGTGCTGATCGCGATGCTTGCCGTAGTGGCGGTAGCGGCCGTTTGGCTCGCGTCCCGAAACGCTCTTGGCGGCAATCGCGATACGGTCGAAATCGTCCATTTGCTCGGCGGTAGCGATGACCAGATTGCGCGCATCTTCCAGCGCTCGGTCCT
This sequence comes from Qipengyuania vulgaris, assembly GCF_009827325.1. GTDB lineage: Bacteria > Pseudomonadota > Alphaproteobacteria > Sphingomonadales > Sphingomonadaceae > Qipengyuania > Qipengyuania vulgaris. The sequence goes on along the minus strand of NZ_WTYC01000006.1, from coordinate 141,864 downwards.
TATCGATGCCTCGTTGGGAGGACTTGTCGGGTTTCTTGCCGGAATCCTGATCATATCCATCTTGGCAGCCCAATTCACAGCGCTGCAATCCGGTATGGTGGCAGGAGGGTCACTGTTGGCAATCGACTGGTTCATGATCGTCCTCGTCCCGCTTTGCGCGGTGGGAATTGCCGTCTACACGGCGCGAATGACTGTGCTTTCATCGTTGCGGAAATCTCTGTGATCCTACGCCTGATCGCTGCGCTATTCCTGATATACGCGTTTGGCTTTCTCGCCTTTGCGGTGACCCTGCCTGCGCCTGCTCCTCAAAGTAAAACCGACGCGGTAATCGTTCTGACCGGCGGAGCCGGCCGGATCGCGCGTGGCCTCGAAGTGGTCGAGCAAGGCCTGGCGGAAGAGATGTTTGTGTCCGGCGTGGATCCCGAGGTCAAACCGGCAGAGTTCGCCAAGGAATTCGAGGTTCCCAATCGCACGATGGATTGCTGCGTGACGCTAGGCTTCCTCGCTGTCGATACTCGCAGCAATGCTGGTGAAGTGGCGCAGTGGATGAAAGAGAAAGAGTTCGATTCCGCACGGCTGGTGACCACGGATTGGCACATGGCGCGGGCTTATTCGGAAGTCGCGGGCTCGCTCCCGGTCGGAACCGACATCGTGAGGGATGCCGTCGCCTCCAATCCGAACCTCGCTACGCTGTTCCTTGAATACAACAAGCTGCTGGCATCCGAAGTATCCCAGGGTTTACCGGACGGAACGGATGATGCTGCTTCGTAACCTGCTGTTCTATCCGGCGTTCTATCTTGGCTCGATCCTCATTACGTCGGCCTCGCTGATCTCCGCCCCGTTTTCCGTGCCGGCTTTCCGACGGAGGGTTCGCAATTGGGCACAATGGCAGCGCTGGTGCCTGAGGCACATCGTCGGCATAAAGCTGGTGATCGAGGGCAAACCACATGACGAGCCGGTGCTTTATGCGATCAAGCACGAGAGCTTCTTCGAGGCGATCGACGCGCCGGCGCTGCTCGACTGCCCTTCGGTCTTTGCCAAACGAGAGCTGTTCTCCATCCCCGGTTGGGGCCGAGCAGCCTTGGCCTACGGTCTGATCCCCGTGGCGCGCGAACAAGGTGCCAAGGCGTTGATGAACATGATCCGCAGCGCAAGAAGAATGATCGCGGACGGAAGGCCGCTGGTTATTTTTCCCGAAGGCACGCGCATTCCGCACGGCGAGAGCCGACCTCTGCAAGCCGGGTTTGCAGGCCTCTACAAAATGCTTGCACTGCCAGTGGTGCCGGTAGCAGTGAACAGCGGTCCACTGTACCAGCGCGGGCTCAAGACGCCTGGGACGATAACTTACAAATTCGGCGAACCGATCCCACCCGGTCTACCGCGCGAAGAGATCGAGGCACGCGTCATTCGCGAGATCAACGCGCTCAACCCCTAGCCATCTTCTGCGGCCTTGCGGAGGATATTGGAGATTTCGGTCATCTGCTCTCGGTTGCCGATGGTGATGCGGAGGCCGTGTGGCAGGCCTTGGCCGGGCAGGTGACGGACGGCATACCCGCCTCCTGCCAATGCCCTGAGGGCCTGTTCGGCGGTCAGCCTACCCTCGAACAATATGAGCAGGAAGTTCGCCTTACTCGGAACGACCCGGAGGCCATGATTGCCAAGCGCCGCTATCGCTTCGGCAAAGCGGGCGCGCTCGCGATTGTTTGCCGCGCGCGATTCTGCAACGAAGGCCTGATCGCCAAGCGCCGCGATCGCAGCTCTCTGACCCGAAGTGGTCACATTGAAAGGGCCGCGAATACGGTTGAGGGCATCAACCAGATGGGGGGCACCGGTCGCCCACCCGATCCGCTCACCCGCCAGCCCGTAGATTTTCGAAAAGGTCCGGGTGACGAGAACGTTTTCATGTGCCGCGGCCAACGCCATACCGCCGTCGTCTTCGGCTTCTTCCAGATATTCGCCATAAGCCTGGTCGATCACGAGAAGCACCTCTTGCGGCAATCCCGCATGCAGCCGCTCGATTTCGCCCCGTGGGAGATACGTGCCGGTCGGATTGTTCGGGTTGGCGAGAAAGACGACGCGCGTGGATTCGGTCACTGCGCCAAGCAGCGCGTCCACATCGGTGGCGTAATCGACATCGGGCGCTTCGACCGGCGTTGCCCCGCAGCGACGCGCGGCAATCTCGTAGACGACGAAGGAAAATCGCGCATAGAGCACCTCGTCACCCGGCCCGGCAAAAGCCTGCGCGGCAAGGTTGAGCAATTCGTCTGAGCCCGTTCCGCAAACGATCCGCGCCGAGTTGATCCCGTGGACTTCGCCGATCTTGGTCCGAAGCGTTGTGGCATCGGGATCGGGATAGCGAGCGGGTCCTGCAGGCTCTGCCAGAGCCGCAAGCGCAGCCTCGCTGCATCCCAGGGGGTTCTCGTTTGCCGATAGCTTGATCAGCTCGCGCCCGTCTGCTCCCTTGCTCTTGCCGGGGACATAGGCGTGGATCTTCTCGATCCAGGGTTTCATGGTGGGTTTGTCTGCCATTGCGGCTTCGGCGCATGAAAGAAAAACCGCCCTTCGACAAGCGCCTGCCGCACGTCTAGAGGCGAAACCATGGCCGGGACATCCTTCACGCTGGAACTGCTCCAACCGCTCGCCCTCGATGGCGGGGGCGAACTGGCGTCTCCGCAAATCGCCTATGAAACCTATGGCGAGCTCAACGAAGACCGCTCCAACGCCATATTGCTCTGCCATGCTCTGACCGGCGACCAGTATGTCGCTTCACCGCATCCGGTCACCGGGAAGCCCGGCTGGTGGGAGCGGATGGTCGGCCCCGGCAAGCCTATCGACACCGACCGGTATCATGTCGTCTGCGCGAACGTGATCGGCAGTTGCATGGGCTCGAGCGGGCCTGCGAGCGAGGCAAGCGACGGCAAGCCCTATGCAATGCGTTTTCCCGTCATCACCATTCGCGACATGGTGCGCGCGCTGGTGGCCTTGCTCGACGAGCTCGGTATTGAGCAGCTTCACGCCGTGGTCGGCGGGTCCATGGGCGGTATGCAGGCCTTGAGCCTCGCCGCGAACTGGCGCGAACGTGCCGCGAGGGTGCTGGTCGTCGCCTCGACCAGCCGCCATTCGGCGCAGAATATCGCCTTCCACGAATTGGGGCGGCAAGCGATCATGGCCGACCCCAACTGGCGGCAGGGCGATTATTACGATGCTGCCGAGCAACCGGACGCGGGTCTCGCCGTGGCGCGCATTGCGGCGCATATTACCTATCTCTCCGAAGAGGCGCTGACCGGGAAATTCGGGCGGAACCTGCAGGACCGTGAAGCCAAGAGCTTCGGCTTCGATGCCGATTTCCAGGTGGAGAGCTACCTGCGTTATCAGGGCAGCGGCTTCACACGGCGCTTTGATGCGAACAGCTATCTCTACATCACCCGCGCGATGGATTATTTCGACCTTGCGGAGGAGCATGGCGGAAAGCTTGCCGATGCCTTTGCCGGCACCAGCGCGCGTTTCTGCCTCGTGAGCTTCGATAGCGACTGGCTTTATCCCACCAGCGAAAGCCGCCATGTGGTGCGCGCGCTCAATGCAGCAGGTGCGGCGGTCAGCTTCGTCGAGCTTTCCGCTCCGCACGGCCACGACAGTTTCCTGCTCGACGTGCCCGCGCTTGACCGGGTGGTGAAAGGCTTCATCGAATGAGCCTGCGCCCCGATCTCACTGCCATCGCCGAAGCCATCGAGCCGGGGACACGCGTGCTCGATATCGGGTGCGGCGACGGGGCGCTGCTGGCCGAGCTGCGCGATCGCAAGCAAGTCGATGCGCGCGGGATGGAAATCGACGGTGCTTGCGTCGAGCGCTGCGTGGCGCAGGGCCTTTCGGTGGTTCAGGGCGACGCCAATCGCGAACTCGCCGACTACCCCGACAAGGGGTTCGATTACGCGGTGCTCAGCCAGACGCTGCAGACCGCCACGCGGCCCGACCTCATGCTCGACGAATTGCTGCGGGTCGGGCGGCAGGCTTTCGTCAGCTTTCCCAATTTCGCGCATTGGCGCACGCGGGCGGCACTGATGTGGGGCGGGCGGATGCCGGTGACGCGGGCGATTCCGGTAAGCTGGTACGAGACGCCCAACATCCACCACGTGACGGTAACGGACTTTCGCGAACTGGCGCGCGAGAAAGGCGCGAAGATCGAACGCGAATGGTTCTTCTCTGGCGGCTCGCCGGTGACCGGCGGAAGCAACTGGCGCGCGGAATTCGCCGTCTTCCAGCTCAGCCGTTAGGGGGCGTTCCGGCCGGCCTGCGCGCGAACAATCTGCGCATCACCTTTCGCGCCAGCCAGATCAGCCAGACGACCAGCGCGAGCAGAACCAGCGCGACGCCGCCGGCGACATAAGGGTATTCATAAGCCACATAAAGCAGCCCTGCCGTCACTACGTCTTCCGCGGTGGAGACTGCGACATTGCTGACCGGTTCGGGACTGGCATTGACCACTCCCCGCGCGCCCGCCTTGCCCGCATGTGCGGTCAGCGCCGCACCGCCGCCGAGCAGGAAAGCGACCACCTGGGTCGCCGGGTCCGACGGATCGACGATGGCGAGCGCCAGCAGCGCGCCGCCCACGGGGCGCACAAAGGTATGGACCGCGTCCCAGGCGCTATCGAGCCACATCACCTTGTCGGCAAAGAATTCGGCAATAGCCGCGATGGCGGCAATGCCCATCACCCATGGATTGGCCAGCGCATCGAGACTCTGGAGATGTTCGGGCAGAGGCAGCGCACCGAGCCGCATCGCCAGACCGGTGGCAAAGATACTGAGATACAGCCGCCAGCCTGCCAGCAGGCTTACGCTGCCTGCGATACCGATGATCTCCATCACACCCATTGCGCGATCCTGCGCGCAACACGCAGCGGTGGCAAGTCAGCCCTTGCGGCGGGCCTCGACATCATAGGGCTTTCCGAACGCGCCAAGGGGCACTTCAAGGCTTGTGCGAGGCCAATCGCCGCAGTCGGCCACTGCGGCATAAGTACTCTTGAGAAAGGCCATTAGCTCCTGTTCGGGATCGGTGCTGGTCCGCACCTGCTCATAGGGCAGGACGAATTCGCCGAGCTCGCCCTGCCAATAGCTTCCCGCAGGTTCCACCGTAATATCCGCAAGGCCATCTGGCGTCGGATAACCATAGGCATAGAAGGCGGCCTGATCGACGCCGCCACCGCCGAACCAGAAGCCCGCGCTGGCGACCTCGTGGCTATAGGCTTCGCGGGTCACAGCATCGGGCAGGTTGGGAAAACCGCCCGGGTGCAGCGGTGCCTCGCGGCCGGAAAAGCGGGTTACGGCCAGATCGAGGCTGCCCCAAAAGAGGTGGCTGGGACTCGATTTGCCGACGAAACCAGTCCGGAAGCGCTCGAAGACGCGGTTGGCATCCGAGAGAGCGCGGTGAATGCGCGCGAGAACCGCAGGGTCCCATGTCCTTTCGCCTTTATCCTCGCGAAAGGGAACGGCGGTTTCGACCTCGTTGGGGCTGCCCCCAACCGAGGCTCCGACATCGGCCCGGGCGAGCAGCGAGGAAAGCTGGCCGAAGAAATGCGCAACACTCTGTCCGGTCACATCGAAGCCGTCGACGAAGCCACTCGATGTCTTGACCGTCACCTTGCTTGAAAGGCAGTCGAACAGCACTTCCGCCTCGCCGCTGGCCGTCAATACCGGGTAGCTACGGAATCCGCGTGGCACCACACGCAGCGCGAGATGCCAGCTGTGGTTGCACCATGGCAAGGCGCGGGTCGGGAGTTTGCCCACGACCTGCAGGTAGGCGTGGAGACTCTCGATGACCGGGCGATCGGCCTCGTAGTCGAGTTTGGGCCATCGCTCGGTCATCGCAAGTTCCTTTCGGTCTAGAATATCTCGAAGAGGCCGGCTGCGCCCATGCCGCCGCCGACACACATGGTGACGACGCCGTATTTCGCGCCGCGGCGCTTGCCTTCGAGCAGGACGTGGCCGGTGCAGCGTGCACCGGTCATGCCGTAAGGGTGGCCGATCGAGATCGAGCCGCCGGAGACGTTGAGCTTGTCATTGTCGATGCCAAGCTTGTCGCGGCAGTAAAGCACCTGCACCGCGAAGGCTTCGTTCAGTTCCCAGATGCCGATATCGTCGACATTGAGATCGAAGCGCTTGAGCAGCTTGGGAATGGCGAAGATCGGGCCGATGCCCATTTCATCGGGCTCGGTCCCGGCAACCGCCATGCCGACATAGCGGCCGAGCGGCTCGAGGCCCTTCTGCTCGGCGACCTTGGCTTCCATCAGCACACTGGCCGAAGAACCATCCGACAGCTGCGAGGCGTTGCCTGCGGTGATGGTGGTGCCTTCGCCCATTACCGGCTTCAGGCTCTGGAGGCCTTCGAGCGTGGTCGAGGGGCGGTTGCCCTCGTCCTTAGCGATGGTGATGTCGACATCCGAGATTTCGCCGGTTTCCTTGTCCTGCACCTTGTGGGCGGTGGAAACGGCAACGATCTCGTCGTCGAAGCGGCCATCTTCCTGCGCTTGCGCAGTGCGCTGCTGGCTCTGGAGGGCGTATTCGTCCTGCGCGTCGCGGCTGATGCCGTAGCGCTGGGCGACCGTTTCCGCCGTCTGCAGCATGGGCATATAGATCGCGCCGTGCATCTGCATCAGCTCGGGATCGGGCATGACGCGCATTTCCTTGGTCTGCACGAGGCTGATCGATTCCTGACCACCAGCGGCAACCACGTCCATCCGGTCGGTGATGATCTGCTTGGCAGCGGTGGCGATGCTCATCAGGCCCGAAGAGCACTGGCGGTCGATAGTCATGCCGCTGGTGCCGATGGGGCAACCGGCGCGCAGCGCGACCTGGCGGGCGAGGTTGCCAGCCTGCGTGCCCTGCTGGAGCGCGGCGCCCCACAGCACGTCGTCGACCTCCGCGGCTTCGATGCCGGCGCGCTCGATTGCGGGCTTCAGCGAATAGGCGCCGAGCGTCGGGCCCTTGGTGTCGTTGAACCCGCCCTTGTAGGCGCGGCCGATGGCGGTGCGGGCGGTGGAAACGATGACTGCGTCACGCATGGTCATTCCTTAATTCTTGTCTGGTGTTGAACGTCTGTTCCTCCGGGGGAGGAGAAGAGAATCAGACGAAATACATGGTCATCCATTCACAGATCAGCGCGGGTTTGTCCTCGCCTTCGATCTCGATGGTGATTTCCATGGTCTGTTGCCACTGACCGGGGCGCTTCTCGGTCATTTCGAGCAGCTTCCAATGACCGCGAATTTTCTTGCCCGAACGGACCGGGTTGATGAAACGCGTCTTGTTGCCGCCGTAGTTGACCGCCATCTTGATCCCGTCGACCCGCGGAACATCGCTGTTTGCGGTGAGATAGGGGATCATCGACAGGGTCAGGAAGCCGTGGGCGATGGTGCCGCCGAAGGGCGTCATCTTGGCAGCTTCCTCGTTGATATGGATGAACTGATGGTCGCCGGTGGCGTCGGCAAACTGGTTGATGCGCTCTTGGCTCATCTCAACCCATTCGCTGGTTCCGACCTGTTCGCCGACCTTGGCTGCTACGTCCTGGGGGGTCATGCCTAGCTCTCCTTCAAAACACCTGAATGCGCGACTCCGTGAGCGCGCTTGCGGGCGGACTCATGGCGCATGGAACAGGGGCGCGCAACCGCCCGGAATATGCCGTTACGGCATCGCGGTCCCCTGCGAATGCGCAATTGCATAGCGCACGCGGAACAGGCATCGTTAGCGCGAAGTTAACCAAGCGGCCCTAGCGCGGACGGCGTGAAAGACATGGGTTCGAGGCAAACAGGAACCGAATGAGCGATCATCATGGCAATACCGGCCTGCTGGGCCGGGCATGGTTCAAGCCGCTGGTAGGGGCGTGGTTCGCACTGCTGCTGGGCGGCGGGATGTGGCTGATGCCGCCGCATGTCCATGCGCTGATCGCCCGAAGCATCGGGCTTGCGCAGCTGCACCCGATGTTCGCGCCGCCCGTGAGCGGTGCCGGGGTGGCGGTGCTTTGTATTTCCGTTGCGCTGTTCGGCCTGCTGCTTGGCATCGCAGTGGCGGGGCGGATTGCCTCGGCTGCTGCGCCCCGCGCCTTTGCACCGGGATTCGAATTTCTCGAAGACAGCGCCTGGCGGGACGAAGCCGAGCTACCCACAGACGGCTTGGAAGAACCGCGCCGCCGGCGGGTATTTTCGGCCCGCGATGATATTGGCGAGGAAGGCATCGCGATGCGCGCACCGACCGAGGAAGCCAGCTACGAGAACGAATATTCTCTCGACGACGTTCCCCCGGCCGGTCCGGCCGAGGAATTCGAAGCGGTCTATGCGGAGATGGAGGGTGACAGCGCCATCGCTGACGAGGATGTGGAGGAGGTTGGTGGGTCCAGGGAGGACGAGACTGGCGGCTATGCCGTGTTCGAAACCGAAGACGTTGAAATTGCCGAAGACGCCGAGTTCGAGCACGTGCCGGAATTCGATCCGGCGCCCGAAGTCGAACCGATCCAACAGGAACACGCCGAAGACGGCGCCGATCCGGACACTACGAGGGAGACCCCGGCGATGGGCGACATGAGCCTCGAAGGTTTGCTGGACCGCCTCGAGGGTGCGCTGGAACAGCACAAGCGAATGGTGGCGGAGAGCGAGGAAGCGGCGGAGCGACCCGCCCCGCAGCCGATCCCGATAACGCGCGGGCTTCCTGCCGAGGAAGATTGCCTCGAGGACCAGGATTTACCCCAGGCTTCCGACGACGATCCGGTCATCGCTTTCCTCCGCCGCGAAGCCAGCCGCCGGATGCCCGAAGCGCATGCGGACCTTGATGCGCCGGAAGAAGGCAGCGAAACCGGCGATGCTGCGCCGACCGATGCGCAGGCCGCGCTGCGAAGTGCGCTCGAACGGCTGGGCCAGGTCAACCGGCGCGATTAGGCCGCGATTCGCAATGCTGCAACGCAGCAGAAACCGGCAAATCTTGCCCCCAGTGAAATTTTCCTAAACCCTGACGCGGTTGCAAAACCGCTTTGTTGCCTGCAAAAGGAAGCCTCGCGACATTTTGGCGGGCGCCCGTGCGGCGCTGCACAATTTCCGCGCTTCCACTCCGGCCAGAAGGGCCGCGGGGGGCGCGGGCAAGGAGGACGCTTCGGCGAATGCAGGTTCTGGCTCATCATAACCCCGGTGAAGGCCCTCTTCCGCAGGGCCTCTACGATCCGCGCAACGAGCACGATGCCTGCGGCGTCGGCATGGTCGCGCATATCAAGGGGCAGAAGAGCCACTCGATCGTAACACAAGCCCTTGAAATACTTGCCAATCTCGACCATCGCGGCGCGGTCGGTGCCGATCCGCTGCTGGGCGACGGCGCGGGTATCCTGCTGCAGATCCCGGACCCGCTGATCCGCAAATGGGCCGAAAAGAAAGGGCACGACCTGCCCGCACCGGGCGATTACGCGGTCGCCATGTGTTTCATGCCGCAGGTGAATGAAGCGCTTGATTTCGTCGAGAAGCAGCTCGAACGCTTCGTGGCCAAAGAAGGCCAGCGGGTCGTCGGCTGGCGCGACGTGCCGACCACGCTGGACGGGCTGGGCGATGCCGTTGTGGCGTCGATGCCGGTCATCCGCCAATGCGTGATAGCTCGCGGCCAGAACTGCCCCGACCAGGACGCTTTCGAGCGCAAGCTGGTGGTCATCCGCAAGCAGACGCTGAACCCGCTCGCCGCGCTGGAGGCCAAGCACGACATCCCCGGCCTGAGCCAGGCCTATATCCCGAGCTTCTCCAGCCGCACCGTGGTCTACAAGGGGCTGCTGCTGGCGAACCAGGTCGGCAGCTTCTACGACGATTTGCGCGATCCCGATTGCGTCAGCGCACTGGGCCTCGTCCACCAGCGTTTCAGCACCAACACCTTCCCCAGCTGGCGGCTGGCGCACCCCTATCGCTTCATGGCGCATAATGGCGAGATCAACACGGTTCGCGGAAACGTGAACTGGATGGAGGCCCGCCGCCGCACGATGGAAAGCGAGCTGCTGGGCGCGGATCTCGACAAGATGTGGCCGTTGATCCCGCACGGCCAGTCGGACACCGCCTGCCTCGACAATGCGCTCGAGCTGCTGGTGACCGGCGGTTACAGCTTGGCGCATTCGATGATGATGCTCATGCCCGAGGCATGGGCCAAAAACGAGCTGATGGATCCCGCGCGCCGCGCGTTCTACGAATACCACGCCGCGCTGATGGAGCCGTGGGACGGGCCCGCCGCAGTCTGCTTTACCGATGGCCGCCAGATCGGCGCCTGTCTCGACCGTAACGGCCTGCGCCCTGCACGCTGGTGCACGACCAAGGACGATCTCGTCGTCCTTGCCTCGGAAAGCGGCGTGCTGCCGTTCGCGGAGGAAGACATCACCCGCAAATGGCGTCTCCAGCCGGGCAAGATGCTGCTGATCGACCTCGAGGAAGGGCGCATCGTCACCGACGAGGAGCTGAAGACCGACCTCGCCGCTGCCGAGCCTTACGAGGCATGGCTCGAAAAGGCGCAGTACAAGCTCGCCGATCTCGATCATATCGAACCCGACCTGTCCGAAATTGCGAAGAGCGAAATCGCGCTGCTGAACCGCCAGCAGGCCTTCGGTTACACGCAGGAAGACATTCAGCGCTTCCTCGAACCGATGGCCGCGAATGGGGAAGACCCGATCGGATCGATGGGCACCGACACGCCCATCGCCGTGCTCTCCAAGCGCAGCCGCCTGCTCTACGATTATTTCAAGCAGAACTTCGCGCAGGTGACCAATCCGCCGATCGACCCGATCCGCGAAGAGCTGGTGATGAGCCTGCTGTCGATGATCGGCCCGCGCCCGAACCTGCTGGGCCGCGACGGGGGCACGCACAAGCGGCTGGAAGTTTCGCAGCCGATCCTCACCAACACCGATCTTGCCAAGATCCGTTCGGTCGAGGTGGCACTGGACGGCGCCTTCCGCACCGCGACCATCGACATCACCTGGGACGCAAGCACCGGGGCCGACGGGTTGGCCATGGCGCTGAAGGAAATGTGCTGGGCGGCGACCGAAGCAGTGCTGGGCGATGCCAATATCCTGATCCTGTCCGACCGCGGACAGGGGCCGGACAGGATCGCCATGCCCGCGCTGCTGGCCACGGCGGCGGTCCATCACCAGCTGGTGCGGCAGGGCCTGCGGATGCAGACCGGACTGGTCATCGAAACCGGCGAGGCGCGCGAAGTGCACCATTTCTGCGCGCTGGCGGGTTACGGCGCGGAAGGGATCAACCCCTATCTCGCCTTCGAGACGCTGGAGGATTTGCGCAGCCGCAAGCTGCCCGATCTCGATCCCGACGCGGTCCAGAAGAATTTCGTCAAGGCGGTCGGCAAGGGCATCCTCAAGGTCATGTCCAAGATGGGCATATCGACCTACCAGTCCTATTGCGGCGCGCAGATATTCGACGCGGTCGGCCTGTCGAGCGCCTTCGTCGACGCCTATTTTGCCGGCACTGCGACCACCATCGAAGGCATCGGCCTGAAGGAAGTGGCCGAGGAAACCGTTCGCCGCCACGCGCAGGCATTCGGTGACAGCCCGCTCTACAAGGGCATGCTCGATGTGGGCGGCATCTACCAGTACCGCATCCGCGGCGAGGACCATGCCTGGACGCCGCAGAATATCGCCAACCTCCAGCACGCAGTGCGGAGCAGCGATCCGACGAATTACGAGGAATTCGCAGCCTCGATCAACGAGCAGTCCGAACGCCTGCTGACCATTCGCGGGCTGATGGAACTGCAAAAGGCCGAGCGTCCGCTCGATCTCGACGAGGTCGAAACGGCTGCCGAAATCGTCAAGCGCTTCAGCACCGGTGCGATGAGCTTCGGTTCCATCAGCCACGAGGCGCATTCCACGCTCGCCATCGCGATGAACCGCATGGGCGGCCGTTCGAACACGGGCGAAGGCGGCGAGGAGCCCGAGCGTTTCCGCCCGCTGGAAAACGGCGATTCGATGCGCAGCCGGATCAAGCAGGTGGCCAGCGGGCGCTTCGGCGTGACGGCGGAATATCTCGTCAATTCGGACGATATCCAGATCAAGATGGCGCAGGGCGCGAAGCCCGGCGAAGGCGGCCAGTTGCCCGGCCACAAGGTCGACAAGCGGATCGGCAAGGTGCGCCATTCGACCCCGGGCGTGGGCCTGATCTCGCCCCCGCCGCACCACGACATTTATTCGATCGAGGATCTGGCGCAGCTGATCCACGACCTCAAGAACGTCCAGCCCGAGGCCCGCATTTCGGTGAAGCTGGTCAGCGAAGTGGGCGTGGGTACGGTCGCCGCAGGCGTGTCCAAGTCCAAGGCCGATCATATCACCATCTCGGGCTATGAAGGCGGCACGGGCGCGAGCCCGCTGACCAGCCTGACCCATGCCGGCAGCCCGTGGGAAATAGGCCTTGCCGAGACGCAGCAGACCTTGCTGCTCAACGACCTGCGCAGCCGCATCGCGGTGCAGGTCGACGGCGGGCTGCGCACCGGGCGCGACGTCGCCATTGGCGCCTTGCTGGGCGCCGACGAATTCGGATTTGCCACCGCCCCGCTGATCGCCGCGGGCTGCATCATGATGCGCAAATGCCACCTCAACACCTGCCCGGTCGGCGTGGCGACGCAGGACCCGGTGCTGCGCAAGCGCTTCACCGGCACGCCCGAACACGTGATAAATTACTTCTTCTTCGTGGCCGAGGAGCTGCGGGCAATCATGGCCGAAATGGGCTTCCGCACGGTGGAGGAAATGGTCGGCCGCGTGGACAAGATCGACATGCGCCGCGTGCGCCGCCACTGGAAGGCGCATGGCGTCGACTTGACGCGCATCCTGCATGCCGTGCCGGTCGAAGAGGGCCAGTCGCTCCATCACACCGAGACCCAGGACCACGGCCTTGCCGCGGCGATGGACGTCGAACTGATCGAGGCCTGCAAGCCCGCCATCGAAAGCGGGCAGGCGGTCCAGATAACCCGCACCATCCGCAATGTGAACCGCACGGTCGGCACCATGCTGTCGGGCCGGATTGCAGAGGCTTACGGCCATCACGGCCTGCCGCAGGACACGATCCGGATCGACCTGACCGGAGTTGCCGGACAAAGCTTCGGTGCATGGCTCGCCCACGGCGTGACAATGAGCCTGATCGGCGATGCCAACGACTATGTCGGCAAGGGCCTTTCGGGCGGGCGCATTGCGGTGAAGCCGCCGCAGGGCGCACCGCGCGAGCCGACCGAGAACATCATCGTCGGCAACACGGTGCTTTACGGCGCGATTGCGGGCGAAGCCTATTTCGCCGGGGTGGCGGGCGAACGTTTTGCCGTGCGCAATTCGGGCGCGGTCGCCGTGGTCGAAGGCACGGGCGACCATCCGTGCGAATACATGACCGGCGGCGTGGTCTGCGTGCTCGGCAAGACGGGCCGCAACTTCGGCGCAGGCATGAGCGGCGGTATCGCCTATGTCTATGATCCGGACGGCGCATTCACCCGCCTCGTCAACCATGCCCAGGTCGATGTGGCGGACGTGAAACCGGGCGACGGGGACGGCGCGGAGAAAAGCTGGGGCAAGCCGCAGCAGCGCGCCGTCAACGTCGACAATCCCGGCATGGGCGATCCGCTCTACCACGATGCCGAGCGGCTCAAGCTGCTGGTGGAACGCCACCTGCTCCACACCGGATCGGCGCGGGCGAAGGCGCTGCTGGACAACTGGACAAACGAACTGAAGAACTTCCGCAAGGTCATGCCGCGCGACTATGCGCGCGCGCTCAAGCTGCTCGAGGCCGAGCGTGAGGAAGCAGCGATGGAGGCTGCGGAATGAGGATCAACTTACCGTCATTCCCGCACAGGCGGGAATCCAGCTGCAACAGATGCGGCTCCGCCCTGGATCCCCGCCTTCGCGGGGATGAAGATTTTTGTTTGGGAGTTAGCTGATGGGCAAGGAAACCGGCTTTCTCGAATATGAGCGCGAGGAGCGCTCTTACGTTGCACCGGAAGAGCGGCTGAAGACCTACAAGGAATTCACCCTTCCGCAGGGCGACGACGTGCTGAAGAAGCAGGCCGCGCGCTGCATGAACTGCGGCATTCCCTACTGCCACAACGGCTGTCCGGTGAACAACATCATCCCGGACTGGAACCACCTGGTCTACGAAGACGACTGGAGGAACGCGCTCGAGGTCCTCCATTCGACCAACAATTTCCCCGAATTCACCGGCCGCATCTGCCCCGCCCCTTGCGAGGCGGCCTGCACGCTCAACATCGTCGATGCGCCGGTGACGATCAAAAGCATCGAATGCGCGATCATCGATCGCGGCTTCCGCGAAGGCTGGGTCAAGCCCGAAGTGCCGGAGAAGCAGACCGGCAAGTCGGTCGCGGTGATCGGCAGCGGCCCCGCCGGCCTTGCCGCCGCGCAGCAGCTGGCGCGCGCGGGCCATGCGGTGACCGTGTTCGAAAAGTCCGACCGGATCGGCGGGCTGCTGCGTTACGGCATTCCCGACTTCAAGATGGAAAAGCATCTCATCAACCGCCGCGCGGTGCAGATGGAAGCCGAGGGCGTGCAGTTCCGCACCTCCAGCGAAGTCGGCGTGGAAGTCAGCTTCACCGCGCTGCAGGAGAATTTCGATGCCATCGTGCTGGCGGGCGGCGCGGAGGAGGCGCGCATGCTCGACATTCCGGGCGCGGAGCTTCCCGGCGTGCGCTTTGCGATGGAATTCCTGACCCAGCAGAACAAGCGCAATGCGGGCGACGACGAAGTGCGCGCCGCCCCGCGCGGTTCACTCACTGCGACCGGCAAGCACGTGATCGTGATCGGCGGCGGTGACACCGGCAGCGACTGCGTGGGCACCAGCAACCGGCAGGGCGCGGCCAGCGTCACCCAGCTGGAAATCATGCCCAAGCCACCTGAAAAGGAAGATAAGGCGCTGACCTGGCCCGACTGGCCGCTGAAGCTGCGCACCTCCTCCAGCCACGAGGAAGGCGTGGACCGCGACTGGGCCGTGCTGACCAAGCGCGTGGTCGAAGACGGCGGCGCTGTCGCCGGGCTGGAATGCGTGAAGGTGGAGTGGAAGGACGGCCGCATGGTCGACGTCGAGGGGAGCGAGTTCACGCTCAAGGCCGATCTCATCCTCCTCGCCATGGGCTTCACCGGCCCCAAGCGCCGCGGGCTGCTCGACCGGGCAGGCGTGGAGCTGGACACCCGCGGCAATGTGAAGGCCGACACCAGCCGCTATGCCACCAGCGAACCGCATGTCTACGCCTGCGGCGACATGCGGCGCGGGCAGAGCCTGGTGGTCTGGGCCATCCGCGAGGGCCGTCAGTGCGCCCGCGCGGTAGACGAAGCGCTGATGGGCGTCAGCGAACTGCCGAGGTAGGGCGGCGCCCGGTCAGTCGAGCGCGACGATGACCTGATCGCCTTCGCGCGCAGGCCCGCAGGCCTCCGCAGGAAGCGGCTCGAACCGCTCGTCGGTCAGCGCGAGGTCGGACAGGCCGTCGAGCTTGAAATAGCCCAGGCTCGGCTCCTCGTCGACGCGGCGGTTCTTCTTCGGGTTCACCGCCCCCAGGTAGAGCGCATCATTGCGCAGGACGATCTGGTGCGGCGCAAGCGTCAGCTCGGCGGCATTATAGATCGCGCGGATCATCAGCCGCTCGCTCATCGCCTGCCCGACGACGGCCTGGGCGGTCTCGAAGGAATTTTCATGCTGCATTGCAACAAAAATGCCGATCCGGCGGTCAAATGCAACTGGAAACGTTCACAGTCATATTTACCGAGCAGAATCGGGACCTTCCCGGAAGGCAAAGTCAGCGGTCGCCGGCGAATATCGCTTCGTAGAGACGGAGCTGGAGGGCTGCAGGCAGGCGTTCGTTGAGATGATTCTCGTCGCGCATGACAAGCTTCCCGTCGATCACCACGCGGCATTTCCGCTCGTCGCAGAAGGCCCCGTGGGTCCCGAGCGTGGGAAGACCGGCAGATAGTACGGCATTCCAGCTGTCGCTCTTCCTGCTCGCCACGCCTTCGAGCGGAATGCCCTTTGCGATGGGATAGGCACAATCCTCGAACATCAGGTCCGAATTCTGCCGCAGGTAACAGGAGACCGGCTCGAAATGATAGCTCGGCACCTCTTGGACGAACTTGAATCGATCGTCGGACAGGCGCGTCACGCCTTCGATCAGTTCGGCTGTCCGCTCCTTCTCGTAGATCTCATGCCGGTAGGCGAGATAGACCCGGTCGGCGGCGAGCGCATCGGCGGCTTCGGACAGCCGCTGCAGTTTGGTCGCGCCGTCCTCCACCGGCATCGCGAACTGCAAGACCCGCGTCTCGGGCTCGCCCCGTTCCATGAGGGTCAAGAAGTGCCGCGAATGCGAATCGCCCGCGAAGATCACAGTCCTGCTAAACGGTCCGCCGCGTCCGCAGCGGGTTTGGAAGGTCAGTCCGGCCGCTTCGAGGCTGCACGCGGTCGTCCCGTCATCGCGCATGTTCTCCAGCGCGGAATAGGCGCTCATTTCGGGCGGAACGCGCGAAGAGAACCCGCTGGTCGCCGCCCCTGCCGCTCCGATAGCGAGCACCAGCGCGCTCCCGCCGATCAGGAATGCCGGTCGGCGGAACGCACGGCGTCGCTCGATGAGGTAGTAGGACAGCACCGAAGCGACCAGCGTGGCCGCAGTGAGGACCAGCATCTCCGAGACGTTGAGACGGAAATTGCGCAGATACACCTTCTCGAAAACGATCAGCGGCCAATGCCACAGATAGACGGAGTAGCTGATGTCCCCGAGCCATACGGCCGGCCGGCGAACCAGAGCGGGCAGCGGAACAGTCTGCCGAAGCATGAGGATCGGGAGACCAGCGGCGGCAATCGCAAAGACCGAAAGCGACGGATAACGGCTAGCTGCGAGATTGCCGCCCCAAACCAAGGCCAGGAGCGCCAGCGCCGCGCCGCAAATGGTTGCGGCAGCGGCTCCGCCCACCTGCCAGCCCCGCGCACTGACGTAGAACGCGACGAAAAACAGGAAGATGCGCGGGAAGGGATTGAAGTAATTCACCCCCTCCCCTTCGACCGCGAGAAATCCGAGGAAGATCGCTGCGGACAGCAGGGCGAGCGCCAGGGCCGTGCGCGCGATCCGGTCACGATTCTTCTGGAGAAGCAGGACGATGGACACGGCCACGTAGCACATGAATTCGTTGCCGAGCGACCAGGTGTGAAGCAGCGCCTGGCTTTCGGTGTTCTGGTCGAAATATCCGGCGTTGAAATAGAAATAGAGATTGCTGGCGGAGAAGATCGCGGAAATCGCCGACCAAGAGAGGCCATCGTATTCCAGCGGGATCAGAAAGAGGTAGCCCACCGCAAAGGTAAACAGACAGACCACGATCAGCGCCGGGTAGATCCGTTCGATCCGCGCCACGATGAAGGAACGCGCGTCGTATTTGGGCAAGATGACTGGCATCAAAAAGCCGGAGATCAGAAAAAACAGGTCGACGCCGAGATAGCCGAAAGAGAACGCCGAGACTTCGAGATGGAAGAGCAGGACGAGCACCACCGCGACAGCCCGCAGCAGCTGGATGTTTTCGTTATAGCCTGCTCGACCGGTCATGCGTCCCCTCGATCTGGGCGCCCCCTATCCACACAAGTCACTTTGCTCAAACAGAAACTCGCCTTGTCCAGCAGCGGCTGGCCGGAGCGTTGCAACTCACAAGAACCAGTCGATTGCGCCGCGACCTCGGGAATCGAGGAAATCATTGGTCCGGCTGAAAGGCTTCGATCCGAAGAAGCCGCGGTGGGCCGACAGCGGGCTGGGATGCGGGCTTTCGATGACGAGATGCGGCCCGCTGCGAAGGTTCGATATGCGCTTCGCTTTCGCCTGCGCGTGGTTGCCCCAGAGGATGAAGACCGAGGGAACAGACCGATCCGCGACCGCTTCGATGCAGGCGTCGGTTACCGCGTCCCAGCCGCGCCCCGCATGGCTGCCCGCCTGCCCCGCCTCGACGGTCAGCGTGTTGTTGAGCAGCAGCACGCCCTGCCTCGCCCAGTTCGACAGATCGCCATGTTTGGGGCGGGCGATACCGCAATCGGTTTCCAGTTCCTTGTAGATGTTCGCCAGGCTCGGCGGCGGACGCACACCTTGCGGGACGGAAAAGCTGAGGCCCATCGCCTGACCCGGGCCGTGGTAAGGATCCTGCCCGAGGATCACGACCTTCACCCTGTCGAGCGGGGTCAGGTCGAGCGCCATCAGCCGGCAGCCGCGCGGCGGGTAGACGGTCTTTCCCGCCGCTTCCTCTGCGCGCAGCCAGCCGCCCAGCCGGCGCGCTTCTTCGGCCTCCAGCACGGGGTCCAGAACCGGCTTCCAGCTTTCGGGGACGCTTTCACGCATCATCCCATCCTGCCCGCGCACGGCGCGGCGGGCCAGTCCGCCCTTTCCTACAATCCCCAATCCATCTAAGGCGCAGGGCATGGCAGTTCATTTCCACGAAGAAGACCTTCCCGCAGGCTTACTCGCCGATGGCCCGGTGGCCGTCGATACCGAGACCATGGGCCTCGTCACCATCCGCGACCGGCTGTGCCTGTTGCAGATCAGCGACGGCAACGGCGACGAACACCTCGTCCGCTTCGGTCCCGATAGCGATTACGACGCGCCCAATCTCAAGGCGGTCCTCGCCGATCCGGAGCGGCTGAAGCTGTTCCATTTTGCCCGCTTCGACCTTGCGGCGATCGAATATTACCTCGGCGTCACTGCGGCGCCCTGCTATTGCACCAAGATCGCCAGCAAGCTGATCCGTACCTACACCGATCGGCACGGCCTCAAGAACCTGGTCGAGGAACTGCTCGGCGAAAACATGTCCAAGGTCCAGCAAAGCTCCGACTGGGGCGGCCCCGAACTGAACGAGGCGCAGCGCGACTATGCGGCCTCCGACGTGCGCTATCTCCACCGCATGAAGGAAGAACTCGACCGCCGGCTCGAACGCGAAGGCCGGATGGAACTGGCGCAGGCCTGCTTCGATTTCCTTCCCGCCCGGGCGCATCTCGATATTCTCGGTTGGCAGGATCACGATATCTTCAGCCACGCGTCAGCCTGAGGGGAGCAGGTAAGCCGTGATGGCATTTCGCAAGCGCAGGATCGAAACGCAGGAGGCGCAGCAGCTACGCTCGCGCCGCCAGCATTTTGCTGCGCCCGGCGGAAGCCACGACCGGCTGGTGCGCTTCCTCGTCCGAGCGCTTCCGATGGGCGTCGGCGTACTGGCCGCAATGATGATCATCACGCCGCTTTCCCCGCGCGGGGAGATCAGCTTCCTGCTCGACCGCAACGAAGTGGCTGTCATCCAGGAACGGCTGCGCGTCGACAATGCGCTCTACCGCGGACAGGACGCCAGGGGGCGCCCCTTCTCGTTGACCGCAGACGAAGCTGTCCAGAGATCGAGCGTCGAGGGAATCGTCCGGATGGACGAAATAATCGCCCGCATGTTGATGACCGAAGGGCCGGCGCGGGTCGTGGCACCTGGCGGCCAGTACGATATCAATAAAGAAGTGATCGCCGTGGACGGGACCATGCGCATGCAGGCCGCCGACGGTTACCGCATGCGCGCCAGCGGTGTCTCGCTCGACCTCAACAACAAAACGCTTGAGGGCGCAGGCGGTGTCGAGGGAGCGATTCCCGCGGGCACTTTCAGCGCCAACAGGCTCGATGCCGATCTGGCCGAACGCCGGATAACCCTTTCGGGAAATGCGCGGCTGCGCATGGAGCCCGGAAAACTGAGGATGCCCTGATGAAGAGCCATTTTCCCACCATGGCCAAGAGCGCGGCCGCAGGCTTCGCGCTGACGCTGGCGGCGCTTGCCGGAATGCAGCTGTCCGCGCAGGCCATCGCAGGGCACAATTCCAACGCCCCTGTATCCTACGCCGCCGACCGGATCGAATTGCAGGACCGGCAGAACCGCGTGGTCCTTTCGGGCAACGTCCAGATCACGCAGGCGGGACTGAACCTCAACGCTGCGCGTACCATTGTGAACTATTCCGACACGGGCAGCCTCAGCATTCAGCGCATCATGGCGACCGGCGGAGTCAACGTCACCCGCGGCAACGAACGCGCGCGAGGCGATACGGCGGTCTATGATTTCAATCGCCGGATCATCACTATGGCCGGCAACGTGCGGCTCAATCGCGGCGGCGATACGCTCAATGGCGGGCGGCTCGTGATCGATCTGGCCAGCGGCGTCACCAGCGTCGACGGGCAGGCGAGCGGTTCTTCGGGCGTTACCGGAACGGGATCGACGTCGTCGAACGGCCGCGTCACCGGCACCTTCTCCGTCCCGGAAAACTAGGCTGGCTTAACGCCGCCCCGCCCCGGCGACGCGGGCAATGCCGGTGAGGCCCTGGGCCAGCAGCAATTCGGAAGACTGGCTGTTCGTCAGCAATTCGCGGTGCAATTCGGTCAGCCGCAGGGTCAGCCGGTCGAGCTTGGGACCGCGCCAGCGCTGCACCTGCTCTGCGATGTCGCGCTCTTCCTTCCAGAAGATGCCGAGCCGCGCTTTTTCGCCCTTGTCGAGATCCTGATAGCGGCGATTGCCCAGCGCTGCCGAGATGCGGGCAAGCTGGGCCGCCCGCCGTTCCACCGCCAGCAAAGTACCGACCGGGTTGAGCCCGATCTGTTTCATCCGCGCGATTTCGGTCGCCACCTTGGGGCCCTGCCCCGCCATTACCGCATTGACCAGCGAGGCGAAGCCTTCCTCCTCGCTCGCCGCGCCGATGGCATCGAGGTGTTCCATATTCGCGGGCCTCGGCGATTGCGGGCTGGCGTCGAGATAGGTCGCCAGCTTTGTAACCTCGCTCTGTGCCAGCCGCACGTCCAGATTGGCGCCGCGCGCGATCCGTTCCGCCACCGCACCATCGAGTTTGACGCCCGCCGCATCGCCCATGCTCCGCACCGTCTGGGTGACCGAGCGCAGGTCCGGCGGATAGAACATCGCGACGAGCGCATCCTTGCGCTTTTCCAGCAGCTTGGCTGTGCGCGACTTGTCGGTGGCCGAAGTAGCGACAATGATTACCGGGCAGGCCTCGCCCGCGCCCATGTCGCCGGTTTCTACGAGCGTCTTGAGCGCTTCATGTGCCTCGTCACCCGCCACGCGGCACCAGATGTGGCGGCTATCGCCAAAGAGCGAGTTGGAGCGGGCTTCGTCACCGAGTTTCGCGGGATCCGAGCGAAGTTCGGCGCCGGAGATCTCGATCCTCTCGCCGGGCTCGGGGAGCATCGCGACAAGCTCGTTCGCAGCAGCGCTTGCCCCGGCCTCGTCCTGTCCGCAGAAGAAGAATATCGTGCAGCTTTCCGCTGCATTCCCGGCCTTGGCGGCAAAGTCGCGGCTGGTGAGCTTCACCGGTCCCGAAGCGTCAGCGCGACGCGGGTGACGATACGGTCGGCGATTTCACGCGACAGGTTTTCGAGCGCGGTATTTTCCGCGGCGATGGTCGCATATTCGCTGGATACGACATCGATTCCGGCATCTGCGCCCTCGGTCGCGTCGAGCAGGATTTCGCCGGTCGCAGCATCCACGAGCTGGTAGCGTGCACGCAAGGTGCGTCGTTCGCGGCTGACGGTATCGTCGGCCAGCACGGCAAGTCCTTCGAGGCTATCGTCCAGGCGCACGTCGAGCCGGTAGCGGAAGTCGGATACGCCTGCTGCGCCCAGCTTGTCGCTCAGGGCATTGCGGACCAGCCAGCCCGCCTTGCCCTGGATCGGCGGAACGTCGACCGCCGCAAGGCCTTGCGCGACTGCGCCGCTGCCGCCCCCCGCATACATGGGGGACAGCGAACAGGCAGGCAGTGCCAGCGCGACGGAAAGGGCGAGGAATATCCGCATTAGGTGACGATATTCACCAATCTGTCCGGCACGACAATGACCTTGCGGATTTCTGCACCGTCGATCGAACGCTGGACGTTCTCGGAGGCGAGAGCCATCGATTCGAGATCCTCCTTCGAGGCTCCCTTGGGTGCGGTGAGCGTATCGCGCAGCTTGCCCTTGTGCTGGACGGCGATGGTGACCTCGTCCTCGACCAGCAGTGCCGGATCGACTGCGGGCCATGCGGCATCTGCGACCAATCCGGTCTCGCCGAGCCTGGCCCAGGCTTCCTCTGCAAGGTGCGGCATCATCGGCGCGGCCAGCTGGACAAGCGTCCGGATGGCATGGCTGCGGCTGGCGGATGGTGCGGCCTTTTCGACCGCACCGGTCAGTTCGTAAATCCGCGCGACCGCCTTGTTGAAGCCGAGCGCCTCGATATCCTCGGCCACGGCGGCAATGGTCTGGTGGGTCCTGCGCGCCAGTGCCTTGTCCTCACCCTGCGCGCCGGCGTCATAGGCCGCGAACAGGCGCCACAATCGGTGAACAAAGCGGCTGCAGCCTTCAATTCCTGCTTCCGACCAAGGCAAATCGCGCTCGGGCGGGCTGTCGGACAGCATGAACCAGCGCACTGCATCGGCACCATAAGTGTCGATGATGGTGTCGGGGTCGACAACGTTCTTCTTCGATTTCGACATCTTGATGACGCGGCCGATCTCGACCTCGCCGCCATCGGCGCTCAGCAAGGCACGGTTTGCCTCGCGGCTGATCTCGTCGGGCGCGTAATAGACGGTCTTCCCGCCTTCCTTGCGGCTATAAGTCTCGTGCGTCACCATGCCCTGCGTAAACAGCGAGGCGAAGGGCTCGGTCACCTCGATCTGCCCCATATGCGCCAACGCGCGGGTCCAGAAGCGGGCGTAGAGCAGGTGCAGGATCGCGTGTTCGATGCCGCCGATATACTGCTCGACCGGCAGCCACTTGGCGATTTCGTCCTTGTCGAAGGGCTTGTCCGCAGGCTGGCTGGCGAAGCGCAGGAAGTACCACGAGCTGTCGACGAAGGTGTCGAGCGTATCGGTTTCGCGCTCTGCTCTGCCGCCGCATTTCGGACAGTCGACATGCTTCCATGTCGGGTGGCGCAGCAGCGGGTTGCCGGGCGTCTTGAAATCGACGTCCTCGGGGAGCGTGATCGGCAGGCTGTCCTTGGAGGCAGGCACGACGCCGCAGCTCTCGCAATGGATGAAGGGGATCGGCGTGCCCCAGTAACGCTGGCGCGAAACGCCCCAGTCGCGCAGGCGCCAGACTGTCTTGCCCTGGCCCCGGCCCTGTTGCTCGATCCGCTTGATGATCTCGCGCTTAGCATCCTCGACGTCCATGCCGTCGAGGAAGTCGGAATTGACGATCACGCCTTCGCCCGCCTCGGCCTCGCCTTCGAAAGGCTTGCCCGCCTCACCTATGCTGGCAGCGACAACGCGTGGTATGGGCAGGCCGTATTTCGTCGCGAATTCGAAGTCGCGCTGGTCGTGACCCGGCACCGCCATGATCGCGCCGGTGCCATAATCCATGAGCACGAAATTCGCGATGAAGACCGGCAGATCGGCCCCGGTGAAGGGGTGTTTCGCGGTCAGGCCGGTGTCGAAGCCGAGCTTCTCGGCGGTTTCAAGTTCGGCAGCGGTGGTGCCGCCTTTCTTGCACAGGGCGATGAAGTCGCGCGCGGCATCGCTGTCCAGCGACTGCGCCACCGGATGATCCGCCGCCACCGCGACGAAGCTCGCGCCGAAAATCGTGTCGGGGCGCGTGGTGTAGACCGGCAGTTTCTCGCCATTGGAAAGGTCGAAGCTGAACTCCAGCCCCTTGGACTTGCCGATCCAGTTTTCCTGCATCAGCCGGACCTTGTCGGGCCAGTTCTCGAGATTGCCCAAACCTTCGAGCAGTTCTTCCGCGAAGTCGGTGATCTTGAGGAACCACTGGTTGAGCTTGCGCTTCTCGACCTCTGCGCCGCTGCGCCAGCCCTTGCCGTCGATCACCTGTTCGTTGGCGAGCACAGTCATGTCGACCGGGTCCCAGTTGACCTCGCTTTCCTTGCGATAGACGAGACCCGCTTCGTAAAGGTCGATGAAGAGTGCCTGCTCGTGGCCGTAATAGTCGGGCTCGCAGGTCGCCAGTTCGCGGCTCCAGTCGAGCGCGAAGCCGAGGCGTTTGAGCTGCGCCTTCATGTGTTCGATATTGGCGCGAGTCCAGCCGCCGGGATGGACGCCCTTTTCCATCGCCGCATTTTCCGCCGGCATGCCGAAGGCGTCCCAGCCCATCGGGTGGAGGACTTCGTACCCGGTCGCCTTCTTGTAGCGCGCCAGCACATCGCCCATCGTGTAATTGCGCACGTGGCCGATGTGGATGCGCCCCGACGGATAGGGGAACATCTCGAGCACGTAGCTCTTGGGCTTTGCGGAATTGCTGTCGGCGCGGAAGGTCTGTGCCTGGTCCCAGGCAGCCTGCCAGCGTGCGTCGGCCTGCGCCGGATCGAAACGGGTATCACTCATGTGGACGCCTGTAAGGATTTCAGGCGCGAATGGAACCCGCTAGCTTAGCCTGCAATCGCCTGGCGGCGCAGTTCGCGTGCCTTGGTCAGGATGATGTCTTCCAGCTTCTGGACCGTGGCGGCCTGAACCGGCGCATCGACCCAGCTTCCGGCCTGGTTGACCTGCCGGCTGGCAGCGACGCGCAGCGCATCGGCACGAAGGTCGGTATCGAGGATCGAAATGGTCATCTTGACCCGCTCGCCCGGATTGCTCGGATTGGCGTACCAGTCGGTAACGATCACGCCGCCAGCCGAATCCGCCTGCAGCAGCGGCGCGAAGCTAACCGCTTCGAGCGACGCGCGCCAGAGATAGGAATTCACGCCGATCGTCGAAACTTCAGCCGCAGCAAGATCTGCCTGCGGACGGTCGTTGCTCGAGCATGCCGCGAGGCCGATGCTGGCCACGCCGAGGATGGCGATGGCGGCGGGGCGGCGGAAGCTACGGTGTGCGGTCATGAACGGTCCTCGGATCGGGTAGTAACGTTGCGGCTCTATAAAGACTGCGCGGATGGGAGCAAGCATTGGCTTTCCCTCCATCCTTCAGGTCTGGTATAGACGCCCTTCGTGCGTGAACGCGTCCTTAATCGAGGGCCGCCCTGTGTGACTCGCGCAACACCCTTGTGCCGTATTGAACCGGTCCTGTGGAAAAGCTGGCCAAGGCCGGGGCGAAGCCTTACATTACTGATGTTTCCGGAGTCGTTCGGGAACGGTTAAGCGGAAAGCGCCTTATGATGGTGACCTCCGCGAGCTTGGGGAAATAGAGGCGTTCGATGGCTATTGCGAAGAACAGCAGGAGTAAGGGACGGTTTGCGCCGGCCATGCTTGCTGTCGCAGGCCTTGCGCTGGTTGTCCCGGCCGCAGGATTTGCCGTCACATCTTCGGAAAGCCTGCCCGCTTCCAATTCGATCGAGTTTCTGCCTTTCACTCCAGCCGGAGCGGATCCGGAACTGGCACAGAAAGTGGCTCGGATCATCGGGGAAGACGCCCTTCGTTTCACCCCGGCCAGCAAACCGGCACCGCAACGTGATCGCACAATCAATTTCGCCGTCCGCGTGAACGAGGCAGCAGTCCGTACCCTTTCGGGTCAGGGCGGCTTGGAATCGTTCACCCGCGGCGGGTCCGAGCAGGCTGGATTGCCCGTTGCGCCCACCCGGTACAATCTGGGCATCGCGCGCGGTTACCAGAGCTTCGCCCAGCCGACGCGGAGCGTTTCCGCTGCTGCCGTCGCCGAAGGTCTGAAAGACATTTCGATGCCCGACCTGTCCAAGTTCGACGGACGGGATGACGAGAACGAGGACAGCCGCTTCCAGTCGCGCATTGCACTTCAGCAGGAAGGCCGTACCGGCAGCGCGCCGCGCACCCTCGAAGGGGCCGGCACTCAGCGTGTCGACGTCGGCGGTTCCTATCGTCTGAGCCGCAATCTCGACGTTACTGCCGGGGTTCGCCTTTCGCAGGATCGCGACCGGCTTGGTCCCCTGACCGATGGCATGGAAGACGAGAAGGCGGTTTACGTAGGTACGCAAATCCGCTTCTGATTCGCCCTTTCGCGCAAACTCTTCTGACGTAATATGATTGAATGACCCGGCCCCGTGGCGGTTTGTCTTTACGCTACTGCATTTGCGTGCGTAGAACCGGCCTTAACGCTACGGAACTGCTGGGAGAGAATTCATGGGACGTGTTGCCATCGTGACCGGGGGCACGCGCGGAATCGGCCGCGCCATCTGCGAAAGGCTGCGCGATGAGCGCGATTGCACGGTCGTGGCCAATTACGCAGGCAATGACGAAGCGGCGAAGAAATTCACCGACGAAACCGGCCTGCCCACCGTAAAATTCGACGTGGGCGATTTCGATGCCGTGCAGGATGGTTGCCGGCAGGTCGAGGAAGCGCATGGCCCGATCGAGATCGTGGTCAACAACGCCGGGATCACGCGCGACGGCACGCTCCTGAAAATGAGTTACGAGGACTGGGACGCAGTCATGCGCACCAACCTTGGTGGCTGCTTCAACATGGCCAAGGCGACTTTCGCCGGAATGAAAGAACGCGGCTGGGGCCGGATCGTCAACATCGGCTCGATCAACGGTCAGGCGGGCCAGTATGGCCAGGTCAACTATGCCGCTGCAAAGAGCGGCATCCACGGCTTCACCAAGGCCCTTGCTCAGGAAGGGGCGCGTTTCGGCATCACCGTTAACGCCATTGCGCCAGGCTATATCGACACCGAAATGGTGGCAGCCGTCCCCGAGCCGGTGCTGGAAAAGATTATTGCCAAGATACCCGTAGGCCGCCTTGGTAAAGCCAGCGAGATTGCGCGCGGGGTCAGCTTTCTCGTATCGGACCATGGCGAATTCGTCACCGGTTCGACCATGAGCATCAATGGCGGTCAGCACATGTATTGATACCGCACGAGCGGTACCACATACGTCTCTATTCAGTAACGTGAGACCAACTCTACGCTCTATTCGGGCCCTCGCGGATCAACCCGCCATTTCCCGGCTTTCGCCTGACGACACCACTGGGTCGCCGATGAAGTCACCTGCCGCCCCTGCTCGAATTGCGAGTAGCTAACCTGACGGCATTCACGGGGACCGTAAGATACGATCTCGCTTACGAGGACATAGCCGCGCTTCCCATCTTCCTGCCACAGTTGAGCCTTGCCGCTGCGCAAAGCACGAGCGGTTTCCCGGTCGACCGAGCCAACGGGCGGGCCAAGGAAAGTCGGAGCGGGGTTTTCGCGAGGTGGCGGCGGGAAATTGAAGGTCTGCTCGCCGCTTTCAGGCGTCGCCTCAATCGTTGGCAGTTCTTCGACTCGCCTTTGCGCGGCAACCTTTGACTCCGATGGGTCCGCTTCCGGGCTCTCCGTCGGTTCAGGTCGGGCCTCTCCCCAGAAAAACGGTGAGTCGTCCTCCTCTACGGGCCCTTCGGGATCGAGACGGACGAATTCGTCATTCTGCTGGATTTCATCGGAGAACAGGTAGAACGCGAGTGCCGCAGTGGCCAATGCGGCGCCGCCGAAGAACAGCAGCAGCCATCCGCCCAGCCGTTCGCGACGTTCCATTTCGGCCAGCTCTGCAGCTGTGTAGCTTGTGGGTCGCGGGGGCAAAACGTCGGATGGCAAAGCCTGCTTCGGCCCGCCATTGCCCTTTTCACCCCTGCCGTCATCTTCGGTCACGTCCAACCGCGCAATCTGTCGATCCTGAGGAACACACTATCGACGAGCGCATGTTTTACCGCAAGAGTGTTCACGAAAGAAGGACGGAATGACGACTCCCTATCACCCACCCAGAAAATACTCTGTCCGGATCGAGGGCCATCGGACCTCGATCAGCCTCGAGCCGATCTTTTGGGATTTGCTCCGCGCGGCTGCCGCGCGGAGCAATATTGCCGTGAATACGCTGGTCGCCGCTATCGATGCGGAGCGAATTCGCAGCGAAACACCCCCGGGACTTGCGGGCGCCATCCGCATCTGGCTGGTAACCCACGAACT
Source organism: Qipengyuania vulgaris (assembly GCF_009827325.1). Classification (GTDB taxonomy): domain Bacteria; phylum Pseudomonadota; class Alphaproteobacteria; order Sphingomonadales; family Sphingomonadaceae; genus Qipengyuania; species Qipengyuania vulgaris. The sequence goes on along the minus strand of NZ_WTYC01000006.1, from coordinate 114,003 downwards.
GGTTTCCAGACACGATTAGGGCGGCGAAATCCCTTCCGCCGCCCTGATTACCGGACCTGAAATGGTCAGTATTTCGCGGTCGCATCGCTTGCCGGATAGGTTTCGTCCAGCGCTTCGTCGGTCGAACTCATCCGGTCGTGCGATGCGGTAGATTCCGATCCAGCGTTGCGGAAATTGCCCGCTGGCTCATCGCCAGCGAAAGCCACGCCATTCCTGTCGACGTGGTTCTTTTCGTAATAGCGGTAACCTGCATAACCGAGGGCACCGAGTGCTGCGAGCTTGAGGATCATGATAGCTTCCCTTTCGAGTAAATGACTTACACCGACCAACGTTCGGTGGGCGTGAAAGGTCCGCCTCAAATGGTCAGTCGTCGCCCACCCGTTCGATATCCGCGCCGACAAGCTGCAGCTTCTCTTCCAGCCGCTCGTAACCGCGATCAAGATGGTACAGGCGGCGCACCGTCGTCTCCCCCCTGGCAGCCAGTCCGGCAATGACAAGGCTCATCGAAGCGCGCAGATCGGTCGCCATCACCTCGGCACCGGTAAGCTCCACCGGTCCGCGCACGATTGCAGTGCGGCCGGTCGTCTCGATCTCGGCACCCATGCGCGCCAATTCGGGCACGTGCATGAAGCGATTCTCGAAGATTGTTTCCTTGAGCACGCTAGTGCCCTCGGCCTTGCACAGCAGGCTCATCAGCTGGGCCTGCATATCGGTAGCAAGGCCCGGGAAAGGTGCGGTGGTGAGATTGTGCGCCTTGAGCTTGCCTTTGGCCGCGACATTGATGCCGCGCTTATCGGTTTCGACTTCGACCCCGATGTTGCGCAAGGCATGGATGGTCGACCCCATGTCATGCTCGTCCGCCCCTTCGAGCCGCACTTCGCCGCCGGTGATTGCAGCGGCGCAGGCATAGGATCCGGCCTCGATCCGGTCGGGCATCACCCGGTAGGTTGCGCCGTGCAGGCTCTTCACGCCATGGATCGTGACCTCGGAAGATCCGATACCCTCGATCTCCGCCCCCATCGCGGTGAGAAGGTTGCACAAGTCGACGATCTCGGGCTCGCGCGCAGCATTTATGAGCTTGCTCGTCCCGTTACACAGGACAGCGGCCATCAATGCATTTTCCGTCGCGCCGACCGACACGACCGGGAAATCGAATTCGCCGCCCGGCAGGCCGCCATCGGGCGCGATCGCCTTAACATAGCCCTGCGCAAGTTCGATATGGGCGCCGAATGCCTCGAGCGCTTTCAGGTGGAGGTCGATCGGACGATTGCCGATTGCGCAGCCGCCAGGAAGCGAAACCGTCGCCTCACCGGTGCGGGCCAGCAGGGGACCGAGAACGAGGATCGAGGCACGCATCTTGCGCACGAGATCGTAGGGCGCGACCGAGCTTGTGATGCGGGTCGCTGCCAGGGTAACATTGCTGCCGAATTCCTCTGGGCGCTTGCCGGGGATCGTGTGGCTCACCCCGAATTGCGTCATCAGGTGCTGGAAACCGTCGATGTCGGCGAGACGCGGCAGATTGCGCAGCGTCACTGCCTCTTCGGTCAGCAGGGCGCATGGGATGAGCGTGAGGGCCGCGTTCTTCGCGCCCGAGATAGGGATGGTGCCGGAAAGCCGGTTTCCGCCGCGTACGATGAGTTTGTCCATGGGCCCCTGCCTTTAATCTTCGCGGGCCTCGTGGCAAGCGTCATGCGCCTGTCACTGCACCCGTCCATTGCACCCCTCAACCGACCAGAGATTGACCTGTTCCAACTCCGGACCTAACTCGCATTGCCATGAACCAGCATAAGCCAATCAAAAAAGCCGTTTTTCCTGTTGCGGGACTCGGCACGCGCTTCCTTCCGGCCACCAAGGCGATACCGAAGGAACTGCTCCCCATCGTGGACCGCCCCTTGATCCAGTATGCCGTGGACGAAGCGCGCGAAGCAGGCATCGAACAGATCATCTTCGTCACCGGACGCGGCAAGACAGCGATCGTGGAACATTTCGACGTGGCATACGAACTCGAGGCCACGATGAAAGAGCGCGGCAAGGACATGAGCGTCCTCGATCCCACGCGGGCGACACCCGGGGACATTATTACGGTCCGCCAGCAGGTGCCACTGGGGCTGGGCCACGCAATCTGGTGCGCCCGCGCGATCGTGGGCGACGAACCTTTCGCCATCCTCCTGCCCGACGAGCTGATGGTGGGCGAACCGGGCTGCATGAAGCAGATGGTCGACGCCTATAATGAAGTGGGCGGGAACCTCGTCTCGGTCCTCGAGGTGCCGCAGGAGGACGTGTCCAGCTACGGGGTCATTGCCCCGGGTGCGAGCATTTCGGATACACTGACCGAAGTCACCGGGCTGGTCGAGAAACCACCGGTCGCCGAAGCCCCGTCCAACAAGATCATTTCCGGGCGCTACATCCTTCAGCCAGAAGTCATGCGCACCCTAGAGAACCAGGGCAAGGGAGCAGGCGGCGAAATCCAGTTGACCGATGCGATGGCGCGGATGATCGGGAACCAGCCGTTCCATGCCGTGACATTCGCTGGCAACCGTTACGACTGCGGCAGCAAGACCGGTTTCGTCGAGGCGACGCTCGCCCTTGCACTACAGCGGGAGGACATGGGCGAGGAGGTTCGCGCGATAGCCGAGAGGCTGCTGGCGCAATAGAGAGTCTCATCGCGCCAAGGCATACAAAAAGGGTCGGCTCGCCATGAACGCGAACCGGCCCTTTTTTGCGCCAGACTTTATCTGATCAGACGGTTCCGCAAGCCGCACCTTCTGCGGTGCAGGTCTCGTCACGCGTTGCCTTGAATTCGTCGCCTTCTTTCCAGTTCGGCCAGCTGGTGCTCATGCCCAGCATCCGGCCAAGGCGGTAGAACAGCTGCAGGTCAGCCATCACGCCCGACCAGTCCCAGTCCGGATCGTATTCGTCCTTTGGCCCGTGATACCGGTTGTCGCGATAATCCTTGGCGATCGCAGCGCCGGCTTCGATCCCGCCTTCGACGAGGTCCTCGCCGCCATCGACATAGAGCATCGGCACGCCGCGCTTGGCAAAGGCGAAGTGGTCGGAACGGTAGTAATACCCCGCTTCCGGATTGGGGTTGGGCGTGGAAACGCGCCCATCCGCCTCCAGCGCCGCCTCGAGGAACTGGTCGAGCTGCGACTTGCCCGGTCCCACCACGGTTACATCCTTGCTCGGACCGGCGATCAGGAAGGCATCCATATTGATCCCCCCAACCGTCTGCTCGAGCGGGAAGACCGGGTTGGCGGCATAGTAGTCTGCGCCGAGCAAGCCGGATTCCTCTGCCGTCACCGCAAGGAAAACGAGGCTGCGAGCCGTGGGCCCGGTCTTCGCCTGCGCCTCGGCCAGGGCTACCAGTGCGGCCGTGCCTGTCGCATTGTCGACCGCGCCATTGCAGATGTCGTCACCGTCCGGAGCTGGCGTACAGCGACCGAGATGGTCCCAGTGCGCCGTATGCATGACGTATTCCTCTGGTCGCTCGGTGCCCGGAAGAATGCCGATCACGTTCTGCGATTCGAAGGTGCGGATATCGTTCGAGAAACTGGTCGAGGCGGTCAGGCCCAGCGGCACCGGTTTGAAGTCCTTCTTCTTCGCCGCTGCTGCCAGTTTGCTGAAATCCTCGCCCGCAGCTTCGAAGATCTGCTGCGCGACTTCATTCTGTACCCAGCCGTTCATCGTCGTCAGCGGCGGCGCATTCTCGCCGCGCTGGGCATAGGCCTGCGGGCCCGACCAGCTGCTTTCGACCACGTTCCAGCCATAGGAAGCGGGTTCCGTATCGTGGATGATGATCGCGCCAGCTGCACCTTGGCGCGCCGCCTCTTCGTATTTGTAGGTCCACCGACCGTAATAGGTCATCGCCTTGCCGCCGAAGGGGCCTTCAAGCGATTGCGTGCCGAAATCGGGATCGTTGACGAGGATAACGGCCGTCTTGCCGGTCATGTCGACGCCTTCGTAGTCGTTCCAGTCCTTCTCGGGCGCGTTGATGCCATACCCGACGAATACGAGTTCGCTATCCTCCAGCGCAGTTTCGGCTTCCTCGCGATAGGACACACCTACCCACTCGTTGCCATATTCGAATTCCATCGGCTCGCCATCATCGCCGGAAATGGTCAGCGGGGCGAAGTCCTTGCCGGTGATTTCGACCAGCGGCACCTTCTGGGTCCAGCTGCCGTTGTTGCCCGGCTCGAGCCCGACCCTCTCGAACTGTTCGATCAGGTATGCGACGGTCTTCTCCTCGCCTGCCGTACCCGGCATGCGGCCTTCGAATTCGTCGGAGGAGAGACGTTCGGTTATCGTCTTCATCGTCTCTTCGGAGATTTCGCCGCTGGCGATATCGGGGATGTCGAGGCCTGTGGCGGAACCCGCCTCGTCCTCGATCGAAGCGTTGCAGGCGGCAAGCAGCAGCGCCGATGCTGCAACCAGTGTCGTGCGGATCATTGGGGGGCAACCTCTCGTTTGCGTTATCCGTGGCGTGCTTGTTGCACTGCTCCGCCCGGTGACGCAAGCTTGCGCCGTGCGACGTGCTTCGGCAGAGCGGATGCGATGCCTGCCGACTGGAACCATGCACTGGATCGCGCGCGAAACCACGCCCCTTTCCTGTCGCGCGGACTGGAACGGCGTCCCGACCTTGCAGAATTGCTTGATCAGGGTGACGCAGATGCGGCGCTCGCCCTGGCCAAGTCTGCAGGCGAGGGTATCGATGACACCGGGCTTGCCCTGCGCCGGGAGAAACGCGCGCTGGCCCTGGTGCTGGCGATCGGCGATCTCGCCGGGGAATTCTCGCTGGAAAAGGTGATGCGGGAACTGTCGCTCTTCGCCGATCGCGCTCTTCACCGGGCGATCGGGGCAGCTATCGCCCGGCGGGTCGAAGATGCCGAGCCCCAAGGCATGATCGGCCTTGCTCTCGGCAAGCATGGCGCGGGCGAACTGAATTACTCGTCCGATATAGACCCCATTCTGCTGTACGATCCCGCCACCCTTCCACGCCGCGAACGCGACGAGCCGGGCGAAGCGGCACAGCGCTATGTGCGCGATGTGGTGCGAATGCTGTCGGAAGTCACCAGCGAGGGATATGTCTTCCGCGTCGATCTGCGCCTGCGTCCGGCTTCGGAAGTCAGCCCGCTGGCCATCCCGCTCGACGCCGCGATCATGCATTACGAAAGTTCGGCGCTTGCCTGGGAACGTGCCGCCTTCATTCGCGCGCGCGCCTGTGCAGGCGATGTCGCGGCAGGCGAAGCCTTTCTCGATCACATTCGGCCCTTCATCTGGCGGCGGAGCCTCGATTTCGGGGCCATCGACGAAGTGCGCCGACTCACCCACCGGATCCGCGACAAGCAGTCGGGCCCAAGCGAGCCCGCACCCGGATACAACGTCAAGCTTGGTCGCGGCGGCATTCGCGAAATCGAGTTCTTCGCCCAGACACACCAGCTGATTCACGGCGGGCGCGACCCCTCGATCCGCCGCAAGCACACCCGGGCCGCGCTCGATGCGCTGGCCGCCACCGGCCGCATCGGAGCAGACGACGCGCGCGCCTTGGGCGAAAGCTACGACGGTCTCCGGCTGATCGAACACAGGTTGCAGATGGTGGCCGACCAGCAGACCCACGCTCTGCCTGCGGGCGAGGCATTGGACAATGCCGCCCGGCTGGACGGATTTTCCGGTGGTTCCGCGTGGCTCCAACATATCGCCAGCCTTACCGGACCGGTTGCCGAGCGATACGACGCGCTGCTGGCAGAGGACAGGATTTCGGTTCCTGCTGACAGTCCCCACCTTGCTGCCGGCGACGCCAATGCGAAGCTCGACCATGCGCTGGAGGAGCGTGTCCTCGGCTGGACCGACGGTCGGTATCCGCCGCTGAGAAGTACCGCCGCCTTGTCTGCCTTCGAAGCGATCCGCCCGACCCTCCTCTCCTCGCTTGCCGCTTCCGAAGACCCGGAGCGTGCGGTTGCGCGGTGGGAAAGTCTCCTCAATAGACTGAGGAGCGCGATCAACCTCTTTCGGCTGCTCGAAGCCCGACCTGGCCTCATGCAATTACTGGCCGACTGCCTGACCCTTGCTCCGCCACTGGCCGATGCCATCGCGCGCCGTCCCGAACTGGTGGATACGCTGATCGATCGGAGCGCACTCGATCTGCCCGGCTCTCGCGAAGACCTGGCAGCCGCCATGCGCAGGGGCGAACGCGGAGACACTTACGAGGACCGGCTCGACCGCATCCGCATAGTGACCGGCGAAACCCGCTTCGCACTGGGCGTTCAGTTGATCGAAGCCGCACACGATCCGCTCGATATCGCGGCGGCGCTGTCGCGGGTGGCGGAAGCTGCGCTCGAGACCGCGCAGGAAGCGGCAGGAGCGGAGTTCGCTCGCAAACACGGCAGGATCGAAGGATCCGAATTGCTGGTGCTCGGCCTGGGCCGCCTCGGAGGCGGGGCGCTGACCCACGAATCCGATCTCGACATCATCTATCTGTTCACTGGCAGCCACGAAGCGGAGAGCGATGGCGAGAGGCCGCTGGGTGCGACACTCTATTTCAACCGCCTGGCCCAGCGGGTCAGCGCCGCGCTTTCCGTCCCGACCGCGGAAGGGGCGCTATACGAGGTGGACACCCGGCTTCGACCGCAAGGCGCGCAGGGGCCACTGGCCGTAAGCCTCGAAAGCTTCGAGCGGTACCAGCAGCAAGACGCCTGGACGTGGGAGCATATGGCGCTCACCCGCGCCCGGGTTCTGACCGGGAGCGATACGGCCAAGGGCAGGGTGCAAGCCATTCTGCAAGACGTACTCTGCCGCGCGCGGGATCAGCATTCATTGCGCGCCGACCTGCTCAAGATGCGCGCAGAGATGGCGGCGCACAAGCCTGCGAAAGGCCCGCTGGATGCCAAGCTTCTGCGCGGGGGACTGGTCGACCTCGAGTTCCTCGTGCACTTCCTCCAACTGCGCGACCGGCAGGGGCTTACCCCGCATCTGGAAGACGCCATTACGAAGTTTCCGGAATTGGAGGGGCTCGCCGGCCCGCATCGCTTGATGACGCGGCTGCTGGTGGGTACCCGCCTGCTTGCCCCGGCCCTTTCCATCCCCGGCGAGGCGCCCGGAAGCATCCTTGCGCGGCTGTGCGAGGCGAAGGATCTTGCCGATCTCGTCCGCAATTTCGGCGAGGCGCGGCAGCAAGTTGCAGATACATGGAAATCGATTTTCGACGAGACACTGGAGCTGGACCAATGACGACTTATGCAGAGGGCGACGCCTTTCCCGACTTCGAGATGGAAACACCCAATGGAGGAACGATAACCAAGGGTGACTTCGCGGGCAGGAAAGCGGTCGTCTTCTTCTATCCGAAAGACAACACCCCGGGCTGCACGATGGAGGCGAAAGACTTCACCGAACTCAAGCCCGAATTCGAGAAGTCCGGTACCGCTCTGCTGGGCGTGAGCAAGGATTCCGCGAAGAAGCACCAGAACTTCATCGCCAAGCATGATCTCACGGTAGATCTCTCCACCGACGCAGAGGAAGGCGGGCTCTCCGACCAGCTTGGTGTATGGGGCGAGAAGAAGAATTACGGACGCACCTATATGGGCATGATCCGTTCGACCTACCTGCTGGACGAACAGGGCAAGATCCTTCGCATCTGGCCCAAGGTCCGCGTAAAGGGCCATGCCAAGGAGGTATTGGAAGCAGCACGCTCCGCATGATCTCGGTGTCCTGCGCCATCCGCGATGCCTTGCTGACCGGCGACAAGACCGCGAAGGTCTTCGCTGCCCGCAAGGTGGCGCGTGACTGGCGGCTAGGCCGGCTGGATTTCGCCTTCGACTGCGCCATGCCGGATCGGCCCGCATGGCCCGCACAGGTCGAACTGCGCTTGCCGCGCGACATGCCAAGGCGCGGACGGGGCGGTTCGGAACAGGGCCGCATCGCACTGTGGCATTCGCTCGCCCATATCGAATTCGTCGCAATCGACCTCGCGCTCGATATGGCAGGGCGATTCGGCGAATCGATGGGCCAAGCCTTTGTTTCGGATTTCCTTTCGGTCGCCGCGGACGAAGCGATGCACTTCGCGATTCTCGAGCGAAAGCTCGATTCGCTCGGGTCTTCCTATGGGGCGTTGCCTGCGCACGACGGGTTGTGGAGTGCGGCGCAGGACACCGCTCACGACGTTGCCGCGCGGCTGGCGATCGTTCCGATGGTCCTGGAGGCTCGGGGGCTGGATGTCACTCCAGCCATGCTGTCACGTGTTCGCGCGCAAGGTGATGAAAACGGGGCTAAAGTTCTGCAGCGAATCCTTGACGATGAAATTCGTCATGTTGCTCTCGGTGCCAAGCATTTCCGGGAAATTTGCGCAGCGCGCGGGGAGAACCCGCCAAGATCATGGCGAAATCTGGTCAAAAGACATTTTTCGGGGGGTCTGAAGCCACCATTCAACGACTCAGCGCGTTCGGCAGCCGGTTTATCGCGGGACTTCTACGCAGGTATTGCCTGATTAACCTTTTCCAGCAAAACCCAAACTCACGAGATGCCGGGGGGTTCCGGCGGAGTTGAAAAGAGATCGATAAAGGCCGGGACGCCTCTTTCGATCCGGGACAAAAAGGCGCGGGAAACCGTGCCGGATGGACGGGTTTAGCATGATCACCAAGCGCACAACGCTGGCTTTCACTATGGCTGCAGCAGGTCTTTCGATTGCTGCCACTCCGGCACAGGCGGATACCAATGCCGCTGCCGCAGTGGGCGCCATCGACATGTCGAAGGTTACGGCGCAGGGATCGGAAGACGGTGATGAGCAGTTCACCGAACTTTTCGCCCGCTGGGAAAACCCCAGCCAGCCAGTGGCGGCAATTCGTCCCCAGGTTTCGGTTCCCTCACGCATGCCGCTGCACGATGCACGCATGACCAGCGATTACGGCACCCGCACCCACCCGGTGCTCAAGCGCCGCATGGGCCATAAGGGTGTCGACCTTGCAGCCACCACCGGCACGCCGATCTATGCAACGGCGGACGGTTATGTCTCCAAGGCCGAGCCATTCTCCAGCTACGGCAATTACGTTTCGATCGAACATGGCGCCCGCATCCAGACACGCTATGCCCATATGTCGCGCATCGCAGTTGGTGCCGGAACTCGCGTTCGTAAGGGTGACGTTATCGGCTACGTCGGTTCGACCGGCCGTTCGACCGGTCCGCACCTTCATTACGAAGTCCGCATCGACGGCCAGGCCGTGAACCCGGTTCCCTACATGGTCGAATCGGACGCGCAGCAGGCCTTTGCGCTGGCGATGGCCGAGGGCGGACAGGGCGGTAACGACGAAGAATAATCCCGGGCATCAAGCCCTTCGGGACTGCGGAAAAGGGCGGCGGGGAGACCCGGCCGCCTTTTTTCTTGCCCGCACGCGCTGGTCGGTTAGGTTTCTTCCTGCAACCGGACGAGTCCCGTTCAAGCGGACCGCCGGAGGAGAGAGGACCCCCGATGCATCCAATATCGCATGCCAGATCACGCCCCGACCACCCCGCCATCATCATGGCCGGGAGCGGCGAGACGATGAGCTATGGCGAGATGGATGCCTATGCCAATCGCTTTGCGCAATTGCTGCGCTCCAAGGGTCTTAGCCGGGGCGACCACTTCGGTGTGCTGATGGAGAACACCATCCATTACCTGCCGCTGGTCTGGGGATCGCAGCGCGCAGGCACGATGATGGTGCCGGTCTCGACCCGCCTCACCGCTCCCGAGATATGCTACATCCTTAAAGACGCCGGTGTGAAACTGCTCGTCACCAGCCGGAAGTTCGACGACGTCCTGCAGGCACTCCGGAAGGAATGTGGCGACATCGACCTGCTGATCGTCGGCGGCGAAGGCGCGGAAGATTACGAGGCCGCGCTGAACCGACAGATTGCAGATCCGATCCCGGACCAGGCACCAGGCCAGTACATGCTCTATTCTTCCGGGACGACCGGATCGCCAAAGGGTGTGCGCCCTGCACCGCCGGACAGTGACGATATCGAGGCGGTCAACCCGCTGGTAGGCTTGGCGATCATGGGCGCGGGAATGCCAGCCGACGGAAGCATGGTCTATCTGTCGCCCGCCCCGCTCTATCACGCGGCCCCGCTGGGCTGGTGCACAACCGCACATCGCCTCGGGGGCACAGTCGTGGTGATGGAGAAGTTCGAGCCCCAGCACGCCCTCGACACGATCCAGAAATACAAGGTGACCGACAGCCAGTGGGTGCCGACGCATTTCGTCCGCATGCTCAAGCTGGAACCGGAAGAGCGCGAAGGTTACGATCTGTCCAGCCACCAGCGCGCCCTTCACGCCGCGGCGCCTTGCCCGGTGCCGATCAAGCGCGAGATGATCGAATGGTGGGGTCCGATCATCAATGAATATTATGCCGGATCCGAAGGCATCGGGATGACGCTGATCAAGGCGGAGGACTGGCTGCAGCACCCCGGCAGCGTCGGCAAGGCCATCCACGGAAAGCTCCATGTCTGTGGGCCCGACGGCGAGGAACTCCCCGCCGGTCAGGACGGGCTGCTGTTCTTCGAGAACGACCAGATCCCGAGCTATCACAACGATCCGGCAAAGACCGCCGAGGCCATGCATCCGGAAGGCTGGATGACGCTGGGCGATATCGGCCATGTCGATGAGGATGGCTATCTCTACCTCACCGACCGCAAGAGCCACATGATCATCTCTGGCGGGGTGAACATCTATCCGCAGGAGATCGAGAACCTGCTGGTCACGCACGACAAGGTGATGGATGCCGCCGTGATCGGCGCGCCCTGTCCTGATTTCGGCGAAAAGGTGGTCGCGGTGGTCCAGCCCAAGGATATGGCCGAAGCGGGTGCCGATCTGGAAGCGGAGCTGCGCGATTTCCTTGCCCCCAGGCTGGCCAAGATCAAGATGCCCAAACTGTTCGACTTCCGCGCCCAATTACCGCGGGAGGCGAACGGCAAGCTCTACAAGCGCGAACTGCGCGACGAATTCCTGGCGAAGGCGGAGGTCGAAACGGAGCGGGCGTGAAAGCGACCGAGCGCGCGCCCGAAACCTGGACGCCGCGCCTAGCCACCTTCTGCTTCCCCGCCTGATTCGAGGCGGTCGGCGTGCGGCCTCGCGCTGCGAAGCCTGAGACATGGACCGGGTGTTACACTGTCCAGGGCCAAAACACTGTCGGCTTATGCAAAAAGCGTCCGCTTGCGGAAAATGCCCGTCGGCTTGGGCAGGAAAGGCGTCACCTTTGGCTGCCGGCCTGTCAGCTTGCGCCGGCGGCCTGTCGGCTTGCGAGAGCTGTTGTCGGCTTGCGCCATGCCGGAGCGCGCACGCTGATGCGGGTGATCGACGGTCTGAAAGAGCCGCCGCACTGTGGCAGGCTGCACGCATGTAGGAAATCTCGCCACTTGCTCCGCGACTTCGCTGCAACGGGCAAACTCCAGTCGAAACACCGCCGTCAAAGGAGGCACCGCGCGCTCCAGGGCCTGCCGCGCGAAGTCGAAATCCGGTTCGGCAAGTAAAACTCTCAAGGAGCAGAATAATCGAACTCGGTTCGTCGCATATTCCTACGGTTCGTCGCAGATTTCTGCTAGGTGAATGACATGAATACAACAGTAGGACGATAGGCTTCCGGCGCTTGTCGGAGGCGGGGCGCTCCTGCGCACAAAGTGGGGAAATCATGACATTGCTCGAGCCGCATAACATGCCGTTTGCGGCCGCGCTCGTCATCATGCTGGTCCTCGCGGTCGTCCAGCTGGTCGGCGTTGCCGACTTTGGCGATGCTGATGTGGACCTCGATGCCGATAGCGATGGTTTGCCGGACGCCGGCATGCTCGATGGGCTGCTGACGCTGCTCGGTATCGGGCGCCTTCCGCTCACGATCTGGCTCGCGGTATTCCTGTTCCTGTTCGCAGGTATCGGCCTGTCGGTTCAGGAGCTTGCGCAAAGCCTCACCGGTTCGGCGCTTTACGGCTGGCTCGCCGCGCTGATCGCAGCGGGAGCAGCGATACCGGTGACGGGCGTGTTCGCCCGGCCGCTGGGCGCGCTGCTGCCCAAGGGCCATACCACCGCGGTAAACACCGAAAGCCTTCTTGGCCGCCGTGCGACAATCACTGTGGGCGTGGCACGCGCCATGTCTCCGGCGCGAGCCCGGGTGAAGGATGTGCATGGCCAGACCCATCACGTCATGGTCGAACCGCATGAAGAGGCATCCGAACTGCACGCGGGCGACGAGGTCCTGCTCGTTCGCCGCGATGGCAATCGTTTTTACGCGACTGCGCTGGCCGAGCGCCGCCTGTCGCCCACAGGGAACTAACGAGGGGGAATAATGGAAAGTCTATTCGGAACATCACTGGTCATGGTCGGCGGCGGAACGCTGCTCGGCATCATAATCCTGACCTTCCTGCTGAAGATGTATCGCCGGGCGTCGAAGGAAACCGCCTTCGTCCGGACCGGCTTCGGCGGCGAAAAGGTGATCATGAACGGCGGCGCGCTGGTGCTGCCCGTCTTTCATGAAACCATGCCGGTTAACATGAACACGCTGGTCCTCTCGGTCGTCCGCCGCGACGGCGAGGCGCTGATCACGCTCGACCGCCTGCGGATCGACGTGAAAGCCGAATTCTACGTCCGCGTGAAGCCCGATGCCGAAGCCATCGCCATGGCCGCGCAGACGCTGGGTCAGCGCACGATGCAGCCCGAAATGCTGAAGGATCTGGTCGAGGGCAAGTTCGTCGACGCCCTGCGCAGTGTGGCTGCGGGCATGACGATGAACGAGTTGCACGAACAGCGCGCCGACTTCGTCCAGAAGGTGCAGCAGGTGTCGTCCAACGACCTTGCGATGAACGGGCTGGAGCTGGAATCGGTCTCGCTCACAGGTCTAGACCAGACCAGCATCGAGCATTTCAACGCCAACAACGCCTTCGATGCCGAGGGTCTGACCAAGCTGACCGAGCAGATCGAGGCGCGCAAGAAACTGCGCAACGACATCGAGCAGGACACCCGCGTGCAGATGGAAACCAAGAACCTCGAGGCGAACCAGCGTTCGTTCGAGATCAGCCGCGACCAGGAATATGCAAGGCTGGAGCAGGAGCGAGAGGTCGAAGTGCGGCGTGCCGCCCAATCGGCGGAAATCGCGCGCGAACAGGCAGAACGCACGCGCGAATCCGATGCCGCGCGGATCGAAGCCAAGAAGCAGGTCGATGCGCAGCAGATCGAGGCCGACCGTCTCGTGGAAGAGGCACGGATCGACCAGCAGCGCGCGCTCGAAATCGCCCGGCAGGAACAGCAGATCGCGGTCCAGAACAAGAGCCGTGAGGAAAGCCAGGCCAAGTCCGAAGCCGACGCGGCCCGCGCCAAGGCGGTTGCGGCCGAAGAACAGGTTGCGACCAGCCGCGAGAGCGAAATCGCCGAAAGGCAGAAGAAGATCGAATTGATCGAAGCCTCGAAGCAGGCGGAACGCGATGCAATCAAGATCCGCGTCGATGCCGAAGCCGAAAAGGATGCTGCATCCAACCGCGCCGAAGCCGCACGGCTAGAGGCATCGGGCGAGGCCGAAGCCGAGAAGCTGCGGGCCGAAGCTGCGCGCGTCCGTTTCGAGGTCGAGGCGGCCGGTCAGAAGGCGATCAACGAGGCGGCGAACATCCTGTCCTCCGACCAGATCAGCCTGCAGACCAAGATGGCGCTCCTCAAGGTCCTGCCCGAGCTCGTACGCGAAAGCGCCAAGCCGATGGAAGCGATCGAGAGCATCAAGATCGTGCAGATCGACGGCCTTACCAATGGCGGCGGCCACCGCACGGGCGGGGGAGCCGGCAATGGCGCGGCCGCCGCGGGCGGCGGATCGGGCAACCTCGCGACCGATGCGGTCAGCGCGGCGCTCGCCTATCGCGCGCAGGCACCCGTGCTGGACGGGCTGATGAAGGAACTGGGCCTCGACGGCTCGAGCCTCAACAGCCTGGTCAAGGGGCCGGCGGAACAGACCGCCGGGCTAGCCGCCAATTCTGGCGGCGCCGAAGAGCCGAAGCAGGAACCGAAGGCGAAACAGGCTGCTCTGCCTTCGAACGGAAAGTCGAAGGACGGGGCCAAGGCCGCCGACGCCTGAATTGAATAAAACGGCAGAAGGAAAGGGGGCGCTTCGGCGTCCCCTTTTTCGTTGCGCGAACCGCTCCGCAGGTTCTAACCGCCGCGCATGAGCGATACGCCCCGATGGACCATGCCCCCCGAATGGGCCCCGCAGGACTGGCTGTGGATCGGCTTCCCGCACGACGCCGAGGAATGGCCAGAGGTGCTTCCGCAGGCGCAGGAGCAGATTGCCGCTTTCGCCAATTCCGTGGCCGAAAGCGGGCAGGAGGTGCGCCTTCTGGTCCGCGATGCGGCGAACGAACAGCGCGCACGCGATCTCGTGAGCGGTGGGGTGAAGTTTGAGCGCCGGACCTACGGGGACGTCTGGCTGCGCGATACCGGCCCCCTGGTGCTGATCGACGGCAGGGGCCACAGGGTCGCACGGCGTTTCGGTTTCAACGGCTGGGGCGGCAAGTATCTGATGGACGGAGATCAGACTGTCGGCGCGGAACTGGCCGAGGACGCCGGCCTGCCGCTGGAAGTCTCGGACTGGATTCTCGAGGGCGGCGCGATCGATGGCGACGGCACCGGCCTCGTCGCGACGACCGAGCAATGCCTGCTCAATCCCAATCGCAATCCGCAGCTCTCCCGCACCGAGATAGAGGACCGTCTGAAGCAGGACTTGGGCTTCACCCGCGTGCTGTGGCTCGGCGATGGATTGATAAACGATCATACCGACGGGCACGTGGACAATCTGGCGCGGTTCGTCGGACCCAATACGCTGGCGCTGCCGCGAGCCACCGGCAAGGACGATCCCAACGCCGGAATCTATGCCGATGCCAGGGCCCGGGCACAGGCGGCGGGGGTGACGGTAAAGGAAATCCCTTCGCCCGGCCTCGTAACGAGCGGCGACCGGATCGAACCCGCGAGCTATGCCAATTTCGCCATTACCAGCCACCTCGTGGTGGTGCCGACCTTCGGCAGCCCGCATGACGAGGAAGGCGTGGCGGCCATTGCCGAGCTGTTCCCCGACCGGGCCACCATCGGATTGCGCGGCGATGCGGTGCTTGCAGGCGGCGGCGGTTTCCACTGCGCCAGCCAGCAAATGCCCCGGGCGTGAGGCACAGTTAACCCTTCGTTAGCAAATTGGGCGGAGAATGCCCGCATGGCAAAGGCTATCGCTCTCGTACGCTTTCATGTCCCGGCATTTCCGCTGGGCGATGCGGCGCGCGCCGCCATCGTGAGCGGGTGCGGGCTTGCGCTGATCCTGGCCGGACCCGCGCTCCCCTTCTGATTAGGACTCGCGCGGGAAAAGTTCGCACGCTAGCCGAACGCCTTCCACAGCGCGCCCACTGCCGCTCCGCCAAGCACCACACCCACGCTGATTCGCCAGGTCCGGTCCTCGATCCGGCCCGATGCCTTGTCGCCCAAGCGGTTGCCCAGCAGCACGGCGGGAAACAGCAGCGCAGCCAGCGGGACCAGAGACCAGTCGAGAACGCCGATCGCCGCGCCGCCCGCCAATCCCACGCTCGATGCGCAGGTGAAGATCAGCATCATCGAAGCCTTGGCCACCTCGCGCGGGATGTCGCGCCCCACGTAATAGGGCACGACGGGCGGTCCCGGCATTCCGGCATAACCGGTCATCAGGCCGCTCAGCACCCCGACACCCGTGGTGGTTGCGGGATGGTGGTCTAGGCCTCCGCGGCGCGGAAGCAGAATGGCGAGGAAGGCGGAGAGAGCGATGACGGCGATGACCAGCCGCGCGATATCGGGGCTTGTGACGGTGAGTGCATAGAGGCCGAGGGGTGTGGTCACGGCGACCAGCGTGATGATGATCCATGCCGAACGTTCCGCACCCCGCAGCAGCCGCCGGAGCTCGGTCAGGCCGATGAACACGGAGAGGAAGTTCGCCAGCAGCACCGCGTCCACCGGCGCGAGCGCCAGCGCGAGGATCGGCACGAGCAGGATCGCCATGCCGAACCCCGTCAGTCCGCGCACGAAGGCGGAACCGAAAGCGGCCAGCAGCGCGGCGATTACCGCCGCCGTGCCATAACCGGCGAACAATTCCACCGGCGTATCAGCCTTCGCGCAGGTCCGGCGGTGTCGCCTCGGTACGCAGCATGGCGATCGCTTCGTCGAGCGGCATCACTTTCTGGTGCTGCTGCCCCAGCGTGCGGACCGCGACGGTGCCTTCCTCGGCTTCGCGCATTCCCACCACCAGCAGATGCGGGACCTTCGCGTGGCTGTGCTCGCGCACCTTGTAGTTGATCTTCTCGTTTCGAAGATCGCTGGACACGCGGATACCCGCAGCTTCCAGCTTGGCGACCGCTTCCTTCGCGTAATCGTCCGCGTCCGAGACGATGGTGGCGACCACCGCCTGCGTCGGCGCGAGCCATAAGGGAAGCCGCCCGGCAAAATGTTCGATCAGAATGCCGATGAAGCGTTCGTAACTGCCGAAGATCGCGCGGTGCAGCATTACCGGGCGATGTTTCTCGCCATCTTCGCCGACATAGGTCGCATCGAGACGTTCGGGCAGAACCCGGTCGCCCTGGATCGTGCCGACCTGCCAGGTGCGGCCGATCGCATCGGTAAGGTGCCATTCGAGCTTGGGGGCATAGAAGGCGCCTTCGCCGGGCAGTTCTTCCCAACCGTAATCCGCATTGGCCATGCCGGCTTCCTCGACCGCATCGCGCAGTTCCTGTTCGGCGCGGTCCCAGTCCGCGTCGGTGCCGAGCCGCTTTTCGGGGCGCAGCGCCAGCTTGATTTCGTAGGTGAAGCCGAAGTCCGAATAGACCTCGTCCGCCAGCTTGCAGAAGGCGCGGACTTCTTCGACGACCTGCTTTTCGGTACAGAAGATATGCGCATCGTCCTGGGTGAACTGGCGCACGCGCATCAGCCCGTGGAGCGCGCCATGCGGCTCGTTGCGATGGCAGCAGCCCATTTCGCCCAGGCGGATTGGCAGGTCGCGATAGGAGGTGATGCCTTGCTTGAAGACCAGCACGTGGGCCGGGCAGTTCATCGGCTTGATCGCCATCCAGTCGGAATCGGGCGCGACGCTGGGGTGCGAACCTGCCCCGCTATCGTCCACTTCCGGCACCATATCGGGCACCGCAAACATGTTCTCGGCGTATTTGCCCCAGTGGCCCGACTGTTCCCACTGGCGCACGTCCATCAGTTGCGGCGTCTTGATTTCGCGGTAGCCGCCACCGTCCATCTTGCGGCGCATATAGGCTTCGAGTTCGCGCCAGATGCGATAGCCGTTGGGATGCCAGAAGACCGATCCGTGCGCCTCTTCCTGAAGGTGGAACAGATCCATTTCGCGGCCCAGCTTACGGTGATCGCGCTTGGTCGCTTCTTCCAGACGCGTGAGGTGCGCGTTTAGCTGCTTCTTGTTGAGCCAGCCGGTGCCGTAGATACGCGTGAGCTGCGCATTCTTCTGGTCACCGCGCCAATAGGCGCCGGCCACGCGCATCAGCTTGAAAGCCTGCGGATCGAGCTTGCCCGTGCTGGCAAGATGCGGGCCGCGGCACATGTCGAGCCAGTCCTCACCGCTCCAATATACGGTCAGCTCCTCGTTCTCGGGCAGTTCCCGGGCCCACTCGGCCTTGAAGACCTCGCCCTCGGCTTCCCACTTGTCGATCAGCTGCTGGCGGCTCCAGACTTCGCGGCGCAGCGGCTTGTCGGCCTTGATAATGCGGCGCATCTCCTCCTCGATCGCGGGGAGGTCGTCCATCGAGAACGGCTCGCGCGTGTCGGGCGCCTTCACATCGTAATAGAAGCCGTCGTCGGTCGCCGGGCCGAATGTGATCTGCGTGCCCGGCCAGAGCGACTGCACCGCTTCGGCGAGGACATGCGCGAAGTCGTGCCGGGCGAGTTCGAGCGCGTCTTCCTCGTCGCGTGAAGTGACCAGCGCCAGTTCGGCATTGCCTTCGAAGGGACGGTTGATGTCGCGCAATTCGCCGTCGACGCGCGCGGCAATTGCAGCCTTGGCTAGGCCGGGGCCGATCGCCGCGGCCACATCGGCAGGCGTGCTGCCCGGTTCCATTTCGCGCACCGAACCGTCGGGCAGGCTGATCTTCAGAAGTTCCGTCATCGTCTCATCCGTTTGGTTGGCGCGGATTGCTGTCCCGTCTCGACTTGACGAGGCCCATGGCACAGCTAGGCGCAGCCTTGAAGCGGCGTTTGGGAGAATTTTGCGATTTCGGGAGGTAACGCCGTGCCGCCCGAAACCGGGCGGCGGAGTATCGCGTCAGATCGCGACCAACCGCCCCCGGAAAGCCGGGGTGGTAGTAGTCGCAGTCGTGGTGCGCTTTTGCGTCATGTCTTTCGAGATAACGGGGAGAGATTAAAATCTCAACCGATATCGAGGCGGCGCGAACCGGCGAGGGTGGAAATGCGATGGGACGCGACCACACCTGCACCCTTTTCGCGAACGCTGGAAAGGAAACGGTATTCGCTGGTCGATCGGCCCGGTGTCAGCTCGACGACCATGTATCCGCGCCTCGACGAATCCATCCATTTCAGCTCAGGATTGCGCGCGACAAGTGCATTAGCAATGTCGCCAGGCGCAATCTGCGGGAGGAAATTCTCGAAGCCGGGTGACGTGACCGAGTGCCCGCCGAATTCGACGCCGACCGATTCCCCGCCATGAGCCAGGTCGAAGGCCCAGGCGTTGTGCGTGTCGCCCGCGAGGCTGACGAGATTGGCATCGGCAGCCAGCGCAGCCTCGTACAGGCGCGCACGGGCGGCGGGATAGCCGTCCCAGGCGTCCATGTTAAGCGGCAGTTCCGCGCGGCTGGCGATTGCGCCTGCCCTGACCCGCTCCAGCACGTAATCGGGCAGACCGTCCGGGAGGTTGTCGGTAAGCGAGGTCGCTGATGCGGCCTTGCCCATGAGAACCTGCTGGACGAGTACCTGCCACGTCTTTCCGCCTCTGCGGGAACGTTTCAGGCCCTCGGCCAGCCAGGCCTGCTGGGCAGCACCCAGAACCTCGCGCGCTGGATCGCGATATTCCCCGTCCCGGAATGCAGCGAGACGTGCAATGCCGTCTTCGGGCGAGGTCATCCGGCGCAAAAGGCTGTTGTAATCGAACTGCTGCGCGCGCGCCGTAAGTCGGGTTTCAAGCCGAAACAGCGTCGCAAGGTCGCCCACCTCGTAAGCGGCCCATGGTTCGTCCGATACGGGCATCCATTCGCGATAGGCACGCATCGCGGCAGCCTTGCGAACCGGCCAGGGACCTTCCGTTTCCGGCTGGTGATTCTGCGCGCCGCCTTCCCAGCTATCGTTGGTGCTTTCGTGGTCGTCCCAGCCGGCAATCATGGGGTACATTTGGTGAAGACGCTGAAGGTCCCCGTCGGAACGATACTGGGCGAACCGCGCCCGGTAATCGGCTAGCGCGACCGTTTCGGAGAGCGGATCGAGCGGGGCACGCGCTTCCAGGAATTCGCGCTGCGAGGGATAGCTGCCTTGCGGATATTCGTAGAAATAGTCGCCAAGGTGCAGCGCGCAGTCGAACTCGTTGGCTTCGGCTGCGTGGCGATAGGCGTTGAACCAGCCAAAACCGATGTTGGAGCAGGAAAACACCGCCATGCGCCAGCGCGTTGCCGCACCTTGCGGCAGTGTGCGCGTGCGGCCCATGTCTGATGTCGACCCATCGGGCGCGGTGAAGCGGAAGTAATACCATTTGCCCGGCTCGAGGCCCTGTGCCCACGCCTTGCAACAGAAGTCGTTGTCGGGCGAAGCCGTCACCGTGCCTTCGGCGACAACGCGGCGGTTCGCATCGGCCTCCATCACCTGCCAGCCGATCGCCGTATCCTGCGTCGCGGCATAGCGGGCCCACAGAAGCACGCGGTCATGGCCAGGCTCGCCGCTCGCAACGCCATGACTAAAGCCATTGCCGCTCGAGCGGGCAGCAATCGGCGCTGCGACCAGACCTGCTCCGAGCGCTGCGCCCTTGAACAGCGAGCGGCGATCCAGTGATGGCATCCTCGGCGACTGGGGCGGTTCGGTCAGTGACATTGCGGGCGCTCTCCTCTCACACCGCAATGACTGCGCCCTATGGCCACTTCATGACAAGCAGGAAAAGTGAGCATGGAAAGCCTGCGCTCCAATTTGGAAAGCACACTTGACATGAGAGCCAAATCATGACAACCACCCTTTACATCAAGAAAAGGACACTTGCCATGAAACAGATCCATCTCTCGCTTCTACTTGCCGCCGCCATGATGACCATCGCGCTGCTTTCGGTTTACGACGTCGTGCCGCAGGAGTTAGCACAGTTTTCGCCCTTTCTCCTCCTCGCCTTGGTCCCCGCTGCATGGCTGCGTGATCGCAAGTCCTGCAATCTTCTGAAGCGTGGCAAGGCATGAACGGCGAAACGACCCCAAGCACCGGGCGCGGGCCGGCCTTCTGGGCCGGCCTCTACCTGGCCAATGTGGCCGTCATCGGAGCCCTCAAGCTCGGCGGCGCAATCAACGGCCCGACCGGCTTCATCCTGATGGCGCTGGCCTGCGTGCTGCTCGTTCCGATGATCCGGGCGCAGGCCAAGAGCGGCTGTTCGAGCGAGGCCCTACGGCTCTATAACAAGCGTGTCGTCGTCAGCAGCATCGGCTATGTGCTCGGCCTCGGCATCGCGATCACGCTGTGGCGCAATTACGAAGTCACCGGGCCCGTTCTTTTTGGTCTCGCCATGCTGCCCGCGCTCCCCACGCTCGGGATCATCTGGGCCATGGGCCGCTATCTGGTCGACGAGAAGGACGAGTACCTTCGGCATCGTACGATCATGGGCGCCCTGTTCGGTCTCGGCGTCGTGCTGACGCTCGGCATCTTCTACGGCTTCCTCGAAACCTTCGAACTGGTGCCGCATATATGGGCATGGTGGGTCCTGCCGGTGTGGGCGGTTGGCCTCGGGATCGGCCAGCTGTGGCAGAGAGTGCGCGAGCAATGAAGAACCGCCTCAAGGTCCTTCGCGCCGAGCGCGACTGGAGCCAGCAGCACCTTGCCGACCTGCTCGAAGTCAGTCGGCAAAGCGTGAATGCGATCGAGACCGGGCGCTACGATCCGTCTCTCCCGCTCGCGTTCAAGATCGCCGACGTCTTCGAAATGACTATCGAGGAAATATTCCAGCGCGATTGAAGTCGGATACGCTTGACTCGGACCGCCCGCCGCTCGAATGTCGATGCTTAACGGTTACAGCACCGACATTCGACTGGGGGGTCGCTTTTATTCATGCATTACGATGACATACAGGCCGAAAGTGCGTTCGGCTTCGACGGCAATTGGAAAGATTTCGCGAAGATCGCGCTGCCCAATCTGCTGCTCACGATCGTCACTTTGGGTATCTATCGCTTCTGGGCAACCACGCGCGAGCGGCAGTACCTCTGGTCACACACGCGTTTCGTCGACGAGCGGCTCGAATGGACCGGGACCGGGAAGGAGCTTTTCATCGGCTTCGTTCTGGTAATGCTGCTTTTTGCAATTCCTCTCTTCGGCATTCAGTTCGTTTCGCAAGCGCTGGTGCTGCGCGGTTACGAAACGGCGGGGGTTGTTCTGGGTCTGCTGCCTTTGTTCATGATCTTCTATCTGACCGGTCTCGCGCGCTTTCGGGCCTTGCGTTACCGCCTTTCGCGGACTCGCTGGCGTGGTATTCGCGGGGGTAGCGACGACCAGGGTTTCACCTACGGACTTTCCTACATGTGGAAGACCTTCGTGGGCTATCTCGCCTTGGGGCTGCTGGTTCCCTGGTCGATGACCAGCCTGTGGAACGAGCGCTGGGGCAAGATGAGTTTCGGCCCGCACCGGTTCGACGCGGACGCCGATTCGGCCAATGTCTTTGCGCGCTTTCTGCTTTTCTATCTTTCTCCTTTCGTTTTCGTCATCGGCGGGGTGATTGCGGCGGCCACGGGCGGTCTTGCTGGCTACGGAATTGGCGGCGAGGAGGGCGCGGGCGTCGGCCTGTTCACCTCTGTGATAATCCTCGGCCTGTTCTTCTATGTCGGTCTTGGCCTGATTGCGGTGGCCTTCTACGCGAAGTTCTACCGCGAAGCCGTGGGCTCAACCCATTGGAAAGACCTGCATTTCGGCTTCGAAGCTTCGACCAAGGACTGGATCATGCTGCTGATCGGCGACGTCCTGACCGTGGTTCTCACGCTGGGCATCGGCTTCGTCTTCCTGTCTTACCGGCACTGGAAATTCTTCGTCACGCACATGGAAGCGGGCGGCGATATCCTGCTGGACGAACTGACACAGTCGACTACCGCGACCGCCAGACATGGCGAAGGTCTGCTCGACGCGTTCGATATCGGAGCGATCTAGGACGATGGACGAGGCGTTCCAGGCATCCGCGCAATGGTACGACGGCCATACTGCCATCCGCCATGAGGGCGAGGCCGTATGGAACGGGGGCGACGTGCTCGCCCTGCGCAGTTCCAGCGGCGATACGGATGTGCCCTTTACCGACCTCGAATATGCCGAGGAACGCGCCGGAGAACTGGTCTATCGGCGTTCCAGTCAAGCGGACTTCCGGCTCATCCTGCCCGCCGACCTTCCTGCGGGCCTCGCTTCCAGACTGCCCGAAAAGCAAGTCTATGGGGCGTGGGTGGACAAACTCGGGATCGGCAAGGCGACCGCGATCTTTGCTGCCGTGAGTGTCGCGGCTGTTGCGCTGTTCATGACTGCACCCGAATGGCTGGGACCGCGTGTGCCGCAAAGCTGGGAACGCAATCTTGGCGATGCAATGATCGGAGATATGGGCAACCGCCTGTGTCACACGCCCCAGGGTGATGCCGCGCTGGCCAAGCTGCTTGGCGCTGTCGATCCGGCGCAGCAGAAGGTCCGCGCAGGGGTGGCCAATATCGGGATGGTCAATGCCGTAGCCCTGCCGGGCGGACAGGTCCTGTTGTTCGACGGCTTGGTGCAGGACGCCGAGACACCCGAGGAACTGGCCGGCGTGCTCGGCCATGAGGTCGGACACGTGCGCGAGCGCCATGTCATGACCGCGCTTCTGCGGCAGTTTGGCCTCTCGATCCTGCTGTCGGGCGCGAACTCGGGCATGGGGGAAACGGTCTTCGGGCTGGCGTCGATGGGCTATTCGCGCGACGCCGAGCGCGAGGCAGACGAATATGCCCGCGAGCGCATGGCGGAAAGCGATATCTCGCCGCTCGGTGCGGCAGATTTCTTCGAGCGCATCGGCGGCGACGCCGAGGGCGAGCAGAATGCAGTGATCGGCTGGGTGTCGAGCCATCCCGATCCCCGCGAAAGAGCGGAAGCCTATCGCGCCGCAGCGAAAGGCAAGAGCTTTACCCCTGTGCTGAGCGATGACGAGTTCGCCGCTCTCAAGTCGATGTGCGAGGAAGACCCGAACGTGGAAGAGTTCGACTTCTTCTAGACTTGCATTGCCCGGCCATCGGCCCGACATCTGCCGAGCATGAACGATGTTAGATATCACGACATGCCCGATGGGCGCCGGATCGCCTATCGTCACCTGGCAGGTCAGGGCCCCACGCTGGTCTTCCTTCCGGGCTATATGTCGGACATGGATGGCGGCAAGGCGACGGCCGTGTTCGACTGGGCTCAAAAGCAGGGCCGTGGCTGCCTGCTGCTAGATTATTCCGGATGCGGACGCAGCGAAGGTGATTTCGCCGATGGAACCCTCACCCGCTGGCGCGAAGAAGTGGTGACGCTGGTCGAGACATATGTCGACGGCGAGGTCGTCCTCCTCGGGTCGTCGATGGGTGGCTGGCTCATGCTGCTGGCGGGGCTGGAATTGCGCGACATGCTCGCGGGCATGGTGGGCATTGCCGCTGCGCCGGATTTCACCGACTGGGGCTATTCGGACGCACAAAAGGAACAGTTGGCGGCGGGTGAAACCGTGTTCGAGGCCAATCCCTACGGGCCCGAACCCACACCTACCTATCCCGGCTTCTTCACGGACGGACAGGGCCACCGCTTGCTCGGCAAAACGATATCTATTGCGGCACCTGTGCGCCTGCTGCACGGCCAGCGCGATACAGACGTTCCGTGGGAAACCAGCCAGCGTCTCGCCGAAGCTTTGCGTTCGGATGATGTTCAAGTGACCTACGTCAAGGACGGTGACCACCGCCTATCGCGTCCGCAGGATATCGCCCTGCTGCTGCGCACGGTGGATGGCCTTCTCCAGGATTAGGGACACAGTTTGACCGACCTTCTCGCTTCCGCCGCCCTTGCGATCCTCCAGGTCGGCCCCTTCCCGGGCCATGGCGCCATGCCCGAAGTGCCAGAAGAATTAGGAGACCGGCCCCCGCGTTCCGAAAACGTCGAGCAGGCACCGCCAACCGAACTTGCGAATTGCCTGCGGCAGGCTTCGGCCAATCCCGAAATGGCGCTGGATACGGCGCAGCGCTGGCGCGAAGGGGCGCAATCCCAGTTGGAGATGGCGCAATCCGCACATTGTCTCGGTCTTGCGCTCGTCCAGTCGAACCGGATGAACGAAGCACGCGAGGCTTTCGAACTCGCCAGCGCCGAAGCCCCGGCCGACAATCCCACCTACAGCGCCAGGCTTGCTGCGATGGCTGGGAATGCCGCCATGGCTCAAGGGGATGCCGAAAGTGCGCTCCCCCTGCTCGACCGAGCCGGAGAATTGGCACTGTCAGCGAGAGACAATGAACTGGGTGCCGATCTGCGGGTCGACCTCGCCCGTGTGCTTGTTCGCTTGAACCGGACAGAAGATGCCGCTTCGGCTCTTGCCGAGGCGCGCGAGGCAGATCCGCTCGACGCGCAGGCCTGGCTATTGTCGGCAACACTGTCCCGCAGGCTGGAACGGCTTGGCGAGGCGCAAAACCAGATCGAACGTGCGGCCACGCTTGCCCCGCGCGATGCGCAGGTCGGGCTGGAAGCCGGCGTCATCGCGGCCATGTCGGGCCGCGCTCGGGATGCAAGGGCAAGCTTCCAATCGGTGATCGACGTCGCACCCGACAGCCCGGAAGCCGGGCGTGCACAGACCTATCTCGAACAATTGGACGCCTCCGCCACCGAATGACCCAATATTCCATCCTCGATCTCGTACCCGTCCGCGAAGGCGGAACCCTGAGCGAAGCCTTCGAAGCCGCCGCCAATTTGGCCAGGGCCGGGGAGAGTGCCGGCTGCAAGCGCTATTGGGTGGCAGAGCATCATGCGATGGAGGGCATAGCGGGAGGAGCAACTTCCGTAGTGCTCGCGCACATCGGCAATGCGACCAGCACCATCCGCATCGGTTCGGGCGGGATCATGCTGCCGAACCACACGCCTTTCCAGATTGCCGAGCAATTCGGAACGCTCGATGCGCTGTTTCCCGGGAGGGTCGACCTCGGCCTCGGCCGCGCCCCGGGCGCCGGACCCGAACTTCAAAGGGCGCTGCGCAAGGACCTGCACCGTGCGGCCGAAATGTTTCCGCAGGACGTGGTCGAACTTCAGGCATTCATGGCGGGGGATAGTGCAGTTCATCCGACCCCTGGTCTCGGAGCCAAGCCGGAATTCTGGATGCTCGGCTCGAGTCTTTTCGGGGCGCAGCTCGCGGCGCAATTGGGCATGCCCTACGCCTTCGCCAGCCACTTCGCACCCGATCATCTCGATGCTGCGCTCGAGGTTTACCGACGCGATTTCCGGCCCAGCGAAGCACACCATAAGCCGCATGTGATGGCGGCGATGAACCTCTTTTGCGCAGATAGCGAAGAGGAGGCTGACACGCTTGCCACCTCGCAAATGCAGGCCTTCGTTGCGCTACGCACGGGAAAGCCTTCGAAGCTGAAGCCTCCCGTGGCGGGCTACCGCGATCAGTTGCCACCAACTGCGCAGGCCATGCTGGCGCATATAGGCCAGGCAAGCGCCATCGGAACGCCGCAGCAATGCGCCGACGCCGTAAGCGCATTCGTGCAGCGCACCCGCGCGGACGAGATCATTTTCGCAGGCCCTACCTTTGATCCGCAGGCGCGTATCGACAGCCTGAAAAGGGCGATGGCCGTCTTGCCCTGACGTTACGGCACAGGTCCGCGCATAGGTTTGCAAAAATGCACGAACGGCGTCTTGCAGTGCCCTCTCAAGAGGCCTAATCGCCGCCCCTTACCGGTCCGGGTACGACTCGGATATTTCAAGACGCCGTAATAATTGCGCGTCGTAAGCGAGAGGCCCCCGATGGGTTCCAAGACCGCCGCCACTCCCGCCGCCCAGACCAAGGCGCTCGTGCAGCACATGCGCGATTCGCTGCTTCCTGGCGATACACCCTTCGATGGTCCGCGCATGAAGGAAGCCGCGGAATTCGTTATCGAAACCGCGCAGAAGCGGCGATACGGCGAAGCGGCGATCGCGATCGAGTCGGTTACCGAAGGCCAGCGCTACACGCGCATCGCAATCATCAACGACGACATGCCTTTCCTTGTCGATTCGACTGCCAATGCGATCGCCGCGCTGGGTATCTCGATCGACCGGCTGGTCCATCCAATCGTGCCTGTAGAGCGCACGAAGAATTGCAAGCTCGCCAGCATCCGCGAAGGCGAGCCGGAAGACGCCTATTGGGAATCGATGATCTACATCGAGACCGCGCGTGTCGATGCAAAGCAGCGCCGCGCACTCGATGAAGCGCTGCAAATTACGCTCGAAGATGTCCGCGCGGCGGTGAACGACTGGCCCGAACTGCAGGACCAGATGAAATCGGACGCCGCGACGATCGACGATGCGGAAGGTCGCGCGCTTCTCGAATGGCTGGATTCGGGCATGCTCACGCAGCTTGGCCACGTTGTGCGCCGGCGCGATGGAGAGCAGGAAAACCCGCTGGGTATCTGCCGCGCGGGCGAACCTGCGCTGCTTGTCGATGCAAGTTACGAACGCGCCTTCAAGTGGTTCGAAGGCAAGGGTGAGGGACGCTCGCTGCTCATCATCAAGGCGAACCATCTTTCGCGGGTGCATCGCCACGTTCCGCTGGATCTGTTCATCGTACCTCGGCGCGAAAGCAAGAAGATCGTCGCCCTCTCTATCCACGCGGGGGTATGGACGAGTGCTGCACTGGCCGCCCCGCCGCGGGCTGTGCCGATTCTGCGAGAGCGACTGGACGGCATCCGTAACAAGCTGAAATTCGACGTCGGCGGCCACGCGGGCAAGGCGCTCGTTCACGCGATGACCACGCTGCCGCACGATCTCCTGATCGGCTTCAGCGAAGCAGATACCGAACGCGTAGCGACTACCATGATGGCGCTGGTCGATCGTCCCCGACCCCGTCTCGCTCTGGTCGAAGCTCCACTTGCGCGGCACCTCTTCGCGTTCGTCTGGTTGCCGCGCGACATGCTGGCGACTCAGGTGCGGCTGCAGATCAAGTCGCTGCTGGAAGAAAACGCGGCTGCACGCCTGCTCGACTGGAGCCTCGAGGTCGAGGGCGGTAATCTCGCCATGCTGCGCTTCGTTCTCGATATCCGCGACGGAGCGAGGGCGCCGAACGAAGCCTTGCTGGAGGAGCAACTCCAGACCTTGCTGCGCGGCTGGAGCGAAGCAGTCGAAAACGAACTCGCCACCATGATGGAAAAGGGCCGTGCCGCGGCGCTTGCCATGCGGTTCGCGGAAAGTTTCCCTACTGGCTATCGCGCCCGCTTTGGCCCCCGCGAAGCTGCCGAAGACATCGCCCGTCTGCGGGCGCTCGGCATTCATGCGGAAGAGGACGAAGACGGCGAAGCCCCGCATCGGGGCGCACGTCTCTACCTGTGCGAACGCAACGACCCGGCGTGCCTGCGCCTGAAACTTTACCAGGCCGAAGGCAGCCTCCCACTTTCCGATGCCGTTCCAGTACTGGAGAACTTCGGCTTCCACGTTCAATCCGAAATGCCGACAGTGCTGAACGAGGGCCAGCTTGGAACGGTCCATGATTTCGCGCTGGAACTCGCGCCGGGAGTGGACTCATCGGATCTCGTTCAAAGATCCGACGCAATCGAAACCGCGGTCGCCGCCGTACTCAATGGACACGCCGAAAACGACGTATTCAACCGGCTGGTTGCGGAAGCGGGACTGGGTGCGGCTCAGGCAGACTGGCTGCGCGCATTCTATCGCTACCTGCGCCAGACCGGCATGGGCTTCACCATCTATACGGTGGTCGATGCACTGGCGAAGAACCCGGACATCACCGCTGCCCTGATCGACTTGTTCACGGCGCGTCACGATCCCGAATTCAAGTCCGGGCGCGAAAGCGCCATCGAGGATGCAAAGGGTCGCATCAAGCGGGGACTGGCCAAGGTCAAGGCAATCAACGACGATCGCCTGCTGCGCCTCTACAATTCATTGATCGAAGCGATCCTGCGCACCAACAGCTTTGCCCCGGCGGCAAATGAGGCCCTAGCTTTTAAGATCGATTCCGCCCTCGTGCCCAACCTGCCCAAACCGCTGCCCTGGCGCGAAATCTTCGTCTATTCGCGCCGCGTCGAAGGTATCCATTTACGCTCGGGCCCGGTGGCACGCGGGGGTCTGCGTTGGTCGGACCGCCGCGACGACTTCCGCACCGAAATACTGGGACTCATGAAAGCCCAGCGCGTGAAGAACGCTGTCATCGTTCCTACAGGAGCGAAGGGCGGATTCTACCCCAAGCAATTGCCTGATCCCGCGCTCGACCGGGAAGGTTGGGCAGCAGAAGGACAGGCTAGCTACGAAGTCTTCATTCGCACCCTGCTTTCGGTCACCGACAATATCGTGGATGACAAGGTCGTGCACCCGGAAGGCGTCGTCATCACCGATGGCGAAGACCCCTATTTCGTGGTTGCGGCCGACAAGGGCACCGCCAGATTTTCCGACGTTGCCAATGCCATTGCCGAGAGCAAGGACTTCTGGCTAGACGATGCTTTCGCAAGTGGCGGCTCGAAAGGCTACGACCACAAAGCGATGGGCATTACGGCAAAGGGCGCATGGGTCAGCGTCCAGCGGCACTTCCTCGAAATGGGCATCGACGTCCAGACCGATCCCATCCAGGTGGTCGGCTGCGGGGACATGTCCGGTGACGTGTTCGGCAACGGCATGCTGCTGTCGAAAGCGATCAAACTGGTCGCCGCTTTCGATCACCGCCATATCTTTCTCGACCCCGATCCCGATCCGGCCAAGAGCTGGAAGGAACGGGCACGCATGTTCGATCTGCCGCGATCGAGCTGGGACGATTACAACGCTGATCTCATCTCCCGCGGCGGCGGAGTGTATCCACGGGACGCCAAGACCATCAAGCTGTCCAAAGCGATGCAGAAGGTGCTCGATCTCGAGGTTTCCGAGATCGAACCGGAAGAATTGATCTCGAGCATCCTGAAGGCACCAGTCGACCTCGTCTGGTTCGGCGGTATCGGCACTTACATCAAGGCAACTGCAGAGAATAACGTACAGGTCGGCGATCCGGCGAACGACGCGCTCCGCGTCGATGCAAGGGATATGCGCGCCCGGGTCATCGGTGAAGGTGCGAACCTCGGCGTGACTCAGGCAGGGCGCATCGAGTTTTCTCAGAACGGCGGGCGCTGCAACACCGATTTCATCGACAATTCGGCCGGCGTCGATTGTTCGGATAACGAGGTCAACATCAAGATTGCCCTCGCTGCCGCCAAACGTTCGGGCAAGCTGACCGAGCCCAAACGCGTAAAGCTTCTTGAAGAAATGACCGACGAGGTCGCCGCGCTGGTGCTCGAAGACAATCGCCTACAGGCATTGGCCCTTTCGATTGCCGAAATAGGCGGCGAACGCGCCATGGCTTCCCAACTGCACCTGATCGAGACGCTCGAGGCGGGCGGCAATCTGGACCGGCGCACCGAGGGATTGGCCGACAATCAGACGCTCCAGCGGCGCGCCGCGGATGGCGTGGGCCTGACAAGACCCGAACTCGCCGTGCTGCTTTCGTCGACGAAACTGGTGCTGCAGGATGCGATCGAGGCGAGCGAACTTCCAGACGATCCGATCCTGGAAGAGCTCTTGCTGCGCAGCTTCCCCGAGCCGATGCGCAAGAAGTTTAAGGAGCAGATCGAGAATCACCGCCTGCGCCGCGAAATCATTGCGACCAAGCTGGCCAACGCCATGGTCAACCGCCTCGGTATGGTTCACCCGTTCGAACTGGCGGAAGAAGAAGGTGTCGAACTATCCCAGGTTGCTGCGGCCTTCGTCGCCGTGGCGCATCTGTTCGACTTGCGCGGCCTGTGGAGCGAACTCGATACCGCGCAGATGGAAGAAGGCGCGCGCCTGCTGCTTTTCGACCGTCTGGCAGCCGCTACGGGCAATCTGATGTCAGATGTCCTGCGCACCGGCGCGGGACGGGTCGAGCCTGCTAAGATGGTCTCCGACCTGGGCAAGGGCGTGAAGGTCCTGATCGATTCTTCCGAGCAATTGCTGGGGAGCGAACTCAAGACCCAGGCGGCCAAGCTGCACGAAACCTTCATGCAGGCTGGTGCGCCCGACGCGCTGGCTTCGAAGGTGGTAAGCATCTTCGATCTCGATGGATCGGTGGGCCTTGCACAGCTGGCGAGCGACACCGGCATCGAACCGAAACCCATGACCCAGGGCTTTTCCGATATCGGAGCAAAGATGGGTATCGACTGGGCACAGAGCACCGCAGCCAAGATGAATCCGTCGGACGTGTGGGAGCGCCTGCTGACGTCCGGTCTCGCGCGCGATTTCCAGCAGATGAGGCTCGAATTGCTGCGACGACTCTCGCGCCGCAAGGATGCGAAGAACGATATGCCGCAGGTGGTCGAGAACTGGCTGGCGGACCATGAAGTGGCGGTGCGCCAGTTCCGCACCATGGTAGAGCGAGCCCAGTCTCAAACTCCTGTTGCGCCGGCGATGCTCGCGCAAATTGCAAGCATGGCACGCAACCTCCTGGCGCGCTGACGTCCCGCTCTTTGCTTGACCGCGCGGTAGTTTGACGCCAGCCCTCGCCCCCATGGAGCATTTTGACGTCGTCATCGTGGGTTCGGGTCACGGCGGCGCGCAGGCTGCAATAGCCCTGCGCCAGGCGGGCCATGAGGATTCGATCCTCATGGTCAGCCGCGACCGCAATCCCCCTTACGAGCGCCCCCCGCTATCGAAGGAATATCTGGCTGGCGACAAGCCCTTCGAGAAAATCCTCATCCGGCCCGAAGCCTTTTGGGGCGAGCGCAATGTCACGCTGCGGCTGGGTGCGAACGTAAACGAAGTCGACTGGATGAAGCGCGTGCTCGTCCTGTCCGACGACTCCACCCTGACCTATCGCAAACTCATCTGGGCCGGTGGCGGCGATGCCAGGCGACTGAGTTGTCCTGGAGCCGAGCTGGCAGGCATTCATACCATCCGCGGAAGGCGCGACACCGATGCATTGAAGACCCAGCTTGCCGAAGGAGTGCGCCACGCGGTCATCGTAGGCGGCGGCTATATCGGGCTGGAGGCTGCGGCCGTACTGCGCGCAAAAGGGTTCGGCGTTACGGTGGTCGAGATGCAGGAGCGGGTGCTCGCACGCGTCGCTGGTCCGGAAATCTCCGATTTCTACGCCGAGGAGCACCGGCGTCAGGGGGTCGACTTGCGGCTCGAAACTGCAGTCGAGCGGATCGAAGGCGAAGAGGATGTCAAAGGTGTTACGCTGTCGACCGGTGAAACGATCGCCTGCGACGCTGTGATTGTGGGGGTCGGCATCGTGCCCTCCGTGGGGCCGCTGATCGCGGCTGGTGCAGCGGGAAGCAATGGTGTGGATGTCGACAGCTACTGCCGCACTTCACTCGACGACATCTATGCCATCGGCGACTGTGCAGCTCACGCCAATCCCTATTCCGCCAACGCCGTCATTCGTCTCGAATCGGTTCAGAATGCCAACGACATGGCAACCGTGGCGGCCAAGTCGATCATGGGCGACAAGCAGGATTACGATGCGGTACCGTGGTTTTGGTCGAACCAGTACGACCTGCGCCTCCAGACCGTCGGCATCGCCACCGGATATGACCGGACGGTGCTGCGCGGCGATCCCGCAGAGCGCAAGTTCAGCCTCATCTATCTCAGGGAAGGTGAGGTCATCGCCCTCGACTGCGTCAACAACACGCGGGACTATGCCCAGGGGCGGAAACTAGTGATGAACCGTGCGGAGATCGATGCCGAACTGCTGGCGGATACCGAAGTCCCGCTCAAGGAGATGAGCTGAGCTTCCTTGCCGCCCAGTCCGCGGCTTCCGCAACGACGGGGTCCGGATCCTGCCTCAACCCTTCGACCATCGATGCCAGTGATGGATTGCCGCTGTTCCCCGCGGCATAGAGGCAGTTGCGCACGAAGCGGTTTCTGCCCACGCGCTTGATCGGAGAACCAGAGAAGAATTGCCGGAAACCTGCATCGTCGAAGGCGAGGAATTCGGCAAGGAGTGGGGCGGTCAATTCCGCGCGCGGTGCAAGCTTGATGTGACGATGCGCGGTGTCCGCGAACTTGTTCCAAGGGCATACCGCCAGGCAATCGTCACATCCATAGATACGGTTTCCCAGGCTTTCCCGGAATTCTTCTGGGATAGCGCCCTTATGCTCGATGGTCAGGTAGGATATGCAGCGCCGCGCATCGAGTTTGTAGGGAGCAGGGAAGGCATTGGTCGGACACGCATCCTGGCACGCGCGGCACGATCCGCACATGTCGCGATGCGGTGCATCCGGCGTGAACTCCACTGTCGAATATATCGCGCCCAGAAACATCCAGCTGCCATGCTCTCGGCTGACGAGGTTAGTGTGCTTTCCCTGCCAGCCGATCCCTGCCGCTTCGCCCAGCGGCTTCTCCATCACCGGTGCAGTATCTACAAAAACCTTGAGTTCGCTCTCGGGCGCCCGGACGATCAGCCAGCGTGCCAGAGCCTTGAGCGCCTTCTTCACGACATCGTGATAATCCCGCCCCTGCGCGTAGACAGAGATCCGCGCTTTTTCGTCATCCCCCTCCAGTGCCAGCGGATCGACATCGGGCGCATAGCTCATGCCCAGCGCGATCACGCTTCCCGCTTCGGGCCACAGGCCTTGGGGTGAAGCACGTTGTGCCTTGCGGCTCTCCATCCACTCCATCGAGCCATGGCGCCCTTCGCCGAGCCACTCCTCGAAACGCTCCGCTCGCAGCGGATCGCCGCCCGCAACCGTAAAGCCGCAAGCCACGAAGCCCAATGCGTGCGCTTCTTCCCTCAGCGCCTGCTGCAATTCGGACAGAGAGCCTTCCTTAACCAAACTTGCTGTTGCTCCCGTTCACTTCGGAGGGTTAACTCGCTCACCAATCAGGGAGCCACACTCAGGCGATGTCGCGAAACGACGATCATTACAACCGGCCGCTTGCGATTGAGGCGCGCGGACTGGTGAAGCGGTTCGATGACACCCTGGCGGTCGACGGCGTCGACCTCAGCGTTCCCGAGGGCGCAATCTACGGCATCCTGGGCCCCAACGGTGCAGGCAAGACAACCACTCTGCGCATGCTGCTGGGCATCATCGATCCGGACGAAGGTATTCGCCGGGTATTCGGGCATGATCGGCCGCACGAAATCGCCAAGTGGATCGGTTATTTGCCCGAAGAACGCGGGCTTTACCCGGCAATGAAATGCGACGAGGCGATTGCCTTCCTGGGCGCATTGCGCGGCTTACCTCTCGAAGAGGGCCGCAGGCGGGGCCGCGAATTGCTCGAAGCTCACGGCATGGGCCATGCTGTCGACCGGCAGATCCGCCAGTTGTCCAAGGGCATGGCGCAGACGGTGCAACTCCTCGGCACCCTCGTCCACCGCCCGAGACTGGTAGTCTTCGACGAACCCTTCAGCGGATTGGATGCCATCAATCAGGGCAAGCTGGAAGTCATGATCCGCGATTTGGCCAAGGAGGGCACGACGGTCATATTTTCGACCCACGTGATCCATCACGCCGAACGACTATGCAACGATGTCGCAATTATCGCCGGGGGGCGCGTGCCCTACGCCGGATCGGTCGATGCGGCACGTGATCGTATTCCGGCCCAGGTCCGGCTCGAAACTCGCGACGCGACGGGCGAGTGGCGTTCCGCATTGCCTGACGATGCCAGGCACGATGCCAAATCGGGCGGAGGACATTTCTGGTATTTCCCGATCCCGGAAATCGGCATCGAAGCGCTGCTGAAGCGGCTGATCGATGGAAAAGCAGGCATTCTTTCGCTCTCTATCGAACGCGCGGGTCTTCATGACGCTTTTGTCGAAATTGCGGGCGAAGCAGCAGCCCGGCAACTCGAGGCGGAGACTGCGCAATGATCCGCGAAAACGAAGCCTCGCGTCTCAGCTTTTTCGAGGCCGCATGGGTAATCGTGCGCCGCGACTTCAGGGCAATCCTGTTCAGCCGCGCATTCTTCTTTTTCCTTCTGGGCCCCTTGTTCCCGATTATCGTTGGCGCGCTGGCTGGGGGGATCGGCGGACAGGTCCAGCGGGAGGCGATAGTGAACACCGTCGCGCTCGCGATGACGGATGCAGACAACGAAGCTTTGCTTGTGGCGAGCCGCACCGCGAAGGGCAAGGTGGACGGCCTGCCTGAGATTGCGGTCATCGAGGAGGCGAGACGGGACAGTTCCGATTTCTCGCCTGAGGATCTTCTGCGCACATCGAATTACGCAGTCGTCGTTACCGGCACCCTCGCGGAACCGGAACTTTCGGGTACGCATACGCAGATTCATCGCTGGGACGGCGCGGTCTCCTTGCTCGCGGCGATGGCTTCCGGCACCGCGCCCACCAGTTTTCCGGAGATTATAGAGCGTCAGGTGGAAACCACCGCCGCCGCTGCGAAATCCAACCGCATCCGCACCGCGCAGGCGGGACAGTTGCTGCTGTTCCTGCTGATGATGCTGCTGGCCGGAATGGTGCTGTCCAATCTTGTCGAGGAAAAGGCCAACAAGGTCATCGAGGTACTCGCCGCAGCGATCCCGATGGACTCGGTCTTTTTCGGTAAGCTCTTCGCCATGCTGGGCGTGAGCTTCGTCGGCATTGCGGTATGGGGGGCATTCGGTGCCGGGATCGGCGCACTTGCGGGAGAATCTTTGCCGAGCCTACCCGAACCAGCGCTTGGCTGGCCGCTCTTCATACTACTCGGCGTGGTCTATTTCTCGATGGGGTATCTGATCCTCGGTTCGCTGTTCCTCACGATCGGCGGCATGGCGACCACCGTACGCGAAGTGCAGACGCTTTCGATGCCCATAACGATGGCGCAACTTCTGGTGTTCTTTCTCGCCGCCTTCGCAATGACGAATCCTGGTTCGCCGTTGGAACTCACTGCAGCGATCTTTCCGCTTTCCTCTCCCTTCGCCATGCTGGCCCGTGCTGCTCAATCTAGCGAAGTCTGGCCTCACCTCCTTGCGATAACTTGGCAGGCCCTTTGCGTCGCAGCCTTCGTCAAAGGCGGTGCCACGTTGTTCCGGCGTCGCGTGATGAAGTCGGGCAAGGGAGGGCGCGGCCCAAGAGATAGAGGCGCACGAACGGCTTCAACCGCCGGGAAATAGTATTTGTCGCCTCGTCAATTCGCGATCGGCACCATTAGGTTCGCTTTTGAAACGCACTATTGACACACCTGTCAGTTAAGGCAGGATGCGTTCGAGAGAGACCGGTGCGTATCCGAGCAGGTGCGCTCCGAACGGGAGAGATCATTATGGCGACAACCGCGCCGGAAAGACCGCAAGTTCGCAAGGGCCCGACGGCCTACGAATCGCTCAAGAAGCATTTCGACGAACATCCCGAAGATCATCTGCGCCACACACACAAATGGGACGTGAGCCGCTCGGACATCTATGCCGAGGACACGTGGCATGCGGTTTTCAGGGAGATGCGCGAAGCGGGTCCACTGCATTACATACCGGAAAGCCCGTATGGCCCATATTGGGCTATCGTACAGCATAAGCCCATCCAGCATATCGAGGCACTTCCCGAACTCTTCTCCTCAAGCTGGGAGCATGGCGGGATTACCATTCTCGAACGGCTGGATGACATTCCGGAAGAAGAACGACTCGAACTGCCGATGTTCATCGCGATGGACCGGCCCAAACACACTGGCCAGCGCCGCACAGTCGCGCCCAAATTCACGCCCTCCGCCATGACCGACATGGAAACGGAAATTCGGCGGCGGACCGGTGAGTGCCTCGATTCGCTGCCGCGCGGCGAGGTCTTCGACTGGGTCGACAAGGTTTCCATCGAACTCACCACCGGCATGCTGGCGATCCTGTTCGGCTTCCCTTGGGAAGACCGACGCCTCCTGACGCTGTGGTCGGACTGGTCCGGGGACACCGAGCTGGCGAGCGTGCGAGCGCTCGACGACATGCGCCGCGGCTTCCTGCACGAGATGGCGGGGTATTTCATGTCGCTCTGGGGCGAACGCGCGCAGAACCCCGAAGGCGAAGATCTCATCTCCATGATGATCCGCTCCGAAGCGATGAACCAGCAAAGCCCCGAGGAATTCATGGGCAATCTCGTACTGCTGATCGTGGGCGGCAACGATACCACGCGCAACACGATGAGCGGTATCATTCATGCGTTCGACAAGTTTCCGGACCAAAGGAAGCTGTTCGAGGAAAAGCCCGAACTGATCCCCAATGCGGTGCAGGAATGCATCCGCTACCAGACCCCGCTCGCCCATATGCGCCGCACCTGCACCGAGGACACCGAGCAATTCGGGCAACAGATAAAGAAGGGCGACAAGGTCGTCCTCTGGTACCTTTCCGCCAATCGCGACGAAGAGGTCTTCGAAAACCCCGACAAGCTCGACATCACACGCGAGAACGCCCGTCGCCACCTTGCCTTCGGCTATGGCATACACCGCTGCGTGGGTGCGCGGCTGGCAGAACTGCAACTGCGCGTCCTTCTCGAAGAGATGCACAAACGTCGCATGCGTGTGCATGTCGCAGGAGATGTCGAACGGGTACGGGCGAACTTCGTGCATGGCTTCCGCAAGCTCGAAGTGGAGATCACCGAGTTCTGAAGCCGAAATCACCCGTTCATGCAGCGTGTGCTAAGTGTCGGCTATGACCGAACGTAATATCCGTCCCTCCCGCCGTGGCTTGCTAGGCTGGATCGGCGCGACCGCCAGCTTTGCCGCACTCGCCGCGTGCGGATCGGGCCGGGCTGAGGCCAAGAGCTTCCCGGTCAAATTGTCCGAGACGCAATGGCGCGAGAAGCTAACCAAGAGCGAGTTCAACGTCCTGCGCAATGCGGCGACCGAGCGCCCCTATTCGTCCCCATTGAACGACGAGAACCGGGCGGGGACCTTCATCTGCGCTGGTTGCGACAACGCGCTCTACAGTTCGAAAACGAAATACGATTCCGGTACCGGCTGGCCGAGTTTCTGGAAGGCGCTGACCGGCGCGGTCGGCACCACGACGGATTTCAAGCTGGGCTATCCTCGAACCGAAGTGCACTGCGCCGAGTGCGGCGGACATCTCGGCCATATCTTCTCGGACGGTCCGAAACCGACCGGAAAGCGCCACTGCATCAACGGCACGGCAATGGATTTCAAAGCGGTCTAATCAATCACCCGATATACTGCGAACTCAGCCGGCCCGCCGACATCGACAGGGCGAAGCCAGCGGGGCGCCTCTCCAGAGGCAAGCTGTGCCGCGAAGCCATCGTCAGAAATAGTGGTGTAGAGGCGGATTTCATTCATATCCGTACATAGTGCAACATAGTCCACTGCGTGCGCTGCCAGCAGCACACGCGCTTCGTCCGCAGACGAAGTAAACGCTTTGATCAAATCCGACATAGCGTCGGCCGCGCGATGGTGCCCCGTCGCCACCACAGCGTGTTTGGTGTCAAGCAGAACCGCCGGACCCATGTCGAGCGGCGCGAATATGGTTTCGGAGCCGAGCTGATCGAGACGCTGAGCATTTTCGTAGATATCGCAGCTTGAGCTCTGCGCACCCTCCATTCCGGCTTCCGGCGCTGGCATGACACTTCGTGCCGCCAGCACCAAGGACGTGGGAGCCAGCAACAAAACCATGATCGCCGCGATGCTGAACGAATAGACCGGCCTGCCTTGGCTACGCAGCCGATTCATCAGCGTGACTGCAAGCCAGCCGAGCGGGATGGCGGCAATGACGGCGGCAAAGGCAAGCGAACGCGCAACGAGAAGGCCCAGAATAACGGCGGCAAGCAGCAGGAAGAGATGCTCGCTCCACCATCTGCGCGTCCAGCCCCGCGAACGCATCATGAGGAGCACCATAGCGCCGATTCCTGCGCCCATCTGAATTAATGCGGGGACATATGTCGAGGCGGGCTGTTTCCACAAGGGCTGCCCTTCGAGGACGAGCCGATACCAATAGCGCTCGACCATAGGATCAAGTGCAGCAAACGGAGACGCTAGGCAGGTCGGAGACACGAGCGCAAAGGAGCCCAACGCCAGAATTCCGACAAGAGCGAAGAGCGAGGCCAGCCCAAAACCAGTCAATTTGACCATTCGTCCGATCGCCCAGGTCCCGCATCCAGCCACCACGAAAAACAGCAGATGGGCAGGAGAAACTGAGTCGCAGTGTGCTTCGAATGACAATCCGCGAGTTGCGAGATACGTCGCTATCAATCCGATCGATAGCGCCTGCATGTAAGCGACCAGCCAAAAGCGATCATTAGAATTCAGCCACCACCGCCAAAATAACACGATTGCGAAAGCCGCTGCCAAGGGTAGCAATTCGAGTGAAATCGAAATGCCCAGCGCCATCGATACGCCTGCGATGGACCCGCCCGCTTGTGGACGTCGCCGACAGATTGCCCATAGCGCGATGGCGAGGCTGGCGGTCTGCCAGCCATGATGATCGATCCGCAGGGGTTGGAACTGGAACAGGAGGGACGGCAGGAAGCCGCAGGCCAACACTGCGAAGATAGCAACGCGTGCACCCAATAAGCGCCAGGCGAGCCGTCCGACTGCGGCCGCAGCCACTCCAAACGTCAGGAATGGCACCATTACCAGCGCAGCCCTCTCGGCATTCGCTTGCCCTACTAGAGGCTCCAGCGCTGTGACAATCAGCAGCAACGGTAAATCGACCAGCCGCGACCAGTGCATGGTCGTTCCGGAAGGCGGATCGATCCGGTATTGGGTCGTATCGAACCAGCCTTGACCGCCCAAGAGATCCCGGACCTGGACCAGACGCAGGGCATCGTCCGGGTCGGGGAACCGGCCTGTAACCAGCCGGGTCGCATTCGTCAGCAGGAGGATGGCGCAAACCGCCAGCCAGGCAAGCACGAGCTTCTGTACAGGAAAATCCCCGTGGCGCAGGCGGCGATCCTCGTTCATCTCAGGGAATGTGGCGGAAAACGACTTTGCTGCGCAAGAGCCACGTGGCGGCAAAACTCATAACGATCGCTATCAGCTTAGCGTATCTTGGATCGATACCTGCCATGTCGCCCACCCCGACAACCGTCGTGGTTACGGCAAGGCCCACTAACGCCGAACCGGCGAAAAGCACTTTCTGTCGAGTTC
The DNA here is from genome assembly GCF_009827325.1 of Qipengyuania vulgaris. Lineage (GTDB taxonomy): Bacteria > Pseudomonadota > Alphaproteobacteria > Sphingomonadales > Sphingomonadaceae > Qipengyuania > Qipengyuania vulgaris. Next base: position 74,589 of record NZ_WTYC01000006.1, on the reverse strand, counting down.
TTAGAGGGCCCCGCTTCGCCACCGTATCTCGGAAAACGGCGCGGCTTGAAATTAACCAGTGAGTGACGATCCCGGTGCTGTATGCCAGCGCCGAAGCTGGTGCTGCGGCGGTCGACATCGACAGCAGCACCAGGAAAACGCCCATGTCGACCACGAGAGCAGCAGCGCTTGCAAAACCGTACCGCGTAAGACGGACCAGATCGAAGCGGCGAATAAATGCGGCAGGTCCGCTCATTAAGGCGTTACCCTGCCGCGCCATCGTCGCGATCTCCGGTCTTTACGATCTCGGTGGTATCTGGGGTTTTTGGAGACTCGCCTTTCCATTTTAGAAGCAACCACGGGACGCGGTCCGGAGCAAACTGGCTGCGGTGGTGGCGGTCGAAATAAGGTGGCATATGATCGCCTACGATGAGAATATCGGTCTCGGGGAAGTCTCCTGCGGTGATTTCCTCGATAATCGCACTGTCCATCTGATCCCACAATGCGAACTGTCGGCAGATCATTGGATAATTTTCGGCGAGTGAAGATGAGATTCTTTCGCAGCGATCGACGTCAAGGTTCATGCCTGGAGGAACCGGGAGATGGGAATTGACCGTTAGCCAATAAATGAACTGGGGCTTTTGCGCTGCCTTGATGTCTTTTGCGAGCAATGCCGGAACGTCGCGGTCGCATACTCCGGGGAACACGCCGCCGCATTCGCGCGCGCCACGCTCGAACAATTCCTCGGCGAAACTGCTCTTTTGAAATCCGATGTTCGGATACCACTTAGCACGGTCGAAAAAGGCACCGGTGAAACTATGATAGGCGCGCGTCTCATAGTCCGCTTCTGCCAGTTTCGCCGGCAGGCAGCCTCTGTCGACGCCCTCCATCACATCGTAATAGTCGCCCCAACGACCGCATAGCTCGCGAATTTCGCCGGCGGTCGTCGAATTGTAATATGTGGTTTCACCAGTGCTCAGTTCGTATCGGTTGGTAACGGCGGGGCTGTGGAAACGGGCAAATAGCAGCCGTTCCATGTCCTTGTTGCCCACCGGTGCGCCAAGGGATTCCACCATGATCAACATCCGGTGACGCTTGGGAGCAACTGTGGCGTCGAAGCCGGACAGGTGGCTGGCAGATACGAACGGCGTTTCGAAGTCCGCTGCGCGCATGTAATGTCCGCGCATTCCGTGCCCCATCAGCCCATCAAATTTCGCCAGCGCCAATGTGATCACGATCGCAAGCAACACTAATCTAATCTCGGAAAATCCCTGAGGTTTTCGCATTCTCCAGATCGCAATCCCGCAAACCCCGACGAGGAAGCAACCCCCGACAATATACTCGAGCGACTGCGAGGGATTGATCTCCAGGACGAAGCGCAGGGAGTGGAGCAGCGAGGTAATCGCCAGATTGAAAAGTCCGGCAACGAATCCAAGCACCGAATAAACCATCGCACCGATGAACGCGACGATGCGGACCCAGACGGGCGCGTTGCGGACAATCAGCCCGAGCGCTCCCGCAGCGATGATTTCCGGACGCCGAGGCGGGGCCCCGAAGAACCACATGCTCGCGAACACGACGTTGGCCAGGACCAGCCAGATAAGCACACAGTTGGCGAACTTGCGCCATTCGTCTCTCGCGATTGGGCGAAGCAAGCCCGTCTTTTCGTCTTCTGCCGGCCCTGTCACAGGAAGGCTTGCCATCTTACGCAGCCTCCCGATCATTTGCGTCACTTCCGACGCGCCCCGGAACGTCGCGGACCGAGTTCAGCGCCGCGGCTTGGTCTTCGGTCAGCTGGCGGTTCGGCAGCGCGCTTTCGGCACCTTCGTCGCCTGCTTCGTGGTACTCCGCGTCTTCGTTGACGCACCAGGTGTCGTAGACCCGTTCGCCGGCGAGGATGTTCTCGACCGTGAGCATGGCGGTCATCATCGCATGGTCCTGGTTGTTGTAGCGATGCATGCCGTTGCGGCCCACGAGGTGCAGCGTCGGATGCTTGGCTTCCAGCTCGCGGCGCATGGCATCGACATTTGCCGCATAGTCCTCGTCATAGACTGGGTAGGCCTTTTCCTGACGGACGACCGCGCCCGACCGGACCTTCCGGCGGTCGACGAGGCCCAGGATTTCCATTTCGTCGGTCGCGAGGGCCACAAGGTCCTCGTCCGCCATCGACCACAGACCGTCGCCTTCGAAGCAGAAATATTCGAGTCCGACGCAGGCCATGTTCTCGTCCGGGATCATTTCCGGCGACCAGCTGCGGAAATTCTGCACGCGGCCGACCTTCACCTTGCTGTCGTGGATATAGATCCAGTTGTCCGGAAAGAGATCTTCACCCCTCACCATGAGCGCCACGGTGAGGAAGTCGCGATACTTGAGGTCGCTGGCCTGCAGCGTCGATTGCGGCAGCGGGTGGAGGCGTTTGGAGAGTTCGCGCATCGGCGCGCTGCTGATCGCATGCGCGGCTTCGATCGTCACTTCGCCATTGGGTCCTTCGGCGCTCATGCGCCAGCCCCCCCGCCCATCGCTGGCGAGCTGCTTGAGGCCGTGGCCCATGAACAGCTGACCCTTGCCGGTGGCGAGGATCTTGTCGCGCGCCGCTTCCCACATCATGCCCGGCCCGAGCCGAGGATAGCGGAAGGTTTCGAGCAGCGTCTTCACCGCCTGCCCGTCATTCGGTCTCTTGTTGAGACCGAGGCTGCGCTTGAGTCCATCGACCACCGCGCCCCAGAGCGAGAGACCCTTGATTCGCTGGGCGGCCCAGTCGGCGCTCATTTCGTCGCAGGGCATGCCCCACACTTTCTCGGTATAGGTCTTGAAGAAGATCGAATAGAGCTTCTTGCCGAACTGATTGGTAGTCCAGTCCTCGAAGCTTTTTACATCCTTCCTGGGGAACAGCTTGTATTGGAGGTAGCTCGCCATGCAGATGGCCGAGCGCAAGATCCCGAGATTCCACAGCGCTTCGAAGGCCCGCAACGGATAGCTGTAGAATTTGCCCTCGTAATAGATGCGGCTCATGCGCGGGCGCTGGATGAAATCGTCTTCGCCGAGGATCTCGTTCCACAAATCGACCACTTGTTGGCTTTTTGAGAAGAAGCGGTGCCCACCGATGTCGAACCGATAGCCCTGATGTGCGACCGTGCGGCTGATGCCGCCGACATAGGTTTCGTCCTTCTCGATGATCGCGACAGACTTGCCCTGCTTGGTCAGCAGATAGGCAGCGGTCAGACCCGCCGGACCGGCGCCGATGATCGCGACGTCTACCTTGTGCCCTGAAGCCTTGCGAACCATTTCAATCCCCCCGAGGTACCTTGCCCGAACGAGAGTGAAGGAAAATGGTTAGGGGCTGGTTAACATGGTGTTGGGGCGCACTCCCCAACGGGCTTCAAGACAGGTTCGCGCTATCCTGGAGCATGGCCGGGCACTGCACCGCCGCCGCCATCAGGGCGAATTCCCGCAAGGAGAAGGTGTTTTCGAAAACCAGCCCGTAATTCGCTTCCTTCCGCCATCGGACCTTGGCACGCGTTTCGGGAAAATAGTTCCCGGTCACGCGCAAGGTCTGATCGATCGCGAAAACTGCGTCGCATTCTACTTGGGCGCCTTGCTGCGACAGGTTCGAGGACACGGCCTTTCCGCTTTCGGTGAGCGAGGACAGGGTGAACGGAAGGGCTATGTTGAGGCGCATCTGGCGCTTGGGAAAATTCCAGGATTCCCGGATGAGCCGCTCCACTGCAACCGGTCGGTCGAAGCGATAGCTTGCCTCGCAGCCCTCGCGGCGCGTCTCCGTGATCTCGTAGGTTTCGCCGTTCTGCAATTCGAGAGAGATCGCGGTATCCGCAGGAAGAGCGTGGAAGGTGCGCAGCGATATGCCGACCGCCGAAACATCGCGGATGACGCAAATGAACTCGCCCTGCCCGCACACAAGCTTCGCGGATCTGATGAGCGAAGTGTAGCGCGGGGCAGCACGCTGCTCCGCAACCTCCGGCGCCGCCGCGGCAGCAATCCCAATACCGGATAGAGAACCCATCGTACGCCATGCTCCCGAAGCTGAGGACGCAGGCGCCCTATCGGTGGCCGTTATGGACCAGCGGTCCTGTAGGCGACTTTTCTGGGGGAGTACGGGTTAATACGAAGATAAGGCGAATGCTTAAGCCGGGATGGGACCGTGGTCAGAACCCAACGTCGTCCGGTGCAGAAATCTGGTGCGGGTGGTGGGACTCGAACCCACACGAGCAAAGCTCAGGGGATTTTAAGTCACGAAAAAATGGGTTCCGCCAGGTTCCTAACGACTAGCAAATCCTTGTCATATCGCCAATTTTCGGACTGCTCGGCTTACCGTAACATTCCTATAACGCCCGCTAAATTCCTTGCGCGATTACACCAAGATTACGACGATTCTCATGTGGGCCGATAGCGCACTCCGTCCGAATGGGTCCTCTCAATGCAGCTCCGAATATGGATCACCGCACACCACCCCAGTAAACTTCGATTCGGCAGCATTGGTCGGCCGTATTCGGCGGCAGACACAGTGTTGCCAACCGTCATTCCGACATCATCGAAGTGAAAGGAGCGTGGATATGTCCACCGCAGAGCAGAGTAACTTGGCCATGGCGAAAGACCCCGCCATCGCAGCCCGGATCGTCAAGAACATCGCTCAGCTTGAGCAGGATTACCGGCTTGCGGACGGCCACCTGAGTGACTGGCTGATGCGCATGATCATGATCTCAATGAAGGCTGCGGCACCCGAACCGTTCGTTGTCGAGAACACCGCTTGGAGCGCCTATCTGTCGCATCCGGAGTGGAAGCCCACCAAACGCATCGGCCGGGGCGATGCCTGGCTGGAAATCGTCGAGTTCTCGCGCGACGAGCAGGAGCACTCTTGGCTTGCCGCCGCCGTTGGTGCGGGTCCTACTGAACTGAACCTCGAACTTATGTTCCGGGATGGTCTCGCCGGATACTTTGCCAAGCTGGAAGGCGATCAGGGTCTGACATCGAAACTCCGCAAGAAGGGGTTCAAGATCGATACCGCCAACAAGCGAGTCTACCTGCCCATCGTCATCGACGCTGACCTGCTGGCCAAGGCGCTGCCGACCGATGACTTCCAAGATGCCATGGCCCCAGTCCGAGAAGCAACAGAACTCGGCATCGCTGCCAAGCCTGAGATCGACCTACTGCTCAAGCTGGTGCGAGGATGAGCGCCGTGGCGGAACTCGCTGTGCCTCGCGCGGAAGCCATCGCTCGTCTCAATGACCAAGTCCGCAAGACCGGGACCGGTGGCACGATCATGGTTACGCAGGGCGTCCTCGCCATCACAGGCTTCAACTCACCAGAGCTGGCAGAGGCACTTGCAGCCTATGACGCGTTCGATCCTGATAACGACCCGCACGGCGAACGGGACTTCGGTGATCTCAAACTGTGGGGCGAGAATCTATTTTGGAAGCTGGACTACTATTCGTCCGACCTGCGGTATGGATCAGATGACCCCGCCGATCCCGCAAAGACCAAGCGCGTTCTCACCGTTATGTTGACAAGCGAATGGTAGGCGGACGGGAATGGGCTACCAGTGGAGCGTCCGCTTCTGATGGTTGCAAGACCAACAGCAGACATTCCGCTTCTGACGCCATAGCAGGCATTAATTAGGCAATGGAACGGGCGGCGGCTGTAGGCCTATGTGATCGATTAGCCACGAATTTGGTTCGGAGGAAGCGCCTAGATCCCGCTTTGCTCGCCGTAGAACGGCGGTTCCGTCTGAGAGGGAGGCTAGGCCCGAGGAAGTCTCTCTCAGGAGTTGGAGCGAAATGTCGACGTGAACGGAACCGTTGGCGCTGTTACCGGGTTGTGCTGCCGCAATATTAGGCTGGAATTCGCCAAGCCGCTGTAGTCGTGCAGTAAAAACCGCACCGCGGCTGCCGTCCTTCCATAGCTTGGCAGCATCAACGCTTTGACCTGCAAGGACTAATGCAAAGTAGCGCTGCAATGTTTGCCGCGCGGCTTGTCGACTTTGTTCGTCAAGCGCACTTGTTGGCTTGGAAGGGCGGTCCTCTTCCGATCCGGGCAGAACCAACGCCGCGGGATTTCGTAACGTCTCTCTTGTAGTTTGTTGATTGCGCACTTCATTATTGGAAGCCTCATTGGAGCAAGCAGTGAGAAGCGCTAATAAACTGAAAAGATAAGCTTTCATTGGGCTTTAAACGTAGTATCTCTCTGATGTTTCCGAAGCCGAGCATAACTCATCAAAGAACGCGGCATTCGCGGTTTAGCCGGGTCCGCTTCCCACCCCAAATCGGTCGTTCGCGGCTGTTGAAAATCACACCAACACCGGACAGGCTGCTTTCTAGCCTTTTTGTGTTAAAACCGGACATTCCGCTTACGACGCCATGGCGGACTCTTCCCTTGCGGATTAGAGCGACGAATTCCCACGATCAAAGGAGGTTAGGAACTATGCCGGATAACCAAAAACTCGAAGTCTCAACAACCGTTGAGGCTCCTCAAGATAAGGCATGGAAAGCTTATACCTCCGCTGATGCAATTCCTAAATGGAACTTCGCGTCCGATGATTGGTGCTGTCCAACCGCGAAAGTCGATTTGAAGGTAGGCGGCAATCACAGCGCCCGCATGGAAGCCAAGGATGGCTCAGTCGGCTTCGACTTTAATGGCAAATACGAAGAGGTCGATGCCCCACATGCTCTTACTCTCATCCTAGAAGATGGCCGAAGATCACGAACGACTTTCGAAGCCGCTGGCGCAAGGACAACTGTGCGCACGATTTTTGACGCTGATAGCGAGGCACCTGTCGAAATGCAGCAGTCTGGTTGGCAGTCAATCTTGGACAACTTTCGGCGCTATGTCGAAAGCACGTAATGTCCGTTAACCACCCCAAGCCGGCCGTTCGAGAAACCTGCGATCAATCCTGAAAGCTGCCTTTCCCAAAAGTAGCGTTGCTGCCGACAAGACCTTAGTGGAGACTAGCGCATTCTCTTGTAAGTGACGGAACTCATAGATCGCTATCCATTCCAATTGGCGGCAAAGCCGGGACCACATCGCACGTCCTTCGAACCGCATTTAGAGCATCGCAACATTGCTTCGACAGAAGCCATTTGCCGGGACCAGCCATTCTGGTTGCAAAGCAGCACCAACCGCGTTGGATCGAGAACTGCGACCCGGTTACAAGTCCGACAATCGACGCGCAGGTTGTATCCGTGCCGCCGAAAGTCGCCGACATCATCTAGCCGTTTGCTGCTCACGGCTTACGTCTCAACGACCAGACAAGCGCTGAGCAGGCAGTAAGAAGGGCTGCGAAGGCAGCTACCATGGGGGCATCCAATACGATCATGACAAACTCCGAATCAAGATCGGATATGTTCCACATTTGTTCCGAGTAGGAAATTGATCGTTAGGTGGCTATGCCTTTGACATGTTCATGCTCGCTCCTGATGCGGGCACCGGCATATTAAAATTTGAGCTCTTCCAAAGGAAGGGTTTCAATTTTCGAACACGTGCCCGAAAGGTCCATGATTGTTCCTGCAAGGGCCGCACTCGATCCAGAAGACAGTCGATGATGAAACGTACCCCCACGTCGGTCGAAAACAACGCTCATATCAAAAGTGCCGAAATATCGATCATGATCCGTGCTGACCCCATAGATGTATTCATCTTGTTGAAAGTTACATACGTGATCCCCATCGCAGAGTGGCTTGAGTTCTCGTTCAATCGGTCGCCACTCAGAAATCTGCTGTTCCCCCGGCGTAATCACGTATTGCGTTGAGCCCTCCTGATGAGCGCAGTTCAATGCAATAGAGTTTGAAGGAATAGGCTGATCGACCGCGCCGGTGGCTGCTTCCTCCGAACTGCATCCGCCTAAACCAACCACGCCCACCACCACGAGGCCGATACAACCCTTCACCTTGATCATCTGTCAGAACCCCCAAGTCGCTTGATAAGTATCGACAGATGACTGGAAAATGCAAATCACTGGCATGACCGGCAGTCACCCGCGCGGCAGATGACCGCGCATAGCTGGATCACGCAAGAAGCGAGCTAGACGAGAACGTGCGGCAAGCGGTTGCTGACCAAGTGATCGGACAAGCTCAGGGCATCGTGACGGAAGACGCCAACATTTGCCGGGATGAGGTTCGTAAGTTATTCCTATGCCTTCTGCTTGCGTATTGGAATACGCGCCCTAAAACGGCCTAGTTGGGTCGGGGGGATCAATGCAGTTAAGAATATTGACGGCGATCACGGTTTTTCTCGGATCGTATCTTCCCCTTGCCGTCATTCTGTTTTCACAGAACATTGACTATCCAGCGCTGGGCCGAAGTTTTTGCTGGCCGCTGGATGAAGCGCAGTGCAAGGTTCCACTACTAGACGCGGGCTATGCAATAGGCTTTCTTGCCGTGACGCTCGTTTGCTTCTTTCTCACGGTCCTCGCGCTCGCTCTTGTCCGTACGCGGCAGGACATCACGGTTCGTGAAGCGGAATACGTGCCAACCGATCTCATGAACTATACGCTCCCTTACGTAGTGTCCTTCATGGGGATCGATTATCAAGACACAGATAAATTTGTTGGTTTCTGCGTTTTCTTGGCTTGGATGTTTTGGATCACTAATAAATCAGGTCAGGTGTTGCTCAACCCAATCCTAATCGCACTGGGCTGGAGACTCTACAACGTTACCTACAGCTTTGCGGGCAGCAGTGACGTGCACAAGGGGCGCGCACTTGTGAAAGGATACTTGACGCCCGGGAACTACCGCCAGTGGCCCGTTCAGGACATACAGATTATCAAACCGTAGGAACAGTAATGGCGATCCCAGCAGCTCTTATCAACTTTGACATCCAAGATGCCGGCCTCACGGTTTGGCTGTTCAAAAAGTCGGGTGGTGCCGCGGGGACGGCACCGACATACACCGGCCGTTGGATAACTACCGAGGACGACCTGGATGCCGCACTAAAATCTGCGATCGATGACGCTCGGGCGGATATCGAGGAAGTCCAGGAATATGGGTTGCTCGCCCAGAACAACGAAGGAAGTGCCCTTCTCATAGATACCGCCGAGACCCACGCTGGGCTAATCGTCGGTCAAACCGCGAATCCGGTGCCGCAGAAAAAGGTCAAGAATGAGAAGGAAATCGTAAATACGAGCTTTTTCGTAGTCCGACTTACTCATAACGGGAGCGTTCTTCACGCCGTCAGAAAGACAGATGCCTCGTGGAAGACCAAGCAGAGGAAAGGTCTGATCGACATAGGATTCCGGGATAGCGCTCTCGAGCTGGATGACGCCCCAAGGTTCTCGCTGTCGAAGTACGTGGACTTTTTCATCGCTGACGACCGCATAATCATCCCACACAAAGCAAACTTTGAGTCGGTCCTGAATTATCGCCAGGCTCATGCGAATGAGTTTTAAGATTTACAAATGGAGAATGAGTTCATTCAAATATTTGCTAACTTAACTCCTCTCACCACCTTCGTTGGAAGCAATAAGATCCACTTGCGTCGAATGTGTTCTATCCGTCAGAAGGGACATTATAAGGATCAGACTTTTATCTCGAGGCTAAGGCAGCACCACGCTGCTCATGGTCTGTCTTTGCAGTTTGATCAGAATGGATTGATTGTCTGCACACCGGATAACTGTCGCGATGTCATAACGGCACTTCTCGATCACCGCCTGGCCTCGGCATTCTCTGAAAACGTTTACGACGTTCCCGATGCAACGAAGGTTGCTTGAGTCAAAGGGTCCGACCGTTGGCGGCGTTGGCTAAAGATAGAAGAGCTTAGCTCATTTAGAGCAAAAACCTTCAACAATTTTAAGCGCCTCGTCTCTAACCGCATATACTTCAGACCAAGGAAACTCAGGTGCTGTTATCGAGACGTCCCAAATCTTTATCAAGTACCCGTCGAACTCCTGATCCTTCCTCCACTCGAAGCGCCCTTTGGGCCCACTGATTAAAGAGCCGGCGTCATTTTCGACTGCAAATCCTACGGTTGTCGATGAGCTGTTAATGCCGACTAGAGTGTAAAGTTCGAGTTCCCCGCAGTCGCTCTGCAGCACGAGGTTTTCATCCTCCCAACATGTCAGAGGGCCAACCATATCGTCGCCGAGGTAGTCTGGGGAATGCACCTTCCATTGCTCAGGAATTTCGCTTTCCCAGACGTGCCTCCAGAATAACCAGAGCGCGATGGGATATTCCGCCCTTGTCAGATGAGCCGCAGCACGAGCAGCAAGAAAATCGCCGTATTCCCTCCAATTCTCCAGACCCGCAGGCAGTCCGTCCTTCTTGATTTCTGTCAGATGATCGACAGAACTCTCGATCGCTGAATCAGAAAGATAATGTGTGACGCTTTCGGGTAGGCTGTCCAGAAACTGGGTATTCACAGGCGTCTCCAAATATGATGGCGAAGGGCGGCGAAGTCACGATCCAAGATGCCGCTTCGTGGTAGCTCTTTTTCTAGCCGGACAAGTAGGACATGCCACGAAAGTAATGACCAATTATCATTTCGCTTTAACCGCTTCTCTGTCTCGCGGCAGTGGCCAATATCGAGGATGAGAAGGCGTGTCGGACCAACGCCGGAGATAAGACCACGCCTTTTGGCGAAGGCTCTGTAGTCGGATAGCGGATTGTTCGTTAGCGCCGCGCCGAGCTTTGCCTCAATCACAACGCCAATATACCTATCACCTTCTTGGCCTGATACGATCATGTCGATCCGGCTACCCTTGCTCGGAATGACCACTTCGATCTCAGCCGCACAGTCATCGAATTTGTCCGGCCATTGTCCTGGGGCGGCAGCCCGCAAGAAGGCGAGAATGGCAGGCTCCCCATGCTTCTCGAGAAAATGCTGCAGCCCAGCCATTGCTTGGGTTTCGGTAAGAGCAAGCCACGGTTCGACCCTCTGAATAAAACAATGATGTTCGTCCGTGATGCCAAACCACTCCTTGAGCGCGGCTAGGTGCTTTCCTGGTGCAGGACGAACAGAAGCGAGCTTGGTAACAAGCCGCCTTACAGCTTTCTGAGTGTCGTCTTGTAGGTGTTCACTCCAAACTTTCAGGGGTGCGGGGCGATATCTTCGCGGCAATCGGGCGAGGTTAAGGTGCTCAGTCGTCAAGCCTCACTCTCCTTGGGGTTTCGGTCTGTCTGTGCGCCTATTCCACGACAACAGTTATTATTTGGTGCGCCAATAGGCACATTCGTTAATCGAAAAAACGTCTAGCACTTGCTCGCCTTCACCCGCGTGTTGGAGGTTGTCATTTATTGTCATCCCGAGGCGTTCGGCCACTCTCTGGCTTGCTTGATTTTGGCGATCAATTCGAGCGACGACGGCTTTCACCTGCATCTCTTCGAACAAGCACCGCAGTACTTCCGCCGCTGCCTCGTAGGCATAGCCGTGGCCCCAAACGTCGCTACTGAGTCGCCACCCGATTTCGACAGCGCCCTGAATCGGGGAGTCTTCCTCTTCTACGATAATGGCCCCGCAAAAACCCAGAAACGCATCATCGTCCATGCGCTCCACGACCCAGTAAGTCAGACCGATCTTTCCTAACTCGGAGAAATAATCGATGTCCGCCGCTATTTCCGCCTCAGATTGAACTCCCCCCAAGAAGCGCATTACCTCCTCTGTATTGCAGAGCCTTGCATACTTCGCAGCATCGGCCGGACTCCAATTTCTCATCCGGAGCCGCTGCGTCCTTAGGCTTGGCTTACTCTGCCATTGGAAATCCGTTCGGCGTAAGGCAATCGGCTCATACCTGTAACAACGTAGAGCCCTAAAACCAGGCGTCAGGGCAGACGGTGCAATTAAGATATTGCCGACTGCGATCTCTCGATCCTTGCCTGACTTAAAGCGCCACCAATGGGCTTCGCCTTCAGGTTCCCCTTGGAAAAAAGAGTGAAGATATGCGGCGCTATTGGGCGGCACCCGAAAGTCGGTCCAACATTGTGGGTCCGACCAATGGTCATCAGTCGCCAAGCGGCGGGTAAATGTCTGCCACCGCAGTTCGAGTGGCGTGTGGCCGGGATTGCAGTAGTAGGCCGTCAACTGCTTTCGACGATGGTCAGGCTGGAAGAATAATTCCCCTTTTGGGTGGTTGCTTGGCAGCCGGATTGGCACCCCTGAATGCCGGGTTCTCTCGCGCTCATTTTGTCCTTGAAACCGAGCGTGAGCATCGTGGAGAGATACTAATTGATAATGTCCCGCGCGCTCGGAACAGCACACCTGTATCCGCACATTTTCGAGATCCTCAGTTAGATGGGTCCCTGGCAGGTACGGATCGCCCGTGCCAATTCCATTCGCGGTGAGAATGACGAGGTCGCAGGCCCCATCTTCGCGGGCTATCTGTTGCGCCTCAGCGCAAGCCATTTTCCATCCCGGTCGTGGCTCTAGCCAGCCAGAGAAAGGATCAGCAAACTCTGTGTCACCGAAGCGCCCAAGGATACGATAGCTCCGCGACAACACCTTCTCAGCGGCATCTTGTTGATCTTGCGCGTATGCGTCTGCCCTGCGCTCTTCTGGACGGCTGCGAGCATAAGTGATGCATGAGTAAGCTTCGGCCATCCTAACCTCCGTGATCTTTGGAAAGCTAGGCCGAGCCTCAATGAGGATCGGGGCTTGAAGTGACTACTGAACGCACCTCAATTCGAGCTGATCGAACCTTAGTGGCTGCGCGATCGAGATTCAAGTGACACGCGGGCGCTCAAGTGACTTGCACCCAACGATTGAACTACAACCGATAAAACGATCCCACGAGCGTGAGACATCCTCCTATCGAAAAGGAGCGTTTTCGCGCCTCCCCGCGTAAGCTCCTGATATTGCCTCCAAATATAGGCTAACGCACTTTCGACCATTACTAATTTCGTGACACGACTTCGAGCTAGTGGAGATGAACCATGTCACGAACATTTGCGTATTGCCGAGTGAGCACAAGCGACCAGACTACCGACAACCAGATTGCTGAAATTGAGGCTGCTGGCTTCAATGTCGAACCGCGCCGAACCTATTGCGAAACGGTTTCGGGGTCGGTGCCAGCAATGGAACGACCAGAGTTCGCCAGAATGGTTGATCGTCTAGATTGGGACGACGTGCTGATTGTCACGAAGCTCGACCGCTTGGGCCGCAACGCCATGGATGTTCGAACGACTGTCGAGCGGCTGTCTGAAGAAAATGTGCGCGTTCATTGCCTCGCACTTGGCGGTGTCGACCTGACCAGTGCAGCAGGCAAAATGACTATGTCCGTCATTAACGCCGTTGCGGAGTTTGAACGAGACCTTCTTATCGAGCGAACTCAAGCTGGATTGCGACGTGCAAAGGCAGAGGGAAAAAAGCTTGGGCGACCGCGCGCGCTGGATGATCAAAAGGAAGAAGAAGTAATCGCATTGCGCAAGGCAGGGCACTCGCTGACAATTGTCGCTAGGAGAATGGGAGTTAGTCGCTCTGCAATCCAACGCGCAGAAAATCGACACAGAGAATGAGGCTCCACGACAACAATTCTATTCAACCTTCAAGATCACGAACGCTTATCCGTATCGTGAACTTTGCTCCAAGGAGGTGCGCCTTCCACGCTGTGCTGGAGTAAAATAAGGATAACGCGGGCGAACGCGGCTGAGAAATGGATCTTCGCGCATGTCCGCCTCTATAAAGGCGATCTCATCGACGGTCAGACCCAATGCGAGACCGACTACTTGATCGATCTCGTCCACGCGGGCCTGAACTTCACTTTCGACTGCAATAGGATCGAGCCTCGCAAGCAGTTCTGAAAGCGCCGTCTCGGCTGAGGCGTCTTCCGGAACAGGAATCTCAGGCAGGGTTCCTTTAGTTATCTCACTACCTTTTGCCTGGGCTAAAGCCAGTCCTAAGCGAAGCCGCTTTGCGAGAAGTTCGTTCGGCATGGCCAGAGCATGGCCGTTCTCCGAGAACGTGACGGTCAATGGATCGTCAGGGTCTTCCGGCTGGAGGGCGACGAGGGCTGGCTCCCCGTCATCGAAAGCAGCCGAGGCCACGAGCTTGTCCGATTTCGCAGCGTTGGCTTTGAATGCCTTTTTAAGAGGAACAAGCGCTAAAGCGGCGGCTTGCCGTTCGAGTTCTCGACCCGCCTCAAACCGAGCGCGACAGGCATCGAGGAAAGGTGCACGCAAAGCTTCCAGATCATCTTCTACGGCTGCGACATCCTCTGACCAAGGTAGACTGCCAATTAGGCTCGGATACAGGTGGCTGCGAAGCATATCTTGATATGACGCGCGGAGCGACAGCAAGGTGACCCACCCGTAAAGACGAGAGGTCAACAGCAAGTCGAATGGGAACTTCTCAAGATCAGGGCGTGGCACAAAGACAGTGGCGGTATTCGTCACAGCTTGGGTCTTCGGATCAAGCGGCGCTGCAACAGGAATCTGCTCCAGAATGGGCAAACACCACACACGGCTAGATAATAACTCCCGCAATCCCTCTCGCCAAAACGACGGCGTTGAAAGATTCTCAGCATCCAAACCTCGGAAAACAGGTGCCCCAACGAGACCAGCGGTTCGGATGTTCTCGCCCTTGTAAATATCAACGCCATCAGGGTTGTTCTCACTTCCGGTGCCGCGCCTAGCCACTCCGTCGCTTATCATGCGACCTGCGGTCCATTGCGCCTCCCCGATGCCTGTGGGCTGGATATCGACTGCTTGAAAACCGCCTTTTCGCCTCGTCCAGTATTGCTTTGCGGCCTCTGACAGAGGTGACAATGATCTTAATTTAGAAATGATTGGTGCACGCTCTGCCGTCGTGCGGGTTGCGATACGGCCCTCAGGAGTAAAGAGATCTGCGTATGCAATATGCGTTTCTGGCGAAATACTTAGATCAAAGCTAGGCCGTGTTTTTCGACCTGCGGTGGATGGAATTACGGAAGTATCATCCGCGTGGCGGACGCAGACGGTGTCGGTCTCTTTGGGGGGGCGCGCTTCGGCAAACAAAATCATCGGCAAGACCCGAGCATCGAAAACGTGGCGCCAGATCAGCTCCATGTCTACAATCTCAGTGATGGTCCAGCGCCCGCCAGGGGCAAAAAGGCGGCGTAGATCGGCAGACTTCTCGGCAGCACAAAATCCAAGCGGAATAATGAAGGCGAGCTTTCCGGGTCGGCTCTCAGGCGCGCCCTCCTCGTCGCCCGCCGACGATCCTGCAGCGGGTTCGAGCCAATCGTGTAGGGCGCGATAGATGAATAGATTATAAGCATCCCGACCCGTCGAAATGCCATCGTGGGTTATGCCACCAACAGTGATGGGTTGCTCGAAATGTGCTTGGGCAGCGTCATCCAGCGGCTGGCCGCGTTCAGGGCGCAAATAAGGGGGGTTACCAACGACAGCAGAATAGCCCGGCACATCGATATCACCCCATCGCGTGGTGCTTTGGTCCCGTAGGCTGGTAGGCACGAGGCTGTTGGCGCGTTCAGCTATACGGATTGCCGGGAAACCTTCACTGCGAACTTGCGGTCCAAAGGACAAAAGGTGGAACAGTAACTGGATCTGGGTAAGCACGGCCGAAAAAGGATTTAGATCGTTTCCGGCCGTGCGCTCAATTACGGCGCAGGCATCGGAATAGGTAGCCAAGCCCCTGTCGGCATCTTCGCCGACCGCTTGCTGATAACGCTCGATGAGAAAAGTGCCGGAGCCGCACGCTGGATCAAGGATTGTGTCCTCCGGCGCAAGGTCGAGGCGATCCAGCATATAGCGCGCAATTGACGGTGGTGAGTAATACTCACCCAGTGCTTTACGCTGCGCAGGATCGAGGAAGCGGTCGTATATACCAGTTAGGATGTCGCCGCGTATAGTGGTGAAATCGAAACGGGCGAAGCGGAACATGGCCCATTCGATAGTGCGGGAGAGCGTATCATCGGATAGATCGAGAACCCAGTCGTGTTCGGTCTCCCGGAACGCGGCGGCATAGACTTGAGCACCTTGACGGTAGGCGTCTTCCAGCAAGCGGGTGTAGTGAGCGTCGAAGTAATCCCTCATCCCCTGGAAGGCAGCCACGCCGCCGTTGCAGAGATAACGGCGCATTTGCGTGCCGTCGGGGGTCGTCAGGTCGAAGAACGAATGTCCCTCTAAGAAGCGGATCAACAATATGCGAGCCAGGATAAGGTTCGCGGTTTCCGTAGCGAAAAACCTATCCAGCTTGTCCGCTTCCTTATCCGGGTCAATTCCAGTTCGCTCAGCAAATGCGGGAAGAGCCGACAGCGTTAGCCTTGAGAGTGCGGGATTGGCCGCTAGCGTTCGGTTTAGCGTATGAACTGCTCGCCCGTGTTCGATGGTTTCTTCACGGCCTTTAGGATGGCCCTCGACCGAGACCGGATATGGCTTGAAGACATGGCCGTGGAATTGTTCAGAGAACGCGTCCACCTCGGTTTTAAGGTCGTTTCGTTTGGCACGGATTGCTGTCAGCGCCGATAACGTTGCCGCCTGTAGCTGACGAGTGGTATCTTCAAGCCCATCATAAAAAGCATTGCGGGCAATGCTTTCCGCCAGCGTGTCGCCGCTGCCAGAGAGCGCGTCCGTGTCGATCAGGCTCAAGTCGCCTTCCCTGAAACGGGCGAGGCGTTGCGGCACTCCCGCTACTTCGGCTTTCAATGCAGCGAAGCGATCTAGGAATTCGTCATACGTGAGACTGGCAAGGTCGAGAACGATATCCGACGCTGCGTTTTCACCCTTATCTGCAGGTCGAGCGACGATGGTAGTCGGATCGACCATGACAAACCAAGCTGTGTCAGCGGTGATGTATTTGCTCTTTTCCGCAAAGAGCGTTGCGCGGCGGCCCTCCTTTAGACAAACACCATGTGCGTCTTTAGCCTCTAAGACAATCCAAGAGACTTTCGCATTGTCGACGGCACCCGGCGCAAACACGGTCAGGTCAGGCCGACCGCGCTTGCCAGCAATATCAATGTCCACATCCTTTGATGGGTATCCTAGAACTTCAACAAAGAGGGTATGCAGAGGGGCATACATGGCAGCTTCCTGCCCCTTGGCTGTCGTCAGGATCTTGTCTCTAGCATCGACGAAGCGGGCTTGAGGGGTCTTTGCCATGTATTCAGTCTCGGGACTTGTTGATCGGAACACGATGCATCTGCCTATCCTCTAAGTTCAGTTTTCGCGATGCGTTAGCAGGCATTTAGCCGCAACCGTGCATAAGCCGCCGAGTGACTGTCAGCTGCGAGCCCTGTGAACCTCCAACAGTCTCGTTTGACACCATTAGGGGAAACTTCGCACTGGCCAAAAATCCACACCAGTTCGTAGCAGACCGCTGCGAAAGTTATGGCAGAGAAAGTGGCTCTCGCCTCATTCGACGCATAAGTAACTGATTGATTTGGCCACTTTTGCTCCCTCCGTCTACGCCAACAATCCATTTTCGAGCCTCAGCGTGTGAGACTGAACCTTCAGACGCCTCAACAAGCCACCTCAGGCCAAATATCCTTTGCCAATGGGGAACCGCCCACGCAGGCGTCGGTAGCGGACGGTCTGCTTTCGGCACAGACCACGCGCCAACCATACGACAAGAACGGGGTGGGAAGCTTCCGTTCCGCTTTTAGGAGGTTAAGCCGCGATAGCTGCCGTCGAGGCGAGTACCAAACTCCGGCAGCAACGCGCCCCCATAACGGTCATTAGCAACTGCAAGCCAATTGCCCGTAAGCGGACATTTCCCTTATTGCTATCGCCAAGCAAACCATATCCGCTCGAAATGCTCTTACGGAAACAAATGGCCTGATCAGCGGTTTGATGCCAAAGCTACAATCGAGATAGATGAGCAATTTGAGAAACGAAAATCGGGGCAAGGTGCCCAACGCACTTCCAACTGGTATCGCTGGGCTGGATCACATTCTCATGGGCGGGCTGCCGGCAGAGCGGCTATATCTTGTGGAGGGCACTCCAGGGGCCGGGAAAACCACCTTAGCTTTGAACTTCTTGCTTGCCGGACGTGATGCGGTTGAAAGTGGCCTATATATTACTCTTTCGGAGACCTCAGAGGAGCTGGTCGCGGCAGCTGCATCTCATGGCTGGTCGCTTGATGGCATCGAATTGTATGAGCTTGTTGAAGAAGACGGTTTCGCGAGCGATAACGAGCAAACTCTACTCCATCCCAGTGAAGTTGAGCTCGGAGAGACAGTTCGCGGCATCATCAGTAAAGTTGAGACGGCAAACCCGTCTAGAGTTGTTCTCGACAGCCTTTCGGAATTACGGCTCCTGGCACAAAATCCGCTGCGCTATCGGAGGCAGATCCTTGCCTTGAAGCACTTCTTCGCCAAACGAAATTGCACCGTGCTGATTCTCGATGACCGCACTGCGGAACCCAATGATCTGCAACTACACAGTATCGCGCATGGGGTAATATCGCTTGAGCACAGCGCGAGTGACTTCGGGTCTGAACGACGCCGCCTGCGAGTGATTAAATTGCGGGGCCTGAAATATCGAGGTGGGTATCATGATTTCACTATCGAGCAGGGAGGACTGCGTGTCTATCCGCGCCTGATTGCCTCGGAACATCATCGATCTTTCGACGCGTCCGCTGTTTCAACAGGACTCGCAGAACTTGATGCATTGTTGGGTGGCGGCCTCACGCCCGGTACAAATACACTCATTTCGGGGCCGGCGGGCGTGGGGAAGACAACAACAGCAGTGCGTTGTCTGGTTTCAGCCCTGGAGCGTGGAGAGAAGGCAGCCTACTATCTTTTCGACGAGCGCATCGCGACATTGCTTACCCGGTGTGCCGCACTCGATATGGATCTTGCTCACTATATCGAAAGTGGCCAGCTCGACTTACGGCAGATTGACCCAGCCGAGCTGTCGCCCGGCGAATTTGCCGGAACTGTCCAATCCGCAGTTGAGGAGGACGGCATTAGGCTGATCGTCATAGATAGTCTGAATGCCTATTTGCACGCCATGCCGAGCGACAATTTCCTTGTGCTGCAAATGCACGAATTGCTCAGCTATCTCAGCCAGCAAGGGATCGTATCGCTCATGATCCTCGGGCAACACGGAGTAACGGGCGAACTTAGATCCGACGTGGATATCAGCTATCTCGCTGATACGGTTATGCTGCTTCGGTACTTCGAAGCCGAAGGGACGGTCAGGAAATCGATGGCGGTTATCAAGACCAGAACTTCTGATCACGAGCGGACGATCAGAGAATTCAACATTGATAGCTCCGGCATCAAAATCGGTCAGCCGCTAACGAAGTTCGAGCGCATTCTGAGTGGCAATCCTCGATATTCCAACGGCAATGGGAACCTCCTGGAAGGTATCTGATGCCGGGTTCGAAATACGGTTCTTCGGTAACGATACTTGCTCCTCGGGGCAGGGATGCAGCCGTCGCATCCGATCTTCTTAATCAGCAGGGCATTCAGACGCACATCGTTCAAAACCTGAATGAACTAGCACACTTCATAAAAAATTTTGTCGGGGCGATCTTGATTGCCGAAGAGGCCATCGCTGGCCCTGACCAGGAAGTACTTCACCAAGCGCTTCGTGCCCAGCCTGCATGGTCGGATGTGCCTATCATCGTACTTACCAACGGCATGAAGAGCGCCCGCAATTCTGCCGAGGCGCGACGAATTGATGCGTTAGGTAATGTTATCTTGCTAGCCCGACCGATGCACAAGGACGACATCGTCCGAGCCGTACATTCCGCCCTTAAAGCTCGTCAACGTCAGTTCGAAGCCCGCTCGCGGATGGAGGAACTGCAGGAAAGCGAGCAAAAACTAGCGGCCTCGCACGATGTGTTGGAAGGCATGGTGGCTGAGCGCACACAGGAATTGGCAGACCTCTATCAAAAGACTCCCGTGGCCCTGCATTCCCTCGATCGCGATGAGAAAATTGTGACCGTCAGTGATCGCTGGCTATCTTTTATGGGTTTCGCTGACGCGCGCCAGGTTGTCGGGCGACCTGCAACGGATTTCATTGCTGAAGAATGTCTAGATGATCATAACGGCCCCTACAGGGCCCAACTCTCGAAAAATAGCGTTGTCCATGATTTGCCCTACACTGTCCTGAAGAACGGTGGAGACCGCGCCGAAGTACTCATTTCAGCGCGTGTAACGCGAGATAACGAAGGTAATCTTGCAAAAGTTATGTCTTCGGTGGTCGATGTAACTCAGCGCAAGCGGGCGGAAGAAGCGCGGGACTCCGCTGAAGAAGCGCTGCGACAAAGCCAGAAGCTCGAAACAATAGGCCAGCTTACCGGCGGGGTCGCGCACGATTTCAACAACCTTCTCATGGCGATCAAGTCGAGCCTGGAATTGCTGCGAAGACGTCTTCCCGAAGGAGACGATCGCGCCCTCAGCTTCCTCGACAATGCGTTGGCGGGGACTGAACGCGGGGCAACCCTAACGAAGCGAATGCTTGCGTTCGCCCGCAAACAGGAACTCGATAC
This sequence comes from Qipengyuania vulgaris, assembly GCF_009827325.1. GTDB lineage: Bacteria > Pseudomonadota > Alphaproteobacteria > Sphingomonadales > Sphingomonadaceae > Qipengyuania > Qipengyuania vulgaris. The sequence continues at coordinate 54,237 of NZ_WTYC01000006.1, read as the reverse complement.
GAAAGCTGTCGACATCGCGAAGCTTCTTCCTGGGATGCGGGACCTTATCGAGAGATCGATTGGACCTCAGATCGATCTTAGACTTTCTGTCTCCCCCAAAGTTGCGGATGCAATGGTGGATGCGAACCAGCTCGAGTTGGCGATACTTAACCTTGCGGTAAATTCCAGGGACGCCATGGAAGGGGCTGGCAGATTGACCCTCGGCCTCGATTGCGTCGACTTGTTGGATAAACCTGGCGTGACCGAGGGAACTTATGTCCGCATTCGTGTGGAGGATACGGGGCCGGGAATGGACGCTGAGACATTAGCGAAAGCAGCCGAGCCGTTTTTCACCACGAAAGGCGTAGGTCGTGGGACCGGTCTGGGACTTTCGATGGTCCATGGACTTGCTTCACAATCGAATGGTCTTTTTCAGCTTACTAGCGAAGTTGGCAAGGGTACGACTGCGGATATTTTCCTACCAGTCGCGCAAGGGTCCGGAGAGATTGATGTAGAGGCAGTCCATAAAGACCGGGACACGTTCGACAACCTAAAATTGACCATTCTCGCGGTTGATGATGATGCTCTAGTTCTATTCGGCACTGTCGCAATGCTTGAAGACATGGGACACGAGGTGATCGAGGCCGGCTCTGGTGCTCAAGCGCTCGAACACCTTAGCGAACGCAACGATCTCGATCTCGTCATAACCGATCAGGCGATGCCGAAAATGACCGGAGTTGAACTTGCTCATTTGATTCATGAGCAATTCCCTGATCTTCCCATAATCTTGGCAAGCGGATACGCCGAAATGCCCGATGGGGCAAAGAACCACATCGCCGCGCGGTTGGAAAAGCCGTTCAGTGAGCAAATGCTCGCTGAAGCTCTGCGCGGTGTACTGGCGAAAGGAAATTAGAGTTTGCTAAATGCACTCATTCTTAGCTTCTTTTCCTCGGTCACCATCGTATCGGAAGTTTAATGCTTCGAAAAAACAGAATGTTCGCCACCACCGACGGAGTCACCTTGGTCTATATCTGCCCTCAATGGTACTTCCTCAGATTGAGTCACCGGGCGTGATTTTTGCCATCACTTGCAACAGCGTTGTATAGATTAGGACCACCGTTGCAGCGGCTGTCCCAACCATAACGACAGTGCTGTAATATAACGCGTTGTAAAGGTTCTCGAACCAGCTTTGCGGCATCTCCTTGAATTCACCCACTGGCAGTGCGAATGCCATGAGCAGCAAGAGGGCGATGAGCAATGTGACGGTTGATAGCCGCGCTACAAGCTCTACATTCCGATATGCTTGCTCATCGAAATCCTCGTCCATTCGCTTGATGAGACCGATCAAGGTCAACATTAGCGCGATTGTCGTCGCGGACGCTGTAGCAATGGCTGAACCTAGATACAGGCCAGCCCGGGAAAGCGCCTCGAGAAGATCCACTGCTTCGGCTGCGCCGTAAATACTGCCGATGGCTTGACGCGAACCATAACCACCGCTCAGCGTGACCAAAAAAGTAATTATCGACCATCGATAGCAAGAGATAAATTGCAGCATGTCTAGGCTACGTCAGCGGCAATAGCTCGTTCCCCTAAGTCTATTCGTCCGACTTCGTTTCCGCCCGGGGCCGCTATCGGCCGTATCACTTTTGGGGGCATCATCAACGGCACAATTTGTCACGAACCGTGTGAGATGCAGGCTTTACTCCCATCACCGCGAGGGCCAGTTGTGCTTTCGTTGATTACAGCGTGGTACGATACGCTACCAATTCCAAGGTTTGGCATCTGACCGTCCGGCAATCGGTCAAACAAGGTTATGGTAGCGATATCGTCAAGTTCCTCGCTGCGGTTGATATGGGCGTTCATGAATAAGCTGTCGCAGCTCTTTGCCCGTCCGCACTTACAGCTAACTGGGTCTGCTAGTGAGCCTGGACGACGTAAACCGGACAGTCTGCTCCCGGCCCCAAAATGGCAGAAGCGAATAGGCTGACTCGACGGCAGGTATCGGGAAGCGGGAGGCTGTTTCACATGACCGCTTTGGCGTCGGAAGCGGAAATTCCGCTTTTATTGAGAACAACACGAAAGCAGACCTCTCGCCATCCACTGGCTTTGAGCCTCAGCGCAGAAAGCTGCATCATCAGAGAGCCTTCCACGAAGCGATAGGTTGCTAATTCCACGTGCAGTTTTCTGTGCCGAACATTGATCTGCTGATGGTTCTGTCCACCACGTAAGCCAGTGCCCTGCTAGAAATTTACGAGCGTAGATTACATTGCAGGAATTTTGCGGCAGGTAAGCACTCCAATAATGAGCCACATGAAGTTTGAAAAAACGTTATGCCGAGAAGGGCTAGGTTAGCGTGTCTACGAGTGTCCAATGTGTAGACGATGAGGCTTGGGGCTGTGTGGTAGTGACCTTAACATATGGCCATAGTGTTCGAGCGAAAATTTCGAGCAGTTAACGGCTACATTTCGCTGTCACCGGCAAAATTTTCACGTTCGCTGGCTCGCTCGCGTTATGACCCGGCACGGACGAAACTGTCTGCTACCGCAGGTCTGCCGAATGCGGTTCCAATTTGATCGGACTTCATCTGCGGTTGGGGCCGGTGATGCGCCGTTCCTCAACGAAGTCTCCTGCTTAACAGCAGCCCGCACTTTCTTCGCAATGGCACCTCCAGAGCCGATCGAAAATATGACGTCCCCGACCTCGCAATGAGAAAAGACCTCCACGAGCCGCGCTACACTTCCGCGCGCATGTGCGACATCGATGAGCCGATACCCATCCTCGCCAATCCGAGGGATGGGGTTCTTCGCGAAGGCGGGCCGCTTCAACATGTATTGTCCAAGCCATGTCAGGTCGCCCACCGTCGGCCCGACGTTCCTTATTACCACGTTCCGTGCTCCCAAGCTGTTGATTAGGGCGCGGCGGTCGCGCAAGTCTGCTTCCATGTCGCTGACCTTTGCCGTGTTGCCCATCGCACGCGTTCCAAGGAAATGAATCTGGGAAACCAAGCGCCGCCCGGGTTCACCCACCAGGTTCTTCCAAATGTCGGTCTCGATCACACCAAAGCCTTCAAGGCCGGTCCGACGCAGGTGCCCATAGGCAATCGCCTTCAACGAGACGAGGTCGACATTCGGCTCTCGTTCCCAGCTGACGGCTGTATCCCACGTCAGGGTGAACCAGACCCACTTCTGATCTGGGTCTTGCAGATATGCGTCCGCCATCGCGCGGATCAAACCGAACTGGGCGGCGCGATGGACGTATCGATTACTTAATAGGGCACGGCCCGACATCCTACGGTGCGTAATCTTCGTTAGGAATTCGTGGTCGGCGGAATCCATCGTCCATGCTGCGACGTCGCGGCGATAGGCGCCGTTGAATATCTCGATCGTTCGCTCGGCCTTTGTCTGCGCAGCCGCAATGCTGGGTGCGACATAAATTTCCGAAAGGGATTTCATCTCGGCGGTCCTTGAAAGTTGCCCCCCGGCAGCGTCAGCGACCGAGGGGCAATTGGTGTTTTCATCATCGGGAAATTGGTCGGGCAATAACCCCACTCGAGAATCCGTTAGCGAAGCCTAATCGTTGGAACCGAAAGGTGGTCCAGTCCCAGTCGGTGCAGCTCGCCGAACCAGAAGGGGGGCACGAGGTCCTGATGTATGACCGAAGGGGTGCCCTTACACCTTTGGTCTACAAGATACTTGAGGTGCCCCTGCACGCCGTCGATGACCGACTTACCCGCGCCGAAGCCGTTCAGCATCTTCTTCGCGGGCAATTGGGATCGACACATGAGCGCCATCAAGGCGCGCTCTGCCGGTTTGCTGCCCTGTGCGAAGTGTTGGCCCTCGTCCTCGAAAGGGTCCCCGTTCGGCAGACGGGCCAAAGGCGGGTAGAACATCGAAGCTAGCGCTGCTTTCACCGCCGCCAAGTCATTTAGCGTAAACGTGACGGTAGCAGCGTGATCGACCCCGTCACCAATTGCCGCTCTCCGCCTTCGACGGACTGGTCTGCTCGGCGGAGGACTGCCACTATACAGGACGACGGTGTCCATGGCGATCATGTCGGCCCCGGTATCCGGATGGGGCACGGGGCAGAAGCGCACACTGCCAAATCCGTCGTATCCAGCTTTACCATATTTAGCTGGCACCTTCCGCGCCTCCACTACCGAGAAGTCAGGGTCAGCGAAGGGGCGCATAGCTATGCGACTGACCTGCAACTTCAGATCGGCCCCCTCCTTCACAATTGAGGTTCCGAGTCCTGCCAGTGCAACCTTGGCACCTTCCTTGAGCACGTCCGTGTATGACGCCAGGGCAATATCGACGGGCCGCCCTACTCCCATCAAAGCCTCGTATTGTGCCTTCACGGATGCATCTTCGACTGACTTTACAAATTTCAGGACTCGGTCTGAGATGGTTTTCTTCGATGAGGTTGACGTCTTCTTCTTCTTGGACACTTTCGCGCCAAGCTTTGCGGATTTGGTATTCTTCATCTTCATGTTGGTATCCTCAAGGCGCGCGAATTCGTCGGCCGGATCCGTGAACCGCCTGTTTTCACGCTATTTTTCTGGAAAAAGGTCCCGAATATTATGTGGGAGTGTTGTTCATCTTACGGACCCTGATCCCCAGCAGGACCGTCCCTCTGGCGCTGATTGGATGGCCTCATAGAATTGGCAGCGAAAGGGATACCTACCAGCGCTCCAAAGCGTGGCTCGGCAATCACTTCCCGTCCCAGTCGCGCATCGGGGGCAGGCCAGCCTTAGCGAGGAGATTACCGAGCCAACCCAGTTGGGCGGAAGTTAGACGATGGGGGTCAACTGCAACTAGTTCACCCAGGAAGCACCCAGCCTTTTTCGTCAAGCCGATGCCACTGTTGAGCACTGCCAAAGCGGCTTTGCGCGTGCTCCTGTAAGGGCGACTCACTTTCCGCCCTCGTCGCCATTTTCTAACGTTGCTGGCCGGATTGGCTTCTCGCCGCTGGCGTAGCATTCGAGCTCGGCCAACCGGTAAAAGCGACGCCCCCCAACTAGAAAGGAGGGCGGCCCGTAACCAAGCCTGTGCCACTCGGCTAACGTCTTAGAACTGAAGCCAAGGAATCTCGCGGCTTCGGAGCGAGTTACGCGGCCATCTGGAGTCGTCTCGATCATATTGTTGGTCCACTAGTAGCACTTCTGCTACTGCGTTAACCTGAAGGTCCTGAATGAGCAAGCGAAAATTAGTAGCACATATGGGACTACTCGTTGACCGTTTGTAAGTCGTGCGCTAAGTGGTCGATCAAATGGTCAAGCAAGGACAATCATGACTGCAAAGCGAACGAAGGACCGAGACGCGAATGATGTGGTCGGCTTACAACTCCGTTTCAGAGAAGATTTGAGATCGAGACTCGCAGACGCAGCGCGAGCCAATGCCAGGTCGCTGAATGCCGAGATCGTCCAGCGCCTTGAAAGTTCGATCGAACAAGAAGATCGGGCGTTTGGTCCTCAAACCGTTGCACTGCTCCAGAGCATTTCCGATGAATTAGACCGGATTTCCCGCATCACTGGGAAGGATTGGTTCAATGACGCCGAGACAAATCGAGCCTCGTCGTTGTTGGTCCGCGACTTGGTTCGCGCAAAATATGTTCCAGATACATCTTACCTCGAAGCGCTGGTGGACCTGAATCGTAAGAAGTTGCCAAATCGCGAGCGCGCTGAAGCCCTCATTCAGGAGCTTTCATATTGTCGAGTGATTACCAGCGTAAAAAGCAATCTGGCGTCCAACGCAAAGCTGGAAGTCACTGAGCTGCCGGAAAATAGGTGGAGGTCCGAAGATTATGACGCGCTGAGGTTCGATCTCGGCGATGACGAACGAGAAAACCTACGTCAAAAACTCGGAGAGTTGAAAGCGCTGTTAATCGTTCTGAATGACCTCAACTCCGAGGAAGAGGAAATTCTTCGGCCGCAGCGCGAGGCGGCAAAAAGGGGTGAAGCACTTTACGCAGCAATCATGGCGGCTGCTCGACCGGACTCTGACAGTGGCCCTTAGGTTCGCGCGCCTTACTCGTCCCGCAATTCGCAGTCTTGGCCCATCTGAGTCTATCACAGAACATGGAATCACCGCTCGTCGACAATCCAATGGCGACGTATGTTTTAGCATCAATATCATGGTTGATCGCCAGCGTATTCATCGTGCAATCGGTCGCGAAAGCGAAGGGACGACAAGGGAGCAAGCTGAGCGAGCAATCGAGAATTTTCGAACGAAGGCTCGAGAACAGCGGTTAGATCTGCCGACCGGACGAAAGCTACACAGGACCTTTGTCGAGGCAGCGAATGATTATCTTCGAAGAATTGAAAATCACCCTAAGTATGGGCGCAACTTCGCACGAAAACGGCAGCACCTAGAGAGGCGTCTATCGCCGTTCTTTCGGGGGCAGCGGATCGACAGCCTGACCGACTTCAGCATCAGCGCTTACGTGCGGCAGCGTAAAGATCATGGTGCCGCCTTAGCGACGATTAACCGTGAGCTGGCGACCCTTTCTCACTTCCTAAACCGGTGCGTGGATTGGGGCTGGTGCAGAACAAAGCCTAGGGTTTTTAAGAACCCGGAGCCGAAAAAAAGAGTCATAGTCTTATCTGAATCGGACAAACGGGAGTTGATGTCCGCAGCGGTCTCAGACCAAGACTCATCGACTTGGATATTTATTGGCATCGGCATGGGCACTGCCATGCGTCACAGCGAAATCCTTCGTATGAGATGGGATCAGATTGATTTTTCGCAACGGCGCATCTTTATTGACAGAGCCAAGGCGGGGCAGCGCGAACAACCGATGCCGCCACAACTTTCCAATCTCCTCCACGCAGAATGGCAGCGACGTGGCGAGCCAACTGGTTATGTCTTTGCTACAAAACGAGCTGATGCAAAGCTTCCGTATCGCCAAAGCATGGCGACTCAGTTCCGGCGGGTAGTGAAACGAGCAAAACTTGATCCTAGCAAGGTGACGCCACACATCTTGCGACATACCGCGATTACGGAACTTGTGGTCGCGGGAGTAGACTTGCCAACCATCCAGCAAATCAGCGGCCATAAGACATTGGCCATGGTCCTACGCTACACGCACCTTTCCAACGCCCATGTCGACAAGGCAGTTGCCAATCTATCGAACTGTATAAGCAGCGCCGTTACACCATGATTACACGCGCGCGCGAAGCGGCGAAAAACCTGTTGCAGGATAAAATAACCGAAAGCCGCTTATATCCTAGTGGTGCGGGTGGTGGGACTCGAACCCACACGAGCAAAGCTCAGGGGATTTTAAGTCCCCGGCGTCTACCATTCCGCCACACCCGCTGTCCGGCGCGTGGCGTGCCTAGTCAATTGATTGGTGCGCCGCAATCGCGAAGCGCACCGCCTGCCGCGATCAATTTTCGTTCAGACGCTCGCGTATTTCCTTGCCCGGCTTGAAATAGGGCACCCGCTTTGCGGGCACATCCACCAATTCGCCGGTTCGCGGATTGCGGCCCTGGCGCGCTTGGCGGTCACGCACCGAGAAGGCACCGAATCCGCGCAGTTCCACTCGCCCGCCTTCGGAAAGCCGCTCTGAAATTTCTTCGAAGAAGATGTCGACCACCTGCTCCACCTCTTCGGCGCGCAGTTCGGGATTGCCTTCCGCGATCTCGGCGAGAAGTTCGGATCGGATCATTTCGCGCTTTCTCCAGATCGCCTGTTTGCGATCGTATCGTTATTTCAAGCCGACCAGTCGATCGGCTGCGAGCCGCGTCCCTGATCACGGTAAGTGGCAGAATTTGGCGATTCCCGCAAGCCGTCTAATGGCTGGTGGAGGACTGGAGGAACGAGAGCCTAGGTCTCGGCAATGAGTTCGGCGGGAGTGATCCCAAGGCGCTCGATCCTTTCGCGGATTTCGGGCCACTCTTCGGAGAGAAACGCCTTGCGTTCGCTTTGCCGGAGTGCCGCTGCAGCGCCTTTCGCGACATACATCCCGACCCCGCGCTGGACTTCGACCAGGCCGTCATTCTGGAACTGCTGGTAAGCCTTCGCAACGGTCAGGGGATTGGCCCCCTGTTCGGCAGCCAGCGCCCGTACCGACGGCAGCATTTCACCTTCCTTGTAGCGTCCGTCGATAATCGCCGCGGCAATCATGTCGCGCAGCTTGAGATAAACCGGTTTGGACTGGTTGCTCATTGAGAATTCCCGGACAGCCTATAGTGCATCAGTGCCATAATACAGCGCGGCGCGCAAGGTTCCCGGCCATGCGGATGCTTGCGCGACAATCTGGTCGCGAGTGTAACTAATGCTTCACATGAGCGCGCGAGTCGCTAGTGTGCCCGCCTTCGAGGGGAGCAGCAGCGCAAAAGCGCGGCCTTCCGGATAATATTAGAGGGACACCGGAATCTTATGGTCGAAGGCATGTTCTTCACATTCGACTCAGCGTTCGAAATGTGGACTTTCAGGGTTGCAGTGGTCGCACTTGCAGCATTTCTCATCGGTGGCGTGGTGCTCGTCACCCGCCCGCAGGAAGAGGTCATCGGGCACCCCAAGGGGCTGTTCCTCCTGTTTATGGCCGAAATGTGGGAGCGCTTCTCCTACTACGGCATGCGTGCACTGCTCATTTTCTATCTGGTCCAGCACTGGCTGTTCTCCGATAGCGAAGCCTCGGTCATCTATGGTGCCTATACTGCACTGGTCTACATTACCCCCGTGGTGGGCGGTTATCTTGCCGACCAATATATCGGGCAGCGCAAGGCAGTCCTGTTTGGTGCGGTGCTGCTGACTTTTGGCCACTTCTTCATGGCGTTCGAAGGCAGCGGCGGCCAAGCCGATCCCATCATAAACGTCTTCTGGCTCGCTCTTGCCCTCATCATCGTGGGCTCGGGCTTCCTGAAGGCGAACATCTCGGTGATTGTCGGCCAGCTCTATTCGCGCACCGACGTGCGCCGCGACCCAGCCTACACCATCTTCTACATGGGCATTAACGTCGGCGCGGCGACCGCATCGATAATCTGCGGGTATCTCGGCCAGACCTATGGCTGGCAGTACGGCTTCGGCCTAGCCGGCTTCGGCATGCTGCTCGGACTTGTGTTCTTCGTGATCGGCAAGCCTCTGCTGCTCGGTAAGGGCGAACCCAAGGATCCTGCGAAGATCAAGGGCGGCAAGGAATGGGCCATCTACGGCGCCGGTCTTGCGATGGTCGCACTCTGCTGGCTTGCCATTCAGTACCAAGAACTGGTCGGCGTGGTGCTGGGCGTCTTCGGCGGCGGTCTGGTCCTGTTCGTGCTCTTTACCGCAGTCACGAAGCTTCCGAGTGAAGAGCGGGACCGCATCTTCGCCGCGATGTTCCTCATCCTGACCTCGATCGTTTTCTGGGCATTGTTCGAACAGGCGGGCTCGTCGCTCAACCTGTTTACCGATCGCCATGTCGACACGCAGGGCGTGAACGCATCGATGTTCCAGTCGATCAACGCGATCTATATCGTGCTGCTCGCACCGCTGTTCGCGATGCTGTGGCAGGGCCTGGCTCGCAAAGGCAAGGAGCCGAGCACTCCGCTGAAGTTCGGTATGGCCGTGATTCAGGTGGGCCTTGGTTTCCTCGTCCTCGTGTGGGGCTCGGAAAGCGTCGGTGTGAGTGTGCCGACCCCGGTCATTTTCATCTTCCTCATCTACCTGCTCCACACCACTGGTGAGTTGTGCCTGTCACCCGTTGGCCTTTCGGCGATGAACCGCCTGAGCCCGACCCATATGGCTTCGCTCATCATGGGCACTTGGTTCTTTGCTTCGGCTGCGGGTAACTTCGCCGCTGGCCTGATCGCTTCCGCCACTGGCGCGGAAGGCGTCGGCGAGGAAGCCGGCAAACAGGTCGTGCTCGGCGTTTACAGCACTGTTGGCTGGTACGCAGTCGGTATCGGCGTCGCGGTGATGGTCGTCAGCCCGCTGATCAAGAAGCTGATGCATCTCGAAACGATCCGCGACGACGAGTTGGAAGGCCAGGCCGAGGCTGGTCTCGAAGCGCAGGAAGCCGGCGTCCACCCGACGACGCGCACCTGAGTAGAAGAGGGGATCGTCCGAAAGGCGATTTTCCTCGACCAAAGTCCATTGACGGTACGGGCCGGGGCAGCAATGCTCCGGCCCGTTCTCGATTGGGGGATTGCATGAAAAGACTAGTTCCGCTCGCGCTTGCCGCGAGCCTCGCCGCCTGCGCCACTACCGGCTCCGACACGGACCTCGCCTCGGCATCGGACGCCGACTGGACCGCACCCAAGGGCGAAGACGGCCGCGCACCTTATGCCAGTACTTACGAGCGCTATCCGGGGCGCCCGACCGCACTGGTTGGCGCGACCGTCTATGATGGCGCAGGGGGACGGATCGACAACGGCACGGTCCTGTTTCGCGACGGCGAAGTAGTGGCGATCGGCGATTCTTCTCTTTCCACCGACGGCTATGCCCGCATCGATGCGGGCGGCAAGTTCGTCACGCCGGGAGTGATCGACATCCATTCGCACCTCGGGGATTACCCCACCCCGAGCGTCGAAGCGCATTCGGACGGCAATGAAGCGACCAGCCCGACCACGCCCGAAGTCTGGGCGGAACATTCGGTCTGGCCGCAGGATCCCGGCTTTACCCGCGCGCTGGCCAATGGCGGGGTTACCTCGCTGCAAATCCTGCCCGGCTCGGCGAACCTTACCGGCGGACGTTCGGTAACGCTCAAGAACGTGTCGTCACGCACGGTGCAGGGGATGAAGTTCCCCGGCGCCCCCTACGGCATGAAGATGGCCTGCGGCGAGAACCCCAAGCGGGTCTATGGCGGCAGAGGCCGCGCGCCCTCCACGCGGATGGGCAATTTCGCGGTCAACCGGCAGATGTGGCTCGATGCGCAGGCCTACGACGGGGAGAAACGCGACATTGGCAAGGAAACGCTCAAGGGCGTGCTGGACGGCGACATCCTCATCCACAATCACTGCTACCGCGCCGATGAAATGGCGCTGGTGATCGATATGGGCAAGGAGATGGGCTACAAGGTCACTGCCTTCCACCACGCTGTCGAAGCCTATAAGATCGGCGACCTGCTGCGCGAAAACGACGTTTGCAGCGCGATCTGGGCGGACTGGTACGGCTTCAAGATGGAAGCCTATGACGGCATCCTCGAAAATGCCGCCTACTTGCAGCGCGAAGATGCGTGCGTGGTCATCCATTCCGACGATGCAAATGGCATCCAGCGCCTCAACCAGGAAGCCGCGAAAGCACAGGCGGCCGGACGCCGCGTCGGCATCGAAATTCCCGATGCGGAAGTGGTCGGCTGGTTCACCCTCAACGCGGCGAAAGCCATGGGTATTGGCGAGATGACCGGTAGCCTCGAGCCCGGCAAGATGGCCGATGTTGTGCTTTGGAACGGCGATCCGCTGAGCGTCTATTCGCGGCCCGAAAAGGTCTGGATCGACGGGGCGCTCATGTTCGATGCGATGGACCGCAGCCGCCGCCCGGTTAGCGATTTCGAGCTCGGCCAGCCGGGCGAAGGAGATGTGAAATGAAGCGCCTTCTCGCACTCGCGGCCAGCGCGACCGCTCTCGCAGCTTCCTCCGCTTCGGCACAGGACATCGCGATAACCAATGCCACTATCGCGACCGGTGACGGTTCCGAACCGATCGAAGGTGCTACAGTGGTCGTGCGCGGCGGAAAAATCATCGCTGCAGGCTCTGGCGTCGCCGTACCCGCAGGGATCGACACCGTCGATGGCTCAGGTTCATGGGTCACACCCGGCCTGTTCGCGACTGTCACCTCGCTCGGGCTCTGGGATGTCGGTGCGGTCAGCGAATCGAACGATACCCGGGCGGGCGATTCGCCCTTCAGCGCCGCGCTCGACGTGGCGCCGATCGTCAATCCAAACTCGCAGCATATTGCCATTCACCGCGCGGCCGGCGTGACCAGGGCGGCGAGTGTGACCATGCCGTCGAGCTCGATCTTCGGCGGCCAGGGCGCGATCATCGACCTTGGGTCGGACGCCGATCCCGTCGTGATGCCGCGTGCATTCCAGGTCGTGGCACTGGGCGAAGGCGGCGCGCGCCTCTCTGGGGGCAGCCGCGCTTCCGCCCATGCCTTGTTCCGCAACGCCCTGCGCGAAGCGAGCCAGTTCGGTGAGAATGCGAGCATTCCGGGCCGTGCCTCGCGCCCTGCTGAAAGCACCACGGGTGACGACCTGCCGGTCGATCCGCGCTTATCGGGCGAGGATGCCGAGCGCGGCGACGACGTGCTGCTCACCCGTTTTGATGCGGCAGCACTGGTGCCTGTCGTACGCGGGGAGCAGCGGCTCTACGTCATGGTGGAGCGTGCGTCGGACATCCGCAGCACCTTGGCGCTCAAACGCGAATTTCCGCGTCTGGACATGGTATTGGTCGGAGCCAGCGAAGGCTGGCTTGCGGCGCGGGATATCGCTGCTGCGCGTGTGCCGGTAATTGCCGACGGGCTCGACGATCTGCCGCAGAATTTCGAGGAGCTGGCCGCGACGCAGTCCAACATCGGCCGCATGGTTGAGGCCGGCGTGAAGGTCGCGATCAACGCTTCCGCGATGGAAAACCCGCGCAACCTCAACCAGTATGCCGGCAATCTCGTTGCCCTAACCCGGGTGCCCGGGGCTGCGGGTCTCAGCTGGGGCCAGGCTTTTGCTGCGATTTCTTCCGTTCCGGCGGAAATCAGCGGAATGGGTGGCCGCGCCGGTACGCTTGCCGCGGGCGCGATGGGCGACCTCGTCGTCTGGGACGGGGATCCGCTCGAGGTCGGCTCCATGCCGACGGCCGTCTATATCGACGGGGTAAGGCAGCCGCTGGACAATCACCAGAGCCGCCTGCGCGACCGCTACCGCGACATCGACGAGAGCGAACTGCCTGAAGGCTACGACTGGTAAGGGCAGACCGATAATGCGTTCGATGTTGATTGCACTCGGCGCGGCCTTCGTGGCGGTTGGCTTCCATGCAGCGGTTGCGCAGCAGGAGGCGCCCGACCGGTCGCAGGATCTTGCGTGGATGAGCACGCAGCAAGCCTATCTCTCTGGTCTCAGGGCCGAGGACGGCTGGCATTACATGAATGGCGGACTGCGCTGGCGCTATGTCGAATATGCCGGGGAGGCAGAGCGTCCGACGGTCTCTGACACGGTGACCGTGCATTATGCGGGCACCTTCATCGATGGCGAAACCTTCGATTCAAGTTTCGACCGCGGGGAGCCCGCCACCTTCCCGCTGGGCCGACTGGTAAAGGCATGGCAAATGGCGATACCGCAAATGGGCGTGGGCGACACGATCGAGATCGCCGCACCTGCCGACCTTGCCTATGGCCCTCAGGGGAAGGGGCCGATTCCTGGCGGCGCCACGCTGCTCTTCAAAGTGAAGCTTCTGGCCATCGAGCCACCAGAGTAGAGCTTGCCTGAAAGCCGAAGCGTGATAGCCTTATCCGATGGGAGGGCTTTCATGGAACCGCTTACCTCGCTGCTCGCCGCCTCGATAGCGTTTGTCGGAACGCATTTCGCCCTGTCGCATCCGCTTCGCGCGGCGCTGGTAAAGACGCTCGGGTCTGCGGGGTTCAGCCTGCTCTACAGCGTCGTGGCCGCGGCCTCCATGGTCTGGATGTATTTCGCCTTTGTCGCCGCTCCTGCCGGAGGACTGGACGGTACGGGCGAGATAGGCTGGGCCATTTCCACGGCGCTGACGCTTCCAGCGCTGGTCCTGTTCCTAGGTTCGCTGAAAGGCAATCCCGCGCTGCCGGCACCGGGCGCGGAGAAGCTCGCACAGCGTGATCCCACTGGCGTTTTCGCAGTCACCCGCCACCCGATGATGTGGGGCTTCGCGCTCTGGGCGATATCGCACATCGTGCTCTGGTGGAGCTGGCGCACCAATATCGTTGCTCTTGCCATACTCGTCCTCGCGCTGGTCGGCGCGCGCTTGCAGGACCGCAAGAAGGCCGCCCTTATGGGCGCGGCATGGGAAGGCTGGGAGGCGAGGACCGGCTATTGGCCCAGATGGTCGAAACTGCCGGGAGCGGGCCCGATATTGTGGCTCGCGGCGACTGCCGTCTGGCTGGGCATCACTTGGTGGCATATCGGTGCAGGAGGCATTCCTGCAGGGATCTGGCGCTGGATAGGCTAGATCAGGTACCCGTGAATTTGGGCGCGCGCTTTTCAAGAAGAGCGGCGACGCCCTCCATATGATCCTGCGTCGAGTGCATCAGCGCCTGCGCATTGGCCGCCATCTCCAGCGCAGCATCATAGCTCACCGAGCGCCCTTGACGCATGAGGTTCTTGGCCTGCCGGAGTGCATGCGGCGGCATCGCCGCGACCTTGGCAGCGAGCTCCCTGGCTTCGTCCATCAAGGCGTCCTGCTCAACGACACGGCTGACCAGTCCCCAGTCGAGCGCAGTTTCCGCATCAATCACGTCCCCCGTATAGAAAAGCTCCGCCGCGCGCGCTTCGCCGATGATGCGCGGCAGGATCCATGTGCCGCCGTCACCTGGGATGATGCCAAGCTTGAGGAAGGTGACCCCGAACTTCGCCCTTTCGCCCGCGACCCGCATGTCTGCAAGGCAGGCAAGATCGCATCCCAGCCCGATCGCCGGTCCATTCACTGCCGCAATCAGAGGAACCCTCAGGGAATAGAGGGCACGCAGGATTTTGTGGATGTTGTTGCGATAGCCATCGGCGATCTCCGGCGCGGTCCCACCGAAATTTCCGGACTTCTCTTTCATCGCCTTGATGTCCCCGCCCGCGCTGAAGGCACGTCCGGCCCCGGTCAGGATCACGCAGCGTACGTCCATATCCGCATTGATTGCATCGCAGGCTGCGGCGAAGGCATCGCCATCGCCCGAGGCACCGAGCGGGTTCATCGTGTCGGGCCGGCTTAACGTGAGAATGGTGACGTGATCGGCGGTGGCAGTGGTGAGAAGGGGCATGAGGCGAAGGTCCTTTTGCCTAGCTCCATGCCACTACCCACCCACTTCGTCACCCCGGCCCCAGAGCGGGGCTGCCGCTGCCTTGGAGTGAGGCGCCAGAAGAAGATGGACCCCGGATCAAGTCCGGGGTGACAATCGAATTTATTGGTAGTCCTCGACGCGATCGGCATGCCGCCTACCTCGCTTCCAAATAAACAGCCCGACCCATAGCAAACCGCCGCATCACCCAGCCCGCCAACCGAGCGGTGGCGAACTTGTGGCGGCCTACCCTGGCCAAAGTGCGAGTAGCAAGGTGACCGGGATTAATTGAAAACCGCTATTGCAAGGAACGGCGTAGCGATCCGAACCGCAGTCGGCGTCAAGCCCGCGCCTCTTCAACCCCAGCGCTGTTATGCCGAAGCGCGCTTAATACCGTGTCGACGATATGCGGGGCGTTCAGCCCGGCCTCGTCATACTGCCTGTCCGGATCGTCATGGTCCTGGAAGACGTCGGGCAAGCGCATGGTGCGGACCTTGAGTCCAGTGTCGGTAAGCCCCTCGTCCGAAGCGAACGTCAGCACATGCGCGCCGAGGCCGCCGATGGCACCTTCCTCGACCGTCACCACGACCTCGTGGCTGCGCATAAGCTTCTCGATCAGGTCGGTATCGAGTGGCTTGGCAAAGCGCATGTCGGCGACCGTCGTTGAAAGGCCCTTGGCTTCGAGCTGGTCGGCAGCCTTTTTGGCCTCCTCAAGACGCGCACCGAGCGACAGGATTGCGACCTTGGTGCCGTCGCGCACGATCCGGCCCTTGCCGATCGCGAGCTTCTCCAGCTTCTCGGGTATTGCCACGCCGGTGCCGCTGCCGCGCGGGTAGCGGAAAGCGATGGGGCCTTCGTCATGCTCGGCCGCCGTGTAGGTCATGTGCGCCAGTTCCGCCTCGTCGGCCGCGGCCATGACCACGAAATTGGGCAGAGTGGCGAGATAGGTGATGTCGAAACTGCCTGCATGGGTGCAGCCGTCGGCGCCCACCAGTCCGGCGCGGTCGATGGCAAACCGCACGGGCAGGTTCTGAATCGCCACATCGTGCACCACCTGGTCGTAGGCACGCTGGAGGAAGGTCGAATAGATCGCAGCGAAGGGCCGCATGCCTTCCGCAGCAAGCCCCGCTGCAAAAGTCACGCCATGCTGTTCGGCTATGCCGACGTCGAACGCCTTGTCCGGGTGTGCCTGGGCAAACTTGTCGACCCCTGTACCGCTCGGCATCGCGGCGGTGATGGCGCAAATCCGCGGATCCTCATTCGCCAGCTTCGCCAGCGTCTCTCCGAAAACGTTCTGGTAGGCGGGCGGGCCACCGGATGACTTCTTCTGCTCGCCCGTGACGACATCGAACTTGGCGACACCGTGATATTTGTCGGCGCTGTTTTCAGCCGGGGCATAGCCCTTGCCCTTCTGCGTCACGACATGGATCAGGACCGGGCCCTGTTCGCTATCCCGCACGTTTTCGAGTACCGGGATGAGGTGGTCGAGATTGTGCCCGTCGATCGGGCCGACGTAATAAAAGCCCAGTTCCTCAAAAAGAGTGCCGCCGGTCGCCATTCCGCGGGCGTACTCCTCGGCTTTTTCGAGCCCACCCCATACGCGGCGGCCGAGTTTCTTGGCTATCTTCGACGCCATAGACCTCAGGCCGAGGTACTCGCTCGAGGACACCATCCGGGCAAGATAGGCGGACAGCCCGCCAACAGGCGGAGCGATCGACATGTCGTTGTCGTTGAGGATCACCACCAGGCGGTTGCCCGCCTGTTCGGCATTGTTCATCGCCTCATAGGCCATGCCGGCGCTCATCGCGCCGTCGCCGATCACGGCGATCCCGCGTCCCGGGCGGCCCTGTATCTTGTTCGCCATGGCAAAGCCGAGAGCGGCGGAAATCGAGGTCGAGCTATGCGCCGCACCGAAAGGATCGTATTCGCTTTCGGCACGCTTGGTGAAGCCGCTGAGACCCCCGCCCTGTCGCAGGGTGCGGATACGGTCGCGCCGGCCGGTCAGGATCTTGTGCGGATAGCACTGATGTCCGACGTCCCAGACCAGCCTGTCTTTGGGCGTATTGAATACATAGTGGATGGCGGCGGTCAGTTCGACCACGCCGAGGCCGGAGCCGAGGTGCCCGCCCGTCGTCCCGACGGCGTCGATCATCTCGGCTCGCAACTCGTCGGAAAGCTGGCGGAGCTGGCTCTTGTCGAGCTTGCGGAGATCGGCGGGCGTATCGACCGTGTCGAGTAACGGCGTATCGGGTCGGCTAGTCATACGAATGCCTTACACGCGGTTTTCCGAACTGTCGATGAACGCTTGATCGCTGGAAAAGCACGCCTTGGCGCCACCTCAGGCCGCGCAATCGTCACACAGCCCGCGAAGTTCTACCACAGGGCGCACATCGGTGAAGCCTGCGTCCTTGCCGGCTACCCGAAGAGCACCGGTTACGCGGTCATCGTCGATATGCGTCGCCTTCCCGCAATCGTCGCAGATCAAAAAGATGCAGTCGTGGCGGCACCCCGGATGCGTATTGACGAGATAGGCATTCGCGCTCTCGATCCTGTTGGCGAGATTTGTCCGAACGAACAGGTCTAGGATGCGATAGACGCTGTTGGGCGCGACCCGCTTGCCGCGCGCAGCGGAAAGATTGTCGGCGATGTCATAGGCGCTCGCGGGCTTGTCATGCTGCGCCAGCTCTTCGAACACGGATTGGCGCATGCCCGTCCATTGTTCACCTGCATCGGTGAGCGTGATCCGGGCGGCGTCGATAAGATCGTCGCCCGAGTGTTCCTGATGTGCATGCGCGTGTTTTGCCATGAGGGAGAGGTAAGCTTGCCCGCGTCGCCGCGCAAGTCAGTCGCGTCGGAACTCGGAGCGGTATACGCCGGGATAGAGTTGCTTGAGCGCCGCCACCTTGGGCGCGTCCCAGCGCTGGATATAGCCATGGCGCGGGTTCTTGGCTGCAAAGTCCTGGTGATAGGTTTCGGCTGGGTAGAATGTCTGAGCCCGCTCGATCCTGGTAACGATCGGCTTATCCCACAACCCCGCTCGCTCAAGCTGCGCGATATAGGCCTTGGCCACCACATTCTGTTCGGCGGACATTGGCACGAGTGCGCTGCGATAATGCGCCCCGCGGTCGGGGCCCTGGCGGTTGACCAGTGTCGGATCCGCGACGACGGAAAAATATATCCGCAGCAATTGATCGTAACGAATGACCTTCGGATCATAGGTCACCTTTACCGCTTCCGCATGATCGGTGACTCCCGATGAGACGAGCCTGTAGTCCGCCTGCCGCTTCGTTCCGCCGTGATAGCCGGATATCGCGCTGGTCACGCCCTTCGTATGACTGAAGACGGCCTCCACACCCCAGAAGCATCCGCCTGCGAAGATCGCGGTCTTCAGGCCGCTGCCTTCCTTCGCCGACCGCGTAGCCATTGGTGCCTCGACCACCTCTTCGGCAGCTAGTGCAGGCTGCTGGCAAGCGCTGGTCAGTGCAAGAGCGCCGGCCGCCATCAGAAGGGCGGAACGGCGCATCAAATTATCGCGGCAACAGCCGAAACGAGTTCCCCGCCATTCGAGAACGCGACGATGATCGCCCCGGCCAGAAAGCCGATGCCGAAATTGCGACAGAGGTCAGGGGTAAACAGGCTCATGATCTTATCTTTCGTGGTGCTATTCCACGTGGTTATCCGCTGCGTAATTGCAACGTGCTGAATACGATTGTTGTGAACGGTTCAGCCGATCAATCCGGCTTCTCGCATTGGACCGACCTATTAATGTCGGAAGTGTCTCATTCCGGTAAACACCATGGCGAGGCCATGCTCGTCCGCTGCCGCGATCACCTCATCGTCGCGGATCGAGCCGCCGGGCTGGATGATCGCCGTGGCACCTGCTTCTGCCGCGGCAAGCAGACCATCGGCAAAAGGAAAGAAGGCATCCGACGCCACAGCGCTCCCCACCGTACGGCTTTCGCCCCAACCGTATTTCTCCGCCGCTTCCGCAGCCTTCATAGCGGCGATCCGGCTCGAATCGCGGCGGTTCATCTGGCCTGCGCCGATGCCCGCTGTCGCCCCGTCTCTGGCGTAAACGATCGCGTTCGATTTCACATGCCGCGCCACGGTCCAGGCGAAAAGGCAATCCTTCAGTTCCTGCTCGGTGGGGTCGCGCTGTGTGACGACCTTGAGGTCCGCTTGCGAGATTGCGCCATTGTCGCGCGTCTGGACCAGTAGGCCGCCCGTGATCGGCTTGACGGTCAATCCGCCGCGCCGGGGATCGGGCAACTCGCCCGTAACCAAAAGGCGTAGGTTCTTCTTCTTGGCGAAAGCTTGGCGCGCCGCGTCGCTGACCGAAGGCGCGATGACCACTTCGGTGAAAATCTCGCAGATCGCCGCTGCCGTCTCGCCATCGAGCTCGGTATTTACGGCGACTATGCCGCCAAAAGCCGAAACGCTGTCGCACGCCAGCGCATCGTTCCACGCTCTGATCAGCGAGGATGACTGCGCGACGCCGCAAGGGTTGGCATGTTTGACGATGACAACCGCTGGATCGCCGTTTGCGAATTCCGCGCACAGCTCGAGAGCGGCGTCGGCATCGTTGTAATTGTTGTAGCTGAGTTCCTTGCCCTGCAGCTGTTCGGCTTGCGCAATGCCCTTCGCGTGCGGGCCGACGGGCGTATAGAGCGCCGCCTTCTGGTGTGGGTTCTCGCCATACCGCAGTTCGACAGGCGCCTTGCCGTTCACAGCGAGCATCCCCGGGAAGGTTTCACCCTGGTCGGCGAAAGCGAACCACTGGCTGATCATCGAATCGTAAGCCGCAGTCGCAGCGAAAGCCTTGGCGGCGCATTTGCGGCGAAAATCGAGCGAAGTCGCGCCCGCCGCTTCCAGCTCACCAACCAGCGTGTCGTAATCCGCCGGATCAGTGACGATGGTTACGAAGTGATGGTTCTTCGCCGCGCTCCGGACCATGCTCGGCCCACCGATGTCGATATTTTCGATGATCTCCTCGCGACCGGCACCCCTGGCGACGGTGGTTTCGAAGGGATAGAGATTGACTACCACGAGATCGATTGCGCCAATTGCGTGTTCCGCCATCGCGGCTGCGTGGTCGGGATTGTCGCGCACGGCCAGAAGGCCGCCATGCACCATGGGATGCAGCGTCTTGACCCGTCCGTCCATCATCTCGGGGAAACCGGTGAAGTCGGAGACGTCCATCACCTCCAGGCCCGCGTCGCGCAGCGCCCTGGCAGTTCCGCCAGTCGAGACCAGCTCGACACCCTTGACGGCAAGCGCCTTGCCCAGTTCTACCAAACCGCTCTTGTCGGACACCGAAAGGAGTGCCCGCTTGATCGCCACGTCAGTCACCGAAAAATTCACCCCATTCGTTTGAGCAGCCAGGGGAAACGTTCCCCGCCGCGCGCGGCCATGCCTTCGACCACGATCTGCTGCACGCCGTGCGGACGGCCATGGCCATCGACCCACAGGCTGTCCTCCAGCACGCAGTGCGCTTCGCCGCTAGTGCCCCCGAGGCGAAATTGCCAGTAGCTTGCGTCGGGAAGCGCCAGATGCACGCCCATCGCGTCTTCCGTTAGTTTTGCGTCGATCCCGCGGCCCAGATGGAAGCGGATTGCAAAGGCGATCTTGCCGCGCTTGCCCTTGCGTCCCGAAGGCTCGAGCACGTCCTCACCGCGCAGTTCGCTGCCGTCGTCGGAGAGGATGAGGATGCGGCGATGGAGCAGCCCGTGGCGCGCGACATATCCGTTGTGCGACGCCTCGAGCTTGACCGACTTGCGTCCGTTCTGCCCGATCGTCTCGCGAGTGAAATCGACTTCCTCGACCCCCTTGCCGATCTGCCCGTGGAGGAGGATGGCAGTGGAATTGGCTTCGTCGAGCACCAGCGTCGAATGGGCCGAGGTTCCGCGAAGACCCTGTTCGATCCGCGCCGGGACCAGCGCGCCCGCCAGTTCCGCGCCGCCGCAATTGACGATGATCCGCTGGGTCCTGTGAGAGAACTCGAATGCCAGGGTAGAAGAGCAGCCGTGGCGTGCATGACGCGGCTTGGGCGGCGGCGCAGCATCCATGACCAATAGTCCGTCGCGCGATCGCACCCGCTGATATCCCCAGTGGCGAGCATCCATCATCGGCCGTGTGCGTACGCAGCTCGCGGTAACGAGAGCATCCAGTGCGGATTCGCTCATGGCGGCGCTGCCCTGCCAGCTGCCCAAGCCCTTGTCGCCCATGCGCAGGGACAGAAGCGCGGGCACGAGCAGGCTCAGAAGAGCAGCAAACGCAGCGGGCGGAGGCCGTTTGACCGCCTCGTAGCAAGCCCCCAAGTCGACCATCAGGCCAATGAGCTGCGCCTGCGCCGAAGGGCTGCGGGAAAGCACCCCGCCATCGTCGCTGACGAGTTCGCCAAGTATTCGCAGGAGGCCCGCTTCTGCATGCAAGCGGCGGGGCTTGCCGTCGGGAAGCAGCAGTCCGGCCGCAACAAGGCCCGTCCAGCCCGTCACCTGCGCCAGCCCATCTTGCCCGTTCGGTACATGCCGGTCGAGCCAGCGCGCTGTAACCTCGATCGCGTCCAGAAGAGGCGTCTTGAGCTTCTCGCCCTCACCCGAAAGCAGGACCGGCGTATGAACCAGCCAGTTGAGCAGCCGCAAACCGGCAAGTTCAACATCCCATGCGGGCCCTTTGCCGGGCCCGGGGTTCGACTTCAGCCACTCGCGAAAGAGACGTCCCGACGTATCGGCGCATTGTCCGCGCGGCGCACAGGAAGACAGGTCGCGCATCCAGGTGAAGCCATGAACCGTGCGGGCGAAGGGCGGGGCCAGCTTGGAGGGGGAGCCGAA
Organism: Qipengyuania vulgaris; assembly: GCF_009827325.1. Lineage (GTDB taxonomy): Bacteria > Pseudomonadota > Alphaproteobacteria > Sphingomonadales > Sphingomonadaceae > Qipengyuania > Qipengyuania vulgaris. The sequence continues at coordinate 32,504 of NZ_WTYC01000006.1, read as the reverse complement.
ATCAAGTCTGGTGATGAGCGTCTTGTGTCCCGCAACCTGGACATACCCAGCACGCAGGGCCATCCCGGAGGCCCGATCCCCGGCGAGCGGCGTCTCGACCATCGCGAGGAACCGAGGGCGGGCGGGCTTGCGCAGCGGCGCACAGAGAATCGAGCCGGGCACACCAAGCTTGTAGGCCCAGCGCATCGCCATCTCGACCGGTCCAGCATGAGGCAGCGCAAAGTCGGCGGGGACGAGAGCACGGACGGGCTCCAGAGGCTCGGGATCGACTAAAGTTTCGGATGGCGAGGGAGTGCTGTAGACGTGCTTCGGCTCGGCATGCTGGCGAACCTCGACCTCCAGCTCGCGTTCCTTCGCTTCCACATGCGGCTCGGGCTCGTCGAACAGCGGCAAGGCCACCTGCATATCTTCAGCTGCATCTTCGCGCGCGGCGCTCAGGAGATCGGCGTGCCCTTCGCTCATTCCCGGCCCTTCAGCGCAGCGATGTTCGATGTGTACTTTTCCGGCCCACCGCGGAATGTGGCAGAGCCAGCCACCAGAACGTCTGCGCCAGCCTCGATGCAAAGCGGGGCGGTCGTCGGATCGACACCGCCATCGACTTCCAGCCGAATGTCCTTGCCAGTCCTCTCAATCATCTTGCGGATCGCCTCGATCTTGCGCAGTTGCGAGTGGATGAAGCTTTGCCCTCCGAAACCGGGGTTGACACTCATCACCAGCACGAGGTCGACTTCCTCGATCACGTAATCCAGCATCTTCGCAGGAGTGCCCGGGTTGAGGACCACACCCGCCTTCTTGCCGAGGTTCCTGATCGCCTGAAGCGTACGGTGGATGTGCGGACCGGCTTCAGGATGGACCGTAATGATGTCGGCACCCGCCTCGGCAAAGGCCTCCAGATAAGGGTCTACCGGCGCGATCATCAGATGAACGTCGAAAGGCTTGGCCGTATGCGGGCGAAGCGCCTTCACAACCGCGGGTCCGATCGTGATATTCGGAACATAATGACCGTCCATCACGTCGATATGGATCCAGTCGGCTCCCGCTTCGTCGACCGCGCGAACTTCTTCGCCAAGCCGGGCGAAATCGGCGGAGAGGATGGAGGGTGAAATCAGCGGGGCGGTCATGGTCGCGTGTCCGGCATCGAAATGGGGTGAGCCTGCGGGCATTCGGAATACCCTTCTCCCACAAGTCTCCACAAGCTTGTCCCCCGGCTTATCCACGAACCACCGCTGCCGGTCGCCGCAGATCGTCTCAATTGCTCCTCCTTCCAAGGTGAACGGGAAATTCAGCCGCAATTCAGCGTAAAATGATAGGCAGCGGGGTGTATCGAGGCGGGGCTTCCGCCGACAAAGTGCAGTTAATTCCTGCGCTCACACTCAAGAATTGACGGGGCTTTCCGTATGAAGAAACTGATTGCAGCCATTGCAAGTACAGGCACGCTAGCCCTCGCGGCACTGACTCTGGCATCGCCTGCCGAAGCGCAATACCGGGAGAAAATCTCGCACGATCCGGGCAAATGCGCTTCGGGCAAGGGTCCTGCCGTAATGGTCTCCATCACCGGTGTGAAGGAAAGCAAGGGCCGAATGCGGGTTCAGTCCTACCGGGCAACCAAGCAGGACTGGTTGGAAAAAGGCCGCTGGATGTACCGCATGGAAGCGCCCGCCAAGGCCGGCACCATGCGATTCTGCATGCCACTGCCCAAGCCTGGACACTACGGCATCGCGGTACGCCATGATCTCGACGGGGACGGGGAAACCGATATCTTCGGGGATGGCGGCGCCATGTCGAATGACCCGAGCATCAATCTCTTCAATCTCGGCAAGCCAAGCTACAAGAAGGTCGGTTTTGATGTCGGTAGCGGTGTAGAGAATATCTCTATCCGCATGCGTTACCGCTGAACGCTAGCCAGCGCGCCGACGGGCGCGCCACAGCTCCCAAGCTGCGCCGGGCATGGCGAGCAGCGGATGCCTCTCTCGAAAGGGTGTAACCTCTAACGCAATCCCGGTGTGTCGCTCCAGCTTCCAGGCGCCGTATCGCGCAGCACCCTCGAAGGTCGTGGTCGCCTTAGCCAGCCGAAGAATGTTGAGCGGCTTGCCCAGTCTCTGGCGCGCATGCCATTGCGCCAGAATCTCCAGATGGCGGCGTTTCTCCATCAGCGGCCTCAGATTGCCATCGTCGCTGCGCTCGAAAGCCAAGCCATCCGCTTCCCACGCCAAGGGCAGCAATCCGGCGAAATGCTGCGCATTGACCGATAGGATAGAATCTTCCCTACCGGCTTTTTCGATGCGGAATTCGGCACGGTAGGTCGCCTGGAACAAGGACCGCCAGTAGTCCAGCGCCATCCCGGATTGGGGTCCGAGCACTGCGGCAAATCGAGCCGCGGTCCGCGCCGCGTGACCGATGGCATCCTCCACCGCTGCCTTTGCCTCATTATCTCTCGCCCAGACAAGGGCGCTCGGCTGCACGAAGCGCGCCCAGATCGTCGTGTCGCGACTCTCCCCGCGGGTAGCATGGGCGAATTTGCGCAGGCTCATCGTGGCTATCTTCGCGCGGAGAATTTCACCTTCGCATTGCCACTCGCGATAACCGACACGCGGCCATATCCGTTCTTCTTGCAGTCCAGGCATTAGGACATAGAAGTCGAGCACGCCTTCGAGTGAACCGGTTCGAAGGTTCGATCCGTAGAACAGCACGGCGCTCGCCCCAACCTCTTCGGCGAGCATGCGCGCATAGGCGGCCACTTCGCCGCGCACGTCCTGCGCGAGCGACCCGTAAATCCTATCCTGGAGGCTTTCGCTCACCCCGCGACGAAGGTCAGTTCGGGGCCCTGCTCGATCGTATAGCTGCCCGGAGCGAAATGCTCGCCGTCGAGGATGAACGGCGCATCGAGGTCGATCGCAAACCCGTTTGCCGACAGATGGTGCAAACCGGCACCAGGAAGCCAGCGCGGATGCCAGCCGGCGAGAATGGCGGGAACGGAAAACATGATCCGTCGCCGCGGATGATCGAGTACGACCAGTCTGATGCCGTCTTGCCTCTTGCCGAACAGCTTTATGTCGAGCGGCATGGTCTCGAGTGTGGACGCCAGCATTACATGCCTACGGCTCGGATCGCCGTGGCGTGAATGGGGCATTGTTTCGCCCGAAGGAAGATAGGCCAGATCCATGCGCGTCCCGCGACGCCAACGGTTGGCATCGCTACCGAACAGCGCCTGCATGATACCCCAGGCGCTGGTCATCCCCACCGCCAGCGAATTGAAGAAACCGATCCGGTGCGCATCCTGCCCGGCCTCGACGCCGAGCGAGAACGCACCGGCCCCGAAGATGAAGCCCAACATAGCCGGATCGTCGGTTCCAGCCCGTCGGATGGCGAGGGGGCGACGCTCGACCGTGCGCCCGGTGCTATAGGCGTCGATCGCCTGCGCCAGCGTCCAGTCGGAAGGCGATCCCAGATCGACATTCAACGCATTAGTTTTGCCTTTCGGCAGCACCGCGATTTTCGGCCAGCGCGATCCGAAAACGGGCTGGCCCATAGTCAACACATCCCGCACCGTGCCATCGCCGCCGCTGATAATCAGAAGGTCGATTCCCCTGTCGGCGAACCGAGCCAGCTCACGTGCAATGTCGAGGCGTGTTTCGGGGCGAACGACCGAGACATTGCTGCGATCTTCGCATTCGCGGCGCTCAGCATTGTTCTGATGGCTACGGCGGTTGAGGATCACACCGACCCTTACCGCTTGGCCGCCCTGATGGACCGGCTGCACGGAAGATGGCGCACGGGTAACCCCTTCCGCAATGCGGGCAAGGTGATCAAACTGGTAAATCGTGCGTTCCATAGTCTCGTCGCCTCTGCCCGAATGCGACGGGCGAGCCCAGTTGTTTCTCCGAAGAGTCACACTTTGTCACGGCAATGTAATCTTTCCAGCAAGGATTGCCAGCGTTGCATCCATAGAACCTGTTGCGCTGCAGCAACACGCGCGCCATGCCGCTGTTCAGACTAACCTGCGGTGAACTACGGAGCTACCGATTATTCCGGAAAAGCTGGCGCACCCGGCATGAAAGTGATGGGCACTGTAATCATTGGGAAATTCTAGTTTCCCTACCCTAATAACGGCAGCTTTGCGCCCTCATTGCCGCCATTAATGGCTTGATCCAAGTGGCCCAAAAGCCGACGCCGCCCAAAATTTTTGATGTATTTCCTTTTACCAGACTTGAATGCTCAGGACGTCGACTGGCTGCCGCACCGGTTGGGGCAAAATCTCCTTTCTCTGCCCTTTAGTATTCTGATTGAGCGCAACCACTGGGCCGCTAGACCATCTGGGTTTCCGATCGCGGGAATTCGGGTTAGGAACCTTACGGCAGATCGTCCGCTTCGGACGGCGCAAGCGCGGGATCGAAATAGAGCGCTGAACGGTCCGAACGTTCAGTCATGCGATTGTAGCGACCTGCAGCATTGTCCAGGTCGAGAAACGGCCAGACGAACGGGTTGGTGGCGATTGACCAAGTCCGGCGCGGTGCGCATCGCAATCAACTATCGTCGTAATCGCCGGGTTCTGCCGGTACCGGGTGTGCCGACAAATATGGGACCGCGGGAAATCCTCCTTACACTCAATTGGGTTCAGGACATGGGAAGGCTTGTGGAGGCGACCCTAGCAATGTCACCGTTTTCAGCGAAAGCTGAGGAGTGAAAGCTCTTGCCAATCTAGTTGCGTCACCTCTCGCGAAGAGACTTTCTTCGCGGGGAAGCGGCCCATCAGCATTTCTTTTTACCAAGCGAGGCACGAGCAATTCAATCGGAGGGAGCGCCCAGTACCTTCTACAGGATGAAATCACCCGGGGTCAGATCGGGTAGATCGGTTCCGTTGAAGGCGATCACGAAATCGGCCACTCCGTCGCCGTCCGTATCTCCAGATACGAAAGTCTCATCGCCTGACGTGTAAAACTGCAGTTCGCCTGCCGTTCCGCTAAAGGACGCGTTGCCGATGAAGATGAAGGCATCGTCGGCGCCACCGGCAACCGCATCGATTGCAGACAGGTCGATGATGTCCCCTTCAGCCTGGCTGAAATCAGTGATCACATCAGCAATTCCCTGCCAGCGACCGGTATGGCCGGTATTGAACACGAAGGTGTCGGCTCCCGTCCCGCCGGTCAGAGTATCGATGCCCCAGCTGCCGATGAGGACATCGTCGCCCGCGCCGCCAATCAAGATATCGTCGTGCCCGCCACCATTAAGCGTATCGTTATCCGCTCCCCCGTCGAGATAATCCGCGCCGATCGATCCCATTAGGTTATCATCGCCGTCATCGCCGTAAAGTACGTCGTCGCCGACCTGACCGAGGAGAAGATCGTCGCCCGCGCCGCCCCAAGCCGTGTCATTGTCGTTGCCGAGATAGGCGCGGTCCGTGCCGTTGCCACCGAAGACGGTATCATTGCCCGCGCCGCCCTTGAACAGGTCGCCGCCGTTGCCTCCGGTCATCACATCATCGCCGTCGGCGCCTATAAGTTGGTCCCAGCCGCTGCCACCGACCATGGCATCGTCGCCGTCCCCGCCGTACAGGCGGTCCGAACCCCCGCCGGCGGATAACACATCATCGGCCAAGCCGCCAAAAATGAAATTCACCCCTTCATCACCCGTCAGCGTGTCGGCGAAAGACGAGCCGGTGAGATTTTCGATGCCGGAAAGTGTATCGATACCTGCTCCCACAGTGTCCTGTGCAATGCTGGTTGCGAGGCTGACAGATACGCCTGCCGTCGCGCCAACATAGGTCGCGGTATCGCTGCCGCTGCCGCCGTTGATCAAATCGTCGCCGTTGCCGCCTTCCAACGAATCCCAGCCAGAGCCGCCCAATAGAAAATCGTTACCGTTGCCGCCTTCCAGCCTGTCATTCCCAGCGCCGCCATCGAGCGTGTCCCAACCGTTGCCGCCGACAAGATCATCGACCCCGCCGCCTCCATCAAGCGTGTCGCTGCCGCCAGCGCCGAAAATCAAATCATCGCCGGCTCCGCCCGTCAGGATGTTTTGTGCAGCGTCGCCCGTCAGCGTGTCGGCGAAGGCCGATCCAGTCAGGTTCTCGATCCCGACAAGCGTGTCGGCGCCGTAATTGCTTGAGAATTCTTGCGCAACACCTTGCACCGCCAGAGTAATCGAGACCCCTCCACCTGACGTTTCGTAAGACGCGGTATCGTTGCCTGCACCGCCGTCGAGCCAGTCATCGCCATATCCACCTTCGAGGACATCGTCGCCGCCGCGTCCCGTCAATATATCGTTGCCTCCTGAGCCGTCGAGCATATTTGCGCCGCCGTCACCAGCAAGGCTATCTGCGCGGTTAGAACCGACAACATTCTCGATGTTGGTCAGCGTATCGCTCCCTAGAACTTCATGCGACGCCTGAACGCTCAACTCGAGGTCGATATTAACTGCGATGTTGCGGGAACCCGAATAACTGACGGTGTCAATGCCGCCGCCACCATCGATGAAGTCATCGTCATCGCCGTAACCGCCAGTCATGAGGTCATTGCCGGCGCCGCCGTTGATAATGTCAGCCCCGTAGCCGCCATCGATCACATCATCGCCGTCGCCGCCTTCAAGTGTATCAGCCCCGTACTCGCCCAACAATTCGTCTGCACCGTTGCCGCCCATCAGGAAATCATGGCCATTGCCGCCCCGGAGATAATCGTCGCCAGTGTCGCCGTCGAGTTCGTCGTCACCGTTACCACCGTGAAGATCATCGTTCCCGGCGCGCCCGTTCAAGACGTCATCCCCGTCCCGACCGTCTGCGATGTCATCATAGTCGCCGAGTAGAATGGTATCGGCAAAGCTTGTCGCGGATACCGAAAGGCGTTCAATCGAAACCAGTGTTGCTGTTGAATTGTTCGAGGTAACAAAAACCCCGCCCGTCTGCCCCGCGTAGTCCAGATAGATCCCTTCGTAGGGTGAGTGGAAAGAGAGGGTCGCCAGATCGATACCGCTCCCGCCATCAGCCAAGACGTTTCCACCAGAAACGGCGAGTATGTCGTTGCCCGATCCACCATACATCAGGTCATCCCCGCCACCGCTGGAAAGGTGGTCGTTGCCGGCACCGCCAAGCAGAATATCGTCACCGCCCCTGCCTTCGAGGACGTCGTCGCCGCCTCCTCCGGTAAGCTGATCGTCGAGGTCGCCGCCAATCAACCTGTCTCCGTAGGCGCCACCAGTGACATCATTGGCGTAGTTGCCAAGTTGAAGGTCCACGATCTCAATCCCACGGACGACCGTGGCTCCGATCAGCTGATCAGCGGACGGGTCAGAGAAATCGGCAACAATAGAACCAATCATGTATTCAAGGTTCATAGTCAGCAGATCGAAACCCGCACCGCCATCGATCAGAACATCATCAATGCGGTCGGAGTAACCGCTTGTGATTGCGTCGTCACCTGCCCCGGCAAGGATGGTATTCGCACCTCTATAAACAATGATGCTATCGTTTCCTGCGCCGCCCTCGATGTAGTCGTTGCCGCCATTGCCGCCATACAGGTAATCGTCGCCGTCATCGCCGAAGAGCTGATCATCATCGGCACCGCCATTGACGGTGTCGTCCCCGGTTCCGCCGTGCAATTCATTGAGGCCACTGGTGCCATAAATTGAGTCGTTTCCGCCTCCGGCGAACACGATGTCATTACCCGCGTTGGTCCGGAAATAATCGTCCAGGTCGCCGCCGGTCAGTTCATCATTGCCTGCCCCAGTTTCGATATACAGCCGTTCGATACTGCGAACGATTGTCCCAGCCGTAAGCTGATCGGCTTGGGAAGTGAGATCGAGAATGACCGCGCCGCTGAATCCGGAGAGAGTTGCGCGAAGATAATCCTCACCACTTCCGCCGTCGATGAGCGCATCGCCGATGTTCAGGGTCAGCTGGTCATCGCCCGCGCCGCCATAAAGCGTATCCAATCCGGATTGGCCATCCAGAATGTCATTGCCAGCGCCGCCGCTCAAAACATCGTCGCCGCTGCCGCCCCTGAGATAATCGTTGCCTGAGGCACCGGTGACCGAGTCATTTCCAGCACCACTGTAAAAGCTGAACTGCTCGATCCCGCTGATGGTTGTGCTGCCAAATATCGTAGCGGTATCCGGATTTGACATTGTAAAGTTGATGTTGCCGGTAGAGCCGGTGGCAAAGAACGTTAATCTGTCATTGCCGTCCCCGCCGTCGATCACACTATCGTCGAGGTCGGCCGTTATGTTGTCGTCGCCGTCGCCGCCGTAGAGCGCGTCGATCCCGTCGCCGCCCCTGATGGTGTCATCGCCGCCCTCGCCACGCAAAGTGTCGTTCCCTGCGCCGCCATTTAGCGTGTCCGCAAGTCCGCCGCCGGTTACAGCGGCATCTCCGCTTCCGCCTGAGAAAAGGAGCTGCTCAAAGCCACTTATCGACGTATTGCCAGTGACCTGAACCAGTGTCGGATCACTAATGTCCAGCGTGATCGCGGCTGTTGACGCATAAGCTTCCAACCTGAGATAGTCCGTGCCAGCGCCACCGTCGACAACGCTATCGAGGTGATCGGCAGTCACATTATCGTCGCCGTCGTCACCGTAGAGCGCATCGCTTCCCGCGCCGCCGACCAGAACGTCCCTGTCGTCGCCGCCATGCAGTGTATCGTCGCCTTCTTCGCCATATAGCTGGTCAGTCCATCCGCCGCCGGAAAGTGTATCTTCGCCAGCGCCGCCATAAATGATATCGAGAAGAGCGCCGCCAGTCACAATATCGCTGCCCGTTCCGCCACGATAGTCGATGCGTTCGACATTAACGATGGTGGTTCCGCCTGACGTTGAGGCAATTGCAGGATCGGAAAGGTCGAAGATATTCGTGCCGGTCGAAGAATTCAGTTCGATCTGCAGGAAGTCGATACCGTCACCGCCATCGAGCATCACAGGGCGCGCTGTATCGTAAACCCAGCCGCTGCCATCATTGTATCGCTGGATCGACCTCAGCGTATCGTCACCCGCGCCGCCATAGAGCGAATCCGCGCCAAGACCCGCGATCAGTTCGTCATTGCCGCCACCGCCGGACAGGACATCGTTGCCTTCTCCACCGGAAATAATATCGGCATACGCACCGCCCGTGACGTTGTCGCGTCCCGAGCCACCAGTATACTCGAGCTGCTCGATGCCAACAATCGTCATCCCGCCGCTGGTGGAAGCGATGTTGGGATCAGCAATCGAGAAGGTGACATTCGCGCTGCTGCCGGTCCGAATGATCTCCGCAAAATCGAAGCCCGCACCACCATCGATCACACTGTCCGTCACGCTTTCGAAGACAAAACCGGTTCCGGATAAATAATAGCGTGTGGTGCTAAACAGGGTATCGTCGCCATCGCCGCCATACATCGCGTCGATGCCGGCGCCGCCGTTTAGCGTGTCATCGCCCGCATCGCCGTAGAGTGTGTCGCTGCCTTGGGTCGAACTGTATTCACTCTGTTCATCTCCAAATACCCGGTCGTCGCCTGCGCCGCCGCGAACAATGTCGTCTCCGTCGCCGCCGACCACGAGATCGTCGTCGTCGCCGCCATCAAGACTGTCGTTGCCTGTACCGCCTTCGATATCGTCGGCGCCCGCTCCGCCCAGAGCTGTGTCGTTGCCTTCGTCGCCTTCGAGAGTGTCGTCGCCATCCCCGCCGCTGAGATTGTCGTTGCCGAGCTCTCCGCTGAGCCTGTCATTCCCGGCGAGGCCCACAAAAGTATCGCCAGCATCGCCGCCGGTCATAGTATCATTATACTGTCCGCCAGTAATATTCGCCGCAATTGCTTCCGAGCTGTAATAGCTCACGATCTCGAAATTCCGGATCGTCAAGGAACCCGCAACGAAATCGGCACCGCTGGGGTCGAGCGTGAAATTGTGTAGGCCCCTCAGGTTAAGCAAATCAATACCGTCACCGCCATCGGCAAGGATGTCGTCGGCATCTACGGTTACGCTGTCATCACCCTCGCCCGCTTCCATAGTGTCGGCACCAGCGCCGCCATTTAGGTTGTCGTTGCCCAAACCGCCGGTAAGGGAGTCATCACCGATGCTTCCGTTGAGACTGTCGGCTCCCATACCGCCAGCGAGCGTGTCGTTGCCCTCTTCGCCATAAAGGACGTCGTTGCCTATGCCGCCGACGATTGTATCGTCGCCGGCGCGGGCATAAACGCGGTCATTGCCGTCGCCGAGTATCACGGTGTCATCGAACTCGGTGAGACTAAGCTGATAGGTTTCGAAATCGCGGATTGTCGTCCCGGCGATCACGAATTCGCCGCCTGGTGAAAGATCGAAGTTCGCAGCTTCTGTGCTATAAACAATAGAGAGTGATAGGGTGTCGTTTCCTGCACCGCCGTCGGCCAGGATGTCCGCTACGCCGTCAGGTTCAATGTAAGTACTGATCGTGTCGTCGCCATCGCCGCCATAAAACGTGTCTGGACCGGCCCCGCCGCTGATGGTGTCATTGCCGCCATATCCGTAGATAATGTCCGCACCGGTACTTCCAGTCAGATAGTCGTTACTTTCAGTCCCGTAGAAGGTGCGAACTGCAACCTCCGTCATTGTAAAGGTACCGTCGGCAAACTGGACGCTTTCGATGCTGGTCACCGAATTGGTCCCATCAGGCGAACCCGAGCGGAGATCGATAATCTCGACCGTGCCGCTGTCATCCGTGATCTGATAGTCGGCCCGGTTTCCGGTCAGCACCAGAGTATCGGTTCCGCTGCCACCGTCGACAGTGTCATTGCCGCCGCCAACGGCAATGATATCGTTTCCGGTTGAGCCATACAGCGCATCGTCGCCATCACCGCCGGAAAGAGTGTCGTTGCCGGCATTGCCGTACAGCTCGTCCGCAAAATCGCCGCCGATCAGAATATCGTCGCCCGAACCTGCATAGAAATCGACCTGTTCGACCGACCGGATCGTGGTGGCATCAACCACTTGGTCACCAGATGCCCCGGCGTCGAAAACCAGAGCCGCCACGCTCAGGGTTTGATCGATGAGGGCATAATCGTTGCCTGACCCGCCATCGACCAGCGTGTCCACCACGCCGTCCACGATCTGGGTGTAGATGATATCGTCGCCGTCACCGCCAAAGTAGCTGTCGCTGCCGGCACCGCCGTACAATTCGTCCGATCCGGCACCGCCGGACAATGTGTCGTTGCCCACTCCGCCGTTCAGTTCGTCTGCAAGGTTGCCGCCCGTGACGATGTCATCACCAGTGCCGCCGTAGAATACGACCTGTTCGATGCCGCTGATGGTCGTCCCGTCAGCCTGCTGATCGGTGCCGTTCCCGAAATCGAGAGTTACCGATGCTGTGCTAAGCGTTCGGTCGAGGACCAGCGTATCGACGCCAAGCCCACCTGAAACGATAGTGTCATTCGCCATGCCCGCATAATCGCGGCTGTAAATTATATCGTCCCCATCGCCGCCATACATTGCGTCGGAACCTTCCAGTCCCTCGAGCTGGTCATTGCCTTCGCCGCCTTCCAGTGTGTCATCACCGTCCTGGCCCAGCAGGATATCGTTCCCCGCACCCCCGCGCAGCGTATCGTTGCCGATACTGCCTTCGAGCCGGTCATTGCCGTCGGCGCCATCAAGAATATCGTCGCCCTGATTACCGTAGAGTTCGTCGTTGCCAGCCGTTCCGGTAACCGTGTCGGCACCGGTCCCACCATAGAACTGGACCCGCTCGAAGTTGCGGATAGTGGTGCCATGAGCGACATTATCGCCCGTTGCCGAGAGGTCGAAAGCTGCCCCGGTGCCGTAAAGCGTGGCATCGTAGATTAATGTGTCGTAGCCGTCTCCGCCATCGGCAAGCAGGTCGGAACTACCGTCCGCTGCAAGTACAACGTAAATCTGGTCGATTCCGTTGCCGCCGCGCATAGTGTCGGCGCCTGCTTCGCCAGTGAGCGTGTCATTTCCGTCACCGCCATCGAGGTCGTCGTTGCCGTCACCACCGTTGAGAAGGTCCGTGCCAGATCCGCCCGCGAGCGTGTCGTCGCCTTCCTGCCCATACAGGAAGTCGTCTCCGCCAGAACCCGACAGAATGTCGTCTCCAGTGTTGCCGTGAATGATGTCGCCAAAAGCGCCGCCGGTGATTGTATCAACGTTGCTGCCACCGTAATAATCGATCCGTTCGACATTTACGACCACAGTTCCGTCGATAGTCTGCGAGACATTTGAGTTGGTGATATCGAACGTGATTGCGGTCGTGGCGAGAACTTTGGAGATTTCGGCAAAGTCGATCCCTGCACCGCCATCGATCAGTATGTCGGTTTGGTTTGCGCCAGAATACGCCTCGCTGCGAAGTGTATCGTTACCGTCACCGCCGCTCAGCGTGTCTCTACCGGCCCCGCCGTTGATGATGTCATCACCGCCGCCGCCATTGAATGTGTCGTCTCCGCCCCAGCCGAAAAAGAAGTCGTCAAGCGCGCCCCCGGTGACGGTATCGACGCCGTCACCACCGACGTAATGGATTTGTTCAAATCCGCGGACGATGATGCCGGCAATGTTCTGATCGATAGCCGGGTCGGCAATGCTGAAGGTGACCGCGAGATCGTATATTCCGATGTCCAAATTCAGGAAATCGGTGCCGGCACCGCCATCAAGCAAAATATCTGTAAGGCCGTTCCACCTCGAAGAGTAAACCTCGTCATCGCCATCGCCTCCATTAATGGTGTCGGCCCCTTCACCGCCAACGATGTAGTCATCTCCGTCACCGCCATCGAGGTCATCGTTACCTTCGCCGCCGTAAATATAATCGGCCCCACCAAGTCCGGTTACCGTATCGTTGCCCGCCCCCGCTTCGATCCAATCGTAACCCGCAGTGCCGACAATGTTATCATTGCCGGAGGTACCAGTAAAATCAGCCACAGTATCGACCCCAGATTATGACGGCTTTATGCGAAGCCCAAATAAAACACATCACACGCATTCAGAGAGCCTGTGAGGCCAACTGCATGACGTGCACTGGCGACCAAGAATGAACACTTGGACGCCCCCTCAGGAAGGTAATCTCAACTTCCATTCCGACCGCTCGAAACCCAATTGTCACGCATCCGGATCCATGATCCCGTTCGCCGAATGAGGAGGGTTTTTCGTCAAGATGTGCTAGCCTTGGGATCGGTCGTCGTAACCACCCACTTGGGTTGGTAGAGGACGGTCCGTCATCGGTGTCGGAAGCTAATCGCCCGTCAGGAAGCTTTCGCTGCTGAACATTCAACGACACAATATGCGAAGAGCGCCACATATTGCCGCAAATGGCATTCCGAAGTGGGTTTCGCCTTCAAAAAGCCGTGTGGAAACCCTTTCTCCAAACTCTTCTTCCAAATTCTTTCCCAGAGACGCCACCAGTTCAAACATGTGATCACCTCGGCCTGTCAAATGCCGGTCAACTTCCGCAGCGCCAGCCGAAAGATGGCAGAGAAATTCTGAGTTCGAGGACAAGGCATTTCTGACTGAAATTTCGGCCGCCGGTTCAGCCCAAAGCGAGGGAGAAATTGCTGCAACGCCGGAAAATTTTTCGGGCGACTTGCCAACTGCCTGCAAAGCAAATGACCCCGATAATGAATATCCTAAAAGACTAGGAGGTTCGCTGAATTCAGTCGAGGCAATCGAGCAGAGATAGCTTTCTAGCACCTCGCCGTGGCCCGTGCTTTCTAACTCCAATAATTCAAGGCACCCCTCCTGATAGGTCAAATATTGCGCACGGCACAGCGTGAGAGAACTAATGTCGTCGGCCCCAAATCCAATCGCAAACACCCTTACTGGCGGTATCTCTTCAGCGATCACCAAGGCGCGGGCGGCAGAGATGGCCAAATCGCCAAGTAGCTCGTCGTCTAAAACAATTAGTCCGCAATCTGGACTATTGCCAACATCGACGTGTCGAGCATTGAAGGCACCGATTGGGGATCTCGAACTAACCCGCTTCAAACTAATCGGTTCGATATCTATTTTCTCTGATGGCATTGAATTACCCGTATAATTCATCAATGATGATCTCTGCCTACTCGAACCGACGCGACAAGCAGAAACTTCGTTATACGTTTTGGAGTTCAGACATTAACATTGATAGCCTAGTTCGACTTTGCGAAAGCGCGGCTTACGGACAATCCAGTTGGCTTGAAGTCTTACAAGAGGTGGCAGGCCTCGTTGGGGGGCAGAAGGCAATGCTCCTTAACTCCGAAACGACTGCCTCGTACATGTCCTCTGTCGCCTTCAACCACGATCCGAGTGGCTTGGCGCTATATAATTCCGGCTATAACAGGATTGACCCCCGTCGCGCGCAATCGCTTGCGACAAACGTGGGTAAAAGCGGGCTCGGTCAGGAGTTTTTGCGGAACGACGAAATCGAAGGTACCCGGTACTTTTCGGACATTTGTGTAGCAGGTGATGTCCAAGACAGCGTCCACGGCATTATTGCCGACGACGAGTTTGGTCGCCTTACTGTTAGCGTTCAACGTGGCTTTAGCTCTGAATACTTTGACAGAACCCACTCTGCAAAGTTGGAGGCGCTTTTACCTATCATCGCCCGCTACATCCGTGCGTCGAAACTTACGACCTGTCTTGCGGCTGGTCCGGCAGGCGAGAAGCAATTGTTCGGCTGCCTGGTCACAGCCGATTTGGAATATTTGACCTCAGCCAAAACTGGGCCGAGGTTGGGCAAACAGCTATCGCAGCAGCTGGCCTTCTCAAATGGGAGACTTTGTTTCAATAATGCTTCGCTGCAAGCTGTTTTTGATAAAGGCGTTCAAGCGGCACTTTTTGGAAGTGGGGCATTCTTTAAAATCAACGAGACAGCTTTTCGCTTTTCGCCAATGCCAGCGCAACTTGCCTGGCTTCACCCAGGCGAAAAATTTGCCATGCTAACGGTGTTTAGAGACAGCAACGTTGAAACCGTTTCCCTCTTTGCTGAAGCTTTCGAATTTTCAGAACAAGAAACTCGCTTACTAGCTTTGCTTTGTGACGGGCACAGTCTGCGCGCATGCGGTATGAAACTGAACGTAAGCTATGAGACAGTACGTTGGCATGTAAAGAACATGGGGTCGAAATCGAACTATTCGCGTACTCCCGAAATGCTTGAAGCAGCGAGACTGGGAAATTTGTCCCGAATTTTCTAGCTGCGCTGTTGAACACAAAGATAAAAAAGCAGTGTTGCGGTCCAGGTTGTCGCTCAGGCTCCTATCATATGGTATTCGGGAAACAATAAATTCACCGGTATTATCACTGATCCAGTTTCCGCCCCGCTGTTTCCATCATGCAGATGTCGCGTCCGTCCCGCGCCGTCGCACAAGCGGAAACCAAAGCACACGCTATCGTTGCAGTAACCTAGCCAGATTTCATAGCGACGATTTGCTTGAATCGGCGAATGTCAGCAATCGGATCGTAAGCCGCCAGTCTGTTTTTCGCCGCTTGACCACCGAAATCGGAGAGTCTCCGTCCGGCACCAAAGCCGCCATCAGGTTCCCATTATATTCCTGTCGGGTAAGTCCGGAAACCCGCAGAATTCTGCGGGTTTCCGAAAGTGGCGCACCCGACATGAAAGTGATGGGCACTGTAATCATTGGGAAATTCTAGTTTCCCCACCCTTATAACGGCAGCTTTGCGCCCCAATCTCGGACACTCGGATTGACGCAGATCGTGCCTGAAAGTTGTCATTCGGTCAGACCCAATTCGGCGCAGGGCTGATAAAAACCGGCCCGGTCGCTTTCGGGCATTGAGCGAAATCCCCCTCTATCTTGCTCGCCGGGAAAAGAGCATATAACTGAGCGAGTGATTTGCATCTGGTGCCTCAACGATTTTCCGAAGCTTTCGCTTGAGCACGGGATTCCCGAGGCGCTCGGCTGTCCGCCCGATCTGGAACTTCGCGACACCACCTGCGCCGAATGCAACAATCGCCTCGGCACGATTGATCAAGCCCTGTTGAAGTCGTTCGAGGCAATCAGCGTGATGTATGGCGTACACCTTCACCTGGTCGGGCTACACATCCCAGTATTCGCCATCTCGAACACCTTCGAATGGTCGCCAAGTAGCAACGTCTGCGAACCGCACGGACACAGCCGAAGTCGCGATGGGAAGCATGGCAGGGTCGGTAGACGCCGCTGCAGAAACTTCATTCGATTGGGGAGCCTGGAATGAAACAGGTGTTGGCGAACGAAAGCGGTTTTTCAGACTGGATGGCGATGTGGTTATCAGCCCAGCAACCTTTAGCGCTGGCTATTGCGGCACCAGTACCACACCTAGCAATATGAAGGATATTCGAGGGTTAACGGCGCACGAGTTAGGCCATACCCAAGGTTTGGGGCATAAACTCACTACCCAGACAACCAGAGACATCATGTATGGCTATGCATACAACGGCGCATGGCCGAGCACTCTGTCTGAAGCCGACAAACGTAGCCTTAGGTGGTTGTATGATTAATAGAGTGGGCTCATTGTTAACATTGTGTTGTATGTTGGCCTCGTGCGCTACTGCGCCGAGCATGTCTCCGCGACAAAGCTCTCAACCGAACCTAGAAGTACGACGGGACGTTGGTTTCGTTACTTTAGCCTCAAAAGACAGTTCGTTTGACTTTAGCTTTCGATATCCTGAGGGAGCGGTCGTCACAAAGATTGTCGGCCACGGTGGGAGCGGCTATCAGATCGCTGGTAACTCCTATATTTTGAGGATGACAGCAGGACAGGAATCGGGATCGGTATCGTGTTCGAATGAACAGAATTGTGAGATGTTCACCCTCACATACCCATCTGCAGTACCTGAATACGCGCTTAGATCGCTGGACCCTCCACGCATTGGTTCGGACATTGCGCACCCGACGCAATCCGAAGAGCGATTTCCGACTCAAATTTTATCGCTGTCACCGATAACGGGCGACCGGAGGATATTCGTCGAAACCTTTTGCAAGGTTCGAAGTGAGTGCATTCGCTTGATACAAAACCTTGAACTAACGGCAGGATCGGATAATTGAGATCCCCGTCATAGCCGCATCATGACGTGAATTCACGACGAGGATAGCACGTTTTTATTTGCGGATAGCGGAGCACCAGTCGCCGTACCGATCACTTGGAACGAGCTCAAAGCAACGGAGAATGCCAAGCCTTTCGGCATAGCTGATGCCAACAAACTGATTGGCCGCAGTGCATCGAAATCGCTCGCTGGATGGGGGTTCGCGGTACAAAGTTTGCCGGACATTTAGCAGCAGTCTCAAGGCTACCGCTTTCAAAGGGTCGAGCCAGCGGTCAGATATGCTTCGACCCACCGGACCAATGTCGGCATTGATGCAGTTCTCGCTTAAAAGCAGACTGACCGCAAACGGCCCCGAAGTCGCCATTAGGTGCCCATTATATTCCTGTCGGGTGAATCGAAAATCCGCAGAATTCTGCGGATTTTCGCTAATGGCGCGCCCGACATGAATATGATGGGCACTGTAATCATTGGGAAATTCTAGTTCCCCTACCCCGATAACGGCAGCTTTGCGCCCTCATTTCGGACATACGAGGTCGAAATCCAACGTCCCGAAAAGCGTTGGGGTGGACGCCCCCTGACGGCATCTATGTGCCATATTGGAGGTGTTGAATCACCAGAGCAGGAGGCGTCCATGGTTGAGGCTAGCACAGTTGGTATTGATCTGGCGAAGTCAGTTTTCCAGGTCCACGGTTCGGATCGTAGCGGTGTGGTTTTATTCCGCAAGAAGCTACGTCGGGATCAGCTTTTACAGTTCATGGCAACATTGCCGCGATCCCTGGTCGCGATGGAGGCCTGTTCGAGCGCTCATTACTGGGCGCGCGAGATCGCCGCGGTCGGGCACGACACGAAGCTTATCCCGCCGGCATATGTGAAGCCGTTCGTCAAACGGCAGAAGAACGACATGGCCGACGCAGAAGCGATCTGCGAGGCGGCCCAACGCCCGACGATGCGGTTCGTTCAGGGCAAGAGCGCGCAGACGCAGGCGTCAGCGGTGGTGTTTCGCACCCGCGATCTCCTCGTGCGCCAGCGCACCCAGCTCATCAACGCGATCCGTGGCCACCTGACTGAGTTCGGTTACGTGGTTCGTAAGGGTGCCGGACACGTCGGCAAGCTGGTTGAAATTATCACCGATCCACAATCCGACATCCCGGCCGAAGCTCGACCGGTGCTGGCGATCATCGCGCAAAGCCTCGAGGGGCTTCAGGCGCAGATCGCACAGCTTGATCGGGAAATCGCCAGTCGTGCAAAGGCTGATCCAGTAGCCAAGCGGCTGATGACAATCCCCGGTGTCGGACCTGTCATCGCGACTGCGCTGGTAGCGCTAGCGCCTGCTGCTGGGACTTTCCGTCGTGGGCGCGACTTTGCTGCCTGGCTCGGCTTGGTGCCCAGACAGCACTCCAGTGGCGGGAAGGAACGGCTAGGGCGCACGACCAAGATGGGTGAGCGCAGCCTACGTCGGTTGCTGATCCTTGGTGCCAGTTCGGCAACGAAGGTTGCAGCGCGCAATCCCGAAAAGGCCAGCGCTTGGCTGGTCGGCATGCTGGCGCGCAAGCCACGAATGTTGGTGACCGTCGCGTTGGCGAACAAGATGGCGAGGATCGTCTGGGCGCTGATGGCGCACGGAGGAACCTACAGAGCTCCGGCCGCGGCGGTGTGATCGCCACGGCTTGAGGCGTCAGGGACGCAAGGGAAGGTCAGTAGAGAGGTATGGCGCAACGGTCAGAAGACGGGATCGGGATAACCAGTGTATGGTCCAAGCGCCTAAAGCGCGCAAAAGCGGTTTGGACCCGATCCGCGATCTCCATACAGGCCAGCAGCCCCACAATAAGGCTGCGTCAACAGGCCGGACACACGGAAGCACCTGAACCTGAGCGCAAAAAATCTCTCAGCACCCCCTTGAATCCGATGGGGCGTCCACACACGGACCGTCCGCTGCTCCGACGGTACTGCGTCAGCCTTTGGCGAGGTGGAACGCGACTGCTACTCTATCGTCAGCCGATATTTAAAGCTTCTTGCCGAAAGTCGACCGGATGTGTGAGAACGAGACCTCAGATCGGAAGGAACTTATTGGTGCAATCGAACCCGGATCGAAACACGGAAAACGTAGCAACGATCAAAGCCAGTGAGGGGCAACGCCCAATATCGCGGGAATTAGCTAAGCTGATCGAGCCGCTCCATGCCGAGTTTCCCAGTGCTGTTGAGATCAGTTTCACGTTCCGGAAAAACCTCCGCCTTCACATTGACGTGAAGACACTGGAAGAGGCGCATGCTGTCGAAGCAAGATTGCCCGCGCTGTGTGGGGGTGTCTTCCAAGAGTTATTCTCGGGCAGTTCCCCGCATCATGCGTTTTTTCATAGGGTGAGCGCGAAAGTTAGCCGCTAGTCGTCCACACCGCTTTGATCAGAGATGAAATCCTAGCGTAGCATCAGCGCCTTCCGCCAAGAATGGAGCCGAGCACGCCGCCCAATCCGCCTCCCAGACCGCCACCGGCTGTACCGCCCATGCTGCCGATGACCTGTCCCAACACGTCATTCAGACCACCGGGCTGACCCGGCTTGTTCTTTTGCGACGACAGGTATCCAGCAACGAGCATCGCCACGATTGGCAGCATCTTCTTTAGCAGTGCAGGGTCCAGCCCTGTTGTTTGCGATGCTTCTCCAGCTACTTGCCGACTAACATCCTTTGTCCCGAATATTTCGCCCAGGATGTTGTCGCCTTTTTCGACGTGTGTCGGTCCCGGCCCGACGACATCACGGCTGAGGTCTGCTCCGCCAAGCGTCTCCAGGATGGTCCCTAACCCGCCAAGACCACTGCCTTTCGAACCCTCGGCTCTCTGACCAAACCCACCGAGGATTGAAGGCAAAAGCGCTGCAGCACCTTGTTCCGCCTGTGCTTCGGATATGCCCAGCTGACTGGCGATGGCGCTAATTCCGCCCTGCGAGCGAAGGATTTCGTTGGGGTCCATTGCTATCTCCGTATTTGGGATTTCTCGAACTTACGGGATTTCGACAAATACGCAACGCAGAGTGACCCCCTTGCCAACGAACGGATCGCGGAGCATCCTCTTCGGGCTAACAAGGAGAAATTCATGAGCATTTTCGGAAAAATCAAGGACGCTATCTTTGGCGAGGCGAAGGCCGCATCCCCGAAGCCTGGTGCCGGGAATGTCGCCCCTACCGCCAGTCCCGGCACAAAGACGCATCAGACAGCTCCCGCGGAAGTTTCCGAAGTGGACGTCGAACGCAATCTGGCGGCCATGGCCGAGGGCAAGGACTTGAATTGGCGGACTTCGATTGTCGATCTCATGAAACTGATCGGTGTCGACTCCAGCTTGGACAACCGTAAGGAACTGGCTCAGGAACTGGGCTATGCAGGCCAGCTCGATGGAAGCGCAGAAATGAATATCTGGCTCCACAAGGCAACGATGCGCGAATTGGCAGCCAACGGCGGAAAGGTTCCGCCCGAGCTTCTTAACTAGAATTCGCGCTCTTCAGTCAATCGGCCTCGCAGCACGCGGCATGCGAGGCCGATTAGCGTTTGTCTTTATTGTTCGACTGCGACGGGTCCCTGTCCCGGCTGCGTGTAGATCTGGTAAGTTTCTCCACCTGCGCAATTTGCGGTGATTGTTCCGTTTGCGCCCCGCTCGGCGTTCGCTACTTCAGTACAGGTCTGTCCGCTCTCTGCGATCACCTCACGAGCAATGCGGGACGGCAGTCCTTCAGGAGCGGGCTCCATGACAACGGGCGCGGTCATCGTCGTCGAGGGAGTTTCCGCGGCCGGCACCTCGGTTGGCGCTGCTTCTTCGGCAGGCTCGGAATTGCACGCAGCGAGCGCAATGCAGAGGCTAAGAATTCCGATCGTTCGAGTGTTCATTTTCCGAGTTCCTTATTCAGCGGCTTTACGCATCACCAACCTAGGTGGAGCGCAATTGCAGAGACCGTTAGCTGTTATCTTCTACCTGGGCTCCCGGCCCGTTCTTTTTAAACGATTCGATGGCTGAGATAGCAGACGATTTGCTGGTGTAGCCTTCCGACGCGAACATGACCTCCGAGTTGTATTTGAACCGAACGCGAAACTCGCCTTTTTTGTCTTTATGTATCTCGAACTTATGTGCCATATCTCGTTCCTTCAAATCAGTTCACGATAAATGTGATCACCATGGTCACACGCCATTCGGCAACGCTTCCGTCCCGGACGACTGCCTTTGTGTCTTTTACCCATGCGCCCTCGATATTGGTGACGGTTTCGCCGACCTTGGCGATGCCATCGCGGACTGCAGCCTCTATCCCCTGAGTTGAGCTCGCAATCACTTCGATCGTTTTAGCTATCGCCATTTCAGTCCTCCTTTGAACATTTAGACCAGTGCGTTGCTCCACCTGGGGGCGCAGCAGTTGAGGCGCTCAGCGCTCTATTAAATTTGTTAAACCCTGGGGTGCGTCCAAAGCAAGTCGCTATCCCCATCTAGATTTAGGAGTAAGGGTCAGAGAAGCCTGATTGGGCCGATGGGCCCGTGACTGGCAGTCTGGGCCTGGGACTGGATGGATCCCTGCGTTCGCCGGCGACAATAGCCCACTTTATGAAGGACATTGCTCAAGACACGCCCGTTACCTACTTTAATATACAGGGCGTATTATTCTTGGGGGCACGGATGGACGAAGGAAGCGAATTTGGAGCGGTGGACTTCTTCGAGTTGAAAGGGCGGCCTATTGTGGTCTGCCGTCAAAGCGAAGATGCTTGGGTCTGGACGCGAGGGGCATGGCAGAAAGAAACTGCCATTGCTCAGAACTGCTACAATGACGGTGACATCCTTGACCGCGATCAATTCGTTCGCCGGCATCCATATGCGGCCCTGGAGCTACTAGAACTTCACATCGATTGCTGACGAAGTTGAATAGCGTGGGGCGCGGCCTTCGCCAACGTGGAACCCGTCCTGCGAGGAACCGTTGAAATCAAGAACGGAAAATCAGACAGCAGTGGTGGCTCCTGCCTTACTTCACGTGGTATGGAAGCAGAATTCTGGCCGTTACGAAGCAAAGTCCGTGAAACCGTGCTACATCTCTGATTTTTGCACTGTTCGCAATTTGCCGGAAGCTTCAGATAGAGACATCACGCAGCTCTAACAAAAATATGAGCCAGCTCAGCCCCTGCATTCCCGACCCGGCACAATGGAACCGGTAAGTCCGCAAACGTCCCTATTGCGTTGAAAAACTCGGCCTGACCCGATCCTCAGCCGCTTTTCCGCAATAATGATTCGACGAAATGAGGCAGCTCGGAGTATTGATGCAGCAATGAACTCTGATGAGTTTTAAAATTTCTCGTCAAACCCGCCGCGGAGTTTATCAACACAATAGGCCCAATCCCAGACCTGTTAATGGCTACAACAAAATCCTGCTGACCGACTGATCGTTCGCATCGCACATGCGATCGCAGCCTGATCGCTCGGCCGTCACGTCATACTTCCGGGATAAAGCCGCGCGAGTACGTCCAGCCCCGTTTCACGCAGCAGTGCCGAAAGGCTAGCCTGCATGGCCGCGTCTTCGTTCCGGCAGCCCTTTCGGATTTCAGCGAAAGCGGCGCTGCGCTGTGCGACCGCGGTCTCGACCACGCCCTGCCAGTGCGGCGGATGTTCGCCTTCGTCCCAGTCGCCGCGTCCGCGCCCGTAATGAGCAACGGCGAGATAACGGAGCAGCGAGGTTACGACGAGGCGCGCGAAGAAATCCTGCGCCCAGCTCACCGTATTGCCGTCCTCCCCGCGCGCCATATTGATGCCGCGCGCCGCGGCGGTCGCGCCGAGCGCACCGAGAATGCCTCCCACGATCATCCCACCGCCAAGCGTCATCCCGCCCGCCATCAGATCCGCGCCGAGCCCGCTCACCGCGCCGGTGAACAGCCCTCCGAGCGCGCCCACAGCGCCTTCGGTAAGCCTTTCGTTGTGGGCATAATCTTGCGCAACCCGGTCGAGCACTTTCCTCGCTGCGCGACCAGAGAGGTTGTGTAGCGCGATCAGCTCATCAGTTGAGATGGCGGTGGTTTCCGCCAGTCGCAGACCCAATGCCTTCATCGCCTTGCCCGCCGCGGCATCGCCCTTGTCGCGTCCTGCTACGGCCGCGGCGAGCTTGCCTTGCCAGCCTGCATCCTCGACCGGTTCGCGATCGCAGGCGGCGCGGAGGAGATAGTGGGCGAGGACTTGCATCGACTTGTCGAAACGCTCGCGATTGAGTTCGTGCCAACGCTCTCTCAGCCGCACCATTGCGTCCCGCTTTTCAGGCGGCAGCAACGGCTCGACCGCTTCGAGCAGCTCGCCCTCCTGCACCCAGACACGAGCGAATGCATCGAGCGGCAGAGTGGCCGCCACCTGTCCGGACGCACCGATGTCGCTCCACCGCGCGACCTCGCCGGAAACGTCTTCACGCGGTGGACCGAGCTGGTTGAGCAACAACACCACCGGCTTGCCGATCCATTGCAGTACTTCCATCTCGAGCGCGACATAGGACGTCGCGGCCGGGTCTTCAGAGGCGTTGACCATGTAGAGGATCACGTCGGCCTGCTCGCGCGCGTTCTTCACCGCCTGCTGGCTCGACCACAGCGGTCGTTCGCGCCAGCGGTCCCACACCTGGTTCAGAAACCAACCGATGGGGTTGCCGCTCATGTGCAGGCGTTGGAGCAGCCGCGCGGTATCGCCGAAGCCGGGCGTGTCCCATAGCATCAGCGTATCCTCGCCCGTCTGCACGAGCAGATGCCCGCTGGCGAGATCGGTGACATGCGCCGCGTCGCGCACCTCGCCGATGTCCCGGCCCAGAAGCGTGCGCGCAAGCGTGGTCTTACCAGCATTGGTGTGGCTGATCAGACTGAGATTGACCGTGGTGCCTGCGTCAAGGGATTCGGTGACTTTCTCGGTCATCGGCGAAGCTCCGCATCGGGGAGTAGTCCGCCTTCCAGTCGCTCGGCAAGCGATTCTGTTTCGCCTCTCGAAAGGTCGAGCGAGAGCGGAACGATGCCCGCCTCGGAAAGGACGCTGCGCCATGCCGCAGATCGTCCGCCGATCCGTTCTTCGAATCCCGCTTGCCGCTCGAACCGGGAGCGGAACGGGCCTTCATCCACCAACGCCGCCAGCATCGTCCCGGCGGGCAGTGTTTTGGCGACGCCGCTCGCGAACGCCCCGTGATTTTCACTCTCAGGTGTGGCGGCGACGGAGAACAGGAGCGCTCGGTAATCGACGCCCGGATCGGGAGAGTGCGCGGCAAGCCAGTTTTCCTCCTCGCCATAAGCGACGGGCGGGTCGATAGTCACTTGCGCCCCGTCCCCCAGCGCGCGGGCGAGTGCGGCGGTAAGCGCGGATCTGGTCGAATGGTCGGGGGTATAGGCATAGGGCGTCACCTGTACACGGCCCACATCTCCCCTTCCGGCGCGAAGCAGGCGTCTGGTGTAGAAATCTTCTCGCCCGGATGTCTGCATGGCATGCGAAAGCCGTGCGACCCTCAACCCCTGCCATAGCGCCAGCGCCAGTCGCGGAAGGATTACTGCGCCTGCCAAAGTCGTAGTCCACAGATGGATCAATGGTCCCGCGATTATGCCATCTCCGTTGCTCCAGCGCAGCGCGGGGAAATCGCTTGCAGGTGGAATGTCCACGCCGGTCAGTGCGATCGCGGGGCCAAGCACCGTGGCCAGCAAACCATGGACAGCCTCGGGATCGAGGAAAGTACTTTCCCATCCCGCGCGATATTCCACCACCAGCGCACGTAGGTAGATGCCCGCGATCACTCCGGCGGCGAATAGCGCGGCCGACAGATGTAGCGTGCGGGCGATGCGCGCTCCGGCAAGCGGGGCGGTGAGCTTTGACCATCGCCGCTGGAAGGTGTCGGCGGCGCGTTGGAGCGGCGTGCCGCGGTTGAAATCGCGACGCGCTGTGCCCGCGATCCAGCCGACGGCGCGCGAGATCGGGTCGTGGCGGGGCCTGCCGATGCCCTTCACCGCCGCTACCGGCAGCCAAAGGTAAACGAGGAGGTTCCACGCAATGGTACCGAGCAGGGGCACCGCGAGCAGATCCATCCGCTTGCCTTGCCCGAATTCGTTCGCAAGGAGGCCCAGTCCCAGTGCCAACACTGGAAGCACCACGCCAAGCCAACGTGGCCAACTGCTGCGAGAGCTGAGAGTGGCAATGCCGGGATGTCGTGTTTTCAATCGTAAGGCGGCAAAGCGCGCACGAGCGACAAGAAATTCCTTGCCAGCCCACTTATCGGATTTGCCCGCTGCGGCACTCCGCGCAACGGCGTCAGCTTGGGCCCGATCCTCACGGGTTAGCAACGTAGCGTCGCTATCCTCCATCTCAAAAGCACGGACGAGCTCAAACGCACGCGCATCGTCTTCTCGCATTGGGAACTCCCCGGTTGACCGGACCATACGTGCGAACCTTAGTTATGCAAACGACGCGCAATTCAAGCCACATTTGAGTATGAATAGGAGCCCGCCTGATCCGCAGCAGGTAAGAGCGAGTTACTTCTCTTTGAAAGGAGAAGATAGAAGGGGCAGCGACCGCTTTCGGGGCGGCTCTGTGTCCTGGCGGACGCTCTGCTCTCGGCCCCAATGCCGCCATCAGGTGCCCATCACTTTCCTGTCGGGTAAATCCGCAAATCCCAGAATTCTGCGGATTTTCGCTAATGGCGCACCCGACATGAAAGTGATGGGCACTGTAATCATTGGGAAATTTTAGTTCTCCTACCCCAATGATGACCGCTTCGCGCCTTTATTTGGGTCAGTCACCGAAACGAATTCTGCCCTGAAAACAAACGTGTTTTTCACGTTGAAAAAGCCGGATTGGTCGGGAAGTGATCTGGATCCAATCTGATTGACCAGGGCTGCAGACTAGGCTTGCAATTCGGAGCTAGGGACATGGGTGGCTTAAAGGCATGAAATCAACCGCGGGACCAGATCACGAGCGGTTCGTCCCGCCCCCATGATGGTGGCCGAACCGGGTCCGCTCCAATCCCCATACCCAGCAAGCCAGAGCCTAGGCTCTTCGATTGTTTGGTGGCCTTGCAAATCCACTCGTCCGTCACCGTTCAAGACATTGAGCGAGCGCAGATGATCGAGAGCGGGCCGGAAGCCGGTGCACCAAATGATTGCGTCGACCTCGGCCTCACGACCATCCTGCCATACCACCCCTGTCTCGGTCATTCGGACGAACGGACGGACGGAGCGTAAAATTCCGCGATCGCGGGCCGCCTTTACTGGCGGAACCATCACGATATTGCCGATCCCGCCCACCGGTTCATCCCGATTTCCTGTCTTCAACCTTGCAATCGCACGCTCGAACAGAACGCGCCCATCGACATCATCCGGCAGAAGGATCGGTTCGCGGATGGTGACCCAAACGGCCTCCGCCGCCACATCCGCGACTTCGGCGAATATTTGGGCTCCGCTGTTGCCGCCCCCAACAACAAGCACCCTCTGTCCTTCAAACTGATCGGGCGCGCGGTAGTCCGCTGAATGTATTTGCCGACCTTCGAACCGGCGTCGCCCGGGAATATCTGGAACGTAAGGCTTGGACCAAGTCCCGGTCGCACTGACCACGAGCTTTGCCGTGTAGTCTCCTGTATGTGTATTTATGACGAGCCCCTCGCCCGCTCGCTGGATCTCGAGGACTTTGATCGGCCGGTCTACTGGCAGATCATAGCGTTCCTCATACCGTGAGAAATAGGCGATCACTTCATCACGAGTTGGAAATCCGTCATGATCTGCGGGAGGCATCAGCCAGCCAGGGAGCGAACTGTATCCGGCCGGAGAAAAGAGCCGAAGCGAATCCCATCCGTGCCGCCAGGTACCGCCGGGGCCAGGTTCGCTATCGAGAATTAAAAAATCAGTGCGAGCACGCCTTAGGTAATAGCCAAGTGCGAGCCCCATCTGCCCTCCGCCAATTACGATTATATCATGTGAAATCATGGGCGCCGGATTCTTTCACAAATCTTGGTGGGGGTGAGTGATCGTTCCTCACTCTCTGACGAACCACGACATCAATCCAGAATTATCAGACGGACGCTACCGTTGGCATCAATCCTGAATACCGTTCCATAGTCCTGTTCGGTCATTTCCGGCAGCGGATGGCCTCCGAAACTCGCGACGAGTTGGGGAACGGTGTTACTGTGACCCACTATCAGCACATCGCCTTTGACCTGAGATACCGCGGCGGCGAGTGAATCGGGATCCCGCGGATTGTAGGTAGCGATTGGGACGCCAATCCTCGCTGAAAGGGGGGCTGCGGTTTCCATCGCTCTTCGGGTTGCGGTGGCGAAGATCCCCTTGATATCTCGGCTTGCCAGTAGATCCGCGAGCTGCTCGGCCGCGGCTAAGCCTTCAGGATTGAGAACCGGATCCTCACCTGCGGCTTTTTGCATGTGCCTGGTAACAAAGATCGATCTCTCACCCTGAAGTGGTATTCTCTCAGTGGCGGAAGGAGCATTCGACGTTACGCAGGCGGCGAGGGCGAACATCGCGAAAAACAAAATCGAAAGCCGGATATTCATTTTCATATCCCTCCAGTAGCATCCACCCGATCCCAATCGTAGCGGACGGTCTTCTAGCGACCCGACAATACTGCCAGCATCCGTGCGAACGCTAGTAGGTCAGTCCTCACGCTTGTCTCCGCCCCAGCGGAATGGCGTGTGCCAGCTTGGAGCTTCTATCTCTCCACGCGAGAGCCTAAGGGCGAGTCCGATCATCGTCCCGACCGCAATGGCGACAGAGAGGTCTGCTAGAACTGTCATGGCAGCAGTTCCTAATAGCAACGCAAGATCTGCCTTGGGCAAGCGGAACCGATCGGACCAGCGGTGCGGTTCGCTCATTGTCCAGGCTGTCACAACCAGCAAGGCTGCGAGCGCGGGCAGCACGAGCGCACCTGCCAGTGGCGCTGCCACCAGCAAGACCAAAAACACGACAATAGCATGAATCATGCCAGCAACCGGTGTACGTCCGCCTGCATTCACATTGGTGGCCGTGCGGGCAATCGCACCGGTCGCAGGCAGGCCTCCAAAGAGGGGTGAAGCAATGTTAGCGGCTCCTTGTGCGATCAGCTCTGCATTGGAACGGTGAGCACCGCCGATCATCCGGTCGGCTACGATTGCGGAGAGCAGGGATTCGATACCCGCGAGAAAGGCGATGGTGAGTGCTGACGGAAGCAACGCGACCAGCAGGTCGGCACTCATCTTCGGAAGTGACGGCATCGGCAGGGTATCCGGCAGCGCACCATATCTAGCGCTCACAGTCTCAACGGGTGCCAAGCCAAGCGCTGTCGCAACGCTGGTGAGCACAACTACCAGCACCAGCCACGGGATTCGCGGCGCCAGGCGGCGCAGGATCAGCATCGCCGCAACCGCGCTGACGCCCATTCCGACGCTAACAGGATCGATGGATTGTCGCATTGCCCAAAGCCCTTCGAGCTTGGGTAGGAATTCGGCAGGCAACGCGGGGCCGGTCATCCCAGCAAAGTCCTTGAGCTGGCTGACCGCGATCACCACCGCAATGCCAAGCGTGAAGCCTTCGATAACTGCTTCGGGAACGTGGCGAATAAGGTGTCCCGCGCGCAGGAAACCTGCCAGTAGAAGAATCAACCCGGCCATCAGCGTGGTGATCAGCAAGCCGTCATAGCCATGATCGTGGATGATGCCGTATACCACCACGATGAACGCTCCGGTGGGGCCACCGATCTGCACCCGGCTGCCGCCCAGAGCCGAAATCACAAATCCGGCGACAATAGCTGTGACCAGACCGGCGGCAGGTGGCGCGCCTGACGCAATGGCGATGGCAATGCTTAGCGGGAGTGCGACTAGGGCCACGGTTACACCTGCGAGTGCATCGACCCCGAACTGGCTCCACGAATAGTCGCGGAGGGTAGTGAGTATCTTGGGTTTCACGCCCGTTCAATACACGCTCGGTCCGAATGTGGCATGCACCAACTCGACCGCTATTCTCCAACGGAGACTAGCAATGAGTTCCAAACATGGCGTCTTACGTGGGATGGCAGCTTTTAGATGAATTTGGCCGAAAGCAGACGGACAGCTAACCGCCCCGCATCCGCCGTTCCGATACATCTCAGGGCTGTCACGCCAGCCTCTGGCGGAAACGCCGACTGCCAACGATACTCTCCCCCGAGCGGAGCTGGATGTCGAAATCGCCGCTTTGTCGGGTAGTGATGGTGGCGATTGCAGAACGCCGAACCAAGCGCGAGCGATGAACCCGCACGAAACCGCGTGGTTCCAGTTCCTGTGAGAGATCCGCCAAAGTTCGGCGGGCTAATACGCTGCCGAACGGGCCGTGCAATTCGACATAGTTACCGGCTGCTCCGATCCAATCGATTTCGCCGGTCCGCAGCATCACCACGCGACTACCATCGCGAACTTCGATCAGGTCATCTGAGTTGTCGTCGCTGCCACGGGACAGTGCTGAGATTACGCCGATGTGCCTGGCAATCAGAAAAACTGCGAGGATCGAGACGTAAGTGATTACGTCCTTTCGAAGCTCAAACACCAGATATCCGCCGACTGAATCAGACAGCGTGTAATCGATTCCAGCCCATAAAAAGATCACAGCGCGGATCGCGAACATAGCCCCGCTATGGGCAAGGGAGATGAAGATGCAGGTTACAAAGTGGAATGCGACTGCCCGCCAGAATGCACCTTCAGCGAGGCGCGCTGCTATAAATAAGACCAACGGAAGCAGAAGGAGCCAGGCAGCATAGCTGCTGCCTTCAAGTGCCCAAGCATGCGAAGTGGCGATTGGCTGGCCTAAGGCGCGTCGCTGATCGATCAGACTTGCCGCGTTGACCAGCATATAGATGAAACCAAAGACCAGGAAGGTTATGGCAGCGATCCATCGAGGGTCGCGCCAGAACTGCCCAAAGGCTTGGACACCGCTCGGCCCTTGATCCCCGCCGTTCGTCAATCTGCCTCCCACGTTTTAGCCCGTCGGCTCCGCCGTTGATCACGACCCGCGTGCGCCCGGTCAACCCCCACCTTAATCCGGTTGGCAGGTTAGATGGCAAGGAGAAATGAGATGCAAGCTGCCGTAGCGCTTACCGGCCGACAATTCGGTCTGGACTGGCTCAGGATCGGCGCATTCGGGCTCTTGATCGTGTATCATATCGGCATGTTCTTTGTGCCATGGGGTTGGCACGTAAAGACTGCCGAGCCGATCGATTGGGCTGTGTGGCCGATGATGGCAATTAATCCCTGGCGCCTGATGCTGTTGTTCGTGATCTCGGGTGTCGTCTCCCGTGCGCTAATCACAAAGTTAGTCCGTCCAGGAAGTTTCGCCGCTAGTCGCTCGATCCGCCTGCTCCTCCCACTTTTGGCGGGAATGGTGATCTTCGTCGCGCCCCAACCTTGGTTCGAGCTGAGGGACAGGGGTGGATACGAGGACGGGTTACTTCATTTCTGGCTTAACGATTACTTCGAATTCGGAGGAAGCCGCGGCACTCCGCTACCCACATGGAACCACCTCTGGTTCATTGCCTATCTTTGGGTTTATACGATGGGGCTTGCCATTCTCGCTGCCCTGCCAGTCGAACTGCGCCCGAAAATCCAGCATGGCTTCGACAAGCTGTTTTCCGGTTGGCGGCTGATCGTATTGCCGATCGTTTGGCTAACCATCGTTCGGTATGCACTTCACCCGGCATTTGGCGAGACCCATGCCTTAGTGGATGATCCTTATGCTCATGCAGTCTACGGCTTCAGTTTCTTCTTCGGGGTTGCCTTGGCTCGGTCGAATACTGCGTGGACCGGGATTTTAGGCGCATGGAAGCACCTCCTGCTCATAGCGGTGCTGGCTTGCCTCGCGATGTTTGCTATCCATGCACAAGGGAATGGCTCCGCGCTTATAGAAGCCTCTCGCATCGCCGCGCGCGCTACACTCGCGTGGTGCGCAATTCTCGGGCTGCTTGGTTTTGCCCAGTCCCATCTCCACCGGGATAGCCAGGCGCGGCGGTACCTGACTGAGGCAATCTTCCCTTTCTACATCGTCCACCAAACCATCATCATCGCTGTAGGGTTCTGGCTCAAGCAAACGGGCATCGCTGCACCATCTCAGTTCGCAATCATCCTATTTGCGACGCTAGCAGGATGCATACTGACGTATGAGCTCGGTCGTAGAGTTGGGTGGCTGCGACCATTCCTCGGGCTGAAGAGGAAAGCGCCAATTCAAAAGAAGAGAGAAGATGATGCCGAGACCGGCCACGGAAAATTAAAGCGTCAACGCCCTCATAGGAGTGAACTGTGCCACGGTAGCCCCCTTCCAAGAGGTCGTGACTTCCTAACGGCAGCTTTCGCCCTTCCTGCGCCTGTACACGGACGGGCAGCTATCGGCCCCAAAGTCGCCATCAGGTGCCCATCATATTCCTGTCGGGTGAAACCGAAAATCCCAGAACTCTGCGGATTTTCGCTAATGGCGCACCCGACAGGAGCGGACAAGGAGGCATCACCGTCCAGTAAAGCCTTTACCAACGCTGTTCGCGCTTCGCGTGAGCGTGAAGGCAGGCTGGCAATGACGGCTTCGGCCCAACGTTGGTCATCGTTGTAATGGGCGTCGGTGACATCGCCAGCAGCGGTATCGGTCGTTTTCGGCATGACGATTGTTTCGGCGTTTTCGGTGACGGTCTTTTCGGTCATCGGTCGAGCGTGCCATAGTTCGTCAGTTGGTCAACGATATCACGCCGATGACCGATGATGCCGATGACCGTGGAGAAGATTATTACACGCGCCATAGGGAACGCTACAATGCGATTCGAAGTCCATGCCGATGCGAGCATGGCCCACGCCGCATTGTGCCCCGTCGGATTGACATTGTAAGGTTTCACCTATGGCCAGGATGGCCGTAGAGCAGTTCTGATGGCCTTCAGGCTGCGAGTGCTCGATAGACGCTGGCACGACCGATGTTCATCTCACGGGCGATTGCAGAAGCTCCCATGCCTTTCTGGTGAAGTGCCTTGACCTGCTTATGGTCGATGGTTGCGGGACGGCCTTTGTAACGTCCATCGGCCTTGGCCTTCGCGATGCCTTCCAACTGTCGTTCACGGCGGATGTCATTCTCGAACTGCGCAACGGCACCAAGGATGCTCAACATCAACTTGCCCGTGCTGGTATCGGTATCGACACCGTTTTGGTTGATGCAGCGGAACGCGACACCTTTGCTCGCCAGTGTCTCGATGATGCGGTGAAGGTCACCGACCGACCTTGCCAACCTGTCGAGCCGCGTGACGATGAGCGTGTCGCCTTCCCGAACGAAGTCGAGTGCATTGGCGAGTTCGATACGGTCTTTGGCCGAACGACCAGACATCTTCTCGGCGAAGACCTTCTCGCATCCAGCATGGGCCAAAGCTTCGTTCTGGATATCGAGCGACTGTCCCGACGAACTCACCCGTGCGTATCCGACCAGCATCCGCGTCTCCTGTCTCGTTAGGCTCTAGGCCACGACATCGCAGATGTTTCGAATCTGTCAGCAACTCATTTGGGACGCCGAAACTGTCTCACGCCGATGTCCCGCTCGGGCTTAGCCATGCGGGATGGGG
>NZ_WTYC01000005.1 GCF_009827325.1 Qipengyuania vulgaris | reverse complement strand
ACGTTCATTTGCGGCATCGCGCTGAATGTGATCGCCCTTATGTCCGTGATTGCAGTGACCTCCGCGCCGGTTCTAAGCGCAGTGCGGGTTGCCGACACTGAACCCCCGTTTTCAAAATGCATGGTCGGCGCGCGGGCCCCTTTCGACCTACTTGTTCGTTATAGCGTTGGCCGACTTACCCGGCCGCCCCATCTAGGAGGTGATCATGCCCAAACTAGCTCTTTACGTGCCTTTGAAGGCCAAACCCGGCAGGGAGAGTGACATCGCTGCTTTCCTCAAGTCGGCACTCCCGCTCGTGCAAGACGAGCCCGGGACGCTGACATGGTATGCGATCGAAGAAGGCCCCGGCGCTTACGCCATCTTCGATACCTTTGACACTGAGGAGGATCGACAGGCTCATCTCGACGGTAAAGTGGCTGCTGCACTAATGGAAAAGGCGGAAGATTTGTTCGCCGAGCCGCCTCAGATCCATAAGCTCACGCTTCTAGCCGCGAAATAGGGCGCGCCCGCCGGTCCTGTCATTTCGATTTGATGTCGAAGCAACGGCTGCTTGTGGGTTTAACCGCTTCTGCCGAGTGTAACTGCTGTAAAGGCACGTTGATGGCCAGCCATTTTTGGGCCGTTTCCGGAATGTCGGCTGTGAAGCTCCGGACAGGGCAAAGCTGACGGTCCGTTGGGTTTCTGCCTCGGCCAGTAGCCTCTCTTATTTTACACCAGACATGCCCCGCCACATTGCCGGCAAAATTCGCCGGTCATTTGTGCGGCGTCGATGCGATTTACACGGATGCCCTTCTGCAATATCCAGCAGTATATGAGCAAACGCGACCCTAACCTTGTCACTTCCGGCCTATCGGGTAGCCAATCGAAAGATGGGGTTTCTGTCGAGGTGAACATTTTTCGTCTGGAGGACGAAGGTCAATGGACCCTCGAAGTCGTCAATGAGAAGGGTACCTCGATCGTTTGGGATGCCCAGTTCGCAGATGATGACGCGGCATTCAGGGCGTTCGAGCAGGTAGTCGCTGATGAAGGTATGGCGACCTTTCTTGATAGCGCCAATGTCATCCCATTTCCCGGCCAGTGAAAGTGACCAGAATTCCCGTGAACCAATCCGACGTATGAATCGTCTGACCGGCTTGGTTTCGGGCGCCGGTAGTTTAGCTGCCATATCGTGGCGAGTTCTGGGCCGCTTCGAGACAGTCTGGTTTCGGGAGCTTTCCTAAGAAAACGGACAATCCGGTCGCGATTCAAATCGCGGCGCCGTGTCCCATCCACATCGCATTCAAAGACAAGCCCACCAGCTAGCGACATAACTCACGTTCCCTGCCATTTCGAAGACAATGCCTGTCGCAATGAGGTGCAAGCGATCGCTGCCTTACTGATTTTTATCGGAATGGTTGCGCCTATCCGGTTTCGGCCTGTGCGTTACGGGCAGCAGCAATCGCCGCTGCAAGCTCTTTTGCTGGACCCACTCCCCAGTAGTGGAGGAAGTAAAACATCGGTTCACCGCCGATCATGTGGTTATGCAATGCTACGATATGGATATCCCGCTCGCGCAGTGCGCGGAGCACGGGCTGGACTTCGTCCTCGGTCATGATGAAGTCACCATCCACGGCGGCAAGGTCGTTGGTGCCCGAGAACGCCGCCCAGGTCGTAAGCCCCATCGAACCACCGATCTCAACGCCGTGCATGCGGCCTTGGCGAGCGAAGGTGTATTTCACGACACCATCGGCGATGCTTGGCTCGGTGCCCAAGATTTCGCTCAGCGCCAGGGCTTCGATCGTGCCGTTTGCATCCGGCGTCATGCCACCGAAACTGCGCTGCGGCGTCGGCGAGGCGGCGCGCACTTCCTTGATGGCATCCCAGACGGCTTTTACACCCGCTGCCATCTTGGCGGTTTCCCCATGCCCGCCGATATGCATAAAATAGACCGGCGGATCGTCGAATATGAAATGATTGTGCAGCGCGGTGACGGTCAACCCGTTGGCGAGGGCAGCGTCCATCGCGGCTGTTATCTCATCCTCGAATACGACCGTGTCGCCCATGACCATCACTCCGCCATCGACGGGTTTGAAGGCAGCCCATGAGCCGAGACCTGCCGGGGGATCGAGGCGCATGCCGTCGACCATCACCGGCACGTCGGCGCGCGTCCAACCGATGCGTGCGACCCCATCGTCGGTCATGGTGACCTCCGAGTGCGATGCCTCGAAAATCAGTG
This sequence comes from Qipengyuania vulgaris, assembly GCF_009827325.1. GTDB lineage: Bacteria > Pseudomonadota > Alphaproteobacteria > Sphingomonadales > Sphingomonadaceae > Qipengyuania > Qipengyuania vulgaris. Next base: position 262,227 of record NZ_WTYC01000005.1, on the reverse strand, counting down.
CCTCGAGATTGCCGAGATTATCCTGCGCGTGAAGAGCCGCCGACATCGCTGATAGCGATAGAGCCAAGCCGCCGACGAACAATGTTCTGCGTAATTGCTTCATCTTAGTTCTCCTTGGATGTGATTTCAGGTGCCAGCCATCATTGCGAGGTAATACAGCGACCCAATGAGTGCGCTCACGAAGAGAACGAGCAACATCCCGATCTTGAAGCGCAGCATGGCGATCAGGGCCGCAGCGGCAATGACGACGGAGGCGACGTCGATCGTGGCGAAGTCCGGCACGAGCAGGCGTGCGCCGTAACCTCGAACCTCGTCAAGCCGTGCGAAGGCAACGTGCAGCGCAAACCAGATGGCAAGGTTTAGGATCACACCGACGACTGCTGCCGTCACCGCCGAAAGCGCCGCTGTCAGAAGCTTCACGCCGCGCAGTTTTTCGATAAATGGCGCACCAAGGAAAATCCATAGGAAGCACGGCACGAACGTGACCCACGTGACGATGACCGAAGCCGCGATGCCCGAAGCCACCGGGCCTAACATGTCTGCTTCGCGATATCCCCCCATGAACCCCACGAATTGGACGACCTGGATCAGTGGACCCGGCGTGGTCTCCGCCATGCCCAACCCATCGAGCATTTCACCGGGGGCAAGCCAGCCATGCGTCTGCACGGCTTCCTGCGCCATATAGGCCAGCACGGCATACGCGCCCCCGAATGTCACGACCGCGAGCTTGGAGAAGAAAACCGCCAGTTCCGTGAACACGTGATTTGGGCCAACAAGAAGGATCAGCGCAATTATGGGAGCTGCCCAGATGCTGCCCCAGATCAAGGCCGTGCGGACTGCTCCGCGCCATGTAGGCTGCGCTTTCGCCATACCGCCTGTATGAAGCACGGCTTCCGGCTCGCTCTCCCCGTCCTCGGTCGTTTCACGGGCGCGAATGACCAGAAACCGTGCAGGATCGAAATGCCCTCCAAGAAAACCGACCAGCGCGGCGGCCGCGATAATCAGCGGGAAAGGTGCATCGAATGCGAATATCGCCACGAAGGCTGCGGCGGCAATCAGATACATGGGCCAAGTTTTCAATGCCCTTTTCCCGATGCGCAGCAGGGCCTCGATGACTATGGCGAGCACCGCCGCCTTAATGCCGAAGAAAATCGCCTGGACGAAGCTGGCCTCCTGAAAACTGGCATAGAGCACGCTAAGCGCCATAATGCTGAGGAAGCCGGGAAGGACGAACAGGCATCCTGCGACGAGGCCACCGCGAACGCCGTGGAGCAACCAGCCAATATAGGTGGCAAGCTGCATGGCTTCCGGTCCGGGCAGGAGCATGCAGTAATTGAGCGCATGCAGGAACCGGTTCTCCCCGATCCAGCGCTTTTCATCGACTAGAATGCGGTGCATCACCGCGATCTGGCCCGCTGGTCCACCAAAGCTCAACGCGGCCACGCGCGCCCAGACACGCACCCCTTCGGAAAACGGGATCGGAGTTTGTTCTACGGAACCTGAATTAGCGGGAGAATTCATCAACGCGTCCTTCGCACACAGCTCATCGAGCCGGACTTGGGCGCATTGCCTTACCGGGCGCCGGAATAAGTGCCCGAAGTCAAACTGCTAGATCATTGATCTGGTGTTGTCAAAAGCCTTACGCGAACAGTCTGCCTTGCACTTGGAGAATGTCGGCTTTCGAGATCGGCATTTGTATCTCCGATTTCCGAATTGAGGGCACGAAGCCGCCCTCAGCTACTACCTAGTCCAGTGGCAGGTTTCAGGATCGCGACGAGACCGATCAAATGTCCAATATTGGGGCGCGTAGCTGCCATAGCCAGAGAGCCTAGGATCGCTGCGAAAGCGCAATCACCAATCTGGCGGCCAGCGCTTCTTCTGCGTTTGCACGCCGCGCTTTGATCTTCGAGACCAGCTGACGTTTGGAATGATCTGGCATGCTCACGATTGCGGCAAGCACCACAGCTTTCAGCAAGTCAGGATGCGCCGTAATCATATAGCGGTCCCCGGTACCTGATCGGCAGGACGACGTAGCCGCTCAACCAGCGAGCGCAGGCTGGCTGTGAGCACGAGGGTTGCGCTCCCCATCTTGATGATCTCGATCTCGTCTCTGGAAATGAGCACATAGAGTGTGCTGCGTCCGATCCCGAGATAGCGACAGGCTTCGGGTACGCGCATGGCGATCGGTTCGATGGCCTGGGGCCCGCATTGCTCGCAAGGATGCTCTGTCGTGCTCGCAGATGGCATAGCCGTCGATCCTTTCATCTTTCGGGTGATGACGGACCGACCTTGGGAAGCATGGAGGGAACAGGCCGGCCCGCCATCAGCACTGAGTATCGATCGATTAGGGCACCCTGCGCCACATGACGTTCCTACGCCGCAGCTGTCGTTCTTTCGCCGCAGCGCAGAGGCGTGGGGGCAAGCACTCCAGTCAAATGCACCGATGCTCATCGGGACGGCGAAGGACGTCCGGGCGAAAGCGGGTTACCGAACGAAAACAGCGCAGAACGCCAAGCGCCGTCGCCAATCTGTTTGATAGCAAAGAACTTTTTGAAATGAGCGCCGCAGGGGCAATATGGGTGCCGTCGCATATTACTGAACGAAACCAACCACCTGCGCCCCGACCGACGGCGGCGCTTTTATCTCGCCCTCATTTTCTTTCTTCAAATCAGACGCTTACGGACAAATACCCCACGCCGATTACGCCTGCAAGCGGAGTGCATCGCGACTGTATCCGGCGCTGCCAGCGACCTGCAGTGATAGCGTTGCGAGTGTGCTTCTGATTAGCAACCAAGCTGCAAAGTTTCTGTAGCGGCAGTGTCTAAGAGCGTCGCTAAATGATGCAACGCCAAGGCAGCGCAACGACGCGATCATCGCACACCAAGCGCCAGATATTCGGATTACGAGCGCACACGGGATACTCGACGATTGGTTGCAGCCACGCTCGTGGACGGCCTATGTGTCAGCTTCTGGGTCAATAATGTTGACGCTTTAATGTCGTGGTTTAGGGTGGGTGTGCGACGGTCGGCTTTTAGGCCGCGCATTCAATATAGAGGACATTGAACCGGCGACGAAGTTGGACCGTATGCGATCTGTCCGGCTTGCGCATTAGAAACTAAAATGCTGCCGTACGGCTTCCGACACCATTCGCGATATTTAAGAAAGGGTTGAGAATCGATCTCAGACGAAAGCGAAAGCTGGTGCCAATCCAAAGGTCGACGGATCAACATCTGGGCATTTCAGTTGGTGACCTAAACAGATACGATGGATTAAGTTCACCTACCCCCTAAAACGGCGACCATCGTCTTGCTGCGTTGCTCTGGAACTGCGCGCTTGCCGCTCATTCGACCAAAGTCTATGAGACGAGCGTCGGCAGAATCAAATGTCGATAAAGCGTGCCGGTAACGGGAACGCAGTGAGGTCTCGATAGGCCAATTCTGCGGCTGTCCCTGCAACTGTAAGCGGCGAGCGCGTAACATGGGTGGGGTTGGCTCCACAACCACTGGGCGGCAATTGTCGTCTGGGAAGGTATGTTTCGTGCGACAACCCGTGAGCCAGGAGACCGACCGGCGCGTGTCGCTCTTGCCGGGCTCATGGGATTGGCCAGGCGCGAAACGAATTTCGTCCGGGCGACGAGTAGCGGTTGGAGCCGCATCGGCAGGACTGCCGGGGGATGCACGCGTCCGTCCCTAGCAGTCTCGTCGACCGCACTCGTGCGGACGCTCCGGCCAAGTCGCCCGGCGCCCCGGAAATTCGTTCTCATGAAATACATTCACCTGTCGCTTCTGTCTTCCGTGCTTCTGCCGGCTCCATCGCTCGCTCAGACCATCGATCCCGCTGCCGATCCAGAGACATCCAACACCTCGATCGTCGTCACCGGGAACCGCGCCACCGATCCCATGCCGCTCGACCGGATCGGCGGATCGGTCACCGTCCTCGACGAGCAAATCCTCGACCGGAGGCAAGTCCGCGAGGTGTCCGACGTGCTCCGCGACGTCCCAGGGGTCGCGGTCGGACGGGTTCCCGGTCAGACACAGCTTCGGTTGCGCGGTGCTGAAGCCAACCATACGCTCGTCCTCGTTGACGGGATCGAGGTGTCGGATCCCTATGCCGGCGAGTTCGATTTCGGAACGCTTATCGCCGACGAGGCTTCGCGGATCGAGGTGCTGCGCGGACAGCAGAGCGCGATCTACGGGTCGGACGCGATCGGCGGCGTCATCCAGTACATCACTCTCGACGGCCGCGATGCGCCCGGGGCGGTCGCGCGGATCGAAGCCGGTTCGTTCGGCATGGTGAACGGTGCTGCCCGGATCGCTGGATATAGTGGCGATCTCGACTACGCGCTGTCCGCCACACTCAATACCACCGATGGCACGCCAGGCGCCCGGAACGGCACGCGCGATCTTGCGAACGACAGTGGTGCGGTGTCGCTGAAGACGACGTTCGCGCCATCAACCAATGCACGCCTCACTGGTGTATTACGCTACGCGCGCACCAATGCCGAATTCAACGACAGCGATTCCGATCCGGGAAGTCCGACCTTCGGATTCCAGGTCGATAGCCCCGGCAACCGCTTCGAGAACGAGGCTATCTATGTGCTCATCAGGGGCGAGCTAGACTTGCTCGACGATCGCTGGACCCAAGCGTTTTCGGCCCAGATCGCGGATACCCGGCGCGACGGTTTCGCTTCGACTGGACGCAGCTATGGCAGCGAGGGCCAGAGGTTGAAAGGGTCCTACGATACGACGTTGCGTATCGAGGCTGGCGGTCTGACCCACCGGGTCACGGCGGCTCTCGATGTCGAACGCGAACGCTTCCGTAACACCGATCCGACCGGCTTCGCATTCACCGGTCGCCGACAGATCGACAATGTCGGTCTCGTCGGCCAGTATGCGATCGATCTCGGAGACCGAGCGAGCGCGTCCGCATCCATCCGCAGGGACTGGAACGACCAGTTCGCCGATACAACCACGTACAGGCTTCAGGCGAGCTATCGGATCGCTGCGGCTACGCGAGTGCGCGGGGCCGTCGGATCGGGGGTGAAGAACCCCTCGTTCTACGAACTATATGGGTTCGTGGACGGCCGTTTCATCGGCAATCCCGACCTCAGGCCCGAGAAGTCGAGCGGATGGGAGATCGGGATCGACCAGTCGCTGTTCGGTGAGCGCGCTTCAATCGGGGTCACCTATTTCGAGAGCGAACTGGACGAAGAGATCTTCACTTCTTTTCCGCCCCCGAACTTCGTCGCCAGCCCTGGCAATCGCGATACCGTATCCAAGAGAAACGGCGTCGAAGTGTTCGGCGAGGCGCGCTTCGCGGAAGCTTGGCGCGTCAATGGAGCCTACACCTATCTGCGTTCCCACGAGGATGGCGCGCGCGAAGTGCGGCGGCCCTCCCATACCGCCAGCCTGGCTGTCGACTGGCGCGCTCCCAAGGATGCCGGAGGGGTCACGCTCGTTGCGCGCTACAATGGAGAGACGATCGACAGCGCTTTCATCGATCCCTCGTTCGTGCCGGTTCGCGTGCAACTGGACGACTACTTTCTGCTGAACGTCAACGCCGACGTGAGGGTGATGGATAATGTCGAGCTGTTCGGCCGAGTCGAGAATTTGACGGCCGCCGATTACGAGGATGTCTTCAGTTTCGCGACGCCCGGACGCTCGTTCGCCATTGGCGCGCGCGCGCGTTTCTAAGGAGAATTTCGATGACGGATGAAATGATAGCAAAGTCCGACATTGCGAGGTTCGCATGGCCTGTCACACTTGCCTTGGCGACGGTGGGCGGATCGCTGGTTGCCGCCTGCATGATGCCGTTCGTGGCTGTTACGATCGTGACCGCCGCGACCATGCGCCGCTCGCTCGCGTTAACGACGATCCTCGCGATCTGGGCGACCAACCAGTTGCTGGGGTTCACCGTCCTCGGCTACCCGCACACGGGATATGCGTTCGCCTGGGGCGGTGCGCTGGGCATCGCATCTATTCTCGCCATGCTCGCCGGTGCCATCATCATGGGAGAACAAAACGAGCTGAGCACCCTTCGGACATTTGGCGCCTTTCTGATCGGCTTCGCTGTTTACGAGGCTGCGCTATTCGGGTTTGCTTTGGTGGTAGGCGGGACAGAGACTTTCACGATGGCGATCGTGGGACAGATCTTCGCGAACGATGCATTATGGTTCGCAGGACTGTTGTTGGCGTCCTGGCTCCTCGCCAGAGCCGCTCCCACGCTATTCGGACCTTCTCCGCGAATACGGTTCGCCTGACATGGCGCAGCCGCGCATCGTGTCCCTCCTGCCGAGCGCGACCGAAATCGCCGTCGCACTCGGATTGGGAGAGAGCCTCGTCGGTCGCTCGCACGAATGCGATTATCCGCTTTTCGTAAAGGCATTGCCGGTCGTCACGTCGACCAGACTCGAGAAAGGACTGACGTCGCGGCAGATCGACGACCGGATCCAGGAAATCGTGAGGCAAGGACTGTCGGTATACGAAGTCGATACCGCGCTTCTGCGGGACTTGCGGCCCGACCTCATCTTGACCCAATCGCAATGCGCGGTCTGCGCGGTCACCCCTGCCGATCTGGAAGAAGCACTCGGCGACTGGATCGGAACCGCCCCGACGCTGCTGTCGCTGGCACCCGATACATTGGAAGATGTATGGAGCGATTTCGCTAAGGTCGCCGAAGCGGCGGGAATTCCCGAGCGTGCATCATCGGTCGTCGGTGACTTGAAGGAGCGGATGTCAGGGCTATCCCGAAGTAGCGCGGAGAGGATGGATCGCCCGCGTGTCGCCGCGATCGAATGGATCGATCCGCTGATGGCCGCAGGAAACTGGGTACCCGAACTAATCGAGGCGGCCGGCGGTCACCCATTGTTCGCGCGAGCCGGAGAACATTCCTCGTGGCTGAATTGGGACGACTTGATTGCCGCCGATCCCGATCTGATCGTTGCGATGCCCTGCGGATATCTGTTGCCACAAACGCTCGCCGATCTGGGGTCGCTCGTCGACCACTTCGGTTGGAAAGACCTTACCGCGGTTCGCAAAGGGAAGGTCTTTGCCGTTGATGGCCACCATCTTTTCAATCGTCCTGGCCCACGACTCGTCGAGTCGGCTGAACTGATCGCGCAGTTGGTTGGGGCGACGCCAACACAGGCATTGGAGATGGGACGGGATTGGATCTCCATCGATGGGGTTTGACGATGTTTTTCGCGCTATTCGACGCGAAACGAGCGCATCAGCCCTTGTTTTCAAAGCTGCGTACCGATACTCAAAATCAGCTGCATGCAAAGTTGCGCGCATTCAGCTTCAAGTTCGCACCGGTAACGGGAACACAGTGAGGCCCTCCAAGGTCAAATCTGCGGCTGTCCCTGCAACTGTAAGCGGCGAGCGAGAAATACTGGCGGGTCACTCCGCAACCACTGGACTGATTGTTTGGTTCGGGAAGGTGTATTTCAAGTGATGACCCGCGAGCCAGGAGACCGACCGGAGCGAGTCGCTCTTGCCTGATTCATGGGATTGGTCGGGCGCGGAATCATTTTCATCGGAGCGACGATAAGCGGCTTGGATTGCTCCGAGCACGCCCGGTCGGCGTATCGCGTCCGTTGACCAGGCTGCTCGGCCGAGGTCCGGAGATCCAAGCCACTATATCGGCGTGAAGGGCTCAGAGCCCACGGAGAAAATGCCATGTTCAAAACTAGGGTCCGGACTTCTGTGGTTGCCGCCTGTAATGCAAGAGGGTTTGTGACCTTTTGAGCTGGTGATCGAGTGCGGTCTTCTGTCAGGCCTTTACTGCGGCGCTTTCAGAGGCCGCTGGCCGGTATGGTGATCCGCGGATCAGGTCCAAAACTCATTACCGAGCTGAGTGCTCAGAGTCCTGAACTGGTTTTCCTGATCCAGATCTATTCGATCATTTGCCCATTCGGGTCGTCGCCTTCTCACACTCCCTTTCATCCAGCCTGTCTCAGGCAGCCTCCTATCAGGCAGCCATGACCAGTACCGGATCTCTGAAATCTTCGTTCTTCGTCAGCATGGCCCAGATCTGGCGCGCCATCTTGTTTGCCAAGGCGATCGCGACCAGCATTCGCGGTTTGCGGCTCATCATACGTGCCAGCCAAGAGTTTTCCGGGATCGACTTGCGTCCCATCCAGTTCAAGCGTGACATAGCGCCAATGATCAGCATCTGCCGGATGTCAGCCTGACCGGCTTTGCTGATCCGCCCGAGCCGTTCCTTGCCGCCTGATGAAAACTGTCTCGGCACCAATCCAAGCCAAGCTGCAAAGTCGCGACCACTGCGAAAGCTCGACATGTCAGGTGCAAAGGCTTCCACAGCCATCGCAACAAGCGGGCCGATGCCGGGCATAGTCTGCAATCGCTTCGATACCGGCGTAGTAGACGCAAGTTCCTTGATCTTCGCTGTCTTCGTGTCAATCCAGCCACTGAGTACGGCGATTTGCTCAAGCATTGCCAAGCACTCCTCGCGCATCAAAGCGGGCAGATCGCTGTCCGGCATCTCCAAAATCCCACGGATGCGCGGAATATGATGGACGCCTTGCGGGATAATGTGCCCGAACTCATACAATGCTGCCCGCAATGCGTTCACCGCCTGGGTCCGCTGACGCACAATGCGCTGGCGTGATCGATACAGGATCGCCGCGCTCTGCTGCTCCTCGCTTTTCCGTTCAACAAAGCGCATCTCGGGTCGCTGGGCGGCGATCACGATCGCTTCGGCATCCGCAGCGTCGTTCTTTTGCCGCTTCACAAATGGACGGACGTAGCTGGGCGCGATCAGCCTCACCTCGTGACCAAGTCCAGTGAGCACACGGGCCCAGTAATGAGCGCTACCGCAGGCCTCCATTATAACGATGGAGGTAGGCTGTTTGGCCATGAACGTTCCAAAAGCCTTCCGCGACAGCTTGTGTTGAAACCGGATCTCGCCGTTCATCGACGCCCCGTGAACCTGGAAAACAGACTTTGCCAGATCTACACCAATCATTGTATTTATATTCATGGTTGCCGTCCTCTCTGCTCGTGGTTGAAGCACCACTATCTTGGCACATCGCGATGCCGTCAGGGAGGGCGGCAACCACCCCATCTCATTAGAGCCACCATGTGACGAATGCTGCGATGGCGATGGTGGCCATGAAGGTCTTGATATTGCGGTCGAAGCGGGTGGCGACGCGGCGCCAGTCCTTGAAGCGGCAGAACATGCGTTCGACGACATTGCGCTGGCGGTATATCTGCCGGTCATGCTCGATCTGCACCTTGCGGTTGGACTTCGACGGGATGACCGGGGTGGTGCCGCGTTCGATCAGCCAGGAACGCAAAGCGTTGCTGTCATAGCCCTTGTCGGCGACCAGATAGTCGGATGGCGGTACGGCATTGATCGTCTGGATAGCGACCTTGGCATCGTGCGTGTTGCCCGGCGTCAGCAGGAGGACGTGCGGGCGGCCCTTCTCGTCGCAGACGGCATGGAGCTTGGTGTTGCGTCCGCCTTTGGTGATGCCGATACCATGAGCCAAGGCCCCCCTTTTGCGCCGCCGGCGGTGCGGTGGAACTTGATGCAGCTGCTGTCGATGAAGAGCCTTTCAGGGACGCCATCGACCCCGGCGAGCTGGGCGAAGATCCGTTCCCACACGCCGCGTTCGGCCCAGCGCCGGAAGCGGTTGTAGAGCGTCTTCTTCGGACCGTAGACATGTTCCGGGCAATCGCCCCAGCGACCGCCGCTCTTCAGAGCATGGACAATCCCGGAGAGCACCCGACGGTCATCGACCCTCGGCATACCACGCGTATCCTGCGGCAGAAGCGGTTCAATCCGCGCCCACTGCTCATCCGAAAACCAGAAGAAATCCGCCATCCACCACACCTCCTCACTGGAGGCAGGTGAATCACATCTCGATGCTGCTGTGAATCCCGTTTATGGGTCCGGACCCTAAAACGAAGGTTCTGGCACTCTCGGCTGCAATCGCATTTGGCTCTTCTGCCGCGGTTGCTCAGCAAACGGATATCGGGCCATTTCTACCCGAAGTGGGACAGGCCATAGCTGCGGCCGAGCAAGGTGCGCAAAACATCTGTGCTTCGAATGGCGGTCTGGCATCTTTCAACGTCATTCGCATAATCCAGAACGCCGGTTATTTCGCGGCGCAATTTGAGTATTCATGCAACGGTTGATTCTCAGGCCACTTCGCATTGAATGAGAACGATGAACGGCGCTGGCTTAAACCCGGCGCCGTTTTCGACTGCGGTTCGCGACCGCCCTTTTGTCGACCGCTGACATTCTGAATTTTTCGCGACGATTTGTTGTGTCTCGGAGAGTGTAGCGCGTAGCTGCCGCTATACGATCAACTGTTTTTGGGCGTTCAGATCTCGTACCAGAATGGCTGGGATTGAGGCGCGTTACCAACGACAACCGGTTCTTCATGAACGACCGCTTTTGGCGATAGGTCGAATGCGCTGCTACCACCGAAATGGGGTCGATAGCCGAAGGTCTGCTTCCGGCAAGCCAGATCGATAAGCTGCCGGCCAATCAAATCGGCGTCTACTGCTTATCCGGGCACGATTTGGCATCGGCTTGAAGCTTTTCGAGGCGTTCTGTGCATACATCGTGGACGACGCGACCCAGCTCTTCGACTTGCTCACCGAGCCAATCGAGTTCTTCCTTGTTGATGCGGTAGTGCTTCGAGTAGCGCGCCTTCACGTAAGCTTCCTTGAGCTTCTCGAAGCGTGCGCGATCACGCTTCGTTTCACGCGGCCAGACGTAAGTAAGACGCGGGTCGATCCGTTCAGCCTGGGTGCGCAGGAATGCAAGATTGTGGTTATGCGGCGTATAGAAGGTGCAAACGAGCAGAACGCAGTGATAAAGGCGCTCAGCCGCTTGGTGCAGTTCAAACGCTGCTTTCTTGTTCCAGCCTCTTTTCGTGGCCTCGTTCCCCTGGATGAGAAACTGCTCGGCTGACGGCATCCACTCGTCAAAATACTCCTGAGCCATCGCCAGCGCCTGTTCCAGCGTCTTCGGCTTGGGCGTATGCAGGTCGGTGTCGTCGGATTGGTAGAGCGCAACCCCGTCCTCCTTCACATCCATGAAGAAGTAGCGCCCATGTGCCAGCCCGTTATTCACCTCTTGCAGGGTATGCACGATAAAATTGACCGGCGTCTGGAGCGTACCGGTAACGCCATATTCGCGCATTAGCCGGTCATCGAGCTTCGCCCAGTACTTCACCCTGTCAGTGAGTCGCTTGTCGTTGACGATGATCAGAAGATCAAAGTCGGAGCGGTATCCCTTGGCCGTGTGAGGCTCGTCGACCCAGGTCCCGCGAGCATAGCTGCCGTAAAGAATGACCTTAAGTATCCGCCCGGCCTTCTTCCACTCATGCTTAGCGAGCGCGAAGGCATCGTCGAATTCTTCGAAGATAAGCTGCACGACGCGCTCGATCTCGCGCTGCTTTTGCGGGGGAAGATGATCGAGGTCGGTCTTCATCGTTTAATCTCTAGCAAGCAGCCGCGAAGCTTGCACCTGCCGAGTGCATAAGGCGCGCAGTGACGGCGCACCCCAAAGCGCTGAGGAGCCGCGCGCCGCTGTGCCTAGTGTTAGCAACAATCCGAGAAGGATTGTCGTTAGCATTGTTAAGGGATGCTGGAGCCAAGCATTTCTGCGGGTTTGAGGCCTGTTTCGGTTCCTGATAGTCCGAGCTTTGGGTTCCTGATAGTCCGTGAATCCCGGTTCCTGATAGTCCGAACAGACCACAGGCTTATCCACAAGGCCCATCCCCATTTCTGGAGACGGGCTTTGATTTGGAGCGCTATCCACGAGCTACCGCAGTTTTTCAATCTGACTTTTGGGCAATCTTAGCCAAGTAGGCGTCATGCAACTGCACGCAAAGCTGCCAGTGTGCGCGCTTGCTTGATCTCCCGCACGCTCCGCAACTCGCCACCGTCCAATAGTCGCGCAATCTCTGCCGCCACTTGATCCGCCGCGATGATGAGCGCGGTATCCAGGTGCACATAGCGCTGGGTTACGCCGCGCGGGGCGTGACCGAGTAGGCCCGAGATGGTCAGTTCACTGAAACCTTGCGCCGCTGCCATGCTGGCAAAGCTGTGGCGCAGGGTGTGCGGTGTCACTCTGTCCAGGCCTGCACGCGCGCAGACTCGGCCCAGCACCCGAACGACGCCTACGAAATGCCCATCGCCCCAATCCGCCGGGAAGATGAAGGGCGAATGACTGGACAAAGCCTGAGCCTCCAGCACGTGCATTGCTGAGTCTCCGGCCACGCGGATCTGCGGACCGGACTTGGTATCCGGAAAACGGACGAGATTGTCGTCGGGCTGAACCCATGCCTTGCGCATTGCCAGCACTTCCGTGCGGCGAAAACCGGTGAGAAGCATGACGCGGATCGCAGCGAGGCCGGCCGGGTGTTCGCCCTCGCGTTCCATCTGCGTCATCACCTTGCCAAGGTGACGGATTTCGCCAGCGCTCAGATATCGCTTCACCTTCTGCGAGGCCATGATGCGCACGCCTGTTGCCGGACTAACCTCAATAATGCCGAGGCGGCGGGCGTGATTGAGTAGAGCGCGAAGCGTGCTGATGGCGCGGGCAGCAACGCCTGAGCCGCCGGCCGTTTGCCCACCTCGGCTTGTGCGCCTCGCTCGGGCGGTTCGACCAGCCGCAATATCACCTTGCAAGCGTTCAATATCTGCCAATTTCAATTGGCTGACCACGCGATTGCCGATCAGCGGCTTAATGTGGAGTTCAATACGGCTTCGATCACCTGCGACCGATGACGCCTTGATGGGGCGGCGGTTTCGTCCGATCAGCCGACCGGATTCGGCCTCGGCAAGATACCAATCGCAAACTGCTGCGATTGTCAGCCCCGTACGGACCGAGTGCCGTTCGGCGGATGGGTCGGCCCCGTCGATCACAGCGGCGAGCTTCTTTTGGGCGAGGTCGCGGGCTTGCTCGACAGTCAGAACACCATATTGGCCTATAACACAGCGACGGGTCCTCGCCTCTTGGTTTCGATATTGGATGATAAATGTTTTGGTGCCGCTGGGTTTAACGCGAACGCCAAAACCGCGCAGTTCGCTGTCCCAAAGAAAGGTGTCGCGCTCTCGGTTGGATTTGAGCGCCTCGACGGTGCGTTTAGTTAGTCTGGTCATGCGATTTGTCCTTGATTTGAGTTGTCATTCCTTTCGAAGTTGCTCCTGCGCTCCGGTGGCCCACGCGCTTGATATTTGCTTCCCCACACAGGTGCAGCATGGCCGGGGAAGCAGGGGGGAAGCAGTAGGAGGGAAACCGCCGGAAATCGCAGCGTACCAATGGGGACTCGATGTGAGAAACAAGCAATTGATATTGCCTGGAATATCGTAGATTTTACTGAATACGAAAACGATAGCGAAAATGCCGAGAGGCAGTTGCCAAGGTTGGGGTCGGGCGTTCGAATCGCCTCGCCCGCTCCATTTTCCTTTATGATGAGAATTTTGTTCGGCGTGCCGTACGATGCGGTTCGTCGTGCGAATTTGCGTTTTGTCGCAGCAATGGTTGCGTTCCGATCTCGCATCGCTATCAAGCGCGTTATGTTGTATCACACCGTTTCGCTTCGCCGTGGCCTTGCCACTTCCATCTCCCTGATCGCACTGGCTCAAGCCGCACCTGCATTTGCCCAAGACGCTGCTGCGCAAGACAAGGCCGAGGCGACCAGCGCCGAAGACGATCTGCACAATCGGCGCATCGCTTTTGACGGTACGATCATCGTCAGTGCCGAGGCCTTGCGCGAATTCGACCTTCTCGCCGGCAGCGATGTGATGGAAGGCGAAGAGCTCGATGCCAATATGGACGGCCAGCTGGGTGAAGTTCTCACCAGCATCCCCGGCGTTACGGCAAGCGGCTTCGCACCGGGCGCTTCCCGCCCGATCCTGCGCGGCTTTTCGGGCGAACGGGTCAAGGTCCTCGTCGACGGTATTGGTGCGATCGACGTGTCCAATACTTCCGCCGACCATGCGGTCTCGATCGATCCGCTAACGGCGGAAAGCATCGAGGTGCTTCGCGGCCCGGCCGTGCTTCTCTATGGTAGCCAGGCCATCGGTGGTGCCGTCAACGTCATCGACAAGCGAATCCCGCGCCGCATTCCTGCGGAAGACTTCCATCTCGACGCCCTGGTCCGCGCCGACACGGTGAAGGACTTGCGCGAGGGCGGTGCCTCGCTCGATGTTCCGCTCGGTGGCGGCTTCGTGGTTCATGCCGATGGGATTTATCGCCAAACCGATGATCTCGAGGTCCCGGGGTTCGTGCTGTCCGAAGATTTGCGCGCCGACCTGCTCGCCGATGCGGCCGAAGAAGAGGAAGAGGGCGCTTTCGAAGAGGCCGAAGAGCTTCGCGAAGCGGCCAACGCCAGCGACACTCTCTTCAACAGCGGCACCGAGACATGGGCGGCCAATGGCGGCCTTGCGTTCTTCCGGAACGATTCGAGCCTTGGCGTCTCCGTCGGGGTTTACGACACCTTTTACGGAGTTCCCATCCTGCCCGGTGCCCACCACCACGAAGAAGAGGGCGAAGAGGCCCACTCCGAAGAGGAGGAAAAAGGTCCCGAAACGGTCAGCATCGGTCTGCGCCAATATCGCGCCGACATGCGCGGCGATATCGTGCTCGGCGACGGAATCTTCGAACGCCTCAAGATCCGTGCCGGTTATTCCGATTACACGCATACCGAATTCGAAGGGGACGAGGTCGGCACCGTATTCGACGTGCAGGGTATCGAGGCAAGGGCCGAACTGCTCCAGAATCAGGATGGGGTCTTGCGCGGTTCGATCGGGACCCAGTTCTACTTCCGAGATTTCGCCGCCGAGGGTGCGGAAGCCTATGTCGCGCCGAACCGGACCGAGCAGATTTCATTCTTCACCCTGCAGGAATACGGCAATGGTCCGCTCCAGCTCGAAGGGGCGCTGCGCTACGAGATGACCGACGTGGATTCGGTCCCGCTCGGCATCGAACGCGATTTCGACAGTGTCTCCGGCGCGGTCGGTCTGGCCTATCAGGCAACGCCTAGTTCCCGTACCGGTGTGAACCTCTCGCGGGTGGCCCGCGCGCCAAGTGCGGAAGAACTGTTCTCCGAAGGGCCGCATATCGCGACGCAGCAGTTCGAGATCGGCGATCCCGACCTCAGCATGGAAAAAGCCTGGGGTGTCGAACTGTTTGCGCGTGGCAGCCTGGGTCCGGTCGACCTTTCCGTGGCTGCCTACCGGTCTTGGTTCGACGAATACATCTACCTCAGCGAGACCGGCCTGGAAGAAGACGAGCTGCCGGTGTTCGAATACCTCCAGCAGGATGCGACCTACACCGGCGTAGAAGGCCAAATTGCCTGGACCTTCATCGACACACCCGGCTTCGACCTCACTGCCGACTTGCGCGGCGAGTATATCGAGGCCGAATTCGGCAACGGTTTCAAGGTGCCGCGCATTCCACCGCTAGGCCTGATGGGCGCGCTGGAAGCCGATACCGGCAACCTCACGCTGCGCGGCGAGGTCGAATGGTTCGACGACCAGAACGACGTCGCGCCCTTCGAGACGGCAACCGAAGGTTTCACCTTCGTCAATGCATCGGCCACATGGCGTCCGCTGGAAAGCGACCCCACCCTTGCGGTGATCCTGAAGGCCGAGAACATCTTCGATGAAGAAGGCCGGCGCCATTCCAGCTTCACGAAGGATTTCGTCCCGCTTCCCGGCCGCAACATCAGCGTCGCGGTGCGCATGAGCATGTAACTTCGAGAAGGGGGGCGTCGGCGCCCCCCTTCCTAACCTTCGGCTTCGAAGGTGAGATGCGCGTGTTCGCGCATCCGTTCGACCAGTTCCTCCGCCAGAAACGATCCCGGTGTTCCCACGCCGCCTTCGGCCTTACTCTGCAATAGTGCCATGCCCGTTTCGCCGAGCATTCGGCTGGTCGAACCATATCCCGGATCGAACTTGCCCTTCACCGCGTATCTGATCTGCTTTCCGTCGGGCCACTCGCCGATGAACAGCACGTCGTAGAAGCCGTTCTCGCGCTCTTCCTTTGTCGGTCCTTCACCCGGCTTCGGCGGCTTGGCGCCAAAGGGGTTTTTCATCAAGTCTACCATCGCGTTGGCGGCGGCCTTGCCCGCGTCCCCCGGGCTGGTCAGCACCATCTCGTCGTAACGGAAATCCGTTCCATAGGGGTGGCCGCGGAGGAAGTTGGTGCGGTGGACATTCTTGGTGTTGATCGGCGCCATGACGAAGGGCGCCGCCCATTTGCCGGTGTCTTCCTCGTAATGCGGTACCATCCCCGAGGGCTGATCCGGCCCTTCGAAGCCGGGCGTGAGCGCAAACGCATCGCGCAGAACGCCGATGACCTTCGCATCCTTCATCGCTGCTTTCATCGTCGCGCCGAGGCTGGCTGCGGTCCCGCCTGAGAAGGTGCCCTTCATCGTGCGGACGCGGCCCTTGACGCGGGGCGCCGGAGAACCGTGACGCGTGACCGCCTCTTTCTGCAGCATCAGCACGCCGAGGTCGAAGGGGATCGAATCGAAACCGGATGAAAAGCAGATCCTGGCTCCGCTGGCCTTGGCGGCTTCGTGATGCTGGGCGATCTTCTCCGCCATCCAGGCCGGTTCGCCGCACAGATCGGCATAGTCGGTTCCGGTCTTCACGCAGGCTTCGACCAGCGCATTGCCGTAAAGCTGGTACGGGCCGACCGTCGTCAGGACCACCCTGGTGCGCCGGCACATGGCTTCGAGGCTGGTGGGATCGTCTGCATCGGCCACGATCATCGGCGTGGTCGAAGGCGCGCCGATTTCTTCGCGTACCGCAGTCAGCTTGTCTTCGCTCCGGCCGGCCATCGCCCATTTCGGGCCGTGATCGCTATTGCCGTATTCGCGAACGAGATGTTCGGCGACGAGGCGTCCCGTGTAACCGGTCGCGCCATAGACGATGATATCGAATTCGCGGCTGTTTTCTTGGTTGGCATCGGTCATGCAATCTCTCCTTCGGGCGAGGTGATGCGCCGTGATGCCGTGCGAGTCAAAGCCGCTACGTCGTGAGCGCTTGCAAGGCCGGGAGCAGCAGCGAAGGGTTGACGATGGACGTTCTTTTCAAACCCGTGAACTTCCGCGGATTCCGCGCAGGATCAGGGGCTTGAGTGTAAGCTTGGCGCGGCGGGTGTGACCTTTGCAGATGGACGGCTCGGTCATCGACTGGGACTAGGCGTGTAGAGAAGAGAGGCATGGGCTTCACCGTCGGTTGGCAAAAGTCCATGCGATAGCGCCTTGGCGATCTGTAGGAAAACGGCCGGTCCATTGCTGGCAGAAGACCCAGCGGCGAAGGCTCTTACAACCTTGGCAACGTCACTCCGCGCTGGCCCATATATTTGCCTGCGCGGTCGGCATAGGTCACTTCGGGCCGCTCGTTCCCTTGCAGGAACAGGAACTGGCACGCGCCCTCATTGGCGTAGATTTTCGCGGGCAAGGGTGTGGTGTTCGAGAATTCGAGCGTCACATGGCCTTCCCAGCCCGGCTCCAGCGGCGTGACGTTCACAATAATGCCGCAGCGGGCGTAGGTGCTCTTGCCGAGGCAGATGACCAGCACATCATCCGGCACGCGAAAATACTCGACTGTCCGGGCGAGCGCGAAACTGTTGGGCGGGATCACGCAGACATCTGTCTGGCGATCGACGAAGCTTGTCGCGGCGAAATCCTTCGGGTCGACCACGGCATTGTCGATATTGGTGAAGATCTTGAACTCGTCCGCCACGCGTGCGTCATAGCCATAGGAAGACAGGCCGTAGCTGATGGTCCCGTCACGCCGCTGGCTCTCGACGAAGGGTTCGATCATGTCGCGTGTCGTGGCCGCTTCGCGGATCCATTTGTCGGAGAGAATCGCCATGCCGCTGTGATTCCGCAAAGCAGCGCATGCATCAAGCGGAGGCGGGATTTAATCCCCCTCCTAGGCGGCGTGGAGCTTGCCGGTCCCCCGTGCGCCGCCGTCCTTCGCATCCAGCCCGTCGAAGATCGCATCGACGATATGGGCCAGCTTGTCCTCGGAAAGGCGGTCTCCGATCATCGCGATGAGGTAGGGCTGGATATAGCTGAGCACCATCTGGTTGATGACCGACCGGGCATAGTCGACGTCCATCCCCGCAAGGTGACCGTCCGCCTGCGCTTCGGCAATCAGTTCGCAAAGATAGTGATCGCCCAGATCGACATAGCTCTGGGCATATTCGAAATACCGTTCGCCCATTTCGACATAGAGGCGGAAGGTGGCGGGATCGTCCTGGAAGTTCTTGCGCAGCAGTGCGAAGCGGCGCGCGAAGAATTCGTACATCTTGCGGCGCGGGGGAAGACCGCTTCCCATCACCTCGTCCATCACTGCGATCTTGGGCGCGAACCACTCGGCGGTGATCGCTTCCAGCAGATCGCCTTCCTCGGGAAAGACAGCCTCCATCCGCGCGCGAGCTATGTTGAGTTCCGCCGCGAGCCGCGCACGCGTAACTTCCTCGCCCGTGCGTTCGAGGAGCTCCATTGCCTCGAGAGCAAAGCGCCTCCGCTGCTGATCGATATCCTTCTCGCCCACCTGTCCCGGCTCCATTGGAAGCTTCCTCGTGCCCATTTAGCGGATCAGGAGCGGGGTTAAACCCCCGCGCCTCGGATCAATCGCTATTCTTTGGGGGCATCGGGATGAAGGCGGAGGTCCGGCGCCTGTATTTACCGTAACCGGGCCGCGAATGTTTCATTCCCTTTTCCAAGAGGGCCGCGCCAGACCATTTGATCAGCGTGAAGGTGAGGAAGATCGGACCCGCCACGGTCCACAGGGCGACTTCCCAGCTGATACCGGCGGCGACCAGCCAGATACCCCACCAGGCGCAGGCATCGCCGAAATAGTTGGGGTGACGGGTATAACGCCACAGCCCCCGGTCCATAACCATGCCCTTGTTCGCGGGATCGGCCTTGAACCGGGCAAGCTGCCAGTCGCCGACCCATTCGAAGACAATGCCGACCAGATAGAGCGCCACGCCGATGACGGCCACAACGGTCAGGCGGTCTTCTCCCCCTGCGGCGAGGATGCCGGCCTGCGCCGGCGAGCTAACGAGAAACAAAAGGACGGCCTGTCCCAGCCAGATCTTGGTCAGCGCGGTCGAGGCAAAACGGCCCTCTTCGCGCGCATTCCTGAGCATGCGGGCATAGCGCTTGTCTTCGCCCTCCGCGCGCCACCTGCGGAAGAGATAGATGCCGAGCCTGAGTCCCCACGCCGCCGTCATTCCCAGAAGCAGGTGAGCGAGTAGCCCCCGTTGTTCGAGTTGCAGCCAGCTTGTGAGCGCCATCAGCGCCATGCCTGCGCCCCAGTAGGAATCGATGAACGAGACATCGCCGATCTTCACAGAAACGAGCCAAAGCATCAACGTGACGCCCACCAGAGTCGCAGCGTTGACTAGGAGGGCGTCGATCATTTCTTCATCTCTCCCACGGTCTGCGTGCTCTTTTCAAGCGCCACGAAGCGATCGCAATCGGGACGCTTTTCACGGTAGAAGGCGGCGATCTTCGCCAGGTCGGCGCGGTAATCGCCGGTCGGCATGATCGGCTCGCCCATGCCTCCGACCAGCTTCGCATTGTCGACCCATGCGGGCACGATGGGTACGCCCGCGGCCATGGCGATATGGTAGAAGCCGCTGCGCCAGTCGCCCTTGAAGGTCCGCGAACCTTCGGGGGCGATCACCAATGCGAGGTCATCCGCCGCGGCGAATGCAGCCGCGACCTGTTCGACATAGTTCGCCCGCTTGGCGCGATCGACCGGGACGCCCCCCATGTCGAGCATGAAGTCGGTCATCGGCCATTTGAACAGGCTGCTCTTGCCCATGAAGCTCGGGCGGATGCCGAGTTCATGCGTGGCGCCAATAAAGAAAATGAAGTCCCAGTTGGAGGTATGGGGTGCACCGAGGATTATGAACTTGCGCGCTTCGGGCCGCCGTCCGTCGATGCGCCAGCCCTTCCAGCGATATAGCAAGATCAGCAATCGCCGAACGAGACGGCTCAGCAGCGATGGCTTGCGATTGGTGGCGCTCGGCATTCTCTCTCCTCCCGCCCGGTTAGCAGGTCCGGGCGGGAAAGCGAGAGGAACCGCGGTGTCAGACCCGGTCGCGTTCCGTCAACGAGGGGTCGGTGCCGGGCCGTGTCGGTGCGCCGGTACCCGACTCCAGCCGGTCGTCCACGCCGTCCCCATCGCGGTCGGCCACTTCGTTGGTCATTTCACCATAGAGCGCTTCATAGTGATTGATGGCGCGGCGCAATTCCTCGGTCGTGGCATCGCTCGACCGGTCGGCGATTTCGTGTCCGGCGAGGTAGTGCTTGGCCACGTCACCGTGATCGACGGTGAGATCGGCATGGCGCTTCTCGAAATCGGCCATCGGATACCCGCGAAGGTTCATGATGTCGGTGAGCAGGCGATCCGCCCGGCTTACAGCTTCCATCGGACTGTCGACGAACAGCGCCTTGGTATCCCTCCATTCACCGGCATAGCGATCGCGTTCTTCCGAAGTAAGCGGACGGATTTCGAGTTTCTTGACCCGTTCCTCGCGCTCGATCAGATCGGTTTCGGCATCGCGCCGCCCGCCTTTGGCTTCGAGCGTGCGGTCATATTCCTCGCCATATCGATCGCGCAATTCCTTGGTGCGGTTGCGCTGGATGAACAGCCACGCGAGCAACGCCCCGACAACGAGGACGATGAGCACGATGGCAATGGTGACTTCTTGGCCTTCCATGGGAATTCTCCTGTTCCCGGTCCAACCCCCACGGTCATGAGAGAGGAATGTCTGGAAGGCCTGTGAAGTTCCTCACTTACATACGGAAAACGCCGAATTGCGGGCGTTCCGCTATGGGGGCTTCCAGTGTCGCAGCAAACGCGAGGCCGAGGACATCGCGGGTCTGGGCCGGGTCGATCACGCCGTCGTCCCACAGGCGGGCAGTGGCGTAATAGGGGTTGCCCTCGTCTTCGTATTTCTGGCGGATCGGGGCCTTGAATTCCTCTGCCTGCTCATCGCTCCAGCTGTCGGCATCGCGGTGGACGGTGGCGAGGACCGACGCGGCCTGCTCGCCGCCCATCACGCTGATGCGCGCATTGGGCCAGGTGAACAGGAAGCGCGGGGAATAGGCGCGGCCGCACATGCCGTAATTGCCCGCTCCGAAGCTGCCGCCGATGACCACGGTGACCTTGGGCACGGAGGCGGTGGCGACGGCGGTGACCAGCTTGGCGCCGTGCTTGGCGATGCCTTCCGCCTCGTATTTACCGCCAACCATGAAGCCGGAAATGTTCTGGAGGAACAGCAGCGGAATGCGGCGCTGGCAGGCAAGCTCGATGAAATGCGCGCCCTTCTGCGCGCTTTCGGAGAACAGCACGCCGTTGTTGGCGAGGATCGCCACCGGCATCCCCCAGATATGAGCGAAACCGCAGACGAGCGTGCTGCCGTAATGCTGCTTGAACTCGTGGAAATCGCTGCCGTCGACGAGGCGGGCGATCACTTCGTGAACGTCATAGGGCGCGCGGACATCCTCGGGCACGATGGCGTAGAGGTCTTCCGGGTCGAACTTCGGTGGGCGCGGTTCGCGCAGTGCGACGCCTTGGGCCGCGGCGTGGTTTTCGCCCAGATGGCTGACGATATCGCGCACGATGGTGAGCGCGTGCTCGTCGTTCTCGGCGAGGTGGTCGACCACGCCGGATTTCTTCGCATGCAGATCGCCGCCGCCGAGGTCCTCGGCGCTGATTTCCTCGCCCGTCGCCGCCTTCACCAGCGGCGGGCCGGCAAGGAAGATCGTGCCCTGGTTGCGCACGATGACCGTCTCGTCGGACATGGCGGGAACATAGGCTCCGCCCGCAGTGCAGCTACCCATGACGCAGGCGATCTGCGGGATGCCGAGCGCGGACATGTTCGCCTGGTTGAAGAAGATACGCCCGAAATGGTCGCGGTCGGGGAAGACCTCGGCCTGATGCGGCAGGTTCGCCCCGCCGCTGTCGACGAGATAGATGCACGGCAGGCGGTTTTCCTGGGCGATTTCCTGTGCGCGCAGGTGCTTCTTGACTGTCATCGGATAGTAGGTGCCGCCCTTCACGGTGGCATCGTTGCACACGATCATCACCTGCCGGCCCGACACGCGCCCGATCCCGGCGATCAGTCCCGCGCCGTTGATCGCGTCCTTGCCGTACATGCCATTGGCGGCAAGTTGGCCAATCTCGAGGAAAGGACTGCCCGGATCGAGCAGCCGCTCCACCCGCTCACGCGGGAGCAATTTGCCCCGGCCCACATGCCGCTCCCGGCTGCCTTCGGAGCCGCCCAGCGCGGCAGCGGCAACGGTGGACCGCAGGTCCACGGCGAGCGACTTGTTATAGTCGAAACGCGCCTCGGCATCGGGTGCCTCGCGGTCGAGCGTGGAGGTCAGGACGGGTGCGGTCATCCCGCCGCTCCGATCAGTTCACGCCCGATAAGCATGCGCCTGATCTCGTTGGTGCCCGCGCCGATATCGAGCAGCTTGGCATCGCGCATGTAGCGCTCTACCGGCCAGTCGAGCGTGTAGCCCGCACCGCCCAGCGCCTGGACGCTCTCGGCCGCGACGCGGAAGGCGTTCTCGCTCGCGAGCAGGATTGCGCCTGCCGCGTCGAAACGCGTGGTTTTTTCAGCGTCGCAGCTCTTGGCGACGGCATAAGTGTAGGCACGCGCCGATTGCAGCGCGACATACATGTCCGCCACCTTGGCCTGCATCAGCTGGAAGGACCCGATCGGTTTGCCAAACTGGGTACGCTCGCGAAGGTAGGGGATGACCGTGTCGAGGCAGGCCTGCATCACGCCGAGTTGCAAGCCCGCGAGCACGACGCGCTCGTAATCGAGCCCGCTCATCAGCACGCCGACACCGCCGTTTTCGGGGCCCATCACGTTCTCGTCCGGAACGAAGCAATCGTCGAACACCAGTTCCGACGTCGGCGAGCCGCGCATGCCCAGCTTTTCGATCTTCTGGCCGATCGAAAAGCCTTCGAAACCCTTTTCGATCAGGAAGGTGGTGATCCCGCGGCTGGCCGCCTGCGGATCGGTCTTCGCATAGACCACCAGCGTATCGGCATAAGGCGCGTTGGTGATCCAGAACTTGGTGCCATTGAGCACGTAGCCGCCCTCGACCTTTTCCGCCTTGGCCTTCATCGAAACGACGTCCGACCCGGCGCTCGCCTCACTCATCGCAAGGCTGCCGACATGCTCGCCGCTGATCAGCTTGGGCAGGTATTTCGCCTTTTGCGCCTCATTGCCCCAGCGCGCGATCTGGTTGACGCAGAGGTTCGAATGCGCGCCGTAGCTGAGGCCGACCGACGCGCTGGCGCGGCTCACTTCCTCGACCGCGATCACATGTTCGAGATAGCCGAGACCCAGCCCGCCGTCCGCTTCCGGAACGGTGATGCCGTGCAGGCCCAGTTCGCCCATCTGCTGCCACAGTTCGTCACGCGGGAACCAGTCCTCGCGGTCGACCTTCTCGGCCAGCGGGGCGATCTGTTCGTCGGCGAAGCGGCCGACACTCTCGCGGATCATGTCGGCGCTCTCGCCGAGCTGAAAATCGAAATCGGGGGTAGCGCGCAAAATCGTCTCTCCTTGGCGGACCGGACAGGTCCTGCATTTTCTACGCCGCCCGATAGCCGAGCAAAAGGACGCGCGCAAATCTCTGAATCGGCGAGCGAAAGATGGCTAACCATGCTCTCTGCCTTCGCCGGGTAAAACCGTTGTATCTCCGTTGTTTATCGCCTATTGCACCCCGCGCAGATGGACATGTTCACTTCCGAAGAGACTCTCTGGCCCCAAGGTAACGCGCCTTCGCCGCAATTTTGCGACGAGGACGAGCGGCTGAGTGTGCTCGCCGCCTATGGCACGCAAGGTCTCCTCGACGATCCCGAACTGGAGCAGCTCGTTACCTTCGCGGCAGATTTCTGCCGGACCCCGGTCTCCACGGTCACGGTGGTCGAGAAGGCGCGCCAGCGCTTTCTTGCCCGGGTCGGCCTAGATGCCAGCGAAACCCCCCGCTCGACGAGCTTTTGCGCCCATGCGATGCTGGAAGCGCAGCCGCTGATCGTATGCGATGCCATGCAGGACCAGCGCTTCGCAGACAACCCGCTGGTCACCGGCGATCCGAAGGTCCGGTTTTATGCCGGCTTCCCGCTCGTGTCCGAGGAAGGCGCACCGCTCGGCGCTCTGTGCGTGATCGATACCGAACCGCGGCCGGAAGGACTTACCGAACTTCAGCACCAGGGAATGACGGTGCTGGCGGCGGCGGTCATGCGCCGCTTCGGCCAGAGGCGGGCAAGCGAAGCAGCGAGGAGCGAAATCGCCCTGCGCGAAGCGCGGCTCCGGAGGATGATCGATTCCGTCCCCGGCATCGCATGGTCGGGAGACGATCAGGGCAACCTCGATTACGTCAACGCGCGCTGGCACGAGGTTACCGGCGCGGCCGTTCCGCTCAGCGCCTCGGACTGGGCCGATCTGGTCCACCCGGACGAGCGCGAGAACAGCTTGGCGCGCTGGATAGCCGCAATGAAGGAAGGCAAGGCGCACGAGGACGAAATTCGGCTGCTTCACAAGGATGGCGAGTATCGCTGGGTGCTCAGCCGGGCCTTGCCTGTGGACGAGGCAGACGGCGGTAAGCGCTGGTTCGGCACGGTCATCGATATCGACGACGCGCATCGCCTCTCCGAAGCGCGCGACCTGCTTGCCAACGAACTGGCGCACCGCATCAAGAACATTTTCGCCGTCGTGACCGGGCTGATCGCCCTGCATGCCCGCGGAAAGCCTGAAGTGAAACCCTTTGCAGACGAGCTGAATGCCGCGATCCGCGCACTTAGCACGGCACATGATTATGTCCGCGCCGACGACGCCCGCGGAGTGGACGATCTCAAGGGCTTGCTGGAAGACCTTCTTGCGCCATACGACGGTGCGAAGGGTGAACGCGTGGCGATCACTGGTGACGAAGTCAGGGTCGGGTCGCGCGCGGCAACACCGTTGGCGCTGATCTTTCACGAGCTTGCGACCAATGCCGCAAAGTACGGAGCCTTCGCCCATCATGACGGTAAGGTCTCGATCGAGATCCGCCAGCCATGCGACGGTGAGGACAGGGTATGCGTCGCATGGCGAGAGTCCTCGGTTCACAGCAAGGGAAAGCCCGAACAGGAGGCCGAGGGCTTCGGTTCGCGGCTGCTGAGGATGGCAATCGAAGGACAATTGGGCGGCCGGTTCACGCGGGCCTATTCCGACGACGGGCTCGATGTCGAGATTTCAGTGCCGGTCTCGTCGCTGAGCGGCTGAAGCTGCACTCGCCAATCCGCGTTCGTTTTCCTATGCTTCGGCTCATTCGACCGGATGGAGGGAAGTTTGCGCGTTTTCTTTAGTATTTCGACTATCTTGGCGCTGGGTCTGGGCGCGTGCACGCAGCCAGAGGACGCACCCGTCTCCCAAGAAGAATCGATGCTGGAGGAGGCGGGCGAGGAAGCAGAGAAAGAACCTGCTCCTGAAGGCTTTGCGGAGACCGCGTGGCGTGTAGCCGCGGAAAACGGCGCGCGCTACGCAACCTATTTCGATGTCGAGGGGCGCTATCGCGATTTGCGGAACGGCGATCTCTGGCAGGAAGGGGACTGGACCTATTCCGATGGCCCCAGCGGCAAACAGTTATGCATGACCCCCGATGACGAGAACGGCGTTGAAACCTGCTGGCAGCCCGGAAGCGTTGATGACGACACGATGTTTGCGACCGGGCCCGGGGACCGCCGGATCGAGCTGACGCGCGTGAACTATCAGGCACCGGAGCCGACGGAAGGTGACGAAGAAGAGTGAGGGGCTCGGAAGGCCCCGCGCTCGCATTCGAAAACGTCGCGAAATCCTATGGCGGGACACGTGCGGTCCAAGGGGTATCTGTGCAGATCGAGCCGGGCCAGTTCGTTGCGCTTGTCGGGGCAAGCGGTTCGGGCAAGTCAACGCTGCTCAAGACCGTCAACCGGCTGGTAGAGCCCAGCGCGGGACGCGTGCTGTTCGAAGGCGAGGACGTTGCCGGTCTCCCGCTGGCAGCCCTGCGGCGGCGGATCGGATATGTCTTCCAGTCGATCGGGCTGTTCCCGCATATGACGGTCGCCGAGAATATCGGGATCGGGCCGAGGCTGGCAGGCCAGAAGATCGGCACGTCGCGCGTATCCGAGCTGCTCGAACTGGTGGAACTGGATGCGGAGATGGCCCGGCGGATGCCCGAGGCGCTTTCGGGCGGACAGCGTCAACGTGTCGGCGTGGCGCGTGCGCTGGCCGGAGATCCTCACCTGCTATTGATGGACGAACCTTTCGGCGCGCTGGACCCCGTCACGCGGGACTCGCTTGGCGAGCGGGTACGCGGCCTTCACCAGGAATTCGGCCTGACGACCGTCATGGTCACGCACGACATGGCCGAAGCCCTGCTGCTGGCAGATCGCGTGCTGGTGATGGACGAGGGGCAAATCGTCGCGGACGAGCATCCGCAGGCGCTTGTAGCGGGTGGCGGCGGAGAGATAGCGCAGGCCCTTGTCGCGGTGCCCCGGCACCAGGCCGAACGACTGGCGGAGCTGTCGCGGTGAACGGGCTGTGGGGCGCATTGATGGGTCTTGGCGACCAGCTGGCCGCCCATGTCCTGCTGTCGGCCGCTGCCATCGCACTGGGGATCATGGTCGCACTGCCCTTGGCTATCTGGGCGAGCCGGTCGGATAAAGTGGCCCGCATTTCGCTTGCCTTCGCCAGCCTCGTCCAGACGATCCCGGCCCTCGCCTTGCTCGCGCTGTTCTTTCCGATCCTGCTGTCGCTGCGATCGGTGTTCGGAGAAGGTCTGCCGACGCTCGGCTTCCTGCCTGCACTGCTCGCCCTGGCGCTCTATGCGCTGCTGCCGATCCTGCGCAATGCCGTGACCGCGCAGGCCAATCTCGATCCGGGTGTCGTCGAAGCGGCGCATGGCGTCGGGATGGGATTTCGCCAGCGCCTGTGGCTGGTCGAAGCACCCCTGTCCGCCCCCTATATCATGGCAGGTATTCGTACGGCAGCGGTCTGGACCATCGGGGCTGCAACGCTTGCGACGACTATCGGACAGAAGAGCCTGGGCGATCCGATTTTCGCCGGACTGCAGACGCAGAACTGGGCGCTGGTCCTTGCCGGATGCATCGCCAGTGCTGGTCTGGCGCTGTTGGCAGACACCATTCTCGGAACGATCGAACGCGGGTTTCGCGACCGGCGGCGAAGCCTCTGGCTCGGGGGTCTCGTGGCCGTGGCACTGGGCCTTGGCGCGGCCCTGTTTGCGCAATTCGGCGGCGAGGACGAAGACGCTGTCGTGATCGGGGCCAAGGGCTTCTCCGAGCAGTACATTCTGGCGCGTCTCATCGGCCAGCGGCTGGAGGAGGAAGGGTTTGCTGTCGAATATCGCGACGGGCTTGGGTCGGCAGTGGCGCATAGTGCTGCGGCAAGCGGCGAAGTCGATATCTACGTCGACTATACGGGCACGATCTGGGCCAACCAGATGCAACGTGAGGATAATCTGCCGCGCCAAAAGATGTACGAGCAGATTGCCGAGTGGGAGACCGCGAATACCGGAATGCACCTGCTGGGGCGGCTGGGTTTCGAGAATGCATATGGCCTCGCCGTATCACGCGAACGTGCACGGACCTACGGGCTCGCTTCGATCGAGGATCTGGCGCGGGTCGCGCCGCAGCTCACCATCGGCGGCGATCCGGAATTCTTCGAGCGCCCCGAATGGATCGCAGTTCGCGAAGCCTATGGTTTGCGCTTCGCCGAACGCCGCAACTTTTCACCCACTTTCATGTACAACGCCCTTCGGTCGGGAGAAGCGGATGTGATCGGGGCCTATACGTCCGACGGGCGAATCGAGGCGGACAACCTCACCATCCTCGACGATCCGCGCGGTGCATTTCCGAACTATGACGCGGTGCTGCTGCTCAGCCCTTCTGCGGGGCGCAATCAGGGAATCATTGCCGCGCTCGAGCCCCTGATCGGTGCCATAGATGTCGGCGCGATGCGCGAGGCCAACTATTCCGTCGATCGCGAGGACAACAAACTGTCCTTCGAGGAAGCGGCGCGGCAGTTGGCGGAGCGAGCTGGCCTATAGATCAACGAGCGCGTTTCCAGGTCTGGGTCTGGCAAAAGGGACCGAGGCAGCCTTTCACTTCAAGCGTGGCCGCATTCTTCCTGCGAATGATCGAGCGGTACGTCTTGCCGCTTTTCGGGTCGTAGATTTCGCCCCGCCATTCGTCGCCGTCCTCGGTGAAACCTGTCAGTACAGGCATACCCATTAGCTTGCGGCTGCGTAGCTTGGGATTGCGATTGTTGACGTCGCGCTGGTCCGCGCCTTGCGGCGGCGTGACGAGAAATTTCGTGATCCGCCCGCAGAGGGTGTTTCCGCAATCGCCGATGGTGATCACTGCGTCGCGTTCTTCGGTGAGCCATCTGCCTTCGACCGGCTGCGCGGCGAGCAAGGGTGCGGCGGCGATCAGGGCTGCAAAGGCGAGGAAATTCTTCATGTGATGACCCTTCGATCTGCTTCTTGCCAAGGAAATGGCAGCGACAGGATGAACCTCAGCCGAAGCCGGCTCCGCGAGGCGCACCGCGCGGGGTAAGCGCCATGACCTTAAACAATTCGCCCATCTGGTCTGTTCCGACCAGACGATCACGTGCGCGGTCAAGCTCATCGGCGCGATCCGGGGAGCGCTGCGCAAGCGCCTGCGCGCGAAGAGCAATCCCCATGGCGTTCAGCCAAGCACCCTGTGTGGCGCTATCGACGGCGAGACCCGCTCGCTTTGCCATGTGCCCAAGCGTCGCAAAATCGACCAGCGCGGTCAGGTCCATCTCGCCCGGCGCATCGAACACGCCCACTTTTTCATGTGCGCGGACGGCCTGCAACGTCTCGCCGGTCTGCGGCACAAGATAGCCGTAGTCGATGAACAGTGCTGCGCCGCCCTGAATGTCGATCCGGCGGGCAATCTCTTCGACCGTGGCGGCGGCGGCGGGACAGGTTTCGATCACCGTCCCCACGGGATGGCTGCGATGATGTTCCGGCACGGCATCGTCCATCGGGCTGCGCCCGGCGGCGAAGACGAAGCGATCGTCTTCGAGTGCGACCATTCGCTCGCGCCAGCCCCGCTCGGTCATGACAAGCTGCCGGATCGGCAGTGCATCGAGAAATTCATTCGCAACGATGTAGAGCGGTCTGTCTTCGGGGAGGGTATCGATACTGTCGTGGAACTGTGCCTGGCCTAGCGTGTTGGCCTGCAGTTTCCGCAGCGCCCCGGACCCCTCGACGAGATGGACCGGGGGAGCCATCCCTTGGCTGGTCATTGCCCTCAGGGCGTCGCGCGCCAGCGTTCCGCGGCCGGGACCCAGCTCGACATAGGCGGCATCGGGCCGACCCGACCGGTTCCAGAGATCGGCCAGCCACAGCCCCACCATTTCCCCGAACATCTGGCTGATCTCGGGCGCAGTAGTGAAATCGCCAGCGCTGCCCAGCGGATCGCGAGCGGAATAATAGCGCGCATTGCTTTCGCCCATGTAACGCGACACGGGCATGGGCCCGTGCCGCTCTATCAACCGGCGGAAGGTGGCGGCTAGGTCAGTCGCGATCCCTGCCTCGTTCATGCCGCCTGGGGTTTGGACGACACGCTCTTTCCGCCAACCGGTGGCTGGATCAGCGCATAGATCATCACGGCCACGCCGACCGCAATCATGGGCAGGCTTAGCCACTGGCCTTGGCTGAGGCCTGTTTCGGCCACGCGGTAGGCAAGATGGGCGTCGGGCTCGCGGAAAAATTCGTTCACGAAGCGGCCGGCTCCCATTCCGATGGTGAACAGCCCGACCAGCAGGCCCGCACGGTAGCGTGCCCGGGTGGTCCAGAAGAGCGCGATCAGCAGCACGCCGAGCAGCAATCCTTCGAGCCCCGCCTGATAGAGCTGGCTCGGGTGGCGGGCGATTTCACCACCTCCCGGAAATACCATCGCCCACGCGAGATCGCCTTCGACGGGCCGTCCGTAAAGTTCGCCATTGATGAAATTGGCGATCCGGCCAAGCATGTAACCGATCGGGACATTGACCGCGATGTAATCGCATACGCGCAGCCAGTTCAGCGCGCCGCGCCAGGCAACCCAGCTGATCGCGACGAGCACGCCGATCACTCCGCCATGGAAGCTCATTCCGCCGTTCCAGAGCTGGAACAGTTCGACTCCGCCGAAGAGGTCGGGCTGGTAGAACGCGGCATAGCCCAATCGGCCGCCAACGATTACGCCCAGTGTGCAGTAGAAGAACAGATCGTCGGCATGGCGCTGCGCCATCGGCGCGCCGGGCGATTTGATCATCTTCGACAAATGCCAGTAGGCGAACAGTATCGCAAACAGATAGGCCAGCGAGTAATAGCGCAGCTGGAAGCTGCCGATCTCGAACAGATAGGGGCGCAGGCCCAGCTCCGCCCACTGGATCGGTTCGGATGCAGCCGCAGTCGCAGCCAGTAGTGACAGCAAGGTCTTATCCCCTTAGAGAATGCCGAAAGCCGCATCGCGCGACCCGTCTCGGGGGCGGCTTTTGGCATAGCAGGCCTTTTGGGGAAAGCCTGTCTCGCACTGTTCCGAGCCAATGGCGGGAACGGGGCGATTTTGCCCGCGCTCGTCAATGGAGAGGACCAGACACGAATATGCCGACCGATCTCGACAAGGATATCCATCGCTTCACCGCCGCCGTGACTGCACCCGGCCAGATGTTCGAAACCACCCCCATCGAGCGCCGCGGCGTGGAGATGCCCGCTTTCAAGAATGCGCCCCCCAGCCTGGCGCATTATTTCGCGCATTTCGCCAACGAGAAGAAGGACGACCTCTTCATCGTCGACGGCGACCTGCGGCTGACCTTCGGACAGGTTTACGGCGCCGCTGCATGCGTTGCGCACGGCCTGGTCACGAAGCACGGATTGAAGAAGGGAGACCGCGTCGGCATCGCGGCGCGCAATTCGGTCAACTGGATCCTGGCTTACATGGGCACGCTGATGGCGGGCGGCTGCGCTACTCTGCTGAACGGCTGGTGGACCGGCGATGAAATGGCCTACGGCATCGACCTGTGCGAATGTTCGCTGGTGCTTGCCGATCCGCAGCGCGCCAAGCGCATGGAGGGCCACGGCATCAAGTCGAAAGTCGTCGTGTTCGATCATGGCGCGCCCTCGGAAGGGCTTGCCCCGATCTGGGCGGAAGGCGACACCGCGATGCAGATGCTGGGCCAGATCGGCCCTGATGATCTCGCCACCATACTCTATACTTCCGGATCGACCGGCAATCCCAAGGGTGCCTATTCCGATCATCTCGGTGTCGTCTCCGGCACCATGAACTATGTCGCGCAGACCGCGATGATCCTCCAGATACTGACCGAGCGCGGCGAGGCACCGACCGTTCAGCCGAGCGCGCTGGTGGCAGTGCCATTGTTCCATGTTACCGGAGAAGTGCCCCTGTTTCTCCAGAGTTTCGCGCTGGGGCGCAAGCTGGTGCTCATGCCCAAATGGGATGCGCGCGAGGCATTGAGGCTGCTCGACGAAGAGAAGATCACCTATTTCGTCGGCGTTCCCCTGATGAGCTATGAAATGGCGACCCACCCTGAACGCGACCAGTTCGACCTGTCGCAGTGCAAGAGCTTTGCCGCAGGCGGCGCCCCGCGTCCGCCCGAACATGTCACCAAGATCAAGGAGGCCTTCCCCAACGGTTTCCCGCTGCTCGGCTATGGCCTTACCGAAACCAACGCGGTCGGCTGCGGCAATCTCAACGAGAATTACATGGCGAAGCCCGGTTCGACCGGGATGCCTTCCAAGCCACTGGTCGACATGGCCATCCTCGACGATGACGGCAACAAGCTGGGCAAAGGGGAAGTGGGAGAGGTCTGCATCCGGTCCGTCGCCAACTTCCTCGGATACTGGAAGAACGACAAGGCGACCGACGCAGCCTATACCAAGGATGCCTATTTCCGCACGGGCGATCTGGGTTATCTCGATGACGACGATTACCTTTTCATCGTCGACCGCAAGAAGGACATCATCATCCGCGGCGGCGAGAATATCTCCTGTATCGAAGTGGAGGAAGCGATCTACGCGCATCCGGCAGTTGCGGAATGCAGCGTGTTCGGAGTCCCCGACGAACGGTTCGGTGAAATTCCCGCGGCGGTCTATTTCACGCATGAGGGCAAGGATCTGAGCCCCGAAGAGCTGCAGGATTTCCTGCGCGAGCATATCGCGGCCTTCAAGGTGCCTGCCCATGTCTGGCATTCGAGTGACCACCTGCCCCGCCTCGGCACGCAAAAGGTCGACAAGCGCAGCGTGAAATCCACCTACGCCCAGAGCATCACCGCCACTTGACCGAACCAGTGATCACCGACCAGCGCGCGATCTTCGACCGGCGCGAAATTGCTTCCCGGATCGAAGCGCTGGTCGAGGAGTATGGAGACGCATCCCGCCAGCCGGTGGTCGAGTTGCTGAAACAGGCGCTCGACCGGGGGCGCGGCGAAATGGAGCGGCGCCTGGAAGCGCATCCTTCGGCCGGCCATGCGGTGGCTGGCGGCTACTCCTTTCTCGTCGACCAGCTTGTTCGCGTAATCCACGAATACGTCACGCAGCACACCTATCCCAACCCCAATCGCAGCGCGGGCGAACGGCTCGCGGTCATGGCTGTGGGCGGATATGGCCGCAGCGAAATGGCGCCATACTCCGATGTGGACATCGCCTTCCTCGTGGGGGAACGGCGGAACGCTTGGTGCGAGCAGGTGGTCGAAGCCATTCTCTATCTGATGTGGGATCTCGGTCTCAAGATCGGCCATTCCACCCGTACTCTCGACGAAGCGATCCGGCTGGCGAAGGACGACCTCACCATCCGTACAGCATTGCTCGAGGGGCGCTATGTCTGGGGCGATCGCTCACTCTACGATGAAGGCGAGCAGCGCTACACGAGCGAAGTCGTCAGAGGCAGCGAGCAGGCGTTTCTGACTCAGAAACTGGAAGAGCGAAACGCGCGTCACAAACGCATGGGCGACAGCCGCTATGTCGTCGAACCCAATGTGAAGGACGGTAAGGGCGGCCTGCGCGATTTGCAGACGCTCTACTGGATCGGGAAGTTCATTCACCGCGTCTCCAGCGCCTCGGAACTCGTCGATGCCGGCCTGATGACGGATGCGGAGTATCGCAGCTTCCGCCGGGCGGAGCGTTTCCTGCTTGCCGTCCGGTGCCACATGCATATCCTCACCGGGCGTACCGAGGACCGGTTGACCTTCGATCTCCAACGGCAAGTGGCCGAGCGCATGAATTACGCCGACCGCCCCGGGAAGAGCGCGGTCGAACGGTTCATGCAGTTCTATTTCATGCAGGCGAAACGCGTGGGTAGCCTGACGGGTGTGTTTCTCGCCCATATCGAGGACGACCTCGCCCAGCGATCGGCTCGAAAGGGGTTCTTCGCCGGGTTCAAGCCCAAGCCGCGCATGGTGAAGGGTTGCCGGGTATTCGGAGGGCGTATCGCCGCGCCTTCGGACGACTGGTTTGCCAAGGACCCCGTGCGGCTGATCGAGATATTCCAGATTGCGGAAGCCGAAGGTCTCGAAATTCACCCCGAGACGATGCGGCAGGCGAACCGCGACTCCAAATTGATCGATCAGGCGGTGCGCGAAGACCCGCGCGCCAACGCCATTTTCCTCGACCTGCTATGCGGGCGGAACGATCCCGAAATGGTCCTGCGCTGGATGAACGAGGCAGGCGTTTTCGGCCGCTTCGTGCCGGATTTCGGCAGGGTCAATGCGCAGATGCAGTTCGATATGTATCACCATTATACGGTGGATGAACACACCATCCGCGCGATCGGCCTGCTCAACAAGATCGAGAAGGGCGAACTCAAGCATGATCACCCGCGTGCTTCGCGGCTGATCCACAAGGTAGGCTCGCGCCGGGTCGCCTATGTTGCGGCCCTGCTGCACGATATCGCCAAGGGGCGCGGCGGCGATCATTCGGTACTGGGCGCTGAGGTGGCTGAGGAATTGTGCCCCCGTTTCGGCTTGTCGGAGAGCGAGACCGAACTCGTGGCCTGGCTGGTACTGAACCACTTGCTGATGAGCCACAC
The DNA here is from genome assembly GCF_009827325.1 of Qipengyuania vulgaris. GTDB lineage: Bacteria > Pseudomonadota > Alphaproteobacteria > Sphingomonadales > Sphingomonadaceae > Qipengyuania > Qipengyuania vulgaris. Next base: position 228,091 of record NZ_WTYC01000005.1, on the reverse strand, counting down.
TGCCCAGAAACGCGATCTCACCGATCCCAAGACGATCGAGGATTATGTAGCGCAGGTGCAGAGCATCGAGCGTCTGCGCCACCTCGCCATCCTCACGGCGGTCGACATTCGGGCAGTCGGACCGGGCACATGGAACAGCTGGAAGGGCCAACTGCTCGGCGAACTCTACGATGCGTCATCGGAAAGGCTCCGGCTCGGTCACATGCGGCAAGGTCGCAAGGAGAAGGTTGCCGCGAAGAAGGCGCAGGTCGCCGACGTGCTGGAAGAAAAAGCCGCTCTCGTGGAAGAGTTCGGCACGGTGCTCGACGATGCCTACTGGATTGCGGAGCCAGTCGATATCGTTGCTCTCAACCTCGTGCATTATGCCGACGCGCGCGCGCAGGAACACCAGCTATCGGTGCACTGCGAATTCTACGATGCGCGCGGCGCGACCCTGGTGACCGTGATCGCTGCCGACCATCCGGGGCTCTTTTACCGGATCGCTGGCGGCATCCACCTTGCCGGCGGCAACATCATCGATGCGCGCATTCACACCACGCGATCCGGCTGGGCGCTCGACAATTTCCTCGTGCAGGATCCGCATGGCGCACCGTTTCGCGAAGAACAGCAGCTGGAGCGCCTGAAGAAAAGCATTGCCGATGCGCTTGCCAACCGGATCGACCTGACTCCCAGGCTGGCTCAAAGACCATTGCCGCACAGCAGGTCGAAGGCTTTCGATGTGAGCCCGCGCGTGCTGTTCGACAACAAGGCTTCGAACCGGTTCACCGTGATAGAGGTCAATGCCCGCGACCGACCGGCGCTGCTCAACCGCCTCGCCCGCGTGCTGTTTGAAAGCCGGCTGGTCGTTCATTCGGCCCATATCACGAACTACGGCGAGCGTGCGGTCGATACCTTCTACGTCACGGATCTGACGGGCGATAAACTGGCCGAGGGCGAGCGCCGGAACCGGCTCGAAGCGCGCCTTGCAGAGGCGGCAGGTGATGCAATGCAGGCACGGTTGGAAGACGCGTAGCATACGTTTGCAGGAAGATTGTTGCACTTGGGTTGCGAATCAGCCACTGATTCTTGCGAGAGATAAACCAAGGAGAGGGTTTCCCGATGAGGAAGACTAAGCATTCGTTGCGCACGCTCGCTATTCTGGGCGCAGGTTTCACCTTGCTGCCTCAGGCGGCGATGGCACAGGAAGTCGCCGAAGAAGGCGACATCATCGACAATGCGGACGTAGATGACGGGGCGCCCGTGATCGTCGTGACCGCACAGGGCCGCGAGCAGGTGCTGGCCGATGTTCCGGTCGCGATCAATGCAGTTTCCTCCGAACAACTCCAGCGGTCGGGCACGAACGATATTCGCGAATTGACGCAGGTAGCGCCATCGCTTCTCGTCTCGTCGACCGGCAACGAAGCAAACGGATCCGCCCGTATTCGCGGCATCGGTACTGTTGGCGACAATGCTGGTCTTGAAAGCTCGGTCGCGGTTTTTGTCGACGGCGTCTATCGTTCGCGCTCGGGTAACGCTCTGAGCGAACTTGGCCCCCTCGACCGCATCGAAATCCTCCGCGGTCCGCAGGGTACGCTGGGCGGACGCAATTCTTCTGCTGGCCTGATTTCGATCTACACTGCGGCGCCCGAATTCAATTTCGGCGGGCATGGCTCGATCACATACGGTAACTACGATGCGCTCCGTTTGGAGGCTGGGGTCACCGGCCCCGTGTCCGACACGATTGCCGCACGTATCGACGGTGTCTTCTTCCAGCGCGACGGTTTCTATAATGATGTCGTCAACGACACAGATGTGAACAATCGCGATCGATATCTCCTGCGCGGACAGGTCCTGTTCGAACCCAGTGAGGATATCAGTTTCCGTATTGTCGGCGATTATTCCAAGAAGGACGAAGCCTGCTGCGCGGCAACCTTCGTGCAGACCGACTTCGCCCCGCTCGCCCGGCTGAGCGACGATATTCCTCCCCTATCCGCAGAAGCGAAGTTCGATTATCCAGGAACGGCGACCCCGGCTCTGACGAGCACCTCCAACCCGATCATTCCCATCCTGCTTGGTCTGGGTCAGAATCCTGCTGCGCTCAACGGAGGAACGTTCAACCGCGACATTTACGTCACTCCGGGCCGCTCGTATTTCGGCGAAACCGAAGATTTCGGCGTCTCGGGTGAGTTGAACTGGAACTTTGGCAATACTACGCTGACTTCGATCACAGGTTACCGCGAATATTCCAACAACCAGGCTTCCGATACGGATTACACCCAGGTCGATATCCTCTATCGCGCACCGGGTGACAATGCTGGGGCCCGCGAGTTCGAGACCTTCACTCAGGAACTCCGCCTCTCGGGTTCGACTTTCAATGATCGGCTCGAATGGCTCGTCGGCGGTTTCTACGCCAACGAGAAACTGCAATCACGTGACAATCTGCGCTTTGGTAACGATTACGGCACGTTCGCCAATTGCCGCCTTGCCAATGCATTGCAGCCTTCCCTGGGACCGCTGGGGATCACCGTGCCTGATACAACCCAGGCCAATTGCTTCAGCCCAGCTGCCTTTGGGGCAATCCAGAGCGGCGCGGTGTTCGGTGCTGCGACGCCGGCCATCGTTGCAGGGATCAATAATCTTGCGACCCTCAATGATCTGGGCGGGACGGGCGATGTCTACAACCAGCAGAGCGAGAGCTTTGCGGTCTTTACGCATAATATTTTCCACATAACTGACCGGTTGGATCTGACACTTGGGCTTCGTTATACAAGCGAAACCAAGGACTTCGACGCCACGTTCGGGAACGACAACACCGTGTGCCCGACCAACCGCGCGCTGCTTACTCCGTTGCTTGGAGTACCCGCACTACAGGCCTTTGCCGGCGGTCTCCTGGGCCTCTCGTGCCAAGGCAATTCGACTGCGGAACTGGACGGGCTTTCGCTTTCCGACAGCCGGGACGAGGATGAATTTACCGGCACTGCGGTCCTTAGCTATAAGCCGACCGATGATCTGTTGCTCTACGCCTCGTATTCGCGCGGCTACAAGGCAGGGGGGTTCAACTTGGACCGTTCTGCTTTGGCACCGCCGGTCGCGCTTGATGTGACCAATATCGATGTCGGCAACCTGCGATTCGACGAAGAAACCGTCGATGCTTTCGAACTCGGTGCAAAATACTCGACCCGGGAATTCGGCCTCAGCCTTGCTGCATTCCGTCAGGAGTTCAGCAATTTCCAGCTCAATACCTTCAATGGTACGGTTTACCTGGTGCAGAATATCAATGCCTGCAGCGATGACCTGGGCGGTGCGGACCGCGATTCAAGCGCCACTACCGGCGCGTGCAGTTCCGATAATGTCGTTCCTGGTGTAATCGCTCAGGGCGTCGAGATCGAGGCCACCCTTAATCCTGCGTCGGATTTTGGTATCAATGTCGGCCTTACTTATGCCGATACCAGCTTCCAGAATGATCTTATCGGGAATGATAGCGGTGCTCCGCTGGACCCCGCGCTGCGGCTGCTTCCCGGCGACAACATGTCGAACGCGCCCGAGATAACCGTGACGAGTTCGCTTTCCTGGACCCCACCGATCGGAAACAGTGGCATGCGTGGCCTGGTGTTCGTCAACAGCCGCCTCGTGAGCGATTACAACACTGGTTCGGATCTGCTCTACGGCAAGGAGCAGGATGGCTACGTAATCGTGAACGGTCGCATCGGTCTAACCAACATCGCGGACCGGTTTGCGATTGAGGGCTGGGTGCAGAACATGTTCGACAAGGATTACACGCAGGTGGCCTTCAACACGCCCTTCGTGGCTGAACAGCAGACCTATTCGGCCTTCCTCGCCGAACCGCGCACCTACGGCATTACCCTGCGGGGCGAATTCTGACGCGGGTCATCGCTTTGGTAGTTTGAAAAGGGGCGCTTTCGGGCGCCCCTTTTTTGTCTCAGGACGATCTCTCGCCGAAAAGGGCAGTGCCGACACGGATATGCGTCGCGCCGAGCATGATCGCGGTTTCGTAGTCGCCGCTCATACCCATGCTGCGACCGTCGAGGCCATGATCCCGCGCCAGCTTGTCGAGGAGGGCGAAGAAGGGTGCCGGTTCGAGATCGGCGGGCGGCAGGCACATCAGGCCGGCAAGCGGGATTTCGGCGTCGCGCGCCGATGCCAGCAGGCCGGGTAGTTTACTTACCGGGCAGCCGCCCTTTTGCGGTTCGTCGCCGACATCGACCTGCACGAAGCAGGGCACTTGCCGTCCGGTCTTGTCGAACGCCTTGGCCAAGGCCTTCACGAGGCTTGGCCGGTCGAGCGAATGGATCACGTCGAACAGCGCCGCTGCATCTTCCGCCTTGTTCGATTGCAATTGTCCAACAAGGTGCAACCGGACACCCGGATGCTCTTCGCGAAGCGCAGGCCATTTTTCCTGCGCCTCCTGCACGCGATTCTCGCCGAAATGGCGGTGACCTTCGATCAGCAGGGGCTCGATCGCGGAAGCCGGATGCCTCTTGCTTACCGCCACCAGAGTGACCTCGCCGGGATCGCGCCGCGCGCGCTTGCAGCTAGCCTGGACCGAATGAAGGACCGATTGAAGCGGAGTGTCTGCCTTTTCCATCGTCTCGCGCTATAGCGCGCGCATGATCTCGCGCCAGACCCTTCCCTTGCTGTGGCTGTTATCCGATGCTCGAAACGACACGCGGCTGGAGGCGGCGCTGCGCAGCTTGCCGCGCGGTTCGGGCTTTGTTTTCCGGCATTATCATCTTGATGCCACGGCGCGGCGCGAACGCTTCGAAGCATTGGCGAGGCTCGCTCGCGAATTGGGGCACTTGGTCATCCTTGCAGGCGACCAGGATTGGGGCGCGGATGGCACCTATGGAAAAACCAGACCCGTTGGTCCGGGATTGCAACTCGCGACAGCGCATGACGAGGCCGAGATTCGGGCGGCTGCCGAAAGCGGTGCCGACGCTATCTTTCTCTCTCCGGTGTTTCCGACCTCCTCGCATCCGGGGGCGCCGACATTGGGTATAGAGCGATTTCATGCCCTGGCGCAGCGTTCTCCGGTGCCAGTCATCGCGCTTGGCGGCATGACCCACGAACGGGCGAGAGAGCTCGATTGGCCGCGTTGGGGGGCGATCGACGGGCTCCCCTCGACGAAGAGCGCTTGACCTCGGACTCGCCGAGGATTCATACTGCAGGTAAGACGGCAGAAGGGAATATTGTAATGGCAACGCGCGCAGGCGCCAAACCCGATTGGCGGGCGGCCTTTCGCCGTTCCCTGCGCCGTGCGACGCATATGGTGAGCGCAGGCGTACTGTTCGCGCTCCTGCTGTTCCTTGCTCTGGCACTGTTCAGCTATACGCAGACCGACCCCAGCGCCTCGACCGCTGCCTCGGGCAGCGACATTTCCAACTGGATGGGGGCAAGCGGTGCCTGGGCCGCCGATCAGGCCTATTTCTGGTTTGGTCTCCCTGCGCTTCTGCTGCTCCCGCTCTTGTGGATTTCCGCGCGCCGGTTGTGGACCGGAGTGGAAGATCCGGATGAGGAGGAAACGCCCGGCAAGTGGTGGATTCCGTTTGCCTTGCTTGTGCTCGCAATGGTGCTGCTCGGCACGGTCATCTCGCTTTTGTTTCAGGATAGCCCCGGGATTTTCCCTGCGGGCGGCGGGGGCACCGCCGGGTTGCTCGGGGCCGGAGCAATCGAGGCTGTCGCGACGCGTTTCGGCGGCGCATTTTCCGGCTGGATCATTGCCGGGATCGGTCTTGTCGCCTTGGGCGGCGCGCTGGCGCTGGTGACGAAGGTCTTCGCCATCGAATGGGCACAGTTTTTCACATTGCCCGGAATGCTCAAGCGTCGCCCGCAGCTTTCCGAAATCGATGTGCCCCTTGCATCCAAGAAGCAGAAGCGCGCAAAACGCGCTCCGGTCGAGACCGGTGACGAGGAAACGACCGAGCCGGTCGCTGCTGTCCGCCGCGCGCCCGAGATCGCCGATCCCATTTCAGCGCCGGCCCCCTCCCAGACGGCCAAACCCAGCCAGCGCGACATGTTCGCCAACTACCAGTTGCCGAGTCACGAATTGCTCGCCGACCAGCCTGAGCAGAAGGTGGCGAAACTGGATAAGATCGCGCTGGAGCGAAACGCGCGCCTGCTCGAAAACGTGCTCGACGATTTCAACGTGAAGGGCGAGATTACCGCCGTGCGCGCAGGACCGGTCGTGACCATGTACGAACTCGAGCCCGCGCCCGGCATCAAGGCCAGCCGGGTGGTCGGGCTGGCGGAAGACATCGCCCGCAATATGAGCGCGATCAGCGCGCGTGTCAGCCCGATCCCGGGCAAGACGGTGATCGGCATCGAACTGCCCAATGCCGACCGGCAGATGGTCAGCTACAAGGAACTGGCCACGTCCAGCGCGTTCGTCGATCACAAGGGCATCCTGCCGATGATCCTCGGCAAGGACATCGCGGGCGAGCCCATCATCGCCGATCTTGCCGCCATGCCGCACTTGCTTGTTGCCGGTACTACGGGCTCAGGTAAGTCGGTGGGCCTCAACGCGATCCTGCTGTCGCTATTGTACCGCTTCACGCCGGACGAGTGCCGCCTGATCCTGATCGATCCCAAGGTGCTCGAACTCAAGACCTATGACGACATCCCGCATCTCCTGAGCCCGGTGGTCACCGAACCCGCCAAGTCGGTCCGTGCGCTCAAATGGGCGGTCGAGGAGATGGAAAAGCGCTACCGCATGATGTCGAGCGTCAACTCGCGAAACATTGCGGGCTTCAACGAGAAGGTGAAAACCGCTGCTGCCAAGGGGAAGCCGCTCGGCCGCCGGGTGCAGACCGGTTTCGATGCGGAAACGGGCGAGGAGCTCTACGAGGAAGAGCAGCTCGATTACGAACCGCTGCCGTTGATCGTCCTGATCGTCGACGAACTTGCCGATCTCATGGTCACCGTCGGCAAGGAGATCGAGGTGCTGATCCAGCGCCTGTCCCAGAAATCACGCGCCGCCGGGATTCACCTGATCATGGCGACGCAGCGTCCCTCGGTCGATGTCATTACTGGCGTCATCAAGGCGAACCTTCCGACCCGTATCAGTTTCAAAGTCACCAGCCGGATCGACAGTCGCACCATCCTCGGCGAACAGGGTGCAGAGCAGCTGCTGGGCAAGGGCGACATGCTCTACAAGCCCAACACGGGCGCCGTGGTGCGCGTGCACGGGCCGTTCGTGGCGGATGACGAGGTGGAACGTGTGGCCGACCACTGGCGCGAACAGGGCAAGCCAGATTACGTCGATGCAGTCACCGAAGAACCGGAAGACGGCGGCTTCAATTTCGAGGACGAGTTCACCGCGTCCGACAATCCGGAAGAGCGCAAGTACCGGCAGGCCTGCCAGATCGTAATCGAAAACCAGAAGGCGTCCGGTTCCTGGCTCCAGCGCCAGATGGGCGTGGGATACAACACCGCTGCCAAGTGGATCGAGCGGATGGAAGAGGAAGGTCTGGTTGGTCCTGCCAATCACGTCGGTCGCCGCGAGATATTCCGCGACCAGGACGGAACCCCGATCTAAAGCGCGCCCATGAATACCAAATCTGCAACTCCGTCCGCCGATGAAGAGGCCGAGCGTGCTGCGCGCTGGGTATTTTCCCCGATTGGACGCGCGATGGCGCCCCTGCGCCAGTATTGGCGCGACAACGTTCGGTCGGAGGTGGACCATCAGGACGTGGTCGCCAAGATCGCCACCGAATGCCCGACGACCGCACGCTATATCCTGATGGTGATGATGTCGGCGGGGATTGCGATCCTCGGATTGCTGCTGTCCTCGCCTGCGGTCGTGATCGGCGCCATGCTCCTCTCGCCGTTGATGAGCCCGATTCTCGGCGTTGGGTTTGCACTTGCCACCGGCAAACAGAAATGGCTGAAAATCAGCGCTAGGTCGCTGGCAATCGGAAGCCTTGCCTCGGTGCTCTTTGCAGCGCTGATCGTGGTGGTCTCACCCTTGCAGACCGTAACCGAAGAGATCGCCGCCCGGACGCGGCCCAACCTGTTCGATCTTCTGGTAGCCTTGTTCTCTTCGATCGCCGGTTCCTACGCGATGATCCGCGGACGCGAAGGAACGATTGTCGGCGTCGCCATCGCCACAGCCCTGATGCCGCCGCTTGCCGTAGTGGGTTTCGGCCTTGCCACCTTGAATTGGACGGTCTTCTTCGGCGCGCTGGGGCTCTTTTTCACCAACTTCCTCGTCATTGCGCTCACCGCCACGATGATGGCGAGGCTTTACGGTTTTCGAACTACCCTTTCCAGCCGGCAAGGCTGGTTCCAGAACTTCGGGATCTTTTCGATCTTCGTCGCCCTCGCCATCCCGCTGGGCTTGTCGCTCCGGCAGATCGCGTGGGAGGCCAACGCGCAGCGCATCGTCACGAATACAATACAGGCCGAATTTGGGGATCGCGCGCGGATCAGCGAGCAGGCGATTGACTGGGATAGCGACCCGCTGAACATCACGGCGACAGTCCTGACTCCCGAATTCGATACCGACGCAAATGCGGATATCGACCGGCTTTTGCGCCAGCGTCTCGGAGAGAATATCAAGGTGAGTATCGAGCAGTTCCGCGTGGGCACCGACCCCGGCGCTGCGGAGCAGGCCGAACTCGCCCGCGCACGTGCGGCAGAACAGGCCGCCGCCACCGAACGGCAGATCGCCGGCATGATCGAACGCATGGCGATGGCAGCTGGCGTCGAACGCGCAGATGTCCTCCTCGACCGCGAAACACGCAGGATTTCAGCCTCGGCTAGGCCTTTGCCCGGCCTGTCGCTAGCTGGATATCGCCAGCTCGAGCGCCGCGTTGCCGACAAGACACCCGGGTGGACGGTCTACCTGCGGCCTCCCCCGCAGGCGCTTCCCGGCATTGCTTTGGGGGAGGATGGACCCACCGAACAGGGCGCGCTTTCCGAAGGAACGGTCACCTGGGCTGCTCGGCGAATCGGCCTGCCGCTGATCCTGCGCGGGCCGGAGGAGGAGACCGATGCTCTCGCGAGCAGGCTGACCGCCGCGGGAATCGAGATTTCGCAAGTCGAAACTGGGCAAGGCGATAGTATCGAAATCGAATGGGCTGCCCTGCCGCAATAAGCTTGCGAGCGGTTGTGCTGCGCTTGCAGGGGGATGGTATCACTTGTAACGGCCCGGCGCAGAGAAGGAGTTTGTCCCCATGCGCATCGGTTGTCCCAAGGAAATCAAGAACCACGAATATCGCGTCGGCCTCACGCCGGAAAGCGCGAAGGAACTGATCGTCCAGGGGAACGAGGTCTGGATCCAGACCCAGGCCGGAAGCGGTATCGACGCAACCGATCAGCAGTATGTCGAAGCGGGCGCGAAGATCGTCGATACACCCGATGAAATCTTTGCCGAATGCGAGATGATCGTGAAGGTGAAGGAACCGCAGGAAGCCGAGCGCAAGAAGCTGCGCGAAGGCCAGATTCTCTACACCTACCTCCACCTGGCACCCGACGCCCCGCAGACGAAAGACCTCGTTGAAAGCGGCGTCACGGCCATTGCCTATGAGACCGTGACCGGTCCGCGCGGCCAGCTTCCGCTGCTCAAGCCCATGAGCCAGGTTGCCGGACGCATGAGCGTCCAGGCGGGCGCGACTGCGCTTGAAAAGGCGCATGGCGGGCGCGGGGTGTTGCTTGGCGGCGTGCCTGGCGTGATGCCGGGGAAGGTGGTGGTGATCGGCGGCGGTGTGGTCGGTTTCAATGCCGCGCAGATGGCAGCCGGGCTTGGTGCGGACGTCACGATCCTCGACCGCGACCCCGATGTGCTCGAAAAGGTCGGCACCCATTTCGAAGCCCGCGCCGCAACTCGCTTTTCCAACCAGGCGAACCTTTACGATGCGGTTTGCGGTGCGGACCTTGTCATCGGTGCCGTGCTGATCCCGGGTGCAGCCGCCCCCAAGCTCGTCACGCGTGAGATGCTTAAGGACATGCAGAAGGGCGCAGTGCTTGTCGATGTCGCCATCGATCAGGGCGGCTGCTTCGAGACTTCGAAGCCGACCACGCACGCCGACCCGACCTATGTGATCGACGATGTCGTGCATTACTGCGTTGCCAACATGCCGGGCGCGGTCGCGCGCACCAGTACATATGCGCTCAACAACGTCACCCTGCCGCACGCCCTGCGCATTGCGCGCATGGGCTGGAAGAAGGCGATGGCCAACGACCCGTACCTTGCGGAAGGGCTCAACGTGCATGCCGGCGAGGTGACCTACGAAGCGGTCGCCCGCGAGCTGGGCTATGAGTACCGCCCCGTTGCGGAAGTCCTGACGAACCAGGGTTAATGCCCGGCCCCGTTCTGGTAACTTCCTTTTAAGCGCCCGCGAGTATACCGCGCTGATGGGCGGGGTGCTCAAGAAAACAGCTATGCACGCGGTGCATGCGCTAATTTTCGCCTATCTGGCGATGCAGGCGCTTGCGCCTGCGCCGCTTTCCGCGCGCGAGGCATTCCCTGCCGGATCCATTTGTCACACCTCGGACAAGAAGTCGGTTGGTGTGGAAGTGCGGGCAGTCGATGCTGCCGGCTGGAGCTGCAAAGGCGCGGAGTTCGATTGGGAGGCGGAACGGCATTTCATTCGGTTCGATTTCGAAGACGGGCGCTGGGCGGGGGAGCCGCCGCGCTTCATCGAATTCGACCGTCACCCATTCGGGAAGCTGACCATCACCGCGCTGGGCAGAGAGGGCGGTCATGCGACGCGGGTTTACGGTTTCAAGGACACCCAGCTCGGAACCTCGAGCCTCAAATCGATCGTCGAGCTCCCCAGGCTGGACGAGCCAACCGAAGCCATGGTCATGGTGCTCGACGATGGATACTGGCCCGAGGCATTGGTGCAGGGCGAGCTGGTCACCGAACCTTCGGTACGGTCCACGGCTGGCGTGATTCACCTCTTCGCGGCGCTCTTGTGCGGGTTGCTCCTCGCCCCGATGATCTTCGACTTCGTGTTCTTCAGGGCGCTACGCGAGAGCTTCCCGCTGTTTCATGCCCTCTTCTGCGTCATGGCTTCGCTCCAGACAGCGGCGGTATCGGGGCTGCTCCCACTGGTGTCGGGCCTGACCTACGAAGCTGAACTGATCATCACCTATCTCAGCCTCGACATGCTAGTGATCGCGACTATCCTGTTCGCCCTGAATTTCATCGAACCCCGGTATCTGACCCGCAGACACCGGCAAATCCTGTTCGGAATAACCGCGTTGACGCTGGTCAACGGACTGGCGACGACGCTATTTCCGGCCGCCTTCGGCCTCTGGCTCGATCATGTCTACTTTGGCGCCTTGCTGATAATCCTGACGGCTTATTTCACCGTTCTGGGGCAAGCGCAGAGGGGCGGAAGCAAAATGGCGCCCTACTTGATCTTCGGGTTTGCGCCGCTTGCCTCGATCGTGCTTTTCCAGCTGACAAGTGTCTATGTGCCTTCGCTGCGCATCGATTTTGATGAGACCTGGCCGCAGAACTTTGCCCTGCTGTTCGAAGTGGTCGCCACCGCATTGGCTGTTGCCCAGCGCTTCATGACCCTGCGCCGCGAACGCGACAAGGCCCTTAATGCAGCGCGCGATCTCGAAGTCCTCAGCGAGCTGGACGAGCTCACCGGGTTGCTCAACCGCCGGGCGCTGGAAGCGCGCTATCCCCTCCTTGTCCGACAGGGCTTCCATGCTATGGCGGTGGTAGATCTGGACCAGTTCAAATCGATCAACGACCTCTATGGCCACCCCGTAGGCGACCGCGTCATCCGCAGCGCAGCATGGGCGCTCAGCCCGGGCGACGAAGAGGATATGATCGCCTTCCGGATCGGGGGCGAGGAATTCCTCCTGCTCTTGCGCGGAAAAGACGCAGCGCAAAAGGCCGAAGGCCGGCGCAAGGCAGTTACCGCGCGGATCATGGCCGAGGTGGATGAAGTTCAGTTCCCGGTCACGGCCAGCATGGGCTATCTGGATTTCGCTGCAATCGCGACCTTGCCCGAAGCCAGTTTCGAGAACTTGTACGCGCATGGCGACCGTCTGCTCTACGCAGCGAAATGTGCGGGGCGTAACAGGACCTTTTCGGAGAAGCTGGAAGATCTCGAGCCAAACCCTGCAAGCCCGCGTTCGGTAGCCGCGTAATCGTTACGCGCGGAACGGCTCGAGTATTTCCGGCCGAACCCTCACCAAACGCTGCGTGGTGCGATCCAGCATGGCCCAGGTCGTCGCGGCAGAAACGATCACCTTCCCTGCCTCGTTGCGGAAGTCGACACGGCGGATCGAAGTGGCCCCGCGCGGCCCGCCCTCGATCCAGGTTTCGCCGGTAACGCTCTCGCCTTCTGACACATTCCCTCGGTAGTCGATCTCGTGCCGGGTCACGACCCAGAAGTATCGCTCGCTGTCTTCGGCCCGGGCCGTGTTGTCCCAATGCGCTACGGCGATATCCTGGATCCAGCGGACCCATACCGTATTGTTGACGTGCCCGAGTTCGTCGATGTGCTCGGGCTTCGCCGTAAACCTTTGCTGGTATTTCGCGCTCAACCCGTTTCGCCCATCTGCCACAGGAGGAAGGCGTATTCCTCGGCGACCTCGTAGATCGAGGCGAAACGTCCCGATTTGCCGCCATGCCCTGCACCCATGTTCGTCTTGAGCAGCAGTTCGTTGTCGTCGGTCTTGAATTCGCGCAGCTTGGCAACCCATTTGGCGGGCTCCCAATAGGTCACGCGCGGATCGTTGAGGCCGGCGGTCACGAGCAGCGGCGGATAGTCCTGTGCAACCACCTGATCGTAGGGCGAATAGCTCAGGATATAGGCGAAGGCCTGCTTGCTCTCGATCGGATTGCCCCACTCAGGCCATTCACCTGGCGTTAGCGGCAGGTCCTTGTCGAGCATCGTGCTGAGCACGTCGACGAAGGGAACATGCGCCACGACCGCGCCCCAAAGCTCGGGATTGGTGTTTACCACTACGCCCATCAACTCGCCGCCTGCAGAACCGCCGCTTGCGCTGATCCTGCCCTGCTGCGTGTACCCCTTGGCGATCAGCCCCTTCGCCACATCGACGAAATCGTTGAAAGTGTTGGTCCGTTCGTTGAGCTTGCCCTGCAGATACCAGTTGCGGCCAAGATCGTCGCCGCCGCGGATATGGGCGATGGCGAAGGCATAGCCACGATCAACCAGGCTCAGGCGCGTGGTCGAAAAGCTGGGAGGATAGGCGAAACCGTAAGCACCATAGGCATAGAGATGCAGCGGCCCGCCCCGTTCGCGGTCCTTCCGGCTGACGATCGATACGGGGACCATCGTCCCGTCACGTGCGGCAATCTCGATCCGCTCGACTTCGTAGAGATCGGCGTCGTAACCGCTGGGAATTTCCTGCTGCTTCAGCAGTTCGAGTTCGCCGGTCTCCACATGATAATCGTAAACCGAATCCGGCGTGACCATGCTTGCATAGGACAGGCGCAGCCTGTCCTGATCGTATTCCGGATTGTTGGATAAGCCGGTCGAAAAGCTCGCTTCGGTGAAGGCGACCGGTTTGACGAGGTTGGGATCGTCGTAGCTGCGAAGCTGGATCTGGTCGAGACCGCGCAGGCGCCCTTCGGTGACGTAGAATTCCTTGAACAGTTCGAACCCGTCGAGATAGAATTCGTCCGAACCCGCGATCAGCGTGGTCCAGTCTCCGGGGTTGTCGAGACTGGCCGTGGCGAGGCGGAAGTTCACATGTTCGTCGTTGGTGTGGACGTAGATCTTGCCGTCGCGCACATCCACATCGTATTCGCGGCCCGTCTGGCGCGGCGAGATCAGGATCTGTTCGCCGGTCGGATCGTCGGCCCGCACCAGGCGGATTTCGCTGGTCTCGTTATCGCCCGCCGAAATGATCAGCCAGTCTTCCTGCGCGGAGAGCCCGGCGTCCACGCGGAAGCCGTCGTTCTGTGTTTCGCGGTAGAGCTCGACATCCTCGGCGACGGGTGTCCCAAGCACGTGTATCGTCGCATCGTGGACGCGCCATTGCTCGTTGGCGAGGCCGTAGACGATAGCCTTGTCGTCCATCACCCAGGTCAGGCCCGTCAGCGTTCCCGGGATTTCGTCCGGCAGCAGTTCGCCTGTCTCTAGGTCCTTGATCCGCGCGGTGAAGCGTTCCGAACCGGTGTTGTCGGAAGAGTAGGCGAGGTAGCGGCCGTTGTCCGAGACGGAGAATGCCCCCAGTCGGAAATATTCATTTCCTTCGGCAAGTTCGTTCTCGTCGAGGATCAGCTGCGCATCACCGCCGGCTACCGGGCGGCGATAGTATTTGCGGTACTCCTTGCCTTCCTCGAATTCCGACCAGTAGAGATATTCGCCGCGGCGCTGTGGAACCGTGGAATCGTCCTCCTTCACCCGCGCCTTCATTTCTTCGTACAGTCCGTCGACCAGCGCCTGTTGCGGCGCCATGCGCGTTTCGAACCAGGCGTTTTCAGCCTTCAGATGATCGATAATGTCCTCGTCGTCGATCGTAGGGTAGCTCTGGTCTTTCAGCCAGTGATAGGGATCGGAGATGGTTATCCCGTGGTGCGTGTAGCTGTGATCGCGCTTCTCGGCAGTGGGCGGAGAGGTGGGTGAGGTCACGGAGTTCCCTTCGGTATTCTGGGCAGATGCGGGCGCGGCGAATGCCAGCGTTGCGGCAGATAGGCACGCAGCCAGTCGAATGAAAGTCACGGATGGTCCCTCCTCTTGCGGCGCAAAGGTGGAAAGAGTGGCCGCAATTCCCTATTGATAGGGGGTGATTATGCGCGGCACCGAGCCGCGGCAAGCGCCGCTTCGCCCAAAAGCCGAGCGGCCCCGACGAAAGGATTTTCCGTAATGCTGATGCAGACACATGAAGCCCGCCTCGATGCGCTGCGCACCGAACTCGACAAGTGCGGCCTTCATGGCTTCGTAATTCCGATCTCCGACGAGCATATGAGCGAATATGTCGGATCCTATGCCCAGCGTCTCCACTGGCTGACCGGCTTCGGCGGTAGCGCGGGCAGCGCCGCCGTCCTGAAGGACAGGGCGGCCATGTTCACCGATGGACGTTACACCGTCCAGGTGCGCGAGCAGGTCGATGGCAAGCTTTACGATTACGAGGACGTGCCCGCGACTTCGCCCGCCAAATGGATCGTCGCACACGCACCGAAGGGGGCGAAAATCGGCTATGATGCTTGGCTCCACGGGGTCGAATGGGTCGAAAATGCGCAGAAGCTTTTCGCTAAGAAGGGTATCGAACTGGTGCCGGTCGACGGCAATCCGATCGACGCGGTCTGGGCCGACCGTCCGCAACCTTCGCTCGAAGCGGCCGTGCCCCATGACGACACGTTTGCAGGTCGTTCCAGCGCCGACAAGCGCGCGGAGATCGCCGACTGGCTCAAGCAGGAAGGGTATGACGCCACGGTCATCACCGCGCTCGATTCGGTCGCCTGGGTGCTCAACATGCGCGGTGCGGATGTCGACAACACCCCGGTCGCGTTGTCCTATGTGCTCGCCCATGCCGATGGCACGGCGGAGCTGTTCATAGCCCCTGAAAAGGTCACGCCCGAGCTGACCAAGCACCTTGGCAATGCCGTCAGAGTGCGGGACCGGGCCGATTTCCAGCCTGCCCTTGCGGGGCTCGAGGGCAAGACCGTCGCGGCCGATCCCAATCACGCCGTGGCGGGCATTTTCCAAGCGCTCGAACAGGGCGGAGCCAAAGTGGTACGCGATGCCGATCCCGCAGTCCTGCCCAAGGCGATTAAGAATTCCGCCGAACAGCAGGGCCACCGCGACGCGCAGGCACGCGACGGTGCGGCGGTCGTGAAATATTTGCGCTGGATTGCAGAAAACGCCCCCTCGGGCGAGGTGGACGAACTCACCGCGGCGGCCAAGCTGCGCGAATTCCGCGGCCTGAGCCCGGATCTGAAGGATACCAGTTTCGACACGATCAGCGCCGCAGCCGGCCATGCCGCGCTGCCGCACTACAAGGTGGACGAAGACAGCAATATCAAGATCCCGCCGTCGAGCATCTATCTGTGCGATTCGGGCGGCCAGTATCCCGACGGGACGACCGACATCACCCGCACCGTGTGGGTCGGTCCGGGTGAGCCCACCGCAGAGATGATCGACCGCAATACCCGCGTCCTCAAGGGCCATATCGAGCTTGATCTTGCACGCTTTCCCGACAGGACTTCGGGCGGCGCGCTGGATGCTCTTGCGCGCATGCACCTGTGGCAGGCCGGGGTCGATTACGGCCATGGCACCGGCCACGGTGTGGGCAGCTATCTCTCCGTCCACGAAGGCCCGCAGCGGATCTCCAAGCCGGGCGGTGCATTCCCCGGGACCGAGACCCCCTTGCAGGAGGGCATGATCCTTTCCAACGAGCCGGGTTATTACAAGGCGGGCGAATTCGGCATCCGGATCGAAAACCTCGTGCTAGTCGTCGATGCGAAGATAGATGGCAGCGAAGGCAAATACCTGACTTTCGAGACGCTGACCCATGTCCCGCTCGATCGCCGGCTGGTTGACAAATCGATGATGACCGATCGCGAAATAGCATGGTGGAACGATTATCACGCGAAGACGCGCGAGATTCTGGCGCCGCAGCTCGAGGGCGAGGATCTCGCGTGGCTCGAACGTGAATGCAAGCCCTTGTAGGGACCGCATTGTTCACGTAATGTTCTGCCGGTCGCGAGTCGTTATCGAAGGAGCAAACGCATGATCGGTTACGTTACGGTCGGTACCAACGACCTCGAAAGAGCAGCGAAGTTCTACGATGCCGTTGCGGCAGAACTCGGGGTTGGCCGGATGATGGATTTCGAGACCTTCATTGCCTGGGGCAAATGGGATGGCGGCGCAGGGATCGCTGCGACCGTGCCGTTTGACGGCGAGAAGGCGAGCGTCGGAAACGGCACCATGGTAGCGCTGGAGGCGAAGGACCGTGACCAGGTCCAGCGTCTTTACGACATCGCGCTGGCCAACGGCGGCAGTGACGAAGGCGAGCCGGGCCCGCGCGGGGAGCCGGACGAGAACGGCATGCTGTTCTACGCCGCCTATTTCCGCGATCCGGACGGCAACAAGCTCAATGCCTTCCTGATGGACAAGGTTGCCTGATGGCCGGCCCGCGCCGTCTCGCCGACAGCTTCGTCCATCTGGGTCTCGGCGCCACCGCCGTGCCCCAGCCGCCCTTCGACGGGATGGAGTGGTACGAGGCCTATGGCGTGCGGCACCGGGCCGATGGCCGGGAGGGGCGGCTGGTGAGCGAGCACACGTTTGAGGAGGGCTGGCCGAGTTGGGAAATGCATCCCGTCGGCGACGAGCTGGTTATCTGCACCGAAGGCGAGATGGTTTTGCACCAGGAATTTCCCGACGGACACCGCGAGAGCGTGACGCTTGGCGCGGGCGAATATGTGATCAACCCGCCCGGCGTCTGGCACATTGCCGACGTTGCGGGGCGAGCCACTGCGATCTTCGTGACTGCGGGCGAAGGAACGCTGCACCGCCCGCGCTGAGGGTTTCACGGCGATGAACATGGCCAGCTGAACGCGACACTTCGTTACAATTCAGCCTGTCTTCGGGATAAAGCTGCGACAATCCCTCTCTAGAAGGAATGCACGAGCTGCGGCGGGCCCTCCTGTTTCTCCCCCTCTTCCCGACACACCGTCGCAGCTCTCCCAGTTTGGAGAGAATGATGAAAAAGACTGCACTTGGATTTTCCGCCGCCGCACTGGCATTGGCCGGAACCGCCGCTTTGGCGCAGGGCCCGATGGGCAAGGTCGATACCGATGGCGACGGCAATGTCACCCGCGCCGAAATGGCCAGTCATGGCGCTCAGATGTTCGCCAGAATGGACGCCAATGGCGACGGCGTGATCAACGCCGAAGACCGCGCCGCTCGCCGCAGTGAAATGTTCGCCAAGGCCGATACGAATGGCGACGGCGAACTTTCGCAGGCCGAAATGGAAGCACGGCGCGATGCGCGCATGGAGCGCCGCAGCGAACGCCTTGAAGCGCGCGCCGAACGCCGCGCCGAGCGCATGGCAGAACGCTTCGCCGCCATGGATGCCGATACCTCTGGTGGCCTCACCCAAGAAGAAATGCAGGCCAACCACGAGGCCCGCGGTAATCGTGGCAGCGATGCCGAATCGCGGCGCGGCGGCAAGCGCGGCCACCACGGCATGCGCGGCGCTCGTCGCGGCGGCGGCATGATGATGCTTCGCATGGCAGATGCCGATGGCGACAAGTCGATCACGCGGGCTGAATTCGACGCCGCTCAGGCTGCCCATTTCGCCAAGGTCGACACGAATGGAGACGGGACGATTACCGCCGCCGAGCGGCAAACCGCCCATCAGGCGATGCGCGCCGAATGGAAGGCAAAGCGCGAAGCCGCCCAGTAAGGCGCTTGCGCATCTCGCGAACCACACGGTAGGCGCGAAAGCCAATCCATGAACGATACCGCGCTCATCACCCTCCTGCTCGTCGACGACGAGCGCACGCTCCGCGAACCCCTCGCCGAATATCTCACCGGCCAGGGGTTCGTCGTGCGTGAAGCGGACAGCGCCGCCTCGGCGCGCAGCCTGCTCGGCACGGAAACGCCCGATCTCGTCCTGCTCGACATCATGATGCCGGGAGAAGACGGCCTATCGCTGTGCCGCCACCTTGCTGAAACCAAGAACCTGCCGGTTATCCTCCTGACCGCCAAGGGCGAAGCAATGGACCGGATCGTCGGCCTCGAGATCGGCGCGGACGATTATGTGACGAAACCCTTCGAACCGCGCGAACTCGTGGCGCGTATCCGTTCGGTCCTGCGGCGTGCCGAGCGCGTACCGGAAGATGCTGCCGAGGACATGCTGTACGCCTTCGAGGGCTGGAAGCTCGATCCCCTGAAGCGTCGCCTGATTGATCCCGAAGGCACGCTCGTACCGATCTCGACCGCCGAATTCCGCATGCTGCGGGCCTTCTGCGATCACCCGCGCCGCGTTCTCGACCGGGATCAATTGCTCGATATGGTGCAGGGCCGCGAAGCCCATCTGTTCGATCGTGCGGTCGATAATCAGATCAGCCGACTCCGCCGAAAGATCGAAGCAGACAGCCGCAGCCCGCATTTCATCCAGACCGTGCGCGGCGGAGGCTACCGTTTCGCCGCCGACGTTACACGGGTGGCGCAGGATAGCCGGTGACGCGCTGGCTTCCGAAAAGCCTGCTCGGCCAGGTCACGCTGGCAGTCGCGCTCACGCTCTTCATCGTCCAGGGCGTCAACGGCCTTCTGGCGTGGAGCATCGAAAAGGACCGTGCCGAGACCGGTTTAGTAAATACGCTAAGCCTGCGCCTCGTCGCTTCGGCCCGCATTCGGGAAGGCGGCGCGGAAGACCTCGTGGCCCGAATCGACCCCGGCCGGGAAATGTCCTCCCGCGACGAGCAGGACCGCCCGCGCCGCATGGGCCGCCGGTTCTCCGGCACCGATTTCACGCGCGAGACCGGCTTCCAGTCCTTGCTGCAGGACCGCGCGATGCCCGAACTGCAGGAACGCCTTGCGGAGACATTGCGCGAGAACGGCCGCGAATTCACCGATATCAGGCTGGTCGAGCGGCCCGTCTCAGCAGACCCGATCGCGCAACGGTTTATGCAGCGCCTTGCCCTTCGCCGCGGTTATGCGCCGGAAGACCTGCCGGATTCTATCGCCATCGCCGGAATCACCGATGGCGATGGATGGGACGTGGTCCGCGCCCCCATTCGCAAGCCGCATGAGGAATTCGGACCGCTGTTCCCCTTGCTCCAGGCCGGCGCACTTACCCTGCTCCTCTCGTTCGTCCTCTGGCTCGTCCTGCGCCGGATTACCGGGCCGCTCGCCCAACTGACGACGCGGACCGAGGAATTTTCGCGGCGGCCCAGCCAGTCGGAGCCGATGGAGCCCCACGGGCCGGAGGATGTCCGCCGTCTGATTGGCGCGCATAATGCGATGGAGGCACGGATCGGTGCCATGCTGGCGGAAAAGGACGTGATGCTCGGAGCGATCGGACACGATCTCAAGACGCCGCTGGCCGCGCTTCGTGTGCGGGTTGAAAGCGTCGAAAATGCCGCCGCGCGTGAACGCATGATCGACAGCATCGAGGACATCACGCTTACGCTCGACGAAATCCTCGCGCTTGCGCGCGTCGGCAAGTCGGACGCTGCGCCGGAACGGACCGACCTTGCTGCATTGGCGGCTTCTGTGGTCGAGGAATTCGAGGATATGGGCGAGACGGTCGAGCTGGAAACGCAGCGCATCGTCGCGCCCATCCACCTCACCTGGCTGAAGCGCGGGCTGCGTAACCTCGTCTCGAACGCCCTGCGCTATGGCGGGGGCGCTTGCGTAAGCGTGCTACAGGAAGGCGATACCGCCGTTCTGCGCGTAGAGGACAGCGGGCCGGGCATCCCCGAAGATCGCATTGCCGACATGCTGGAGCCCTTCACCCGCGGCGAGGCGAGCCGGAACCGCGCCACCGGCGGGGCGGGGCTCGGCCTGACGCTGGCGCGCGCCGTTGCCGAACAGCACGGCGGAGAACTGAATTTGTCGAACCGCCCCGAAGGGGGGCTCCGCGCGGAATTCCGCCTCCCGCTCTAGCGCATCAATCCGCCGATGATGTTGCGCACGAAAGCCGTGGCGCCGGTCCGCAGCGGATTGGCGCTCGATTTCTTGCCCAGTACCGTCGCCACCGCGATCGAAGTGAGCGAACCGGCCGCAGCCGTGGCCGCCGCCTTGCCAGCCTTGCCCCACATCGAGGTCGACTTGCGGCTGCGCTTCGCCACTTCCTCTCGCCCCTGCTCCGCCACCTCTTCGGCGGTTGCAGCGGCATCTGCGGCCTTGGCGGCAAGCACCTCCTCCGCGCTCTCGCGGTCGACGGCGTCGTCATATTTCCCGTCCAGCTCGCTGACCGAATTGACGATCTTGCGTTCCTTTTCGGTCACCGGGCCAAGCCGTGAATGCGGCGGCTTGATCAGTGTGCGCTGAACTACTGTCGGCGCACCGTCCTCGTCGAGCGTGGAGACCAGAGCCTCGCCGACCTTGAGTTCGGTGATCGCCTGTTCGACATCGAGCGCGGGATTGATGCGGAACGTCTCGGCTGCCGCCTTGATCGCGCGCTGGTCGCGCGGGGTAAAGGCGCGCAGGGCGTGCTGGATGCGGTTGCCCAGCTGTCCGGCGATCTTTTCCGGGATATCGATCGGGTTCTGCGTCACGAAATAGACGCCAACTCCCTTCGATCGGATCAGCCGCACGACCTGCTCGACCTTGTTTTCCAGCGCTTCAGGAGCGTCGTCGAACAGCAGGTGCGCTTCGTCGAAGAAGAACACCAGCTTCGGCTTTTCGGGATCGCCTACCTCGGGGAGGGTCTCGAACAATTCGGCCAGCAGCCAGAGGAGGAAGGTGGCGTAAAGCTTGGGCCCGCGCATCAACTTGTCGGCGGCGAGGACATTGATGATGCCGCGACCCCGATCGTCCACCGTAAGGAAATCGTCGATCTCCAGCGCCGGTTCGCCGAAGAACATGTCCGCGCCCTGGCTTTCGAAGCTGAGCAACTGCCGCTGGATTGCCCCGACACTCGCCTTGGAAACATTGCCATAGGTGCCCGAAAGCTCGCTCGCATTGTCATAGGCGAAGGTGAGCATCGATTGCAGGTCGCCGAGATCGATCAGCAGGAGATTGTTCTCGTCCGCATAGCGGAAGACGATGTTGAGCACGCCTTCCTGCGTTTCGTTCAGGTCGAGCAGCCGCGCAAGCAGCAGCGGCCCCATTTCCGAAATCGTGGTGCGGATCGGGAAACCCTGTTCGCCGTAGAGATCCCAGAAAACCGCGGCGTTATCGGCATAGGCATAATCATCCATGCCCAGTTCCTTCGCCCTGCCCTCAAGCTTGTCGGCGTGTTTGAACTGCGGCGATCCGGACATCGCAATGCCCGCAAGGTCGCCTTTCACATCGGCCACGAAGACCGGCACGCCCTGGGCGGAGAAACTCTCAGCCAGCCCCTGTAGGGTCACGGTCTTCCCGGTGCCGGTGGCGCCTGCGATCAAGCCGTGGCGGTTGGCCTGCGCGAGCCGCATGAACTGCTGGCCGCCTGCGTCGGTGGCGCCAAGAAAGATAGTGCTCATCGTTGTCCCGCCCTTGTTTGTGGTGCGTATCGATTTGGCGCAGGCCTGGCGCAATGGTCAAGCAATCCCTCGACTTGGCGCGCAGGCTCTGTAAAGGCAGACGCAAGATGGCGGGCAGGCACCCATTCGTTCTGTTAGACGATGCGCGCGAACACGACGCCGCCGATGCCCTGTTCTATGAAAATCCCAAGCAGCTGTTCGTCGCCAATCGGACCGACGAGGTCGAGGCCGTGCTTTCAGCTGCCGAGGCCGCGCGGCAGGAAGGCGGCGAACTGGCGGGCTATATCGCCTATGAAGCCGGGCTGGCACTGGAGGATCGGCTCTTGCCTCTGGCCGAGGCAAAGGCGGGCGGGGCTGGCCCGTTGGTCTGGCTGGGCCTGTTCGATGAACCCCGGCGAATTGCCGCCGGCGAAATGCCGGCATGGCTCGCCGCACGGGCGCAGGGCCCGGGAAGCGTAGGCCCGCTGGAGCCGCAAATCTCGCCCGGCGGTTACGAGCTGGCATTCGAACGCCTTCAGGAAGCGATCCGTGCAGGCGATATCTACCAGGCCAATCTGACCTTTCCTCTGGCCGGTAATTTCACTGGCGATCCGCTGGGCCTCTATGCCGCACTGCGACCTGCGGCTCAGGCGGGCTATGGCGGAGTGATCTTCGACGGATCGCACTGGCTGCTGAGCCTGTCGCCCGAACTGTTCGTTTCCCTGAAAGGACGGGAAGCCAAGGCCAAGCCGATGAAGGGCACACGTCCGCGGTCCGCCGACGCAGGGCAGGATGCAGCCTTGGCCGGAGAACTGGCGAATTCGGTCAAGGACAAGGCCGAAAACCTCATGATCGTGGACCTGATGCGCAACGATCTCTCCCGCATGGCCGAGGCGGGCAGCGTGCGGGTGGACGAACCCTTCGCGATCGAGAGCTATCCGACGGTGCACCAGATGGTGAGCGTGGTGCGCGCCCAATTGCGCGAGGACAGGGGCGCGGCCGATCTGGTGCGCGCGCTTTTCCCCTGTGGTTCGATCACCGGCGCACCGAAAATCCGCGCGATGGAACTGATCGAGGCGGTGGAGCGCGAACCGCGCGGGCCCTATTGCGGGGCCATCGGACGGATCGGTGCGGATGGCGATGCCGCATTCAACGTCGCCATCCGCACCTTGCGGCTGACCGAGATCGAGAATGCTCGGGGCAAGGCCGTACTGGGCGTGGGCGGCGCGATCGTGGCCGACAGCGAAGCGCGCACGGAATGGCGCGAAGCGCTGCTCAAGGGGGCATTTGCCAGCAAGTCCTCGCCCGAACACAAGGCGGCGCAGTTCGACCTGATCGAAACCATGCGCTTCACGCCCGAGGAAGGCATACCCCTGCTCGAAACACATCTTTCGCGGATGAAGGACAGCGCGGCGGAACTGGGTTTCGGCTTCGACCGTCACGACGCGCGCAACCAGCTCCATGCCTGCTGTTTCGTCCTCGACGAGCCGGGCCGTATCCGTCTGCTGGCTTCGCGCAGCGGTGCCATTGCGCTGGAGGTGCAGGGCATGCCCGATGCCTGGCCCAATCCCGCCGCGTGCATCATCCTCCCGCTGCCGGTCGATTCCGGCGACTGGCGGCTGCGCCACAAGACCACCGACCGCGGCTTTTATGAAGATGCGCAGGCCATCGCCAGGCGCCATGGGGCGACCGAGGCATTGTTCGTACGCGAGGATGGTTTGCTGACCGAAGGGTGCGTCACCAATATCTTTGTCGAACGCGATGGCGTATGGCTGACGCCGCCCGCAGCGCTCGGCCTCCTGCCCGGCGTGTTCCGCCAGTCGCTCCTCGACGGGGGCAGGGCGCGCGAAGCCGAACTCACCATTGCCGATCTCGAGGACGGTTTCTTCCTCGGAAATGCGCTGCGCCAGATGGTGCGGGCCGAACTGAAAGCCGTATGACCGACATCCCGATTATTTTCGAAGACGGCGAAGCGCTCGTGATCAACAAGCCTGCGGGTATTTCCGTGGATCGCCCGAAGCGCGGCGGGCCGTGTCTGGAAGACCATTTCGAACAGCTCCGCCTCGGCTTCCAGCGCGATCCCTCGCCGGTCCACCGGCTCGATACGGACACCAGCGGCTGCCTGCTGCTGGCCCGCAATCCCAAGGCGTTGAAGCGATTCGCCAAGGCGTTCGAGGACCGGCTCGTGACCAAGCGTTATGTCGGTGTCGTTGCGGGTATCCCCGAGGGCGAAGAGGGCACTATCGAGCTCTCACTTTCCAAGATCAGCAGCGCGGAAAAAGGCTGGCGCATGATCGCCGCGAAGAAGGGCAAGCCCTCGATCACCCATTGGCGCAAGCTGATGGAACTTGATGGAAAGGCCCTCCTCGAATTCCGTCCGGAAACCGGAAGGACGCACCAGATCCGGATTCATTGCGAGGCAGGTTTGGGCATGCCGCTGTTGGGCGATCCGGTTTACGGGACGGGCAAGGGCGCGCCTCGTACCATGCTGCATGCCGCAGGTTTGGTGGTCCCGCGGGAGAAGAAGCCGGCCATAGAGGCGGCCGCGCCGCTGCCGCGCGAGTTCGCGGCGCTCGGGTTCACGGATGGGTAGAATCGTCGACCGGGCGTTGGAGATCGCCGAAGAGAAATTCATCGCGTCCTCCGGCCCGGGCGGGCAGAATGTGAACAAGGTCGCCACGGCGGTGCAGCTCCGGGTGGACGTATTCCAGCTCGGCCTGAGCCCGGAAACCTTCGAGCGAATCAAGGAAATCGCGGGCAGCAGGTTCACCAAGAACGGCGAAATCGTCCTCACCGCCAACGAGTACCGCACGCAGGAACAGAACCGCGAGGCGGCGCGGGAGCGTCTGATCCAACTTGTCAATCAAGCGCTTGATCCGCCCCGGAAACGCAAGAAGAGCAGGGTGAACCGCGTGGGCAAGGTGAAACGCCTCAAGGCCAAGAAGGTGCGGGGCGACGTGAAGGCCAAGCGCGGCAAGGTCGAATGGTAATGCCGGGTGCGCCGGGCGCTTGACTTTTGCCGGTGAATCACACAAAGGGCGCGCCGGACGGCGGTGCGACACGCGCCGCCCTTATTATTTAGGCCGCCTCTCCCTCGCGTGGGGCGGACCCTTTTCGAAAGATCTTTAGGAACACGCCATGGCGAAGCCCGCAACCGTCAAGATCAAGCTCGTCTCGACCGCCGACACGGGCTTCTATTACGTGACGAAGAAGAATCCGCGCAACCACACCGAAAAGTTCGTCTTCAAGAAGTACGATCCGGTGGCGCGCAAGCACGTCGAATTCAAGGAAGCCAAGATCAAGTGATCTGGCCGGGCCGTGCGGTCCGGAAGCTGAACGGCGGGAACGCCTTTAGTTCAGTGACAGTTCAATGCTCCGACTGTAATTCAGGAGCATGAGCACCTTGTCTATCTTCAAAAATCGTCCCGTCGCCTCCGCACTGGCGCTTGCGCTATCCGTGGGTGTTCCCGCATCCTTTTATGCCGCTCCGACCCCCGTCGAAGCGGCGGCCGGCGATCTCGACCGTGCGGTCGCTGCATTGCGCGGCATTTCCACCATGAAGGCGGACTTCGTCCAGACCGACCGCAACGGCCAGGCCGTTTCGGGCGTGATGACGCTGAAGCGCCCCGGCAAGATCCGTTTCGAATATGAAAAGGGCGTGCCGCTCCTCGTCGTCTCGAACGGCAAGTCGATGTACATGATCGACTACGAGGTGAACCAGGTCCAGCGCTGGCCGATCAGCAATTCGCCGCTGGGCGCACTGCTCGACCCGAGCCGCGACGTGAAGAAATACGGCAAGCTGGTTCCGACCAGCCATAGCGACGTCGTCAGCATCGAAGTGCGCGATCCGGGCCGCCCCGAATTCGGCGCGATCACGCTGATCTTCGCGCGCGACGGATCGGCCCCGGGCGGTTTGCGCCTCACGCACTGGGTGGCGCTCGATTCGCAGAATCACCGCACCACGGTTCGCCTCAACAACAACCGCTACGGCGTGTCGGTTGCGGACAGCGCATTTACCTTCAAGGACCCGCGTCGTTCGTCCCGTCGCCCGTAAATAACACTTCGGCGACAACCCGTTCCATTGTTGCGATTCGCCGAGTCGGAATGTTCATTGAGCAGCAATCCCGGCAGGCCTAGAACTGGAGTTATCGAAGCGGTGGCGGCAATTTCCCCCCT
The DNA here is from genome assembly GCF_009827325.1 of Qipengyuania vulgaris. Taxonomy (GTDB): domain Bacteria; phylum Pseudomonadota; class Alphaproteobacteria; order Sphingomonadales; family Sphingomonadaceae; genus Qipengyuania; species Qipengyuania vulgaris. The sequence goes on along the minus strand of NZ_WTYC01000005.1, from coordinate 201,864 downwards.
GTTGATTGCCCGCCCTTAAAAACCGCTCGGTATCCAAGCGTGACGAACGCTCACAAGGAACCCTCGAGCCAATGCCCCCGGCTCGAGGGTTTTTTTGCTGTCTGGTGTTCCGAACCCGCGTCCGCGGGTTCGTCCTCGCCAGACGTGCAGCAAGCTGCACCCGCTGCGGGCGGCCATCCGGCCTTTGACTGCCGTGACCAGGCGTCGACAATCCCAACTCAAACCTAGACCCCTGCGCCGCGTCCCCCTATCTCCGCGCCATGGTTTCTGTAGCTACCTGGAACATCAATTCCGTTCGCCTCCGCATGCCCATCGTCGAGCGCTTCCTGAAGGATGCCGCGCCCGACGTTCTCTGCCTGCAGGAAATCAAGTGCCAGGAGCACCAGTTCCCCTACGAGGCGTTCAGGGCGCTGGGCTACGATCATATCGCCGTGCACGGCCAGAAGGGCTATCACGGCGTGGCCACGGTTAGCCGGGTGCCGATCCGCGAATTTTCGCGTCACGACTGGCAGGACAATGGCGAGGCGCGCCACGTCGGCGTCGAACTGCCCGAGCACGACGGCATGATCGTTGAGAACGTCTATGTGCCTGCCGGGGGTGACGAGCCGAACCGCGAGATAAACGCTAAGTTCGGCCAGAAGCTCGATTTCCTCGAGCGGATGACCCGCTGGGCCGATGCGGTGGACCGCCCGACGTTGATCGTGGGCGATTTCAACATCGCGCCGCTGGAAAGCGACGTGTGGAACCACAAGCAGTTGCTCAAGGTCGTCAGCCACACGCCGATCGAGGTCGAAAGCCTCCAGCGGTTCATGGATGCCCACGGCTGGTCCGACATCGGGCGCGAGCATATCAAGGCGCCCGAACGCTATTACAGCTGGTGGAGCTACCGCGCGAAGGACTGGAAGGCGAACGACCGGGGCCGCCGGCTCGATCACATGTGGGCCAGCCCCGAACTCGCCCGGCAGGCGACCGGGCATTCGGTCCACGAATATGCGCGCGACTGGGAAAAGCCGTCCGACCACGTACCGCTGGTGACGGAGTTCAGCATCTGATGTCTCCGTCGCCTTCTCGCCGGGCGGCGCTGGCGGTGGATGCCTTGCGCCACGGCTGGCCGCTGGCGATCGAAGGTGCACCGTTGCTGCAACCGGTCGAGACGGCTTTCTCGGAAATATCAGGGGAGGCGATGCTGATTTCCGCCACCCGCGCGGTCACGCTCAAGCTGGCCAACCAGCGCGAAGCCGCGGTGCCGCGCACGCCTGTCCTGCTTCGCGGCGCGGAAAGCTTCGACCTGTCCGCTGCGCTGGCGGTCGCCGATCCGGCGCTCGATTTGCAAAGCCCGCTCAAGGGTCCCTTCAAGGCCCTGCCGCTGGCGTGGGAGGAACAGGCCCGGGCCGCGCTCGAACTGGCGCGGATTGCGGGCATCCTTCCCGCCTTCCTCGTCGATCCGGCGGGAGCGACAGAGCCGGCGTCGCTGGAGGTCGGCGATCTGGCCGCTTTCGCCGATCCCGCCCGGCTCCATATCGCCTCGCGCGCACGCCTCCCCGTCGCCGCGGCGGAGGACGCGCATATCGTGGCCTTCCGCAGCCCGGACGATACGCGCGAACATGTCGCGCTGATCATCGGCGAACAGCGCGTGGACCGGCCGCCACTCGTCCGCCTGCATTCCGAATGCCTCACCGGCGATATCCTCGGCAGTCTCAAGTGCGATTGCGGCCCGCAGCTCGATGCCGCCCTGCACGCCATGGCGCAGGAAGCGGACAGGGGCGGCTGGGGCGTGCTGCTCTACATGCGGCAGGAAGGGCGCGGGATCGGGCTCGTCAACAAGCTGCGGGCTTACCGTTTGCAGGATCAGGGGTTCGACACGGTCGATGCCAACACGCGGCTGGGCCTGCCCGACGAAGCGCGGGATTTCCCCACGGCGGCGCGGATGCTCGGCCTGCTCGGCGTGAAGGACATCCGCCTGATGACGAACAATCCCGCGAAGGTCGCAGCGCTGGAGGCCGAAGGGGTGGAGGTGTCCGAGCGCGTGGCGCATTCGCTGCCCGACAATCCCCACAACGCCCGCTACCTCGCCACCAAGCGCGATCGGGCGGGCCACCTGCTGCCGTGAGCGCGCTGACCATCCGGCCCGAGACGCGGGCCGACTGCGCGCAGATCAGCGTAGTCACGGAGGCCGCCTTTGCGGACGTCGACCATAGCGACGGCAGCGAGGTGAAAATCATCGAACGCCTGCGCGCCGATGGCGACCTTGCCCTTTCGCTGGTCGCCGAGGACGGAGAGCGCATCGTCGGTCATGTGGCGCTTTCGCCGGTCCGCATATCGGACGGCAGCCAAGGCTGGTTCGGGCTGGGGCCGATCAGCGTCTTGCCTGCGTGCCAGCGCGGAGGTGTGGGACAGCGCCTGATGCAGCGCGCGATTGCCGATGTGCGCGAGACGGGCGCGCGCGGGATCGTCCTGCTGGGCGATCCGGCCTATTATGCGCGCTTCGGCTTCCGGCACGATCCGCGGCTGGTCTATCCCGGCCCGCCGCCCGAATATTTTCAGCGGCTGGTGCTCGAAGGCGAACCTCCCGCTGGCACGGTGACCTACGCTCCGGCGTTCGGCTGAAGCCGCCTGCCGATCGCCTGTCCCATACGGACGGCGTCACCGGCCTTGAGCCCCGCGTCCCATTCCACCCTGCCCGGTTCGAACAGCAGCACCACGGTCGAGCCGAGGATGAAGCGGCCCATTTCGTCACCCGCGCCGAACGCATGGGCGCCGGGTTCGAAACTTTCGCGGACCAGCCGCGGATGGTGGGTCTCGACGAGTCCGCTCCACACCGTCTCTATGCCCGCCACGATCATGGCGCCGACCATCACGCTGGCGAACACGCCGTCCGGGCCGGTGAAGAGGCAGGCGAGCCGTTCGTTGCGCGCGAAGAGGCCGTCGACATTCTCTGCCGTCACCTGGTTCACCGAAAAGAGATCGCCGGGCACATAGGCAGTCGATGCGAGCGAACCTGCGGCAGGCATGTGGACGCGGTGGTAATCGCGCGGCGAGAGATAGATGGTGGCGAAGCTGCCGCCTTCGAAACGCTCTGCCGCTCCGGCATCGCCGCCGAGGAGCTGGGTGGCGGTGAAATGCCGCCCCTTGGCCTGGAAGATCCGGTCTTCGTCGATGCGCCCGATCTGGCTGACCGCGCCATCGGCGGGGCTGAGGATGTGGGTCCGGCTGTCGGCAAGCGGACGCGCGCCGGGCTTGAGTTCGCGGGTGAAGAAATCGTTGAAACTCTTGAAGTCCTCCACCCGGCGGGCGGCCTCCCCCATGTCGACATCATAGGCGTCGATGAACCGGCGGATCAGGAGGTTCTTGAGCCAGACGGATTCGCTGGAGGCGATCTTGCCGGCACCGCGCGAGACGAGATGGTGCGGAAGCGCGTGCTGCAGCCAGATGAAGGGGGATGTCATGGATTGGAGCCTTAGCGGGGCCGCGGCTCAGCGCAACTGGCTGTCCTTGCTGCCGCGCCGATTGATGCCGGTTTGCCGCGAGGAGGCATCGCGGCCCGACTGGCATGCGACGCAGGTACGCACGCCGGGCAGTGCGAGCCGCCGCTTCTCGGGGATTTCCTCGCCGCATTCGTCGCAATATTTCGCGCTTTCGCCCTTGGGCATACGCGCGCGGGCGGCGCTCACCGCGTCGCTCACCGTATCGTCGATCTGGTCCTGAACTGCGCCGTCACGCGCCCATCCGCCTGCCATTGCAAACTCCTTCGCCCGGATAACGGACAGGAGCCTGCTGTCGTTCCGTCAGAAGAGCAGGGCGGCGAGGGGGATGAAGCCGATCGAAGCGGCGGCGACCGCGAGGACGATCCACACGGGGAATCGCTGGAGGTTCGAGGCAGTCGGCTTGGCCATTGTGCCCTGATGGCCGCAAAAGGTTAAGATCCGCAGAATTCGCATGCTGGCGAAACGGTGCTAACCGACATGATGAGCGTTGCCGTAACCACGCTCAGCCCTCGGCGGGAGGACGCCCCCTGCGCGGCGGCGGGGACGGTTTCACCTCGGCGCCGCGCGCCTTCAACGCCTCGCGCAGCAGCATTTCGATCTGCGCATTGGCGCTGCGCAGTTCGTCTGCCGCCAGGCGTTCGACCGCGGCGTGAACCGCCGGGTCGAGACGCAGGGCAAAGGCTTTCTTGTTGGACATGGACCCGGGTTCTTGACCGTCAGTAGATCGAACCGGCGTTGACCACCGGATGCACGTCTCTTTCGCCGCACAGGACGACCATCAGGTTGGAAACCATCGCGGCGCGGCGTTCGTCGTCCATCTCCACGATGCCGTCCTGGCTCAGCTTGGTCAGCGCGTCCTCGACCATGCCGACCGCGCCGAGCACGATCTTGGCGCGCGCGGCGATGATCGCGTCGGCCTGCTGGCGCTTGAGCATGGCGCTGGCGATTTCGCTGGCATAGGCGAGGTGGGTGAGGCCCGCCTCGTCGACCACGATGCCCGCGACCTTGAGCCGGTCGTTGAGTTCCTCGAGCAACTCGCGGTTGACCACGTCGCCGCCGCTGCGCAGCGTGACTTCCTCGCCTTCGAAATCGTCATAGGGATGGCGCGAACCGACCGTGCGCAGACCCGCCTCGATCTGGATGTTCACGAAGGCCTTGTAATCGTCGACATCGAAGCTCGCTTGCGCGGTATCGGCCACGCGCCATACCACGTTGCAGGCGATCTCGATCGGGTTGCCGCGCAGATCGTTGATCTTCACGCGTTCTGAATGGATGTTGTGTGCGCGGGCGGAAATCTTGTTCCGGCCCATCCACGGCCACACCCAGCGCAGCCCCTCTGTCCGTTCGCTGCCGCGATATTCGCCGAACAGCGTGATGACGACGGCCTGGTTCGGCTGGATCATGAAAAAGCCCGCGGCGAGGATCAGCACGCCCATCAGCGAGGCGATCAACGCGCCGACGAAGGTGAGCTTGGCTGCTTTCGCGGCGCCGCTTTCGGGCGCGAGCGCGGGCAAGATGAATGCCAGCGCCGCGACCACCACCACGAGGATGATCAGCATTACATAGCCGTTGTAACTGGAAGCCGCGCGTTCGCGGCTGGTGTTCATCCCCTTGAGTTCTACCGTCATGACGAATCGTTCCTCCGATATAATTATGATATCATATTTATATCGTCAGGCGTGCAGGTCAAGCAGAAGCGGTCAGTGGCGGGAGATTTCCTGGAGGAAGCGCGCCCCATAGGCTTCGAGCTTCTTGCCGCCCACGCCGGTGATGCGGCCCATTTGTGCCATGGTCGAGGGCCGGCTGGCCGCCATCTCGCGCAGGGTCGAATCGTGGAAGATGACGTAGGGCGGGACCTGCGCTTCGGCGGCGAGTTCGCGGCGCAGTTCGCGCAGCGCGTCGAACAGCGGATCGCCCACTGGATTGGCCTCACCGCTCCCGCCTCCCCGGCTGCGGCGCTGGCGTTTCGGCGGGACGACGATCTCGACCTCGCGCGCGCCTGTCAGGATTTCCCGCGCGCTGCCGCCCAGCGCCAGTCCGCCGTGCTCGGTGGGGACGAGATCGCCGCGAGCCTGCAAGGCGCGCCCGAGCGGCTGGAGCAACAGCGCATCCTCCCCCTCGACGATACCGAAGACGCTGAGACGGTCATGCCCGCGCTGGCGGATGCGCTCGTCGTTCGCGCCGGTGAGCACCTTCTGGATATGGCCCAAGCCGAAGCTCTGTCCGGTGCGGTAGACGGCGGACAGCAGCTTGCGCGCCAGTTCGGTCACCTGCGTGACTGCGGGCCGGTCGAGGCAATTGTCGCAATTGCCGCAGCTCTCGGGCGGGCTTTCGCCGAAATGGCGCAGCAGGACCGCGCGCCTGCACCCCGCCGTCTCGACCAGCCCCGCCAGCGCATCGAGGCGGGCGCGCTCGGCATTGCGGCGATCCTCGTCGACTTCGGCGAGACGCGCGCGGGCCGTGGCGAAATCGCCCGCGCCCCAGAACATGGCCGCAGCCGCCGGGTCCCCGTCACGCCCCGCGCGGCCGGTTTCCTGGTAATAGGCCTCCACCGACTTGGGCACGCCGACATGGGCGACGAAGCGGACATCGGGCTTGTCGATCCCCATGCCGAAGGCGACCGTGGCGGCGATCACCATGTCTTCGGATGCGACGAAGGCGGCCTGGTTGGCGGCCCGCGTCTCTGCCGGAAGCCCGGCGTGATAGGGCAGCACCTTGCGGCCCGTGGCGGCGGCGAGCTTTTCGGCAAGCTCCTCCACCTTGCGGCGGGTCTGGGCATAGACGATGCCGGGACCGGGGCGTTCGGCCATGAGGGCGGCGATCTGGCGGACCGGGTTGTCCCGCGGGCGGATGGCGTAGCGAATGTTCGGCCGGTCGAAGCCCGCCAGCACCAGCCCCTCTTCCGGAATGCCAAGCTGCGCCATCACGTCGACGCGCGTCTGCCCGTCCGCGGTGGCCGTCAGCGCGAGCCTCGCCACATCGGGGAAGGCGTCCATCAGCGGGCGCAGCATCCGGTAATCGGGACGGAAATCGTGCCCCCATTCGGAAACGCAATGCGCCTCGTCGATGGCGAAGAGCGCCAGCTTGGAAGAGGAGAGGAAATCGCGGAATGCCGGCTGGCTGGCGCGTTCGGGCGCGATGTAAAGCAGATCCAGTTCGCCCGCACGGAAGGCGTCCTGCGTTTCGCGCCAGTCGGCGTCGGCGCTGGTCAGCGTGGCAGCGCGGATGCCGTTGGCCCGTGCGCTGCGCAACTGGTCGTGCATCAGCGCGATGAGCGGGCTGATCACCACGCAGGTCCCCTCCAGCATAACTGCGGGAAGCTGGTAGGTCAGCGACTTTCCGGCACCCGTCGGCATGACCGCCAGGCTCGACTTGCCCGCCAGCGTGCGCTCGACCACTTCCGCCTGCCGCCCGCGAAAATCGTCGAACCCGAAGGTGGCGCGCAAGGTCTCGCGCGCGTTCGGCATGTCGAGGGTGGGGCTGGAGGCCATGCACCCCTGTCGCCGCCCGCGCCGCCCTGCGCAACCGGCGAAGGCGTTTTTTCCCTTGGCCTCTTGGCGCAGGAGCGATTAACCACGAAGTGAACCCATTCAAAGGAGAATGCCATGAAGTTCCGTATTGCTGCCATCGCCACCGCCTCGCTTGCGCTCGCCGCCTGCGGCAGTGCCGACGATGCTTCGACCGAAGCCGAAGCCGATACCGTCGAAATCGCCGCCGACGAGGCGATGGAACCGGTAACCGACGAACCGGTCGCCGATCCCAACGCCAATGTCGTGGCCGACGATGCGCAGGCCGAGGCTGCAGCCGAAGTCGAAGCCGCTTCGGTCGAAACCGCAGGCGACAATGCTGCCGCGACGGCCGAAGCCGCGATGGACGCGATGGCTGAAGAATCGGCCGAATAAGTTTCCGCGCCTGAAGGGCGGGCCGGCCATGCGCCGTGCCCGCCCCTTTTCCGTAGCGGCTTTGTTTGCCGCGCTCCGGGGAGATAGCATCGCCGCCATGACCCGAATCGCCCTTCCGCTCGCAGCGAGTGTTTTTGCCCTCGCCGGATGCAATTCCTCGACTGAGGGCGCTGACCCCGGCCCCGTGACGCAGGAAGAGGCGGAAGCGCTCGAAGACGCTGCCTCGATGCTGGAGGAACAGCGGATGCCCGAGGAAACGCCTGACCCCGAAGCAACGCCATCGACTGGAGAGAGCGAATGAGCACGGCCGCCGCCAATCCCGGAATGGATCAGGATACGTTCGACCAGTTCCTCGAACAGCTCGAACGCTATGTCCGCGAACGGCTGCTTCCGGCGGAAAAGGACGTCATCGAGCAGGACAAGGTCCCCGACGACATCTTGGCCGAGATGAAGGACATGGGACTGTTCGGCCTCACCGTTCCCGAAGATTATGGCGGCGCGGGGCTCAACATCACCCAATACGCCAAGGTCGTGCAGACCATGGCCTATGCCGCGCCTGCCTTCCGTTCGATCTTTTCGATCAATGTCGGCATGTTCAATTCGGCGATCAAAAACGGCGGGACCGAAGCGCAGAAAGCCGAATGGTGGCCGCGCATCGCGGGCGGAGAGATCGCCTGTTTCGGCCTGACCGAACCCGGCAGCGGATCTGACAGTGCAGCCATGCAGACGATGGCTCGGCCTGATCCGGACGGGAACGGCTGGATCCTCAACGGCACCAAACGCTACATCACCAATGCGCCGCACGCCGATGTCGCGCTGATCATGGCGCGTACCGAGAAGGACGCGCTACCGAAAAACGCGCATGTTTCCGCCTTCCTCGTTCCGATGGATACCCCCGGCGTTTCGACCGGAAGCCCGGACAAGAAAATGGGTCAGTCGGGCAGCCATATCTCCGATGTCATGCTCGACGACGTGCATGTGCCGGGCGATGCATTGCTCGGCGGCGAGACGGGTCAGGGCTTCCGCTTTGCGATGATGAGCCTCGACAATGGCCGCATCTCGGTTGGCGCGGCGAGCGCGGGCTATGCGCGCCGCGCGCTCGATTCCGCGGTGAAATACGCCAACGAGCGGCAGGCTTTCGGCGAACCCATCGCCAATTTCCAGCTGATCCAGCAGATGCTCGCCGAGAGCTGGACCGAGATCTATGCCGCCGAAGCCATGATGGCCGACGTTACCGCGCGGGTCGATCGCGGCGAGGACACGGTCAAGCACGCGGCGGCGTTCAAGGTCTTCGCCTCCGAAATGTGCGGCCGCGTGGTGGACCGCGTGGTGCAGATTTATGGCGGGGCGGGCTATCTCGCGGAATACGACGCCGAACGCTTCTTCCGCGATGCGCGGATCTACCGCATTTACGAAGGCACCACGCAGATCCTGCAACTGCAGATCGCCAAGCGGATGCTGCGCGAATATGCGGCGGGTCTGTAGCGGGTGTATAACCTCCTGGACGATCTCTCGATCATAGAGGCGTCGAGCTTCGTCGCCTCGCCCACTGCAGGGCTCTATTGCGCGCAGATGGGCGCGGAGGTGATCCGCGTCGATCACAAGGAAGGCGGGCTCGATTACGATCGCTACATGCTGACCGAAGAGGGGCGCTCGCTGAGTTGGGAGAACCTCAACCGGGCGAAGAAATCGGTCGCTCTCGACCTGCGTAGCGCAGAGGGGCGCGAACTGCTGGTCGAACTGTCGGCAAAAACCGGCAACCTCATCACCAACCTACCCGAAAAGAGCTTCCTTTCGCACGATGCGGTTGCGGCTGACCGGCCCGATCTCGTCAGCGTGCGCATCATGGGCTGGCATGACGGACGGCAGGCGATGGATTTCACCGTCAACGCCGCCAGCGGCTATCCGCTGATGTGCGGCCCGGAAGACTGGGACTTGGAGACCGCGCCGCCGGTCAACCAGGTGCTGCCCGCCTGGGATTTCATCACCGGCGCATATTGCGCCTTTGCGCTGGTTTCGGCGATCCGCCACCGCGATCGTACCGGCGAGGGCAGCGAACTGCGCGTGCCGCTGGGCGATGTGGCGATCGGCACGGTCGCCAATAGCGGCGCGATGGCCGAAATGCTCTATCGCGGCGGCGACCGCGAACGGCTGGGCAATGCGATCTGGGGTGCGTTCGGGCGCGACTTTCGCACGCGTGACGGCACGCGCTTCATGGTCGCTGCGCTGACCGCCAAGCAGTGGGCAGGGCTGGTGAAAGCCTTCGATGTGGCGGAGGGAATTGCCGCTCTGGAAGAACGGGAGGGCGTACGTTTCGCCGATGGCGACCGGCCCCGTTTCGAGCATCGCCGCGCGCTGTTCGACCTGTTCAAGTCGCGCGCCGGTGCGATGGACTGGAGCGACCTCGAACGCCGGATGGGGGCGGAAGGCTGCACCTTCGAGCGGTACCGCACCATGCACGAAGCCGCGAACGACCCCGTTCTCGTTGGCGAAAACCCGCTTTTCACCCGCTCATCGGGCAACCCCTCGGGACTCGAATATCCCGCTACGCGCAGCTTCGCCAACATTCCCGGCCGCGAGGCAGGTGCGCCTGCCCCCGCGCCCTATCTCGGCCAGCATACCGAGGAAGTGCTCGCGACAAGGCTCGGCCTTTCCTCGGGCGCAATAGGCCAGCTGGTCGACCGCGATATCGCCCGCCTTTCCGATGCTTGAATTTAGGGATTAAACCCATGCCCGAACTCCGCCGTGTCGCCATCTGCAAGCCGCTCCGTACCCCGGTGGGCAAGTTTCTCGGCAGCCTCGCCCCGCTCGAGGCGGGTGCTTTGGGGGCGGTTATCATCAAGGCGCTGGTCGAACGCACCGGCATCGATCCTCTGCGCGTCGATGATGTGGTGTTCAGCCAGGGCTATGGCAGCGGCGAGGCACCCGCTATCGGGCGGTGGAGCTGGCTGGCGGCAGGCTATCCCATCGAAGTGCCCGGTTTCCAGCTCGACCGGCGCTGCGGCTCGGGCCTTCAGGCGGTAGCGACCGCGGCGATGATGGTCCAGACTGGCGCTGCCGATTGCGTGCTGGCGGGCGGGGTGGAGAGCATGTCCAATGTGGAACACTACACCACCCGGGCGCGCCACGGTTCGCGGATGGGCGACATGGCCTTGTGGGACCGCCTGACGCGGGGACGGCTGATGAGCCAGCCGATCGAGCGTTTCGGCGTCATCACCGGCATGATCGAAACCGCCGAGAATCTCGCCAAGGATTACGGCATCAGCCGCGAGGCCTCGGATGAATTTGCGGTCCGCAGCCACCAGAATGCCGCCCGCGCGTGGGACGCCGACCGGTTCGACGAACAGCTCGTGCCGGTCGAAATCCCCTCGCGCAGGGGCGATCCCACCATTTTCGCCAAGGATGAAGGCTTCCGCGAGGATGCGAGCATGGAGACGCTTTCCGCGCTCCGCCCCATCGACGGCAAGCGTGACCCGCAAGCCGTCGTCACGGCAGGCAATGCCAGCCAGCAGAACGATGCCGCGGCCGCCTGCCTCGTCGTGGCTGAAGACAAGGTGGAGGAACTCGGCCTCGAACCGATCCTGTGGTTCCATTCGTGGAGCGCGGCGGGCTGCGATCCCAGCCGTATGGGCATCGGCCCGGTCCCGGCGGTCGAGCGGCTGTTCGCGAAGAACGGTCTTGGCTGGGACGACATCGACCTGATCGAACTGAACGAGGCCTTCGCCCCGCAGGCGCTTGCCGTGCTCAAGGGCTGGGGTTTTGCCGATGACGACAGCCGCCGCGACATCGTCAACGTCAACGGATCGGGCATCTCGCTCGGCCACCCCATCGGCGCGACGGGTATCCGCATCCTCGCCGACATGGCGCATGAAATGCAGCGGCGCGAGGTGCGCTACGGCCTCGAGACAATGTGCATCGGCGGCGGACAAGGCATGGCCGCGGTGTTCGAGCGCGCGGCCTAAGCGATCGGATAGTTTTCGATGGGCTTGAGCACGCCGTAGCTCTCCGCCTCTGGTTCGCGCCCCAACGCGGGAAAGTCGATTTCCGCAGGATCGCATCTGGTGTCGGGCAAGCGGTCGAGCAGGTCGCGTACCAGCGTCAGTCTGCCCTGCTTCTGGTCGTTGAAATCGACGAGCGTCCACGGTGCCCAGTCGGTATGTGTACGCCGCAGCATTTCCTCGCGCGCCTCGGTATAGGCATCGTATTTACCGCGCGCGGCGAGATCGATGGGAGAGAGCTTCCAGCGCTTGAGCGGGTCATCCAGCCGTTCGCGCAGTCGTTCCTCCTGTCTTTCCTGGTCCGCTCCAAGCCAGTATTTGAACAGAAGTATTCCGTCCTCGACGAGCATCTTCTCGAAAACCGGCACCTGATCGAGGAACTGGTTCACCTGGGCATCGGTCGCGAAGCCCATGACCTTTTCGACGCCCGCGCGATTGTACCAGCTGCGGTCGAACAGCACAATCTCGCCCGCTGTCGGCAGGTGTCCGGCGTAGCGCTGGAAATACCATTGGCCCTGCTCGGCTTCGGTCGGCGTGCCCAGTGCCACGGTATGGCACTGGCGCGGATTGAGCTTTTCCGACACCGCGCGGATGGCGCCGCCCTTGCCTGCCGTATCGCGTCCTTCGAACAATACGACGATACGCTGGCCGGTTACCCGCACCCAGCGCGCCATCGCCACCAGTTCTTCGCGCATCGGTTCGAGCGCGGTTTCGTATTCTTTCCGTTTCATCCTGCGCGCATCTCCCGATTTGAATGGTGGCGGCAAAGCTACTATCTAGTGGAGCAATATGGCTACACTTGCAGAAACAGAACAAGATTTTACCCGCCTGCCGGAAATGCCGGCGGATGTATTCACCGCGCCCTTGAAGCGGCCCGAGCATGTGGGCGAAGACTGGCTCGAGCCCAAGCAGACCGCATATGACAGCGAAGACGACGCGATCTGGAACGACCTGTTCAAGCGGCAGATGGAAATGCTGCCCGGCCGCGCGGCGACCGCTTTCATGGAAGGGACGGAGAAGCTCGACCTTGGGCGCGGGGGCGTGCCCGAATTCGGCAAGCTTTCCGAAGAGCTCGACAGGCTGACCGGCTGGAGCGTGGTCCCCGTGCCCATGCTGATCCCCGATCACGTGTTCTTCTGGCACCTCGCCAACCGGCGCTTCCCCGCAGGCAATTTCATCCGCACGCGCGAGACCTTCGACTACATCCAGGAACCCGATGTGTTCCACGATGTCTTCGGCCACGTCCCGATGCTGACCGATCCGGTCTATGCCGATTACATGCAGGAATACGGCAAGGCCGGCTGGAAGGCGATGCGTTACAACCGGCTGAAGGCGCTGGGCGCGCTTTACTGGTACACGGTGGAGTTCGGCCTGCTCGAAGAAAAGCCTGGCGATATCCGCGCCTACGGGGCAGGCATCCTGTCTGGACCGACCGAGGTGGTCTATTCGGTCGAGGCGGAAAGCCCCAACCGGATCATGCTCAATGTCGACCGGGTTATGCGCACCGATTACGTGATCAGCGACCTGCAGCCGACCTATTTCGTCATCTCGAGCTTCGAGGATCTCTACCGCCAGACGGTAGAACGCGATTTCGACAAGCTCTACAGGAATCTGGGGCCGGGGTTCACCTATGCCAATACGGCGGTGATCGACGTCGACTATGTGGTCAATCGCGGGACGCTCGAATACACGCTGCGCGGCGGCAGGGGATCGGGCGCCAAGCCGGTCTAGGCAGACCGATCAGGACCGAATTCAGAGCCAAACCGAAAACGGCTCCGGATTGCTCCGGAGCCGTTTGTCGTTCTGCAAAGCAGAAGTGACTTACATGGGTTCGGCAGCGTCTTCCGCGCCTTCGTCCATCATTTCGCCCTGCTCTTCCATGGCGTCGGCCGTGTCTTCGGCGTCATCGACCATAGCGTCTTCCTGATCGCTGGTGATCGCGCCTTCGGCTTCCATCTGGTCGGCCATGTCGTTCACTTCTTCAGCCTGCTGTTCGCCGGCATCTTCCATGGCGTTTTCGTTTGCGCCGTCGCATGCGGCAAGGCCGAGGCTCATGGCAGCGGTCGAAGCAACGAGAGTAGCTTTGGTGAATTTCATCGAATTTCCCCTTCAATTGGTGCGATTGCGACGCCTGTCGCAAAAGCACGACAAATCGCTAATCATGGCAAAAATGTGTTAGAGCGGGATTGGTTCCGGAGATCGAAAAAAAGACGGCCCGGGATTTCTCCCGAGCCGCCTTCGAATTCCGATTGGAAAGCGTCTTAGTTGACGGCTTCTTCCATGCCTTCGGTGTACTCGTCGGTGTCGCCTTCGGCGGCGTCTTCGACGTTGTCAGCTTCGGCTTCCATGGCGTCAGCCTGCTCGTCGGTGATCGTGCCGGCGTCTTCCATGGCGTCAGCTTCGGCTTCCATGCCTTCTGCCTGCTCTTCAGCGGCTTCTTCCGTCGGGCTGTCGCAAGCTGCGAGGCCGAGGCTGAGTGCGGCTGCCGATGCAACGAGCGTGGCTTTGGTGAATTTCATTATATCTTCCCCTTGGTTCAAGGATTCATGCCGCAGGGCATGTCCTGGCTGCTTTTGATAAACGGTGGCGAAATTAAGACAAGGCCTTCTGGCGTATGACGTTGTAAAGGCCGACGAAGACGAGCGCGCCCAGTATCGCATAGAGGAGCGTAGTCGCGCCGATTGCGCCCAGGAAAACACCGCCCGAAGTGGCTACGCCGACGATCAGCGATCCTGCCATGCCTGCCAGGACGTTGCGCAAGATGCTGCTCCCGTCCTCGATCTTCAGGGCGATTGTCGCCAACCAGCCCAGAAGAGCACCAGTAATAATCAGGATAATCAGACCCATCGGGGGTTCCCTGCAGTTCGTATCAATCCAGACAAGCCATGGTTTGGCAATCGGTTCCTAAAATGAGACGAAACGGTGACAGTAATGCGGCCCATCAGCTGCCCCAGAGCCAGAAGACAGCGATCGAACCCAGCAGGATTCGGTACCATGCGAAGGGCGAAAAGCCGTGCTTGCTGACATAAGCGACGAAGAGGCGGATCACCAATAATGCGGTGAGGAAGGCCGCGAGGAAGCCGAGGCCGATTTCGGTCCAGCTGATCAGCGCCTCTCCGCGGAGCAGCGCCGGTTCGTCGAGTATCTTGACCGTGGCCGCGCCGAGCATGGTGGGCACCGCGAGAAAGAACGAAAACTCCGCTGCGGTCTTGCGTCCGACGCCCATGGCGAGCGCACCGAGGATGCTGGAGGCAGAGCGGCTCGTACCGGGGATCATCGCCAGACACTGGGCGAGACCGATCGCCATGGAGACTTTCCACGAAAGCGCCGCCACCCCGGTGTCTTCCCGCGCGGGTATCGTCTTTTCCAGAACCAGTATGGCGATCCCGCCTAGCACCAGCGCGACGGCAACCACCATCGGGCTGCCGAGCATGACGTCGATGGCATCCTTGGCGAGCAGTCCGATGATCGCGGCCGGCACGAAACCCAGGAAGATGTTGCGCACGAAGCGCAGGGCTTCCGGCTGGCCGGTCAGGAATCCCGTGCCCATGCGCCAGAATAGCGACCAGTAAGACACGACGACTGCCAGGATGGCACCCAGCTGGATGACGATATTGAACTGGCGCCACTGTTCCGGATCGTAACCGAAAAACGACTGGGCCAGGATCAGGTGGCCCGTTGAGGAGACCGGCAGAAACTCGGTCAGGCCTTCGAGTATGCCCAGCAGGATGGCGGTGATCGTATTGTCCATAGGGGCGCTCTCATGAAGAAAGGGCGGAGCAAGTCAACCGACCTGCTCCGCCCTCGCTGTTTTCTGCGCCGACTGGCGTACTTACCAGATCGTGATCCGCTCTTCCGGAGGAAGGTAGAGCTCGTCTTCCGGGGTTACGCCGAAGGCCTCGTACCAGGCATCCATGTTGCGCACGATGCCGTTGACGCGGAACTCTTCGGGGCTGTGCGGATCGGTGGTCAGCCGCTGGCGGGCCGATTCCTCGCGCTGCTGCGAACGCCATACCTGCGCCCAGGCGAGGAAGAACCGCTGGTCGCCGGTCAGCCCGTCGATCACTTCGTCTTCCTTGCCGTTCAGCGACAGCTTGTAGGCGCGGTAGGCGAGGCTGAGACCGCCGAGATCGCCGATGTTCTCGCCAAGGGTGAGCCGGCCGTTGACGCAGGTTTCCCCGTCGTCGAGCGGGCAGTAGGCATTGTACTGTTCGACCAGCGCATTGCCCATCTGGTCGAACGCTTCGCGGTCGGCGTCGGTCCACCAGTTACGCAGCATGCCGGTACCATCCGATTTGGAACCCTGGTCGTCGAAACCGTGGCCCATTTCGTGCCCGATTACCCCGCCGATGCCGCCATAGTTGACCGCCGGATCGGCACTGATGCCGAAGAACGGCTGCTGCAGGATGGCAGCCGGGAAGACGATCTCGTTCTTGGTCGGGTTGTAATAGGCGTTGACCGTCTGCGGCAGCATGTACCATTCGGTCCGGTCGATCGGGCCGCCCAGCTTGCTCATCATGTCTTCCCAGCCCCATTCGGCCGCCGCCATGCGGTTGGCGATAGGTGCGCCGGGAACGATGCCGAGACCTTCATAGGTCTCGAGGTTGTCGCGGTAACCGATCTTGGGATCGAACGCGTCGAGCTTGGCCACCGCCTGTTTCTTGGTCGCTTCGCCCATCCAGTCGTTCTGCTCGATGGAAAGCGCCATGGCCTTGCGCAGGTTGGCCACCAGATCGTCCATCGCCGCCTTGTTTTCGGGCGGGAAGTAATCGGCGACATAGGATTTGCCGAGCAATTCGCCCAGCAGGCCCTCGGTCTCGCCGATCGCGCGCTTCCAGCGGGGGCGCTGTTCGGGGGTGCCGTTCAGCGTGGTGCCGTAAAAAGCGAACTGTGCATCGTCGAAGCGCTTGGGCAGGACAGCGGCGTTGGACGAAAGGAAGCCCTTGGCGGTCCAGGCCTGCAGCACCTCCATCGGGGTTTCGAGGATCAATTCCATTGCTGCGGGCATGCCGCCGCCAATCTTGGCGAGCGTTTCGGCATCGAGTCCAAGTTCCTCTGCACGTTCCTTGCTCGGCGAAAGGTCGGTGACGATGAAGCGGTCGACATCCTCGAAGCCGCTCGCCGCCAGCATCGCAGCGAGGGGGAAGCCGCCGGCCTTTTCGTTCAGCTCTGCCGGGGTCAGTGCATTATAGGTCAGGTCGTCGTTACGGCGCGTAGCGCGATCCCAGGCGACCTTGCGGGCAAGCGAATCCTCGAAGTCATAGACCTTCTGCGCCATGCCCGCAGCGTCGGCATAACCCGCCTCGCCGAGCAGGAAAGCGAGGTAGTCGCGGTACTTAGCCTGGATGTCCTTACCCTTCTCGCTTTCGTCGAGGTAATAGTCCCGGTCGGGCAGGCCGAGACCGCCCGAACCGGCGTGGACGGAATAGCGGGTGGGTTCCTTCGCATCGACTTCGACATAGGCGAAGAGGGGCGAGGAATAGCCGGGCGTGCCCCAGACCTCGGCCAGCGAAGCCAGCGTTTCGGCGCCCTTGATCGCTTCGAGATAGGGCTGCGCAGGCGCAAGGCCGGCAGCTTCGATGGCGGCGGTGTCGAGATAGGCCTCATAGGCATCGACGATGCGCTTTTCGTCGGAGGTAAGTGCGGCCGGGTCCTTGGCGGTCAGCCGGTCGACGAGCGTCTTCACATCCGCCGTCGATTTCTCGCGCAGCAGATTGAACGCGCCGAAGCGGCTGAATTCCGCCGGCAGCGGATTGGCGTCGAGCCACTTCTGGTTGGCATAGGCGAAAAAGTCGTCGCCCGGATCGATATCCTGCGACAGCGAAGCCGGGTCGAAGCCCCATTCGCCGAATTCCATCGTGGGCAGCGGAGTCTCTTCGGCGGCCGGTGCTGCGGCAGTGTCCTGCGCCACGGCGGGCATGGACAGCGACAGCACGAGCGCGGAAACACCCGCAGCGAAAAACGTCTTGGTCATGAAATATCTCTCCGGTTGCAGTCCGGTCGTGCCCTCATTCCCCCAGGACATGCGACCTCGTGCAGTCTGGTTAGCAGATCGAAGGCGAGGGAGTCGCCGTTCGTCGGATACCGCGAGGGTTTGGTCGAAGGTTCAGGCGGCTTCGTTGCCGAACTGGAGCCTCGCGAGCCTTGCGTAGAGCCCGCCATTGGCCGCCAGCTGATCGTGCGTGCCCTGTTCGACGAGGCGCCCTTCCTCCATCACCACGATCCGGTCCGCCGCACGCACGGTGGCAAGGCGGTGGGCGATAACCAGCGTAGTGCGATCCTGCATCAGGTGTTCGAGCGCGTCCTGCACCAGCCGTTCGCTTTCGGCATCGAGCGCACTGGTCGCTTCGTCGAGCAGCAGGATCGGCGCATTGCGCAGCAGCGCGCGGGCAATGGCAACGCGCTGGCGCTGGCCCCCCGAAAGCTGCGTTCCGTTTTCGCCGAGATAGGTGTCGAGACCCTTCGGCAGATATTCCAGAAAATCGGTCGCATTCGCGGCCCGTGCGGCGGCCCAGATTTCCTCTTCGCTCGCGTCCCAATTGCCGTAACGCAGATTGTCGCGCGCGCTGGCGGAGAACAGCACACCCTCTTGCGGGACGAAGGCGATACGCTTGCGGATCTCGGCTGGATCGGCCTTCGTCAGCGGTATGCCGTCGAGGCGGATCGTGCCGCTCTGCGGGTCGTAGAAGCGTTCGGCCAGCTGGAAAATGGTCGATTTTCCCGCGCCGGAGGGGCCGACGATGGCGACGGTCTCTCCCGGCTCGACCTCGAGGCTGAAATCGATCAGCGCAGGCGTCTCGAGCCGTGTCGGATAGCGGAAGGTGACATTGCGAAACGACAGGCTGCCGCGGGGCGGGGTGGGCAATTCCTGCGGTTTCTCGGGAGCCCTGATTGCGGGCTTTTCAGCCAGCAGTTCCGTCAATCGGCTCGCAGCCCCCGAAGCGCGTAGCAGATCGCCATAGACTTCGGTCAGGGCGCCGAAAGCCCCTGCCACCAATCCTGCCGTGAGCACGAAGGCCGCAATCGTGCCGCCGGAAATCGTGCCCTCGTTCACGGCTTCCGCACCGCGCCAGATTAGCATGGTGATGCCGCCGAAGATAAGCAGGATCACACTTGCGGTGAGCGCGGCCCGGATGAGGATCCGGCGCTTGGCCACGGCAAAGGTGCGCTCCACCGCGTCCGAGAAGCGCGTATGTTCGCGCTTTTCCTGATTGAAGCCCTGGACGATCTTCATCGCCGACAGCACTTCGGTCACCATCGCCCCGATGTCCGCCACGCGGTCCTGGCTCGTGCGGCTGACCTTGCGCAGCCTGCGCCCGAACAGGGTTATCGGCAGGATGATTGCGGGGATGATCAGCAGCATGCCCGCCGTCAGGCTCGGCACGAGGTAGAAGAGGTAGATCGTCCCCCCGATCGCCACCAACGTGTTGCGCAGGGCAACCGACACGGTCGTGCCCACGGTCGTTTCGATCAGCGCCGTATCGCTGGTCATCCGGCTCGAGATTTCCTTGGGGCTGTTCTCTTCGTAAAATCCCGGCGCAAGCCGCAGCAGGTTGTCCTGAACCCGCATCCGGACATCGGCGATGACCCGTTCGCCAAGCCAGCTCACGAAATAGAAGCGCAGCGCCGTTCCCAGCGCCAGGACGCAGACGATCACCAGCAGGTAGCGGAACCACTGCCCCATCTGGTCGGGATCGCCGCTGGCGCCGAAGCCGCTGTCGATGACCATCTTGAAGCCGGCGGGAATCGCCAGTGTGGCCGCTGCCGTTATCACCAGCGCTGCCAGCGCCATGGCCACGTGGCCGGGATATTGCAGCATGGCCGCAAAGACCATCCGCAGGGGCTTCAGGGAGCGGTTCTCGACCTTCCGCCGGCGGAAGAGCCTGCGCTTCGGTTTGGTTTCAGTGCCCGTCTCGTCCATCGACGCTCACCTAGTGCGCGCGGGGTGCAAAATCCACACCGGAGGCGCCTTACCGGCACTTTTACCCCTTTTGTGCATTGCACAATCACAAGCGAAGCGGCACACTCCACCTCTTTTGGACGATCCCGCACGCGACAACACAACAGGCGGGCCGCAGGGGAATACGATGCTTTATCACGCCTATGAATTGCAACGCAGCTGGCTGTCGAGCGCCAGCACCTGGGCCTCGATCGGGTCCGAGATGCTCTCCAATCCGGCGCTGCCCTTCGGCTATATGGGCATGGGGCCAATGGCGGCGAGCGCGCTCGAGGTTTTCGCCCACGCCACCGCCACATATGGCAAGCCTGCCTGGTGCATCGAAAGCGTCACCGTCGGGAATGACGAATATCCGGTGGTCGAAGCCACGGTACTCAACAAGCCCTTCGGCGACCTGAAGCGTTTCCACCGCGAAGGCCTGCCGAAAGACGCGCCGAGCCTCCTGATTGTCGCGCCGATGAGCGGACACTACGCCACCCTGCTGCGGGGCACGGTCGAGCGGATGCTGGATAATTACATCGTTTACGTCACCGACTGGTCCGATGCCCGCAACGTGCCGCTGCACGAAGGGGAGTTCGATCTCGACGACTACATGGATTACGTGATCGAGTTCCTCGAACACATCGGTCCCGGATCGCATGCGATGGCGGTTTGCCAGCCTTCGGTTCCGGTTTTCGCCGCGACCGCGATCATGAACCGCGACAGGCACCCTTGCGCGCCCAAGACGCTCACCATGATGGGCGGACCGATCGACACCCGCTGTTCGCCCACCAGCGTCAATGACATGGCGATGGACCGTCCGATCGAGTGGTTCCAGCACAACGTGATTGCCACGGTGCCGATGCAATACCGCGGGCATGGGCGGCGGGTCTATCCCGGCTTCATGCAGCTGGCCGGTTTCATGAGCATGAATCTCGGCAATCACATGCAAAGCCATTACGAGATGTACAAGCACCTCACCGAAGGCGACGAGGCGAGCGCGCAGGCGACCAAGGATTTCTACGACGAATATCGCAGCGTGTGCGACATGACGGCGGAATTCTACCTGCAGACGGTGCAGGAAGTGTTCCAGAACCATTCGATCCCCAACGGCACCTTCATGCACCGCGGCAAGCGCGTCGATCTGGGCGACATCACCGAGACCGCCCTGCTCGCCATCGAAGGCGAGCGCGACGATATCTCGGGTCTAGGCCAGACCCGCGCCGCGCTTGAACTGACGCCCAATCTCGAGACCGGAAAGAAGCGCTATTACATGGCGGAGGGCGCCGGACATTACGGCATCTTCAACGGCAGCAAATGGCGCGGCAAGATCGCGCCGGTGGTGGAGGAATTCATCGCCGCGCACGGGTGAGGCGATGGACCTTAACTTCCCGAATGGGCTGAGGGGTGGAACTTCTGCCCCTCCCCCGGAACAGCGATTGATGATCAGCCTCGATCGGCCGAAAAATAGGGCGCGCTCCAAGGATCTTCCGCCAAGTTCTCGCAGCGAGACTGCCAGAGGCGATTGTTGCGAGCCACGTGCTTGGGAGAATGCTGCATGATCTTTGCGCGCGCATGGCGATCAAGAACACTTTTCCATTCAGTCCGAACGACTTTCTGCAACTTATTTCGAGCTTCGTCTTCGCTAGCACCAGCGGCAACGGCGTTCTGTTTGGCGGCCCGAGTCCAACTGGCGATACCTTGACGATCGACCGAGTAGCCCAACTGTTCACAAGTCTGAAAAGAGGACGCGGCAACTGCGATTTTCTCGAATTGCTCCGAATAGCCAGTAGGGGGTGCGGCAATACCTACCGAAAGAAGCGGCAAAACGGATGCTAGTAAGTGCATTGCAGGTCCCCTCGATAAGGCCAAAGGTTGCTCGTCCGAATATGAAGCCAAGATGAATAGTGTTAGTCTGCTACCCAGCTGGACCTTTGATTAAACGACATAATCGGACGCATGTTTGCGTCGGCATTGTATCAAAAATATCCGTTAACAGCAAAGAATTCCACAAAGCAATCGGTCCACTTTTGGCGTGATCCTAAACAGAGGCGGATGACCGTTTGGGGTGCAAGGTGGTCAATCGGCAGGGCGATTGTCAGAACGTTTGCTGTTCTTGTATCCGAAAACACCTATTAGGATGACAGCGACGGCGACGAGGGAATTTATCACGACAGCTCCTTATTTCACGACAGCTCCTTATTTAAAGAGGAACTGTTTTTAGCATTTTCAGCTTTTTGATGCAAAAAGGGGAACGTCGATGGATGTCAACAATGGGGCGTCAGCCGCCTTTTCGCCTTCTACTTACCCAACCGCTCCGCATGCCACGCCAAATGCTCGCCCAAGAAGGTCGAGATGAAGTAATAGGAGTGGTCGTACCCTTCCCACATGCGGATGTCGGCGGGAATGCCTGCCTTGGCGCAAGCCATCGATAGCAGGCCGGTCTTGAGCTGCTCTTCGAGAAAATTGTCTGCCGTGCCCTGGTCGACCAGCAGATTGTCCAGCCGCGCGCCATCTTCGATCAGTGCGACGGCATCATATGCGCGCCACGCATCGCGGTCGTCCCCGAGATAGCGTGACAAGGCCTTTTCGCCCCATGGGACTTTCGCGGGGGCGACGATCGGCGCGAAGGCGCTGACCGAGCGGAAGCGGTCCGGGTTGCGCAGGGCGGTGATCAGCGCGCCGTGACCGCCCATCGAATGGCCGGTGATGCCCTGTCGGGTCATGTCGGCGGGGAAGTTGGCGGCTACCAGCGCGGGGAGTTCTTCCTCGATGTAGCTGCGCATCCGGTAGTGCTTCGACCACGGCTGCTGTGTGGCATCGACATAGAAGCCCGCGCCCTTGCCGAAATCATATTCGTCCTTGGCATCGGGCACGTCGTCACCGCGCGGGCTAGTGTCGGGCGCGACGAAGATCACGCCGTGTTCGGCGCAGGCGGCGCGGTATTCGCCCTTTTCGGTGACATTGGCATGGGTGCAGGTGAGGCCCGAAAGGTACCAGAGCACCGGCAGTTTCGCTCCCTGGGCATGGGGCGGAACATAGACGGAGAAGGTCATTTCCGTCCCCGTCGTTTCCGACTGGTGCGACAGCACGAACTGGTCGCCGCCAAAGGCCTTGTTCTGGGAGAGGTATTCGAGAGTCATCCGGTTTCCTGTGCGGGTATGTCTGCAATGCGCGGCGCATGCCCCCAATGTTCGAGCAATCGCAAGGTGTCCGCGCCGGACAGGCCGATGGTCGCGGTATTGCGAAGCGGGTGGACGTTGATACGGGCCGCCTCGGCCAGTGTTCGGTCGAGAACCACGGCGATGCTGCCCGGTTCGGCGTTGATCGCGCCCAGCGGAGTGACCGATCCGGGTGTAAGGCCCAGCAGTCGCTCCATGTCGTCAGGCTTGCCGAAGCTCACCCGCTTGCAGCCGATGGCGGCAGGCAGCGCCTTGAGATCGACCCGCATTTCCGCCGGAACGGTGACCAGCCAGAAGGCGCCGCCCGCATCCTTCAGGAACAGGTTCTTCGTATGCTCGCCCGGGATGGCTTCCTTCACCCCGCGGCTTTCCTCGACCGTGAAGACGGCCTCGTGTTCGTGATGCTCGAAGGGGATCGCGAGCGCCCGGAGGTCCTCCCGCAATCCCGCTTCGCCGCGATGGCCCAAGCTATCAGCCCGGACGGTGCATCGCGCAGACCTTGTTGCCTGCAGGATCGCGCAGATAGGCGAGGTAGAGCTTCATGCCTGCACCTTCGCGCATGCCCGGCGGATCCTCGATCTCGGTGCCGCCATTCTCGCTGCCAGCCTTATGCCAGGCATCGGCCATTTCGGGGCTGTCGGCGGCAAAACCGATGGTCGATCCGTTGCCGCAGCTCGCCGGCTGTCCGTCGATCGGCTTGGTCAGCAGGAAGATCCCGCCATTGTGAATATAGATCACGCGGCCCTTGGGATCGATCTGGCCTTCGCGGCCGCCCAGCGCCTTGAAGCAGGCATCGTAGAACTTCTTCGAGGCGTCGATATCGTCGGCCCCCAGCATGACATGGCTGAACATTGCTTCTCTCCTTGGTGAAATTCAGTCGTAAACCACCACGCTGCGGATGCTTTCGCCCGCATGCATGAGGTCGAAACCCTTGTTGATTTCCTCGAGCTTGAGGACGTGGGTGATCATCGGGTCGATCTGGATCTTGCCGTCCATGTACCAGTCGACGATCTTGGCCACGTCGGTGCGGCCCTTGGCCCCGCCGAATGCCGTCCCGCGCCAGTTGCGGCCCGTCACCAGCTGGAAGGGGCGCGTCTCGATGGTCTTGCCCGCTTCCGCCACGCCGATGATGATGCTGGTGCCCCAGCCCTTGTGGCAGCATTCGAGCGCCTGACGCATCACGTCGGTATTGCCGGTGCAGTCGAAGCTGTAATCCGCCCCGCCATCGAGCATCTCTACGATGGTGGCGACCACGTCCTTCACTTCCTTGGGATTGATGAAGTCGGTCATGCCGAAATGTTCGGCATAGCTCTTCTTGTCCGGATTGATGTCGACACCGACGATACGGTCGGCGCCCGACATCTTCGCGCCCTGGATGACGTTGAGGCCGATCCCGCCCAGCCCGAACACCACCACATTGTCGCCCGGCTTCACCTGCGCCGTGTTCACGACAGCGCCCACCCCCGTGGTCACACCGCAACCGATGTAGCAACTGGTGTGGAAGGGCGCGTCCTCGCGGATCTTCGCCACGGCGATTTCGGGCAGGACGGTGAAGTTCGAGAAGGTCGAACAGCCCATATAATGGTAGATCGGCTTGCCGTTGTAGCTGAACCGCGTCGTCCCGTCGGGCATCAGGCCCTTGCCCTGCGTTTCGCGGATCGCGCTGCACAGATTGGTCTTGCCCGAGAGGCACATTTTGCACTGGCGGCATTCCGGCGTGTAGAGCGGGATCACATGGTCGCCGGGCTTCACCGAAGTGACGCCCTTGCCGACCTCGCGCACAATTCCTGCGCCTTCATGGCCCAGCACACTCGGGAACAGCCCCTCGCTGTCCAACCCGTCGAGCGTATAGGCATCGGTGTGGCAGATGCCCGTCGCCTTGATTTCGACCAGCACTTCGCCGTCTTTCGGGCCTTCGAGATCGAGTTCGACGATCTCCAGCGGTTGCTTGGCTTCGAAGGCGACGGCGGCTCTGGTTTTCATATGAAACGAATCTCCTTTTCGGCTGGCGTAGTGAAGCTCCTGCGGCCCCGCAAGTTGCTTGCGGTTCATCGGCACCGGTTTAGGCTGGGTGCCATGATAAAGTCCTTGATCACACTCGCCGCCCTTTCTGCCGCGGTTCCGCTTTCTGCGCAGGGCGTGGAACCCGCACCTGCGCTTCCCGCTCTCACGATGGAGCAGGAAACCACGCTGCGCTGCGGTGTTGCCTTCGCGCTGGTCCAGCAGTCACGTGAGGCCGGCGATGCGGGCTTTCAGGACTATCCGGAACTCGGCCAGCGCGGCCAGGAATTCTTCGTGCGCACCATGGCGCAATTGATGGAGCAGACCGGGGCAAACCGCGATGCGATTGCGCAGCTCGTGATGCGGGAGGCGGAAGCGCTGAAAGGTGATCCGCAAGCCATCGAGCAGGTAATGCCAGCTTGCCTGCTGATGCTTGAGGCGTCCGGTCTCTGAAGTCCGTTCAGCCACCTTTCAGCGGGCTGGGAGTAGCACCTTCCCGCCGCGAAATTCGGGGAATGACCATGCGTAAACTTGTTCTGACAACTCTTGCTTCGACCGCCCTCTTGGCGTCTGCCCCCGCATTTGCGCAGGATGCGGACACGCAAGAGCCGCTTGCGCTGGAAGAGCGGGAAAGCCCGTTTTCCGACATGGCCGAACGCATGCGGGACCCCGAAAACCAGCGCCAGATGGCGCTTATGCTGCGGACGATGAGCGAGGTGCTGCTCGACATGCCGCTTGCCCCCCTGATGAACTCGCTCGGGGAAATCGCGGGCGAGGATGCGCCCAAGGTCGATCCCGACGCAACCTTGCGTTCGGTGGCTCCCCAAGCGGACCGCGTGCCTGAAGCAATCGAGAAGAACCTGCCGCGCGCGCTCGATACGATGGGCTCGATGGCCGACGCTTTCGAACAGATGATGCCCGCGCTCGAGCAGATGGCGGAACGGTTAAAGGACGCTGCGCCGCAAGCCGACTGACTTCACGCCGAAATTTTGGCGGACAGCTGCGCGGCGATGTGGATTTTGGCGCCCGGGTGATGCATGGGGTGGGCCAGCATGTGGCAACTCCACCAATTCCCCTTGTGTCCCTTCAGCCGGAAGCTCCGCTTGCTCATGGGCGAGAAGTCGGTCGCCTACGAACTGGTGCGCGAAAATCCCTGGGAGGCAAGCGACGCTTTCTGGCAGCTCAATCCTGCAGGTCGTACCCCGGTGCTCCATGATGCTGCGCGCCGGGTCACCCTGTGTGACAGCCAGGCTATCTGCGAATTCCTGGAAGAGACTGTCGAACGCAATCCGATGATTTCGGGCAGCGCAACCCAGCGCGCCGAAATCCGGCGTCTGGTCGCTCTGTTCGACGAGAATTTCTATGCCGACGTGAGCGGGCCAGCCCTCAATGAGAAGATGAAGAAGCGGATTGTCCTGCGGCAGCCGCCAGATGGGCAGGTGCTGCGCCAGATGGGGCGGATGCTGCATGGCCATCTCGACTATATCGATTGGCTGGTCGACACGCGGCAATGGCTCGCAGGCCCCCAGCTGAGCCTCGCCGACCTGACCTGTGCAGCGCATCTCTCGGTCGTCGATTACCTCGGCGCGGTCGACTGGCGCGGACATGAGCAGGCGCAAGGATGGTACATGGTCATGAAAAGCCGCCCCAGCTTCCGCCCGCTGCTGAGCGAGAAGATGGACGGCCTGCCCCCGCCACGGGAATATGCCTCGCTGGATTTGTAGGTCATGAGCGAAACAGGTCGCGAGATTGTCGGGATGTTGGCTGACGAGCGCGGTCTGTCGGCCGAGAAGATTAGTCCATCCTCACGGCTACTTCACGACCTAGGAATGGACGGTGACGATGCGGTCGAATTCTTTCAATCTCTCCAGGAGCGATACGGGACTGATCTAACGAACCTATATCAGCATTGGGGTGACTATTTTGGGCCGGAAGGATTTTCCTGTTGGAACGGCTTGATCATATTGCCTGCCGCCGTAGCAGGCGGCGTAGTTGCGGGGTTGCTCGATCTCGGAGCAATGGTTGGCTTCCTGATTGCCGTCGTTCTCTTGGTGGCTTGGTATTGGGCTATACACCGGGTCACCCCCGACCCTCTTCAACCTATCACTGTTGCCGAAGTGGTTTCTGCCGCTGAAGCTGGCGCATGGCCGGACAAGTAATATTGCAAGACTTAGGCTGAATTCTACCTCTGACAAACCGGGCAGAACCACGTGCTGCGACCACCCTGTACGATGCGGCGGATGGTGCCGCCGTCCTCATGGTGGCAGGGCTCCCCTTCGCGACCGTAGACGTGGAAGCGGGTGGCGAAATAGCCGAGGTTGCCGTCGGGCTGGGCAAAATCGCGCAAGGTAGAACCGCCGTCGCTGATGGAGCGCTCCAGCACATCCTTGATCGCAGGCACGAGGCGGCGGAGTTGCGGCAGGGTCACCTTGCCCCCAGCCTTTCGCGGGTGGATGCCCGCATGCCACAGCGCCTCGCAGACGTAGATATTGCCAAGGCCTGCCACGATGCTCTGATCTAGCAGCAGCAGCTTGATCGCCTGTTTGCGCCCGCGTGTCGCCTCGCGCAGATGTTCGGGGGTGAGATCGTCGCCCAATGGTTCCGGTCCCAGAGCGGTGAAGGGTTTCCACGTAACCAGTTCGCTACTGGTCATCAGGTCGACCGAACCGAAGCGGCGCGGGTCGTTGAGGGCGAAACGGTGGCCTGCGGTTTCGATCACGAGATGGTCGTGTTTCTCGTCAACCTCCGGGTCGATCCGCCAGCGCCCGCTCATGCCGAGGTGAAAGATCATGGCATGGTCGCGGCTGGTATGGATCAGCCCGTATTTCGCCCGGCGCGACAGGTGCGTCACGCTTGCGCCGGTCAGCGCCTGCACCAGATCGGGCGGGAAGGGGCGGCGCATATCGGGGCGGTTGACCGTGACGCGCGTGATCGTCTCCCCCTCGAGGAACCGGGCAAGTCCGCGCACCGTTGTTTCGACTTCGGGAAGCTCTGGCATGAAAACCCCTCTAACACCCTTTGCGCCCCGCTCAATTCCCCCTAAGGCTCGCCTCCATGAACGACACCGTTTCCTTCGGCTACGAAGACATCGACGCATCCGAAAAGACCGGCCGCGTGGGCGAGGTCTTTTCCAGCGTTGCCGCCAAATACGACGTGATGAACGACGCCATGAGCGCCGGAATGCACCGGCTCTGGAAAGACCGCTTCGTCAAGCGCGTGAAGCCGCAGCCGGGCGAACAGATCCTCGACATGGCGGGCGGCACGGGCGATATTGCCTTCCGTATGGCGGACAAGGGTGCGAGCGTCACCGTGTCCGACATCAACCAGGAAATGCTCGACGTCGGCATCGAACGCGCGATGGAGCGCGGCATCGATGGACTCGTGTGGTCTCGCCAGAATGCCGAGGAACTGGCGTTTTCCAGCCGCACATTCGACGCCTACACCATCGTGTTCGGCATCCGCAACGTGACCTTCATCGACAAGGCCCTCCGCGAGGCGCACCGCGTTCTGAAGTTCGGCGGACGGTTCTACTGCATGGAATTCAGCCAGACCGACTGGCCCGGCTTCAAGGAAGTCTACGACCTCTATTCGCACAAGGTCATGCCGCAGATCGGCAAGGCGATTGCTGGTGACGAGGACAGCTATCGCTACCTGGCCGAGTCGATCCGCCGGTTCCCCAAGCCACCCGAGTTCAAGGCCATGATCCGCGATGCGGGCTTCGAGAACACACGTGTCGAGAAAATACTCGGCGGCGCGGTGAACATCCACTCGGGGTGGAAAGTCTAGCGGTGGCACGGCCCGCAACGCATATCTGGCGGCTCTTGAAATGGGGCCGCACGCTTGCGCGGCATGGCGCGCTGCGCGGGATCGAGCGTGATCCGAATACGCCGCCGCCGGTCAAGCGGCTGGCGCGGATCGCTCGCTTCGGAACGGTGCAGCCGAAAGAGCCCGACTATGCCGGGGCCTTCAAGGATATCGGTCCGGCAGCCATCAAGCTCGGACAGACATTGGCGACCCGTCCCGACCTTGTCGGAGAGGAAGCGGCACGCAACCTCCTGAGCCTGCAGGACAACCTGCCCCCGGTCGATTTCTCGGAGATCAAGGCGAGTATCGAGGCCAGCTTCGAACAGCCTCTGGAGGCGCTATGGTCGGAATTCGATCCGGTGCCGATCGGCGCTGCCTCGATCGCGCAGGTGCACCGCGCGGTGACGACCGAGGGCCGCGAAGTCGCGGTCAAGGTGCTGCGCCCCGGCGTGCGCGAACGCTTTGCGCGCGATATCGACACCTATGAATGGGCTGCCGCGCATCTCGAAAGCTTCGGCGGAGAGGGCGCGCGCCTCCGCCCGCGCCTGACCATCGCCAATTTCAAACGCTGGACCAATCGGGAGCTCGATCTTCGGCGCGAGGCGGCGAGCGCTTCCGAACTGGCCGAGCACATGGTCGCAACCGAGAAATACGAGATCCCAGATATCGACTGGGACCGGACCAATGGCCGGGTCATGACCATCGACTGGATCGACGGGATCAAGATCAGCGACACCGAAGCGCTGATCGCCGCAGGCCACGACATGGACGATCTGGCCAGCCGTTTGGTCCTTGCCTTTCTCAAACAGGCTATCGCGGCCGGATTCTTCCACGCCGACATGCATCAGGGCAACTTGTTCGTTAAGCCCGACGGGACAATCGCGGCGATCGATTTCGGCATCATGGGGAGGATCGACCGGCGCGCGCGCATGTGGCTGGCCGAAATCCTCTATGGTCTGACCACAGGCAATTACCGCCGCGTTGCCGAGATCCATTTCGAGGCACAATATGTGCCCAGCTACCATAATGTCGACGAGTTCGCGACGGCGCTCAGGGCTGTGGGCGAGCCGATGCGCGGCAAGCCGGTAAGCGAGTTGAGCGTCGGCCAGATGCTCGACGGGCTGTTCGCAATCACGCGCGATTTCGACATGCAGACCCAGCCTCATCTTCTGCTGCTGCAGAAGACCATGGTAATGGTCGAAGGCATCGCCACCCAGCTCAATCCCAAGATCAACATGTGGGACGTGTCCGCCCCCTATGTCCGCAGCTGGATTCGCGACGAACTCGGCCCCGAAGCCGCCATCGCGGACCGGATCCGCGAAGATACCGCAACGCTGCTACGTATTCCCGAACTCGTCCGCCGGATCGAGGATCGCTTCCCTACCCGGGGCGGGGCGCCCGAACCGCCGCCGCTGCCCGAAATCCCGATCGAATTCGGACCGGGAGCCCCCAAGCGCAAGAAACGCGGCTGGGTCGGCTATGTTGCGGCGGCAGCCTTGGGCGGCATCGCGTCCTGGGCCGCTGTCACACAGGGTCTGCTGGGCTGATCCCGCCGAAGGGAAAGACCTGGATCGCGAGAGCGATCACGATGACGTGAAGCGCTTCGACAGTCATGGGCTGCCACCAGCCGTCGTAATCGCCGACCACCACGAGGTTCACCAGTCGCCCGGTAAAAGCGATGGCGAAGAGCGCAAGCGCGGGCCACAATACGTCTCCGCGCCGCTTCCATGCGCCGATACCCATGCTGATCGCCGCAACCCAGAAGAAGGCGGTGAAATCCCCGCGCATGGCCGACAGACCCATCGGCGTGGGCGAATGCAGCCCGAAATCGGAACCAGCTTTGGCGGGATCGATGAAGAAGCTGATGCCGAGGATCAGGTCGAGCAGCGCACCGAGCGCAAGCAGACCGGCGAGAATGAAATG
Organism: Qipengyuania vulgaris; assembly: GCF_009827325.1. Lineage (GTDB taxonomy): Bacteria > Pseudomonadota > Alphaproteobacteria > Sphingomonadales > Sphingomonadaceae > Qipengyuania > Qipengyuania vulgaris. The sequence goes on along the minus strand of NZ_WTYC01000005.1, from coordinate 171,633 downwards.
CATGGTGAAATTCCCCCGTTACGGATTTCTAAACCATAGGCTGGCAAGGATGAGCTTGAATAGTGTGCTTATGCGCGCTGGAAATGACGGACAGGGGGCGCTAGCAAGCGCATCGATGACGCAATGGGAATTCACCAGCCGATCCGCGCGAGCCAGTCAGCGCACCATGAAGACAGCGGGCATGGGCGCGTGAGCGGCCCCAGGATACTGCTCGTCATCGGAGGCGGCATCGCCGCCTACAAGAGCTGCGAACTCGTGCGCCTGATCAAGAAGGCGGGGGGCGATGTCACTTGCGTCCTGACCGAAGGTGGCCAGCAATTCGTTACACCCATGGCGCTTGCCGCGCTGAGCGAGAACAAGGTCTATACCTCGCTCTTCGACCTCAAGGACGAGGTGGAGATGGGGCATATCCAGCTTTCGCGGCAGGCCGACCTCGTCGTCGTATGCCCGGCCACGGCGGACCTCCTTGCAAAGATGGCTGCGGGCATCGCCGACGATCTCGCCACCACTCTGATCCTCGCCACCGACAAGCCAGTCGTGACCGTGCCCGCGATGAACGTGCGCATGTGGGAGCATTCTGCGACCCAGCGTAATGCCGAATGGCTCCGTCAGGCGGGCGTTACCGTGATGGATCCGGACGAAGGCGCGATGGCGTGTGGGGAATTCGGTCCCGGACGCCTGCCGGAACCGGCGGCGATCCTGCAGAAGATCGCCGAACAGCTCGATCTGGATATCGACCTGCCCGAACTTGCTCCGCCGGCCCCGCAACTCTCGCCGCTTTCCGTCGATCCAGAGAGCGACGAGCACGGCGAACCGGCAGAAGCTGACGAACACGAATACGACGAAGAGAAGTCCTCCTATAGCGGTTCGGGACTCGGCAGCCTGCTCAATGCGATCATCCCGCGCAGCACCGCAAAGCGCAGTGAGAAGGAGGTCGAACAGGATTTCGACGAGGACGAATTCGAGGAAGTCGATTTCGACGCCGACGCGTTCGAGGAGCCAGAATTCAATCCGGATCTCGGCGGGCCGCTGCTTGCCAAGAAGGGCGGGGCTGCCTCTGCTCCTCCGACGGACAAGGAAGCAATCAACCACACCGTCGCCCGGCTGGACGCGCGCGCCATGCCGCAGCCGATTCCAGGCGATGCCCAGGTATTGGACGCATCGGAAGCATTGGCCGCGAATCCGCTCTATGGTCAGGCGATTTTCGACGAAGATCCCGAACATCGCCCGCTCTACGGCAAGCACGTACTGGTTACTGCCGGTCCGACCCGCGAGCCGATCGATCCGGTGCGGTACATCGCCAACCGTTCGAGCGGGAAGCAGGGCTTTGCCATCGCTGCCATGGCTGCAGCGGCTGGAGCACGAGTAACGCTTATTTCCGGTCCCGTGCATCTTCCCACCCCGGTGGGTGTCGATCGCATCGATGTAGAGACAGCCGAAGACATGGCAGAAGAAGTGCGCAATGCGCTTCCTGCCGATGCAGCCTTCATGGTCGCCGCCGTGGCCGACTGGAAGAGCCGCCATGTCGCAGGCGAAAAAATGAAAAAGCGCGGCAGCGCACCGCCTGCGCTTATCCTCGCCGAGAATCCGGACATTCTTGCCGCCGTCGCAGCGGGGCGCAAACGACCGCATCTCCTGATCGGCTTCGCTGCCGAAACCGAAAACGTCGTCGAGAACGCGAAGTCCAAACGCAAGCGCAAGGGTGCCGACTGGATCGTGGCCAACAATGTCGCTGGTGTTGAAGGCGAAAGCGTGATGGGCGGCGATTTGAACCAGGTTCACATCGTCACCTCGGGCGGCGTGGAAAGCCTCGCCGAAATGCCCAAGGAAGACGTCGCTCGCGAACTGGTCCGCCGCGCGGCCGAAGCACTCGTTGCACCGGAGGAAGACCCGCGTGACTGACCCGGTGCCGGTCCGCATCAAGCGGCTGCCGCATGGCCACGGGCTCGACTTGCCCGCCTACGCGACCAGCGGTGCCGCCGGCATGGACGTGCTGTCAGCAGAGAGCGTGACGCTCAGACCCGGCCAACGTCATGCCGTGGCGACAGGTCTGGCAATGGCGATCCCGCAAGGCTTCGAAATTCAGGTCCGGGCTCGTTCGGGCCTCGCGCTTAAGCACGGCATTTCCGTGCCCAACACCCCGGGCACGATCGACAGCGACTATCGCGGGGAATTGAAGATCATTCTTATCAACCACGGTTCCGACGAGTTCACGATTGCGCGCGGCGACCGGGTGGCACAGCTGGTGATCGCCCCGGTCGTTCAGGCTTCGTGGGACGAAGTCGAAGAGCTCGATGATACCGCCCGCGGTGAAGGTGGCTTCGGATCAACCGGCGGCCACGCGCAACTGGTCTAGCACCGCATCATTTCCTTGCGCGCTGGTTCGCCGCATGAAAACACGCGGCAGACGAGCCCCAGATCAAGGCGAAAAAAGTCAGTACACCCCATTCAAGGGAGTGTCCGGGCATGGTCCATAACCCTGCTGCGATACCCACCGCGAACTGACCAGCGGAAAGTGCCGCCATGATCCAGCGCATGCTCGAGGGGCGGAACCACACGATAAGGCTGGCGAATATCGCTACGCCAACCAATGCAATGAAAACGAGGTTGGTCGGTTCGTCTTCGCTTCCCAGCATCCCCACTGCGCCATTGATCCAGACTGTCAGGAAGCCGCCCAGTGCTGCGATCCCTATCCCCGACCGATGCGGGGCGTTGCGCCCAACCCTCAAGGCGATCTCGCCCCCGATTCCCAGCACCGCAAGAATTATTCCTGCAAATAGGAAATCGGATGCCGTCCAGTCGACTTCCGGAGTGAACCGCATGGCGATCGCCGGGAGGATCAGGAGTGCAGCAAGCGCGCCCCATCCGGCGATGCGCCAACCATTGAGTGCCTTAACAACGTCGGACATAATCTTTCTCCCTGTGGACAGGGCGACAACTAACCGCCGCCCCGGGTGAGCGGCATGAGCAATTCGTGAGCAATTGCTGAAACCCTTCCTCACGAGGCAATCATAGCCTAACCGGTCGGTTATGGGAGACATCACCGGAAGCCTTCGCTTCGGCGAATTCGTTCTCGACTTCGACAATCGGCAATTGCTTTGCGAGGGCCAGAAGGTCGAGCTCGGAAGCCGCTATTTCGATGCCCTGGCGTTACTTGCGACAAACCCGCGCAGTCTCGTAACGAAAGAGCGGTTCATGGACGATGTCTGGAAAGGCATCCCGGTAACCGACGAAGCACTCACCCAGTGCATTCGCACGTTGCGGCGCGCGCTGGGCGACGGAGCATCTGCACCGCGTTACATCGAAACGGTGCCCAAGCACGGCTATCGTTTCGTGGCCGAAATCACGGGAGCTGAAGACGCGCGTCCAATGGCGAACCAACAGTCGCCAGCCGCGCGAGTGGCGGGGGCAACTACATTGGGCGCATTGGCGGCCGGTCTCTTGGGCGGATTGTTTTACGGGATCGCCGGAACCACGGGCGGGGTGGCGGGGATAGCGACGCTCATCCTGCTTTCCGCCACTCTTGCAGTGCTTGGCGGGGCGGCAATCGGCGCCGGGATGGCGCTTGCCACGCTCTGGCGCGGTGAGAGGGGTTGGTCGGTCGTTCTTGGCGGAGCCGCCGGCGGTATCGTGGTTGGTGGGCTGGGGTCGGCGCTGGCAGCATACGGTATGCAATCGCTGACCGGTGTGTTTCCGGGCCGGGTTACGGGAATGTTCGAGGGAATGGCGTTGGGAACCGCTGCCGGTGCCAGTCTGCAGATCATGCTGGGTGCGAACAGGTCACGAACTGTGACGATCTTGTTGGCTGCGATTGTCGGCGCATCGGTCACCGCCCTGACGGCGCTGTCCGGCGGGTCGTTTCTGGGAGCAACGCTTGCCCAACTCGAAGCGCAGTTCCCGGCTTCGCACTTACAAATGGCGGGCGTGGGAGCCCTCTTCGGAGACGAAGGCTTTCGAGAGATCACCCACCTGGTGACCGCGATGATTGAGGGCGCAGCGTTCACGTCTGCCATCGTCTACGCGAATCTGGTGTGGCGAATGCGCAGCAGATAGAGAAAAGGCGGCCCAATCCGTGGCCGCCTTTTCTTTTCAGTTCCCGCCTAAAAGCGAGATCAATTTAACGTCAGTCGAGCCGGCGAACGGTATTTTCGTCTTCCGGCTTGACCGAGATGCGCACCGTTTCGCCCGAATTGCCGGGGAAGTCGGTGAACATGGCCTCGACCAGATTGGGGACGAGGTACTGGAGACGGTTCGAGGTCGACAGCGCCTGTGCCTTGCCTTCGAACAGGCGCTCGCCCGTGGCAGCACGGTCGATCTTCATGTCGATACCGCTGGTATAGACCGTGTAGCTCGTCACGTCGGGACCGCCGAACCAGGGATCGTAAAAGCCATAACCCCAAGGGCTACCGGCATAACCGGCACGGATCAGTCGACCATCCCGGGTGCGGTAGTAGCGCGGGCGATAGAATGGAGACCGGTAGCCGCGCCAAGGCGAATAGAACGGATCATGGAACCCGGTGCTGCGCACGCGTTCACGTCCATTGTCGACACCGTAGTCGAAGCGAACAAGCAACGTTGCGTCGTCGGGAGAGGCAGCCTCAGCATAGCCGAGACGCGCCATCTCAGCTTCGACGAAGTCAGCGTATTGAGAAAACTCAAGGCCGCCAGCCAGTTCGGGGTCATCGGCCACTACCGCAAAGCTTTCACCCTGTGGAGCGGGAAGCTGCGTTTGGAAGCGCGACACATCAGCCTGGAAAGGCGTGGCGCAGGCGGCAAGGCCTGCAAGGATCATGGGAACGGAGGCCAGCTTGAGTTTGCGCCCCCAACCCTTCGAACGGGTGGTCATAGCTTGGGTCCTTTCGTATCGCGCGGCAGCGTCGCCGGGTGCGAAGCCCTTGATACACGATAGTTTCATAACTTTCGCCGCGTGCCAATTCCCCATGGCATTCTTCCAGCGAATGATCAGTGTCTTACGCCCTTTGCCATGAACAGCCTTTGAATGCGCGGTTTCACAAAAGATGCACTGCTTGCGAGGCTTGTCGGAAGGACCGGGAAGCGGCTAAGGGACCACGCGATTATAAACATTCAGGCGGCAAACGAGACCCATGGCAGGCCATTCCAAGTTCAAGAATATCATGCACCGCAAGGGCGCGCAGGACAAGAAGCGCTCGAACCTGTTTTCGAAGCTGAGCCGCGAGATTACGGTGGCTGCGAAAATGGGCATGCCCGATCCGGACATGAACCCGCGACTACGCCTGGCGGTCAATGCGGCCAAGGCGCAGTCGATGCCGAAGGACAACATCCAGCGCGCGATCGACAAGGCCTCTGCCAGTGACGGCGAGAACTACGAAGAAGTGCGTTACGAGGGCTATGGCCCCGGCGGCAGTGCGATCATTGTCGAAGCGCTGACCGACAACCGCAACCGGACGGCCACGGCCGTGCGCACGGCCTTCAGCAAGAACGGCGGCAATCTCGGCACCGAAGGCAGCGTCCAGCACGGCTTCGAACGGCTCGGCCTGATCGAATATCCGGCCAGTGCGGGCGGCGAGGACAAGGTCCTCGAAGCCGCCATGGAAGCCGGCGCGGAGGACATCGAAAGCTCGGAAGACGGCCACACCATCTGGACTGCCGCGGACGATCTCCACCAGGTTGCCGGCGATCTCGAAAAGTCGCTGGGCGCGGCGGAGAACGTCAAGCTGGCATGGAAGCCGAATATTACCGTCGACATGGACGAAAAGAATGCTTCCACGCTGATCAAGCTGATCGACGCGCTGGAAGACGATGACGACGTCCAGACCGTCTGGGGCAATTACGAGATTTCGGACGAGGTGATGGACAAGGTCGGGGCCTGAGAGGTTTCGCGGTGAGGGCGCGCGAATGGGCAATCGCCCTCGTGCTCGGCGCGGCATTCCTGCTTGCTTTGGCGTGGCGCCTTGGCTGGCGGATCGGGCTGTAGGAGACGCGCGAAGCGATGATTATCCTCGGCCTCGATCCTTCGCTCAGCTGCACTGGCTGGGGCGTGATCCGCGCCGAAGGTTCGCGCATCACGCATCTCGCCAACGGTCAGGTGCCCACCGGGCCGAACCAGCCGATGGCAGAGCGTCTGGCCTTGCTGCAGGCGGGAGTGGCGAGTGTCATTGCCGAATACACGCCCGACCGCGCCGCTGCCGAAGAGGTCTTCGTAAATAAGAACCCGCAATCGACCCTGAAGCTGGCCCAGGCTCGCGGCGCAGTGCTGGCCGCCTGCGGTGCTGCTGGCCTGCAGGTCAATGAACATGCAGCGCGGCTGGTCAAGAAGGCCGTGGTCGGCACAGGCGGCGCGGACAAACATCAGGTGCAGGCCATGCTCAAGGTATTGCTGCCCGGAGCGGCGATCGCGGGAGCCGACGCTGCCGACGCGCTTGCGGTAGCTATCGCCGATGCGCACCTGAGCCCGAGGTACTAGATACAGGCAACTTGGGCGGTAACCGGTAGCTACCGGGTTTAACGACCGGCAAGCTGTAGCTTACACGCTTGCCATCTCTATCGGCTCATTCCGGCGGGACACCCGCATAATCTGTGCCATAGACGGCGATCCGGAAGTCGCGGTGCAGTGCGTTGTCGAACGGAATTTTCTGCGTCGCGAAGACGACCGCCATATCCTGCCCCGGGTCCACCCAGAACAGCATGGATGGCAATCCGTCCCAAAAGAATTCGCCGACCGTCCCCCTGTTTTCGTCCGCCGACATGGGCGGCGCAGTGCGCACGAAGAAATCCAAGCCGAAGCCCCCGGTTCCCTTGCCCGTCAGCCACGAACGATCTCCAGGGGAGATGCGCGGATCAAGTGTGTCGGTGGACATCAGGCGTATCGTCGCCGGTTCAAGAATGCGTGCGCCGTCCAGCGCGCCCTCGTTCAGCAGCATGCGGGCGAAGCGCATGTAATCGTCAACCGTGGTCACGATGCCCGAGCCGCCCATCGTCATCGGCTTTCCGGCAAAATTCGCTTCGAGCCAGTCCTCACGTGGCATGGGTTCAAGCCCGCCGTCTTCGCCGGCTAAATATATGCGGGCCAACCGTCCGAGATCGCTGCTTTCGCGCTTCCATCCGCTATCGGCCATGCCCAATGGCTCGAATAGGTTGGCGGCAACGTATTCGTCGAAGGTCATTCCCGACAATACTTCGACGAGCCGCGCCTGCACATCGACGCTGGCGGAATAGATCCATCGGGTACCCGGATCGGCACGAAGCGGCACCATTGCCATCTTCTCGGAAAACTCGGCGAGCGTATTGTCGGCCGAGAGCGGATCAACTGTCGCCCAGACCCTGTCAGCGGGCTCGCCCGAATCGCCGTAGGAAAACCCCGCCGTATGGCGCAGCACATCGCGGACGGTCGGCGGCCGTGAGGGATCGCGCAGTACCGGCTTGCCATCGCTGCCGATACCGGTTGCAACCTGCAGGCCCTTATATTCGGGAAGATGCCAATAGAGCGGATCGTCCAGCCCAAACCTGCCCTGCTCCCAGAGCTGCATCAGTGCCACGCCGGTTACCGGCTTGGTCATGGAGAAAATCTGCAAGAGGGTGTCGCGAGCGAAAGGACGGTTGTCTTCGCGCGATGCCAATCCTGCGGACTCGAAGCAGGCCTCGCGTCCATCTTTCCAGACCAGGGTCGATGCTCCGACCGTTCGGCCTTCCATGACGGTATTTTCGAGGAATTTGTCGATCGCTGGGCAATCCGGTGCGAACGCCTGACTTTCGACTGAAGCCGGAACCGTTGCACAGGCCGCCAGCCCGACCGCGCCCGCCAATGCCAATCCTTGTCTCAACATATGCTCCCCCCTTCTTCCCACCAACCACACGATTGTCATCAATCTGCGCAGGGCGATACGCCGATGACGCGCTAGACGCGCTTTCGCCGCTCGCCATAGACTGTGTCGCCGTAGCGGTAATTCTGTGGCATGCCCAAGCCGAGACTCACACTGCCCGGAATTGAAGAGATAGCTGACTCAATGACCAGACCTGCAATGTACGGAATTCCCAACTGCGACACCGTCAAGAAGGCCCGGAAATGGCTCGACACGCAGGGTATCGAATACGCGTTCCACGATTACAAGAAGGAGGGTGCCGATCCTTCCAGACTGTCGGCGTGGAGCAATTTGGCGGGGTGGGAAGCCCTTCTCAACAGGCGCGGGACGACTTTCCGCAAACTATCCGACGGGGACAAGATCGATATCGACCGCACAAAGGCGATCGACTTGATGGTGAAACATCCGAGCATGATAAAGCGCCCGGTGGTGGAACATGAAGGCGGCGTACTGGTGGGCTTTTCGGAAGACGACTGGTCCGCGGCGTTTCAATAACCGCTGTCGCTTCCCCAACCCTTGTTGTCTCCGGCAGTCAGGCCGCGGGCGTTTTCGTTCGAAGTGCTGGTAATTTGCTGCTTTAGGGACGCAAAATCGTTTCCCGACCCGTAGATGAGTCCCACCACGATGGCCGTGCCGATTAGGAGCTTCTTGAACATGACGAGATTGTTTAGCCGATTCGTCCTCAAGATTTCGTTACTATTTATCCTTGCCAGCCCGGCGGTAGCCAGCGCACAGGAGATGCTCGTGATTGCGCATCGCGGCGCAAGCGGGGAGCGGCCAGAGCATACTCTGGCGGCCTACGAGCGTGCGATAGACCAGGGCGCAGATTACATCGAACCTGACCTGGTCGTGACCCAGGATCTCCACCTCGTCGCACGCCACGAAAACGAACTTTCGGACACGACGGATGTCGGGGAGCGCGAGGAATTCGCCGACCGCCGACGCACCAAGACGATCGATGGAACCATGGTGAGCGGATGGTTCGCCGAAGACTTCACCCTCGCCGAATTGCGTACGCTGCGGGCAAAGGAGCGCCTACCCGGCGTCCGGCCAGCCAATGCCCGCTTCGACGGGCTCTATCCCGTCCCGACCTTCGCCGAGATCGTGAAGCTGGTGAGGGCCAAGCAGGCAGAGACGGGCCGCACTATCGGCCTGTATCCCGAACTGAAGCACCCTACCTTCCTGCTGCAGGAAGCGGGCATCGACAGCGTCGACCTGCTGGTCACTGCCTTGCGCGATGCCGGTCTGGACGATGCGGAAGACGCGGTCTTCGTGCAGAGCTTCGAAGTAGCTCCATTGCGCCGCCTCAACCAGCTGATCGACGCAAGGCTGGTGCTGCTTGCCACACCGGGAAAAGGGCCCGCCGACGAACCGGCTTTGCGTTACGAGGACATGCTTTCCCCCAGCGGACTGGCCGAAGTGACCAGCTATGCCGATGCGGTGGGCGCGGATTTACGCCTTCTGCTCAATCCCGATGGGACACCCACAGGGCTGATCGAGGCGGCGCAGGCGGCGGGGCTGGAAGTTCACGCCTGGACGGTGCGCAAGGAAAACGTCTTCCTGCCGAAGCCGCTGCGCAGCTCGGGCGGCGAGGCCGCGCGCGGTAATGTGGAGGCCCTGATCGGCCTTCTCGATGCGGCCGGGGTAGACGGCTATTTCACCGACGATCCGGCAGTTGCGATTAAGCTGCGCGAGCAGTGACGATGTAGTTCAGCGACAAATCGTCCGAGAGGTGCAGTCCCTTCATCGGCGAAAATGCGATACCCTTAGGTTCACCCATGATGAGACCTGCCGAGGCAAGTATTTCGGATAGCTCGCCGGGAGTGACGAAATCGCTCCATTCGTGCGTCCCTTTCGGGATCAGTCCGAAGCTCTCCGCCGCACCGATCATGAGCGCGCGCGACCGCACGGTCCGGTTGGGGGTGGAAAGGACCATCAACCCGCCTTCGGCCAGCCGTACCGCCAGTTGCGCGGCAAAGGCCTGCTTGTCGGCGACATGTTCGATCACCTCCATCGCGGTGACCAGATCGAAGGTGCCGATGTCGTGTCCGGCAAGCTCGCCCGCCATGTAGCGGATGTCGAGCCCGCTGCGTTCGGCATGGATCGCGGCGGCTGCCACGTTTTCGGGCGCCGCGTCGACACCGGTCACATCCGCACCCAACCGCGCCAGCGGTTCGCAGAGCAGCCCTGCGCCGCACCCCACGTCGAGCGCGCTTTTGCCCGCGAGCGGCCGCGCATCGCGAACGTCGCCCGTCCAGTGCAGGTCGATGGCTTCGCGCAGGAATTTTAGGCGCACGGGATTGAGCTTGTGCAGCATCGCGCTGGATCCCTTCGGATCCCACCAGTCCTTGGCCAGCTTGCCGAAATGCGCAGCCTCTTCGGGCCGGATCGTTTGGCCGACCGAAGTATTGCTTGGACGGCTCGTGGTTGCATCGCTCATGCGCCGTGGCTAGCAGCCATATCCCACGCATTCCAGTACGGAGAGATTCCCGCTTGGCCCGCATCGTGATGAAATTCGGCGGCACCTCCATGGCAGGGACCGAACGCATTCGCCGCGTCGCCAATATCGTGCGCAAGCAGGCGGCGGGCGGCAACGAGGTTGCGGTTGTCGTCAGCGCCATGGCCGGCGAAACCGATCGGCTTGTAAACTTCTGCCGCGAAGCCAACGCGCTCTACGATCCGGCCGAATACGATGTGGTGGTGGCAAGCGGCGAGCAGGTCACCTCGGGCCTTCTGGCACTGACGCTCCAGTCGGTGGGGGCCAAGGCACGCAGCTGGCTGGGTTGGCAATTGCCGGTCCGGACCATCGAAGCCCATGCCCGTGCGCGGATCGAGGGTATCGATGCGGACGAGCTTGTCGCCTCAATGGAGCGAGGCGAAATTGCGGTTATCCCCGGGTTCCAGGGCCTTGCGACAGATGGCCGGATCACGACACTCGGGCGTGGTGGGTCCGACACTTCTGCAGTAGCAGTGGCAGCGGCGATCAATGCCGACCGCTGCGACATCTATACCGATGTCGACGGCGTCTATACCACCGACCCGCGGATCGTGGCCAAGGCACGCAAGCTGAAGGCGGTGACCTACGAGGAAATGCTCGAACTGGCGAGTGTGGGGGCCAAGGTGCTGCAGACCCGCAGCGTGGGCCTTGCCATGAAGGAGGGTGTGCGCGTGCAGGTCCTCTCCAGCTTCGTGGGCGACGATGCGATCCCCGCAGACGAACTTCCGGGCACGATGATCGTGTCGGAAGAGGAAATGGACGAATTGGTGGAGAAGGGCGAAGTGGAACGCCAGCACGTAACCGGCATCGCGCACGACAAGAACGAAGCCAAGATCATCCTCACCCGCGTGCCCGACAAGCCGGGTTCGGTGGCGCATATCTTCGAACCGCTCGCGCAGGCCAGCATCAACGTCGACATGATCATCCAGAACGTGGGGCGCGACAAGGGTGAGACCGACGTCACCTTCACCGTGCCCCAAGCCGACCTCGCCCGTGCGCAGGCCCTGCTCGAGGACAGGCGCGACGACATCGGCTACAACCGCCTGATCACCGACAGCAAGATCGCAAAGATCAGTGTCGTGGGCGTCGGCATGAAGAGCCATGCAGGTGTCGCCGCGACCATGTTCCAGGCACTCGCCGACCGCGGGATCAACATCCAGGCGATCACCACCTCGGAAATCAAGGTCAGCGTGATGATCGACGAGGACGAAACCGAACTGGCAGTGCGTGTTCTGCACACCGCCTATGGCCTCGATGCGGAGGATGAGGCGGCTTAGCCGAATACCATCTGGTTCATCAGACGGCCGGGAACTGCAAAAGCAATGATACCCGGCGCCAGCAACGCCAGCACATAGGTCAGAACGAGATGCTTCTTGTGGCCGGCGATATTGCCGCGCCGCGCTGTGGCCACCGTTTTCCACGCGGCGTGAAAGGTCACCGGTATCAATAAATGGATGGGGCTGAAGCTACCGCCCGACTTGATGAAGATGGCGGAAGTGGCCGTCGCCAACATGAGGATGAGCCAGAACTTGCCGAGCTGCTTGTGACGCTTCGTCCCCTTGCGGGCGAGCAACAGGTAACCACCCAGCGGAATGGCCGGGACGACACAGGCCACGTGGATCCAGACCGGCAGCTTGTCGTAATGATGCAGGTCCGGGGCAAAACCAAATGCGGCTCGGCCAAGCGCCAGAACTACGAAGAAGCACAGGGTGAAGCAGGACAGGCTGATAAGGGTGCGGGCCACAGGCGAGAGATCGAAGGCATGGCCGGGCTGGGCTCGGCGTGCCGTCTGGTTGTTGAAGGTGGTCATGTGAAGGTCTCCGCTTGAGGTTCGTGAGACCCTTCCTGCTGCCCTGCCGTTCGCGTGCAATGCGCTGTGCGCAGGCGGGCAGGATCCTTCGCGAAAAGCACGCATTTGTGGTGTCTTGCCACTTTACGTATCGCGAACGGGCAGGCAAACCGGCGCGATGACCGCGGAGGACACAGGCCGGAAAAGGACGCTTGCGCGCAAATTGGCGGTGGACCTGTCCGTGATGTCGGTGCTCGGTGTCCTGATGGCCGTCATCGGCCCCTTTGGCAGTTTCGAGCAACCTTTCGTCACACGGCTCGCTATGTGGCTGGGGCTCGCCTACGCAGGTTACGCGGTCTATGCACCGCTCGGCGTGCTTGTTGCTCGTATCCATCGGCAGCTGGACCTACCGCGCGCCGGATTATGGATCGCCGGCGTCTTGCTGGCGACTGTACCAATGGCGGCCATCGTGTGGTCGCTGAACGGTTTGTACGGACCGTTGTCCATGCCCGATCCCGAGACGGCGCTAACACATTACCTCAACGTGCTCGTCGTCGGCGGGGCCGTCACTGTGCTGTTTCAGCTGCTGGGTCGCGACAGCACAAGACCGCCGCCCACGCATGCGCGATCCGATGGAATTGCAAAGACCGGCGAGGACCTGCCCCCGCGCTTTCTCGACCGCTTGCCGCCATCGCTTGGCACGGATCTGCAGGCTCTGGAAATGGAAGATCATTATGTCCGCGCTCACACCGCGCTGGGCTCCGATCTCGTACTGCTGCGCCTGCGCGACGCGGTGGCGGAACTGGACGCGGCTGAGGGTCTGCAGGTGCACCGCAGCTGGTGGGTCGCGCGCGGGGCCGTCGAGGAAATCAGACGCGAGGGGCGCAATGTGCGGCTGGTGCTGGCCAATGGCGTCGAAGTACCTGTCAGTCGCACCAATGTTCAGATGCTCAGGGATGCGGGCTGGATTTAGGGAATTCGAAAATGGCGTTCACGGCAAAAATCCTGCTGCTTGGTTCGGGCGAGCTAGGGCGCGAGTTCGTCATCTCGGCCAAGCGGCTGGGTGCCTATGTCGTTGCCTGCGATTCCTATGACAATGCCCCGGCCATGCAGCTAGCCGACGCGCGCGAAGTTTTCTCCATGCTCGACGCTGAAAAGCTGCGCGAGGCGGCCGAGAAGCACAGGCCCGACTATATCGTGCCCGAAATCGAAGCGATCCGCACCTCCGTGTTGGCCGATCTTGAGGATGGGGGCTTTACGATCGTCCCTTCGGCTCGCGCTGCACAGCTGACGATGAACCGCGATGCGATCCGCGATCTTGCCGCGAACGAGCTTGGGCTGGTGACGTCGAAATATCTCTACGCCAAGAATCTCGAGGAAGTGTGTGCGGCGGCGGAGCACACCGGCTTTCCCTGCGTCATCAAGCCAGTGATGTCGTCATCGGGCAAGGGCCAGAGTACGGTGCGCGAGCACGCGAAGCTGGAAGAGGCGTGGGACTATGCCTGCGCAAACATGCGCGGCGACCGGCAGCGCGTGATTGTCGAGCAGTTCGTGGATTTCGATTATGAGATCACCTTGCTCACCGTACGGCACCAGGACGGCGTTACTTTCTGCCCGCCGATTGGGCACCGGCAGGAGCGGGGCGATTACCAGGAAAGCTGGCAGCCCACGCCCATGTCGGAAGCGGCAATTGCGAAGGCACAGGAGATGTCGCGCAAGGTCGTCGATAATCTTGGGGGCTATGGGCTGTTCGGGGTCGAATTCTTCGTGAAGGGCGAGGAGGTCATCTTCTCGGAGCTATCGCCCCGTCCGCACGATACCGGCATGGTAACGCTGGTCAGTCAGAACCTGACCGAATTCGACCTGCACGCTCGCGCAGTGCTGGGGCTGCCAGTTCCGCCCGAAATGCGCGCGCGGCCTTCCGCCAGTGCAGTCATACTTGCCGAGCGCGACAGCGCGGCATTGTCATATGAATGCCTTGCCGAAGCACTGGAAGAACCGGGCACCGATCTCAGGATCTTTGCCAAGCCGACCAGCCGGCCATACCGCCGGATGGGCGTGGCGCTGGCGACGGCCGGCGATACCGACGAGGCACGGCGCAAGGCGCGCGATGCGGCACACAAGGTCCGCATCGTCTACGGCGACTAACCGAAAAAGCTATCTATCGCGACGCAGGTGGCCACGCCCACCACGATGTTCATCGGCAGCCCGATCTTGAGGAAGTCCGCGAAGCGATAGTTCGCCGCGCCGTAAACCAGCGTATTGGTCTGGTATCCGATGGGCGTCGCAAAACTGGCGCTGGCTCCGAACATGACCGCCACCACCATTTCGCGCACATCCGCTCCGGTGGCTTGGGCGAGGCCGATGGCGATGGGCGTGAGGATGACCGCCACGGCGTTGTTGGTAACGCTTTCGGTCAGCAGGCTGGTCAGCGCGTAGATAGACAGCAGCATGAGCAGCGGGGTGGCCGAGGCAAAGAAAGGCTGCGCCCATTCGACGATCAACTCGACCGTTCCTGCATTTTCGAGCCCCTTGCCGAAAGCCAGCATGCCGAAGATCAGGACGAGCGTATTGCCGTCTATCGCGCTCCATGCTTCTTCGGGCTCGAGGCAGCGGGTCAAGAGCACGAAGCCTGCACCCAGAAGCGCCAATGCCTGGATCGGCAGGTTGAACAGTGCGGCGAGTACCACCACGCCCACAAGCGTCCCGATCGCCACCGGCGCGTGCCGGCGACGAAAGGCGCGTGTTGGAGCCTTGTTGACCGTGCCCAGCCCAACATTGCCGTTGAGGGCTTGTGCGGCATCGGTTCCGGCTGCGATCAACAGGCGGTCGCCTGCACGCACTCGCACTTCGGCCAATTCGGGACCTGCAAGATGCCGAGGCCGGGAGAGGCCCAGCACGCGAACCTTGAGCTTTGAAAGCATGGGTATGTCCGCGAGCCTTCGCCCGATTATCGGATGCGATGAAGACACGACCGCCTCCACCAGGGACAAATCGCGCGGCCGATCCATGCCTGCGGTCGCCACGCCTCCGCCGACGCCCGTGAGGCCGGTACGGAAATCGAATGCCTCGGCCAGCGAAGCGAGTTCTGCAGGACTGGCACCGACTATCAACTGGTCGCCCGCTGCCAGACGGTGGGTTTCGATACCATTGCGGGTAATGGTGGCACCGCGCTTCACCCCGATGATTCTCACTCCGGGCCTACGCGCAAGCGCGATCGCGACCAATTTCTGACCGATCAGCGGGCTGCCCTGCATTACGGTGAGGTGGGAAAGGTAGGAGTCGCTTTCGGTTTCGTCTTCGTCCAGCGCGCGAGGCGGGCGATTGGGGAGCAGCCGCGGACCGAGAAGAGCAAGAAACAACGCGCCTGCAGTCGCGGTCGCCAATCCTACACTGGTGATTTCGAACATGCCGAATGGCTCAAGTCCCTGCTCGCGCGCAACACCGTCTACCAGAAGATTGGTCGAGGTGCCGATGAGCGTCAAAGTGCCGCCGAGGATCGAGAGATAGGAGAGCGGGATCAGCAGGCGTGTCGCAGCGATGCCGAGCGCCTTGGCAAGACGTTTGACGATGGGAATCATCACCAGCACGACCGGCGTGTTGTTCATGAAGGCAGATGCGGCGATTGTCCCCATGCCGATCTCGGCGACAGCGAGCCGCGGTTTGCGCCGCGTACGCCGAATTATCCAGCCGGATATTTCCTCAAGGGTCCCGGTCCGCAGGAGCGCACCGGAGAGGACGAACATGGCCGCGATGGTAATCGGGGCAGGGTTGGAGAAGACCCCAAGCAGCTCGTCGGTCGACAAGAAGCCCAGCAAAAACATCGCCAGCCCGCCTACAGAAGCGAGCACGACCGGTGGCAGGCGTTCAAGCATGAAGCCAACGAACAGGATGATGAGGAGCGCCAACCCGATCTGCGGGTGGAAGGCGACAAGCGAATCGGGCAGCAACGCTGGCATTTGCGCAACTGCTAGCGGCAAACTTCGGTTTGCAAAGCGGAATAAACCCGCCGGAGGTACGGTCCTCCGACGGGCTAGATCAACTTGGTTTCACGTGAGCGCGTAACTAACGACAGCGGCCCCGTTCGATTTCGCGGCCAAGCAACGCTCCGCCTGCCGCACCGAGAATGGTGCCGAGGCTACGGTCACCGCGTGAATCGATCTCCCGTCCAAGGATCGCACCGAGCGCACCACCGACGATCAACCCTGTCGTGCCATCCTGTTTGCGGCAATAGACGCGGCCATCCCGGCCCCGCCAGACACGCGTATTGCGATAGACCGGCTCGCCGTAATATCGACCTCGATCGCGCGAGTACCGATCTCCGCGATAGCGGCGCTTGCGCCAGCGGTCATCGTCATCGTCGTCATCATCCTCCCAATCGTCATCGTCCCAATCATCGTCATCATCGGAATGATGCCACGTCATTGAGAGGGCGTGACCCGCCTGGGGCGCGAAACCGTAAACCGGTTCGGCTGCGCTTGCGGGTGAGGCGAAAACGGCGCCGCCAACGGCAAGAGCGAGGAGCGAGCTTGTTGTTTTCCTAAGCATGGGTTCGTCTCCAGATTTTACTTCGTCCCCACCGTGGTTGGAGAAACATGAACGGAAGGAAACCGGCTTCGACAGATTGGCCCTGATTGCGGCGAACTGCCTCGAGGGCGCGTTGTTTTGCGTCAGTGCACGCGACGGAATTGCAAGCGTGCAGGTCGACCTGCGCCTGCCGGTAACTGTGTTCCGCGCGTTTGAAGGCGAGGGAGCCAAAGAGGTCACCCGGAAACAGATTGAAGTCGTGAGCGTTCTTCATCGCGGAGAGATCGCAATGGAAGAAGTACAGCTCCAGATCGAATACAATTGGGCGGGTGCCCTGCGCCGTGCAGTGATCGATCGCAATTTCGAAAATGGCAGCCTAGTGGCAGGCCATTCGGTCGGCATGTTCAAGGAAGAAGAACCGGTCGTGGAGCTCATTGCGAATTTGGTGACGCGCAGCGAGGACGCGCTCGCGCGCCGGTAGGGTGAACATCCATCGGCTCGATCTCGACGTCGCAATATATCGCGACCGGGTACAGGTTACCCATCGCGGAACCGAGACCTTCGTCGACCAGCGGGCCGAATATCCGTTTTCTACCGAACAATCCGTGGTGGGGCATGCCCGTTTTCTCGAAGATACGATCGTTCGCGCCATCCGGCAGATCGTAAGGGAGGGTGGCTTTTCGCTGCGAAATCCGATCGCCCATGTGATCCGCTGCGATGGAGGCTTCAATGAGGAAGAGAAGGCAATTGTCGAAAACGCTCTTCACGAGACCGGGATGAAAGAGGTGATTTTCGAGCTTGATGACTGAGAAGCGCAACTATCGCCGCGCTTAGGCCTTCGCGCTTGCGATTTCCGCAGATGAGGCACCAAGAAAGCTGATGGCAGAGCCTCTTGTCCTCACCTTATCCTGCGCCGACCGACCGGGCATAACTGCCCGTGTGACCTCATTCCTTTTTGCAGGCGGCGGCAACATCCTCGAGGCGCAGCAATTCAACGACCGGTCTTCGAAGGCGTTCTTCATGCGGGTCGAATTCGATCCGGGCAACTGGGAACGCGATCACCTTTGCGACCAATTCGTTGGCCTGGCTAATGAGTTCGAAATGGGGTGGAAGCTCGCTCAGTGCGACCGGCCGAAGCGGGTGCTGATAATGGTCAGCAAGTTCGACCACTGTCTCGCCGACTTGCTATACCGCTGGCGCATCGGCGAACTGGCGATGGAGCCGGTGGCAATCATTTCCAATCATCCGCGCGAATCGATCGAGCACGCGCATCTGGGTGGTATTCCTTTCCACCAACTGCCGGTCACGCCGGAAACCAGGCCGGAACAGGAAGCCGAGGTGCGAAAGCTGGCCGATCGGTACGATGCGGAGCTGGTGATCCTAGCGCGGTACATGCAGATCCTGTCGGATCGCCAGGCAGAACATTTTGCAGGACGCTGCATCAACATTCATCATTCCTTCCTGCCCGGTTTCAAGGGTGCGAAGCCCTACCATCAGGCCTACGAGCGCGGGGTCAAGATGATTGGCGCCAGCGCCCATTACGTTACCGCTGATCTGGACGAGGGTCCGATCATCCATCAGGCAGCCGAGCCGGTTACCCATGCCGACAGTCCCGATCAACTGGTCCGCAAAGGCAGGAACATAGAAAGCCGCGTACTGGCCGAAGCCGTCCGGCTGCACCTTGAGGAACGTGTTCTGCTCAACGGGCACCGCACGGTGGTCTTCGGAAACTGATTGACCGTTTGAGGCGACGAACGGCTTGGCCTCGCCGAGTCTTCACGCCCATTGGGCTCTTGCTCGATCCGCGCACCTTGCTAGGCTCTTTGGCGGACGGGCGAGCGGAGAGTGAATTTATGTGCGATGAGCAGCAACTGGCACGATGGGCGAAACAGAAGCTGTCCCGCAGGACGTTCGGAGCGGGCAGCCTGGCCGGGGCCGCAGCCGCCTGTGCGCCGATGGAAATGGGAAGCAGCACCGACGTCCGCACGATTGCGGGCCGTCAGGTGAGCTTCAGCACCTCTTCCGGTACGATGGACGGGGAGTTCTTTCACCCCGAAACGGGCGACCATCCCGCGGTGATTTTCTGGCCCGACATCGCAGGAATCCGGGATGCCAAGCGCCAGATGGCGCGGCGCCTCGCCGGGGGAGGATATGCGGTTCTGCTGGTAAATCCCTATTACCGCGACGTTTCCGGAGAGCAATTTTCCGACTTCGCTACATTTGCCGCGAATGAGGGTTTCCAGAAGGTGCGGCCCTGGCGGGGCAAGCTCGATGCCGCGGCGATCGGATCGGATGCGGAGGCCGCGGCCGGTTGGCTGTCTAACCAGAGCGCGGTCGACACGGACGCGCGTATCGGAACGCAGGGCTATTGCATGGGCGGGCCCTTCACGATCTGGAGCGCTGCCGCAGACGATCGCATCGGCGCGGCGTGTAGCTTCCATGGGGGCGGCCTGGTGCGTGATGGCGAGGCCAGTCCGCATCGGATGTTGCAGGACGATGTCCGCTATCTCATCGCCATCGCGCAGGATGACGACGCCGAAGGGCCGGAAGCCAAGACAGCCTTGCGTAATGCCGCTTCGGCAGTTGGCACTTCTGCCGAAATAGAGGTCTATGCGGGCGATCACGGCTGGTGCGTGCCGGACAGTCCAGCTTATGATCGCGAGGCTGCGGAGCGTGCCTGGAGCAGGTTACTGGCGACCTATTCGGCGGCGTTGTAACAGGCGCACACCTCCGGCAAAGGTAGATGCCGGTTTCGCTTGCGGGCTGACTACACCTCGTTACGATGCTCCAATCAGTTGTGAGGGGTATGGTAATGGGTGGTACGATAACGCTGGCTTTGCTGGTCCTGCTGTTGATCGTGTTTCTGCTGATGGCAGTGCGCGTGGTCAAGCAGGGCTTCGTCTACACCATCGAACGCTTCGGAAAATTCACCAAGGCGGCCGAACCGGGGCTGCATATCATCACCCCCTTCATCGACCGTGTCGGCCACAAGGTGAACGTGATGGAACAGGTGCTCGACATTCCGGGGCAGGAGATCATCACCAAGGACAATGCCATGGTGGGCGTGGATGCGGTAGTGTTCTTCCAGGTGCTGGATGCGGGCAAGGCCGCCTATGAAGTTTCCGGCCTGCATAACGCCATCCTTGCGCTGACCACCACCAACCTGCGCACAGTCATGGGCTCGATGGATCTCGACGAGACACTGTCCAAGCGTGACGAAATAAACGCCCGGCTGCTCAGCGTGGTCGATCACGCGACCTCGCCTTGGGGCATCAAGATCACCCGCGTGGAGATCAAGGACATCCGTCCGCCAATGGATATCTCGGAGGCCATGGCGCGGCAGATGAAGGCGGAGCGCCTGAAGCGTGCCGAAATACTCGAAGCGGAAGGCGACAAGACGAGCTCGATCCTCCGCGCCGAGGGCCGCAAGCAATCCGCCATCCTCGAAGCAGAAGGCAAGCGCGAAGCCCAGTTCCGCGACGCCGAAGCGCGCGAACGGGCGGCCGAAGCCGAAGCGAAAGCGACCGAAATGGTCTCCAACGCCATCGCCAGTTCCGGCAACCAGGCGATCAATTATTTCGTAGCACAGGAATATACCAAGGCGGTCGCCAAGTTCGCCGATAGCCCCAATGCTAAGACCATACTCTTCCCGGTGGAGGCAACGCAGCTGATTGGCTCTCTTGGGGGTATTGGCGAGCTCGTGAGGGGTACCTTCGGGGAAGACCCGGGTAAGGTGGATAGCGGGACTGCGATCCCCCGTCAGCGTGAACGCGAGCCCGTTCGCAGCCCCAGCGTGCCGCCCACGCGAAACCAGGGCTGAGCACGCATGGACGGAATCGAAAGCTATTGGATCTGGGCGATCCTCGGGCTCACGCTGGCAGCCCTCGAAATGCTCGTGCCAGGCGTCTATCTTATCTGGCTGGCACTGGCTGCGCTGTCGGTGGCGGTACTTTCTTTCGTCTCGGGTCCTCCGCTGGCGATGGAGGTCATCTCCTTTGTTTCGCTCTCCCTGATATTCGCCTTTTCCGCCAAGCGCTGGCTGCGCGATCGGCCGATCATCTCTTCCGATCCCCTGCTCAACAACCGGGTCGGGCGTCTGGTCGGTGAAACGGCTGTTGTGACCCAGGCGATCGAAAGCGGGACGGGGAGGGTCAAGGTCGGCGACAGCGAGTGGACCGCGCGGGGCGCAGATGTCGACGCGGGCGCGCGCGTGCGCATAACGGGCAATCGCGGAACCGACCTGCTGGTCGAGCCAGTCGGAGTGCTGCGCGACGAGAGCTCGAACTAAGGGCGGTAAGGGCTCAGGCGCTCAGCCTTGCGGCGAAGCGTCCGTGCTTGCGGAAGTGTGTCATCCACTTGTCGAGAAAAAGGCCAAGCGGCTTGGGCTCGATCCCGAATTTCTCGAAACCGGGATATTCGCCGCTCGTCACATTGCCTTGTTTCAGCAGATTCCACTGGTCGCTGCCCATCGGAGTTCCAGGGAGCGCCGCGAACGTAGCCGACAGGCCGTCGGGCATCGGCAAGAATGTCCGCTTGCGGCGCTGCGACGCGGCGATACGGCGGTTGATTTCCATCATGGTCAGCTTTTCGGGACCGCCCAGCTCATAAATCTTGCCGCCATGAAGTCCGGGGTCCTCAAGGCTTCTTGCGATTACCTCGGCGACATCGTCCACGTAAACGAGTTGCAGTTCCGCCTCGGGGCCGAAGACCGGGAGCACGGGCAGTTTCGAAATCAGCGCTCCGAACATGTTTAGGAAGTTATCGTCCTTGCCGAACATGATCGACGGACGAACGATCGTGGCATTGGGAAAAGCGGCCCTGACGCGCCGCTCGCCCAGGTGCTTGGCGCTGGCATATTCATTCTCGGAATCTTCATCCGGTTCGGCAGCAATGGCGCTCACATGCACAAAGCTCTGCGCGCCGGTTTCCGTTGCGGCAGCGGCCATCCAGCCGGGCGCCTCACCCATCAGTTTGTGGAGATCGCCTTCAAAGCTGCCGACGAGGTTCACCACCGCATCGGCGCCGTCGACGCACTGCTCAACGCTGCGGCGGTCGGTCGCGTCCAATCGTGCAAACTGCAGCTGCCCGAGATTGGCCAGAGGCTTGAGCTTGAATGCGGCCTGTGGGTCACGGCCGCAAATCCTCACACGGGCGCCCCGGGTAAGCAGCGCTTGTGCCACGTAATTGCCGAGAAAGCCGGTGCCGCCCATCAGCACCACCATCTTGCCGTTCAAAGCGCCGCTCTTTGCCATCAGTCTTGTCTCGAATTTGCGAAATGGGAATCTGTCGCTGCGCCCTAGCCGCAATGTACTTTAAGCCGCAAGCACTCACCCCGCACACGACTTAACTTGCGTTGAGAAGGTAGCCACCGCCCTATCCTGATCGGGACTCGTATAATTCGCGGATCGATCGCGTTCCGAAATGGGGAACTTCTAGGCGCACCGATTTCAGGTGTCAGAGCTCCCAAGGGCGTGGAGGTTCGAATTCTCCTGTGACATTATTTCTCCTTATCCTGTTCAGAACGGCAGCGCATCAACGGACGTTTCCGGCGCTACTGCTGCGGAACCGGCTGGCCGCCGGATAAGCCAGTTGGCTGTGGCGAGCGGTGCTTGCGCGCCGCTTTGCTGGTTGCCAATCGGCATCAGTCCGGCCGGAGACCAGAACGCGCGCACGAAGGTTTCCCGGTTTCCCGTTTCCGGAAGTGGGGACGCCAAGTTTAGCCGGACAAATTCGAGTTCATGGGCAATCTCGCCGCCTTGCAAGGCCGATAATAGCGGGCGCAGGAACAATCTTGCGGTGACCATTGCCGAAGTAGGATTGCCGGGTAGCCCGAGCACCGGCTTACTGCCGGAAAGGCCGAACCAGACCGGCCTGCCGGGTTTTATGGCGAGCTTTGAAAACACTAGATTCAGCCCCGTTTCAGAGAACATCGGTCGGGCCAGGTCGTGGTCGCCGACGGACGCGCCTCCTGTCACTATGATGCAATCGGCTTCGGTAACCGCTTCATCCGCATATTTGGCCAGGTCTGAAAGATTGTCACCGCAACGGAGGCGAGATACGACTTCCGCTCCCGACTGTTCGCACAATGCCGCGATCGCGTAGCTGACGGAATCCGGAATCCCCGAGTCGGTCAGGGAAGCTTCGCCCGGAGGGGTTAGTTCGTCGCCTGTAGCTATGATCGCAACGCGTGGTCGCCGCGCAACCATCACGCGCGCACGGTCCGCGGCTGAGCCTGTCACCAATACGCTTGGATTGAGCCGTGTCCCGCTAGTCAGGAGCACTTCACCGGCACGAAAGTCGCTCGCCGCCTTGCGGATATGGCGTGCCGGTCCATGGCCCGACGCGAATGTTACTTTCTTGCCATCGCGAACGGCATGTTCCTGCATGATGACGCAATCAGCGCCGTCCGGGATGGCGGCGCCGGTGAAAATGCGAACGGCTTCGCCTGCTTCCAATCGGCCCTTGTACGGCGCCCCCGGTCTTGCTTCGCCGATAACCGAAAGAGAGTCATCGGCAGCCGCCGCTGCACGCAGAACGGCATAACCATCCATGATCGCGACGTCGGTTCGGGGGGCGTCACTGCGAGCGCGGAGGTCTTCCGCCAAGAAGCGGCCAGCCGATTGTTCCAGCGCCACGGTCTCGGCCCCCAGAGGCCTGATATTCTCGGCCAGTAGTACGATGGCCTCGTCGAAGCTCAGCATGTCCCGTCGTCTCAGCCGCCGATCGAGGCGAGATGCGGCGTCGACCCGCTGTCGCCCTCGTGAAGGCGGTGACCGTTGGTCTTGGATGGCATCGCAGACACGATGCAATCGATCAGTTCGGACTGCTGGTCGTCACTCTGAAGGTATGGGCGCAGATCGAAACCTTCCTTCCCGAAAAGGCAAAGATGCAGCCGGCCGCGGCTGGAAAGGCGCAGGCGGTTGCAACTGTCGCAAAAGCCGGGGGAGTAAGGTGCGATCAGTCCGATGCGTCCGCGATAGTGCGGGTTGTTATATTCGATCGCAGGCCCGGCATCTCGCTGGCGTGCGATGAGGGTCCAACCGGAATTCAGGAGCCGTTCGCGGATGCCTTCGCCCGGTGTTGCCTGCTGCTCGTGATATCGCGCGTTGTCGTTGGTGCGCATCAATTCGATGAAACGCCAAGTGACGTCCCGCTGGGCGACGAATTCCAGCACCTTTTCCCAACCGGCGCCTTCCAGATCGCGAAGGAGAACGCTGTTTATCTTGACCGCGGAATATCCTGTATCGATCGCCGCATCGACACCGGCAACGACTCCGGGCAACCGATCATGGCCGGTCAGTCTGGCGAAACCCTCACGGTCGAGCGTGTCGATGCTGACATTCACTGCATCGATCCCCGCGCCGTGCCATTCAGCCGCCCGCTCGGCGAGGCGATAGCCATTGGTCGTCATCGCAATCCGCTCGACGCTTTCGATACTGGATAATCCGTTTGCGATTTCCGTGAAATCCCGCCGTACCGTCGGCTCCCCGCCCGTCAGCCGCACCTTGCGCAGGCCCAGCCGGGAAAACCCGCTCACTGCCCGGCGAAATTCATCGGGTGAAAGTTCGGCGGGCAAGCCCTTCTGCTTCACGAAACCCTGTGGCAGGCAATAGGTGCAGCGAAAATTGCAGCGATCGGTCAGGGAAAGACGCAGGTAGGAAAAGCGGCGTCCGAAACCATCGACGAGCGGCGCGGGTTCGCCCGCGTGCTTACCCGGTTGCTTTGGCTGAAGAGGATCGAACAATGCCATCGGTCCGAGGCATATACGCTCCCCCGCAACAAGGCCACCATTCGTGAAGACATCCGCGACCAGCCAATTCGGTTGCAATTGCGGACCGTTTGGATTTGTGTGGACGAAACGCAATATCGGGAGAGAAGAATGAACAACGGACCGCTGGAAGGCCTTAAAGTCGTCGAATTCCAGGGGATCGGGCCGGGACCCCATGTTGCGATGCTCCTTGCCGATCTCGGTGCGGAAGTGGTGCGGATCGAACGGCCCGGACACCAGCCGATGAATGCGGTAGTCGAAAGGGCGCGCAACCGGGCGGCGGTCGACCTCAAGAGTGAAGATGGTCAGGCTTTCGTCAAGAAGGCGCTGACACATGCCGATGTTCTCGTCGAAGGCTTCCGCCCGGGGGTGATGGAGCGGTTGGGACTAGGTCCGGACGAAATGCTCTCGATCAATCCGCGGCTCGTTTACGCGCGCATGACCGGATGGGGGCAGGAGGGGCCGCTCGCGCAGGCAGCGGGCCACGATCTCAATTACATCGCCATCACCGGGGCGCTCGACAGTATCGGAGCGAAGGGGCAGCTGCCGATCCCGCCGCAAAACCTCGTCGGCGATTTCGGTGGCGGCTCGATGTACTGCGCCTTCGGCATCCTAGCGGCGATCTACGAACGCGAAAAGAGCGGCAAAGGGCAGGTCGTTGACGCGGCAATCGTGGATGGTGTGAACAGCCTTATGAGCTTTTTCTACGGCCAGCCACACAGCGCGTTGCGGACGACCGAACGGGGTGCAGGCCTGCTCGGAGGCGCGGCCCATTTCTACCGCTGCTACGAATGTGCCGATGGCCGCGAGATCAGTGTCGGTGCGATCGAGCCGCAGTTCTACGCTGAACTGCTGGCTCGCGCCGACGCGCCTAAGGAGCTTGCCGAAGGGCAGCTCGATCCGAAGAACTGGGACGATTACACCGAGAAACTCGCCGCGCTGTTCAGGACCAAGTCTCAGGCGCAATGGGTGGCGCTGCTCGAGGGAACCGATGCGTGCTTCGCCCCGGTCGTGCCTCTGGATGAAGCGAAGGATCATCCGCACATGAAAGCGCGCGGGGCATTCGTCGATCACGGCGGCGTCTCGCACACGGCACCGGCGCCGCGCTTCGGCCGCACGCCGGGGGTTATTCGCGACAGTGCGCAAGACGGTGAAGAGGTGGTGGCGCGCTGGGATACAAGGGGCTAGTGGAGCGCGCATAAGGAGAGATACCTCATGCGCGATTTCACCAAGTTCTACATCGACGGCCAATGGGTCGATCCGGTCACGGAAAACACCGTAGCGGTCGAGAACCCGGCGACGGAAGAGACCATCGGACATATCAGCTTCGGCACGAAGGCCGATGTTGACAAGGCGGTGACCGCAGCGCGCCGTGCGTTCGACACCTTCAGCCAGACCAGCAGGGAAGAACGCCTCACGCTGCTGCGCGCAATCCAGGCCGAGATCGAAAGCCGCAAGGAAGACCTCGCAACCGCTGTCAGCGACGAGATGGGCGCACCGTTGAGCCTCGCCAACGGACCGCATGTGGGCCTGCTTGCCGGCCACTGCCAGAAGGCCATCGAAATTCTCGAGGGCTTTGAATTCGAACGCCAGGACGGGCCAACGCTCCACGTGTGGGAGCCGATCGGCGTGGTCGGAATGATTACCCCGTGGAACTGGCCGCTCAACCAGATCGCCTGCAAAGTCTTCCCAGCGCTGGCGACCGGCAACACCATGATCCTGAAACCGTCCGAAATCGCCCCGTTCAATGGGTATATCTTCGCCGAGATCATGGATGCCGCGGGCGTACCCGCAGGTGTGTTCAACCTGATCAATGGCGATGGACCAGGTGTAGGCGAAGCCATCAGCGGCCATCCCGACATCGATATGGTCAGCTTCACCGGCTCGACGCGCGCGGGCATCGCAATCGCCAAGAACGCTGCCGACACCGTCAAGCGCGTCGCGCAGGAACTGGGCGGGAAGAGCCCGAACATCGTCCTCGACGATAGCGCCTTCACGAAGTCGGTGGCCAGGGGCACGGTTTCGATGATGGGCAATTCGGGCCAAACCTGTACCGCGCCCAGCCGCATGCTCGTGCCGCATAAGCGGATGGAAGAAGCCAAGGCCGCGGCGAAAGAAGCCGCAGAAGGTGTTATCCCGGCCGATCCGAAGGGCAACGCTGCAATCGGGCCAGTCGTCAGCCGCACGCAGTGGGACAAGATCCAGGCACTTATCGAAAAAGGCATCGAAGAAGGTGCTACGCTGGTCGCAGGTGGACCCGGCAAGCCTGAGGGCTTGGAGACCGGTCACTACGTCAAGCCGACAGTGTTCGCCGATGTCGACAACGATATGACCATTGCGCGGGAGGAAATCTTCGGGCCGGTACTCTGCATTCTGGGCTACGACGATTATGATGACGCCATCCGCATCGCCAACGATACCGAATATGGGCTCGCCAGTGCGGTTACGGGCGAAGACATCGAAACCGCGCGAAGCCTTGCCAAGCGTATCCGCGCTGGCCGCGTCGCCATCAATGGCGGTTACGACATGAACGCGGCTTTCGGCGGCTACAAGAAGTCGGGAAACGGCCGCGAATGGGGCGAGTGGGGCTTCACCGACTTCCTCGAGGTGAAAGCCGTGATGGGCCACGGCTGATGGCGGGGAAATTCTTCGACGAATGGAAGGTCGGTGACAGACTGACGCATGAAATCCGACGCACGGTGACGGAGGCGGACAACCTCTTCTTCACCGTGATGACCCACAATCCGCAGCCGCTCCACCTCGATGTGGAAGCGGCGAAGGAAAGCGAGTTCGGGCAGATCCTGGTCAACGGCACTTTCACATTCTCGCTGATGGTTGGGCTGAGCGTAGGGGATACGACCCTCGGCACGCTGGTAGCCAATCTTGGCTACGACAAGCTGGTCATGCCGAAGCCGGTGTTTATCGGCGACACGCTGCATGCCACCAGCGAGGTGATTGCGCTGCGCGAAAGCAAGTCGCGGCCCGACGCCGGAATCGTCACCTTTGTGCACGAAGCAGTGAACCAGAGGGGTGAAGTCGTATGCCGCTGCGAGCGTTCGGCACTGCTCAGGAAAAGCGGCTGAGAGATCGCTGGGTACCCCTTTCGCCCTATCGTGCGTTGAGGGGCGAAGGGGATAGCGAGTGAGCGACGACATGGGCCGGCACGAACCGCAAAGCGTCGAAGACGTCATCGGCGAACTCGACGAGCTGGCCGCGCAAAACGAGAAGGTTTGCATCGGAGACGTGCTGGACGATTTCGGCAGGCGCAGCTTCGGTCCGTTTATCATGTTGCCCGCCTTGATCGAGATCACCCCGGTTGGCGGAATCCCTGGCGTGCCGACATTCCTTGCGCTGATCATCGCACTCGTCGCGGTCCAGATGCTGTTCGGCAAGGACCATATATGGATGCCGCAATTCCTCCAGAAACGCGCGGTCGGCGCAAAGAAGCTGCACAAGTCAGTCAAGAAGCTGCGCGGCATCGCACACTGGCTGGACGGACACAGCAAGGACCGGCTCGGAAATCTGACCGAAGGAATTTGGCTGAAAGTTGCGGCGTTTGCGGTGATCATCCTGTGCGTCACCGTCCCGCCGCTCGAGTTTCTCCCTTTCGCCAGTTCCGGTCCTATGCTCGCAATTGCCGCCATTGGCCTCGCCCTGATCGTGCGCGACGGACTGGTAATGCTCTTCGCATTGCTACTGGCCGTCGCTGCAATAGCTGGCGGGACATATTATTATTACACGTCTGATGACGAGGAAGGTGGTTCGGGGGGCTTGGCGACTGTGATTGCGGCGGAAGTCTCATTGCGGAGCGGTTGATCGCATCATGTTCTGACGCGCTTCGCACTCATATTGAATACGCCCACAGTATCAGTCGTCCGGCTGAACCTCTCCGCCCAGCGCCTGCCACAGCAGGACCCGTGCTCTTCGCGCACGGCCTAGTGCCGACGCGGCGCGCTCGCCGCTTGCATCGGTTGCCCTGCGAGCTTCCAGCACAGTCAGGAAATCGGCCAGTCCCGCGCGCTGACGCGTTTCCGCAAGGCGTGCGGCCCGCTGCAGGCTGGCGGCTTCCGCCTGCGCTGCCGCCAGTTCCCGGTCTGCTGCTGCAACCAGCCCATATCCGGCCTCCGCGTCACCGAGTGCGGTATAGACCGACCCGCGATAGGCTTGGAACGCCGCTCGCTTTGTGGCGGCTGCGCCGTCTATTTCCGCTTCGATCCGGCCGAAGTCGAACAGGCGCGCGGCGACCGCGGCAGCAAGCGAGCCTACGAGGCTATCCTCGTCGAACAGGTCGGCCGGGCTGAAGGCGAGCAATCCCACTGCAGCAGAGAGATCGAAGGAGGGAAACCGGCTACGCGCTGTCGCCGCGAGTTCGGCATCTGCCGCTGCAAGCTCCGCCGAAGCCGCCAGCACGTCCGGCCGGTTCACGAGCAGCGTCGAGGGCAAGGCGGCTGGGGGCGGAAGAAGTTCGGCGCCGGGCGGATCGAGAGCAAGAGCCGCGCAAACCTGCGCAGCTCCTTGTGTCGTCAGCGTCACCAGTCGGCCCGTCAGCCGTGCTCGCTCGCTCTCCAGCCCCGCGAGCCGACTGCGGGAAGCATCGGCGGCGCTTTCGGCACGGACTCGGTCGAAGCCGGGCGCAATACCTGCCCGTTCGCGTACGCTGGCCAGCCGGGCTAGGTCTTCTGCGCCCGCAATGTCTTCCTCGATTGCTGCCTGCCGCGCTTCGAGCGTGCGCCAGTCGATGACGCTGGCGGCGATCTCAGATAACAGGGCGTTGCGTACCGCGCGCGAAGAGGCATTGGCAGCATCTACTCGCGCAATTGCCGCACGCTCTTGTTCCCGCAGGTGGCCGAAGAGGTCGGGGTCCCACCGAGCGGTGAGATTGGCGGCGTAGCTGACCCGTTCGGTATCGATAGTCACGCCGGGGGGCAGCGAGGCCCCGAACTGCGCGGGGTTGGCTCGCTGGCCCGTGACGGAGGCATTGGCCCCGACTGAGGGCAGGCGCTCTGCACCGGCGCGATCCGCACCAGCGCGGGCCTGGTCTATGCGGGCAAGCGCTTCCGCCAGAGTCGGCGAGCTGGCGAGAGCCTGAGCCGCCAGCGTGCCGAAGCCCGGGTCTTCTTGCGGGAGAAGGTCGGCCAGCGCCGCACCGGTGGTTGCATAAGGCTCATACAGGAATTGTGGCGGCAGCACCGGTGCAGGGGTTGCGACTTCGGGCGGCGGTCCGGCCACGCACGAAGCCAAGGCCAGCGTGCCCGCGAGCAGGAGAAGCCGCTGCATCACCGAACTTGCCTGGCCGGGATATAGGCGTCGACTTGCTGGCCGACGCGAAAGATGCCGGCGTCGCCGGTCGCACCGGCAGGCAATTCGTAGATGACCTGCAGGACCCTCACATCGACGCGTTCGGCAGCGGAATTGGTCAGCGACCGCTTCGGTACGACGAGAGGTTCGGCGCGGACGAAACTGGCTTTCACCTGCTGGTCGGCCGCACCGCGGGGCGAGACCGTGGCAGGCTCGCCCAGTGCGATGCGCGGAGCCTGTTCCTCGTCGATATCGATGCGCACGTGCATAGGCTGCGTCTGACCCATCTCGATGAAGGGCTGCGATCCGCCTCCGCCCATGGTCGAGACATACTCGCCCTTGCGGATATTTACTGCCAGGATTTCGCCGGCGATAGGTGCGCGTACGGTCAACCGGCCGATCTCGGTGCGTGCCGAAGCCGCCCGGGCCTGCGCCGCATCGAGCCGGGCGCGGGCCAGCCGCAAGCGTTCTGCCGCTGTGCTCGCTTCGCCCTCTGCGCGGATGACTTCGCTGCGGCTTACGGCGGCGGGATCGTCGACGCTGCGGTATAGCGCGAGCTGGCGGCTGGCAGTGGCCTCGGCGCTCTGGGCTTCGGCTATCGCTGCGCGCGCTTCGCCAATGGCGGCTTCGGCCTCGCGCAACTGGGCGCGCACCTGACGGTCGTCGACGGTGAACAGGGTCTGCCCTTCGCTTACCCGTTCCCCGGGCCGGACGAAGACTCCGGTGACCAGTCCCGAGAGCGCGGAGCCGATCTGCACCAGCTCGCTCGACGGCTCTACCACGCCCGATCCCGCCACGCGCGCTGCGTTCGCCAGCGCTTCGGGTGCGCGTGGCGGCTCTCGGTCGGGGTCCGAAAGTTCCCGATCGGGCTGGCTCGAGAGGATGTAGAAAGCGGCCAGCACCAGCCCGAGCACCGCGATTATGGGCAGTATCTGGCGAGTGAAACTGAGCGATTTGATATCAAGGGCCATCAGTGATCCTCCGGCATTTCGGTGCCGTCATGAGTAACCACGCCGTCCTCGAGCACGAGGATGCGATCGGCGAGATCGAATATGCGGTTGTCGTGGGTGACGATGATGCAGGCACGATTTTCGGCGACGGCTACCTCGCGCAACAGGTCCATGACCCGGCGGCCCGAAGAAGCGTCAAGCGCCGCAGTGGGCTCGTCGCACACCACCAGGCGCGGTTCGTGCACCAGCGCGCGGGCGATGGCGACGCGCTGCTGCTGTCCGCCCGAAAGCTGGTTCGGCAGCTTGGCGGCCTGATCACCGATATTCAGCTTTTCCAGCATGGCGACCGCGCGCATGCGCGCTTCTTCGCGGTCCATGCCCTGCGCCATCAGGGGCACGGCCGCATTGCTCGCCGCATCGATCGACGGGATCAGATTGTACTGCTGGAAGATGAAGCCGATGTTGTTCAGCCGGAACTCGACCAGTTCGTCGTCGCTGAGATCGTAAATGTCGGTGCCGAAGACCTTCACCTCGCCCTCCGTTGGCACGCTGCGCAGGGCAAGCCAGCCGGTGAGCCCGAGAATGAGCGCGACCGCGACCAGGCTGATGAGCGGGATCTGCCAGGGAATGTAGAAGCCCTTGAAGGTGGGGTCGGAAGAAAAGGCCACGACGAATCCCACTGTGCCGAGCACGCCGAGTCCGTATCCGATCAACCCCACCAGGCCGGCCTGCGCTGCCACCATCCGGCGGATCTTGCCATTGGTCACGCCGATCGCCTTGAGCGCGCCGAACTGCTTGATGTTGTCTCGTATGAAAAGGCTGAACGTCAGCCCGACGATGGCGACCCCCACGATAAAGCCGAGCGCCACGGTAATCCCGAAATTGAGCGGTATGCCCGAAGGTCACGATCTACAATCATTTCGGCGACAAGCGCGGGTTGTTCGCCGAAGCCGTGGAAGCCGAATGCGAACGTATGCGTGACCATTTCACGCTCCGGCAAATTCCCAGCGGTGCCCTGCGCGATCGGCTGCGCGTCATCGGGGAAGCAATGGTGGCGTTCCTGTCGCGCGAAGAAATGATCCGGTTCGACCGCAGAATTGCCGCCGAGACGGAGCATGAGCCGGAAATCGGGGCCGCTTTCCTTGCGGCTGGCCCGCACCGCATGAAGCGCAATTTCGGCATGCTGCTCGCTGCCATGGCCGAAGCAGGCGAGCTAGCCCTTGATGACCCGGAACTCGCCGCCGAACAATTTGCCAGCATGTGCAAGGGGATGGGCGACATCGAGCGGCGTTTTGGCCAGCCGAACGACCCGGCGTACAACAGCAAGCGGATCGAAGGAGCGGTCGAGGTCTTCTGCCGCGCCTATGCCGTCGATAAGTGTGAGCGGAATTAAGCGAGAATTCGGCGGCCTCTAAACTTGCCATTCACCCGGGCCACCCTACATTCCACACGCTAGGAAAGGATTGCCCCCGCCATGCGCGATGATAACGACAACCGCACACCCGATCCGGAAGGAAACGGTCCCAACCCGTGGATCAAGAGCCTGCTGGTCTGGGGCGGTGTGTTCCTCGGCCTGTTGCTGGTCGTCTCGATGTTCGGCGGCGGCGGGCAGAGCGCAGGGACCCAGCTGCTCTATTCGGACTTCAAGGAGAAGGTCGCCGAAGGGACGATCAAGTCGGTCGAGATTTCCGACGAGCAGATCACCGGGGTGACCAACGACAACGAAACCTTCAGCACCATCCCCGTCAAGGGCGACACGACCCTGACGCCGCTGCTCGAGGAAAACGGCGTCCAGTTCTCCGGCAAGGAAGCCGAAAATGGCAGCATGCTTGTCTATGCGCTGATCAATATCCTGCCGTTCCTGCTGATCCTCGGCATCGCGTTTTTCGCGCTGCGCCAGGTTCAGAAAGGCGGCGGCGCAGGCGGTGCCATGGGCTTCGGCAAGTCGAAGGCCAAGATGCTTACAGAAAAGCAGGGCCGTGTGACTTTCGAAGATGTGGCCGGTATCGACGAAGCGCGCGAGGAACTGGAAGAAATCGTCGAGTTTCTCAAGGACCCGAGCCGTTTCTCCAAGCTTGGCGGTCAGATTCCCAAAGGTGCGCTACTGGTCGGCTCCCCGGGTACGGGTAAGACCTTGCTCGCCCGCGCAATCGCTGGCGAGGCGGGCGTTCCCTTCTTCACCATCTCCGGCTCGGACTTCGTCGAAATGTTCGTCGGCGTCGGCGCGAGCCGCGTGCGAGACATGTTCGAACAGGCCAAGAAGAACGCGCCCTGCATCGTGTTCATCGACGAAATCGATGCGGTCGGGCGTAGCCGTGGCCACGGCCTCGGCAATTCGAACGACGAGCGCGAGCAGACGCTGAACCAGCTGCTGGTCGAGATGGACGGCTTCGAAGCCAATGAAGGCATCATCATCATCGCGGCAACCAACCGCCCCGACGTGCTCGATCCCGCATTGCTGCGTCCGGGCCGCTTCGACCGACAGGTCGTGGTGCCGATCCCGGACATTGACGGGCGCGAGAAGATCCTCGCCGTGCATATGAAGAAGCTTCCGCTCGCACCTGATGTGAACCCGCGCACCATCGCGCGCGGTACGCCCGGCTTCTCGGGCGCAGACCTCGCAAACCTCTGTAACGAAGCCGCCCTGCTGGCCGCGCGTCGCAACAAGCGTCTCGTCGCTATGCAGGAATTCGAGGACGCCAAGGACAAGGTCATGATGGGCGCCGAGCGTCGCAGCATGGTCATGACCGAGGACGAGAAGAAGATGACTGCTTATCACGAGGCAGGCCACGCCCTGGTCAGCCTCAACGAGCCGGCATCGGACCCGATTCACAAGGCCACCATCATCCCGCGCGGCCGCGCACTGGGCATGGTGATGCGGCTGCCCGAGCGGGACAATTACTCCTACCACCGCGACAAGATGCATGCGAACCTTGCCGTGGCGATGGGTGGCCGCGTGGCGGAAGAACTCATCTTCGGCCACAACAAGGTGTCGAGCGGCGCATCCGGTGACATCCAGTACGCCACTGACCTCGCCAAGAACATGGTCACCAAATGGGGCATGTCGGACAAGCTCGGCCCGCTGATGTACGAAGAGAGCCAGGAAGGCTATCTCGGCATGGGCCAGACCGCACGCACCATGGGCGGGGCGGAAACCAACAAACTGATCGATGCCGAGATCAAGTCGCTGGTGGAGGAAGGGCTTGCCCGCGCCCGCGAAATCCTCACCGAGCAGGAAGACAAGCTGCACCTGCTGGCACAGGCAATGCTCGAATTCGAGACCCTGACCGGCGATGAAATCGACCAGCTGATGAAGGACGGCAAGATCGACCGTCCCGATGAGCCGAAGGGGCCGATCGCGGTCCGTCAGCCGGGCGGCAGCACGGTTCCCAAAGCCGGAAAGAAATTCGGCGGCTCGGGTGAAGGTGCTCCCGCTGGGGCCTGATCTTCAAGGCTCGTGACAAGCTAAGGGCGCCGAGTGGGAAACCCTCGGCGCCCTTCTTGCGTTTAGGGGCGACAATGGCCGAAGAAATGGCCGCCACAGCATGAGGATGAACCAATGAACCGCCTGATCGCCACGACCTTTGCCGCCATTACCCTGACCGGCCTTGCAGCCTGCTCCGAGCAGACGCAGGAGGATGCATCGCGAACCGCTGACCTTGTAGGTGACGACATCGAGGCCAATGCCGCAGTCGCAGGGGAGGTCCTTGAAGAGGGTGCGAAGGAAGCCGCCGGTGCGGTTGCGGAAGGCGCCTCGAATCTCGAACACCAAATCGAGGAAGGCGACACGGAATCGCCGGGCCCGGCACCGGTGCTCGGCGACGAATTGAACGCGGATCAGGCCGATCCCAACGAGTGAGCTAGAAGGCGCCCATGACCAGCAGCAGCTGAAGGAACAGCGTCAGTATGACCATGATGAACACGGTGAGGACCGCGAGCCTCCAGAGCGCTGAAAAGCGAGATAGGCCGTAGGCTCCGCGCAGCTGCTTGTAGATATGGAGCGGTGGTACGATCATCAGGACAAGCGCGATCAAGGCGGTATGCAGCCCTGCAAGCCCTGCCAGAGTGACTGCCAGTATCAGCAGGCTCATGAAGCTGAGCGAATAGGTAACGAAAATGGCGTGATCGTACGCTTTGAAGCGCCGCCGCCACGCGAACAATAGCCATACGAACGGGATCGACAGTGGGATCAGCAGCCAGCTGAATTTATAGAAGTTGGTTTGCAGTTTGTAGAGCATGAGACCAGGGTTCTTGCGCCATTTGGCGACGATGCCCTGATCGATCGCTTCGATACCTGTCAGGTTCATGGTCGAATAGGCCCGCTTTCCGTCCCGATCGACGAAGTCATAGTCCCTACCAGTCTCGATGAACTCGATCGCTTCGCCAAGGCCAGCTATCTTGGTCTCCAGCTCCGCCCGCCGCTCGCTGTCGGAAGGATCGGTTGCTGCGAGCTCTGCTTCGAGCGTGTCGCGTGCGCCTTCTGCCCGTTCGCGCACCTCTGCGTTGGGGCTGCTCATGTCGGTAGGGGTCGAAATGCCCGCCACCTGAAAAATTGCGAACATGAGGAAGATCGAAAACAGGAACAGCGCCATCGGAGAAACGAACCGCGCTCGCTCTCCATCGATATAGCGGCGCGTCAGTTCGCCGGGTTTGAAGAACAGCTTGGGCAGCGTTTTCCACGTCCGACCTTCGAAATGGAGCGCCCCGTGCAGGAGGTCATGAATGAAGGCGCCGATGGTCCGGTGGAGGTGCGCCTGTTGTCCGCATTCGTGGCAATGCGAACCGACCAGGCTGGTGCCGCAATTGAGGCAGATGCCCTCTGCGAAATGCCCCTTTTCAAGCGGTGTGGAGTCGCCGGCTATACCTTTGCTGCCATTGCGGCCTACCACCTTCGCGAACAGACCTCCCTCCACGGCCGTTCCCATCGCCTCGCCGAAATCGCTCATGCCCATACCCTCCGGGGCTGCTGATAAACCGCAACACCAGACCTCGTCGAGGCCGAACATTCCCGTGACATCGGCCTCAGAACGCAAAAAGGCCGCGTCCCCTTGGGAGGCGGCCCTTTCGTATCATTCGATAGAAGGATCAGCCTTCGTAGTCGGAGCCGATCGAGGTCGAACGCGCCGGTGCCGATGCGGTGATGCGCAGTGCTTCGGCCGACTGGCTGAGCGAGCCCACGTCATCCATCTCGTCATCGTCGTCCGGCAGGATTTTCTGCAGGTTGGTTACTGCAGCTTCCTTGAGTTCCTTCGGCTTCACGGTCTGTTCGGCGATTTCACGCAGCGCCACGACCGGATTCTTGTCACGATCGCGGTCGATGGTCAGTTCCGCGCCGCCGGAAATTTCGCGGGCCCGCTGGGCTGCCAGCAGGACAAGATCGAAACGGTTGGGAATTTTGTCTACGCAATCTTCGACGGTAACGCGCGCCATGGGCACTCCGATGCAAAATCAAGAGAATCTCGGAAAGCGCGCCAAATAGGGATGGGGAACCCGATAGTCAAGAATTTGCGCCGGTCGCGCGGCACGCTAAGGGTGGAAGCGCATGGGAGAACCAGCCATCACAGCGCAGGCATCGGACTACCGGGACCCGCCCAGCTTCACCGCCGAGGCTCAGGGCCAGTCGCTGACCTTCTATCCCGCGGGGAAAGATCGCCGCGAAGCGCTGATGGACCTCGTCCGCTCGGCCCGCGAAACGCTGGACATCTGTTTCTACATCTTCGCCGAGGACGAGGTTTCCACGCAGCTGCGCGATGCGCTGTGCGATGCGGCGGGGCGCGGGGTGGATGTCACGCTGATCATTGATCGCTTCGGTGCTTCGGCGAGCGACGAATTCCTCCAGCCCTTGGTGGATTGCGGGGGTCGCTACCTGTGCTTCAGCCCGCGCTGGAGCTTGCGATATCTCATCCGCAACCACCAGAAGATGGTCATCGCCGACAATAGATGCGCCATGTTTGGCGGCTTCAATATCGAAGACGACTATTTCGCCCCGCCCGAACGCAATGGCTGGAACGATATCGGTATAAGGATCGAAGGCGATGCGGTGCAGGGGCTCACCGACTGGTTCGCGCGATTGTGCCATTGGACCAAGGATGCGGATGCGCATTTCCGGGAGATAAGACGGGCGGTCAGCAGCTGGGACTGGACTTCGGCGGATGGGAATGCGCGCTGGCTGGTCGGTGGACCGACCCGCGGTCTTTCAACCTGGGCACGCTGTGTCACGCAGGATCTGAAGGACGGCGAAAAGCTGGACATCTTCATGGCCTATTTCTCTCCGCCCTATACGCTGCTCAAGCGCATCGCACGGGTGGCTCGGAAGGGGCATACGCGCTTGCTGATGGCGGCCAAGAGCGACAATGGCGCCACCATCGGGGCCACCCGGTCGCTGTACAAATATCTCCTCAAGCGCGGCGCGAAAATCTGGGAGTTCACGCCCTGCAAGCTCCACACGAAGCTGCTGGTGCTGGACGATGCCGTCTATCTGGGGAGCGCCAATTTCGATATGCGCAGCCTCTATCTCAATCTCGAGATCATGTTGCGGATCGAGGACAAGGCGCTGGCCGATCGCATGCGGGATTTCGTCGGCGCACATATCGAGGCATCGGAACACATCACCATGGAGAAGCACCGCGAGCGCGCCACTTTGTGGAACCGCGTCCGCTGGTGGATGGGCTGGGTACTGGTTTCGGTGATCGACTATACCGTCGCGCGGCGGACGAATCTCGGCTTCTGATCTCCCGCCGGAACGCTTTGGTCGGCAGGGCCGTAGGTCAGTGAAGGAGATTTCGATGAAACACGTGATCGCCGCCGCGGCCATCCTCACCCTTGCAGCTTGTGCCGAACCGATCGAAGATCGGGACGAAGGCGAAGCCGATCTACCGCCCCTGCCGACAGCCGCTGAACTGTCAGCGCAGCGCCCCACGCTTGTGCCGGGCGTGATCGACGAGGCTTTGCGCCGGGATCGAAATGTGATGGGCGAACTCGGCTGCGTATTCCGCCGGGGAAATGAAACCCTGTTCGCTGCTGCCGCGAATTCGGTGTCGCTCGAAGGCGCTGAAGGCCTCGTGGTGCTCGATGGGCAGCCGCAGGAAATCCAGATGGATGGATCGGGCGGCTACAACTCGCTACAGGCCGCGGCCAGCTTCACCGGCGACGACGGGCTCACGGTCGAGATCGAGGTAAGCGAAGCTGCCGAAATTCGTGAAACGCCCGCGCCCCGGACCGGTCCGGCGCCGATGGAAGCCACGATGACGATCGCGCGAGGCGAGCAGAGCGTTGCAATCGATGGCCGCTACGAATGCGGGCCGCAACCCGACGCCTGACCTACTCGTAATCGTCGTAGCCACCGCGCAGTTCGGGCGAGGTGAACTTGGTGAATTCGCTCTGGAACAACAGCGGCACGTTGCCGGTGGAACCGTGGCGCTGCTTGGCGACGATCAGCGTTGCGCGGTTCACCAGTTCGAGGTGCCGCGCCTCCCAATCGGCGTACTTCACTCGCGCCTCTTCGCTGCTTGTTTCATCGGGCGTGTCGGGCTTGAGCGCATTGTGATAATATTCGCCGCGATAGATGAACCAGACCATGTCGGCGTCCTGCTCGATCGAGCCCGATTCGCGCAGGTCCGACAGCTGCGGGCGCTTGTCCTCGCGCTGCTCCACCGCACGGCTGAGCTGGGACAGCGCGATGACGGGAACGTGCAGTTCCTTGGCGAGAGTCTTCAATCCGCGGCTGATTTCGGAAATTTCATTCACGCGGTTGTCGTTGGCGCGGCCCGAACCCTGCAAGAGCTGCAGATAGTCGACGATGACCAGACCGATATCGTGGCGTCGCTTCAGGCGCCGCGCGCGGGTCCTCAGGGCGCCGATGGTCAGGCCCGGAGTGTCGTCGATATACAGCGGCAGTTCGTTCAGTTCCTGGCTGGCGAAGGAGAGTCGCTGGAACTCCTCCTTGCTCAGCTTGCCCGATCGCAGCTTTTCCGAGGAAATCTCCGCCGTCTCCGCCAGGATACGCGTCGCCAGCTGGTCGGCGCTCATTTCGAGGCTGAAAAAGGCGGTCGCCGCGCCGGGGCTTTCGCCGCGCTCGATGCCGATTTTCTCGTCATCCATCAGCCGGCGCGCGGCATTGAAGGCGATATTCGTGGCCAGCGAGGTCTTGCCCATGCCCGGACGGCCCGCGAGGATCACGAGATCGGAATTGTGCAGGCCGCTGGTCTTGTCGTTGATGGTTTCGAGGCCGGTCGTCTTGCCCGAGAACTTGCCGCCCGAATTGATCGCGGCTTCGACCATCTTGAGCGCGCCTAGCGCGGCAGTACGGAAATCCTGTGCCTCGCTCCCCGTCGTGGCACCCTCGGCCACCTTGTAGAGATCGGCTTCGGCCTGGCTGATGCGGTCCATCGGCGCGACTTCATCCGAGGTGTCGAGCGCTCCTTCGACGAGGTTGCGTCCGACATTGACCAGTTCGCGAAGCAGGGCGAGATCGTAGATCTGCTCGGCCAGCTTGCCGGTGGCGAGCAGGCCCTGCCCGTCCATGGTAAGCTGCGCGAGATAGGTCACCCCGCCCAGCTGCTTCATCGCCTCGTCGCTCTCGAAATAGGGCTTGAGCGTAACCGGCGTGGCCACCGAATTGCGATCGATCAGCTTGTGAACGCGCTCGTAGATACGCTGATGCACCGGCTCGTAGAAATGATGGGGCTGAAGGGGGGTATTGAGCTCCTGCACCACCTGGTTGTCGATCAGCACCGCACCGAGGAAGGCAGCCTCCGCTTCGACATTGCTGGGCAGGGTCTGGCCCTGCTTCTCGGCTGCTGGTGTCGAATCGGTTGCGGGGAAAAGAAGATCGGTTTCGGCCATGCGCGGCACCATGCAGCAAGCGCGGTGCAGATTGAACCGCCGCGATCGGCAGGAGTGAGGACAGGCCTGTGGATGGCCGAAAAAAAGATCGACCTTGCCCCGCCTCGCCGCAGTTGCGAAAGCAGCTTCGGACGATGAGCGATTCAACCACCCCTTCCGGCGACCAGCGCATTGCGAAGATCGATCTCGATGAAGAGACGATCATCTGGCGCAACGCCGATGTCGAACAGGAACGCCGGATCGCGATCTTCGACCTGATCGAGGAAAACACGTTCAGGCCGGTGCGCGCAGCCGAGCGCGGGTCGGGCG
Source organism: Qipengyuania vulgaris (assembly GCF_009827325.1). Lineage (GTDB taxonomy): Bacteria > Pseudomonadota > Alphaproteobacteria > Sphingomonadales > Sphingomonadaceae > Qipengyuania > Qipengyuania vulgaris. Next base: position 131,810 of record NZ_WTYC01000005.1, on the reverse strand, counting down.
GCCCCTATCATCTGCGCCTCGCCGTGCGCGACGGGCGGCTGCTCATGACCATCGCGGACAGCGAGGATACCGTCCTGGAGGAACTGCTGCTCGGCCTCGCCCGTTTCCGCCGGCCGATCCGCGAATATTTTGCCATCTGCGACAGTTATTACCAAGCGATCCGCAAGGCGACCCCTGGCGAGATCGAGACGATCGATATGGCGCGCCGCGGCGTACACAACCGCGCCGCCGAACTGCTGCTCGAGCGGCTGGAGGGCAAGGTCGAAACCGATTTCGCCACCGCGCGCCGCCTGTTCACCCTCATCTGCGTCCTGCACATCAAGGGCTGATCGGCGATGGCGAAACGCAAGAAGGGCCGCGGCGGCCTCCTGATCAAGCTGCTGCTGCTCGCAGGGCTGATCGGTGCGGGGTACTGGCTGTACCTTGAATACGAGCAGCAGAGCTGGAGACCTGACGACCAGGCCTATCCGGATCAGGGCGCCCTCGTCGGCGAGAACGATGGCGCAGTAGATTTCGAAGTGCTGAAGGGCCTGGGGGCCGAGTTCGTCTATCTCGAGGCCAGTCGCGGCGCCCGCGGCAAGGACGCCAATTTCTCGCGCAATCTCGCCGCGGCGCGCGAGGCCGGATTGCAGGTCGGCGCGGTCCATTTGTTCGATCCGTGCGAAACCGCCGACGGGCAATCGGCGAATTACGTCACCATTGTCCCGCGCGATGCCGACTTGCTGCCTCCCGCGATCCGGCTGTCCCGCACGACCGACGAGTGCTTCGAGAGCGTTTCCGAAGCGGCGGTACAGAGCGAATTGCTGACGCTGGTCAACCAGATCGAATCGCATACCGAAGCCCCCGCCGTGCTTGCCCCGAGCGAGGAATTCGAGGCTCGCTATCGCCCCGCACGCCGTCTCGAACGCGCGCTCTGGCTGGAGGGAGACATGCAGGAGCCCGATTATGGCGGACGGCCATGGATGGTCTGGACCGCGAACTCGTCCTATCTCAGCGAGGCGGCGGAGAACCCCTTGCGCTGGCTGGTCGTGCGACCGTAAGCCGCAAGCATGACCGACGACGACCTGATCGCTGCCGCCCGCAAGGCCGCGCAAAACTCCTATTCTCCCTATTCGAATTTCGCCGTGGGCAGCGCCTTGCGTTTTGCCGATGGGAGCGTGGTGACCGGCACCAATATCGAGAATGCCAGCTATGGCCTTGCACTTTGCGCCGAAACCGTGGCGGTATCGAAGGCCATGGCTGACGGGCTCCGCGGCGGGCTGGAAGCGGTCGCGGTTACGGGTCCGGGCGACGAACCGATCACCCCCTGCGGCCGCTGCCGACAGGTGCTCAACGAACTTGCGCAACTGGGCGGGACCGATCCGCTGATCCTGTGCGTGGGACCGCAGGAGGTGCACCGGGTGAAGCTCAGCGAGCTCCTCCCGCATGCATTCGGGCCTGCCAGCCTCGTATGATCGACCGGCGCGCCGCCCTCGGCGGTCTTGCCGCGATGTCTCTGGCGGCTGGCGCACCTTCGCTCGCTCACGCCGCGGCGCCCCCCAAGTTGCACCGCCAGCCGCGGCGCATCGCGCTGGGCGACACGGTAGGCCTCGTGGCCCCGGCCAGCGCGGTGAGCGACGAGGAGATAGCCTTCGCCCAGCACAATATCCGCGGAATGGGGCTGGTGCCGAAACTGGGCGCAAATGTGATGGCAAGCGACGGCTACCTCGCCGGAACGGACAGCCAGCGGGCGCGCGATCTCGAGGCGATGTTCGCCGACGAAAGCGTAAGCGCGATCTTCGCCATTCGCGGCGGCTGGGGCGGGGCGCGGCTGCTCCAGATGCTGGACTGGGATCTGATCCGCGATAATCCCAAACTTGTCATCGGCTATAGCGATGTGACCTCGCTGCACCTCGCGATTGCGGCAAACGCTGGCTTTCCCACCCTCCATGCGCCCAATGCTGGCAGTCCCTGGCCAAAGGCAAGCTGGGAAAGCCTGTGGCGGCTCGCCTTCACGGGCGAGACACCGGTCCTGAGCACCGAAATCGAACTTGCACAGGGGCCGCAGGGAAGAACGATCCGATCGGGCAAGGCACGCGGCAGATTGCTGGGCGGCAACCTGACTGTACTCTCGACGATGATGGGATCGGCCTACGTCCCCGATTTTGGCGGCGCGATCCTGTTCCTCGAAGACGTGAATGAAGAAGAATACCGGATCGACCGGATGCTGCAGCAACTCTCGCTGGCAGGCGTGTTGGGCCAGCTATCGGGCGTTGTTTTCGGGCGGTGCCGCAGTTGTGCGAATTCCGATCCGGACTACGCGGGCCAGACGCTCGACGATTTGCTCACTGCCTATCTGGAGCCGCTCGGCATTCCCGCGTTTGCAGGCGCGAACATCGGCCATCATCGCGGACAATTGAGCCTGCCCCATGGCGGGATGGTGGAAGTGGACGCCGATGCGCGCACGATCGCCCTCCTGGAGCCGATCGTGCGCTGAGTTGGCCGGGCGCGGCTCAGATGCCGCGCTCGTCCATCCATTCTACCAGTGAAGCAAGGCAGTCGCGGGCCAGCATCTTGCAGCGTTCCGGGCTCCAGCCCTGTTCGGGCTCGGGATCTGCCTTGTTGTCCTTGTAGGGCATTTCCAAGGTCATCGCGGTCGCGCCGAAGCGTTCTGCAACCTGGTTGGTGCTCATCGCGAGATTGGCCTTGCCCGGGGCGGCCTTGGTATAGCCGAACTCGGTCTGGAAATCGGGCGTACGGCGGTCGAGGATGCGTTCGTAGCTGTAATAACGCTCGCCATGCTCTTCGGTCCAGGACGGGATGCCTTCGTAGCCGGCAAGGAAACTGACCGGGATCGCTTCGTCCCCGTGAACGTCCATGGCGAAATCCACGCCGGTCTTGTCCATGTAGTTACGGATGGCGAGCACTTCCGGACTGCGTTCGGCGCTGGGGTTTTCCCACTCGCGGTTCAGGTTGGCGCCCGCCGCGTTGACGCGCAGGTTCCCCCGCTTCGAACCGTCCGGGTTGCAGTTGGGCACGAGATGCAGGCGGCACCGCTGGCGCAGTTTGCGCCCGACGCTGTCGGATGGATCGGTGAGCACTTCCAAGGCGCCTTCCATCCACCACTCGGCCTGCGTTTCGCCCGGGTGCTGGCGGGCGTAGAGCCACACGTTGAAATTGCCGTCGCCCATCTCGAGGCAATCGATCGGCTGGCCGTCCAGCGTATTGCCGAGGTGAGTATGGGTCACCCCTTCCGAAGCCGCGGCCTCGGCGACGAGATCGTGATGGCGCTCCATCGAATAGGGGGCGAAATAGGCGAAATAGGCGATATCGCTGGCAGGCGTATAGCGGATCGTCAGCGTTCCGCCTTCTTCGCTTTCGTCGTAGCTCGAAGCGGCTCGGCCCCAATAGTCGCGGTCTTCGGATACGCAGGCGTCATAGTCGGGCCAGCCGCCGGGATAAGCGCTGTTCGAAAGCTGGGTGATCTTGAGTACGAGTTCGCGGCCCGCAGCGCCCGAGACGCGAAAGTGAAACCACTGCTTGAATTCGCTATTCGTATCCCGGGGAATGGCCAGACGGGCGGTTGCGCCTTCTACCGACAGGACTTCGATATTGCCGCTGTCGAAAGCTGCATCGATCCGGATATCACTCACTCGGGAACCTCAATTTCTACTGTTTCGCCATTATTGCCGGGAAATTCGCTGAACAGCGCGGCGGCGACCGTCTGGGCGTTCGCCTGCGATTGCGCAAGGGGCGAGTTTTCCGCAACGCGGAAGTCTGCGCGGCCCTCCCAGAGGTTCTGTGAAGTTGCCGAATCGCGGATCGTCACGCCGAGCTGCGTGCCGACCTTGTCGCGCTCTCCGCCGCCCAGATTGATGCCGAGACCGAGCCCGACGCCGGAACCATATGTTCCGGTACTACCGCCCACTCCCACGCTCACAGGGGAGCGCCGACCTTCGGCGGTCATGACATATCGCTCAAACGATACGGCCGCGATCTGGGAGGCGGAGGCGCGATCCGTCTCCGTATAGCCAAGGCGACGCAGTTCATCGGCTACCGCGGACTTATAGGGCGCAGCCGAAAGGCTGTCGCCATCCATGCCGGGCGCGCTCTCTACGAATATGGTGCCTTGTCCCAGCTGGGCAGTGGCTTCGGGTGCAACGAAGCGCGTCACCTCCACCGGTCCGGGCGTGGTCGAACAGGCCGAAAGCGTGACGGCGGCCAGAGTTGCAGCGATTGCTGATTTGATTGTCATCTTGCGACCTTTCATGTGGCAGAGACTGTCCAACCCCAACGCTCGGCCTGCGACATGGCTCCGCCGACCTTCCCCGATCCCCTGTGCGATTGCCCTTGCTGCAAGCTGTGCTAGGCGCACGGTCATGGATCGTGATGCGAAAGTACCCGTGCTCGTCACGGGAGGGGCAGGCTATATCGGCAGCCACGCGGTGCTTGCCCTGAAGGATGCTGGCTGGCCCGTTGCGGTAATAGACAATCTCTCTACCGGCTTCCCATTCGCGGTGCCGGATAGCGTTCCGTTCTACGAGGGCGACATTGCGGACGGAATCCTGCTCGAACAGATTTTTCTCGAGCAGGGCACAAAGGCTATCATGCACTTCGCCGGTTCGATCATCGTCCCCGAATCGGTCGAACAGCCGCTGAAATATTACGAGAACAACACGGTCAAAAGCCGCGCGCTGATTGAAGCTGCGGTGGCCGGCGGCGTGGAGCATTTCATTTTCTCCTCGACTGCTGCGACCTATGGAATTCCGGAAACCTCGCCGATTGCAGAGGATGCGCCGAAACAGCCGATCAATCCCTATGGCTGGTCGAAGCTGATGGCCGAACAGATGCTCGCCGATGCAAGCGTGGCCCATGGTTTCAACTTCTGCGCGCTGCGCTATTTCAACGTCGCGGGTGCGGATCCGCAGGGGCGGAGCGGCCAGTCCACTGCAGGCGCCACCCATCTGATCAAGGTCGCTTGCGAGGCTGCGTCGGGCAAGCGGGACGGCGTCTCGGTTTTCGGCACGGATTACGACACGCCCGATGGGACGGGGGTGCGCGATTACATCCACGTCAGCGATCTTGCCGACGCCCATGTGCTTGCGATGGAGGCGCTGATAGCAGCACCCGACCGCTCGCTCACTATGAACTGCGGATACGGGCGGGGCTTTTCCGTCCTTGAAGTCCTCGACGCGGTCGACCGGGTGACGAACACCCATATCGAGCGCCGGATGGAGGCCAGGCGCGCCGGCGATCCGGCCGAACTGGTTTCCGATCCCGGCCGCATTCGCGAGATGCTGCCGTGGCAGCCGAAGCACGACGATCTTGGCGAAATCATCACCCACGCACTTCAATGGGAACGCAGGCTCTCCGAAATTCGTGGAAAAGCTTGACCAGAATCGCCTCCGCCGTTAACGGGCCCGCTTGAAATTGGCGCGTCGGGGACCAATCTCCGGCGCGTATTTATTTGCAGAGAGAAACGATGAAGATCCGCAACAGCCTCAAGTCGCTCAAGAGCCGTCACCGCGATTGCCGCGTGATCCGTCGTCGCGGCCGCACTTACGTCATCAACAAGACCAACCGTCGCTTCAAGGCCCGCCAGGGCTAAGCTTCGGCTGCGCGGGAATTCATCCCGCGACTTGCACCGACCGGCCCGGCTCCGAAGGGAGTGCGGGCCGTTCGCATTTGGGGAACCAGCTTTATGAACGGACAGCCGGTCGACGCCGTCGTCTTCGACGTCGGGCGCGTGCTCTATCGATGGGACATGCGCCTGCTGTTCGAGAAGATGACCAGCGATGCCGCACGGCTTGAGAAGATACTCAGCGAGGTCGTTACCGAGGAATGGCATTATCTCCACGATTCCGGACAGCCCCTGACAAAGCTGGTTCTTGATCGGATTGCCCGGTTTCCGGATTTCTCTGCGGAAATCCACGCCTATGCGACAAGGTTCAACGAGACCATTCCGGGGCCTGTCGAAGGCAGCCATGAACTGGTCGAACGGCTGGACACACGCGGCGTGCCCCTGTTCGCCATCACCAATTTCGCCGATGCCTTCTGGGCCGGTTTTCGCCCGCAGCACGCAATTTTCGATCGCTTTCGCGAGATCGTGGTGTCCGGGGTCGAGCGGATCGCGAAGCCCGACCCGGCAATCTTTGCGCTGTCGGCGGACCGTTTCGGCTACGCGCCGGAAGCGATGCTCTTCATCGACGACAATCCTGACAATATCGCTGCCGCCAGGGATTGCGGCTGGCAGGTGCATCACTTCACCGATGCGGAATTGCTCGAATCCGATCTGAAGGCACGCGGGCTCATCTGACGAAAAAGCCCCGGCGGTTAACGCCGGGGCTTGAAGGTCCACCCTGATGGAGAGGGGGTGGGGAGGGATCGTGACGGTTCAGCCGTTGCACTTCGCCAGCTTGTCGGCTTCGAGCGCTTCGCCCTTGGCGGTGAAGGCGACCACATCGCCGGTATCGCGCTGAAGTTCGCGGCATACGCGTAGCGGGCGCGAGGTGCCCTTGGGCGCGACGCAAGTCGTACCCTGGCAGGTCCAGGCGACGCCTCCGGCAATTACGGTGCGTTCCGTAGCAGGTTGCGAGAGTTCGGCAGTGTAGAAGGGGGCGCTGTCACGCGCTTCTGCTGCGCTCGGCGCGATCAGGGCGCCGAAACCTGCGGCAGTATAGAGAATGGCGGCGCCGAAAACGCCGAGCTTGGCGGAGGGAGAATTGGAGAGGGTCATGTCGAAACCTTTCGAAGAATGCATTTTTGACAACAGCAATTGCGAAAACAGCAACTAAGTTTCGATTTGCAACTGGTTGCGAATCACTACCTATGCTTATAGGTTTCGATATGCAACTCGTTTTTTCTAAATGTTTGGACTCAGCGGATTTTGCGCTAGACAGGTTGCAGGAAGAGGACTGATTTCTATGGGCGATATCCGCGAACCGTTGCGCGAACTTACCGAATGCGGCTTGCCGCAGGCGCTCGAAGTGATGGGCGAACGCTGGAGTTTCATGATCCTGCGCGCCAGCTTCAATGGCCTGCACCATTTCGAGGAATTCCTCAGCGAACTGGGTATCGCTCGCAATATCCTCTCGAACCGCCTCGCCAAGCTGGTCGAACACGGGATTCTCAAACGCGATCCCTGTCCCGACGATCGCCGCAAGATCGAGTACCGCCTGACCGAAAAGGGCTTCGATCTGCTTCCCGCCATGGTCTCGCTGCGCCAGTGGGGTCAGAAATACGGGGCCGAAGTTATCGAAAACCCCGTCCTCGTGGATGAACGTGACCGGCTTCCTATCGGGCCTACCTCCATCCTGAGCCATGACGGGCGTATCCTGGGGCCGCAGGACCTCCATCTGGTGGAACGCGCGAATCTCGGCATACGCGCCGACGGAACGAAGGCCTCGCAGGGTGCGGAACTGGATTGCGGATCGGTGGTCGATCTTGCCGCCAACCGCCGCAAGCGCGACGCAGCCTGAGCGACCAGCCCGAATACACTCCCGACCGGCGTTATATCATCGTGCGCGGAAGGCTCTGGCGCGCAAGCAATCCTGCACTTTCCGAAGGTGCCCGCGAATCGCTGGTAGCGGAATTGATGGACGCGCGCCGTGCCGTCGGCATCGCGAAACGTCAGGAAGACCCCGAAGCGGAGAAGGCAGCGCGCGTCCGTGTGCACGAAGCCAAGGTATCGCTCGGGGAGCGGGGCCCGGTCTGGTGGAACGACGGAGCCCCCGATTACAATCGCCACCTGGTCGAGAATACGCCCTACGCCTCGAACGGATAAGCCTGAGTCGCTGGCCCGCAAACACCATGCTCACGACCCCAAGCCCAATCCGGCGTCGTGACGTCAAACGCTGCTTTTCCAAGTGACGTCATCGTTAAAACCATCGCAACACCTTTCTGGCATACCCTGTCGGGAATCGGGGCACATGCCCGTTTGAGCCGGACAGAAACGTGATCGAAATCGAAGTTCAGAACGAGACTCACCAGACGCAATTTCGCATCAAGGCGATGGCCGTGCCGCGCATTGGCGAAGGCCTGCGCCTGAAGGAACCCGACGGGACCTGGGCGAGCTATGACGTGCTGGACGTATGGTATCAGCAGGCGGACTTCGGCGAGATCTGGGTACCCTACCTGCATGTGCGCACCACGCCTGGCGATGCCGCCACTATGGAAACGCCGACTGCGGGAGCGACGCAAATGCCCGACCAGGCAATGCCGATCGCCGATTTCCTCGCCAAGTTCGAAGGCGACCACGAACACGAGACGGTCAAGCTCAACCTCGATATGAGCGAAGAAAGCGTCCGCTGAAGATCAGGCGCGGGGCGGCTGTCTCCGGTAGCTGAGCGCCTCTGCCACATGTATGCGCCCCACCTTCTCGGCGCCAGCCAGATCGGCAATGGTCCGGGCAACCCGTAACATTCGGGTATAGCTGCGCGCCGACAAACGCATCGCGCTTGCTGCCTGCATCAGCAACTCGCGGCCCTTTTCGTCGGGACCGGCAATCTCTTCGAGCGCGTCGCCCTCCAGATCCGCATTGGTGCGCGCCCCGCTTTTCTCTGCACGTTCTGTCTGGATCGCGCGGGCCTTCGCCACGCGCGCGCCGACTTCCGCGCTCCCTTCGGCCGGTGGAGGCAACGCCAGATCCGCAGCGCTGACGGGATCGACTTCGACATGCAGATCGATACGGTCGAGCAGCGGGCCTGATACCTTGCTTTGGTAATCGGCGGCACACTTTGGTGCGCGGCTGCAGGCCAGCGCGGGATCGCCCAGATGGCCGCAGCGGCACGGATTCATGGCAGCGACAAGCTGGACGTTCGCCGGAAAGCTCACATGCGCATTGGCGCGCGCGACATCGACTTTGTTCGTCTCGAGCGGCTGGCGCAGTGAATCGAGCACGGCGCGCTGGAATTCCGGAAGCTCGTCCATGAACAGCACGCCGAGATGTGCGAGGCTGACTTCGCCCGGCTTGACCTTGAGCCCGCCGCCGGTCAGCGCGGCCATACTTGCCGAGTGATGCGGCGCGCGGAACGGGCGGGCGCGGCTGATCCGGCCTTCCTCGAGCAGGCCCGCCACCGATTGCACCATGCTGACCTCCAGCGCTTCCGGCGGTGAAAGCGGGGGGAGTATCCCCGGCAGGCAACTGGCGAGCAGTGACTTCCCTGCGCCGGGCGGACCGATCATCAGGAGGTTGTGACCACCGGCGGCCGCGATTTCGAGCGCGCGCTTGGCGGTTTCCTGTCCCTTCACCTGCTTGAGATCGGGCGCGCGGCCGGGCTCCTCGACGAGGCCGCGCTCGGGATCGGGCAGCAGGCTTGTGCCCTTGAGATGATTGAGCAGGCTGGCAAGGTCCGGCGCGGCGAGAATGGGCACGTCGCTCGCCCATTTGGCTTCCGAGCCCTGTGCAGCAGGACAGATGAGGCCCTTCTCTTCCTCGCTCGCATGGATGGCCGCAAGCAATACGCCGGGCGACGGGGCGACCCGCGCATCGAGCGCCAGTTCGCCGACCACGATCCAGTCCGCCAGCTGCTCCGCATCGGTGATGCCCATCGCGGCGAGCACCGCAAGCGCGACCGGGAGATCGTAATGCGAGCCTTCCTTGGGCAGGTCGGCGGGGGAGAGGTTGATGGTGATCCGCTTGGGCGGCAGGGCAAGGCCCATCGATGAAAGCGCAGCGCGGACGCGTTCCTTGCTTTCGCCGACCGCCTTGTCGGCAAGCCCGACAATGTTGAAATTGGGCAGGCCGGGCGCGAGCGAGCACTGCACTTCTACCGCCCGCGCTTCCAGCCCGAGATAGGCCACCGTCCGGACCAGTGCGACCACGCTAATACCCCCAAACCCCTGTCTGAATTTGACGCTCTGGCAAGAAGCGCAGATATTGTCGAGACTTGGCTTATCGCGGGCGCCGCGCCGCGGTTTGAGGCTTGACCTCGAAGGCACATTCTCTTAAACGCGCCCACCTGTGAGCGGTCGCCCGTTGCGGCGGCCCTTTTTTGTCGGAGCGATTCGCCCGGCAGCAACTATGGATTTTAAAGGACTTTCCGATGAAGCGGACTTTCCAGCCTTCGAACCTCGTGCGCGCCCGTCGCCACGGTTTCTTCGCCCGCAAGGCAACTCCGGGTGGCCGCAAGGTGCTCCGTGCGCGTCGCAACCGCGGCCGCAAGAACCTCTGCGCTTGATCGACTGATTGGCCGCGCCACGGTGCGGCTTCAATCGCGATAGTCAAACGGGCTCCCATCGGGGGCCCGTTTTGCGTATCTGCAATCGATGCACCCGAGCCTCTCCGTCATCCGCAAGCGCAGCGATTTTGTCGCAGCCAATGGCGGGCTGCGCAATGCCAAGCCAGAGTTCGTGCTGCTGACGCGGCCCAACGAAGGCAAAGGCAAGCGGTACGGCATCACCGTAACCAAGAAGATCGGCAACGCGGTCGTGCGCAACCGCATGAAACGGCGCTTTCGTGAATTGCTCTGGGCGGCCTTGCCCGAAGCCGGCCTGCCCGATCACGATCACATCCTCATCGGCCGTGAAGGCGGGGTGGAGCGTGATTTCGCCAGTCTGGAAGGCGAACTCCATGTCGCGCTCGCCCGGGCCGCAAGCGGAGAAGGCGACCGCGCTCGGCGGCCCCGCCACCAACGGTCGCGGCGCGCGTGAAGTACCTTTTCATCTGGATCGCCCGCGGCTGGCAGCTAGGCCCCAGCCGCATCCTGCCGCCCACTTGCCGCTTCACCCCGTCGTGCAGCCAATACGCCATCGAGGCCCTGCAAAAGCATGGGGCAATCAAGGGTGGATGGTTGGCCTTCAAGCGGCTATTGCGCTGCCAACCCTGGGGGGGCTGCGGCCACGATCCAGTGCCCTGAGTGCATTACGCGGGGCGCTGTCTTGACGTAGCAATACACCCGGCCCATCTGACCGAATACAACTACCAACGGGATCGACCTTGGAAAACTCTCGCAATTTCGTGCTCGTCCTGACCCTGTCGCTTGCCGTCCTGATCGGCTGGCAGTGGGCCATGGACTATTTCTATCCGCAGCCAGAAGAAGTCCCGGTCACCGCGGAACAGGTCGATACGCCAGCCGAACAGGCTGCCGTCGCGGCAAGCGGTGAAATCGGCGGCGGGGCGATGCCAGCGGTCGATCTTGCCACTTCGCTGGGCTCGGCGCAGCGCGTGCCTATCGATTCGCCCAAGATCGCAGGGTCGATCAATCTGCAGGGCGCCTTCCTCGACGATGTGGTGCTCAAGGATTATGCCGCCACTCCGGATGCCGACAGCGAACCGGTCCGCATTTTCGCGCCCCGCGGTACGGCGATCCAGCAGTATTCGCAGTTCGGTTATCTGCTCAACGGGCAGAAGATTTCCGACGATGCCGTGTGGCAGGCCGATGGCGGAACCCTCAGCCCGGGAAATCCGGTCACGCTCACCCATGATGCGGGCGATGGCGTAACGATCGAGCTTACCTACTCGATCGACGAAAATTACATGGTCAGCGTCGAGCAGGCGATCTCCAACGGCAGCGCAGCGCCGGTGGTGGCGCAGCCTTACGGGCTGGTCGGACGCACCAGCACGACGGCGAGCGACGATTTCTTCATCGCCCACTCCGGCCCCATCGGCTCCTTCGGCCAGAGCGTCGATTACGACTATGATTACGACGATGTCGAGGAATCCGGCAAGGTAAGCCCGGCCGGCGCTCCCGATTGGATCGGCTTCACCGACATCTACTGGCTGGCCGCGCTGGTGCCGCAGCAGGGCGCAGCGCCCGACGCGACCTTCCGCTCGCTCGGGGCCGATGCCTATCGCGCCGACATGATCTACGATCCGGTGACCGTCCCGGCGGGCCGCAAGTACACCGCGACCTCGCGCCTCTTTGCCGGGGCAAAGGACAGCGAAATCCTCGACTCCTATCAGGATGCCGGGATTCCGCAGTTCGGTCTCGCCATCGACTGGGGCTGGTTCCGCTGGTTCGAGAAGCCGTTCCTCTGGCTGCTCAAGAACATTTTCGAAATCGTCGGCAATTTCGGCGTCGCGATCATCATCCTGACGATTATCGTGCGCGGGCTGATGTTCCCCATTGCGCAGAAGCAGTTCGGCTCCATGGCGGCGATGAAGGCCATCCAGCCGAAGATGAAGGCGCTGCAGGACAAGCACAAGGACGACAAGCTGAAGCAGCAGCAGGAAATGCAGAAGCTGTTCAAGGAAGAGCAGGTCAATCCGCTCGCCGGCTGCCTCCCGCTGATCCTGCAGATCCCGATCTTTTTCGCACTCTACAAGGTGCTCTATCTCGCGATCGAGATGCGTCACCAGAACTTCCTCTGGATCGAGGATCTGTCCGCGCCCGATCCGGCGACGATCCTCAACCTGTTCGGCCTGCTGCCGTTCACGCCGCCCAGCTTCCTTGCCATCGGCATCCTCGCCGTTCTGCTCGGCGTGACCATGTGGCTGACGTTCAAGCTGAACCCCAGCGCGATGGACCCGATCCAGCAGCAGGTCTTCTCGATCATGCCCTGGGTGCTGATGTTCATCATGGCGCCGTTCGCCGCAGGCCTGCTGCTCTACTGGGTAACCTCGAACATCCTGACGCTGGCGCAGCAGAAATACCTCTATTCGAAGCATCCGCAATTGAAGGCGGCTGCGGAGAGGGAGAAGGCCGAGAAGGCCGCTGCCGCTGCCGAGGCCGACGGGTCATGACCGACGAAGAAGCCGCCGAACAGGCCCGGCTGGAACGGCGCGCGACCAAGCTGTTCTCGGGCCGGGTGGAGTTCCTTCTCTCGGCCCCGCAGCTCAAGTTCCTGCCCGAACCGACAGTGCCGGAAATCGCCTTTGCCGGACGTTCCAATGTCGGCAAGAGCTCGCTGCTCAACGCGCTCACCGGGCGCAAGAAGATCGCCCGCGCGTCGGTGACCCCCGGACGCACGCAGGAACTCAACTTCTTCGAAGTGGGGGAGCCCACGCAGTTCCGCCTCGTCGACATGCCCGGCTACGGCTTTGCCAAGGCGCCGGTGAAAGTGGTCGAGAAGTGGAAGGCCCTCGTGAAGACCTACCTGCGCGGACGGCAGGTGCTGGTCCGCAATCTCGTGCTGGTGGATAGCCGCCACGGGCTGAAGGACGTCGACCGCGAGATGATGAAGATGCTCGACGAGGCCGCGGTCGGCTACCGCGTGGTCCTGACCAAGGCGGACAAGATCAAGGCCAGCGAACTCGAAAAGACCGTTGCCGCGGTCGAAGCCGAGACGAAGAAGCACGTCGCCGCCTATCCGCAGATCCACGTGACCAGCGCGGAGAAGGGCATGGGAATCGCGGAACTAAGGGCTGCGGTGCTGAAGGACGCTGGGGTCTAGCGAACGTCGGCTTTCGGACGGCTTTAGGGAGGTAACCACGGCGGTTGCTCAGAACCTTCGCATTAAGCCGAAGCGCGTTTGGAAATAACTATAGTCGCTCCCTGATATTGCGCTGTCGCCAGGTTGGTTTGTATAGGTCAGGTCTGCGTGCAACTGCCAGTTCTCGTCATTCTTCGGACTTCTGACTCGTAAGTTCAGAAAATCAGATCGCTTCCAATCGGAAGTGGCATCTCGCTGCGCTCCTACGCCAACAACCCCCACGAGTTCCCACCGCTCAACAAAGCGACGCATTTGAATCACGGGGAGCGCTTGAACGTAATAGCGCGGTGAATAGTAGTCGAACTCGTTCGGATCGCTTGAATGAAAGTAGCGTGTACGCAGCTGGGCGCTCAGGCCAAGCTGCTCGTCCACCACGTGGACAAAATTAGCCCTCGCGTGAAGCCGGACGTTGTCGCCGGTAAACTCTTGAACTCCGCCGAGGACCGTGAAGACGTTGCTGTCGTCGGCGGGGATGTCGAGCGCAGCGCCTGCGAAGGTGGAATAGATGCCTTCATCGAGGCCACGCGGCGTTGCGACGATATCGCGTTCGACAAAAGCTTCCTTTCGCCATGGCGAATTATCGTGAACCGATGCGGATCCGATGATTGTATCGCCGTCGGTGCCGACAAGCGCAGACCAGTTCCAGTCCCCAGAAATGTCCGCTGCCCTCAGAAAGACCCTTTCGCGCTCACGCGTGCCGGTAGCCGAGGGATCATACCATGCCTTTTCCACCCGAATGCCGTAGCGGCGGTCTTCGCCGCGATTGGAGATATCCAGGTCGATCGCGGCGCGGACGATTTCGGTATCGTCGCTGTCCGAGGAGTAGAATACCTCGGCTCCGGCGGCCGCCGATGAGTCGAGTTCCTGCGCTGCGACCGGAGTGGCCAAGGTCGTGAGCGCGAGGAGCGTAACCGCTCCATTGAGGGCGGGCTTCAATTCCATTGCTTCTTGCCTCCGAAGAGTTCGGCGAAATAACCCCAGACCGAAACCGGTTGCATCAGCAAAGGATAGATGAAGGCGTAGAGAAGGAAGCCTGAGAGGCTTTTCTCCATCTTTACGCCCATGCGTTTCAGCATGCGGGTCTGGATACGATAGATGACGAGGTTCCACAGCGCCGCCAGCGGCAGCACCAGCAGGGTGATGGGTCCGGCCAGCCAGAATATCCCCAGGAAGGCGAGGACCAGGCCGGGGAGGAACGCGAAGGTGAAAGTCAGGTCGATACTGACGAAGAGCAGGTTCCACCAGATGAACATTGTGCGCATCTTGCGCATCGAGAGCAGCGGCTTGTGTATCGCGAGCGCCTCGATCATTCCGCGCGCCCAGCGCTTGCGTTGTTTGGCAAGGCCCGTGAAGGTCTCTGGCGCATGGGTCCATGCAATCGCATCTTCGGCGTGACGGACGATCAGCCCCTGACGCAGGAGCGACCAGGTGAGCACAATGTCTTCGCCGACCGTATCGGGCCACCCACCCGCGTCAATCACCGCCTGCTTGCGATAGATCGAAAAGGCACCTTGGGCGACCAGTGTGCCGTAATACATGCCCTGCATGCGTTTGACCGCAGCGATGCCGTGGAAATAATCCCACTGCTGCACGCGCGTGATCCAGCTTTCATCGTGGTTGGCAACGAGGACAGCCCCCGCAATTGCCACCGTTTCAGGAGGACTGGCTACGAGGTGCTCCACCAGGCTGGTGATGCACCCTTTTTCCAGGCGGGTATCAGCGTCGATGGTGATGATTAGCTCGTGGCTTGCCAGTTCGAGCCCATGATTAAGGACACGCGCTTTCCCCCGATTGTGTTCTTCGCGCACGAGCTTGAGCTCCATGTTGGGGAGCGCAGAAAACAGCGCCTGGCAATCACGAGTGCGGGCCGCGGTGCCATCTCTGGAGCCATCGTCCAACACGAGGATTTCGAGCTTTCCGGGATATTCGAGAGCGGCGATGCTTCGCAATGTCTCACCGATCAGCTTCTCTTCCTGATACGCGGCTATCAGGATTGTGATCGACGGCCATTGCGCAGGCGTTTCACGCCGGGAGCTGGGTCTTAGAACCAGACTGATCAGGAGAAACGCGTTCATGAAGCCGGGAACGTAGGCGATGAATGTCAGCACGAAGAGCGCGATCAGCGGATGGGCAAGGTTTCCCAAGTCGGTCAGCCATGGAAGCGACATCCAGATGCTGAACAGAACCCAAGCAAGACCGAATGCGAGCGCCATGAGATAACGGAGCCGTACTTTGCGTTCGCGTTTGCGCCAGTACTCGGCGCTCCGCGAGGAAGCGGGGTCACCGATAGATTGCGTATACGTCAATTGCTGCGACCCCTGCTTGATGCATTTCCCCGTTATTCCACTGCACGCGAAGACTTGAACCTGCGCCCGTGGGGGCGGTTCCAATTTATTTTTCCGAAAGTTAACAGCGGGGTAACCCTACTGCGAAACTCCATTTGAAGCTCGGTCTGCAATCTTCTGCTCACGAAGCAGGAGCAAAGTCATGCAGGAAGCCATATTAGACAGGGTCGTTGACGGCTTGCTCGTTATCGGCATCTTCGCCGGAAAGGCCGCCCTCGCTTTCGTGGGTTTCTGAAGCCTGTACCTCTGATGCACTTACAATCGATTGGCCGTGGCCCCCGATCGCATCAACGACCAGTTTGAGATCAGGTGGGCCGGCAATACCCTCGCTGCTGGTGGCCTGTTCCAGCACGGTCCAGGCACCTCCGACTACGGACAGCGCCCCGAGTGAAGCTACTGCCGCTAATCCGAAGACACTGAATGGACGGGAATTAGAATATTCGTAAGGCGCATGAGGCTTTGCTTCTGGCGACTTGCCAGAATGATTGAATGACATTGAAAGTCCCTTTACGACCCGCGACGAGTTTCATCGTCCTCTGAATTGCTTATCCAGCTAACGCATAAAGTCGTAATTTCTATCCCGCGATGGCCCGCTAATAGGTAACTGTCCTATTGTGACACATCTGTTCTGATCCCAAACGCACTCATCGTATAGCTGTGATCGTTACAACTTAGGGAGCGAACGGACGAGCGTTGTAAGCGGAACGTCGCCTTTCCTGTGTGCGCGCTTAACCTCAGCCTAACGCGCAAAGAGCTTCGCATCGTCAGCGAACGCCTTCATTTCCAGCGCATTGCCGCTGGGGTCGCGGAAGAACATCGTCGCCTGTTCGCCGGGCTGGCCCTTGAAGCGGATCGTGGGTTCGATGGCGAACTCCGTGCCTGCCGCCACCAGCCGCTCGGCCAGCGCCTGCCAGTCCTCCATCGTCAGAACCACGCCGAAATGGGGGACGGGGATATCGTGCCCGTCGACCGGATTGCTGGCGCGGTCGCCGCTTTCGCCGCCCGTATGCGCAACGATCTGGTTGCCGTAGAAATCGAAATCGATCCATTCGTCCGACGAGCGTCCTTCCGCGCAGCCCAGCAGGCCGCCATAGAAGCTGCGGGCTTCCGCAAGGTCGCGAACGGGGAAGGCGAGATGGAAGGGGCGCAGGGTCATGCCGCCGTTCTATGCCAGCGCTTTCCATTTTCCTACAGTATCTTGCGCCCGGCCGCCCTGTCACCATTCAGCGTCGACAGCGCGGGGATGAACCACTAGGGCGCAAGGCGGACGGGAAAGGTGGAGCCTGCATGAAGATCATCATCGGCAACAAGAACTATTCGAGCTGGAGCCTGCGCGGCTGGCTGGCGGCCAAGCAATCCGGCCTGTCCTTCGAGGAAATCGTCGTTCCGCTCTATGGCGAGAACTGGGAGGCTTCCAAGCAGGATGGCGAAATCCGCCCCTCCTCGGGCAAGGTCCCCCTGCTGTGGGACGGGGAAACCGTGGTGTGGGACAGCCTCGCCATGATGGAATATCTCGCCGACAAGGTGGGCCGCGACAGGTTCTGGCCCAAGGACGATACGGCGCGGGGCATGGCCCGATCGATGGTCGCCGAAATGCACAGTTCCTTCCAGGCGCTGCGCAGCGAATGCCCGATGAACGTGCGCAAGCGCTTCGAGGGATTCGAGCCGAGCGAAACCTGCCGTGCGGACATCCTGCGCATCCTCACCCTCTGGGCGGAGGCGCGCAGCCGGTTCGGCAATGGCGGCCCCTATCTTTTCGGCACTTTCGGCGCGGCGGACATCTTCTTTGCCCCGGTAGTGTCACGTTTTATCAGCTATGAGGTCGCCGTTCCCGGCTTCGCCGCAGCCTATATGCAGGCGATGTGGGAGCACGAATGGATGCAGGCCTGGATCGAGGCATCGGAAAACGAAGAATGGGTCATAGAGCAATACGAAACCGTTTCCTGATCGCATTTGCGGCGCTGCTGGCGCTGCTACCGGCGCAGGCGCAGGCCTGGGGCTTCTATGCCCACCGCACCACGGCGGCGATCGCGATGGAGAACGTGCGTCCCGAAACGCGCGCTGGGATCGCGCGCCTGCTGAGGGCCGCGCCCGAACTGGGCGTGGAGGGATGCGATCTTGCCAGCCTCGAGGATGCCAGCACCTGGCCCGATTGCCTGCGCAAGGATTACTGGCGCTGGGGCTATACCTTCGCCTGGCACTATCGCACTGCGCCCGTGTGCGAGGCTTACGAGCCGCGCGCAAACTGCTCGGGCCAGAACTGCATCCTCGCGCAGATCGAACGCAACCAGCTGATCCTTTCCGATGAGAGCCTGCCCGCCAATGTCCGGCTGGAAGCGCTCGCCTTCCTCGTCCACTTCATCGGCGATGTGCACATGCCGCTCCATTCGGGCGACCATGACGACCGCGGCGGCAACGATATCGACACTGCCTATGGCATCGCACCGGGGCTGAACCTCCACTGGATCTGGGACGGACCGCTGGCAGAACGGGCGATCACCTCGTCGCCCGTACCGCTGGTGCGCCGTTACACCGCCGCCGAGCGCGCCGAGCTGGGCGGGGGCACCTCTGCCGACTGGGGCCGCGAGAGCTGGGAGACGAGCCGCGACTTCGTCTATCCCAACGCCTTCGACCGGCCAGCCTGTGAGGGCGAAGACCTGCCGGACGAGACCGCACTGACGCAAGAAGACATCGAGCGCGCGATCCCCATTTCGCAAAAGCGCGTCACGCAGGCGGGCATTCGCATGGCGGAATATCTCGATGCCGCATTCGCTCCCGGCGCTTTGCCCGAGCCCGAACGGGACTAGGGCACACGCTTGGTGGGGTAGGGCGTGCCGTCCTTCCGGAAATAGCCCTCCGGCGTGAAGACCATGTCGATATCGGGATATTCGCCGCGGTCTTCGTCGCGGTCACCTCCGCTGATGGCGATGAAAACGCAGGGCTTGTCGGAGCGGTTGTGGAGCCGGTGGCCGTCCTTTCGGCCTGCGGGCCAGGCGAGGATGTCGCCCGGATGGACGGGGACCTCCCCGTCGTCCTCGATCAGGATGGCTTCACCCTGCAGCATGACGACGAGTTCGTCCTGTCCCTCGTGCCAATGCCGCTGCGAGGAATAGGCGCCGGGTTCGAGCACGACATGGCTTGCGCCAAGCTTCGTCAGCTCCGCAGCAGGGGCAAGGCGGCGATACCAGCGGCCCTCGACGTCCTCGTCATAGGGCGGGGGGTAGCCGGTCGCATTGGTCCGGGGGATGGCATCGAGATCGAGCTTGGGCATCGGGGCGCACTCCTGCTAGCGGAGGGACCATGACTGAAGTCCTCGAACTCGCCAAGCGGCTGATGTCCGCGCACAGCGTAACCCCCGCCACCGGCTCCGTGTTCGACGAGCTTGAAGCGATGCTCGAGCCGTTCAGCTTCACGATCAAGCGCTTCATTAGCGGGCACGGCGAAACAGGCAGCCCCGAGGCACCGGTCGAAAATCTGTTCGCCGTCCGCCATGGGCCGGCGGGATCGAAGCACTTCGCCTTCGCTGGCCATCTCGACGTAGTGCCCCCCGGCGGCGGCTGGACCTCCGACGCTTTCGCCCCACAAGTGCGCGGAGAACTGCTCTACGGGCGGGGCGCAGTCGACATGAAAGGCGCGATCGCCTGCATGGTCGACGCGGTGAAAAACGTGCCGGCCGAGGCGGGGACGATCAGCTTCATCATTACCGGGGACGAGGAAGGCCCCGCGCTCCACGGCACCCGCGCGCTGATCGACTTCATGCGCGAGGCAGGCCACCAGCCGGATCTGTGCCTCGTCGGCGAGCCGACCAGCGTAAACCGGCTGGGCGACATGATGAAGATCGGCCGGCGGGGTTCGCTCAATATCTGGCTCACGGTTGAAGGAACTCAGGGCCACGTTGCCTACCCGCACCTTGCCGACAATCCGATCCCCAAGCTGGTCGCGATGCTTGCCGAGCTCGACGCGCTGGTCCTCGACCAGGGCAATGACTGGTTCCAGGCCTCGAACCTCGAAATCACCGATCTCGAAGTCGGCAACCCGGCACACAACGTCATTCCCGAAGCTGCCAAGGCGCGCATCTCGATCCGTTTCAACGACGAGCATTCGGGTGCCTCGCTTTCCGAAAAGGTGGCCGCGATTGCTGAAAAGCACGGCGGTACCACGCTGCCGATCATTTCGGGCGAACCCTTCCTCACCCCGCCGGGCGAATTCAGCGACATCATTGCCCGTGCCGTGAAGGCGGAAACGGGCGTCGATCCCGAACCCTCCACCACCGGCGGCACTTCCGATGCGCGCTTCCTGCGCGCGGTGTGCCCGGTGATCGAATTCGGCCTCGTCAACGCCACCATGCACAAGCGCGACGAAGCTGTAGCCATCGAAGACCTTTCCACGCTAAGCCGCATCTACGCGCGCATAGCCAGAGACGCGCTGACATAATTTACCGGGACGTGAGGGGATACGCATGCTGAGGGTCTGGTTCGAAATTCCGCTGTGGCAGCGCGTGCTGACTGCGCTCATCCTCGGCGTGCTCACAGGTTATGCCTGGGGACCGGATGCGGAAAGCATCAAGTGGATCGGCGATTTCTTCATCAAGTCGATCAAGATGCTGGTCGTCCCGCTGATCTTCTTCAGTCTCGTTTCCGGCGTCGCCGCCATCGGCGATTTGCGCAAGCTTGGCGCAGTCGGAGGGCGGGCGATGCTGCTGTTCATCGTGACCGGTCAGATCGCGGTGTGGCTGGGCCTCGCGCTCGGCACCTTCGTTGCTCCCGGCAGCGGGGTGGATACCAGCGCCATCGAGCGCGGCGAGACCCCGGTGCCCAACGAAACCACGGCGGTGGACATGATCCTGTCAATCGTGCCCGAAAGCCCGGTTCAGGTCATGGCCGATGTCGCGGTGCTGCCGCTGATCGTCTTCTCCATGCTGATCGGCATCGGAATATTGATGGCGAAGGAAGACGGCCTGCCGGTGCAGAAAGTCTTCGATAGCGGCGCGGTGATCATGCAGAAGGTCACCATGGTCGTCATGGAACTCACCCCCTTCGGCGTCTTCGCGCTGATGGCCTGGGTTGCCGGAACGCTCGGCCTCGACGCGCTGCTGGCGCTGTCGAAGCTGGTGGCGCTGAATTATGTCGGCTGCTTGCTGATCATCTTCGTGATGTATTCGGCGATGATCAAGTTCCTCGCCAAGCTGCCGGTGCGCGATTTCTTCCGCGGCATCGTGGATGCAATGGCGGTGAGCTATTCGACTGCCAGCTCCAACGCGACGCTGCCCGTCACCCTGCGATGCGCGGAGCGAAATCTCGGCGTCTCGAACTCGGTGGCGAGCTTCGTGATCAGCCTGGGCGCGACGATCAACATGAACGGCACGGCGATGTATCTCGGCCTTGCCACGCTGTTCGGCGCGCAGATCTTCGGCGTGGACCTGAGCTGGGGCGATTACTTCCTCATCTCGATCCTTGCCACGCTCGGCGCGGTCGGCGCAGCGGGCATTCCGGGCGCAGGCCTAATCATGATGGCGCTGGTTTTCGGCGCTGTCGGCGTGCCGCTGGAGACGATCGCATTCGTTGCCGGGGTGGACCGGATAATGGACATGATGCGCACCACGACAAACGTCAGCGGAGATGCGGCGGTGGCGACAACGGTGGCGGTGATGACGGGCGAGATCGACCGGGGCGAGATGGTCTCGGCGGATGACGTTTGAGTCAGTGTGCTGATGGCTGATTTATCAGACTGCATCGTCACGCTTGGTTTTTGGGATGACGATCTAGATCCGGAGCTATTTACCGAACTACTCGAATGCAAGCCGACCGTGGGGGTCAAGAAAGGTGAGGCATGGGTCACGTCCCTCGGTAGATCAAAAATCGCCCCAACAGGTTCTTGGCGACTTGAGGTCGACAAGGAAGTCTCGGGCAATCTTGAGATGAAAATCGCGACGTTATTTTCAAGTGTGACCGACGACCTATCGCGGTGGAAGCAACTTCCGAGAGCAGAGCGCGCGCAGCTGTTCTGTGGCCTTTTTATGGTTTGCGTAAACGAAGGTGTGGGGTTGTCGCAGTCAATCTTGCAACAGATTTCGGATCGAGGTTTGGCTCTTGAGCTCGACTTATATGGCGTCAGGGAAGGCTAACGCCCCTTCGGCTTCTCCAGCACCTTCTTCCGGTAGCTGCACAGATCCGCCACCTTGCAGCGCCAGCACTCGGGCGTGCGTGCCTTGCAGACATACCTCCCGTGCAGGATCAGCCAGTGATGCGCGCCGAGGCGGAAGGGCTGGGGCACGCGCTTTTCGAGCTTGGCCTCGACTTGCTCGGGCGTCTTGCCTTTGGCCAGGCCGGTGCGGTTTCCGACACGCAGTATGTGCGTATCGACCGCGAAGGTCTCCTGCCCGAACCAGCAGTTGAGTACGACATTGGCGGTCTTGCGCCCTACGCCGGGAAGACGCACGAGGTCTTCGCGCGTGGCGGGCACTTCGCCGCCATATTCGTCCACCAGCAACTGGCTCATGGCGATCACATTTTTTGCCTTGGAATTGAACAGGCCGATGGTCTTGATGTGTTCCTTTAGCCCCTCTTCGCCCAACTCCAGCATTTGCTCAGGGGTCTCCACGTCGAGAAACAGTGCTCGGGTGGCCTTGTTCACTCCGACATCGGTCGCCTGCGCCGATAGCGCCACGGCCACCACCAGCTGGTAGGCATTGCCATATTCCAGTTCCGTCTCTGGCGAGGGGTTGTCTTCCGCCAGACGCCGGAAGAATTCGAAGATCTGGTCCCTGGTCATGCCACGCGCGTCAGATGCCCAGTACCTGTTCCATGGTATAGCGGCCCGGCTCTCTCCCGCGCAGCCATTCGGCCGCCCGGATCGCGCCGCGGGCGAAAATCGCGCGATTCTCGGCGCTGTGCGAGAGCGTGAGGCGCTCCTCGTCGCCCGCGAGGATCACGCTGTGCTCACCCGCCACCGTGCCGCCGCGCAGCGCCGCGAATCCGATTGCGCCTTCTGCCCGTGCGCCGGCGTGACCGTCGCGCCCGCTCTCGCGATTGTCCGCTAGCGTGATGCCCCGTGCTTCTGCTGCTGCCTCGCCGAGCAACAAGGCCGTGCCGGAGGGAGCATCGACCTTGCGGCGGTGGTGCATCTCGACGATTTCGATATCCCACTGGCTTCCGAGGCGTGAAGCCGCTTCACGTACGAGATGGGCCAGCAATGTGACGCCCAGCGAAGTATTGCCGGTCTGGAGCACGGGCACGGCGCGCGCGGCATGGTCGATGGCTTCGTGATGCTTGTCCTCGAGGCCGGTAGTTCCGACGACCATCGGAATACCCGCCCCCACGGCGGCATGCAGATTCGACTGGAGCGCGCCCGGAGCGGAAAAATCGACCAGCATGTCCGACACATCGGCCAGCTTGCTGACATCGTCACCCTTGTCCGCGCCCCCGGCATAATCGTGGCCCGACGCCTCGATTACGCGCCGCAGCGCCTCGCCCATCGCGCCCTTGCTGCCGATCACACCGATATTCGCCATAGCCCCTCCCTCGGATCCGTATTTGATTGGTAGGCTTTGATCTGCCCTACCGCTTCGCTACGTGAGGGCAATGACCAATATCCGCAACATCGTCGTCCTGACCGGCGCGGGAATATCCGCAGAGAGCGGGATCGATACGTTCCGTGATGCCGGAGGGCTCTGGGAACAGCACCGGGTGGAAGACGTCGCAACGCCGGAAGGCTTTGCCCGTGACCCCGAACTCGTCCAGCGCTTCTACGATGCACGGCGTGAGGCGGTTCGGAAGGTTTCGCCCAATGCCGCGCATGAGGCGCTGGCGCGACTTGATGCGGAATGGGAAGGAGATCTCCTGATCGTTACGCAGAATGTCGACGATCTCCATGAGCGAGCCGGGGCGAAGCGGGTGCTTCACATGCATGGCGAATTGCTGAGCGCGCTGTGTTCGCGGTGCGAGGCACGTCACCGCTGGAGCGCGCCGCTGTTGGGTCAGCCGTCCTGCCCCGGCTGCGGAGAACAAGCGCTCCGTCCGGATGTCGTGTGGTTCGGCGAAATGCCCTACGAGATGGACCGGATCTATGCAGCATTGCACCGTGCGGACCTGTTCGTGAGCATCGGGACCAGCGGCGCGGTCTATCCGGCCGCGGGCTTCGTACGCGAGGCGCGCGAACTGGGCGCGCGCACGCTGGAGCTCAATCTGGAACGCGGCGAAGGCTCATACTGGTTCGACGAATCGCGGCAGGGCAAGGCAGGGAAGCTCGTGCCGGAATGGGTGTCGCAGATCCTAGATACCTGAACCGCATCCCTTGCAGGCCGGGTCCTTCGCAATAGTGAATTGCCGCATCCCGGGCTGCATCCCGTCGAGCAGGTTCACCCGGCTCCATTGCGGATCGCCGAAGCCGCTCACATTATCGAGCAGCACCCGCACCGCATGCAGCGCGGCGAAGCTTCCCACCCATCCGGCCATCGCACCGAGCATGCCGTCCTCGGCGCAAGTGTCGCAATCTTCCGCATCGAAAGCGTCGCCGACGAAGCAGCGGTAGCAAGCCTGTTCCGCGAGGTGACCTGCGAAGGCTCCGACCTGACCCTGGAAGCGCCCCACGGCGGCTGACAGCAGCGGTACGCCTGCCTTCACGCAGGCATCCGAAACCGCGAGGCGTGTGGCGAAATTATCGGTTCCGTCGAGCACGAGATCCACACCTTCGACAAGCGCAGCGGCGCGGACAGGATCGATCCGTCGGTCGCTGATCTCGACCTCGAGCGCAGGGTCGAACAGCTTCACCCAGCGCTTGGCGGAAACGGCCTTGCCGTGACCGACGTCGCGTTCGTTATAAAGCGTCTGGCGCTGGAGGTTCGAGGTATCGACCTTGTCGTCATCGACCAGCGTCAATCTACCGATTCCTGCAGCCGCGAGATACTGCAACGAAGGACTGCCGATTCCACCCAGTCCGACCAGCACAAGGTGCTTACGAGCCAGCGCGACCTGCCCTGCGCCGCCGATTTCCGGCAGGACGATATGGCGCGCAAAACGGTCGAGGCGATCGGGGGACAGGCTCATGGAAAGCCTGTTGGCATCAAGTGGGAAAACTGTCGACAGGCCTCTGCGCCCGGCCTGTCGATCAGCTTTGGCTCCGCGCCTGCGCGATCCGAAGGGCTACGGAGTGAAGTTCGTTCAGCTTTCCAGCTGGCGGAGAAGGCTGCGCACGTCGCCGTCCATGTCGGCATCGCGCTGGCGCAGGTCCTCGATCAGGCGAACGGCGTGGATCACGGTGGAGTGATCGCGTCCGCCGAATTTGCGACCGATCTCGGGATAGCTTCGCGGAGTAAGTACCTTGGACAGGTACATCGCCACCTGCCGCGGGCGGACCACGGCACGCGCGCGGCGCTTGGAGCTCATCTCGCTGCGGTCGATCCGGTAGAACTGGCAGACGGTCCGCTGGATCTCGTCGATGGTGATCCGGCGGCGGTTTGCCGAGAGGATGTCGGTGAGTTGCTCCTCGGCCAGCTGGAGCGAGACTTCCTGACCAGTCAGCTGGGCATAGGCGATCAGCTTGTTGAGGCCGCCGACCAACTCACGCACGTTGCGCGTAATTGTGCGTGCAAGGAAGTCGAGCACGTCCTCGGGCACGGATAGCGGTGCGAACTTGGTCAGCTTGGAATGGAGAATCTTCTTGCGAAGTTCGATATCGGCCGGCTGGATGTCAGCGACCAGACCCATCGAGAGGCGGGAAAGAAGGCGCGGCTCGACACCGTCGAGTGCCTGCGGTGCACGGTCTGCGGCGAAGACCAGGCGCTTGCCCTCATTGAGCAGCGCGTCGATCGTGTAGAGCAATTCTTCCTGCGCCGAAGCCTTGCCGATGATGAACTGGATGTCGTCGACAAGCAGCAGGTCGAAGCTGCGCAGGCGGGCTTTGAACTCCATCATCCGGTTCGCTTTCAGCGCCTGGACGAATTCGACCATGAACCGTTCGGCGCTGCAGTAGAAGATCCGGCTGCGGTTGTGCGTCTGGAGGAACGTGTGACCGATGGCGTGGAGGAGATGCGTCTTGCCCTGACCGGTGGCGGCCTTGAGATAAAGCGGGCTGAACTGCGGTTTCTCGGTTGCAGCCATGCGCTGCGAAGCATTGAAGGCGAGGATATTCGCTTCGCCGGTCACGAAGGCGGCAAAGGTCAGCGAGGCGTCGAGACCTACCGAAGAGGTGAAACCGGAATCGCCGAGCGTATCTGCGCCGATTGCCATCATCGATGTGTCGGCATCGTTGGCCGGGCGGCGACCATCGTTATGGAGGCGCAGGTCGGCAACCTGGCGGCGGCCCGGATGAACAGAAATGGCGACCTTGCGGACTTCGTTGCGTGCGATCTTCCATGCCAGGCTCAGCCGGTCGGCAAAGCGGTCCTTCACCCAGTTGGCGCTGAACTCGGTCGGAAGATAGAGGTCGAGCGTGCCCGTATCGGCATCGATCTTGCCCAGCTGGATCGGCTTGATCCACTGGCTGTGAAGCTGATGACCCAGATCCTTGCGGAGTCCCTGGCTAATATCGGCCCAATCCGCTGCCAGGTTTACCGCCTCGAGATCTTCCATGTCGTCAGTCGCCTTCCGCTTGCCAGCAAGCTCGCCCGCTTTTGTCATTTTCTCATTCCCCCCAGACGGTCCGATCCGTGATCGTCTGCTATTTCAAGGCGGCTCGCCAGGAGGGTAGGCACGGCTCCGCCATTGCCCGGAATCGTCTGATTCACGGGTGGTCCCTCCCCTTGGCCATCGATGTGAATACCCGGGCTGTCCCCCCCGGGCAGAACCGTTTTTTAAGTCGCGTTCGTGATGAGTCGCAAGGGGGATAACTGTAAAAAAGTCGAAATAAACTTGTTGACTCGACGCTACCCCGCAGCCCCCCGTTCATGCATTTGAAAATGCATGCAATTCGCTGAAATATACGCGCGAATCGCGGGATTCCGGAGGATCACATTACATTAGAATGACAATTCGGTTTTGATAAGAAACTCGAACAGCACGAAGGGGCCGCCGGATGTTCCGACGGCCCCTTCAAATTTTCCTATGGTCGGCGTCAACCGACCCGAATCAGAGAGCGGCGACGCGCTTCGAAAGACGGCTCATCTTGCGGGCCGCGGTATTCTTGTGGAGTACACCTCTTGCAACGCCGCGAGCGAGCTCAGGCTGAGCGTTCTGCAAAGCGGTCTGGGCTTC
Source organism: Qipengyuania vulgaris (assembly GCF_009827325.1). GTDB lineage: Bacteria > Pseudomonadota > Alphaproteobacteria > Sphingomonadales > Sphingomonadaceae > Qipengyuania > Qipengyuania vulgaris. Next base: position 104,926 of record NZ_WTYC01000005.1, on the reverse strand, counting down.
CTTCTTGTCGCCGGTTTCGAGCGCCAGCTCCACCTTCTTCACGAAGTTGCGGATGCGGCTCATGCGCGAGGTGTTGATCTCTGCGCGGCGGTCGTTGCGGCGGATGCGCTTTTTGGCTTGCGGCGTATTGGCCATGTTTGTCCTCGGTCGAGCCGCAGCTATGAGCGGCGAAAATCAATTGGTCGTGTCGAAAAGGGCGGATGGACCGCCGGAAAGCGGCGCACTTAGCGTTGGCCTTGCGAATCGTCAAGCGAAAGCGGAACCGTCGGCAGAGCGCCCGGTTCTCGTCATATGGACAGATCCCCGAGGAAGGACAAGCAGTGACTGACAAGCTCGCATTGACCGATGAGCAATGGCGCGAAAAACTGACACCGGAGCAATATCATGTACTCCGTGAAAAGGGCACCGAGCGCGCCTTCACGGGAAAATACGAGAAGAACAAGGCGGAAGGCGATTATCATTGCGCGGCCTGCGGTCAGTTGCTCTTCGAAAGTGCCGATAAGTACGACAGCGGTTCGGGTTGGCCCAGCTTTACGGCACCTGCTGAGGGAGATGCGGTCGAAGAGCACCGCGATATGACGCACGGAATGGTCCGCACCGAGGTGATTTGCTCCAATTGCGAAGGCCACCTTGGTCATGTCTTCCCTGATGGTCCGGGGGAAAGCGGCCTGCGCTACTGCGTCAATTCCGCCGCGCTGGAATTTGATCCTGACGACTGATGCGCCACATTCTCCACGGAGAATGCCGCATTCACCCGAGGTTACGTCTCGCCATGACAGTTTATGGCGGATAAAGGGCAACCCAATCGTAACGAGGGAATTCGCACTCGATGGACAAGAGAGGCAGCCGCCGCAAAAGCAGCAAGCGCGCTGCACGAGCATCGCGCGCACAAGCGGATGGCAGACGCGATCACGGCCGCGTGAAGCTTTGGTTCAGGCGGCTGCTCATCTGGGGCGGCGGCGCGGCTGTCCTCGGTCTCGTTTTCCTGGCTATTGCAGTCGCCTTCGCGGCACGGTCCTTGCCCAGCTATTACCAACTCAAGGCGACCCAAAACGCGCAGACGATCGTCGTGCGTGCGCGGGACGGAACCGAGATTGTCGAACTCGGACCCAGCTACGGCAAATGGCTCTCGAGCAACGAAATCCCGCAGGTGATGAAGGATGCGATGATCTCGGTCGAGGACCGCCGTTTCTATTCGCATCCCGGGGTCGATCCCTATGGTCTGACACGGGCAGTCTATGTCTGGGCGACAGGCGAAGACCGGCTTGGTGCAACGTCGACCATAACCCAACAGCTCGCGCGGAATGTCTTCCTGAATTCCAATCGCTCGCTCGACCGCAAGTTACGCGAGGCGGTGCTTGCGATGGCCTTGGAATGGAAGTTCTCGAAGGAGCAGATTCTCGAGCTCTATCTCAACAAGGTTTACTTTGGCGGCGGAGCGTACGGCATCGATTCCGCGAGCCGGAAGTTCTTCAGCCATCCCGCGACCGAACTCTCGACGGCAGAGGCCGCCATTATCGCCGGCCTGGTAAAGGCGCCGAGCCGCTATTCGCCGACTGCCGATGTCGATGCCGCCGTTGCCCGCGCCAGCGTGGTGCTCCGACTGATGCGCGATCAGGGCAGGATCAGCCCGAGCGAGGCCCAGGTCGACGTATCCGCGGTAAAGCTCAAGGAGGACACCGGCACCAATTCGGTCCGCTATTTCACCGACTGGGCGCTGCCGCAGCTCGATCTCCTTCTGCCTGAGACCTTCGAACCGATCGAGGTCTGGACCACGCTCGACCCCGGGATGCAGAGGGCGGCCACGGCATCCATTTCTGCAAACACCCCGGAGGGGGCGCAGGGCGCGCTGGTGAGCCTCGATCGTGACGGCGCCATCCTCGCGCTGGTCGGCGGAACGGATTATGTGCAGACTAACTACAACCGCGCCACCAATGCACTGCGGCAGCCCGGTTCGAGCTGGAAGCTTTTCGTTTATCTCGCGGCACTGGAGGCTGGTTATACGCCCGAAGACCGCGTGGTCGACACAGAGGTATCGATCGGTGGGTGGAGCCCCCGCAACTCGAATGGCCGGAATATCGGCGAAACCAATCTTCGCACAGCCTTCGCCTATTCGATCAACACTGTCGCGGCGCAGCTGGGAAATGAGGTGGGGTTCAGCGCGGTGGCCTCCATGGCCCGCCGGTTCGGCATAACCACGCCGATCAACACCTACCCTGCCATGGTTCTGGGATCGAACGAGGTTCGTCTGCTCGACATGACCCGGGCCTTTGCTGCCGTTTCGGCAGGGGGCTCCTCTGTAGAGCCATACGGCATCGTAAAGGTGACGACGGCCGATGGCGATCTTCTCTACCAGCACAAGCGTGCACGCAGTTCGCAATTGGTCCCTGATCATGTCGCACGTGGTATTACCGATCTCCTGCAGACAGCAGTGCAGACAGGCACGGGTCGTGCCGCTCAGATCGGGCGACCGGTTGCCGGAAAGACGGGCACGACCAGTTCGAACAAGGACGGTTATTTCGTCGGCTTTTCTTCGGGGATCACGACCGGGGTCTGGATGGGGCGCGACGACAATGCCCGGGTCGGCGGCCTTCAGGGTGGCCGCGCTCCGGCACAAGCCTTCGCTGCCTATATGCGTTATGCGGTGAAGGACCGCCCGGTCGAGGAATTCGACACGGAATTGCAGCTTCCCGAATGGCAGCTGGAGGAAGAAGACGACTTTTTCTTCGGCGATCCGGACGACTATTATTACATCGATGAGCAAGGCAATCTCATCGAACCTGGCCGCAGCGACGAACCGGGCGGCGCGATTCCGTTTCCTGGCGACGGTGAGGGGCCGGGCGGGCAGGATGATGCAATGCGTCCTTCCTCGCCGGTGCCTCAGCCGGGCCAACGTGTCCCTGCACCACGTCCGCAAACTCCCAACGGACGCGGCGCCGACGGAGCTCCGCAGGCCGTGGACGACGATTTTCTCGACGGCGTGATCGGGCGTGACAGGCCGAGGCCTTCACCATCGCCGACGCGCAACCCGGGTTGATTGCCCTACGAAAAACCCCTCCCGGAGCGATCCGGGAGGGGCCATTTTCTCAAGATATCTTTATCAGTCAGCGCATGCGTACCGCGATATATTGAGGCGAACCGCCCCGACGCTGCACTCTCAGAAGAACGGCATCACGATTTTCAGATTGGGCACTGCCGACAATCGATTCGAGCTCAGAGACCTGAACGACCGGACGATAGTTTGCCGTCAAAATGATGTCGCCGCGACGCAGGCCCTTGCGAGCTGCATCCGAGTTCTGGTCGACCGAAGCTACCACCAGTCCGCGTGTGTCGGGGCCAACACCCAGCTGACGAGCGATCTGCGGTGTGAGCTGCAGCACTTGGAGCCCGAGACTGTCATCGAGAACCGCGCTGTCGCTCGGCGCCATGTCGTCCTCTTCTTCAGCGTCGGGATCGAACATCTGGCTTTGGCGCAGCTCTTCCTCGGTCGGGCGCTTGCCGACAGTGACATTCAGGCGGCGACGCTCGCCGTTGCGGATCACTTCTAGCGGTATTGTGGTCCCCGGCGCGACATTAGCGACGAGATAAGACAGGGTCTGGTCGGGAGTAACGTCGCGTCCGTTGACGGAGAGCACGATATCGCCAGCCTCGACTCCGCCCTGCGCAGCGGCCTCGCCCGGCTGGACCATCTGGACGATTTCACCGCGATTGCGTTCGAGGCCAAGCGATGCGGCAACGTCGTCGCTCACGGGCTGGATCTGGATTCCCAGATAGCCGCGTTCGATTTCGATGCCGCGTACCAGCTTGTCGACAATCGGCTCGGCGATTTCGGCAGGAATCGCAAAGCCGATCCCCACGCTGCCGCCTGTCGGCGAGATGATGGCATTGTTGATGCCGATCACATTGCCTTCCATGTCGAATAGCGGACCGCCTGAATTGCCGCGGTTGATGCTGGCATCGGTCTGCAAATAGCGGTCATATGCGCCGCCCCCGGTATTGCGGAGCACGGAGGAGACAATCCCGCTGGTAACGGTCCCTCCGAGGCCGAAGGGGTTGCCGATGGCAATCACCCAGTCTCCCACGCGGGCCTGGCTAGAATCGCCGAACTTCACGAAGGGGAACGCTTCTCCCCGGTTGACCTTGAGTACGGCGAGGTCGGACGACGGATCGGTACCGATCAACTCGGCCTCGTATTCAGTGCCGTCCGGGAGAGTTACGGTAATTTCTTCAACCGATCCGCGACCGGTCGGGCTGACAACGTGATTATTGGTAACGACGTAACCGTCGGCAGAAATGATGAATCCGGAACCAAGCGATTGGCCCTCGCGATATTGCGGTTCGCCATTCTGCTGTCCTTGGCGACGATTGAATAGTTCTTCGAAGGGAGTGCCGGCAAACGGATTGCCTCCGCTCTCCACTTCGATCCGCTGGCGGGTCGAGATGTTGACCACAGCCGGCTGTAATTGAGCAGTGAGGTCTGCGAAGCTGGCCGGCGCACCCGCACGCGGAGACATGCGGGCTATTTGCGTGTCGTCGTTCTGGGCAACCTGTGCTCCGGCCGGGAAACCGGCGAGGGAAAGGGCGGCACCACCGGCAAGAAGGGTGGCGGTTACGGAATAGGCATATCGCACTTTTTTCACGTCCTCTTTCAAATCCTCTGTGTCAGTTCGCAGATCGTACATCCATTTGGGGTATGCAATGCGCAGACTGCGGTTCCAAACGGCAACCTGCTGTCAGGCGCGGTGAATGCGCCTTGAACGGAGCCTGCTGCAGCACCGAGCTTTCGACCAAAGGTCAACGGCGTCCGCGGAACTGCTGGAGATACTCATTATCCGGAGACAGAATTATGCTGCTTTCCGCGCTGCTGTTCTCTGCCGCGAAAGTCGCATCGTAGCTCTGCATCGCGCGGTAGAAGTCGTAGAAATTCGCATCCTTGCCGAACGAGTCCGCGTAGATCCGCGCCGCATCTGCATCGGCATTTGCGCGAATAATACGGGCATCACGGCTGCCTTGTGCGCGGATCGTGCGCGCTTCGCGCTGCCGATCCGACTCCATGCGGGTAAATGCCGATTGCAGCGGCGCATCGGGCAAATCGGTTCGAGTGATCTGCACTCCGACCACTTCGGCTCCGTATTGGCGCGCTTGTCGATCCAGATTGATCCGGACATTCTCGAGGGCCGACCCCCGCTCTGCCGTCAGCATGGCCTGGAAGGTACGGCGACCAAGCTCCTGTCGCAGTACGGAGTTCAGTATCGGCTCGAGAGCGTTGCGAACCCCGTCCGTGGAGCCGGCGCGCTCCACCATGCGAACGGGATCAGTAATGCGGAACCGGGCATAGGCGTTGACCAGCAGGCGCTGCTGGTCGTTGGACAGCACTTCCTCGTCACTCATCTCGAGGTCCAGCAGCCGCTTTTCGATTCGTACGACACGGTCCACGAACGGCATTCGCAAGTAGATACCCGCGCCTGTGTCTCCGCCGGGTGTATTTACCGTGCCGATCGGTTCGCCTGTCCGAATAACGACGGCCTGTTCTTCTTCAGGCACGATATACACGCTCATCAACAAGCCGATCAGCACCAGGGCGCCGATGATGATCGAGAGGCGGTGATCTTCCCAGATACGCTGCATCTTACTGTCCTTCGGGCGCGGTAACGGTGGCGGCTGGCTGCGATTGCTGTGCGCGGCGCCGAATTTCGGGAAGCGGCAGATAGGGCGTGACGCCCTGCGCTTCGATAACGGTAGTGTCGGTGTTGCTCAGGACACGCTCCATGGTCTCGTAATAGAGACGCTGGCGCGTGACTTCCGGGGCCAACCGGTATTCCTCGTATACCTTGTCGAAAGCTTCGGCTTCACCCTGCGCCTGTGCCAGCACCTGCTGGGCATAACCCTGGGCCTGGTTGCGTGCGGCGTCGGCGTTCTGTTCCGCAACCTGCACGTCGCGGAATGCGTCGACCACCTGACCGGGCGGATCGGCCTTTTCGATTTCGACACCCAGCACGTTGATGCCAGCCTGATAATTGTCGAGCGTCCGCTGCATTCTTTCGCGCACATCCAGTTCGATGGCCGCACGCCCTTGGCCGGAGAACGTCTCGTCGAGTTGCTTTTCGGCGATCGAGGCGCGCATGGCTGCCTCTGCCACTTCGTTGACCGTCTCGATTGGGTCGACGACGCGGAATTTGAAGTCGGAAAGATTGCGAATGTTCCAACGGACGATGTAGCTCAGATCGACCAGGTTCTGGTCGCCGGTAAGGATAAGCTTTACCTGCGTGTCATTGCCCGGGATGCGCACGGCACGCACGCCCTGAACGTCTTCCACTTCGACTGATTCGATTGGAAATGGGGCCGTGAACTGCAGACCCGAATCCAGCGTGCGGGTATAATCGCCCAGCGTCTTGACCACGGCCTGCTGCTGCGGCCCGATCAGATGAACACTTGTGGCGAGTAGACCAAGCGCGATGATGCCGACCACCAGAACGGGAAACCAGCTCTTGCCGCCGGGCCTCTGGGGCATGCGGAATCCGGGCCCGCCGGGTCCACCGCTTCCTTGGCGACGCGGACCCTCAGGGCCGCGGTTCCTGAAAATGTCTTCGATGTTGGGACCGCGGCGTCCGTCGCCGCCTTTTCCGCCGGAACCTGGGGGCAGCCAAGGATTACGCGGGCCCTTGGGCTTATCGCCGCCTCCGTTGTCACCGTCATCGCCCGAACCCGAGGAGCCATCGCCCCCCGAACCCCATGGATTGTTTCCTGCCATTGCGAGGCGGATCCTCTGTCCAAGCCCGTCCAAAATTCTCATAACTGTCTTATAGGAAGGCTTTGGCGGAAAAACAGGGGTTGCAGCGCGCTTTTCGATGCTACAGCAGCGGCCGACATGAGCCGCGCCGATTTTTCCGACCAGTTTCCGCCCGAAATTGCAGCCCGCATCACGGGATCGGTCCTGAACGAAGGACGTGCGACGGTAGTGCTCGATGTCGCAGGCCTCTCTGACGAGCAGCGCGCCGATATGGAACGCTTGATCCAAGACAAACTTGAAGCGCGCGAAGATGTTGGCGGCGTGCGGGTTGTCATGACAGCCGAACGAAAGGGCCCGATGATAATTGCCATCGGTTCGGGCAAGGGCGGCGTGGGCAAGTCGACGCTGACCGCCAATCTCGCTATCGCCCTCGCGCGCAGCGGCGTGAAAGTCGGGCTGGTCGATGCAGATATTTATGGCCCGTCGCAGCCCGTAATTTTCGGTAGCCAGGGGCAGAAGCCCGATGCGCGCGACAACAAGCCGGTCCCGATCGAAAGCAAGTATGGCGTGCCGCATCTATCGATGGGGCATCTCGTGGCGCCGGGCAAGGCATTGGCTTGGCGCGGCCCCATGGCGGGAAGTGCACTCGGACAGCTGATTGAGGCGCACTGGAGCAAGGACATGGAGGTCCTGCTGGTGGATTTGCCGCCCGGAACGGGCGATGTGCAGCTTACCATGATCCAGAAGTTCAAACCGGCAGGCGCGATACTGGTTTCAACACCGCAGGACCTGGCGCTGATCGATGCCGCTCGCGCCGGGCAATTGTTCGACACCGCAGGCGTGGAGGTCATCGGACTGGTGGAAAATATGTCGGGCTATGCCTGCCCTCATTGCGGTGAAGTGTCCGATCCGTTCGGTGCGGGCGGTGTGGAAGCGGCGGCCGGGAAGCTCGACCTGCCGTTCCTCGGACGTATCCCGCTCGATATCGCGATAAGGCAAGGTAGCGATGCCGGCGATCCTCCGGCGGCGGGCGATAGCTCCATGGCCGAACCGTTCCTGCGGATTGCCGAAAGATTGCAGGCATGGATCTCCGCGAAAAACTGAATGGCCTTCAGGTTTCTCGCCGCAAGCTGCTGGTCGGCGCAGCGGCGGGCGGGGGACTGCTACTTGCTTGGTCGTTCTGGCCGCGTAGCTACGAAAGCCCGTTGGCGGCGCGCGAGGGTGAGACGGAGTTCGCTGGCTGGCTAATAATCGGCCGCGACGGGGTGGTCACGGTAGGCATTCCGCAACTGGAAATGGGACAGGGCGTGGGCACCGTCCTCGCACAGATCGCGGCCATGGAGCTGGGGGCGGACTGGCGGCAAATCGGGATCGAGCCCGTTCCTCCGTCTGGCTTCTTTGCAAATCTGGCCCTTGCCGCCGAATGGTCTCCACTGTGGGAAGGGCTCCTCGGTGCGGGCCAGGATTCGCAAGACAGATCGGTGGAAAGGTTCGCGAGATCTAACGATTTCACAGTAACGGCTGCCGGCACCAGCCTTGCTGCTTACGAATTGCCACTTCGCGAGGCGGCGGCCAGCGCACGCGACATGCTTACGCGCGTTGCAGCGGATCGCTGGGAGGTAGAACCGGAAGAATGCGAAGTCGCGGAAGGCTTCGTCATCCATTCGGGCAACCGCCTGCCTTTCGGTGATCTGGCGGCAGAGGCCGCTGAATACGACCCACCAGATCCGCCTCCGCTCCGGCCCATGCCGGCCTTCGAAGAGCCGATACCTGGCGAAGGCAGTGCGCAGACGCTCTTTGCGCGGCTCGACTTACCGTCGAAAGTAGATGGCAGCCACCTTTTCGCTGCAGATGTTCGTCTTCCGGGCATGGTGTATGCCTCGATACGGCACGGTCCCTATGGTTTGCCGGAACTGTTGCGCTTCAACGCAGATGCTGTCGCCGGAACGGGCGGGTTAGTTTCCGTCATCAAGTCCAAACGCTGGCTCGCAGCTGTGGGGGAGAGCTGGTGGATCGCCGATCGCGCACTGGCTAAGATGCGCCCGGAATTCACGGGCCCCGGCGCGATGGAGCAGGTCGTGCTTGACAGCGAAATGGAACGGGCGGTCGAACAGGGGCCGGACCTCGCCGAACGGATTGAGACCATCGGAGAGCCCGACAGTCTTCCTGCCGAGCCGCAGGTTATCCAGCGCTACGATATCGCCCCAGCTACACATGCTCCGCTTGAAACTGCATCGGCGACCGCACAGTTATCAGGCGGACGCCTCAAACTGTGGATCGCCACCCAGGCTCCTGCAGCAGCACGCGATGCAGCAGCGAAGGCCATCGGCCTCTCACCATCGGACGTGATACTCTATCCGATGCCGGCGGGGGGGAGCTTCGATGCTCGACTTGAAAAGCAGCATGCGATCGAGGTGGCGCAGATTGCTGCACAGGTCGGCAAGCCCGTCCAGTTGACCTGGTCTCGCGCGCAGGATTTCCAGGCAGTCCCGCCTCGCGCTCCGATCTCGGCCGAGATAGCCGCTGCCATCGGTGCACAGGGACAGCCCTTGGCATGGCGCGCCAGGATCACCTCGCCATGCTGGATGCGCGAGGTCGGGCATCGGTTGTTCGACAATTATACTTCCGAGGCAGCGAAGCGCGAAGCAGAAGGCGAAGCGGATCCTTTTGTGGTCGACGGCGCGCTGCCGCCCTATAGCCTCGCCCATGTCGCGATCGAGCATGTCCCCGCCGCCGTAAGTTTGGCGACGGGCCGAATGCGCGGCGGAGCGCACGCCTACACATCCTTTTTCACCGAATGCTTCATCGATGAGCTGGCGAGGAATGCCGGACGGGATCCGTTTCTTTACCGCATGGCAATGTTGGGGGGAGCCCCGCGAATGGCCGAGACGCTGCGCCGCGCGACGCGGCTCGGGGACTGGGACGGGGGACAGGAAGGTTCGGGCGAAGGCGTCGCCATGGTTCGCATGGGAAGAAATCCGGAAACGGCCGGACATATCGCATGCGTTGCCCACGTCAGACGCGGGGAAGGAGGCATTGCCGTGCGACAGCTGAGTGCGGTGGTAGATATCGGACGTATCGTTAACGTCGATATTGCCCGCCAGCAGATTGAGGGAGGCCTCCTTTATGGGATGGGACTCGCGTTGGGAGCACCACTAAGCTTCAGCAGCGGCCATCCCGTGCCGAGGACATTGAGCGGAATGAAACTCCCATCTCTCGCGCAGACGCCCGATATGCTGATCGACTTCGTGGCAAGTGATGCCGAACCATTCGATCCGGGAGAAATCGGGGTCGCCGTGGCCGCACCAGCCATAGCCAATGCGCTCTTTGCCTTGACGGGTGAGCGATCTTACCGTCTGCCGCTGACCCCATGACTTTGCAGCCCCAGAGCCTTCCCGTAGACCATCCCTCCGTGCAATCCGGACGGGTGGGTATGCTGCTCGTCAATCTTGGCACGCCCGATGCACCCGAAGTCGGTCCCGTCAGGCGCTATCTTGCGGAGTTTCTGTCGGATCGCCGCGTGGTCGAGATCCCCCCAATCGCCTGGCAGCCCATTTTGCGCGGGATCATCCTCAACACCCGGCCCAAGAAGAGCGCGCACGCCTATTCGCAGGTTTGGACCGAGGATGGATCGCCCCTCGCGGTCATCACCCGCAAACAGGCGGAGGCCATGCAGGAAGCTTTCGGCGAGCGCGTGAAGGTCGATTGGGCGATGCGTTACGGCACGCCGTCGATTCCCGAACGATTGCAAGCCCTGATGGATGCGGGCTGCGAGCGCATCTTGCTGGCCCCGCTCTACCCGCAATATTCAGCCGCGACGACGGCAACGGTTGTGGACAAGGCTGCGGACAAGCTGCGGACAATGCGTTGGCAACCTGCGCTGCGTACTTTGCCCGCCTATCAAGACGACCCGGCTTATATTGAAGCGCTGGAAGCGGACCTGACCCGCCAACTGGATGCGCTGGATTTTCAACCCGAAGTCCTGCTCCTTAGTTTTCATGGCATGCCTGAGCGGACGCTGCATCTCGGCGATCCGTATCATTGTCACTGCCAGAAGACTTCGCGGTTGCTGCAGGAGCGTCTGAAAAGGAGGGACCTACGAATCCGCACGACGTTCCAGTCCCGTTTCGGACCGGCAAAATGGCTCGAGCCGGCGACAGACACAGTAATCGGCGAAGAAGTTGCGAAAGGGACGAAACGACTGGCCATCGCGGCTCCGGGGTTTTCCGCGGATTGCCTCGAAACCTTGGAAGAGCTGGCGATCCAGGGGCGCGACCAATTCCTTGAAGGTGGGGGTGAAAGTTTCGCTGCTCTTTCCTGCCTCAATACTTCGGAGGCGGGTCTGATCATGCTCGAAACGATCCTTAGGCGCGAACTATCCGGCTGGATAGATTGCTAATTGCTACTTAATACCTGCTGAGGCATAGTCGGCCGATGGCAACTTTGGCAGCACACGACCCGATCCCGACGCATTGGAGCGAAGGCAATCCGAGCGACGACCAACTCGCCCACATCCCCGGCGAGGGAGGCTGGCCGCTGGTTGGTAACACCTTGAAGATGCTCAAGGACCCTCACGCGTTCACCCGGCATATGGTTCGGACCTACGGAAGGGTCTACAAGAACAAGGCTTTCGGAGGCTGGAACGTTGTGCTGATCGGTGCCGATGCGAATGAGCTGGTGCTGTTCGATCGCGGCAAGAATTTCAGCAGCGAGCAGGGGTGGGGCCCGATCCTCGACCAACTCTTTCCGCGCGGGCTGATGCTGCTCGATTTCGATCACCATCGCGCCGACCGCCGCGCCCTCTCGATCGCTTTCAAACCGGAGCCCATGCGGCACTATTCGGGGAGCCTCAATCGCGGTATCGCGAAGAAGATGGAGGATTGGGGTGAGGGATCGATGCAGTTCTACCCCTCCATCAAGTCGCTGACACTCGATCTCGCTGCAGACAGTTTCATCGGCATCGAATGGGGACCGGAAGCCGACCGAATCAATACGGCTTTCATCGACATGGTGCAGGCGAGCGTCGCACCGGTGCGCAAGCCATTGCCCTTCACCCAGATGAAGCGCGGTGTGGACGGGCGTGCCTTTCTGGTGGATTTCTTCACCCGGGAAACGCATCGCCGCCGTGCCGAGGGCGGGGGGCAAGACATGTTCAGCCAATTCGCCACAGCGGAATATGAGGATGGCAGCCGTATGCCGGTCGACGAAGTCGTCGATCACATGAACTTCCTGATGATGGCGGCTCATGATACGATCACCAGCTCGGCGACGTCACTCATCTGGCTGCTCGCGAAGCATCCCGAATGGCAGGAAAAGCTAAGGCAGGAGGTCACAAGCGTGACAGGCGGAGCTGGCTCTGACGGCGAGCCGCGGGATCTTGCCTATGAAGACATGGGAAAGCTGGAACTCTGTGAAATGGCCTTCAAGGAAGCGCTGCGCATGGTACCGCCCGTTCCATCAATGCCTCGCCGTGCGCTGAGAGAATTCGAGTTTGGTGGATATCGCATCCCGGCGGGCAGCCATGTCGGGATAAACCAGTATTTCGTGCATCATGATGAACTGCACTGGGACGATCCCTTCGCCTTCGACCCGACGCGGTTTACGCCCGACAAGGTGAAGGCGCGGCACAAATACGCCTGGGTGCCGTTCGGAGGCGGCGCGCACATGTGCTTGGGTCTCCACTTCGCTTACATGCAGGTGAAGATTCTACTGGCCCAGTTCCTGCCGCGCTATCGTGTCAGCCTCGAACAGGAGCCAGACTGGCAGCCCTGGCCTATCCCCAAGCCGAAAGACGGGCTCCGAATTCGGCTCGAGAAAATCTAAAAATCGATCGCGATGCCGTCCTTGACCCAGTCGCCGTAGCGGGTCGGACTGAGGTCTTCATCGTCGCTACCTTTTTTCGGTTCGGGCGGCGGCTCGCTGTTCCAGTGTTTCGGCTTGTCGAAAGTCTCAGGTCGCTTGGTCGCACGTTTTGTCATGAGCGCAAGATGAGCACACTGGCGGCGTTGCGCAAGAGCGCGTAGAGGCGCTGCCTCATGGTCCAGCCTACCGGAATACACGCGCGCCGCGCCGCGCTTCGCCTGCTCGATGCCGTCCTTCGCCGTGGCGAGACGCTCGACATTGCCTTTGCGGCCGCGACCAAGGACGTGCGCAAGTTCGAGGACAAGGCACTCGCGCGGGCCATCGCAAGTGAAGTGTTGCGCTGGCTGGTAGACCTCGACGCCCTCATCGACAGCACGACCAAAAAGCCGCTGCCCGGGGATGCCAAGGTGAGAATGGTACTGCGCATGATGCTGGCGCAATGGTTGCGGCTGCAGACCCCGCCACATGCAGTCATCGCCACATGCCTGCCTCTCCTTGCCGGTGGCCCGCGCAAGTTGGCGCACGGGGTTTTCTCCACACTGTCCAAGCGCGAAGTGATCCTGCCGGACGTGCCCACTTTGCCTGCCGAGGTTGCGGAGCGCTGGGGCGAGCGAAGCGCGTCGATCGCGCTGGGTCTCGCCGAGCCGCCACCGCTCGATATTACGCTGAAAGACCCGGCGCAGACAGAGATCTGGAAGACGAAGCTCGCCGCCGACAGCATCCTGCCCGGACACCTGCGGCTTCCGCGCGGCGAAAATGTAGAGAAGCTGGCGGGTTTTGCCGAAGGCGAATGGTGGGTGCAGGACCTCGCCGCCTCTCTCCCCGCGAGATTGCTCGGTGCTGGGGAGGGGCGCCATGTGCTCGATCTGTGCGCCGCACCCGGGGGGAAGACACTGCAGCTGGCCGCGCAAGGTTGGCAGGTGACTGCGCTCGACATCTCCAAACGCCGCCTCGACCTGCTGAAAGCAAATCTCAAACGCACCGGCCTTAAGGCAGGCGTGGTTCGCGCAGATGCGCTTGGCTGGGAGCCGAAGCACCATTTCGATGCGATCCTGCTCGATGCGCCCTGCACCGCAACCGGCACGGCCCGACGCCACCCCGACGTCATTCATCGGATCGGCCAGCGCCAAGTCGAGGAAATGGCCGAATTGCAGGCCGCACTGATCGAGCAGGCAGGCCAGTGGCTCAAGCCCGGGGGGCTATTGGTCTATGCCACTTGCTCCCTTGAACCCCCCGAAGGCGAGGAACAGGGATTTGCAACCCTGCAAACGGTTCCGATCGAACAAAGCGAGCTACCTGCCGGGCTTTCTCCTTGCGCCGACGGCAGCTTGCGCACCGATCCCGGAATGCTTGCCGAGCGCGGTGGGCTCGATGGTTTTTATATCACGAGAAAGCGCAGAGCCGCCTGATTCCAAGGTTAAACGTGACCGGCGTCGCCTCAACTCGTCGCACCGGCTGACCGAACCGGCCCCAGTCTTGCCACATTCCGGCCACTGTTCATTTTCGAGCAAGGCAAATCCCAACATTTCTCTCCGTCTCGCGGGGCCGAGCCCCGGTCCCCTGCGCCGTTTCGGCGTGGAGGTAATGACGTAAGGATTACGAGCACCGGGTCGCCGGTCATGACCTCGCCCTCCCCCCTCAAGGCGGTGTCATCGTTTAATAAGGAGTACCAAAGTGACTGCATTTACGAAGAAGGCAGGTATCCCCCTCCTGCTGTCCGCCATGGCCCTTCCGATGGCCGCACCGCTCACGGCGCAGGAAGCCAATAGCGACATCGATGTCTATGGTTCGGCGCTCACCGAAGGCCCTAAGGTCGAAGGCATGATCACTGCGCGTGAGAGCGACCGGATTCAGGTGACCACCGAAAACGGGCAGGCCACCACCATCATCGTGGATGAGGGCACTGAGGTCAAAGCCTCTGGTGGCTTCCTCGGCCTCGGAAGCAAGGCCCTGAATACAGCACAGTTGATGAACGGCCTTCCGGTCGAAGTCGAAACGCTCCAGTTCCAGGGCGGCCTCGTCGCCAAGCAGGTCAAGCTGAAGTCGAGCGACCTCGAAACCGCTTCGATGATCCGCGGCGCAACTCAGCAGCAGTTCGCCGAGCACCGCGCCGACATTGATGAGAACACCGCCGCTGCCGAAGCACTGCGTGGCCGCATGGGCACTATCGACCAGTACAATGTTCGCGGTGTAACCAATGTCTATTTCGACAGCGGCAAGTGGAACCTTACCGGCGAAGGCCAGCGCGAAATCTGCAACCTCGCCACGCAGGCGGAGCAGATGGACAACGCCCTGCTGCTGGTCGTCGGTTACACCGACTCTGTCGGCGATCAGGATTACAATCAGGTCCTGAGCGAGCGCCGTGCAAGCCGCGTCGTCAACTATCTCCAGCAGGAATGCGGCTGGGAGCCGTGGCGCATGCTGACCCCCACCGGCATGGCGGAAGCCGATCCGGTGGCGGACAACAGCACGGCTGAAGGCAAGGCGCAGAACCGCCGCGTTTCGGTCAATATTCTCGTCAGCAAGGCCACCGAAGAAGGCTAAGCCTGACGCGATAGACTTCTATGATCTGGGGGCGGGCCGCTGGCTCGCCCTCTTTTTATTCGGCGTCTTACTTGAGGTACTTCTGGAAGCTTTTGCGCAGCTTCATCAGCTTTGGCGGAATGACCGCTTGGCAATAGGGGTTCCGCTGGCCTTCGCCCTCCCAATATTCCTGATGGTAATCCTCTGCGGGATACCATTCGCCACTCTCGATCGTGGTCACCGCGCTTTGATCGGAATGCTCGTCGTTCCACCGTTCGATAGCGGCCTCTGCGGCTTCGCGCTGTTCTTCCGTCGGGAAGATGGCGCTGCGGTACTGCGTGCCGACATCGTTGCCCTGGCGGTTCAGCTGGGAAGGATCGTGCGTACCCATGAATACGTCGAGGATCTCGTCCAGCGTGATCTCCCCGCTGTCGAAGGTCACACGGACGCCCTCGGCATGGCCGGTGTTGCCGGTACAGACCTCCTTGTAGGTTGGGTTCGGCTTGTCGCCTCCGATATACCCGCTCTCGACATCGCTCACGCCGATCACGTCCTTCATCACGGCTTCGGTGCACCAGAAGCACCCGCCCGCAACGATCACCTGTTCTTTTGCCATCTCGATCAGTCTCCTTGTCGAAGAGGGAGATAGGAAGCCGTCTCTCGCTTGTCATCCGGGGCGTGCACGTGCAGAACTCACCCATCATACCGAGGGAGAATTTCGATGCGCTACCTGCTTGCCTCCACCATGCTGGCACTGGCAGTTCCTGCCGCCGCCGACCATCACGAACTGCCGGATCAGGCGGAGTTTGCCGCTACCCACGCCGAAGCGCTTTCGGGCGCGATCAACCACCCCAGCCGCGCAGAGGACCGCGCGCGCGACGAGTTTCGCAATCCGGCAGAAACCCTAGCGCTTTTCCGCGTCGAGCCCGATATGAAAGTCGGCGAATACGCCCCGGGCGGCGGATGGTACACCCGCGTCCTCGGCCATTACCTTGGTGGCGAGGGCCAGCTTGTCGGCCTCTATTTCGATCCGACCAGTGGTCCCTTCAACGCTGAATCGCAGCAGGGTATTCGTGCCGGCGCCGCAGGCTTTCCGGCCGAAGCGGCAGAATTCACCGGCCTCCCTGCCGAGAATTTCTCCGCCATGACGCTGGATGCCATTCCCGAGGGAGAGGCGGGAACCCTTGATCGGGTGCTGGTGATCCGCATGATGCACAACATGATGCGCTGGAACAACGCCGACAGCGAACTGAAGAAGATGCGCGAATTGCTGAAGCCGGGCGGAATGCTGGGCATCGTCCAGCACCGCGCTCCCGATGATGCGGCAGCGGACTATGCCAACGGCTCGAAAGGCTATCTGCGGCAGGATGACGTGGTCGGATATGTCGAAGCGCTCGGTTTCGAACTCGTCGGCAGCAGCGAAGTGAATGCCAATCCCAACGACCCTGCCAATTGGGAAGGCGGCGTGTGGGCGATGCCGCCTAGCCTTGGCGGCGACGATGAAATGGACGCCCGCACGCGCGATCTCGGCGAAAGCGACCGTATGACGCTGCTTTTCCGCAAGCGCCCGTAATCATTGCCTGAACGGCGACGGCACCCTATCTCGCGCGCATGAGAAATCTGACCGTCGCCGTCCTACAACTGCCGCTTGCCCGTCCGCAAGCGGACGACAATATCGCCGCAGTTTCTGCGTTGGTCGAGGAAGCGGCGGGGAAGGGCGCGCAGGTCATCCTGCCGCCCGAACTGTTCGCGGGCGAGTATTTCTGCCGGGATGAAAGCGAAGAGCTTTTCTCGCTCGCATTCCCTACTGCCGAAAGCCCAAGCGTTCTCGCGATGCAGGGGCTGGCGCGAAAGCTGGGCGTTGCGATACCGACCAGCTTCTTCGAGCGCGACGGGCATCACTATTACAACACGCTCGCGATGATCGGACCGGATGGGGAGATCATGGGGACGTACCGCAAAAGCCACATCCCCGATGGGCCGGGATACGAGGAAAAATACTATTTCCGCCCGGGCAATGACGGCTTCAAGGTCTGGGATGTCTTCGGTGCCCGGATCGGCGTCGGCATCTGCTGGGATCAGTGGTATCCCGAATGCGCGCGCGTGATGGCGCTGAGGGGTGCCGAAGTGTTGTTCTATCCCACCGCCATAGGCTCCGAACCCTATGATGCGGATCTAGACACCAGTCGCATGTGGCGCAGGGCGATGATTGGCCATGCGGTGTCGAACTGCATGCCGGTCTGCGCCGCCAACCGGATCGGCCACGAGGGTCCGGCCGACCGCCAGCAGAGTTTCTATGGTCACAGCTTCATCAGCGATGAATGGGGAGATTTGCTGGAGGAATATGGCGCATCGGATTCCGGCGCGCTGGTTGCCAGTCTCGATTTGGACAGGGCGGCGAAGCACCGCGCAGGCATGGGCTTCTTTCGCGACCGACGTCCGCAGCTCTATGGGCGGATCAGCGAGGATATTTAGGTTTGGTCAGCAGGCGCGGTATCACTCAAGATCAGCTCGACCGGCTTTTCACTGTCGCGCTCGAAACCGCGATCTATCGGAAGGCTATCGAGACCGCGGATGTTATGAAGCGCAGGTGCAGAGTGGCGATGGGCGAGTTTCCCCAGTTGCCGACAGCTGACGGCGTCTTCGAGAAGGTTGGGTGATTCACCGTTATCTCATTGCAATCGGCTCGAACGTCCGTGTGGCGGGGGTCGGTGGGCCGCACCGGGTAGTGGACGCAGCAGTGTTAGCCTTGGCGGAAGTGGGGGAAGTCGCCGAGGTATCGCGGACCCGAAGCAGTCGGCCGATCGGGCCTTCCCTGCGGAGCTATGCGAATGCCGCTGCGGTCGTGGAATCGGAATCTGAACCAGCCCATTTTTTAGCGCGACTACAACAACTCGAATTCCGCTTTGGCAGACGGAGGCGCGGGGCGCCCTGGCGCGCACGATCGCTTGATCTCGACATCGTCCTGTGGAGCGGCGGCGTGTGGCTCACACCTGACCTGGTCATACCGCATCCGCTATTCCGCGAACGCCCGTTCGTATCGGGACCTGCGGCCGAAGTGGCACCGCATTGGCGCGATCCGGTGACCGGCCTGAGCCTCCGGCAACTCGCGAGCCGCCTCGCTCACGCCTGATTTCCTGATCGCGGTCATGCACGCTTGACCCGTCCCCATCACCTGCCTAGGTGAGCGCCCGTGGTCGGGCCGTTAGCTCAGTCGGTAGAGCAACTGACTTTTAATCAGTAGGTCGCTGGTTCGAACCCAGCACGGCTCACCACCTTTTCCAGCCCCCGCCCCTTTCCCCGCGCTGTAGGTCCGCTATCCTGCACGGCGATGGTATCTCCGAAACTTTCGATTTTCGCGCGCCTGCCCGTTCCCGGCAAGGTGAAGACGCGCCTGATTCCGGCGGTCGGCGAAGAAGGTGCTGCCCGGATTTACGCCAGATTGCTGGCGCAGACTGTCGAGGTTGCCAAAGAAAGTGGTCTTGATTTCGAACTCCGGGTGACCGGAGGGGAAATCATGGCATTTCACGAATTATTTGGCGATGATACGGTGGTCGTCGATCAGGGCGAAGGCAATCTCGGAGAGAAAATGGCGCGGGTGAAAGCGCCGGCCCTGCTGATCGGAAGCGATTGCCCAGGGGTTACCGCGCCGCTTCTCCAGGCAGCCGCGGGCGCATTGGATGACCGGCGTGTTGTGCTGGGTCCTGCAAATGACGGCGGCTACTATCTAATTGGCTTCAGCGAGCCAGTGCCATTCCTGTTCGAAGATATGGAATGGAGCACGCCGCGCGTGCTTCCCGAAACGCTTGCGCGGCTTGCGACCCATGGGATCGGTCCAGCGATACTACCCGAACTGGCGGATATCGACACGCCGGAAGACTTGGCAGAGTGGCCCGAGTTCGAATGAGCGTCACGCTCCTCGTGCCCGCTCTAGACGAAGAAGCAGCGCTACCTGCTCTGGTCACACTGTTCGAAACGCTCGAACCATGTCCGAACGAAGTCATGCTGGTCGACGGGGGGAGCAGCGATGCGACTGTGGACATTGCCCGCAAGGCCGGGTGGCGGATCCTCGAATGCGAACGGGGACGTGCGCGCCAGATCAATCTCGGTGTCCAACAGGCAAAAGGGAAAATCGTCTGCGTCGTGCATGCTGATACACTGCCTCCGGCAGATATGGTGCAAGTGATCGAGGACACTCTGGCCGATGCCTCGATTGCCCTTGCGAGCTTCACTCCCGTCATTCGCGGCCCTAAGAAAACTCGTTGGGGCACCACGCTGCATAATTGGGCCAAGACCTGGTACGCGCCGCTTCTGACCCGCCCCCATCAGTTCTTTCGCGGCGTCCGGCTCCTGTTCGGCGACCATGCGATGTTCTTTCGCCGCGCGGATTTCCTGCGCGTTGGCGGCTGCACGCCAGGAGATGCTGTGATGGAGGAAGCCGACCTGTGCGTGAAACTCGCCGCTTGCGGTAAGGTGAAAATGGTCTCGCGACGCGTTTACACCTCGGATCGCCGAATAGCGGCATGGGGGCCGCTCAAGGCGAACTGGATTTACTTCAAGGTGGGAATGCTTTGGGCGTTCGGCATGCGCCAGCGCATGGCTGAGCACTACCCTGACGTCCGCTGATTTTCCGACGCTAGGCCTTGGGCAGGAAACCAGCCTCAATGCAAAAATCTATCAGCCTGCGAATATAAGGCGCGCCTGTCGGGGGACATCGCCTCCCGGAAAGTTCGTAAAAGCTTGCATCGTCGAAATGCGGATTCCGCTGAAAATAACTCGCATAAAGCCCGGCCACGCGTTTGAAGAGCCGCCGCTCCAGCGCGGGAAGTCTGCTCGGATCAAAATCTTCAGGAGGAACAAGCTCGGGCTCGTAAAACTGAGGAAAGGCGCCAATCGCGGCGGTGAAGGTCTCGACCGGAAGCGGCTGGCAGGAGGCGAGATGATAAGTACCGCCCGCAGCTTCTTCCATGCGCTCTGCCAAGGTCACGATTCCATCCGCGACATAGTCGAGCGGTACGAAGTCGAGCGTCGCGCCTTGCCGAGCGGGCATATGACGTACGCGGCCTTCGGCAATCAACTTGAAGGCGGCATAGGTAGTATCGAACTGGCGGATCGCGCCGCTGGTGTAGTCACCGACGACGATGGAAGGCCGTGCGATGGCCCAGCGAACTCGGCTCGCCCGAACAAGCCGCTCTCCCTCCGCCTTGCTCGCCTCGTAACCATTGGCAAATCCTCCGGTCGGCAAAGGATCGCTCTCGCGAACGAGGCCGTCTCGAGCGCCGCAAACATAGGCAGTCGAGACATGGAGGAAGTGCATCTCTCCTGCCTCAGCAAGCGCCAGCGCATGGGCAACCCCGTCCACATTGACGGCTTTGTAATCCTCTTCGGCAAGGTCGAAGCGGACCGTTGCGGCACAATGGACAAGCAGGTCGTGACCTTCGGCGAGTTCAGCGAAGAATGGTTCGCTCCAGCCCAATCGACATTGCGACACATCGCCCGTGACGGTCGCTACTTGAACCACGCCGCCATCATTCGCGCGAACGTCAGGGTTGCGGTGGACGAGGCCGGTTACGTGGTGTCCAGCGGCCGCTAGGCGCGCGCAGACTTCTCCGCCCAGCAGGCCGGCCGCCCCGGTAACGATAATTCTCACGCGATATCTGCCCTGAAAGGCGGTGTAGCGAACATTCCTTCGCAATGGCAGCAATGTGCGTTAGGCAGCAAGCAATGAAATTCACCCATGATGTTATCGTGATCGGCGGCGGTGCCGCTGGCCTCACTGCCGCCGGAGGCTGCGCGCTGTTCGGGCTGGATGTGGCGCTGATCGAAGGGTGCAAGATGGGCGGCGAGTGTCTGAACGACGGCTGCGTCCCGTCGAAGGCGCTGATCGCCGCTTCAAAACGCGCTGCGGAGGCGCGCGAGAGAACGCGTTATGGCGTTACGCTGGCGAAACCCATGGTAGAGTGGGCGGGTGTTCATAAGCATGTCCACGATGCGATCGCATCCATCGCTCCGCACGATAGCGAGGAGCGCTTCGAGGAGATAGGATGCGAGGTCTTTCGCGACTGGGCCCAGGTTACCGGACCGCAATCTGTCGAAGTCGGCTGGCGGAAATTGAGCGCGCCGCGCATCGTCATCGCCACCGGGTCTAAGCCCGCAATCCCGCCAATCGAAGGTCTGGACCAAGTCCCGTTCCTTACGAACGAAACTCTGTTCGATCTCGACGTTTTGCCAGATCATCTGATGATCGTCGGCGGCGGGGTAGTGGGCATGGAAATGGCACAGGCCTTCCGCCGGCTCGGAAGCGTCGTCACCGTAATCGAACCGGGTGACCTGATGGCCCGGGATGATCGCGAAAGCGTAGCCGTCGTGCGCGAGGTTTTCGAAGAGGAGGGAGTGCGCTTCGTCAGCGCGAAGGCGCAGAAGGTCGAAGGCCGCGCTGACGCAATCCGCCTGCACGCCGGAAGCGAAATCATTGAAGGCTCCCATTTGCTGATCGCCGCCGGAAGGCGCGCAAACTGCAACGGCTTCGGCCTGGAAGAGATCGGCATGAAGATGGGCGCGAATGGTATCGAGGTGGATCAACGCCGACGCACATCGGTCAAGGGCATTTACGCCATCGGGGACTGCCGGGACGGTCCGAGACTAACCCATGTTTCGGGATACGAGGGATCGAATGTCGCGCTGGAGATCACACTGGGTTTGCCGACGAAGGTCGAATGGTCGGCTCTACCTTGGTGTACCTATACCGATCCGGAAGTCGCGCAGATCGGCTTAACCGAGAAAGATGCGCGGAAAAAACACGGCAGTCGTGTGACGGTGGTGAAAGAAAGCTTTCGGGACAATGAAAGGGCGCTGGCCGAAGGCGATGACGCCGGACACCTTAAACTGGTGCTGAAAGGCAAAAAAGTTCTCGGCGCGAGCATCGTGGGAAAGAATGCCGGGGAATTGCTGTTGCCCCTGGCGCAGTCGATTACGGGCAAGAGCAGTACCTTTGCGCTCGGCTCGGCAATCATTGCCTATCCCACCCGCAGCGAGATTTCCAAGGCCGCTGCCTTTACCGCATGGGAGCCCACAGTGTTTGGCGCGATCCCTAAGAAATGGGCGCAGTTCCTCGCCAAGTTGCGGAGAAGGCACGCGTGAATAAAAGCCCCCCGAAATCACGCAACGCTCCTGTCGGCAGGTCGCCCTTCGCCGTCGAGGCCGCCCCGCTGCCGCGCGAAAAATTCAGCGATCCGAAACTCACGGCCAAGGGCGAACAGCGAGCGAGTGTGCCGCTGGCAAAGCTGGAAACGCTCTGGCTCAATACCGGCACTCTGTGCAACCTCGCCTGCGCTACCTGTTATATTGAGAGCAGCCCGACCAATGACGCGCTGGTTTATCTCGCACGGGATCATGCGCAGCACTTTCTCGAAGAGGCGGGTGTGTTCGGCACTCGAGAGATCGGTTTCACTGGCGGCGAACCGTTCATGAATCCCGACATGCTGGCGATGCTGGGCGAAACGCTTTCCCGCGGCTTTGAAGCGCTCGTGCTGACCAATGCGATGAAACCCATGCGGCGGCATGAGGCAGCCTTGCTCGCGCTGCGCGACAAATACGGAGAGCGGCTCACGCTGCGCGTCAGTCTCGACCACCATAGCCAGCCTGTCCACGAGGCCGAGCGAGGCCCGCGTAGCTGGGAGCCAGCGATGGATGGGTTGCGTTGGTTGTCGCTCCACGGGTTTTCGATCGCCGTAGCCGGCCGATTGCTTCCCGAAGAGACAGAGGTGGCCGCTCGTGAGGCTTATGCCATACTTTTCGAACTGGAGAAGATCGCCATCGACGCGCGCGATCCAGCACAGCTGGTGATTTTCCCGGAGATGGATGAGGACAAGGATATTGCCGAGATTAGCACCGATTGCTGGAAGATTCTGGGCAAGTCGCCCGCCGACGTAATGTGTAATACCAGCCGGATGGTGGTCCATCACAAGGGAGAGTTCGCGCCGCGTGTGGTTGCTTGCACGCTCATCCCTTACGCAGTGGATTTCGATCTTGGAGAAACGTTGAGAGAGGCTTCGGGGCCCGTCGCGCTCAACCATCCCCATTGTGCCCGGTTCTGCGTGCTCGGAGGAGCGAGCTGTTCGGCCTGATCGCGATCGGTCCGGGATGCTTTTGGGCCCTCAGTCGTTAGGGCAGCATGATTTTCGATAACACATGGCTGGATATTGCCGCCCGAGGGATTCTCCTGGCCGCGGCAGCAATCATCTGGATCGTCATTCTCATTCGCATGAATGGCCTGCGTTCGCTTTCCAAGATGACCAATTTCGACTTCGTGATGACAGTGGCACTCGGCAGTCTTGTCGCGGGAGCCGCACAGTCGAGCGACTGGAAAGGTTTTGCCCAAGCGCTGGCCGCGATGGCGGGTCTGTTCTTTATCCAGTTTACGGCTGCAATCATCCGCAAGTCTTCCGATACCGCGGAGAACGTAATGCAGAATCAACCCGTCTTTCTGATGCGAAATGGCGAGTTTTGCGAGAATGGGCTGAAAGCGACTCGGGTCGCGCGTAGCGACCTGATTGCCAAACTACGCGAAGCCAACGTTCTCGAATTATCGAGCGTCCGAGCCGCAGTGCTGGAAACCACTGGCGACGTCTCGATCCTGCATGGTGACAGGCTCGAAGAAACGCTGATCGAAAATGTGAAGCGGGTTTAAGTCCGCCTTCCGTCCAGCCATTTCGCGAAGGCGACGCCGCCGGTGATCAGGAACGGTACCAGAATGAAGCTGAGTACTACTTTCGCAATGATCTGCCCGATGAGCAGATTGCCGATCGGGAACTGGCCGTAAAAAGCGAGCGTGATAAAGATCACCGAATCGATGGCCTGGCTCAAGGCGGAAGCGATCGCGCCGCGCATCATGAGTGATAATGTGCTGTTGTTGTCACTACCTCCGCGAAGGCGCGAGAATATCCATACGTTGAGTAGCAGCGAAACGATGTAGGCGGCCGGCCCCGCGGCCCAGACCCGCCAGATCGTCGCGTGTACGCGTTCGAAGGCGGCAAGGTCGTCTGCCCGGCCACCTGCCATTTCCGGCGACGCGGGCAGATTCAGTACCAGTTGCATAAGAAGCGCCGCGATCAGCAGGGGCAGGAAGCCCCACCACACGATCCGGTTCGCCAGCTTTTCCCCATACAATTGCGCGATCGTGCTGGAAATTACCACCAGCAGGAGGAAGGCGAAGATGCCGGCCTCTACCGCCAGATCGGTGGGGTACAATTGCACCTGCTTGAACGCGAGAACGCCCGCCAAGACCGTCATGCCGCCGTAGACCAGCGTATATACGAACAGGCCAAGCGGCGTTGCGGCGGCATTGATGCGAATATCGCCTGTCGATTGGTCGGTCATGGCAGGGAAGGCATACTTTCGTGACTGGTGATAGCGGAAGCTGGAATTGCGACCGTAAATTGACTAAGCGGAGCCGCCGCGCAAGGTAGCGGTCGATTTCATCCGCAACTAGTCCTTGTTGCATCCGTGCAATGCGAAGGGGTCCGCATGCCGCCTGTCGTTATCAATATTCTTGGGATCCTAGCGATCCTGGCCATCGCCTTCCTGCTGTCGACCGGCAAGAGGCGCATCAAGCTGCGCGTCGTCGGTGCTGCCTTTGCGCTTCAAGCGCTGATGGCATTGCTTGTGCTGCGAACTCCATGGGGCGTGGAAGCAATTCAGGCGATGTCGAACGGGGTGATCGCGCTCCTGAATTATTCGAAGGTCGGTATCGAATCGGTGTTCGGTCCCATGGAGGCAAATCCGTTCGCCAACACTTTCGTGATCGCGGCTTTGCCGGTCATTATCTTCTTCGCAGCGCTGGTCTCGATCCTCTATCACTGGGGGATCATGCAGCGGCTGGTGCGCTGGGTCGGCGGTGCGATTGGCTGGATCACCGGCATCAGCAAGGTCGAGGCGCTGGGCAGCGCGGCGAATATCTTCGTCGGCCAGTCGGAAAGCCCGTTGGTCGTGCGCCCCTATTTGGCTGCGCTCACGCCGAGCCGGCTGTTTACTCTCATGGCGGTGGGCATGGCCGGTGTCGCAGGCACGATTCTTGCGGCCTATGCCAGCTTCATCGGCGAGGACGCCGTGCCATTCCTGCTTGCCGCGGCCTTCATGTCTGCGCCGGGGGGCATTCTGATGGCCAAGATCATCATGCCCGACGACGAGAGCCTGCTCGCGCGCGATGCAGCCGAACTCTCCGGGGTCGATCCCGAAGACGAGATTGTCCTGCCGAAGTCTCGTATCAGCGCAGAAGGGCCCGCTGCCATCACCGAAAGTGGGAAGCCGCACGAAGTAGCCGTCGCCGAGACTTTCGAAGAAGGCCACAGGCCGGCCAATGTGATCGAGGCAGCCGCGCAGGGTGCGCAGACGGGCGTGAAGCTCGCTGTGGCGGTGGGCGCGATGGTGCTGACCTTCGTCGCGCTGGTTGCACTTGCCAACGGTATCTTAGGCGGGATTGGCGGCATTTTCGGCTACCCGGACCTGACCTTCCAGCTCATCCTCGGCTGGCTGTTCGCGCCCGTGATGTTCCTGATCGGCATTCCGTGGGAGCAGGCTGGAACTGCGGGGGGGCTGTTCGGCACCAAGATCGTGCTCAACGAATTCGTGGCCTTCATCGAACTCGGCGGGATGGACGCCGGGGCCCTGACCGATCGCAGCCGTGCCATCATTACCTTCGCGCTGTGCGGGTTCGCCAATTTCAGCTCGATCGCGATCCAGATGGCAGTCACCGGAGGGCTTGCGCCGAACCAGCGCCCCGTTATTGCCAAGCTTGGCCTGCGTGCGCTCGCGGCGGGTTCGCTTGCAAACCTGATGAGCGCCGCGCTAGCCGGTATTTTCCTGCCTTACTGAGTTGAATACACATGTCTGACATTGCCAGCGTTTCGATTGCCCGCCCGCTCGAAGAAGTCGCCGAAGAAATCGGCCGGAGCTTCGAGGAGTATGGCTTCGCTGTGATCCGCGACCACGGCATCCCGCAGGACCTGATCGACCGGGCCGAGGCCATGTCGAAGGAATTCTTTTCGCTGCCCGACGAGGTGAAGAATGCCTATCACATTCCCGGCGGAGGCGGTGCGCGAGGGTATACCCCCTTCGGAACGGAGAAGGCGAAAGACGCGAACGTGCATGACCTGAAGGAATTCTGGCACGTGGGGCGTGAATTGCCAGATGGTCATCCGCTCGCCGAATACATGGCGGACAATCTCTGGCCGGACGAGGTCGATGGCTTCCGCGATACCTTCACCCGTCTTTACGCCGCATTTGAGGAAGCAGGAGCCCGTGTGCTCGAGGCGATCGCGATCCACCTCGGCCTCCCGCGAGAGTTTTTCGTGCCCACCGTCGAGGACGGAAATTCGGTCATGCGTCTCCTGCGCTATCCCCCGATCGAGGGTAAGGAAGCCGAGGGAGCGATCCGCGCTGCTGCACATGGCGACATCAATACGATCACCCTGCTGCTGGGCGCGGAGGAGGCGGGGCTGGAGCTGCTCACTGCTGACGGCGAGTGGCTGGCCATAGATCCGCCAGCAGGCGCCTTGGTGGTAAATATCGGCGACATGCTTGATCGCCTTACGAATGGAAAACTGCGCTCGACAACACACCGGGTGGTCAATCCTCATGGCGAAGCGGCATACCGGGCGCGCTATTCAATGCCGTTCTTCCTGCATTTCAGGCCGGATTATGTGATCGAAACTCTGCCCTCCTGCATCGATCCTGAGAGTCCGTCCGATCACCCCGCACCGATCTCGAGTCACGACTATCTGATGCAGCGTCTGCGCGAGATCAATCTCGTATGATACACGGCCTATCGGCAGGATAGGTAAACTTTTTGATTTCTGTGTGCTTTTTGCAACAGCGGTAAACAGCTGAAATGCGGGCGGTTTCCAGGCAAGTGTGGAGGTGCCTCCACATAACTGTCACGGCTGTCTTGACTCTGTCACAAAACGATAGCTTTGCCGAAACATCGCCAGCCTAGCGGGGCGGCGCATCTCCAGTGCTACGTATTTTTCAATCCGAAGAGACGAAGGGGTCTTCTCCGATGAAGTTCAAGTATCTTTTGGCCACCTCTGTGGTTGGTCTTTCTGCAGTGGCAGCCACGCCAGCTTTCGCCCAGTCCACCGGCTCGGTCGACTTCGAAGAAGACGATGAAGTAATCGTCGTTACCGGTGCCCGTTTCGACGGCGTTGGCGGCGTGGAAGTTCCTGACACTCCGAAGGCGACGCAGGTTCTCAATGAAGAGATCATCCGCCGCCAGCGTCCCGGCCAGACGGTCAACGATATCGTTAACCTCGTCCCGGGCGTCAGCTTCCAGAACAACGACCCCTGGGGTTCGTCGGGCGGTTCTTTCACAATCCGCGGCTTCAGTTCGGACCGTATCTCGCAGACCCTCGATGGCCTTCCGCTCAATGACTCGGGTAACTACGCCCTCTACACCAACCAACAGGTTGACCCCGAAGTACTTGAATCGGTGAACGTCAATCTCGGCGTAACCGATGTCGACAGTCCGACGGCCTCGGCAGTAGGCGGCACCATCAATATCCGCACCCGTGAGCCGAGCAACGATTTCAAAATTACAGCAACGATGACCGGCGGAACCACGCTACCCGAAGGTGACGACATTGGTCGCTCGCGGGCCTACATGCGCGCTTTTGGTATGGTCGACACCGGTGATTTGACGGGCTCGGGCACCAAAGCCTTCGTGTCGTACAGCTACACCCGCTACAACAACCCGTTCAATAACTACGGCAAGGTCGATAAGAACCAGGTCAATGGCCGCATCTGGCAGGACCTCGGCGACAACGGAGACTTCATCTCTGTTTCGGGCCACTACAACGAAAATCGCAATAACTTCTTCGGCTCGTTCCGCCTCGATTCGTTCCCCGAAACGAAAGAGGATCGCTTCTACATCACGCAGAACGGCCTTGGTGAGCAGGACTATCCGTGTACCCTACCTGCAGGCACTCTGTTTGGTGGCGGTGGCGTAAACGGCGAGGCCGAACAGTACAGCGACTCCGGTTTCTCGGGTGACTGTGGATCGACCTTCGACCGTCGCTACAATCCGTCGAACACCGGAAACATTCGTGGTGCATCGCGCTTCAGTCTCGGTGAAAACCTCGTTCTCACAGTGGACCCGAGCTTCCAGTACGTCAAAGCCAACGGCGGCGGCGTCGAAGATCTTCGCGAAGGCTTCCGCACCGTCGGGGGTGTCGATTACACCGGCTTCATCGGTGGCGGTTATTACTTCGGCCGTGATCTGAACGGCGACGGGGATCTTCTGGACAGCATCGCAGGTGCCGACCCGAGCCAGACGCAGACCCGCCGCTATGGCGTGATTACCTCGCTCGCTTATGAACTGAACCCTGAACACCGCGTCCGCTTGGCATATACGTGGGATCGTGCACGTCACCGTCAGACCGGTGAGACCACCTTCCTCCGCAACAATGGGGAGCCGAATGACGTTTTCCCCGTCAACGACCCGCTGCTCACCTCTGACGGGTTCGCGCTCAACAAGCGTGACCGTCTTTCCTATGCGATCCTGCATCAGGTTTCGGGTGAGTATCGCGGCGAGTTCGGCAATCTGACGGCAGTACTCGGTCTTCGTGCACCGTTCTTCACGCGTGAACTCAACCAGAATTGCTTCACCACAACACCGGACGCGGGTCGCGGATTCATTGACTGCTTGGGTGATCAGGACACGACTGCTTATGAAGCGGCCAATCCCGATTATGCCCCGCCACAGTCGCGCACCTACGAGTATGACGAGATCCTGCCGAACGTCGGCTTCACCTATGCTCTCGGTGATGCTTCGATCTTCGGTAACTACGCGAAGGGTCTATCCGTCCCCGGCACCGACCCGCTTTATGCTTCGCTGTATTTCCCGGCCGACACGCCCGGCGTCCAGCCAGTTCCGGAAACGACCGACAGCTTCGACCTTGGCCTGCGCTTCCAGAGCGGGCAGATCCAAGCCCAGCTGGCCGGTTACTACACCATGTACGAAAACCGTCTCGCCACCGCTTACGACCCAATCCAAGATACGGTCATCTTCCGTAACCTGGGCCGCGTTGACAAGTATGGCGTCGATGGCTCGGTAGCATGGCGTCCGACCAGCAACGCATTGCTCTATGTCTTCGGTTCGATCACCGAATCCGAAATCAAAAACGACCTCGTGGGTGACGGTCAAACCATCGAGCTCGGTGGAAAGCGTGAGAGCGGTGCACCGCTCTGGTCGGTCGGCGCCCGTGGTCAGCTGAGCTTCGGCTCTGTTGAAGTCGGTGCTCAGGTCAAGCACACCGGCGAGCGTTACGTTAACGACGAGAATGTGGCACCTACCGGCCTCGATTTTGCCAAAGTGGATGGGTACACGCTGGTCGATCTCGACGTGCGCTGGAACATCGGCGAAACACCGTTCGGCGACGATGCTGCCATTCAGTTGAACGTCACCAACTTGTTCGACGAGCTTTACGTCGGTGGCTTTGGCGGTTCGCTGGATCGCGGCAGTCTGCCGTTTGTCCAGATCGGCCCGCCTCGCGCGGCCAGCCTTTCGCTGATTTTCGGGTTCTGATAGCAAAATAGAAGACAGGAAAGGGCGGTCCTTCGGGGCTGCCCTTTTCGTTTGCGGGAACGGCGAATGGCGTTACCCTGTTCTCAATCCATGGCCGAACCTGCAACAAGCTTCAGCACAATCAAGCGGCGTCCGAACCCGTGGGTGATCGCCTTGATCGTGCTGCTCCACTTGGCTGTTCTTTACGGACTGGCCCGTGCACTCGCCCCGCAATCAATCGCCAGTGTGGAGCGATCTTTCGTCTCGGCCTTCACCGTGACGGTCACCACACCGGAGGAAGAATTGCCGGTGGTCGAGCCGCAGCCCGATGAGGGCGCGCAGGGCGATCCGGGTGAGGAGGCAGTGCCGCAGCCCATCACGGCACCAACCCCCCGGCAAACCCTAAGGCCAGAACGCCCCGTTCCGCGCGCGTCATCAACTGGCACCGCCACCACCTCGGGTGCTACGCAATCGGGCGAAGGCACCGGCGCGGCGGGGAGCGGCGAAGGAACAGGGGCCGGACGCGGCGGCGGCGGACAAAGCGGTGTGGCAGCGACCAAACCTGTCCTGACACGCACCATCACAGATGTTCGCGCCTTTCCCATTCCGCCGGGCGGGCGTCAGGCGCGTATCGGGGAATCGGTTATCGTAAGGCTGTTGGTCTCGGCGGAAGGGCGCGTCACGGCGTGTTCGGTTCACCGTCCGAGTCCCTTTCCCGAAACGGATGCCGTGGTCTGCCGCCTGTCCTATGAGCAGATCCGCTTTGAAC
Organism: Qipengyuania vulgaris; assembly: GCF_009827325.1. Classification (GTDB taxonomy): domain Bacteria; phylum Pseudomonadota; class Alphaproteobacteria; order Sphingomonadales; family Sphingomonadaceae; genus Qipengyuania; species Qipengyuania vulgaris. Next base: position 74,485 of record NZ_WTYC01000005.1, on the reverse strand, counting down.
CTGCGCGCGATGCCCAGGGCAATCCGGTGGCGGCAGTCTTCCTTTACCAGCAGCGCTTCTTCAACTGACAGGAAGCCCTCAGCCAGCTAACGACTGGCCGACCGAAATTATTGGGGTAGGGCGCAAGTTGATACAGCCGGTGATCCTGTGCGGCGGTTCTGGTACACGGCTGTGGCCGCTTAGCCGGCCCGAGCGGCCCAAACCGTTCCTCAATCTGCTCGGGGATCGCACGCTCTTCCAGCAAACACTCGATCGCGTTGCCGACCGCTCGCGGTTTGCTGAACCGATCGTAGTCGCAGGGGAAGCGCATGCGAGCCTCGTTGCCGATCAGGCTGGCTCCCATTCGCTGATTGTCGAACCGGCTGCCCGCAATACGGCTCCTGCGATCGCGCTGGCGGCGGCGCGCCTTCCGCCGGAAAGCATTATGCTCGTCTGTCCCAGCGATCACCATATCGCCGATGAGGCTTCGCTGGTTCGCGCGGTCGATCAGGCCGGAGCGCTTGCGCAGGAAGGCTGGCTAGTATGCCTTGGCGTCACGCCCGACCGACCCGAAACGGGCTATGGTTATGTCGAAATGGGCGAAAGCTTGCGGTCCGGGAGCCGCGTCGCACGGTTCATTGAGAAGCCGGACGCAGATGCGGCGCGCGACTATCTCAGCCGTGGCGGCTTTGTGTGGAACGCCGGGATCTTCGTGTTGCGGGCTGGCGACTACCTAACCCAATTGGAGCGGCATCGTCCCGCGATGGTTCGCCAGGTAAGATCATCCACCAAGAACGGGACGGACACGGGTTCGATCTTCCATCCTGCGGCTGCGGAGTTTCTCTCTATCGAAGCGGAGAGCGTGGATTACGCGCTCATGGAACATACCGATCGCGCTGCAGTGATCGCCGCGGACATGGGCTGGTCGGACATAGGCAATTGGGATGCCCTGGCAGCGATCCGCCGCGCCGACGAAGAGGGCAACATCGTAGCGGCAAAGGAAGCCGAATTGATCGACTGCCGCAGAGTCATGATCCAGAGCGACGGCCCCGGGGTTTCAGCGGTCGGTCTGCGGGATGTCACAATCGTGGTCGATGGAGATGAAATCCTGGTAATCGCGCGCGGCTCGGCAGCGGGCGTCGCCAAACTTGGAGGGGCCAAGGGGAAGTGACGGGCGGCGGGATTCTTAAGACAACCGCGCTGGTTAAGCCATGGGGCCGTTGCAATCTCCCTGCGGTGTTTGCGTCTCCCGTGAAGGAACCGGTCGGCGAAATCTGGTTTGAACGGCCGGAACCGCTCTCCGATATTCTCGCAAAATACCTGTTCACGGAAGAGCGTCTTTCGGTGCAGGTCCACCCGACTGCGGAGAATAGCCCAACCGGCATTGGGAAGGACGAATGCTGGATGGTGACCGAAGTCGAGCCGGGTGCGCGCCTCGCCGTGGGCTTTGAGACACGAGTTGATGCAGACGCGATCCGGAGGGGAGCGCTGGATGGATCGATCATGGAGATGCTAAATTGGATCGACGTGAAAGTGAACGATTTCATCTATGTCCCGGCAGGCACGGTGCATTCTATGGGGGCGGGACTAACTCTGATCGAAATCCAGCAAAACACCGACATTACTCATCGACTCTATGATTACGGGCGGGGCAGACCGCTAAATCTCGACGAAGCTATGGCCTCCATCCGACGTGTTCCCCACCCGCCCGAATTCCGTAGACGGATAGACCCGGCCAGCGAACAGATCCTGATTGAGGGACCTCACTTTCTCCTCGCCCAATGTACAGGCAACCCGTCGCGGGATTTGCAGGCGCGCCTTCGAGGGGCAGTTCAGGTATTACCCATCGATGGCAGTTGTTCGATCAACGGCGCTCAAATTGAACCGGGCGCTGCGGGCTGGGCGGATTGTCCGGAGCGCATAGACTTTTCTCACAACCTGCGCTGTCTTCTGATCGCTAATCCTTCGCCGCTTCTCCAGAACCCGTCTGCGTCAGAATATTGAGGAGGTCATCCTTACCGTAGGGCTTGGTCAGCAAGCCAGACGCTCCGAGTTCCTCCACCCGGTCGGCCATCTCGCCATAACCGGTGGCAAGCCAGAACGGGATTCCTGATCGCGCGAGTTCTTCTGCGACCCGCTCGCTGCTCTCATTGCCGAGATTGTAGTCCAGGATGGCCATTTCCGGCGTGGCTTTCTGGAGCGAGTTCAGCGCCCCCGATACGGTGCTTTCCACTGTCACCGTATCCACGCCAAGCTCGCGCAGGCTGTCTTCCGTATCGAGCGCGATGATCATGCTGTCTTCGACGAGAAGAACGCGCTTCGGAAGGTTGGTGGTATGCGGTTTTTCATTTGAACTATTTGTTTTCATTGCCCTTCCTGTGCTGTTGGCACCGCGCCAGGAGATATAACGCACTGGTACGCAGAACTCCGCTTCGAGGCCCGAGAGCTTGTATTCCACCTTGGCATCGCCGCCCAGTTCGAACGGGATCGATCGTTCGATTATGGTTGATCCGAAACCCCGCCTGCTTGGCGGCTTGACCGGTGGCCCGCCGCTTTCACGCCAAAGCAGGTTCAGCGAGGTGTCGGTATTCTGGACGATGTCGATCGTTAGCCTACCGGTACTGTCCGACAAGGAGCCATATTTGGCGGAATTCGTGATCATCTCGTGGATCACCAGCGCAAGGACCGTATAGGCCTCGGGCGCAATCATGGCTTCGGGGCCGGTGACGATGAGGCGATCATTCTTATCCGTCAGATAAGCATGGGCCTCGGTGTCGATCAGTTCGCGTAGCGGGGCGGGAGACCAGTTCCCCTTGGTTATATTGTCGTGGGCGCTTGCGAGCGCTGAAATCCGCCCGCCAACGATGTCGGAGAATTCCTCGATCGTTCCGGCTTCACGCTGCGATTGGTTGATGAGCCCTCGGATCAGGTTGAGGATATTGCGAACCCGGTGATTGAGCTCTGCGATCAGCAATTCTTGCTGGGCCTGAGCCTTCGCCCGTTCCTGAACCGCCTCGTCCGTCAGGCGGAGGATTATTTCCAGCAAGGTCGTGCGGAGACCATCGGCAACCTGCAGTTCGCCTGGTGTCCATGGCGAACTGCGGCCTTCAACCGATTCCTGCCACGCCTCGAAACTCTTGCGTGGAGTGAGGCGGGCACCATGCGGGCCATATTCCACCGGTTTATCCGGGTTGCCCGCCCAAGTGACGGTCTGGGTCAGCCCGCGGCGCCAGAGAACGAGATAATCGCGCGGTGTGCGCGAGACCGGAATGATCAGGGCCCCCACGGCGCGCTCGGCGAACCTTTCCGCCTTTGGCAGGCGCTCGGCAATCGCATCGCTCGCGAGGATGCGGCTGGTCGCGGCGCTGTTGAGACTGGGGACGATCGCGCGGAACTCTTCTTCGTTCGGCGCCGCGCCGCGCGCATCGTAGATGTCGTCCACGAAAACGCTTGCCCCGTCGTGCGGGATGATCTGCTGAATCACCGGAGTGAGGAGCGGCAGGCTCTCGCTGAGCGGTGTGCCGGCCGCGATATCGCGCATCAGCCGGTCGTGCACCTTGAGGCCGTTCTCGCGCAATTGTTCGCGCTCGCGGAACAACGCGCGTTCGAGCATCAGCGAGAATAGTTCGGAAAACAGCTCGGCCGCGGTTCGCTGCGAATAGGGCAGGACCTTTGCGGAATAGTGGTGACACGCAAACAGACCCCACAGCTTTCCACCGATAATGATTGAGATGGAAAGCGACGCACCAACACCCATGTTCTGCAGGTATTCGATATGTATCGGCGAAACTGCGCGCAGCGTACTCATGGAAAGGTCGATGGCATCGCCTTCGGTGCTTACACCGGGTTCGATCGGGACCGGGTCTTCCTCGACATCACTGATTATGCGGAATCGGTTGCGCTTGTAGAGTTCGCGTGCCTGCGCAGGAATATCGGTCTTCGGATAGCGTAGGCCATGGAATGCCTCGAGATCGTCACGCCGGGCTTCTGCCACCACTTCTCCCGAGAGATCGGGATGGAAGCGATACACCATGACCCGATCGATATCGAGCGAAAGGCGTAGCTGTCGCGCGGCCTCGCCAAGCATGCGTTCGCTGCCCTCGACCTTTTCCAGTCGCGCCATTATCGGCCGCAGCAGCCCGATCTGCCGGTTGACGTCGCCTTCGGCATGACGTTCGAGTTCGATGATAACGTAATGGCCGGAAGTGTGCACTGCGCAATCGAAGAGTTGCCCATCGCCCAGCAGGTCCACGCCGAAGAGCCGCTCAACTTGGTCGGGATCGACCAGTGCTGCAACAGCGCTTCGCAATCGTTCGACGGCGCGATCCGACATGGCGTCGGAAAGGCGGCTGCCGACAGCTATCTCTTGCTGTGTTCCCAGTATCTGTTCGAGGTTTGCAGACCGCTGCGCCAGGAACCAGTCGGCGTTAACAGCAATCAGCGCGCCGAAACCCTGAATGTGTCCGAGCTTATGGATCGGTTCGCGATCGCAATTGGACAGGTCGACATCTTGCATTGTCGGAGTCATGCCGCCGCTCCCACTGCCTCGGAGGCAAAGGCGCTTTCGAAGACGGCGAATGTCCTGAGAGCACCTTCGATCGCCTCATCCACTTCCGCATGGTCTCGTTCTGCATGAAGGACGCCGAGAAGCTCGGAGAAATAGGTCGTGAGCCTCGTATCCGAAAGGAAACGTTCGGCATCATGCAGTCCTGCCTTACGCCTGCGGCTCAGCATCGTTCGATTGCCGAGTGCCGAGCCAGCCATGACCCAGGCCGCGCCAAGCGCTTCGGCAGGTGAATTCAATCGGAAGGAGCTTTGCGTTGAGCACGGTTTCACACCCAGATCATGCAAGTCGCTTAGCAACAGATCGATTTGCGCTGGAGGCGCACCCAATTCTTCGGGCGGCTGCCGATCGAGCGCATTGCCGACGGTCTTCCGAGCACAGTATTGTGCAGACAGGAATGCTGCGTATCCGCCATCGTTCGAAACGGGCGCTTCGCCAAACATGTCGTCGAGGCGCGCATGGATCGCTCCTGTCGCTTGCCTCAGTTGCTCTCTCAAACGTCGACCCCGTCCTCAAAATTGCAATCGCCGGATTGAGCTAATTTCAGGCAAGCGAACACTGTTCGAAAGCAAGGTGCAGCAGGAGGCAGGCGAAATAGACCTTCCCAACCGCGATAAAAAGCGTTTGTATCCAGCGTTGGTTCCAGCCTCTCCAAGAATTTGCACTGCATCCGGCGTGGCCGGTAGCGGCGCCTACTTGGCGGCCAGTAGCTTCTGACCCTTCTTGCGTATCGCTGCGGCGATAATGGGCTCTACGAAGGAAAGTGCAGGGGGCAGATCGATCTCGAAGATCACCTGTGTTTCTTCGATGTGTACTTGGGCGCGGATGACATTGCCCATGGCGTTGATGTCCAGGCCCAGACAGTCCTCGGTCGGCCAGCTCGTGGTCACATCGGCCATTCCGCCCGGGATTGCATCGCCGATCTCGTGACTGCGCGCGTGGAGGCGGCGGCGCACTTCTTCCTTGCCGAGATCATGCTGCAGAGGAACGCGCATCAGTCCTTGTTCTCCAATTGCGGCGAGGTCTGGGTGCCTTCGCCGAACTTGTAATCGAGATAACGGTGTTTGATAGCCAGGTCGTCGAGCGAGCCTTCAGCCAGCTGACGCGTGATGCTGTCGATCTCTCCGCTGATCTTGCCGAGGCTGTCGGTCAGCTGTTCGTCCGGAGTGGCACCCGCCCGCTTCTCGTTCCGGAGGTGCGCGGGTATCTTGCGATAGCTGTCTATCATCTCCGGCAATTGTTCGCCGACAAGGCTGCGGACTTCGCGCGCCTTGGGGTGGTTCTGGTCGACATTCTCCAGTTGCAGCCCGAGAGCGTCCAATTGCACCCCCATGTCACTCACGATCCTTGCCGCCGGAGCGGGCAGGGCAGGCCGCTGGCTTTCGAGCCACAGCTCGGTGCGCCCGACCATGTCCTTCACATTGCCCTTGTTGAGATGTTCGCGCTTGGGGCTCTTGAGCTTGGGATAATTGCCAAGCACAGCGATGGCGATCACGCTGCCGACCAGTACGGCCATCACCCCGGCAAAACCGATCCCGTCGATCACCATCCCCGCGACCCCGGCGGCCACCCATATGCCGAAGAGCGTGATCACGATGTTGCGGATGCGACGGGTCCACAGGTCTCGCTTGATCTTGGCCGAGCCTGCACCGATCGAAGGTATACGACGATGCCGCCCACCTGAACGGTTGTCGTCGCGTACGGTACGCGCATCCTGAATAATCCGGTCGCTGTCGCGGGTGAGATCGCCCATGATCAGCCTTCGATACTCAGCAAGCCGCTTTCCGCCACCTGCTTCTGCGCTTGCGATTGCCCTTCGGCGCGCGCGATGTAGCCTTTCGACTTCTCCACCTCATCGGTCAGCACGGTGACCGTCTGCTTCATGCTTTCCAAGGCGCGGACCTTGAACTCGTCCACTTCGTCCATCGTGTCGTAGATGTTCTGGAAGGCGCGCTGCAGAGTTTCGAGCGGAATTGTGCTCGCCGCGGCCTGTTCGTGAATCTTTCCGGTCTGGTCGCGCAGCATCGTCGACGTGCTGTCTATGATGCCGGCAGTCGTATCGTTGAGCGCGGTGATCTGTCCCAGCACAAGGCGTTGGTTGGTCATCGCCTCGGCTACTGTCACCGCAGTGCGCAATGCGCCAACCGTGGTGGTGCTGGCGCGGTCGACGCCCTTTACGAGTTCGATATTGTTCTTTTTGACCAAGTCCAGCGCCAGATAACCCTGCACGCTGACCGCCATCTGTGTCAGCAGGTCCTGAGTGCGCTGGCGCACATAGAACAGCGCGGTTTCTCGAACTGCCTTCGCCTTGGCCGGATCGGTTGCGTCGAGCTCTGCCGCTTTTTCCTCCAGCTTGGCGTCGAGCGTGTTGGAGATGTGGATCATCTGTTCCAGATTGCCCATCGCCTCCCACAGCTTCTGGCGTTCCACGTCGATTGCGGCATTGTCCATGATCAGTTCGTCCTTGCCGCTGGCGAGGTTGGACAGGACCGACTGGATATGCGTCTGCGCGCTCTGGTAGCTGCGGAAATAATTGGTCAGCTTGTTGCCGAAGGGGATGATGCCGAGGATCTTGCGTGTTCCCGACAGCTTGCCGCGCTTGCCCGGATCGAGGTCTTCGACGACACGGCGCAGCTCGGCGAGGTTTGCACCCACGCCTTCGTCCTTGTCCATTGCGCGAACCGGCCGGTCGAGAAAGCGATTGGACATTCCGGCGGCCGCCATGATTTCCTTGCGGCCCATATTGGTCAGCTGGTCGACCTTTTTGCCGAATTCGGGCGAATTGGCATCTTGCGCGATCAGGTCTTCGATAAACCCGTCGACCTTGGTTTCGAGCTTGCTCTTCACATCTTCCGATACCGGCACCAGCCCTGCGGCCTTTTCGGCGGAGACAGCAGGGACGGGATCGGGTGGTGTCAGGTCGAATTCCGGAGGCGATGCCGTCGCCGTGGCGGCTGGTTTTGCAGCAGTTGCAGTGTCAGGCTGCGATTTTGCGTCACTCATGACTGGCTATAACCTCCGAATGAATTCTTTCCCTGTATTAGGTTCGTAAGACGCAATCTTCAAGCCGAACCGGGCAGAAGGGCTAAACGATTCCGGACAAAGAGTATTTCGTGATAATCGGTTTGCATCGCAGGGCGCCCCGTGCGCAATCGGAGGCGAAGCGAGCAGGCGGATTTGGTTGAAAACATCTCCGATATCGGGCCGTCGCTGACGTTCTATCTACGCGCCGCTTCGTCGGCGAAATCGGCCGTGTCTCGGCTGTCCGAAAAACCCCGGCCTGAATTTCCTTTAGGCTGCCAGGTCGAGCGGTTGGATTTCACCCGAGAGATAAAGCCGCTTGGCCTTCGCGCGGCTGAGCTTACCCGAACTGGTTCGCGGTAGCGTGCGCGGCGGAACCAGTTCGACGACACAGCTCATCCCGGTCACGCCGCGGACCTTGTCTGCGATCTGGTCACGCAGCTTGATGCGTTCTTCCGGCTCGGACACCCGGCAATGGACCAGTACGGCAGGCGCTTCTTCGCCATTGTCGGTGTCGATCGAAAAGGCGGCGATGTCGCCATGGTTGAAGCCGGGCAGCTGTTCGACCGCCCATTCGATGTCCTGCGGCCAGAGGTTCTTGCCGTTGATGATGATCATGTCCTTCGCACGGCCGACGACGAAGAGATAGTCATCGCCGAGGTACCCCATGTCGCCGGTATCGAGCCAGCCACCGACGAGGCAATCCTCGGTGGCTTCCTCATTGCGGAAGTAGGAGTGCATCACGCTCTTGCCGCGGCACCAGACCTTGCCAATCTGGTGGTCGCCCTTGGGCTGGCCATGTTCGTCGCGGATCTCAACTTCCATTCCCGGCAGCGCCTTCCCGCAGTTCACGATCGCACGGTAACGGGCAGGCTTCGACAAGTCGCGCGGACGGCCCGACAGGCGCTCTTCCTCGACCAGTTCGACCCGGATGCCTTCGCCCGGGGGCATCACGGTAACCGCCAGCGTCGCTTCGGCTAAGCCATAGCTCGGGGTGAAAGCACTGGCCTTGAAACCTGCTTCGGCAAAGGCGTTGACGAAATTCTGCATGACGTCGGGGCGGATCATGTCGGCACCGTTGCCAGCCGTTCGCCAGCGCGAAAGGTCGAACCGTTCGGACACATGGCTCTGGCTGGAAATACGGCGCGCGCAGATATCGTAACCGAAGGTCGGGGAATAGCTGAGCGTATTGCCCTGGTTCCGGCTGATGAGGTCGAGCCAGGCGAGCGGGCGGCGCGCAAAATGTTCGGTGCGAATGTAGTCGACCGACGCCTGATTGGCGATCGGCGAGAGGAAGCAGCCGACCAGCCCCATGTCGTGATACCACGGAAGCCAGCTGACCACGCGGTCATTCTCGCCCAAGTCTACGCCGGTTGCATGTCCGTAAAGGTTATGGAGCAGGGCTTCGTGGGTTACGGCAACGCCCGTTGGAAAGCGGGTGGAGCCGCTGGAATACTGCAGGTAGCTGATGTCGTCAGGCCGCGCCGTGGGCAGTTCGCATTCCGGCCCTTCGCGCCGGGCGAAGACATCCCAGCTTTCGCCATCGCAGCCCTGATTGTCTGCCGCGGCCTTGGCCATTTCGGAAATCTCGGGAGGGTACAGCAGAATCTTGGGGTCGCTGCTTTGCAACTGGACCGAAAGCTGCTCGATATAGCTGTCCTTACCCCCGAAGGTGGTTGGCAGCGGCAATGGCACAGGCCATGCGCCGGCATAGATACAGGCGCAAAACAGGGCAGCGAATTCCGCACTGGTTTCCGCGACGAGCGCTACGCGATCTTCCTTGCCAATCCCAGCGGCAACCAGCTTGTAAGAAAGGGAAAGCGCGTCCTCGCGCATCTCTGAATAGGGATACACCCTCTCGAGACCGCCGCGCATATCGTGAAAATTGAGACCCTTTTCGCTGCGGGCCGCATAGTCGATGGCCTCGTTGAACGTGGCGAAATCGCTCCGGCGGCGGGGCAGATTGCAATCGTTCGGCGTCGGCGTCAAAACGGCGTCGGTCATATTTTCTCTTGTATACCTTTTGAAAACAATGCCTTGCGGCGACCCTCACGCGACTGGATACTTAACTCCCAAACTCGGCTTCCAATCGATCTTTCCCATTCGATAAGGTTTATGGCACGAATATGGCCGATGGCTGATCGTCATGCAACACGAAGGCGCGCTCGTCGCATACCCAAACCGCTCGACCGGACGCGTTTGAACGACCTTGCCCTGCATTACGCAGCCCGGTTCGCAACCTCCTCGGGCAAACTAAAAAGTTATCTCGAACGCAAGCTGCGCGAGCGCGGTTGGCAAGGCGAAGACGATCCCGACATCCCCTCGCTCGTCGCTCGATTTGCCGAGAAACAGTATGTCGACGACGAAGCGTATGGGAAAATGAAGGCAAGCGGCTTGCTTGCCCGAGGCTATGGCGCACGGCGTGTGGAGGAAAAGCTGCGGGCCGACGGGCTGGACGAGGGCGTCCGCGAGGCCAATGCGCCGGGAGAATGCGAAGCACGCGAAGCGCTGTTCGCCTATGTTCGTCGCCGACGGTTCGGCCCGTTCTCAACCGATCCGCAAGGCGCTGGACCCGAAGCCGCTCGCAAACACCGTGAAAAGCAGCTTGCGGCCATCGTGCGTGCCGGCCATTCGTTCGATGATGCTCGGCGCGCGGTCGAGGCAAAAACGGAAGCGGAGCTTGAGGAATGGGTCGCAGAAGTACGGGACTGATCGTCGGAATTCTGGGGTGCATGACGGCGGCGTGTTCGCCGCAGACAGGTGCGGGGGTGGCTCAGGAAGCTGAAGCGGAAACCGGCGCTCATCCGGTCTCCGGGCTCGAGATCATACCGGTAGTAGTTGCCACCAAGCAGGGTTCACACACTTTCCGCACGGAACTGGCCGACACTCCCGAGCTTCAGGCAAAAGGCCTGATGTTCCGCACGGAGCTAGGACCGGACGAGGCCATGCTCTTCCCCAACGAAGAGCCGACGGCCCGCAGCTTCTGGATGAAGAACACGCCCATCCCGCTGGACATCATCTTCGTGGGGCTGGACGGGCGGATTGCCAATATCGCTGCGATGGCGGAACCTTATTCGGAAGACCCGGTCTATTCGATCGGTTCGACCAGCGCCGTGCTCGAGATCGCGGGCGGCCGCGCGGAGGAACTTGGGATCGAGGCTGGCGATCGGGTGACGTGGTAAGCGCTTGGCGCGCGCGCACGAATCGGCTAGGCGCGGCCCCATGAGTTTCCTCGGCAAGATCTTCACATGGTGGGATGGTGCGACCCTCGGCACGCTCCTCTGGAGTTGGCGCAATGGCGAGCATGTTGGCACCGACGCGCAGGGCAACAGCTATTACCGCTCTAAGCCGAAGAAGGGTCAGCGTGAACGCCGCTGGGTGATTTACAAAGGGTCGAACGATGCGAGCCGGGTGCCGAGCGAATGGCATGGCTGGTTGCACGGAGCCTTCGACGACATACCCGAAAGCAACCTGCCGCCGGCGCACATTTGGGAAGCCGATTATTCGCCCAATGCGACCGGGACCGCGACGGCCTATCGTCCACAGGGAGCGCTCGAGCGGGGTGGTAAGCGTGCCCATGCGGTGGGCGATTATGAAGCATGGTCTCCGGACGCCTGAACATGATCCGCGCTATCGCGCTTCTTGCTCCATTGGCGCTGCTTGCGGCCTGTACGGAGGAGCCGCCTGAGCCGGCTCCGGTCGAAACTGCCATTCCAGAGGATTTGCAGGGCGTCGAATTGCCGGAGGACGTGTCGGAAGAGGTCAGCATCGGTACACCGATGGGTGAGCGAGTCGCGACCATCGGTCTGCTCAACAAGCGCAACAATCTCAGCCAGGATCTTGAACTGCGCCCGGGCGATCAGGAAAGAATCGGCGACGTCGTTATCCGGCTTCGGGCCTGCGAGCGGACCGCTCCCTGGGAGTTCGAGAAGGATGAGGGCGCCTTTGTCCAGGTGCTGGTGCGCGAACGCGGAACCGAAAACGATTTCCGCAAGGTATTCTCGGGGTGGTTGTTCAAGAACAAGCCCGCGATCAACGTCGTCGAGCATCCGATTTACGATGTGTGGGTCAAATCCTGCGCGATGGAATTCCCGGGCGAAGAGTGAGCATTGGCTGCGGCGATTGCAGCTGGAATGTCCGACGAAGTCGCGCCTCGTGCCGCCAGCAGCCGTTCCAGATACGCAGCCTGCGGCATCGCCACCGCACCCAGACTGCCCAGATGTTCCGTCATGAACTGGCAGTCCAGCAGCACATAACCTGCATTCCGCATTGCCGAGACGAGCCAGGCGAGCGCGACCTTGCTCGCATTGTCGGTACGGCTGAACATGCTTTCGCCGCAAAACACCCGGTCGAATGCGACACCGTAAAGCCCGCCGACTAGTACTTCTCCAAGCCGGACCTCTATCGAATGGGCATGTCCGGCGCGTTGGAGCGCGATATAGCTCGCTTCGATCTGGTGACTGATCCAGCTTTCGGCGTGTTCCTCCCGTGGTTCGGCACAGGCAGCGATGACCGCAGCAAAATCCTCGTCGCAGCTTACGCGGAACCGGTCCTTCCGGATGACCTTGCGAAGGCTCTTCGACAAATGGAAGCCGTCGAGCGGGATGATGGCGCGTTCACGCGGTTCGACCCAGTATATTTCACGGTCGCTGCGGTAGTCGGCCATCGGAAAAACCCCGCTGCGGTAGGCGCGCAGCAACAATTCTACGGGGATCGTTTCGGGTACCGGAGCATGCATGCGCGCATGATAGCACTTTGCATTTGTCGGCGATACGCATCTTGCCAAGTGTGCGCGGCTCTACTAATGCGCGCGCTCCAAGCTGCAGGGGTGTAGCTCAGCTGGTAGAGCATCGGTCTCCAAAACCGAGGGCCACGGGTTCGAATCCTGTCACCCCTGCCATTTTCTCTTCGATGACTTGTCGGTTACGCACGCGCGCAGTATCGCGCGCGCCATGACAGAAGAAGAAAAGCAAAAGCGCGATCTCAAGGACCGCAAGTTTTATCCAGCCGAGAAAGAGGCCGAGTTCGAGAAGAAAGGCCTCGCCAAGCATACCCCGCAGACGGCGCACCCTTCCTACAAGCTGGCTTTCCAGGACACGGAATTCCTCCTCCGCGAGGAATTGCGTCCGGTCCGGTTCCAGCTCGAACTGCTCAAACCGGAAATGATCCTCGACGAGGCCGGCGTTGGCTCGACCATGGTCATGTACGGAAGCGCCCGAATTCCTCCGCCGGAATCGGTGGAAACGGCCCTGGAAGGAGCGAAGGACCTGCCGGAGGACGAGCGCAAGGTCGTCGAGAGCCTTGCCGCCAAGAGCAAATATTACGGCGAAGCTCGCAAGCTCGCCCGGATGGTTACCGAAAAATCGATCATCGAGGATGGCAAGCGCCAATTCGTGGTCTGCTCGGGCGGCGGCCCTTCGATCATGGAAGCGGCGAACAGGGGGGCCAGCGACGCGGGCGGCGAAAGCATCGGCCTCAACATCATTCTGCCGCACGAGCAGGCGCCCAACCAGTATGTGACACCCTACCTATCGCTCAACTTCCACTATTTCGCCTTGCGCAAGATGCACTTCCTGCTGCGGGCCAAGGCTGTGGTGGTATTCCCGGGGGGTTTCGGCACTTTCGACGAGTTCTTCGAATTGCTGACGTTGATCCAGACTGGCAAGATGAAGCCTATGCCGATCCTTTTGTTCGGCAAGGACTTCTGGACTCGTGTGGTGAACTTCGAAGCGCTTGCCGAAGAGGGCACGATTTCGAAAAGGGATCTCGACCTGTTTCGCTGGTGCGAAACGGCCGATGATGCGTGGGAGCATATCGCCGGGTTCTACAAGCTCGAACGCTAGGCTTCCTCGTCTCTTTTGAGCTTGCGGACTGCCTGATGGCCAAGCGGGCCGTTGCCGCTTCCGAAGCCGGGTGCCTGCTCAATCGCGGCGCGGGTAAAAGCGCGTGCAATGCGAATGGCATGTGTCAGCGGCTGTCCATGGGCAAGCATGGTTGCGAGCGCGGAAGATAGCGTACATCCCGTGCCGTGCGTGTGAAGGGTCTCGATCCGCTGATGGCCGAAGCTCGCGATCTTGCCGCTGGGCGACACGACATAGTCGATGACCTGGTCGCCGTCTCCATGGCCGCCCTTGGCCAAGACGATCGTGTCCTGTTGCTCGGCCAGATCGCGTGCAGCATCGAAGACCTTATCCGGCGCGATTTCCTCCCGCCCTGTCAGCGCGGCCAGCTCGGGTAGATTGGGCGTGACGACGGTCGCGATCTGCATCAACGCACCGAAGGCACCGATGGTAGCCTCGTCGGCCAATACAGACCCGCTGGTTGCCACCATCACGGGGTCAAAAACGATTGCACCGGCGTAGGTGTCGAGCCGCTGGGCGAGGAGGATGGCAATTTCGGGCGAACCGAGCATGCCGATTTTGATCGCATCGGCACCGATATCTGAAAGGCAGCTATCGACCTGCGCCATTACCAGGTCGGGGTCCAGAGCCTCGACCACCTGTACACCGAGAGTGTTCTGCGCCGTGATTGCAGTGATCGCGCTCATGGCATAGCCGCCCAGCATGGTGATGGTTTTGATATCGGCCTGGATACCTGCGCCGCCCGAAGAATCGGAGCCGGCAATGGAGAGGACGCGGGGCGGGGCTGTGGCGCTCATCCCTTGTGCCTTCTTTCAGTGCTCGGCGGATATTTGGCGTGGAGGGGCTTCGCCCTCGTCGGGCGATCCATCAGTTCGCCGCCGCAATTGGGACAGAGATCGTCGAGTTGGTCGGCGCAATCTGCACAAAACGTACACTCGAAACTGCAAATGAACGCGCCGGAAGCATCAGCCGGCAAGTCTGCGCGGCAGCGCTCGCAATCGGGACGCATTTCCAGCATCAGGCGGCTTCTTTCACCGCGTTACAGATGCGGTCCACCACCGCTTCCACCTGTACCGCGTCGTCGCCTTCGGCCATGACCCGGATTACCGGTTCGGTGCCTGATGGCCGGATGACGAGGCGGCCTTTCCCCTCAAGTTCCGTCTCGGCCTCGGCGATGACCGACTTGACACTCTCATCCTCCAGCGGCTTCCCGCCGCCATAGCGCACGTTCTTCAGCAGCTGCGGCACGGGATCGAAGACATGGAGCAATTCGCTGGCCGGGTTGCCGAAGCGGACGAGGCTGGCAAGGACGCGCAGCGCCGCTACCGTCCCGTCTCCCGTGGTGCCGTGGTCGGTCAGGATCATGTGGCCCGACTGTTCGCCGCCCACATTGAAACCTCCCTCGCGCATACGCTCGAGCACATAGCGGTCCCCGACCTTGGTGCGTTCCAGCGTCAGGCCGATGGTTTCGAGGTAGCGTTCGAGACCGAGATTGCTCATTACGGTGGCCACCACACCGCCACCCTTCAAATCGCCCCGTTCGAGCAGCCGCGAAGCGATCAGAGCCATGATCTGGTCGCCATCAACAGTCTTGCCCTTTTCGTCGATCACGATGAGCCGGTCGGCATCCCCGTCGAGCGCAATTCCGATATGCGCATCTTCTTCCACCACGCGGGCCTTGATTGCATCGAGTGATGTAGAGCCGACTTCATGATTGATGTTCGTGCCGTTGGGCTCGACGCCCATCGCGATAACTTCCGCACCCAATTCCCAGATGGCGGAGGGGGCTACGCGATAGGCCGCACCATTGGCGCAATCGACCACAACTTTCAGCCCGTCGAAGCGAATGTCGGTCGCTACCGACTGCTTGACCGCGTGAATGTAGCGCCCGCGAGCGTCCTCGATCCGCTGCGCCCGGCCAATGCGATCGGGGCTTACCAGCAGCGGGTCCTGCTCCATCAGCAGCTCGATCGCACTTTCGGCTTGGTCCGACAACTTGTAGCCGTCCGGACCGAACAGCTTGATACCATTGTCTTCGAACGGGTTGTGACTGGCGGAGATCATGACCCCCAGGTCGGCACGCATCTCGCGCGTCAACAAGGCAATGGCCGGAGTAGGGAGCGGGCCGGTCATAGTGACGTCCATGCCCACGCTGGTAAATCCGGCCACGAGTGCACTCTCAACCATATAGCCGGACAGGCGCGTATCCTTGCCGATGACCACACGGTGGCGATGTCCGCCGCGCAGGAAGTGCGTGCCCGCCGCCTGCCCGACCTTCATCGCGATCTCCGCGGTCATGACACCTTCATTGGTGCGTCCACGAATGCCATCGGTGCCGAAGAGTTTGCGAGCCATGAATGCCTTTCATTTATTGCCACCTGTCCTTGTGGCGTGATTATCGCTGCAAGAAAAGACCGCTCACCCCCCTTTCCGTTCCTTGTGTCGCGGCCTAGTGCAACCACGCACGCTTCCGTGCGTTAGGGTCGCGAGTACGGAATTTTTCACACGAACCGACAAGGGGACCAATCAATGGCTTTCGAGCTGATCGACCTTCCTTACGAAGACAACGCGCTGGAGCCCGCCGTTTCAGCCAAGACGCTGAGCTATCATCACGGCAAGCACCACAAGGCCTATATCGACAAGACCAATGCAGCCATTGAAGGCGGCGGCCTTGCCGGCAAGAGCCTCGAAGAAGTTATCGCCGCCGCCCGTGGCAGCAATCAGGGGTTGTTCAACAACGCAGCCCAAAGCTGGAACCATGGTTTCTATTGGCACTCCATGGCGGCGGATGAGACTTCCGCCTCGGACGAATTGAAGGCCATGATCGACGACGCTTTCGGTTCAACTGACGGTCTCAAGGACAAGCTGAAAGAGCGCGGTGCCGGACATTTCGCGAGTGGCTGGGTGTGGCTTGCGATCAAGGATGGGAAGCTGTCGATCGAAGAAACGCACGATGGCGATACGCTGGCTGATCAGGATGGCGTAACTCCCCTGCTGGTTATCGACCTGTGGGAGCACGCCTATTACCTAGACCACCAAAATGCGCGCCCGTCTTATCTGGATGCAGTAAGTTCAAAGCTGAACTGGAGCTTCGCGAGCGAGAATCTGGCCCGCGGTACAACCTGGGAATATCCCGGCTGATTTTTGGCCGATGAATTTGGAGAGCCCGCCGCGCGAAAGCGCACGGCGGGCTTTTTCATGCGTGTTCGTCGTCTTGCGACATGTCGAGGATGTCGTTTGAGAACAGCGGCTCTCCGAAAATGAAGCCGACTAGGTTCGGTCGCCCCACATGGTCGAACAGTGCCGCAAGCATGAGCAGGATCGGGACCGACAGAAGCGCACCGAAAACTCCCCATATCCAAGTGAAATAGGACAAGGCGATAAGGATCATGACGGGGTTCATGGTGAACCGTGCGCCGAGCACGGATGGGGTGACGACATTGGCCTCGACTGTGTGGAGCGCAAGATAGGCTGCTGCTGGAATAAGGCCGAGAAATACCGTTTCCGTCGTTCCGATTCCAAACAGCGCCAACAACCCGACCATAATAGTCGGTCCGATATAGGGCAGGAAATTAAGAATCGCGGCAAGTCCGCCCCACATGATCGGGGCCTCGACGCCGAGTGCCCAAGCCCCAAGCGCAACGAAGACGCCGACGAGGACGTTTATGAGGCCAACGGTAAGAATATAGGCAGCTACGCGGTCTTGCACTTCGCGCAAAACCCGCGCGGCCTTGATGCTAGTGCCAAAGCTGCTGCGACCGAACAGCAGACGCTGGCGCAGGCGAACGCGCGCTTCGATCATGAAGAAGGTCATGAGCAGCGTCAGGATCGTTTCGATCACGAAACTCGGCGTTGCGAAGGCGAGCTCTTCGAGCAGGCTCGGGGTAGCTACCACTACCTCCTGCGATCCTTCGCTTTCGACCAGTTCCGCCAACTGCTCGTTGATCTGGGCAATCCAAGCAAACTGGTTGCGCAACTGGGTGAACCGCTCTCCCACCTGTTGCAATAGGTCGGGGAGTTCCTCGAACAGCGCGATGGCCGGCTGAAGTATCAGGGCAAGAGCCAGAAGGAGGATCGCGAAGAAGACGAGCAAGGAGATTAGCGATGCGAGTGCGTTGGGCACGCCGAAGCCGGTAAGTTTGTCCGCGAGGGGCGACAGGATCACCGTCAGAATGATAGCGGTGACCACAGGCAGGAACACTACGGAGCCGATCGAGAGGACGAAAGGAAGTGCAAGAAACAGCCCAAGGCCGATCAATACGACCAGCGCCGAAATAAGGCGCAGTTCCTGCTCCGCAAACGTGAACCGCCGTCCGTGCGGAGTTGCTGTGGCCGATGTAGGCTCTTTCGATTCGGAACCGACCTCGCTCATCCCCATCCTATCCGCCCAGAAGGCATGGCCGGGATAAGCCGGTCAGGCCTGCAATCAACTACGTGCCGAAACGCCCTGTCCGGCTGCCACATCGTCCAATTCTTCGAGAATGGCACGGTGCGCCGTATCGTCGTTAAGTGAACGCCTCGGGATTGTGCCATCAGCCAGCATCGTGTTGAGTGCGGCACGTGCGCGGCCGACGCGACTCTTGATCGTACCGACGGCACATCCGCAGATGTTTGCGGCTTCTTCGTAAGAGAAGCCACCTGCACCTACCAGCAGCAGTGCCTCCCGCCGTTCTGGCGGAAGCGTCAACAATGCACGATGCATATCCGAAAGATGGATTGGCTCTTCCTGGCCTGCCGGCGCAGTGAGGATGCGTTCAGCCACCGTCTCGTCATATTCGCCGCGGAAACGGTTGCGCCGCATGTCGGTGAGATAGGCGTTACGAAGGATAACGAAGGTCCATGCCCGCATGCTGGTGCCAGGCTGGAAGCGCTCCTGCGCCGCCCATGCCTTCAGAAGGGTTTCTTGGACCAGATCGTCTGCCATGTCGGCACGCCCGCATAGCCCGCGAGCGAAAGCACGCAGGTGCGGAACCACGTCCGTCAGTTCTTGTTTGAAATCGGCCTTTTCCGAGGCCGTACGCTTCTCGGGCCCCATCAGTCCTTCGTGTCCAGTTGCGAGAGAAGATCCCTGAAGCTGTCCGGAAGATCTTCCTCTACGACGGAGTCGTAGAGGCGGCGAAGACCGTTGGTCCAGTCCGGCCGATCCTTAACTTCCTGTTTCGCTTCCTTGTCAGAACCCGCGACGGGCTTTCGTTCGGAAGATGAATCTGCGGTCATTGTGTTAAGGTTACGTCCTTGCATTTGACGATAGCATGCGCCCAGTCCCGCGCGCGCAACGCCAGTCGATCCCATTGGTCCACGCATAACGCGACCAGCGTACATTGGTTCCGGCAAAAACTCGACCCTTGTCGGAAAAGTAAGGCGAACCGTGGAACTTTAAGGGTTTCGGCGGATAATAGGCTGCACTGGGGCAGTTCTTAAAGAGGCAATCTGCTGGTTAAAGACGATCTCATTCGCAGGGGACGGCGAAGACGGTGGCTAGTGGATTTTCCGCGGGCAGTGCCGCTAGCCATTTTTCTGCTCGTCGCCGCAGTGACGGTACTCAGCGTCTTTTCGATCGAGCGCGGTGAACGAATCCGTGCAAGTGCGGAACTTCAGCGACAGGCTCAGTTGATGGTTTCAGCGGTTGAGCGTCGTGCTTACTCTAATTCTTCGTTTCTCAGGGCCGGAGCCGCCCTGTTCGGTGCGCAGGACGAAATCACGGCGACACTGTTTCGGCAATTCGTATCTGAATTGCGTCTCGATGCCGACTATCGAGGGGCGGAAGGCATCGGCTGGGCGCCCGCAATTTCTGCCAGTCAGGCTGACGAGTTCGAGCAGCAATTAAATCGCGGGAAGGTCGGGCTGCTGGGCATCGAGCCATCGCTGGAGAAGAGTTATCGCAGTCAGCTTGTCCCGATCCTCTATCTTCAGCCTGACACGCTGCGGAACCGACGTGCTCTTGGTTTCGACATGTATTCCGAGCCTGTCAGAAGGGAAGCCATGGATCGCGCCACGCGGACCGTGCGCCCGACCGCGACCGGGCGACTAACTCTGAAACAAGAAGGGCGGGCCGAAGGAAGCGGCTTTCTGATCTACATGCCTGTATTCGACGGGGCCGGTGCCGGACGCACACTGAAGGGGTTCGTTTACAGCCCCTTCAATGCATCTCAATTCCTGGATTCGGCGGCAGAGCTAAGCACATCGAGTGAGGCGAGTGTTCGTTTGTACGATATCATGGACGGAAAGCGGCTCCTCATGGCCGAAACGGCCGCGTGGAGCGAGGAAGGAGAAACCGTCGCGCGCGAGGTTGATCTCGCCAATCGGCGAATGGTGGTAGTGGTCCAGTCGAAGCGCGAGGCTGCGCTCTCCCCTCTGTCAATGATCACGCTTCTCTTCGGTCTCGCGGTGGCCAGTCTCCTGCTCGTAGTTGCTCGCTTGCTGACCCAACAGGCGCAGGAAGACAGTCGCTCGCTCGAATGGTTCGCGCAGCAGAACTCGATCAGGAATTCGCTGACGCGCGAACTCAATCACCGGGTCAAGAACACCCTCGCCAATGTTCTTTCTATCGTCTCGCTGACGCGCCGCCGTGCTGCCTCGCTGGATGAATTCGCGGAAGGTATAGACAATCGGATTCGCGCTTTGTCGGCCACGCACGATCTGCTGACCCAGTCCGAGTGGGGGACGACTCCGGTACTCTCTGTCGTTCTCGTAGAGCTCGCTCCCTACACAAACGAGAGCGATCATGAAGTCGTGACGGAAGGGCCGGATGTCGAGCTCGCGCCGAACGATGCGCTTTCGCTCGGTCTGGCGCTTCACGAGCTTGCCACCAATGCTGCTAAGTTCGGAGCGCTGTCGATGCCCGGAGGCAGGGTTTCGATCGTCTGGGAACTTGTGAACGAAAACCTCGCACGTATCGAATGGGTAGAGAGCAATGGGCCGCGGGTGGACCTTCCAAGAAAGCGGGGCTTCGGAACCGACCTTATCGAGAAGATCGTAGCGCACGAATTACGTCACCCGGTCGAGCTTGAGTTTCACCCGGAAGGCGTACGGTGCACCCTGCTAGTTCCAGTTCGCGAGCCGAGCGAGTTCTCGCTGCGGAGCGTTCGCAAGGCTGCCGCGCGGGGCCACTGACGGCGCTGCTGCACTTCCGTGGGGCCTCCTCCCCCATTTCCCCGAATAGGGGGGCGCCGACGTGTTTATGACCAGCCAGCCGACCTGATGGAAAGCTCATCGGAAAGATGAGAGCTGACTTGACCGGCCCAACAGAAACGGCCGCGCAGATTGCTCCGCGCGGTCGCTTCCCGATCTGTAAGTGTGGCGTTCAGCCCAGCGGACGGCTCGAGCCGAAGAACAGTGCCTGACTGATAGCCGCACGAACGGTCTGCTCCTGAAACGGCTTCGTCACGAGATAAGTGGGCTCGGGACGATCGCCCGTTAGCAGCCGCTCTGGATAGGCGGTGATGAAGATCACCGGAACGCTATCGATGGCGAGGATATCGTCCACTGCATCGAGACCCGACGAACCATCTGCCAACTGAATATCGGCAAGCACGAGGCCGGGCGTCTTCTGGGCCACGACTTCCTGTGCCTGGGTACGCGTGGCGGCAGTCCCGCAAACTTCGTGACCAAGCGAGGTTACGAGGTCCTCAAGCTGCATCGAAATCAGCGGCTCGTCTTCGATGATCAGGACGCTGGTAGCGCTTTCACGATCGATCTCGCCGACGGCTTCCTGAACCAGACTTTCGATCTGGTCCGTTTCCAGTTCCATGATCTCTCCGGCCTGTTCCACCGAGAAATCCTCAAGAGTGGTCAGAAGCAGGGCCTGACGGTTGAGCGGTGTGATCGATTTAAGTCGATCCTGCGCCGCACCCTCATGGCCCGTTTCGCCTTCGCTTTCGGGCACGTCCATATAGGCGCTGGACCACACTTTGTTGAAAGCGCGATACAACGGAACACGTCCGCCCTCGAGCGAGGATTTGAGTTGTTCGTCCGCCAGCGCTGCTTCGAGCGTTGCGCGAACAAAGGCATCCCCCGTAGCTTGTGAGCCGGTCAGTGCCCGGGCATAGCGGCGGAGATAAGGTAGGTTTTTAGCAATCTGGTCACCAAGCGACATATAACCCCTTCCGTGGTTTGCGCGGGGAGAACGCCCCGCATCGGGTTCGGTTCCGGTCGGGTCCCGCAAAACCTCCAATTTGACAAAGGGCTACTTTCGGACAACGGACTGTGGGCCTATAGAGCTTGGCGAAGAAGGGGGAAAGCTGCTTGATGGACGTCGCAAAACCGTATGATTGCATGGACTGTCCGTTGCAGGAGTGCCGGGGGCTGCGCCCGCTCGATGAAAGCCAGCGCGCCTACATGAAAGCGATCAAGCAGGGTGAGCGACTCTATGAGCGGGGTGACCCGATCCTGCGCGAGGAGGAGCAGGCAAAGCACCTCTTCACCGTTCTGGAGGGGGTACTGATCCGCTACCGGTCGCTCGAAGACGGACGGCGCCAGATCGTCAATTTCATGTTTCCAGGAGATTTGGTGGGCCTACAAGGTGCGTTCGACGAACCTTCCAGTCATTCGGTCGAGGCGCTGACGTCCGCGCGGCTATGTGTGTTCAGGCGCAGCGACTTCGTTCACCTGATTAAGGAAAACCCGCGCCTCGGCTATGATGTCACCTGGTTGGCGGCGAAGGAAGAAACCGCGCTGGAAGGCCATATTGTCTCACTTGGCCAACGCAACGCGAAGGAGCGCGTCGTCTTCCTGGCAGTTTGGCTGCTGGATCGCGCAATCTCGACAGGCGTGGCGGAGGAGGGCAATATTCTCCAGATACCGGTCACTCAATCGCAGATATCGGAAATGCTTGGCCTGTCTCTGGTTCACACCAACCGTACGATCCGTGCGCTGGACCGTGAAAATCTCGTTCAATGGAACCAGCGGGAAATTTGCGTCCCTGATATGGAGCAGGCATCGGATTTTGCCGATTTCGAATTGTCTAGCAAAGGACAGCGTCCCTTCATTTAGTAGGGAAGACCAACTCCATTTCGAAACAATCAAAAAATTTTCGGGACTGTGGGAACCCGTCTCCTGCTGGCTCATTTAGCTTATGTCACCGCCGAGACCCCCCCTCCCGTCCAAGCGGCTGGTGATACGATCCCGAAAGGCCTTCGCTCCAAGAGAGCGAAGGCCTTTTTTTCGTGCTAAGGCTACTAACTTGAATTACGCCTCCGGCGCCAAGTGCGCCGACGCAAAGGTCAATCGGGGCTCAGTGCGCCTCTCAAACGAGAAATAATGCCCTTGCGCTTCGGTTCGTTCAGAAGCGCGACCAGCACATCCGGTTCATATGGCTTTTCAAGCACGCATCCCATTGCAGCGATGTTCTCAGGAATATCGCGCGGCATGCCGGTAGAGAAAATGATCCGCGGGCTATCGGGGCCCAGCGTGCGGACCAGTTCTGCGATCGCCCAGCCGTCGTCACGATCGGCAAGGTGGACGTCTAGAACGATAACGTCGGGTTGCTTGCGGCGAAGGGCGGCAAGCGCTTCGTCGGTTGTCGGGCAGATTTCTACCGTCGATACACCCGCATCCAGCAAGGCCTGTTCGATTGTAAGGCTGATGACCGCATCATCTTCGACTATCAGTATATGGTCGGGAAGTTTGGAAGATGACTTGGGCTTTTTCACGCGGTCCCTGATCCATTCGGTGTCGGCCCCGGTTGTCGAGGCGCGGTCCTCAGGAAACGGCAGCGCAGGGCATGGAGTTCCCAACGTGGCCATTACCTCACTCCGCCGTGGTAACCCGGCAACAGGCGCTAGGATACACCAATCGCTTTTTCGTAAATCACGTATTCGCGATTGACCGAACTCCCGATCGTGTCTGCGATGGCGATCATCCCCTTGTTATCGTCGAGAATCCATCCGATTTCGCTTCGTCGGCTGCCGTAATCGGACAACGCATTGCGCCGGATATGCTCGATCATCATGAAGGCCAGCTGGCTGGCGATCCGTGAATTCTGGAATTCCTTCAGGACGCCCATCAGGGGAACGCGCAATCCGGCTCCCATCGGTTTGCGTAGCCATCGCAGAAGGTGGAACCATCCGAACGGAAACAGTCTGCCATCTACCTTCTTCAACACCTCGTTGATATCGGGAAGGACCATCATGAAGGCGACTGGCCTGCCGTCGAGTTCAGCGATCATGTTGAGGCGGGGCTTGATGATCGGCTTCATCTTCTTTGCCGCGTGATCGATTTCCGCCTCTGTAAAAGGGACAAAACCCCAATTGTCCGACCATGCGTCGTTGAGGATGTGGAGCACGACACGGATTTCCTCTTCCCAGCGCTTCATCTCGATCGGTCTGATGCGGATGCGCTCGTTACGTTCGCCCGAGGCGACGATGCGCTGAACGATTTTTGGAAAATCAGAGGTGATATCGAGATCGTAGGTGAACAGCCGCTTGGTCACAGTAAAATCGCCGCTTTCGATCCAGTCGGCGTAATGCGCGGGGTGGTGGCCCATCATGATCATGGGCGGATGGTCCTGACCCTTCACCAAGAGGCCGGGCTCTTCCCAGATGGAAAGGGATAGGGGGCCAATCATGCGGGTCATGCCCTTCTCCCGCAGCCATTCTTCGGCGCGGGATAGCAGGGCACGGCTCACATTCTCGTCTTCCGCGTCGAAATAGCCAAACATTCCGGTGCTTGGTCCCATCCCCTGCTCGGCCGGAAGTTCAAGCGCGAGATGGTCGATATGGGCAGCTATCCGTCCGACCGGTTTTCCCTCCCGGCAGGCGATGAACAGCTGGACGGTCGCGTGTCCGAAGAATGGGTTCTTCTCGGGATCGATCAGTTCGAGCTGTTCCGAACGTAATTGGGGGATCGAATGCGCCTCTCGTGCGGCGAATTCGCGCCCGAGATCCACGAAGGTCGCACGGCCCTGCTTGCCTTCGACCGGTTCGATAACAATATCTGCGTCGGACACCTGTATTCCTTCATTCAGCCGCTGTTAGCCCTGTGTTGGGCAGTTGATCTTTGTCAAGGAAACGCGCGGACACGATCACTATGATCGACAGCCGACACTGTATTTTCTCGCGCCTTTGACCTAAGGGCACACCCAGGAAAATCGATCATGAATGCCGACCAGACCATCATCCCAGCCACTGACGCGACCGCACCGCGTGAGCGTAGCTGGCATTCGCAGATCGCCGACGACAAGGCGATGCTGCGCGCAGCCCGCGACCTGACCAAGGATATCGCGGTGGCGCGCGGTGCCATCTACTGGCCCGATATGATCGGATCCGCGCTGGTCGGCTACGGCACGCTTGCCGCTGCCATCCTGATCGAGAATACGACGTTGGCGGTAGCGCTTGGCATCGTTTCGGCTCTGACACTGTACCGCGCGCTCCTGTTCATTCACGAGATTTCGCACCTTCACCGCGACGCGCTCCCAGGATTCCGCACGGGATGGAACCTGTTCGTGGGCATTCCGATGCTGACGCCTTCCTTCATGTATGAAGGCGTGCACACGCTGCATCACAAACGCACCCAGTATGGAACGGTGGAAGATCCGGAATACCTGCCGCTGGCACTGATGAAACCGTGGAGCCTGCCGCTGTTCGTGCTGATCGCGTTGCTCGCCCCGGTTGCGCTGCTGTTCCGCTTTGCTGTACTGGTTCCGCTGGGCGCGGTCTTTCCGCCGATCCGCCAACTGACCTGGCAGCGTTTCTCGGCGCTTTCGATCAATCCCGAGTTTCGCCGGCGTCCGGCCGAGGGCAATCTGAAGCGCCGCGTGCTCTGGCAAGAAGCGGGCGGGTTTGTCTGGTCCTGGCTGCTCATCGGCAGCATATTCGCTTTCGGCTGGCGCCCGCTGCTTATTGCGCTCGCGGTCGTCTCGGTCACGGCCGTGCTCAACCAGCTACGCACACTGGTCGCACATTTGTGGGAAAACGAAGGCGAGGCGATGACCGTTACTGCGCAATTCCTAGACAGCGTGAACGTGCCGCCGCCCGGCCTGATCGCGGAGATCTGGGCTCCGGTGGGCCTGCGCTATCATGCGCTGCACCACCTCATGCCGTCGATGCCCTATCATTCCCTGCCAGAAGCGCACCGCCGTCTCGCAGGGGAACTGGGCGAGACGTCTACCTATCATGGGGCGAACCACGCCGGAATGGGCGTACTCGTCGCCCGCATCGCTCGCAGTACGTTCGGTCGCACGCGCTAGACACGAAAAAGGGCCGCTCCCCTCGGTGATTGGGAACGGCCCTTTCCAAACACGGGTCATGCGACCCCGTGATTTTTATCGAATCAGTTGGCGTCGACTTCCGCCTGAACGCCGTCTTCGCTGATCGTCGCGTCGACATCGGCGCCATCGATGCTCACGCTCGAACCTTCTTCACCCTTGACCGGGGCCGGTTCGGTGATGACAGTGGTTTCAGCAGGAGCCGGCTCGGTCACCACGGTGGTGGTGTCGGTGCCGTCAGTGCCTTCGTCGGCCGGCGCATTGGCTTCGGCACAGGCACCGAGGGCGATCGCAGCAGCGAGGGCGGGGATAGCAAACTTCTTCATGCCAAATCTCCTTTGTGGCAGTATTGTGGCATCAATGCGTTTCAATTGCGGCGGTTCCCGGAATTCAGTCAGCCGAGAAACTTGATCATCGCGCATCGCCGGTCTCGCGGCATCCCTGCGACGACTGCCGCTTCCAGCGATCGGGAAAGGTGCGGCCGGTCTTCAAGGTGCTCTAGTTCGATAAACCCCTGGCGCGCGTAGAACGGTCCGTTCCAGGGGATGTCGCGATAGGTCTCGAGAGTTATCGCGTTCAGGCCGCAATTGCGGGCATCGATGGCCAGCGCGCGGAGCAATGTCCCGCCAATGCCGCGCCGATGGTGCATCCGGGCAACGCTGAGTTCGTGAAGGTGGAGTTCACGCCCGATCCTGACTGCAGCGGCAAAGCCCACCACTTCGCCTTCAACGGTGGCGGCAAGGCAGTTTCCCCGGGCGATCAACGCGCGATAATGTTCAGGGCTCTGCGACGCCGGTACTGGAATTCCCTCGAGTGAGGGCTCCTCGTGCAGGAGAGTGGCCGCATCCTCTTCGATCTGGCGAAACGCATCGGCATCTTCCGGCCCTGCAAGCCTGATCGAGAATTCGCTCATTCTTCCGTGCGGATGAGCACCGTCTCGCCAATCAGGGCGAACAGGAAGAAGGGCGCCCACGCTGCGAGCAGTGGCGGATAGCCCCCGAAATTGCCCATGGCGAGCGCAGCGTTGTCGACCACGAAATAGGCAAAGCCCAGCGCCATGCCGATCAGCGCGCGCACGAAGAGTTGGCCCGACCGCGCCAGCCCGAAGGCAGCGACAGCTCCCAGCAAGGGCATCAGGAAAGACGACAGCGGCCCCGACAGTTTGTGCCACCACTTGGCACGCATCTCGCCCGTACGGCGTCCAGCTTCCTCGAATGCGTCGATCTGCGCCCCCAGCTCCCAGAAGGGTACGGAATCGGGATCAATCCTCGCCAGATCAATCTGGTTCGGGGTCAGGCCTTCTCCCACCACGATGCTGCCAGCCTCGCTCGACGACGCGCTGGCGACTTCGAACCGCGTGATGTCATCGAGTCTCCAGCCCGGCTTTGCATAGGTGGCGCGCGCGGCGTCGATCTGTTCGACGATCGCGCCGTCCGGGCTGCGCCGGTACCACGTCACGTCGGTCATGCGGATGTCGTCACCGCGCCCGGCGAGTTGCGCGGCGGTAAGCACATTCGTCCCCTCTGCCAGGTAGACATTCGCGCGGACGTTGGATTCTTCCGGGATCGAACCCCATTCTGCCGCTTCCCAAGCCTTGAGCGTTGCGGTGGAACGGGTCACGACCTGTTCGTTGAAGGCAAAGCTGATGCCGCCCACGACAAGCGCCGTGAGCAAAAGGGGTGCGAGTACCTGATGTGCGGATAGCCCGGCCGCCTTCATCGCGATGACTTCGCTGTTCTGGTTCAGCGTCACCAAGGTGATCAATGTCGCCAGCAAGACCGAATATGGCAGGAAGCGCTGCACAAGCTGCGGCGCGCGCATTCCGGCATAGGTCAGCAGTTCGCCCTGGCCGTTGCCGGGCACCGCTAGTATCTTTCCGCTGTTCGACAGGAGATCGAGCATCAGCAGAACGAGCACCAGCATGACCAGCACCGCAAGGATGCGAAGCACGAACATTTTGGCCAGATATCTGGTGAGCGTGGCCGAAGGGAAGAAATCGAGCTGCATCAGGCCTCCGCACCCTCGTCCATGACACGGCTCCGCCGGAATAGCCGCCTGAAACCCTTCGCCACCTTGGCAAGCCAGTTTTCAAGCGCACCGATAGCCTGGCCACCGGGGACGAATGCCACCCGGTAATACATCCACAGGATGAGCGCAGCGAAGAGTATGAAGGGAACCCAAAGGGCGATCAGCGGGTCCACGATGCCGAGCGCGCCCACATCCTCCCCATATTGGTTCACCTTGTGATAGGCGACGACCATCACGATGGAAAGGAACACACCAAGTGCGCTGGTACTTCGTTTGGGCGGTATGCCGAGCGCCACGGCCAACAGTGGCATCAGCGCCATCATCACCACCTCCACGAGCCGGAAGTTGAAGCTCGCCTGCGAGGCATCGCGTTTCGTCTCGCTGGCATTGTCGGCCCAGCCGATACGCAGGAGCTCGGGCAGGATATACTCGCGTTCGTCCTCCCCCCGGGAGCGGAATTCCTCGATCGCCGGCAGGTCGATCGGCAGGTCGTGGCGGGTAAATGTCAGAACGCGCGGGGTCTGGCTTCCGGTATCCTGGACGATCGTTCCGTCGGTCAGTCGCAGGATGATCGTGTCCGGATCGTCGGTCGTGGCAAGGAAGGAACCTTCCCGTGCGCTGATGGAGAGCACCTGTCCGCTATCGTTTGCAACGCGGGCGAAAATGCCCATCAATTCGCGTCCGTCGTTTTCGCTTTCCTCGATACGCAGCGCCATGCGGTCGGCGATGGTGTTGAATTCACCCACCTTGATCGACGCACCCAGCGCGCCCGAACGCAATTCGTATTCGAGCCTTTCATAGGTGAAGCGGCTGACCGGCTGGACGAAGAAAACCAGCGCCACGTTGACGGTCATCAACACTGCGGTAATTGTGAAAGGCACGCGCAGGAGCCGCCCATAGCTCATGCCGACCGCGCGCAGCACGTCGAGTTCGCTGGATGTCGCCAGTTTGCGAAAGGCCAGCAATATTCCCAGCAACAGTCCGAGAGGGATCGCGAGGCTGGCATATTCGGGCAGGAGCGTGGCCAGCATCTTGAACACCACGCCCACCGGGCCGCCCTCGACAGCCACGAAATCGAGCAGTCGCAGCATCTTGTCGAGCACCAGCAGCGAGGCCGCCAGCGCAAACACGCCCAGCATGGGCACGATTACCAGCCGGAAGATGTAGCGGTCGATTGCGGGAAGGAAATTGAGCACTCGGGTTCCGGCCTGTGGGTCTCTGGTTTGCGGCCCTAGCGCGAAAAATCGCGCGCGTCATGTCTTACCAGAAACGGCTTCCGGGGATGCCCTTGAAGGGGCCCGCCTCCCGGCTGGTGATCCAGCCGCCGTAGAAGCCGCCCGGTTGGGGCATTACCTGTTCGCCATCGACCAGGCAGTGATCGAAGGGTTCTGGATAGAATGCAAAATAGCCCGCAATCGGGGCAAAGTCAGCTGTTGGTTCGATGTAGCTCCAGCACGCCGCTTCGATCCGGTCGTCGCCCATAACAACGTCCCAGTAACGTGCCTGGCCCTTCCATTCGCACAGGGAACGGTGGCGATTGGCCGACAGGTATTCCACGGCGACATCGTCCGGCGGCAGGTAGTAGGTGGGCGGGTGACTTGTTTCGAGCGTACGCCAGGCCTGCCGGGTATCGGCGAGGGTGATACCCTTGTGGCGGATCACGATGTGGCGATTGCTGCGTTCCGCTATTGCGGGGCGCGGATAGTCCCAGACGCTCTCCTGACCCTCACGGACCGGATCGGGTTCGGGGTGGTCGGTTGCGGCGATTGCTTCAGGCCTTTTCCAGCGTGCACTGAAGCGGGTGCTCGTTCTGTCGGGCGAAGTCCATCACCTGGTTCACCTTGGTTTCGGCGACCTCGTAGGGAAAGATCCCGCAGACGCCGACGCCCTTCTGGTGGACGTGAAGCATCACCCTTGTGGCCTCTTCCATATCCATGCGGAAGAAACGCTTCAGCACGATGACGACGAACTCCATCGGAGTGTAATCGTCGTTAAGCAGCAGCACCTTGTACTGGCTGGGCTTCTTCGGCTTGGCGCGCGTCTTGGTGGCGATGCCGACCTGGCCATCGCCTTCGCGCGCATCATCGTCGCCTTTTCCGGCGAGCATGGGGTGGAGACGGTTGGGGTGGGTCATCGCAGGCGCCAATATCGTAAGCCTGTCGGAAATCGCAAGCGGTGAGCGACAGGCAATGGCTTATCGGGGTCGAGAAAACGTCAAAAAGGCGCTTCGGGTCTATGAAAAGGCAAACGGGCCGGACGACACGATTGTGCCATCCGACCCGCCGTTTCCAACTACCGGACAAGGGAGAGAGGAGAGAGATGCCCGGCGCGTTGAAGCTCTGATCGACTAGGCGGCCTTGCGGACCTTGTCGGCAGCGAGGCTCATGCGGCTCGACAGCGGAGCAAAAGCCTCGTTGGCCAGCTTGAGCATGGCTTCGGTGTTCTTCGAAGTGGTCGAAACCATCGCGTCGAAGTTGCGGCGCGCGATTTCGCCCTGCAGCTGGAAGAGCTCGGTCGGCGACTTGATCGCGGCGAACTTCTTGACGTCGCCCTGGACGGTTTCGGCAGCCGACTTGGCTTCTTCGACATAAGTGCGGCCCATGTCCTGCATGCCCGAAGCAAAGATCTTGCCCGATTGGATCAGGGCTTCGATGTTGCCCTTCTGGAATTCGACTGCTTCCTGGGTCATTTCGCTGCTCTTGTCGTAAGCGGCCTTGGCGCGGGTCTGCATGTCAGCAGCCATTTCCTTGGCCTTGGTGGTGTAATCGGCGGTCTTTGCGTTCTTGGCGGTGGCCATGATGGTATCCTTCAATTTGGTGATCGGGGTATTCGAGGTTGTCGTGGCGGCCTTTTTGGCCGGAGCGGCCTTTTTGGCGACCGGCTTTTTCTTTGCCGGGCCTTTCTTGGCAGCGACCTTCTTCGCCTTCACCGGAGCCGCCTTCGCGGCGGGCTTTTCAGCAGGTGCGGCAACAGCCTTGGCGACGGCGTCCGCTTTCACGGGCGCAGTCGTTCCGGCGTCGACGGCCTTCTCGATAGCCTTGACGCTAACCTCGGACGTCTTCTTGTCGGCAGCTTCGGCATAAGCCTTCTCTGCAGCGGCATCGATCTTGGTCTGGCTTTCGGCCATGGGAAACCTCGCTATTGTTGCAGTGCACAAAATAGGCATTGCAGGTGCGAAGTCAAGGAGTTTTTGTGCACTGCACCATAATTGGAGGCAGTCTTCGTTTTCAACCGGTTAGCGGGCGTTACCGCGTGGCGACATAGCGTCCGGGCGCATCTTCGATCACCCGATCGCCCTTGCCGCCGGGCTTCCGTTTTCCATCGGCGGCGACGGTTTCGCCGTTCTGTTCGCGAAGCCAGTCGATCCAGTGGGGCCACCAGCTCCCTGGATGCTCCTTCGCGCCTTCGCGAAATTCGGCAAGGCTGCGGGGCTCGCCGTCATTGGTCCAGTACTGATACTTTCCGGATGAGGGCGGGTTCACGACGCCTGCGATGTGACCCGACCCGGCGAGCACGAATGTTATCGGCCCGGTGAAATGGTCCTTCAGGCGCCACACGCTTTCGGCGGGGGCGATATGATCTTCCTTGCCCGCCTGGACATAGGTGGGCGTCGTCACCAGCCCCAGGTCGATCGGGGTATTGTCGACGCTCAGCGCATCGGTTTCGACCAGCCTGTTGTCGCGATAAAGATCGCGCATGTACTGCTCGTGCCATTTGGCGGGCAGGTTGGTGACATCGCCGTTCCAGTGCAGGAGGTCGAAGGCTGGATAGTCTTCTCCCAGCAGGTAGTTGTTGACGACATAGTTCCAGATCAGGTCGGTGCCGCGCAGCAGGTTGAACGTGGCTGCCATGTAGCGCCCATCCAGGTAACCGTCGGGCGAAAGTGACTTGATTGCGCCAAGCTGCTGGTCGTCGACGAAGTTGAGCAGTTCGCCCGCCTTTTCGAAATCGACCTGCGCTGTGAAGAAGGTCGCGCTCCTGACCTTTTCCTCCTGTCCGCGGCGGTGAAGCAGCGCCAGCGTCGCGGCCAGCGTCGTGCCCGCTACGCAATATCCGATCGTATGGACGTTCGGCACGTCGAGCCGGCTTCGGATGTGGTCGATCGCATCGATCTGCGCGCGGACATAATCGTCCCACACCACGTCCTTCATGCTCGAATCGGCCGATTTCCAGCTGACCATGAACACGCTCACGCCCTGATCGACCGCCCACTTCACGAAGCTCTTCTTCTCGTTCAGGTCGAGAATGTAGAAGCGGTTGATCCATGGCGGGAAGATCACCAGCGGCGTTGCCAGCACCTTCTCGGTGGTCGGGGTGTACTGGATCAGCTGGTATAGCGGGGTTTCATGCACGACCTTGCCCGGCGTGGTGGCGATATTCTCCCCCAGCGTGAACGCCGAGGCGTCGGTGTGCGAAAGCTGCCCGCGCCGCATGTCGGAGAGCAGGTGTTCCATGCCCTTCACCAGGTTCGCGCCGCGCGTTTCCATTGTGCGTTCCATCACCACCGGATTGAGTAGCGGGAAATTCGCCGGGCTCGCCGCTTCGGTGATGGTCTTGGTGGTAAAGCGCAACTGCTCGCGCTGGTGCGGGCTCAGTCCTTCGATCCGGTCGACCATCGCGCCAACCCGCTCTGCCAGGAAGAGATAGGTCTGGTGGATCAGCGCATAGGCGGGATGCGCCCGCCATTTCTCGTCGGCGAAACGCCGGTCCTTACGCGGCAGATCGATATCGTCTCCGCCCTTGTCCGAAGCCTTGGGGCCGAGACCATATTGGCCCAGCACGTCCTGCCACAGCTTCATCCCTTCGTCCCACAGCGCCTGCTGCTGGTCGGTCTGGGCGATCGGCATCTGGTTGTACCAGTCGGTGGCCAGCGCCATCCAGCGCGCCGGATCGAAATAGGGCACCAGCGCCTGCGGATTGCTCAGCTGTTCCACCTGATATTCGGCCCACAGCGCCTGCAGCCTGGTATTCGTTTCCGCCCAGGCCTGCACATCTTCCGGCGTCATGGCGGTGCCCGTCATCGCGGAAGGATCGATCGCGCCGGTCATCGGCGCGAACATCGCACGCGCCAGCTTGGCCGGGTGCTCGTAGAGATTGGTAAATGGGTCGGGCGTTTCGGTCATCGTCATTCCTTCGCGCGTGGGCCAAGCGCTGTTTGTCACGGACCTAGAAGAATCCGCAAGCCTGCGCATCTATCCCGTTTGCGCCTGCCGCCTGAATAGGTAATCAGTGTGACTTAACCAATGCGCCACGGAGCCTAAATGTCCGACGAATTCTACCGCATCAAGCGCCTGCCTCCCTATGTCATCGCAGAGGTCAATGCGATGCGGCACGCGGCGCGGCAGGCGGGGCGCGATGTGATCGACCTCGGCATGGGCAATCCAGACCAGCCCCCGCCGCAGCATGTGATCGACAAATTGTGCGAAGTCGCGGGCAAACCCGGCGCGCACGGCTATTCACAGTCCAAGGGCATTCCGGGCCTGCGCAAGGCCCAGGCGAAATATTACCAGACCCGTTTCGGCGTCGATCTCGATCCGGAAAGCGAAGTGGTGGTGACCATGGGTTCGAAAGAGGGCCTGTCTTCGATGGCCACCGCGATCACCGCCCCGGGCGACGTGGTGCTGGCGCCGAGCCCGAGTTACCCGATCCACACCTTCGGCTTCATCATCGCCGGCGCCACGATCCGCAGCGTGCCGACGACGCCGGACGAGCGCTACTGGCGCGCACTGGACAGCGCGATGGCCTACACCGTGCCGCGCCCTACTGTGCTGGTGGTGAATTACCCTAGCAATCCTACCGCAGAGGTAGTCGATGCCGAATTCTACCAGCGGCTGGTCGACTGGGCGCGCGAGAACAAGGTCTGGATCATGTCCGATCTTGCCTATTCGGAACTTTATTATGACGGCAGGCCGACACCTTCGATCCTGCAGGCCGAAGGTGCGAAGGAGGTCGCTGTCGAGTTTACCTCCATGTCCAAGACATATTCGATGGCTGGCTGGCGCATGGGATTCGCGGTGGGCAACAGGACGCTGATTTCAGCGCTCACGCGGGTAAAGTCCTATCTCGATTACGGTGCGTTTACCCCGATCCAGGCCGCCGCCTGCGCCGCGCTCAACGGCCCGCAGGACGTGGTCGAGCAGAACCGGCAGCGGTATCAGCGCCGGCGTGACGTGATGGTCGAAAGCTTCGCCCGCGCAGGCTGGGACATTCCCGTGCCGGCGGCCAGCATGTTCGCTTGGGCACCCCTGCCGACCGGTTTCGAGCACATGGGCAGCCTCGAATTTTCCAAGCAATTGCTCGAACACGCCGGCGTCGCCGTGGCGGCGGGCGTCGGTTATGGCGAAGAGGGCGAAGGTTTCGTCCGCATCGCCATGGTGGAGAACGAGCAGCGTATCCGCCAGGCCGCGCGAAACGTGAAAAAATTCCTCGCCGAGCATGCACGGTAACTGGAGAAAGCGATGAGTACCGACCGCGTCACGATCGACCTTGCCGACAACGGCGTAGCACAGGTCCGCTTCAACCGCCCCGACAAGATGAATGCGCTCGATCCGGAGCAGTTCGAAGCAATCATTGCCGCGGGCGAAGAGCTGAGGGCGATGAAGGGCCTGCGTGCCGTGGTGTTGGCGGGTGAAGGCAGGGCATTCTGCGCTGGCCTCGACGTATCGAGCTTCAATGCCGCGCCCGATGACGAGCGCAAGCCGCTGACCGAACGCACGCATGGCAACGCCAACACCTTCCAGGAAGTCGCCATGACCTGGCGCAAGTGCCCGGTCCCGGTGATTGCGGCGGTCCACGGCGTGTGCTTCGGTGGGGGCCTGCAGATCGCCAGCGGTGCGGATATCCGCGTGGTCCATCCCGCCACCCGGATGGCGATTATGGAGCTCAAATGGGGCCTCGTACCCGACATGGGCGGATACCACCTCTGGCGCGGACTGGTGCGCGACGATTACCTGCGTGAACTGGTCTACACCAACCGCGAATTCACCGGCGAGGAAGCGCGGGAATACGGACTTGCGACGCATGTCACCGAAGATCCGCTGGGCAAGGCAAACGATATCGCGAACGAGATTGCCAGTCGCAACCCGGAAGCAATCCGCGGGGCCAAGCGTCTGTCCGAAGCCATGCTCGAACAGTCGGGCGACGACATCCTGATGGCGGAAAGCGTCGAACAGGCTGCTGTTATGCGCAAGCCCAACCAGATCGAGGCGGTGATGGCGGGCATGCAGAAACGGGCCGCCAAGTTCACCGATCTCTGAACGACCTGCTCACATGAAAAAGGGAGCGGATGCCGAAACACCCGCTCCCCCATCCTGGTCCACAGGATTAACCTGAAGTGCCCCAGCTTACCAGGATGACTGGAATCCTGCGCGGGCACCGACTTCGCCGGAGTCGAAGCCGACCCCGACACCGCCGGTGACCACGGTGCTTTCACTCACCCGGAAGCCCATCGAGGCGGATCCGGCAACGCGTTCGTTGTAATAGCCGAAGCCGCCCGCAACGCCGACTGTCTTGCCCGGCATGATGATCGGCGATTCCATGGCCAGCGCCATGGCGACGCCTTCATTGGCACGGCGAGCCTGAACGCTGTTTTCTTCGGCCAGGTCGAACAGCATGGACTGGCGGTCCTGCAGATCCACGATCGCCATGGAATTGTCAGCGATCAGCATGGAGTTGTTGGCAATCGCCGCGCTGTTGGCCTGCACGTCGCTGAAGCTGGCAAGATTACTCATGCCTGCCGTCGAGCTGACGCCCAGCGTCCCGTTCGCATCCGCCGTAACGAACGCCAGCGGGCCCATTTGCGAGGTGGAGCTTTCGTCCAGCGAGGCGATGACAACCTGTCCGTCATTCTCTGCAACGGCACCATTGCCGATCGCTACCGAGTTCGCTCCCGAAGCAACGGACTCGTTGCCGAGGGCTACGGCACCGTCACCGGTGGCCGATGCAGCTTCACCCACGGCAACCGAACGTACGCCCGATGCAGTGGACAGATGGCCAAGGGCGGTGGCCCGTTCGGCAGTGGCGTTGGCGCGCCAGCCATAGGCGGTCGCACCTGCCCCGATTGCCGAAGACTGTCCGCCGACCACGGTGGTCGAAGGCCCGTTGGCGATCGTCGAGAAGCCATCCACGCCATCCCGATTGCCGCCGATGGCAATGGAATCGCCGCCGGTTGCTTGGGCGGTGTTGCCGATGGCCACGGCATTGCTGCCCGATGCTACGGAGTCCTCTCCGCCGGCGAAGCTCTGCGCGCCCGATGCAGTCGACTGGTGGCCCACAGCTGTTGCCATGTCCCCAGTTGCCTGCGCCTGCCAGCCGAGGGCCGTTGCACCCGGAGTGTTGGCAAGGCTTTCGCCGCCAAGGGCGGTCGTGGAATTGCCCATGGCCATGGCCGTATCGCCGAGGGCAAGCGCGTCGATGCCATTGGCAATCGACTCGTTCCCGATGGCGGTAGCGTTATCGGTTTGCGCATCGGCATTCTCGCCGACTGCCAGCGAACGAACGCCCTGTGCCGTGGCGAGATGGCCCAGCGCAGTGGCGCGTTCAGCTGCGGCTGCCGATTGCCAGCCGAAAGCCGAGGCGCCCGGTCCGGTTGCAACGCTTTCGCCGCCGACTGCCGAGGTCGAGGGGCCAGTCGCGCTGGCGGTAAAGCCGACCGCAAGCGCGTCTTCACCGTCTGCGGAGGCGAGGCCGCCTACCGCAGTCGCACCCAGGCCGGTGGCCGATGCATCGGCGCCGAGCGATGCTGAATAGACGCCATCGGAAACGGCTCCGTCGCCGTCGCCGTCGCCGTCGCTACCGATCGCGATCGCGCCGACTTGGCGTGCTTCGGCGTCGCTGCCGAGAGCGATGCCCGCATCGTCTGTGGCCAGTGCACCAAAGGCGCCGCCATCGGTGTTGCCCCCAATAGCAATTCCGCCGCGGCCCTGCGCTGCCGCTGCTTCACCAACTGCGACCGAAGCAAAACCGTCACTCGATGCGAGGTGGCCCAAGGCAGTCGAACGTTCCGCGTTAGCCGTTGCCTGCCAGCCGAATGCGCTGGCACCCGGGCCGGTTGCGACACTTTCGCCGCCCACGGCCGATGTGGAGTTTCCCGTGGACGTCGCCGTATCGCCTATGGCGAGTGCATCAATGCCGTTGGCGATCGATTCATTGCCGATAGCCGTTGCATTGTCGGTCTGCGCGTCGGCGTTTTCGCCCACTGCCAGCGAACGGACGCCCTGTGCGGTGGCAAGATGGCCGAGCGCGGTCGCGCGCTCTTGGGTTGCCATCGACTGCCAGCCGATAGCCGTAGCACCGGGTCCGGTCGCGAGGCTTTCCCCGCCGACCGCAGTGGTCGAAGGGCCGGTTGCAGTGGCAGGGGCCGCGCCGGCATCGTCGCTGCCTACGGCGACGGCATCGGTTCCATCGGCCGTTGCGCCGTTACCGACCGCGGTCGCACCTTCGCCGGTCGCGGTGGAATCGGTGCCGCATTCGGTGGCGTTGGGATCGGAGTCGTTACATTCCGGGGTCGGATCGGCATGGGCCGTGCCCGCAAGGGCAAACATTGCCGTGCCGGCGAGCAGTGTTGCTGCGAATGTCTTCGGTGTGTTGATACGCATAGTGCTTTCCTTTTCCATATGGACCAGAAAGCCGAGTGGCGCGGGTATCCCTTCCCACAGCGGATGTTTTGACATCTCTCTTGGCTGCACAAAGACCTACGGGTCTCGGCTGCCGACGGGATTTGATACCCGAAGGCGAGCGCAGCTACACCTGGGTCACCTGATTGGATGCACCCGCCGCGAAATAAATCGAGCCAATCTTTTAACATTCTGTATTTTGGGACTAATTTTCCCGATCAGACCTGGTCGAGTGGTCCCGCAAGCAGGATCGGCATGGTCGGGCTCTCGTGCCGCTGGCCGGTGTCATCCTCGAAGGTCACCGCCAGCGTCGATCCCGCCACGAGGAGGTCCGCTTCCGCCCGCGACAGCTCTCGGTCGAACGAACCCGACTGCGGAATCGCGCCCAGCGATACCGGTGCGCCGCCTGCGGGGATCACCCACAATTCGGGGGTCTTGCCCGTATCCGCCTCAAGTCCGGTAATGCTGAGAGCAAGCCGATTGCTTTCCACGTCGATCACGCCGGCGAGCTTGCGCGCGCTGTCCTCGTCGTCCAGCTGGGCGATGAGCTGCGGCCCCGGCGTGGTGGCCGCAGGCGGCTGCTGCGGCAGCGTGACCGTGCGCGGAGTGGCGATGAAGAAGACGAGACCGGCCACGGCCATGCCTGCACCGGCGACCAGCGCGGCGATGTTCCAGGGGGATTGCCGTCTTGGCTCGAACGATACCGGGACGGAGTCGCGCGAGGCGTCTTCCGCGTCGATCCGGGCCAGTACTCCCGGCCAAACCGAGGGAGAGGGCATGAATCGGCCCGCCGCCTCGCTCATGCTGCCGAGACGGTATTCCCACCATTCCACCGCTTCGGCAAAACCCTGATCGGCAAGCAGCAGGCGCCGCGCCTCGCCGAGTTCGTCACCCTCGAGCGCGCCGAGCGCATATTCGCCGGCACGGATGAAGGGATCGTCTTCGCGGATGTCGGTCGTATCAGCCACCGAGACATCCCTTCAGCCCGGCAAGGCCGCGCCTGATCCAGCTCTTGAGCGTTCCCAGCGGGACATTGACCCTTTCGGCCAGTTCCGAATGGGAAAGCCCTTCGAAGAAGGCCAGCTTGATCGTGCGGCGGTGGTCGGCTCGCAGTTCTTCGAGGCAGTCCGCCAGCGCGGCACTGTCCTGCTCGGCGCAAAGCCAGTCGTCGGCGGCGAGGATCTTGGTGTCTGCGACGTCGGGAAACTCCTCCTCCGCAAGTTCCTGCTGGCGGCCGTTCCTGCGCACGTCGTTGAGGGCCGAATTGCGTGCGATCGTGCACAACCAGGTTATCGGGCTGCCCTTGCTCGGGTCGAACCGCCCTGCGCGCCGCCAGACCTTCACATAGACATCCTGGAGGACATCTTCGGCCACTTCGCGGCGGCGGACAATGCGCAGAATGGTGCCGAAGACCTTCGCCGACGTCATCTCGTAGACAGTCTGGAGCGAGCCGCGGTTGCCCGCCGCAGTCCCCGTCAAAGCGTCGATCAATTGTGTTTGACGATCAGTCATTTAACCCCCTGGAGCTGCCACGGTGACATGATGGCCGGGGATGTCAATTTTTTCAGTGATGGCGGACTGGGAACATCGCACCCTGTTTCCCTAGCGCGAAGCTCCGCGATAGTACCCCCGCGCGTTACTTGAATTGGAGAACGTCCGCGCTTTGAGAGCACTAGACTCCGCCGGACTTCCGCATTTCTGCGCGCCTCTTTGAAACCGCATGGCGCATGCACTTCAACTTGCGCATCTTGCGATACCTTGCGGTCAGCCGAAGATAGCCACGCATTGCATGCCGTCGAGTACCTGTTTGCCGTCGGCATTCCACAGTCGCAGACGTTCGGAAGAATATCCTCCGGCTGCGTGCTGGCTGGCATTTTCGGATAGCCACCACCCCTCACGGGTCCTCGGCGCGGTGTCGAGCAGGTTGAAGGACCAATTGATCGAGCTGATCGGCCCCTGCCGCTGCATCGCTCGCATTGCGCCGGGCGGCATGACGTCGCCGAGCAGAATGAGCTCGCTCACCGGATCGAGGCCCTCGCGGTCGCTCAGGCGTGCCCAGCGGCGCACCACCGGCTCACCGGAACCGCGCAATTCCTGCGCCCGCCGAAGCTCGAAATTGTTCTTTATGAAGGCGGGGCCTTTCCCGTCCATTACCGGAGCCGCATCCTCTGGCAGGCCCGGCCAGTCGGCGATACCCGCTGGAGGATGAATTGCGTTGGGCTCGCGCTCGGTTCCGAACAGCCAGAAGGCGCTGAGCGTGCACTTGCCCTCGCACCAGATTTCGCTGCGGACTTGGGCCACATTTCGTCCTTGGCGGACGATCTCTCGCTTCAACTCGACTTCCGGCCCGGTCGGCGCGACAAACGCAATCTGTCCGGCGCGCAGGGGCGGCAAATCGGTATATGCACGGGCTGCCGTGGTATAGGCAATCAGCGCCGAAGCGCCGCCATAAAGTGTGCGACCCTGCATCCAGTGATCGAGGTCGTGGAAGGTTGCGCGGCCGCCTTCGGCGGTAATCGGATCGGTCAGGCTGGCAATGCTCATGCTGCTCCATCGCCCCTGTCCGGCGCGTCGTCCAGCCTGACGTTACGTAAGGCGATTGCATTGCTTCGGCAGAATCGCTAGTGGGCCGCTTCCCGTTCGATAGGGCGGGCGAGGCCCGATGGCGGAGTGGTTACGCAGAGGACTGCAAATCCTTGCACGCCGGTTCGATTCCGGCTCGGGCCTCCACTTCTCTTGGCAAGAGAGAATGTGCCGCTTTAGCTCAGTTGGTAGAGCACATCATTCGTAATGATGGGGTCAGGTGTTCGAGTCACCTAAGCGGCACCACTATCTTTTCTACTAACCTCGCACAACTGTTCGAAATCTATCTTCTATTTGCATTATTCCTTATCCAAATTGTTCACGTCTTCGGAATGTTAGTGCCACCCGGGAAACTTGCTGTTAAGGCGGAGGAATAAGGGGATAAAGGACGGACATGAGGGAGCTTGCCCAAGCCTGCGTCGTTGCGTTCGTTTCGCTGACTGCAGTTGGCGATGCTCAGTTGCGTGCGCAGGATGTGGCGATTCAAGCTGGTCGCGATCCGGCGCTGCCCGAACCGGAAGCCAAGCCGCTAGCCATCGATTTCGCGAACGATCCTGTCTTAGGCCTCGAGGATACGACAGCGGACCCGGAGACCTTTCGCACGATCGTCGCGGCTGCATTGAAACAAAGCCCAGTCGGTCGCGAGGCGCGCGCCTTGCAAGATGCTGCGCGGGCGAGGGTCGGAGAGGCAAGGGCAGGGTATCTGCCAGCAATCGACGTCGGCGTCTCGGCGTTCAAAACGCTTGAACGTAATTTCTCAGACGATCCGTTCAATCTGATCGAACGGTCACGACCGCGTGAGCGCGTGGATTTTACTTTTTCCATCGCGCAACCTTTGATCGATTTCGGCCGGACTGATGGCCGTGTCCGCTCGGCTGCTGCTCGGCTGCGCGCGGCAGGCTTTGAGCGGGAGGCAAGGACGGGAGAGGTGGCGGGAGACATGGTCGCTGCCTGGACACAGGTCTTCGGCTATCAAGCCCTAGTACGCTTAATCGAAGGATTTGTTGCAGCGCAGGACGGGCTCGGTGAAGCGGTGGAGACCCGCATCGAGCGCGGCGTATCCGCCGAAGGTGATCGGGCGCGTGTTGCCAGCCTGCGTTCACAGGGCCTTGTCCAGCTCGCACAGGCACGCCGCCAGCTCGCCAGCGCGGAAGCCCGGTTCGAAGAACTCAGCGGCTTTGCGCCACCCGACCGCTTGTTGCGTCCTCCATTGCTCGACGACACGCGCTATACGCGGGAGTATGCGATCTTCATCGCTGAGACCGCTCCGCAGGTGTTAGGCGCAGAGGCATCCGCCGAGGCGCGCGAGCAGGAAGCGCGGGCGGCGGATGCGGACAAGTTCCCGGACCTCACCGCGCGAGTGGACAATGGTCGGTATGGAATTTTCGATGATGGGCGCAACGATTACGACACGCGCGCCACTGTCAACTTCAACTGGCGTATTCTTGGCGGCGGTGTCTGGTCGAGAGCTCGCGCTGCAGAAGCCGAGGCGGTTGCAGCGGATGCAGTCGCCGATCGAGTACGTGAAGAGGCTCGCCGCGATGCTGCGATTGCCTGGTCCGACGTACAGGCGATAGAAGAGCAAATCCGCGCGCTGGAATCCGCCTACAAGGCGGCACGGCAATCGCGCGATATCGTCGTCGCCCGTTTCGAGGCACTTCGCGGATCGGTGTTCGACGTGGCGGATGCGCAAAATGCCTATCTCAATGCCGCTAGTGCCTAT
Organism: Qipengyuania vulgaris; assembly: GCF_009827325.1. GTDB lineage: Bacteria > Pseudomonadota > Alphaproteobacteria > Sphingomonadales > Sphingomonadaceae > Qipengyuania > Qipengyuania vulgaris. The sequence continues at coordinate 32,910 of NZ_WTYC01000005.1, read as the reverse complement.
ATCCGCGCGCTGACCGAACTGGATCAGGCGCGCTACATTTTGTTGCTGCGCACCGGTCGCCTGCTCGAGGTGCTGGAAATCCAGGAAGAAGAGGTCCCGCTGTGAGCGACATGACGCTCGTCGAAGTCCCGAAGAAGCGGATCGCCGATTGGCTGGCCGAGCCGATCAAGCGAAACTGGCGCACCTATTCGAAGGTCGCGCTTGCTGCAGCACTGATCAATATCTTCGGCCTCGGCAGCGCGCTGTTCACGATGACGGTCTATGACCGGGTGGTGCCCAACTCCGCCTACGGTTCCTTGCTGGCGCTGTCGATCGGGCTCGGCATCATCCTGATCTTCGATTTCATTCTTAAGTTGCTTCGTGCCTATTTCGTGGACTTTGCCGGTGCGCGGATCGATGAAGAAATCGGGGAGGATGTCTTCGCCCGCCTGACCTCGATGAGGCTGGAATTGCGCAAGGGTTCCACCGGCCAATTGACCGGTATGATGCGCGAATTGGAAACCATTCGAGATTTCTTTGCCTCTGCGACTTTGGTGGCGGTCGTCGACCTTCCATTCATCTTCATCACATTGGCCGTGGTCGCGGCAATTGGCGGATGGGTTGTAGCGGTACCAGGTGCGATGGTCCCGCTGGTGATATTGGTCGGTTTGGCCGCCCAACCGGCATTGCAGCGCATTTCTGCTACTACGCTAGGGCAGGGACTGCTCAAGCAATCGGTATTGGTCGAGACGGTCGGAAGCATTGAGCATGTAAAGGTTTCCGGCGCGGAGCGGATGCTCAAGCGCCGTTGGAAAGAAGCAGTGAGAGAGCACGCGCAGAGCAATCTGCGGCAACGCCTGATATCTTCTGTGGGCACCACCTTCGCAACGACCGCCGGAATGATCAGCTATGCAGGCGTGGTGATCATCGGGGTCTTCCAGGTGGCGGACAACAAGCTGACCTTGGGCGGCCTGATCGCCTGCTCCATTCTCGCGGGTCGAGCAGTAGCTCCGCTCGCGCAAATCTCGCAGCTGGTGGGAAGGATGACGGCAACCCGTACTGCCTATCGCCATGTTCGCCAGATGATGGATCAACCGGTGGAAGGCCCGGAAACCGAACCCCTGGAAATGGGCACGACTGCGGGCGCCATCGAATTGCGGGGAGTGTCGTTCACTTACCCCGGGGGAAGCGCTCCGGCGCTCGACAACGTCAATCTGAAGATCGAACCGGGTCAGCACGTCGCTATACTCGGCCGTGTCGGGTCGGGGAAATCGACCATCGCGCGGATGATGCTCGGACTCTACCCCCCGCAGGAGGGCATGGTCTTGGTCGACGGTGTCGACCTTGCCCAGTTCGATCCCTATTCGCTGCGCGCGCAGATTGGATCGGTCCTGCAGGAACCTGCGCTGTTCTCAGGCTCCATCCGCGAGAATATCGTGCTTGAACGGCCGTTCATCGACGACGAGGAGATGCTCCGCGCATCTCGCGTATCCGGGACCGATCTGTTCGTTTCACGTATCTCGAACGGCTATGATCTCAAGCTTGTCGACCGCGGGGAAGGTCTTTCAGGCGGTCAGCGCCAGTCGATTGCAGTCGCGCGTGCTCTCGCTGGCAAGCCGCCCATAATCGTCATGGACGAACCATCCAGCGCGATGGACGCGCAAACCGAGGGCGATCTTATCAACCGGCTCGGCGACGAGCTCAAGAATCGCACGCTCGTGGTGGTGACGCACCGCCAGCCTTTGCTGCAACTGGTCGATCGCATCATCATAATGGATCGCGGCAAGGTGGTTGCCGACGGTCCGCGCGATGCCGTGCTTGAAAAGCTCGCACAGGGGAACAAGCAACCATGAACACGCTCCCCCAGGAAAGCCGCGAAGAGCCTATCGTGATCGAGGAGGACGAGCAGCACCGTCACCTTGAGGACTTTGTAGGCGATATCGAGCCGGGTAAGGCTTCGAAGCTGCTCTTCTGGGGCATTCTGCTCTTCTTTGTCGTTTTCATCGTCTGGGCAGCACTTGCTGAAATCGACCGCACCGTCCGCGGCATGGGCAGGGTGATCGCCAGCAGCGAATTGCAGGTCGTCTCCAGCCTCGAAGGTGGCATCCTGGAAGATATCCTCGTGCGGCCAGGTGACAGCGTGTCTGCTGGCCAGCCCTTGCTGCGCCTCGATCCGACGGAAACCGGGGCCAATCTGGGCAGCACCGAGGCCACAGCGCAGGCGCTCGACATGAAGGTCGCCCGCCTCACTGCCGAAGTGACCGGTCGCGCGCCCCGCTATCCTGCCCCTGCCGATGAGGAAGCTGCACGCCAGCTGGAAATCGAAAGGGCTCTTTATTCTTCGCGTCAGGCGAGCCTGCGCAGCGCTCTTTCCGCGGGACAGGCGCAGCTGCAACGTTCGCGCCAGAGCGTCGCGGAGGCCGAAGCCGCGATAGACTCGCGCCAGAGCACGTTGACGCGCGCAGAGGCCGAACTTGCCGCCATCCGCCCCCTCGTTGAGAACGGTATCGAACCGCGCATGAGCCTGGCCCGCGCCGAGAGCGAAGCTTCAACCGCCCGCAGCGATCTTGCCGGCGCGCGCGCCTCGCTCGGGCGGGCACAGGCTCAAGTTGCGGAATCGGTGGCCAATCTTGCCAGTGTACGTCAGGATTGGCGTGAGCAGGCCGCTAGTGAGCTTGCCGTGACCCAGGCCGAATTCGAAGCTCGATCAAGTTCTCTCCCTGCGCTGCAGGAGCGCGTCCAGCGCACGACATTGCGAGCTCCGATTGCAGGTAAGGTGAGTCGGGTTCTGGTTACAACCAGGGGGAGCGCGGTAAATCCTGGCGAACCGTTGGTCGAACTGGTCGCCCAAGAGGACAGTCTTCTAATCGAGGCACGCGTGTCGCCGCAGGACATCGGCAACATACGGACCGGTCAAAAGGCAAAGGTCGGCATCACCGCGTATGATCAGGCAGTCTACGGCACTCTGGAAGGGACCGTTTCGACAATTTCAGCGGACTCGATCCAGGATCCGCAATCGGGTGAAATATACTATCTGGTGAGGGTCACTACCCGGGAGAATGCCCTGGAAGGTCCCGGAGGCCAGGAACTGGCAATCGGTCCCGGTATGGTCGCGGACATCAGCCTGTTGGGTGACAAGCGGACGGTACTCCAGTATATCCTGACACCAATCACACGACTAAGCGAAACTGCTTTTCGAGAATAATCAAGTGGATTTAATCTCTTACTAATCGTGGATGTGGAATGAACCTCTTCAAGGAGAGGGCATGTCGCATGTCCCGTTTGAATGACAGAATTTAAAGGGTCGATACGTGTTGTCGCAAAATCAAAACTGCGCGTGCTGTGCATGCAAATCGGATAATTCTATTCTCTCCTTCGACGGGTCGGCGGAGCTCTATTTGCTTTCCAGCGAACGGGCCTACAACAGTGACGATCTGGTTTTCGCGAATGGTGTCGATATCCCGAGCGATACATCGACCACAGCGAATATCGCCGTCGGTGGAAGCGTCACGGAAATGTTGGAAACCGTTGGCGACAGCGACTGGTTCAGGATCGAGTTGCGCGAAGATCAAACCATTTCAGTTTCGCTCGAAGGTAGCGGCGCGACGCCGGTTGGCGACACTTACCTCCGCCTTTACGATTCAAACGGGACACTCGTGGCCGAAAACGATGACGGTGGAACAGACCTAAATTCCCTTCTTCGTTTCACAGCGAACAGCGCCGGCACCTACTACATCGAAGCAGACTCTTGGAATGGGGGTAGCTCGGGCGAATATACGCTGGCCGTTACCGAAGCTCAGCCACTCCAAGTCTATTCCTTGGACGAGATAGCAGGCCAACTTACCGCGGGTTACTGGGGCGGCGACGAACGGTCGTTCTCCGCCTCGACAATCTTTTACGAGTTCGTCAGCCTCAGCAATGCTGAAGAGCAACTCGCATTAACAGCGCTCAGCTATTGGGAATCGCTGATCGATATAAGCTTTTCACCGACCTTTGGCTCATTTACTACCAATATCACGTTTCAAAACAGCGAGCCTGGCGCTTACGCGCAATCCATGGTCCAATACTGGGACGGCACGATCACGAGTTCTATCGTCAATATCAGCAGCGATTGGGTCAATCAGTACGGAAGCGAACTCAATGACTACAGCTTCCAGACCTACGTGCATGAAATTGGTCATGCACTGGGCCTCGGTCACGCCGGAAATTATAACGGCAATGCAAGCTATGCAACGGACGCGCTCTATCTGAACGATAGTTGGGCAACGACGATCATGAGCTATTTCGATCAAGTGGAGAATAGCTACTTCTCGCAACTCGGATACAGTCGCACGCCGCTTGGCACTCCGATGCTCGCTGACATCGTGGCGATCCAGAATTTGTATGGCGCTGGAGATGCGCGGACCGGCAATACCATCTATGGGTTCAATATTTCCGGTGCCCCGGAAATCTTCGATGCCACGCTCTACTCGCGTATCGCATATACGGTGTATGACACTGGCGGCCGCGATACGCTCGATTACAGCGGGTTTGGCGCGGACCAGCTTATCGACTTGAGGGCCGAGCACTACTCGAACATAGGCGGCAGCGTTGGCAATGTCGCAATTGCCCGTGGCGTGATCATCGAGGATGCACGCGGGGGTTCAGGTTCGGACCAAATTTTTGGCAACGACGCCGTGAACTACCTGTGGGGTAATAGCGGTAACGATATTCTCGACAGCGGCCGCTACCCGGACGTGGTTCGCGGCGGTGATGGCGATGATCACCTGATGGGCGGGTTCGGAAGCGATGTTCTGCGCGGGGATAGCGATATGGACCTTGTCGAAGGCGGTGCCGGTTGGGATAACCTGTTCGGCGGAAGCGGTGACGACATCCTTCTCGGAAATAATGGCAATGACCGCCTTTATGGCGACGGTGGAAACGATAGGCTCGAAGGTGGTTCGGGGGGCGACCTTCTCCGTGGTGCTGGGGGCAACGACTTCCTGGACGGCGGTGACGGCAACGATACCATCCGAGGCGAATGGGGAAGCAATACGATCTTCGGCCGGACTGGGGCGGATACGATCTTTGCCGGCCAGGGGTTCGATACCGTGCGCGGTGGCTCAGGCTCGGACCTTATCTATGGCGAGCGCGGAAACGACAAAATATTCGGCGAGGCAGATGACGACGAGATATTTGGTGGCGACGGCGCTGATCGCATTGATGGCGGTGCCGGAAATGACTTGCTAAGCGGAGGGGTTGGGAATGACCTCTTCGTATTCACTGCATTCGGCTTGCAGCATGCCGATAAGATCACCGATTTCGAGAATGGCGACAAGATCGGGCTGGATCGGGGCGCTCTTTTCAGTTCGATCGAACAGGAAGGCGCGCTCGACCCTTCGGCCTTCGTCTATGGCACCGAGGCCATGGATTCCGACGATCGGATTATCTATCAGTATGCGACAGGAAAACTCTTCTACGATGCCGATGGTGTGGGCGGAGCAGATGCGGTGCTGTTTGCCGAAGTGGAACCTGAATCTTCGCTCAACCCGTATTCCTTCCTTGCATTCGGAGAGGCAGCGCCGCCGCCAGCCGCTTCTGCGATAGACCCGATCGCGGGCGTCGATCCCGTCTTCGCCTGAGCCGTGGCATGGAATTCCGTCGCCGCATTCTCTTTCTGCCTGCATTGGCATTTTTGGCGTGCGCCGCTCAGGGCTATTCCAAACCCGTGAGCGCTGAACGGGTCTCCTGTCATCTGTCAGGTGAGAAGTGGGCGGGCGCGGCGGAAGAAGAATTGTGCGAAATATTCAGGATCGCCTTGAAGGAAATCGATCTCGGCTTGGTTTCCAAGATTGAAGCCGAGGCCCGTCCAACCGGCACGGCACGGGCGCTCGCATTTGCCGAAAGCGGGGTGTTGTTGGCCCGGCTCGAGCTATCCGTGATGGACAGGCAGCTTGGGCCGAGCTCATGGACAAGTCTCGCGCACGGTTTGGCGCAGGCGATCGCAAAGAGCAAATCCTGAACCACGCCTCGAAGCCCCGCCAAATCTCAAGTTCAGGGGAAGTCGCAATCCGGCGAACTAGAAGAATTGGTATAAGGCTCGGTTGTGCCTCGGATCGATCTGTACGGCCTTCGCCCGATCTCTCTGCATGTCGAAAGGATCGGAAGTCTTTGTGCGGCTTGCGTCTCAATAGCTTTCGTCGGCCAGCCCAGTCATCGCGGAATTTGGATCGCGGGCTATCTACTTCTTGCGGCCCGCGAGTAGGCTAAAATGCTGAACGGCGATCTGGCCTCTATCACCCATTTCGACAGCCTAGTGGGTAAGGGTTTGACGCATCCGATAGCGCCCGTTTTCAAACTGTTCGAAATACCGATGGACTTCGGGGTGGGAAACCGGACCGGCCAGGGAATCGCCGATTAGGTTCTGCTGGCTTACATAAGCGACGTAGTCATTATCGTCACTTTCGGCGAGCAGATGGTAATAGGGCTGTTCGCGGTCGGGACGTATCTCTTCGGGAATGGATTGATACCACTCCTCGCTATTCGCGAAGACAGGATCGATATCGAAGATCACACCTCGAAAATCGAATGCTTTGTGGCGAACGACATCGCCGATGGTGAAGCGTGTGCGGGAGCGGCGCGGTGCCTCGAGAGTGCGACCGGCTTGTGCGGAGAAAAACGTTGCCCTGTCCATATCTGATGAAGATATGGGATGCATTGCCCGTCACACAAGCACTTCACCGAGCGAATCCCCGGATTTCGCATGCGAAAGGGGTTGGCAAGGGTCGTGCCTGCAGCTAATGGGCGCGCTCGCTTCGACCCGGGTCCAGGCCCATTCAAGCGCACCCTGCATGCGGAGAGGTGGCAGAGTGGTCGAATGCGCCGCACTCGAAATGCGGTATACGGGCAACCGTATCGAGGGTTCGAATCCCTCCCTCTCCGCCAGATGCCAGATTTCTATGCATCGTTATGAACCGATACGGACACGGACGAATGGCCGAATGCCGTGGATTTTCGGCGATTTGTCGTTCACGCAAGTCCATACCATAACGCGCCAGACCAGCGCCACAACTATGGCTGAACTTATGGCTTGCCAGCACACTGGTGTCAGCTAAAGTCGCGAAATCATGTCCTCGCGCGCGCGTAACAAGCTCAACGTAAAACAGGTCGAACACCTCAAGAAGATAGGCGTTCACTCCGACGGTGGCGGGCTCTATCTCCGGATTCGCAAATCTGGGCGCTCATGGATCTTCATCGGAACCGTAAATGGTGAACGCTTCGAGTTGGGCCTTGGGTCTGCACTAGACGTTTCGCTCGCCAAAGCTCGGGAGAAAGCGACAGAGGTGCGTCAGCTAGCTCTTGAGGGTCGTGATCCGAGAATCTTGCGAAAGAGGGCGAGCGAGGAAAATGCGGCTCAGGTGAGTTTTGGGAAGTTCGCCAAGCAGTATGTCGCCGACATCGAGAGCGGCTTTCGAAATCCAAAACATCGCCAGCAGTGGCGCAATACGCTGGAGACCTACGGCAAGCCGATTGCGAAAGTTCCGATTGCTGAGGTCGATACCGATGATGTTCTTCGCTGCGTCCGGCCTATATGGGGGAAAAAGCAGGAGACCGCTTCTAGAGTGCGCGGCCGCATCGAAAAGGTCCTTGATGCCGCCAAGGCCAAGGGACTGCGAACCGGCGAGAACCCGGCTCGTATGCGCGGTCACCTCGAACACTTGTTGCCAAAACGCAGCAAGGCGTCCGTGAAACATCATGCCGCGCTTCCCTATGCTGAGATGCCCACGTTTATGGCGGCCCTTCGCAAGCGCGAAGGCATGGCGGCCAAAGCCCTGGAGTTTACCATTTTGACGGCTGCACGATCGGGCGAAGTGCGCGGTATGACCTGGGGTGAAGTCGATCTAGACGCGAAACTGTGGTCAGTCCCGGCGGTGAGGATGAAAGCGAGCGAGACCCACGTCGTACCTCTCAGTGAGGCAGCAATATCTGTCTTACAGGCTGTGCGCGAAGAAGGTCTGGAGGGAAAAGACGTTGTGTTCGCTGCCCCAAGTGGTCGGTCACTCTCCGATATGTCGCTCAGTGCCGTCCTGAAGCGGATGGGACGCGACGTTACAGTCCACGGTATGCGGAGTGCGTTTCGTGACTGGGCGGGCGATACGACCGAGTTCCCTCGAGATGTGGTCGAAATGGCGCTGGCCCATGCGGTCGGCTCGGCAACTGAGCGTGCATATCGCCGGGGTCGTGCACTCGACAAGCGGCGAGAGTTGATGACAGCTTGGGCCAGCTACTGCGACAATCAGGGAGCCTAATCCGCGTCGATCTGTTTGACCATGTCCGTGGGGAGGACGAAGCAAACAAGCCGCTCCTTCTTGTGACCTTTTCTCACCTGCCGTTGCTTGGTGCGGTGATCGCGGTCACGAAGATTTAGACTCTTGAATTCGGTCGAGCCCGAGAGGGAGCGCCAGTCGGGGAAATAGCGATCAACTACGTCATCCGTGACGAGCAATTCGGTGCGCCCATTTTTTCCGCGCTTCAGGAAGGCACCGTGAGCCTTGAACTCCTCATCAGGCAACCGAGGCGGCTCAGTGTCGCGCAAATCTAGCGTTTGCGGACGATCGGCGATCATCATCAGGCGGGCTGCTAGGGGTGTGCATTCGGGCAATTGAGCCTGATAATTTCGATAGGCGGCGACACAGGCGGCCAAACAATCCCATGTTTCGGGCAAAACCCCGCGGCGCTGTGCGAAGGCCCCAGCAGCATAGAAGAGGCCGAAAGATGAAGATGGTCTTGTGCGGCCTTGCGGGCTGCTCGCCACACCTACCGCAGTTTCGAACGCGTGGATATCCGCACCCAGACTTGCCGCGAATGAGACGGTGTCCTTCGCCTTGGTATTGACGATCGAATGCAACAAGCGGCGAATTGCAACGCCGAACAATGCGTTCATTCCCTGCTCCAGATATCGAGCGAATTCGCCGGAGGTGGCGAAGCCTTCGGGCAGGAAGTCAAAGACGCCTAATTCGTTGTCCGGATCGACCGAGAGCGGAAGGAGACGATCAAGCGCTGCAGCCCGCGTCTCGTGGTCTAGATGCGACAGGCTCTCGTGATAGGACCGATTGGCGGTCGTCATCAGAATGAAGCGACTCTCATGGATTTCGGTTTGGAATGCTGTGACCCGGCTCGTGCCCGATGCCATGCCAAAGACGAGGGATTGAAAGAAATGCCCGTCGTTACGGTCTACGTGGCTTCCTTCGTCGACCGGAAAGATACGATCCTCGTAGCGCTCGGAGATTTTGCTCAGACCAATTCGGGTGGCGTCGAAGGTAGGCAGTTTGTTCGGGTTGTCCGCGACCGAAATCGCTAGGCGTAAAAGAAGCGTTTTCCCTTTTCCCCTCGGACCGCAAAGCTCGAGACCTGGATTATGGGTGAGGCCCGAATACCGAAGCAGGGGAGCAGCCATCGCCGCAAGCACCGCCACCATGGGCAGGGACTGGCCCGTTAAGGGCTCAGCGATCTCCTTCCTCCAACGGGCGAAGGTTCCTGATTTCGCATCACCTTCGTTCGCGGTGCTGGAAACGAGCTGTGCCTTGGGCTGCCGTGCAGGTGAGAATACCTTGCCATCACGCAGGGCGAAATATTCGTCGGTCCAACCCAATCGGTCAACGATGGGCCTCGGAGGAAATTCATCGATGTCCTCAATACCCTTTATGACTTCCGTCCAATCCTTCTTCGACATCACCACTACTTTTTGACGGGCGAGAAGGATCTTGGCTGCTGGTTGTTGATCCAGGAACATCAAACGCGGGACGTGTCCCGCTGCTCCACCATATTCGATTTCAAAGAACTCGGTTCCTCCCAGCGAACGGAAGCCGGCGACTGAACCAGAACGTCCTTTGGCGAGGGTGAGACGTATGCGGTCTATTGTATCAGATTTGCTCATCTTGGAATCTCCAGATTGGCGGTGAAATCGGTGAAAACTTCGGAATAGGGTGGCGAGGGATCAGTATGGTTTTCACCGATTTCACCGGCGGAGAGCGTGAAGTTATGATGATTTGGTGGAAGGTGAATCAGCGTCGGGAAGAGACGTGCAGTGTTGTCACCAATCTTCCCCAGAACCCACCAATCCAAGGGCCCCACAGCACCCGCAGACGCATCTACGAGCACCATGGGGCTTGGACTCGTGTACAGATTACCCCTTCGTCCGGATCAGACCTTCGCGGGTGACACGTAGACCCATGAGGAGTGCGAGATCCTTGGGTTCCCAGCGGTCCATCCAGAGCATCCACTGAGAGTGATACGGTTCGGGGATTGCCCGCTTCGTCCGGACACGGCGTTCCTTCCCGTCAGCATCCAGGAAATAGGCCCGGGAGGGCCAATACGCCTGCATCACATAAGTGATGGGTTTCGGCATATTGGTCAGAGGAGCACGCGTCATCCAGACCGGGCGATGGACCTGTCCGCCTTCTACAGGTTGATACGCAGACTGCTCGCGCAGCCTATCAATCACCGGACGGAAAGAGTCGCTGCAGGCGAAGTGCCAATGGGGAAGATACTGCCCGTGGTTCGGGATGAACTCCCCGTGCAGAAAGGCATAAAACCAACCGTCAGTGTCGGCTGCTCCTGCACGATTGAGATCCGTTCGCAGACTCTCGCGCGAGCATCGAGGGACAAGGTTTTGGAGCCCCCCGGCAGGCATCTTCGAACCCGGGCGGACAAGTGTTCCCGTTGCTGGGTTCTCGTCCTCGTCCATCAGCTGCCAGAGCGCACCACAGTTCCTCAATCGCAGGTCACGCATATAGACGCTGGATGCTAAGGTCCTGTAGCCCTCGCCAGCATAACTTGCTCCAAGACGTAACATCAACCCGAGGGCGTGCTGCTGCTCTAAAGCTTCCGGGAACCGTTCCATTGTCCGCTTGAGGCCTTGAGCCCTTCGCAAGTCTTCAGCCTTGCTGTCTTCAAGACTTTCAAATCGAATATCCTCTGTTCCACTCTGGGAGAGCAGATCGATCCGATAGTCATATGGCGGTAGCGGAATATCCGCGATGTTGAGGCCAGCCATCACTTGCCCTCCACAAAAGCCATGATGCTCTTCATCGTGACACGTGTGGACTTTCCGGACTTTACGCGTTGAAGCGTTCCGTCTGCGAGCATCGAAAATAGCTTGCTGCGCTTATACCCCACGAGGCCTTGCGCATCTTTCACGCTAACTAAGAGAGGCGGGTCGTTTAGCAGCCTTGTCAAACGCTTTGAACGGCTGGTCCGCACTGATCTGCGGCTAGTGACTATCTCGATAAAATCTGACTTTTTCTTGGTCATTTGACTTGCTCCAAAAGTCCCGCCGAGCGGAGTTGCCAGCGAGAGGGAGCAACCAGATAATACACATCCAAGTATCTCTCTCGGGTATATTTGCGAAATTTCGCAATTGATCTAATTGGGGATGATGAGAGACATCAGAAACCCGCAGAGCGCGACGACACAGAAGAGGCAGAGGGCGCGTAAGAGTTTGCGGTCTGAAGCTCGTAGAATCGCGAAGACCTACAACGATGCCGATTCTGGCTCACCGCCAACGTCTAAGACGACCGCGATTAGGCAGACTAAAAGAATACCTGAAGCTCCGAGATTTAGGACAGCCAATATCCTCAAACGAGAAATCTACACACTAGCCTGCGACGCTGATGACGGAGGCTCCATCATCACAATGGGACAATGGGTCATTAAGCGAGACGATAAGTGGGGGATCGTCCATCGGCCCCGACAAAACTCAGCTGTCGATTGGGCCGTGCGGTTGGTTCGAGGAGCCTTACTTGGGAAACCGCCCAAGACAGGCTTCAAGAGACCGAAATTCTTGTTCGACGACACGACCATGTCCCGGATGTCCGTTGAGCTCAATTACGCCTTCGAGCATGAGATCCGGCCTCAACTAGTTAATGCCTTTATCGATGAACTCGGAGGATACGAGATTATCTCGGCTAGAGTAGCCGCCGGAGAGTATGATTTTCGCGAGGCAGACTGGATTAGTTCCTATCAGGAGGCTCGGAGATTTATGTATCATCCGAACCCGCTTTTCCCGCCCTTGACCGAAGACGATGACGACGAGTCTGAGAATGGCGACAACGACGAACGATCACGCAAGCAGCTCGTCACCGTCGACGATGAGGATTGGTCCTTTTAGCTAGAGTAAGCGCGGACCGGCTCCGAATATGGATCACCGCACACCACGCCAGTAAACTTCGATTCGGCAGCAATGGTCGGCCGTATTCGGCGGCAGACGCAGCGTGCCGATCGTCATTCCGACATCATCGAACTGGAAGGAGCGTGGATATGTCCACCGCAGAGCAGAGCAACTTGGCCATGGCGAAAGACCCCGCCATCGCAGCTCGCATCGTCAAGAACATCGCCCAGCTTGAGCAGGATTACCGGCTAGCGGACGGCCACCTGAGTGACTGGCTGATGCGCATGATCATGATCTCAATGAAGGCCGCGGCACCCGAGCCGTTCGTGGTCGAGAACACCGCTTGGAGCGCGTATCTGTCCCATCCAGATTGGAAGCCCACCAAACGCATTGGCCGGGGCGACGCATGGCTTGAGATCGTCGAGTTCGCCCGAGACGAGCTTGACCACACCTGGCTTGCCGCAGCCCTCGGTGCAGGCCCGACCGAACTGAACCTCGAACTGATGTTCCGGGACGGTCTTGCCGGATACTTCGCCAAGCTGGAAGGCGATCAAGGACTGACATCGAAGCTCCGCAAGAAGGGGTTCAAGATCGATACCCCGAACAAGCGGGTTTATCTGCCCATCGTCATCAATGCAGACCTGCTGGCCAAGGCACTTCCGACTGATGATTTCCAAGACGCCATGGCACCGGTCAGAGAAGCCACAGAACTCGGCATTGCCGCCAAGCCGGAAATCGACCTGCTGCTCAAGCTGGTGCGAGGATGAGCGCCGTGGCGGAACTCGCTGTGCCACGCGCAGAAGCCATCGCTCGCCTCAATGACCAACTCCGGAAAACCGGAACCGGTGGCTCGATCATGGTGACGAGCGGCGTCCTCGCCATCACAGGCTTCAACTCACCAGAGCTGGCAGAGGCACTTGCAGCCTATGACGCGTTCGATCCTGATAACGACCCGCACGGCGAACGGGACTTCGGTGATCTCAAACTGTGGGGCGAGAATCTATTTTGGAAGCTGGACTACTATTCGTCCGACCTGCGGTATGGATCAGATGACCCCGCCGATCCCGCAAAGACCAAGCGCGTTCTCACCGTTATGCTGACATGCGAATGGTAGGTCAGGGGACGCATCACGTCATGAACGGCGTAGTCTCATTTACGAGGAGTGCCGCACTTAGGTTGACGCCTGTTCGATATCCTCGACTATCAACAACGGATCGAGGTTCAAAGCTCGAGCAAAGTCGACGAACTCGACGATATCTAGGCGACGCTCACCAAGTTCCACCCGAGACACATATTGGCGGTGAATGCCGAGCAGTTCGCCCAAGCGCTCCTGCGTCATACCCAATTCCTTGCGGCGCGACTTCAGCCGATCAAGCACCCAGCGATAGCGATCGTCACGAAGACCCGGCGTTGTTCGTTGTCCGACCATACCCTGCTGTCGGCGAACTTGACCGGCGCACAGAAACTGTGCGAGCGGTTGTTGCATTGTCGGATGTCACGGCAACGAACCGGGGCGGCACATTTATGAACAACATAAGGTTGAGGGCAGGAATCCTAGGGTTCTGCGCCCTTTTAGTTGGTGCCTGCGACCGCATCGTGGATGAGGTCGATAAAGCCGTGAGCGACCAAGGTGCAATCGGGCGTGCCAAGGAGAACGTGGTGCGACAAGAACCTGACCCTGCCGCCGTTCAGTTTCGGGATGTCGTGCAAGTGGGCGATATGGTTTGCGGCGACCTCAATGGCAAAAACTTGGTAGGTGCTTATGTGGGCTTCAGGCCCTTCATCTACCGTGAATTCGACAACGGGTTATTCGCCTCGCAAACGACTGGACTTAACCAGTATGGGATCGAAACGCGTATTGTCGACGGATGCCTCTTTCCCTTGGCAGACCAATGCCATCGCGAATTGGAAGTTTCGACCTGCACCAGTGCACGAATGGAGCGCCACGTCGCCAGTGGTTATCCTATGGATCAGATGGGCTTTTCCCAGGCACCGTATGATGACTTCACCAGCGGTGGCGGAGAACCCCTGCCGGAACCTGCTGAAGCTGAGGAGGCCGAAGTTGTCGATGAAACCCAGTCCGGCGCCCTTGTAGGCTCTCCGATTGCCAGTGCGACCGAGGAGCCTGAGCGTTCAACTGACCAACTGAAGCTCGATTGGAGCAGGTTCGATTTCGAATGCAACAATGCCCTTGACGATGTCCGGCAGGAAGCAGCGTGCGCGGAGCGCGAGGCCACCGAGGCAGAACTCGCCGTCCAAGGGCTATGTAGAGCAGGTGGGCAGTGGAACGATTGCTGACGGGTGCTCTTCGAAGTCTAATAGCGATGGGCCTCGTGCACTGCGAAGCCGGGACCACATCGCACGTCTTTCGAGCCGCATTTGGAGCATCGCAACCTCGCTTCGACAGAAGCCATTTGCCGGGACCAGCCATTCTGGTTGCAGAGCAGGACCAACCGCGTTGGGTTAAGAACTGCGACCCGGTTGCATGTCCGACAATCGACACGCAGGGTGTATCCGTGCCTCCGAAAGTCACCAATATCATCTAGCCGTTTGCTGCTCACGGCTTGCGTCTCAATGACCAGACAAGCGCTGAACACGCTGTAAGAAGGGCCGCGAAGGCAGCTACCATGGGGGCATCCAAAACGATCATGACAAACTCCGAATCAACATCGGGCTTGTTCCACAATTGTTCCAAGCAGGAAAATGATCGTTAGGTGGCTACGCCTTTGACATGCTCATGTGCGCTGCTGCCCTTCTTGTTTTCGCTCACTTAGACTCGATTGCGCGCGCGCAAACGTCACAGGTAGAACGCAGGTTCCTCCCCGACCGGCGAAACCATTGACTGTGGCAACCTTGTGGCAGACCATATAAGTCGAATGGCAAAGGGGTGGGAAACACAGTGCAAGTCTCGGGAGGGATCAACGGCGTCAAACTGCTGGCAATGGCGATCATAGGGCTGTCGATCTCAACGCCCGCCGCCGCTCAGACCTATGTCGGCAAAGCGCAGGCAGTGGATGGTGACAGTCTGGAGATCGGTTCAACCCGCTTCCGGCTTTTCGGGATTGATGCTGTTGAGAAACATCAAACGTGCGACCGCGATGGCCAAGCTTGGTCATGTGGAGCCGACGCATCCAGTGCCCTGGCCGCGTTGGTCGAGCGAGGGAGTGTGAATTGCACCCAGCGCACAGTTGATCAGTATGGACGGGTCGTCGCTACCTGCCTCGTGGGTGGGCACGATCTTGCCGAGCAGATGGTTCGCCAAGGTTATGCAGTGGCTCTCCGGGATTTTTCCTCTGCTTACGTTTCTGCCGAGGACGCGGCGCGCGGCCGAGGAGTGGGCATTTGGTCTTCGGATTTTCAAAAACCGTCTGAGTTTCGCGCAGGGGACTCACGCTCTGTTGAGAAGCGTCAGGCGATGATAGAACAGAAAGCCCGTTCTGATAGGCAACATCAAGCGGAACTCCGGCAGGCCAATAGGGCCGCGGCTCTGAGTGCCGTTCAAGGGTCAGGCGTCTACTATCGAAATTGCGACGAGGCGCGTGCTGCCGGAGCCACGCCGCTTTATCGAGGACAACCAGGTTATGGAGCGCATATGGATGGCGACAACGATGGGGTAGCCTGCGAACCATACCGGGGACGACGGTGAGCACTAAGAAGGTCTCGATTCAGGGCGATCGAACGAAGATCAATTGGTATCAGAGTCTCTAGCTCGAACGTGGTCAGGGCGTCACTCGGCCTCTCATTGATCCACTTCCCTTGTTGTAGTCCTCTGTCACGCGGCGAGAACACGCTGTTCCTCGTCAACATATTGACTGTAAATAGATTTAAATTTGGGTCCGTCGCGCTGCCACTCTTCAAACAAAACAGTGATCATCCGCTCTCCTTCCCGGGCTGGCCTTAGCTTTCGTTGCAATAAGCCGACCAGTCGTTCTTCGTGGGTCGAGACAATTATTTGACGATGTGCGCGAAAACGACGGAGAACGTCGACAAGGCCCAGAAGGTTTAGATTGTCCAAGCTTTGGAGCGGGTCATCTAAAATCGTTACATTGAAATTTACGGTCGGTAGAGCAAGATTCATGGCAAGAAAAAGCGACACTGCATAAGAGTTCAATTGCGAACTACTCAGCAACGGACCTGGCTCATTCGGATCGCTGTCGAAGTCGGGGTCTGATACACCGAGGCTCAATTGCCCCTTCCCATTTTTCAAGGACGCCGCCAATTGCGTAACCCGAAAGGTTGGATGGGGATCAATACGACTGTAAATCCTTTGGAATATAGGTTCGATTTGCTCGACCTGCCTTTGAGTCACTGCGAGTGAGGCTCCACGCAGCCCGTTGATAATGTCGCCAGCCAACTCGTGCGTTTTATCCAAAGATTGAAACGTATTTCTAAGGTCGCTAATTTGCGATGAGACTGACATGCGCTCTTGCGATAGCTCCTCACGGCGCCTTTGTTCGCCCACGCGGAGTACCCTCAACGAAAAGTTTTCTCCTTCGCTTATCAGGCCGTCGAGTTCGGTCATAACCTCCATCGCTTTGTCGCGGCGCTGAGTGAGCTGTTCGACCAAATCTTTCTTAGGATCGATCCCTGCATCCAAGAGTCTGGCATCGAACATCGATCGTCGCGCCTCAGCTTCTCGGACAGCGTCTTCGCGTTGGCGTATCAGGCTGCGTATTTCCTGAAGCTTCTGTGACGCATCCTCTCGCAGCCGAGATATACGCTGCAGGTCGCTGGGCGATGTTGCCTGATGCGCGATATCGTTTGCGTCCGCAATCATCGATTCAAGGTGCCGACGGGTAATTTCGTCGTCGTAGGTTTGGTTACAAACAGGACAGTGTGAGCCAAGCTCATCAAGCGCGAGACGCGCAAGCGCCGCACGTCGCTCCGAACGTTGTGCTATATTAGCAAAACGCTCTCGCTCTGCTGCCGCTTCTCTCGCAGCTAAAGCGAAATCTTTCTCTAATTGTGCTATTTCCGCTTCGAGTTTGGCCTCCTGACCTTGAAGATCACTACCGCCATCTTCTTCGGACTTGTCAGTATTTGAAGATTCTTGAGACTGCTCCAAAAGACTGCTTGCGACGATCGCTTCGCGTTCCGCTTTTGCCCTTTCCGCGCCAAGTTCCTTTAGGAAACGGCTTAGCTGCGAAGAACTTTCCGGGGCGGATGATATCTCAATTGTCTTGGTGCCTAAGAGCGTTACCGACCGCCTATGAAGACTTTCCGCCACACCTCGCGCATCTACACCTTCGACTTGCTCAATGCTGCTTTCCGAAAGCCTAGATAATTGTTCATCTATCTGAGCCAGACGCTTCTCGAGAGGCCCAAGCTCATCACGACGACGCGCAGTATTGGTGCGTGACCATGAATTCCTACTACGCTCCAGCCACTGCTGGACTTCAATCACAATACCTGCCCCAACAACTTCACTAAGAAGCGCGAACCTCTGGGTCGAACTGTCCTCCTCAACGAATTGTCTTACCATGTCCTGCTGAAGGTAAATGCCGCGAGTTAGAACGCTGTCCAACGCACGTTGCCCTTCGCTGCGCTGATCCGAATGTGGCAGAAGTGACTCTCGAAGTTTTTGTTCGGCGAGAGAGCCTTCGAATTCTTCATCACCACATCTGACACGAATGGAGCGCTTCTCTGAACCGACGCTCCGGATTACTTCCAGTTCGCTTTGTCCGTCCCAGAGTAGCAAAGCAACTCGTGCGAAACCTTCGCGTGAATATACGGAGGCTGGCGAAGTTTCTTCACTGAATCGCTCTAGGGTCCCAGTTAAACACCATAAGATAGCGTCGAGAAGTGACGTTTTGCCGACACCATTCGGTCCCTGCAAAACGATTACGTCCGCGTCGAGATTTAGTTCGACATAGTTTGTGAAAGCGCGAAAACCTTCAATCGAAATATGTTTGAGTCTCATTTCGACCGTCCAAACGCATGGAGCCGCTCAAGAGGAGGTTCGCCCGATTGAAAAGCATCCACCACGGTTAAAATTGCATCGGAGTCGACGGCGGGAATGAGCGTTGGGAGAATTTGAAGGACGCCCGCCATGGACGTGGTGCTTTCTATTAGCTTCAACGGCAAAAGTAGGTCCAGCGCCGCCTCGACATCTTTAATCGTTTGCAGATTCTCTCCGGTAGCTACAATTTTTCGGACCCTAGTAGTGTCACGCTCGATTTGATTAACTGCGCTAGAATCCCCTGCGTAAGCAGAGCACAGGAGGACAAGGTATCCATCCCAAGCCTTGGGTGCTGAGCGTGATAAACGCGCCGAGAGTAACTCTACTAGGTCAGCTTGAGCGTCCCGCCATTCATTTTCGAGTTGCGCCCAAGAGTCGAATACGAGGACGGAAACGACACCGAAATCGTCCTCTGCCACAAAGCCCCGCTCACCAGAATGCGCACCTACATCCAAGTCTCGCACAACCAGATAGCCATTCGCAGACAGATGCGAGCTCGCTACAGCGAGAAGCTCTGAAGTTGAAAGCGGATTTGCGGGAAAGCTAGGCGACATTTAGCAGTTCTCCAACTTGCGCTAGCATGTCAGGGGCGTTGGCGGACACGATAAGAGGTCCAGATGGACCGTCTATCAGGCTGTCTACCACTGTGTCTGCAACGATGTCGGAAGGGGGCGAAAAGTCGGTCTCCGCAATTATTCCACCTATCAAAATTACATCAGGCGGTAGAACCTCATCCGCTACTTGGGTGCAAAACTGCCGAACTCTCGGCTCAATCGCAGCGAAACGACGCACACCACCTCCAGACGCCAACATTACATTACCTACGACACGGCCATCGCGAAGGATTTGCCAAGAGCCGTGCGCCGTGGGACGGACCTGCAGCGCGAGTTCTTCCGCAATTTGTGCCAGTCTTGTTAGAGGCTCCGCGACCTGAAGATCATCTAACTCCGAATGTCGTCGATAATGAGTCCCATCGAGCTGGGCGAACGCGCGCATCCGGCCCAAAGCTAAGAGTGAAACAGTGGCAAGCTTATCGACATGATTCAAAAAGCGCTGCTGGTCAATGTCACTGAAATCGTTCTCTTGAAGGTTAGATCGGCCATTTACCCTTAAGGCTTCAAGTTGTTCAGAGACAAGCCTTTCAGACAGCTTGCTGAGAACTTCGCTCCAGCTGCCCTGAATGTATCGCTCGGCGGTAACCCCCAATTGCTTTGCGAGAAAGTTGCTATCCAGTGGGCCGTAATCAGCCTGGAATATCTGCTTACTATCTCCAATAGCTTTTTGAATTGTGGAAACTGACGCCTCAAGGACCGGAGCGGCAGAGCCAAGCCCGGCAAAAAGGATGCGCGGCGCACTCAAGATTTGATTTGCTATGACCTCTTCCCATTGGCCTTTCCAACCCTCGGTCATAGTATCTTCCCGTAAAACCCATGCGCGCGGCGGCGAATCTGCGCTCCCGTGAAGATAGATTAAAGTAGGCGTCATCGGCACGTGGCCGCTATGTTCGGTTACAACGTTGAGAGCTTGGCCTAACTGAATAGCCGCATTTTCGACAGCTCGGTCGAAGTTAAGACTCAAAACGTGGGAAACAGCGCGCTCGACCATCAGCGCCACCAAAAGCTTATAGCCTGAATTGGGACGAGCCGCTCGCATCTCCTTAACTGGGAAGCGTCGGATAAGCTCATCCTGGCCCCCCGTCTTCTCGAAGACGAGAGTCGCAAGCTTCGAAAGGTTGGACGGGTCCACGCATTCTCCTTCCGCGAGGATTCCATCTGCTACTAGTTTTCTACATGTTTCAGATGCCAACGGTCCGGCTAGCGGCATTTCAGTAGGTGCTTCTACCGAACATCCAGCTCCAATAACTACAGCTAGCTGCCCTCCTCCGGGTTCAGCTATTGCGTGAAGCAAATCTGCTGGAATTGTCAAAGGTGAACACCCCTCAAAGATAGCTCAGTTGTTCAGGCTACGGTGCCAATGCAACCAGATCAACACGATTTGCTCGGTATATAATCTCAAGTATTGGTAGGCGAGTCACCGTCAGATTCTGCCGTAATTAAAAGGAGCGTTTTCGAACCAGCTCTGCAGTGCGTTAGATGAAGCTCCAAATATAGGCTGACGCATTTCGATACACTAATTTGTTTCGTGACACACTTTCGATACGAGGAGAGAAGCAATGTCGCGAATATTTGCATATTGCCGCGTCAGCACCATCGAGCAGACGACTGAAAACCAGATTGCCGAAATCGAGGGTGCTGGCTTCCATGTCGAAGCTCGCCGCACATTTTGCGAGACAGTCTCGGGTTCCGTCCCGGCGATGGAGCGGCCTGAGTTCAAGCGTATGGTCGAGCGATTAGACTGGGATGATGTGCTGATCGTCACCAAGCTCGATCGCCTAGGTCGCAATGCCATGGATGTCCGCAGCACGGTAGAACTGCTCGCCGAAGAGAATGTCCGCGTTCATTGCCTGGCACTGGGTGGTGTCGATCTGACGAGCGCTGCGGGGAAGATGACCATGTCCGTCATCAACGCGGTTGCCGAGTTCGAGCGGGATCTATTAATCGAACGCACACAGGCCGGACTCCGGCGCGCTAAGGCTGAAGGAAAGAAGCTGGGCAGACCGCGTGCACTAACCAATGCGCAAGTAGATGAAGTAATTACCATGCGCAAAGCAGGTGGCTCATTGGCAACTGTCGCTGCAAAGATGGGTGTCAGTCGATCTGCCATTCAACGCGCGGAGCAAAGAGAAACGCATTAACCGCTATGCGTCCTCATTTCGGTCATTTGTATTCTTTGCGCTGCCGAAAGCAGACTACCCGATGCTGTGGCCAAACCCCCTCTGCGAAATCGGATTCTGCTTCGCTGGACTTATCCCGACGACATCTGCGACGCGAACGCATTCATTCTTGGGCGATGGATCACTCTTCGGGCATGCCCGGTACGTTTGCAAAGATCGGCAGGGAGGATTTCTAATACTGCCTATTCAAGCGCCCTACAGCCGGGGTTTTGAGGTTACGCTTTCGAGCCAAGTGCTTGTGGCTATGCTTTCACTAACAAGCCACTCTCGAAACCGCCGAACGAGAGGCCTGGCTTGTGATCTTTCTGGGAAGCTGGCGACGAAGCCCCATGAGCTCCAGATCCCGCCATCAAGCCCACACGGAAACTTGATACGACCTGCGGCAATTTCTGTCTCCAGCAGTGCTATTCCGCATAACGCCAATCCCGCGTCCGCGGCGACCGCGTTCAAGGTGTCTATTATCCGGCGAAATCGAATGCCGCGCTCGGGAGCCGTGCGTTGGACGTGATTGTGGGCGATCCACTCAGCCCAAGATATCCGGGCGGGATCATCTTTGTAGAAATCGACGTGCAGGAGTGGGAACCCCTCGAGCCTTGTCGCCGCCGGGAGAGCAGCGGTACGCTCAAGATTGGCCCGAGAACAAATCGGAACCGCGTAGTCGTTGATCAGCACCTCGGTACTCTGGCTTGCGAGAGGGGGGCCATACGCGATTGTGCAATCGCCTTTGCCAAGCCGCATGGGCGCGTCCCCGACACCGTTTAAGCAAATTCGCATGTTTGGAAGCAGCTTTCTGAACTCGCCAAGTCGCGGTTTGAGCCAGAGTTCGGCAAAGTCTGATGGAGCGGCGATGTGCAACTCCTGTCCTCTCTGCAGGTCCAGTTCCCGGGCAGCTTCTTCGAGTTCGGCGAAAGCCAATTTGAGGTGTGGGAGGGCAGCAGCCAGTTCGGCCGAGACTATCAGGCCGCTCCTGCCGCGGCCAAATAGAGATATTCCCAAGTAATCTTCTAATACCTTGACGCGCTGTCCGAGCGCTGCGGGTGTGATCGAAAGAACCTGCGCCGCTTTGGTCATAGAACCCATACGCAGCGCCATCTCTACTGCCTGCAGTGATTTCAGGTGAGTGGGAGATTCCATCGGCAGATACTAAGGGATACCTTTAGTTTTCTCCACAAACTTTAGATTGAGCCAGTTACCGTTCGGAGCGACACTGCACTTTCACATCGGGAGAATGACGGTGAGCAACCTGAAACGCTACCTCGTAGAGCGCGAAATATCGGGCATCGGCGGCATGTCCATTGTCGAGCTTTGCGGAGCAGCGCGCGCATCCAACCAAGCTATCACGAAGCTGGGTCCGAATATCCAGTGGCAACACAGCTACGTCGCCGGAGACAAGACATTCTGCATCTACCTTGCCGATTCTGAGGAAACCATTCGCAGACATGGCGAACTTAGCGGCATCCCGGTCTCTAAGGTCACCGAAGTTTCACAAACCATCGATCCGATCACTGCGAACAATTGAACACCAGCAATGTCTTCTAGGAGAAAAGCAATGCCCGAAGTCAATCCAGAGACACTCGACCAGCTCGTCGGCAAAATGCTCGGTGATCTTGGAGGCGCCTTTAGTGTACCCACGGTTCGCATCGGCTTGCGGCTCGGGCTGTTCTCTTCATTACATACAGACGGTCCGGCAACAGCGGAGGAGTTGGCGAGCCGTCTCGACCTCGCCGAGCGCTACGTGCGCGAATGGGCAATGGCCCAGGCCACTAACGGTTACGTGATGTTCGACGCTGAGAGCGGACGCTTCAGCCTGTCGCCTGAACAAGCCATGATATTCGCCGAGAAGGACAGTCCTCTTTATCTCGAAGGCGCGTTCGAACTGGCAGCCGCCATGATCGAGGGCGAGGCCAAGGTCGAGCACGGGTTTCGGACCGGCGAAGGCGTCGCATGGGGTGACAGCGCGAACTGCCTGTTCTGTGCCGTCGGTGCATTCTTCAGGCCGGGTTACGTCAATGGCATCGTCCAGTCCTGGCTGCCTGCGCTCGAGGGGATGCTTCCTCGTCTCGAAGCCGGGGCGGCAGTCGCCGACGTCGGGTGCGGTGTCGGATTTTCTACCCTGATCATGGCCGAGGCGTTCCCGCGCAGCCACTTCGTGGGCTATGATTTCCACGCGCCCTCGATCGAGCAGGCGAACGCACATGCAAAGGCTCATGGACTAAACGACCGGGTCCGCTTCGAGGCTATTCCGGCCAAGGACATAGCGGAGCGGGACTTCGATCTGATTACCATGTTCGATTGCCTGCACGACATGGGGGATCCACGGGGTTGCGCAAGCCACATGCATGATCTGCTCAAAAGCGACGGGGCCTGGATGCTGGTCGAACCGATCGCTGGCGACCAGCCTGGCGAGAACATCGGCAGTCCGGTGAGCCGGCTATTCTACAATGCTTCAACCATGATTTGTGTACCGACCTCGCTGGCGCAGGATGTGGGCGAGGCACTCGGGGCGCAAGCTGGTCAAGACAAACTCTCTGAAGTCCTTACTGAAGCAGGCTTTTCGAATGTTCGAAGAGCAACGGAGGGACCGTTCAACATGGTTCTGGAAGCGCGACACTAGGCTGACCCTGCATCGTTTACGTTGGCCCCTTGTGGGCTTGAATGATGTTTGGATCATTCAACAGGTGGTCTGGAACCGACCTATCGCCATTATTGCCCAACGCTCTCGAACTGATCGACCGTTCTGCTTCTTCCTACCAGATATTTGAGATGGGCTCGTCGATTTCTGAAAAACGCCGCAACAATCAGGAAAGGAATGAAGCTTTCAGAGAAGTCCGGAGGCCCCCCGGTTTTGAACGGTGGGTCGAGTGGAAGGCCTCCGGGTGTGTCTCGGAAAGACACCTTTTTTCAAGTAACCGAAAGATTGATGGTTCCCGGCAATGCCAAAGCTGATGTAGGCCACCCCTTCATCGCTAACCGAGTTCAAGAGCGACTATAATGCTGCTATTCGATCGCGGGCATCTCCGGACCTTCTTGACCAGGCGAATGGCGGAATGGCCGTTCGAGAGCTTTTTCGATTGCGCCCTGCAGACTAGAAATGGCGAAAGGCTTGTCGACAATAAGTGCGTCCGGAAGCACCTCGCGAATCTCAGGGCCGCTAGCAGATACGAAGACAACCGGTATCGTCTTGTGAGCACATATCCTCAAGACTGCTTCGGTTCCGGTTCCGCCGACTATCCTGTGATCGGCGACGATGAGGTCCGGACATCGTCTTTCTGCTGCGCTTATGGCCTCTTCGACGCTCGTCGCGATTTCGCAGAACGAGTATCCTAATTCTCCGAGTGCTCCTTCGATCGAAAAGGCGATCACCAGTTCATCTTCGATGATGAGTGCAAGCGACATAATACTGCAGTTTTACCTTGAAAGAGAAGCCTGCCGCATGCGGTTGTGGCAGGCTTCCAGCGCTTTGTGACCCAGCGTTAAAGCGCTTAACGAAAAAAGCTGTCAGCCGTTCCCAGGCCAGAAAAGGGCGCGGGTCGCCACGAGCAAATGTCCAATCAAGTTCAAAGCTGGAAGTGAGTTGCGGCTCATGAGGTCTTTGGAGATTTGACTCTGCTTCCGGCTAGTCCTTAAATCAAACGAAGATGGCGGGAGTTTTGATCGGTGCAATTCAGACTTCTCACCACTGCGTTCTGGTTCCTCGTTATCGCGGGATACCCGGCACAAGCGCAGTCTGTTGCTCCCGGTAGCGCCGAAGAGAGGGACGCTCTTTCCAGTTTCGATGAGTATCTTGCAGCCTTCCGCAATGAGCAAGGTATTCCGGCAGTCTCTGTTGCCATCCTGCGCGACGGGAAGGTGATCTGGGAGGAGGCCTATGGCTGGTCCGACGACGAAGGCGAGACACCCAGCTCTCTGGATACGACCTTCTCGATTGCCTCTGTAACCAAGCCAATCGTGGCGACCGCTTTGATCGCCGAAGCTGAACGCGAGGGATTGGACTTCGACATTTCGATGAGCGCGGACGCGGGCTGGGCGGGAACGTGCGAATGGCTGTCGCGAAGCGAAATCCTGTTCGGGAGCGGCGGCGCAGAAGCCGATGGTACGTTGATCCCCGCAATGAACTGCGAACGCGATGTAACCCTGCGCGACATGCTCAGCATGCGCGCCAATGGCGACGGAAGTACTTTCGTTTACAACCCGATCAGCTTCGCCCGCATTGATCGCGTGATAACCGGCGCGGGAGGAAGAGACCTTCGCCGTATTGTTCGCGAACAGGTGATGGATCGGGCAGATATTCGGAACATTGCGCTGGGTTGGCGCGATCCTGATGGGGGTTCGGCGTTACGGCTTCTCGCCCTCCCGTTCATGGTCAAGGATGGCCAGCGGGTCAGGACAGCGATATCAGACGATGACTTTCGCGCTTCCGCTGGCATCAAGGGCAGTGTGCGCCACCTTGCGCAGTTCGACCAGGCCCTAGCCAGCGGCACGCTGCTGTCGCCCGCCTGGCAAGAAAGAATATTCAAGAAGCCTCTGGAGAATGATGCAGGCGACTACCGGTGGGGATGGTTTGTTCAGGACTGGCAAGGACACAGGCTCGCTTGGCACTCGGGCTGGGATCCGGACCGATATTCCGCGATGTATCTCAAAGTGCCAGAGGAAAGGCTCACTCTGATTGTTCTGGCGAACACCGATGCAGTGTGGTGGCACAACAGCCTTGTTCGCGCCGAGATCGAGCAGAGCCCGATTGCAGCCAAGTTTTTGGCAGAGTTTCTTCGATGAGCATCGGTTCGTCGTAAGGAAACGGCTGCAGTTTATGAGGTTTCGTCCGTGGCCCGTGCGGTGGTGTCCGCCTGAACAAACGGACCAACTGATAGCGAACAAGTCTGCCATTTGCATTCCAAACGAAAAGCCGACTACAAAGTAGCCGGGTGACTCGCGGACCGCAGACGTGAGACATGTTCTCGGGCGTTACTGTCCGGCCCTCGGTCGTAGGGCGGTATAGCATCAAGGCGTTGTAAGAATTACCGCTGTGCCGCCCGATCGGGCAGCTGCCCCCCTCAATCCCGAAGGAACGAAACGAATGAATGGCCTTTCTCATCAGGTGCGCTGAAATGGCGTGCAGCCGGAAGGCCGATGTTCAGACCCCCCGTCACATCTGTCTTCCGGCTATACTTTTCCGGCACCGCACTGCGGTATCAATTGGTTGCATGGTTGCATCCGGTGGTCCTCAGCATACATGACCAGAGTGCGGCGGCCGCAACCTCCCGAAGAACTCGACCCTCTTTGACCCGCGGCCGTCGCATACCCAATTAACAAGACCAAGATCGTGCGAGATTCTTCGGAGTTCTAGGCCGATTGGACAATCTGCGCGGCCAGGCTCGCATCGCCTGCGACGAACTCGCACTCGGAGAGGTCCGGGTCGTAAATGCTTTCCCAGTTACCCGTAGAAAGCCTTTCAAAAATCTCGCTGAAATTCTGTGACAGCATAACGACCGGATTGGCCGAGCAATTGCGGTAGACGAACAATGCGGCTCCAGATGGCTCCTTAAGGGCGCGATACGTATCGCTATAACTTCGCTTTAGCTTTTCGAAAACGGGTCTCGGCATCTCCTTCTGGCGGCATATCATGGTCTTGCTCCCGAAATTGCACCGCTGCTTTTGCAGTTCTGAATCGATGCTCCGGATTTTCTGGAACGAGGACCTTAGTATGTCGTAAATAGATCGCTCGGAAAAATTAATCATCAACTACCGAGCGTTAGGTCCGAGCATGGAGACGGCACGTTATGGAAAGGGATGATCGCGAGGTTCGGCATGATCTTGAGAACGCTGAGCAGGAGAAACTAGCTCTGCAGAAATTGGCCATACGCGCCGCGGATCAGATCGATGATCTTGCCGAGGCAGATTGCTCCGAACCCGCCATCGCCAAGGCAAAAGCTCAAGCGGACCGATTGAGAAAAGCCGTAGAGCACTCGAGTTCCTGAACGGCTAAATCATCTGCTTATGGTTGAGGCCCGTCCGGCAGAGCGTCTGCGACTCGTCTCTAGGTCGAAAAAAGTGTATGCGAGTCGAAGACGTTGCCCCGCACTCTAGGAGGGTTCGTGATGACCTGGATCGCCTTGGCGGCTATTCTTGCAGCATTAGTTTTCTCGTTCGCCTTGAGCGAGCTACTGGTCGCGTGGAAAGGAAGAGCCGACTGGAGATCTAGTAACGGCCGCCGCAAAAATGAGGCAACTAGAACTCATCGAGTTACGCAACAAAAAGGTGAAGCAACCCAAAGGTTGCCGCCACAAGAGTGACCGCAAACCAGAGCGGATTATCGCCCGCGTGCCGCGGTTGGTACTCCCTATCGTCCTCTTGCTCATCTCGCATGTGGACTACCTTTTGCCAGACCTATCGAGGAAACAACGGGCTTGATCAAAACTGTTCCATTCAGAGACAGTTTGTTCGGCAGAGTGGCAAATTCGCCATACCGGGATGACGGTTCCAATGGTGATGGCCATGCCGCCGAACCAATGGAATGTTGCTCTCTATCTCTGTTTTGTTGGCTACTGCTGAGCCAGGTCGCGTCCCACCTTCCGCAGCTTCTGAGACGCGATGTCGAGCACTTGCAGCTTGTCGAGATAACTCGCGATAATCACTGGATCCTCACTCATCGTGTCGGCCAATGCGTCAAGCATATCGGCAATTCCTTCGAGTTCGTCACGAGTGGCTGGACTGGAGGGCAGAGCGCTGGCTTCTGCGCGGGCGTTTGCAGCAATGTTGGCAGTAGGGGGTCCACCTTCAAAGCGGGGTTTGATTGTCTCGAAGGCAATATCAACCATCAACTGCGATCGCGCCTTGTTTGGTAGCCAATCAACAACATTGACGGGCCTCTCAAAATGCACCCCCGCCTGATTGCCTACGCGGCGAACTATGGCGCCGGTCGCGCTTAATTCGCCCTTGCGCAGCTTCACCCGCTCCCCAAGGGGCGGCAAGGTGTCCGCCTCAATCCGCGCTCCGAAATCAGACATATCCCGTATGCGAACAGTGCCCGACATCGACGCGCAAGAAAGGTTTACGATGATAAACAACCGTGTCCGCTCATGTGAGCGCTGTGACGCTATATGCGCAGGTTGCTGATCGCTACTCACAGCATGCCCTTATTTCAACGCGCGGCGCCCGCGAGTGCCAACTCAGGGGACTCCAGTCCTTGATTGCGGCCGCCATATTTGAGGAACTTCAAGCGGCAGGCTGTCTCAGCGGGGCTGAACAGATATCCCTGACCGTAGTAACAGCCCATCTCTAACAAGAGATCTCGTTGCTCTTCCGTCTCCACGCCTTCAGCAATAACCTCGATACCAAGATTCTTTGCCATCCCGATCAGGGCCTGCACAATCAGTTTTGTCTGATGGTCGCAGCTCATTTTCTGAACAAAGCTGCCATCGATCTTCACCTTGTCGATCGGAAAATCGCGGAGGTGGGAAAGGGAAGAGAAGCCGGTTCCGAAGTCGTCCAGCGCGATTTGCATACCTGCTCGGCGAAGATTCTCCAGGACTTTTTGTACCGCTGCGCTGTCGTTCACCAGCAGCATCGTCTCAGTAATCTCAAGAGTAACGTTTTGCGGAGGTATGCAGTGAGACTGCAAGGCGCCTAACAGGCGGTCCGAGAACTCTCGGCTCAGCAAGTCTGCTTCGGTAGCATTGATGCTGATGAACTGGACCCCGGGCTGTCCGGCCCAGATTTGAGGAAAATCTCCGCAGACAAGATCAACCATACGTTCGCTAATGTCGCGCGACAGCACGGGATCGAGTAGCGCGGGCAACACCTGCGTGGCTGTAAGCTTGGCCCCCGAACGGGTGTTCAGTCGCATCAGGGCTTCCAGGCCCTCAAGGGCATTGGTGGAAAGATGGACAATGGGTTGGTAGCCCACGTAAATACGATCTTCGTCTAGCGCAGTCCGTACCTGGCTGATTGCATCCTGCCTTAACCGGTTCGCGCGTTCGAGCTTTTCATTATAGTCATGAATGCGGCCGGGCTCGCGAGACTTACCATGATAGAGGGCGAGGTCGGCCCGCCGCATCAATTCACGAACGTTGAGATCTTCGGCGCTCTGCGCAAGTCCGCAGGTCGCACTTACGCCCACCTGTCGGCCGGAAATTTCAACCTGATCTGCGACTGCCGCAATCATCGCCTTGCCGAGGTTTCTTGCTTCTTTGAGAGTGGTGCCTAGCGGAGTAATGATGGCGAACTCGTCGCCTCCCCAGCGGGCGGCAATCGCGCCAGTCGGGACGGCTTTCGAGATACGCGAGCTAATCTCCTCAAGCACAACATCGCCTACCAAATGGCCAAAGCAGTCATTAATGTCCTTGAAGCCATCCAGATCGAGCATCAGCACAAAGAAATCCTGCTGAGATTTGCGGTAGAGTTTAATTCTCTCACCGAGGATCCGGTCGAAGGCGTTTCGGTTGTGAAGGCCGGTCAATGCATCGTAATCAGCCGCACGCTGGAGCGCCATGCGCGCATGCTGCGCTTCGGTTATGTCCTGAATGATCCCAACAACGCGCGGCCCTTGGTTATCATTTCCTGCCAGATATTCGCCCGTCGTCTTGGCGCGCTTTATTTGTCCGTCGGGGGTGAGAATGTCAGCTTCGATGCTAGCGGTCCCTTTGCTCGCAAGTATTGCTTCAAGGGCTTCCTTAACTAGGGCTCGATCGTCGGGGGCGTATCGATCAAAGGCCGCCTCGATCTCCCGTGAATCACTCTTGGCAATTCCGAGTATCGACAAGGCTTCATCGGAATGCTCCAAGATGCCTGTCTCGATGTCTAGCTCCCACGAGCCGATCTTGGCTGTTTTCTCTGCCTGTTTGAAGATTCGGTTTGATTTCTCGAGTCGGTCCGACCGTTCGACAAGGCTTCCGCTCAGTTCGGCTGCCTCTAAGCGCTGGCGATGCGCCTCGATTAGGTCCTCTACAGTTTTCCCCAGATTGGCCAGTAGGGAATGCTGCTTCCCATCGAAAAGGCCCGGGCGCGGATCAGCCACGCAGAGCGCTCCGATGATAGTTCCATCAAAGTTAGAGATGGGCTGACCCAAGTATGCACGTACACCCCCGTCTGCGGCGACAAGGGGGTTTGCGTTAAAACGTTCATCATTCCGCGCATCGGAGACAAGCAAGCGCTCTCCGGTCTGCACGACGTGGGCGCATAAAGAGAGGTTGCGCGGAGTCTGATGTACGTCGAGACCCTTGCGGGACAAAAACCACTGCCGGTCCTCATCCACGAGCGTAATTAGAGCGACAGTACAGCCGAACAACTGAGCGCAATGCTCGGTTATTCTGTCGAAGCAATCCTGCCGCGGCGTATCGAGCAAGCGCAAAGCATGGAGCGCAGCAAGGCGCGCGGTCTCACTCTCTAAAATCGTCGACACGGGTGCGACCCCTCCATTGGCATTAAACCAAATAAAGACCGCATACTTAATTCGCGGTTAACTTCGGGCGGCCCCGTGATCCGTGGCCCGATTTTCCGGTACATTTTATGGAGAGGGCCTGGGTCAGGTTTGTCTAGTTGCCCGGACAGAGGTCCGCTTCTTGGGATGTCTATGGGGAGAGCGGACCTTCCACTACCGACCCTTTGGCGACGTGGAACCTAGCCTCCAGACCGGCCATATTGTCCACACTAATCCGTGACAGACCATTGCCGAATTTATGGCTGAGGTGGTGTTAGCCGTACTGACCTAGTGATAACTAGCTGAAAAATATAGCTGATTTGGCTCCCTCCCTCTCCGCCACCGGCCTTTTCGAGGCCGTCCAGACGTCACCAAAGTCGCCCAAAAACCTTTACAATTCGGCTATTTCCGTCTCCTATGTTGTCCATGCCAATTTACCCCTAGCCGAGGGCATGCGGGGGTAGATTGGGGGTAACGTGAGTGCGGATTGGGGGTATCGGATGCTGACGGATAAGGCTGCGCGCGCGGCAGCGGCGAGGGACAAGGCCTACAAGCTCACCGATAGCCGCGGACTTCACCTGCACATATCAGGCAAGGGGCACATAAGCTGGCGCTATAAATATCGGTTCGAAAAGAAGGAGCGCTTGCTCACTTTGGGCACATATCCTGAGGTCTCTCTCGCCGAAGCACGTGAAAAACGTGACGAGGCGAAGAAGATACTTCGCGAAGGACGGGACCCTCGGCATGCTGTGAAACGCGGGCGTCTCGTCGGGGACGAGGGGGTGTCAAAGTCCTTCGAAGTGGTGGCCCGCGAATGGCACGCGCTTCAATTGGGACGCTGGAAGCCTGTGCACGCTAACGACGTCATCACCAGCCTCGAGCGTGACATCTTTCCCGATCTTGGCTCCATGCCGTTGGCCGATATCGACAAGCCGCTGCTCCTGGCCGTCCTGCGCAAGGTTGAAAATCGTGGTGCCATCGAGACGGCAAGGCGACTCAAACAGCGTGTTGCCGCAGTCTATCGCTATGCAAATGCCGAGGGCGCGAAGCTCGAGAACCCCGCCACCGCAATCAATGATGCGTTGAGACCACTGCCTCCCGCAAAGCGCTATCCGGCCTTGCTGTCTGTCGAAGCGATACGAGGATTCATGACAGATATCGATCGGGCCGGGGCTTCACCGGTTAATCGCTTGGCAGCCAGGATACTCGCACTTACGGCGCAACGTCCCGGCATGGTGCGCTTCATGGAATGGAATGACATCACTGGTATCGACTGGGCTGATCCCGAAGCCGATAGCAGCGATGCATTGTGGACGGTTCCTGCGGAAAAGATCAAGCAGGAGCTCCACCTGCGCAGTGATGAAGCCTTCAGCCATCCGATCCCGCTTTCCAAGCAGGCCGTCGACGCTCTACGCGCTGTGCGCTGGCTCACGGGACGCTCGTCATTTGCTTTTCCTGGCGCGCGTTCAGGCACCAAGCCAATCAGCGAGAATGCCATCGGCTATCTGTACAATCGCGAAGGCTACAAGGGTCGACACGTGCCACATGGCTGGCGCTCCAGTTTCTCGACCATCATGAACGAACAGGCTGAGCGGGAACTAGGCAACGATGTGCGGCTCTTGGCCGATCGCATGATCATCGATCTGATGCTCGCGCACACCCCCAAGGGAATGAGTGCAAGCGAACTGCGGTATAATCGCGCTGCGTACAAACCGCGCCGCCGCGAACTCGCCCAACGCTGGGCTGACATGATTATGGAAGGAGCGATACCGCCCGAAGAGGTCGTCGATAGCCCCAGACGCAAGCGACGCTAGCCTTCGCCGCGCTTTGTCGCCTGTTCAGCGATCCAGGCAAGC
This sequence comes from Qipengyuania vulgaris, assembly GCF_009827325.1. Taxonomy (GTDB): domain Bacteria; phylum Pseudomonadota; class Alphaproteobacteria; order Sphingomonadales; family Sphingomonadaceae; genus Qipengyuania; species Qipengyuania vulgaris. Next base: position 759 of record NZ_WTYC01000005.1, on the reverse strand, counting down.
ACTTCGGATTTCGCCCAGCGAGAACTGGCTCCAATTTTTACGCGCTCGGGGAATTGTCCCTTCTTCTCATCCTCGTAGATTGAGGACCGGCTACGACCGACAAGCGTGCTGACTTCTTTTACCGTGAGAAATTCGGGACCGACCCCGGGCGGGGTGGACATCTCATGCTGATGCCCATCCACTACCCCGTCGGCTTGGCCGAACCCACACTGTGCGCTCCGTCTGGCAACAGACCTTGTCGCGCGCAATTGCGGGTCGACGATTTCCTCGACCTGCCGGTTGGACAGCGGTCCGAGTGGCTTGAGGCTTGCGAGCCAACCATCGAACTGCTGACCATCGACGAAGATGCGATGGGTTGGTTCGGCACCTTCGTCAGCCCATTGTTCTAGATTCAACACACCGGTTGCGAAGCGCGGCAACGGATCGTCGAGTTCCCAAAACTCAGATGCGATAGTGGTAACCTCACCGCCGCCCAGTGGGCGTGCAAAACTGGTAAGGCGGCCGTTCGCAAACATGCGAGACAGATGCTCGGCCTCGAGCCGGACGAGATCGCGCGCCGCGTCGTTCTCACCTTCATCCACAGGAGCAGAGAAGATATCGGGTAATTCGTAGGACTGGAACCCCTGACGAGAAACGACAAGGTCGGCAAACGCCGAAGTGAGCGTTTTTCGCCCCGCCGACACCATCGAAGTGCGCCCCACATAGGGAGACCAAGGAGAAATCGAGTTGGTCATCGAGGAATAGTTAGCAGCCTGCGAA
>NZ_WTYC01000004.1 GCF_009827325.1 Qipengyuania vulgaris | reverse complement strand
CCATCTGTGGACGCCCCGCAGGATGCAAGCGGTATTTTGAGAGGTTTGGCACGTAGTCGGATGCTGCCATCTGTCCGGCCTCCTGGTGCAGCTTTTCGTGCTGCGGGCCCGTATGGGAGTTCGCGGACCGGAACCACATCACCCTCAGCGTACTGATGAAGCACGGTGGAAAGCCCTGGTTCTTCCGGTCCCGTCTCGCCGACTGTTTTGCCATACTCTCCTTCGTCCGCCTACGTCCTTCCGGCGACCTCTGGTCCGGCCCGGCTTACGCCGCGACCGAGACCGGAGCCCTGTAATCCTCGTTCTTCGTCAGCACTGCCCAGACGATGCGCGCGGTCTTGTTCGCGAGCGCCACCGTCACCAGCATGCGCGGCTTGCGCGCCATCATCTGTTCCAGCCACGATCCCGCGGGTGCGCCGCGCCTGCTTGCCTGGAGCACGACCGCGCTGCTGCCGATGATCAGCAGCCGCCGCAGCGTTCGCTCGCCCATCTTCGAGATCGCGCCGAGCCTCTGCTTGCCGCCGGTCGAGTGCTGGCGCGGTGTAAGCCCGACCCATGCGGCAAAGTCGCGGCCCTTGGCAAAGGTGCCGGGCGGAGGTGCAAGTGCGGTGATCGCGGTTGCCGTGATCGGTCCGATGCCCGGGATCGTCATCAGCCGCCGCGCGGTCTCGTCTTCGCGGGCACGCCGGGCGATCTCCCGGTCAAGTTCGGCAATGCGCTCGCTGAGCACTGCCATCTGATCGAGCATTATCTCCAGTACCGGCCGTGCGCTCTCGGGAACCGCGTCGGGATCCTCAAGCAGTGCGGCCAGCTTCTTCATGTGCGCCAGGCCTTGCGGCGCGATCCAGCCATGCTCGGTCATGTGACCGCGAACGGCGTTGCTGATCTGCGTGCGTTGCTTGACCAGCAGGTCGCGGGCCCGGAACACCAGCGCGGCTGCTTGCTGTGCTTCGGTCTTTACTGGCACGAACCGCATGCTCGGGCGCTGCGCCGCCTCGCAGATGGCCTCGGCATCCGCAGCATCGTTCTTCTGGCGCTTCACGAACGGCTTTACGTAAGCTGGCGCGATCAACCGGACCTCATGACCCAGCTTCGCCAGTTCACGCGCCCAGTGATGCGCGCCCCCGCACGCTTCCAGGACCACCTGGCAGGAGGGCTGCGAAGCAAAGAACGGCAAGAGCTTCGCCCTGCTGATCTTCTTGCGGAGCACCGCACGGCCCGACGCATCGGCCCCGTGAACCTGGAAAACAGACTTTGCGATATCCAACCCGATGATGCTAACTTCCGACATGGACGCCTCCTCTCTAGTGGTGTTCAAACACCTCCACTATGGCACATCGATGCCGCCGGGGGGCGTCCACCCCATCACCCCAAATCGGACCAATCACGCAGTTGCGACCGGCCCTGAAAGCGGACGCGTTCCGTTTGAAGTCTCAGCGCTCCCTCAAGCGCGGCATGAGTTCGACGAAATTGCAGGGGCGGTGGCGGCTGTCGAGCTGGTGGGCGAGGATCTTGTCCCAGCCATCCTTCACCGCGCCGTTCGATCCGGGCAGAGCGAAGATGTAGGTCCCGCGCGAGATCACTGCGCAGGCGCGGCTCTGGATCGTGCTGGTGCCGATGGTCTCGAAGCTCAGCCAGCGGAACAGTTCGCCGAAACCGGGAATGTCCTTGTCTTTCACCCTGTCCAGCGCCTCGGGCGTGACGTCGCGCCCGGTCAGCCCCGTTCCGCCCGTGGTGATGATTGCATCGATCTGCTCGTCATCGATCCAGCGGTGGAGATGGGCGGCGATTTCGTTCTTGTCGTCACGGCTGATCTCGCGTGAGGCGAGGGTGTGTCCTGCGCCCTCTATCCGACCGGCCAGGATATCGCCCGAGGTATCGTCCTCCGGCGCGCGGCTGTCGGAGATGGTCAGCAGCGCGATGTTGATCGGCTTGAACGGCAGGCTCTCGTCTAAAGCCATCAGCGGGTCCTTCTATCGGGTACGGGGAAACTGCGGCCAGTCGTTTTCGGCAAGGTCCGTCCGGCTCGGCGCGGCGGCGTCTGCCTGGCGTAGATACATCCAATAGTTGCGCATCACGATGGCAACATAGGAGCGGGTTTCCCAATAGGGGATCGATTCCATCCAGAGCAGGGGATCGTTCTGGTCGTTGATCTCGCTGTTCCAGCGCGCCACCGGTGTCGGGCCGGCATTGTAGGCGGCCATGATCTTGGGCAGGTGGCCCCGCGTATATCCCGCCTGTGCCAGCGCCTCCAGCGTGCGCTGACCGAAGGCGAGGTTGGTCTTGGCATCCTTGAGGTCCGCGCCCGCGCTCATGTTGATCGATGCGGCATATTCGCGCTGGGTGATCGGCATGATCTGCATGAGACCGATCGCCCCGGCGGGACTTACGACCCGCTCGCGGAAATTCGATTCCTGCAGGGCGTGGGCAAAGGCCAGCGCAGGATCGACCCGCCATCCGCCATGGGGCGTCTCGAAGGCGACGGGCCAGCGCAGGTTGGGCGGCGATGCGGTGCCGCGCGGCGCGTTGTAGGCCATGAAGGTTTGCGCCCCGGCCAGCCCGAGCGCACGGGCGAGGCGGGTGAGGGCGGCGAAATCGTCGGGATTGCCATATCGCACCTGCCAGCGGAGCACTTCGTCCGCAACATCGCGGCGGCCGACCTCGGCCAGCATGATCGCCTCGCGCACGGCGGGCTCGTCGGACAGGCGCCGCCAGTCCTCCTGCGTGAAATCCGGCGCGGTGTGATCCCTTGGCAGGTCCGTTCCGAGCCGTTCCGCTGCGAGCATGCCGTAGAGCGTTTCGTCATAGCGCGCTGCGCTGCGCAGGTGGGCCTGCGCCAGTGCGGCTCGCGGCAACGCACGAGCGCGCGCGCTGCCCAGTAGTGCGCGGCAACCTTCAGTTCGGGATTGGCCGCCCCGGAAGATGCGGCGTTGAAGAATTCGCCCGCGCGCGAACAATCGCCCAGACGCCATGCGGCAAGGCCCGCCACCCAGTCGCCCTCTGCCACCCACGGTCCGGATCCCTGCGAGACCTGCTGCGCCATGCCATAGGCTTCCGCATCGCGGTTCTCGATATAGTAGCTCCACGCCACGCGCTGGCGCCATTCCGCGCGCGCCTGCCCCGATAGCGAGGCATCGACGCCGTCGAGCAGCAGTCTTGCGCCGTCGGGATCGTCGTTACGGATACGTTCGAGAATGGCTGCGCGCACATTTGCGGGCATCGTCCCGTCCTCGATAGTGGAGGGCAGGGTCCGGCGGGTAATGCCGGGTTGACGCGAAAGCGAGCGTTCGTTCGGGAGACCGGGCATCCACGAAAGGCCGCGGGTCTGGCCGAGCCGGACGATGCCTTCCACCTGCGGATTATTGGGATAACGGCGCAGCCAGTCCTCGATCCGGGGCAGTTCGATACGGGGGCTGTTGGAATCGAGATAATAAGTGGCCAGTGCCGATCCGTGCAGCGGTCCGTCGGGACGCTGCGAGAACATGAGTTCGACGCGGTCCCAGTTCTGCGCCTCGATCGCCTCGAACAGCGAGGCGTAATAGAAGCGGTCTTCCTGCTGCAGCAGGCTGGGCAGGGCCGAGGAATGGGTGCGGGAAAAGTAGTTCACGCTGTCCGACTGGGCGGCGGCGGGGGTTGCCGAGGCGAGGGCAGCGGCGGCAGCGAGGAGGAGGGGGCGTAAGGTCATGCGGTCCAATCCAGCCAACGGTTCCAGAAATTGCGGCGGCGCGGCGCGGAACGAGCCAGTTCGGCCAGTTCCGGCGCAAGCAACAGGGGCAGGGTCTTTTCCCCGGCCTTCACGACCGCAGGCTCGCGTGCCCGTTCAAGCGGTACGTCGAACAGCGGTGCCAATGACCGGCCGAAGACGAGTACCCGGTGCGGCGCGGCGAGGGTTACGTGATGCCGGGTGACGTCGGCCAGCCCGCGCACGGCCAGCTCCGACCAGTCGGGCAGGGACGAGGGCGCGGGCAGTGCGCTGGCAAGATAGGCCTCGTGATCGGGTATCCCCATCGCGGCGAGGATGGCCGAAAGGAAGCGACCGGGAGTGCCGGAGAGAAGTTCCTCGGTATCGGCTTCCAGTGGCTCGGGAACGAGGATCATGAGCTTCGCCCCGGCAACGCCGCGCGGGGGAAGCCTCCGGTCGGGGCCGTGAGGGGAAAGCGTTTCGGCGCTCATCCACCATTGGCGAAAATTTTCGAGGGTTTGCGGATAGGCGTCGACCGGCCCGCCGATGTGCGCGGCGGCGGCGGACCCTTCGAACGCCCGTTCGATCGGAGTCTGCTTCGGTTCTTCTGGCGGCTTCTTGGGGCTCGGCGACGCTACGGCGTGCTTTTCTTCCGGTTCGGCGAGCCACTTGCTCGCCTCGTCGGTATAATCGTCCTCTACGCCTGCCTCGCGCCACCAGTCGAGCGCTGCTTCCAGCGCATCTGCAGGCGATAATTCGCGTGTTCCCGGCGTATCTGCGATCATATTCCGTCCGTGCTGGGTCTTGACCTCAAACCGCCCAGCAATCAAGGCAATCCCACAGTTTACGCGACGAAAAGAGAGAGACATGAGCGAACGCGAATCGATGCCCTGCGACGTCGTCATCATCGGCGGCGGCCCGGCAGGCCTTTCAGCGGCGATCCGGCTGAAGCAGATCAACGAAGAGCTCGAGGTCGTCGTGCTGGAAAAGGGCAGCGAGATCGGAGCGCATATCCTGTCCGGCGCCGTGGTCGACCCCAAGGCCATGAACGAACTCTTCCCCAAGTGGCGCGATATGGATTGCCCGCTGGCGGAAACTCCCGTGACCGAGAACCACCACTGGGTGCTGTCGGAAGGCGGCAAGTCGGACCTGCCCGAATTCCTCCTGCCGCCCTTCATGTCCAACGATGGCAATTACACCGCCTCGCTTGGCAACACGTGCCGCTGGCTGGCCGAGCAGGCCGAAGGGCTGGGCGTGATGGTCTTCCCCGGCTTCCCCGCCGCCGAAGTGCTGTTCGACGATCGTGGCGCGGTCGCCGGCGTGGTCACGCAGGACATGGGCGTGGCAGAGGATGGCAGCCACAAGCCCGACTACCAGCCGGGCATGGAAATCCAGGCGAAGTACACTCTCTTCGCCGAAGGTGCGCGCGGCAATCTGACGAAGAAGATGAAGGCCAAGTTCGACCTGGAAGCCGATTGCGAGCCGCAGGTCTATGGCTTGGGCGTCAAGGAACTGTGGGACGTCGCACCCGAGAAATACGAACAGGGCGTCGTCATCCATACGCAGGGCTGGCCGCTCAGCGAAACCGGCACCTGGGGCGGTGGTTTCATCTACCACCAAGCCAACGGACAGGTCGCGCTCGGCTTCGTGACCGCGCTGGACTACAAGAACCCTTACGTCTCCCCGTACCAGGAATTCCAGCGCTGGAAGCATCATCCGGAAATCGCGGCGTTGCTCGAAGGCGGCAAGCGCGTTGCCTACGGTGCGCGCGTGATCAACGAAGGCGGTTGGCAGAGCGTGCCGAAGCTGGCCTTCCCAGGCGGCGCGCTGATCGGCTGTTCGGCCGGCTTCGTGAACGTGCCGCGCATCAAGGGCACGCATACCGCGATGAAGAGCGGTATGCTGGCTGCCGAGAGTATCGCTGCGGCGATAGCGGCAGGCCATGAGTACACCGAGCTGGTGGATTACGATGCCGCCGTGCGTGACAGCTGGATCGCCACCGAACTCAAGAAGGTCAAGAACGCGCAGCCCGCCGTTGCCAAATACGGTGAAGACCTCGGCACGGTATTGGCCGGGATCGACATGTGGATGCGCACGCTCAAGATCGGGCTGCCGATCACGATGAAGCATCACCGTGATCACGAGATGCTCGAACGGGCGGACCTCTATGCGCCGGTGAAATATCCCAAGCCCGACGGCACGCTGAGCTTCGACCGCCTGACCAATGTCAGCTTCAGCTACACCAATCATGCCGAAGACCAGCCGGTCCACCTGAAGGTGTGCGACCGCGAGTTGCAGCGTGAAAGCGAACTGGAAGTCTTCGCCGGTCCCTCCGCCCGTTACTGTCCGGCAGGGGTGTATGAGTGGATCCTGGAAGATGGCGAGGAGCCAAAGTTCCAGATCAATTCGCAGAACTGCGTCCACTGCAAGACCTGCGACATCAAGGATCCGAACCAGAATATCGAATGGACCACGCCGGAAGGCGGCGGCGGGCCGAATTATCCGAATATGTGATCCCTAGGTGGCCATCACCGAAATCGCATACGCCAAGATCAACCTCGCGCTGCATGTCCGCAAGCGGCGCGAGGATGGGTATCACGAACTCGAGACGCTGTTCGCCTTTGTTGATGCGGGCGATGTTCTGCGTGCATCACCTGCTGCCCGGGACAGTCTCACCGTCGTCGGTGAGTTTTCGGGTTTCCTAAGCGACCCGTTCGACAACATCGTGATGCAGGCGCTGGGGAAACTTCCGCGGCCCGAGGGGCTGGACATAATGCTCGAGAAGAACCTGCCGGTCGCGGCAGGACTGGGGGGCGGTTCGGCAGATGCGGGGGCCATATTCAGGATAGTTGAACAGGCGCACGGCCTGCCCGACAATTGGCCAGCGCGCGCGTCTACACTGGGGGCGGATGTACCCGCTTGCGTGGAGAGCCGCACATGCATCGGGCGCGGCACAGGGACCGAGCTTGAAATTGTGGACGGCAGCCTAGCCGACAAGCCCGTCCTGCTGGTCAATCCACGGATTCCTCTCGCGACCGGGCCGGTTTTCATGGCTTGGGATGGCGAGGATCGCGGTCCGCTTCCTTTGGGCGATGCCCGGCACATCGCGCTGGAGGGTCGCAACGATCTCCAGGCGTCCGCGATTTCCGCCTGCCCTCAAATTGCAGACGTCCTTGATGCAATGCGCGGAACCGAGCCGTTTGTCGCCCGTATGTCCGGTTCAGGCGCGACGTGTTTCGCCCTCTACGAAAGCAATACGGCGCGTGACCTTGCAGCCGAACGCATAGCATCCGGCCATCCGGAATGGTGGCACTTGAAAGGTAACCTTCGATGATGATCGACAATCTGCCGTATCGCCAGGTCGGTGCGGAGAATGTTCGTCCGGACGGCCTCATGTGCGTCGCCGATCACGCTTCAAACTACGTACCGCAGGGCATCGAGCTGGGCATCGATGCGAAGCTCATGAACGAGCATATTGCGCTCGATATTGGGGTGGAGGGCATTGCTGAGCGCCTTTCCCGCCGTCACGACATGCCGGCCCACATCGCCTGCGTCAGCCGTCTCGTATGCGATTTCCACCGCCGGGAAGACGAGCCTGCCGTCGTTCCTGCGGAAAGTGACGGCCGGTTGATACCGGGGAACATCGGCGCCGATAAGGAAGCACGCCTCAATCTTTTCCATCGTCCCTATCACCGGGCGCTGGGCCAGATGATCGACCGGATCAAGCCGCGCATGATTGTGTCGGTGCACAGCTTCACGCCAAGCCTCGAGACGAGCGACGAGAAACGTCCGTGGCAGGTTGGCCTGCTCTACAACCAGGATGACCGTGCCGCACGCCACGCCATCCGTCTTTTCGAAGAGCAAGGGCTGACTGTGGGCGACAACCAGCCTTATTCGGGCAAACAGCTCAATGCCACGATGGACCGTCATGCAGAGGCGAATGGCATTCCCTATTGCACGGTCGAGATAAGGCAGGATCAGATTGCCACCGAAGCAGGGCAATCGCGATGGGCGATGATGCTTGCCGACGTAATGGGACGCGTCGCGCTCGAAGTCTAGGGGCGGGCCAAGCTTTCCTATGGGAGCCGGCTATTGCACCGGTCGGCCATCCCGCTCTACTCATCGGTAAGCAGATCAGCCCCTCAGCCGTTCGCGCTGAGCTTGTCGAAGCCTTGTCCTTCCCCTTGGTAGCAATGGCGAAGGAAAGTGCAGCCCATCGGCAAGTTCAGGGCGAACGGGGTAGGGAGGTTCCGGAGGGTTTCAGGTGGCAAAATTCGACAAATCCCGGCTCCCAAGCCGCCATGTTTCGGTCGGCCCCGAGCGCGCACCGCATCGCTCGTATTACTATGCGATGGGCCTCACCGAGGAAGAGATCGCCCGCCCCTTCGTCGGCATTGCCAGTGCGGGGAACGACAGCGCGCCCTGCAACACGACGCTCAATGCACAGGCGGATATTTGCCGGCAGGGAGTAAACGAGGCGGGCGGCATGCCCCGCCGGTTCAATACCATCACCGTGACCGATGGCATCGCCATGGGCCATCAGGGCATGAAAAGCTCGCTCGTCAGCCGCGAGGTGATTGCCGACAGCGTGGAACTGTCGGTGCGTGGCCATTGTTACGATGCGCTGGTCGGCTTTGCAGGTTGCGACAAGAGCCTTCCCGGCATGATGATGGCCATGCTGCGGCTCAATGTGCCGAGCATTTTCGTCTATGGCGGATCGATCCTGCCGGGGCGGTTCCACGACAAGGACGTGACGGTAGTGGATGTGTTCGAAGCCGTTGGCCAGCATGCGGCGGGTAATTGCCCGTTGAAGGAACTGACCGCGCTCGAAAAGGTGGCCTGTCCGGGGCATGGTGCCTGCGGCGGGCAGTTTACCGCCAACACTATGGCTTGCGTCGGTGAGGCCATCGGATTGTCGCTTCCAAACAGCAATATGGCTCCCGCTCCTTACAAATCGCGTGAGGAAATCGCAGTGGCGGCCGGGCGTCAGGTGATGCAACTGCTCGAGCATAACCTTAGGCCGCGCGACATCTGCACGCGCGCCGCGTTCGAGAATGCCGCCCGGGTGGTTGCGGCCACCGGTGGTTCGACCAATGCAGCGTTGCATCTGCCGGCCATGGCCCATGAAGCGGGCATCGCCTTCGACCTCCATGATGTCGCCGAAATCTTCAAGTCGACGCCATACATCGCCGACCTGAAGCCGGGCGGAAGATATGTTGCCAAGGACATGCACGAGGCGGGCGGCGTCTACATGGCGATGAAGACGCTGCTGGATGGCGGCTTCCTCGATCCCGAACCCATGACCGTGACCGGCAGGACGCTGGGCGAGAACATCGAGGAAATCACCTGGAATCCGGACCAGAAGGTCTTCTACGATGTTGCGCACCCGATCACTCCAACCGGCGGTGTGGTAGGCCTGGAGGGCACGCTCGCGCCCGAGGGGGCTATCGTTAAAGTAGCGGGAATGGAACGATTGCAATTCACCGGCCCCGCCAGGGTTTTCGAGTGCGAAGAGGACGCTTTCGAAGCGGTCGAGCAGCGGCGCATCGAGGAAGGGTGCGTCATCGTCATCCGCTATGAGGGGCCGAAGGGTGGCCCCGGCATGCGCGAGATGCTTGCCACCACGGCTGCGCTTTACGGACAGGGAATGGGCGAAAAAGTCGCGCTGATTACCGACGGGCGCTTTTCAGGCGCAACGCGCGGCTTCTGTATTGGCCATGTTGGACCGGAAGCGGCCGATCGCGGGCCGATCGCGCTGGTCGAGGACGGCGACGAAATCGCCATCGACGCGGCGCAGGGCACGATAGATCTGAATGTGCCCGCATCGGTGCTGGACGAACGCCGCAAGGCATGGCAGCCGCGCGCCAATGATTACCAGTCCGGAGCCCTGTGGCGCTATGCGCAGAATGTCGGCCCAGCCTATGCGGGCGCCGTCACGCATCCCGGTGCTGCCAAGGAAACGCACGTTTTCGCGGATATCTGAGGCACGCGGGGGCGCGCTGTGACCGGCTTCGTCCTGACCGTCGAACAGATGCGCGCCGCCGAGAAAGCGGCGATGGATGCCGGCACTTCCGAGTGGGAATTGATGCGCCGCTCAGGCGAGGGGGCGGCGCGCTGGATTACCCGCATCGCTGCCGGAGGCCCGGTCTGCTTGCTGTGCGGCCCAGGCAACAACGGCGGGGACGGTTACGTGATCGCCGAGTACCTCCGCCAGCTCGGCAACGGCGGGGAAGTTTTCGCGCCCAAGCCGCCAGCGACCGAGACCGCCAGGAAAGCCCGCGAGGCTTTTTCTGGAGAGATCGCCAGTGGTCCCCTGCCTTCGAACCGGGTCTTCGTCGATTGCCTGTTCGGCTACGGATTGACCCGCGAGGTCGAAGGGGAGTTTGCGGACCTGCTGCGTGCGTTGGGTGAAACAAAGGGCCAGAAGATCGCGATCGATATTCCGAGCAGCATTGCCAGCGACAGCGGGCAGCAGCTCGGACCACTCGTGCGATATGACCTGACTTTGGCTCTGGGCGCATGGAAGCGAGCGCATTTCGTCATGCCGGCCATGGCTTCCATGGGCCAGAAGCGACTTGTCGATATCGGGCTCGACTTCCCCGTCGGCTTGCCGCGCCTGAGCGCGGAGCCGCACATTGATCCGCCTGCTCCGGATGCGCACAAATATCGTCGCGGCCTGTTGGCTATTGTCGCGGGCGACATGCCCGGTGCTTCCCTTCTGGCAGCGCAGGCCGCGCTGCGCAGCGGTGCGGGCTACGTCAAGCTGCTGAGCGATCACTCCCATCCCGATGTGCCTGCCGAACTGGTGGTCGACGATGGTCCATTGGCCGAAGCACTGGAAGACGAGCGGATCGGGGCTTTGCTGATCGGTCCCGGACTTGGAAGAACTCCCGCCGCAAGGGACAGGCTCTCTGCGGCTCTGGCGGCAAAGCGTCCGATCGTTCTGGATGCAGATGCATTGCACTTGCTCGATCCAACGATGATATCGGGCGCCGACACTGCCAACATCGCCATTACGCCACATGAGGGCGAGCTTGCCCAACTGTGCGAGGCATTCGGGATTGAGACGGAAGGAAAGATCGCCAAGGCTCAGGCGCTGAACGCAGAAACCGGCATGGCCGTGCTCGCCAAGGGTCCCGATACCGTTCTGGCCGGACAGCGGGGCACCCGCTTTTTCGAGCGCGGGCCCGCGTGGCTTTCGGCAGCCGGGACTGGCGATGTGCTTGCGGGCATTTCGGCCTCGCGGCTTGCGGTGCATGGAGAGGCTCATCGCGCTCTCGAAGAGGCCGTCTGGCTGCATCACGAGGCTGCACGCATAGCGGGCGCCGCATTCACTGCGGGCTATCTGGCCCGCGCAGTCAAACCGGCGCTGGAGGCTTTCCTGTGAGCGAAGAAATCACGCGAATTGCTGCCAAGGGCGACGGAGTTACCGCGACCGGCCGGCATTTTGCAGGCGCGATTACCGGCGATATTGTGTCGGAAGACGGCACCATCATTCCCGGACCGCATCATGTCGATCCGCCCTGTCGCCACTTCGGGACCTGTGGCGGCTGCCAGCTCCAGCAAGCCGACGATGCGGCCTTGCGGCAATTCGTCACCGAACGGGTCGTCTTTGCGGCAGAATCGCAGGATATTCAGGTCGGACAGCTCCTGCCCACGCATCTTTCGCCCCCGCGGACGAGGCGGCGGGCGACGCTTCACGGTCTCAAGGCGGGGAAGGGGGCCGTCATTGGCTTCCGGGAAGGGCGCAGCAATCGCATCGTCGATATGCGCGAATGCCACATCCTGGCGCCGGAACTCTTTGCGCTCGTCGCCCCACTACGAAAGCTGATCGCCGATCATGCGGGCAAACAGCCCATCGATATTGCCCTGACGCTGGCCGATCAGGGGGTAGACTGCTTCCTCAAGAATTTCGCCGCCGACGGACTGGCTGCCACCGAAGCGTTGCTCGAATTTGCCGGCACTCACGGACTTGCAAGGCTCTCGTTCGACCAGGGCTATGGCGCGGAAACGGTGTGGGAGCCGGATCCCGTAACGATCACTTTGGGCAATGTGCCTGTGGACATGCCGCACGACTCTTTCCTCCAGCCGACCCGTGACGGAGAGGACCTGTTGGTGGGCGATGCACGCGACTTCGTTACAGGCGCGAACACCGTCGCCGACCTATTCTCGGGTCTCGGCACATTCGCTTTTGCTCTTGCCGGTCCTGCGAAAGTTCTGGCGGTAGAAGCGGCGCGCGACGCGTTCCTCGCCTGCAAGGGTGCGGCCAATGGTCATGGTGTCCCCATTCATGCCATGCACCGCGACCTGTTCCGCAATCCGCTGACCGCCGAGGAGATCGGCCGGTTCGGAGCGGTGGTGCTGGATCCGCCACGGGCGGGCGCGCGGGAACAGGTCGCGCAGATTGCAGCCAGCGAGGCCAATCGCGTTGCCTATGTAAGTTGCAACCCTTCCAGCTGGGCCAAAGATGCGAAGGCGTTGGTAGAGGCCGGTTTCCGACTGGAAAAGCTTCGCCCGGTAGGTCAGTTCCGCTGGTCGACCCATGTCGAATTGACCAGCTATTTTACACGGTAGAAGTCAGGCCCCGATGCACTTTGCTTCGGCAAAGGCGAGCAGCCCGCCGTAGGTATCCAGCATTTCGGCATCGACATCCTCGTCTTCGATCACGATGCCGAGGCGATCCTCCATTTCGGTGAACAGCGTGGCGACGGCCATGGAATCGAGTTCAGGCAGATGCCCGAACAGTCCCGTGTCGCTGTCGAACCCGTCGACCCGCTGGGCATCGAGCGACAGGACGTCGACCAGGATTGCCCGCAACTTATCGTCGATCTCGCGGCGGCTCGGGCCGATCGGTCCTGCGGTGGCGGTCTGGCCGGTCATCCTGAATCTGTACACCCTGCTGCTGAATGGGCCTGCCCTTAGCGGTGCGCCCTTTGCCGCGCAACAAAAGGGTTCGCGAGGCCCCCTTGCGCTATGCGGTCTATCGCGTGATAGCGATCCACGATGTCCCTACCCGACGCCAGCATTCCCGACCCGGTTCCGTACCCACTGGACCATATCGCAGAGCGGGGTGAACCCGACAGTCCGGCCGTGGTCCTGAAAGACCGCACGCTCAGCCACCGCGAACTGGCAGAGAGGGTTGCGCTTCTAGCTGGTTGGCTCGCCACCCGGTTGGAGGAGGGCGACCGAGTTGCCAGTTGGGCAGCGAAAGGTGAACTGACGTGTCTTCTGCCGCTGGCCGCTGCGCGGGCGGGACTGGTGCACGTTCCGATCAATCCGCTGCTCAAGCGGGCACAGGTCGGACATATCATGGCGGACAGTGGCGCGACCTCACTGATTGCAACAGCTTCACGAATCAACTCTCTGGAAGAAGGCGACATTCCAAATGGATGCGCCACGGTTGAAGAGGCTTCCGCATGGCAGGAGGCAGAGCTTGCGGGCGTCAGTCAGGCGCCTTCCGACCGCGATCCGCAGGAGCTCGCCGCAATCCTCTACACCAGCGGATCGACCGGTAAGCCCAAGGGCGTGATGCTGACCCATGCCAACATGTGGCTGGGGGCGGTGTCGGTGGCGCACTACCTCGGGCTGGAGAAAGACGACGTTACACTGGCAGTGTTGCCATTCAGTTTCGACTATGGGCAGAGCCAGCTGTTATCGACCTGGTATGCTGGAGGGAATGTGGCCCCGCTCGACTACCTGTTCCCGCGGGATGTGCCGAAAGCCTGCGCAAGGTTCGCGGTGACGACACTGGCCGCAGTCCCGCCGTTGTGGGTGCAGCTTGTCGAAGCGGATTGGCCCGAATCCGCAGTGGCGTCCATGCGCCGTGTGACCAATAGTGGCGGTGCGCTGACGGTGGATCTGATCTCAGCATTGCGCTCCATCTTCCCGGAAACCCATATTTTTCCAATGTATGGTCTGACAGAAGCCTTCCGCTCGACCTTCCTCGATCCAAACCTTGTCGGGGCTAACTCGACTTCGATGGGCAAGGCCATTCCCTTCGCCGAGATTCTCGTCGTGAATGACGAAGGGGCCCTGTGTAAACCGGGCGAAGAGGGTGAACTGGTTCATTGCGGCCCGCTGGTCGCTCAAGGATATTGGCGAGATGCCGAACGGACGGCGGAGCGCTTCAAGCCAGCCCCCGCGGCATCGCGGTACGGGGGGACTGCCGTCTGGTCTGGTGACCGGGTGAAGATGGACGAGAATGGTTTGCTCTATTTCGTCGGTCGGCGAGACGCGATGATCAAGAGTTTGGGCAACCGGATCAGCCCGCAGGAAATCGAAAGTGCCGCTTTGGCGACAGGACTGGTCAGCGAAGTGGTTGCGTTGGGCGTGGCCGACAAGAAGCTAGGACAAGCGATCCATCTGGTGGTGCGCGGGAATAACAAAGGCTTGGACGAATTGAAGAAGCAGTTGGCGCGAGAACTTCCCAATTTCATGCAGCCGCAGGTCATCCACTGGCGTGAGTCCATGCCTTTGAACCCTAATGGCAAGATCGATCGGGCAGCGCTCGCAAAGGAGCTCGAGGCATGAAGCCTGTCGGCCCAATTCCTGAAGGCTTTCAAACACTCGATGCCGAACTGGCTGTGTCGGGGCAGAAGGCGAGCACACTGGTCGCCATGGCCGGTCGGACCCCTCTCTTCGCCTACTCCCGCTCGATGATCAGCGATCGCGTAGCGAGCCTGCGCGAAGCAATGCCTGAGCGATTGCGGATCAATTACGCGATCAAGGCGAACAGCTTCCCGCCGTTGCTGGAGCATGTCGCCAGTCTGGTCGACGGTCTCGATATCGCCTCGGGTGGCGAACTGGAGATAGTTCGGGCGGCAGGCGTGAGTGGCGAACGCATGAGTTTCGCAGGACCGGGCAAGCGCGACGAAGAACTGGAGGCCGCAATTTCTGCCGGCGTCACGCTCAATCTCGAAAGCGAGAATGAGGCCCACCGCGCGCTCGCCATCGGTGAAAAGTTGGGCATCCCACCGCGTCTCGCCATCCGCGTGAATCCCGACTTCGAGCTCAAGGGATCGGGCATGAAGATGGGCGGCGGGCCAAAACCCTTCGGCGTGGATGCGGAACGGGTTCCGGCTCTTGCACGCGAGATCGTAGCCGGGAACTGCGAGTGGCGCGGGCTGCATATCTTCACCGGGAGTCAGGCACTGGACGCTGGTGCAGTCATCGAAGCCCAGGCGAACACGCTGGATCTGGCCCACCGGATCACCAGAAAGGCGGGACTTGAGCTACCCAAGCTCAACATGGGCGGCGGCTTCGGTATTCCCTATTTTCACGGCGACACGCCGCTGGATATCGGTCGTGTCGGTTCGGCACTGGCGGACCGCTTGGAGAGCCTTCCGGAAACATTGGCCCGCGCGGAACTCTACATCGAACTCGGCCGCTATATTGTGGGTGAGGCGGGCGTTTATCTGACCCGGATTGTCGACAGGAAGCAGAGCCACGGCGAGACATATCTGATCACCGATGGCGGCCTGCATCACCAGCTTGCGGCTTCGGGAAATTTCGGGACGGTGGTTCGGCGCAATTATCCGCTTGCGATAGCATCACGTTTCGGCGCCGAACCGCACGAAGTCGCCAATGTCGTGGGATGTCTGTGTACGCCGCTGGACCGGCTTGCCGACAAGGCGCACCTACCCCGCGCAGAAGTAGGCGACATCGTCGCAGTGTTCTGCGCGGGAGCCTATGGCGCCAGCGCGTCTCCCTCCGCCTTTCTCGGGCACGGGCCTGCGGCGGAAATACTGGTATAGGACGCGCTTTAAACACTTTAACCATATTTGAGGGTTAAGGGTCGCACAGGCGCCCGCGCGGCAGGATCAGGACCACAAGAGCGACATATGTACGAGGATTTCTACGGTTTCAGCGAGCGGCCTTTCCAGCTCACGCCGGATCCTTCGTTCTATTTCGAAAGCGTGACGCACAAGAAGGCGCTCAGCTATCTCGGCTATGGCCTTGCCCAAGGGGAAGGCTTCATCGTCATCACCGGCGAAGTGGGGGCGGGCAAATCGACGCTTGTCGGACACCTGCGAAATCGCCTGGACTGGAACAGCGTGACCGTGGGCGAGGTGGTCACCAGCGCGCTTGGCAGCGAAGAGATGATCACGATGGCTGCGCACAGCTTCGGTCTCGAGGTCGACCATAGCGACAAGGCTGGCGCACTTTCCGCCATCGAACTGTTCCTGCAGGACGAGGCGCGGGCAGGGCGCAAGGTGCTGCTGGTTGTCGATGAGGCTCAGAACCTCACCATCGGCGCGCTCGAAGAGTTGCGCATGCTCTCCAACTTCCATCTCGGCGCGAAGCCTTTGCTCCAGATGCTCCTGCTCGGCCAACCGGAATTCAGGCAGCTGCTCGCCGAATGGGACCAGCTCGAGCAACTACGCCAGCGGGTCATTGCCTCGCACCACCTCGAAGCGATGCAGCCGGGTGAGATCGAGCCTTACGTGATGCACCGGCTCGAACATGTCGGCTACAAGGTTCGGCCGCGTTTCGAAGGCGAGGTCTGGAAGCGCATTCACCGGGAAAGTCGCGGAATACCGCGTTTGGTCAATCGTATCATGTCTCGCGTTCTGATGAAGAGCGCGATGCAACAGCGCGAGACTATCGATCTGCCGCTTGTCGATACTGTGATCGACGAGATCAATGGCAAGGTACCCGAGGAGGCTCCGATGGGCGATTACACACCGCAGCGCGAAAAGCCTTCTTCACGGAAGGCGGAGGAGTTGGGGACCGATTCCGGGCTATTGCAAACGACTGAACAACCCCATGGAGGTGAAGCTTTGCCCCAATCCGAGAATTCCGCGCTCATGGATGCGCAGATCGAGGCTATCGAACAGGCGTTCGCCGAACGGGATCAGGCGATCGCTTTGGTTCGCAAGGAAATTACCAGCTTGTCGCAGCGCGCCTCACAGTCGGCAGAAGACGGCGACACTCTCCACCGCCTCGCCGCAATCGAGGCGCGGCTCGACGAACAGGAGCGCTCGCTGCGACACGTGCTGACGATGATGATCGACTATTTCGAGAACAGCGCCACGCGCAACGCGGCCTGATTAGTCCGCCCCGTGGCCGCGGGCCATGTACTCGGCGCTCTGCATTTCCTTGAGGCGGCTGACCGTCCTCTCGAATTCGAACGCTCCGTCCCCAGCGACATAGAGATCTTCGGGCTCCGCTGCGGCCGTGACGAACAGTTTCACGCGGTTCTCGTAAAGCGCGTCGATCAGCTTGGTGAAACGGATCGCCTCGTTGCGGTTCTCGGGTGAAAGGCGCGGCACGCCGACCACGATGACCGTGTGATAGGCATGCGCGATTGCCAGGTAATCTGCAGCCCCGCGGTTATCCCCGCATAGCCGCTTGAAGCTGAATACGCCCACGCCCTTGAGGCTCTTGGGAACATGCAGCGTGCGTCCACCACCGAGATCGAGCTGCCCGCTGGGGACATGCTCGGCATCCTCGGGCTTGTAATCGGTCAACCGAAAGAAAGCCTCGCGAACCTGAGCCGTGGCTTCGTCTCCGAGCGGTGTGTGCCAGGTGTCGATATCGCCGAGGCGATCGAGCCGGTAATCGGTAGGCCCATTGAGCGGCATCACGTCCAGCTCGGCCTGGACCAGTTCGATAAACGGCAGGAAGAGCGAGCGGTTGAGCCCATCCTTGTAAAGGTCGGAAGGCGGACGATTGCTGGTGGTGACGACCGCCACGCCTTCGTCGCAAATCAGCGCGGTGAACAGGCGCGCCATGATCGCGGCATCGGCGGTATTGTTCACCACCATTTCGTCGAACGCGAGACAGCGGATGTCACGCGCAAACCGCGCAGCGACGGGGGCTATCGGATCTCCTGCTTCCTTCTTTCGCTCCTCTCGGATGAGACGATCGACCTCCAGCATGAACTCGTGGAAATGGACCCGGCGCTTTTCCCCGATAGAGAGTGTTTCGACGAAGAGATCCATCAGCATGGATTTTCCCCGCCCAACGCCGCCCCACATATAAACGCCTTGCGGACGGGTCTTCTTCGTTCGGAAGAGCTGGCTCAGGAGGCCACCGGATGTTTCGGCCTCCAGGTCCTTCTGCAATCGGTCGAGACGTTCTGCGGCCCTGCGCTGATCGGGGTCGCTACGAAGCTCTCCCGCTGCGACCAGCTTCTCGTACCGCGCGAGCATGCCGGTCATTTCGGGCGCATCTTCTTCACGATACCCGAAAACGATGCGACGACATTGCTCTCCTGCTCGACCGTGCCGCGCACGAAGACGAGGCCGCGGGTTTCACGAACGATTTCCGTCACCGCGTCGAGCGGGCGATCGGGCTGGCCCGCTCCGGTGAACTGCGTCGATAGTTCCAGTGTTACCGACGGCCCGGCATTGCCGCTGCCAAGTGTATGCATTGTCGTGAAGAGCGAAATGTCGATCAGCGATAGGGTAACCGCGCCATGGATGATGCCTTGCAGATTCTCGTGGCGGCGCTCGGGAAACATGCGCAGCCGCGCATGTCGGCCGTCTTCATCCAGACGAGTGATGAGCTTCCCCATCACCGCGCCGTTGAACAGCGTTTCGTCCTTCAGATTCCAATGCCGCCAGCCCGGGTTGTCCGGGTCGGGACCATGCTCGAATACGTCGTCGGGCAGCACGTCAGATCGCGCGTTCAACCATCATCTTTTTGGTTTCGGCGATGGCCTTTGCCGGGCTGAGTCCCTTCGGACAGACATTCGCACAGTTCATGATGGTGTGGCAACGGTACAGACGGAACGGGTCTTCTAGCTGGTCGAGACGCTCACCCGTCATCTCGTCACGGCTGTCGGCAAGCCAACGATAAGCCTGCAGCAGGATGGCCGGGCCGAGGAACTTGTCACTGTTCCACCAATAGCTCGGGCAAGCGGTCGAACAGCAAGCGCAGAGGATGCACTCGTAGAGGCCATCTAGCTTCTCGCGCTGCTCGGGCGACTGGAGACGTTCCTTGCCACTCGGCGTTGTCGAGACGGTTTGCAGCCACGGGCGGATGCTGGCGTACTGCGCGTAGAAATGCGTGAAATCGGGAACGAGATCCTTGATCACTTCCATATGCGGAAGCGGAGTGATGCGGATTTCGCCCTTCAGATCCTCGATCGCGGTCGTGCAGGCAAGACCGTTCTTGCCGTTCATGTTCATGGAACACGACCCGCAAATACCCTCGCGGCAGGAACGGCGGAAGGTCAGCGTCGGGTCGAGCTCATTCTTGATCTTGAACAACGCATCGAGAACCATCGGGCCGCAGGCGTCGAGGTCGATCTCGAACGTGTCGTAGCGAGGATTTTCGCCCGTATCCGGATCGTAGCGATAGACCTTGAATTTCTTCACCCGGCCCGCACCGTCCGACTTGTGAGTACGGCCCTTGCCGTTGATCTTGGAGTTCTTCGGGAGAGTGAAGGTCGCCATTGATTTTATCGATCCTGTCTGCGTGTGGGTTC
The DNA here is from genome assembly GCF_009827325.1 of Qipengyuania vulgaris. Classification (GTDB taxonomy): domain Bacteria; phylum Pseudomonadota; class Alphaproteobacteria; order Sphingomonadales; family Sphingomonadaceae; genus Qipengyuania; species Qipengyuania vulgaris. Next base: position 318,265 of record NZ_WTYC01000004.1, on the reverse strand, counting down.
TCTCTAGTGATTGATACGCATGGCGCAAGGGGCGGAACGAGGATTAGACCGTCTTGCAGCGACATCGCCGAGATGCGACGGAGCGGCATGATGAAGGTGGCGATCTACGATCTCGACAAGACGCTGGTGCGGCGAGCTACATTCACACCGTTCCTTCTATTTGCCGCGCGAAGTCTGGCACCCGGGCGCTTGCCGCTCTTTCCGGTCTGGATCGCGATGATGATCGGATACCGGATCGGTTTCTACGATCGCACCAGGCTGAAGACCGTGGGCATGCGTTTGATGCTTGGCCGGCAGCCGATCTGCGCTTTGGAACGCGCAGGGCGGGAATTCGCGACCCATCATCTCCGCAAATGCGGATGGGTGGAGGGTGTAATTGCCATGCTCGAAGCCGACCGAAAGGAAGGCGCACATCTCGTCATCGCGACCGCCGCTTTCGAATTCTATGCTCGCGCCTTCGCCGAAAAGCTGGGCATTGACGATGTCATCGCGACCGGATGGGACGGCGCAAGGATCCCGGGGGGAAACTGCTATGGAGAGGAAAAGCGCAAGCGCGTTGCGCTCTGGCTCGAAGACAAGCCGCCCGGATATCGCACGCGCTTCGTGAGCGACAGCTTCGCGGATGCTCCGCTACTTCAGGAGGCGGACGATGCGGTTTTCGTCACGCAAAGCGGCAAGAAGCGCAAGCGTGCGGAATCCCTAGGCTGGCATGTAATCGATGGGAGCCTTTAACTCGCTACCAAAACGCTCAGGCGACCGACAATTTTTGCTGCAACCGCGTCGAAGCGCTCTTGCGAAAACTTCTCCAGCACTCGGTCTCGGGCATTCTGTCCAATTGCCGCCAATCTCTCGGGTCGGGACAAGACATCTTCGAGCGCTTGAGCCAACTCCGTTACGTCTCCGACGGGGAAAGTGAGTCCGACGTCCCGGCTGTTGATGGTGTAGGGCATTTCCCCTGTTTCTGCCGCGACTACAGGCAATCCGGCCTGCATCGCTTCATGCGCGGCAATGCAAAATCCTTCCCGGCGGGATGGCTGGACATAGAGGTGTTGCCGAGCCAAGAATTCCGTAGGATTCTCGATGAAACCCGCGAATTCTATGTCGACTGATACGGTTCGTGCACGCGCCTTCAGCGCCGCTTCTTCGGCACCTATGCCTCCGATCGAAATTCGAAGCGGAAAGCTGGGCCTAAAGCCGCGCTGGTCGAGCAAGGCCAAGGCATCGATCAGAAGATCATAGCCCTTTGCGGGATGAAGCCTGCCTAGGCTCCCAATTTCCAGCCTTTGGCCCGGTTGCCATTCTGCCGCTTGATGGACCTCCGGATCGGCCGCGAAGATTGGCCATGTGATGAGGTTCTCGTTGGAGACGCCAAGTCGTTCGCGCGTGAGTTCGGCAACTTGGGCACTGTCAGCGACCCATAAGTCTGCGGCCGTTGCGCGCCACCGTAAAAGCCGCTCGTTCCACGGCTTGAGGTATGCATTGTGCTGCCAGCTGACCACGGGGATGTTCAACCGCTTCGCCGCGATCTGACCAAGCAGGGTGGCTCGGGTCAGCGACGTCCAGAGCGCGTCCGCTCCCCAGGCTCGCGACTGGTCGATGATCCACGCAAGCGCCCTGAAGTGGTCGGTTTCGCTGCCTTCGCGAACCACGGGGACCACACCCTTTGCAAGCAAGCGCGGAAGTGCGAGCCCGTTCCTGCGCAACAATGCAAATACGCGCACTTCTGCACCAGCCTTTTCCAGTGCTTCGACAATTCGGGGAAGGGGAGACTGCGCGCCTCCACCCTCCATCGAGTTTATGATGTAGGCAATCCGCATCTGCTAACTCGTTCGGTGCCGAATGGCATCTGCAATCGCGTTTGCTGCGCGAACCGATGGCGGAGTATCGGTCAAAGAAAATGTGTGATCGATGATCTGTTGCTGCCTTGCGCGGTACTGATCGCCGATTTCATTCCACCGCTCCAGAAACCCCACAAGTTCCGCAGGAGTTCGAGCGACTGGTCCTGTTCCAAGGAAAGGGAGGTCCCGTTCACCCTGTCCCGTAAGTGCGTCGTTCGGATCGAGGAGAAATGCCGGTCTGGGACGAGCGAGAAACTCGTAAATCTGACTTGATGCATCCCCGATATATCCATCAGCGGAGAGCATGTAGCTCATGTCGAAGAGCTTGGGACCGTCGGTATCGATCAAGATATTCTCTGCAGAACGAGCCGCTTCCGGGACGTCCGGTCGACGCCTCGCTACTTTATACTCAGGCGAAACATGCGTCGCCTTTCGGAAAAGCATCACGTGAGGCGCGAAGATCAGGTTGAATTCCTGACCCGCCGGACTTGCGAAGAATTCTAGCAGTTCGGGTCCGGCATCATACCAGCTCGAGAGGTGCGGATCGAAGTGCGGATTGTATACGAAGGCGGGTCTGCCGTTCCCGAAGAAATCCGGTTTGGCGGAGAGGTCGATACGTTCGAACTTGGAGTAGCCCGTCACGCGAATACGTTCGGCATGCACTCCATTGGCTACGAGTTGCTCCGCCATCTTGGCGCCCGCCACGAGGCTGAGATCGAACCGCCGGTGATCTGGGTGGAACGTCACGCTCCGATCGCCGGTACCGTGAGGTACTCTGATGAAAAGTGGCGCGGCGTTCGGACCGAGTCTCTTCTGCACCCTCAAACACGTCCGCTCCGTCGAGATGACGGCATCCGAATTTCTGAACAATTGTTCGTATATGCGAAGCCGGGCGAGGCGCGAAGCTGGGATGATCCGGTCGAGAGCTCTGCAAAGCCTTCCCGAAATCATGCCCAGCTTCAGTTCTGTCCAGACAATGCGCCGCGCATCCTCGGGATCGATGAGCTGCTCAATCCGAGTTCTTATGTCCGGGGTGGCATAGGCTACCGTCGATTCTATATCGGGATGCTCGCGCGCGGTCGCAGCCGCGATCGGGGCAAGATGCGCGACCTGGTGGGCCGCATCGTGATTGAAGAGAAACAGGGCACGGGCCATCGAGGAGGAACCGGATAGGCATTGTTCCTGTTCGTGCAAGACCTTTCCCGATTCCGGCTATTTGCCAATATCGCCTGATCGACTAGGGGTTTTGTCACGTTACCGTGCGGAAGTTCGAACCCGCTGCCATTCATGATTTTTCACGAGGACCTTTGCCATGGAGACGGACCCGATGTTCCGCCCCCGTCGTGACGGTTTGGCGAATATTCTGAAGAACGTCGCATGGTTGATGGGCGGGAAGGGCTTTGGAGCTGTCTGCTCTATCGCCTATCTGGCCGTTCTTTCCCGATCGCTCGGGCTAAAGGACTTCGGCCACTTTTCCCTGATCTTCGCGACGGCAATATCGCTGGTGGCCCTGGCCAGCTTCCAGACTTGGCAGACGGTAGTGAAATTCGGGGCCCAATCAGTGCAGGAGAAGGACTGGACGCGGTTTGGACGCCTTATCTGGTTGTGCGGCGGGCTCGACGTAGCTGGAGCCGTCATTGGCTGTATAATTGCTGCTTCGGTTTTCTATGGGTTTGGCGAGACACTCGAGCTGAATGCCAGATACATCGACGTCGCCTTCTGGTTCGCATGCGCCATGTTGTGGTCGCGTATGACAACACCGAACGGGATCGTGCGGGTGCTGGATCGCTTCGATCTGGGAATCTATGTGGAAGCGGTGGTCCCGGCCGGTCGGCTCATCGCCTCTTTCATAATACTGGCTGTCGGACCTACGGTGGAGCGCTTCCTGTTCGCATGGGCCTTCTTCGATCTGATTGTCGGCTTGCTTTACTGGATCGTGGCATGGCGCATTGTGCCGGAGGCCTTGCACCACAAGCACTTGGGACATTTCCGCGAAACCTTGTCGACGAACCCTAGCTTGCCACAATTTTTCGGCGTGACATACTTTTCGTCGACTCTCGATGCTGTCTACAAGCAAGGACCGCTACTCGCTGTTGGATATTTTCTCGGCACCAGCGCGGCAGGTCTCTATCGACTGGCTGACCAGCTAGCGCAGGGCATCGGCAAGCTTTCGTCGCTTCTAGCCAGGGCGATTTTTCCCGAATTCGCAATGGCGCGCACAACTCATTCCATCGATAATTTCAGCAAGCTGGTACGCCAGACATCTATTATCGCTGCAATAGGGGGTGCGGCCGTCACACTTGCAGCGGTTTTCCTCGGTGAGCCACTCCTTCTTCTGATCGGCGGCGAGGATTACGTTCGCGGCGCCGCCATACTCATCCCGCTCGCTATCGGAGCTTCGTTCGAACTTGCTTCGGTGACTTATGAGCCGTTACTCTATTCGACCGGCCACGCGCTTTATCCCTTGCTGGTTCGCGCATTGGCAGTTGCTGTGCTTGCCGCCGGGATATTCCTGCTGGTTCATCTGGGCCCGATCGGCGTCGGTATCGCAGTGGCCATCGGCCTCGCGGTTTTGTGGGCTGTCATGAGCCTGACGGTGAAGCTGGTGCTCCGCAATCTGAAGCGCACGGAAAGCCCGCAATGACACCTTCTGCAATCATCCTCGCAGGAAGCAGACCCGGCGGAGATCCTTTTGCGGAATCTGTGGGAGTGCCGCACAAGGCGCTGATTTCGCTGGACGGGTCCACTCTCCTTGAACGGGTCGTAAGTGCGCTCCGAGCGGCAGGAATCAAGCGGATATCGGTGAGCTGCAATGCGGGGCCTGTCGCAGAACTGGCGCGCGCTTTGCAAGTCGCAACCATCTCGGCTGAAAATGGTCCGAGTGGGAGCGTCGCTGCAGCCTTCAAGGAACTGGGTGCCCCGATGATCGTGACGACTTCCGATCACGCTTTGTTGCGGAAAGAGTGGGTCGGCGAGCTAATCGACAAGACCCCGGAAACGGCCGATCTATCCGTGATGCTTGCCGAACGCTCCGCAATTGAACGCGCATTGCCTTCGGCCAGACGGACATATCTCCGGTTTTCCGATGGGGATTGGTCGGGATGCAATCTCTTTTACCTCCGTACGCCGCGCGCTGGAAAGGCGATCGATATCTGGGCGACGGTGGAGGCCGATCGTAAACGTCCCTGGCGGATCGCCGCCCGTCTCGGAGTGTCGACACTCATCCAAATGCTATTTCGCCGGCTGAGCTTGTCGGAGGGCGTGGCGCGACTTGGCGACCGAATTGGGATAAATGCCACCCTCGTATCCGCCACCGACGGACTCGCGGCAGTCGACGTCGACAAATTGGAGGATCTCGAAGCGGTGCGGCAAATTCTGCTGGAGCGACGAAACGATCCTTCCGAAAACTAGGTTTCGGGATAAGCTTGCCTGCGAATCGCACGCGGGAGAATGCATGGGGATAAAGCGCCTTTACGAAGCACACATCATGCCGCGAATTATTACATTTGCGTGCGGACAAAGGGGCATCGAGTCGCGGCGTCGGGAAATCATCCCTTTGGCCGAGGGACGAGTCTTCGAGCTGGGTTGTGGTGGCGGGCTCAATCAGGCGCTTTACGACAGCACAAGGGTCACTGGATTCGCCGGGATCGATCCGCATGCGAGATTGCTCGAGAATGCGCGCGAGCGAGCGGGTGCCGTGGGATGGGACTATGACATCCGTGAAGGATTTGGCGAAGAGATCCCGTTTCCGGATAGCAGCTTCGATACAGCAGTGTGTACCTATACGCTTTGCTCGGTTGGTGATCCGGCAAAGGTATTGAGCGAGCTGCGCCGAATATTGAAACCGCAGGGAAGGTTGCTCTTTCTCGAACACGGCAGAGCCCCGGATGCCGAAATTGCCCGATTGCAGGAGCGGATAGAGCCTCTTTGGAAGCCCTTGGCTGGCGGCTGCCACCTTACGCGACCCGTGGGAGCAAGCTTACGCGGTGCGGGTTTCGAAGTAGAGCCGTTCGGTCAGGCATATCTGGACAACACGCCAAGGGTGGTGGGCTGGATGGAATGGGGCATCGCTCGCCCCGCTGGAGCCTGACCGCTGGAAATACTGTCCCGACCGGCTGATTTGCCGGTCGGGACAATCAGATCATATCATTCGCCGAAAGTGCGCTGCCACCAGCCGCGCTTGGGTTTGGCATCGCTGTCGGGGCCCGTGTCGTTTGCGGTTCCGGTTTTCGACGTCGTGGCAGGTTTGGCTGCGGGCTGTTCTGGTGACACCTTTTCTACAGCCTGCGCAGTTTCGGCGGTCTCGTCAGCCTTCTTGCGGCGAGTGCGCTTGGGCTTCGGCGGAGCGGCTTCGGCTAGTTCCGACTTGGTATCAGCTTCCACCTCTGCTTTCTTCTTTCGGGTACGCTTCGGCTTGGGCGCGTCCTGTGCCGGAATATCCGCCGCTTCGGTTTCCACCTTCTTCTTGCGCGTACGTTTCGGCTTCGGCTTTTCCTCGGCCGTGCTTTCGGGCGGTGCCTCGCCGGAAGTATCCTCTTCGACGGGCTTTTTCCGTCTGGAGGTGCGCCTCTTGGGCTTTTCGTCGGCCGCCGCTTCAGCAGTTTCAGGGGCGCCTTCGGGACCGGCCACTACAGCCATGTCGTTGGCGACCTGTTCGGAAACCTCTTCCAGCTTCTCGGCATCGTCTGAACCGACTTCGCTGGAGCCTTCCTTGCCGCGGCCGCGGCCACCGCGACGACGACCACCACGCCGGCGACGCTTCTTCGGCTTATCCTCGCCGTCATTGTCCTCGGAAGTATTCTCCTCCGGACGTTCGTCGGCTTCATCCTGATCGTCATTCTGATCGCGATTCTTGTTGCGTCCGCGACCGCCACGGCGGCGGCGCCGCTTGTTGCGCTGGCGATCATCTTCCTCGTCCTCTTCGGAAGAATCGACCTCGACCTCGACGTCGTCGTCTTCAGCCTCATCTTCGTGGTCATCAACCAAGGCTTCGAATTTTGGTACGTCCTTGGGCTTGGGACCGTGGCTGGCGACGCTCATTTTCGCGCCTTCATCTTCACCTTCTGGCACGACTTCGACAGTGACGCCGTAACGCTCGCCTATCTCGACCAGTTCAGCCCGCTTTTCGTTCAGCAGGTAGACTGCAGCTTCCGTGCTAGCTGCGAGGCGTATCTTCGTGCCTTTGCCCTTTGCTGCCTCTTCTTCGATCAAACGTAGCGCCGACAAGCCTGCCGAACTCGCGGTGCGAACGAGGCCGGTGCCATCGCAGTGCGGGCATTCGCGCGTAGTCGCTTCGAGCACGCCGGTGCGGAGGCGCTGGCGGCTCATTTCCATCAGACCGAAGCTTGAAATACGGCCTACCTGAATACGCGCGCGGTCGTTCTTGAGCGCGTCCTTCATGGCGCGTTCGACCTTGCGGGTGTTCGAGTGATGCTCCTGATCGATGAAGTCGATCACAACCAGACCGGCCATGTCACGGAGACGCAATTGACGAGCAATTTCCTTGGCGGCTTCGAGGTTAGTCGAAAGGGCCGTTTGCTCGATATTGTGCTCCTTGGTGGAGCGCCCCGAGTTGATGTCGATCGAAACCAGCGCTTCGGTCGGATTGATCACCAGATAGCCGCCGGATTTTAGCTGGACCACCGGATCGTACATCGCCTTGAGCTGGTCTTCGGCGCCGTAACGCTGGAACAACGGCACCGGATCGGCATACTGCTTCACCCGGCGCGCGTGGCTGGGCATGAGCATCTTCATGAAAGCCTTGGCCGACTTGTAGCCCTCTTCGCCCTCGACCACGACTTCCTCGATTTCTCGATTGTAAATGTCGCGGATGGCCCGTTTTACCAGATCGCTGTCCGAATGGATCAGGGCAGGGGCCGCAGATGCAAGCGTGTTTTCGCGAATTTCGTCCCACAGGCGGGCGAGATAATCAAAGTCACGCTTGATTTCGGTCTTGGTGCGTGAAAGGCCCGCGGTTCGCACAATGAGCCCCATGGTCTTCGGCAGCTTGAGATCTGAAACCACTTGCTTGAGGCGCTTCCGGTCGCTCGCCGAATTGATCTTCCGGCTGATGCCGCCACCATGGCTGCTGTTAGGCATGAGCACGGTATAGCGTCCGGCGAGGCTGAGATACGTCGTCAGGGCTGCGCCCTTGTTGCCGCGCTCTTCCTTCACGACCTGCACCAGCAGAACCTGGCGGCGCTGGATGACGTCCTGAATCTTGTACTTGCGGCGCAATGCCATGCGCTTCGCGCGCGCTTCGTCGACTTCCTTGGCGCGGCTGCGTCCTTTGCCCTGACGGCGTCCGCGACCGCGGCGTCCGCGATCCTTGGAGCGACCGTCGTTCTCTTCTTCGTCGTCCTCGTCGTCTTCGTCCCGGTCGAGATGGCCTTCCTCGATCGTGGCGACGTCGTCCTTGTCGGAGGTGTCTACTTCTTCGAGGCCGTCTTCGGCGAGATCTTCGGCAAGCGCTTCGGAGCTTTCGTCATCGGCGTCGTACTCGTCGCCGGGCATCTCGCCGCGTTCTTCTTCCTCGGCGCGCAAGCGCTGTTCTTCTTCGGCGACCTCGGCTTCTGCTGCCAGCAGCGCTTCTCTGTCTTCCTTCGGAATCTGGTAATAATCAGGATGGATTTCGCTGAAGGCGAGGAAACCGTGCCGGTTGCCGCCGAAATCGACGAAGGCTGCCTGAAGTGAAGGTTCTACTCGCGTTACCTTGGCGAGGTAGATGTTGCCTTTGATCTGCCGCTTGTCGGCAGATTCGAAATCGAATTCCTCAATCCGGTTTCCCTTGAGGACCGCCACCCGGGTTTCTTCCGGGTGGCGCGCGTCGATTAACATGCGCGTTGCCATTAATAATTCTCCATGCGCTGCGGGGCGGGCTACACCCGCCGAGCCTGCTGCGCTTTAGTGTAGAAAATCCGCGTTTCCCCGAAGGGTTTGCGGCATTGGAAAGCCAGCTAGTCGCATTGGCGAGAGGCTGGTGATTCGTGTCTGCTAGGGCGCCCTGGACCGATTTACGGGCCGTCCGTCCCCCCGCCGCTGCAAAACGGTGAACCGCCTGCATGCTGTCGGCCGGTAGGGAGAGAAGCGTGTCCTGCATCAACCTGTTCGTTCGATGCCGCGACCGGAATGGCGACGGCGTCCTCGGTGGAGTGACCCTCTTCGTCGCGAATGTAGCGCGCCGATCGGAGGCACCGGTTTTCCGAGTACTTGTTCGCTAGCACCGTGGGTATCACACGGCAACTATATTGCGCCGTTCATGCCTTAGCCCCTAACCATTGGCCCGAAATGAAACGCCGTTTCCCGCTTCTTGCACTTATGCTCTCGCCCCTTATCATCGTAGGCGGTTTGGTGATGCTGGCACGCGGCACCGGAATTGTGGGTCATGGCGCAGGATATGTGGCGCGGGTCGAACTGCCACGCGAAGCCAGCCAGATAGGCTTGCCCGAGGTGGAGGGCGACACTGACTTGCCATTGGTTGTCATAGACGCGGGACATGGCGGACACGATCCGGGTGCCTCGGCCCGCGGCTATGTCGAAAAAGATCTGGTCCTCGGGTTGGCAAAGACGCTGCGAACCGAACTAGAAGCAAGGAATATCGCCCGGGTCGCGCTTACACGCGATGACGACACCTACCTCCTTCATACGGAGAGATATCGCATAGCGCAGCGGCTTGGGGCAGACCTGTTCCTGTCGCTCCATGCCGACAGCGCGGGCGCACAGGGCGAGGTTGCGGGAGCCAGCATTTATACGCTTTCGCCGGAGGCATCGAGCCGCGCCGCGGCTCTGTTCGCCCAGCGTGAAAATGCATCCGATGTACTTGGCGGTGTGGACCTGTCGCAGCAGGATGAACAAGTCAGCGACATCCTCGTAGAACTTTCGCAGCGCCTCACACAGGGACAATCACGCGAATTCGCCGCTTTGATCGAGCGTGAAGGCGAGGGGGCGATCCAGTTTCATCCGCAAGCGCGGCGATCTGCATGGCTTGCGGTGCTGCGCGCTCCGGACGTTCCTTCCGTGCTCTATGAAAGTGGCTTCATCTCGAATGAGGAGGACGCGATGCGGCTCGCATCAGAAGAGGGGAAAGAGGCTTTCGCAGGCGTCATGGCACGTGCGATACGCGCCTACTTTGTCCGGCAGGACGACAATTGATCGCAAGTCGAGATTCTTGTTCTGGTATTGTCCAGAATGCGCATGCTAAGGCCGCATCCGATTATGGTTGCCATTCCCAAACTGGACTATGTCCGCCAGCGCCTGACGGGTGATCCCGCACGTTTTCTCGCTTGGATGCGAGACAACTGGCATCACAGCCGCCGCTTGCGTGTGCTGACCTATCTCGTCGGTATCGGTTTGATTTTGCTCGTGCTCGCATGGGCCTCACTCGCGCGGAATTTGCCAGAAGCCGATTCGCTTCTCGAATATGAAACGCCGTTGCCCACCGTGGTTCGCGGCGTGGACGGGGAGATCGTTCATTCCTACGCGCGTGAAAGACGCGTGCAACTGCAATATGTCGATTTCCCCCAGCAGATGATTGAGGCGTTTCTCTCTGCAGAGGACAAGACCTTCTTCAGTCATGGTGGGGTGGATTTCACAGGCACGCTCAATGCCGTCGTCGATTATGCAACCAAGTTTGGTTCGGATGAACGGGCAGTAGGTGGTTCGACCATTACTCAACAGGTCGCGAAGAACCTTTTGCTCGGGGATGAATACTCGGTCACCCGGAAGCTCAAGGAAATGATCCTTGCGCAGCGTATCGAGCAAGTGCTGACGAAGCAGGAAATCCTTGAGCTTTATCTTAATGAAATTCCGCTTGGGCGCCGAAGTTTCGGGGTCCAGGCTGCCGCTCGCGCTTACTTCGATAAGGACGTGGACGACCTCGAACTTCACGAAACCGCCTTCCTTGCCATCCTGCCAAAGGCACCGGAACGGTATGGTCGTTCACGCTACGAGGATCTGGCTATCGAGCGCCGCAATTTCGTGCTCGACCAGATGGTCGCAAACGACTTCGTAAATGCCTCGGAAGCGGCGGCGGCCAAGCGGCAACCTCTCGGACTTGTCCAGCAACGCTCCGAACGCTCGGCAGATGCAGGGTACTTCCTCGAAGAAGTTCGCAGGCAGTTGATCGATGAATTCGGCGAGACGTCCGAAGACGGATCGAACAGCGTCTATGCCGGCGGATTGTGGGTGCGTACTTCGCTCGATGTCGAACTGCAGGACGCTGCACGCGATGCCCTGCGCGCGCAACTTCTCCGCTATCATGGAAACCGTGGGTACACTGGAGCTATCGCGACGCTGAACCCCGAGAATGGCGATCTTCACGGTCAGCTTCTTTCGTCCAACATCTCGATCAATTACGAGGATTGGCGGGTAGGTGTTGTTACCGAATCCGGCTCTTCGCCCAAGATCGGCCTTACCAACGGCGAAGATTACGATCTTTCGGGTGCCCCGTCCTCGATCGAAGTTGGCGATGTCGTCGCCGTGGAAGAATCCGGCAGCGGCTACCGGATACGGGGCGTGCCGGAAGTTTCCGGTGCGTTTCTTGCCGCCTCGCCCAAGACAGGGCGAATTCTCGCCATGCAGGGTGGTTTCGACAGCCGCCTAGGCAGCTTCAACCGCGCTACCCAGGCGCTGCGTCAGCCCGGTTCGACGATCAAGCCGTTCGTTTATGCTGCAGCTCTCGACCACGGGATGACTCCCGCGACGATGGTCCCGGACCAGACATTCTGCGTCTGGCAGGGTGCGAATTTGGGCGAAAAGTGCTTCCGGAATTTCGGTGGCGGTGGCGGCGGTGAGCACACCATGCGCTGGGGCCTCGAGCAGAGCCGGAACCTGATGACGATCCATATTGCGGACGACACGGGAATGAAAAACGTCACCGAGACGATCAAGCGCCTCGGCGTGGGAGATTACGAACCGTACTATTCTTTCGCGCTCGGAGCAGGCGACACAACCGTTGCGAAAATGGTGAACGGTTATGCAGCGTTGGCCAACTGGGGCCGACAGCACGAGGGCTCGGTCATCGATTACGTGCAGGACCGTCACGGCAAGGTCATCTACCGCAGTGACAATCGCGAATGCGTGACCTGCAACATGGACGAGTGGGATGGACAGCCGATGCCCCGCTTCGAACCGGGCGGGCGGCAGGTACTGGACCCGCGCACCGCGTTCCAAGTGGTCCATATGTTGCAGGGTGTCGTGACCCGGGGCACAGCCGTTCGTCTGCGCAGTCTCGAATTGCCGCTCTTCGGCAAGACAGGGACCACCAACGGCCCGACCAACGCTTGGTTCGTGGGCGGAACGCCCGAGATTATCGCGGGAATGTATGTGGGCTTTGACCAGCCGCGCAATCTCGGTGGGTGGGTCCAGGGCGGCAACACCGCCGCGCCGATCATGAAGCAGTTCATCGAGGAAACGCGAGAGCGCTGGACGGCGGACGACTTCATCGCGCCGCCGGGCATCCGCATGGTCAAAATAGATCGGCGGACCGGCAAGCGCGTATTCGAAGGATCGCCCAGCAACGAGCCTACGGCCTCGGTGATCTGGGAAGCGTTCAAGCCCGATACCGAACCAGCTCGTTCGACCCGTTCGGACGAATTGGCCGCACGGCGAAGCGAAATACTCGAGTTGATACGCCGCGCCCGCGAAGGAGTTCGGGCAAGAAGTGCGCAGCGTGCAGAAGAGCAACCTTCCGATTTCATTGAGGACCAAGGCGGCATCTATTAGTCCGCCACTCCGCGAAACTTTACAATCGCCGTCCGAGCGTTAGGTGGGCGGACCAATCGCTTGAGGAATTGAATTATGCGTGCCGAAGGGCAGGCCTATATCGACCGTATCGAAGCTGCACTTGCTCTCGTGCGCCAGTCACTGGACTGGGAGCGCGCACTTCGCCGTCTGGACGAGCTGGACGCGCGCGTGCAAGATCCCACGCTTTGGGATGATCCGAAGAAGGCTCAGGCCATCACCCAGGAACAGAAACGTCTCGAAACTGCGATCAATACCGTCCGTGAGATCGAGAGCGAAATGAGCGATGCCATCGAGTTCGTCGAGATGGGTGATGCCGAGGGCGACGACGAGGTGGTCAAGGATGGCCTCACCAGCCTGGCAGCACTGGCCGATCGAGCCGACCGAGACAAGGTCCAGGCCTTGCTGTCGGGAGAGGCCGACGGCAACGATACCTACGTCGAAATCCACGCTGGCGCCGGTGGTACCGAGAGCCAGGACTGGGCGGAGATGCTCTTCCGCATGTATGGTCGCTGGGCCGAACGTCGCGGTTTTAAGGTCGAGACGGTTGAATACCAAGCTGGCGACCAGGCCGGGATCAAGGGAGCGACCCTGCTTCTGAAGGGTGAAAACGCATATGGCTATGCAAAGACGGAAAGCGGCGTGCATCGCCTCGTCCGGATCAGCCCGTATGACAGCTCGGCGCGCCGCCACACCAGCTTCAGTTCGGTCTGGGTCTATCCAGTGATCGACGACGATATCGACATCGAGATCAACCCTTCCGATCTCAAGATCGATACCTACAGAGCGTCGGGTGCAGGCGGACAGCACGTCAACACAACCGATTCCGCAGTGCGCATAACACATCAGCCGACGGGCATAGTCGTGGCGAGCCAGAACGATCGCAGCCAGCACAAGAACAAGGCTACGGCCATGAACATGCTCAAAGCCCGGCTGTTCGAGCGCGAGATGGCAGAGCGAGAGGCTGTGGCATCGGGCGAATATCAGGAGAAAAGCGAGATCGGGTGGGGGCACCAGATCCGGAGTTACGTCCTGCAGCCCTATCAGATGGTCAAGGATCTGCGCACCGGCGTCCAGTCGCCCACTCCAGATGATGTGCTGGACGGCGCGCTCGACCCGTTCATTTCAGCTGCACTCGCCCAGCGGGTTACAGGTGAACAAATCGAGGTGGAGGACACCGAGTGACACGGCGCGTGCCGTTCCTGCTTGTTGCTTCACTGCTGGCGTCCGCTTGCGTTGAACAGCCGGAAGCCGAGGCGCTGTTTCCTGAGCCTGACCGGCCTGTTTCGGAAATCGGGTCCAACCAGTTTTCGACGGAAGATCAGCGCGATAGCCGCGGCGAAGCTAAAACAGTGATGGATCTGGCTGAAATCACCCCTGGGATGACCGTGGCGGATATTGGCGCAGGCAACGGGTATTACACTGTTCGTCTGGCCGAGCGAGTAGATGCCGAAGGCCGCGTGTTGGCACAGGACATTGATCAGCGAGCGCTCGATCGCCTGGCACGGCGCGTGGAGCGGTATAGGCTCGACAATGTGTCGATCCGCCGCGGTGAAGTCGCTGACCCGAAGCTGCCCGACAACAGTTTCGACCGCATTTTCATGGTCCACATGTACCATGAAATCGAGCAGCCATATGAATTCCTCTGGCGCATGTGGCCTGCCTTGCGAAACGAAGGGCAGGTAATAGTGGTCGATATCGATCGTCCGACTGACCAGCACGGGATCGCGCCGAAGCTACTGTTTTGCGAGTTCGAACAGGTGGGCTTCAAGCTTGTGGAGTTCGTAGAGCGGCCCGATCTCAAAGGGTATTTCGCACGCTTCGAACGCGCCGAAAAGCGCCCCGATCCTGAGGCGATCACTGCTTGTCCCAATACCTGACGTACACTTGCGGGTGCGCCCCTTCGCCTACTTGGAGTAACCGCTCAAACGAAATTTCCTGCGCTCTTTCCAGTAGCAGGACGTGATGCTAGGCGCAGCCTCAAGTAATACGCAATGGTGAGGAGTACCGTCTGGGATGGCAAATTTCCCGACCAGTTTTGACCGTGAGGACCTGCTGAAGTGCGCACGGGGCGAGTTGTTTGGTCCCGGTAATGCGCAATTGCCCGAACCTCCGATGCTGATGATGGACCGAATTACCGATATTTCCGGCGATGGTGGTTCACATGGCAAGGGTCATGTGGTCGCAGAATTCGACATCAAACCGGACCTTTGGTTCTTCGAATGCCATTTTCCCGGCAACCCGATCATGCCCGGTTGTCTTGGCCTGGACGGGCTATGGCAGCTTACGGGGTTCAACTTGGGCTGGCGAGGCTGGGAGGGGCGCGGCTATGCGCTCGGTGTCGGCGAAGTGAAGCTGACCGGCATGGTGCGGCCCGACCGCAAGATGCTCACATATTACGTGGACTTCACCAAGGCGATACAGTCCCGCCGCTTGACGATGGGTGTGGCCGACGGCCGCGTCGAGGCCGATGGCGAAGTCATCTATCAAGTCAAAGATATGAAAGTCGCCTTGTCAGAGGCGTGAGAGGATAACATGCGTCGAGTCGTCGTAACCGGTCTGGGGATCGTCTCCTCGATTGGCAATAATGCCGCCGAAGTGCTGGCCGCGCTGAAAGCGGGCAAATCCGGTATCACCTTCAACGAGGAAATGGCCGAACACGGCTTCCGCTCGCAGATTGCGGGGGCGGTCGACCTCGACGTTTCAGAGCATGTGGACAAGCGCACCCTGCGCTTCATGGGGCCGGGTGCGGCCTACGCCCACATTGCCATGGGGCAGGCCATCGCCGATGCCGGGCTGGAGGAAAAGGACGTCATCAATCCGATGACCGGGCTTATCGCCGGATCGGGTGGCCCGTCCACCTCGGCTATGCTTGCCGCCCACCAGACGGTGTTGAAGACCGGCGCAACGAAGCGCATCGGACCGTTCGCCGTGCCCAAGTGCATGTCCTCTACCGTGAGCGCCAACCTTGCCACGGCCTATCAGATCAAAGGCATGAATTTTTCCATTACTTCGGCCTGTTCCACCTCGCTTCACTGTATCGGCATGGCGGCACAGCAGATTGCTCTGGGCAACCAGGACGTGATGTTCGGCGGCGGCGGTGAAGAGCTGGACTGGACACTGTCGTGCCTGTTCGACGCCATGGGCGCGATGTCGAGCAAGTATAATGACACGCCAGAACGTGCCTCGCGTGCTTTTGACGCGGACCGTGATGGCTTCGTGATCGGCGGCGGCGGCGCCATCGTGGTTCTGGAAAGCCTTGAGCATGCGCAGGCACGCGGCGCGAAGATTTACGCCGAAGTTACCGGTTTCGGCGCCACTTCGGACGGGGCCGACATGGTTGCGCCTTCGGGCGAGGGCGGAGAGCGAGCCATGCGCGGCGCGCTTCGCACGCTCGCCGAAGATCGCAAGGTAAGCTATATCAACGCGCATGGCACCTCGACGCCCGTTGGCGATGTGGGCGAGATCGAGGCAGTGCGCCGGGTCTTCGGGGACGGCGCGACGCCGCCGGTCAGTTCGACCAAGTCAATGACCGGACATAGCCAGGGGGCCACTGGCGCACAGGAGGCGATATACTGCCTGCTGGCGCTGGAGCATGACTTCATCATTCCCTCGATCAATGTCGAAACACTTGATTCGGCACTGAAGCCGGAAGAGATCGCCACCGAAATGGTCGCGAATGCTGGCCTCGATACTGTGATGACCAATTCGTTTGGATTTGGCGGCACCAATGGTTCGATTTTGTTGTCAAAATTTCATGGGTAAAACCAAGGCCATGATGCTAATAGTTAAGGTGGATTGAGAATGGGCGTGCTTGCAGGAAAACGCGGTCTTGTAATGGGCGTGGCCAATGATCGATCGATTGCCTGGGGGATCGCCAAAGCTTGTGCCGATGCAGGCGCTGAACTGGCTTTTACCTATCAGGGCGATGCTTTCCAAAAGCGAGTGGAGCCGCTTGCCCAGAGCGTGGGTTCGGATTTCCTGCTCGATGTGAATGTCACCGATGATGCCTCGCTCGATGCTGCTTTTGGTGCCTTGCAGGATCGGTGGGGCAGGCTGGACTTCGTTGTCCACGCCATCGCCTACTCCGACAAGTCGGAACTGACGGGCCGCATTCTCAACACCTCGCGGGCGAATTTCAGGAACTCGCTGGATATCTCCGCTTACAGCCTGATCGAAATCGCCCGCCGCGCCCATCCGATGATGGTGGAACATGGCGGGACAGTACTGACCCTGAGCTACATGGGCTCCAACCGTGTAGCGCCAAATTACAACGTGATGGGCGTGGCCAAGGCCGCACTTGAGTCGGCTGTGCGCTATCTGGCCAACGACCTTGGGCCGGAAGGCATCCGCGTCAACGCGATCAGCCCGGGCCCGATGAAAACGCTAGCCGGCTCGGCAATCGGTGGCGCACGCAAGACTTTCAAGCACACCGAGGCCAACGCGCCGCTACGTGCCAACGCAACGCTGGAAGCAGTAGGCGGCACGGCAGTCTACTTGTGTTCCGATGCCGGGGCCTGCACTACGGGTGAGATCATCCGTGTCGACGGCGGCTTCCACGTCCTCGGCATGCCGCAGCACGACAATCTTTAAGTCGGCGCGCGTCGTAGATCCGGAACGGACTCAAATTAGAACCGGACCTAACGCCAGAGTTGCATCGACCTGATTGCATCTGGCATTTTCTCGTCCGTATCAGGCCGCGAGAGCGTGCGCTCAACGATGCGCCATTTTCGCCTTACCTTCGATTTCTGCCATAGGTCCATCAGCCAAGTTTCGCCTGACCATTCATGGTCGCCCATGTTCGCGTCCAAGGTCATGCGGGTAGCGAACACCGCGGTGGGGCCGTGGCGTCGGACATAAACTTCGTCGAAACGATAGCCCGAGCAGCGAAAGCGGGTGGTCGCTGCCTCCAGCCAGCTCGCGCGGTCGAGGATTGCGGGGCTTCTTGAGCCCAACAGGAAAATGAAATCCCGTGCGGCCAGAGCTTTCATCTGGTTGCGGTCACGCTGCACCCAGCTTCGCATCCACAAATGCTCGAGTGCTTCGATTTTTGCGGCGAATTCATCCATGACCGCAATCGCTTACAGCATGGCGCGCGGGGAGCAAGAGCCGTCAGCTAAGCCCGCTAAGTACCTGGTCCGGCGGTCGGTGTCCATCGGCCCACATGCGGATGTTCGCGATGACCTTGTGCCCCGAATCCTCGCGGCCTTCCCGCGTAGCGCTTCCGATATGGGGAAGGGTCATCACATTCGGATGTCGGATCAAGCGTTCGTCGACGTTTGGCTCGTCCGGATAGACATCCAGCCCGGCTCCGGCGAGATGCCCGCTTTCGAGCGCCGTGATCAGCGCTTCCTCGTCGACGAGATCGCCGCGCGCAGTGTTGATGAGGCTCGCACCCTGTTTCATCAGGGAGAGGCGCCGCTCGTCTATCAGGTGATGGTTTCCCGGTGTGGCAGGACAGTGGAGCGTAAGGATATCCGCCTGCGCGACGAGTTCATCGATGCTTTCGACCCAGCTTGCAGCGACCATGCGTTCGATCGCCTCGGGTAGGCGCTTACGGTTGTGGTAGGCAATCTCCAGCCCGAAAGCCCGTGCCCGGTGTGCCACCGCCTGGCCAATCCGCCCCATGCCAACGATGCCCAGGGTCTTCCCGCCGAGCTTGCGGCCGAGCATGGCAGTGGGCGCCCAGCCGGTCCATTCGCCGCTGCGGATCAGCTGGACGCCTTCACGAATCCGGCGCGGCACACCAATGATTCCGGCCATGGTCAGGTCGGCGGTATCGTCAGTGAATACACCGGGAGTATTGGTCACCATGATTTTTGCCTGCGCGGCTGCGTCCAGATCGATATGCTCTGTACCGGCACCGAAATTGGCGATCAGACCGAGATCTTCGCCGGCCTGCAAAATCATCTCGCCATCGATACTATCCGTAACGGTCGGCACGAGAACGTCGCAATCCTGCATCGCTTCCAGCAGTTGGTCGCGGGTCAGCGGCATGTCGGACGCATTGGTGCGCACATCGAAAAGTTCGGTCATCCGGTCCTCCACCCAAGGGCCGAGACGCCGGGTCACCACCACGCGCGGTTTCCGGTTAATACGCTTCTCGGGAGCTGACGCTGATGTCGATGTCGTTACCATGCAATCCAACTCGCTACGCTTTCCGCATCGGGAGGGTCAAGCAATGCTTGTGAGCGCAGCTTGCTGCCGGTATTGGGGGAGGACATGATGCTTCGTTTAATTCTTTGCCTGTCAGCACTTATGTTGGCCACATCTGTCCAGGCCCAGGATCGCGAGGTTCCCTATTGGGCAAGCCTGCGGGCCGACGAGATCAACATGCGTGTAGGACCGAGCGCCGATTACAAGATCGATTGGGTCTACCGCCGCAGGGGGCTACCGGTGAAGGTGGTCCGCGTGATGGAAGGCTGGCGGTTGATCGAGGATCCCGATGGGGCACGAGGCTGGGTGGCTTCGCGGTTGCTCGATCCGGATCGGGGTGCGGTGGTGATCGGGAAAAGCCCTGCAACCATGCATGAGGATAACGATAAGACCTCGAAGGTCAAATGGCGATTGGAGCCGGGCGTGGTGGGAAGGCTCGGCGACTGCGATGATGGATGGTGCGAGTTCACCGTCGGTGAACGTGCAGGCTGGGTTCGTCAGAAAAGTCTCTGGGGCGCAGGCGAACCGTGAACGTGTTGTCGGAAATCGGGGCGTGCCAATTCCAGAAAGGGGCGACCTTAAGCCGCCCCTTTCAGAATTTTGGGAGGCAAGCAGACTCGTAAGATCGCGTCAGCTTCCTGAATTTTACACCTAGAGAATTTCGACGGCCACAGCCGTCGCTTCCCCGCCGCCGATGCAAAGGCTGGCCACGCCCTTCTTCTTGCCTTGGCTCTTGAGCGCGTTGAGCAGCGTCACAATGATACGCGCGCCGCTGGCACCGATCGGATGACCAAGCGCAGTGCCGCCGCCATTTACGTTGATCTTGTCATGCGGGATGCCGATATCCCGCATGGCGAACATGGCGACACAGGCGAAGGCTTCGTTGACTTCCCAAAGGTCTACCTCGTCCGCTTTCCAGCCAGCCTGATCCAGCACCTTTTCGATTGCGCCTATCGGAGCGACAGTAAACTGGGCGGGTTCTTGCGCATGCGCAGCCATGGCGACGATCTTGGCCACGGGCGCCTGACCATTTTCCCTCGCTACGCTTTCACGGCTCAAGACGACGGCCGCCGCACCGTCCGAGATCGAAGACGAGGTGGCGGCCGTAATTGTCCCATCTTTCGCAAAGGCGGGTCGCAATTGCGGGATCTTGTCGGGATTGCCACGACCGGGTGCCTCATCCGTATCGACGGTCACGTCACCCTTGCGGGTCGAAACTGTGACCGGGACGACCTCGCTCGCAAAGGCACCGCTTTCGATCGCCGCGTTGGCCCGGCGCAACGATTCGATGGAATACGCGTCCATTTCCTCGCGCGTCATCTGGTATTCGTCGGCAGTGCCTTGGGCGAAAGTGCCCATGGCTCGCCCTTCCTCATATGCGTCTTCGAGGCCGTCGAGGAACATGTGGTCGTAGGTCGTGTCGTGGCCAATACGCGCGCCGCTGCGGTGTTTCTTCAGCAAATAAGGCGCGTTGGTCATGCTCTCCATACCGCCAGCGACTACATAGTCGATCGTTCCGCTGGCGAGCGCCTCTGCACCCATGATGACCGTCTGCATGCCGCTGCCGCATACCTTGTTGACCGTGGTCGCCTGAACGGACTTGGGCAGGCCGGCCTTGATCGAGGCCTGGCGGGCAGGGGCCTGGCCGAGGCCAGCCGGAAGAACGCAGCCCATGTAGGTGCGGTCGAACTTGTCGACCGGCACTCCCGAGCGCTCGACCGCGGCCTTCACCGCCGTGGCGCCGAGATCTGTCGCGGATGCATCGGATAGGGCGCCCTGCATGCTGCCCATTGGAGTGCGGGCGTAGGACAGGATGACGACGGGATCGTTTGCGCTGAACTGGCTCATGCTTGTGCTGGTCCTTGTTGTCTGGAATATCTGCCTGTCGAGATAGGACTTGTGCTGCTGCAGCGCAACATAGACCCCAGGAGAATATGATGGCGGACAATCGCAAACTTGAGATGGAAGATGTCCTGCGCAAGCAGCGCGCCGTGTTCACCGAGGCGCGTCCCGAGCCGATCGAAGCTCGCAAGAGCCGCATCGAGCGCGCGATGAAGCTTCTCAAGGAACACGGCGATGACCTATGCAAGGTGATGAGCGCCGATTTCGGCAACCGCTCCCCGATGCAATCCATGATTACCGACATAGCGGGCACGGTGAACTTCGGAAAATACTGCCTGAAGCATGTCGACAAGTGGTCGAAGCCCGAGCGGCGTAGCGTGCAGTTCCCACTTGGTCTGCTGGGTGCGAAGGCAGAACTGCGGTATGAACCGAAAGGCGTGATCGGCATCCTCAGCCCGTGGAATTTTCCGGTGAATCTCACCTTCGGCCCGCTGATGCAGGTCTTCGCCGCCGGGAACCGGGCGATGATCAAGCCGAGCGAATTTACCGCGAAGACCAGCCTGATGATGCAGGAACTGGTCGAAGAATACTTTACGCCCGACGAATGCGCCGTATTCACCGGTGGACCCGAAGTTGCCGCGGCCTTTTCCGAACTACCCTTCGATCATCTGGTTTTCACCGGTTCGACTGCTACAGGCCGCAAGGTGATGGAAGCCGCGTCGAAGAACCTCGTACCCGTCACGCTGGAACTCGGCGGCAAGAGCCCCGTCATTCTCGGAGAAAGCGCCGATTTCGCCAAGGCAGGTGAGCGGATTGCCATGGGTAAGATGATGAACGCGGGCCAGATCTGCCTCGCGCCGGATTACATGTACGTACCCGAAGGCAAGCAGGACGAAGCAATTCATGGCGTTTGGCAGGGCACTGCCAAAATGTATCCGAGCTTGCTCGAGAACGAAGACTACGCCAGCCTCGTTTCCGATCGTCATTTTGATCGTCTGCAGGACATGGTTGCCGATGCGCGCGACAAGGGTGCCGAGGTGATCGAGGTCAATCCCGGTAACGAGGATTTCGGCAGCAGCAATGCCCGCAAGATGCCTCTTACCATCCTCAAGGGCGTCACCGACGATATGAAGGCGATGCAGGAAGAAATCTTCGGCCCCGTCCTGCCGGTGAAGACCTATAGGCAGCTGGACGAGGCAATCGATTACGTGAACCGGAACGATCGCCCGCTCGGGCTCTATTATTTCGGCGACGACAGCAACGAGCGCGAAACGGTCCTTACACGCACGATTAGCGGGGGAGTGACGGTGAATGACGTGATTTTCCATGTGTCGATGGAAGATCTGCCATTCGGCGGAGTCGGCTCCAGCGGGATGGGCAGCTACCACGGGATCGAGGGCTTCCGCGAATTCAGCCACGCTCGCAGCGTCTATACCCAGCCGAAGATCGACGTGGCTAAGCTGGGCGGATTTAAGCCTCCCTATGGCCCTGGGACTGAGAAGGCTGTCAGGAGCATGATGAAGTAAGGCGCAAGCTGCCGCCCGCTGGCCGAGTGCCAGCGGGATTGCTCTCCTTGCAAAGCTTTTAGCCATCGGATAGTGGCTCGGCTCCGACATCCGATTTACAGAGTATCCCTCCCAAAATGTTTGTGCAGCGCATATTGGGCAGGCACCGCAAGCTCCTTTCCAGCATCATGGTTTCGGGTGCGATCAAGGGTTTCGGCGCGCTCTTCACGTTCCTTTCCTTCGTCGCTGTTGCGCGCGCAACCTCGGTTCAAGAGTTTGGTCGCTTTTCGATCGCCTTTTCCCTCGCGACGATCTTGTCATTTTTTCTACTGGGTGGGCAGCACAGGATCGTCCTGAAATACTTTCCCAAGTATTTGACGATCAATGATGAAGGCGCTTCGGCACGGTTTGCATTAAAGCTCGCGTCGCGCAATCTGATGAAGTTTATCGCTGCGGGCGCACTATTCTCTGTCATAACAACTTTGGTCGCGATCTGGCTCGGATTGGAGTTTTCTACCAAGCTTCCGCGTGCCGCATTGCTTCTTACCCTTTGCCTTGCGATGTTAATGGCATTCGCCGAATTCATGTCCAATTATTACCGCGCGAAGGGATCGCTGGCTTATGGAATGTTGCCCCGCGATATAATTTGGCGTCTGTTGATCTGCATCATTTTTGGCGTCTTGCTCTTTGATGCTTCAGGTTTGCAATTCAGGGCCAATCTGGTTTCTTCGACGGAGGCCATTTCAATCCTCGCTTGCTTGCTCTCGCTTGCAATCGTGTCGCAGGTGGTCGGCTGGATCCGCAGCTTGCGCCTTCCGTCAGGCGTCCCCTTGGAGCGCGAAACAGAAATTCGAAGCGATTATCGACGCTCGACAGCCCCGTTCTGGGGGATCGCTTTGGTTTGGCCTGTCCAGAGTCAAATTGGTGTGCTGGTGGTAGGCTACCTATTGGGCGCCGCTGATGTAGGTGCATATTTTTCGGCACAAAAACTTTCGGGCCTTCTGGCAATCATTTCAGTTGGTATTAATCAGGCGATCGCACCGAAAATTTCGACTGCCATTGCTAAAGAGAATTTTTCAGAATTACGTCACACCTTTGCGATTTCGTGCATCGTCGGTGGCGTAATGAGCTTCTCCGTTTTTGCGGCCTACGCTGTATTGGGAGACTTTTTGCTCGGAATATTCGATCCAGCATATTCCAAGTTTCATGGTGTACTGCTCGTACTGTCACTTGGTCATGTAGTGTACAACGTATCTGGCCCGGCGGCTCTCCTTCTTGCGTTTACCGGGCAGGAGAGATTTGTCCTCGCAATAACCACCGGTGCCGCGATATTGGGGACAATTGCCGTATGTATCTGTACGGTCCTTTATGGCGTTTACGGAACGGCAGGAGCGGTCGCGGCGACTACGCTTGCTTGGAACCTGACGTTTTTTTATGTCGCAATACGTTATCTCAGGAGTACGAGAAAAATTTCAAATGAGTGATAGTGCCATACCCAATCTGTTTATCCCAGGCACCCCGAAGGCAGCGACCACGTCGCTGGCCGCATGGCTCGCGCAACATCCTTCGGTCCATGTTCCATCGGTTAAAGAGCCGCATTTCTTTAACGATGACCGTTCGAACTCTCGGTTCGCGTCGAATGAAGAGGCATATCGAAGTCTATTTCCGAAACGGGAGCACGTCACCTATTATTGCGATGCTACTCCAGGGTATCTTTTTTCCCCGAACGCTTTGAGGGCGATCGCGCAAACTTCTCCTCACGCTAAGCACATCATCACGTTTCGTGATTACGCGGAGACGTTCTTCTCGCTGCATCAACACGAACGGTTTTTGCAGACGGAATCAATTGCAGATCCTGTCCGAGCTTTCGCGGCCGCGCCAGAGCGGAGAAGGCGAGACAGGAAGCGGCCGAAATCTTACAGCAAATCACTGTACTATGATGAGCGACTGCGGGTTGGTGCCCAGCTTCTGCGCGCACTTGAATTCGTGGATCGCGACAACATTCTATTCATCGATTTCGATCGTGTGAAGGGCAATCCGGACAAGGTTTGGGAGGGAATGTGCGAATTCCTGGAACTAGATCCAGTGCCTATTGAGTTCATCAGAAAAAATTCTCGCAAAACCGTGCCTGCTGATGGCGTGGTATATCGCATGTTGAGGCTTGGCATCTCCGCGAGAAATGCTTTGGGTTTGGGGCGCGGAACTGGGCTTGCCCGCAAGCTTCGTTTGCGTTTCGCCAAGCCTGACACAGAGCCTCCGGCCCCGCCTCCGGAACTGGCCGAAAAGATCAATCGACAGTTCGAATATGATCGTGCCTTGGTAGAGAAGTTTGCTCAAGCCGGGCCAGCCTTGGTGGCCGAAGGGTTTTACACGAATGCAGGCAGCGACATTCTGTGACTGCCTTTCCTAGAGAGAGCAGTTCTATCCTATCAATGGGAAATTGTACTCCTAATCTGTTCATTCCGGGAACGCCAAAGGGAGCGACGACTTCGCTCGCGAATTGGCTGTCGCAGCACTCGGAAATCCACGTCTCGGATGTCAAAGAGCCCTGGTTCTTCAATGATGATCGCTCGACAGGCCATTTTGTTGGACGCGAGCAAAAATATCGCGAGTTGTTTCCCGTACAGGAAGGCGTGAAGTATTATTGCGATGCCACACCGGATTATCTCTATTCCCCCAGCGCGATGGAACAGATTTCCAATTTTTCTCCCAGCGCACGGTTTCTCGTGACCTTCCGATCCTACGCGGAGGCGTTCTTTTCGCTACATCAGCAAGAGCGTTTCATGAATCTCGAACCGATTGAATCCGCTGAAGAAGCGCTGCAGGCATGTAACGAACGGCGTCGTGAAGCGAAGCGGTCGCGGCGCCCGGAGCTCAAATCGCTATTCTATGACGAAAGGCTGCGTGTTGGCGCACAATTGTACAGGGCGCTCGAATGCATCCCACGCGAGCGGTTCCTGCTCATCGACTTCTCGTTAATCCGCGATAAGCCTAACGATGTCTGGCGCGCAATCGAGGATTTTCTCGGTGTCGGGTCAGAGACTGTCTCATTCAATGTGCAGAATACGCGCAAATTCGTCGCGACTGGCAACGCCGCGCGGATCTTGCGTCAAGCGAAGAAATTGAAGAATGTGCTCGGCATAAGGGGCAAGTCGCGCCTTGCCGACGCCCTGCGGGAACGGATGTCACCGCCCGATCAGGCTCCTCCTTCGATTTCGGATGAGTTCCGAGCCGCCGTAAATTCGAGGTTTCGGCCTGACCGCCAACTTGTCCAGCAGTTTGCAATAGCTGGTCCCGCGATCATGGCGGATGACTTCTATTCTGATGCGGACCAAGAAATGATGGCGGGAAGCTGAGATGATCAAGAACGTCCAACCCCCTTTTTTCTCGGTCATAATTCCTGCGTATAATCGCGCCGACGTGATTGGTGAGGCGATCGAATCCTGCCTGTCGCAAACATTCACCGACTTCGAAATCGTTATCGTCGATGACGGTTCGAAGGATGGCGCAAGACTGGCTGCGGTGATCGACGAATTTGCAGACGAGCGGATCGTAGTTCATCGCCAAGAAAATGCCGGAGCTTCAGCGGCGCGCAACACCGGCATGGACATTGCACGGGGTCGGTTCTTTGCGTTTCTCGACAGTGACGATCGGTTTCTTCCCACCAAGCTCGAGCGGTTCAGAGAGCGGATCGCCAGCAAATCGAGGTTTGCCGGTTTCGCACCTGCCATAGTGGATCGCGGTAAGGGACGTGCTGCGCTAAAGCCCGGTGGAACGCTGCATCCAGATGAGCCGCTCGAACACTATTTTTTCTCGCGTAACCAGATGATACAGACCTCTGTCTTAGTGGTGGATCGCCAGTCGGCAATCGACGTACGGTTCAGGCCCGATATTCTGGTTGGAGAAGATCTCGATTTTTGCCTTGCGATCGAGGCTGAAGGAATTGATTGGGAGCGGATCGATGAGCCTCTGAGTATCTGGTTCGACGTTCCACAGGAAGGACGATCAGCAGATTATCGGGGCGATCTCAAGCAGGCGTATAAAGGTTTTCGAACGTGGGGACTGCTGTCCGAGAGGGGCCGTTATGCGTACGAGGGAACGGTTGGAGCATTTCACACCGCACCTTTTAACCGAATGGCTGCCTTAAGGATGCTGTTGAATGGCCCATTGAAGGGTGACGTGAAACTTTCGGTCACCGGCCGACAGTTCATTCGATGCTTCTTACCCCGTGCATTTTATCACAGGCTGGTAGGTGCGGTTCTGGAAATGACGAAACCCTTGAGAAAAATCAGAGTTCATCGATAATCTGATTATTCAATCCTCATGGAAATAGCCCAACTCAGGAACAATTATTTCCGATCATTCTCCAACGAAAACTCCGCAAAGGCGACCATGATTGCTTCCCAGTAAGCCAGATTGTCCATGAAGAGTTCTTTCGGCATTCCGCCTGCTTCAAGGTCGATGTCCATTTCGATTACAGGATCCCGATCGTCGTCGAGGTATATCCGGCCAAAGCGGTTTCTAGACGCGTAAGTATTCATTGCCTCAAGCGTCGGCTCCGTTTCGGTCGCAAAGGCAATGTAGAACTGTACCGACTTGCAATTCTCGCCGGCGTCATCGCAATCGAACGGGAGGATGAGGAAGTTGTAACCGGACATGCCGGTCTTGATGTACCGGTCATCTTTTTCACCGATTAGCTTTGCTTGGTACCCTTCGCTTTCGAGGATTGCCGCAATCTGGTCAACGTCGGCAACGACGTTTTGAGCGGTCGCCGGGGAGGAGGCTGTGATTAGGCCAATACAGAGTGCGCCAATGAAACCGATTTTAGCCATAGATGGGTTTGCTCTCGTAAAAATCATGTGCAGCGTATGTTGAAGCCGAGTTAACGAAAACTCAATTGCGCTTGAAAATTTGGCGGCAAAACCTCTTCGCCTTGCCCTTGCACCATCTCGGCTAGAAGCCTAGAGGCTGCCCCGCAAACTTCCCCCTGACGGAATCGTACGTGGTTGACCTCGAACAATATCTTCCGATCCTGATTTTCCTGTTCATCGCGGCGGGCCTCTCGGCTCTCTTCGTGTTCCTGCCGATGGGTGTCTCGCGTCTGACCGGGACGCATCAGCCTACAGCAGAAAAGTACAGCGAGTATGAGTGCGGCTTTCCCGCATTCGAAGATCCGCGCAGCCAGTTCGACGTTCGCTTCTACCTCGTCGCGATCCTGTTCATCATATTCGACCTCGAAGCCGCATTTTTATTCCCATGGGCAGTCAGTCTAGACCTGACCGGGTGGCCGGGTTGGATCACCATGATGGTATTCCTCGGCGAACTGATCGTCGGTTTTGCCTACGCCTGGAAAGTCGGCGCGCTGGAGTGGGAGTGACGATATGAATACCCCCCAATCCCTAACCCCCACAGCACAGCCCGGCGAAATCCGTCGTCCAGACGCGGACTATTTCAATGCGCTCCAGACCGAAGTGAACGACAAGGGCTTCCTTGTTACTTCGACGGAAGACCTGTTCCAATGGGCCCGGACCGGATCGCTGTGGTGGATGACCTTTGGCCTCGCGTGCTGCGCGGTCGAGATGATTCACGTGAACATGCCACGTTACGATATGGAGCGTTTCGGCGTTGCTCCACGCGCGTCCCCGCGCCAGAGCGACGTGATGATTGTCGCCGGTACGTTGTGCAACAAGATGGCCCCCGCACTTCGCAAGGTGTACGACCAGATGTCGGAGCCGAAATACGTCATCTCGATGGGTAGCTGCGCGAATGGCGGCGGCTATTATCATTACAGCTATTCTGTCGTGCGCGGCTGCGACCGGATCGTGCCGGTCGATATTTATGTTCCTGGCTGCCCGCCGACTGCCGAAGCACTACTTTATGGAGTCATGCAATTGCAGCGGAAAATCCGCCGCGTGGGTACGATCGAGCGTTGAGGGCACAGGTGATGGCTACACTACATTCCGCGCCCCGCTTCACGCAGATCGATGGGCTGGCCAGCACGCTTTCGGGCGCGCTCGGGGAACATCTTGTTGAGACCCGCGAAGAGCATGGGGAGCTCCTGTTCACCGTGCGCCGCGGCTCGGTCGAAGATGCCTTGCGGATACTGCGCGACAATCACGGTTATCAGCAGTTGATGGAGATCGCCGGGGTCGATTATCCGAGCCGAGCCGAACGGTTCGAAGTCGTCTACATGCTTTTGAGCCTGACGAAGAACAGCCGCATCATGGTCAAGTGCACCGCATCCGAGGATACGCCGGTGCCGACCGTTACGACGCTATGGCCGAATGCTGGCTGGCTCGAGCGTGAGGTGTTCGACATGTACGGCGTGCTGTTCGATGGAAATACCGACCTGCGCCGCATCCTGACGGATTACGGTTTCGAGGGTCACCCCTTCCGCAAGGACTTCCCGCTCACTGGCTACGTCGAACTGCGCTATTCCGAAGACGAGAAGCGCGTGGTCTATGAACCCGTCGAGCTTGCGCAAGATCTTCGCCAGTTCGATTTCATGAGTCCTTGGGAGGGTGCGGATTACGTCCTTCCTGGCGACGAGAAGGCGAACACTTCACCGGTCGATGACCCCAAGGTCACGGAAAAGCCTTCCGATACCGGTGCGGGCAAGGACACAGACAAAAAGGCCTCTGCAAAAGTGAGCGCGGGTGCGCCGGCCGAAGAGGATGCGGGCGAAGATGTTCCCGCCCCTGCGCCGACCGAAGATCAGCCTGATCGTGCGAAGCGCAAAGGCAAGGCCAAAGACACTTCGACGGCGACGGAGCCGGCCAAGAAAAAGAGCACTGCGAAGAAGGCCGCCCCTAAGCGCAAAGCTCAGGTCAAAAAGAAGGACGATCAGTAATGCGTTCTACGATCTTGCCGATTTTTGTCTTTGCGCTAGCCGCCTGCTCTCAGCAACCTGCACAAGAGCAGGAAGGCGCTAACGATTTTGCGAGCCGTATCGGTCAGCAGGAATCGGGCGCTCAACTCGATCCGTCACAGCCCGACCCCAATGCGCCGAATGTTGCCGTAGACACACCGCCAACCGAAGCGAACCTCACCCAGCTTCAGCGCCTCGGCGATATAGGCGGAGTGAACCTTGGGCCGCGGGAAGGTGGTTGCACCTTTATGGTCGGCAATCAGGAGATGATGATCGCTGCAGGTATGAAGGAACCGACATTACCCGGAAAAGCTGTCGTTCGCGTGGGTGATACGCTCGTCATGACTGACGCCGCGCCTGGCGGGCTGGCTGCGATCAAATCCGGCACTACCTTTAGCGGAGAGGGCTTCACCGTCGAGGTTGCACCGGCCGCAGGCGAAGAACAAAGCCGCCCGGCCAATGTCGTGGTTACCGATGAGGCAGGCAATTCGCAAAATTATTCCGGCAACTGGATCTGCGCATGAGTAGTGCAATGCAAATCGAGGAATCGCCGACCACCGGCGACGAAACGATCACCAACTACACGATCAACTTCGGGCCCCAGCACCCTGCGGCGCACGGCGTGCTGCGCATGGTTATGGAACTGGACGGCGAGATTATCGAACGGATCGACCCGCATGTCGGACTTCTGCACCGCGGCACGGAAAAGTTGATCGAGCATAAGACCTATCTTCAGGCGCTGCCCTATTTCGACCGTCTCGATTACTGCAGTCCGCTGTGTCAGGAGCACAGCTACGTCCTCGCGATAGAGAAGCTGCTCAATGTGGAGGTGCCCGAGCGAGCGCAGTATCTTCGTGTCCTGTTCGCCGAGCTGACTCGCATCTGCAACCACATGCTCAACATCGGCGCCCACGTAATGGACGTCGGCGCGATGACTCCGAACCTGTGGGTCTTCGAGCTGCGCGAAGACTGCATGAACTTCTTCGAGCGGGCGAGCGGTGCGCGCATGCACAGCGCTTGGTTCCGCCCGGGCGGAGTGCACCAGGATGTTCCCGAAAAGCTCCTCGTCGATATCGGCGAATGGCTGGATACTCGGCTCCCCGAGTTGTTTGGGGACGCAATGAGCCTTGTGCTGGACAACCGCATCTTCAAGCAGCGTAACGTCGATATCGCCGTAGTTAGCAAGGACGACGCAGTGGCATGGGGTTTCTCCGGCCCGATGATCCGTGCGGCCGGCATTCCTTGGGACCTGCGCAAGTCGCAACCTTATGATGTCTACGACCGCATGGAGTTCGGCATCCCGGTCGGTACCAACTCCGACTGCTACGATCGCTTCGTGGTGCGCGTGAAGGAAGTTTACGAAAGCGCCAAGATCATCAAGCAGTGTCTGCGCGATATGCCATCCGGCCCCGTGGCGAGCGACGACCGCAAGGTTGCACCGCCAAAGCGTGCCGAAATGAAGCAATCGATGGAAGCGCTGATCCACCACTTCAAGCTCTATACTGAAGGCTTTCACGTTCCCGCAGGCGAAGTTTACGTCGCAACTGAGAGCCCCAAGGGGGAATTCGGCGTCTACCTTGTGAGTGACGGTTCGAACAAACCCTACCGCTGCAAGATCCGCCCAACCGCTTTCAGCCACCTGCAAGCAATGGATTTCATGTCTAAGGGCCACATGTTGCCTGATGCCACCGCAATTCTCGGCGCTATCGACGTTGTCTTCGGGGAGTGCGATCGCTGATGGCTGACCGTAACCCCGCACCGGATACTCCCGAACTGCGCGAGCGCTGGGGTGCTTTCGAATTCACGGAAAGCTACCGCGAACGTGCGGACAAGGCGATTGCGCGATATCCCGAGGGGCGTCAGCGCTCGGCGGTGATGCCGCTGCTCGACCTTGCCCAGCGCCAAGTGGGCGAAGAGACTGATACGCAAGGCTGGCTGCCGCTGCCGGTGATCGAATATGTCGCCGACTATCTCGACATGCCGGTCATCCGCGTGCTTGAAGTGGCCAGCTTCTACTTCATGTACAACATGAAGCCGGTGGGTAAGTACCACGTGCAGGTCTGCGGCACGACGCCCTGCATGCTGCGCGGTTCGGACGGACTGTTCGAAACCTGCAAGAAGCGTGGCATGAGCAAGGGCCATGTCTCCGAGGACGGCCTTTGGACGCTCACCGAAGTCGAATGTATGGGCAATTGCGCCACCGCGCCGATGGTTCAGATCAATGACGACAATTACGAAGACCTGACCCCCGAGCGTCTCGACGCCATCCTGGATGCGCTGGCGAAGGGCGAGCAACCGAAAACTGGCACGCAGGAGCCCGGTCGCCACACCAGCGAACCGGCCAATGCGCTGAGTTCGCTCGAGAAGATGGCCGAAGAAAATCATGACTACCGGAGTGAATGGTGATGGATAGCTCGATCATCACGATCATCCTCACGATCCTTGCAGTCGTGATTGCCTGGAAAGTGTTGAAGGGTGTCATCAAGACAGTCGCACTGGTCGGAATCCTGATTGTGGCGGCAATCCTCGTGTTCGGGGGAGGTTTCTGATGCTTGCCGACAAGGATCGCATCTTCACCAACCTCTATGGCTTCCAGGACTGGGGGCTCAAGTCGGCGCAGCAGCGTGGCGACTGGGACGATACAAAGTCGCTGATCGCGCGCGGGCATGACCATATCATCGAGGAAATGAAGGCCTCTGGTCTTCGCGGGCGGGGTGGTGCTGGCTTCCCGACGGGTTTGAAGTGGTCGTTCATGCCCAAGGAGAGTAAGGACGGCCGGCCAAGCTTCCTTGTCATCAATGCCGACGAGTCCGAACCCGGTTCCTGCAAGGACCGTGAGATCATTCGTCACGATCCGCACAAACTAATCGAAGGCGCGCTGGTGTCCGGTTACGCCATGCGGGCGAGGGCGGCATACATCTACATCCGCGGCGAATATATCCGCGAAGCCGAAACCCTTCAGGTTGCCATTGACGAGGCCTATGCTGCGGGCCTGATCGGCAAAAATGCGAGCAAATCGGGATACGACTTCGACGTGTTCCTCCACCGGGGCGCGGGTGCATATATCTGCGGCGAAGAAACCGCAATGATCGAGAGTCTCGAAGGCAAGAAAGGCCAGCCTCGCCTGAAGCCACCGTTCCCGGCCGGCGCGGGTCTGTACGGCTGCCCGACCACTGTCAACAATGTCGAAAGCATCGCGGTGGTGCCAACAATCCTGCGCCGCGGAGCCAGCTGGTTCGCGAGCTTCGGCCGAGAGAACAACAAGGGCACCAAGCTCTTCCAGATCAGCGGCCATGTAAACAAGCCCTGCGTGGTGGAGGAAGCGCTCTCGATTCCGTTCAGCGAACTGATAGAGAAGCATTGCGGCGGTATTACCGGTGGCAAGGACAACCTCCTTGCGGTAATCCCTGGCGGCTCTTCTGTTCCGCTGGTTCCGGCAGAGCAGATATGGGACGCGCCGATGGATTTCGACGGCCTCAAGGACCTCGGTTCGGGCCTCGGCACGGCAGGCATCATCGTCATGGACAAGTCGACCGACATCGTTCGCGCGATCAGCCGGATCAGCTATTTCTACAAACACGAAAGCTGCGGCCAGTGCACGCCCTGCCGCGAAGGTACTGGTTGGATGTGGCGTATGATGGAGCGACTGCGCGCTGGCGATGCTGCGATCGAGGAAATCGACATGCTGCAGCAGGTCACGAAGCAGGTAGAGGGTCACACCATCTGCGCTCTCGGTGACGCGGCGGCCTGGCCGATTCAGGGCCTCATCCGTCATTTTCGGCCCGAGCTGGAGAGGCGTATCGAAGAACATAACACTAAGTTTGTGGAGACTGCGGCATGAAAACGCCATTCGTGGTGCTTGCGCTGCTATCGCTTGCTGTTCCCGCAGTCGCGCAGGAGACCGATATCGATCGCGAACGGGACCGGTTTCTTCGCCCCGAAGCACCGATTGGATCGCGCTTTAAGCAGGAAGCTCAAGCGGCTGATGTGGCAGATGCCCGCCAGATGCAGAAACGTCTCGCAAAATGCGTTTATTACGGGAACAAGGACGAACTTGATACCCTGTTGGCGAACAGCGATTTCGACAGGATCGATTTCTCGGCTTTGGAATTCGAAGCCGAAGAGTTTTTCGATGAGATCGACTTCGGACGTTGTCTCGGCCGAGCAATGAAGCAGTCGCAGTACAAAATTTATGCGACGATGCAGTATTCGACCCTGCGCAACCTCGTTGCGGAAGAGGCATATCTTTATTCCAACAAAGGACCGCCCGTGCGTGAGGAAGGCGCTCCTACATTCATTGAAGCCCGGTTCATCGGTCGCCGCGCCGGTCCTCGGTCAAAGGTATTAGCCGAAGTATCCGATTGCATCAGCTACCGCAATGCGCCAGCCGCCCATGACTTGTTGGATTCCACGCCAGGAACGAGCGGAGAAGGCAGTTCCTTGGAAGCACTTTACCCGACACTGTTGACATGTCTTGATACCGAGGAAGCACCCAATCTAGACCCGACTATGGTCCGTATGCTGGTTGCCGACGGAATGTGGACCCGTAGCTATTACGGCGCCTTCGAAACTGCCCAAACCAAGCCAACGGATACCGAATAATGCCCAAGGTCACTGTAGACGGTCAGGAGATCGAGGTTCCGGAGGGCGCGACCGTCCTCCAAGCCTGCGAGCTTGCGGGAAAAGAGATTCCGCGCTTCTGCTATCACGAGCGACTGAGCATTGCGGGCAACTGCCGCATGTGCCTGGTCGAGGTGAAGCCTGGGCCGCCTAAGCCGCAGGCCAGCTGTGCGCTTCCGGCTACTGATGGGCAAGAAATCCGGACAGATACGCCGATGGTGAAGACCGCGCGGGAAGGGGTGATGGAATTCCTTCTCATCAACCACCCGCTTGATTGTCCGATCTGCGACCAAGGCGGCGAATGCGACTTGCAGGACCAGTCTGTGGCATACGGCCGCGGAGCGACGCGTTACACCATGAACAAGCGCGCCGTGACCGAGAAATACATGGGCCCGCTGATCAAGACGATCATGACCCGCTGTATTCACTGCACCCGTTGCGTGCGCTTCAGCGAGGAAATCGCCGGAGTGGATGAAATCGGCGCGGTGGGCCGCGGCGAGGACATGCAGATCACTACCTATCTGGAGCAGGCTGCCGAGCACGAATTGTCCGCCAATGTAATCGACCTATGTCCGGTCGGTGCACTCACTTCGCGCCCCTATGCGTTCGAGGCACGTCCATGGGAGCTCAAGAAGACGCTCAGCATCGACGTTTCGGATGCGGTAGGCGCAAATATCCGGCTCGACAGCCGTGGAAGAGAAGTCATGCGTGCACTTCCGCGTATCAATGACGATGTCAATGAGGAGTGGATTTCGGACAAGGCACGTTATCAGGTCGACGGTCTTTCGCGCCGGCGCCTCGACAAGGTGTTCATGCGCAAGCGTGGCAAGCTCCAAGAGGCGACATGGGACGAGGTGTTCAAGGCCATCACCAAGGCCAAGCCGGGGAATGACATTGCAGCAATTGCCGGTGACATGGTCGATTGCGAAACGATGTTCGCTGCCAAGGCACTTCTCAAGGCCTGCGGTTCGACACTGATCGAAGGCCGTCAGACCGGGATGGATTACGACGTGTCGAGCCTCGCCGCGGTCAATTTTAACTCGACCTTTGCCGGGATAGAGACTGCCGATGCGATTTTGATCGTCGGGAGCCACATTCGCTGGGAAGCGCCGCTGATAAACGTGCGCATTCGCAAGGCTGTGAAACGCGGCGCGAAGGTTTTCGTAATCGGTGCCTTCTGGGACACCACCTATCCGGCGGTATTCCTTGGCGACGATCTCTCGGCACTCGGCGACCTGCCCGATGAAGTGGCCGATGTGTTCGATTCCGCAGAACGTCCGGCCATAATCATGGGCGGTGCGGCTCTGGCGCAAGGTGCGCTTGGAGCCGGCCTTCGCTTCGCCGATCAGTTCAAGTTGGTTCGTGATGGCTGGAATGGTTTCAACGTGCTGCATTTCTCCGCTGCGCGCATGGGCGGACTGATGCTCGGCTATGCCCAGAAGGGTGGGATCAAGGACATCGTCGAAGCCAAGCCCAAGGTGGTCATCAGCCTTGGCGCGGATGAGATGGATTTCGAACCCTTCGCTGATGCGCTCAAGGTCTACATCGGTCATCACGGCGATAAGGGCGCACATGCGGCGGATATCATTCTGCCGGGCGCGAGCTATGCCGAGAAGGACGGAACTTACGTCAACACTGAAGGCCGCGTTCAATTCGCGGAAAAGGCCGTCTTCGCGCCGGGCGATGCGCGTGAGGACTGGACCATTCTGCGCGCTCTGGCGGATGCGCTGAAGGTGGATGTCGGTTTCGACAGTTTCGCTCAGTTGCAGTCGGCAATGATTGCTGACGTTCCGGCACTGGGCGAGGAAGGTCTAGCGGATCTCGGCGTGCTGCCGAAAGCGAATGCGAAGGCAAAAGCCGAGGGTGCAATCAGTACCTATCCGATCAGGGACTTTTACCTCACCAATCCGATCGCGCGCGCCAGCGAGGTAATGCAGCGCTGCTCGGTAGAACTGCTCCACGGCGGCGAATTGGCGGAGGCCGCGGAATGACCGAATTCTTCCAATCCCTCGGCATGAGCTACGAATGGGCGTGGGGCGTCGCCACCATTTCCGGCATCCTGCTCATAGCGCTGCCGCTGATGCTGGCGGTAGCCATGATTATTTATGTCGACCGCAAGGTGTGGGCGGCGATCAACCTGCGCCGCGGCCCAAACGTGGTCGGACCCTTCGGTCTTCTGCAGAGCTTTGCCGACGGCCTGAAGGTTTTCCTGCAGGAAACCATCATCCCCAGCGCGGCGAACAAGGGCATCTTCATCCTCGCCCCGATTGTCACCTTTACGGTGGCGCTTGCGGCATGGGCGGTGATCCCTTTCAGCGCGACGGCTGTGCTGGCCAATATCAATGTCGGCCTGCTCTACATCCTCGCGATCAGTTCGCTCTCGGTTTACGGCGTGGTAATGGCAGGATGGGCGTCCAACTCGAAATACCCGTTCTTTTCCGCCATGCGCGCCGCTGCACAGATGATCAGCTATGAAGTTTCGATCGGCTTCATTCTGGTCAGCGTGGTTCTCTATGCCGGAACGTTCAACCTGAACGAGATCGTCATGGCGCAGAAGGGTCACGGTTTCGGGATCGTCAACGGTTATGTCTTCAACCTGCTGCTCTTCCCTATGTGGGTGATGTTCTTTATCTCCAGCCTGGCAGAAACGCAGCGCGTACCGTTCGACCTCACAGAGGCCGAAAGCGAGCTCGTGGCGGGTTACCAGACCGAATATAGCTCGATGAGCTTCGCGCTCTTCTGGCTGGGCGAATACGCCAACATTCTGCTTATGTGCATGCTCAATGCGCTGCTGTTCTTTGGTGGTTGGCTGCCGCCCATCGATTGGGCACCGCTCTATTACGTGCCGGGCATCGTCTGGTTGCTGCTGAAGACGTTCTTCTTCTTCTTCATGTTCAGCTGGGTCATGGCGACCGTCCCTCGTTATCGTTACGATCAGCTCATGCGCTTGGGCTGGAAGGTATTCCTACCCATCAGCCTTCTGTTCGTCGTTCTCATTTCCGGTTGGCTGATGGCCACCGGCCACTATGGAGCCGCCGCATGAGTACGGTCGCGCACCTCATAAAATCGTTCACCCTGTGGGAATTCGTGAAGGCGCATGCCCTCACGTTGAAATATCTCTTCAAACCCAAGGTAACGATCAACTATCCCTTCGAAAAGAACCCGCTGTCTCCGCGCTTCCGCGGTGAGCATGCCCTGCGCCGTTACCCGAATGGCGAGGAACGCTGCATCGCCTGTAAGCTCTGCGAGGCGGTATGCCCTGCGCTGGCCATTACCATCGAGAGCGAGCCGCGCGAGGACGGTAGCCGCCGCACCACGCGGTATGACATCGACATGACCAAGTGCATCTACTGCGGCTTCTGTCAGGAAGCCTGCCCGGTGGATGCAATCGTAGAGGGTCCGAACTTCGAATACGCAACCGAAACCCGCGAAGAGCTGCTTTACGATAAGGCCAAGCTGCTCGCGAATGGTGACAAGTGGGAGCGTGCAATCGCCGCGAACCTTGAAGCCGACGCACCCTACCGCTAACCGCGCCGCAACCGAATTTGGGGCAACATGATCCAGACTATCGCCTTTTACATGTTTGCGGTGCTCGTCATTGCATCGGCCGTGATGGTGATCACGGCACGCAATCCCGTGCACTCGGTGCTGTGGCTCATCCTTGCATTCTTCAACGCTGCCGGCCTCATGGTATTGGTCGGCGCGGAATTCATCGCGATGCTGCTTGTCATCGTCTATGTCGGGGCGGTCGCGGTGCTGTTCCTATTCGTGGTCATGATGCTAGACATCGACGTGGCCGAATTGCGCGCGGGGTTTGTAAAGAACTTCCCGCTGGGCATCGTCATTGCTCTGGTCTTGCTGGCGGAACTGGTGCTTGGCATCGGTGCTTATCAGGTTGGGTCAATCGAACTCGGCACACCGATGGCGAGTGACGGACCTGCCATGGTGGAAAGCAATACCGGCGCGATCGGTGCGCTGCTCTACACGAAGTACCTGTTCCTGTTCGAAGCCGCGGGACTAATTCTGCTGGTCGCGATGATTGGTGCGATCGTCCTGACGCACCGTCCGCCGAAGACTAAGCGCGGTCATCAGGATATCGGTAAGCAGAACCGCCGCAATCCGAATGAAGCGACTGTGATGAAGCAGCCCGAAGTGGGCCGGGGGGTCGAACTGTGATCGGCATCGAACACTATATCATCGTCAGTGCAATCCTGTTCGTGCTGGGCGTCCTCGGTATTTTTCTCAACCGCAAGAACATCATCGTCATCCTGATGGCGATCGAGCTCATTTTGCTGGCGGTGAATATCAATCTCGTGGCGTTCAGTGCCTTCCTGGGTGACCTTGTGGGGCAGGTCTTTGCCATGTTCGTGCTGACCGTCGCCGCGGGGGAAGCGGCGATTGGGCTCGCAATTCTCGTCATCTATTTCCGTGGCCGCGGCACGATCGCAGTCGACGATGCCAACCGGATGAAGGGATAAGCATCCGTGCAGAATTCCATTCTCCTGATCGTCTTTCTGCCGCTGCTCGCAGCGATCGTTGCGGGCCTCGTCAATAAGATTGCTCCCAGCGTTTTTGCGAAGGCTATAACGACAAGCGCGCTGTTTATCGCCTGCGCGCTGAGCTGGCCGATTTTCCTCGGTTTCGTGAGCGGAAGCGCAGAGGCCGAGGTCGTCCCTGTTCTAACTTGGGTACAGTCGGGGGCACTTTCTTTCGACTGGGCGCTAAGGGTCGACACCCTGACCGCGGTTATGCTGGTGGTCATCACCACCGTTTCGGCGCTCGTTCACCTCTATAGCTGGGGCTATATGGAAGAAGACCCGGACCAGCCGAGGTTCTTCGCCTATCTCTCGCTCTTCACCTTCGCCATGCTGATGCTCGTGACGGCTGATAACCTGGTGCAAATGTTCTTCGGTTGGGAAGGCGTGGGCCTCGCCAGCTATTTGCTGATCGGGTTCTGGTTCAAGAAACCGAGCGCCAACGCCGCTGCGATCAAGGCCTTCGTGGTCAATCGCGTTGGCGACCTGGGCTTCATGATGGGTATATTCGGGACCTTCTGGGTATTCGGGACCGTCTCGATCCCTGAAATCCTTGCCGCAGCGCCGGGAATGAGCGGAGCGACGATCGGCTTCCTCGGCCTGCGCGTGCACACGAT
Source organism: Qipengyuania vulgaris (assembly GCF_009827325.1). Taxonomy (GTDB): domain Bacteria; phylum Pseudomonadota; class Alphaproteobacteria; order Sphingomonadales; family Sphingomonadaceae; genus Qipengyuania; species Qipengyuania vulgaris. Next base: position 279,544 of record NZ_WTYC01000004.1, on the reverse strand, counting down.
GGACGTGCTCTGCATCCTCCTGTTCATCGGCGCGATGGGCAAGTCGGCGCAGCTCGGCCTGCACACATGGCTTCCGGACGCAATGGAGGGCCCGACCCCGGTTTCAGCACTTATCCACGCAGCGACCATGGTTACCGCAGGCGTGTTCATGGTCTGCCGCCTGTCGCCCATGTTCGAAACCGCACCAGTTGCGCTCGCCATGGTGACCTTCATCGGCGCTGCTACCTGTATCTTCGCCGCAACCGTCGGCACGACGCAGTGGGACATTAAGCGCGTCATCGCTTATTCGACCTGCTCGCAGCTCGGCTACATGTTCTTCGCAGCTGGTGTGGGCGCATACGGCGCGGCGATGTTCCACCTGTTCACGCACGCCTTCTTCAAGGCGCTGCTGTTCCTGGGCGCCGGCTCGGTCATCCATGCGATGCACCACGAGCAGAATATGCGTTATTATGGCGCCTTGCGTAAGGAGATTCCTTTTACCTTCTGGGCGATGATGGCCGGTACGCTGGCGATTACCGGGGTCGGGGTCCTTTACGTGTTCGGCTTTGCCGGCTTCTATTCGAAAGACGCCATTCTCGAGGCGGCGTTCGCGCGCGGGACCGAGCTTGGCAACTTCGCCTTCTGGATGGGAGCGCTCGCCGCACTGCTGACGAGCTTTTACAGCTGGCGCCTCATGTTCCTCACCTTTTGGGGCAAGCCGCGTTGGGCAGACAGCCATCATATCCAGCACGCGGTCCACGACGGGCATGACGAGCCGGACGAGCACAATGCGCCCAAGCAGGAAGATGCTGGCGAAGACGTGACACACTCCGTGCCTTCGCCCAACTACGAGGCAGGGACTGCAGGCTATCATCCGCATGAAAGCCCGCTCTCAATGCTGATCCCGCTGGGTGTGCTGTCGATTGGTGCGGTGCTCGCCGGTTACGTGTTCAAGGATGCTTTCATCGATGGCTCTTCGGGTGCTGTGAACGGAGCGTTCTGGGCCGGTTCCATTTATTTTAACGAGAACCTCATCCACGGCCTCCATGCGGTGCCGACATGGGTGAAGCTGACAGCTACTGTCGTGATGCTTCTTGGTCTGCTTGCCGCATGGCTCGCCTACATCAAGGACACTAGCATTCCCGGCAAAGCGGCTGAACAGCTCGGTCCGGTCTATCGCTTTTTTTACAACAAGTGGTATTTCGACGAGCTCTATCACTACCTCTTCGTGGTCCCCGCCTTCTGGCTGGGCCGCCAGTTCTGGAAACTGGGCGATGTCGGAATGATCGATCGCTTCGGCCCCAATGGCGTGGCCTGGGTGGTCGAGAAGGGTGCCGTCGGCGCCAAGCGGTTCCAGACCGGATATCTCTATAGCTATGCGCTGGTGATGCTCCTCGGGCTTGTCGCCGCCGTCACCTGGGTGCTGTTCTGATGGAGTTTCCCATCCTTTCGCTCATGCTTGCCGTGCCGCTCGTCGCGGCGATCTGCTGCCTGTTCCTAAACGCCTCTAGTGCGCGGATGGTGGCGCTGTTCGCGACACTGATCGACCTCGCGCTCGGCATCCTGCTATGGCTCAATTACGATATCGGCGGCGCGCAATGGCAGTTCACCGAACGGGCGCAGGTGTTCGCGGGCTTCGAATACGCGCTCGGTATCGACGGCATTGCGCTGATGCTCATCATGCTCAGCGTCTTCCTGATGCCAATCTGTATCCTTGCCAGCTGGGATTCTATCACAAAGCGCGTCGGCGAATACATGGCTGCTTTCCTGCTGATGGAAGTGCTGATGATCGGCGTTTTCGCCGCGCAGGACCTTTTCCTGTTCTACATCTTCTTCGAGGCCGGCCTAATCCCGATGTACCTGATCATCGGCGTGTGGGGCGGCGATAACCGCATCTACGCGAGCTATAAGTTCTTCCTCTACACGCTTCTCGGCTCGGTGCTGATGTTGATCGCCATGCTGTGGATGGTGAACGAGGCAGGAACGACGGCGATCCCGGCGCTGATGCAGTATGATTTCCCGGTTGATGCCCAACTGTGGCTGTGGCTCGCCTTTTTCGCCAGTTTTGCGGTAAAGATGCCTATGTGGCCGGTCCACACATGGCTGCCAGATGCGCACGTGCAGGCACCGACTGCCGGTTCGGTCATCCTTGCCGGCGTTCTCCTGAAACTCGGCGGTTACGGGTTCATCCGCTTCAGCCTGCCGATGTTCCCGGACGCCAGCGCCGATCTTGCCTGGCTGGTCTTCGCGCTCTCTATGGTGGCGGTGATCTATACCTCGCTTGTCGCGCTGGTGCAGCACGACATGAAAAAGCTGATTGCCTATTCCTCGGTGGCCCACATGGCGATCGTGACGGTCGGCCTCTTCGCCTTTAACGTCCAAGGCCTCGAGGGCGCGATGATGGTGATGCTCGGCCACGGTCTTGTATCAGGAGCATTGTTCCTTTGCGTCGGCGTAATCTACGACCGCCTGCATACGCGTGAGATTTCCCGTTATGGCGGGCTTTCAATCAACATGCCGAAGTATGCTGTCTTTTTCTTGCTTTTCACCATGGCCGCGGTCGGCCTCCCGGGCACGAGCAACTTTGTGGGTGAATTCTTGGCATTGGCAGGCATCTACGAAGTCTCGACCTTCGTAGCCTTGGTCTGCACGACAGGTATTATCCTCGGCGCGGCCTATATGCTCTACCTTTACCGCAGGGTGGCGTACGGCGAGCAGAAGAACGCCGATGCCGCCGCAATGCCCGATCTTAACGCCCGCGAATGGGCCATGCTTGCTCCGATCGCAGCCGCCGTGCTGTGGATGGGCATCTATCCGGAAAGCTTCCTAGCACCCATGCGTCAGGACATCGCCGCCCTTGAAACCAGACTGGCCGGCGTTGCGCCGCGCTACGACAGCGCGCTTGAAGTAGGCGCACCTCGCTCAAAGGCGGCGAACTTTGTCGAGCCGAGCCATGAAGGGGAGGGAGAGCACTGATGTCCTACTCCACTTCTCTATACCTCACAGGCGCCGAAATCGGCCTATCGGTCACCGGACTCGTGTTGCTGTTGGTCACCGCATGGACCAGCGAAAAAGCTGCTCGCGCTATCACCATTGCCGCTGTCGCCGCATTATTCGGTGCACTGTTGTTCAACGTCTCGTTGTTCGATGGTGGGTTGGCGGGGAGCGCGTTTGGCGGCCTTTTCCTGGCCGACGGCTTTGCGGTGTTCGCGAAGAGCCTGGTTTACATCGCAACCATCGCCTGCCTGATCGTCGCTCCGCGTTATTTCGATGCGCGCGGTGAGTATCGCGGTGAATATCCGGTGCTGATGCTGTTCAACGCGGTCGGTATGGGTTTGATGGTTTCTGCCACCGACCTGATGACGCTCTATATCGGTCTCGAAATGTCGAGTCTCTCGTCCTATGTCCTGGCCAGTTTCGCGCGGCGCGACGGCAAGTCCAGCGAGGCGGGCCTCAAGTACTTTGTCCTCGGCGGCCTCGCCTCGGGCATCATCCTCTACGGCGTCAGCCTGGTGTACGGCTTTTCCGGCACGACCAGTTACGAGGGCATCCGTACAGCGTTCGCTGCCGACTTCTCGACCGGTGCGATGTTCGGTGTTGTGTTCGTGCTCGCGGGGATTGCATTCAAGGTCGCCGCTGTCCCGTTCCACATGTGGACGCCCGACGTATACGAAGGTGCACCGACGCCGGTGACTGCCTTTTTTGCGAGCGCCCCGAAGGTTGCAGCGGTGGCTATGCTGGTGCGTATCGCGACCGGCCCGTTTGGTGGGCAGGTCGAAGCCTGGCAGCAGATCGTCATCTTTGCCGCCCTCGCTTCCATCGTGGTCGGTGCATTGGGGGCAATCGGACAAACGAACCTGAAGCGACTGCTCGCCTATTCTTCGATCAACAATGTCGGCTTTATCCTGATTGGTCTTGCAGCAGCGACCCCCGAGGGAATTTCGGGCGTGCTCGTCTACCTCTCAATCTATGTGTTCATGACCATTGGCAGCTTTGTCGCCCTGCTCATGCTGCGTGACAGCGAAGGTAATGCCCTTGCAACCTTCGACGACATTTCCGGCCTCTCAACCACCAGCCCGGTATTGGCATGGTGTCTACTTGCGCTCATGTTCAGCCTTGCCGGCATCCCCCCGCTGTTCGGCTTCTGGGGCAAGTTCGTGGTCTTTCAGGCCGCAGTGCAGGCGGATATGATTGCGCTAGCCGCGATTGGCATCGCAGCCAGCGTTATCGGGGCCTTTTATTACATCAAGTTCATCAAGGTAATGTTCTTCGATGAGCCGCAAGGAGCCGCCCCGGCTGCGGCGCCGGTGTCGCACTGGATTGTCTTGGGTCTCAGCGTGGCGGTTATCTCGCCCCTCGGCTATTTGCTGACACCGTGGCTCGGCAATCTGGCGGACGCAGCCGCGCAGATGCTGTTTTACGTCGCTTGATTCGCACGGTTCAAGAAACCGGGAGTACCAACGCCGACCTCGCTACTGCGCTGCGGGCGGGCGATGCAATCAGTGAAGGGGACTGGCTCGTAACCGACCGCCAGACGGCAGGCCGCGGGCGCCAAGGCCGGACATGGTTCGACGGTCATGGCAACTTCATGGGGTCGACCCTGGTCCGGCCGCACGGTCGCGATCCGGCGCCAGCCAGCCTCGCCTTGCTGGCCGGCCTGGCACTATATGAAGCAGTGTTGCCTCTCGTCGCAAATCCAACCGATCTAAGACTTAAGTGGCCTAACGATCTGATGTTTGGAGGAGCAAAGCTCGCCGGTATTCTTCTCGAACGCGAGGGTGACGCGATCATCGTTGGTATCGGAGTGAATCTGGCCGCCGCTCCCGACCTACCCGCACGCCGCACCACAACGCTCTCCACCTTCGGTCCCCCTCCGGACCGTGACCTTTTTGCGAATGCTCTTGCAGCCAGTTTTGACAAGGAGCTTGAACGTTGGCGGACCTATGGGCTCGATCCATTGGTTCGCCGCTGGGAAAGTATCGCCCACCCGTTCGGTGCCCCGCTCACAGTGAGCCCTCCTGGCGAGCAGCCAATCAATGGCACGTTCGCCGGGCTGACCGAGGATGGTGCTCTGCGTCTACGCTTGGCTGGGGGCGAGAGCCGTGTCATTCACGCAGGTGACGTGATGCTCGCTAATGAGGAGGGCTGAGCGATGCTTTTGGCAGCTGATGTCGGGAATACCAACGTAGTCTTCGCTCTCTTCGAAGGGCGGGATATCAAGGCACGCTGGCGTATCGCCACCGACGCTCGCCGTACCGGTGACGAATACGCGGTGTGGCTGCTGCAGCTAATCGCGCTTGAAGGCTATGCCCGCGAAGACATCACCGGCATCATCATTGGTTCGGTCGTTCCGCGCTCGGTCCACAACCTCACCGTGCTTGCGCAGAAGTATTTCGGCATAGAACCGATCATCGCCGGTCAGAGCGGGGCGGAATGGGGATTTGAACTCGACATTGAACAGCCGAGTTCGCTCGGCGCCGACAGGGCGTTAAATGCGCTCGCAGCGCATGCCAAATACACGGGGGACCTGATCGTGGTCGACTTCGGTACCGCAACAACGTTTGATGCGGTCGACTTCAACGGAGCCTACAAGGGCGGGATCATTGCACCGGGCATTAACCTTTCGCTAGATGCGCTGGTGGGCAACACTGCAAAGCTGCCACGCATCGCAATCGAAAAGCCCGCTACCGACAGCGTGATCGGTCGCAATACGGAAGACCAGATGCTTATCGGCGTCTTCTGGGGTTATGTATCGCTGATCGAAGGGCTCGTCGATCGCATGAAGCGCGAAATCGGACGTCCTGCTCGCGTCGTTGCCACGGGCGGCCTCGCTTTGCTGTTCGACGAACACACCGACCTATTTGATGCCGTGGATAGCGATCTCACGCTCGACGGTCTCGCCATACTTGCTGAGCGAGCAATCTCTTGAAGAAAGATTTCACTCCCGAAGACGAACTCCTGTTCCTGGCCTTGGGCGGCTCGGGCGAAATCGGCATGAACGTCAACCTTTACGGGTGCCAAGGCCGCTGGTTGATGGTCGATCTTGGAATGACCTTTTCGGGGGGCCAATATCCTGGTGTGGACCTGGTGTTCGCTGACCTAGAATTCATCGAAGAGCGCACCAAAGACCTCGAAGCGATAGTCCTGACCCATGCTCACGAAGATCATATCGGCGCGGTTCCATATTTCGCGGCGGATCTCGGCGTGCCGATTTACGCCACGCCATTCACGGCCGAGCTGGTGCGTCGGAAGCTCGATGAAGCAGGACTTGAAAGCCAGGTTGAACTCATAATCATCGAAGAAGACCACGGCAGTTTTCAAGTCGGACCATTCGACATCACCTATATCCCGCTTGCCCACTCCATTGCGGAGGGCAATGCGTTACTGATCGAGACGCCTCACGGGAATATCTTCCACACGGGTGACTGGAAACTCGATGAGGATCCGATCATCGGCGAGCCCACCACAGAGGAAGAACTGACTCAAATCGGCGATCAGGGTGTACTCGCGCTGGTCTGCGACAGCACAAATGTTTTCAATCCCGCTCCCAGTGGATCGGAAGGCGCGGTATTCAAAGGGTTGCTCGAAGAGGTTCAGCGCCACCCGGGGAAGCGCGTCTTGGTCACGACCTTTGCAAGCAATGTTGCGCGCTTGCACACACTCGGCGAGGTCGCTCGGGAAACGGGTCGACAGGTTTGCGTTGCCGGGCGATCGCTCGACAGGATTATCGAAGTGTCGCAGCAGAGCGGATATCTCACCGACTTCCCCGATACGGTTGATTTCGATACTGCAATGGGGTTGCCTCGCGGCGAAATCTTAATTCTGGCGACGGGCGGGCAGGGCGAACCCAGGGCAGCACTCTCGCGAATCTCGGAAGATAACCATCCGATCAAGCTTGTCTCGGGCGATGTAGTCCTTTTCTCGAGCCGCCAAATTCCGGGCAATGAACTCGCGATCGGCGCAGTACAAAACCGGCTTGCGGCGAAGGGGATCAGCATGGTCACCGATCGGCAAAGCCTGATCCATGTTTCCGGCCATCCGGGTCGCCCGGAACTCGAAGCGCTCTATGGGTGGCTGAGGCCTGAAGTGCTCGTCCCGGTCCATGGAGAGATGCGGCACATGCAGGAGCAGGCGCGCCTGGGCATCGCAAGCGGCATTCCCGATGCGGTAACGCAGCAAAATGGCGACATTGTTCGCCTCGCTCCGGGTGCGCCCGGGAAGATCGCCGAGGCTAGGGCAGGGCGTCTGGTGCTCGATGGCGATATCATCGCGCCCGCCGATGGTGACAGTATCGTGATGCGCCGGCGGATCATGCACGAGGGTGTCGTGATCGTGGCTCTCGACGACCGGCTTAACCCCTTGATCGACAGCCTCGGTCTGCCGCTCGACGAGGACTATGAAGATTTCGTCGCAGAGACGATGCAGGACATTCGTGCTGCTATCGGCAAGCTCAAGGGATCTGATCGCAAGTCTGCCAGCGCCATCCACGAAGCGGCGCGCTTGGCTACCCGACGCGCAGCACAGCGGTGGTCCGGGAAAAGACCGCAGGTTCGCGTCATTCTGCCCACCAAGGGGCTGGATTGATGCCTTTCGAGCTCCCGATGCAATGGACGTCGATCTTGGCAATTTATGCGCTGTTCTGGGTGGTGAGCGCCTTCATCCTACTGCCGTTCGGGGTGCAAACGCACGATGAAGCTGGAATGGACAAGATCCCGGGCCAAGCTGAGAGTGCACCGGCCAATTTTCAGCCGAAGCTGATAGCAAAACGCGCTACTGTTCTCGCAGCGGCAGTTACGGCAGTTTACGTCATTAACTACGCGTATGGCTGGATCACTGCGGAAGACCTGATTTTCTGGGGGCCTACTGCGAACTAGGCTACTGCCGCAGGCGTTCGAGCGCCTGCGCGAGTGCGACGTACAACTTGCCCATATCACTGGAAAGCAGCGTGACACTCACCGCATTCCCGTCTCGGGTCGATAGCATGGTGCGCAGCATGCCCTCGAAGTCGTGGATGTACCTATTGACGTGCTCCCGGAAATCACTGTCATTATCGTAAATCTCGGCGATTTCCCGGGCTTCCGAATTATCAAGCAAGCGAACAGCACGCCGGGTGAAAATACCGCGGTCACCTCTCAGATAACTTGCCCAAGCTGTATCGGTTACTTCACTCGACAGCACCTTTGCGATGTCAATGGAGTTGGAGTTAAGACTTTCGGTGATAAGCGCCACGCGCCGCGCGAAGTCGCCGTCGATCGTGTCAGTTGCTTTTTCACGTGCGCTGATGATGCGCGTTTCCAGATTTACCGTCAGTTCGTTCAAGCGACCGAGTTGCTCTCTTAGATGTAGGGTCATTTCCCGAGTTGCCTGGTCCGATCGCTCACGCGCCTCGTCCAGCTCGGCGAGCGCATTCTCAGTTCGTTCGGCCAATGCTTTTTCGATCTGGTCTGCGCTTCGCGAACCTATCGTTTCTGCAATCCGATTGATACGACCGGACTGCTCGTCTTCGATAGCGGCGAGAGCGGATTGGGCTTTCTCTTCCAGAGTGACGATCGCCTGCCGCAATTCGTTCTGCACCTGGTCCGCAAATTCGTTGCTGTCGCTCGCCAGAGCAACGAGGTTGGAGCGCAAACGCTCAACGCTTTCGATCTGACGTTCCGCAGTCCCCTCAAAATTCTGCTGGAAAGCGTCGAACCCTTCCATGGCGGCGCGTGTCCGATCTTCGATTCCCGTCATACCTTCGGTCAGGCCTTCGCCGGTCATCCGCGCCTGATCCAACAGTGAATGAATACCGCCGGCCCGCTGTTCTATTTCTGCAAGACGCGCTTCGGACGCTTCCATGGCCTTGGGCAAATTCTCCGCGCTCTGTTTCGCGCTCGCCTGAATGAGTTCGAGCAGGCGCACGCTCGCATCGGTAAGGCGGACGATATCTTCGTCTGTACCGGTCAAAGCCTCGCGGGTGCTCCGCAATTGCTCGGCCAGGGCGTCTATCCCGCCGCCAAGAGCCTCTCGTGCTTCATGACCTTGTGCGGCAATCGAGTTGAACGTCGTCCCGAGCGCACTGATGCGGTCACCAAGTGCTTCGCCATCCTCGACAAGCGCACCAATCTGCAATCGCTGTGCTTCACGTCGTTCCGCTATGACCGCGTCAAGTGTTCCAAGCCGCTCCTCAAGCGAAGCTGCCATCTCGTCCTGTGCAGCCGAGAGCGTTTCGGTGCGGCGAAGTGTTTCTTCTTCAAATAGTCGGTTGTGTTCGGCAATCCTCCGATCAACCTTCTCGGCTTCTTCGAACAGAGCCCTGAGCTTGGCATTTGCAGCTTCCAGTGCATTTTCGTCAATTTGCTTGATCTCTGCCACGGCTTCATCAAGCCGGTTTCGCATCGCCTCGACCTGGCCACCCCAAATGCCCATAGCGTTGTCCTGATTTTCGCGAATACCACGGGCGATTTCGCTCGCTTCGTCTCTCAACGAATGAACCCGAACGCGCAGGGAAGCGATTGCCTGCTCTTCTTCATCGCTTGCAGCGGTATGCGCTTCTGCCAGTTCACTGCGCAGCGCAATGCTCCGCGCGCGTAAGGCGGAAAGCGCCTCGATCTCATGAGTCTGCAAGTCTCTGCGAACGGCATCGCTGCCCTCTGAAAGAGCTGCAAACCGTTCGGCGGTAATCGTTTCAAGCTCGTTCGCTTGCTCAAGAAACGCGGCCAGCGCTTCATCGACACGCTTGCGTAGCGACCCGACCTGTCGCTCGCTCGCTTCTCCGAACTGGTTGAGACGCTCGAAACCGCCAACCAGCGCACCGAGCTGCTCCTGAGCCGCCCGACCGGCACCGCCGATCTGGTTCGAGACATCCCGGGCCGAATTCGCAATTACTGGGAGATTGCCTCGCAACTTCTCCATATTTTCCAGCGCCGAGGTGCTGGCGCCGTGAATTGAATCGATTTGCTCGCCATTATTGCGAATAAGCCCCTGGAGACGGTCAGCATGTTCGGATATTCGCTCGGAAGCGCTCCGGCCCAGATATTCGAGATCGCGCGACTGATTTCCAAGAAACTCACGCGCAAGGCTGAGCTCGCGATTGATGATGACCAGGCGGCTTTCCAGCAATTCCGACTCGTCCGAGAGGCTTCGAGCAACAAGACCGTAGCGTTGGGCCTCCCGCGTGGAGTTCCGCGTGGCGAGCATCAATAAAGCTATGATGAGAAGCGTCGGAACAGACCACTCGATGATCGACGAGGCCCATCGTTGTGCGGTCCCATCAGATGCTATTTCAGGCCAGATCGTCCACCCGTAGAAAATTGTCCAGGCTGCAACACCCAGTGTCGCCAAGGAAGGTATAACCCAGCTTCGTCCCGCTGGTTCTGCCTCATCTTCGCTCCACTCGACATTTGCATCGTCAAGATCGTCAAGAACCTGCTCCTCCAGAGGGCCGGTGTTCTCGGGAACATCGAAAGCGTTGGTCTCGCCTTCGACGACAGAAATGTGGGAGCGCTTTGCCATTCCCTTTGTGTAGCATGTCCTTCGATACCAGAAACCCTTGTTAACCTTTCAAACCGGCAGGTTATGCGGAATTTCCGTTCGCTCGACCGTTTTTGGAAGCTAAGGCAGCCCTCAACCTTGCCGTGCGCATTTGCACTTGGACGCTTTGCAGGTTAGCGGCGCGAACCTTATGGTTCATCGAGCGCCGCAACATGGGGACTGACAATGCGCATTGCCTTGCTCTCGACGGTGGACCGGAATGCACACCCCGGCTCGGCAAGACCTCCGTTTGCTAATTTTGCGGGCGCGATGGTTGTAGAGAGACAGCTTGATCTTGCGCGGGAACTGGGATGCGAAAGGGTTATCTGTCTCGTCAATGCGGTTGAGCGAGAGGTTGTCGAGTTGCAGCATCGGGCCGAATGCTCCGAGATGAAGTTTCGTGCCATTCGTCAGCCATCGCGGCTCGGCGGCATGGTAACAGCAGATGACGAATTGTTCGTGATTGTTTCGGGCCTTCTCCCCGACGATGATGCGGTGAAATCGGCGTTATCCGATATGGGAGTTCTTGCCTTCCCTGCCGACCTTGCAGTTCCGCTCGGCCATGAGAGAATTGATCTAGGCTTTGCTTGGGCAGGGGCCATGCTGGTGCCGGGGCACCTCGTCGAGAAACTGGCCGAATTACCGGGTGACGTTGATGTACCCAGCGCCTTGATGCGTATTGCGTTGCAATCCGGTATTCGCCTTGTTCCCCTGGATCGTAAGTTGCTGGCCGAGGGTCAATGGCATCTCGATGCCGACCGTCAAACGCTGAAATTGCGCGAGAAACGATGGATTGACTCACAGCGCCGGAGAATAGCCTTTCGCGCTCCTGGCCTCGCAGTCGCCGAGCGCGCCGGCGCTCGCCTCACCCGTGATATTGTTGGCCAGTCCGCCGAACCATTTCCACTGGCAGCTTCCGCAGTTTGCTTACTTGCGGCGATGACTTTCGGGTTTCTGGGATATGCGTCAGTAGGAATCGGCTTGACCGCCCTTGGTGCCCTGTTTGCTCATATTGGGGGTGTAGTGGAACGGGTGGCAAGGCGTGGCCGTCCACGAAGCAAACCAAATCCGCTGAGAAGGCTTGTCGACCTTCTCATCGACCCACTTTTCGCGATACTTCTGATTTTGGCTGCGCCAGAAGAACTCGGCCTCCTTCGAGGGTTCGTTCCCCTGATCCTCATTGGCCTACTGCGGCTTGGTGAACGTCACGCCAGCGAGGATTGGCGGGCAACCTACTCGGATCGCATCTTGCTGGGACTCTTGCTTGCTCCGGCTGCCTTCTTTGGCATCTCAACGGAGATGGCAGCGGCTCTTTCCTTGCTAGTCCTTGCAACGCGCTTCTTCAGGCCGTTGCGTGACGACTAACAGTGAATTAACCACTGCAATGGTAGGTGTCTGTGATGGACCGTGTGCCCGTCATGAGTAGAGCCGAGCATGCTTCGGGCGTCGATCTGCGCGCGGCGTTGGTGCGCAGCGATTCCATGTTGGCAGGCATCGAACCCATCCTCGGTCATCTACTGTCCGCCCCCGATCATTCGCTTTTCAGCGACGAGATCGTTGCTCGCGTGGCAGGGATGCTCGCTGATCTCGCACGGCAGGTTTTGCACACACAGGCAGATGCGACTGGTAAAAAGGGACGTGACGCCTTTGCGGATCGTCATGGCGAAGCACTGGCTGAGCATTTTCAGGCATGCGGTAATTTGCTGGCTCATTGCCACGCGCTGGCCATCGAATGGCAGATGACAAGCCGATTGGAAGCGGAATTGGGCATCGATCCCGTGTTGTCGCCTGCTATGCAGCGGCTGATAGCAGATTCCGATCCGACGACTTCCAGCATTGCGATGGCAACCCTCGCTGCGCAGGCCCGATTTGTCCAAGCTCAGCGACGGATGGAATTGCCGTTGGGCGAATTACCTGGTGAACTGCTTCATCAGTTGCTTCTGGCGTGGCGAAGCTACTGTGGCGAGTGTCGCAGTGAAGCCTTTGATCGTGCGGAAACCAGATTGCGCAAGTCCTTCGATGAAAGCTCCGCACGGATCGCTCTCTTCGAGCGGTTAGTCAGCCTTTGGAATGATCGAAGCGACTTGCTATTGGAAGATGCGGGAGCGGGATTGTTTTTCACGGCACTCGCAATGCGCTCCGGACAAACTCGGGAATTGGCTGTGCTCTCAAGCCATGGCCGCCAAACCGTCCGCCTTGCATTGGGCCTTCGCGCTGCCGGTCTTGATCCTCGGCGCATCGACGAAACCCTCTTGCGTCTCCACCCTGGGGCAGCTCCATTGGTCGGTCTGGACCAGATCGATCAGGATCAGGCACGCGGGATGCTACTTGATGCGGCCCATGCGTTCGAGCAGCGATCATGACAAGTTCCGACACCCGATCCATCGCGTACGGCAAGACCGATGCAGAAGACAATTTGCTGGAAGCCGACGGGCCGCTCGCGCAACTCAACCGCGCTTGTGGAGGCAAAATCGGTAGCACGCTTGCAATCCCCGAATTGCTTGTATTGGTTGGGAAAGCCCGTGAGTTTGGTTTCCGCTTGTCGCGCCAATTCCACGCCACCGATGGACAGCAACGAGTCGCGGCATGGGTCGATATCGCGCCTGCTGAAGGCTGCGCTGGGGGCTGTGAAATCGCGGTAGCCAGCTGGAATCTCGATCAGATAACTCCGGACAGCGCCGCGAATGCCAAGCTCCGACACACAGAGGTCCGCCGCTATCTAGCGGAATGCACCGCGAGGCTTAATCCTTCACAACGGGTATTATCGGTCGAAACAGACGCACCGGATCTGCTCGAATTTGGCAAGATGTTGACCAACGGGGTCGGTCGTCCATGGACCGACTTCGCGATTTTTCCGAACGACGTTCATGAGCAGCCGATGCATTGGGAGCTGCTTGATGGAAGCAGGTGCAGGATTGCGGGTTCGCAACGCGAATGGATCGCGTCCCTCGAGCCTCTCGGCCAGCCAGAGCCTGGGAGCGCCGGTTTCGTTTTGCACCTCAGCGCCTCGCGACCCCTCGCTGTGGTGAAGGGCAGCGGAAAGACAGCTACGCCATCGCTAGGAAAGGACCTGACGCCGGTTCTGCGCCAACCCATAAACCGCATCATTGCGAACGCGGAAACAATCCGCGCCAAACTCGCAGGACCACTGAAAGCGGAATATAGCGACTACGCAGCTGATATTGCGAGCGCAGGACAACACTTGCTCGCGCTGATCGACGATCTGTCCGACCTGGAGGTGGTCGAGGCCGACGATTTCACGACTGCACCCGATCGGATCGATCTCGGCGATGTAGCCCGGCGCGCCTGCGGTATTCTCGGGGTACGCGCGAATGAGCGCGGCATCGTCCTTGACCCTCCTTCAGAAGGAGAAAGTCAAATGGCGGTCGCTGAATTCCGCCGGGTCTTACAGGTTTTGCTCAATTTGGTAGGCAATGCCATTCGATATTCACCAAAGGACAGCCGAATTTGGGTTCGCCTAGATGCTATCGGGAATAGGGCAATGATAACCGTTGCCGACCAAGGCCATGGTCTAGATGATCAGCAACAGCGCAAGGTCTTCGAGAAGTTCGAAAGGCTTGGCCGCGGTGACGACGGTGGATCTGGTTTGGGGCTATATATTTCGCGCCGTATCGCTCGCGCGATGGGCGGAGATTTGACGGTAGAAAGCGCGCCTGGACAAGGCGCCCGCTTCACGCTCTCGGTACCGGCGGAAACAGACTAGCCGGGAAGACCGAGCCACACTATTTTGCGATCAGGGAGCCACGCCAAAACAAAAGCGCACCCAGCAGGAAGGTCAGCCCGCCGTAGATCGCCCAACTACGCTCTGCGAGCATGAAGCTGTCGCTTGGCCATTTCACGAGACCCAATCCCTGCAACACCCAAAGGCCTCCGGAAAGCATGAATGCCATTCCGAAGACCATGAGGGTGAATCGCAGCATCAGCGCTGGCCGATGGGTACGTAGTCGCGCTCAGTAGGCCCGGTATACAGCTGGCGCGGACGACCGATGACCTGGCCGGGATCGGAGATCATCTCGTTCCACTGCGCAACCCAGCCCACAGTCCGGGCGAGGGCGAAGAGCGCGGTGAACATGGTGGTCGGAAAGCCGATCGAATTCAGGATGATACCTGAATAGAAATCCACGTTCGGGAAGAGCTTCTTTTCCTTGAAATAATCGTCATTTAGAGCAAGTTCTTCCAGCCTAAGCGCCGTCTCGAATACCGGATCGTTCACGTTCAGCGCTTCGAAGACTTCACGCAGAGTCTGCTGCATGACCGTGGCTCGCGGATCGTAATTCTTGTACACGCGATGACCGAAGCCCATCAGGCGGAACGGGTCGTTCTTGTCCTTGGCACGCTCGATATAGTGCGGGATCCGGTCAGGCGATCCGATCTCCTGCAGCATGTTCAGAGCCGCTTCGTTCGCACCGCCGTGAGCCGGGCCCCAAAGGCAGGCAATACCCGCAGCGATGCAGGCGAACGGATTCGCGCCCGACGAGCCAGCCAAGCGGACGGTCGAGGTCGACGCATTCTGCTCGTGGTCGGCATGCAGAATGAAAATCCGATCCATCGCGCGTTCGATCGCCGGATGAATTTCATATTCTTCCGCAGGGACGCCGAATGTCATGCGTAGGAAATTGCCGGTGTAGCTTAGATTGTTGTCCGGCTGCATGAAAGGCTGGCCGATGGAATATTTGTAGGCCCAGGCTGCAATCGTCGGCATCTTGGCGATCAGGCGATGGCTACTGATCTTCCGGTGTTCGGGATCGGAGATATCGGTGCTGTCGTGATAGAAAGCCGATAAAGCACCCACAACGCCACACATGATAGCCATGGGATGCGCGTCCCGGCGAAAGCCCTGATAAAACTGACGCAACTGATCGTGCAGCATTGTGTGGCGGGTGATCGTGTAATCGAAGTCGTCAAGTTCGTCAGACTTCGGCAATTCGCCGTTGAGCAACAGGTAAGCGACTTCCATGAAGCTGGATTTTTCGGCCAGTTGGCCGATCGGATAGCCGCGGTGGAGAAGGACCCCTTCTTCGCCATCGATATAGGTCAGCGCACTTTCGCAGCTTGCCGTCGATTTGTAACCGGGATCGTAAGTGAACTTGCCGGTCGTCCCGTATAGCTTGCGGATATCGATGACGTCCGGGCCAACGCTTCCTTCCAGAACCGGAAAGTCCTGGCCTTGTCCGCCGATATTGAGAGTTGCCTGCTTGTCGGCCACGCGTGTCTCCTTGGTTCGTATTATTCCTTGCCTGCGAGCGAGGCTTGCGCGTCAATACGCGCCAGCGACTCTTCCTTGCCCAACAGGACCAGTACGTCGAAAATTCCGGGCGACGTCGTTGTGCCCGTCAGCGCCGCCCGCATAGGCTGCGCCAGCTTGCCAAGACCCAGATCGAGCTCCTCGGCATACGATTTCGTAGTGGCTTCGAGTGCCTCGATTGTCCAGTGATTTTCCTTCGCGAGCCGGGCGGACAGACCAGCCAGTTTCTCGCGACTTTCATCATCAAGCAAGGTCGCCGCTTTGTCAGTCATTTCCAAGGGGCGGCTCTTGAAAAGAAATCCTGCACCTTCAACCAGTTCACCTACAGTTCTAGCACGTGTTTTAAGAACCGGCATAGCCTTGGTGAGCAATTGCACATCGGCTGTATTGCCGAATTTTTCGGCCACTAAGGAAGCAAGCCGTGCATCGTCTGCCTCACGGATATAATGACCGTTGAGGTTCTGGAGCTTCTTTATGTCAAAGCGGGAGGGGCTTTTTCCGACACCATCCAAGTCGAAAAGTTCGATGGCTTCTTCGCGGGTGATTTCTTCCCGATCGCCATGGCCCCAGCCAAGGCGTAATAGGTAGTTGAAGAGAGCTTCCGGCAGCACTCCTTCTTCGTCGCGATAAGCTTCGACGCCCACGGCGCCGTGCCGTTTCGATAGCTTTGCCCCGTCCGCGCCGTGGATCAACGGAACGTGGGCATAGACCGGATCGGGCCAATCGCCTTCGATCTCGTTCATCGCGCGCATGATCGGCAACTGGCGGAAGGCATTGTTCAAATGATCGTCGCCCCGAATGATGTGGGTCACCCCCATGTCGTGATCATCAACGACAACGGCCAGCATGTAAGTGGGAGTGCCGTCAGCCCGCAGAAGGACATAGTCGTCGATCTCGGCATTCTTGACCGTAACCTTACCTTGGACCTCGTCGTGGATCACAGTCTCACCCTCGGTGGGGACCTTGAGGCGTATTACGTAAGGAGCACCTTCAGGTGCCTCGCCTTCGTCACGGTCGCGCCAGCGCCGATCATATCGCATCGGCTGCTTGTTCGCGCGTTGTTGCGCACGCATGTCTTCGAGTTCTTCGGGCGACGCGTAACATTTATACGCATGCCCTGCGTCCAGTAGCTGCCTTGCCACTCCGGCATGGCGCTCGGCGCGATCGGACTGAAAAACGGGTGGCTCATCGAAATCGAGGCCAAGCCAATCAAGGCCTTCGATGATCTTGTCGATCGCCTCCTGCGTGCTGCGTTTGCTGTCGGTATCTTCGATGCGCAGCAATGTCTTGCCGCCATGATGACGGGCGTACAGCCAGTTAAACAACGCAGTGCGTGCGCCGCCGATGTGAAGGAAGCCTGTTGGCGACGGAGCGAACCGCGTTACGACCTGCTTGTCGGTTTCGCTTGCCATTCCTTCGTCTTTCCTTTCAGGTATTTGCATGGCGACGCAGGGGACGCCGCTGGTTCCGCTCAGCGATACGGATTTGACCGCGGATGCTGCATTGCAGCGCCCTTGGCGCATGCGTGACGCATTGTCCAGATTCGCGGGGCAATTGGAGGCCTTCCTGGCAGCCTCGGGTTTCGACCGCGGGCCTTGGCTTGTGGTCGCTTTCGCCGCTGGTATCGGTAGCTGGTTTTTCCTGTCGCAACCGTGGCAGTGGATCGCTGCTGCTTCGATGGCCACTCTGTTGTCCCTTGCTTCTCAAACCCAGTGGAAAGGCGATGATCGACACGCTCATCTCAGACTAGCAGTCACCGCTGTGGGTCTGGCCTTCGCAATCGGTATCGCAATAATATGGGCCCGTTCCGAGATGGTCGGGGCAGAGGCAATCGACAGACCCTCGCTAATGCAGCTCGATGCACGAATCCTCGAGCGGGACGAGCAACCGTCTGAAGACTGGGTTAGGCTCGTTTTGGCAACGCGGGATGCCGAGGCCGGGCGGCCAATCAAAGTTCGCGTCAATGTCCCGCTAGAGCACGACTTGGCCGCGCTCGATGAAGGTGCACGAATTCGTCTTCGCGCCCGCCTCATGCCACCTTCCGCGCCTCTGTTACCCGGCGCCTACGATTTCGCCAGAAGCGCCTGGTTCGATGGCTATGCTGCCACCGGTTCGCTGGTCGGCGAGATCGAGATAGTCGAGGCATCGCAAGGAGAGGACGGTGCAATTGCACGATTGCAGCGGCGGCTGTCATCGCATGTGCGGGAACGCCTAGAGGGATCTTCAGGAAGCATAGCAGCTGCATTCGCAAGCGGCGATCGCGGAGCCATCAGCGAAGCGGACGAGGTGGCTATGCGCGATGCCGGACTGACGCATTTGCTATCAATAAGCGGATTGCATGTAAGCGCTGTCATTGCGGCGGCATATTTCATCGCGCTCAAGCTGCTTGCACTGTGGCCATGGCTGACTTTGCGAATACGGTTGCCACTAGTGGCCGCTTGTGTCGCCGCAGGCGCAGGTATCGGGTATACCCTTCTTACCGGAGCCCAGGTCCCGACAGTCAGAAGTTGTATCGGCGCAGTTCTGGTCCTGATTGCTCTGGCGCTCGGACGCGAGCCTCTATCGATGAGAATGGTGGCGGTGGCGGCCGGGGTCGTACTGATCCTTTGGCCAGAGACGCTGGTCGGGCCAAGCTTCCAAATGAGTTTTTCGGCCGTGATCGCAATCGTAGCTTTGCACAATGCAAAGCCAGTCCGCGATTTCCTTGCGCCGAGGGAGGAAGATTGGGCAAGATGGTTTGGGCGGCGGGTGATCACGCTTTTCGTTACCGGCATCGTGATTGAAGTAGCTTTGACCCCCATCGTACTGTTTCATTTTCACCGCGCGGGACTCTATGGAGCATTCGCCAATGTAATCGCAATTCCGCTGGTTACCTTTATTTCGATGCCGCTGATAGCAATTGCATTGCTATTCGATGTGGCAGGGCTGGGCGCTCCGGTTTGGTGGCTTGCCGGTCAATCGCTGGACCTTCTCCTCGTTATCGCACGAACCACAGCTTCCCAGCCTGGCGCGGTTAAGCTGGTACCTCACATAGGTCTCGGTATCGTTCTGCTATTCGTCGTTGGCGGATTATGGCTTGCACTCTGGCGAGGAAGGGCTCGGCTGCTGGGGTTTGCTCCAGCTTGTATCGGAGCAATACTGCTCGTTCAGTCCGCTGCACCCGATGTCCTGATTGCGCGCGATGGCCATGATGTCGGATTGGTCGACACCGCTGGTCGACTGTTTTTGCTCAAAGACAGTCCCGGCTCTTATGCACAGGAAAATCTGATCGAATTGGCCGGTACGGAAGCGAAACCACGCTTGATGACTGACTGGCCGCAAGCGCGCTGCAACGCCGATTTCTGCAGCGTTCCCATCGAGAGGTCGGATCGGACGTGGCACCTATTGGTAGCGCGGAGCGATGAGCACATCGACGAACGTGCCTTGGCCGCCGCTTGCGAAAAATCCGACATCGTGATTGCAGACCGTTGGTTGCCGTTCAGCTGCCGTCCCCGCTGGCTAAAGGCTGATCGACGCTTTCTCGAGGACAACGGAGGTACGGCGATCTATCTCGGCGATGAGCGGATAGAGACTGTCGGCGCCTACCAAGGCGACCACGGCTGGTGGATGGCTACCTCATCTCAATAAAGAGGCGCCCGACCGAAGTTGGACGCCCAGCTTAACTCAGGGATGCTCGCTCAATGGTAGCGGCGCAGCAGACCCGCCAGCTTGCCTTGAACCTGCACCCTGCCGGCTTCATAGACCTGCGGCTCGTAAGCCCCATTTGCCGGGTCGAGCCTGACCATCGCGCCTTCCTTGCGCAGATATTTCAGGGTCGCTTCCTCGTTATCGACGAGAGCCACGACGATTTCCCCGTCACGAGCCGTTTCGGTCCGTTTGACCAGAGCGAAATCGCCATCGAAGATGCCGGCTTCGATCATGGAGTCGCCGCTGACTTCGAGTGCGTAGTGATCGCCCGGCCCAAGTAGCGCAGCCGGAACGGGCATCGAAGATTGACCCTCGATCGCCTCTATCGGGGCGCCAGCTGCAATGCGGCCATGAAGTGGAACATCGATGATGTCATTCGCCGGCTGCGCCGCAACAGGCTTCGCCGTATGGGCTGCAATAACGGAGTCGTTTGCAGAGGCAGGGGTGGCCGATGGCCGAGAAGCGCCCATTACGGAATTTTCCGGAAGTTTGATGACCTCGAGCGCACGGGCACGATTGGGCAAACGCCGGATAAAGCCACGTTCTTCCAGGGCCGAGATCAGGCGATGAACGCCGGACTTGCTTTTCAGGTCGAGCGCTTCCTTCATCTCCTCGAAAGAAGGCGAAATGCCGGTGTCTTCGAGCTTCTGCTGAATGAAGCGGATCAATTCGTGCTGCTTGGCGGTCAGCATCGGGTAACTCCCTTTGTTCCTGTTCACAAAGATGTGAACGAATGTGGAACAATTAGGCAACCAATTTCGTCAAGTCAAGCTTTCCGGGGGTTTCGGCGCCGCCGCTCGAAGAACAGGCGTTCCCGTTTCAGTCCATGACCCGCCAAGTCCCGGACTTGCCGCCTGTCTTCTCAAGGAGACGGATTCCTTCGATCACCATGGTGCGATCTAGAGCCTTGCCCATGTCGTAGAGCGTGAGAAGGGCGACACTGACGGCGGTCATCGCTTCCATTTCGACACCCGTCTTTCCGGTCAGGCCAGCCGTAGCCGCCACTCGGATGGCATCGCCTTCATCGGTGAAGTCGATCTTGATGCTTTCAAGTCCCAGAGGATGGCAAAGGGGTATGAGTTCCCCCGTGCGTTTGGCTGCCATGATCCCCGCGATCCGGGCGGTCGCCAAGGCCTCGCCCTTGATGCCAATGCCCGACATGATCGCTTCCAGAGCTTCCGGTTTCATCCGAATTCTCCCCTCAGCGCTTGCGCTCCGATGGGTCCCGGATTTTGCGCTGACATTGACCATGCGAGCGGCTCCGGCCTCGTCGAGATGAGTCAGCCTATTCATTTTGAAGGGTGGGGATCCTCAACGGTGGAAGACATGGACCACATGGACCACAGTCCTGACGGGAAAAATCGATCCAGTGTCTGGTCAGTCGATCGGGCGGATGGGGTTGGGGAGGGGTGAGACATTTTTAGCCTCATGCCAGTTTCTCAACTGGTAGGACAGTCTATCCCTGCAATAGCGCCCGTGTTGCAGCCTCTACATCACCCTGCCGCATCAGGCTCTCGCCGACGAGGAAGCTGCGGACGCCGGATCGGGCAAGACGCTGGCAGTTCTGATGGGTGTCGATCCCGCTTTCGCCGACAAGAAGGGTGCCTTCTGGTGCACGGGAGGAAAGTTCTTCCGTGATGCGAAGGTCAGTCTCGAACGTCTTGAGATTGCGATTGTTTACTCCAAGAAGTCGTGACTTCAATCCAGCCGCGCGTTCCATCTCACTGGCGTCATGCACCTCGACAAGAACGTCCATCCCCCGTTCAATCGCAGCCGCCTCGATCTCGATCATCTGTGCATCTTCGAGCGCGGCAACGATGATCAGGATAGCGTCGGAGCCCATCGCCCTTGCCTCTGCCACTTGCCATGGATCTATCATGAAATCCTTGCGCAAAACCGGCAGCGAGCATGCTTCGCTAGCGGCGATCAGATAATCCTCGTGTCCCTGGAAATATGGCGCATCGGTCAGGACCGAGAGACAGGCGGCACCGCCGGCCTCGTAAGCCTGCGCATGATCGGCAGGATGGAAGTCCGCGCGTATCAGCCCCTTTGACGGACTGGCCTTCTTGATCTCGGCAATCAATCCAAAGCCGCGATCCTGAGCCGCTTCCAGAGACCGCAGGAAACCGCGCGGCTCACCTTGTTCCTGAGCGAGGGCATCCAGATCGGCAAGGCTCAGCTCCGCCTTGCGAGCAGCCACTTCATCGCGCTTGGTTGCACAAATCTCCGCGAGCTTGTTCATTGCGCGAGTTCGATCCAGTCGGCCATAAGTTGCTTCGCCCGACCGGAATCGATTGCCTCGCCGGCCATGTCCGCTCCCTCCGTCCAATCTGTGGTCTTACCCGCAACGATCAGTGTTGCCGCTGCGTTAAACAGAACGGCATCACGGTAGGGTCCCGGTGCGCCCATAAGCAATGCCTCGAGCGCCTTGGCATTGTGCGCTGGGTCGCCTCCGCGGATCGCTTCGACGGGGGCATGCGGCAGGTTCGCCTGGACCGCAACCACCCGGCGCATTTCGAAATCATTACCTTTCACATCGGCTAATTCGTTGCCGCCCGCGAGGCTGAGTTCATCGAGCCCCTCGTCACCCGAAGCAATGAAAGTGCGCTCGGTACCAAGCTTCGCCTTGGCTGCGGCATAGATCGGGACATAGGCGGGACGGGCGATACCAATCAGCTGGCGCTTCACACCTGCCGGGTTTGAAAGCGGGCCCATCAGGTTGAAAATCGTGCGAACCCCGAGTTTCTGGCGAATTGGCTGGATTCGTCCCATCGCCGGGTGATGATTCTTCGCGAAAAGGAAACAAATACCTATTTCATTCAATGTCTTTTCGGCCGTTCTTCCTGCCGCGTCCATATCGAGACCAAGCGCCTCCAGCGTATCGGCGGCACCCGACTTCGAACTTGCGGCACGGTTGCCGTGCTTCGCTACCGGTACGCCGCAAGCCGCGACCAGAAGGCTAACCGCCGTCGATACGTTAAGGGTGTGATGCCCGTCTCCGCCCGTACCGCAACAGTCGACCGTACCGTCTGGCGCATCGATCGGGATCAGACGTTCGCGCAGAGCGCGTGCGGCCCCGGCGATTTCGTCCGATGTCTCGCTACGCGCGGACATCTCGGTCAGGAAACTGCCAATTGAGGCATCTTCAATCTCGCCGTCGAGTATCCATCCGAACACTTCGTGCGCTTCGGTCTCGTTAAGATGCGTCGTGGCTGAGGGAAGATTTTTCATACGGGCACCTTGGCGTCGATCCCGCACAGGGCAAGGAAGTTGGCGAGCAATGCGTGGCCGTGCTCGGTCGCTATGCTTTCGGGGTGAAACTGGACGCCGTGGATAGGCAGCGTGCGATGGCGAAAGCCCATCACGCTGGAGCCGTCCAGCCCGGGTGTCTCGCTCGTGGCGTTGACGACCAGGCAGTCGGGAATCTCCTCGACAATCAAAGAGTGATAGCGCGTTGCAGTGTAGGGAGAAGGCAGGCCTTCGAAGACACCAGAGCCATCATGCGTCAATGCACTGGTTTTCCCGTGCATGAGACCGCCACGAACGACGGCGGCGCCGAAATGCTGACCGATCGCCTGATGACCAAGGCACACGCCCAGCAAGGGTTTCCCGGCCTCGGCGCAAACGGAAACGAGATCTAGACTGACACCAGCCTCGTTCGGCGTGCAGGGGCCGGGCGAAATGAGGTAGCCCGCCGCGTCACGCTGGAGAGCCTCGGCAGCCGACAACGCATCGTTGCGCACAACTTCGACCTCCGCACCCAGTTCCATAAGATAGTGAACGAGGTTGAAGGTGAAGCTATCGTAATTGTCGATGACGAGGATGGAGCGATTGGCGGTCATTTCGGCGCGTGATTGCGGGCAGTCTGCATTCCTTTCAAGCAAGGAATGCTGCCTGACGTCTCATCCTTCCTTGCCCGCAAGCTTGTCGGTCGCACGAACGAGGCCGTCTATAATGCCCGGTTCACCAGCCGAGTGACCGGAATCGTGGACAACCCAGAGCTCTGCTTCCGGCCAAGCCTTTTTCAATTCCCAGGCTGAAGTCGGCGGAGTGCAGATATCATGGCGACCCTGCACGATGATCCCCGGAATGTTCTTGATCTTGCCGACATTCTTGAGAAGTTGTGCCTCTTCCAGAAAGAAATCCTTGAGAAAGAACTTCGCGCAAATCCGCGCGAAAGGCACCGCCTTGGCGGGATCGGCAAAGCTGCCCAGCAGTTCTTCGTTGGGTAGCAGCGTCGCGACATTCCCTTCCCACAGCGACCATTCCCGAGCAGCGTCGAGGCGGGTTTGTTCGTCGTCGCTTTTCAGCCTGTCGTAATAGGCCTGAACGAGATTACCGCGCTCTTCTTCCGGAATAAGGCCGGCAAAATCGTCCCACTGCTCGGCCATGATTTCGCTGGCGCCATAGGAGTAGAGCCAGTCTTTCTCTTTCTGGCGGCCCAGGAAAACCCCGCGCAGCACGATCTCGCTGACCCGGTCAGGATGGCTCTGGGCATAGGCGAGGGCGAGAGTCGCACCCCAACTGCCGCCGAATGCCTGCCATTTTTCATGACCGCACATCACTCTCAGCCGCTCGACGTCATCGACAATGCGCCAAGTATCGTTGTTCTCGATTTCGGCAAAGGGAAGCGACTTGCCGCAGCCGCGCTGGTCGAACAGCAGAACGTCGTAGAGCTCCGGGTCCCACTGGCGACGATGGTCGGGAGACATGCCGCCCCCGGGCCCACCATGGAGAAATACCGCGGGCTTGCCGCCAGGCGTGCCGACACGCTCGTAATAGAGCGAGTGTCCTTCGCCGACATCCAGCATGCCGGTTTCGTAGGGCTCAATCTCCGGGTAAAGCGTGCGACCGTATTCAATCATCGTCATTTTCCTTCCTCTCGACCACGACTATCGGGCCGATTGGCGCGCCAGTATCAAGGCGATCGGTGGCAGGGTTCCACAGTGCGGATACATTGCCGTCGAGATACAGTGCGTTTCTTACGGAAAGTTCGTCACGATAGAAGCGTGCCAGTTTGCCGAAGCTGATTGCAGCATTCGAAATAACGAAGTGCGCGCGCCCTTTCTCGTCGACACCGACCGCATTGCGCACGAACCGCGATTCACCGTCGCGGGATATTTGCGGATGCAATTCTCCATCGATGACCAGCATCGGCCCGGACTGGGTCCCGAATTCAGGCCGTTCGCGGACATTAGCGAGGAAGTCTTCGGTAGAACGCACCTCCCATGTGTCACCACTTCCAAAAAACACGCCGTTGGGTTTCGTATGGAAATTGCCTTCGCCGTCGGCAGTATTGAGTGACTGGAGTCGCTCGCCATCTTCGACGAAATAGCCAATCGGCTTGCCCTCATCGTCGAACATACCGGCATTCATCGCAAAGGCGATCGCGTTGGCTTCATGATCGCCGGAATAGGCGGTCAGGCTGCGATAGGGACTTTCTCCGGAAGGCCCTAAATCCATCGAAAGACGGTGCCGTGCAGGTGTGGCGAGGCAGTGGGTTAGGGGCGTATCTTCGAAAATAATCGAACGGCAGGCACTCTCGACGTGTGTCGTGCCTGTGGCAGTTTCGCTGGGACTCGGTAGCGGACTGGGCGCTCCGGCCTGCCCGTCGATCCTCGTGCGAGTAACGGGTTCACCCTCAGGGGCGGGCTCGCATGAACCAAGCAGAAGCAGAGGAAGCGTTAGAATTGCGTACTTCATTGTCCGTAATCCCGTTCCTGTGCAAGACGCACGGCCTCTTGTGCTGCAGCGAATAGGGCGCCTGCCTTCGCTTCGCACTCGCGTTGCTCGTAGACGGGATCACTGTCCGCTACGATCCCTGCGCCCGCCTGCACGTGCATGGTGCCGTCCTTGACGACTGCAGTTCGTAAAACGATGCAGCTGTCGAAGGATCCATCAGGTGCGAAATAGCCAACGCCGCCAGCATAGGGGCCACGAGCGGACGGCTCCAGTTCGGCGATGATTTCGCAGGCGCGGATTTTCGGTGCCCCGCTGACTGTACCCGCGGGGAAACCCGCAAACAGGGCATCGATTGCATCATTCGATCGATCGAGCTCACCCACGACGTTGCTGACGATGTGCATGACATGGCTATATCGCTCGACCGTGAAGCTGTCAGTCACGGTAACACTGCCGCTCCGTGCCACACGGCCAACATCGTTGCGCCCCAAATCGAGCAGCATCAAATGTTCGGCACGCTCTTTTGGGTCGGCCAGCAGGGATTTTTCGGCTGCACGGTCCGCGACTTCATCCGCGCCGCGCGGACGTGTGCCGGCGATGGGCCGGACGGTGATCTTGCCGTCGCGCACACGGACGAGGATTTCAGGGCTTGAGCCCACAACCGCGAAACCCGGGAGGTCGAGGAAATAAAGGAAGGGTGAGGGGTTAACGCGCCGCAGTGAACGGTAGAGCGCTATGGGAGGCAGTTCGAACGGTGCGGTGAATCGCTGGGACAGAACGACCTGGAAGACATCGCCTGCTCGAATGTACTCCTTTGCGCGGCGAACCATTGTCGCATAGTCATCTGGGCCCATCGTGGGTTCTGCAACCGGCGCGGGATGCTCGGCGCAATTGGACGTGTCATGATCCAGAGCACCGTTGAGCCGAGCGAGGGCAGCGTCGATATTGTCGGATGCCTGGTCGAGTTGTGCTTCCGCCACAGCGCCCTCGGGCCAGAGCGGGGCGATGCAGTACAGGACATCCTTCAGGCTATCGAACACGAGCAGGAGGGTTGGCCGGACAAAGAGCATGTCGGGCAGATCAAGTGGCCGCTGCTTGGGTTGGGGCAGCTTCTCCACGAGGCCTATCGTTTCGTATCCGAAGTATCCCACGAGGCAGGCAAGCGCAGAGGGAAGGTCGTCGGGGACATCGATCCTGCATTCGGCCAGCAGGGCACGCAGCTGGTGCAGGGTCTCGCCCTCGCAAGCTTCGAATGCCTCGGCATCGGTCTGCCAGTTCCGGTTGATCTCGGCCCTGTCTCCGTAGGAACGGAAGACGAGGTCGGGCCCAAGACCGAGCAGGCTATACCGCCCGCGCACCTCGCCTCCTTCCACCGATTCAAGGAGAAAGTCGCCTCGGTTCTCCTGCATCAGACGCAGGGCCGCGCCGACAGGGGTGACGGTGTCCGCCACGACCCGGCGCCAGACCAGCGCGGGGCGCCCGTCTTCAAGTGCCTCAAGTGCCTTCGCACGGCCTTCCATCGGTCGCGTCAATCGCGGTTCAGTTGGTGATGCCGAGAAGCTGGCTACGGACAGCTTCGATAGCATCGGCGTTACGCTCGACGCCCAGTTCGGCACGCATTGCGGCTAGCATCTGTTCCGCATATTCATTGCCCCACGACTGGCCCACCTGGGTTCTGGCTTGTGCGATCAGGGGATCGTTTTCTTCCAGTTCCTCGAGAACGATGTCTTCGAGGTCCACGACGAACCAGCCTTGGTCTCCGGTTCCTTCGAGCTTCTTGACCGTCCCTTCGGCCATCCCGAAAAGGAGCGCAATCGGAGCAGGCACCCGCGTCCCGCCAAGACGAGCGAGTTCCTCGCGGCTGTAATTGACCTGCTGCGGGGCACGGATCGCGGCTTCTTCGGCAGCAACTGCGTTGGCGAGGCTTTGACCGCTTTCAACCCGCTTCAGTATGCGATTGGCTGCGGCCTCTGCAGCTTCATCACCGCGAACCTGACGCCATTCGGCGATGACTTCGTCACGAATTTCGGCGAGGGGCGCCACTGCCGACGGGGCAATATCCGCTGCTTCGTAAATCAGGAAGGTCTGCTGGTCGGGCAGTGCTCCGATTTCCGGCTCGCCTTCTTCGATCTGGAACGCGAAATCGAGTACCGGTGCAAGCACTTCGGGTGCCTGACCCGGGCCCCCGTAAACTTGGCCCGATGCGGTAATTGCAGGGCTCGTCTGAAGTTCGAGACCCAGTTCTTCTACAACCGATGCAAGCGAGGCGCCATCGACAAGCCGGTCCTCGATATCCACGGCCAGTTCTGCGATGCCGCGTTGCCGTTTGGTTTCGCTTAACGTCGCGACAATGGCGTCTCGAACCTGTGCGAGACCTTGTGCGGCCTGTGCGTCTACCGAAGTGACCCGGGCGATGTGCCACCCGAGCGAACTGCGCGCTGGCGCGGTCACCTGACCTTCTCTGGCAGCGAAATAAGCATCGGCAACCGCATCGGAAGCAGCCGAGACTAAGTCCGAACGCTCCTGACCATCGATCTGCGTAGTCCGCAAACCGGCGCTCGCGGCAGCTTGGGCGAAGCTTTCCCCGCCACGCACTCGTTCCGCGATGGCGTTCGCCCCTTCGCGCGTCGGTACAATCAATTGAGTGAAGCTGCGGGTTTCGCGCGCTGCGTAATTTTCCGAATTATCGCGGTAATATGCAGCGATTTCGGCATCGCTCGGCTGGATGCTGTCACCCAGCGCGCTGCTATCGAATGTCGCGTAGCGGAACGTCCGGCGCTCGGGCCTGACGAAGCGCGCGCGATATTCGCTATAGAAAGTGTTCAATTGTTCGGAGGTTGGATTGCCTTCCGGTACGAACAGGCTTGCAGGCAGGGTGGCTACAGACCCGCTGCGACGTTCCTTGAAGCTTCGCGCATAGGTACGAGCGATGGAATCGGGTATCTGAGTGCCGTAAATCGCGGGAAAGATTGACTGCTGGAAAAAGAGCGAAGTGCGGATCTGCTGGCGAACCTGGCTGTCTGTCAGGCTATTGGTGCGCAAGAACGCGTTGTAAGCATCGGTGTCGAACTCGCCGCTCGGCCCGCGGGCAGCAGGTATCTGGCGAATTTCGCTATTCACGAGGTTGGTGCCAACGCGCAAACCGTTGGCTTCGCCCCAGGCGATCAAGGCGTAACGGTTGATCAGATCGTCCAGAATGCGATCGAGACCCCCGTCGGCGAGCAAGGTCTGCATCGTCGCTTCGGGATTTTCCTGCCGCGCTTGAGCAAGCGCATCATTCACTGCCTGGGTCAGTTCGGCGGTCCCGATTCTCTCGTCACCGACAACGGCAACCCTGTCACCGCCGGCGACTCCGCCGAATGCGCCCGTGTTGGAAACATCCATGCTGGCGAAAGCGAATCCGATCAGCCCCAGGAATGCGAGGGCGATGGCCAGACCGATCTTCGTCTTGAAGAAATTCCGGAAAAAAGTGAGCATGGCTTGCGAACGGGCCTTTTCATGTGCTTTTGGCGCGCCACTTCCGTACAGGAGGCGGCCGATCACCGGTTGAACAGCGCGCTTTATCCACCATGCGACCTCGCCGCAACAGGTCCCGTCTGGTTTTGACCTATAAACAAACCACGTCTAGCGGAGCCGCCTTCACGGCCTATATAGCGCCCGCCTGACCAAGAATCTTGAATGGAACACCAAATATGGCCGAACGGCCCTACATCGTTGGCAACTGGAAGATGAACGGCACGAGGGCCATGCTTTCCGAAGCTCGCGCCATTGACCGTGCTGCACAGCGGTACATGAAAGCGGAAGTGGCCGTTGCGCCGCCGTATACCCTGATCCACGCGGTCCACAGAGAGGCAGAGCAGATCGGTGTCGGTGCGCAAGACTGCTTTCCCGGGGACGACGGCGCGCACACGGGAGATATTTCGGCCACGATGATTGCCGATGCCGGCGCAAAATTCGTGATATTGGGCCACAGTGAAAGGCGCGCGGATCACCGCGAAACCGCGGACCAGATCAATGCCAAGATCCAGAGCGCACTCGACGCCGGACTGAGGATTATCCTGTGCTGCGGCGAAACTCTTCCGACCCGCGAGAAGGGCGAAGCGGAGAAGTTCGTGCTCGATCAGCTTCGCGCAAGCCTTCCGCAGATCGAAGATGCTGCAGAACGATTGACGGTTGCCTATGAACCGGTCTGGGCAATCGGCACCGGCAAGACCGCGACGCCTGCCGACATCGAGGCAATGCACAGAGCCATTCGGAGGCTTCTGGACGAAACCTACGGGGAAGAACATTCTGCCCAGGTCAGGATCTTGTACGGTGGTTCGGTGAAACCGGAAAACGCCCGCGAAATTCTCTCGCTCCCCGAAGTGGGCGGTGCGTTGGTCGGTGGCGCAAGCCTCTCTGCCGAGAGTTTCCTCGGCATAGTGGTCGCCGCTTCCGAAACGGAAGAAGCCTGACCTTTAGAGCGTGACCTTGCTGTATGTCCGCGTCGCGACTAGATGCGGCGCTGCACACCTATCGATAGAGTAGTCTACCCATGTTCCTCTTCCTTACTGTCGTCCAAGCGATCATCGGGGCAGCCCTGATCGCTGTAATTCTCATGCAGCGCAGTGAAGGCGGTGGCCTCGGCATCGGGGGCAGCCCCAGCGGTATGCTGAGCGCACGCGGTGCGGCTGATTTCCTCACCCGTTCGACCAAGTGGCTGGCAGTGGTTTTCGTCGCGCTTTCGATCGCCTTGGCAGCCATGGCTGTGGAAGGCGGTGGGTCGGATACTATCGAATCGACTCTCGACCGTACGGTCGCTCCTGTTGAAAGCGATCCGCTGGGTGGGCCCGGCGTTGCTCCGGCCCCAACGGGACCGGCAGAGGCTGCCGCTACGAGCGACGATCCGCTCGCCGAATAGGCGCCGCTGTATCAAATTCGCATGCGCTCTGTGGATGGCGCGCTTAATTGCGCGCCTTTTCGCTTGCGCCGACTCAACCCGCACGCTTAAGGCCCGACTCCCATGGCGCGGTATATTTTCATCACCGGCGGCGTGGTCTCCTCGCTCGGTAAAGGTCTCATGGCAGCTTCGCTGGCTGCGCTGCTGCAGGCGCGCGGCTACAAAGTCCGCATCCGCAAATTTGATCCCTATCTGAATGTCGATCCGGGCACGATGAGCCCGTACCAGCACGGCGAAGTCTATGTGACCGACGACGGCGCTGAGACCGATCTCGACCTTGGGCACTACGAACGTTTTACCGGCGTCTCCGCCCATCAAGGGGACAATATCACTTCCGGCCGCGTCTATCAGCAGATCATCGCGAAAGAACGGCGCGGGGACTATCTCGGCGCGACCGTTCAGGTGGTTCCGCACGTCACCGATGCGATCAAGGAATTCGCGCTGGCAGGGCAGGATGATCACGATTTCATCCTTTGCGAGATCGGTGGAACGGTCGGCGATATCGAAAGCCTTCCTTTTATGGAGGCGATCCGTCAGCTGCGTAATGAACTGGAGCCTATGCAGTCGCTCAGCGTCCACGTGACGTTGGTCCCCTATATCGCTGCGGCCGGCGAGCTGAAGACGAAGCCTACCCAGCATTCCGTGCGGGAACTGGCCAGCCTTGGGATCAAACCCGATGTCCTTTTGTGCCGCGCGGAACATCCAATTCCCGATAGCGAACGTCAGAAGATTTCGAATTTCTGCAATGTCCGCAAGGAAGCCGTTATTCCCGCGCTGGATGCACCGTCAATCTATTCGGTTCCGCTGCAATATCATGCGGAAGGGCTGGATACCGAGGTGCTTCGCGGCTTCGGTATCACCGATGCGCCCGATCCGGATCTTTCGCGCTGGTATGATGTAGTCGACCGTCATTCCAATCCGGAAGGCGAAGTAACCATCGGCGTCGTCGGCAAATATGTCGGGTTGCAGGATGCTTACAAGTCGCTGAACGAAGCGCTTATCCATGGTGGCATGGCGCATCGGGTCAAGGTCAACATCAAGTGGATCGATGCAGAGGTATTCGAGCAGAGTGACGGCGACATCGCCGCTCAGCTCGAGCCTATGCACGGAATCCTGGTCCCGGGCGGTTTCGGTGAACGCGGCAGCGAAGGAAAGATCGCCAGCGTGCGATTTGCGCGCGAACGCAAGGTGCCGTTCCTAGGGATCTGTCTGGGCATGCAGATGGCCTGCATCGAAGGCGCGCGCACCGCCGGGCTGGCAGGAGCGAGTTCCACCGAATTCGGCGAAACATCCGAACCCGTGGTTGGCATAATTACAGAATGGATGAGCGAAGAAGGTCTTCAAAAGAGGGAGGCCGGCGGCGATCTTGGCGGGACGATGCGCCTGGGTGCCTATGAAGCGAAACTCGCTGCGAATAGCCACGTGTCCTCTATTTATGGCGGATCAACCGAGATTTCCGAACGCCATCGTCACCGCTACGAGGTCAACGCGGCGTACATCGACCCGCTCGAGGACCAAGGGCTGATTTTTTCCGGGATGTCCCCCGATGGCCTGTTGCCGGAAATAGTCGAACGACCCGATCATCCCTGGTTCGTTGGCGTGCAGTTCCACCCTGAATTGAAGTCCAGGCCTTTCGAGCCTCATCCGCTTTTTGCGGGCTTTATTGGAGCGGCGCTCGAACAAGCGCGCCTTGTCTGAAAAATAGTTGGGCGGGTCATTGAAGCCCTAAGTGACTGTTCTCAATCGGAAGCTCTCTTACGGTTTGTAGGGATGCGACATTCGGTGGAATCGCATCGGGTTCACGCCGCTTTATCTTTTGTTTCATTTGCTGCAGGACGCTGCTGACTCAGTTTCAAAAGGCCATTGAGTCCGCAAGGTTTTCGCCTTGCGTGCAAGTGGTGGGACTTGCCTCGAACCCGGTCGTCTTCTGCGACCCGGACGGCCGAATCCGAGGCTTGGCGGCGCTAGTCGTCGCGGGGGTGGTGCCATTGGTGCCACCCCCTTTCGGTTTTCGACAGGCAATAAAAAAGCGGCGCCCCTTCCGAGGCACCGCTCAAATTGTGTCCAGCGAAATCAGGCCGCGGCTGTTTCGTCTTCGTCATCATGCTTGACGATTTCGAGCGACTTCTTCCCGCCGATCGAAATCTTCTTGGGCTTCATCGCATCGGGCACTTCGCGTACCAGATCGATCATGAGCATGCCGTCCTTGAGATCGGCATTTTCTACGCGAACATAATCCGCAAGGTCGAACCGGCGTTCAAATCCGCGATTGGCGATGCCGACATGGAGCATCTCGCCATCGGGTTGATCGTCACGCTTGCGGCCCTGGATCACGAGCAAGTTCTGCTGGGCGGTGATGTCGAGATCTTCCGGACGGAATCCCGCGACAGCCAGCGTGATCCGGTATTCGTCCTCGTCGCGGCGTTCGATGTTGAAGGGTGGGTAATTGTCGCCCCCGGCATTGCGCGCCTGGCGCTCCATAAGGTCGAACAGGCGATCGAAGCCGACGGTCGACCGGCGATAAGGGGTAGTGTCAAAGCGGTTCATCGAAACAAATCCTCCAGTGAGCAATTTGAGTGTGTAGTAGGAGCCCATAATTGGCACTCCAACGTCGCCGCACCAAGCGGTGACAAACCAAAGATAGGGGCAGCAAAAATCGCTTTCAAGTCGGTTGCAAAACCCAATCCGCATGCATTTGATCAAGGAGCATCCATGAGCCACCCGCCAATAGTAATCTATACCAAATTCGGTTGCGGATTCTGCTTCCGCGCCAAGCGCCTGCTCGATGAGAAGGGGGCCGACTATACCGAACATGACATCACCATGGGCGGTCCCAAGCGCGAAGAGATGCTAGAGCGCGCACCCCAGGCTCGGACGGTGCCCCAGATATTCATCGGCGAGACCCATGTCGGCGGGTCTGACGAACTCGCCGCGCTCGAACGGGCTGGCAAACTCGATGCGCTGCTCGAGGGCTGAGTGACACGGATCGCCGTTCTCCAGATGACTTCGGGCATTGATCCCGAGGCGAATGCCGCAGTCCTTACAGAAGCGACCGAAGGCGCCGCAGGCGAGGGGGCGGTGATGCTCTTCACGCCCGAGATGTCGGGTCTTCTCGACCGCGATCGGAAACGTGCAGCCAGTTCGATCAAGCCGGAATGCGAAGATCGGGTTCTCGCCGCAGTCAGGGAAAATTGCGCAAAGCACAATATCTGGACCTGTCTCGGTTCGCTGGCGGTGGATACAGGCGAGGGCCGGTGGGCCAACCGATCCTTGGTCATCGATTCTTCCGGCGAAATTGCCGCGCGCTACGACAAGATTCACATGTTCGACGTCGATCTTTCCAGCGGCGAAAGCTGGCGGGAATCGAATGCGTACCGTGCTGGTGATCGCGTAGTGACTGTGGAAACGCCCATCGGGAGACTTGGTCTCACCGTTTGCTATGATCTTCGATTTCCAGCATTGTTCCAGGTTCTTGGCGACGAAGGCTGCGATGCAATCTCCATTCCAGCAGCTTTCACCGTTCCCACCGGCAATGCCCATTGGCACGTACTGCAGCGAGCACGGGCCATCGAGGCGAGCGCATTTGTGATTGCGGCCGCGCAGGTAGGAAAGCATGAAGACGGCCGCGAGACGTATGGGCACAGCCTTGTGGTCGATCCGTGGGGCGAGGTAAGTCTCGACATGGAAGGCAACGCCATCGGTCTGGGCTTCGCAGACATCGACAGGGACCGGATCGCGGAGGTGCGTTCCCAAGTCCCCAGCCTTGCCAACCGGCGCAAAATCTCCAACTAGGCTCGCCATGATAGTTTTTGACCTGCATTGCGACAATGGCCACCGGTTTGAGGGGTGGTTCGGCTCCTCGGCCGACTATGACACTCAGCGCGAGCGCGGTCTGGTCGATTGTCCAGAATGTGGAAGCAAGACCGTGGGCAAAGCACCGATGGCACCTTCGGTCGGCACGAAGTCGAACGCGTCCGGAGGCCGATCGAAGCGAAAGGAAGCCCAACTGTCGAATGCCCCCATGCCACCGGAAGTCGAGAAGGCGCTCAAGCATCTCGCAAAGGTGCAGGCGAAGGCCCTCGAGAGCAGCAAGTGGGTTGGCAACAAGTTTGCGGACGAGGCGCGGTCCCAGCATTACGGCGAAAAGGAAGAGTCGGCGATCCACGGGCAGGCTTCAAGGAAAGAAGCCGAGGATCTCGCGGCCGAGGGCATCTCTGTAGCTCCAATCCTTTTCCCGATTGCACCGCCCGACAAACTCAACTGATTGCCTCGCCGCCGCGAGCCGCTATACAGCGCCGCCGGGGCGCCCGTAGCTCAGTCGGATAGAGCACCAGATTCCTAATCTGGGGGCCACAGGTTCGAATCCTGTCGGGCGCACCATTAGCGAAAATCCGCAAAATGCTCGCAATTTCTGATTCGCCCGACATACATATGATGGGCGCTTTAGGGCAGCTTCGACGCTGCTTTAGGGCAGCTTCGACGCTGCTAGCCGACTGACCGCTCTTTGGCCGTTTCGTAAAGAATATCGGACTGTATATTTCCTACCGGTCTGGGTTCGGCGGTTGCAGAGCTCGAAAACAAAGTCGCGTGAGAACTTCCGCCGGGCCCCATCGACGCTTGGCCAGCCCGGTCAAATAGAATCAATTCCATCGCAAACCAGGCTGATTGCAAAATCGCAATTTGGTTGTAGCTTACCTAGGGAATGGGGGGCGTGCAGTGGAGCAGGCTGGAGCGAAAGCCGCGCAGCGGGTGAAATTGAAGGCGAATGTCTTCGGCGAGTTCCGCATTCACACGTCTGATGGCGACGAAATTACCCTCAGTAATCGCCGAGCTTGCCTGCTTCTGGCCATGCTGTGCCTTGAGCCCGGTCAGTCCCTGGACCGCGAAACGCTGGCGAGGTTGCTTTGGGCGGATCGCTTCCAGCCCCAAGCCAAAGCCAGCCTGCGTCAGTGCCTGCTCGAACTCAAACGTAAGCTCGAAGAAGT
This sequence comes from Qipengyuania vulgaris, assembly GCF_009827325.1. Taxonomy (GTDB): domain Bacteria; phylum Pseudomonadota; class Alphaproteobacteria; order Sphingomonadales; family Sphingomonadaceae; genus Qipengyuania; species Qipengyuania vulgaris. The sequence goes on along the minus strand of NZ_WTYC01000004.1, from coordinate 244,494 downwards.
AGGGATCGACGATCTCATCGTGACGCGCAGAGCTGTTTCAATGCGCAAGGGGGCCTTGGTCTGCGACTTGTTTGATCTTGAGGCCGAGCTCTCGTCAGGAAAAACCGACGCGGCTATTGATCGCATGACCGCGATTGGCAATCGACCATTATTGCAGGGTCTCGTGCTGAATTCTAAGTTCGACGGTTGGCTTGCCGAGCGCCGCGACCATGCTGATGGCCAACTTCAATCTTGGCTTGCCGACGCAATCAGAGGTTCGGACAAAGAGATCGGAGAGCGACTTGTCGAGGCAGCGCGAACTCGCTTCCCAGCCTATCGGTCATTCAACGGGGTTGCCCCTCAAGTCAGTATTGCTGTTTTACCATTCTCGCAATTCAACAACGTAGGAGGCAATTTCTTCCTTGCTGACGGGATAGTTGACGAACTCTCTACTCGACTTGCCGGGGTCAACGGTATCGCGCTGGTCGGACGGACATCGATTGCATCAGTCGTCGAAAAAAGGCTCAGCCTTACCGAGATTGCTTCCGATCTCGGGGTCTCATACTTGATCGAAGGAGAGGTCAGACGAGACGAGCATGGCATCAGTGTCCACATTGGCCTCATCAGGGGGCAATCCGGTACCGAAGTTTGGTCTGACCAGCTGGCCGGTTCGATCGAAGAGTTCTTCGAATCCCGACAGCTGATCGGTGCCAATGTCATTGCGGGAATCTGCCAAGCCTTGGGCCTCACAGTATCCCCTGCGCCATCTCGCAAGATGACCCATGATCGTGAGGCCTACGCGCTGTACCTTCAGGCGCGGGCGATGATCCAGCGGATCGCAATCGAAGGTGCTTTTGCCAAGGGAATCGAATTTCTGAATCAAGCGCTGGAGATCGATCCCGAATTTGCCGAATGCTGGACCACGCTGGCGAACGCCCACATCATGACGGCGGCTATTACACCCAGTCTCGAACGCGTCGAACAATCTGCCGAGGCCGCGCGCTGTGCCCGGCGCGCCATTGCGCTCGATCCGGGACAGGGCCACGCCTTCTCTATTCTCGGCATTCACGAATGGACCCAGTTCAATCCCGTACGTGGGCTGGAGATGGCTTTCGAGGCCTATTCTCGTGCCCCCAACGACGCCGATGTCTGCTCGCGGCTTGGTTCTTGCCTGCTTTATCTCGGCAAGGCCCGCGAGGCGCTTCCCTATGTCGAGGCTGCTGTGGACCGCGATCCCGTCTACGGTCGCAACTACGCGATGCTGACTTCAGCATATCTTTGCCTTGGCGAGATCGACAGGGCGCTCGCAGCTGGACGGCGCATGGCCGATCTGGGCGTGCCGCCGGTCTGGCTGGCGCTGGCCCAGATGGTTTCCGGTGATCATGACGCGGCTGTGGAGAGCCACTACGAAAACCGGATGTATCTAGGCACCACAATAATGCGCCCGCCCGGCATGCCGCCAATGGACGATGCCGCGCGAGACGCATATTTCGCCTTTGCTGCGCGTGGCATGTACGGTGGAAAGGAGGAGGACCGCGTGGCGTATTGCGGGATGCTCGACGGCCTGCATGCAACCATGCCCGACCCTTACGACTCTACAATCATCTTCCCCGCGATCATTATGGGGCACAGCGAATTGGTCATGAAGATCTGTTCCGAGTGCATCCACCCTGCGAACATGTTTGGCTTGATGAGCCTGTGGATCGACATCGAACCGATAAAGCGCACGATCAATCATCCCGGCTTCATGGACTTCGCCGAGCGCATCGGTATGGTCGAGGCATGGGAGCGCTTCGGCTGGCCCGATCTGATCCCGTCGGACCCAAGAAGCTCCTGACTGATCAGGTATTGACGCTTTTTTGACGGTTTGGCGGGTTGACCGTTCGTCCCTTTACCAATCATTCTCGGACCACTGGATAACACAGGAAACGCCTGACTTCGGGACGTCGCGGGGGAAGATCGCGCAGGTCACGGGCGTACCTATCCTGAGTTCCTAGAAATGGGTCGCATCTAATCGGACCGGACTACGCAGAAGCCCTGCAGGTCCGCTCGCGACACATTGGGGAATAATGATGATCCGGTTCAATAGTATGATCGCGGCCGCCGCGCTCACGGTGTCGCTTGCTGCGCCGGCAGCGGCGCAGGAATTCCCGCTTGAGGCTGGCGAATATGCGCAGTTCAACGGGATCTATGTGAAGGACGGCGGAGACTTCAAATATGCTGAGTGGCTGGCCAGCGAATGGAAGAACTTCCAAGAGTACGCTCTCTCGCAGGGCTGGACCACTGGATACAAGATCTACTATAACGTGAACCCGCGAGACGGCGAACCAACCATGTATCTGATGACGAGCTTCGCGAGCATGCCCAATGCCGTGGAGCAGGAACGTCGCAATGACGCCTTCGATGCATGGGCTAAGAAAACCGCCGAGCAACAGATCGCCGAGAGCGGAAATCGCGCGGAATACCGCACCGCAAAAAGCAGCATCCTGCTTCAAGAATACACGCCGCGCTAAGCGCTGCGCGTATGGGCCCCGGCGAGTGTTTTCTGCGACCCGAGCGCTCGCCGGGGTTCAATCTCCCTAGCCATATCCGGGATGACGATCGTCATGACCTCTACTGCCACGCCTGTCCGCGACCTGCATCACACCTATGTCGCTGCGATCAATTCCAACAACACCGACCGCATTCTCGCCCTGATGAGCAAAGACGTAGTTTTCCAGGTCCCCGGTGAATCCGAGTTGGTCGGAAAGGAAGCCGTGGGCGCATGGGCGTCGGATTTCTTCGCCGGTTATGAGGCGCGTTGGGACAAGACCGAACTCGCGCTCGAGCAGTCGGGCGACCTCGCGATCAGCCGCTACGTCTACACTGCCCGCTATCGCTCGCGCGAAGATGGCTTGGAGGTGGGTGAAACCGGCAAGGGTACTTGCGTCTATCGCCGCGAGCCCTCGGGCGAATGGCTGCTGATGATCGACAGCTGGTCGACCTATGAGGATCGGTAAGGTGGGCCTCGGACGCCTTCTTTCGCTCGCCGCGATAATGGCACTTGGCAGTACCGCTCAGGCACAAGAGGTGATCGAAGGCGAACAGATCAATTATCTGACCGGCGATCCTGCGACTTGGCCTTCTGAACTCGAGGCCACAGTCGCCGCGCCGGACAATCACAGAATCCTGCTGGAAAATGACCACGTTCGTGTGCTCGAGGTCACACTCGGTCCCGGCGAGGTAGAGCCGCTTCATTTCCATCGCTGGCCCAGCGTTCTCTACATCCAGCAAGCAGACGAATGGATCGACCGCGATGCCGAAGGGAAGGTGATCTTCGATTCGCGCGAAGTGCCGCCCATCCAGTACCCAATGACCATGTGGAAAGGCCCGGAAGCGCCCCACTCGCCGGTCAATCTGAGCGACAGCGTTTCGATCAGGCTGATCAGGGTGGAAGTCAAGCCGGACCAGACCGCGTCTGCTCCGACGACGACCTATTCATTCTTCCCCGCCGACCGATCGCTGACCCATGCTGAGGATGGCGTGGTCATGCCCGACGGGCGCCTTCTCGTGGGGGACTGGGACCACGGGCTCGTCACGCTCGATCCCGATGGCACCAAGCGGCCATTCGGAGATTTCGCGGCGGCGGGTTTCACGACCAAGCCCGATACGCTGTGGAACAGCCCGAACGGGGTCTCGTGGGAGCCGGACCGCCGCCACGTGCTCGTCGCCGATATTACCGGCGGGCATATCTACCGGGTCGATACGCAGACAGAGGCGGTCATCCGCATATACGACCACCCCTTCGGCGTGAACGCCGTGGTGCGCGATCCGTCGGGCGCGATCTGGTTCACGCAATCGACCGAGAACTCAGCCGGTAAGGGTGCCGAAGCGCGGATGTTCGCGGCTGCCGACAGGCCGCTCGGCGATGGTTCGGTCTGGCGCATCGCTCCAGAAGAAGTCGCCAAGGAAGACCCGCGAGCCGTAAGGGTCGTCGACGGGCTCAATTTCGCCAACGGGATTGCATTCGATGCCCCGCGCGGGCGTCTTTACATCGCCGAAATCATGGACAGCCGGATTCTCAGCTTCGCGGTAGATTCGCTAAGCGGAGAACTGTCGGACCGCCGCGTACTCGTCACATTGCCAACGCCCGACAATATCGAACTCGACGCGAACGGCGACCTGTGGGTGGCGAGCCCCTTTGCCAATGCGGTCTACAAGGTCGATGCCGACACCGGGGACCGCGAGACAATGTTCGCGCCCACGCCGGAAGCAAGCGCCCGGGTAATGAGCGAAACATATCGCCGGCTGGATGTAGGCGAACCCGTGCTTCCGTTGCTGGGTCCGGACATCTGGGGCCCAATGCCGGGCTTGCTGACCGGCGTGATTATTGCACCGGACGGTAGGGTCTATGTCTCCGGATTGGGTAATGCCCTTGTCAGGCTTGGTGTGAGCGATCCCACTGTCGCGGCCGAGCGGGATCACTTTGCCGACCTCGCACCGATCCTCGACGACCGCACCCGCGTGGTCCTCGAAGGCATCCGCTCGGGCGACGCGTCGGGGATCATGGCGCTTTACGGCCCCGGCTCGCTCTATTCGACCGACAACGCAACGCTGCTTTCGGACCCCGAGGCCCTCGAAGCGTTCTGGGTCGATGTCGCGGCCAGCCCGGCACATGATGCGACACTCGAGGTACTAAGGGTCGAAAGGCTAGGCCCCGATGCCTTCGTCGAAATCCAGAAATACGACGTGTTCGATGCGGCGAGCGAACGCCTGTTCGGCGGTTACGCGTCGCTACTGTGGCGCAGGATTGCGGGCCGCTGGATCATCGCCGCGGACGTGTCGAATTGAGCGGCCTTTCTGCTCGCGTGCCCGAGGGAAAAGGGAGAGGGAAATGACAAATCGAGAGATCATCATGGCGCTCTACGAGGGGTTCGGCGCGGGCGACATCGACGCGATCGTGGCGCTGATGGCGCCGGATATCGTCTGGCATGAAGCCGAGCACAACAAGCTCGCAGACCGCAATCCCTACCTCGGACCGCAAGCCATCGTCGATGGTGTGTTTGCCCGCGTCGCCGAGGATTTCGACGAGTTCACGGTTGAAATTCGGCAGGTCATCGAGGATGGCGACACGGTTGCGATGCAGGGCCGTTACCGCGCCCGGGTGAAAGCGAGCGGGGCCGAGATCAACCCCCAGATCGTCCACTGGTGGACGGTCAAGGACGGCAAGATCGCCACCTTCCAGCAGCATGTCGACACCTTCGCGCTCGCCAGAGCGCTGGGCGAGCCGGCGTGAAGTCGCTCGCGGGCAAGGTCGCGCTCGTCACCGGAGCGAGCAGCGGGATCGGGGAAGCGACCGCGCGTCTCTTCGCCGAGCGTGGGGCCACCGTCGTGCTAGCCGCGCGGCGCGAGGAAGCGATGGCGGCACTGGCCGAGGACATTGCCAACGCCGGGGGTTCGGCCAGCTACATCCGCACCGACGTAAGCGATGCTTGCGAAGTCGAGGCGATGGTAGCCCACGCTATCGAAACGCACGGGCGGCTCGACATTGCGGTCAACAATGCCGGAATCGGGGCCGAGGTCTATCCAATCGTCGATACGCCGGACGACTGGTGGGACAGGGTCCAGAACACCAATTTGCGCGGCAATTTCTTGTGCCTGAAGCACGAAGCGCGTGCGATGTTGGCCGCTGGAAACGGCGGAGCGATCGTCAATATCGGCTCGGTGAACACCTTCCTGGGATGCCCCGGCTCGGCGGCCTATTGCGTATCGAAGGCCGGACAGTTGGCTCTCACAACGTCTGCTTCAGCAGAGCTGGCCGAACAGGGCATTCGGGTAAACCTCGTCTGTCCCGGCGTCACCGACACGCCGCTACATCACGAGATCAAGGGCAATCTCGGCCCGGAAGCATTCGAAGCCATAAAGGCCGGAATTCATCAGCGTCGCTTTGGAGATTCGGCGGAGATCGCGCGCGCTATCGCCTTTCTCGCCTCTAACGAGGCCAGCTTCATCACCGGCACCACCCTGACCGCCGATGGAGGCTTCCATCTGACGCTCTGAAAGGAAGGAAGAGGGCCATATGCCGTTCTCGACGCCCGCACTCGCTCATGTGGTCTATCGCACCAAACGTTTGCCAGAGATGCTTGATTGGTACGCGGCCGTATTCGGTGCAGAGATCGTCTATCGCAACGAAGCGCTGGCGTTCGTGACGTATGGCGATGCCCATCACCGGTTTGCCTTCGCCGATCTGGAAACGATCGCTCCGCATGCATCCGACGGCGGACACCGTCCCATCGGCCTCGATCACGTCGCCTACGACGTTTGCGATCTGAACACTCTCCTGGGAAGCTATCGCGATCTGAAAGCCAAGGGGATCGAGCCCTATTGGTGCGTCAACCACGGCATGAGCGCTTCACTCTATTATGCCGACCCGGACGGCAACCAGATGGAGTTTTCTGTCGATTGCTTCGACACAGTCGGCGAGTGCGTCGACTATTTCAAGAGCGGCGTTCTCAATTCCAATCCGGTTGGGGTCGAATTCGATCCGGATGAGTGGCTGATCGAACTTCAGCTCGGGGTCTCTGCGGCCGAACTTTTCGCAATCGATCCGGAAGCGCCGATCTCACCGATCCGCGGCAAGCTGGAAGAAATCGCGGGATCTGGATCATGAGACTGACCCTACCACGGCAGGGTATGCCCATTCTTCCCGCGCTTTCTGAAAACCGCATTGCACGGTTTGCTACGATTATGGTTCTGTATTTCCTGCAAGGGGTGCCGCTCGGCCTATCGACCGTGGCTATTCCCGCATGGCTAGCCTCCTCTGGCGCATCCCCCCTGCAAGTCGGCGCGTTTGTCGGCACTGCGATCCTCCCCTGGTCGCTGAAGCCGCTCAACGGTATCCTGATGGACCGCTTTGCGTTCAAGCCAATGGGCCGCCGGAGGGCCTGGACCTTGGCCGCGCAGGCGCTGATGCTCGCAGCGCTTGTCACAATGGGATTGCTGAACCCCGGCGTTACCGAAATCACCTTGCTTGCAGCCTTGTGTTTCATGCTCAATCTGTGTGCTACGCTCAACGATGTCGCGATTGACGGTCTGGCCGTGGATATTGTGCCCGACGAAGAGCGGACCGTCACCAACAGCCTAATGTTCGCGTCACAAGTATTTGGCATCTCGGTCACCAGCTTCATCGCCGGACAGGTGCTGAACGCAAACGGTCTTGTCGCCATGGCGATCGTTCTTTCCGCCATGGTGGCAGCCGCTTCGGCCTTTGTAAGCGTCTTCCGCGAACGGCCGGGTGAACGCCTGCTGCCGTGGTCGTCGGGCGAAGCTTCAAAAGAGTGTCAGCAGCGCCAGCATGATGCCTGGTTGCCGATCTTCAATGGCATGTTTCGTGCGCTGATTAAGCCGGGCACGCTTCTGTTTCTGCTTGGAGCAGCCGTCGCGCAAGTCTCCTTGGCCTTCATCGATGCCGTAGCGCCGACCTTGAGCGTCCAGCACCTGGGCTGGAGCAGCGACGGTTATTCGAACTTTGCCGCGCTTGCGACGCTGGTTTCCGCAGGCACGGCACTGGTACTCCCAACGATCTTGGTTCGCGTGGTGGGCATTCGCTGGACACTCGTTTCCTTGAGCGCTGTCCTTGCCTCGCTTGCCTCGATTGGCGGGCTGACTTTTGATGGCTGGATCGGAAGCAATGTATTTTCGACATTGTACGTCCTGCAATTATCGATCGGAGTCATTCAAACCATCGTAATCATCGTCTGGGCGATGCGCATTTGCGATCCGGCAGTGGCGGCGAGCCTGTTTGCCCTGTTCATGGCGGTGCCCAATTTCGGGCGGGCAGTCTGGGCTGGCTGGTCGGGCGTCGTGATTGAGGCAGGCGGCTATTCCGCGGTCTATTTCACCGTCGCAGGCCTGACGATCGTATCGCTGGCGCTGTTCCTGTTGGCGCGGGTCGGTGAGGAGAGCCAGCTTCCGGCTGTTGCACAATGAATCGCATCTACAAATCCACGATAGGGGGGAATAATGGCAACTGCAGCGCATGATGCGGGGGCGGTAGCTATCGCCCAGTCGACACCCGATCAGCCAAGTGCCCGTCCTACGAAGGACCGCATTGTCGCGATCGACTTTGTACGAGGGGCAGCGCTGTTCGGCATCCTGCTGATGAATATCACCAGCTTTGGGCTGCCGCATGCCTATAGCAATCCCGTCAATGCGGGAGGCGCCGAGGGGCTTAATCTTCTTTCGTGGATGATAATCCAGATAGGTTTCGAGGGGACCCAGCGCGGGCTTTTCTCGATCCTGTTCGGGGCCGGCATCATACTGTTCACCAGCCGCCTTGAGGCGAAGGGCCGCAAAGACGTCGCCGACATCTATACGCGGCGCAACCTGTGGCTCGCCGGGTTCGGTCTCGTCAACGGCTTCATATTCCTGTGGAGCGGGGATATCCTGTTCTACTATGGCCTGATCGCGCTCATCGTCTTCCCCTTCCGTACACTGGCGGCAAAGTGGCTGTTCTTGATCGCGGCGGGCGTGCTCGCCTTCGGCGCTGCGTGGAACTACTTCGACACCGCCGCTCTTCACGAAAAGCATGCGGCCTATGAGTTCGTCGAGATGGAAGGCTCAACCTCAACTTCCGAACAGGTGGAGATGGCCGAGGCCTGGGAAAGCGAGGTCGACAGCTTCGAATACACTGCCGAAGAGCAGCAGGAATATGTCGAGGCGCGCACAGCCAGCTACGCCAGTGCATTCGAGCAGGTTTCTGAGCAGACACGGAAGGCCCAAAGCTGGGCGTTCTACCGTTACATATTCTTCGATGTATACAGCATGATGCTGATTGGCCTCGCCATGTTCAAACTGGGCGTGTTCACCCTCCAACGCCCGGCCCGTTTCTATTTTGCCCTCGTGGTGGTGGGATACGGTATAGGGTTGACCGTCAACACGCTCGAGACGCGCTGGATCATCGATAACGGTTTCAGCCTGCTCGCCTTCAGTCAGGCGGAAGTTACCTACGATCTGGGTCGCCTCGCGACCACTGCGGGGCACTTGGGGCTGTTGCTGCTGATCGCCCGTTCTGGCGCCTTTGCGCTGCTCCAGCACGCACTGGCCTGCGTCGGACGGATGGCCTTCACCAATTACCTCACACATTCGGTCGTATGCGCGATCTTCTTCGTTGGGCTGGGCTATTATGGTCAGCTTGAGCGGCACCAGCTGTATTCCATCGTGTTTGCGATCTGTGCGGCGCAGTTGGTCATCAGCCCGCTCTGGCTGAGCCGGTTCAAGATGGGTCCGCTCGAGTGGCTCTGGCGCGCGCTGACCTATGGCGAAATGCCAAAGCTTCGGCGAGACAAGGTGGCTGTGGCATGAGCGCGGGGGTCGCCGAAGGAGGCCTCCAAAAGCGTCTCGGTTTGCCGTTTGCCATCGCAGTTTGCGCGGGGACCGTGGTCGGAACGGGAATCATGCGTGCGCCGGGCGAGATCTCCAACATGGTGCCCGATCCCACCGTGGTTCTCTGGCTGTGGCTTGCAGGAGGGATTTACGTTCTCCTTTCTTGCAACGTTGCCGCCGAGATTTCCTCGGCAATCCCGCGCTCGGGAGGGCATTACATCCCGGTGCGTGAAGGCCTGGGGGACTCGATGGGCCTCTTGGTCGGATGGACGATGTGGAGCGCCTTCGTCGTAGTGAATGCGGCGCTTTCCATCGCCGCTGCTGATTTTCTCGGGACGATAGTGCCGTGGGTTGCAGACAACACAACATGGAGCGCGCTCGCCATCCTGCTGCTAGTCACCGCGCTAAATTGGACCGGCGTTGAGGAAGGGCGATAGATCCAGATTGTCGGCACAATTCTGAAGATCGGGCTTCTGCTGGCCGTGGTTGCGGTGGCGCTATTCTTCCCCGCCGCATCATCTCCTGAGAATGTTAGCACTGAAATCGCACCTGTCGCCGAGCCTGTCAGTATCCTCAGCGTCCTGCTCGGCTTGCAGTTCATCGTCGCAGTTTATGACGGTTGGTATACGTCGATCTATTTCGCGGGCGAGGACAAGAATCCCGGGCGGAACATTCCCCGATCATTGTTCCAGTCGGCGATTGCAGTGATGGTGATCTACCTCCTCGTCAACTGGAGCCTGATCGACGCTCTCGATTTCGATGTATTGAGAACGTCGGAACTTCCGATGGCAGCGGTGATCGGCCAGGTCGCGGGAGGCTGGGGGAGCACCTTCGTGGCACTGCTGGCCACCTTGATGGCGCTCGTAACGCTCAATGGGTGTATCATGTCGACCCCGCGAGTGCTCTATGGACTTGCTGAGGACGGCCTGTTCCTCAAATCGGTGCTAACGGTCAATCGCGGAGGAACTCCGACATATGCCCTTTTGTTGGGGACCTGCTTTTCGATACCCCTCATTTTCACCGGCGGTTATGTGTTTGCCTTCCGGCTGATGGGAGCGATGACGTTGTTTGCCGCGAGCCTGTACATCCTGTCTTATTTCGCGCTGAGGATCCGTAAGCCGGAAATGGTGCGACCGTACCGTGCAAAGGGACATCCGGTACTGCCGGCGATTGTTTTGCTGATCAACCTCGCCCTGCTTTCAAGCTTCATCGTCACCGAACTGATCAGCGGCGCGATCATGGCAGCCATGATTGCCGTTTGTATTCCGGTTGGCACCCATCTCCAGAAACAGCGGCGGATGACGGGCGAAGCGAAAGCTTAGATTGGGTTCATCTTCTTTTGATTGCTGGCGAAGCCCCAAGAATGTCAGCTTTCGGGATGGTCCGGAAGCCAACCGAATGACCGAAATGTGGGCGCTAAACGGACGATAAGACTTAGCCATCAGCAAGGAGAAATGCGTAGGTGAGTTGGAGGGTTGTCAGGCATGTGGCTGGCATGGAGGCTGATAGTCCCATCGGTACGCGCTGAAACCTCGCATCGAGCTGATCTGATCGAAATCGGGTTTAACCTTGCAAAAGCTTGCGCGGACACGCTCGATGTATTTCGAGATGGACTGATCGAAAATGTCACCTCCCAAGACAGTTGCCAGGAGCGACCGAGTGAGCCCCCTTCCTCTCGCTTGAACGAGGGCTTCAACAATCAGATATTGGCTTTTCGGCAAGCGCAACTGGCGACTTTCGAAGTGAAGCTCTCCGCGCGTATCGATTGTGATATTGCCATATGTGAAGTTGTCGAACTGGCGTAAATTACAACCACAGTTGGGACAAAGGCTAGTCGATGTGACGGGGGCCAGATTTTGATAGTGAATCATGCCGAAGCGCCCTGCATGGGACTGGCACTGCGCTTTCCGATGAGGAGCTTCTGGACAACCAGAACCAGCGCAAGCAACGCCGCAGCTGCTACCAGCCATGCCGCATGGCTCATTGCAGCTTCCATAGTTGCGACAACGCCCTCAGCGAGGCCAGTCGTGCGATTCACGATCCATGCTGCCGCCGCCGCGATGCCGAAATAGGCAAGCGCCTGCCGAAGGCCGGCGTATAAGCGATAGCGGGACAGGATGAGCAGCGATGGAACGACCGCAGCGACAATCGCGAGCTGAACCAGCTCTATGCCAAGATTGAAGCCAAGAAGTGTGAGCGCGCTGCTGGCCATACCCGCTTGCGCCTCCTGTACCAGTGTGGCGAACGCCAAGCCGTGGACGAGGCCGAAAGCAAGCGCAATTATCGGCTCCTTCCCGGGTAGGATCGGACGAGCCGCATGCATAGCCGAAATTAAGACCGATAGGGCGATGGCAACTTCGACCGGTGCCGTCGGCAGCGACCAGTTTCCAAAAGTAGCAGCGATCAAGGTGAGGCTATGGCCGATGGTGAATGCGGTGACGATCTGCGCCAGTTTGACCACGGTTCCACGGGTCGATCGATTTCCTCCCCAGTTTCCGGCTCGAGCGATAAGCGGTGCCGGGAGCAGGAGCACGAGCAGAAAAAGCAGGTGATCGTATCCTTCCATGATGTGATGCGCGCCGAGGCCCATCGCGGCAATGAGGGGAGCCAGCGCACCCTGTTCGGCGATTTTAACCTCCAGCGGGGGCGTGTCTTTTCGCACGGCACCGATAATGGCGCCTTTGCCGCCTGCGGCCTCTGCATCGTGGAGAAAGAGGGCAAAATGTCCGGGCAACTCATCGATCAGAACCTGCCAATCGATTGTGAGTTCGGTTGCGGAAGCGCCCGCGGGCGGCACCAGATACGCGATAGCATGGAGATCGGGCGGGCCGTCGGTCTGGACGAATTCGACTGTTCCCATGGAAACTGTCCAGAGCTTCCCGCCGGGGGTCGAGACGTCGATATGATCGGCCAGATATTCGCGTGCCAGACGAGTTGACCGGAGGCTTCCGTCGACTGGATTGCCGGTCCCGAATGCATACTCGCCTTGCGGTACGATGATGTCGGCCACCATCCGGTTGTCCGACACCGTCAGACGAACTTCGGAATTGGGAGTGGAATGCGCAGCAAGAGGGGCAGCGACCATGGTCATCAAGACGACCAAAAAGGGCTTCAGCCAGAAGATTGGGCGATCACTCATCCGTGCGACAGCCAGACTAGCGACGTCTCTGGTTCGAAGATTTTGGGGTTCAGTTGCTCGGCTGCCTTGCGCGCCTTTGCCGCCTCGTTCGGCCGGCCAGACAATTGGTGGGCTTGCGCAAGAAGCGCATACAGCGGTACGCTTCGCCATCCTGACCTTTCGGCAAGGTCCAACTGTTCGATTGCTTCTTCGAAAGCTCCGTTCGACAGGTATGCAGAGGCCAGAAGAATGCGGGATTCGCCATAAGGCCGGGCATCGAAGTTGCGTTTCGCGAGGTCGAGTGCCTTGTCGGGAGAACCGAAAACGAGCTCATGCTCTACCGCGTGCCCGTAGGCAGCTTCAGGTAGTTGCCCGAGACGCTTTTCCCAGATCGCCGAGGCCTTGTCCGCCCAGAGTCGGCTTTCACGCGCCTGGCCATCGGCGCGAAGCAGCATCGCCAGCGAATCCAGAACCTCACCCGCAGGAGCGCTGCGCGCCACGGCTTCCATATCTATAATGGCTCCAGCCAGATCGCCTTCGAGTGCCTTTGCCTGCGCCAGATGGGCCTCGATCAGCCAGAAACCGGGGAATTTCCGGTTCGCCGTCTCGAACCACACCCTTGCGTTCCGGTAGTCGCCTCTTGCGAGCTCCACTGCGCCAATCTGAATCGCCGCACTCGCACTTGCGAAGGGGGTGGTCATCCCCGGATCGCGGATGGCATCCGAAAAATGCCTTATCGCGTTTTCGAACCTGCCCTGCGATTTGGCCAGTGTAGCATAACGATACGCGACACCCGCGTTTGAGCCATACTTCGCAGCATCATCATATAATGCGCGGGCGCGGGCCATGTCTCCGCGATAAAAGGCTACGTCGCCCTTCAGGCTTGCACTTTCCGCAAGGGTGGCTGGATCGCTTCTGACTGCCGCCCCATCGAGCGCCGAGAGAGAGTTTTGGGTGCGGTCAAGTTGATGAGCCATCTGGGCGAATGCCGCATCGGTCAGTAAGGGACCGGAACCGCTGGGTGCGAGACGCCTGGCCTTCGTCAGTGCTTCGCCCGCAAGAACAAGCTCGTCGTAAGTAAAGCTGAGATGCGAGCGGCCAAGATACATCCGGGCAAGGCTCTCGTGCCGAAGCCATTCATCAGGCCCTTTGGAAACCCGCTCCGTTCCCAGAGAGACGTCCGAGTCCGATCGGGCCATCGCCACGGAATACGAGGCCGGTCCAAAGCCGGGCGTTTCCCAATCGGCAGCACTGACCGGCGCTTCTGCCGTATCATTGACCAGCCATTCGGCGCCGGTAAGCAGGGCAACCGCGGCAATCGGCAAGATCACATAGCGAGAGTTTTTCAAAGCATCACGCATGTCCAGTCTTCGCCTTTAGCTCCAGTGGTGGCTGCAGATTATCTGGCGGACGAGCGATGCCCGTCCGCCACTGTCCGAACTACTCCGGAACCGCGCAAGGGGTCAGCCCGGCCCCGGTCAGATCGTCCGCAAGCGCATTGGTCAATCCCGTCAGCGTAGCTGCCAGATCGGGCACGAAATCGCCATTGGCGTCGGCGGCAGGGCCGGCGTCGTTATAGGCGTTTTTGCGGTCCGACGGAATCAATGCAGTCGAGACCGCCGGCATTCCCATACGGTCGACCCTCACATAGCTCGATACGGGATCGCTTCTGAAGGTAAACATGGTGCCGCTGTTATCGGCGACCGGCGGCGATCCTTGCGGGCCCGCCAGATAGGGGAATGTGTCCCTGAACGCGACGTCGTTCGCGGGAGGGTTGAGCGGGAGACCCGCCAGCGTCCCCGGACCGTTGACCGAAAGGTCGAGGAAGATGACCGCCAGAGTGACGTCGATTACTGGATCCGGGAGCTTTCGACCATTTGGGAAACCGGAAGCTGCCGACAGGTCCAGTGTCAGCGTGTCGGGAACAACGGCCTGCGCAACAGTTACGCCGGTTCCTGGAATCATTTGATTGAGACAGGGCTCGACATTAAATGTCGTTTCTGTCGGGGGCGGTGTCGGCGTCGGCGTAGGCAAGGCGACTGGATCGTCGTCATCGCCGTCGAAACAGGCGGATAGCATGCCGAGGCTCGCGACCATCGAAGTCGCCATGGCGAGCCGGCGGAGCGAAAGGTGGTTATTGGTCTTCATCAGAGCTGCCCTCCAAATCGCGCGGTTGCTGCCCAGACGTCCACTGGCGCGCCAGGATCGATCCGGTCCCTGGGTATCTCGATTACGACGGCAGTAAGGTTCTGCCCGGCGAAGAAATCACGCTCTGAATCGAAACTCAAAGTACCCGTGTTGAGCGTGTCTCTGAATCCTTGGAGATCGAAAAAGAACGGGTCGTCGAAAAGACCGGCCCAGACCCTGACGCCGTCCTTTTCCAATTCGGTCTCGACCGAACCCCTGATTGCCCCGGTGACGCCTGGAAGACCGGTTACGCTTACGCCGAACTGGTCCATCGCTCCCGTCCCGAAGCGAAACCGGATCGGAATGTCGGTGGTGGTGCGCGGACTGCTGTTCGATACGTTGATCGAATAAAGGACATCCGGATCGTAGGTCGCCGGTTGGTCGGTCGCCTGCGGACCGGCGAAGGTCATCGCGACAATGACCGATGTATCGGTATGCCAGGCGTAAACATCCGCTATGTCGGCAGCGCGATCAGGCGTGCTGTCCACGGCGGGATCCGTCCGAGCGGGCGGATCGAGGTGGTCGGCGGCGATAATTCCGACCCCGGGCGCAAACAGGACAGCTGCAGTCGCAAGCGACAGCCCTCCCAGCGCGAAAGGTATGGCTTTCGAATACTTCATTGCGATCTCCCCAATTTAACCCGAAGGGTCCTCAGCAGGGCCTAATGAAGGCCCCTCGAATGCCTTCATGGGAAGGCACCGTCTGAATATTGACGAGTGCTTGCGGGCTATCGATGCACCCATGGCCGAAAAAAATTCGGCAACGCTGTAAAACGGGCGGCAAAGGTCTGTGTCAGTTTCGTCTGTTTTTTGCGGAAAAACCCCTTAAGCATGAACGTGTGCAACACCCGCAGTCTCCCCAAGATCAGGTAAGCCAGACCGCTAAAGGGCTCTCCGAGAACGAGGCGCTTTCGCTTGATATCGTCTTGGTGGCTGATCTCGACCGGGAAGCTTTCCGGCGCTTGTACGCAAAAACCGCCAACAAGCTGTTCGCCATCTGCCTCTCAGTGACGCGCGATCACGCCGCAGCCGAAGACGTGTTGCAGGAGTCCTATCTGAAAATCTGGGACCGCGCCAAAGGCTATGATCCAGAACGCAGCAGGCCGCTGGCATGGATGGGCGCGATCGCGCGAAATGCTGCGATCGACTGGTACAGGGCTCGCTCGAGGCATCACCATGTCGGCGACGAACACCTAAATTTGCAGGAAAGTGAAGCGGCGGCCGCCGACGACCGTATCATAGCCATGAACCGCGAAGACCAGGTTTGGACAGCGGTCGGCAATCTCGACGCTGAAAGCGAACAAGAATTGAAGTCGATTTACCTTTTAGGCCTGACTTACCCGGAAGCCGCTCAGCGGCTTAATTTGCCTGTTGCTACCTTCAAGAGCCGGGTTCGCCGGACCGTGCTCAGAATTCGTCGGAAGCTGGCCGATGACTGATCGTCCAACCCACGACGACCTCGAGGTCATGGCGGCCGGTCTGGCTCTCGGGCTACTTGAGGGGACAGAGCGCGTCGAGGCCTTGCGCCGCCAGCTGGAAGATCCGCACTTCGCGAGCCGCGTAAGAGATTGGCAGGAGCAATCCGATCACTGGCTCGAGGACGTCGAGTCCGTCGAGGCACCGGCCCGCGCACTCTCGGCGATCGAGCACCAGTTGGAAAATCGCGGCGCGATCCTCCAAACTTCGTTGATTTCGAAGGATCAGGGATCGAACAAAGTCTGGCGGCGGTGGGCTATCACCGCGACCGCAGCATCGTTGTTGCTGGCTGTCGGGCTAGGTCTGACTGTGACCAACCCGATACAGGAACAGAATGGACAAGCGCCGACGCCTTCCGAACAGCCAGGGCGGCCAGCCAATGTTGCCCAGATCAAGGATGAGGCAGGCGCACCGCTCCTCAGCGCCTTGTACAGCCCTGGCTCGGGCACGCTATCTCTGCGGCTCGCCGATCTTCAGCAACCCGAATACGGCCCCGAACTCTGGATCATACCTGAGGACGGGATCCCTCGATCGCTCGGTCTTATGGATAGCGACCGTCTGACCGTAACACTGTCGCCTGAGCTGCGATCTTTCCTTGAGGACGGGGCGACGATGGCGATGACGATAGAACCGCGTGAGGGCGCACCCCACGATGCTCCGACCGGTGACATACTGGGAACCGCGGTGCTTCAAGAGGTCCCGGCGAATACCATCTGACCGAACATTCGGTCTTCGGATGCGGGAAGCTTTTTTGTAGCCATTCCTCCCGAAGTCCCCCTGGTCCTCGTCAGCAGTACCCAGCGAAACCTAGAGCGCATCGACGATGATCGTCTTCGTGAACTGCGCTGAATTGCAGAAGAGTCAGCGATCTGGAGATCCGGGGGCGACACGAGCTGCGCAAAAGCGATTTTGAATTGCCAATCGCCAAATCTGAGAATATTTGAATTTCGGCGGCATCTTCCGCCTGAAGGCGCACAACGATGTCGATCATTCCTGCACCCGGCCCCCGGCCGACGGTTGCCAAGCTGACCACCCCGCTCGGTCGCAATCCCACTTCCTACGAGCCGGAATATACGGTCAAAAGCGACCGGGTGATCTTTTCGACCAGTCTCGACCGGGTGTTCGATTCCTGGAATCTCCACGTCTACAACCATGGCCAGATCTGGCTCGAACAGGATCTGCCGCACGCGTTTTTGATTGCTGGCGGCATTACGCGGCTGACCAATACGGGATCGATCTACCTTCACGGCGGGTCTCAGGTCCAACTCGGACGGGAGATGGATTACCTTCACAACACCGGTTCGATAATCGTCACTTCAAATAAAGGCTGGGCTCGTGGGGTCGAGAATTACGGCAATACGTTTATCGACAATTCGGGTATCTTGGCGGTCCAGTCTCTGGTCGACGATGGTCAGCCCTATTTCGGCGGCAATGCCACGGCTATCGACGTGGGCGGGCTGGAGCTGCGCAATCGCGTGGGCGGTCAGATCCTGGCAGAAGCGCCCGAACTGGCGATTGCCGTCTATGCTTCGCAATCCGCCAATCCGACGCCCGGCGTGCCGATGGTGGTCAACTGGGGGCTGATCGAAGCCAATTCGACCGGGCCTGACGGCGCATCTTTCGGCGTCTATCTCGTCAACCGCGGTTACGGCATCACGCCGATCAACAATGGCGGAACGATCCGCGCCGAATTTGCCATCTACGGTGTTTCCGACAATGGCGATGTTCCCAATCCTTCGTTCACCATTAACAATCTGTCGAGCGGCATCATCGACGGCTTGATCTGGCTCGATTACGGCAACGACAAGGTCACGAACGACGGTAAGGTCATCGGCAGCGTCTTTATGGAAGACGGCGACGATACCTATTCCGGCAGCGGCTCGGTGAGCGGCGTCGTCCACATGGGCTTCGGCAACGACAGCTAGTCGGGTTCGGCCAATGCCGATCGCGCGACCGGCGGTCGCGGCAACGATACCTTGTCGGGCAAGGGCGGCCGGGACATCCTGACAGGCGGCTTCGGCGACGACGTCATGATGGGCGATCTCGGCAACGACGGTCTCTATGGCGAATGGGGCAACGATACGATCCATACGCTTGGCGGTGACTATGTCGAAGGCGGTGCCGGAAACGACCGGATCGTGCTGGGCGATTACAGCTTCGAAAAGCTACTCGGCGGCAGCGGGTTCGATACACTCGTTATGGCCGCGGGCGCGCGCAACTTCCGCCTTTCGCAGATGAAGGCGGGTGATCGCATTTCGGGCTTCGAGCAGATCACTCTCCAGGCCAACCAGAACCTTTCGATCGACGACAAATCGGCGGCCAGCCTCGCAGGCGTTACCCCGCTGAGGATTGAAGCGGGCGCAAGCAACTCGATCCATCTCGACGGCGCGTGGACGCGCGCCGTCGACCGGACGGTCGACGGCGTACTTTACGAAGCCTGGACCAAAGGCAATGTCACGGTGCTCGTCACCGAGACTGCAACGGTCACTGCGAACTCCAGCCCCGGTTACGGCGGGTTTGACGCAGTCGCAGGCGGAACCTCGGCCCCGCGCGCCGGAAGTGCAGCCGGGCTCGATTACAGCTCGAGTGTAAATTACCTGTCGGGCCATTCGGTGCGTGACAGCGAATTTTCGGTCGAGACCGAGGAAGTTTTCTATTCGCAAGGACCATCGGTCTTCGTCCTGCACGCGTCGAACGGAACGCTGATGTCGACCCTCGTCAATCATGGCGAAGTTTACAGCATTCAGGAATTCTATTCGGCGGCATCGGCTGTCGAAAGCACCGGCAATTCCCGGGTCGAGAATTACGGCATCATCACCGCCGAACAATACGCGCCGCTGGGCGAGGAGGTGTTCTACTACCCGACGATTGCGCTGCAACTCAGCACTTACTCCGAGATTGTCAATACGGGCGAGATTCTTGCATATTCCACTGCAGGCAGCGCCATCGCCACCAATTTGGGCAGTTGGTTCGAGAACTCGGGCGCGATCTATGCCATTTCCGAATTTTCACGGGCAATCGGCGTGAACGAAATTTTCTCCGAGAACCTGAACGAGCATCACCAGACCTTCTTCAACACCGGCCTGATCTACGCAGAAGCGGGCGGTACGGGAAGGCAGGCCTGGGTCGAGAACGATAGTCTCGTGCCGGAAGACATCGCCGCGACCGGCGTCGCGGCGTATGGCTCGCTGGTCAATGACGGCGATATCCATGCGGTACTGGGAGTAACTGCCGATCCATCTCTCGAGACCGTCGGGGTGCTGCTCGTGCCGCTCTACCAGCAGTTCGACCGCAGCTATGGGGTTACCAACAACGGCACGATCGAAGGTGTCAACGCGATCGAATTCTGGAACCGCGATCACCACACCTTCCACCTGTACAACGGCTATTATCGCTATCACAATTATTGGGTCGAAAATAACGGCCTCCTGCTCGGCAACGTGCTCTTCGAAGGCGGAAACGACGAGTATGACGGGCGCAACGGCCAGGTTACCGGCACGGTCTTCGGCATGCGCGGCGACGATGTGATGCTGGGCGGCGCATTCGACGACAGTTTCGAAGGTGGCGCTGGCAGCGACATCCTGCGCGGTGGGGCCGGTAGCGACACCGCCTCCTACTCGCAGGCATCGTCGGCGGTCACTGTAAGCCTCGCGATCGCAGCGTCGCAGAATACGCAAGGCGCGGGTAGCGATCTTCTCGAAAGCATCGAGAATCTCACTGGTTCGGCGTTTTCCGACAAGCTGCGCGGCGATAGCCAGGCGAACGTGCTCATTGGCCTTGCGGGAGCCGACCGGCTGTTCGGCAATGGCGGCGAGGACAGCCTCGACGGCGGTGTCGGGAACGATTTCCTCTTCGGCGGTCAGGGCGACGATGTCATTTCTGGAGGTTCAGGGCGGGACCAGCTGTACGGCGAAGACGGTGATGACACGCTGCTGGGAGGTGACGGCAACGATGTGTTCTTCGGAGGGGCCGGCGCAGATCACATGGAAGGCGGTGCGGGCAGCGACACCTACTTCGTGGATAACGTCGGCGATGTCGTGGTCGAGGTGGCCGGAGGCTACAACACCGTTGAATCCAGCGTCGATTTCGTGCTGCCCGATCATACCCACAAACTCGTGCTGTCCGGCGCAGCGCGCGCGGGGACCGGAAACGACCGATACAATACCATCCGCGGCAGCGCAAATGACGATACCGTTTCCGGGCTCAACGGCAACGACGTCCTGATCGGCAACGACGGCAACGACGTCCTTCTTGGCGGCCGGGACAGCGACGAGATGTTCGGCGGCAGCGGCGCCGACAAGCTAGACGGCGGGTCGCACAGTGACGTCCTTTGGGGCGGGGGCGGAGACGATACGCTGCTTGGCGGTGATGGGGCGGACAAGCTCGATGGCGGTGCAGGCCGTGATCTGTTTAGCGGTGGCGCGGGAGCGGACATATTCCTGTTCCGCAACGCATCCGACATGGGGTCGAGCGCGGCGACGGCAGATCGGATTTCCGATTTCAGCCGCGCTCAAGGAGATAAGATCAATCTCTGGTCGATCGATGCCAATGCCACGCTGGCAGGCAATCAGGCTTTCACCTTCATCGGAACGTCGGCCTTCGGAAATGTGGTGGGTCAGATGCGATATGTTTCCGATGGGACTGGCGGGGTAATTGTCCAGCTGGACACCAACGGCGACGGTGTGGCGGATCATTTCCTCGCGCTCTCGAACGTTACCGACCTCCAGTCGAGTGATCTCGTGCTCTGAGGGGAGCCTTGCCGGTACCGACCTGTCGAATGCCGTTTGCGATTTGGCTGCGCGCGACTACGTTTCAATATAGTAGGCGTTGGCAGTGACGACGGCTGCTGCGACAGCCAGCGGATATTCCTGAGCGCGGCTAAGGCGTTCTGTTCCATCCATGCTTGAGTTAGTCTGCAGAACGATTTCGCGACAAGTCATCAAGCTGTGTGAATGGATAATTCCGGCCTTAGGGCGTCTTCTTGCTAGTCCGTCCAAGCTGGCTGACCGGCACCGTCTCCTTGAACGTGTGCGTGACATAAGGGAACGGTATCTCGATGCCAGCTTCATCCAGCTCGGATTTGATTGCCCGCACGACCTTGTCTTTGCTTTCCCAGCCAGAGCGCGGTGTCGCACCGGCCCACCAGCGCACGAGAAAATCGACCGAGCTGGAATTGAATTCTTGGGCAAATATATCGATTCCCTTGCTCGCAAGGACATCGTCCACGCCTTCGACGGCGCGACGTATCACTGTTGCGGCATGATCGAGATTGGTGTCGTAGGACACGCCCACGACTAGATCGTGTCTGCGTTGCTCGACATCGGTAAGAATCTCGACCGGGTTCTTGAACAGGATGGAATTAGGCACGACCGTCAATTCTCCTGACAGCTTACGCACGTGCGTTTCGCGCAGCGTGATATGCTCCACCTTGCCGGTAATGCCTTCGCATTCGATCACGTCGCCGATCTGCATCTTCTCGCGCAGCATGATGAGAATGCCCGCGAAAAAATTCTCGAAGATATCCTGAAATGCGAAACCGATTGCAACCGCGCCAATACCGAGACCTGCAAGAAGACTCGCGAACGTAAGGCCAGGCATCACGACGACGGCAGCGACGAAAATCCCGACCAGCCAGATGCTCAACTTGACCACCGTGTCGACAAGGTTTTTCAGGCTCGACCGTATCTCGGTCCGCCCGACGATCATGTCCGAAATGCGGGCTCCAAACCGTGCAACGATCCAGGTGAGCAGCAGGATGATCAGCGCGATCGCGAGGTTTGGCAGGGCCTCGACGAAGCCTTGGCCCATATCCTGCAACTGATCGCGCAGCGTTTCTATGTAATTCACGGCAGGCTCCCTTTGCGGGCCAACGTTATGCACCGCAGCAGGTTCCTAAATGGCGGAAATTCGGCCTTAGCGGAGATTAACCGTTCTTGTGTTCCTTGCGGGCAAGTTCATGCAGCCAGTCAGCATGCCGCGGAGCCTTCTTGGTCTCGCTCCATTCGTCGAGCATCAACGGGGCGACACGCTTCAGTTCGGCATATTGTTCGTCTGTGCCGATGTCGGTCGCCAGTTCGACGCGGTGGCCGTTGGGATCGAAAAAGTAGATCGACTTGAAAATGCCGTGATGGGTCGGCCCCAGTACCTCAATGCCAAGGCTCTCAACATGCTCTTTTGCAGCTTGGAGTTCGTCCTCGCTAACTACCCTGAAAGCGAGATGCTGGACCCACGCGGGCGTGTTCTCGTCGCGGCCCATGTCTTTCTGGTTCGGCAGCTCGAAGAAAGCGAGGATGTTCCCGTTACCCGCGTCGAGAAAGACGTGCATGTAGGGGTCATACTCACCGGTCGAAGGAACGTGATCTTCGGCAAAGGCGGTGGTGTAATCCATGCCCAGTACCTTGCCGTACCATTCGACAGTTTCTTTGGCATCCTTGCAGCGATAAGCCGCGTGGTGAACACCGCCCAGTTTGATGGGATGACTGCTTACATCGTTCATTCCGCAGGCTCCGTCTCGACCGACTTGGCATCCTCGACGCTGAGAGCGCCGCGCTTGATCTGGTCACGCTCCATGCTTTCGAACAGCGCCTTAAAATTGCCTTCGCCGAAGCCTTCATCGCCCTTGCGCTGGATGAACTCGAAGAACACCGGGCCCACCTGGGCTTCGGCAAAGATCTGGAGCAGGAGGCGGGGCTGGCCACCTTCGGTTGTTCCGTCGAGCAGGATGCCGCGCATCTTCAGCTGATCGACGTCTTCGCCATGATCGGGCAGGCGTTCGGCCAGCATTTCGTAATAGGTCTCGGGCGGCGCGGTCATGAAAGGCACACCCAGTTCCTTGAGGTTGTCCCAGCAACCGACAAGGTCATCGCAGATTAGCGCAATGTGCTGAATGCCTTCGCCGTTGAACTCCTTGAGGAACTCCTCGATCTGGCCCTTTCCGCCTTCACCTTCCTCGTTGAGCGGGATGCGGATCTTGCCATCGGGCGCTGTCAGCGCCTTGGAGGTAAGACCGGTATACTCGCCCTTGATGTCGAAGAAGCGGATTTCGCGGAAGTTGAAGAGCGTTTCGTAATAGTCCGCCCAATACTTCATGCGGCCATTGTAGACGTTGTGCGTAAGGTGATCGATCACGTTGAAGCCCGCGCCGACCGGGAATTTCTCCACTCCGTCAAGATACTCGAAATCGATGTCATAGATCGACAATCCTTCACCACCTTGGTCGGAATAGCGGTCTATGAGATAGACGATCGCCCCGCCGATCCCGCGGATGGCGGGGATGCGGATCTCCATCGGGCCCGTGTCGACGACGACAGGTTCAGCACCGCGTTCCAGGAGTTCCTCATAAGCCTTCTTCGCGTCGCGTACGCGGAAACCCATCCCGCAGGCGGAGGGGCCATGCTCGCGGGCAAAGTACCAAGCCGCGCTACGTGGCTCGTAATTGATGATGAGGTTGATCCCGCCCTGACGCAACAGGTGAACGTCCTTGGAGCGATGCCTAGCAACATTTATGAAACCCATGGCTTCGAAAACCGGTTCAACCACACCTCGCTCGGGGGCACAGAATTCGACGAATTCGAAGCCGTCGAGACCGATGGGATTTTCGAAAAGGTCAGACATGGGCATCCTCTGTTTGGCAAATTAGTTTCAATAGAAACCAGTTACGGGTTTTGGCTCGCATTGTCAAGATTGCAACGGATCGGGAAGGGGCGGGGTTCCAACGCTCGATTGGGCCCTCAGTTGACCGCTAACCGCCGGATTCCACGCGAATTCCGCTTGCCACGAAAGGTTAACTGTGATTCTGTGCGCACCATGAGGCGGGCAAGCAGATTCGACGTAATCCGGAAGCAAAAGGCGGCGCAAAATGCGGCGCTTGCCGTGCTGCTCATTATAGGCGGTCTTGCGGTTGCCGGCCCCTCGGGACTACTCGCGTGGAGTGAAAACCTCCGTCTGCTCGACCAGCGCGAAGCCCAGCTTGCCGCTTTGCAGGAAGAGCGCGCTGCGCTGAAGAACAAGGTAGCGCTACTCCATCCCGACCATGCGGATCCGGATATGGTGGGCGAACTTTTGCGCAGCCAGCTCAACGTCGTTCATCCCGACGAAGTCGTCATCAAACTCGACGACTGATGTCCTGCACTGGGGTGTAACCCTGCGGTTCCGTAAGGTTTTCGTATGCAAGCCACACGCACCGTTGCGCTGCCCTTAAGGCTGTGCCTATAGGCGCAACACCATTCCTCCCCGGAAGAACAAGGGACAATTGTTTTGGCCAAGCCCCCCAAGAACAAGACGCCGCAAAGCCCCGCGGAAAACCCGGAATTTGCGCTGCACTCGCTCCAGAAAGAGTTCGAAAAGTCGAAGCGCTATGATGCATCGTCCGAGCAACTGCGGCAGTTCTACGAGCAGATGCTGCTTATTCGCCGGTTCGAAGAGCGTGCCGGGCAGCTTTATGGCCTAGGGCTGATCGGGGGCTTCTGTCACCTCTACATCGGTCAGGAAGCGGTCGCGATCGGCCTGCAGTCGGCACTCGATGGTGACAAGGACAGCGTGATCACCGGCTATCGTGATCACGGCCACATGCTTGCCTATGGCATCGATCCGAAAGTCATCATGGCCGAACTCACCGGTCGCGAGGCTGGGATTTCGAAAGGTAAGGGCGGGTCGATGCACATGTTCTCGACCGAGCATAAATTCTATGGTGGCCACGGCATTGTTGGCGCTCAGGTCGCGCTCGGAGGCGGGCTCGCGCTGGCGCATCAGTATAACGAGGATGGCGGTTTGTGCCTGGCCTATTTCGGCGACGGTGCGGCAAACCAAGGTCAGGTGTACGAAACGTTCAATATGGCGTCCTTGTGGAAGCTGCCGATCGTGTTCGTGGTCGAGAACAACCAGTACGCCATGGGTACGGCAGTCGGGCGCTCCAGTGCAGAGACGGAGTTCTACCGCCGAGGCACGGCATTCCGCATCCCCGGCATGAAGGTGAATGGCATGGATGTGCTCGAGGTGCGCCAAGCCGCCGAGATTGCCTTCAAGCATGTGCGCGAGGGTAGGGGGCCGGTCCTGATGGAATGCGAAACCTATCGCTATCGCGGGCACTCCATGTCCGACCCGGCAAAGTATCGGACGCGCGAAGAAGTGCAGGACATGAAGGACCACAAGGATCCGATCGAGGGCCTGAAGAAGATCCTGATCGAGCAGGGCAATAGCGAGGACGAGTTGAAAGCCATCGACAAGGACATTCGCAAGGTCGTCAGCGAAGCGGCCGACTTTGCGGAGAATTCTCCCGAGCCCGAGGCGTCCGAACTCTACACGGACGTGTTGGTGGAGGAGTATTGAGTCATGGCTATCGAAATCAAGATGCCCGCGCTTTCGCCTACTATGGAAGAAGGCACGCTCGCCAAGTGGCTCAAGCAGGAAGGTGATGAGATCACCGCCGGCGACATCATCGCGGAAATCGAAACCGACAAGGCGACGATGGAATTCGAAGCTGTCGACGAGGGTACGCTGAGTAAAATCCTTGTGCCCGAGGGCGCCGAGAACGTGGCCGTAGGAACAATCATCGCGATGCTGGCGGGCGAGGATGAAGACGCTTCCGATATTACCGCAGAAACTCTCGCGACCAATGATGCTTCCGGAGAAGGCAAGGACGTAGGCCGGGAATCGTCCGAGGCCGAAATCACCAAGCCGGCGAAAAAATCCGGCGCGACAGACCCCGAAGTTCCGCACGGAACCAACATGGCGACCGTTACTGTGCGCGAAGCCCTTCGCGATGCCATGGCCGAGGAAATGCGTCGCGATGAACGCGTCTTCGTAATGGGCGAGGAAGTCGCCCAGTATCAGGGCGCCTACAAGGTGACGCAAGGTCTGCTCGATGAGTTCGGTCCGAAGCGCGTGATCGATACGCCGATCACCGAATATGGTTTCGCCGGCATCGGAACGGGCGCTGCCATGGGCGGACTGAGACCGATCGTGGAGTTCATGACCTTCAACTTCGCGATGCAGGCGATCGATCACATCATCAACTCGGCAGCCAAGACCAATTACATGTCTGGCGGCCAGATGCGCTGCCCGGTCGTATTCCGCGGCCCCAATGCCGCCGCGAGCCGCGTCGGCGCACAGCACAGCCAGAACTACGGCCCCTGGTACGCCAGCGTCCCTGGCCTGATCGTCATCGCACCTTATGACGCCTCGGACGCCAAGGGCCTGCTGAAGGCCGCGATCCGGTGCGAGGACCCCGTCGTCTTCCTTGAGAACGAGCTGGTCTACGGTCGCAGCTTCGAATTGCCCGAACTGGACGACCATGTCCTTCCGATCGGCAAGGCGAGGATCGTGCGAGAAGGTTCGGACGTGACGATCGTCTCTTACTCAATCGCTGTCGGACTCGCACTGAAAGCAGCCGCGGAACTGGCCGACGAAGGCATTGATGCCGAAGTGATCGATCTGCGCACGCTACGTCCTCTCGACAAGGAGACCGTGCTGGAGAGCCTCAAGAAGACCAATCGCCTCGTCATCGCCGAGGAAGGTTGGCCAACGTGCTCGATCGCATCGGAAATAGTGGCAATCTGCATGGAGGAAGGTTTCGACCATCTAGATGCACCGGTTACCCGTGTGTGCGACGAGGACGTGCCGCTTCCTTATGCTGCGAACCTTGAGAAGTTGGCGCTGATCGACACGCCGAAAATCGTCAAGGCGGCGAAGAAGGTTTGCTACCGGGATTGATGCGATAAGCCCTCCGCAAGCGAATCGGCGGCAGGCTGTTGATCGACTGCGTTCGTTATTCGTCGATGACGAAAATCGGGCGCGAAAAGGTCATTTGCTTGCTGGTAAAATCGAAGAACGGCATCACGTTCGGCGGCGTATACGTTAGGGTCATCGTCTTCTCGTGGGTTCCGTGGACCCTAGGGTTGACTACCGGCGTGACCGTCACGTCGATGCTGTCGTTCAGCAAGTAAGGTGAAGATTGCGCAATCGCGACCGCTTTGGTCTGGATCGCGTTATCGCTAATCTCGTTTTGCCGCATATATTCAATCACGGCAAAGCGCGCTGTATCGGAAGCGATGCCACGCAGTGAATTGTGAGCCTGCATGCTGACCCCGATCTGGATGGCAGCGAAGAAAAGTCCGAGCACCACCGGCGCCAGGAGGGCAAATTCGATAATAGTCGCCCCGCGTTTGTCAGCTCGAAGGGTTCGCCAGAACAGATCTTTTCTCATGATATCTGAACCCGCCGCGTAAGGTCGTAATTAACCGTCTGCCCAACGCCGAAATCCGTCCAAATTGGTGTGTACCAATCGGCAATTTCTATTTCGACAAACTCGGAGATAACCGCGCCAGTGGGGCAGGTGGTTATATCCACAACAAGAGAAGCGTCGGAGTTGCACCGATACTTCTTGGCGAGCGTGACTTTATCAGGAGGCAGACCTGTCGAAGTTTCGATAATTTCTTCCAGTTTATCGATATCGCTTTGTTCTTCTGGGAGGCTAGCAAGCACGATGGAGCCCGCTTCTGCCACAGCGATTTGCAATTCGTTATTTCGGGATACAAGTCGACTGACCTCGAACCCGCCGAGACAGAGCATGATCAAAACCGGTAGGACGATTGCTGTCTCTATAACCATCGACCCGTTCCGGTCCCCTCCAAGGGCGTCGAGCTTTCCGAGAATCCGGGTCACGAGACCAACCTCACCCGGGTACCACCTTCGCCGACCACGATATCGTGGGACTTGCCGGCGGGACACAAAGTTGTGAGGTCTGCTGTACCGCTGACCTGTAGAGTTTTCGTGGCAATCATCATGCACTCTGACGACGCATTCGGCGTGCCTGCAATCTTGAGATCGCTATTTGGCATGTAGATGATTCCGTTGAGATCGAGTCCCGAATTTCCGGTGATCTTGCTGCCAGAACTGCCCTGCGATTCCGGGTCTTCGAAGATCAGCATATCTTCCATACGCTCGGCATCGTCAGATGAGACGCCTACGGCGATTAACTCAGTCGTCGTCATGGGTGTGAGATAAAGGCCTCCGCCACCATTGATGTCGATGCCCGCGCCGTTCTTTAGCACGAACATGACGCCTGTGCCGGTAAGCGAGACTCCCCCATTAATCTTTAGCGTTCCGCCATCAATTACATAAACCCCCCCTGCCATGTTGAGATCGCAGCCGACGTCGAAGTTCGAATAGGTGCCCGGCTGAAGATCGGTGCTGACAGAGAGATTGACCTTGTTGGCGTAAGTGAAACTGGTGGTCGTGATCTTCTCGATATAGATTCTGTCAGGGCCACTACCGGCAATCTGGCTCAAATTATCGTGGACCGCCGGCTGGGAAAAATCATTGGGCTCGCTCATGAAAGATGCGGCAATCTCTGTCGGGTAATCCTTGGTGTAGGGATTTTGCGCACCTTCACCGGAGTAACTGATGGCGCCCGCTGACGCCGCTGAGCTCTTGTTCTTTCCTCTGTAATATTTGAACGTGACACCATCTGACTGTGTCTCGTCAGCCTGCCACGAAGCTGTCGCCTTCCCGCAACTTATCGACCGGGGAGTCGTGTTGTCTGGGGGGGTCAGGGCTTCCCATGGGTCCACCATATTGGCGTAATTTTCGACAACCTCGGCGTTAGCAAATGCGCCCATCCCGTCGTCGATCGTCCCTCCCGCTACTACCCAATTGATGTTTTGTGCACCGCCGCTACCGTTGGTGACAATTGCGTTCTCGGCATTTGAGCGCGCGCCAACTCCGCAGGCAGCGTCTACAGTCGGGCCCCCATTGAACCACATGGTACGGGGGGAAGTGGGATCGAGGGAGTATAGGCAGGCAGTAAATTGTTGAGTAGTTTGCCAGATCGCCTGTGCCTTCACCGCGATTGTCATCCCATCTCCCATCACCAGTTCGGTAAAGGGGAGGGAGGCGGATACTGTGGCGTCGACCACCACACTGCTGTCAGCAGTGCCATCCCAATCGTCCAACTCGACGTTGTGAGTGAGCAGATAGTCCTTAGTCACCGAAAGGTTGACATGAAATTCCTGACGAGCCCGGGTTTCATATTCCGTACCTGTGTCGCCGTTGCCGCGAGCCCACGCGCCAGCGAGCGCGCTCTGGTCGACCGCGTACTGCGCCTCCCGTTTCCAGGTGTAGTACTGAGCCATGTCCACACCGAGGCCTGCGGAGCCGAACAGAACCGGCGCACCCATCGCAACGAGCAGGAGAGCATTTCCGCTTGTGTCGGCTTTGAGCCGGCGCATTAATTCGGTGAAGCCCATAAATCCCAACTTTCCTCAAACGGTTCGAGTCGAACGTGCCTTATAGAAACTAGCTTCCTTACTTTTCATGCACCGGGATTGGTTAATCCCGCGTATAGGATGGCTACTGTTCGACACAGGCTTGACAGTGGGTTGCACTGTCCCGAAGCCACGGGGGTGGATGAAAGCGGCGAAAAGGAACTGGCCGATTGGGCTCCGATGGTGCTGGCGTCGGCAAATCCCCGATTACGCACTTACCTCAAACCCGCTATGGAATTTGATGCGCGGCTTGCTCGCATTGTTCTTTCCGCAAAGGAGCCGGCGCTTGCCCAGATCCGCCTTGCCTGGTGGCGTGACGAAGTTTCGCGGCAACGAGCGGATGGCGATGCGCTGCCGTCCGACCCGCTCCTCGCATCGCTCCTCGAAACCTGGACCGGTCACGATGCGTACCTGATCCGCTTGGTGGACGGTTGGGAGGAATTGATCGGCGATCCCCCTTGGGGACAAGCACCGATGGAAGCGTTCATGAAAGGCCGTGCTGGCCTATTTGAAGCAATCGCGGAATTATCAGGTAATCCGCAATGGGCGAGCTTGGCGGGACGTCACGGCAGTATCTGGGCGCTTGCCGATCTCGCCAACTTGGGTGCGACTGAACTTTCCCGAACTACCGATCTCCCTCGATTACCACTCGAACTGCGGCCGCTGGCAATTGTCGGAGGGTTGTCTCGTCGGGCACTCAAACGTGGTGGGAAGCCATTGTTCGGCGACAGGTTAAGCCCGATAGTTGCACTAAGGCTTGGAATCTTCGGCACTTAAACTAGGCTAACCCGGGGGACAGATAGGGAGCCATGCGGTGAAATCCTTCGTTACCGGTTCTTTCGTGACGCTCATAGTTATGGGTGTCGGCCTGTTCTGGTGGCAGGGGAGGGCCGAAGTCGAAGAAGCTGCGCCACCTCCCGATCCCATGGCGTTAACGGATGAGGCACCAGCTTCCGATGAATTGCCAATCACCGATCCGGGTGAGATGCAGGGACCCGCGCCGCCGGAAGCCAGCGAACTGACTAAGGAGCAGCGCCGTTTCTTTCGCTATGATCGCAATCGCGACTGGCGCATCACACGAAGCGAAATTCTTTCTTCGCGAAGCGACGGGTTCCGCAAACTCGACAAGGACAGCAACAATCTCCTCACTTTCGAGGAGTGGGCGGTGACGACCGTCGAGAAATTTGAAGGCGCGGATTCTGATGGTGACCGGGAACTTTCGCCAGGCGAGTTCGCCACTACGAAGCCGAAACCTTCAAAGCCCCGGCGCTGCGCCTGCTGATCAGGCCGGAACCGCTTCCAGCGTGTCGAGCCATTCACTGAAATCCGCTTTTGCCCTTCCGGTGTACGCTTCCTTGCGCTGCTTCTTCTTCACTTCATGCAAAGGCGGGAATAGTCCGAAATTGACATTCATCGGCTGAAACGTGTCCGCTTCCGCATCGCCGGTAATGTGCGAAAGCAGGGCACCGAAAGCAGATGTGCGCGGAGGAGAAGTCCAATCGCGGCCCATCAATTCGCTGGCTGCCATCATGCCGGCCATCAGTCCTACGGCCGAACTCTCGACATAACCTTCGCATCCGGTGATCTGCCCTGCGAAACGGACGTGCTCACCGCCGCGCAGCCGCAACTGCCTGTCGAGCACAAGTGGCGAGTTGATGAAGGTATTGCGATGCAGTCCGCCAAGTCTGGCAAATTCTGCCTTTTCCAGACCGGGGATAGTACGGAACAGTTCGATTTGAGCGCCGTACTTAAGCTTGGTCTGGAAGCCGACCATGTTCCATAGCGTGCCGAGCTTGTTGTCTTGTCGGAGCTGAACCACGGCATGAGGCCACCTTCCTTGTGGAAATTCGGGAGTTGCATCACGCGGGTTGTCCAGGCCCACAGGCTTCATCGGGCCGAAGCGCAGCGTATCGACGCCGCGCGCTGCCATTACCTCGATCGGCATGCAGCCATCAAAATAGGGCGTATCGGCTTCCCATTCTCGGAATTCGGTTTTTTCACCGTCGAGCAGTCCTTGATGGAAGGCGAGATACTGCTCCTTCGTCATCGGGCAGTTGATGTAATCCCCGTCTTCGTTCGATGCTTCCGTTCGCTTGTTCCAGCGCGACTGGATCCAGCAGACATCCATGTCGATGCTGTCGTGGTGGACGATGGGCGCGATGGCATCGAAAAAAGCCAGACGATCCTGCCCGGTGACGCTCACGATGCTCTCAGCCAGAGACTGCGCGGTGAGGGGGCCAGTGGCGACGATTGTCGGTCCCGATGAGGGAAGAACATCTACCCGCTCCCGGACCACAGTAACATTGGGGTGCTGCTCCAGAGCGCGCTGGACTTCGGCAGAGAAAGCATCACGGTCAACCGCCATAGCACTGCCTGCGGGGACTCGCGCTTTCGCTCCAGCATGCATGACGATGCTGTCGAGCCGGCGCATCTCGTGATGCAAGAGGCCAACCGCGTTCTTGTCGCTGTCGTCGGAGCGAAAACTGTTGGAGCAAACGAGTTCGGCAAGCCCATCGGTCTGGTGTGCAGCAGTAGTATCTCCGCCGCCCCGCATTTCGGAAAGACGAACCTTGAAGCCTCTCCGAGCGAGTTGCCAGGCTGCCTCGCTTCCGGCGAGACCGCCGCCGATGATCTGGATATCATGTGCCATTGTACTCGCGCACCTAGTGCTTGCACACGTCCTCTATCAAGGCCTAGCGGGGTTCCGAAGAGGAATTAGCTTGATGCCCAAACGCGCACTCATCGATCATCGGCCCTATCTACTGCTCAGCCTGCTGTTCGGCATCACTTATTTCTTCGTGATGGACGGGAAGGTCGGCGGAGCATTTCTCGCGCTATGGAAAGGTGCCGGGGTAGGATTTCTGGCTCTTTACGCTGTCCATCGCGGACAGGGGCGGGACGGTGTCCTCATCTCCTCGGTTTTGGTACTATGTGCCTTGGCGGATGTGGCCCTCCAATTCAGCTTCCTTATCGGGGGCGGGGTGTTTGCTCTTGCGCATCTCGTGGCGATCGGCCTCTACCTCTCAAACCGGCGAGAGCGCGCCACTGCGAGCCAGAGAACTGCTAGCCTCGCCTTGCTGATTATGACCCCGCTACTGGCAGGAATGTTGACTTACCCGCTCGAAAACTGGTTTTTGGCTGTGCTTTACGCCCTCGCGGTGGGAGCGATGGCTTGTGCGGCGTGGATGAGCCGGTTCCCGAGGTACCGGGTAGGAGTCGGAGCAGTGCTCTTCGTCGCGAGCGACTTAGTCATTTTCGCCCGCGAAGCTGGCCATGTGTCGCAAGACTTGGGCGATTGGCTTGTCTGGCCGCTGTATTACGTCGGCCAATTCCTTATCGCTACGGGAGTGATCCAGACCATCCGAAAGGAAGCGGTCTGAGCCAAGCCCCCAAACCGCTTACCCTCCCGGTTCATCCTCGATATTCTTATCCGAGTGTGCTGTCGTATGCGGCGTAGTCGGGTGCAGGCTTCCGCCACGCTCGGCGATTTCGTTTTGAACGAGTTCTTCGGCCGGGTTTTCCGGCTCCTCGGTCTCATCAATCAGAGCCGCGCCCACGATGTGCTCACCCTTGGCAACGTTGAAAATCCGTACACCTGACGAGCCGCGCCCCGAGATCGAGAAGCCCTCGTGGTTGCCGAAGCCGCCTTCGACCAAATGCCGGAGGTGGATTGGCAGGCGGATCAGTTTGGCCTGATCGGTCACTAGCATCAGCTGCGAGCCATGCTTGACCGGGAAGCTGGCGACCACCGGTCCATTTCGATCGGGATTACTCGACGGCTCGCCGATGTTGGTGAGCCCCATGCCGCCGCGTCCGATGGTGCGGTATTCGTAAGAGGAAGAAATCTTGCCGTATCCATTGGCGGTCAGTGTGAGAATGAATTCCTCGGTCTCGGCGAGTTTGGCCGCCTTTTCGGCGTCGAGCGCCGATTCATTTTCATTATTTTTCCAGTCCGCAGCGCGAAGATAACCTTCACGGACTTCGGTCTCACGCTCCCCGGCGTCGAGGACCGCCATCGACACGACTTTCTGACCTTCTTTCAACTTCATGCCGCGAACACCGATGCCGGTGCGGCTCTTTGTTTCGCGTGCGTCGGTGGCGGAGAAGCGGATTGCCTTGCCCGAATCGGAGGCAAGGAAAATCTCTTGCTCTTCGGTCAGTAGCTCGACGCCAATGAGACGATCGCCGCTGCCTTCCACGAACCCCATGGCGTATTTACCGTTGCTGGGCACGTTGGTGAAGGCGTCCATCGAGTTGCGCCGCACCATGCCCTGTTCCGTCGCGAAGACGATGTTGAGCTTGGACCACTCGTTTTCGTCCTCTGGCAAAGCCAGAACGTTGGTTACACGTTCCTCGTCCCCCAAAGGAAGGAGGTTGACCATCGGGCGGCCCTTTGTCTGCGGACTCCCTTCGGGAAGTTTCCAGACCTTCTTTCGGTATACACGGCCAGTATTAGTAAAGAAAAGCACAGGATTATGCGTCGAAGTTACAAACATTTCGACGACGGCATCCTCATCCTTGGTCGCCATGCCGCTACGGCCCTTGCCACCGCGGGCCTGGGCACGAAACGCATCGAGAGGAGTGCGCTTGATGTATCCGCCATGCGTGACGGTGACGACCATCTCCTCACGCTCAATTAGGTCTTCATCATCAATACCATCCCACGCCGGTGCGATCTCCGAGACGCGCGGGGTCGCATAGGCCGCCTTGATCTCTTCCAACTCACCACGCATCACACCGTAAAGCTTCACACGATCAGCAAGAATCGAAAGATATTCCTCAATCGAGAGCGAGAGTTGCTTGAGCTCGTCGCCAATTTCGTCACGGCCCAGAGCGGTCAGGCGGTGCAAACGAAGATCGAGAATGGCCTTTACCTGCCGTTCGGACAGGCGATAGGTCCCGCCGTCTTGCTCCGCACTCGGCTCGATTGCCTCGACCAACGCAATGTACTGAGCAATATCGCCGATCGGCCATTCCTTGGTGAGCAGGCGCGAGCGCGCCTCCGCCGGAGTGGGCGCACTGCGGATCATTGCCACAACCTCGTCGAGGTTGGAGACGGCGACCACAAGACCGAGCAAGATATGCGCCCGGTCACGAGCCTTATTCAATTCGTACTTGGTCCGGCGCGTGATCACTTCCTCGCGGAAAGTGATGAACGCCTGGATGAACTCACGCAGGGTCAGGACTTCGGGGCGACCGCCGCTGATAGCCAGCATATTCGCCGGGAAGCTTGCCTGCGCGGGAGTGTAGCGCCAGATTTGGTTGAGCACGACATCGGGCGAAGCATCCCGCTTGAGGTCCACGACCACACGCATGCCCCGGCGACTCGACTCGTCGCGGATGTCCGAGATACCCTCGATCCGCTTGTCCTTCGCGGCCTCTGCAATCTTCTCGACAAGTCCGCTCTTGCCTACCTGGAAGGGGATCGACGTAAGGACGATCGATTTGCGGTCGCCGCGCTTGTCCTCGATTTCGTGGCGCGCGCGCTGCAGGATTGAGCCACGGCCTGTAGTGTAGGCCGCACGGGCGCCCGACTTACCGAGTATTAAAGGTGCCGTCGGGAAATCCGGGCCCGGTATGATCTCGAAGAGTTCCTCATTCGTGATCGCGGGGTTGTCCATATAGGCAAAACACCCGTCGATAACCTCCCCGAGATTATGCGGCGGTATATTGGTCGCCATCCCGACCGCGATGCCGCCCGCGCCATTGATGAGGAGGTTTGGGAAACGAGCAGGAAGAACGGTAGGTTCTCGCCGCGACCCATCGTAGTTGTCGGCGAAATCAACAGTGTCCTTGTCGAGATCATCCAGAAGCGAGTTTGCAACCCGGGCAAGTCGCGCTTCGGTGTAACGCATCGACGCGGGCGGATCCGGGTCCATCGACCCGAAATTGCCCTGACCGTCGATCAACGGAACGCGAAGCGACCAATTTTGGGTCATTCGAGCAAGCGCATCATAGATCGCTGCGTCGCCGTGCGGGTGATAGTTACCCATGACGTCGCCCACTATTTTGGCGCTCTTGCGGAATGGCCTCCCTGCAACGAATCCACCTTCGTTGCTGGCGTAGAGAATCCGACGATGGACGGGCTTCAGGCCGTCGCGCACGTCCGGGAGAGCGCGGCTCACAATCACGCTCATCGCGTAATCAAGATAACTTGCCTTCATCTCATCGACGATGTCGATGCGGGTGTGCTCTTCGCCGCTGGGTGCGGGGGAATCGATCAGATCGATGTCGTCAGCCAAAACTTGGGTGATCCATGTGCTGTTAGTGACAGATGTGCAGGGAACGTAGCTTAGGGGAGGGGACCCGCGAGCGCCACTGATTGCGGGAACCGAAGGACAGTTTCGTGCGCTTTTTCCACATATGGGTGCCTAGCGCGCCGATAGTAAGGATTAACCGAAGGACAGGCCTGCATTCAAACACCGTTCAGCGCATTTCGGCTACACAAGTTGCAATGAAGCGCAGAAGCGGCAATGGCCGCATCCTTTTTTGAGATTAGCGCCTCGAGGCGCTGTTGCCCTTAATTCACTCTTGGGAGTCATCGAATGATTTTTACCCGCCCCAATACTGTCTCGCGTCCGTTCTCGGCAGTCGCAATGGCGCTCGTAATCGCCGCGAGCGGCGCTATGGGAACTATTGCCTTTCCTGAGCCCGCGCACGCCCAAGACGAAGACGAAGAGCGTAAGCCAGAGTATTCGAAGGAGTTTATCGCAGCCTATCAGCCTGTAGAGGCGGCGCTCAAGGCGGAAGCACCGAATCCAGCAGCTGCGAAAGCTTTGATTCCGCCCTTGGTGGCCGCCAGCAAGAACGCTGACGAGAAGCGTGCTACCGGCGGAGTCTTGCTCAATCTAGG
Organism: Qipengyuania vulgaris; assembly: GCF_009827325.1. Classification (GTDB taxonomy): domain Bacteria; phylum Pseudomonadota; class Alphaproteobacteria; order Sphingomonadales; family Sphingomonadaceae; genus Qipengyuania; species Qipengyuania vulgaris. The sequence goes on along the minus strand of NZ_WTYC01000004.1, from coordinate 208,257 downwards.
CAACGAGACCGATGATGCAGCGCTCCGTCTTCAGGGGATCGAATTGATGCTTGAAAGTGGCATCCTCGAACCGAAGCTTGAGGGGCAGCTAAGTTTTGCAGCGTATCAGGCGTATCGCGACGAGAACAATGTCGCAGCGGCAAAAACTGCTCTCGAGCGAGCCATCGCTGTCAACCATACCTTCGAAGCGACGATGACTGACGGCAGCCAGCGCAATTTTGGTGCGGACGACATGCGCACGATGATTGCGGATCTGTACTTTGATCAGGGCAATTTTGCTGAAGGCCTAGCCTACCTTTCGGACCAGATCGAGGAACGTCGCAGCGCTGGCGGACAAATTCCGGAAAACTGGATACGCAAGGGGCTGTCGACTGCTTACGAAAATGAAATCAATGATGTGACGCCGAAATACGTTGCTATGCTCGCAGAGAATTATCCTAGCGATGTCGTGTGGGGTGATGCAGTTATCGTAACCTTGAATGCGAACAGCTATCAAAATCCGGAAGTTCTGGACCTGCTGCGCCTCTCACGGCGGACTAAGGCGTACAACGACGCCCGCGTACTTACCGAATACGTCGAAATTCTGGACCCGCGCCGTTATCCTGGCGAGGTTGTCTCGGTGATCGACGAAGGAAGCGCCCTCGGTGTGATCGACAAGGCGGACTCGTTTATCGCTGAGACGCGCACCGAAGCTGCGGGCCGTGTCGAGACAGACCGAGCCGATTTGCCGAGCCTCGCCGCTGATGCAAGAGCATCTGGTGCCAACCTCAAGACGCTCGTGGTCGCTGGCGACACTTTCCTAAGCTATGACAAGCCAGCTGAAGCCGAGGAATTTTATACGAAGGCGCTCGGCATGTCCGGCGTGGAAACGCCTTTGGTTCTGACCCGTCTCGGCATCGCGCAGTATGACCAAGGTAAATATGCCGAAGCTGTCGAGACTTTCAATAAAGTCGAAGGGGCCCGCAAGGATATCGCCAATCTCTGGGCAATTTATGCGGCGCAGAAAGCCGGCGTATAATTGGAATTGAAGAGCAGATAAGTAGAGCGGCGCGGTTTCCACCAGGAACCCGCGCCGCATTCATTTTTAGCGAAGTCGTTTTACGTATAGCGTGTTTTCGCGGCGTTCGACTTTGAACTGATCCATCGACTGAAAAAGGTCCGACAGGCGTTTGAATCCGTAGTTTCGAACATCGAAGCTCGACCGATTTCCCGCAAGACTGCCCACCTCTCCCATTTGAGCGAAGCCATCCTCGTCCCGATTTGCAGCCTTCCATGCGGTCCCGAGGAGTTCAACCAGTTCCTCGTCGATCGTCGACTTGGATTTCTCTCCTAGGGTTTTGGACGGGGTGGCTTCATCGGAAGCTCCGGCGATCAATGCATCGATATCGATAAACCGGGTACAGGCGCTTTTGAAAGCATCCGGAGTCTTGTTCTTGCTGCCGAAGCCGTAGACGATCAGACCATCCTGCCGAAGCCGTGTTGCCAGGGGCGTAAAATCGCTGTCCGAGCTCATGATTCCGAACCCGTCCACCTTACCTTGATACAGCAAATCGATCGCGTCGATGGTCATGGCCATATCCGTCGCGTTCTTGCCTGCCGTTAGGTCGAATTGCTGTTGGGGGCGGATGCCATATTTGTGGGTAATCTTGTCCCATTTGGCGAGGTTGTTCTTGGCGAAATTACCATAGGCGCGCTTGATGTTCACCTGCCCGAGTTCTGCCATGACGGTGAGAACTGGGTCGATCCCGCGCGGAGATGTATTGTCCGCATCGATCAGGAGGGCGATGTTCTTGAGGTCCTTGTCTGACATAAGCCCTCACATGACGATCAACTGCGGGGAGGGCAAGTCAATCGGTTGGCGAGAATTCCCCGGTGCGATCATTCAAGACGCGCAGAATACCGTCGGAGATCGCAAAATGCGCGCCGCGAAGATTCAGCTCACCGCTTTCAACTTTGTCCGCGACATACGGAAATGTCCGCAAGTTGAAGAGGCTGACTTTTACAGCCTCCAACTCCATCGCGAGTTCCGCTTCACGGCCCGTCGTTCCCAAAGAGGCCGCAATCGGTTCGCGCGCCTCGTCGAGCATGTCGACCCAATGGGCGACAAAGCCACCTTCGCCGAGCTCGTTCCCGTGGAGATCTTGGGTCAGCGCCGCCTTGCAGCCACCACACAATCCATGGCCCATCACGACTATCTCGCGCACCTTGAGAAATTGAACGGCAAATTCTACTGCGGCCGACACGCCGTGACGCCCGGGCGTGGTTTCAAACGGGGGAACGAGCGCGGCCACATTGCGCACGACGAATATCTCCCCCGGCGCGACATCGAGGATCTGAGCGGGGTCGACGCGGCTATCCGAGCATGAAATAACCATTACCTGGGGAGACTGACCTTCTGCGAGTTGCTCCCAGCGCTCACGCTCTTCTTGCCATTCGGTGGCGCGGAAATTGCGGTAACCGTCGATCATCTGGTCAAATGTCTTCATGGCTTGCTGCTGCCCATAATCCCCTCACGTTGCAAGCCCGCTGCGCAAATGCGGTATAGCTATGCAAGGTTGCGGGACGGGTCGATGAGGCCTAGATGGGCCGCGCAATGAACGACCTCTCATCCACGCCCAAGCCCATCGAAGACGGCGGCGATCAGCCGCGCAAACAGCGCAAGCCCGATTGGATCCGCGTGAAGGCTCCGGTCAGCAAGGGTTATCACGAAACGCGCAAGCTGATGCGCGACCTTTCGCTTAACACGGTTTGCGAAGAAGCCGCATGTCCGAACATCGGTGAATGCTGGGATAAGAAGCACGCTACGGTGATGATCCTGGGCGACGTCTGCACGCGTGCTTGCGCGTTTTGCAACGTCAAGACCGGCATGCCGCGATTGGTCGATCCGATGGAGCCGGAAAACGTCGCCATCGCCGCAGGCAAAATGGGCCTTAAACACATCGTGATCACCAGTGTGGACAGAGATGATCTGCCGGATGGCGGTGCCGACCAGTTCGTCAAGGTAATCACGGCACTGCGGCGCGAAACGCCGGATACTACGATCGAGATCCTGACTCCCGATTTCCGCGGCAAGATGAGAGCTGCGGTGGAGAAGATCTGCGAGGCCGGGCCCGACGTATACAACCATAACCTCGAGACAGTTCCGCGTCTGTATCCGACAATCCGGCCGGGCGCGCGCTATTACGCCTCGCTGCGACTGCTGGAAGAAGTGAAGTCGCACGATCCGCTGATTTTTACCAAGTCAGGCATAATGCTTGGGCTGGGAGAGCAACGCCTAGAGGTCCATCAGGTGATGGATGACATGCGCAGCGCGGACGTCGATTTCATCACGATGGGTCAATATCTTCAGCCCACTCCGAAGCACGCTGCGGTCGAGGATTTCGTGACGCCGAAGGCTTTCGCCGCATATGGCTCGATCGCTCGTGCCAAGGGCTTTCTGCAGGTGGCCTCCAGTCCGCTCACCCGATCGAGCTATCACGCAGGCGACGATTTCGCGGTAATGAAAGCCGCGCGCGAAGAACGTCTGGCTAAGGAGCTCGCGAGGCAAAAGGCCTGATGCCCGGAATTAGCGAGACGCGCCGCCTCCCATACAGCTGCGAACAGATGTTCGACCTAGTCGCCGATGTAGCAAACTATCCCAAGTTCCTTCCCTGGGTCGTTGCCACGCGGGTGCGCAGCAATAGCGAAGCCGAAATGGAAGCCGACATGTTGGTCGGCTTCAAGGCGATAAGAGAGAAGTTCACGTCGCGCGTAATCAAGAGCCGCCCCGACCATCTCGAGGTCTTCTATATCGACGGTCCTCTGAAAGACCTGGACAACAAATGGAACTTCAAGAGGCTCTCCGATGGGGGCTGCGAGATCGAATTTTGCGTCGATTTCACTTTCCGTAACGCGGTCTTCGAAGCGCTGGCAGGACAATATTTCGACCGTGCGTTCCGCAAGATGGTGGAAGCATTCGAAAAGCGGGCTGATGAACTATACGGTCGGGAGAACGCCGCCGCTAACCTCTAGGGTAACAGAAGTTCTAATGCGCAAATGGTAGCCTCCCGGCGGATATCGGCGCGCGAGGTAGGCTCGAATTTCTTTAACTCCCCTTCCGGCTCGCCCTCTTGCCCACGAACTACCTTGGCGAAAACGACAGTTCCCACCGGCTTCAGCGCTGTGCCCCCCGCAGGACCCGCAACCCCGCTGATCGCAACAGCTACATCCGCGTTGCTTGCAACAAGGGCACCTTTTGCCATAGCCCAGGCGCAAGCGATGGATACCGCTCCGAAAGTCTCGATAATGTCCAGCGGAACGCGGAGCGCCTCCATCTTGGCTTCGTTTGAATATGTTACGAAGCCACGATCGAAGACGGCAGAGGAACCGGGAATTTCAGTAAGTGCTGCAGAGACGAGCCCGCCAGTGCAACTTTCCGCCACCACCAGTTTGCGGCCCGCCGCAAGGTTTTCCTCGATGACTCTCGTAGCAAGCGCCTCGATGTCGTCCGGGAGAAGTTTATGGAGCGTCATGCTCGTCTCGATTTCATGAGTTGCGGATCACCGTAGCGACGGCTTGGGCGGCAATACCTTCGCCGCGTCCTGTAAAGCCGAGCCGCTCGGTAGTCGTTGCCTTTACCGATATTGCTCCCGTGTCAACGCCCAGAAGCTCGGCAATTCTCTCTCTCATGGCGTCCCGGTGAGGCCCGATCTTTGGAGCTTCGCAGATTATCGTGAGGTCGATATTGCCGGTTCGATATCCCGATTTCCTAACGAGATCAGCGGCATGAGCAAGAAAGCGGTCGCTACTCACTCCTCGCCATTGCGGTTCGGAGGGCGGGAAATGGCTGCCGATATCCCCATTGCCAATTGCACCGAGCAACGCATCGACAATGGCATGCAGGGCAACGTCGGCATCGCTGTGGCCAGCTAGGCCCCTGTTATGCTCAATCCTAATGCCCCCCAGCCAGAGTTCTTCGCCCTCGGCCAGCTTGTGCACATCGAAGCCGGTCCCGATCCGGACAGGAGGCAAGTCTGACATAAAATCTTCCGCGAAAGTAAGTTTCTGGAGGCGTTCGTCGCCTTCGACCATCACCACTGAGCCCCCAGCTGCACATAGCACTTGGGCATCGTCTCCCGCATTCGGCTCACCCTCCCAAGACGCGTGTGCCGCAATGATATCAGCATAGCGAAAAGCCTGCGGTGTCTGGACCCGGCGGAGCTTCGCGCGGTCACCGCTACCAGCCATAATCCCCAGCTCATCTATAGCGAGACTGTCGATCACCGGAAGGGTGGGAATTGCGCCGGGGTGCTGTTCCAGCGCAGCAAGAAGCCGCGAAATAACTGCGTGGGGAAGATTAGGGCGCGCCGCATCGTGAATTAGCACGCGGTCGGCTGATCCAACGGCGCTGAGCCCAATCATTACCGATTGTTGACGTGTCCTACTGCCCGCTACTGCCTGCCAACCTCCAAGTCCGTGCAATGCGTTGCGGGTTGTAACTTCCTCGCCGGCCGGGATCACAATGACTAGCGGATCCGCTCCAGCTTGCAGAAGGGCCTCGACAGGATGGCGTAGCACCGGCTTGCCGCGCCAGTTGGCGAATTGCTTAGGGAGAACCTGACCTGCGCGGAGACCTTTCCCTGCAGCTACCACGATAGCGGCGAAAGGGGGAAGGGTGGCGGCATCTTGCATAGCTATACCGCCCGCTAGCGCCTTGAGGTTTTTGCTGCAACGCACTATGTGCCTGCCTAATATTTAGGCAATGATTGAAAATGACCGCGCGAACCCTCCCTCCCGCACCCCCAAAGCCGATCCATATTGGCAATGTGGCCATTGACATACCTGTCATCTTGGCACCCATGACCGGCGTCACAGACCTGCCGTTCCGAAAGCTGGTTCGCAAATATGGTTCCGGACTCAATGTCACCGAGATGATCGCGAGCGAAGCCGCAATCCGCGAGACGCGCCAGTCAGTCCAGAAGGCAGCATGGGATCCCATCGAAGAACCGGTTTCGATGCAATTGGTCGGCTGCGATCCAGTAAGCATGGGCGAGGCTGCAAAGCTCCAGCAGGGCAATGGTGCCGATATAATCGACATCAATTTCGGTTGCCCAGTGCGGAAGGTCGTCGGCCAGTTAGCTGGTTCTGCACTGATGCGCGAAGTCCCGCTCGCTACCAAGCTTATGGAAGCGACAGTCAAGGCAGTCGACGTACCGGTGACGGTCAAAATGCGTATGGGATGGGACCACGGCGATCTCAATGCCCCGGAGTTGGCACGGATAGCCGAGGATCTTGGCGTGAAGATGATCACTGTCCACGGCCGAACGCGCAATCAAATGTACAAGGGCAGCGCGGACTGGGAATTTATCCGCAAGGTCAAGGACGCCGTTTCTATTCCAGTGATCGTGAACGGTGACATCTGCACCATCGAAGACGCCGGCAAGGCGCTCACACAGTCAGGGGCTGACGGCCTCATGATTGGGCGCGGCGCTTATGGCAAGCCTTGGTTGCTTGCACAGGTCATGCATTGGTGGCGGACCGGCGAATTGCTCGAAAGCCCGAGTTTCGATGAGCAATATAAGGTTGTGCTCGATCATTATCGCGACATGCTCGAGCTGTACGGCGAACAGGTGGGTGTTAAAATCGCGCGTAAGCACTTGGGCTGGTACACAAAGGGGATGCACGGCTCAGCAGAGTTCCGCCATCGCGTGAATTTCATCGACAATGCGGTTGAAGTTATTGATGAATTGGGACGTTTCTACGAACCGTTTCTTCATCGGCGCGCGGCATGAAGCAGGGGCCGGGCGCGCCCGACGCTGCCACTCAGATTTCCGGACTGATCTTCGCAGTCCTTCTGCTCGATGACGAGGATCGAATTGTCGAAGCCAATCCTGCGGCCGAAGAGCTTTTGGGTCGAAGTGCTATCCGGCTCTTACAGGCCAGACTGCTTGACGTGATCGATATCGACAATGATCGCCTGCGCCAATGCATGCAGAATTGCGATGCTCAGGTTATCGCACGCGGAGTATCTATCGATCCGGGGCAGGGCGCCCGCCGCGTAAATTTTACCAGTTCCCCTCTTCCAGCCCACCCTGGATGGCGTGTCGTGACGCTCTCCGAAGTAGGACAAGAGGGTAATGATGGGGACGAAGAGGATCGCGTCGAGTTGCGCGCTCCTTCGGTCCTCGCGCATGAAATCAAAAATCCGCTTTCTGCTATCCGTGGAGCGAGCCAACTGCTCGCACGTCGAGCTTCGGAACGTGACCGGCCACTTGCCACCATGATCGAAGGCGAGGTCGACCGGATTGCCCAGTTGATCGACCGGATGCAGCAGCTCGGCAGCCGCAGCCAGTTGGCAACCGGCCCATGCAACCTGCACGAAGCGATCCGCAATGCCATGGCAACTGTCCGCGCGGGTCGCGATGATCGTTGCGACCTGGTCGAGGAATTCGACCCATCTCTGCCTCCAGTCAAGGCGGACCGGGGGGCCCTCGAGCAGGTGATGATCAATTTGCTGGCCAACGCTTGCGATGCCTGTGCGAAAATGGACGGCGCTCGCATTTCCGTCCGAACACGATTTGTCAGTGGGCTGGTATTTTCCGCCATCCGCTTGGGTAAGGCGACCCGCCTCCCGCTCGAGATTACCGTCACCGATCCCGGTCCCGGCCTCGCCCCGGAACTGCGAGAACATGCGTTCGAGCCCTTCGTATCCGGGAAACAGAATGGCCAAGGGCTGGGCCTCGCACTCGTCCGCAAGCTCTTGCGCGACATGGGGGGGCGCATCGTCCACGAGCGCGACGAGCGCGCCGGCCTTACGCATTTTCGAATCAATCTGCCCGTTGCCGACAGGAAGCCGTCATGACCCGCAAGGTACTTTTGGTCGAGGATGATCGCGCCATTGCGACTGTCATCGTCGAGGCATTGCTCGACGAGGGCTTCAAGGTCACCACCTGTGCAAGCATCGCGAAACGTGACGAGCTTCTCGCTCATGATCGTTTCGACTTGATGTTGACCGATATCATGCTCGAAGACGGTGACGGTCTGGATACAGTCAGCCGCGTCCGCGAAAATGCGCCGGCAATGCCTATCATCGTATTGTCCGCGCAAAACACACTCGATACGGCAATCCGCGCGAGCGACAGCGAGGCGTTCGAGTATTTTCCCAAGCCGTTCGACCTCGATGAACTGACGCGGGCAGTCCATCAGGCCACCTCGCGTTCGCGCACCACTCTATCTGAGGAGCGCGATGGAGAGAGCACGGAACTTCCCTTGATCGGTCGCAGCCGAGCAATGCAGGACGTCTACCGGATGATAACCCGCGTCCTGAGGAATGATCTCACGGTGCTGGTCACCGGAGAAAGCGGGACCGGGAAGGAACTGGTGGCAGAGGCGATCCATCAGTTGGGTTCACGCAGGACTGGACCATTTCTGGCGGTCAATATGGCTGCAATCCCGCGAGACTTGCTCGAAAGCGAGCTCTTCGGACACGAACGCGGAGCGTTTACCGGCGCGCACTCTCAGTCGATCGGCAAATTCGAACAAGCGAACGGCGGAACCCTGTTTCTCGACGAGATCGGCGATATGCCTGCCGAAGCTCAGACCAGGCTGTTGCGTGCACTCCAATCCGGCCGGATCCGGCGCGTCGGGGGGCGTCAGGAAATTGCTGTCGATGTTCGAATTGTGGCGGCCACCAACCGGGACCTCGCACCGATGATCAGAGACGGACGCTTCAGGGAAGATTTGTTTTACCGACTGAATGTCGTTCCCATTCACTTGCCACCGCTCAGAGACCGCAAAGATGATCTCGGAGCACTTATACGTCATTTCCTCGCTGAAGCCAGGGAGCAAGGGCTTTCCCATCACACCATAGACGATGATGCCGTTCTTCGACTGTCGTTTCATGATTGGCCGGGCAATGTCCGCGAACTGCGGAACTTCGTATTTCGGATGTCTCTGATGGCGCGCGAAGAAAGAATTGATGAGAATCTTGTCGCTGATCTCCTTCCCCAAAAAGCGGAATCAGATGCGGCTTGCGAAGACTCCGCCTTTGAAAGCGCTCTGAATGACTGGCTCGCACGAAACGCGGCCACCCAAGGAACCGTCTACCACCAGGCGCTAGCCGCATTCGAGAAGCCTTTGATCGAACACGCGCTTCGAGAAACTCAAGGTAACCAGTTTCGTGCCGCCCAGTTTTTGGGCATTAATCGCAACACTTTACGCAAGAAACTTAGTGAACTCGCTATCCGCCCAGAGGTTTTCGTCCAGCGAACGTGACGCGCGTTTCATCGCTTTTATGCTTGCAAATTTGCAACAGTAGCGATGTAAGGCCGCCACGATGGCGACGAAGGCCGCTCCCCTGACCCGACGCACTCCACGCTGGTGGCGCAAGTTCGTCGTGACGTCTCGCAGGGCGAACCTGATCACCCTGATCGAAATCGCTGCTGCGACCGCGTTTCTCGCAATGGTTGCAATGACGTGGGCTGCCTTCACGTCGGCGCCAGCCAACGGAGAACTGCTTCCGAGCAGTCAGGTCGCGATTCTTCTGATTGGCACATTGATCCCCGCCATGGCGCTTCTGGTTCTGGCCGGGCGGAGGCTGGCTCTGAGGCGGGCGGCGGGAAGCACTGCACGGCTCCATGTGCGACTGGTCTTTTTCTTCTCGATGGTGGCTGCAGTTCCTACTCTGCTGGTTGCCGCTTTCGCTGCGGTTCTGTTTCAGTCAGGTGTCGACTTCTGGTTTTCCGACAATTCGCGGGGATTAATGGAAAATGCCAACGCGCTGGCCGAGAGCTATTACGAAGACAACCAGCTCGACCTCGCGCAGGAAACGATCTCCATGGCCATGGACATGCGGGCCAACCTGCAGCGGATTTCCGTAACCGACCCCGATTTCATGTTGGTGTACGAATATCAGGCTCAGCCACGCGATGTCGTCGAAAGCGCCATACTTCAAGCCATGCCAGATGGCACTGCGCGCACTGCCGTGCTGTACAACATCTCGGAAGACAGCGATCCTGTCGCCTTTACCGAGGAAAGTCTTGCCGCCCTTCGTAGTGGAGAGCAGGTGGCTGTCCGAGGAAGTCCCGAACGGATCGAAGCCGTTGCACCGATCGACAGGGTTGCCGGCATTTATCTGTACACTGCACGCAATGCCGAAGGAGCGAGCTTTCGCAGTTGGGAGCGGGCGCGAACGATTTCCAGCGCTTATGACGAATTGACGTTGCGTGCGCGGGCACTCCAGCTGCGCTTCAACCTTGCCTTGTTCTTCGTCAGTCTTGCGCTTGTCGGAATTGCGGTGTGGTTCGCGCTTCGATTTGCTGATCGTCAGGTCGAACCCCTGACTGATTTGGTCGCTGCTGCGCGTAAAGTCGGAGCCGGGAACTTCGGAATGCGAGTAGAAGGCCGAACCGGGGCCGACGAGATCGGACTACTTAATCGGGCTTTCAATCGAATGACGGCACAGCTTGAGCGCCAGACCGACGCACTTGTTTCTGCGAATGCCGAACTCGAAGATCGGCGCAGTTTTATTGAGGCCGTGCTGGAATCCGTCAGTGCAGGTGTCATAACGATTGATGGCGATCGCCGCGTACTGCTCATGAATGCTCCTGCTCAAGCAACGCTGCTTGAAGAGGGGCAGGGTGGTAACCAGCCCGATACACTCGACGAGATGGCACCGCAGATTGCCGCCATGGTCGCCGCCGGACTCGACCGCGGGGTGGTAAGCCACAATCGGCAAGGTGAATTGATGACACTGGCCGTCAAACTCGTTCGTGAGGGAGAGGGCCATGTCATTACCTTTGAAGACATTACCCGTCAGCTACTCGATCAGCGCCAGGCGGCGTGGTCCGATGTTGCACGGCGCATCGCTCATGAAATCAAGAATCCGCTTACACCGATCCAATTGGCAACCGAGCGGCTTAAGCGACGGTATCGCAAACAGATCGAACAGGATGGCGACCTGTTCGACGAGTTGACCAGCACTATCGTGCGCCAAGTCGGCGACTTGCGGAAAATGGTCGACGAATTTTCCAGCTTTGCCCGCCTGCCCAAACCGGTTTTCCGTTCTGAGGATGCGCTGGATCTTATTCGGCAGTCAATATTTCTTCAGGAAGTCGCCAACCCGGATATCAACTACACACTGGAAGCCCAGACAAACGGACCGCTCAAGATTCAGGCAGACCGTCATCAACTTGGTCAGGCAGTGACCAACATTCTAAAGAATGCGGCAGAAGCGATCGAGGCCCAGACAGTACAAGCCGATGCCGATTATCGTGGTCGCATTAGAGTGGAGGTCGATGAGAACAGAGAAACGATCGCGGTCGCAATTACGGACAACGGTATCGGCCTACCGCAAGACCGCGAACGAATTCTCGAACCCTATGTGACTACACGCGCTAAGGGCACGGGCCTAGGCTTGGCTATCGTGAACAAGATTGTCGAAGAGCATGGCGGCGAGATGAATTTTTCTTCGGTCGACGGCGGTGGGACCCGTGTCACCCTTCGCTTCGCGAAAGATCCGCACGACATACGCAAGCCCGGTGCAGACGCCCCCCACGATGCAAAAACAGGAAGCTGACCATGGCATTGGACATCCTCATCGTAGATGACGAACGTGACATACGCGAATTGGTAGCCGGCGTTCTTAGCGATGAAGGCTACGATTGCCGAACCGCAGCCGATAGTTCCTCCGCTCTGGATGCCGTCGACGAAAAACGCCCCAGTCTCGTTCTTCTGGATGTATGGCTGCACGGTAGCAAAATGGACGGTCTTGAAGTCCTCGATGCGATCAAAGCACGTGAGCCGGAATTACCTGTGATTATCTTCTCGGGACATGGCAACATCGACACCGCCGTCAGCGCCGTCAGCCGGGGCGCGATGGACTTCATTGAAAAGCCATTCGAAGCCGAAAGATTGCTTCTTCTCGTCGAACGCGCAACCGAAACTGAACGCCTGCGACGCGAAAACACGCGCCTGCGCGAAGGTTTAGGTGAGGGCGGTGAATTTACCGGCAATTCCGCCGTCATCAACGCCGTGCGCGCAACACTCAAACGCGTTGCTCAGACCGGAAGCCGCGTCCTCATAAACGGACCGGCGGGAGCCGGCAAGGAAGTCGCCGCCCGACTGCTTCACAGCTGGTCAACACGTGCCGATAAACCGTTCATAATTGTCAACTCTGCTCGGATTACTCCGGAACGCTTCGAGGAAGAACTATTTGGCGAGGAAACCGACGGAAAGCTGGTGAGGGCTGGACTGCTTGAGACGGCTGATGGAGGGACCCTTTACCTGGATGAGGTCGCCGATATGCCACTTTCCACCCAGGCGCGTATTCTGCGCGTCCTGACCGAACAGAGTTTCGTTCGCGTAGGCGGCAGCCGCCAGATCGGGGTCGATGTCCGAGTTGTTTCTTCCACTGCGCGCGACCTCGCCGGCGAAATGGAGTCAAAGAACTTCCGTGAAGACCTCTTCTACCGGCTAAATGTCGTTCCAGTAGAGATACCCTCGCTGGCCGAGCGTCGCGATGATATTCCAGCTCTCGCAGAGTATTTTTTCGCAAGGTATGCGGCCGAGCAGGGCATACGGCCGCCTGCGATAAGCGAGGAGGCCATGGCAGCACTGCAAGCCTATGACTGGCCCGGAAATGTGCGCCAACTGCGCAACGTGGTCGAGCGAACCATCATTCTCACACCACGCGACCAGCTCGAGACGGTAGAGGCCGAGATGCTTTCCGAAGAAATATCCGGAGGCAATGCTGCAGGTAATAGCGGGATGGCTGCCCTTATGGGGGCCCCCTTGCGCGAAGCACGCGAAAGTTTCGAGCGTGAATACCTCGCGATTCAGATCAGACGTTTTTCTGGCAATATTTCGAAAACGGCGAGTTTTATCGGGATGGAGAGATCGGCTCTGCACCGCAAGCTCAAGCTTCTTGGGATGGTACAACGTAAGGGCGGCGACCGGAACTAGCGGGCGCGCAATTTCCCACACAAGGTCCAGAAATATTTATTTATTGCGGTCGGGCACCGCAATTGCCACATTGCGTTTTAAATCCGGACCCAATGGCCGGTGCCCGGACGCGGTGGGAGCGTCCAGAGCGCGGCTTCCTGGTTGGAGTCGCCAACAAAATAGGAGACACGCAAGATGTCTGGCGAACGTACACTTTCCGCTCGCCCCAAGCCGGACAAACCGGCACAAACGGGCGGCAAGCAGCCCAGTTTACAAGATGCTTTTTTGAACCTTCTGCGCAAGCACAAGACGCCGGTCACCGTATTTCTGGTCAAAGGAGTGAAGCTGCAGGGAATTGTAACCTGGTTCGATAATTTTTCGATCCTGCTCCGGCGGGATGGTCAATCGCAATTGGTATACAAGCATGCCATCAGCACCGTGATGCCAGGCCAGCCCATCGATGCCGACCAATTCGCCAGCCAAGGATCTGGCGCAAAACAGCGGCTGTTGCAGGACGTTTTCCTGAGCCGCGTACGCGAGGCCGAGGCGCAAGTAACAATGTTCCTGGTTAACGGCGTTATGCTGCAAGGCAAGATCGCCGCGTACGACCTTTTCTGCATGCTGCTGGAGCGTGATGGGTACGTGCAACTGGCCTATAAGCATGCGGTTTCCACAATACAGCCTTCGACCCCGGTCGATCTGACCGAGGATTGGGATGAGGTCGACCACTGAGTTTCGATGACGATCTGTTGGGCGAGGTCTCGCGCGGCGCGCGGGCCCTAGTCGTTTGCCCCGACATTCGCGGGGTTACCTACGATCTCGATGCCGACAACCGTCTGCTTGAGGCCGAAGGGCTAGCCTTGGCTATAGGAATTCAAATTGAGGATAGTTTCGTACTTCCGGTCCGCGAAGTGCGACCAAACCTTTTGTTCGGTGCCGGGCAGGTCGAGAATATTCGTATTGCCTGTGAGCAAAATGAAGCTGAACTGGTCGTAGTCGACGGGGCTCTCAGTCCCATTCAGCAGCGCAATCTTGAAGATAAGCTTGCACGGAAGGTCATTGACCGTACCGGCTTGATCCTCGAGATTTTCGGTGAGCGGGCGGCAACCGCCGAAGGTCGACTGCAAGTCGAACTGGCCCATCTCGATTACCAGCAAAGCCGACTTGTGCGGAGCTGGACTCACCTCGAGCGTCAGCGCGGCGGTTATGGCTTCCTAGGCGGTCCGGGCGAAACACAGATCGAAGCCGACCGCCGGATGATCCGTCAGCGGATGGGCCGCTTGCGGAAGCAACTTGAACAGGTCCGAAAGACACGAGGCCTGCATCGCGAGCGCCGTGACCGTGCTCCGTGGCCGGTTGTCGCGCTGGTCGGCTATACCAATGCAGGAAAATCCACACTGTTCAATCGGCTCACCGGCGCGGAAGTGATGGCAGAAGACCTGCTGTTCGCGACGCTTGATCCGACTATGCGTGCTATCACCTTACCCGGCGTGGAAAAGGCGATTTTGTCGGACACAGTCGGGTTTATTTCCGACCTGCCCACCCAACTCGTGGCCGCATTTCGGGCAACGCTCGAAGAAGTCACTGCGGCAGATGTCATTTGCCATGTGCGCGATATGTCCAACCCCTCGGCCGAGGCTCAAAAGTCGCAGGTCCTCGATGTTCTGACCGGCCTCGGAGTTATCGAGGAGAAGGGCGGTACTTCGTCCATCCCAATTCTGGAAATTTGGAACAAATGGGACCTCTTGGGCGAGGAACGTTCTCAGGAACTCGGAAGTGTTGCCGCATCAAGCACGGATATCGTTCCAGCTTCCGCCATTTCAGGCGAGGGCATCGATAACCTGCTCGAAAAACTGGGTGAAATGCTTACCGCCAGAGCCTCGATCCACGAAATCGAACTTCCTGCTAGCGATGGGCGCCGAATAGCGTGGTTGCACGCACATGGGGAGGTACTTGTGGAGGAAGACGCTAAGAAGGAGGAGGGCGGCCCGATGCGCCGGTTTGTCGTCCGTCTCAATCCAAAGGAATTAGGTCAGTTCGAAACCCTATGAGACCGCCTTTTCACGGCGCTTGACCTCCTGCCAAAGTTCTTCTTGCGCATCGAGCTTGCGGTTTGCAAAGTCACCATTTGCCAAGTCCTCCATGGCGCGAAAACGGCGCTCGAACTTAGTGTTCGCAGTGCGCAAGGCTGTTTCCGCATCAATTCCATAGGCTCGCACAAGATTGACTGCCGCGAAAAGGAAATCCCCGGCCTCTTCTTTAATGTCGCCTGGAGAAGCCTCAGCAAGTTCCTGTATTTCCTCAAAAACCTTGTCGCGCGGTCCCGTGGGGTCAGGCCAGTCGAAGCCATGGCGAGCAGCGCGTTTCTGTAATTTCTGAGCGCGAAGCAGAGCCGGCAGCGCCAAAGCCACACCATCGAGTGCACCACGTACACCAGCGGCCTCCCGTTCGGTGGCTTTAAGGTCTTCCCACCGCGCTTCCTCCATTACGCCGCCTTCATCGCCGAAGATGTGCGGATGGCGCGCTTCCATTTTGTCCGCGATATTTCTCACTACATCCGTAAATGCGAAATGACCGGCTTCTTCGGCCATCCGGGCATGAAAAACGACCTGCAACAACAGGTCGCCGAGTTCGCCTTGAAGGTCGTCCATATCCGATCGTTCGATCGCGTCGGCTACTTCATAAGCTTCTTCAATGGTATAGGGTGAAATTGTCGAGAAACTTTGCGCCGTGTCCCATTCGCAGCCGTGTTCCGGATCGCGCAAACGCGCCATGATGCGAAGCAGTCTATCTATCTGGTGAGGCATACGGCACCGATAGGAGATGAGGGAGAAAAGTGGAAGAGGAGCAATTGTGGCTCAACGTTCCAGATTGATAATATATATTATGTTAAGCGATGTGTGATTATGGCATACCGCTTATGGTCCTGACCAAGAAATATGCTCCCCCGATGATCCCCACCCAAATCAGTGCGATCTTAAGCATACGGTTGCCATTGAGAGTTGGATCGCGTTTCATTCCCATGATGTAGGCCACGACCAAGGCTGCCATCAGCGCTGCCCACGCTATAGTTCCGCCGTCCGCGTTCATAACCGAACCTCCATCCCGTCAAACCCGACCGAGACACCTTGCGGCACCTTTGCACTTATCGTGCCGTAGTCCATCGATTTGTCCAAATGAGTCAGTATCGTGCTCCTAGCTTTAACTTTGCTTGCCAATTCTAGCGCCATGTCCAGATGAGCATGGGTGGGATGCGGACGTTCTCGCAAGCAGTCGACCACCAGCAGATCACAGCCTTTGAAGCATTTGATCATCGCTTGCGTAATTTCGCTGAAATCTGTGGCGTAAACAAGGCTCTTGCCGTCCGCTTCGAACCGGAAACCCGTGCTTTTCACAGGCCCGTGCGGCATTTCGACGTTGTCGAAGGAAAATCCGGCAACAAGCTGTACTTCTGACGTTTCCTTGAGATCGACAATGGTGGGATAACCAAATTGTCCGGCGAAAACATAGTCGAAACGTCGCCGAAGACGTTCGCATGTAACACGACCAGCGATCCCCGGTAGCGGATTACTGCGATCGTAACGCATTACACGCAAATCATCGATACCATGGCAATGATCGGCATGGTCGTGGGTCCAGAATACCGCATCGACCTTGCCAATACCGGTCGCGAGCAGCTGCGCGCGAAGATCGGTCGATGTATCGACCAGTATCCGCTGGCCGGAGCTGTTCTCGACGATTATCGAAACGCGCGTGCGCCGGTTCTTAGGCTCTAGAGGATCGCATTCACCCCAGTCGTTGCCGACGCGCGGAACCCCTGTCGACGTCCCCGAACCGAGCATGATGAGCTTCACGGAGCAGCCTTGCTGAAAAGCCGGTAGAAGTTGCGGGATGTATACTCTGACAAATCTTGGAGACTTTCACCGCGCAGTTCGGCGATGAACGCAGCGGTTGCGGTCACGTATTCCGGCTCGCAAGGTTTTCCACGATGGGGAACGGGGGCCAGGAAAGGGCTATCGGTCTCCACCAGTAAGCGATCCTGCGGAACCTTCTTGGCGACCTCCTGCAAATCCTTGGCATTCTTGAACGTCACGATGCCTGAAAGGGAGATCGATAGGCCGAGCTCGAGTATCCCCTCTCCAAATTCAGCGGATGCAGTGAAGCAGTGGATCAGCGCCGGGAAGGCACCCTTCTCCATTTCGCCCGCCAGGATTGCGATCGTATCGTCTTCAGCATCGCGTGTGTGGATGATGAGTGGTAGTCCGGTTTCGCGCGCGACTTCGATGTGGATGCGGAAAAGACGCTGTTGCTCGGAGCGGTCGGAATGATCGTAATAGTAATCAAGGCCGGTTTCGCCGATACCTATGACACGGGGATCACGTGTGGCTTCGAGCAGTTCATCATAAGTCAGATCAGGATGATCGTCAGCATTGTGCGGATGAATGCCGACACTCGCCCAGACATCGGGGTGGGCATTGGCCGTCCCGACGACCCGAGTCCACTCCGCCTGTTTCGTCGAGATGTTTAGGAAGGCCCCCACCCCTGCCCCCCGCGCACGGTCGAGGATCTCAGACTGATTTTCCACGACGCCTTCGTATTCCAGATGACAATGGCTATCGACAAGCATCAGGCTGCCTCCACTTCCGGCATTTCGAGACGCGGGAAAGCGGGCGTCGGCTTTTCGATCACATGTCCCGCGGCCACGAGCGCGCCGAACCAGTTCTCATCGGACAGATCGGTATAGGTGCGGCGTTCTGCCGTGACGCCAAGCTGGTCGAGCACGACCCCCGCCTTTGTCGGAACTACTGGCTGGATGGCGATGGCGAGGTCGCGGATCGCAAGGAACAGCGTTTGAAGCACTGCCTTCATCCGCTCGGGATCCGACTTCTTGAGCGCCCAAGGAGCCTGTTCGTCGACGTAGGCGTTGCAGGCAAACACAGCCTTCAGCCAGGATTCGATCCCTACACTGAAGTTGAGTGCCTCGAACTCGCGAGGGAGAGTGGCGGCGCAGGCATCGCGTACTGTCGTAAGCAGTGCCTTATCACTTTCGTTCGGCTCGAATGCCTCGAGCTTGCCGTCCATGTTCTTGTGAATCATGGAAAGCGTACGCTGCGCAAGATTTCCAAAGCTGTTGGCTAGCTCGGCATTTACCTTGTTAACAAGTGCTTCCGCCGAATAAGTGCCATCCTTTCCGAAGACGACCTCGGCCAACAGGAAATATCGCAAGGAATCGACCCCGAACAGATCGATCAACTCGTTGGGATCGGTGACATTGCCCGCCGATTTCGATTCCTTCACGCCGCGATTGAGCAGGAATCCGTGGCCAAAGACCTGCTGCGGCACGGGAATGTCTGCGCTCATCAGGAACGCCGGCCAGTAAATCGTGTGGAAGCGGACGATATCCTTGCCGATCAAATGCAGGCTGGCAGGCCAGTATTTGCGGAACATCTCGCTGTCATCGGGATAGCCCACGCCGGTGATGTAGTTGGTGAGGGCATCGACCCAGACATACATGACATGATCGTCGTGCCCCGGCACTTTCACGCCCCAATCGAAGCTGGTGCGGCTTACCGAGAGGTCCTTTAATCCGCCTTCGACAAAAGCGATCATCTCGTTGCGTCGGCTTGCCGGTTCCAGAAATCCGGGTTTCTTGAGCAGTTCGAGCAGAGGCTCTGCATATTTCGACAGGCGGAAGAACCATGTCTCTTCCTCGGTCCATTCAACCGGAGTGCCCTGAGGGGAAAGCTTCTCGCCCCCTTCCCCTTCGACGAGCTCCTTCTCGTCATAATAGGCCTCGTCGCGGACGGAGTACCAGCCTTCGTAGCGGTCGAGATAGAGATCACCCTTGGCCTCCATCGCTTCCCAGATCGCACGGCTCGCTTGGTGGTGATCGGCGTCAGTGGTACGAATGAACCGATCGTATGTGATGTCGAGCCGGTCGAACAGGTCCTTGAACTCTCCAGCCATCTCGTCTGCCAGCTCGCGCGGTGTCTTACCCAGATCGCGCGCCTTTTGCGCCATCTTGAGCCCATGCTCGTCTGTTCCCGTCTGGAACCGCACATCGCGGCCCATGAGCCGCTGGAACCGCGCGATGACATCGGCAGCGATAGTCTCATAGGCGTGACCAATGTGCGGCTTACCGTTGGGATAGTGGATCGCGGTGGTGATATAAAAGGGTTCAGACATTGCCGCGCTCGCTAGCCGCGCCCGCTTGTACGAGCAAGGTCCCGATTTCCATGCCGAGCAAGCCCGGATCGAAATTGTAGGTTGGTTGCTCGCCCGTCAGACGCACAAGCTCCGCATGAGTATCGACCAGATTGCGCGGATCACCCGCTGACCCGTCAATCTTTTCGGCCAGAATAGCGCGAGCGAGATCTAGCACGGCCTGCAATCGCGGAATATCCTGCCTCGAACCAATCGTGCCGGCAAGCTGTCCGCGTAGGGAGAAGTCCCGGTCACCCTCCTCGACGATCCGGCGCATGAGTTGCGCCGATTTGCCAAGGTCGAAATCCAGGAAGGAAAGCGCCGCTCCGGGCGAACCTGCCGCCGCAGCCATAGCGGCATCGCGAGATGCAATATCTGCCTTCGGCGCAAGATCTTGCAGAAGCGCGTCCATTTGCTCTCTCGGGATCGGCGGGAAGCGAACGGTTCGACAACGCGAGCGGATGGTAGGCAGCAAACGAGCAGGGCTATGCGCAACCAATAGGAAGTAAGTACCTTGCGGAGGTTCCTCCAGGCTCTTGAGCAAAGCATTTGAAGCGGACACTTCCATGTCGTCTGCAGGATCGATGATAACGACACGCTTCGATCCCAGCGTGGGCCGGGTCGTTAGTCTCCGCTGGACCTCACGTACCTGATCAACCTTTATTCCGCGGGATAATTCATAGGGCTTGCCGTCATCGCGCTTCTTGGCCTCTTCCTTGTTTTTCGGACCGTAGGAGAGTGTCAGAATATCGGGATGGTCGCCCGCAACATCGGTTTGGAGCAGGGCTCGCGCCGCAGCCTGCGCAAAGGTAGCTTTTCCCAGCCCCTTCTTCCCGGCAAGCAGCCAGGCGTGGTGCATCCGCGAACTCTCAATCGAGTTTCGCCAGGCTTCCCAAGCATCAGTATGACCTGCAAGCGTCATGGAAATAGCCTTTCCACTGCATCCATCACACGAGAATGCACTTCTTCTATCGACCCGCTTCCATCGATCCGTACAAAACGATCAGGCTCTTCAGCCGCAAAGCGGTCGAACGCAGCGTTTACCGAGGAATGATAGGCCTCGTCTCTGCCGCCGATGGCATCAGAGCTTTCTCCATCGCGATCTTTTAGCCGCTTCCGGACCTCATGTTCCCCTGCCCCGATCACGATGGTGAGGTCGGGCAACAGGCTGCCGCTTCCGATCTCATGGAGAGTGCGGACCCGCTTATCCCCCAACAAGCCGGCTGCACCCTGATAGGCACGGCTCGAGTCGAGGAAACGATCGCAAACAATCCAGCCCCCTGCATCCACTGTTGGGAGTATCAGGCGAGCGACATGATCGGCGCGCGCAGCTGCAAACAGCAAGGCTTCTGCCTCGGCTCCCCAGCCATCGCCAGGTGGGTCGAGAAGTAGGCGGCGGATTGCCTCTGCACCGGGAGTTCCGCCGGGCTCGCGAGTTGATGTCACCGTGATCCCGCGCTTTTCGAGTGCGTCACACAAAAGGCGCGCCTGGGTGGATTTGCCCATCCCTTCCCCGCCTTCGAAAGCGATGAACTTGCCACGCATCACGTGATCCAGCCCAACACGCCATTGAGTAGCCGGCGTCCGAAACCGGCCTCCGCCACCCCCTCGCGGGCGACTAGAGGCACGCTGAAATCGGGCATACCGTCAATCGCCACAACTAGCTCCGCAACACGCTCGCCCTTTCTTATGGGAGCACGGAGCGGACCATCATAGGTGACCTTCAAGGTTACATCGCGCCGGGCTTCAGTGGGAAGATCAACATAGATGCCCTGGGGCGCGAGCAAGGCTACTTCCCTTGCGTCCCCACCCTGCACTTCGGCGGATGCCACGAGAGCATCAGGTGAAAACACCCGATGTTGCTCGAAGCGGGTGAAACCCCACTCTAGGAGGTCGCGGGCAGCGCGGTTGCGATCGCGGGCGCGCGGACTGCCTGCAACCACCATAACCAGCCTGCGACCGTCCCGTTGAGCAGATCCCAGAAATCCGTAGCCAGCCTGATTGGTGAACCCGGTCTTGATGCCGTCTGCGCCCGCAACGATGCCGCTGATCGGGTCATGGTTTGGCTGGGTTATTTCGTTGTAGGTAAATTCGCGCTGGCCGACGAAATGGCGGTATTTCACCGGATGACGACGGAGCATATGGGTCGCCAACATCGTCAGGTCGCGCGCGGTCGTGAAAGTCCTGCCGTCATCCATCCATCCGTTCGGAGTTCCGAAGCGGCTGTCCCGCATGCCGATTTCTTCGGCCTTCTCATTCATTGCGGCGACCCAGTCATCGATCGAGCCGGCGGCACCGTCTGCGAGAGCAGCAGCACCATCGTTGGCCGAGACCGTCGTTACGCCGTGTAACAGATCGTCAACCGTGACGCGGGCGTCGTGGGCGAGGAACATGGTTGATCCGACGTTGTTCCATTTCTTCCACAATTCGGGCCGGATCGTGAAGCTTTGCTGGGGCACGATCCTTCCTTCCTCCATCCACTCGAAAGCGAGGAAGGTGGTCATGACCTTGGTGATCGACGCGGGCATGAAGCGTCTGTCCGCTTCCCGTTCCAACAATACCTGACCGCTGGTTACATCGAACAGATAGGCGATGGGGGCCACTTCCGCTGAGGGCGGCAGGATTGGCATGACCTTTTCTTGAGACCGTGCCGGAGCAACGGCCATGAAAGCGGCTGCACAGAATGGGGCCAGATAACGCAAGATGGGTTGCAAGGAGCGCTCCGCACCGCCCAAGGCGGTGTTCCCTATCGAAGATGTGGTTCGCGAAGAGCTATAGCCCCGCGTCCCGCCATTGGCGAGAGGCGGGAGCGTCTTTCCCCGATCGCCGGGTTAGCGCGTGATTTCGTCAGCCAGCAAGCCGACGCTCATCGCATAGTAATTCGAACAATTATACTCAAGGATCACACGGTAGTTGCTCGTAAGGAGCCATGCGGGGGTGCCTGGGCCATCGGGCTGGAACAGTGTAACGAGAGTGTCGTCTGCCAGAGGCTGTTGCGGCTGCACACCCAGGGCGCGCCATTCCGCTGCGGTCTTGTACTGGCTGTGCCGCTCGTGAACTCGCGGACATACAGGTGCGACGAGATCTGTCCGGTAACGATCCACATTGAAACCAGAAGGAACATAGGCACGGACTCCCCAAGGCTGCCCTTGGCGCCAGCCTGCATCGCGGAAATAGTTCGCGATCGATGCCAGTGCATCGGCGCTGTTATTCATGATGTCGGCACGACCGTCGCCATCGCCATCCGCGGCAAGCCGCAAATACACACTGGGTAGGAATTGCGGATTGCCGAAGGCACCGGCCCAGCTTCCCTGAAGCTCGCCGCGGGAATATCCCTTGTCGGCAACCTTCATGAGATCAACCCATTCGCCGGAGAAAAGTTCGCGGCGCCGCCCTTCCCATGCCAGCGTTGCAAGAGCCTGCGACAGGTCGAAGCCGCCCTTTACTCTGCCATAAGCCGTTTCGTGACCCCAGATCGCGACGATGACCTCGCCCGGGACACCGTATTCACGCTCCACGGCAGAGAGGGTGCTGCGCCAATTGGCGAACTCCCTGCGCCCGCCGTTGATCCGGGCTCTATCGACATGCGTCGCGATGTAGGGAGCCAGAGGCGGATAGCCCGATCCACTCGATGAACCAGGCTGCGACTGATCGAGCTCAATGACACGCTGACTTGGCGCTAAGCCTGCAGTCATTCTCTGGATCGTCGCTTCGCTGACACCCTCGGCACGTGCTCGAGCCATAAGCAACTGCATATAAGCGTCGAAAGACATATCCTGAGCAGCCAGTGGAGCGGCTGGTAGCCCGAGAAGCATTGCGCTGGCGAGAGTGAGTAGCTTTCGAAATTTCATGAGTGTGTTCTTGCAGGCCCTAGATGAATGGCAAATGTCATAGAGCCTTACGCTGGGAGGCAGAACGGGGTTCCGACAAGTCGCAGGTGACATTCCAATTCGATTTGGCTAGCCCGCTTTCCGCTCGCGGACAGGTGGCAGAGCGGTTGAATGCACCGGTCTTGAAAACCGGCAAGGGTGCAAGCCCTTCGTGGGTTCGAATCCCACCCTGTCCGCCAGCTATTCCGCCTGTTTTGGAACGATGAGCGAGCCGTCGCGCCGATCCGGGCGAGGATAGTCCTGCGGCTTCACGCTCGACTGATTCTTCAGCGCGATGTGGTCTTCCGTCAATCCGCCGTCACGCGTCGCTTCGTCATCCTCATCAAGGCCCTGCGGCTCATCCAGAATTTCGTATTCCATTGAATTAACTCCTCGAAAACCAAACGGTTGTCGGGGAGAACGGCGCCAGACCATGCGACCAAGCGTTAGCGGCCAGCGCCAAATCGCACGGCGGCGGATTAATGGCCCTCGCGCTTCAAGATGGCATCCATCTGTTCGCGCAGTACCGGGTCCCAGTCCTTACGCAATTCCTTGACCCTCGCCATCAAGGGTTCGTTTTCGTCATAGGGGATATCAAGCCGATAGAGATTGGCGACTTCGGGCATGAACTTCCTGTCCATGTCCTCGAACGCATCCTTTGCAGCCATCGCCTGCTGGCGGGTCATCCCCAGCGCCTCGTAGGCGGAGCGTCCCATGCGCAGGCTGCTGTCGTAAGTCTCGCGGATGACGTCGCGGCAGCCATAGGCCCAAAGCACGTATACATGATTGCGGTCGATGGCGCGTGCGGTGACATGAACCTGAGGATGGTTCTGGATCACGTGCTTCACGAGCCGGTCGATCTGCTCACGCTCGTCGAGAGCGACCACTAGCAGCTTTGCCTTCTCGATCCCCGCCGAATGCAGCAGGTCGGGCCGCGTGGCATCCCCGAAATAGGTGCGGAACCCGAACTTGCGGCCGATTTCGAGCTGCTTGCTGTCGTAATCGATCACCGTGGTCGAGTAGCCCGCCGCCTGCAGCATCCGGTCGACGATCCCGCCGACGCGCCCGCGCCCAGCGATGATGACCGGGTTCTCTTCCTCGATCGTATCGGCCTCGCGCCCTTCCCCTTCGCAGAGCGCGTGGGCGATGACCTTGTCGTAGAGGATGAAGAGCAGCGGGGTCACCAGCATGGTCAATGCCACGACCAGCAACAGGAGGTCGGCCAGCGCGGCGGGGAAGACGGAATTGCCAACCGCAAAGGCGATAAGGACGAAGGCGAACTCGCCGGCCTGGGGCAGACTGAGGGCGAAGAGCCAGAGAGCCTGTCTGCGAAGACCGTATAGCCACCCTACCGACAGCAGGACGGCGAATTTGGCGGCGATGATGATGGCGGCCCAGAAGAGCACGCTGCCCCACATCTCGCTGGCCAGTGCGAAGTCGATCCCCGCGCCGACGGTGATGAAGAAGAGCCCGAGCAACAGGCCCTTGAAGGGATCGATGTCGCTCTCGAGCTCGTGGCGGTATTCGCTTGTCGCGAGGACCACGCCAGCCACGAAAGCACCGAGGGCAGGCGAGAGGCCGACCAGCGACATGAGCAGTGCGATACCGATCACCACTACCAATGCTGCGGCGGTGAAGAGTTCGCGCAGGTTTGCAGCTGCGATGTATCGGAACAGCGGCCGGATCGCGAAAATGCCGATGGCGATGACTGCCGCGACGGCGGCGATGCGCGATACGGCGGCAAGCCAGACGGGCATAGGTTCGGTCAGGTCTATTCCGCCATGCCCTCCGCCCCCGTGAGCAGCCCCGCTTCCATAGAGGTCTGGCATGGCGAGCAGCGGCAGCAATGCCAGGATCGGGATGACGGCCACGTCCTGCACCAGCAGCACGGAGAAGCTGGCCTCCCCGCCCTCGCTCTTCAGCAGGTTCTTTTCGGTGAGCGTCTGCATGATGATCGCGGTGGAGGAGAGCGCCAGAACCATGCCGATGGCCAGCGCGGTCTGCCACGGCTGTGCATCGAGCAGCGCGATCCCGGTGATCGCCAGCGTAGTCAGCAGCACCTGCCCTCCGCCGAGCCCGAGCAGCTTGCCGCGCATCGCCCACAGGCGTTTGGGTTCCATCTCCAGGCCGATGATGAACAACATCATCACAACACCGAACTCGGCAAAGACCTGCAGCGCCTCCACATCGACACGCAATGCGCCGAGAAGCGGGCTGATCGCCATTCCGGCGAGCAGATAACCGAGCACCGAGCCAAGCCCGAACCGGCTGGCCAGCGGCACCGCCACCACCCCGGCAATCAGGAGGACGAAAGCGAGTATCAGGAAACTGGTCACTGGTGTCTCGCCCTCCCCCGTTCAGGCGTCAGATATGCAGCGCCCGCCCGTAGCTCGCAAGCACGCTTTCGTGCATGCTTTCGCTGATGGTCGGATGCGGGAAGACCGTCTGCATCAATTCGGCCTCGGTGGTCTCCAGCGTCTTGCCGACGACGAAGCCCTGGATCATCTCGGTCACTTCCGCGCCGACCATGTGGGCGCCCAGCAGTTCGCCGGTCTTCGCGTCGAACACGGTTTTCACGAAGCCTTCCGCCTCGCCCAGCGCGATAGCCTTGCCGTTGCCGATGAAGGGGAAGGTGCCTGCCTTCACTTCGTAACCCGCTTCCTTCGCCTTGGCTTCGGTCAGGCCGACGCTGGCGATCTGCGGGTGGCAATAGGTGCAGCCCGGGATGTTGTTGCGGTCGAGCGGATGCGGGTGGACGTCCTTGTTACCCAGTTCCTTGGCGATGGCCTCAGCGGTGGTGACGCCTTCATGGCTGGCCTTGTGCGCCAGCCATGGTCCGGGCGTGCAATCGCCGATGGCCCACAGGCCCTTCGACTTGGTGCGTCCGTAGTCGTCGATCTGGATGAAGCCGCGGTCCATTTCGGCCAGCTTTTCGAGGCCGATATTCTCGGTGTTCGGAACGATGCCGATGGCGACGATGCAGTGGCTGAATTCGGTTTCCGAAGTCTTGCCCTTCGCGTCCTTGATCTTGGCCTTCACGCCGCTGTCCGAAACCTTCAGGTCTTCGACGCCCGCGCCGGTCATGATCGTCATGCCCTGCTTGGTCAGGTTCTTTTCGAGGAAGGCCGAAACATCCTTGTCTTCCACCGGCACGATCCGGTCGAGCATTTCGACCACGGTCACGTCGCAACCCATGTCATTGTAGAAGCTGGCGAACTCGATGCCGATCGCGCCGCTGCCGATCACCAGCAGTTTCTTCGGCATCTCGCTCGGCGTCATCGCATGGCGATAGGTCCACACGCGCTTGCCGTCCGTCTTGGCGAAGGGGAGGTCGCGCGCCCGCGCTCCGGTGGCGACGATGATGTGCTTGGCGGAGAGCTTTTCCTCGCCCTTCTCGCCTTTCACGGTCAGGCTGGTCGGGCCGGTCAGAGTGCCCTCCCCCATATGCACCGCGATCTTGTTCTTCTTCATCAGGTGCGTGACGCCCTGGTTCAATTGCTTGGCCACGCCGCGGCTGCGTTTCACCACTGCTTCGAGGTCGGCTTCGATTTCGCCCGCGATCTTCAACCCGTAATCCTTCGCGTGCTGGGCATAGTGCAGGATCTCTGCCGAGCGCAGCAGCGCCTTGGTCGGGATGCAGCCCCAGTTGAGGCAGATGCCGCCCAGCAGTTCGCGTTCGACGATGGCGGTCTTCAGCCCCAGCTGCGCGCAGCGGATCGCCGAGACATAGCCGCCGGGTCCGGAGCCGAGAACGATGACGTCGTATTGGGTGTCAGCCATGATTCGTACCTGTCAGTTGCGTGTTCGCCCGAGACATGGACCGGGTGTTACACCGTCCAGGGGCAAAAGAAGTCGGCTTGCGCGTATCAGCGTCGGCTTGCCGGGAATTGGTGTCGGCTTGCGGGGCAAGCATGACAGTTTGGCGGCCGCGACTGTCGGCTTCGCAAACCGCCGTGTCAGCTCGGCGATAGCGACTGGCTCTGGTCGCCAAGGTGAGGGATCCGCAGGTCATCACCGCAGTCATGCCAGAAGGTCCGCCGTGTAGGACAGCCGATCAGCCATTGTCGTTCTCGCGCTGGCGCGACAGCGTGGCTTCGCGAACCGGGCGCGGGCGATCTTCCTCGTCGAGCAGGACGAATTTGAACGTCCCTTCGGCGACGCGCGTGGTCACTTCGCTGTTCCGCTCGCGCGAAATGGCTTCGACCTGTACGGTCATCGAGGTGGTGCCGGTGGCCGTGACCTCGCCGAAGACCGAGAGTTCGTCGCCCACAGCCATTGCACCGGGAAAGGCGAAATCGCTGGCGGAGACAACCACCGCCTTGCCCTGCCCCAAGCGGCTGGCGAGCGAGCCTGCGCCGAGCGCCATCTGGCTCATCAGCCACCCGCCGAACACCCCGCCATAGGGGTTGGTGTCGGCAGGCATGGCCGTGACGCGGATAAGGGGGGAGCGGTCAGTCATCCTAAAGTTACTTGAGTACCAAACGCCGCAAGAAGCAGGCCCATGCCCCCAATAATTGCCGTTGCTAGAGATATGCCGAAGAGTGTGCGGCTATCAGATTTGCGGAGCGCTACTGCCAGACCTACTGCAAGAACGCCCCATGCAGGGACTAGCCAAGACATCGATCCGAACTCGGCGCTAACCGCACTACTTCCCGCAAGAGCCACCATGATGGCCGATATCAAAAAAGTAGCCCCGCCGAGCCAAAGGAGGAACACCGCTAGGGCGCCCCCCGGAAGCTGTTGCAGTTCCCTGAAGCTCACACCACCAGCCCCATCGGGTTTTCGCACAGCTGCCGGAACGCCTCCATCAGCTGCGCGCCGTCTGCGCCGTCGATGGCGCGGTGGTCGAAGCTACCGGTGGCGCTCATCACCGTGGCGACACCGAGCGCGCCGTCGATCACATGCGGGCGCTGCTCGCCCGCGCCGACCGCGAGGATCATCGCCTGCGGCGGGTTGATCACGGCGTCGAACTGCTTGGTGCCGAACATGCCGAGGTTGGAGAGCGAGGCGGTGCCGCCCTGGTATTCATGCGGCTGCAGCTTGCCGTCCTTTGCCTTACCTGCCAGTTCCTTCATCTCGGTACTGATCTGGGCGAGGCCCTTCCTGCCCGCATCGCGGATGATCGGAGTGATAAGGCCCGAAGGCGCGGCAACCGCGACCGAGATATCCTCGCGCGTGTACTGATACAGTTCATCGCCCTGGAAGCTGACATTACACGCCGGGACTCGCTGCAGCGCGCGGGCAAGCGCCTTGATCAGCAAATCGTTGACCGACAGCTTCACGCCGTCCGCCTCGAGACTCTTGTTGAGCTCGCCGCGCAGTTTGAGCAACGCATCGAGGCGCACGTCCACCGTGAGGTAGATATGCGGTATGGTCTGCTTCGCCTCGGTCAGGCGCTTTGCGATGACCTTGCGGACATTGTTGAGCTTCTGCGCTTCGTAAGGCGCATCGAGATCGCCGCCCTGCGTCGCAGCCTTGGCCGGAGCCGGTGCAGGCGCCGCGGTATCCTTCGCCGGAGCGGCGCCGGGCTTCGCGCCCTCGACATCGGCCTTGACGATGCGGCCATTCGGGCCGGAACCGGTGAGGGTCGAGAGGTCGATGCCCTTCTGCTCGGCAATGCGGCGAGCAAGAGGCGAGGCCTTGATGCGTGCGCCGCTGTCGTCTTTCGGCGCGGCTGGAGCCTTGGTGCCATCATCCTCGGCTACGCGCGCGGGTTCAGCGCTTTCGCGAGGTTCTGCCTTAGCCGGCTCGGACTTCGCTTCAGGCTCGGCGGCGCCCTGTTTCTCATCAGGTTTCTCGTCGCCCGAAGGCGCAGCCTTGGCGGCTTCTTCAACGTCTTCGCCCTCTTCGGCGAGCATCGCGATAACCGTGCCGACCTTCACGCCCTCGGCGCCTTCCTCGACCTCGATCGAGGCGATGGTGCCTTCATCCACCGCTTCGAATTCCATCGTCGCCTTGTCGGTTTCGATCTCGGCCATGATGTCGCCGGCGGAAACGGTATCGCCCGGCTTTACCAGCCATTTGGCGAGCGTGCCCTCTTCCATGGTGGGCGAAAGGGCGGGCATCTTGATCGGCGTGGGCATGTTCTGACGTTACGTCCTCGCTGGGGAGAGTGTTCCGCGCGTCTCTGGCCAATTTGCCGCGCGCCCGCAAGGTCCTTGCACAGAATACGAATTAGCCTGTAACCGGTGCGCGGAAAGGGAGCCGGGGACATGCGCATATATCTGGTCGTCATGGACGAGACGGAAGAGGCCAAGCAGGCGCTCCGCTTCGCCTCCATGCGTGCGATGAAGACGGGCGGTTCGGTCCATATCCTCGCGCTGGTGCCGCAGCAGACCTTCAACGCCTTTGGCGGCGTGCAGGCCACCATCGAGCAGGAAGCGCGCGAGCGGGCCGAGGTCATGGCCAATAATGCTGCGGGCAACATCTTCGGCGAAATGGGCAAAATGCCGGTGATCGCCGTACGCCCGGGATCGCCGGCCGATGTGATCGCCAAATATCTCGAGGAACACGGCTCCATCGCGGCGCTGGTGCTGGGCACCGCCAAGGAAGGCGGCAAGGACCCGCTGGTCGCGCACTTCGCCGCACATGCTGCCAGCCTGCCCTGCCCGCTCTATCTCGTGCCGGGCAACCTCACCCGTGAACAGTTGGACGAACTCGCCTAACGCTTCTTCCCGCGGCCCTGATGGCGGATGTTCTTGGGCCTGCCGCGTTGCCCCTGGGCATATTTCTGACGCGGGGCGCCCTTATCCTTCTGGAGCGGCTTTTTCTTGGGCGGCGGGCGATGGCCGCGCTTCTCGATCGGTGCGCCTTCGCTGTCGGGTATCTCGAATTTGAGCGCGCCGGTCAGCGGGTTGGATTCGGCCAGCTTCAGCTTGAGCCGGTCGCCCACGGCATAAGTCGTGCCGGTGTTTTCGCCGACAAGTTCGCGCGCACCCTCGTCATAGCGGAAATACTCGCGGCCCAGTGTCGAGACGGGGACGAGGCCGTCACCGCCCAACTGCTCGATGGTGGCGAAGAAGCCGAAGCCCTGGACGCCGGTGATGCGGGTGTCGAACACTTCGCCCACGCGGCCAGAAAGCCATGCGGCGACATAGCGGTCGATGGTATCGCGCTCCGCTTCCATGGCGCGGCGCTCGGTCTGGCTGATCGCATCGGTGATCTGGTTGAGTGCAGTGCGGTCCCGGTCGGACAGGCCGCTGTGGTCGGGAATATCGCCTTTTGGCTTTGGCTGTTCGAGCTTGTAGGCATCGACCAGTGCGCGGTGGACCAGAAGGTCGGCATAACGGCGGATGGGCGAGGTGAAATGCGCATAGCTGCCCAGTGCCAGGCCGAAGTGCCCGGCATTGGCAGGGCCATAATAGGCTTGCGTCTGGCTGCGTAGAACCGCCTCCATTATCAGCGCCTTTTCAGCGGGTTCCGAAATGTCCTTGAGCATGCGGTTGAAGAGACCGGGGGTAATGACCTGCCCCATGGCGAAGGACCGGCCCTGACTCGCAAGGTATTCCTTGAACGCGGTCAGCTTCTCGCGGCTCGGCGTTTCGTGGACACGGTAGACCACCGGCGCGGCCTTTTCCTCCAGCGCCTTTGCCGCAGCGACATTGGCGGCAATCATGAAGTCCTCCACCACGCGGTGCGCATCGAGGCGTTCGCGCACGGCGATTTCCTCGATCACGCCTTCGTCGTTGAGGCGCACCTGGCGCTCCGGCAGTTCGAGATCGAGCGGATCGCGGGTATTGCGGGCCTTGAACAGCAGGTCCCACGCACCCCAGAGGTTCTTGAGGTTTTCGTCGGCGTTGCCATCATCGATGGCCTTCTGCGCGTCCTCATAGGCGATGTTCGCCGCGAGCTTCACGATAGCGCGGGTAAAGCGCCAACTGGTGATCTTGCCATCGGGCGCGATGCGCAGGTGGCATGCCATGGCTGCGCGGTCTTCACCCTCGACCAGCGAGCAGACGTCCGCGCTGAGGATTTCCGGTAGCATCGGCACGACGCGGTCGGGAAAATACACGGAGTTGCCGCGCTTTCGCGCTTCGCGATCGAGCTGGCTTCCGGGGCGGACGTAGAAGCTGACGTCGGCAATTGCGACGATGGCGTTGTAGCCCCCTTCCCCGTCCGGCTCGGCCCAGATCGCGTCGTCATGGTCGCGCGCGTCGGCAGGGTCGATCGCCACGATGGGCACGCCGCGCAGATCTTCGCGCTTGCCCTCGCTCAGCGACAGCTCCGAAACGGCCTGTGCCTCCGCCAGTGCCTCTTCGGGGAAGATGTGCGGGATACCGTGCTTGGCGATGGCAATCAGGCTGAAGCTCTTGGGCGCCAGCGGATCGCCGATAACCTCGACCACCTTCACCGCAGAGCGGGCCGACTTGCCGGCCTTTTCCGCGAGCACCAGTTCACCCTCTTCCGCACCGCCGAGATCGGAAATGGGCGAGGAATTGCGCACACGCTTGTCCACCGGCGCAAGCCACGGCTTGCCGCTACCGTCGAATTCGACGACGCCCATCAGGCCTTCGGTGCGGGCGGGCAGTTTCTTCATCGGGTGGGCGATCCACCCGCGCGGTTTTTCTTCGGTCCGCGCCAGGAAGCGGTCGCCGCGCTTGAGCGCTGCCACCTTCTTGCTTTCCTTGACCGTCAAACGCGGCGGGTTCTCGTTGCTGTCGGGGTCCCAGCTTTCGGGCACGGCGATGGGTTCGCCGTCCTCGATCTCGAGAACCTTGAGCACGGTCACCTTCGGCAAGCCGCCCATCTGGTGATAAGCGGTCTTCCTGCCGTCGATCAGGCCTTCTCCGGCCATATCCTTGAGGCGCTTCTTCAGCGCGATCTTTTCCTGCCCCTTGATGCCGAAGGCCTTGGCGATTTCCCGCTTTCCGGCCGGCTTGTCGGAGGTCTGGATGAATTCGAGTATTTCGGTCTGGGAAGGAAGCCCCTGCTTCCTTCCGGTTCTGTTCTGTCTTGTCATGCGCGCCATATGGGGATGCGCTTACTCGCTGTCATCCTCTGGCGCCGCTACTGGTGCGAATTGGCCAGCGGGAACGGCACTGGAGACGGGCCCCATGACCCCGCTTTCGCCCGTAGCACTGACCCCGAAAATCCAGTCGTCCCCGCGAACGCCTTCGAGCCGCGCGTTGGTGGCAACCACGTTCTCGATCACCGGCTCATCGCGCCAATAAGGCTCGTCCGTCCGGCGCTGCCATACGGTGTAGCTCACCGCCCCGGGAACCTCGCTCCAGCTGACGTCGGTGAAGGTCTGTACAGCCGCCTCGGCGGTGGATGCTGGCGGAGCAGGCGAACGAGCCAGCTTCTCGAGCGCCCGGATGTTGAATTGCGTCACCTTTGCGAGGTAGGCGAAATCCATCTCGTCGGCCGTGTCTCCGTAGACGATCCCGTCTTCGGTGCGCAGATCCTGATGCTGATGTTCGTAATCCTCGACCGCCACTGCGATGCGGATCGCAGGATAGCCCTTTTCCATGAAGGGAATCTGGTCGCCGCCCCGGCCCATCCGGTCGACCCGCCAGATTTGCCGCACGTCGAGCCCGCCTTCGGTCTCGCTGGCGAGGTTATCGAGCCAGCGCGAGAGATTGCGGCTCGGGCTGTCGTTCTCCCCGCCCTCGCGCCGCTGCGCAGCGCGGATGGTGTCGGTCAGGTCGGCGCGCGGCCCCTCTGAGAACACGCGCACATGGTCGGGAGCGCAATATCCGTCGCTCCCGCAGCTGTTGCCGACAACATCGTTGTTGAGCACGGCCTTCACGTCCCAGCCTTGTTCCTCGGCATAATCGGCCATCAGACGTCCGCCGAACAGGCCCTGTTCCTCGCCCGATAGCAGGGCGTAAACGATGGTCACAGGATAGCTGCTGCGCGAAAGGTTGCGGGCGGCCTCCAGAACCAGCACCGTGCCCGAACCATCGTCGTTCGCGCCGGGCGCATCGCTTTCCCAATCCATCACATCGGTTACGCGGCTATCGATATGCGCCTGGACGATGATGACCTCGTTCGGACGTTCGGTGCCTCTCTGGATGGCCACCGCGTTGCGGATACGGGTCGGCCGAGGCAGGCGACCACCTTCGGGTTCCGTGCGTTCGGGCGCGACGACTTCGAGGCAAGAGCCGCAATCTTTGGAAATCCGTCCGAATTCGGCGAGCCCCCAATCGACCGCAGCCCCGATGCCGCGTTCAGGATTGTCCTGTTCCGACAGGGTATGCCGAGTGCCGAAACCCACCAGCGTATCGATATCGGCTCGCAGCCTGTCTTGCGACACGCCAGCAGCGGGATCGGGCGGTGCAGTTTCCTGAGCGGCGAGCGGGAATGCGACGAGGGCGACAAGCGGGATGAATTTTCTCATTCCCCCTGTGTCGAACAGAACTGCCGTCAGATCAAGCTAGTAGGCCTTTGCCAACAAAACGCGTTCCACCGCCGGTTCGCCGGTGAAGATACAGGTCCCGTCCACCGGTATCGCATCCAGCGGCACATTCCGGATCGTGAGCTTGTGTTCCTTGAGACGCTCGACGATCTTTTCGAGCGCCTCGCCGGTCGGCTTCGACCACTGGACCTCCATCCAGCCCGGATAGCGGGAAGCGGTGAAGTGTTTCTCGACATCCGCGAATTCGGTCACGCCCCGCGTGATGTTGGCGTCGCGGTGTTCCTGCGCCTGCGTCAGCAAGGCATTCTGCATGTCCGCGAGAACATCGGGAATGGTTTGTCCGGCCACTTCCCGCGTCGGGGTCTGGAAAGCGGGCTTGCCCGTTTCTTCGTCCCAGAGCCGATCTCGGCGGAGCATGGAAACTACGCCATTTTCCATATCCCGTCCGCCTACCTCGACGATAATCGGGGCGCCCTTCCGGACATAATCCCAGCGCTTCTGCGCCGCCTTGCCGGGGCGCGTATCGAGCAGGACACGCAGTGGTTCGCCCATGACCTGCTGTGCGGCAAGCGTGGTGCGCAAGGTCTCGCAATAGTCGATCAGGTCCTGGTCTTCGGGCCTTTCGCGCAGCATGGGCAGGATCACGACCTGCTGAGGCGCGATCTTGGGCGGAAGGCGCAAACCGTCATCGTCGCCATGAGTCATGATGACGCCGCCGACCATGCGGGTCGAAACGCCCCAGCTGGTGGTATGCGCGAGGCTTTCGCTGCCCTCGCGGTTCTGGAACTTGATGCCCGAAGCCTTGGCAAAATTGGTGCCCAGATAGTGGCTGGTGCCGGCTTGCAGTGCCTTGCCATCCTGCATCATCGCCTCGATGGACCATGTCTCGACCGCGCCCGGAAAACGCTCGTTCTCCGGTTTCTCACCCGGTATCACTGCCAGCGCAAGATCCTCGTCCGCGAAAGCGCGATACACTTCGAGCATGGTCAGCGTGTGTTCTTTTGCCTCGGTTTCGTCAGCATGGGCGGTATGCCCTTCCTGCCAGAGGAATTCGCTGGTGCGCAGGAACATGCGGGTCCGCATTTCCCAGCGCACGACATTGGCCCACTGGTTGAGCTTGAGCGGCAGGTCGCGCCAGCTCTGCACCCAGCGCGCCATGGCATCGCCGATGATGGTTTCCGAAGTCGGACGCACAACCAGCGGCTCTTCCAGCTTCGCTTCGGGATCGGGGATCAGCCCGCCATCCTTGCCCGCGATCAGGCGGTGATGGGTGACGACAGCCATTTCCTTGGCGAAACCTTCGACATGCTCCGCCTCCCGCTCGAAATTGGAAAGCGGGATGAAGATCGGGAAATAGGCGTTCGAATGTCCGGTCGCCTTGATCCGATCGTCCAGCAGGCGCTGCATCCGCTCCCAGATGCCATACCCCCATGGCCGGATCACCATGCAGCCGCGTACGCCCGATTCCTCGGCCATTTCGGCGGCGGAGATGACTTCCTGGTACCAGGCGGCGAAATCGTCGGCGCGGCGGGCGGTGAGGGCATGGCGAATCTGGGCCAAGGGTATTCCTGTATCTTGCTGGAGGACGGCGGGCGCGCCGATGCAATTAATTCGAAAGCTCGTCCAGCTTCTTCTGCATCGCCGCCATTTGCTCGCGCATCTGGGCGAGTTCGTCCTTCTCGCCCTTCTTCGGCGAATCTGCAGGCTTGCGGGTTGGCGGAATAAAAACCTCGGCTGCGTTCTGCATCATCTTGAAATTGGCTTCGGCCATCTTGGCCAGCGGATTTGCCTCGATACCCTTGGCAAACGCCGTTTGCAGCTGTTCGCGGTTCTTGCGGAAGTTCGCCATGCTCGCTTCGAGATAGCTGGGCATCATCGACTGCATGGAATTGCCGTACATCGAGATCAGGTCGCGCAGGAAGCTGACCGGCAGCAATTGCTGCGCGCCGCTGCTTTCTTCCTCGACGATGATCTGGGTGAGGATCGTATGGGTGATATCCTCGCCCGTCTTCGCGTCCAGCACCTGGAAATCGACGTTCTCGCGGACCATTCGGGCAAGGTCGTCGAGGGTGATATAGCTTGATGTATCGGTGTTGTAGAGCCGCCGGTTGGCATATTTCTTGATGATGATCGGTTCGCCCTCGGCGGTCCGTTTAGCCATGATGCGCGCTCTCCCCATTGTGCGATGCAGCCACGCTTAGCACTTGCACAATGTGCAGCGCAACACGTGTCTCAACGCTGGAATCGGTTGCCGAGTACCGTAAGCAGTTCGTATTGTGAAACAGAGGTTTGCCGCGCAGCATCGGGAAGGTGGTATGGTAGTTCCACCCAATCCCCCTCCCCCAGTTCGGGAGCATTGCTTAGGTCCAGCACGATCATGTCCATCGAGACCTTGCCGAGGATCGGGAGCATCTTTTCGCCATTGCGAAGGGCGGCCCCGCCCCAGCTCCGCAATATGCCGTCCGCATAGCCGAGGGAGATCACGCCGATCCGCATATTCTGCGGCGCGGTGAAGGTGGCGTTGTATCCCACCGTCTCACCCGTCGAAAGCTGCCGCGTCTGGATGATGGCGGCTTGGGGACGAGCCACTTGCCGAATTTCGCCACCGAGCTCGTGCCGCGGAACCCCGCCGTATAACGACAGACCCGGCCGGGTGAGGTCGAAATGGTAATCGGAGCCGAGTGCGATACCGGCGCTGTTGGCGAAGCTCGCCTCCCTGTGCCGGATGCGCTGAATGGCATCGCGAAAAATTTCGAGCTGACGCGCATTCATTGCGTTGTCTTCGTCGGCGCAGGCGAGATGGCTCAAGAGAACTTGCACATCGAGTTGCTGAACCGAGATATCCGATACTTCGCTCGGAGAGATCCCGAGGCGGTTTATGCCGCTGTCGACCATGAGATGGCATGGCCCGCCGCCGCTCTCCTGCCAGAGCTTTGCCTGCCGAACGGAATCGATCACCGGCCGAACGCCTGTTTGACGGGCATAGGAAGCGTCGCTGGCATCGAACGGACCGTGCAGGACTGCAAGTTCATCTTTCGGCACATGGTTCAGAACCGGTTCGACCTCACTCCAATGCGCGACGAAGAAGTCGCGGCACCCTGCCTCGCGCAAGGTCGGCAGGCATTGATCGACCCCCAAGCCATAACAGTTCGCCTTTACGGCAGCTCCCGCCCTCGCCCGACCGGACAGCCGGTCGAGCGCCCGCCAGTTATGCGCGAGAGCCCCGCGGTCGATATCGAGCCGCAGAGTGGGGGATGGGGGAGAAATCAAGCGGCTGTCACGGAATAGCTGGACCTGTAGGCGGTGCTTGGTGGGAATCCTCGAAATCGCGTGGCGGCCCGCCGGAAAGTCCCCACCAGGCAACGAGCAAGCCGAATCCCACCACCGCCATCGTGTACCACAGCCCCGCGTAGACATCGCCGGTACGC
This sequence comes from Qipengyuania vulgaris, assembly GCF_009827325.1. GTDB lineage: Bacteria > Pseudomonadota > Alphaproteobacteria > Sphingomonadales > Sphingomonadaceae > Qipengyuania > Qipengyuania vulgaris. The sequence goes on along the minus strand of NZ_WTYC01000004.1, from coordinate 171,481 downwards.
GCGACGATAATGCCGGCAATGAGCGGCAGGAACCCACCCAGATAGCCTGCGCCGATATGGTAGGGGATCGACATCGAGCTGTAGCGGATTCTGGCTGGGAACATTTCGGTAAGCAGCGCAGCGACCGAGCCGTAGGTCAGGGCCGAAAGCATTCCCATCACAAGTATCAGCGCCCCGATGCCGAGAATATTCGCCATGGGCGGAGTCTGCTTCGCAAAATCGAATCCGCTCTCGCCGAGAGCCGACTGGATACCATCGCGGCGCGCGGCTGCATCCTCCAGCCAGCCCGCTTCGATTGCCACCGGCTCTCCGCCAACGGTAAGCGCGAGATCAGCTCCCGGCTCGACGCTGTATGCGACGCCGCTGGCGGTAAGCGTCTCGAGCACCTTTCCGCAACCGGTCTGCTCCTCGTCGAACAGTTCGGCGAAGGGATCGGTGGTACATTGCTGGCCCGTAACGACGACCGGGTTCTCGCTGGCCGCCCGGGCAAGCCCGGGATTGGCCAGACTGCCCATCGTCCAGAAGATCGGGAACAGGAGCGCCAGCGTGGCGATGGCGCCGATAATGATCGGCTTCTTGCGCCCCACCCTGTCGGACCATTTACCCACGATCAGATAGAAACTCATCGAGATGAAACCGGCGATCAGCAGTATCCATTCGACCGTGCTTTCGTCCACCCGCATATCTCGCCTCAGGAAGCTGAGCGAGGAGAAGAAGGCGGTATACCAGATCGTCGTCAACACGCCCGTGATGCCGAACAGCGCCACGAAAATACGCTTCGGATTGCCGGGATAGGTCAGGCTTTCCTTGAACGGATTTGCGCTCGTTTCACCGGCCTCTTTCATGGCCTGGAAAACCGGGCTTTCGGAAAGCTTCAACCGCATCCAGAGCGAAATGCCAAGAAGCGCGATCGAAAGCAGGAACGGCACTCGCCAGCCCCACTCGGCGAATTCTTCTGCCGGGATAACAGCGCGACATGCCAGCACGACGAGGATGGACAGGACGAAGCCTCCCACCACGCTAGCCTGGATGAAGCTGGTGTAAAATCCGCGCTTCTCCGGGGGCGCGTGCTCGGCGACATAGATCGCCGCGCCGCCGTATTCGCCCCCAAGCGCGAGACCTTGGAGGATGCGCAAGCATATGACGATGATCGGCGCAGCAAGCCCGATGCTCGCGGCGCTAGGTATCATGCCCACTCCGGCCGTCGCGATGCCCATGAGAGTAACGGTGACGAGAAAGGTATATTTCCGGCCCAGCCTGTCACCTAGATAGCCGAAGAGGATCGCACCAAGCGGACGGAAGCCGAAACCCACGGCGAATCCGGCCCATACGAGAAGGATCTGCAGTGTCTCGTTGCCGCTGGGAAAGAAGGCTGCGCCGATCAGTCCGGCGAGCGTGCCGTAGATAAAAAAATCATACCATTCGAAGATCGTGCCCGCACTGCTCGCGGCAATGACCAGTCGGATTTCCTTCTCAGTCGGTTCCCTCTGCAAGCCCTCTGCAGCCGCCATTTTTCAAGTCCCCTCTCTTGAACGCCTGAGCGGATTTAGCGTGGGCCAACGCCATTGGAAAGCGCGTCCAGCGCGGCCTTCCACGGTAGGGCGATGGCGCCATGGCGGCCCGGATAGTCGCGTGCCGGTTCGATCTGCTGAATATCGGGCCAATCCGGCAATGGCGAATTCCCGGCGAGCCAACTTTCGATCTGCGCCAGGGAAACCGCGAGGTCCTTTTCACTTCTACCAGCGCAATGGCGCACGAAAATCGCCGCGCTTGCCTGACCGACCGCGCAGGCCGAAATTTTCAAGCCGACATCGGTCAAATCGATTTCGGAAGACATACGCAGACTGCTCCCGCACGTGCGCGAAAGGGCCTCCCCCAAGCATGGGGCTGAAGGGTCGAAGGGATAATCGGCCAACTCCACCGCAAGGGCGAGCAACTGCGGGGAATATAGCGCAGCGCCTGTCCTGCCGTTCACTCTGCCCCTGCTTCCGCGGGCTCCGCTGCCGCAGGTTCTTCACCGAGCAATTTGGCGCGGCGCTGCGCCAGCACTTCGACCAGCGAACGCGAACCGGCATCGACCAGCTCGTAGCTGCGGGCGGTAGTGATCCAGACCGGCCGACCGCGGTAGTCCCAGACCGTATCGTAACCCAGTACCAACACCGAGAACGCGATCACGACGATCAGCATTCCCTTGAGCGACCCAAATCCGAAGCCCAGGACGCGATCTATAGGTCCGAGGACGGAGCTTCGAGACGCCTTGCCGACATTGTTCGCGATCACCTTCATCGCCGCGTAGGGAATGAGCAGGAGGAAGGTGAAAGCGAGCACCGAAGTGGTTACGCTCGAGCCGAGAAAATCCTGCATTGTGAGAGTGAGCGGCGTATGGAGATAGCGGATGGCGAACGCGGCCAGAATCCAAGCGCCCAGGGACAGGACTTCTTGCAAGAATCCCCGCAAGAAACCGCCGACTGCTGCAACACCCACGATAAGCAGGACTATGAGATCGAAACCCGTCATAAAACCCTTATAACCCCAAGGGGTTTTGGGTGTATTAACTGCTCATCACGCGGTCAACGAGGTTTGCCAGTTGTCCCACGCCCACATATTCCAGTTCCGCCGAGCCGTTCTTGGCATCGGGCGGGCCGAAACCGCGATCAAAACCCAGCTTTGCTGCCTCACGTAATCGCACGCCTCCATGAGCCACGGGCCGGACCTCTCCGGCCAGACTCACCTCGCCAAGCCACGCGCTGCGGCTAGGCAGTGCCTTGTCGGCCAGCGCGCTGACCAATGCGGCTGCCACGGCAAGGTCTGCCGCAGGATCGGACAACCGGTATCCGCCGGCCACGTTTAGATAAACTTCGGCCGAACTGAAGGATAGTCCGCAGCGCGATTCCAGCACGGCAAGCAACATTGCCAGCCTGCCGGTGTCCCAGCCAACAACAGCTCGGCGGGGAGTGGCTCCCGATTGCAACCTCACGATCAATGCCTGTATCTCGACCAGCACCGGGCGCGTGCCCTCCATTGCCGGAAATACCGCGCTGCCCGCCATCGGTTGCTCTCGGCCCGAGAGGAACAGGAGGGAAGGATTGTCCACCTCCTCCAGCCCGTCACCTTCCATGGCGAAGACACCGATCTCGTCGACCGCGCCAAAACGGTTTTTGAGCGCTCGGAGAATCCGGTACTGGTGGCTGCGCTCCCCTTCGAAGCTCATCACTACGTCGACCATGTGTTCGAGCACGCGCGGGCCGGCGATGCTTCCGTCCTTGGTAACGTGGCCGACAAGTACGAGAGCGACGCCAGTTTCCTTGGCATAGCGAATCAGTTCGAATGCGCACCCGCGGACCTGGCTTACAGTGCCGGGAGCGCCCTCGATCGTGTCGGAATGCATGGTCTGGATCGAATCGATAACCAGCAGCTTGGGCGCATCCATACGCCCGAGCGTAGTCAGGATATCGCGCACACCCGTCGCCGCGGCGAGTTTAACCGGTGCGTCCGACAGACCGAGCCGCGCCGCACGCATACGCACCTGCCCGGCAGCTTCCTCGCCGCTAACATAGACCACGCCATGCCCTTCGCGGGCGACCTTGGCCGCCGCCTGCAAAAGGAGCGTCGATTTGCCGATTCCCGGATCGCCGCCCATCAGGATTGCGCTCCCCGGCACCAATCCGCCGCCCAGCGCGCGGTCGAATTCCGCGAGACCCGTTTTCTGACGCACGGGCAGTTCGCCGGGCTTGTCGAGGTCGACGAACTCGACTGCCCTGCCACCACTCGATAAATCGTGCTTCAACGAGAACACCGTGGCCGGTGCGTCTTCGACCAGCGTATTCCATTCCGCGCAATCGGCGCATTGGCCCTGCCAGCGGTGTGATACTGACCCGCAGGCCTGACAGACATAGCGTTTCTTGGGTTTGGCCATGGGCGATTCACTAACAGAACATTTGCAGAACGCAATTGCCTTGGGCGGCCATGCTGTGCAGAAGGTATCGCAATGCGGCAGAAGGAACTCAGGATTGCGCTCGTCTGTTACGGCGGAGTCAGTCTGGCGATCTATATGCACGGGGTCACCCGTGAATTGTGGCAGTTCGCCCGGGCCAGCCGCGATTTTCACGCTGGCGGTCCGGATCGTGACGGCGTCCATTCGGTTTACCGGGATATCCTCGAACACATTCAGGAGCATCACGAGCTCAAACTGCGCGTCATTCCCGATATCATGAGCGGCGCGAGCGCGGGCGGGATCAACGCGATCTTCTTGGCCCAGGCCGTGTTTTCCGGTCAAAGCCTCGAACCACTCACCGATCTCTGGCTGGAAGTTGCGGATGTCGATGAACTGACCCATCCCGATGCGAAACTACGCTGGTCGGGCAGCAAGATCTGGGCGCAACCATTGGCGAGTTGGTTGCTCAATCGTCCGGGCAACGAGATTGCGACGGAAGTGGCAGCGGAAACCCGTGACGAGGTCCGACGCAAGGTGTCCCACCTCATCAGAGGCCGCTGGTTCGAGCCACCGTTCTCGGGTCTCGGCTTCTCCAAACTGCTTGAACGCGCACTAACGGCGATGTCAGAAACTGAGCCGGAAGCTCCGCTTTTGCCACCGGGCCACCCGCTGGACCTCTATGTGACGACCACCGACTTCCATGGCTATCTGGAAACGCTGCATCTCCATAGCCCCCCGGTGGTGGAGGATAGCGAGCACCGGTTGCCGATCGCGATCCGGAGGAAAGCGCGCTACGCCGGCGGCGAAAATCTCGCCCACCCCCTCGAGCTGGTATTCGCGGCCCGAGCGACCGCGAGCTTTCCCGGTGCCTTTCCGCCCTTGCAGGTGGCGGAAATCGATCGGCTTTCTTCGGAGTCCGGGCGGCCCTGGGATTCACGGGACGAATTCCTCGAACGGATAATGCCGGCGCATGTGATGCGGGACACAGTTTCCAATGTGTCCTTGATCGACGGTTCGGTGCTTGTGAACAAGCCTTTCGCAGGAGCGATGGCCGCATTGCGGGGACGGCCCGCCCAGCGCGAGGTCGATCGGCGGTTCGTCTATGTCGATCCTCGCCCCGACCGCTTCAGCACCCGCCGCACGCAAGGACATGCGGAAGTCGGTTTTTTCTCGGCCATCTTCGGCTCGCTGTCCACGATCCCGCGCGAGCAGCCGATACGCGACAATCTCGAACAGCTCGAACAGCAGAGCCGCGAAGCCGAAAGGCTCGGCAGGATTATTGCCGCCCTACGTCCGGAAGTCGAACGAACGGTGGAGAGGTTGTTCGGCTACACGCTGTTCCTCGACAATCCCACGCCCAAGCGGCTCAAGGCGTGGCGACAGAAGGCACAGCAGGCTGCCGCCGAACAGGCAGGTTACGCGTTCCACTCCTATGCGCAGAGCAAACTGAGCGGGATCGTGACGCGGCTTGCCAAGCTGGCCTGGGAAGCATCACCGCCGCTCCACCTCACAGACCATGCACCGATTTCCGAAATCTTGCGCGAGGAGTTGCGCCGCCGCGGCCTCGACAGCCTCGGCGCGCCCAAGGGTGGCGCGACACCGGAAGCGATCCTGTTCTTTCGCGAACACGACATCGGTTTTCGGATCCGCCGCCTCCGCCTTCTGGCCCGGCGGCTTGCCCGCGACTGGGAAGCCGACCCGGAAATTCCGGACGAAGCGCTGGAGGCTGGCCGCGACGCGATATTCACTATCTTGGCAATGTATTTCGAGAAGGAGGGCCTACCCGCGCTTGGTGACGAGTTCGAGAAGATCGCTGCGGACGCATTAGCCAATCCCGGCGCCCTGCTCGACCATGTCGAGGCAAGGCGTCTCCTGCCGGAGATCGATGAACGCGCCGAAGAACTACTGGCGGAGGCACTTTCAGCCATGCCGGCAAATCTCAAGCGGCGTATCCTGTTCGCCTATCTCGGCTTCCCGTTTTACGATGTTGCCACGCTGCCCCTGCTCCGCAACGAAGGGCTGACCGAATTCGACCCGGTCAAGGTGGATCGTATCAGTCCTGACGATGCCAGAAGCATTCGCGAAGGCGGTACGGCCGCCACCTTGCGCGGTATCGAGTTCTACAACTTCGGAGCCTTTTTCAGCCGGGCCTACCGCGAAAACGACTATTTGTGGGGGCGCCTTCACGGGGCCGAGCGAATGATCGATCTCGTCTTCTCGACACTGGAAGGAAAGGTCGACGACGCCGCAGTGAGGATTTTCAAGCGCCGGGCCTTTCTCGCCATTCTGGACGAAGAAGATGCCGCTCTGCGCTGCGGCAAAGCCCTGATCGATCAGATCAGAGGCGAGGTTCTTGAAAGAATGGCCTGACGGTCAGGCGCCGAGGGCGCTGCGAATTTTCTTGAAAAAGCCCTGACTCTGGGGGCACTCGTCACCCGTTTCCAGTTCGCGGAATTCCTCGAGCAAGCTCCGTTGTTCCTTACTGAGCTTGGTCGGGGTTTCGACTGCAATCTCTATCACCATATCTCCGCGGCCGCGTCCCTGCAGGACGGGCATGCCAGCGCCGCGCTGGCGCAATTGCTTACCGGACTGGATCCCTGCCGGGATTTCCAGGGTCAGTTCTTCGCCATCGATGCCGGGTATCTCGATTGACCCGCCAAGGGCGGCCTTCGTGAAGGTGATCGGCACGCGGGTGGCAAGCGTGGTCCCCTCGCGCTGGAATATCTCGTGCGGCTGCACATGAACGAAAATATAGAGATCGCCGGATGGCGCGCCGCGTGGACCAGCTTCGCCCTTTCCCGACAGGCGAATGCGCGTGCCGGTGTCGACGCCGGGAGGAATATCTACCTCGAGTTTTTGCGGAACGTCGATCCGACCCTCTCCGCGACAATCCCGGCAGGGCGAGGTGATGACCTCTCCCGCACCATGACAATTGGGGCACGGCCGTTCGACGACGAAGAAACCTTGCTTTGCCCGAACATTGCCCTGCCCGCCGCACAGATTGCAGGTACGTGCATGGGTACCGGGCTGGGCGCCCGAACCGTGACACGTGTCGCAGGATCTACTGACTTCGATTTCGATCTCGGTCGACTTTCCGTGGAAAGCATCCTCGAGCCCGATCTGCATATCGTAACGAAGGTCCGCACCGCGCCGCGGTCGTGGACGACCGCCACCGCCACCGAAGGCAGACCCGAAAATCGTTTCGAAGATATCGCCGATGTCTCCGAAATCGGCATTGCCATGTGCACCTCCCGGACCGCCGCCGTTCTGAAAAGCGGCATGTCCATAGCGGTCGTAGGCCGCGCGCTTTTGTGGATCTTTCAGGCAGTCATAGGCAACGCTGATCGCCTTGAACTTCGCTTCACTCTCGCCGCAACCCGGATTGCGATCCGGATGATGCTTCATCGCGAGCTTGCGATAGGCGCTCTTTATCGCCGCGCCATCCGCATCGCGGCTGACCCCAAGCAATTCGTAGAAATCGATTTCGGTAGCTGACATTACTTTCCCCGCCCTAAAACTTACCCCCACCGGAGCGCTCGGGCGCCGGTGGGGGCATGGTTCTCATCAGGCGTCTCAGTTCTTTGCGTCTTCGTCGACTTCGGAGAATTCGGCGTCGACCACCTCTTCGTCCGACTTATCGTCTGAACCGGCATCTCCGCCTTCAGGTGCGTCGGAACCGGCCGTAGCCTGCTCCTGCTCGTAGATCGACTGGCCCATCTTCATCGCGCTCTGCGACAAATCCTGCGCCTTGGCGTTGATATCGGCTGCATCATCGCCTCCGAGTGCGGTCTTGAGCGCAGCGACCTTTTCTTCGACTTCGCTCTTGAGCGAAGCGTCGATCTTGTCGCCATGTTCTTCCAGCTGCTTCTCGGTCGTGTGGACGAGGCTGTCGGCCTGATTACGGGCCTCGGCGCTTTCGCGGCGCTTCTTGTCCTCGTCAGCAAACTTCTCCGCGTCCTGAACCATCTGGTCGATGTCGCTGTCTGACAGACCGCCAGATGCCTGAATCCGGATTTGCTGTTCCTTGCCGGTACCCTTGTCCTTGGCAGACACGTTGACGATGCCGTTGGCGTCGATGTCGAAAGTGACTTCGATCTGCGGCACGCCGCGCGGCGCAGGTGGGATGCCGACCAGGTCGAACTGTCCGAGCATTTTGTTGTCGCCCGCCATCTCGCGCTCGCCCTGGAACACGCGGATTGTAACCGCCTGCTGGTTATCCTCGGCAGTCGAGTAGGTCTGGCTCTTCTTGGTCGGGATCGTAGTGTTGCGATCGATCATCTTGGTCATGATGCCGCCGAGCGTTTCGATACCCAGCGAGAGCGGGGTCACGTCGAGCAGCAACACATCCTTGACGTCGCCCTGAAGCACGCCGGCCTGGATGGCGGCGCCCATGGCCACAACTTCATCTGGATTCACGCCGGTATGCGGCTTCTTGCCGAAGAATTCTTCTACGACTTCGCGCACCTTGGGCATACGGGTCATGCCGCCGACGAGGATGACTTCGTCAATGCCGCCCTTGTCGAGACCGGCATCGGCCAGCGCCTTCTTGCAGGGTTCGAGCGTGCGCTTCACGAGATCGCCAACGAGCTGCTCGAGCTTCGAGCGAGTCAGCGTTTCCACGAGGTGCAATGGAGTGGAACTGCCACCTTCCATCCGCGCAGTGATGAAGGGCAGATTGACTTCGGTCTGCGCCGAGCTCGACAGTTCGATCTTGGCCTTTTCGGCAGCTTCCTTGAGACGCTGCAACGCGAGTTTGTCGGTCCGGAGATCCATATTCTCCTTCTTCTTGAACTCGTCCGCGAGATATTCGACGATCGTGCTGTCGAAGTCTTCGCCGCCCAGGAAGGTGTCTCCATTGGTCGACTTCACTTCGAACACGCCGTCCCCGATTTCGAGGACGGAAACGTCGAAGGTACCGCCGCCGAGGTCATAGACGGCAATCGTCTTGCCGTCGTCCTTGTCCATGCCATAGGCAAGCGCAGCCGCAGTCGGCTCGTTGATGATGCGAAGCACTTCGAGACCAGCGATCTGGCCTGCGTCCTTGGTTGCCTGGCGCTGCGCGTCGTTGAAGTATGCCGGTACGGTAATAACGGCCTGCGTCACGGTTTCGCCGAGATAGCTTTCGGCCGTTTCCTTCATTTTCTGGAGGATAAAGGCGGAAATCTGGCTCGGGGAATAATGCTCGCCGCCAGCTTCGACCCATGCGTCGCCGTTCTTGCCCTTGACGATGTCATAGGGAACGAGATCCATGTCCTTCTTGGTCATTGGATCATCGAACCGGCGCCCGATAAGGCGCTTGATCGCGAAAAGGGTATTGTCCGGATTGGTGACAGCCTGACGCTTTGCGGGCTGGCCGATCAGGCGCTCGTTGTCCTTGGTGAAGGCGACGATCGAGGGCGTCGTACGCGCACCTTCGGAATTCTCGATGACCTTTGGCTTGCCGCCGTCCATAACGGCGATGCAGCTATTCGTGGTGCCGAGGTCGATACCGATAACTTTGCTCATGGATTCCCCATCTGTTTCAAGTCGTTGGACGCAGCGCAGCTGGTTCCCCATAAACGGCGAAACCGGTCGGCAGCTCATTAAAACGGTGTATTACAGGCGCGATATAGGTTCGCTTTTCCTTGGCACAAGAGATGGGTCCCGCTAGATTTTCGACCAGTTCACAGGAGGGATATATTCAATGATCAGATCGATTTACGCCGCCGTGCTCATCGCAGGAACGTCTCTTGGCCTCGCATCATGCGGCTCCGAGACGGAGGAGCCTGCTGTTACGGCTGATGAAAATAGCATTGCCGGGGTCGAGGTGACTAATGCACGGCTGGTGCGTCCGCCCGTGTCGGGAAACCCTGCTGCGGTTTATTTCGATCTCGCCAATAACGGCGACAGGAACCTCGCCTTTCGCAACGCCGAGGTTGCCGACGCCGGTCGCGCTGAAGTGCACGATACCATTATGGAAGGCGAGAAGATGGTAATGGGAGAAGCCCCGCCGATCCTTGTCGAAAGCGGCGGCAATGTGAGCTTCGAACCCGGTGGAAAGCACATAATGGTTTTCGAGCTTCCCGAGGGCATCGCAGAGGGTTCTACCGCCGAAGTCACTCTGATCGCGGCCGGCAACAGGCGCCACACGTTTGAGGCGACCGTCCAGTCCGCCGGAGACGATCGCTGAACGACCTGCGCGACAAGCTAGGCGTCGAAAGCCATCAAGAACCCCTCCCGCCGCAATGCGCGGTGGGAGGGGAGCGCAGCCTGACCGAAGGCGAGATCGCATTGGCCCGGACGGTCTTCGGAGATGCGATCGACTATTCCTTGGTCACGATAAGACGGCGAAAGTGGTTTCCCTTTCAGCCGCGCCGCGTCACCATGGCACCGCGCGGGCATCTGCATTTCCACCCGCGCTCAGATCACTATTGCGATGATTTTTCTCGCGAAGGACTGATCCGCCAAGGCCTGCTGATCCACGAACTGGTGCATGTTTGGCAGACACAGACACGGGGTAATTGGTATCTGGTTACCCACCGCATGCCATGGGCGCGTTACGATTATTCTCTCAAGCCAGGATGGCGGCTCGAGCAATATGGGATCGAGCAGCAAGCAGAAATCGTGAAGCACGCCTTCTGGCTGCGCAACGGCGTAAAGATTGCAGGTGCCGCTTCTGCCGAAGCCTATGAATTGCTCGTCTGGTTTCCAAAAAGAGCTTCTTAACGCTACGGTTTTCGGGAGTTTTCCACTCCCGGGCTTGAGCATGGCAGCCCTGATGGATACGAATGCGCACATTGATCGGGCGGCCCAACCCGCGCCCGACGATGAGTCATCACATGGAGCTTAAAGAATACGGTATGAGCCGCGAGCGCGGCTATCTTTCGCATTACGAAATCGACGAAATCACCCTTCCGGACGAATTCGCGCCAGTTCTCCAAGCTGCGAAAAAACTTTCCGCATTACTGACCACCGGCCGCGTTCGCCACTGGCTAGAGGCTCTTCCCGATCCGCAAATCGAAGATTGGGTCGAGAAGGCGCCGGAAGAAGAAGTACGCACCGCAATGGTGCATTATTCCTTCCTCGTACAAGCCTATGTCTGGGGAGAACCCGAGCCGCCCGCACACCTCCCCGCGAACCTTGCCCGCCCCATGTGCGCAATTGCCGATCGCCTGGGCCAGGCGCCGCTGCTGCCCTATTCGGGCTATGTGCTCGATAACTGGTACAGGCTCGACAAATCGGGGCCGATCACGCTCGACAACATAGCGATGTACCAGAACTTCCTGGGCGGCGCCGACGAGAACTGGTTCGTGCTGGTCCATGTCGCAATCGAGGCCGAGGCCGGAGTGCTGCTAGACAATGCCGCAAAGCTTGTATCCGTTGCCAAGTGCGGCGACGAGACCGAGGTGATCCATCTACTGAAGGAAATGGATGAGGCCTGGGAGCGCGTCTATGCTCATTTCGCCCGGATGCCCGAGCGGTGCGATCCCTATGTCTACTTCCACCGCGTACGTCCCTACATCCACGGTTGGGCAAACAACCCTGCTCTCGAAAATGGTGGTCTCATTTATGAGAGTGTGGATCGGTACCAAGACAAGCCACAGGCATTTCGCGGCCAGACGGGATCGCAAAGCTCGATCGTCCCGGCAATGGACGCACTTTTCCAGGTCGGGCACAGCGACGATCCGCTGCGTCAGTTCCTGGACGAACTCCATCAGTATCGGCCAGTGGAACATCGGCGCTTCATCGAGGACATTGCCAGGGAATCGACACTGCGCGACTTCGTTTCGGCCAGCGCAAATCAGGATTTGAAGGAAGCGTTCAATGCGTGCGTCGAGCAGTCGGCGCGCTTTCGCACCCGGCATCTCGAATATGCGGCGAGCTATATCAACAAACAGGCTGGCTCAATTGCGGGCAACGATCCCGATGTCGGCACCGGAGGGACTCCGTTCATGAAGTACCTCAAAAAGCACCGCGACGAAAACCGGACGCAAGTCGTCTGAAAAAGCAGGTCGCCTGAAATGGAAAGGGCCGCTCCCATTCGGGGCGGCCCTTTGTTCTCGATATCGGCTATCTTACCAATAACGCGCGTAGCGATCGTCGTAGCGGCAATCGTCATCGACATAACGACCATCGCCATAATAGCCGTCACAATCGTCGTCCTTATCGGTTGCATAGCCAACCACACCGCCGATTGCGGCCCCGGCAAGCGCATAGGTTTCGATGTCGCCATCTGTAATCGCAGCGAGGCCGGCACCAGCCGCCGCCCCGGCTACTGCGCCTTCAACGCCATAGTTTTGCGCGCAAGCTCCCAAGCTCAAGCTGGAGATAGCGAGCACGGGGGCAATCAAGATTTTGCTATTCATGGTTTTTCTCCGTCAGCATCCCTGTCCGAACACTTACGGAGAGACCCGTCAGGTGTTCCCGCTCAATCGTAAGTCACACCCGGCAAACCTTGTCCGCCATCGGCAATAAATGCATCGATCCGCGCTTCCAGAGCGGGCAAAGGCACCGACCCGAGCGAAAGCACGACATCGTGGAACTTGCGGATATCGAAATCGTCGCCAAGCGCCTCCTCCGCCTTATTGCGCACGCGCCGGATCGTCATTTCGCCCAGTTTGTAGGCCAACGCCTGCCCGGGCCAGCTGATATAGCGGTCGATCTCGGTTCCGACTTCACGGTCCGAAAGCGCGGTGTGGCTGGAGAGGTATTCAACCGCCTGTTCGCGGGTCCAGCCATAGTGATGTATGCCAGTATCGATTACCAGCCGCGCCGCACGCCACATCTCATAGGATAGCCGCCCGAATTTCTCGTAAGGCGTCCGATAGATGCCCATCTCCTCGCCGAGATATTCGACATAGAGGCCCCACCCCTCGCCAAAGCCGGAGAAATAGGTCTGCCGACGAAAGCGGGGTGCCTCGTCCTGCTCCAGAGCGACCGCGGCCTGGAAACTGTGGCCGGGCGAACATTCGTGCAGGGTAAGCGCCGGGATATTGTAGAGCGGGCGCGAGGGAAGATCGTAGGTGTTCATCTGACAGGCATCGAGTCCGCCCCGCCCTGCGGTATAGAAAGGAGCGATCGCCGGATCGACCGGGCGGATCGTGAAACGGTGCCGGGGCAGGAAACCGAAGTAGTCGGCGATTTCCCCGTCGACCCGCTTGGCGACATAAGATGATACGCCCATCAATTCGTCACCGGTATCGGCGACGAATTGGGCGTCGGTCCGCAGAAAGGTGACGAACTCGGCCAAAGTGCCGTCGAACTCCGCCTCTGCCTTCACCTTTTCCATCTCGGCGGCAATGCGCGCGACTTCTTCGACTCCGATCCCGTGAATCTGCTCCGCGGTCAGATCGAGCGTCGTATATTGCCGGATTTGCTGCGCGTAATAGGCTTCGCCGTCCGGGAATTCGCTCGCGCCAAGTGTGGTGCGCGTTTGCGGCAAGTAAGTCTCGCGGAAGAACGTCAGCAACTCGCGGTAAGCAGGCGTCACGCTCTCCGCGATTGCAGCGCGGCCTGCCACTTGCAGACGTTCGCGATCTTCATCCGAGAAGCGCTCCGGCATATCGCCGAAGGGAGCCCAGAACGGACTGGCCTCCGGATCATCGACGACATAGGCCTCGATCGAGGCATCGCGGCCCGCCAGCGTTACCCGGGGAACGCTGAAACCGCGGTCAAGTCCCGCTTGTGCATTGACCGTCTGCTCCGCGAAATATCGCGGCAGATCGTTCATCCGGCCAATATAATTTTCATAATCCTCGACAGTCGTAAACCCGCTCCTTGCAGCGAGATAGGACCAGAAGTTGCTGTCGCTATCGAATGGCATTTCCCACTCGGAGAAGCGCGCGTCGCCGATGTCGCTTTGAAGCAGGGTACGAAGGACGAGAGCATTGGTCCGAGCTTCTTCGGACAGCGCCGCCTTGTCGATAGCATTCAGCCTCTCGAGGATTTGCTCGGCCCGCGCGGCTCGCGCCCGCTGCGATTCGGGCGTAACCGACCACAGGCTGTCGCCGTACTCGGTGCTGCCGTTCTCTTGTTCGGTCAGGCCATACTCGGAAAGCTGATAATCATACCACTCGTCTGCCAACGCCATCAGAGCTTGATCGGCGTTTTCTTGGGCAGCAAGCGGAGTTGCAAAAGCAGAAGCGGCGAGAACCGCCGCTCCGAGAATGGCAGTCCTCATCGTATTCATCTCCCGGTATTCATTGTTCTCAGTTGATCAGTCCGGTTTCTTCGCCACACCGACCATGGCCGGACGTAAAAGACGGTCCTTGATCATGTAGCCCGCCTGCATTTCCTGCACGATGGTGCCCGGCTCGACGTCGTCGGTCGGTATTTCCATCATCGCCTGGTGCTGGTTCGGATCGAGCGGCATACCCTTGGCCGCAATACGCGTGATACCATTGTGAGTGAAAACCTTGTCGAGCTCGCGCTGGGTGGCCTCGATACCGGCGATAAAGCCCTTCAGTTTCTCGTCTTCCCGCTGCTCGGCGGGGATCGCATCGAGCGCGCGTGCTAGGTTGTCCGCGACACTTAAGACATCGCGGGCGAAACCCGTTGCAGCGTAGTTGCGCGCGTCCTGAACGTCCTTTTCCATCCGGCGACGCACGTTCTGCGTTTCCGCGCGGGCGTAAAGGACATCCTGCTTTGCGGCTTCAAGGTCACCGCGAAGGCTGGCGAGTGCATCTTCCAACGCTTCCTCCGCAGCTTCGCCATCATCCGCGCCTTCGCGCAAATGTTCCGGCACGCCTTCCATTTCGCGCGCCACTTCGTCGTCGACCGCCGTTTCCTGCGGCTCGTTCGTGTTCTCGTTGTTCACTTGAAAACCCTGCTATCCAATTCTCTTGCCCAAGGATCGGGCCGTGAAATCCACCATGGGGACGACACGCGCGTAATTCAACCGAGTCGGCCCAATGACGCCGAGCACGCCAACCACTTTTCCCTCCCGGTCGCGATAGGGCGCAGCGATTACCGAAGAGCCCGAAAGCGAGAACAGGCGGTTCTCGCTACCGATGAAGATTCGCATCGCTTCCGCTTCGCGCGCATTTTCAAGTAGGGAAGCCACGGACTGCTTGTTCTCGAGATCGTCAAGCAGCGAGCGAACCCTTTCGATATCGGACAGTGCGCTCTCGTCGAGAAGGTTTGCCTGCCCTCGCACGATCAGGACGGGACGGCTCGAGGCGTCCTCGGTCCAGACGGCTATTCCGCGCTCGACCAGGTCGCGGCTCGCCTCGTCCAAAGCGCTCCGACCACCAGCGATTTCACGCTCTATGAGCAGCGCGGCTTCCGCCAGGGTCCGTCCCGCGGTCTTGGCAGTGAGGAAATTGCTCGCCTGTTCGAGCGATGTACCCAGCGCTTCGACCGGCATGGGCAAGACCCGGTTCTCGACATGCCCGTCTTCACCTACCAGGACCGCTAGTATCCGACCGGCATCGAGCGGGGTGAGCGAGACCTGCGACAGGCGAGGTTCCCGCCGCGGCACCATGACCATGCCGGCTGCACCCGATAGGTCGGAAAGGAGGGCGCTGGTCTGTTCGAGCGCTCGTTCGATAGGGCCCGGCTGAGCGATCCGCTGCTCGATTGCCGCGCGTTCCTCTGCAGTCGGCTCGGCAACCTGCATCATCGCGTCGACGAAAAGACGAAGACCGCTGTCTGTGGGCATGCGGCCTGCACTGGTATGCGGTGCGGCAAGCAGGCCGCGCTGTTCCAGTTCCGCCAGAACCGACCGGATCGACGCAGGCGAGAGGTTCACACCTCGTTCGCCCGAAAGGGCTTTCGAACCGACCGGCGAGCCACTCTCGAGATAACCCTCGACCACGAGGCGAAAAATCTCGCGAGCACGGTCGGACATGTCAGGTAGCGGCGGAGAGTTCATTGTTCCTATCTAGCTGCTCCCCTTGCGGCCTCAAGGGGCTTCGGCCAAAGCCTGCCACG
Source organism: Qipengyuania vulgaris (assembly GCF_009827325.1). Classification (GTDB taxonomy): domain Bacteria; phylum Pseudomonadota; class Alphaproteobacteria; order Sphingomonadales; family Sphingomonadaceae; genus Qipengyuania; species Qipengyuania vulgaris. The sequence goes on along the minus strand of NZ_WTYC01000004.1, from coordinate 155,637 downwards.
AGAGATTCGACTGCATTGGAGATTTTATGCGACCTTCAGGACGTGCGCCCGATGAAATGCGCGCTATCACTATCGAAACTGGCTACACCAAGCATGCCGAGGGAAGTTGCCTGATCGGCTTTGGCGATACCAAAGTGCTATGCACCGCAAGCGTTGAAGAACGCATACCGCCGTGGCTTCGCGGCAAGGGCGAAGGCTGGGTGACCGGCGAGTATTCGATGCTGCCACGCGCAACCCACACTCGCGGCCAGCGTGAAGCTGCCAAAGGAAGGCAGAGCGGAAGAACGCAGGAGATCCAGCGTCTTATCGGTCGTAGCTTGCGCGCCGTCGTCGATCACAGGAAGCTTGGTGAACGCCAGATCACGCTCGATTGCGACGTCATTCAGGCAGATGGTGGCACCCGCACCGCTTCGATCTCGGGTGCGTGGATTGCTCTGCGCCTCGCCGTGAATGCGCTGATGAAATCGGGCGACATCGTCGAAGATCCGATTACCGCCAAGGTCGCCGCAGTATCCTGTGGCATCTACAAGGGCACGCCGGTGCTCGACCTCGATTATCCAGAGGACAGCTCGGCTGATGCCGACGCTAATTTCGTGCTCATCGAAGGCGGCAAGATCGCCGAGGCACAGGCAACCGCCGAGGGAGCGCCTTATGACGAGGAAGCTTTCCTGCGGCTTCTTCGCCTCGCCCAGATGGGCTGCGCCGAAATCTTCAAGGTGCAGGACGAGGCCACGCGTAAATGACACGTCGCATCGGTTCGGGCAGTCTGGTGATCGCCACGCATAATGCGGGCAAGCTTAAGGAGATTTCCGCGCTGCTCGCCCCGTATGGCGTGAAGTGCATCTCCGCCGGCTCACTCGGTCTGCCCGAACCGGCGGAAACGGGGACGACTTTCGTCCAGAACGCCCTGCTGAAGGCGCGGGCGGCAGCCGAGGCTTCGGGCCTCCCTGCCCTGGCCGACGACAGCGGTCTTTCGGTCGATGCGTTGGAGGGGCGCCCCGGAGTCCACACGGCAGACTGGGCCGAGCGGCAATGGTTCGAGGGCGATCCCGGCCGCGACTGGTACATGGCCATGGGCAAGGTTGAGGGCATGCTCCAGCAGAAAGGCCCCGATGCCGATCGAACCTGCGCGTTTCACTGCGTGCTCGCGATCGCTTGGTCCGACGGCGAACACGCTGTCTATGAAGGTAGCGCTCCCGGACTTCTCACCTGGCCGCCCCGCGGGGACATGGGTTTCGGATACGATCCCGTCTTCGTCCCCAAGGGACACGACAAGACTTTCGCAGAGATCGCGCCGGAAGAGAAACACGCGATCAGCCACCGCGCAGATGCATTCGCCAAACTCGTAGGCGAACAATTCGGTCAGTAGGCCTTCTGGCCCCACACATTGCCAGCGGGCCAGTAGCGACAAACCAGTACGTCCCAGCCCCGGTCGTTGACGACCGAACAGCCGACTTCCTGCGTATTGCGCCAGACGATCTGGGTATAATGCGCCACGTCGGCCCACTTTCCCGTCGAGGAAATCTCGGGAAAATTGCCGTGGCGGTAGTGCTTCTTCTCATCGATCATCAAGTCGAGCCCGACAAGCACGTCCCATTGGCCCTGACTACCCATCCATAAATTCTCGCCAGTGCTGTTACGCGTGCGGCGGTCGGCATGTTCGAGCCGCCCACGGCTGGCAAGTTCGCGGCCCCATTGCTGTGCCTCGCGTTCAAGCGCGCGGTTCCATTTCAGCTTGGGCAAGCCGAGGCGCTGGCGTTCGTGATTGTGCGCGTCGAGCATGCGCGACGCGAGCCTGTCATCCATGCGATTGTCGTAGGTGGCGCCCATTCGGTGACCGTTGCCCGGAGCGTTGTTGCTTGCACTTGCGGCAACTGTAGTGCCCGTGGCACATAGCGCGGCGAACGCGGCGCTTGCCGCAATCAGAATTTTAGACCCGTCCATGGCAATGCTATAACCGCATTCCTGCTTAATTTGAGGTGAAGCCAAGAATTGGCCCGTTCGCTCTACATCCACTGGCCGTTCTGCCTGGCGAAATGTCCCTATTGTGACTTCAACAGCCACGTTCGTGAACGCACCGACATGGGCGTATGGGAAGCCGCATTGCTCGCCGACATGCGCGCCGAGTTTGCTGCGGGCAATAATGAAGAACCTTTCATAAGTATCTTTTTTGGCGGAGGAACTCCTTCGCTCATGCCGCCTGCCCTCGTGGCGTCTCTCCTGCGCGAAGCCGAAAAACTGTGGGGCTTTGCGGACGACATCGAGATAACTCTCGAAGGCAACCCTTCCTCGGTTGAGGCCGAGAACTTTGCCGATCTGGCGAGTGCGGGGATCAACCGTGTCTCGCTTGGTGTGCAGAGTCTTCGCGACGACGTGCTTCGTTTTCTAGGCAGGCTTCATGGTGCGAATGAAGCGCTTGATTCAGTCGAAACCGCGCAGAAACTGTTCAGCCGCGTTTCGATCGACCTGATTTATGCCCGGCCCGATCAGACGCCGGAGGAATGGCGGCAGGAACTCTCGGAGGCACTTGCGCTCGGGACATCGCACATGTCGCTGTACCAGTTGACCATCGAACCGGCGACGCGCTTCGCCACCGATGTAAGGCTCGGACGTTTCGAGCCGCTGGAAGATGATCCGGCAGCCGATCTCTTTGCTCTCACTCGCGACATGACGGCAGAAGCCCGTCTTCCGGCATACGAGATCAGCAACCACGCGAAACGAGGAGAAGAGAGCCGCCACAACCTCACCTACTGGCGATATCGTGACTACCACGGAATCGGACCGGGCGCTCACGGCAGACGAGGCGGTATTGCAACGACCCGACACAAGAAGCCGGAGAACTTCCTCACCGCCGTCCAGAAACAAGGTGACGGTATCGCCGAGCACAGGATTCTGGATAATCGCGAACAGGCCTCGGAGGCCCTCCTCATGGGACTACGCCTCGCCGAAGGAATCGACCTCTCCGAATTGGAAGTCCGCTTCGGCATTTCGCGTTCTGGCCTGGTCGACGGGAGAAAACTGGCTCTTTATCAAAATTTCGGATTGGTTCGGACATCGGGTGACCGGCTGATCGTGTCTTCAGCGGGAATGCCGTTGCTCGACGGGCTGCTGGGTGAACTCGTTCCGGAAGAGTTGGTGAGTAGTTGAGTAGGCAGGAGGTTCTCGGTGCGTGGCATGATCACATTGCGCTTGGCCTGAGGCGATCACCGCATACCGTGCGGGCCTATCACAAAGCGGCCGAACGCCTGCTGACAAATCTGGAGATGACCGAGTTCGAACACGTTGCAAGGTTGTCGACAGGAAAGCTGCGCAGCCACATTGCTTCACGGCGCGCCGATGGGCTTGCCAACGCCTCCGTCGCCCGCGAACTCTCGGCGCTCAAAGCTTTCATCGGCTTTGCCCGGACGCAGGCGGGCCACGAAATTTCCGAAGCCCCGCGCATGCGGGGACCACGGCTCAAGAAAGGTTTACCGCGACCTGTTTCGCCGGACGATGCGATTGGACTGGCTGACACGGTGGAAGCGCTTGCGGCCGATGGCTGGATCGGCGCCCGCGATCGGGCAGTGCTGCTGATGCTGTATGGCGCAGGTATACGCATTTCCGAGGCCCTCTCGCTCAAGGGAAGCGAACTCCCGCTTGGCGAAACACTCACGGTAATTGGCAAGGGTAACAAGCAGCGGGTCGTCCCGCTGGTCCCGCTGATCCGCGAGTCAGTCGACGACTATGTGCGCCAGTGTCCCTGGTCGATCTCGCGCGACGATCCCCTTTTTCGCGGGATTAAGGGAGGTCCCCTCTCGCAGGGAGTGGTGCAGAAAGTGACCGCACAGGCACGGCGCGTCCTTGGCCTTCCGGATACAGCTACCCCTCACGCTCTCCGTCACAGTTTCGCAACGCATTTGCTTGGTGCGGGGGCCGATCTGCGCAGCCTCCAGGAACTGCTCGGCCATGCCAGTCTCGGATCCACGCAGATCTATACGAAGGTCGATGCTGCCACATTGCTTGAAACCTATCGCAGTGCGCACCCCCGAGAGAACGATTAGGACTTCTTGGTCGCGGGTTTCCACGTGACCACTCGGTAAACATACCAGGCGATTCCCAATACGATGAAACCGCCGACTGCCCAGCTCGCATAAACATCGTATTGGTCGATAAGGCCGGACAGAGCGCTTCCGCCAAGGATAAGCGCACCGTTCCAGATCAATGATCCGAGGAAAGTGAAGAGCAGGAAGCGCCAGAGTTTCATCCTGGCAAGTCCGGCGGGCAATGAGATAATGGTGCGAAGGAACGGCGAAAACCGCAGCAGGAACACAATCCAGTCCCCATTGCGGCGAAACATGTGGCGCGCCTTTTCGAATTCTTCCCATTCGAATGTGAGCCAACGACCGCGCTTTTCGATGAAGCTCCTGAGATGTTCCTCACCCCAGCGGCGACCGAGCCAATACCAGAAATAATTTCCCGCCACCGTGCCCAGCGTGCCGATCATCAGAAGCGGCGCAAAGGCCATCTGCTCGCGTGCGACCAGCACGCCGCCATAGCCCATGATGATTTCCGACGGCATGGGCGGAAAAATGTTCTCCAGCGCCATCAGGATGAAGATGCCTAGATATCCGCCGCTGGCGATAGCGCTGATGATGAAATCGTTCACAGTCCGCCCAACGCGCGACCCGCGCTATCGGTCCGCGTGTCTGCGCTCGATAGCGTCCCAGATGAGGCTGGCCGTGTCAGTGCCGTTGAACTTGTCGATCGCCACAATCCCGGTCGGCGACGTAACGTTGATTTCCGTCAGCCACTTCCCGCCGATTACGTCGATTCCTACGAAAACCAAGCCGCGCTTCTTCAGTTCGGGGCCCATCGCCGCGCAGATTTCCTCTTCGCGTGCTGTCAACGTTGCAGCTTCGGCGTGGCCACCTTGCGCGAGGTTCGAACGAAACTCACCTTCGCCGGGGAAGCGGTTGATTGCGCCGACAAATTCCCCGTCCACCAAAACGATGCGCTTGTCACCCTCCGCCACCTCGGGAAGGAACGGCTGGATCATGTGCGGTTCTGGCCATGTGAGGTCGAACACCTCGCTGAGGGCAGAGAGATTTGTGCCGGTTTCGTCGAGGCGGAAAATAGCCTTTCCGCCGTTACCGTGGAGCGGTTTGACCACCACCGATCCATGCTCGCGCTGGAATGCCTTCAGGTCGTCGAGATGCCGCGCGATCATGGTCGGCGGCATGAATCGCGCGTAGTCGAGCACAAACATTTTTTCGGGCGCATTCACGACTTCACGCGGATCGTTGGCGACCAGTGTCGTGCCTTTCAATCGATCAAGCAGTAAAGCGGCACTTATATAACCGAGATGAAACGGTGGGTCCTGCCGCATCAGAACAACGTCGATATCTCTGGCGAGATCGATACGGCGGCGCTCCCCAGCAGTGAAATGGTCGCCTTCGACCCGTTGAACCTTGACCGGCGCGGCATGCGCGGTGATCTGTCCCGAAGGCGTGCCGTCGCTTTGCCAAGCGAGGCTGGCGACATCATAATGCCAGACCTCGTGCCCGCGATCCTGCGCGGCGAGCATCAGCGCGAAGCTGCTGTCGCCCGCGATCTTGATGCTTTCGAGCGGGTCCATCTGGACGGCGACGCGTAGGGTCATCTCAAACTCCGATTATCCTGAACTCGAAGGAGGATCAGGGCTGCCAGGCGCTGGCGATGTGGCGAGGGAAGGCACCTGGTGCAAGCAGGATTACATCGACGCGGATGTCTTCCCCTTCTGTTGCGTAACGATGCGCTACCGCTTCGGTCGCCGCGGCTACGCGTGCAAGCCGGTGCTGATCGATGGCATGGTCCAGCTCTTCGCGTTTCTGCCGCCACTTCACTTCGATGAAGGCTACCAGCCTGCCGCGTTTCGCCACCAGGTCGATCTCTCCTGCGGCTGTTTTCACACGCCGGTCGAGAACCTGCCAGCCCTTCGCGCGCAGCCAGAGAGCCGCACGTGTTTCGCCGTCGCGGCCGCTTCGCTCTGCCTGCTGGCGCTTCATTCCGTCTTAATTTCCATGGCGCGGGCATAAAGCGCCTTCCGGTCGAGCCCGGTAGCCTTGGCGACTTGCCCCGCGGCCTGGCTCGCCTTCATCGTCTGCATCGCGTCGCGCAGCATTTGGTCCGCATCCGCATCGCTCGGCGCATGATCTTGCGGCGGACCCACGAGGAGTACGATTTCTCCTTTAGGAGGGTTGGCATCGTAATACGCCATCAATCCGTCGGACAGTCCCCGGCGGCACTCCTCGTGCAATTTGGTGATTTCGCGCGCGACCGCAATCTCCCGCTCCGGCAGGACTTCACCCAGAGCCTTCAATGATTTGAGCAGGCGTGGCCCGGTCTCGTAAAATACGAGCGTCGCATTCGTGGCAGACAGTTCCGTGAGTGTTTCGCGCCGCGCCTTGTCCTTGACCGGCAGGAAACCGGCGAAAAGAAACCGGTCGTTCGGCAAACCGGAAAGCGTGAGGCCGACGACCGCAGCGCATGCCCCGGGCAAGCTCGTGACGGGAATCCCTTCCGCCCGGCAATCGTTCACCAGGCGGTATCCCGGATCAGAGATCATGGGAGTACCTGCGTCGCTTACCAACGCGACCGCGCGCGTCCTGATTGACTCGATGAGGCGGGACCGGTCGCGATGCTCGCTATGATCATCATATCGCCAGAGCGGCTTGGAAATACCGAGGTGCTTCAAAAGCTTGCCGGTGACCCGCGTGTCTTCGCAAGCAACCGCATCGCAGCGTGACAGAATGTCCACGGCACGCATGGTGATATCGCCGAGATTACCGATAGGGGTGGCAACAAGGTAAAGACCCGGTGTAAGACGGTCGTTCAGAGGCTGGGCGGCATCGCTCACTCTCCTTCCATGAACTACCTAAGAGGGACGCGGCAAGAATGAAGCGCGCATTTGTCACCCGGCGTAACGTTATGATGGCCGCAGGCGCGGTCCTGCTTTCCGGCTGTTCGATCATTCCGAAGGGCGGCGAAACACCGACCGCCGGCACCCCCACACCCGAGCCGAGCGCGACCGCCCTCCCCCAGGACGAAAACCTGCACCGGGTTGCACTACTGGTGCCCCTCTCCGGTCAGAACGGCGAAGTGGGACAATCCATCGCCAACGCTACGACGATGGCGATCCTCGACACCGAAGCGAGCAATTTGCGGATTACCACCTACGATACTGCCGAAGGCCCACAGGCCGCAGCGCAGCGGGCGATTGCCGACGGCAACAGATTGATCCTTGGCCCGCTGCTAGGCAGCAATGTCGTTTCTGTCCGCGCCGAGGCTGCACCGGCCAATGTGCCGATTATAAGCTTTTCGAACGATGCGACGGTTGCTGGGCCCGGCGTCTTTGTGATGGGCCATATCCCCGAACAATCGATTGCGCGCAGCGTCGAATATGCGCGCGACAACGGAGCCGACAGTTTCGCCATCCTCGCGCCCGACGGAGATTACGGGACTCGCGCCGAGGCATCACTGCGTTCGGCCCTTTCCGAACACGGCGGAAATCTCGTTGCGAGCGAAAGCTATGCGCGCAGCAATACCTCGATCGTCAGTGCCGCGGGCCGCTTGAAGCAACGCGGCGGATTTGACACGATCCTTATTGCCGACGGCGGCACCAATTCGATCCGGGGAGCGGAGGCGGTGAAGTCTGCCGGTCTGCGTATCCTTGGGACGGAACGTTGGAGCGGCGATAGCGCATTGCTGCGTTCTTCTGCCATGCGCGGCGCGCTCTTCTCAACCGTCAGCGACGCCCGCTACGCCGGTTTCGTGCGCAGCTATCAGGAACGTTTCGGAGGGCAGCCATATCGGGTTGCGACCCTCGGCTACGATGCTGTTCTGCTGACCCTGCGTGCAGCGCGCGAATGGCGGTTCGGCCGTCCCTTCCCTTCCGATGTCTTGTTCCAATCGGGCGGTTTCGATGGGATCGATGGTGCTTTCCGCTTCGAGCGAAACGGTGTCGTCCAGCGGGCGATGGAGGTGCGCCGTGTTGCCAATGGCGACGTGGAAGTAGTCTCGGCTGCTCCGTCAGGCTTCTGACAGGCGGATAACCTCGCCCGCCAGCTTGCGACAAGCACAGCGAGCGATATAGCCTTAGCCCATGTCCGACGACCTGTTCGAAAACACACCGACGTCTTCCGGCGACTACGATGCTTCTTCCATCGAGGTCCTCGAGGGTCTTGAACCCGTGCGCCGTCGCCCCGGTATGTATATCGGCGGAACCGACGACAGGGCCCTGCATCATCTCGTCGCCGAAGTGCTCGACAACTCGATGGACGAAGCGGTCGCCGGCCATGCCAGCCGGATCGAAGTAAAGGTCGAGGAAGGCAACCGGATCACCATCTCCGATAATGGCCGGGGAATGCCCGTGGCGGAGCATCCAAAGTATCCGGGCAAGTCGACACTGGAGGTCATCCTCACCACTCTACATTCTGGCGGCAAATTCTCAGGCAAGGCTTACGCCACCAGCGGCGGTCTCCACGGCGTGGGCGTCAGCGTGGTCAACGCGCTATCCGATTACACGCGGGTGGAGGTGGCTCGCGACAAGACCCTTTACGCACAGGAGTTCTCCAAGGGCGCTCCCACTGGCGATATCCAGGAACTCGGCCCTACCCCCAACCGGCGCGGAACCACTGTTACCTTCGTGCCCGACACCGAGATTTTCGGCGATCGCAAGTTCAGCGCCAAGCGCCTGTTCAAGCTCGCACGTTCAAAGGCCTATCTTTTCGCAGGGGTCGAAATCCGCTGGAAATGTGCGGAGAGCCTTGCTTCGGATGATGTACCTGAAGAGGCGGTATTCAAGTTTCCTGGCGGTTTGGCGGATCATCTCGCCGAACAGATCGGCGGACGCGAATGCGTTACTGCACAGCCCTTTGCCGGATCGCAGGATTTTCCCGAGCAGGACGGGATGGAGCAGGGCCGGGTCGAATGGGCGATCGCGTGGCCCCTTTATTCCGACGGTTCGACGAGCTGGTACTGCAACACGGTGCCAACGCCCGATGGCGGCACGCACGAGCAAGGTGTCCGCGCCGCTCTGACCAAGGGTCTCCGCGCTTTCGGAGAACTCACCGGCACCAAAAAGGCCAAGGATCTTTCTGCGGACGACATAATGGTCGGGGCCGAGGTCATGCTGAGCGTCTTCATTCGCGATCCGCAATTCCAGAGCCAGACCAAGGACCGGCTGACTTCTCCCGAAGCCGCTCGCTTGGTCGAAAACGCCGTGCGCGATCACTTCGATCATTTCCTCTCCGACAATATGGATCGCGGCAAGGCGCTGCTGGGCCAGGTGATGGAGCGGATGGACGAGCGCCTGCGCCGCAAGCAGGAACGCGAGATCAAACGCAAGACCGCGACCAACGCCAAGAAGCTGCGCCTGCCGGGCAAGCTCACCGACTGTTCGGGTGAAGGCAACGGAGAAACCGAACTCTTCATCGTCGAAGGCGACAGTGCAGGCGGCAGCGCCAAGCAGGCGCGCAACCGCAAGACGCAGGCGATCCTCCCGATCCGAGGGAAAATCCTGAACGTCGCCAGCGCCACTGCCGACAAGATCCGCGCCAATAGCGAAATCGCCGACCTGACGCTCGCCATGGGCTGCGGCACACGCAAGGACTGCGACGCGGAGAACCTGCGGTACGACCGCATCATCATCATGACCGACGCCGATGTCGATGGTGCGCATATCGCCACCTTGCTCATGACGTACTTCTTCCAAGAAATGGCCGAAGTCGTGCGCGGTGGACATCTCTACCTTGCGCAGCCCCCACTGTACCGGCTCACTGCGGGGAAAGAGAGCCGCTATGCGCGTGACGATGCCCACCGCAAGGAGCTGGAGGAGACCGTCTTCAAGGGCAAGAAGGTCGATGTCGGCCGCTTCAAGGGGCTCGGCGAGATGAACCCGCAACAATTGCGCGAAACCACAATGGCCCCTGAAACGCGCAGCTTGATCCGCATCACGCTGCCTGCTGAATTCGAGCAGCGGGCTGTGGTCAAGGAATTGGTCGACCAGCTCATGGGCCGCAATCCGGAACACCGGTTCAATTTCATCCAGAACAATGCCGGCGAATTCGACCGCGAAATGATCGATGCCTGACCGCTCCGATCCGGAGGAGGGTCTGGAAAGCGATGGCGACATCATGGCGGGGGACCGACGGATCGCCCGTACCGATACGGCCCTGCCTGATTGGTACGTATCCGACGCGGCCTATCGCCCCCTGCCGATCGTCTGGTTTGGCGGCGCATTGATACTTCAGGTAATAATCCAGCCCGGCGTCTTCTGGTTGTTCGCGCTGACAATGGTAGCATCGCCAATCATCACCACTGCAGTTGCGTTGCTTGCCAGCGGGATCATCTGGCATCTCGCTATGCGACGCGGCATGTCCAGAGCATCCTTCGCATGGCGATTTGCTACCGGCGCAATGCTCGCTTTCTTCTTTTCGCTCACCGCGTTAACGGCTCTGGCCTAAGTCACCAGTAGAGCGAAGAATATGCCAGACAAGGTCCGCGAACGTTACGAAAGGATTGGCCGCCGCCGGGTGATCGGTCTCCTCGGTATTGGCATCGTCCTGCTTGCGATTGCGATTATCGCAGGGATCGTGACCCTTGGTTCGATCAGCGAAGATACCGATCAGGTCGAACGCGTGATGGAGCGCCAGGCAAGTATCGACAGCCTATCTACGTTCAACGAACAGATCGCTGCTGGGCAACGCGGTTTCCTGCTGCAGCCAGATCCCGATTTCGCCCGCATCGTGCGCGAAGCCAGCGCCGACTACGAGACTGAGCAGGCACGTCTCGACGATTTACTGGTCGATGGCGGTCAAATTCAGAAACTCGAACAACTTCGCCGGCTGAATGCCGAACGAACAGTTCTCGTCGATGCAATGTTTGCCGATCCCGCCACAGCTTTCCTGGAAGCCAGAAACCTCGATTTCAGCGATGACCGCGGTGTGCTTATTACACAGGAGATACGTGAGGTTGCGAGGTCAATGTCCGACTTCGAAGCCGAGGAGCTTGGTCGCCGAAATCAAGCCCAACTCGGGTCACTCGTTCAATTCTACATTGTCGGCGGTGTTGCCACACTCCTCCTTCTCGGCGTTTTGGTGACTGCGGTTCTTGTTGTGCTGCGATACAATCGCGAGTTGGCGCAGGCCCAGATCAGCCTCCGCGAGGCCAATGTCGGCTTGGAGGAAGCCGTTCAAAAACGCACCGGCGAACTGTTGCGTGCCAATGAAGAGATTCAGCGCTTCGCCTATATCGTCAGTCATGACCTGCGTTCACCACTGGTCAACGTGTTGGGCTTCACTTCGGAACTCGACGAAGCGCGGAAGACGATCCGCGATCATCTGACAGAATTGTACGAGAGCAAGCCGGAATTGCGAAATGAAGAAGTCTGGCTCGCGGTCGACGAGGACCTGCCCGAGGCGCTCGACTTTATTCGCACATCCACCGAGAAGATGGACCGCCTGATCAATTCGATACTCGAGTTGTCAAGACAGGGCCGTCGCAAGCTCCAACCGGAGATGCTCGATATGGAAGCACTGACCAGCGACATCGTCACTTCGCTTCACCAACGCGCAGAAGACGCTGGTGCTTCCATCGAGGTCAAGGCGATACCGGACCTCGAGAGCGACCGTATTGCCGTCGAGCAGATCCTTCAGAATCTTATCGAAAATGCCCTCAAATACCTCAGCCCGAAGCGCGCCGGTGAGGTTACCGTCGAAGGCAGCAAGGCCGTTGGGACTGTTCGCATCGATGTGATCGACAATGGGCGGGGTATCGCCCCCGAAGATCATGAGAGAATTTTCGAGCTCTTCCGCCGCGCCGGCGCTCAAGATCAGGAAGGCGAAGGTCTCGGTCTCGCCAATGTTCGCGCACTGGCGTATCGTCTCGGTGGAATAGTCGAAGTCGAATCCGAGCTTGACCAAGGCTCGCGTTTCAGGCTTTCACTTCCTTCAAAATTCGTTGCCCAGGAGGCACTTCCATGAATTCCCAACAAACAGTCGGTATCGTCATGATCGAAGATGACGAAGGCCACGCACGCCTAATCGAAAAGAACATTCGCCGTGCAGGTATCTCTAACGACATCAAGCATTTCACCGATGGCACGACAGCCCTCGATTATCTGTTCAACGATCCCAGCGGTCCGGCCCAAAATGGTCCTGCGCTGGTACTGCTCGATCTGAACCTTCCGGACATGAGTGGAACCTCGATCCTCGAGAAGATCAAGGGCGACCAGAAGCTGCACCGCACCCCCGTTGTCGTCCTCACTACCACAGACGACAAGGTGGAAATCCAGCGCTGCTATGATCTCGGCTGCAATGTCTACATTACCAAGCCGGTAAATTATGAAAGCTTCGCCGACGCAATCCGCCAGCTGGGCCTGTTCCTTTCGGTTATCCAGGTTCCATCGGTAGACGAACAATAGAACCAAAGAAGATCCTCTATGTCGACGATGACGCCGGACTGCGGCGGCTGATCCAGCGCGCGCTGACCAAGCGCGGATTCGATGTAGAAACTGCTGAAAGTGCCGACGAAGGTCTTGAGTGCATGCGCATCACGACTTTCGACCTTGTGGCTATCGACAACCACATGCCAGGCAAAAGCGGCCGTCAGATGCTGGACGAAATCGTTGCAAAGGAAGGACACCCACCGGTCGTGTTCGTGACCGGCGATAGCGATACAGCAGTTGCTGTCGAGGCCATCCATGCCGGCGCCGCGGATTTCGTGGTCAAGACGGTAGGGGAAAGTTTCTTCGACCTGCTGGACGGACGGTTTCGCCAGGCTTTCCTCCGGGATCGGCTCGAACGGGAGAAACGCAAGGCCGAAGCCGATCTGCGCGAAGCAAACGAACGTCTAGAGATGCTGGTGCGTGAAGTTCACCATCGCGTGTCCAACTCGCTCCAGATGGTGCAGAGCTTCGTTGCGATGCAGGCCAATCAAACTGCCGAACCGGCAGCAAAGGACGCGTTGGAAGCGACGCAGAACCGCATCAAGGCGATCGGTAAGGTTCACCAGAATCTTTATACTCGCGGAGATTTGACCACGATCGATCTGGACGAATATCTGGAGACGCTGATCGCCGAATTGCGGGAAAACATGTCGGAGATCGACAATTCGGTCGACCTGATATTCTCGGCCGATCACGTCGAAGTTTCCCCCGATGATGCCGTAAACGTCGGAGTCGTCGTGAACGAATTGGTCACCAACGCCGCGAAGTACGCCTTTCCCGAAAATTCATCGGGAACTGTCCGCGTCGAACTGTCATCGCTCGAAAATGGATACAGCGTGGCGGTCAGCGACAATGGCGCGGGTATTGCCGATGGTGCGGGACCAGTAGGAACCGGCCTCGGGATGCGGATCGTCACGGCGATAACACGCAGTCTCGGAACCGAACTCGAAAAGCTGGAATGCGGTGTGGGCACCAGCCATCGCATAACCGTCAAAACGAACTGAAGATTTTAACCGAGCAACTTGGTCTCTACCGAAATTCTGCCTTCCAGCGTTTTGTGTACCGGACATTTGTCGGCGATCTCAAGCAGGCGTGTCTTCTGTTCGTTGGAAAGCGCTTCCCCGCTGAGAGCGATTTTGCGTGAGATCAGCTGGTGCGGCATGCCGTCTTCTTCCACCAGGCAATCTTCGCAATCTTTCGCATGGTCGCTCGAGTGAGTGAGATGAATCTGCACACCTTCCAATGGCCAGCCCTTTTGCCGCGCGTACATTCCCAAGGTCATCGAAGTGCAAGCGCCGAGCGCCCCCAGGAGTAAATCGTAGGGCGTCGGGCCGGTATCGTCGCCGCCATAGGATTTCGGCTCGTCGGCGATAAATCGATGGCTGACCGTGTGGATTTCGGTCCCGAACTTGCCGTGACCCATGCAGGTCACGACACCTTTATTCGGCATCGGCCAATCGTCGCGGAGCGGCAGATATCGGCTTGCCCAAGCGGCAATGACACTGGCCGCGAATTCGGCATCTTCTTCCTGCAGGAGAAGATGATCCGCGCCTTCCAGGCTAACGAAGCTCTTGGGGTGCCGCGCAGCCTGAAACAGCGCGCTGGCATGTTCGATCCCTACTACGTCATCGGTCGGAGAATGAAGGAACAGGAGCGGCTTCCGCAGACGTGCGACCTCGGCCAACAGGTCGACATTCTCGACCTTCTCGATGAATTCGCGCCCGAGGTTGAATTCGCGCCCTGCTATCCTGACTGCGCCTTCGCCGGTCTTGCGGATCTTGTCGAGATCGCCGTCGATGTTCGAAAGGACGTGCGGCACATCGGAAGGCGCGCCGATCGTGGCAATCGCCGCGATCTTTTCGAAACCCAGCTCGTCTGCAGCAGCCAGAACTGCGGCGCCGCCAAGACTGTGACCCACGAGAAGGACCGGCTGGGCAAATCGGTCGATAAGCTCCTCGGCTGCGGCTACGAGGTCGGAAACGTCAGCGGCGAATCCAGCGCGTCCGAAATCCCCACCGCTCCCGCCCAATCCGGTGAAATCGAAACGCAGACAGGCAATTCCCTTGATCGCAAGCTCTCTTGCAACTGCCACAGCTGCCTTGCTGTTCTTCGTGCAGGTAAAGCAGTGAGCGAAAAGGGCAGCGCCCCTTATGAGCCCGGTCGGAAGCTCGAGCGATCCAGTCAGATCATGCCCGGCATCCGTGGTGATGGTGATGTTTTCAGTCGGCATGGTCCGTCCTTAGATGCTTGGGCTTCAACAGGCTAACGCCCCCTTGCCCTTGGAGTGCCAGACCCCTAACGCATACGTAAAGTTGCAAGAGGAAACCGATGTCCGACACAAACGCCGAACAGACCCGTTTCGAAGGGACAAAGTCCTATATCGCGACAGAGGATCTGAAAGTTGCTGTCAACGCAGCGGTAACCCTTCGTCGCCCTCTGCTCGTCAAAGGCGAGCCCGGAACGGGCAAGACCGTTCTGGCTCACGAAATCTCGAAAGCGTTAGATGCACCGCTGATCGAATGGAACGTCAAATCAACGACCAAGGCGCAGCAGGGCCTGTATGAGTACGACGCAGTGGCCCGCTTGCGTGACGGCCAGCTGGGTGACGAGCGCGTTCACGACATTTCGAACTACATCAAGAAGGGCAAGCTGTGGGAGGCGTTCACCGCGCCCGAATTGCCCGTTCTCCTCATCGACGAAATAGACAAAGCCGATATCGAGTTTCCGAACGATCTCCTGCAGGAGCTCGACCGCATGAGCTTCGATGTCTATGAGACGCACACGCGGATCGAGGCGAAGGAACGGCCCATCGTGGTCATCACCTCGAACAACGAAAAGGAACTGCCCGACGCATTCCTGCGCCGCTGTTTCTTCCATTACATCAAGTTCCCCGACCGCGAGACGATGCGCGACATCATCGAGGTCCACTTCCCCGACATCCAGAAAAACCTCGTCAGCAAGGCGATGGAGATCTTTTACGAATTGCGCGACGTGCCGGGTCTCAAGAAAAAGCCCAGCACCAGCGAACTCCTCGATTGGCTCAAACTATTGTTGAACGAGGATATGCCGCTGGAAGTCTTGCAGGACAGCAATCCCAACAGCGCCATCCCACCGCTGCACGGTGCACTGCTCAAGAACGAACAGGATGTGATGATGTTCGAACGGCTCGCCTTCATGGCACGCCGCCAAACCTGAGCGAACATTCCTCCAATCAATAGCAAAGACCGGGAAGCGCGATGCGTTTCCCGGCCTTTCTTTGGAGCATGTTCAAATCAGCGGAAGCTGTAGGCCAGTTCGAAATCACCCCAGCGGCGACCATTGATCACAACCGGCACATAAACATTGCGCACGACCACGTAATTCTTCCCGTCGCCTTCCTGGCGATAGACAGCCATCATGTAGGCATCGTTCTGCTGCTTGGCCTTCTTATCGATCGCGTAGAGCATGATGCGTCCGTTGCGGCAGTAAGTAGTATCATGCGTGAGATCGCCTGTGGGCTTGCGGCAGCGATCAGTAATGTGAGTGGGAAGGAAGCCCTTCATATCGGCCTGAGAACACATCATGATCGGTCCACCCTCTCCGACCACCCGGTCGTTGATCGGGCGCCAATGGGCGTCTGCCCAGTCGCTAAGGGCGGTACGATACTGCTTCGGATTGGTGCCTTCGAGCAGACGGTAATTCTCGTCGAATAGCTGGTCCATTTTCAACGATCCGGACTTAATTGCCTCTTCGGCGGTCGCGATAACCTCGGATGCGAAGTGCTGTGCCTTCTCGACCATCTGGCTGTCCTGCGGAGAAAGCCCGGCCTTTACGATCTGGTCGAACATCTCGCTGGCGGTCAGTTCGAGCTCTTCGATTCGCTCGTGGGCCGTTTCGAGTCGCTGCTCGTTTTCATTGGCAGCCCGGTCGAAGCTGTCGATCACACTGGAAACTCGATCGACATGTTCCGTCATCATACCGGTGGCGCGAGTAATCTGGTCGTTCTGCTGGTCGACTTCGTCTACGAGCTGGCTGACACCGGAAATGGTCGCGTCGATGCTGGCAACCGAGGTCTTCGCTTCATTGGATGCCTTGGCGCCCGCTTCGATCCTTTCGATCACGGTTGCCGCCTCGCTGCCCAGCGTCTCGATCACATCGCTGATCTCGTCGGTTGCCTTGCGCGTCTCGCCAGCGAGCGTCTTCACCTCGTTGGCCACGACTGCAAAAGTACGCCCTGCATCGCCTGCACGCATCGCCTCGATGGTGGCATTGAGCGCGAGAATGTTAGTCGTCTCCGCAATCTGTTCGATGTCCTGCGAACACCGCTTCACCTGGTCCATCGCAGCAGCGAATCCGGTGACGTGGGTCGCAAGGGTTTCGACGAGATCAAGCAGACTGGTGATCTGCTGCAGCGAAGACTGGATCTGGCTGGTGCCCATGTTGAGCCGCTCGATCGCCCGCGCGGAAAGCAGGCGGGCTTCGTCACTGGCTTCGGAAACCTTGCGCTGATCGGCTTCGAGTTCCTTGACAGTTCCCTGAAGCTCTATGTGTTCGGCCCGCAGGACACCGGAACTGTCGAGAACCGCCTGGACGATTCCGGCGACATCGGAGCATCCTACCGTGACTTTGCCGCAGGCTTCCGGAATGCGCTCGAGGGCCGATGCTCCCCGTGCATCGATTGCGCTGACTTCCATCTATCGAGACCCCTGTTATGGAATGTTCTCCCTGCGCTCTAGGGGCGAATGGTTAGGGGAGCGTTAAGTCTAACTGCACATTTGCCAATTGGTATCTGGCGGGGCTGGCGTGTCGGCAATGTGCAGGTTAGGAAAGAACCATGTTCTTCAATTTCGTCGACGAGCTGCGCGCAGCCGGCATTTCCGCAAGCTTCAAGGAACACCTCACCCTGCTCGAAGCCTTGGACAGGGAAGTGATCGGTCAATCGCCGGAGAGTTTCTACTATCTGAGCCGGGCGACTTTCGTAAAAGACGAAGGCCTGCTCGATCGGTTCGATCAGGTTTTCTCGAAGGTCTTCAAGGGCATCATGACCGATTACGGCCAGAACCCGGTGGATATTCCGGAAGACTGGCTGAAGGCAGTGGCCGAGAAATTCCTCTCCGACGAAGAGATGGAAAAGATCAAGAGCCTGGGCGACTGGGACGAGATCATGGAAACGCTGAAGAAGCGCCTCGAAGAACAGCACGAACGCCACCAAGGCGGCAACAAATGGATCGGCACCGGAGGGACCTCGCCATTCGGCAATTCGGGATACAATCCCGAAGGGGTGCGGATCGGCGGCGAAAGCAAGCACAAGCGTGCCATCAAGGTATGGGACAAGCGCGAGTTCAAGAATCTCGACAACACCAAGGAACTCGGCACACGCAACATCAAGATGGCGCTGCGACGGTTACGCCGTTTCGCGCGCGAAGGTGCAGCAGACGAACTGGATCTCGACGCGACTATCGAGGGGACTGCCAAGCAGGGTTGGCTCGACATCCACATGCGGCCAGAACGGCACAATGCAGTGAAGCTTCTGCTCTTCCTCGACGTCGGCGGATCGATGGACCCGTTCATCAAGGTAACCGAGGAGCTCTTCAGCGCCGCGACGAGCGAATTCAAGAATCTTGAATTCTTCTATTTCCACAATTGCCTTTACGAGGGCCTTTGGAAGGATAACCGGCGGCGGTGGCAGGAGCGAACCAAGACCTGGGATGTGCTTCACAAATATGGCCACGATTACAAGGTCGTCTTCGTCGGCGATGCGGCGATGAGTCCCTATGAGATCACCCATCCGGGTGGCAGCGTGGAGCATATGAACGAAGAAGCCGGCGCAACCTGGATGCAGCGGGTGACAAACACCTATCCGGCAACCGTCTGGCTCAATCCCGTACCAGAAAAGCAGTGGGGCTATTCTCAATCGACAAAGGTGATGAAACACCTCGTCAACGATCGGATGTATCCCCTCACGCTGGACGGATTGGACGATGCGATGCGCGAACTCAGCCGGAAACAGGGCTGAGAGTCGGGCACGCACCGATCTGCACAGCGGTCAACTGTAGATCAGGTGCGGCGCAATGGTTTCGCGCCAGCTTCCTTCATCCCGCCCGGCAATTTCCTCAAGGTCTCCCGGTTCGGCCTCGGTATCGTCGACCCATTCGCGCAGAGCCGGGCCGCCGTTGATCACATCGATGGCAAGCCGATCGAACTCGTACTCATAAGGGAAATCGCGCCAGAGTTCGTAATCGGGATAGAGAGTACGGATCGCCTTGAAAGCGAGAGCCTGCAAGCGCCACGGCTTGAATTCGTGATGATCGTAAAACGGACCTTCCGCGTGTATCATCAAGCCGTTGCAGAGGCTTCCCGCGTGCTTATGGAAGGTCGGTTCGAACCAGCATTCGCGCAGGCGGCATCCTCGCAGCCACATCGGCGAAACACGCTTCATCTCCTCCAGCACGGCATGGGCGTCGATATCGGGCGCACCGAAGAGCACTTCGAGCGGCCGGGTCGTTCCCCTGCCCTCGCTCAGCGTCGTGCCTTCGAGCATGACGGTTCCCGCATAGGCTCGCGCCATGTTCAAGTTTGCTGCGTTGGGGCTCGGATTGATCCACACGCGATTTTCGGGCCAGCCAAAGCCCGGTGCCTTGCCCGGTTTCCAGCCTTCCATCTCGATCACGCGGTAATCGACATCAAGGTTGAAATGCTCGACGAACCAATGGCCCATCTCTCCCATCGTCATGCCGTGGCGCATCGTCATGGGCGCAGCGCCGACAAAGCTTTCCTGTCCGGGAAGCAGCAGCGTGCCTTCGACGGGCCCGCCCGCCGGGTTGGGGCGATCGAGCACCCAGACCGACTTGCCCGTTTTCGCAGCTTCTTCGAGCAAATAGAGCAGCGTGGTAACAAAGGTATAGATGCGGCACCCGAGGTCCTGCAGGTCGAACAGGAAGACATCGGCCGTCGACATCATCTGGCCGCTGGGCCGACGCACTTCGCCGTAGAGACTGAAGATGGGGATGCCATACCGCGGATCGGTCTCGTCCGCAGTCTCGACCATGTTGTCCTGCTTGTCGCCCTTCAGGCCGTGCTGCGGACCGAAAGCAGAGGTCACGTTGATCCCGCGCCCGATCAGGGCGTCGAGCGAATGCTCTAGCTGAGCAGTGACCGAAGCTGGATGGGCGACGAGCGAAACGTGTTTGCCTTCGAGCGGCGCACGCAATTCGTCGTCAGTGATGAGGCGGTCGATCCCGAATTTCATGCAGGCGTCGGTGCAACAAGGCGAGCGGTGAAGCAAGCGGGATCATGGAAATCTGGTTCGGCGCGTGAATGGTCGAGCGCCCAGAAGCTTTTGATCCCGCCTACTTCTTCCAGCACGCAAGTCATTCCCGCCGAGCAATCGCCTGCGGGTAACGCACCGGCAGGGATCGCCGCATCGAAGATCGCAAAGCTGCTGCCCTGCCGCATAGTACATTTCGGCTCGCGTGGAGAAGGCCTGTCTTCCATACCCTCTCGCGCCGAAGAAAAGTCGTAGGCCGCCCAGCGCTCGGAAGGAGAAAGGTTGAACTCGCAATAGGCATTCCCGCCATCGGGCTTCACGAACAGTTCGAAGCAGGTCGTACGCCACAGTTCATCACCCCTTCCCTTCCCGGCGAAGGAAGGCACGACCAGCTTGCCTGATCCCTCGATTCTCCAGCGCAAACGCAACCAGTTGCCATCGCGCGAGACGATCCGCGCGGATACGGCAGATACCTCCAGGGGCGGATAGGCCCGGTGAGCCGAGAGTTCATGCGTTTCCAAAGCCAAATCCCCATGCTAGCGGGCGCTCCATCATGAGCACCTACCAATCCGATCTCCTGCGTCTGCTCGAAGAGCGCGGCTATATCCACCAGATTACCGATGCTGAGGGATTGGACGCCCTTGCCGCGCGGCAGATCGTTCCCGGGTATATCGGGTTCGATCCCACCGCGCCGTCGCTTCATATCGGCAGCCTCGTGCAGATCATGATGCTGCGCAGGCTCCAGCAGGCCGGGCACAAGCCGATCGTCGTCATGGGCGGAGGAACCGGCAAGATCGGCGATCCCAGTGGACGCGACGAGAGTCGGCGGCTGATGAACGATAAGATCATCGCGGAGAATGTCGCCGGGATCCGGCAAGTGTTCGAACGCCTGCTTACTTTTGGCGACGGTCCGACCGATGCAATCATGGTCGACAACGACGAATGGCTCAGCAAGCTCGGTTACATCGAACTTCTGCGGAACGTCGGGCCGCACTTCACGGTCAATCGCATGCTGACATTCGATTCGGTCAAATTGCGGCTCGATCGGGAACAGCCGCTGACGTTCCTCGAATTCAATTACATGATCCTCCAGGCCTACGACTACCGCGAACTCGCGCTGCGCTATGACTGCCGCCTGCAGATGGGCGGAAGCGATCAGTGGGGCAATATCGTCAACGGCATGGAGCTTGCGCGCCGGATGGACGGCAGCGAGCTGTTCGGCCTGACGACGCCGCTTTTGACGACGGCGGACGGAGCCAAGATGGGCAAGACCGCCGCCGGTGCCGTCTGGCTGAACGAGGCGCAGCTCCCCAATTACGATTTCTGGCAATACTGGCGCAATGTGGACGACCGGGATGTCGGCCGTTTCCTGCGCCTTTTCACGGACCTTCCGCTGGATGAAATCACCGAGCTGGAAGCGCTTGATGGGGCGGAGATCAACCGAGCGAAGACCGTTCTTGCCAATGAAGTCACCGCGCTTGTTCGCGGAAGGGACGCAGCGGT
Organism: Qipengyuania vulgaris; assembly: GCF_009827325.1. GTDB lineage: Bacteria > Pseudomonadota > Alphaproteobacteria > Sphingomonadales > Sphingomonadaceae > Qipengyuania > Qipengyuania vulgaris. The sequence continues at coordinate 134,425 of NZ_WTYC01000004.1, read as the reverse complement.
ATCGGCAGAGAAGACCGCGGCGGAGACTTTCGCCGGCGGCGGAGCGGGCGGCGACCTCCCCTCGCTCGAAGTCGGCCCCGACGGCATGCGCATCGGTGCCGTGCTTACGGAGCTGGGCTTCACCGCGTCGGGCAAGGAAGCAAAACGCAAATTGGCCGAAGGCGCCGTCAAGGTGGATGGCCAGACGGTAAGCGATGCAGGCTACCTGCTGGAAGTCGGCGAAGGCGCGGAACTGAAACTGTCGCTGGGCAAAAAGAAGCACGCAATTATCCGCCGCTGACATATATTTGGCGAACAAGAATTTCGCGGTTCTTACATTCCGGTTTACCATTTATTCGCCATTCTAGGCGATAACGGGCTGGTCACGAGAACATCAAAAGGGTTCAAGCCGCATGAGCGCCGGAGCACAACTCAGCGTAACCGACCAGCGCCGGATGGCGCGGCACCCGGTAGACCACCCGGTCATCGCGGAGCATTTCGGCAAGGGCGACATGCGGATGCATATCGCGAACATTTCAGCCAATGGTTTCATGATCGACGATGCTGACGCCATCAATCGCGGTGAGCGGGTTGTCGTGCGCCTACCGGTCATCGGCCGCATCGAAGCCTACTGCATCTGGTGCCGCGACAACCGCGCGGGCTTTCAGTTCGAACGGATCATTCGGGTCGACGATTTCCTCTCGATGATCGACACGCTTCAGCCCAACCCGCGCCTGCGCAAGCTGCGCTGAACGCCAACATCTCTTTTTAATCGAGCAAGCAGGCGTCTCTTCACAAGCGAAGGGGCGCCTGCCATGCGTCCGGCGTGACACCAGACATCGCCTCCCCGGACACCTCTCCGCTCCGCATAGCCAATTTTCGCGCCTACTGGCTTTCCCGCCTGTCGATGACCCTGGCGCAGTACGCGATGATGCTGATCATCGGGTGGCAGACCTACAATATCGCGCGCGACGGCGGGATGGGTGTGGGCGAAGCTTCGGGTCAGCTGGCCTTGATCGGCTTGCTGCAATTCGTGCCCTTGTTCCTGCTTACGCCCTTCTCGGGCTGGGCAGCTGATCATTTCGACCGCCGGAATCTCGGTCGACTGACTGTCCTTCTGCAGCTCCTGTGCGCCGGAATATTGGCGTGGCTGACATGGACCGACACCATTGTCCTGCCCTGGATTTTCGGCGTCGCGATCCTCCTAGGCATTGCCCGCGCCTTTGCCGGTCCGGCCCTGTCCGCGCTCGCTCCGAACCTCGTTCCCAAGGCAATCCTGCCGAATGCCATCGCCCTGTCGAGCATTTCCTGGCAGGTCGGCATGATCGTCGGTCCTGCGGTCGGGGGCTATTTCTATGCCGTCTTTCCTTCCCTTCCCTATATCGTCGCCGGCGGGCTGTTCTTGGTCTCGATCACTGCCCTCTCCTTCATCGGCAAGGTCCCGCAGCCGCCCCGTCCGCAGAACCAGCGCCCGATCCACGCGATGGTCGAAGGGCTGCGCTACGTCGTGCGCAACAAGATGGTCCTCGGCGCGATTACGCTGGACCTCTTCGCAGTATTCCTCGCCGGCGCGACGGCGCTTTTCCCGGTCTATGCACGCGATATCCTGCAGGTAGGCGAGACCGGTCTGGCGCAGCTCGCCATGGCCCCTGCCGTTGGCGCTGCGCTCACTGCACTATGGTTCAGCTTCCGTCCGCTCAAGACGCAGGTCGGGCCCAAGATGCTCTGGGCCGTCGCCATTTTCGGTGTGGCAACAATCGTTTTCGGCGTGTCGACCTCGATGCCCCTAAGCCTTGCGATGCTCTTCATCGTTGGCGCGGCGGACATGTTCAGCGTATATATCCGCCAGTCGCTGATCCAGCTGCATACGCCCGACGAGAAGCGCGGGAGGGTCTCGTCAGTCAGCCTGCTGACCATCAGCGCCTCGAACGAATTCGGCGACTTCTTTTCCGGCAGCTTGGCTTATGCGATAGGTCCGGTTGCCGCGGTCGTCAGCGGCGGGGCGGGTGCGCTCATAACGGTGGCGGCCTGGACGAAGATTTTTCCCGTTCTTCGCACAACGAGGACCTTCGACCCGCCTGAAGAATTGCAAGAACAGACACCCGAAGAAAAGCTGCAGGAGCAGATCCCATGAAAGCCCAGTCAGTCCTAGAAACCATTGGCGGTACGCCGCACATTCGCCTTGCGCGCCTGTTTCCCGACCACGAGGTCTGGGTGAAGAGCGAGCGTGCCAATCCCGGCGGTTCGATCAAGGATCGTATCGGCCTCGCGATGGTCGAAGACGCAGCAAAGGACGGCAAGCTCAAGCCGGGCGGAACGATCATCGAGCCGACCAGCGGCAACACCGGCATCGGCCTGGCGATGGCGGCCGCGGTCAAGGGCTACAAGCTCGTCCTCGTGATGCCTGAAAGCATGAGCCTCGAGCGTCGCCGGCTGATGCTCGCCTATGGTGCGACCTTCGACCTGACACCCAAGGAAGGCGGCATGAAAGGGGCGATCGAACGCGCGCACGAGCTCGTCCAGAAAACCGAAGGTGCATGGATGCCGAGCCAGTTCGACAATCCGTCCAACTTCGAAGTGCACAAACGGACCACGGCGCGCGAAATCCTCGCAGACTTCGCTAACGAGCCGATCGACGTGATGATTACCGGCGTCGGCACAGGCGGCCACCTCACCGGCTGCGCCGAGGTACTGAAAGAAACCTGGACCGGCATGAAGGCCTATGCCGTCGAGCCGACCGGCTCACCCGTAATCAGTGGCGGTCAGCCTGGCCCCCATCCCATCCAGGGTATCGGTGCAGGCTTCGTACCGGAAAACCTGCACACCTCGGCAATCGACGGGGCGATCCAGGTCGAACCGGAAGATGCCAAGGAGTGGGCGCGCAGATGCGCCGCAGAGGAAGGTTTGCTGGTGGGAATCTCGAGCGGGGCGACCCTCGCCGCGATCGCCAAGAAACTTCCAGGGCTCGATGCAGGCAGCCGTATCCTCGGCTTCAACTACGACACAGGCGAGCGTTACCTATCGGTGCCGGATTTCCTGCCGACCGAATAGTATCTGACCAGGCTTGAATACAAGAAAGGGCGCTCTCCTCGCGGAGGGCGCCCTTCTCTTTTGCCAAAGCTCGCTATCAGGCGGCGGTCTGGAAGGCATCCTCGCCCAGCGCCATCAGGCTGTCGCTGCCAGCTTCCAGCTTGCGGCGCAGCGCGCCGGCATCGGGCAGGTAACGGTCCATATAATAACGCGCCGTGGCCAGCTTCTGCTCGTAGAACGCCTTGTCGTCGCCAGCGCTGCCGAGTTTCGTCTGTGCCACCTTGGCCATTTTCAGCCACATCAGACCGAGAGTCACAATGCCCATGATGTGCATGTAGTGGTGCGCACCTGCCCCGAGGTGATTGGGGTTCTGCATGGCGTTCTGCATGAACCACATGGTCGCCCCCTGCTGCTGACCGAGCGCCTTTTCGAGCTGTTCGGCCATGTCTTTCAATTCGTCGACTTCCTTCGCCGCAGCAATTTCATCGCCCACATGCTTGAAGAAGGCCTGCACCCCGGCTCCGCCCTTCTGGGCGAGCTTGCGGCCACAAAGGTCCATCGCCTGAACGCCATTGGTGCCTTCGTAGATCTGGGCGATGCGCGCATCGCGGACAAACTGGCTCATGCCCCATTCCTCGATGTAGCCATGGCCGCCGAAGACCTGCTGCATGTTGGTAGCGACTTCATAGCCCTTGTCGGTGCCGTAGCCTTTGATCACGGGGGTCATCAGGCCGAGAAGCAGGTCGGCTTCCTCTCGCTCTTCCTCGGTTTCGGCCTTGTGGATCAGATCGACGAGCAGACCGCCCCATAGTGCAAGAGCGCGCATGCCTTCGGTGAAGGCTTTCGCGTCCATCAACATGCGGCGGACATCGGGGTGGACGAAGATCGGATCGGCCTGCTGCTCGGGCTCCGCCGGACCGGTCAATGCGCGACCTTGCCGACGGTCGAGCGCATAGGCGACTGCGTTCTGATAGGCGACTTCAGCCTGGCTCAGACCCTGGATGCCGACACCGAGGCGCGCCGCGTTCATCATGATGAACATGGCAGCGAGCCCTTTGTTCTCCTCGCCGACCAGCCAGCCTTTCGCGCCGTCGTAGTTGAGGACGCAGGTGGAGTTGCCGTGAATGCCCATCTTTTCTTCGATCGAGCCGCACATCACACCGTTACGCTCGCCTACCGAACCGTCTTCGTTCACGAGGAACTTCGGCACCACGAAAAGGGAAATGCCCTTGCTGCTGTCGGGGGCACCGGGGGTCTTGGCGAGAACGAGATGGATGATGTTCTCGGACATGTCGTGTTCGCCCGCCGAAATGAAGATCTTGGTGCCGGTGATCGAATAGCTGTCATCGCCCTGCGGCTCAGCCTTGGTGCGAATCATGCCAAGGTCGGTCCCGCAATGGGGCTCGGTCAGGTTCATGGTGCCCGTCCACTCGTTCGAGATCATCTTGGGCAGGTACATCGCCTTTTGTTCGTCCGAACCCTTGGCAATGAGCGCCGAAATCGCGCCATTGGTAAGGCCCGGATACATGCCGAAGGCCTGGTTCGCGCTAGAGATGAATTCTTCCATCACGAACCCCAGAACATGAGGCATGCCCTGCCCACCGAACTCTTCGGGAGCGGAGATCGTGCCCCAGCCCGCTTCGCGGAACTGGTCGAATGCCTCCTTGAAACCGGGAGGCGTCGTTACTGATCCGTCTTCATTGCGAACGCAGCCATGCTCGTCACCAATGCGATTGAGCGGGGCGAGCACCTCGGCGCAAAACTTGCCGCCTTCGTTGATGACGGCTTCCACGACATCTTCCGAGGCCATTTCGAATCCGGACAGGTTTCCGTAGCTCGCCAGTCCCAGCAATTCGTTGATGATGAAGCGGGCGTCGCGGGCGGGTGCGGTGTAGGTGGGCATTGTTCGTCCTTAGGAGAGAGTGTCGTTGGGGTGGCGTCTCGCCGGGGAGTGAGAGGAGTCAGTCGAGCTGGTCTTCGACCAGAGTGATGAATTCGGAAAGCTCCTTGATCGAGCTATCTATATCGGCACGTTGTGCCTTCAGTTTGGCGACATGCTTGCGGCATTTTTCCAGCGTAACCCGGCGCTGCTCGGCGCGGCCGTCGTCGAGATCGTAAAGATCGATCATCTCACGAATCTCGGTGAGTGAGAAACCCACGTTCTTGGCGCGCATGATCCATGCAAGCCGCGCACGATCGCGCTTCGAATAAATCCGCGTCAATCCCACCCGCGATGGCGCGATCAGGCCCTCATCCTCGTAAAACCGGAGGGCACGGGCCGTACAATCGAATTCGCTGGTCAGGTCCGAGATCGAAAACTGCTCACGTTCGAGCTTGTCGGGCCGGTCGAGATGGGCACCGGCATGGCGGCGCCCGTTATCAGTATTGGGAAGCGGCTGGGTCATGCCGACATCTCTAACCCAACGTTTACGTAAGCGTCAAGAATTGACGGGTTGGAGAATGCCGCCTTCGAGCTTGCGATAGAAGCAGCTCACCGCCCCGGTATGACAAGTCGGGCCCGCGGGACGACAGCGCAGGATCAGCGCATCCTGATCGCAATCTACGAGGATTTCCTCGACGTTCAGGACGTTGCCGGAGCTTTCGCCTTTCTTCCACAGTCGCGCCCGCGAACGGGAGTGAAAGTGTGCCACTCCCGTGGAAACGGTCGCGTCGAGAGCCTCGCGATCCATGAAAGCAAGCATGAGAATACGATCCGTCGAGCAGTCTTGCACGACCGCGCTCAGTAACCCTTGTTGGTCGAATTTCGGCACGAAGGTAGTGCCTTGCTCGATGCCTTTTTGATCTCCGCCCACGAATGCTCCTGAAATTGTATATATGCGACAGGCTGTTGCAGGATCACCACAAGGGATGTCCAAAATCGATACTAGCGATAGAACGCTGTTTGATGAACGGTCATTTTAGGAGATGTATCACCTCAGCAAGCACGTGAGGCTTGCCCGCCGGAGCATCGGTGCCAACAGAGCGCCAGGTTCAGGGGGTCCCGGATTCGCAGCCGCATGGGGGTTTACACGCGGCGCATCCGGTAACGATGAGGGATAGGATCTGGTGCATGCTGGGGGGCTGCACTTAAGTCGAAAGACAGGTCCGGTGTATTTCGTCACGTGGCGCCCGGGGTCTTCGGACTCCGGGCGTTTCGTTTATCTGGCGTGATCGAGCGCCTCGTCGAGTACCCTTGCGAAACACGCAATGACGACACTCTTCGCTCCCGCCCGCTTCAGCGCTTTGACGCACGCCGTGCTGGTTGCGCCGCTGGTGAGAACATCGTCGACGAGCAGGATGTGGCGCCCCTTGACCGCATCGGGCCTGCGCACCGCAATTGCACCTCCCAGAACCATCGCCCGCGCTTTCGCTCCCATTCCGCCTAGGATCGGGGTGCGCTTTGTCCGCACAAGACCGTCCACCACGACCCGGTCGCATCCTGCTTTGCCCAGTTCGCGGGCCAGCAGTGCCGCTTGGTTGAACCCGCGCTGCCACAGCCGCCAGCGATGCAATGGAACCGGGATCAAGAGCCGTTCTTCCTCGCACGGCGGGATGCGGGCGGCGATCAGCCTTGCGAGCAGCGGAGCGAGTGCGATTCGCCGGCCATGTTTGAGAGCCAGCACGAGCTTGCGCGAGGTATCGGTGTAGAGTGTGCCTGCTGCGATACCGTCGTGAACCGGCGGATTACCCAGGCATGGGGCGCAGATCGCACCTTCCGCTGGCCCGCTATCCCCGAAAGGCCGCTGGCATGATGCGCATGAAGGGTTTCCCGGAATGGCGAGGTCCGACCAGCAGATCGCGCATAGTCCGCCCTGTTCGCCGGTACCTTCGCCGCACGCCGGGCATCGCGGCGGATAGACAAGGTCCACGAATGGCGCGATGCCCTCCCCCGCAGCCCGCCGCAGCATGGTTACTCTCCCCATGGGAACTCGCTGCACGACTTGCACGGGAGTTGCAAGCACGGCATCGGGGGCGGCGATGGATACCAAGGCACCTCCTCGTATATTCAGTCGCCAGCGCCGCAAGGCAGGATATCGCAGGGCGCTCGTACGCCAGTCGCAGCGCGATGCGGCGCGTTATGTGTTCGACGACATGGTCGAGGATGTGCTCGACCGGCTGGAATTCATGCGTTTCGAACCCGCCAAGGTGCTTGTGATCGGCGACTGGACGGGCACCCTCGCGCTTTCGCTGCGCGGCCGCGGATCGACTGTCGAAGAGGCCAATGTCGCGACCATCGATGAAGAGGTCCCGCTCGAAGGCGCGCCCTACGACCTGATCGTCAGCCTGGCGTCGCTGGACCGGGTCAACGACCTGCCCGGCGCCCTTCTCCACCTGCGCGCGGCACTGGCGGAGGGAGGCATCCTCATCGCATCCATCATCGGGGCGGGCAGCCTTGCCAACCTGCGCCGTGCCATGATCGCGGCGGAACCCGATCGTCCGGCACCGCGCATGCATCCGCTGGTCGACAATGCGGCGGGTTCTGCCCTGATGCAACGCGCGCTGTTCAGGCGGCAGGTCGTCGACAGCCGGAGCCTGGAAGTCGCCTTCCCATCGCTCGATCGGCTGGTGTCCGACCTGCGCGATCAGGGTTTGACGTCAAGCCTTTCGAGCGCCGCTCCGCCGCTCGGCAAGGCTGCTCTCGAGCGGGCCCGTTCTACATTTCTCAGTACCCGCAACGGCAATGAACGGGTTCTCGAAAACTTCGAGATCCTGACTCTAACTGGTTGGAAAGACTAACGAAGACTCGCCTGTGCTGCGGCAAGCCGGGCGATCGGCACGCGGTAGGGCGAAGCGCTGACGTAATCGAGGCCCGTCTTCTCGCAAAACGCGATGCTGGCCGGATCGCCGCCATGTTCGCCGCAAATGCCGAGCTTGATGTCGGCGCGGGTCGCCCGTCCGCGTTCCACCGCCAGTCCGACAAGTTGCCCCACCCCGTCGATATCGAGGCTGACGAAGGGGTCGCGCGCGAAGATGCCCTTGTCGACATAATCGGTGAGGAACCGGCCGGCATCGTCTCGGCTCACCCCGAGCGTGGTCTGGGTAAGGTCGTTGGTGCCGAAGCTGAAGAATTCGCCCACTTCGGCGATCTCCCCGGCCATCAGGGCGGCGCGCGGCAGTTCGATCATCGTTCCAACGAGATATTCTACCGTGCAGCCGGTGGCTTCGAACACTTCGCCCGCCACGCGGTCGACCACGTCCTTGAGCAGTTCGAGTTCGCGGCGCGTCGCCACCAGCGGGATCATCACCTCGGGCACCGGCGCTTCGCCGCTATCCTTGGCGACCTGGCAGGCGGCCTCGAATATGGCGCGGGCCTGCATTTCGTAAATCTCGGGATAGGTAATCCCCAGGCGGCAGCCGCGATGGCCAAGCATCGGGTTGAATTCGTGCAATTCGCCCGCGCGGCGGCGGAGCTGGTCCACGGTCTTGCCGGTCACTTCGGCGAGGTCCGCGAATTCGGCATCGCCGGAAGGCAGGAACTCATGGAGCGGCGGGTCGAGCAGGCGGATGGTGCACGGCAGGCCTGCCATTACCTCGAAGATGGTCACGAAATCGCTGCGCTGCTCTGGGAGTAGCTTGGCGAGCGCCGCGCGGCGACCGGCTTCGTCATCGGCGAGGATCATCTGGCGAACCGCGCTGATGCGGCCCGCGTCGAAGAACATGTGTTCGGTGCGGCACAGCCCGATGCCCTCGGCACCGAACTGGCGCGCCATGCGGCATTCGGTTTCGGTTTCCGCATTGGTGCGCACGCGCATACGGCGGTGCTTGTCCGCCCATTCCATCAGCGTGCCGAAATCACCGGCCAGCTCGGGCTCGTTGGTGGCGACTTCGCCCGCCATCACCTGACCGTTTCCGCCATCCAGCGTGATGACGTCGCCCTCTTTCAACTCGCGATTACCGATGGTTAGCGTGCGCCCTTCACGCGAAATCGAGACTTGCGAGGCACCCGATACGCAAGGGCGGCCCATCCCGCGCGCCACCACGGCGGCGTGGCTCGTCATCCCGCCGCGTGCAGTCAGGATACCGGTGGCGGCATGCATGCCGTGAATGTCTTCAGGCGAAGTCTCGACACGGACGAGAATGACTTTCTCGCCCCGCCCCGCCCAGAGCTCCGCCGTGTCGGCATCGAGCACGATCTTGCCGCTGGCCGCCCCCGGCGAGGCTGGCAGGCCGGTGGTCAGCACATCGCGCGGTGCGTCGGGATCCAACGTCGGGTGGAGCAGCTGGTCCAGCGCCATCGGATCGATACGCAGGATCGCGGTCTTTTCGTCGATCAGCCTTTCGTCCACCATGTCGACCGCCATCTTGAGCGCGGCCTTGGCGGTGCGCTTGCCGTTGCGGGTCTGCAGCAGCCACAGCTTGCCCTGCTGCACGGTGAACTCGATGTCCTGCATGTCCTTGTAGTGCTTCTCGAGCAGTTCGAAGACATGCGCCAGTTCGCCAAAGGCATCGGGCATGGCTTCTTCCATGCTCGGCTTGTCGGCCCCAGCGGATTCGCGGCGCGCCCTGGTCAGATATTGCGGCGTGCGGATGCCCGCCACCACATCCTCACCCTGCGCATTGACCAACCATTCGCCGTAATAGGCCTTCTCGCCGGTCGAGGGATCGCGGGTGAAGGCAACTCCGGTGGCGCTGGTATCGCCCATGTTTCCGAAGACCATGGCCTGCACATTGACCGCCGTGCCCATGTCGTGCGGAATGTTGTTGAGGCGGCGGTAAATCTTGGCGCGTTCCGTATCCCAGCTGTCGAACACGGCCGCGATCGCACCCCAGAGCTGTTCGACCGGGTCCTGCGGGAATTCATGGCCCAGCTCGCGCTCCGCAATAGCCTTGTATTCGGCGACCAGCGCCTTCCAGTCCTCGGCACTCAGTTCCGTGTCGGAGTAATAGCCGTTGTCTTCCTTGGAGATTTCCAGCGCTTCCTCGAACAGGCCGTGATCGAGGCCCAGCACGACATCGCCATACATCTGGATGAAGCGGCGGTAGCTGTCCCAGGCGAAACGTTCATCGCCCGATGTCTTGGCCAGGCCCACCACCGTTTCGTCGTTCAGGCCGAGATTGAGGACGGTGTCCATCATCCCGGGCATCGAGACTGCCGCACCGGAGCGGACCGAGACGAGCAGCGGGTCCGACGCATCGCCGAAACCCTTGCCGACGGTGCGTTCGACATGAGCCAGCGCCTGGGTCACGTCGGCGCGAAAGTTCACTGAAAAGTCACCCGGATTCCGCAGATATCGCAGGCATTCCTCGGTGGCGATGGTAAAGCCGGGAGGGACCGGCAGGCCAATGCTCGCCATTTCGGCGAGATTGGCGCCCTTGCCGCCGGTTACCGTCTTGTCCTTCTGCCTTGCATTCGAATGCGGAGCGTCGCCGCCGAAGGTAAAGACTGTATCGTTCATTTCGCTTCCGGTTCGATTGAGCCAGGTTGACACAGTTGACACTGTCCTGGGATTTGAATTCGCTATCCCTCGATACGAGAGAAATCGGCCACTTTGTGCACTGCAGCACGGAAGGCCGCAAGCAGGTCCAGCCGATGTGCCCGCTTGTTTTCTTCATCCGCGTTTACCGTCACTTCATCGAAGAAACGGTCGATGGGTGCACGAAGCGCAGCGAGCGCCGCCATCGCGCCGGAGAAGTCCTCCGCATCAATGGCCGCGGCGGCGGCAGGTTCCGACTTTGCGAGAGCATCCATGAGCGCCTTTTCGGCAGGCTCCGGCTCGTAGGCAAGCTCTTTCGCATGGCGTTCGGACATCTTGGCATCGATGACCGCCTTCATGTCGGGATCGTCGACCAATGCGAGCGGGTCTTCCTCGCCGGTGCGGGCGATCTCGCCCTCGATACCGTGCCAGTCTTCCTTCTTGAGGATATTGGCAGCGCGCTTGTAGCCTGCGAGGAGGTTGGCGCCGTCTTCGGTTTCCATGAAAGACTGGAGCGCCTTCACGCGGGCGAGGTTTCCGACGATTTCATCTTTTCGTTCGGAAAGCTGGAAAACTGCGTCAATGATGTCGTGTCGAATACCGTTCTGGCGCTGCTGGACCTTAAGGCGATCAACAAAGAAATCAGGCACGGCACGATATAGCTCTGCAATATTATGCTCGGCGAACCACTCGTCGTGATCGGTTTGGCCCTCGTGTTGACGAAAAACCAGGCCAGCAGCCCGAGCCGCCGCGTAATCGATCTCCAAGCGGATTTCGTTCTTGAGTATGAGCTCAATTATCCCAAGCGCGGCACGACGAAGCGCAAACGGATCTTTCGATCCTGTTGGTCGTTCCTTAATGACGAAAAAGCTGACCAATGTATCCAGCTTGTCCGCTAGGCTCACCGCCACCGCCACCGGCGCGGTCGGCACTTCGTCACCCTGCCCGACCGGCTTGTAGTGATCGCGGATGGCGTCGGCGACCGCATCGGGCAGTCCCTCGGCGCGGGCGTAATAGCCGCCCATCAGGCCCTGCAGTTCGGGAAACTCGCCGACCATTTCGGTGACGAGGTCTGCCTTGGCGAAGCGCGCGGCCTGTTCTGCCATGTCCGCCAATTGCTCCTTCGTCACCCCGGCCCCCGAGCCGGGGTGGTGATTTTCTTCTGCGGCGCTCGAAGAAGCACCACCCCGGATCAAGTCCGGGGTGACGATATCGGATTCGACCAGCCAGCGCGCCAGCTTGGCCACGCGCTCCACCTTGTCAGCGACGGTGCCGAGCTTCTCGTGGAACGTGATCCGCTCCAGCCCCTTGGCATGTTCGGCGAGCGTCTTTTTGCGGTCGACGTCCCAGAAGAAGCGCGCGTCGGACAGGCGTGCGGCGAGGACCTTGCGGTTGCCGTCGACCACGCGTGCGCCGCCGTCTTCCGCCTCGATATTGGCGGTGCAGATGAAGGCGTTGGCGAGTTTCGCCCCGGAACCATCAACGTCATCTTCGCAGACGAAATACTTCTGATTCACGCGGGCGGTGAGCTGGATGGTCTCGGGCGGGACTTCGAGGAAATCCTCCTCGAAGCGGCCGAGGAGCGGGACAGGCCATTCGGTCAGCCCGGCGTTCTCGATCACCAGCCCTTCGTCCTCGACCAGCTTGAGCCCGGCCTCCGATGCTATCTTTGCGGCGCCGGAACGGATCAGGTCCTGCCGCTCTTCGTGGTCCACGACCACGTGGCAGGCGCGCAACTTCTCGGCATAGTCGGCAGCGCTGCCGATGGTGATGTCGCCCAAGTGGTGGAAGCGGTGGCCGAGGGTGACCCAGCCCGAAGTGACGCCATGCACCTCGCACTCGACCAGTTCTTTGCCCAGCAGCGCAACGATGCCCGATAGCGGGCGCACCCAGCGAAGGCTCTCGGTACTGATCGAGGCCCCGCCCCAGCGCATCGACTTGGGCCAGCTGAAATCGCGGATAATCGCGGGGATCGCTTCGGCGAGCAGGTCCCTGGTAGCGCGGCCGGGAATATTCTTCACGGCGAAATAGGTCGCCCTGCCCTTCACGTCGCGCGTCTCGAGATCGGCCTTGTCGACTCCGGCCTTGCGGCAGAAGCCTTCCAGCGCCTGATCCGGCGCACCGACCGGTGGGCCCTTCAATTCCTCGCTGACCGCCTGGGTGGCTTCGGGAAGCCCGCGCGCAATCAGCGCCAGGCGGCGCGGGGTCGACCAGACGGTGATCCCGCTCGGAGAAATGCCTGCGCTGTCCATTTCACGCTGGAAGAGCTTTTCAAGCTCGGCGCGCGCACCAGCCTGCATGCGGGCGGGGATTTCCTCGCTGCGCAGTTCGAGGAGAAAGTCGCTCATGCGCTCCACTCCGGATATTTCTCGGCCCAGACGAGCGCTTCCTTGGCCATGTGCGCTTCGCAGCTGCCACGCGCCAGATCGCGGACGCGGCCCATGTAGCTGGCGCGTTCCTGCACGCTGATTACGCCGCGCGCCTGAAGCAGGTTGAAGATGTGGCTGGCCTCGACCGCCTGTTCATAGGCGGCAATGGGCACTTCATTGGCAAGCGCGTTCTTGCACTCGGCCTCGGCCTTGTTGAACAGGTCGAACAGGGCGTCGGTCTCGGCGACCTCGAAGTTCCATTTTGACATCTGTTTCTCGTTCTCGAGGAACACGTCGCCGTAGCTGACGCCGCGTCCGTTGAAGTCGAGATCGTAGACGTTGTCGACGCCCTGGATGTACATGGCGAGGCGTTCGAGCCCGTAGGTCAGTTCGCCCGCCACCGGCTTGCAGTCGAAGCCGCCCATCTGCTGGAAATAGGTGAACTGGGTGACTTCCATCCCGTCGCACCAGACTTCCCAGCCGAGGCCCCATGCGCCGAGCGTCGGGCTTTCCCAGTCGTCTTCAACGAAGCGGATGTCGTGCTTCAGAGGATCGATGCCGATCACCCGCAGGCTTTCGAGGTAAAGGTCCTGGATGTCCGGCGGGCTCGGCTTCAGGATCACCTGGTACTGGTAATAGTGCTGGAGCCGGTTCGGGTTTTCGCCATAGCGCCCGTCGGTCGGACGGCGGCAGGGCTGCACGAATGCCGCATTCCACGGCTCCGGCCCGAGCGCACGCAGCGTGGTGGCAGTGTGGAAGGTGCCCGCGCCCATACGCATGTCATAGGGCTGCAGGATAAGGCACCCGTTCGCGCTCCAGAAATCATGCAACGCGAGGATCATGTCCTGAAAGGAATTTTGCGGATTACGGTCCATCCGCGGGGCAATGGCGGAAGCGTGAAAACGGGTCAATGCCGCAGTGCGGCGGGAGAGAAAATGACAGGTTATCACGACATGATGTCAGGTAGTGTTGACATTGTCAGCGAATCGCGACATATAGTCAGGTCAACCTGACACCGGGAAACTCAATCTATATGTTCTCGTCCCAACACGCGCCGACCCAAACTGACCTTTCGCGCTATTATTGGCTGATGTGGCTCGGCTTTGCAGCGCACATAGCAGCGCTGCTCTGGTATTTCGCCCATGGTCCCCAGCGTCTGCCTCCGCTCTTTCTCGCTCTTTCCATAGGAGTGCTTCTCAATGGAGCAATGCAACTGAAGGCAGACGACTATTATCGACAACTCTGTTCCATGGGCCTCAGAACCTGCGTTGGATCCATAGCGGTCTACTTGCTCTGCTTTACAGCTGTCGGCATTTACGAACTCGGCTATTCTGCTGGCAGCTACATCGGCTCGGGCGGAAATCCGACCTCCATAGAGACCACAATCCCAACCGCCCTGCGCGATGCCTATCTCATCGCGTTGCTTGCCGGATTTGCTTTTTATCTTGGATATTTCGCCAGCCTGTTGCGCGACCGGATGGGGACCAATGTCGAATGAAGAACCGCCTCCGCGTCCTGCGAGCCGAACGCGAATGGAGCCAAGCAGAACTTGCTGGCCATCTCGAAGTCTCGCGTCAGGCCGTCAACGCCATCGAGACGGGCAAGCACGATCCGTCATTGCCACTCGCCTTTCGTATTGCGCGGCTATTCGATATGCCGATCGAGGACATTTTCGATGACAGCGTACCCTGAAACCAGTCATTTATTCTAAGCGGTATTTATGCAAATCAATCCTTTTGAAAAGAAAGTCATTCATATGAAACGTGTACTTCTTGCTTCATGCACCGGCCTTGCACTCTCGCTTGGCGGTTGTGCCACGGCGAACGCCCAGGATGTCGAGACCGCCGCAGCGGCAACCGCGCCCTCACCTGCACCCGCTGGCCCCGCTCTCTGGAAAGTGAGCGACGAGGACACGACCATCTATCTGTTCGGGACGGTCCATGTCCTGCCGAAGGACGTCGAATGGTATGACGAGGACATTGCGGCAGCTCTTGAAAGCGCCGACACGCTCGTCACCGAAATCCCCGCCGATGCGATGAATGACCCGGCGTTGCAGACAACCATCATGGGTAAGGCCATGCTGCCGCAGGACCAGTCGCTCCGCGACCTTCTTTCCGAGGAAGATCGGACGGTCTATGAAGCGGCGCTGGCCAAGCTGGGCATGCCGCCTGCGGCGTTCGATCGGTTCGAACCCTGGTTTGCAGGCATGACGATGGCGGTGCTGCCCCTGATGCAAAAGGGTTACGATCCTGCCAGCGGCGTCGAGAAGGTCGTCGAAGCGGCTGCTTCCGAAACCGCGAAGCGCGGCGCGCTGGAAACCGCGGACCAGCAGATCGATCTGTTCGATACGCTGCCGCAAGAAAGCCAGATCGAATTCCTGATGGCGTCGGCGCGCGACCTTGATGGCCTCGTCACCATGATGGACGAGATGGTCGCCGAATGGCTCGAAGGCGATGCCGATGGCCTGGCCGAGATCATGAACCGCGGGCTCACCGATCCGGTCGTGGCTGCCGCCCTACTCTACCAGCGGAACGAGCGTTGGGCCGAGTGGATCGACGAACGGATGGACGAACCGGGTGCGGTCTTCATCGCCGTCGGTGCAGGCCATCTGGCTGGAGAACAGAGCGTGCAGGATTACCTGCGTTCGCGCGACATCGAGGTGACCCGCGTCCAGTGAACCCTAGCCGACTGCTTGCCGCAGCACTGGCATTTCTGCTCGCGTCATGCGGCAGCGATGCATCGGAACCCTCCGCCGCAGCTTCGGCGGAGGGTTTTCCTGCATTCTACGAGATCGCCGGACGGGACGGAGAAATTGAGGGTTGGCTGTTCGGGACCGTTCACGCCCTGCCGGCAGATGTCGAGTGGCGATCGCGGCGTCTCGATGCCGTCATCGATGAAGCCGACCTGTTGCTGGTCGAGGTGGCCGACCTTTCCGATCGCGAAGGAATGGCGCTGATCTTCAGGTCCATGGCGTTCGATGATGTACCCGCCTCCTCGATCCATGCGAGAATCGCCCCGGCCGCACGCTCCAGTCTCGATTTGCTCCTTGCCGAGGGAGAAATCCCGACCGGCCATCTCGACGCAATGGAAAGCTGGGCTGCGGCCCTGACACTCGCGCAACTGGCTTCCACAGGCGACCCGCAATATGGCGCGGATCGCGCGCTGATCTCCGAGTTTGCCGGGCGAAGTGTTGTCGAGTTCGAAGGCGTACGCGGGCAGCTGTCCCTCTTCGACAGCCTGCCTGAAACCGAGCAGGTCGACCTGCTCGAAGCGGTGATAGCCGAGGCTTCCGGTCGCAAGGATCGCGCCTCCGAAATGACGGTAGCGTGGAAAACCGGCGACTTGCCTGCCCTCGAAAAATCCTCTGGCGAGGGGTTTCTGGGCGATCCCGAACTCCGCGCGGCATTGCTGACCTCGCGCAATGAGGCCTGGCTGTCCCGCCTGCAGCCGTTGCTTCAGCAACCCGAACGCCCCCTGATAGCGGTGGGCGCGGCACATCTTTTGGGTGAAGATGGTTTGCCCGCCCTGCTCGCACGCGAAGGTTATACCGTTCGGCGCGTCCAATAGCCTTCGCGCTTGCTTTTCCGCCTACCGCCGCTATAGGCGCGCGCTTCGGCGTCATGGTCATCCCTGGAGGCGTGGCGGACCGAGTAACCTAATTGCATTCGAAAGGTAAGCGACATGAGCGATGCTCTGACACTTCCGGCCGAGACGCGCGAACGGGCTGGCAAGGGAGCCTCCCGTGCACTGCGTCGCGAAGGCCGCGTCCCCGCCGTGATCTATGGCGGCAAGGAAGAACCCACACTGATCCATGTGGAAGAGAAGGAGCTGGTCAAGCAGCTCGGCACCGGCCACTTCATGAACTCGATCGTCGAGATCGAGCTGGGTGGCAAGAAGGTGAAAACTCTTCCCAAGGACGTGTCGCTTCACCCCGTCAACGACCGCCCCGAGCACGTCGATTTCTTCCGCATGGTCAAGGGCGGCAAGATCGAAGTCCAGGTTCCTGTGGTCTTCACCAATGAAGAAGCCAGCCCGGGTCTCAAGAAGGGCGGCGTGCTGAACGTTGTCCGTCACGAGCTGGAACTGATCTGCGAAAACGACAAGATCCCGGGTGAAATCGAAATCGACGTAACCGGCAAGGAAGTCGGCGATTCGATCCACATCAGCGAAGTGACGCTTCCGGCTGGCAGCGAAAGCGCCATCACCGACCGCGACTTCACCATCGCCACCCTCGTCGCTCCGTCCGCGCTCAAGAAGAGCGAAGGCGCCGAAGGCGAAGATGAAGGCGATACCGATGCGCAGGATGTTCCCGCAACCGAACAGGGTGCGGACGAGGACGCCGAGCAGGAACAGGAAGACAAGAGCGAAGACTAATTCGCTTCTTGCATTCGCAAATCACCAAGGCGCCGGTCTCGAAAGAGGCCGGCGTTCTTGTATTCCGAACCTGCATCCGCAGCTTCGTCCTCGCTGGATGTGCGGCAAGCCGCACCCGCTGCGGGCGGGCAGTCGCCCTTGCCGGGCCTGTCGTCGGCCCGGTTCTTGGTCACGGCAGTCAAAGCGCGCCTGCGCATCGCCGCCACTGCGCACCGAGATGCAGCGCCCGGCGCTTGAGGGGCACGCGCAGCATGCTAAAGGCGAAACATGCAGATCTGGACAGGCCTCGGAAATCCCGGACCGCAATATGCGATGCACCGGCACAATATCGGCTTCATCGTGTGCGACGCCATTGCCGAAATCCACGGGTTCGGTCCCGTCCAGAAGAAGTTTTCCGGCTGGGTACAGGAAGGCCGCATCGGCGGCGAGAAGATCGTGCTGCTCAAGCCTGCGACCTACATGAACGAGAGCGGGCGCGCGGTGGGCGAGGCAATGCGCTTTTACAAGCTTGAGGTTGAAGACCTCACCGTCTTCCACGACGAGCTCGACCTTGCGCCTTTCAAGGTGAAGGTGCGCCGTGGTGGCGGGCTGGCGGGTCACAATGGGCTGCGTTCGATCAACCAGCATCTCGGCCCCGAATTCCGCCGTGTCCGCATCGGGATCGGCCATCCCGGCAGCAAGGACCGGGTCACAGGCCACGTACTGGGCAACTATGCGAAGAGCGAGATGGACGATCTGGCCGCCATGCTCGGCGCGATCGGTGCGGAGGCCGAATGGCTGGCCAAGAATGACGATGTGCGTTTCATGAACGATATCGCCCTGCGAATGCAGGAATGATCTGCTAGGGGTCTCCCGAACAGAGGAGACCCGCCGATGCCAAATCTCGACCGCCGTACCCTGCTTGCCGGAGCCGCCGCGACCGGCGCCATCGCTGCAACTGCCGCCCGTGCGCAGCAAGACAAGGTGGAAACACCGGCCCCCGACCTGTCCGGGAAGGCGATCCTCATCACCGGCTGCTCTTCCGGGTTCGGGAGGCTATCTGCAGAACACTTCGCAAGGCTCGGGGCGACGGTGTTCGCTACCATGCGCAACATCCCGCGTCCCGAAGCGGAGGAATTACGCCAGCTCGCCAGCGACGACAATCTCGATATCCGGGTAAAGCAGCTCGACGTGCTGCTGGACCAGGAAGTGGCTGGTGCCGTTGGCGACGCGGAAAGCGAACTCGGCCGCGGGCTGGACGTGCTCGTCAACAATGCGGGCGTCGGCATCACGGGTCCTGCGGAAGTGCAGGACATGGAAGCGACCCGGCTCGCCTTCGATACCAATGTCTTCGGCTATCACCGGCTGGCGCGCGCAGTGTTGCCCAAAATGCGGGCACGCAAGCAGGGGCACATCTTCAACATCTCCAGCCAGCTGGGGCGCGTGATCGTGCCCTATTCCGGGCATTATTCTGCGACCAAATTCGCCGTTGAAGCGATGGGCGAACAGCTGGCTTACGAACTGGTGCCCCACGGCATCGGGGTCACAATCATAGAACCGGGCGGCTATCCGACCCAGGTGTGGGTCAACCGCAATCGTTACTCCGCCGAATTGAAGGCGCGCGCGGCCGAGCAACACCTCGAGGGCTATCCGCAGGTCGTTGCCCGGATGGGCGAGGAAGACGGTTCGGGCCGCAGTGCCGATCCGATGGACATTCCCCGCGCCATGGCCCGCGTGCTCGGCATGCCCGCAGGAACACGCCCGGTCCGTCTGCCCGTCAGCGGAGGCGACATCCCTCAGACCGCGATCAACGAAGTCACCGCCAAGACGCAGGTCGGCTGGCTGGGCGAAAGCGGCTATGGGCCGCTAATCAAGGCGGTCCATAATGTCTGACATGCTGGCATTCCCCGGCTGCCGCCGCTAAGGGCGCGGCCAGACCATTGTTTCCGGAGTTTTAGATGGGTTTCCGTTGCGGGATCGTCGGCCTGCCGAATGTCGGCAAGTCCACCCTTTTCAATGCATTGACCGAAACGCAGGCCGCACAGGCCGCGAACTATCCGTTCTGCACGATTGAGCCGAACGTGGGTCAGGTCTCCGTGCCCGATCCGCGTCTGGACAAGATCGCGGCGATCGCGGGTTCGGCCAAGATCATCCCGACGCAGCTTGCCTTCGTCGACATCGCGGGGCTCGTCAAAGGTGCGAGCCAGGGCGAAGGTCTCGGCAACCAGTTCCTGGGGAATATCCGAGAGGTGGATGCCATCGTCCATGTCCTGCGCTGTTTCGAGGATGACGACATCCAGCATGTGTCGAACAAGGTCGATCCGATTGCCGATGCCGAGGTGGTCGAAACCGAACTGATGCTGTCCGATCTCGAAAGCCTGGAAAAACGCGTTCCCGCTGCGGAAAAACGCGCTACGGCCGGCGATAAGGAAGCGAAGATCACCGCCAGCGTGCTCGGACAGGCGCTCGCCTTGCTGCGAGACGGCAAGCCTGCCTGCTTGACCGAACCGAACGACGAAGAAGAAGCCCGCGTCCTTCGTCAGGCGCAGCTGCTCACCGCCAAGCCGGTGCTCTACGTCTGCAATGTGGGTGAAGAAGACGCATCCAAGGGTAATGCCTTCTCCGACCTCGTGTTCGAAAAGGCCAAGGCCGAAGGTGCGCAGGCGGTCGTCGTATCGGCAGCGATCGAAAGCGAGCTGGTGTCGATGGATGCCGCAGACCGCGCCGAATATCTCACCGAGCTCGGCCTCGAGGAAAGCGGGCTCTCCCGTGTGATCAAGGCCGGCTACAAGCTCCTCGGCCTCAACACCTTCTTCACCGCCGGGCCGAAGGAATCGCGCGCATGGACCTTCCCCGAAGGTGCCAAGGCCCCGCAGGCGGCGGGTGAAATTCACACCGATTTCGAGCGCGGCTTTATTCGTGCTGAAACAATTGCATACGATGACTACATCGCGCTGAACGGCGAAAGCGGTGCACGCGAGGCGGGCAAGCTGCGCCAGGAAGGCAAGGAATACCTCGTCAAGGATGGCGACGTAATGCTGTTCAAATTCAACGTCTGATTGCGGGAAAACAGGTCGCCATGAAGAAATTCGTCACCGCCCTCGCCCTTGCTGCGGCTGCCGTTCTCCCGGCCTGCGCACCGCAGGTCGAAAGCGTCTCGTCGACACAGGTGGAACAGCGCGAACCAGTGACGATCCTCGTCTCCATCGACGGGTTTCATCCATCCTACCTCGATCGCGGAATTACGCCGGTGCTTTCCTCGCTTGCGACCGGCGGCGTGAGCGCGGCGATGCGTCCGTCTTTCCCCACAAAGACCTTCCCCAATCACTGGACGCTGGTGACAGGTCTCGTGCCCGATCACCACGGCATCACCGCCAACCGCATGGAAGACGAAACCCGTCCCGACGAGGTCTTCACCATGGCAACCGTCGACCCCTATTGGTGGAACGACGCGAAACCCATCTGGGTCGAAGCGGAAGAAGCGGGCATCCGCTCTGCGGCCATGTTCTGGCCCGGCTCGGCAGTTCCATGGGGCGGCACTGCCGAAGGCTGGGGCCCGGTCGAAGACGGAACCTTGCCGAGCGACTGGCAGCAGTTTTCGATGCAGGTTTCGAACACGCAGCGCGTGAATTCCGTGCTCGACTGGCTGCGCCGCCGGGCGGACATCCGCCCCGAGTTCCTGACGCTGTATTTCGACACGGTCGACACAGCGGGCCATGATGCTGGACCGGACAGCGAGGAAGTGAATGCCGCGCTGCGCGATGTCGACGCGCATATAGCCATGCTCGCCGAGGGTCTGCGCGAATTCGGCCAGCCCGCCAATCTCGTAATCGTTTCCGATCACGGCATGGCGGCCACGAGTTCGGAGCGCGTGATCGTGCTCGACGATATCCTCGACAGTTCGCTCTATCGACTGGTGGAAGGTGGCGCCTATGGCACTTTCGAGCCTGCGGAAGGAAAAGCAGACGCGTTCCGCGAAGCCATCCTTGCGGACCACGAACGCATGACCTGCTGGGCGAAGGAAAATATCCCCGCTCGCTACAACTACGGAACGCATGCCCGCATCCCGCCCTACCTGTGTCTGCCGGAAACTGGCTGGACGATTACCCCTTCCGCCCCGACCGCCAGCTGGACGGGTGGCAGCCACGGATACGATCCTTACGCGCCTGAAATGCTGTCGCTGTTCATCGCCAACGGTCCGGCCTTCCGGAACGGCGCGGCGCTGCCCGTTTTTGACAATACCGACGTCGCTCCGCTGTTGCGGCACCTCATTGGGCTGCCGCAGGTCGAGCGTGCCGACGGTTCAATCGACTCCCTGCGTCCTGCCCTATCCACAGGCAATTGATCGCTGGGCGGAACGCACGCCCTCCCCTGCCGTTAGGCCTGCAAACAAGGGGAGTTACCAAAGTGGTAGATAAGTCCGAAAAATTCAGCTGGCTCGTGCGGGTCGGCTATTTCAGCCGTGCGATACTCTATTTCGTGCTCGGGCTCATCGCCCTGACAAGCTCCAGCAAGATTGCCGAAGGTACCAACGGGATCTTCCGCGCGATCGACGATTACCCCGCAGGCAACGTGATCCTGTGGATCATGGTCATCGGACTGCTCGCCTATGCGCTTTTCCGCTTCTGCTCCCCCCTGTTCGACATCGAGAACACCGGGTCGGACAGCAAGGGCTGGGCCAAACGCATCGGTCACGCGGGGAGCGGCATCGCTCACCTCGTACTTGCCTACTCCGCCTACAAGTTCGCTACCAGCGGCAGTTCCGGAGGCGGCGGAGGTGCGCAGGAAGCTGCATCAGGCGTGCTGTCGATGGAGTTCGGCGGAGCGATCCTCGGCCTCCTCGGCGTCGCCTTTTTCGCTGCCGCCATCTTCCAGGTGAAGAAGGGCGTGACTGGTGAATTCATGAACCGCATTTCCGGCCGCGCGCCCGACGCGACGCGCTGGCTCGGCGGCGCAGGCTATATCGCTCGCGGCGTGGTCTATACCGTCATCGGCTGGTCGCTCTTCAAGGCTGGCTTCATGTCGAGCGGCGCAGACCAGGTTAAAACCCTCGGCGATGCGGTGGCCAGCCTTGCCGGAGAGGGCTTCATCTTTACGCTTACGGCGATCGGCCTGATGCTGTTCGGACTCTTCAGCCTGGTACTGGCGCGGTACCGCATCATCCCGGAACTCGACAGCAGCGCCGGCGTGCCCAAGTTCCGCGCCTGACCGACTAGCGATACCGAAAGCGCGCCAGCCATGGTGGACAAGTCCGAGAAGTTCAGCTGGCTGGTGCGTGTCGGTTTCGCCGCGCGCGGCCTTACCTATATCCTGCTGGGCTATATTGCCCTGGGTACCCGCGGCGATGCGAAAGGCGGCGGCAGCGCCGTCTACGATTACATCCAGGATGTCCCATTCGGCACGCCGATCCTGTGGGCCATGACTTTCGGCCTGCTTGCCTATGTGGCGTTTCGCCTGATGTGCGCGATCAGCGACTTGCAGCACAGAGGATCCGATACGAGCGGCGTTCTGAAGCGCGTCGGTGATGCGGCAAGCGCGGTCGCCCACCTGTTCCTCGCTTACGCGTGTTACCAGTTCGCCACCGGTGAGAAGCAGAGCAGCGCGGGCGATGGCGGAGGCGAGGAAATGGCTGGTTCCATTCTTCAGATGGAGCTTGGCTGGATTGTAATCGCTGCCGTAGGTCTCGGCTTTCTGGTCGGAGCATTCATGCAAGCCAAGACGGCATGGTCGGCACACTTCATGCACCGTATCAGCGCCCGTGCGCCCCAGGTCACAAAGGCCATCGGACGTGCCGGACATGCGGCGCGGGCGGTTGTATTTCTCCTCATCGGCTGGTCGATGCTCGACGGAGCCTGGGCGGAGCGCGGCGACCGAATTCAGGGGCTTGGCGAAGCGATCCTTTCCCTTCGCGACATGGGCACGATCTACACTCTCGTGGCGATTGGTCTGATAATGTTCGGCATTTTCAGCCTGTTCACCGCGAAATACCGGATCATTCCGGATTTCGGGCCTGAAGGATTGAAGCCACATTTTCGGAGCTGAGCCCCCGGGCATGCGTACCCAGTCGGCGCCACTTTCAATTGCATATTGCAACGCATCGCGGGCTGGGCCAAAGATCGAAGAATGATATTCTACGAAGATCTCGCGATCGGAACGACCCGCAACTTCGGTGCTTACGAGGTTACCCGTGAAGAGGTGATGGAATTCGCCTCCAAATACGATCCCCAGCCATTTCACCTCGACGACGAGGCGGCCGCAGAGACCCATTTCGGCAGGTTATCGGCAAGCGGCTGGCATACCTGTTCCATGACCATGCGCATGATGGTCGAAAACATGATGAACGAGAAATCGGCTGGCCTCGGTTCCCCGGGAGTCGATCAACTACGCTGGACGAAGCCGGTCTACCCCGGCGATACGCTGAGGTGTGAAACCGAAGTGATCGAGAAGCGCCGCAGCGCATCGCGTCCGGAAATGGGTATTTTCAAAAGCCGTATCCGTACCTTTAACCAGAACGATAAAATCGTCCTGGAGATGGTTTCGAATGCGTTGATCCGTACGCGGGACCCGGATGGTTCGGACTAACTCAAGCTCCGCACTGGGTCAGACCTTCGGATTTGTACACTACGGCATTGGTGCCATCCGTTACGGTCAGCGTGCCTCGATAATCCGTGGTTTCGTAGCCGATTTGCGTTCCCTCCCCTTCATCGAGATCGAGCGAGAAGGAAAATTCGCGGCCGTCATATTTGCGCCGCGCCAGATAAGGTAACTCTGCGCTGCCCATATCCGCCGCGAATACCATCAATTCGCCCTTGCGGATCATGTAGCCCTTGTCGGCCATGCCGATCGCAACTGCTCCGAGCCCGCCGCCGTCGGGCACGAAACTGCATCCCGCGCCGAACAGATCGTGCTTCTCGATTTCCGGGTAGCGGATCGGATCGAGCACGAGTTCTTCCGGCGGCGGCTTCTGATTGGCCTTGACCTCGGCCACGGCCTGCTGGCGCGCTGCCTCTTCCTCGGCTGGCGAGGGTTCGTCGCAGGCCAGAAGTACGAAGGGCAGTGCCAAGACAGTCCAGCGCATCAATGTCTCCCGAAGAGCTTTTCTACATCTTCCATGGAGAGCTTAACCCACGTGGGGCGCCCATGGTTGCATTGGCCCGAGCGCGGGGTCCGTTCCATCTCGCGCAACAGCGAATTCATCTCGTCGACGCGCAACACGCGCCCTGCCCTCACCGAACCATGGCAGGCCATCGTGGCGAGCACGAGGTCGAGCTTCTCGCCGAGGTGCAGCGCCTCCCCGTTCAGGGCAAGATCGTCGTCGATATCGCGGAGCAATTTCTCGGGATCGGTTCGCGCGATGGCATGCGGCAGGCTTCGCACCAGCATGGCCGACGGGCCGAAACGTTCGATGGCCAGACCGTGCTTTGCCAGGCTTTCCGCCGCTTCTTCCAGCCGGTCGCAGCTCGTCTCTTCGAGTTCCACCACTGCTGGGATAAGCAGCGCCTGGCTGCGTGCCACCGCCTCCTCGGCCCCTGCCGCCTTCAGTCGCTCAAGCACAAGGCGCTCGTGCGCCGCATGTTGGTCGACAAGGACCAGACCATCCTTGGCCTCGGCCACGATATAGGTATTCGCCACCTGTCCGCGTGCAATGCCGAGAGGATAATCAGCTTCAGCGGCGGACACTGGAACCGCTTCCTCCGCCCGCCCGCGCGGCGCTGCAATGACTTCTGCTTCATAACCGCGCCACGCGGAGCCAGCCTCTGATACACGGGGCTGCGGAGCGGACCAATCCCGCCCCTCGAAAATCGAGCGCAACGCCGGCGCTGGTTCCTCCCTTTCCGGTTCCTGCTGCCAACGCGACATTGCCCCAGCATCGGGAGACTGCGCGCTCCGCTTATCGCCGGTCGCCAGCGCTTGCCTGAGACCAGAGACGATAAATCCGCGCACCGCCTGCGCATCGCGAAAACGCACCTCGGTCTTGGCCGGATGGACGTTCACGTCCACTTCCTCGGGGGGAAGGTCGAGGAACAACGCCAGCACCGCGTGGCGATCACGCGCAAGCATATCGGCGTATGCGCCGCGTACCGCACCGGTCAGCAAGCGATCCTTCACCGGGCGGCCGTTGACGAAGAGGTACTGGTGATCGGCAATCCCGCGATTGTAGGTCGGCAGGCCCGCAATTCCGGTCAGGCGCATGGTCCCACGATCCAGATCGATCGCGACGCCGTTTTCCTTGAGCTCGCGGGCGATGACCTGGGCCACGCGGTTCGCAAGTCCTTCGCCCCCCTGAAGACCAAGGATACGGCGTTCCCCGTGATCGAGCGTAATGGCCACATCGGGGCGTGCCATCGCAAGGCGCTTCACCACATCGAGGCAAGCGGCATACTCGCTGCGCGGAGTGCGCAGGAACTTGCGGCGCGCAGGGATCCTGCCGAACAGATTTTCCACTCGAACCCGCGTCCCCGGTGGCAGGGCAGCGGGACCTTCGCTGATCAGCTCGCCGTGATCGACGACGCGCTTCCAACCCTGCTCTGCGCCTTGTTGACGGCTTTCCAGCGTGAACCGCGCAACACTGGCGATGCTCGGTAATGCCTCTCCGCGAAAGCCAAGGGTCGACACCTGCTCGATGGCTTCGTCGGGCAGCTTCGAGGTCGCATGACGTTCCAGCGCCAAGGCCATTTCGTCCGGGCTCATGCCGCAGCCGTCATCGGTCACTTCAAGGCTCGTCAGCCCGCCCTCGACCAGTTTGACCGCTATGCGCGAAGCACCTGCGTCGATCGCGTTTTCCATCAGTTCCTTGAGCGCGGAAGACGGGCGCTCGACCACCTCTCCGGCAGCAATGCGGTTGACGAGAGTATCGGGCAGGCGGCGTATTTCAGGCATGGACAGGCAACGATAGCGACGAAGCGCGAGGAATCCGAGACGGCGCGTTTGCCTATCCCCCAATTGCCCTAAGGAAATTTTTGGCTTTCGGTGCGTAATATCGCTAAGGCTCCGCCACCGTTTCCTCACGGGTGCAAGCGCGCGGCTCCACACAACCGTCGACTGACCCCGACATCACACGGATTATCGAACGAATATGGGCCTCTGGAACAATATCTTCAAATTTGGCGTGCAGAACATGGCGATCGACCTCGGGACCGCCAATACGCTGGTTTACGTGCAGGATCAGGGCATCGTCCTGAATGAGCCGAGCGTGGTTGCGCTCGAGACGATCAACGGCATGAAGCGCGTCAAGGCCGTTGGCGATGATGCGAAGATGATGATGGGCAAGACGCCCGACTCGATAGAAGCCATCCGGCCCCTTCGTGACGGCGTGATCGCCGATCTCGACGTGGCAGAGGAAATGATCAAGCACTTCATCCGTAAGGTGAACGGCCGCAAGAGCCTGATGCGGTATCCCGAAATCACGATCTGCGTCCCTTCGGGTTCGACATCGGTCGAGCGCCGCGCGATCCGCGATGCGGCATCAAATGCCGGTGCCAGCCAGGTCTATCTGATCCTCGAGCCCATGGCCGCAGCCATCGGTGCCGACATGCCGGTTACCGAGCCTGTCGGTTCGATGGTCGTTGATATCGGCGGCGGCACGACGGAAGTCGCGGTACTATCGCTGAGGGGCCTCGCCTACACCACTTCGGTCCGTACCGGCGGCGACAAAATGGACGAAGCCATCGTTTCGTACGTCCGACGACACCACAACCTGCTGATCGGCGAAAGCACGGCCGAGCGGATCAAGAAGGACTATGGGGTCGCGCGACCGCCCGAAGACGGTATCGGCGAACAGATTACCATCAAGGGACGCGATCTCGTCAACGGTGTGCCCAAGGAAATCACGATCAACCAGGGTCACATCGCGGAAGCGCTGAGCGAACCGATCGGCGCAATCGTCGAAGGCGTGCGTATAGCGCTTGAAAACACGGCGCCCGAACTGGCGGCGGACATCGTCGACCAGGGCATCGTGCTCACCGGCGGCGGTGCGCTGATCGGTGGTCTCGACGAATATCTTCGTGAGGAAACCGGCCTCCCTGTCACGATAGCGGAAGACCCGCTGTCCTGCGTGGCGCTGGGGACCGGTCGTGCGATGGAAGATCCGATCTATCGCGGCGTCTTGATGACCGCCTAAGGGGGAACGGCCATGGCGCCGAGCGGCCAGCGGCGCTCCAGCTATTCCAAGCGAGCGCAATACAATCTTTTCACCGGCTACATCGTCGCCGGCGCCGGTGCGCTGATCGGTGCAATCCTGCTTGGCATTTCCTTTTTCCAGCCCGACCTATTCGGCGGGCCGAGAAGTGCCGCGCAGGATGCTGCCTCTCCGGCGACCGAGACCGCCGCGGCTGCGCGCACGGGGTCGAAGTCGTTATGGGAATCCATCAGCGGCTACTATCGCGCTGGTTCGAAGAATGCTGAACTCAAGCGTGAAATGGAACTTGCACGCATTCGCCTTGCGGAAGCAGAGGCCCTGCGGCGCGAGAATGCACGTCTCAAGGGCCTGCTCGACCTGAAAGACGAAGAGCGTGAGCCTGTAGCCGTAGCAAGACTTGTAGGATCGACGGCTTCGAGCACGCGCCGGTTTGCCTATCTGGGTGCGGGATCGGATGACGGCGTCGAAGTGGGCATGCCGGTGCGCTCGGCACGCGGAGTGGTCG
Organism: Qipengyuania vulgaris; assembly: GCF_009827325.1. GTDB lineage: Bacteria > Pseudomonadota > Alphaproteobacteria > Sphingomonadales > Sphingomonadaceae > Qipengyuania > Qipengyuania vulgaris. The sequence continues at coordinate 106,636 of NZ_WTYC01000004.1, read as the reverse complement.
GTCGCATCTTGGAGACCGGGGCGACATCGTCGCGTGTCCTGTTGCTGACCGACAGCGAAAGCGTGCTGCCGGTAATTCGGGCCGGAGACGAAACCGTGGCTTTCGCCGAGGGACGCGGGGACAGCCTCCTGCGCATCAAGCTTATCAATCTCGGCATCAACCCGCTGGCCGTGGGTGACATGTTCGTGACCAGCGGCGCCGGTGGTTATTATCCGCCGGGCATCGCTGTCGCCATTGTAACCGAGCTGACCGACGACGGAGGCCTTGCCCGCATCGTCAGCGACCCTGCGGCGACCGATTTCGTTTCGGTCGAGCCGATATTCGAGCCGGAAGCCGCTGTCGGTGCGCAAACGCCGATAGAGGAAGAACTGGGCGACTGATGGAGCGGATCGAACCGCGCGCACGCAGCGATGCCTATGGCAGTCGCATCAACCGGTCCCATTCACCGCTGCTTGCCAATATTATCCCGTGGGCGGCGATCTTGATCGGATCGCTCCTGCCGATATTCCCGATCGCTACAGCTCTTCCGCTAGTTCCGCCGCTCGGCTTTCTCATGTTGCTGGCTTGGCGCCTCGTACGGCCCGGCTTGCTCCCGGTATGGGCCGGTTTCCCGCTTGGAATGTTCGATGATCTCTACAGCGGCCAGCCTTTCGGTTTCGCGATACTCACCTGGTCCGTCACCCTACTTGTCATCGAGGCAGTGGAGATGCGCTGGCCCTGGCGTGCGTTCTGGCAGGACTGGTTCACGGCAGGTATATTGGCGAGCGGTTATCTCTTTGCAGGCTGGCTGCTTTCGGGAGCCACGCCCACCCTGCCCTCGCTCGTCGCCATTGTGCCCCAACTCGTGTTTGCCGTTCTGATCTATCCGCTCGTAGCCGTCTTCGTTTCCCGTCTGGACGAACTGCGTCTGAGGCGCTGGAGGCGGGTCTGATGGGTTTATTCGGACGCCGCAGAGCCGGTGCAAAGCCGCGCGAACTGGTCAGCCAGACCACCCTAGACAACGCATTCGATCGGCGCACTTTCGTTATCGGCGCGGGCATGGGCGGGATCGGGACGATTCTCGCTTCCCGCATGGCCTATATCGCCATTGCAGAGAATGAACGCTGGGTGCTCGAGTCCGAAAGCAACAGGGTGAACCTCTCGCTGATTCCACCGCGGCGGGGCTGGATACTTGATCGGAACGGCGCACCGCTCGCCTCCAACCGCGCCGACTTCCGCGTCGATGTCATTCCGGAACGGCTGGCCGATCCGGAAAGGACGCTAGGTGTGCTCGCCAACATCCTCGATCTGTCGACCAACAACGTGGCCGACATCTCGAAGCGGATTAATGAGGCTCGCGGGTTCCAGCCCATCGAGGTGGCCACCGGGCTCGATTACGATCAGTTTGCCGCCATAAGCGTCCGCCTTCCCGACCTGCCCGGGGTCGTTCCGCAGCGCGGCTTCTCGCGGTTTTATCCGACCGGCCCCAGCGTCGGGCATCTAATCGGATACGTTGGCCCTGCTTCGGCTGAGGAGTACGAGGAAAATCCCGATCCCCTCATGATCACTCCCGGCTACAAGATCGGGAAGGATGCGCTCGAAGCGCAGTTCGAACAGGAACTGCAAGGGGATCCGGGCGCACGCCGCGTCGAAGTCACCGCTTCGGGCCGGATCGTGCGCGACCTTGAAACCCGCGAAGACAAGCAGGGCGCACCTGTCAGGCTGACGATCGATGGGCCTTTACAGGATTACGCCGCGCGCCGGATCGGGTTGGAAAGTGGTTCCTGCGTCGTCATGGACTGTGAAAACGGCGATATCCTCTGCATGTCTTCCATGCCGAGCTTCGATCCCAACAGCTTCTCCGCGGGGATCGGACGCGTCGAATATTCCATGCTGCGCGATGACGAACGCGTGCCATTGCGGAACAAGGTCCTGAAGGGGCTTTACCCGCCAGGCTCGACCGTCAAGCCGATGCACTGCATGGCTTTCCTGGATGCTGGAGTGAAGCCGGACGAAGCCATCATGTGCGGCGGCGGGCGACGGATCGGTAACCGCTTCTTCAACTGCTGGAGCAATCATGGCCGGGTCGACATGGCCAAGGCCATCTACCAGAGCTGCGACAGTTATTTCTATCATTTCGCCCAGAAGATCGGCTTCGGCAAAGTCGCCGAATGGGCGCATAAAATGGGCTTAGGCGAGGAGTTCGATCTGCCCGTCACCAGCCAGTTCTATGGTACGGTCCCGGAACCTGCGTGGAAGCAGCGGAAGTATGATCAGGCCTGGCAGCCCTACGATACGGTCAATGCGTCCATCGGCCAGGGCTACTACCTCGTGAACCCGCTCCAGCTTGCGGTCATGAGCGCGCGGCTGGCGACGGGATACAAGGTCATGCCGCATCTTCGGATGGATGACCAAAGGCCCAAGTTCGAGCATTTCAACTTCAGTGCCGACGAGATCGGCTACGTCCGGCAGGCAATGAGCGATGTGGTGAACGGCCCCGGTACTGCCGGCCGGGCGAGATTGCCGATCGAAGACATCAAGATGGCAGGCAAAACAGGGACGGCGCAGGTCGTCTCGCTGAGCGTTTCGGACGGCAGGAGCGGTCCGTGGAAATATCGCGATCACGGCCTGTTCGTGTTCTTCGCGCCTTTCGACAAACCGAAGTATGCCGGCGCCGTGGTCATCGAACATGGTGGCGGATCCGGCTCGGCCTATCCCATCGCGCGCGACGTGATGACCTTCCTGTTCGATCCGGTGAAAGGCATGGAAGCGCTGCTCCCGCTGGAAGAGCAATGGGGCGGAAATGCTCAGCAAAGGTTGGATTCCAAATACCGTGCCTACGCGGCAGCGACGGGCGAGGTAGTTGAGCCTGTTCCGCTGCGCACAGAGCAGATTTTCGATCAGGTCGATGCCGAGGCACGCCTCGCACAGCGTCAATCGGAAGAATTGGCACAGCAATTGCGCAATTCAGGAACCGAGGGATCGCGGCCTCCTTCTGCGGGAGGCAATGCTTCTTCCGCTCCGGAGGATGCGGGCGAATGAGTTCCATCGTTCCAGCGCCCGTAGCTCGCCAGCCATGGATGATGCTGTTCCCCCTATTTGCATTGATCGGCTTCGGGGCCCTCGTCCTTACTTCGGCAGCGGCCGGCAACTTCGATGCCTATGCCCAGTCGCATTTGATCCGCTTTGCGGTTTTCTTCGTGATGGCGGTCGTAGTCTCGCGTTTCGGTAGAAACATGGTCGGGCTGCTCGCCTACCCGGCCTATGTTGCCACCTTGCTGCTGGTGATCGCGGTGGAGATCGTCGGTCAGGTAGGCGGCGGGAGCCAGCGGTGGCTGGAACTTGGGCCGATCCGCATTCAGCCTTCGGAAATCATGAAGCCGGCGGTCGTGCTTGCCCTCGCTCAATATTACGGCTCGCTTCCCGTAGGTATGGTGCCGACCTGGCGCGCCCTCATGCCTGCCGCTGCGATAATTCTCCTCCCCATCGCATTCGTGCTTCTGCAACCTGATCTTGGTACTTCGCTCGCTATCGCCTTTGGTGGCTTCGTGGTGCTGTTCCTTGCAGGACTCCCGGTACGCTGGTTCGTGCTCTCGGGTGTCGCGGCGATTGCCTTGGCGCCGGTTGCGTTCTTCGTCGGACTTCAGGACTATCAGCAGAAGCGCGTGCTGACCTTCCTCGATCCGGAAAACGATCCTCTGGGCGACGGATATCAGATCACCCAGTCGAAGATCGCGATCGGATCGGGGGGCATGTTCGGTAAGGGGTTCAACGAAGGCTCGCAAAGCCATCTCAACTATCTGCCTGAACCCCACACCGACTTCGTATTTGCCACGATGGCCGAAGAATGGGGTTTTGCAGGGGGCCTGTTCACGATTGGCGCTTTCGGACTGATCCTGCTGTGGGGACTGAAAACAGCGAAGGCGAGCACCGACAGGTTTGCCAAGCTGCTGGCAGCAGGGATGACTGCGACAATCTTCTTTTACGTGGCGATCAACCTGCTGATGGTGATGGGCTTTGCACCCGTGGTGGGAATACCCCTCCCCTTCATCAGCCACGGCGGCAGTTCGATGATGACCAACATGATCTGCATCGGCGTATTGATGATGATTCACAGGTGGAACAGGAAGTCGCCGCGGACCGGCCTGATCCACAGCTGAATTCTAGAGCTCCACCAGCCCGAGCTTGAGGGCGCGAACGGTCGCCGTTACCCGGTCATTCGCTTCCAGTTTTTCGTACACCCGTTTCACGTAGGTTTTCACTGTTTCCGGTGAGATATGCAGTATTTCCGCGGTCTCGGTCGCCGACTTGCCGCGCCCCATCCATGTCAGGACTTCTCGCTCGCGTGCAGACAAGATCACTTCTGGCTTCGCGTTGTCCATGACCTTGCAGATCTGGAGATGGGCCGTCTGGAGCAAGGTGTGCAGATGGGCCAGGCGTCCTTCTTCGAACTTTTCGGGGTCTTCTGCGAAAGTCAGCGCGGCAAACGCATCACGGTTGCGGGGACCGTATAGCGCAAATCCCGCCCAGTTCTCGATCCCGAATTCCTCGAACACCTCGAAGTATCGTTCCGCTGCGGGATCGCCTCCGGCGAGCTGTCGTGCCTCTCGCCATGTCAGTATATGGCCGTGTTCCAAAGTGAGACGCGGAACGGGATCGATCTGGCGGTATCCCTCGGCGAAATACTTCTTCTGAAGCTCGAGAGGATAACCGCGTGCCCAGATGAAGGTGTTGTGCGAAGTGGGCGATTCGAAAATGGGCGTGAAGTGATAGCTGAACCAGATCGCCCCCTCTTTCCGGCAGAAAGAGCGAACGAATTCAAGGATCGCCTCGCAATCCTCCATGCGCTCGATATCTGCCGAAAATTGTAGCATTCGCGCTAAACCGCCGTGGCTGTCCCCCAGCCGTGTGACTACCTTAGCGCAATTCGCAGACTATGTGGACACCCGATCGCAGGAACCCGGATTACTCCGGTGCCTGTGAAAAAAGGGATCGCGCAATGAAGACGGACAAAGGCCACGCCTCCTGGCGGGCAGTTGATGCACGCCATCGATCGGCAGATGACATCCGGCCTGCTCACGAGTTTCTGGAAGGCGACGAACTTTCCTGCAACATTCTCTTGGCCCTGCGCCACAGCGCCAAAGACGGCTTTGCTCTTCCAGTCTATGATCTGCCGCAGATAACCGGCTTCACGCTCGCCGAATGTTACAGCGGTGTCCGCATGCTGGAATTCGCAAGACTGGCAAAAATCGAGGATGACCCTGCGGACCCCTTCGGTGCAAAACTTATCCTTCTCGATGAGGGTGCAAGGAGACCTCACGCCGCTGAAGGTTGAAATGCCTTTTGCCACCCAGATTGGGACTTTTCATTCGCGCAACAGCCGCTATATGAGCGCCTCCCCCGAGTCGGGGGCCGCCCGAACCACCGGGCCGGGCGCGGAAATCTTGTCGTGAGTGTGGACGCATAGCTCAGTTGGTAGAGCAGCTGACTCTTAATCAGCGGGTCCTTGGTTCGAGCCCAAGTGCGTCCACCACCACCTCACATTCATGGTACTGGCGGAATGATCCGCCCTTTCCGTTCAGTAAAGCAGTCTCCTATATGAACGGCCAGCCCACGTAGCGTTCAGAGGCCCTTGTGCAGTTTACCGCAATGAGCGGGAAGACCGCACAAGGAGATTAGCCATGAACAGCATCCTCAACACAGCCTTTCGCATGGGAAGCCTTGCAACGCTTGCGACCTCGCTGGTCGCGTGCGGGGGCGAGGATATGCAGCCTAGCGGCCTCCAGCACTTTTCGCTGTCAGATCAGCAGGGACCTGAAGGATGGTCGCTTGCGGGCGAGGACCCCTATTCGCTGCTGGAAGCCGCTCCGATACCGGCAGCCCTGCCGATGACAGGAAATGCGCCTACCAGCTATGGATATGCGCCAAGCTGGGATTACCAGAGCGATAGCTACGTCGAGTATGAAGATCAGCCCAGTCACGCCGGCGGAGCTTATTCCGATGACTACGATTCTTATGGGTCCGACTATGCGCCATATGAAGGCGACCAGTCGTCCTATTACGATGACTCGGCTGGATCCGACCAGTACGCCTGGTTGGCCTTGGCCGCGATGATTGCCAGCGTGATCGGGGATTCGCCGCCGGACTACGGCTTCGCGCATTCGGGCACGCAGCCATGGGCATGGCGTACCGGGGACGGCTATACGCGCTATGCAGAGCCGATCCGTGGCGGTCAGCGCTACTATTACTATGAGCCCAACGCCAGTCGGCCTTTCCTCGTTCGCGACCCCTATTACAGCTACGGCTATCGGGACGACCGGCTGGTGGCGATCTATGACCGCCGGGGCAGAGTGCTGAACCAGCGCGCGGTGGCGCGCCAGAGACTGGCGGCGAGGAATTATTACCGCCGCGCGAGCGAGCTTCACCGCGCAGGTATCAGGGACCAGCATCAAGGCATTTCCGCCCGTCACTGGGAAGCAAGACGCAAGGCGCTGGCCGCCGATCGCCGCCAACTCAGGGAAGCGCGCGAGCAACAGGCTGCATGGAGACAGTGGGAGCGCAAGCAGGAACGCCAGCTTGCCAATCGCTGGAAAGATGAGCGGGTGGCTCGTGAGCGGGCAGCGAACCGGTATGCAGAATGGCGTCAGGCTTCCTATCAGGGACCGGCACCCCGCTTTTACGAAGAAGAGCGGCGTGCGCGCGCTGAGGCAGTCGCAAAACTTCAGCGGCAGCGGCAGGCAAGCCTGAAGCGTCAGGAACGCAAAGAGGATCGGCTTCAGGAACGTCGGGAAGACGTCCGGCAGACCAGGCTGGCGGTGGAAAAGGAACGCCAGCTCCAGCGCCGCCAGATCGCCCAGCGTCAGGCTCGTGCAGAGGTCCGACAGGACCGCCAGCAAGCGCGAACCAAAGCTGTCCGGCAGGCTCAACAGCAACGCGCTCTTGTCGCACGGCGGGAGGCAGCGCAGCAAACCCAGCGGAAGCAGGCAGCGGCGGATCGCCGCGAAGTCCAGCAGCGCAGGCTAGCTGTGCAGCGCCAGCAATCGGCTGTTGAGCAGCGCGAAGCTGCTCGCCAAAAGCAGCGCAAGGCGCAGGCGGACGCGAAGCAGCGCCACCAGGCAGCTGCCGAGCGTCGATCGAAGCAGCAGCGGGAGAATGCCATTGCCGAGCGTCAGGCCCAGGCCAAGCAAAGGCAACAGACCGCCGCCCAGCGTCAGGAGCAGGCCAGGGCGAAGCAACAGCAGGCTCGCGCCCAGGAACGTCAACAGGCTGCCCAACGTAAGGCACAGGCAGAGGCCAGGGCGAAGCAAGCCCAAGTAGCTGCTGCCAAGCGTCAATCGCAGGCAAAGGCACAGGCCCAAGCCAAACAGCGTCAAGAGGCAGCCGCCCAGCGTCGAGCGCAAGCCAAGGCTCAGGCTCAGGCTCAGGCCAAGCAGCGTCAGGCGCTAGCTCGCAAGCAGCAAGCTGCGGCGGCAAGGCAAGCAAAGGCCAACCGTTCGGCCCGCCCCATCAATGCGCGCGTAGCGGCAAGAGAAAACCAATACTGAGCTTAAGAATGCATCGGAATGTGACTTCTCAATTGAATTCACATTCCGATGTGATACATATGCTTTCATGGATACGATCGAAAAGGTTCGCACGCTGGTCGGCAATGGTTTGATGACCCGCGCCGGCCTTGCCCGTGCGGCAGGCCTCCACGCCAATACCTTGCGGGACTGCACGGAAGATGGCTGGAACCCCACCACGGATACACTCAACAAGCTGGCGGCGTTTCTCGAGGCCAATGACGATACGCCGGTCATAGTCAGTGCCGAGGAAATCATCGACGAGGCGCGCAACGGGCGAATGTATATTCTCGTTGACGACGAGGACCGGGAAAACGAAGGCGATCTCATCATTCCTGCCCAGATGGCGACGCCCAATGCGATCAACTTCATGGCCACTTATGGCCGTGGGCTGATTTGCCTGTCGCTGGACAGTAAGCGCGTCCAGGCGCTTGGCCTGCAGCCCATGAGCCGCGACAACCGTGAAAGCATGCAGACTGCCTTCACCACTTCGATCGAAGCGAAGACGGGCGTGACCACCGGCATCAGCGCCGCGGATCGCTCGCGAACGGTGTCGGTCGCCATCGATCCCACCAAGGGACCGGAAGATGTCGTCACCCCGGGGCACGTCTTCCCGCTTACCGCACGTGACGGAGGTGTTCTGGTCCGCGCGGGGCATACTGAAGCTGCGGTCGATATCTCGCGTCTTGCGGGGCTCAATCCATCCGGCGTGATCTGCGAGATCATGAAGGATGACGGGACGATGGCGCGGCTCGACGATCTCGTCGCTTTCGCGCGCAAGCATGACATGAAGATCGGGACGATCCGCGACCTGATCGAGTACCGTATGCGCTACGATCACCTCGTTGAACGCATCGCCGAAGACAGTTTCGATTCCGATTACGGGGGAAGCTGGAGAATGCTGACCTATCGCAACAAGATCGACGGCAGCGAAAGCTATGTCCTGCAGAAGGGCGAGGTTCGGGAAGGACAGCCCACCCTCACCCGAGTCCACCCGATCTCGATCTTCGACGACGTGCTGGGCAAGCCCTCCCCTCGCAAACGCACGCTGCAGCGCGCCATGCAGGCGATGGGTGAACATGGTTCGGGCGTCATAGTGATCATCACCGGTCGGCCCGCTTCTGGCTATGGCCAGAACGAATCCGAACGTAACGTGGGCATCGGATCGCAGATTCTCGCCGACCTTGGCGTGGAAGACATGATCCTGCTCAGCAATTCGCAGCCCAATGTCGTGGCGATCGAAGGCTATGGCCTGAACATCGTCGATCACATGCCCATACCGGAGTAAGCTCGTGGCCAACTTCCTGATCGTCGAAGCGCGTTTCTACGACCATCTCAACGACCAGCTGATTGCGGGTGCGAAAGCCGCGCTGGAATCCGAAGGTCATTCTGTCGAGATCCTCACGGTCCCCGGCGCGCTGGAAATCCCCGGCGCAATCTCCCTTGCCGCCGACAGCGGACGCTATGACGGCTTCGTTGCCATCGGCGTTGTGATCCGCGGCGAAACCTACCACTTCGAGATCGTCGCAGGCGAAAGCGCGCGCGGCATCATGGCACTGACGATGGACGGTATCGCGATCGGCAACGGCATCCTGACGGTCGAGAACGAAGCGCAAGCCCTCGTTCGCGCCGATCCGAAGCAGAAGGACAAGGGCGGAGAAGCTGCCAGGGCTGCCCTCGCCCTGCTCGAACTGCGGAGCAGGTTCGCAAACTAGATCGGACCGAGGCCTGAATAGCAGCGGTTCTGGAACACAATCAGGTCACGTCCGTCCTCGCCTCTATGCGAGACACGAAATCATGAACGGGCCGCTGGAATGGATTGCTTCGATCGGGACGGTGGCGGCAGCCTCGATGATTGCCTTCGACCTGGGGCGGCGGGCGACCGCCTGGGGCTTCATCCTATTCTGTATCGTCTCGGCACTCTGGATATATATCGGCCTGACCGAGAATGCCATTCCGCTTGCCGCGATGAACGGCGTCCTCCTCCTGATCAATGCCTGGGGGGTCTACCAGTACTGGTTTCACCCCAAGAACCAGACGAACGACTGACAATCAGCAGGTGATCTTGCCGAGGCAATCTCGGCCGGCGTAGATCGCGCTGTCACCCAGTTCTTCCTCGATGCGGATGAGCTGGTTGTATTTCGCGAGCCGATCCGACCGTGCGAGGCTTCCCGTCTTGATCTGGCCGCAGTTGGTAGCAACCGCCAGATCCGCAATCGTCGCATCTTCCGTTTCCCCCGAGCGGTGCGACATCACGGCAGTATACCCGGCCCGATTGGCGATGGTGACAGCGTCCAGCGTTTCGCTGAGCGTCCCGATCTGGTTGACCTTCACTAGCAGCGAATTGGCGAGCCCTTGGTCGATGCCTTCGCGCAGACGCTGGGGATTGGTGACGAAAAGGTCGTCGCCGACCAGCTGGATGGTCTTGCCGATGCGATCCGTCAGCGCCTTCCAGCCTTCGAAATCATCTTCGGCCATGCCGTCCTCGATGGAACGGATCGGATAGTCGCGGCACAGCTTGTCGAGATATTCGGCCATTTCATGACCGTTCAGAGAGAGGTTCTCTCCGGAGATCTCGTACTTACCGTCCTTGAAGAATTCGGTGGACGCACAGTCGAGTGCCAACACGACGTCGTCGCCTGGCTTGAACCCGGCCTGTTCGACCGACCCCATGATGAAATCGAGCGCATCACGCGTGCTGGCAAGGTTTGGCGCGAAGCCGCCCTCGTCACCGACCGAGGTCGCCAGCCCCTTCTCGCCCAGCTTCTCCTTGAGCGTGTGGAAGATTTCGGCACCCCAGCGGACCGCTTCTGCCAGGCTGTCCGCACCCACCGGCATGACCATGAATTCCTGGATGTCGATCGGATTGTCGGCATGTTCGCCGCCGTTGATGATGTTCATCATCGGCACGGGCAGGACGTGCGCTGAAATACCGCCGATATAGCTGTAAAGCGGCAGGCCGCGCGCGTTGGCCGCTGCCTTGGCGGTCGCCATGCTGACGCCCAGAATACCGTTTGCGCCGAGGCGCCCCTTATTATGCGTGTCGTCGAGGGCGATCATGGAATGATCGATGTCGCGCTGATCCTCTGCATCGAAATTCCCAACCAGAAGATCGCGAATTTCGGTATTCACCGCCGCCACTGCCTTGGTCACTCCCTTCCCAAGGTAACGTCCCTTGTCACCGTCCCGCAGTTCCACCGCCTCGTGGGCACCCGTCGATGCACCGGAAGGCACCGCCGCACGTCCGAAGCTGCCGTCTTCCAGAAGGACATCGACTTCCACTGTAGGATTACCGCGGCTGTCGAGGATTTCGCGTGCGTGGATATCGATAATAGCGGTCATTTCGGAACACACTCCAGCGTCTGGTGTTGTAATCATATAAAACACCCCCAAATCGGGGAATATGCGAAGCGCTCTATGCGCCGGAACACACCCGCGCAAGCCGCGTTGGAACCTTGAATGCCGGGGAGTTACCGATGCCCCGGATATAATACGAATTGAGGGCAAGGATCAGAAGCATGGCCGATACTACCGCAAGTTCAGCGCCGAAAAAGCGCAAAACCACGACCACAAACAAAACCAGCACCGCCAAGACGCCGCGCAAGACCGTGGCGAAGAAAGGTGCAGCCAAGGAGATGACCCCCGTGACCAATACCGCCACCACACAGGAAACCAACACCGGTTCGGCCAATCCGCATCGCACCGAGGCCAAGAGTCGTTTCAACGCCGCTCTGGAAGAAGCGAAAGCTGGTGCCGCAGCGCTGAAGGCCGAAGGCCGCGAACGCGCCGCGTCCTACCGCGGTCAGGCCAGGGGCAAGAGCCAGGATTGGGTCAGCGAAGCCAAGACTTATGGCAACGACGCCAAAGTCAAGGGCCGGGAATTGGCGACCGAAGGCAAGGTCAAAACCAGTGACGGCCTTCGTTCGCTAAGCCGCACGATCAACGAGAATGCGCATCAGGTTGATGAGAAGCTTGGCGCGAAATACGGTGAATATGCCCGCAGCGCTTCGACCGCGCTGGAGGACTATGCCGCCAAGCTCGACCAGAAGAGCGTCGACGATCTCGTTGAAGACGGTCGCCAGTTCGTGCGCAAGAGCCCGGGCACCGCGATCGGCATCGCTGCAGTCGCCGGCTTCATGCTCTCACGCCTGTTCCGTCGCTGATCGCTCCGGAAACAGGGGGCGGAATGCTGGACGAAGAACCTAGGAACCGAGCGGGCTACGAAAGCCCGCTCGACACGCCTGACGAGCACGATCAATTTTCCGAGGATGAGGCGCCGCATGGCCCCTCTCTCGCCGATGATCTGCTTGCTCTGTTCGAAGATGGGAAGACCTATGCCGAGGCTGAGGTCGCCTATCAGAAGAGCCGTGCCGGCTATACCGCCAACCGGCTGAAGAGCGCCGTTGCCCTTGGCTTCGGCGCTTTCGGCGTGCTCCACCTTGCATTGATCGCCCTTACGGTAGGCGTCGTGATTGCGCTGATACCGCTGGTCGGTCCGTGGATCGCTACGGCTATCGTTTCGCTCACACTTATCGTGGTCGGAGTCGTGCTGCTTCGCATGCTCAAGAAGCGGATCGACGATATTCGCGCCGCTTTCTCGGACGAAGACGAATGACCGATCGCAAGACCCGCATGCTGGAAGACAAGTATTTGCGTGATTCGGCGCGAGCGCTCGTCGAAGCCGACATGCAGCACCTGAAGACCGACCTTAGCCACAAGAGCATCGGCGCGCGGATCATGGACCGGGCCAAGGAAGGTGCGGTCGATCTCTATGAGGAAGCCGTCGATGTCGCCGAAGATAACAAGGGGGCGCTCGCTGCCTTGGTCGCGGCCATAGTGGTGTGGTTCGCCCGCAATCCTATCCTCTCGATCTTCGGCCTCGGTCGCGAAACCGAAGAAGACGAAGCCGATGAGTGGGACCTTCGCGACGAACTGGCGGAACGCTTCGGTCGCTGAGACCGTTGGTTTAGCGAACACCAGATAATGAGGTAAATCATGGCAGACTCCGCCCAAGACAACGTCACCCCGATCAGCGCCGACAGCAAGCTTACCGATCAGGAAAAGCGCGAACAACTCCGTGCCCGCATCGAGGCTGGCGAGAAAAGGCACGAGGAGCGCAGCTTCATGGATCAGGCGAAGGATGTTGCGGATAGTGCCGTCGATTTCGCCAAGCGGCACCCCGTAGCTACCATCGCCGGAGCCATTACCATTGGTCTCGCAATCGGAGCGATGACTCGCCGTGGACGCGATCTTGGCCGCCGCGGTGGCTCATTTGCCGCGTATGCCGCAGATGCCGCCATTGCATATGGGCTTTCCATGCTCGAAGGTGCTGGCGACAAGATCGAGGATTTCGGCGACGCTGCAGGTACCCAAGCCCGCCGGCTGAAGCGCGACACAGGATACCGGCTCGATTCCATGGGTGATACCCTACGTTCGAACAAGCGCCGGGCCGAACGCAAGTCCTCGCGCGCCTACCGCGATCTACGTGCGCGCCTGACGAACTAAACGCTTCCTAAACCAACTTGCAGTAGCGGCGTGACAGGGTTGCCTGTCGCGCCGCTTCCGCTATGGGCGTGGCCGTTATCTCCTCCCTTGAGAAAGAACGGACCAATGGAAGAAAAAGAGAGCAAACAGACGCTCTACCTCGTGATGGGCGGCCGCGTTACCGATCCGCGCAGCGTCACCTTTTCCGACCCTGAAAGCATCCACGTAGCAGGCGTATATTCCACCTATGAAGACGCGGAAAACGCCTGGCGCGCCAACGCCCAGCGCACCGTGGACGATGCCGAAATGAAGTACGTGATCGTTCACTTGCACAAGCTGCTCGATCCGGAAGCCTGAGGGTTCGGCAATGGGCTATTCGATCCGCTCGTTCGAAGAAGGCGATGCCGAAGCGCTCGCCGAACTCGGGCGCGCGGCCATCGGCGCAATCGGCCGGGACGCCTATAGCGAAGAGCAGGTCGAAGCCTGGCTGTCGAATTTCGCAGGTCCCGAAGTCTATCAGGCACAGGCAGATGCGGGCACCCAGATCTTCATCGCTACAGACGATGACGAGGTGCCTGTTGCCTATGCCATGCTCGAACAGACCGGGCACCTCGACCATCTCTACTGCCATCCCGACCATACCAACGAAGGCATAGCCTCCAGCCTGCTGGAAACGGCGGCGCTATACGCCAAGTATCACGGGATCACCCACCTCTTCACAGAAGCGAGCGAGATCGCGAAACCGGCTTTTGAGAGCGCCGGCTATACGGCGATGAAAAAGCGAACTTTCGAGATCGAAGGCGTGGAAATCACGAATTGGGCGATGGTAAAGACCATCGAACCCGCGAGCCAGGCCAAGAACACCGCGTGATCGTAAAGCGCAACACTTCAGGCGGCGCTTCAGGTTTGGGTCAGACGAATTCGATTTTGTCGATCAGGTAGAACTTGTCGCCGCTCGGCACGGTGACCTCGACCTCTTCATCGACCTGCTTGCCGATAAGTGCGCGGGCAATCGGCGAAGTGTAGCTGATCCGCCCATTGTTCGCATCGGCTTCGGTCTGCCCGACGATCTGGTACTTTACCGGCTTGTCGTTCTCGTCAAGCAGCGTAACCGTTGCCCCGAAAATGACCTTGTCGCCCGAAAGCGTGGTGGGATCGATGATCTGCGCGCGGCTGATCTTGTCCTCAAGATCGCCGATCATCGCCTCGACCTGGCCCTGGCGTTCCTTGGCGGCATGATATTCGGCGTTCTCGGAAAGATCGCCATGCGCGCGCGCTTCCTCGATCGCATCGACGATCCGCGGCCGTTCAGCCCGAAGCGCCTTGAGGTCTGCGGTCAGCTTTTCATAGCCCTCGGCCAACATCGGCACTTTTTCCATGGGGGCTTCAATCCTTCCTGCTTGCCGTACCCAACCGGACAATTCGACCGTGCCCCGCGAAATTGCGGAGCCTATCGTGATCGAATGTCTGGAAGGTACGCGTGTTTTTCTTGTCAGCTATAATAGTCTTGCAGGGAACGCACTTCAAGCTGCTCGGTCGAAACCTCCGCAATTGCGCGCGCTGCGGCCAAACTGCCTGCTGCTGTCGTATAGTAAGGCAGCTTCTTTTCGAGAGCGGCCTCGCGGATCGACTGGCTGTCGAGCAGCGACTGCCAGCCCTCTGTAGAGTTGAAGATGAGTGCAACTTCTCCATCGATAATCGCATCGACGATATGCGGGCGTCCCTCGGCCACCTTGTTGACGCGCTCCACCTCCAGGCCCTGTTCCGACAGGAAGCGCTGGGTGCCCCCTGTCGCGATGACGCGGAAACCCTGATCGATGATCGTCTTCACGGCGGGAAGGATGACCTCCTTGTCGCTGTCCTTCACCGACACGAACACCGTACCCTCCGTGGGAAGCTGCATTCCCGCGCCGAGCTGCGACTTGTAGAATGCGGCAGGGAAGCTGCGGTCGATGCCCATGACCTCGCCGGTCGACTTCATTTCGGGCGAAAGCACGGGGTCGGAGCCGGGGAAGCGCGCGAAGGGGAAAACGGCTTCCTTTACAGCCATATGGCCCGGCCTGATCTCGAAGGGCTCGAAGCTGGACAAGGGCTCACCCGCCATCACGCGCGCGGCGATCTTGGCGATGGGCCGCCCGATGGCCTTGGCGACGAAGGGGACCGTCCGGCTCGCGCGCGGATTAACCTCGATCAGGTAGACCTCGCCCTCCTTGACGGCGAACTGGACGTTCATGAGGCCGCGCACTTCCAGCGCTTCGGCGAGCGCGGTCGCCTGACGTTCCATTTCCTCGATGATTTCCGCAGGCAGGCTATAGGGCGGCAGAGTGCAGGCGCTGTCTCCCGAATGGACACCAGCCTCCTCGATATGCTGCATGACGCCCGCGATGCGGACCTCCTGGCCATCTGCGATTACATCGACATCGCATTCGACCGCATCACGCAGGTACTGGTCGACCAGAACCGGGCTTTCACCCGATACGTTGACCGCAGTGTTGATATAGTCATCGAGCTGCGCCTCGCTGTCGACGATTTCCATCGCCCGGCCGCCGAGAACATAGCTGGGACGGAGCAGGACGGGATAGCCGATGCGCTGAGCCCAGGCTGCCGCTTCGTCGCGATTGCGCGCGATGCCATTCATCGGCTGCTTGAGCTTCAGCTGGTTGACCAGGCGGGCGAAACGTTCGCGGTCTTCGGCAAGGTCGATCGCGTCGGGGCTGGTACCGAGGATGGGGATACCCGCCTGCTCCAGCGCGGCGGCCAGCTTGAGCGGGGTCTGTCCGCCGAACTGCACGATCACACCGACCACTTCGCCCTTGGACATTTCGACGCGCATGATCTCCAGCACGTCCTCCTCGGTCAGCGGCTCGAAATAGAGGCGGTCGGAAGTGTCGTAATCGGTGGAGACCGTTTCCGGATTGCAGTTGACCATGATGGTCTCGAACCCTGCCTCGGCCAGCGCGAAGCAGGCATGGACGCAGCAGTAATCGAATTCGATGCCCTGCCCGATCCGGTTGGGACCTCCGCCGAGGATGACGATCTTCCTGCGGTCGCTAGGGTCCGCCTCGTCTTCGGGCTCACCGAAGCTCGGGGCTTCGTAGGTCGAGTACATATAGGGCGTGACCGCTTCGAATTCGGCGGCGCAGCTGTCGATCCGTTTGTAGACCGGATAGACGCCGAGCTTGTGGCGCAGCTTGCGCACTTCCTGTTCCGAAGTCGCACCGGCCATGGCGCGAAGGGCATCGTGCAGCAGGCCCGAACGCCGCGCCTGCGTTTCAGCCATGCCGCCCGCAACGCCGACCGAACGCACCGCCAGCGTGGCGAGCCGCTTGTCCGAAAAGCCCATTGCCTTCAGGCGGCGCATTTCCGTCTCGTCGCGCGGCAGGCCGTTGTGGCCCAGCATGTTCTCTTCGTAGATGATCGCTTCGATCTGACGCAGGAACCAGGGGTCGAAACCGGTGATCTGGGCCACTTCCTCGACGGTGAATTCCTCGCGGAAAGCCTGCGCGATCCGGAGGATGCGGTCGGGCGTGCGCTGGCTCAACGCAGCGGTGATCTTTTCCCGGCTGACACCTTCGAGTTCGGGTACGCGGTTGAACCCGTCGAGCCCGGTTTCGAGGCCGCGCAATGCTTTCTGGACCGATTCCGCGAAGCAGCGGCCAATCGCCATCACCTCGCCGACCGACTTCATAGCCGTGGAGAGTTCGGGTTTGGCTCCCTTGAATTTCTCGAATGCGAAACGCGGGATCTTGGTGACGACATAGTCTATCGTCGGCTCGAAACTGGCCGGGGTCGCCCCGGTGATTTCGTTCTGCACCTCGTCCAGCGTATAGCCTACCGCCAGCTTCGCAGCGACCCGCGCGATGGGAAAGCCGGTGGCCTTGGATGCCAGTGCGGAGGACCGCGAAACGCGCGGGTTCATCTCGATAACGATCAGGCGGCCATCTTCTGGATTGACTGCGAACTGTACGTTCGAACCGCCTGTTTCTACACCGATTTCGCGCAGCACCTCGATGCTAGCGGTGCGCATGATCTGGTATTCCTTGTCGGTCAGCGTCAGCGCCGGGGCGACGGTGATGGAATCTCCCGTATGCACGCCCATCGGATCGACGTTCTCGATCGAACAGATGATGATGCAATTGTCCTTGCGGTCACGCACCACCTCCATTTCGTATTCCTTCCAGCCGAGGAGCGATTCCTCGATCAGGACTTCGGTGGTGGGGGATGCGTCGAGCCCTTCGCGCACGATCCGCTCGAACTCGGCCCGGTTGTAGGCAATACCTCCCCCGGTTCCGCCAAGCGTGAAGCTGGGCCGGATGATCGAAGGCAGGCCGGTCCGTTCGAGCACGGCATAAGCCTCGTCCACGGTCTTCGCCACGCCGCTGCGCGCGCTTTCGAGGCCGATCTTGTCCATCGCCTGGCGGAAACGCTGGCGGTTCTCGGCCTTGTCGATGGCGTCCGCATCGGCGCCGATCATCTGGACGCCGTATTTCTCCAGTGTGCCGTCGTGATAGAGCGCCAGCGCGCAATTAAGCGCGGTCTGCCCGCCCATCGTCGGCAGCACCGCATCGGGCCGCTCCTTCTCGATGATCTTGGCGACGATCTCGGGCGTGATCGGCTCGACATAGGTGGCGTCGGCCATCTCCGGATCGGTCATGATCGTGGCAGGGTTGGAGTTGACCAGGATGACCCGGTAACCCTCCTCCTTCAGCGCCTTGATCGCCTGCGTGCCAGAATAGTCGAACTCGCAGGCTTGGCCGATAATGATCGGGCCAGCGCCAATGACGAGGATCGAGGAGATGTCAGTGCGTTTGGGCATTACAGCAAACCTAAAATTAGAGTGCCCAAAGTGAGCAATCCGCCAACTAAAATATAGCGGTAGGCATCTTCGATACCGCCTTCGATTACAGCCTTGATCCGATTCCATACCAAGAAACGGAAAGCCCCCACCGCGAAGTTGCGGCCTTTCTCGACCATCCCCTTCCATGAGGCCACGCTGGCTAGTGTTTCATCTCGAAGTGCTTCGTCTAGGGAGTTGCTCGTCCGGATGGCTTCCGAAACGTCTTCGATTGCGGCAAGTGCTTCGTCAGCATCTGATTGATTATCACCAAAGCCGACCATGCGGTCTGAAGCAGGAATCAGCCTCTGCTCAAGCGTTGCGAGCGGGTCTGACGATCGCTCCTCAACCTCCTCCAAACGGTTAAAAACTGCGCGCTCAACTTCGTAGTAACCTGCCTCAGAAATGCGGTATTTCGTGGGAGAGTTCATGACATAGGAAGCTCGCGCGAATTCGTTGCTCACAAGCGACTGCAGCGCCATTTCAAGTCGCTGTAGACCGAAATTTCCCTCAATTAGGGTCCCTGCTTCTTCCGCAGATATACTTCGGTCTCCGCTTTGAGCGTGGCGATACAGTGCTTCGAGCACGCGACCTTTCAGTTCGTCTTGAGAAATATTTTCACTCACCCCAGCATCCCCACGAACTTCTCAAAGAGGTAGAAGCTGTCCTGCGGCCCCGGTGACGCCTCGGGGTGATACTGCACACCGAACGCCTTCTTGCCCTTGATGCTGATCCCGCAATTGGTGCCGTCGAACAGCGATACGTGGGTCTGCTCCACGCCGTCGGGCAAGGTCTCGCCATCGACCGCGAAGCCGTGGTTCATGCTGGTGATCTCAACCAGACCCTCGCTCTCGCCCCAACCCCCACCGACGCGCTGGACGGGGTGGTTGGCGCCGCGGTGGCCCTGGAACATCTTGGCGGTTTTCGCCCCTGCGGCGAGGCCGAGCATCTGGTGACCGAGACAGATACCGAATAGCGGCACGTCGCGCTCCAGCAGTCCCTTGATCACCGGTACGGCATATTCGCCCGTCGCCGCCGGATCTCCGGGGCCGTTGGACAGGAACACACCTTCGGGTTCCATTGCGAGGATGTTCTCGAGGCTGGTCCGCGCAGGCACGACCGTGACCTTTGCCCCCGCCTTTACGAGATTGCGGAAGATATTGTCCTTCGCGCCGTAGTCGATGGCGACGACGTGTGGCTTGCGGTTGTCAGCTTTCGAGAATCCCGTTCCAAGCTGCCAATAGCCGCCTTGCCAGTTCTCATGCGCATCGCGCGTTACGCCGGGCACGAGGTCCAGCCCTTCCAGCCCGCTCCACTCGGCGGCCTGCTTCTTCAGCGCCTTCATGTCGAACTGGCCGCGCGGATTGTGCGCGATCACGGCATTGGGCGCGCCCCGGATACGGATGCGCCGCGTCAGCGCGCGGGTGTCCACGCCGGAAAGACCGATCTTGCCGTGCCGCACGCACCATTCCACGAATTCGTCACGCGCCCGGAAGTTCGAATGACGCGTCACGTCCTGGCGCACGACGAGGCCGACTGCGCCGAGCTCGCGGCTCTCCACGTCTTCCTCGTTCGCGCCGACATTGCCGATATGCGGAAAGGTGAAGGTCACGATCTGGCTGTCGTAGGAGGGATCGGTCATCACCTCCTGGTATCCGGTCATCGCGGTATTGAAGCATACTTCGCCCACCGCGCTGCCGGAAGCGCCGAAACCCTTGCCCCAGATGCAGGTGCCATCTGCCAGAACGAGGACTCCCGTCGCATCTTTGGGTTGCGCGTGCGAAAATGCGGACAGGGCCATGGGCGCTCCGGGTCAGGGGTTTCCAGCGATGTGTGCTAAGTCCCAGCCGCTAAGGGCAGCGACGAGTCCCGTCAAGCGTCCTGACGGCGGAACACTTGGCTTTCCGCGGCCTTCCATTAAATGAGGGTCGAAACATCCACAGTTTAGGCAGAAGAGACAAAATGCTCCGCGAACAGATCCAGTCCGAGACCGTCACCGCCATGAAGGCGAAGGAAAAGGAGCGCACGGCCGCGCTCCGGCTCATCGGCGCGAAGATCAAGGACCGCGATATCGAACTGCGGACTTCGGACAAGAAGCCGGGCGATAACGAGCTGGTCACCGATGTGCTGATGAAAATGGCCAAGCAGCGCCGCGAATCGATCGAGATGTATGAAGCCGGTGGCCGCCAGGAACTTGCCGACAAGGAAAAAGCCGAACTCGCCGTCATCGAGGAATTCCTGCCCAAGCAAATGAGCGAGGACGAAACCCGCGCCGCGATCGCCCAGATCAAGGCAGATACCGGCGCAGAGGGCATGAAGGACATGGGCAAGGTCATGGCCGAACTGAAAGCGCGCCACGGCGCCACACTCGACATGAGCAGGGCGAGCGGGTTGGTGAAGGAATCGCTATCTTGAAAAAACTCCTGCTGATCGCGCCGCTTGCGCTTGCCGCCTGTTCCCAGAGCGAGCCCGAGCCGCCCCCCACGCCCACGCCGACGCCCACCGTCGCCCAGCCGCGTGCCCTGGCGCCCGCAGACCTCGATCTGTCCACTCTGGGAGCGAAGATCGTCGGCCCTCAAGGGCCCGAAGTTGAAACCGTGTTGAGCGCCGGAAACCGCGAAATCGGCAAGATGACAAGCTTCGTCGCCTGTCCCGAAGAGGCGGAGGTTTGCGTGCCCGGCGACATGCCCGAAGGTACGATCTACACCTACGTTCACCGCGTTACGCTGGCGGATGCTCCGGCTGAAGAGCAGGAAGCACAACCGACTGAAGGCCCGGAAGTGATCGAGAGCGCGCCGACGCTCTTTCGCATGACGCAGGAAGCGCAAGGCTTCAACCGCGCGGTCGGCTACTCGAATGCCCAGGCGCTGGAAGCTCTTGGCAGCGAGGATGCGATCTCGATCACCAGCGACGGTGGCCAGCTGATCTGGCGCGTGACCGAGGGCGGTGGCTGGAAGCCCGGATCGACAATTACCTTCTGGTGGCAATCGACCTTGCCGCCTGCCGGTCCGGCAGATGCCTACCTGCTGGAGGTCAACGGCAACCAGGCAGTGGCTAAAGGGCCCTTCCCCGCCGAAGAAAAACCGGCAGGGGCACCGCGCCCGAACTAGCGATTGGCAGCACGCCGTTATAGGACAAGGGGCATGGCCCTCTCACCCCAATGGCTGGACGAATTGCGCATGCGGACAACGCTGTCCGCCGTGATCGGCCGCAGCGTTCGGCTGACCAAGGCGGGGCGGGAATTCAAGGCATGCTGCCCGTTCCATAACGAGAAGACCCCGAGCTTTTACGTCAACGACGAAAAGGGCTTCTACCACTGCTTCGGCTGCGAGGCACATGGCGATGCCATCCGCTGGCTGACCGACCAGCGCGGCATGCCGTTCATGGATGCCGTGAAGGAACTGGCTGCCGAGGCGGGGATGGAAGTTCCCGCACCCGACCCACGATCTGCGGAACGCGCCGAGAAACGTGCAAGCCTTCACGATGTCACCTCCGCAGCGCAGCAATGGTACGTCGACAAGCTGGCTTCTTCCGAAGGCGCAGAGGCGCGGGTCTATTTGAAGAACCGGGGCTTTTCCGAAAAAGTGGTGCGCGAATTCGGCTTCGGCTTCGCACCATCCGACCGCCAAGCCCTCAAGAACGCCCTGCCCTTCGATGAACCCATGCTCATCGAAGCGGGGATGCGGATCGAAGTCGAAGGTAAAGACCCCTACGACCGCTTCAGGGGCCGCCTGATGCTCCCCATACAAGACACGCGCGGCCGGGTAATCGCATTCGGCGGACGCATTCTCGATGCGGATATGCACGGGCCGAAATATCTCAACAGTCCCGACACGCCGCTCTTCGACAAGGGGCGCACGCTCTACAATCTCCACCGTGCCGCGCCTGCCGCCCGCCAGACCGGCCGGATCGTGGTGGTCGAAGGCTATATGGATGCCATCGCACTCGCAAATGCCGGGATCGCGGAAGCAGTCGCGCCGCTGGGCACGGCGCTGACCGACTACCAGATCGAACTCCTCTGGCGCCAGGTAGAGCGGCCCATCCTGTGCTTCGATGGCGATAACGCCGGGCAACGCGCCGCCATGCGCGCCATCGGACGCGTGCTTCCGATGCTTCGCCCCGGCCATTCGCTCGCCATCGTGCGTATGCCCGCAGGCAAGGATCCGGACGATATCCTGCGCGAGAGGGGCACCGCCGCGATGGAGGAACTGCTCGCCAATCCCGGAAACCTGCTCGACACGCTATGGGCCTTCGAGCGCGATGCAATGCCGCTCAATTCTCCCGAAGAGAAAGCCGGGCTGAAGGAACGGTTGTTGCAGCATGTCGATGCGATCCAGCACCCCGACATCAAGGCGCTCTACAAGCGAGAGCTGCTCGAGCGATTTTCCAGTTTCGCCTTTCCGCCTCGCCCTCCCCGGGAATTCAAGCCGCGTGGACAGTGGCAAGGGAACTTCAAGCCGCCCCCTCCCCGCCTTTCGCCTGAAACCGCGGCAAGATTGAAACACGCCATGTCGGGCGGCTCGCGCGACACTCTTTCGAGCGCCGTGATCCACGGACTTCTGCGCCATCCCGGCGAGATTGCCCGGCACGAAGCGGCGCTCTCGCGCTTCGCCGCGCGTGACCGAAATGTCGGTCCAGCGATAGATTCCTTGCTCGCCGCTGCGGAAATGCTTGATTCGCACGCCCAATCGCCCATATCGCTGCCAGAAGGCCTACCCGCCCCACCGGCAAACACCCGCTTCGCCTTTCTAGATAAAGGCACCGACCCGGTTAATGCGCGCGAGGATCTGGCTGAAGCCGTGTCGTTGCTGGTCGAAAGGCCGGCCCTCGAAGCTGCGCTCGCCGAGGCGACTGCGCGATTCGAAACCGACCCCGAAGGAGCTTTCGCCGAACAACAGCGTTTGTTGAAGCGGAAGCTCGAATTCGAGGCGCGACTCGGACACATGGCAAGTCGAAGGGCCGCTTCGTCGGCCACCAAGGATAGAGACAGCGCGCAGGATGCAGAACCTGCGGGCGGTGCATAGAACGGACCGATTGCAGTTTATGGCCACCAAATCGAAGTCTGGCGACAAGGATGACGCTCCTCTCATTGATCTCAATGAAGCGTCGATCAAGAAGCTCATCACCAAGGCGAAGAAAAAGGGCTACGTCACCTATGACGAGCTCAACGATGCCCTGCCGCAAGGCGAGATGAGTTCCGACCAGATCGAGGACATCCAGTCCGCCCTGTCCGAAATGGGTGTGCAGATCGTCGAGAACGACGAGGATGCGGAAGCGGAAGACGAGGTCGAGGAAATCGCACCTGCGCCCTCCTCCGCGAAAGAGAAGGAAACCAAGAAGGCCGCGCCGAAAAAACTCGCCGTCGGCGAACGGACCGACGATCCCGTCCGCATGTACCTGCGCGAAATGGGCGCAGTGGAACTGCTCAGCCGCGAAGGCGAAATCGCCATCGCCAAGCGGATCGAGGCTGGCCGCGATATGATGATCATGGGCCTGTGCCAGAGCCCGATCACGTTCCACGCAATCATCCAGTGGTCCGAAGCGCTCAACAACGAGGAAATGCAGCTGCGCGAGATCCTCGATCTCGATGCGATGCTTTCCAAGGAACCGCCGGCTGACAAGCTGGCCGAAGGCGCGGAAGACGATGACGACGACGGCGAGATTTCCGAGGAAACCGCCGGTCCGACCATCCGTGATGATGACGAGGAAGAGGACGACGATTCCGATTCTGAAAGCGAAGACGGCGAAGAGGGTTCATCCAAGTCCGACGACGAGGATGAAGACGAAGACAACACCATGTCGCTCGCGCAGATGGAAGCGGCGCTCAAGCCCGATGCCATCGAACGCTTCGCCCGCATCAAGGACCTGTTCGGCAAGTTCGAAAAGCTTCAGGCAGAGCGCGTGGACACTCTGGGCCGCGGCGATGCTTTCGCTCCCGCCAAGGAGAAGAAATACGAAGCGCTGTCTGACCAGCTGACCGCCGAAGTCGAAAGCGTCCAGTTCCACGCGACCAAGATCGAATTCCTGGTCGACAACCTTTACGCCTTCAACCGCCGCCTGACCGCACTCGGCGGTCAGATGCTGCGTCTTGCCGAGCGTCACAAGGTCAAGCGGATCGATTTCCTCGATGCCTATATTGGCAACGAACTCGACGACAATTGGATGGACGACCGCGTCAAGAAGGACAAGAAGTGGGCTGCCTTCGCCGAGAAGGAAGCCGATGCGATCGACCGGATCCGCACCGAGATTTCGGATATCGCCAGCGCCACCGGCATGGCGCTGCCCGAATTCCGCCGCATCGTGAACATGGTCCAGAAGGGCGAACGCGAAGCGCGTATCGCCAAGAAGGAAATGGTCGAGGCGAACCTGCGCCTCGTGATCTCGATCGCGAAGAAATACACCAATCGCGGCCTGCAGTTCCTTGACCTGATCCAGGAAGGCAACATCGGCCTGATGAAGGCCGTCGACAAATTCGAATACCGCCGCGGCTACAAGTTCAGCACCTATGCGACCTGGTGGATCAGGCAGGCCATCACCCGCTCGATCGCCGATCAGGCGCGCACGATCCGCATCCCGGTCCACATGATCGAGACGATCAATAAGCTGGTGCGCTGCTCGCGCCAGTTCCTCCATGATCAAGGCCGCGAACCCACGCCCGAAGAGATGGCGGAGAAACTCTCCATGCCGCTCGAAAAGGTGCGCAAGGTGATGAAAATCGCCAAGGAGCCGATCAGCCTCGAAACCCCGATCGGCGACGAGGAAGACAGCCACCTCGGCGATTTCATCGAGGACAAGAACGCAATCATCCCGGTCGATGCTGCGATCCAGGCGAACCTCAAGGAAACGGTTACCCGTGTCCTGGCCAGCCTCACCCCGCGCGAAGAACGCGTCCTGCGCATGCGGTTCGGCATCGGCATGAACACGGACCACACGCTTGAGGAGGTGGGCCAGCAGTTCTCGGTCACACGCGAACGTATCCGCCAGATCGAGGCCAAGGCGCTTCGCAAGCTCAAACATCCGAGCCGAAGCCGCAAGATGCGCTCGTTCCTCGACCAGTAAGAGAGTTGGTTCACCAGCTCGATTTGTGACTGAAGTGTCACACTGACCGGCGCTTGTTGAAAGGCAGGAACGCTATGCTTTCCCGCGCTTTCCTCACTGCATGTGGGTGGGCAAAATTACAGAAGGCTGTGTGGCAGGTCGCAAAGGCTCGTCAGACGGGTGCCGGGCATGACTATCGATTTTCAGAGGGTGCTCGCGCACTCACCCAATCCCTATGTCATCCTCGATCCGTCGCTGACCATAGTATGGGCGAACAATGCCTATCTGGCGGTGACTGGCAGAAAACTGGCCGAGATAGAGGGCAAGGGAATGTTTGAGGCCTTCCCCAGCGAAGGCCAGAGCCATCGCCAGCTTAAGTCCTCGTTTGAGAGAGTTCTCGCGACAGGGCAAACGGACGAGATCGCCCACATCCCGTACCAGATTCCGAATGCGGACGGCCGTTACGACACACATGTGTGGAGCGCGACCCACGTGCCTTTTCTCGATGCGGAAGGCGCAGTCGAATACATCCTCCAGCACACGGTCCAGATCACGGGGATGGAAGAGTCCGGCTCCGAACGGGACGCTGCCGGCGTGGCACGCCGTGCGGAGGCCGTCGAGCAGCGATATCAGGGTGCAACGAAGCAGCTCGAACGCTTCCGCGCGCTCCTCGAACAGGCACCGGGCTTCGTGGCCGTGGTCAGCGGGCGGAGGCACCGGTTCGTGATGGCCAACGCCGCATATCGCCAGTTGGTCGGCAAGCGCGAACTCGTGGGCAAGACTGTGGCTGAGGCGCTGCCCGAAGTTATCGACCAAGGCTTCGTAACCCTCCTGGACAAGGTCCTCGAAGAAGACAGACCCTATTTCGGCAAAAAGGAAAGGGTCCTGCTCAAAACCGGGGACAGTGACGAACTGGAGGCGCGCTTTCTCGAATTCATCTACCAGCCGATCCACGGGGCGGAAGGTTTTCGAGGGATACTGGTGCAGGGCCACGACGTGACCGAAGAAGTCGCCTTCGAAGAGCACCAGCGCATCCTCATCAACGAATTGAACCACCGGGTGAAGAATACCCTCGCAGTGGTGCAGGGACTTGCGCAGCAATCGTTCCGCAACGACGACGGCGCGCGTGGTCTCGAAGTGTTTACGGACCGGATTTCCGCGCTGGCGAGCGCGCATAATCTTCTGACCGAACGGAGCTGGGAATCGGCCGATTTGAGAACGATCGTCGAAGGTTCGCTCGAAGCGACCGCAGGGTTCGATTCTTCACGCTATTCTCTCGATGGTCCTGCCATCGTGCTCGACCCTCAGGCTGCCGTGGCTCTTGCCATGGTGGTCCACGAACTGAGCACCAATGCCCTGAAATACGGCGCGCTTTCAAATGAAGAGGGTACCATCGACATAAGCTGGGCTACCGGGGATTCTGGAAAAGACACGTCCTTGATTATCGATTGGGAAGAGCGCGGCGGACCTGCCGTCAACGAACCGAGCAGAAGCGGCTTCGGCACCCGATTGATCAAGCGCGGTTTCGGAAACCCGCGGAGTACTACCCAAATTGACTACCGCCCAACCGGCCTTCACTGCCGTATCGAGGGTAGAATATGAAACTCGCAGGAAAGCATGTGCTCGTCCTTGAAGACGAACCGATCATTGCGTTCGCTCTGGAAGACATGCTGATCGACGAGGGCTCGACCGTAGTGGTCACCAGTTCGCTCAGTGACGCGATGCAAACTCTATCCCATGAGGAATACGATTTTGCCATTCTCGACGTGAACCTGCACGGAGAAAAGAGCTACCCGCTTGCCCATGAACTGAGAGAACGGGGTATACCATTTGCCTTTGCCACAGGCTATGGCGACGCGGAACATCCGGAAGACTTTGCCAGTGTGCCCACCCTGACGAAGCCATACTCTTTGGCCCAGATCGTGCAGACCGCGGCCGAGGCTTCCGATACGGACTGACGCGAATCAAGCGTGACAGCTTCCATGGAAGCGATACGCGTCGGATCGGTCGCTCAATTCTTTTTCAAATACCGCACAGCTTCCGGGATCGGCATGGGTTTCGCGTAGAGGTACCCCTGTCCGTATTCGACGCCCAGATCCTGCAGGACGTTTGCTTCCGCAGCATATTCGATCCCCTCGGCGATAAGTTTCGAACCGATAGCTTCGGCGAAGCGAACCATTGCGCCCACCAGTGCCCGCCGCGCCACGTCCTCGTGGATATCGCGCGTCAGGCTCATGTCGAGCTTGAGCAGGTCCGGTGAAAGATCGACCAGATGTCGCAGGCCAGCGTAACCCGAACCCACATCGTCGATCGCAATGCGCGCGTAGCGTGAGATCGGTTCGAGTGCCTTGCGCAACGCGGCAAAATCGCCGACCTGCTGGTGCTCCGTGACTTCTATGACAAGGTTTCTCGGGCCGACTTTCTCCAGAATGGCCTCGAGCGCACCTGACATTATCGCTTCGGGTGACGCATTGACTGAAACGTAGAACTCCGAAGGGATCAGATCGACGCTGGCAAGCGCGCATTGCACAGCGAGCAGTTCAAGTTCCACGCCGCGACCGATTTCGGCAGCCTCGTCGAACCATTTGTCCGGGCCGCGCATCATCGCGTCGGGAAAACGCGCCAAGCACTCCACCCCGACCGGCTTCCCTCCCCGGATAGAGTGGATGGGCTGCTGGACAATCTGCATACCGCTGCTGTCGATCAGTTTGCTGATCCGCGCATCGAGCCTGTTTGCGCGCTGGTCTTTTTCCAGGTGCTCCTCGATCTGCTCGACCGCCAAGGTGGCGAAGGCGCGTAGAACATCGACATCGCGCTGGGTCATGGTCCGGTCGGGATTGCGGCTCAGACAGCAGAAGCTCCCGTAAAGCGTGCCGTCGGACAGGCGCAGCGGCGTATTGAGATGGCAACCCACGGGAAGGAATTCGGTAATGGCCATGGTGCTGGTAAAGGGATGGTCTGCCGGATCCTGAATTAGTTCAGGCAGCCGCCCCTCGGCTATATGCCAGCAATAGCTATTTTCCCGCGGGTCGCGAAAGCCTGGCCCCATCGGCAAATCGAGATCGGAATCGACATGCGTCAGTTCCTTCTCGTTATTTTCGACATAACGCGAAACGAAGGCGATCTCGGTGCCGAGATGGACGCGCACAGCGTGGAGGATCCTGTCGATCGATCCATTCTGGAGCGGTTCGGCCGGTATTCTTGAGGCCGCGGCAGGCACGAGCATGGATTGGGCGAGCATCGTCATACCTATGTTCCTAGTCGCAATTTATTAAGGAAATTGACCAGCTTCGGCCGCCGGAGACACGTTCGTGTGCAAGAGATCGGCGAACGGGGTGGAGAGAATCGCTGTCAGCACCTATGGGGCTGACCATGCGTATCGCCCTTGCATCCGACCATGCCGCCATCGAGCTGAAAGCCCTTCTGCGCGATTGGCTTATCGAAATGGGTCACGAAGTCGCCGACCTCGGGCCCGAAACCACCGACAGCGTCGATTATCCCGACTTCGGCTACAAGCTGGCCGAGGTCGTGGCAGACGGCACGGCAGAACGCGGCATCGCATTGTGCGGCAGCGGCATCGGCATCTCGATGAGCGTGAACCGCAATCCGAAACTCCGGTGCGCACTCGTTGCCGAACCTCTTTCCGCCAGCCTGTGCCGCGAACATAACGACGCGAATTGCATTGCGCTTGGTGCGCGGCTCATCGGGGTGGACATGGCGAAAGCCTGCGTCACCGCCTTCCTCGAAACCGAATTCGCCGGCGGGCGCCACCAGCGCCGCGTCGACAAGCTCTCGAACCCAAATTGCTAAGGACAAGCATGACCGACAACCGTTTCTGGAAGGACACGCTCGAACAGGCCGATCCCGAAATCCATGCCGCAGTCCGCAACGAACTGAAGCGCCAGCAGGACAAGATCGAACTGATCGCGAGTGAGAACATCGCTTCGACCGCAGTCCTCGAAGCGACCGGCAGCGTGTTCACCAACAAATATGCCGAAGGCTACCCGGGCAAGCGTTACTACGGCGGCTGCGACTATGCCGACGTGGTGGAAACGCTCGCCATCGACCGAGCGAAGCAGCTGTTCGGCTGCAATTTCGCCAACGTCCAGCCCAACTCCGGCAGCCAGATGAACCAGGCGGTATTCCTCGCGCTGCTGCAGCCGGGCGATACCTTCATGGGTCTCGACCTCAATTCGGGCGGCCACCTGACGCATGGATCGCCGGTCAACATGAGCGGAAAGTGGTTCAACCCGGTAAGCTACGGCGTGCGTGAAGGCGACGAGCTGATCGACATGGACGACGTAATGGGGATCGCGAAGGAGCACAAACCCAAGCTCATCATCGCAGGCGGCACCGCCTATTCGCGCGTCTGGGACTGGGCGGCCTTCCGCAAAGTGGCGGACGAGGTCGGCGCAATCCTCATGGTCGACATGAGCCACATCTCCGGCCTCGTCGCCGGCGGCGCGCACCCCTCGCCCTTCCCCCATGCCCATGTGGTGACGACCACCACGCACAAGAGCCTTCGCGGGCCGCGTTCCGGAGTGATTCTGTGGGACGACGAGCAATTCACCAAGCCGATCAACATGGCGGTCTTCCCCGGCATGCAGGGCGGTCCGCTCATGCATGTCATCGCCGCCAAGGCGGTCGCCTTCCGCGAAGCGCTGCGGCCCGAGTTCAAGGACTATGCCGCCAATGTCGTCGCCAATGCGCGCGCGCTGGCGAAAAGCATCGAGGCAAATGGCCTGCGCGTCGTTTCGGGCGGTACGGACAACCACTCCATGCTGGTCGATCTCACAGTCAGGGATGTGACCGGCAAGGCGGCGGAGACCGGCCTCGACCGCGCCTGGCTGACCTGCAACAAGAACGGCATTCCCTACGACACGCGCAGCCCGTTCGTGACGAGCGGAATCCGCCTCGGCACGCCTGCGGGCACCACGCGGGGCTTCGGCGAACCCGAGTTCACGACCATCGGCAAGCTGATCTGCGAAGTCGTCGACGGCCTGTCGCGCAATGGACCCGAAGGCGACGGCGAGGTGGAGCAGAGCGTGCGTGACCGGGTAACCGAACTGTGCGATGCTTTCCCAGTCTATCCCGGACGTTGAGGAGAATTTCATGGCCATAGATCCAGACGACCGCGAACCGGAAGATCGCCGCGGCAAGCACCAGGATCACGACCTGGTTCCGGATGCCACTGCCGAGATCAAGGGCATGGCAAAGGAAGGCCTGAACCACCCTTCGACCAAACCTGTGCTGACCGGTGCCGCCATTGGCGCTATCGCGGGCGGCATCCTGCCCGTGGTGACTTGGCCGATCGGCCTCGTCGCCGGAGCGGGCTTCATGCTCTACAAGCGCCTGCGCCCCTGATTTACGGATAACAAATGCGCTGCCCATTCTGCGCCCATGACGACAGTCAGGTGAAGGACTCTCGTCCGACCGAGGATTCGACCTCGATCCGCCGCCGCCGCCAATGCTCCAGCTGCGGCGCGCGCTTCACGACGTTCGAACGCGTGCAGCTGCGCGAAGTCACCGTGATCAAGTCGGGCGACCGCCGCCAGCCCTTCGACCGGGGCAAGCTCGAACAATCGATCTCGCTCGCCTGCCGCAAGCGCGACATTGCGCATGAGCGGATCGACCAGCTGGTAAGCGGCATCCAGCGTCAGGTCGAAACCGCAGGTGAAGCGGAAATCGCTTCGCAGCGCATCGGCGAAATGGTGATGGACGGCCTGCGCCAGATCGACAGCGTGGCCTATATCCGCTTCGCATCCGTCTACCGCGACTTCAGCGAAGCGCGCGACTTCGAGGAATTCGCCAGCACGGTGCAGGAAGCGGCGAATGAACGGGCCTGACAGCCGCAAGCCCGTCATCGTTCTCGTCCGTCCGCAACTTGGCGAAAATATCGGCAAGGCGGCGCGGGCGATGCTCAATTTCGGGCTCACCGAATTGCGCATGGTCGAACCGCGCGATGGATGGCCCAATCCCGATGCGGGCCCTGCCGCCGCTGGCGCCGATATCGTGCTGGAGAAGGCGCAGGTTTTCCCGACCACTGCCGAAGCCGTGGCGGATTGCGCGCATGTCTATGCCACCACCGTCCGCAAGCGCGGCGTCACCAAGCCGGTCTACACTCCAGAGGAAGCGATCCTCGAGATAGCGAAGGCCGACGGGCGCAGCGCAATCCTGTTCGGTCCCGAACGTTCGGGGCTGGAGACCGAGGATGTCGCGCTCGCCCGCGCAATCCTCACCGTCCCGATCAATCCCGAATTCGGCTCACTCAATCTGGCGCAGGCTGTGATCCTGTGCGCTTACGAGTGGTCAAAGCACGAAAGCCTCGTCCAGCCGACGCAGGAAGAA
This sequence comes from Qipengyuania vulgaris, assembly GCF_009827325.1. Lineage (GTDB taxonomy): Bacteria > Pseudomonadota > Alphaproteobacteria > Sphingomonadales > Sphingomonadaceae > Qipengyuania > Qipengyuania vulgaris. Next base: position 75,391 of record NZ_WTYC01000004.1, on the reverse strand, counting down.
ATCCTTCCGCCGGCGCCACAGGAGGAACTGGAGGGGCTCATCGCCCATCTCGAAGCGATGCTCGAGCCGACCGGCTACTTTCTCCCCGAAGCCCGCGCAGATGTCACCCACCGGACGCTTCGCGGCGTCCTTACAAAGCCGGGCTGGAACCACCTCGAAGTGCGTACGCTGCGCGGTGTGCTCTCCTCGCTCCGTCGCGGACCACGCACCTAGGCACCTTATTCATCTGCCGTTCAAAGAATAACTTCGACCTTCATACGCCAAATGGGGAGATCGAGATGAGCCTGATATTCGCTGCTGCTGCGACATTGGTCCCGGTCCAGATCGAGTCTGTAGAGCTCTCGGCTGAAGGAACATTTGTTTCCGAATTTGCAAGGCAGGCGATTGCGGAAAAATCGGTAGAGGCGATTCAATGCCTGGCCATTGGTGAACGGCGCGACGGGACAAACCGGGTCTGTCTGACCGCACCGGAATGGCAGAGGGTATTCGACCGCGTGGCCCGTAGCCAATCGGCAGAACGCCGTGATCGCGCGATCGCGGATGCCCAGTTCAGAGCAAGTCGACCGGGATATTAAGCCCTAATTCGGTCCCACTCGCCAAGTTCGTAAGCGATCGAGGTTTCGACCAGAAGCCCCCAGATTTCGGCGATTTTTTCACTGGGTAATTCGCGGCCTTCAGCATCGGCCCGCGCATTGTCGATGACCTCGGCCTTGCGCGCTTCATCGCGGACCACATTGCGGTCCTCCTTGATACGAGCCGCCGCGCGCATATAGCCGAAACGGCGGTCCAGCAGCTCCATCAGTTCGCGGTCGGTCGTATCCACGCCGATCCGCACTTCGCGCATGTCGGTGCAGTCTTCGGGCAGCTTGAAATCATTGCTCATGGCCGCGCCGCATGGCGAAGCGATTGCCCCTTGTCGAGTGCAAACGAAACCCACTCTCGACTTGCGCGCGGCACCTCGGCATGGGGGTCCCATGTCGAGCAATCCCAACTCCTTCCGCAACCAGCCTGACGAGCGCGGGCATTTCGGCGATTACGGCGGGCGCTATGTCGCCGAGACCCTGATGCCGCTGGTCCTCGATCTCGAGCGCGAATACCGCGCCGCGCAGGCCGACCCCGAATTCCAGCGCGAGTTCGACGACCTGCTGGAACATTACGTGGGCCGCCCTTCCCCGCTCTATTTCGCGGAACGGCTTACCGACGCCATCGGCGGCGCGCAGGTGTGGTTCAAGCGTGACGAGCTCAATCACACGGGCGCGCACAAGATCAACAATTGCATCGGGCAGATCCTCCTGGCGATCCGCATGGGCAAGACGCGGATCATCGCGGAAACCGGCGCCGGCCAGCACGGCGTTGCCACAGCCACCGTCTGCGCGCGGTTCGGCCTGCCTTGCGTGGTCTACATGGGCGCAGAAGACGTGCGGCGGCAGTCGCCCAATGTCTTCCGCATGAAGCTGCTCGGTGCGGAGGTCGTGCCCGTGACCAGCGGGCGCGGTACGCTCAAGGACGCCATGAACGAAGGGCTGCGCGACTGGGTCGCGAATGTCCACGACACTTTCTACATCATCGGCACCGCAGCAGGGCCGCATCCCTATCCGGAGCTGGTGCGCGATTTCCAGAGCGTGATCGGCAAGGAAGCGCGCCAGCAGATGCAGGACCGCATCGGCCGCCTGCCAGACCTGCTGGTGGCAGCCATCGGTGGTGGTTCAAATGCCCTCGGCCTGTTCCACCCCTTCCTCGACGATCCGGACGTAAAGATGCTCGGTGTCGAGGCTGCGGGTCACGGATTGGATGGCGACGAGCACGCGGCAAGCCTGCTCGGCGGCTTCCCCGGCGTGCTTCACGGCAACAAGACCTATCTGCTGCAGGACGATGACGGTCAGATCACCGAAGGCCACTCGATCAGCGCCGGTCTGGACTATCCCGGCATCGGCCCCGAACACGCCTGGCTCAAGGATACGGGCCGCGTCGAATACACCGCGATCACCGACGAGGAGGCGCTGGAGGCCTTCCAGCTCCTCTGCCGCACTGAGGGCATTATTCCCGCCCTTGAGCCGAGCCACGCGATCGCAGCGGTGCAGAAGCGCGCGAAGGAAATGGACCGCGACGCGGTGATCCTCGCGAACTTGTGCGGGCGCGGGGACAAGGACATCTTCACCGTAGCGGAGCGGTTGGGGGTGGAGATGTGAGAAAGTTCAACTCCGCTCCAAAAATCCCACGATGGCAGAAGTTCTTGTTTGGCAAGCGTGTCCGATGGGCTTTCCGGCCAAAGATGGGTCTTTTCGTCTTGCTCATCTCCCTCCCGGTCCTCGGCTTTTTACGATGGTTGAGCTCGGACGGCGACAACCCGACCGCAGATATTGGCTGGGTTCTGCTGGTTTCATTGGGATTCGCAGCCCTGGCAGCGATTACCGACTACTTCAAATTTGGCACAGTTTTTCGCCACACCCTGAAAGCTATCGTCACCCCGGCTCGGGGGCCGGGGTGACGGTTACGGGCGCGGTGCTGTCCTACACAGCATAAAATGTGCCACAATCGAGCCATGACGCACTACAATTCCTTCGCAATCCATAGACCCGACCCCTCACTCAGCCCCAATTCCTGTTTCGCCTCCTGAACAGTGTAACAGGTGTAACACTTCTCTCGCTCTCGCCCCTCAAATCCTCGAACCACAGCTTGCTCCATGACCATATCGAATCGTCTCTCCAACGCCTTCTCCAAGCCCCACCCCGCGCTCGTCTGTTTCGTTACAGCAGGCGATGGCGACACGGCGGCCAATCTCGACGCATTGGTCGAAGGCGGCGCGGATGTGATCGAGCTTGGCATGCCCTTCACCGATCCCATGGCCGATGGGCCCGCTATCCAGCAGGCGAATATCCGTTCGTTGGGTGCGGGAACGACCACAGCGGACGTGCTGCGCATGGCGCGCAAGTTTCGCGAGCGACACCCGCACGTGCCGCTGGTGCTGATGGGCTATGCCAATCCGATGATCCGCAGAGGGCCTGAATGGTTCGCAAATGCGGCCAAGGAAGCGGGCGTCGACGGGGTCATCTGCGTCGATATCCCGCCCGAGGAAGACGATGCGCTCGGCCCGCAGCTGCGCGGCGCAGGGATCGCCCCCATCCGCCTCGCCACCCCCACCACCGATGCCAAGCGACTGCCCAAGGTCCTCGAAGGCTCGGGCGGTTTTCTCTATTATGTTTCGGTCGCCGGAATCACCGGTAAGCAGCAGGCCGCGCAAACCTCCATCGACGAAGCAGTTGCTCGGCTCAAGGCAGCGACAGACCTGCCGATCGCAGTCGGCTTCGGCGTGCGTACGCCCGAACAGGCGGGCGAGATCGCGAAGGTCGCTGATGGCGTCGTCGTGGGCTCCGCACTGGTCGAACTGGTCGGAGAACACGGCGCCGACGCTCCTGCAAAACTGCGCGAATATACGGCAAGTCTTGCCAAGGCAGTCCATTCGGCGGCAAAGGCGTCCAAATGAACTGGTTTACACGCGTCCGTAACAATCTCAGCTGGCTCCCCAAGCGCACCACCGACAAGGATCTGTGGGTCAAGTGCCCCAGTTGCCAGCAGATGGTCTTCGGCCAGGAATACACCGAGAACATGGATGTCTGCCCGCGCTGCGACCATCATGGCCGTATCGGAGCGGACAAGCGGCTGGCCATGCTGCTCGACGAAGGCTTCGAGACGCTTCCGATCCCGGACGTGAAGGAAGACCCGCTCAAGTTCCGCGATTCGAAGAAGTACACCGACCGCCTCAAGCAGGCGCGTGCCAAGAGCCCGCACAAGGACGCCTTTCTCGTCGGTGCCGGCGCGATCGAGGGCAAGGCTGTGGTCGTGGGCGTGCAGGACTTCAGCTTCATGGGCGGTAGCATGGGCATGGCTGTGGGCACGGCCTTCTGCCAGGGCGCCGAACGTGCGCTGACTCTGCGCGCGCCCTACATCGTCGTTACTGCGGCGGGTGGTGCACGCATGCAGGAAGGGATCCTCAGCCTGATGCAGATGCCCAAGGCGACTGTGATGACGCGCCGCCTCAAGGAAGCGGGCCTGCCCTATATCGTGGTGCTGACCGATCCGACCACGGGCGGCGTAACTGCCAGTTATGCAATGCTGGGCGACGTTCATATCGCAGAGCCCGGTGCGCTCATCGGCTTCGCGGGGCAGCGCGTAATCCAGGATACGATCCGGGAACAGCTTCCCGATGGCTTCCAGCGCGCCGAATACCTCCACAAGCACGGCATGGTCGACATGGTGGTCCACCGCCACGACCTGCGCGATACGCTGGCGACGGTGCTCGATTACCTGGCGCCCGCCGAGGCGGCCTGACCCTCATAATGCGGGATTTCGCCCGCTCGGACGATGCTTCGGTACAGGCCCAGCTAGACCGGCTGGCAAGGCTGAGCGTGCCCGACGGGCGGTTGGGATTGGAGACAATCCGGGCTTTGCTGGAGCGCCTCGGCAATCCGCATCGCCGGTTGCCGCCGGTCTTCCATGTCGCCGGGACCAACGGCAAGGGATCGACCTGCGCGTTCCTGCGCGCGATGCTGGAGGCGCAAGGGTACAAGGTCCATGTTACCACCAGCCCGCATCTGGTCCGGTACAACGAGCGCATCCGGGTGGCGGGCGACCTGATTACCGACGCGAGACTGGCGGACCTCCTCGCCGAAGTACTGGATGCGGGCGAGGACCTGAAGCCCAGCTTCTTCGAAGTGACCGTCGCCGCCGCCTTCACTGAATTCGCGCGTGTCCCCGCCGACGCCTGCGTTGTGGAGGTAGGCCTCGGCGGCCGCTTCGATGCGACCAACGTGCTCGAACCTGACGTGCTGGCCGCTTGCGGGATCGCGGCGCTGGGCATCGATCACGAACGCTTCCTGCTCGCACCCGAGCAGGGCGTACCGGAACTACCGCTCGCCCGCATCGCCTTCGAAAAGGCCGGGATTGCCAAGCTGGGCTGCCCGCTGGTCACGCTGGACTACCCCCAACCGGCGCAGCGCGAGATCGAGGCAACCGCGGCGCGGAATGGCTCACCCCTCGTCACGCGTGGGCGCGAATGGTCGATGAGCACTAGCACAACCGGCTTACATTATGCGGACGGGCACGGCGAAGTTTCGCTGCCGCTCCCCGCCCTGCCCGGCCCGCACCAGCCGGAGAACGCTGCTCTGGCAGTCGCGATGCTGCGGCACCAAGAGCGTGTGGGGATGACGCTTGATGCGTTAGCCACCGGAATTTGTCAGGCGCAGTGGCCAGCACGCCTGCAGCGCCTGTCTCCTGGTCCGCTGACGCGAGACCGCGAGTTATGGCTGGACGGCGGACACAACCCTTCGGCGGGAGATTCGCTGGGACGCCACTTCGCAGGCCAGCGTCTGCACCTAGTCATCGGCATGCTAGACGCGAAAGACCCGGCAGCGATCGTGAAGCCGCTGAGGGCTGCCATAGCCAGCATCTCCGTAGTCCCTGTTCCGGGCCACGACTGGCACAGCCCGGAAGCGTTCGGCTCCGGTGTGCCGCTGGCGGAGGACGTGCCCTCCGCCCTTTCCGCCCTGCCAGACGATGGCTTGCCTGTCCTTATCGCAGGATCGCTCTACCTTGCAGGCGAAGTCTTGAAGCTCAACGGCGAACTGCCCGACTGATCACTTAGCCGGGACAGGCTCGCCCGCTTCCGGCGCGACGATACCGGCGGCCTTCCTTCCGCGGCTTTCGCGGTACCATTCGAAACACACCAGCACCGCTGCACCAAGACCGATCCAAGTCGTCAGGATGAAGACATCGAAATAACCCTGGTTCTCGATCATCTCCCCCAGTGCGCCCCGCCCCAGAGTGCCCACCAGCAGCGTCAGCGACGACAGCAGCGCATATTGCACTGCGCTGAACTTCTTGGACACGATCGACGAAAGCCAAGCGACATAAGCCGCACCGGCGACACCGATCGCGAGGTTTTCGAAGGCAATGGTGATGGTCAACTTGGCGAGTGCGGCATCGCCGATGCCCGGCACCTGCTCGATCAGGTAGGTAAAGCCCACGAAATCGCTGAACGCCTGCATATTTGCGCCGCCAATCGCCATGTCCGCGTAGAGCAAGTTGGTCAGAGCGGCCAGCACGCCACCGATCAGCAGGGTTGCCATCCGGCCAATCGTGGTGAGCAACAAACCGCCCAGCGCGAGACCGGCGATGATGGCGCCCACGCCGAAGAACTTCGAAGCGAATGCCACGTCGTCATTCGTGTATTCGAGCTCCCCAAGGTAGAACGGATAGGCGAACGTCCCCCAGATCGCGTCGCAGATACGATAGGTCAGCACCACAGCGAGAATAAGCACCAGCGACCAGCCCATGCGCCCGACAAATTCCACTAGCGGAAGGACAAGCGCACGATACAGGTGATCGAGCGCGAACGAACCGCCCGTCGCCGGTTCCATATCCTGCGCCAGAAGATGCTCTCCGCGGCGCTTCTTACTGGCAAGCCAACCGGCAATGAGTGCAGGCAGGATAATGGTCGCCACAATGATCCATGGGCCCACATTGATGGTGAATTCCGTAGGATTGGGCCGGTCTTCCGGCGCATAGGTCAAAGACATGATCATGAACGTCATGACCACGCCGATTGCCCCTGCCCAAAGCAGACCAACCAGCACCAGCGCGCGATTGCGGACCGAAGGCGCCAGCTCTCCTGCCATGCGTAGGGCGCGAACCTGCAGTTCGCTTTCGCTGGCAATGTCGGCCGCCTCTTCCTTGGCATTCGGCGCCCACAGTCCGACGAAGCCAACCGCAAGCAGGATTGCCCCCATCAGCGCATAGGTTTCAGGCCAGCCGATCCGCGCAGCGATGACCAATCCCAAAGCACCGCCTACGAGCGAGGAAAGGCGATAGCCCATCTGGTAGACGGTCGAGAGGATGTCGATGGTCGCGCGTTCGTCCGCCACGTCGATGCGCCATGCATTGATCGCGATGTCCTGCGTGGCGCTAGCAAAGGCGCCGATCCCCGCAAGCAGGCTGAACCAGCCAAGCTGCGTCCTGGGTTCGAGCACGCTCATGGTGACAAGGATAATTCCCAGCAGCACCTGCATCGGTACGATCCACTGCTTTCGCCTCCCCAGCTTGCGCAGGATCGGAATGTTAACCTTGTCGATCAAAGGCGACCACAGGAACTGAAAGGCATAGGCAAGCCCGATGAGGGAGAATATGCCCATGGTCTCGAGGTCGACCTCTGCTTCGGTCAACCAGGCGAAGAGCGTGCCGAGGAAGAGAGCAAAAGGCAGTCCGCTGGCAAAGCCGAACAGGAGCATGAAACCGGTCTTGCGATTGGTCAGCGCGAGAGCCAGCACCTTCCACGCTGATTTCTTCTTTTCTTCAACCGCTTCGGCCATGCCCTAGCGTCCTTCCGTTTTGATCTATTTTTTGCGACACTAGCGTTCGGAGAGAGAAAGGAACAGGCGCGATGGGAGTTCCCTCCACGCTACTCGATGGGCGCCGGCCGACTGACGGCATGCTGGCACTTGCACAGGATATTGCGGACAACAAGGAACGCGATGGTCTTGGTCAGACCAGCGTGCCCGCCGACGTATATACCGATCCTGATTACTGGGCGCGCGAGAAGAGCGCGATTTACGACCGGCTGCCACAAATTCTCTGCCCCAGCGCCCTGCTGCCCGATGCCGGAATGGCAGTTCCGCACGATGCGACAGGACGACCGCTGCTCATTACCCGCGATGCTGCTGGCAAAGTCCACGTATTCCTGAATGTCTGCCGCCATCGCGGCACACGTCTTGTCGAAGGCAGCGAGGTCAAATGCGCCAAGAAGTTCGTCTGCCCCTATCACGCCTGGACCTATGCAGTGGATGGCCGCCTCCTGGCCCTGCCCCGCCCGGACACTTTCCCCGAACTCGACAAGAGCGAGATGGGACTTGTGGAATTGCCCTCGCGCGAAAGCGGCGGGGTCATATGGTTCTGTCCAAAGGAAGAAACGGCGGATTTCAGTCTGGCCGACAGGCTGGGAGAGGACTTCGACGCGCTCGGCATGGGCGAGCATGTCCTCTTCCGGCGCAAAACGCACGAGGTGGCAGGAAACTGGAAGCTCATCATGGATGCCTTCCTCGAAAGCTACCACGTTACACGTCTCCATGCGCAGACCATCGGCCCGTTCTTCAAGGACGGCGTGACTAGCGGTGACATGATCGGGCCGCATGCACGCAGCGCAGTCGGAAGGCTCGAGGAGATGGAGGGCGTGGATCTCACCGACATGGCACAGCTTCGCCGCGTGGTGACCTTCGCGTACCAGCTGATGCCTGGCGCGCTTGTCATTCCCAGCCCCGACTACATCAACCTGATGGTCATGATGCCACAGGCCCAGAACCGCACACTGGTTGAGGACTTCATGCTCATTCCCGAGCATCCGAGCACCGACAAAGCGCGCGACCACTGGGAACGCAGTTGGGCGCTGCTTGACGGCGGGGTTTTCGCCTCCGAGGATTTTCGCGCCGCCGAGCTCGGTCAGCAAGGTCTGGAGACCGGCGCGGTTCCGGAATTGACGCTCGGGACGATGGAAGGCGGCATCAGGCGCTATCACGAGACAGTCGAGGAAGCCTTGCGCGCCGCCAACTGAGGGCCTAACCGCGCGTCCATGTCCGACAACAGACTTCCCGAAGCCGGCGACCGTATCGCCAAACTGCTCGCACGCGCGGGTGTTGCCAGTCGCCGCGAAATCGAGCGGATGATCGCCGACGGGCGCGTTTCGCTCGACGGCAAGGTGCTAGACACCCCGGCCATAAAGCTGGAAAGCCTGCGCGGCGTGTCCGTGGACGGAAAGCCTGTCGGCGATGCTGAAGACACCCGCCTGTTTGCCTTCCACAAACCGTCGGGCCTCATCACAGCAGAGCGGGATCCCAAGGGGCGGCCCACGATTTACGCCGCGCTGCGTAATGCACTGCCCAAGGATGCTGGCCGAGTAATGCCGGTCGGTCGCCTCGACTTCAACACCGAAGGCCTTTTGCTCCTTACGAACGACGGCGAAATGAAGCGCGCCATGGAATTGCCCTCCTCAGGAGTGCCGCGCACATATCGCGCGCGCGCCTTCGGCGAGATCACGCAAAGCCAATTGGACGAGCTGATCGAAGGAGTAGAAATCGACGGTATCCGCTACGGTCAGATCGAGGCCAATCTGGAGAGGGGTTCGGGGCGCAACCGCTGGATTGAAATGACCCTGCGGGAAGGAAAGAACCGCGAAGTCCGGCTTATTCTCGAACATCTCGGACTGGAGGTGAACCGCCTTCTGCGGATCGGGTACGGCCCTTTCCATCTCGGCGACCTGCCTCGCGGCCAAGCGATCGAATTGAAGCGCGGCGATGTCGAAGCGTTCAAGCGCGATCTGTCGCGCGGCGGCCGCAAGTGAGGATAATCGCCGGGGAATGGCGCGGGCGGAAACTGATCGCCCCGAAGGGTGAGAGCACCCGTCCCACAGCCGACCGCACACGCGAAACATTGTTCAGCATGCTGAGCAGCCGCCTTGGCAGCTTTGAAGGGCTTTCGGTGCTCGACCTGTTTGCCGGGTCGGGAGCCCTCGGGCTGGAAGCGCTATCTCGCGGCGCGGCGCATTGCCTTTTCGTCGAACAGGATTCCGACGCGGTGAAGGCGATACGCACCAACGTGGAAACTTTCGATGCGCGTAGTCGCACCCAGATTCAGCAGGGCTCGGTGATGAGCCTCGGCCCGGCAAAGAATGTCCACGACCTCATTCTGATGGATCCCCCCTACGAGACTGGAGCAGGCCAGGTGGCGCTGGATCGGATGGTCCGGCTGGGGTGGATTGGGCCCGCGACATGGATTGCGCTTGAAACCCGCAGGAACGAGGACATCGCCGTCAAAACGCTGAAAGCGGAGGCCGACCGTGTCGTCGGAAAGGCCAAAATCACCCTTCTTTCCCTAGCGGGCTGAGAGAGAAATGAGGGGCAGGCCCACCAAGACGGACCTGCCCCTTCCAAGCGTCGCCGCTGGAAAAAGCGGCGCAGGGTGTTTCAATTACATATCATCATCAGTGTCAGGACGGGTTGCCGGAAGCGGCTCGTCAATTTCACTAGCGGGGCGTCCCGGCCAGTATTCCAGCGGACGATTGCCGGTCTTGTTCTTTTCCCAGCCATTGATGCAGCCATCCTGCTGACCCGCCGTACAGATCGGCAGATCATCGCCGTTTGCAGTCGCCTGATAATTGGCCGGCGTGGTCTGAATAACTTCGCTGCGGACGAAGCGCGGCGACATTGAACTGGCTGTGGCGGCAGTGGTGCTAGCGGTAGTTCCAGTGGCGCTTGCGCTGGTCTGCGCAGTTAGCTGGGAATTGATCTGCTGCCATGCCATCGTCCGCTGCTCAGGCGTCATCTCGTAAACACGGACACGCTGGTCATCGTTAAGCACCCACCAGGCGGTGGTCTGATCATCGTCTAGGGTCCAGTAATATTCCTGCACCTCGGGTGGCCAAGCATCATACGTAGTACGGCGATCCATCGGCCAACCATCATACATCATCTGCTGATCGTCGGTCAGAACATACACATCGCCTTCAGCGTCGACCGCTACGGCTTCTTGTGCGACGGCCGGGGCTGCGGTGAAGGAAAGCGCTGCTGCGCTGGCAAGAATGATATTCTTCATGGTAATGTCTCCTGAGAGGGTCATCGGCACCATTACTATTCAAGTCATGCCTTGGTTCCGGCGCGCTTCCGGCGGCAGGGCTTGTGCTGCCACGCTACGTTCCCTAGCTGTTCCGGAACGATGTCCGAATTGCCCGCCCCTGTCGATAGCGCCGGAAACGACGCGGTTCCGCCCTATGCGGCGCAATTGAATCCTCCCCAGCGCGAAGCTGTCCTGACGACGGAGGGGCCGGTTCTGATGCTCGCGGGAGCGGGCACCGGCAAGACTGCGGCGCTCACCGCAAGACTTGCACACCTCATCGCAACCCGCCGGGCTTGGCCGAGCGAAATCCTCTGCGTCACCTTCACCAACAAGGCCGCGCGCGAAATGCGCCACCGCGTCGGTCGGCACATCGGCGATGCGGTCGAAGGGATGCCATGGCTCGGTACGTTCCACTCGATCGGCGCAAAAATGCTGCGGCGACAGGCGGAACTCGTTGGGCTGCAAAGCAACTATACGATCATCGACACCGACGATCAGTTGCGATTGCTCAAGCAGCTGATCCAGGAGAATGACCTGGATGAAAAGCGCTGGCCCGCTCGCCAGCTTGCCGGACTGATCGACCGCTGGAAGAACCGCGGCCTCAATCCGGGCGATCTCGATGCGGTCGAGAACGAAGCCTATGCCAACGGCCGCGGCACACAATTCTACAAGCTGTATCAAGACCGCCTCAAAACCCTGAATGCGTGCGACTTCGGTGATTTGCTACTGCACATCCTCAATATCTTCCGCCAGCACCATGATGTGCTGGGGCAGTATCAGCAGCGCTTCAAGTACATCCTTGTCGACGAATATCAGGACACCAATCAGGTCCAGTACCTCTGGCTCCGTCTGCTGGCCCAGACCCGCAAGAACATCTGCGTGGTGGGTGACGACGACCAGTCTATCTATTCATGGCGAGGCGCAGAAGTCGCCAATATCCTCAAGTTCGAAAAGGACTTTCCCGGGGCGGCGGTCATTAAGCTGGAGCAGAATTATCGGTCCACGCCCCAGATACTCGCAGCGGCGTCTGGCCTCATAAATGCAAATAGCGAGCGGCTGGGCAAGACACTATGGACCGAACTGCCTGCGGGCGAGAAAGTGCGGATTGTCGGTGTATGGGACGCTCCCGAAGAAGCGCGCCGCGTGGGCGAAGCAATCGAGCGTCTCGAGAGCGAAGGAGCTCCGCTGGACCAGGTCGCCATTCTCGTGCGCGCACAATACCAGACGCGTGAGTTCGAGGACCGCTTCATCCAGATCGGCCTCAATTACCGCATCGTCGGCGGTTTCCGCTTTTACGAGCGCGCCGAAATCCGTGACGCCCTCGCCTACCTTCGCACAATTGCCCAGCCTGCCGACGATCTCGCCTTCGAGAGGATATACAACCAGCCGAAGCGGGGACTCGGAGCCAAGACGCTGGAGGCCATGCGCCGTCACGCGCGCAAGACCCAGACGCCGTTAGCTGCGGCTTCGCTCGATCTTGCCGATAGCGACGAATTGCCGTCCCGCGCGCGCAACACGCTGGTCGGTCTGCTCGGCCAGTTCGTCCAATGGCGGGAGCTGGAGGAAAAGGTCTCGCCCTCCGAACTTCTGCGTACCGTGCTTGTCGAGAGCGGGTACGAGGAGATGCTCCAGAAGGATCGCAGCGCAGAGAGTGCGGGTCGGCTTGAGAACCTCACCGAACTTGCGCGGGCGATGGAAGAGTACGAGACCCTCGGTGATTTTCTTGAGCATGTCAGCCTGGTGATGGATAACGACCGGGCCGACGATGGCGAAAAACTCACCATCATGACCATGCATGCGGCAAAGGGGCTGGAGTTCGATCATGTCTTCCTGCCCGGCTGGGAGGAAGGCGTATTCCCTAGCCAGCGCGCCATCGACGAAGGTGGCCTCGCGAGCCTCGAAGAGGAACGTCGCCTGGCCTATGTGGCGATCACACGCGCAAAACGGCGCTGCACGATCTACCATGCGGCAAACCGGCGCATATATGGCCAGTGGACCAGTTCGATTCCCAGCCGCTTCATCGAAGAACTTCCCGATGAGCATATCGAGAGCGAAACCACTATGAGTGGCGGCGCATCGCTATGGCGCGCGAACTGGACTGAGAACGAGGACCCGTTCGCGCATGTCTCGAACGCACGCCCCGATCGCAGCACCGCACGGGGCCCGGGTTGGCAGCGGGCCCTTTCAACCGGATATGATAGCACGCCCAAACGTCTTGCCGAGCCGGGAAAGAGCGCGGCAAGCTTTGCCGCCAAACCACGCGCCGACATCGCCATCGGTGCCCGGGTCTTCCATGAGAAGTTCGGTTATGGTGTCGTTATGGACCAAGAAGGCAACAAGCTCGAGATCGAATTCGAGAAGGCTGGCACAAAGCGGGTACTCGACAGCTTCGTACGTCTAGTCACTGACTAGAACCACTTCACCTTTATCTGCGTGACAGATGCGTGGGCACGTGATCTTCGAGGTGACGCAGCGTCACCCGAGGCGCTAAAAGTTCAAATCGCCGAAACTTCGAGAAAACCCGGGACCGGTCCGTTCCAATCGCCCGGATTGGAAGACATTTCGCTCTGATTCCTCTTTGGAGCCGAGCGCTTTGGTTTTTCTACTTGTACAGGCGCGGTTTCTTTTTTCTGCGCAGGACCGGTGTCTTTCTTCCGGCCGCGGGGAGGCTTTTCCTCGCGCTGCGGCTCTTGGGATTGCCTCGGTTCCTTGGGCGCTTCTACCAGATCGACCCGCACGTCCTTCTTGCCGAAGACCGGGATCTCGTTTTCCGTAAGCTTTTCGACATTCTGGATTGCCTCGGCGTCCTCTTCGGAAACAAAGGTAAAAGCGCGGCCCTTGGCCCCCGCCCTGCCCGTGCGACCGATCCGGTGAACATAGTCGTCCGGGTGCCAGGGCGTGTCGAAATTGAATATGTGGCTCACACCCTTGATGTCCAGCCCGCGCGCCGCAACATCGGATGCGACAAGAATATTCACTTCCCCAGCCTTGAAGCGATCGAGTTCCTTGATGCGGCTAGACTGGTCCATATCACCATGGATCTCGCTGCTGGCGAAACCGTGTTGCTGCAAGCTCTTGTTGAGCTCGCGCACGGTCGTCTTGCGATTGGCGAAGATGATCGCGGTCTCGACATGGTCGTTGCGCAGCAACCAGCGTAGCGTCTCGCGCTTCTGGCGGCTCTTCACCGGTATCTTGAAGACGGTGATGTCTTTATTCGTTGTGGCCGCGCGGCTTACCTCGATCCGCTTGGGATTGTTGAGGAACTTCTTCGCCAGCTTTTCGATCGGCGGCGGCATAGTGGCCGAGAAAAGCATCGTCTGACGCGTTTCTGGAAGCTTCGAACAAATGAATTCGATGTCTGGAATAAAGCCCATATCCAGCATGCGGTCGGCTTCATCGATGACAAGCAACTCACAGCCGTTGAGCAAGATTTTTCCGCGCTCGAACAGGTCCATGAGCCGGCCCGGGGTAGCGATCAGCACGTCCACACCGTCATTGAGCGCCTTGATTTGATCTCCCATCTGGACCCCGCCAATCAGCAGGGCGAGCTTGAGGTCGTGGTTCTTTCCGTATTTCTCGAAGTTCTCGGCGACCTGGGCCGCAAGTTCGCGAGTCGGGGCAAGAATGAGACTGCGCGGCATGAGCGCTCGGCGCCGGCCACTCGCCATGATGTCGATCATTGGCAAAACGAAGCTGGCGGTTTTGCCAGTGCCGGTCTGCGCAATTCCGACAATGTCCTTCATCATCAGGACCGGGGGAATTGCCTGCGACTGGATCGGGGTCGGCTCGGTATAGCCGGCTTCCTCAACCGCTTTCAGCAAGTCTGGTGATAGGCCGAGATCGGCGAAACTCATGTGGGTTACGATCGCCTCTGTTTAGGAAATACGAAAAAGGCCGCAACTGGGCGGCCTTTACCGTGTGTGCCCTTCGCTAATTTAAGCGCACAAGTCAAGGAAAACGGTCAGTCCCTTCGTTCGAGAACCAACTGACTGAATTTCTCAACCTGGCACTTGGCGCCCGAACGGCTCATTATCCGGTCCCGACCGATGCATAGCTGTCCGTCGTCACTGCGTTCGACATAGAAGCCACGATAGAAATCTCGCGGAGAACATCCTTTTTCCAAACGTGCTGCGATAGTCCGACTGTCACGCATGAACATAAGCAGATAATCGCCCCGGTCGGCCACGCCGCCGATAGCCGATGTGTCGACGCATTTCCCTGCGGGGCGTGCGACGACGCGGGTACGAGGCCGGCTGGTTACCGTGTCGGGCGAAATATCATCCCGGATCCGGCTGGGAGCAGGCGATATGCGCAAAATCACGCGTCGCTCAATCCTTACCTGTTCGCTCGTCGGTGGCTCTATGCCCTCGAGCACCAAGGACCATGCGGGCGCGTTTTCCGATAGCGGAAGCGGCGAGATTTTCCGGTCGCCCTCTCCACCTTGCGACACGACTGCACCACCCACATCCTGCTCGACGGTCGGCAAGCCAAACCAACCCACAGGAAGCAGGAGCGCGAAAAGCGCAAAGATCACGAAAAGGTTAGGCATCGACGATGCGATTTCGCTCCTCTGGCCGCGTAGCAAACCCGCGACATCGGTGAGATGCCCATGTGAGCCAAGACATTTGAATATCGGCTTAATTACATTGGCGGCCCTGACAAGAGGTAGTCATCGCCGGTGCGACTGTGGCATGGCGCAGCGAATGGATAACGCCGATCTTTTTCTCGCCGAAGCCGCCGATTTGCTCGGGGAACGGGGATTCACCCGCGACAGAGAAATTATCGAACCCTGGCTAACGGACTGGCGGGGTCGCTTCAAGGGTGAGGCTCTGGGTATGGCGTCTCCGGCATCTACGGAAGAAGTCGCGACTTTCGTTAGACTTTGCGCAAGGCACAGCGTGCCTATCGTGCCGCAGGGCGGCAACAGCGGGATGTCCGGAGGAGCCACACCCGATGCGTCCGGCACTACAGTTCTTTTGTCCCTGAGGCGCATGAACCGCATCCGCTCGCTCGACAACGATGCAGGTGAAGTCACGTGCGAAGCGGGCGTCATCCTTCAAGACCTGCACGAAGCAGCGGAGGAGCGGCGGTTGCGCTTTCCTCTGACTCTGGGAGGCAAGGGGTCTGCGACTGTCGGGGGCCTTGTTTCGACCAATGCGGGCGGTACGCAGGTCCTCCGCCATGGAACTATGCGCAATCAGGTTCTGGGATTGGAGGCGGTCATGGCCGATGGCTCAGTTCTCGACACTCTCACCCCTCTCAAGAAAGACAATCGCGGATTCGATCTGAAACAGGTGCTTATTGGCTCTGAGGGCACGCTGGGTATCGTCACGGCTGCAACTCTCCGCCTGCTTCCCGAAATCGGGGAGCGCAAGGTAATCTGGGTTGGGCAAAACTCGCTACAGGACGCCCGCCGCCTTTTGCTCCACTTTCAGAATTTGGCTGGGGACTCGTTAGAAGGCTTCGAAGTGATACCCGCCCACAGCCTTGCCGCAGTGATCGACCATTTGCCCTACGCACGTTCACCGGTCGAAGGAAAACACGCTTGGCACGCGCTCATCGAGCTCACGTCTAAAGCTGGCGAAACGGAGGCGCTTGGCGCGCTCGCCGAAGAGATTCTCGGCAAAGCCCTCGATCTGGGAATTCTCAATGACGCTGTCATCGCGGCCAATGAAACTCAAGCTGAAGATTTTTGGCTCCTGCGCGAATCGATTGCTCCGGCCGAACGGGCGATCGGGCCCGCAATGCAGCACGATATCTCCGTTTCTGTTTCCAGAATGGCGGATTTTGTGGACGAAATATCACCCACTATCGAAAAGCGCTTCCCCGGAACGAAGGCTGTCGCATTCGGCCATCTCGGAGACGGGAACGTCCATTTTCATGTCCTCGCTCCCAGCGGTTCGACAGGCGGGGAATGGGAGCACACACAAGGAAAAGAGATCAGCAGTTATGTTCACGATCTGGTGACCGAATGGGGCGGGTCTATCAGTGCCGAACATGGGATCGGACAGATCAAGCGAACTGAACTCGGCCGGTTGGGCGATCCGGTAGCGCTCGCTCTCATGAGAAGTATCAAGCAAGCGCTGGATCCCAACGGGTTGCTAAACCCTGGGAAACTTGTCCCGCTTGCGCAAGAAGGCTCAACACCTTAAGGGACCGCACCTTCCGGCGTGCGTTGTTCCTATGTCACCGCCCGTCCTACTCAAAGATCTTTTAGACACTCGGAGAATTGTCATGGCGAGCGCGCCGCAGCAGCCCCAACTGCCACTGTTTTTCAACGACTTGATGCCACTGAACAGTCAGGACCACAAGACTTACCGCACGCGCAGCATCGATGCCGCACCTTGGCTCGCAAAGGCTCACGCCATTCCGCTAACCGTGGACGAGTTTGTCCAGGCGCAGCGCAATTTCCCGATCGTCTTTTCGAGTGGCGAGAATCCGCTTCCGTTGGCTCTGATGGGTCTCAATGAAGGCGTGAACACTTTCGTCGACGACGCCGGCAAGGTTACTGAACAGGTCTACCTTCCAGCTTACATCAGGCGATATCCTTTTATGCTCGCCAAGCTGAAAGCGGAGGCGACAGATCTTTCACTCATGTTCGATCCTACAAGCGAGGCGATCGGCGAATTCGATGAGGGCGAACGCCTCTTTGACGACGAAGGCAACACTACCGATGCCACGAAGCGCGTTCTCGAATTCTGCCAGCATTTCGAACAATCGGCTCAACGCACACAGGCGTTCCTGACCGAAATCAAGAATGCCGATCTGCTGATGGACGGAGAAGTTGCCATTCAGCGCGAGGGTGAGGAAAATCCTTTTGTTTATCGCGGCTTCAAGATGGTTGATCAGGAAAAGCTCCGCGAGATCAGCACTGAAAAAGCTGCAGAGTGGAACAAGAACGGCATCATGATGCTGATCAACGCCCACATATTCTCGCTTGAACTGATGCGGGTTATCTTTGCACGGCAGGTTCAGCAGGGGACGGCCCCGAAGCCCAACGCTCAAGCCTGAACGAACCTGTTAAGCAATCTTATCAAGCACGACGAACTGTGGTGGAATCGCGTCGGCATGCCGCATTCCACCAAATTTTTGATGGTTGAAAGCATCCCCGAAATCACCATTTAAATAGCGTCGGCGGCGCTCCCCTCATTGCCTGCCGACATGATGCACTTTGTGCATCTCCTCCCTGAACCTTGGCCACCTCGTGCACATCGCACGGGGTGGTTTTTTGCATGTTGTCTATTCTGCGGCCTGAGGCAGTTGATCACCCTTCCTCAACTCCGCAACACTGGCGGCGAGCTCGCGCACCAGACCGGATATCAGACGGGCGACGGCAGGTAAGCGCGCACTCGGCTCCTCAAGGCGAGAATCCAGATAGCTGGTCCGGCAAACCTCGATCTGCATCGCGTGGATTCCGCGCCGGGGGGCGCCGTGACGATCAAGCACGTAGCCACCCGAATAGGGCTGATTATGGGCCACCGGCCTTCCGGACTTGCCAAAGTAGTTCAGCGCAGTCGCAATCAGGCCACCGTGACAGCTGGAGCCAAACCGGTCTCCGAGTACGAACTCGGGAGCGACTTCATCCTGGTAGCGCCGCCGCAAGGGCGGCATCGAATGGAGATCGATAAGAAGCGCTGCCCCCCAGTGATCGCGTATTTCCTCGAGTGTCGCGCCCAACGCCTGGTGATATGGGCGATGCACGGTATCGATCCGACGATCGAGTTCGATCCGGTCCAGCGGGTGCTTCCAGAGTTCGCCCAAGCCAGGCAAGCGACGCGGGACCAGGCCCAGGCCACTACGAGCTCGTCTGTTCGCAAGAGAGTTGGACCGTGACGGCTTATCGCCGTGGATCATCGACCAGTCGACATCGTCTGGCGCCCGATTGAGATCTATCAATGCACGAGGAGCCTTGGCGACAAGCAGCGCAGCGCCCGTTTCCTCCGAAATAGCATGAGCGAGCGTATCCGCATGTCGATCTTCAAGGCGTAATCGTGAACCGCTGTGGCGCAGGCTCGCCAGAACATCGCTCGCGTAATTTCGTCCGCCGTGTGGTACTGCAAGAAGCACCGGAATGGGTAGATTAGCGCCCACTTGGAGTTCGAAAACCCTGTCGTCTTCTGACGGCCTGCTGACCGAATCATCAAAACCCGAAAGAGTGGTTTCATCACCCATGCAGAGAGACTGTGGGTTTGTTTTCGACAAGTCAAAGTGGGAAGGTCTCATTAAGAGACATAATCGTCAGAATGGAAGATTTCTTAAGCGAATTGGGTTAAGGCGTTGCCATGAGTGAGCTGCACCACAAACGAATCCTGCTGGCCGAAGATGACGAGGCTATGCGAACCTACCTAGAGCGCGCATTGAACCAGGCAGGGTATGATGTCGACGCCGTAGATCGGGGAACGGAAGCGATCCCGCTGCTTGAGAATGCCGAATACGATTTGCTTCTTTCCGATATCGTCATGCCGGAAATGGACGGTATCGAACTCGCTCAGCGCTGCAACGAGATCAGCCCGGCAACGAAGGTGATGTTCATCACCGGGTTTGCTGCGGTCACGCTCAAGGCAAGCCGGGAGCAGCCTCACGCCAAGGTTCTTTCGAAGCCATTCCATCTGCGGGATCTCGTGATCGAAGTGGAGCGTGTCCTGCAAGAGAAGGTTAGCGCACAGCTTTGACAAGATTACCAGCGTTTGCCTCTTGCGCGGTTCGAAAGGCCTCGCTAAACGGCGCGCCTGCCGCACAAAACGGCCAGTTCGATAGCGTGGGCGTATAGCTCAGTGGTAGAGCACTATGTTGACATCGTAGGGGTCCCAAGTTCGAACCTTGGTACGCCCACCATCGAACAAAAACCCGCCGCTGGCGGGTTTTTTCTTGCCAAGCACAATCGGTTTTCCAAATTAAATGGACGGCGCGGCTGAGATTGGTTTCTTTTGACCGGTTCAGATTGCGTTCGGACTAGATATCGGTCTGGGAACAGCGAAAACTCCACTCTCTCGGGGGCCTTCGAGTTGATCAGCGCCAGCCCTCCTCGCTGCATCCCTGCGAATTGCTTCGAGCGAAGCAATGAGCATCACGCCAAACCATGGAGAATCGATTTGAGGATCGAGGAGATTGACGCCGATCACGAACAGGAAGATTGTTCTCCCAAAGTCCCCGCGAGCATTCCGCCAGTAGAGCGCATAGAGTGAATAGAGGATGAATATCGTAAACGGCAGACCGAACTCCGCAAGAAGCTGACTGATCCCACCGTAAGGCTTGTTGGCAGAAGAGTGAATTGCCCAGATATCAGACTTAAATCGCAAGAGCGCGGGCGCGAGATAGCGATTGTGGACTTCGGCCGAGAACATCCCGGGCAATTGTGGCAGATCATGACTTCCGATGTAGCGGTTGATGGGACTCGACCAGATCGCAGGCTGGCTGGAGAATTGCCCTAATCCTGTGCCGACCAAAATGGTGTGAGGCTGATCAACATAGAGTTCGCCCACCGCCGCGAACGCATAGAGCTTTGGATTAACTCCGTAATATTCGGTGAACTGGTTGTTCTTTGTTTCGGCCCGAAATTGGACGTAGGGTACGATGACCATGGCCACCGCCGCACCGGCGAAGAGGATCACACGATTGCGGCGTAGGAAGATGATCAGTGCCGCTACTCCTGCCAGAATGCCGAGGATGAAATTCGGGGCAAGAAAATTGAGTACTGAAACAAGCAAGACCCTGTTTTCCATAAAGGACATTTTGCGCTTGCGCGTCAGAGCTTCAGCAATCCCGAAAAAGCCGATGATCGTGACGATTTTGGCCCCGCCATTACCGAACCCGCCGTTGTAGTAGTCCGGAAGGTAGTGGACGTAGGGTAATTGGAACGGGAAACCCATCTGGATTAGGCTTAGCAAGCTAGTAATCAGAACGATCACGTTGAGAGAGCGGATCAGACGTCTTCCGTTAACATAAGCTGCCGGCTTGAAACCAAGCGCTGCCGCGAGAAATGGCAAGACAAGCGCCAATTCGAGTGCCCAGGCTGTAACCGAGAAACTCAAACCAAGGGCGTAGTTCACAAAGCCCGCTGTCGTGAGAAAGAAAATCAGAAAGAGCGCGGGCGCGTAGGTCCGCGACGAAAGCCAGTTGATCAGCAGTAACGGCGCTGCAACGTATGCTGCATAGCTCGCTGGCGTTCTCGGTATGGCCATCGCGATAGCAAACGGTAGAGATGTTGTAATTTTCACGCTACTTTAACTCGCTGCCCGTTGTGGCGGAAATGTCTCTGCCAGCAGTTTGATCTATTTCACATTCCTGATCAGAACACTCGACTTGGCCTCAAATATCAATCGATTGCGATGGCCAAGTCGGTCACCGTACCCTTCGACGTGGACAGAGCAAGAAACTGTGTGGGACAATCCTCTGGCACGTCGAATGAAATTTCCGCATCATAATCCTGTGCGATCAGACTGTTGGCCGCTCCCCGCGAGGTTCGGTCACACCGCATGGAAACCTGAACCAACGCATTGCCTGAGGCCATGCCAGACATAACTCCCGGACTTGTGTCGCTCCTTAATCGCAGCCTGTGCTGCCCGGCTTCCAGAGTAAGATATCGGTATGCGAACTGGCGCCGAAGTGGATCGCGATTACGCACGGTTACTGTACCTTCGCCATGACGGACAGACAGGCCCGGAACTGACGGGAAGGACCATGCGAATGGATCCTCCTCCCCCAGCCCCGATGTCGGGGCGAATGCGGCATCGCGGCCAGCTTCACCCAAACATCTATCGGGCCAAACCGAAAGCGCCGCTGAGCCTTTGTTTCTCGCGAGTAATGTCCTCGTGACGCGAGAAAAACGCGAGCAGTCCATTGCATCACCCTTGTTTTCGGACATTACGAACACTTGGGCGACCTCTTCCCCGTAATCCGGGTATGCGCCGATAAAATCGGCCAGAGCATAGACCAACGGATAGCTCTCGGCGAGACGATCCGCGAGAGCCTTCCGCCCCCCTTCGCTTTGCAACATGAGACTTAACGATCCGAAAATCGCCTCCTGCTCCCGTCTCAATCGTGTCAAAGCGTCAATGCGCTGAGCAGCGATTTCCCAGTTCTCTGCTCCGATTGCGCTACCGACGACCATCACTTGGGTATAGGTATCGCGCCATCCACGTTGGGCGGCGAGGGAGAGCGCCCGCCCAGCTCTTTCCACATCGTCTCCCTCGACTGCGGCCAGCGCAAAAGAGGAGAGCGTGGACGCATCGATCGGCCGGTGCCGGAGGGATGACTCAGCTCGCGCGACAGCCAAATCCGGCGCCGGAACCGCCAGCAACCGCGCTGCATTGGCGTCCGCAAATCCACCCAAGTTCGGCGGAACGTACGCCATCAAGGTTAGGCGCGTTCGCGAGTGGCGATCAAGCTGGAAGACCGTGGCTAAAGCGGCCAGCATCAAGAATGCAGCGACGCGCAGGAACCAGCCAGTTACCTGTCGACGCTTGATCTTCACCTGTCTTCGTCCGTTGTCTCGTACGCGTAATAGTCGTTGCCGTAATACGAGTATTCACCACTTACATTGCGCGGATTGAATTTGGTCAAAACCGCGCCGATGACATTAGCCTTCACCATTCCAAGTCGGCCGAGAGCCGTTTTAACCGCGCCACGGTTACCCGACTCGGCATCAATAACAATCAGCACTGCATCGGTATGGGCAGCGATGGTCGGCGCATCTGAGAGACCAAGCATCGGCGGAGCGTCGAATACCACAGACTCAAACCTTTCGAGAAGGTTGGCGATAAGTTCGTCGAACTTTGTACTTCCGAGAAGTGCCGCCGGATCAGGCGGCATCGGGAGCGCCGTCATATAGGTGAGGTTCGGATGATCCGAGGCCACCAATACTTCATCGATGCCTTTTTCACCTGCCAGAACGGCCGTGAAGCCCTCCTGTTTAGGATTGGTCAGCTTCCGATGCAGCGTCGGGCGACGCAGGTCCGAATCGATCAAGAGAGTCTTTCGGCCAAGCTCGGCGAACTCAAGAGCAAGCTTGCCCGCAGATGTGGTCTTACCTTCCCCTGCCTGCGCCGAAGTCACCGCAAGAGTACGGGGAATCCCCGCCCCCGTGCTGTAACGCAGGTTGGTCACTAGCGACTGATAGGCTTCGCTAACCGGAGACTTCGGATCTTCGAGATCTTCGGACGGATTAGCGCCTTGGATCATGGGAATAAGTCCAAGCAGCGGGATACCGATCTTCCGCTCGACGTCGTCCGGTGTCCGCAATACGTCGTCGAATTGCTCACGGAGGAATACGAAACCAGCAGCCACAAGCATCCCGCCCATCAGCGCAATTATCATATTAATGATGAGGTTGGGCGACGAAGGATCGCGCGGAACCTGCGCAACATCCACCATCGATATGTTGTTCGATGTCGAACCGGCCGTTGCGTTCAATTCGTTGAATCGGGTCAGAAGGGTATTGTAGAGAGCGCGATCTGTCTCGGCGACGCGCTTGAGGATATTGTATTGGACGCCCCGGTCCTGCTCGTCGAGAGCCGTATCGCGTATCTGACCGACCTGGTCCTGTATCTCATTCTCGCGATTACGCGTAGCTTCGTAAGCTAGACGAACGGAATTCTTGATGGCCCTGCCGACCTGTTGAATCTGCGTGTTTATCTCGTCCACCTGAGCCTGCAGCGCTTGAACGTTTGGATGCGCGTCGAGATGGCGGGCCCTCTCTTCCGCCAGCTTGGCTTCGGCAACTGCGCGTTCACGAACCAACTGGCTGTAAGCGGAATTTTGCAAGACTTGTGGAACGGATTCGATCGGCTGATTGGCGATGCTCTGCCAAATATTCTCCGCAGTGATGCGTTCAGCTGTCGCCTGCGCCGCGGCTGTATTGATCTGTTCAAGGGTTTGGTTCGTAACCGACAAGGTCGTTTCCTGATCGGCATTCTGACCCTGACCTGTGACCCGGATAAGGCCCGCTGCGCGTGAAAATGCGTTAAGATCCTTTTCACTCTGCTCCAGCTTGTTGCGCGAATCTTCTAGCTGCTGGGCAAGGAATTCACGGGCATAGGCGCTGCTATCGAACTTTCGCGCCAGATTGCTCTCGATGAAATTGCGGGCAATTGAATTCGACATCTCCGCGGCGATCACCGGATCGCCGCTTTGGAAATGTATCGAAACGAGACGACTGTCGATCGGCAAAGTCACGTTGAGCGAATCGAGCACCATCTGGATGGCCATATCGCGGCGTAGGCGAGCAAGACCTTCGGGCCCAGAATAGCCCGATCCTTCGAGCGAATCCAGTTGAGGTAACTCTTGTCCCTGTGCCGCATAGAAGTCCTCGCGATCGGCCAGATTTTCCGACTCCACGACCCGCTCAGCCAAGCTGCGACTTTCGATCACATCCACTTGCGTCTGAAGAAACCGCTCGGTTTCCTGCATCGGAACCACCGACTGCGTATCAGCGCCCTCAATAATGGTATCGGCACTCTGCTCGATAAGGACCTGTGAGGTAGCGACAAACTGGGGCCGCATCAAAAGAGTCACGAGAACGCCAGCGCCTAACGCAACCACCAGGATGGCAATAATGCCTAGGAGATTGCGACGAATGGCCGCGCCGACCCGGCGCAAGTCGATGTCAAAAAAGACATCGTCGTCGACAGGTCTCTCGGAGGGATATTCACGACGCATCTCCGACTTTGCGTCTGATGAGCCGCCGAGGGGATAACCAGTAGCCAATTGTCAGAACCTTGTGAAAACATTGAAAAGCGGTGCGGCGCGAAGGAAATTCTCGAAAGCGCCTCGAAGCGCTGAAAATCCTACGACGATGCGATCTCCACCGAGAATTTCGGGGTCTTCGGCCTTACCTTCTCGAATAGCCTTGAGATCGAACACAGCTCCGTGACGCTCGCCATCGATCATGCGAAAAACGACAACTTCGTCATCTACCCCTGTGAATTTCAGGCCTCGAGCGCGAGCAATTGATTCTACGAGCGAAGACGTACCTGCAATCTCGTAAACACCCGGCTGTTCGACCTGACCATCCACCGTCACACGTTGCGCTGCGGAGGTGACCACGCCAACGACCACCTGGGGGTCGCGGATATATCGCGATCCCAATCCCTCTTCGATTTCTCGACTCAGTTGAATAGGCGTCTTTCCTGCCGCCGTAACTTCACCGATAAAAGGAAAGTTAATCGTGCCGGCAGAATTTACCGAGATCTCGGGGAAGGTCAGTTCGCTCTCCTGAAATACCCGGATCGACAGGGTATCAAGAACCCCGATACGGTATTCCAGCGTGCCTAACGTATCGGAGGCCGCTGGCATAACGCGATACGCCGCTTCTCCCGCCGGGAGATCGGACGACGGGCTGAAGCAACCTGCAAGCAATAATGTTGGGGCGACGAACACGCCGTTACGAAGCTTACTCAATGACTACGATCCCTCTTTATCGTCAGCGGCGCCGTTAGCAGAGCCACGAGCAGTCCTGCAACGCATAACTCCGCCATATTTCGTAGCGGAAAATACACAAGCGCCTGCAAGGCAAAACAGAGCGCCGCCATTGCAGCGGCAAGCGTGACAGGAGCATGAACCGATCGCAGTCCACGAATGACTGCGTAAGCGAGATAGACAAACCAAAGTGAAACAAGGATCGCCCCGAAAATCCCAGCTTCCAGCAATATCTCTAGATACTCGTTATGGGCCCTCGCCGCTTTTTTAGCGACCAGCATTTCTAGCGATTCTTCTACCTGGAAAACTTCGTCGAAGGAGCCCACTCCACTGCCGACGGGCCAATATCGGTCAATCCCGACCAGTGTATCTTCCCATATATCTGGCCGCGAATCTTCGAAGCTGTCGAAGCGATCCCATGTCCGTCCCAGCCGGTCGTTGGTTGCGAAAACAGCAGCGACGGCCATTGCACCGACGATTCCAGCAGCAAGAAATCCCCAACGGGTGCGCCGCGGCATAACCCATGCCCGCTTGGCAGCGACCGCAAGAACCCATAGCCCAGGCAATATCAACAGTGCCACGGCAGATCGCGAATTGGTCAATATGACCCCTATGACCAGCAAAGCACCGCCTGCTAGGTAGAGAAGCGTGGCAACATTCGACCGTTCGTCGGACAAGTAATGCCCGACCAGAGCACAAAGACCGATTACCATGACCAGTCCGCTGGCAATGTGACTTACGAAAAATCCGTAAAATCGTCCGACTTGGTTGGTCTCGTAAAGCGTAAGGGTATCCCCCCCAGCCGCAAACTGGATCACGCCGAATGCAAATTGGACGAAAGCCACGGTTGCCAATAATGCCAATGCATGGCGCGGTGCCGAATTCGACCCGAAGCGAAAGCAGGCGATAACTGCGAGTGGCCCAACAAGCGCGACAAGTGCAGTGACAGTTCTCCCACGGTCGAGGGTCAACGGAAACCAATCATTGCCGGAATTGACCAGCTCGCGTGACTGTAGCGCCATTTCCCTCCCAGGAAGGGATTGCCAGATACCAGCCGGAAGCGGGATCAGATGGAAGATAGGCAAGAGAAGCGTCAGAGCGACTAGAATAATCAGAGATTTGGGAGCGGCGTCACGAAACCGGCGTAAAATGCCCGGGTACAGCAGTAAAATTCCAAGCGCCACGATTTGAACAACGAGATTTGCAAGTCCATGCCTTACGCCGCCGCCACCCAAGACTAATGCTACCAAGAGCAGCAAAACCAAGGGCCAGCCGAGTACGCGCAACGCCTCTTGCCATTTCGCCAAAAAAGTACCGCTGCGATTTGTAGGCACGCCTACCCTCCCTTGCCCCGAGCTAGGCCAGAGCAATAAAAAACCCCGCCGGTAACGATCACCGACGGGGTTCGAATTTTTTTGCCCGACTTACTTAGTCGGTGGTGTCGTCATCGACTGCGATGATGATACCGACGATCACGGCCACTGCGGCAAGAACAGCGAGAATGGTTGCCGAACCACCCATTTCACTCTTCGACTTAACCGACTCGGTGCCGCGCTCGACACTCGACATCTTGACAGGCTGCACGGCGAAGGTGCCGGCGTCAGCGGCACGGGTGCCGGCCTGAGCCGCGACGGGAACTACCGTCATAGCGATTGCACCGAGGCCCGAGAGAAGGCGGCTGGTCTTCATATGTAATCTCCTAGTTTTCTTCTTACGAGAATTCAGTTGGCTGGCTAGCAATGAAACGCTCACTGTGCAACCGGTTAAATTCCACTTGCGGGAATTTGTTCGCATTCGCACAATCGCTCAATCAGACCAACCCCACATGGTTCCCAATGAACACCATAACTTTGTAATACTGACATTTTTGCATCACATCTGGCGCTCAATATGCGTTGTGGTGAACCAGCACCCGGGCCGTCGCCAGCATGATCTTGAAGTCAGTCCAAGGTGACCAGGTCCTAATGTATTCGAGATCGGCTTGGAGCCGGTCGGTAAGATGCCCTTCGGTTTCGGTAGCGCCGCGATGTCCGCGAACCTGCGCAAGGCCCGTCAAGCCGGGCTTCAGCGAATGCCGCTGCCAGTAATCGCCATCGATTTCCCAGAAAAGCTTGTCATTTGCGAGCGAACCCAAGGCATGTGGGCGAGGACCCACTAAGCTCATTTCCGAGCGCAGGACATTGATGAGCTGAGGCAATTCATCAATGCTCGTTCGCCGAATGAACCTCCCCATCCGCGTTATCCGATCATCCTCGCGCGAGGTCGATCGGGTGCCGCTGCTATCCAGACGCTCGACCTTCATCGACCGGAACTTCAGCATGTCGAACATGCAATTGCCTTGCCCCATCCGGGGTTGCACGAAGAATACCGGCCCGCCGTCCTCAAGTTTAATCAAGAGCGCGACAATCAACATCACCGGGCCAAGCAAAAATAGCGCAGGAACGGTGAACGCAAGGTCGATCATCCTTTTTGTCAGGCGAGCCTGAAGCCCCAAGGGACCGGCGGAAACCACAAGGAAAGACCAGCCATGCTCCCTTTCCAACGACAGAGCACCCAACTCCTGGAGAGCTTCCGACACGACTTCTCCGTGGACCCCCGCTGCGCGCATGATGCGGGTCCAGAAGACTCGTCTGTCGAGAGGGCAACTTACGATCACACGATCCATGTTGCGCATCGTCCGCCCCAATGAATCGAGTGTTTCAGGATCGCGTTGCGCATTCTCTAAAAGAACTGCGTCTGCAGCGAACCGGTCAACGCCAGGCAGATCGATTTTTGGCCCACCGTCCTCGATCAGCAATACGTTCGAAACACGCCCGCGAAAGTTTCGGATAATGCTCCAGCACACGATACGACGAATTACCACCATGCCGACGAATGCCGTGCCGATTGCTAGCGAAAATGTGAGCCGGGCAAAATCGCTGCTGGATCCGACATAAAACGTCATCACCAGGAAAAGCATTGCCGAAACCGAAAGAGAAATCGCAAGTCGGACCACCGCGTGTCGGAATTCTTCGAGTGCACGTATCGAATAAAGCCGATTATAAATCGCGATGACCACGAATATCGGCACGGTGAATTGCATGACCTGAACAGCCCTCAGGGACGGCAATTGGCCGATGAGTAGATAGCCAGCAAGCCAAAAACTTCCGAAAAGAATTGCGATATCAAGCAGGAACAGCGCGGCATAAAGCTGTATCCGCCGATGCTCCATCGACGGGCGAACGCTGTTTTCGAGATAATCCTGGATCGGCATAACCGAAATTCACTGCCGATTGCGCATCGACAGAATGACCTCTTTCACTCTGATTTGATCTTGCGGCCCCATCGTTCGCGCCGACGCTGTTGCATAAGCCGGAAATGCTCGTGGAGGCAATACATAACGTGTCAACATGGCAGATCGAACCGGTCGCTAAATTTGGCTCGTGTCCGCTACCTTGCCCTTGGCCTCCTGTCTGCTAAAGCGCCGCCAACTCCATTCGAACTGACAGGAAACCCATGGCCAAGATCAAGGTAGCCAACCCGGTCGTCGAAATCGACGGCGACGAAATGACGAAAATCATCTGGAAATGGATCCGCGAACGGCTGATCCTTCCCTATCTCGATATCGATCTCAAATACTACGACCTTTCCATCGAGAGTCGCGACGCTACGGATGATCAGATCACCGTCGACGCTGCGAACGCGATCAAGGAACATGGTGTCGGCGTAAAGTGCGCCACCATCACTCCGGACGAGCAGCGCGTCGAGGAATTCGGCCTTAAAAAGATGTGGGTCAGCCCGAACGGAACGATCCGCAACATTCTCGGTGGCGTTGTCTTCCGCGAGCCTATCGTGATCGATAACGTCCCGCGTCTCGTCCCTGGCTGGACCGACCCGATCGTTGTCGGCCGTCATGCCTATGGCGATCAGTATCGCGCCAAAGACACGCTTATTCCCGGCAAGGGTAAGCTGCGCATGGTATTCGAGGGGGAGGACGGCGAGAATATTGACATAGACGTGTTCGAGTTCCCCAGCCCGGGTGTCGCCCTGACGATGTACAATCTCGACGACAGCATCCGCGATTTTGCCCGTGCAAGCTTCGCTTACGGCCTTGACCGGAAGTGGCCGGTATATCTGTCGACCAAGAACACCATCCTCAAAAAGTACGATGGCCGATTCAAGGACCTGTTCCAGGAAATCTTCGACGCTGAATACAAAGCCGACTTCGACAAGCACGGTCTGACCTACGAACACCGCCTGATCGATGACATGGTCGCAGCCGCGCTGAAATGGAGCGGCAAGTTCGTGTGGGCCTGCAAGAACTACGACGGCGACGTCCAGTCGGACATCGTTGCACAGGGCTTCGGCTCGCTCGGCCTGATGACTTCGGTCCTGATGACCCCCGATGGCAAGACTGTGGAAGCGGAAGCAGCACACGGCACCGTCACCCGCCACTATCGCCAGCACCAGCAGGGTAAGGCGACTTCGACGAACCCGATCGCCAGCATCTTCGCCTGGACGCGCGGTCTCATGTATCGCGGCAAGTTCGACGACACGCCGGAAGTCGTGAAGTTTGCCGAAACGCTTGAGCGGGTCTGCATCCGGACGGTCGAAAGCGGCAAGATGACCAAGGATCTCGCATTGCTCATCGGTCCGGACCAGAGCTGGATGACCACTGAACAGTTCTTCGAAGCAATTGTCGAAGGGCTGGAAGCGGAAATGGCGAAGGCAGCCTGAAACCGGAACGCTTCTGGGTCATTACCCAGATAAGCCAGATCACCGGGGTCGGCCTCTGCCGGCCCCGGTTTTTCTTTGGGGTCGACCAAAACTGACGGGGTAAGAATGGCCAAACAGCCTACGAAGAAGCGCGCAATTCGCCGGAAGAGTTCGGAGAAATTCGGCCAGAAGCGCCTCGAAATCCGCAATGCCAGGATCAAGGATATTCGCGGCATCGCGGATCTGGTGCGGCGCGTTTACGAAGATATGCCAGCTTATACTCACGGCGAGATCCGCGGTCAGATCAACAATTTTTCCGAAGGGTGTTTCGTTGCCCTGCTAGACGACAGGGTGGTCGGCTATTGCGCGACCATGCAGGTGGCAGAAGCCTTGGCCTTTCAGGATCATGACTGGGACGAGATAACCGGAAACGGCTACGGCAGCCGCCACGACCCCACTGGGGACTGGCTTTACGGCTACGAAATGTGCGTCGATCCGAAGGTCCGCGGTGTCAGGATCGGTAGGCGGTTGTACGAAGAGCGCCGCGCTCTCGCCGAAGACCGCGACCTGACAGGGATCGTGTTCGCGGGGCGCATGCCGAACTATCGCCGTAGTCGGCGGAAAGTAGATGGACCGCAGGATTATCTCGAAAAGGTTGTCGAGGGAAAACTGCATGATCCCGTGCTGCGTTTCCAGCTCGCCAACGGCTTCGAACCCGAACGGGTTATGGAAGGCTACCTACCCGAAGACAAAGCGAGCATGGCCAACGCCATCATGATGGTGTGGCGCAACCCCTATGTGGAGCGCGACCAGCCGGTAAAAAAGCGGCTACCCCGAGGCGTCGAAGCTGTCCGCGTGGCGACGTGCCAGCTTCAGGCACGGCAGGTAGCTGATTATGACGAATTCATGCGTCACGTGACGTATTTCGTAGATGTCGCAAGCGATTACGAAGCAGACTTCATCGTTTTTCCAGAACTCTTCACGCTGATGCTGCTGAGTTTCGAAGAGAAGGAACTCTCGCCGGTCGAGGCTATCGAGCGTTTGTCGGAATACACCCCTCGCCTGCGTAACGACATTTCGGAAATGGCGATGCGCTATAATATCAATATCATCGCCGGCAGCCACCCTACGCGCATGGACGATGGAGACATTCATAACGTAGCCTACGTTTGCCTGCGCGACGGATCTGTCCATGCACAGGAAAAGATCCATCCTACCCCTAACGAGCGATATTGGTGGAACATCAAGGGCGGCGACAAGGTCGAGGTCATCCAGACCGACTGCGGTCCGATCGGCGTGCAGATTTGCTATGACAGCGAGTTCCCCGAACTCAGCCGCCGCCTTGCGGACGAAGGCGCCCGGATCATCTTCGTGCCGTTCTGTACCGATAGTCGTCAGGGATATTTGCGCGTTCGCTATTGCTCGCAGGCTAGGGCTATCGAAAATCAGTGTTTCGTCGTTCTGTCCGGCAATGTCGGAAATCTGCCCAATGTGGGCAACATGGACATCCAATATGCGCAAAGCTGCATTTTGACACCGTGTGATTTCCCTTTCGCACGCGATGGCATTGCCGCCGAGGCGACCGAGAACGTGGAAACGTTGACGATCAGCGATATCAACCTGGCCGACCTCCAATGGGCCCGGGCAGAAGGTACCGTGCGCAACTTGGCTGATCGTCGCTTCGACCTTTACCGGATCGAGTGGGATGAAGATGGCAAACATCCAGGCAAGCCCCGGCCGCGCCGCGAACCGCTCGGCCCGGCGCATCCCGGCGGGGGCTAACATTCCCAACCTTCGTGACTTCGCAACGCTGGCTGTTTAGAGCTTACCTATGGCTTCGGGCGACCTTGCATCTCCGGCAATCTCCGACGCGCTCGTCATTCTTGGCGCGGCGGGTCTGGTCATACCCGTCTTTACGCGCTTCCGCATTACGCCCGTGATCGGATTCATCCTGATCGGCATAGCGGTGGGTCCATATGGCTTGGGTCAACTCGTCTTTGAGCGACCCTGGCTTGAACATATAACGATATCTGATCCGGAAGCGCTGGAACCCTTCGCCGAATTCGGCATCATCCTGTTGCTCTTTGCCATCGGGCTGGAATTGTCATTCAAACGCCTGTGGCAATTACGACGGCTTGTCTTCGGTCTTGGCGCTGCGGAGTTGCTCATCGGCGGGGTAATCCTCGCCATCGTGCTTTCAATGATGGGCCAGTTCTGGACAGGAGCGCTGGCATTGGGCTTCGCCCTCGCCTTTTCCTCAACTGCAATTGTCCTGCCAATTTCAGGCACCTCGAGCCCTGTGGGCCGCGCGGCGCTCTCAATGCTGCTTTTCGAAGACATAATGATCGTGCCGATCGTCTTCATTCTCGGCGCGATGGCTCCCAATGCCGCTTCGGAAGGATGGGAAGGCTTGGTGACCACACTGTGGCAGGGTGCAGCGGTGATTGCGGTCATGATGATCGCGGGCCGGATCGCATTGCCACGTCTCTTCGCTCAGGCTGCGCGAACCAAAAGTCCCGAACTCTTTCTCGCTGCGGCCATGCTGGTGGTCATAGGAGCGAGTCTCGCCACTGCCGCGGTAGGACTCTCGCCCATCGTGGGTGCCTTGATTGCGGGCCTGCTCATTGCTGAAACCGAATACCATCAGGAAGTTGAAGGCATCATGGAGCCCTTCAAGGGGCTCGCGCTCGGAATATTCCTCATCACGGTGGGAATGACTATCGATCTTGCCACCATCTGGGAATATTTTGGTCTGATCGCGACAGCGGTGATCGGAGTGCTCCTGTTCAAGGCCGTACTTACAGGGGTGCTCCTGCGACTGATGGGTGCACGGCGCAGCACTGCAGCCGAGACCGGGATCTTGATGGCAAGCCCGTCGGAGACCACACTTATCGTGCTGACCGCCGCCAGTTCGGCGCTGCTTATACAGCCGGGCACGGCACAGTTCTGGCAGATCGTCACCGCAATCGGACTGACGGTCACCCCGCTCCTCGCACGACTGGGCCGCATTGTTGCCCGGCGCGTGGAGCCGGCGCCGGAACTCCCCGCTGATGACGATGGCAAGGGGAAGGTCATCGTCGTGGGGATCGGACGCGTCGGCCGATTGGTGGCTCAAATGCTGAAAGCGCATGATAAGCCCTACGTGGCGATCGATTCCGATGCCGACCTTATCGAATATGCCAAGCGTGAGGGCTATCGCGCGACGTTTGGAGACGCAGCGCGTGGCGGCTCACTGGCAAGGCTGGGCGTGGAAAACGCCCCAGCCATCGTGCTTACGATGGACGAACCGGTACTTGCCGCACGTCTGGTATCCAAGCTTCGCAGCGAATATCCCGATCTGCTAATCGTATCGCGTGCCCGCGATATTGCTCATGCAGCGGAATTGTACCGTGCGGGCGCTAGTCACGCCGTGCCGGAGACGCTGGAAGCGGCTCTGCAGCTTTCGGAAGCCGTACTCGTCGATATCGGAGTGGCTATGGGGCCGGTGATTGCTTCGATTCACGAAAAGCGTGATGAATTCAGGGATTTGATTGAGAAGGAAGGTGCGCTTTCCTACAAGCCGAAGCTACGCTCGAGCACGGTGGACGGTTGAACTCTTCCTTTTCCTACGCGTTGGTAGGTTAAAGGAGAGCAATATGACTGACATTGACCCAACCAAGCCACTGCCCAATGATGAAAAGTTCAAGCCGCAGAATGTCGCCGATCCACGCAAGGACAAGGCGCCAGATGATGGACGCGGCAAGCCCGGAGATACCGAGGGCTATGATATTGAACAGGGTTCCAGTGGCGTAACCAAAAAGACGCCCAGCGCCTGATCAATCTTGCGCACAGAACCCGCGCCTGATCGGCTTGTCGCCGGTCAGGCGTTTTCAGTGGTCAGCGCCTCACGCACCGCTGCGATAGCAGCGTCAGCCTTTGATCCGTCCGGTCCGCCCCCTTGCGCCATATCGGGCCGGCCGCCACCGCCCTTGCCACCAAGTGCTTCGACCCCAGCGCGCACGAGATCAACCGCACTGAATCGTTCGGTAAGGTCGTCAGTCACCGCAACCGCAAAAGCCCCCTTGCCCTCGTTGATCGCGCAGATCGCGGCAATACCGGATCCCATCCGGTTTTTGGACTCATCGAGCAGTGGACGCAGCTCCTTAGGGTCGAGACCATCTATGACCTGACCGGAGAATTTCACTCCGCCAACATCTTCATCGGCAGAATCCGAATTACCTGCGCTTCCACCACCTAGGGCGAGCGCGCGCTTTGCTTCGGCAAGCTCCTTTTCTAGACGTTTACGTTCCTCGACCAAGGCAGCGACCCGCAAAGCAGCTTCATCAGGAGAGGTCTTCAGAGCTCCAGCGATAGTGCGGAGCGCCTCATCACGCGCCAAAAGCCATTGGCGTGCTGCTTCGCCGGTAAGTGCCTCGATCCGGCGTACACCAGAACTTACCGCGCTTTCGGAAACGATCTTGAAGAGACCAATGTCCCCTGTGGCTTCGACGTGTGTCCCGCCGCACAATTCCACTGAATAATTCCGTCCCTTACCGCCCTTCCGGCCCATGGAAAGAACGCGAACTTCGTCGCCGTATTTCTCGCCGAACAACGCCAAGGCCCCGGCGGCAACGGCATCGTCCGGTGTCATCAGCCGGGTTCCAACGGTCTCGTTGGAGCGGATTTCTTCGTTCACTTCCACCTCTATCGCGGCAATGTCCTCGTCGCTCAGCGGCTTGGGGTGCGAGAAGTCGAAGCGGAAGCGATCGGCGGCCACCAGCGAACCCTTCTGCGATACATGCTCTCCAAGGCGATTGCGCAGTGCAGCGTGGACAAGGTGCGTTGCCGAATGATTTGCTCGAATCTGATCGCGCCGATCGGCATTGATCTCGAGATGCACTGCATCGCCGATCTTGACGTTGCCCCTGCCGATTTTCGCCACGTGGGCATGCAGACGACCGAGAGGTTTGTTTGTAGTCGAGACGATCATCTCGAGGCCTTCGGGTGTCCATATCCGTCCCGCATCACCGGTCTGACCGCCGCTTTCCCCGTAGAATGGTGTCTGATTGGTGAGGACAATTACCTCGTCTCCTTCAGCCGCACTCTCCACCTCTACGCCGTTCTTCACCAATGCCACCACTTCGGCCTCGCCGGTGCTGGACGAATAGCCGGTGAATTCTGTCGAACCCTCGCGTTCGGCGATGTCGAACCAGACGTCTTCGCTGGCGGCTTCGCCCGACCCCTTCCACGCAGCCCGCGCAGCCGCCTTCTGCTCCGCCATCGAAGCATCGAAACCTTCACGATCAACACTGATGCCGCGGACGCGCAATGCATCTTCGGTCAGGTCGTAGGGAAAGCCAAAGGTATCGTAGAGCTTGAACGCCGTTTCGCCATCCAGCGTACCGCCCTCGCCCAGTTCACCTGTCTCCTCCTCGAGAAGCTTCAACCCCTTCTCCAGCGTCCGGCGAAATTGCGCTTCTTCGCGCTCGAGAACTTCCTGGATCAGGGCCTGGCCGCGAACCAGTTCGGGATAGGCAGCCCCCATCTCGCTGACGAGTTCCGGAACAAGGCGATGCATCAGGGGCTTGCTTGCACCCAGCAGGTGTGCATGGCGCATGGCCCGTCGCATGATACGGCGCAGTACATAACCCCGGCCTTCGTTGCTCGGCAGCACTCCGTCGGCGAGCAGGAAGCTTGTAGAGCGCAGGTGATCGGCGATGACCCGATGGCTAGCAGTCTGGTCGCCTTCGGCTTTTACTCCCGTCAGCGCCTCACTGGCGCCGATCAGAGCCTTGAAAGTGTCGGTATCGTAATTGTCGTGTACGCCCTGCATGACCGCCGCGACGCGCTCGATGCCCATGCCGGTGTCGATACTGGGCTTGGGCAGGTCTCCGACGATCTCGTCATTCTCTTGCGTGAACTGCATGAAGACGAGGTTCCATATCTCTACAAACCGGTCCCCATCCTCCTCCGGTGATCCGGGAGGTCCACCCCAGATGTGATCCCCATGGTCGTAAAAGATCTCCGAACATGGACCGCATGGGCCGTCGGAACCCATCGCCCAGAAGTTGTCCTTGGTGGGAATGCGAATGATCTTTTCATCGGCGAAACCGGTGCGCTTCTTCCAAAGCTCGAAGGCTTCGTCGTCCGTATGATATACGGTGACCAGAAGCCGCTCGGGATCCAGGCCCCACTCCTTGGTCAGCAGGTTCCAGGCGTTGTCGATCGCCTGTTCCTTGAAATAGTCACCAAAGCTGAAGTTGCCCAGCATCTCGAAGAAAGTGTGATGGCGTGCTGTGTAGCCGACATTGTCGAGGTCGTTGTGCTTGCCCCCTGCACGCACGCACTTCTGCGCGCTGACCGCGCGCGTCGCAGGCGGCTTTTCAAGACCGGTGAAAGCGTTCTTGAACGGAACCATGCCCGCATTGACGAACATGAGTGTAGGATCGCTGAAGGGCACCAGCGGCGCACTCGGAACCTCGGCATGGTCCTTCGAGCCGAAATAATCGAGGAAGGAGCGGCGTATTTCATTGGTCGACGTCATAGTGCCGCAGTTAGGCAATACCCGCGCGCGCGACAAGCGGGAAAGCCCGCTCAGAGTGACCGCCCTCCCGCAAGAAAACGGCCCGCCCGCACCGAAGCGCGGACGGGCCGAACAGATGGGTGTATGCCGAAAGGCTTACATGCCCTTCGCGACCACGCCCTGTTCTTCGAGACCCTTGCGGACGTCTTCGCCCACCTTGGCGTTATGCTCGGCGACGGTCATGACAACTTCGCCCTTCTTGTCGAGCAATACGGCTTCCCCCTCGCCCCCTACAGGTATCAGGCGGATATAGACCGGGTTCGGTGCGAGGTGGTTGGCGGCGCCATTGCTGCCGTCGACCACTGCCCCGATGCCGCCGCCGGCGATGATGTTACCGAAGGTCGATCCGCCCATGCGGCTCTGCACATAGACGTATTCGGGCTTGTAGCCTTCGAGTTTGAAGTCGACGCGAAGATCGTCACCACGGCGCAGTTCGTATGCGCAAGGCGTTGTGCAGGTCTGGCCCGAGCTCAATTCGACAACGGCGCCATCAGGATCTGAGTCGAAAGCGACGTCTTGGTTGACGCCGTTGAGAACAGTAGCACAACCGCCGAGCGAAAAGGCGGCACCCGCGAGCGCGAGCGCCTGTACAATTTTAAGTATTATACCCCCATTTGGATAATACGACCCCGCAGAATTGCGGAAGGCTCCTACTGCAAGAAAATTTTAGAGGCGCAAGTAATGCCGGAATTCTTTGGGTGAGTTTTCAAGAAAACGTCGAAATTGTGGCGCGCACGCCACAGCAATTATTGGTGAAAAGCTGTCG
The DNA here is from genome assembly GCF_009827325.1 of Qipengyuania vulgaris. Classification (GTDB taxonomy): domain Bacteria; phylum Pseudomonadota; class Alphaproteobacteria; order Sphingomonadales; family Sphingomonadaceae; genus Qipengyuania; species Qipengyuania vulgaris. Next base: position 38,297 of record NZ_WTYC01000004.1, on the reverse strand, counting down.
GGAACGAACACTAGCGCGTAACAGATTTCACTTTCAGCGGCGATCGTTGTCACTTGCGATCGGACCGTGCGGACATGCACGGTCCGATCGAATCAAACGTTTGATAGCTACCAACCGAAGTAGGGGCCGCCCCGCTCTCGGGCACGTTGCCAAGCCGGACGGGCGTGAATTTCCTCGACAAAGCGTGCAAGCTTTGGGGCCCTTTCACCATAGCCCTGCATGACCGCGATTTCCGCCGGGAAACTCATCATCACATCAGCGGCGCTCCAGCTTGATCCAACGAAATGCAAATCATCCGAAATTTTTTGCTCGGCAAAGGCGATATGCGCTTCCAGCTGCTCTTCCACCCGCGGCATTAGGGGAGCGGCAGCCTCCCCCAGTCGCCCCGCATAGATTTTCAGCATTACAGGCACGAAAAAGGAACTTTCCGCAAACTGCATCCATTCCAGATGGTCGATCCATCGATTGCTTTCGCGATCGGGCAACCAGACTTCGCCTCCATGACGCGCGCAGAGATATTCGATGATCGCACCGCTTTCCGCGATTAGCCGGCCATCCTCTTCGATCACTGGCGATTTGCCCAGCGGATGCGTTTGCTTGAGTTCTGCAGGGGCGAGATTCGTTTGCGCATCGCGCTGGTAGGCGACAATGTCGTAATCTGCGCCCAGTTCTTCCAGGAGCCAGAGAACCCGCTGCGATCTGCTGTTGTTGAGATGGTGGACGATAATTGTCATGCGGCTCTCCCTTGCTGTAACTACATCTAGAGACGGCTCGCCTCAAGCGCCACTAGCCCTATTCGAAGACCCAAAACGCGAAAAACCGGTGCAGCGCAAATTACGAGCGCACGCACCGGCTTTCCGTGTTTTCGGGAGCACCGGGGGACAGTCCGGCTGTACGGGCGACGGGGAATGAGGTCGCACGCGCTCCCGCTTGAAGAAATGAGATCAGTCTTCCGCGTCCGGCCCTGTCATCATCTCTTCGGCGACCTTGTCGGTTTTGCCGCGGATCGCAGCTTCCAACTGGGCGCACATTTCGGGATTTTCCTTGAGGAAGGTCTTCGCGTTTTCACGGCCTTGGCCAATTCGGACACTGTCATAGCTGAACCAACTACCGGACTTTTCGACTACACCAGCCTTCACACCCAGATCGAGAATTTCGCCGATCTTGGAGATACCTTCGCCATACATGATGTCGAATTCAACCTGCTTGAAGGGGGGTGCCACCTTGTTTTTGACCACCTTCACGCGGGTCGCGTTGCCGACCACTTCGTCACGATCCTTGATCTGACCGGTACGGCGAATGTCGAGACGAACCGAGGCATAGAACTTCAGGGCGTTGCCACCCGTCGTGGTTTCGGGGTTACCGTACATCACACCAATCTTCATGCGCAGCTGATTGATGAAGATCACCATGCACTTCGAGCGATTGATCGATCCGGTCAGCTTGCGCAATGATTGAGACATGAGACGTGCCTGAAGGCCGACATGGCTATCGCCCATCTCGCCCTCAATCTCGGCGCGCGGCACCAGTGCGGCGACCGAATCGACCACGAGGATGTCAACAGCATTCGACCGGACCAAAGTATCTGTAATCTCCAGCGCCTGCTCACCCGTATCGGGCTGCGATATGATCAGTTCATCGATATCGACGCCGAGTTTCTTCGCATAAACGGGATCGAGAGCGTGCTCCGCATCGACGAATGCCGCGGTGCCACCGGCCTTCTGCGCTTCTGCGATGCAGTGCAGTGCCAAGGTCGTTTTACCTGAGCTTTCCGGCCCGTAAATTTCGATAACGCGGCCCTTCGGCAGACCGCCGACGCCCAATGCAATATCGAGGCCCAGCGAACCGGTGGAAATCGCCTCCACCTGCATCGCTTCCTTCTGGCCCAGCTTCATGGCCGAACCCTTGCCGAATGCACGGTCAATTTGTGCAAGCGCGGCGTCGAGTGCCTTCTGGCGATCTCCAGTCATTTCATTATCCTTCACGATCTTCAGACTGGCGGCCATGACATCACCCCTTTCGCATTTCCAGAGCCAGAAGCGACTCTTCAACTGCCAAGGCATGTACCGTGTTTGTTCTATAAGAACAAGAGTAGAACATAATTTTTCCGAAATTGTTATTTCGGGTCGATCAAATACGCTTTCGGGCGCCGGATGAGCCAATCCCGTTCGAACCTTCCATTGGCAGGCACTTCTACGTGGACGACCAGTTTCCCATTCTTCACGTGGGGTACGAACCCGTGCGCTCGGACTTCCCATTCGTCCGGGTATCCGAAGTCCACCCGAACCTGCGCCGGGGTATCATTCGCATTCGCAAGGACCACCCGCACCTTGGTCCAGCGGGAGGCGTGCACTCCGGGAGGAGCGCTCTCTTGGTATCCGCAGACGGAGAAGACCTTTGCACTGCTCCCCAGCGGGAGCTCGATTTGCTGCCCGACGGGATAGTCGCGCAACTGAGTTTCCGCGACAAGCTGCGGCCCTGCAGAGGACATCTCGAAGGCATTGAGGATACCCAGGGGAAGTGAAACCCCAAGCCCGAACTCTCTTTTGTTCTCGGTAAAGAGCCTGATCTGAGCATACTCCAGATCGTTCTTTTCATCACTCCGCTCGAATCTCTCCATCGGATCGCACTCGGCGTCATAGAACCACCGTGTACTCACGTGGTCCCGTGACAGGAACGCGATCTGCTTCATACCATTGGAAGATACGGTAACCGGGCGCGGCACGCGGTAAAGCTTGAGATCGGCCAACTGCTCTTCCCGGGCCATTGCCTCCTCGGAAATGGCTGACACGGGCACGGGCGACTCCAGATTCTGGCGACTAACCCGGCGGCCAGTGACGACGATCACGTCTCCATTGAATCCTTCTAAAGGTGACGCCTCAGGCCGCGGCAAGCCATCGCCGTAAATTGGTGACCCACGAGCGGTACCTCCCAACGGATAGCAGGTCAGCCTAAGCCCCCTTGCCCTCGGTGCGGTCGCCAGTTCCTCGAAATAACTCTCGATCGAAATTTGGCCGGCCACCACCATTAATTCGGCATCGGGGAAAGATTGTCCGTTGTCGTTCAGGACCGTCAGCCAACTCATCAACTGCGTATCGAACGAACCGTCGCGATCTCCCTCGCCCAGATGCGCTACGTAATTTGCCTCCCAATCGAAGCCCCAGGACAGATAGGTCAAGACAACTTCAAACTTGCCACCCGTCTCACTGAATGTGTCGATATTGAATATCGGCCTCGCAGACAATTCGCGCGGCACCGAAGCGAAAGTCAATTTTTCCGAAAGGCCCGAGCAGCGTACCGCTTCGTAGCCATCCCGCGTCTGGAGAACGAGACCTCCATCGGCGCGCGTCCGGACTATAGCCGTCTCGCTTTCCGAGACCCCCGTACCCGGATTGAGGCGCGTAATCGTCACTCTGTTGCCGAGTGTGCGATCGACCAATGCGGCGGGTGACAAAAGATCTGCGTTCCGATTCTTTTCGATAGTTCCGCCTGGAAGACCGCTGACGATTGCACTAACCGCCACCATGCCCTCGGCGACCCCTTCGAACATAATGGTCGAGCGCCCTGGTGGCAGCGTTACCGTCCGCGTTTCGCTGATCATCGCATAGCCCTTCGGCATATCGCGATCCATCCGCTCTCCCACCGAGCGTTCCGGATCCCGGTAGACCGTAACAGCGTACTTGCTCGGTTCGGAAGCAAAGATACGGGAGCGCTCTTCCTGCCCCGCAAGCGGCTGGGTCACGGCAGCAAGGATGAGTCCAAGCAAGGATGAGACAAAGCGCACCTGACTGGCTCCGCGCTTAATATTTCGTTTCGTAGACTACCCGAACCACTCGCTCGTTCTCGGCAGGAACATTGACGATCCATTTCCGCGTCGCGGGATTTACCTCTGTGCCATCGACATCTTCGGAAACAATCCGATAATCGCGTGACCACCAACCGCGGTAGAGACCATCCTGATAAAATTCCACGTCGACCGGAACGGATTTGGCGTTGTAAAAGGTGTATCGCATCGTAGTGCGAAAATACCGAACCGCCCGTTCGGTCTCGGTTTCACGAACCACCTGGTTGTCCTCAATTACCCGATAGCGCGATGTTTTCTCCCATTCGACTTTGTCGATCTCTTCGCGCTTTTCGACTTCGGCTTGCACGTACACATCGAATGCATCTCCGGTCTGCAAGAAGAGATCGCTGCCCATTGGTGTGTGGCCAATGCGCGATTCGCCGATGAATTGGGGCGTGCCCTCCCGATCGCGCTGATAGAAACGAACGGTTCCCGCGGGTAGTGCATCGCCAAGTCCCCGAGAGCCGGAAGTGTTGAACGAAATCGCGCTGCGGACCGCGACAGGTTGCTCATCACGCACAAGCCAGTCGGCCCGACGCTCGTAGCGACGGCGAGCGGACACACCCTGAACGTCGAGGAAGCTCACCTGCTTTGTCTGCGCGTTGGCTACCGTAGTACGGCCTTTAATTGGATAGAGATAGAAGTCACCAAGGGATTCCCGATTGGCAGCTTCCGTACCAGTCGTTACCATTGCACGCGGCTGCGACCGGCGTCCGCTGCCTTCGGTGGGATTGCCGGCAACCAGCAACAGGTCCGCATCTTTGAAAGTGGTGCCCGTCTGGTTGGTCAGCGTCACCCAGCCCTGCATGTCCAAGGAATTGTCGGTTTCGTCGAAAAGTGCGACATAATCTGCCGCCCAACCGAGACCGCTGGTAAGATAGCGGATAGACGTCGGGCGCGTACCGGAGCGGATCGAATCGAGCGTAACAGAGAGGGTGGGACGGGAACGCAGGTTGTTGGGAACCCGATCGAAAATGGCGCGAACCGGCAAGCCATCGTCACGCAGGACCTCGATCCGGTCGCCGATCTTTACCACTACGCCGCCCGCCGTGGACAGAACCGTCGCCCTTTCGCGCGTTTCCACCCCTGTCGCCGGATTGGTCCGGACAAGAGTAATCGTCTGTCCGACAGCCTTTTCCATCAACTTTGTGGGAGTGAGGAGGTCGAAATCGAAATTCTGTTCGACGATCGCCGTGCCATCTGCAGCGAAGCTCAACGTCTCCGGCATGATCCGCGCAGAAACGTCGGGAAAGCTGATGGTGCTTTCTCCAGCCGGAATCGACAGCTGACGTATATCCTGCACGAGGCTTCGCTCGCCGTTGTAGATCGTGATCGAGACATCGCCTTGCGCTGTCGATTCCGGGTGTGCCAGTCCTTCGGCAGCGTTCTGCGGAAATGCAGGGCCAGCGGTTGCGATTGAAAACGCGCCGATGGCACCAAGTGTGCGGACCCTCATTCTCTTCTCCCTTTTCCGGCCAATGCGGGCTTGGCCGATTCTTCAGGCCTCCGACTTCGCCTGCTCTCCCAGAACCTCCGACACCTTTGCATTAATCTGCTGGACGCTGAATGGTTTAGGTATGAAATGCATGTTGTCGATGTCGATGTCGTTACGCAACTGCTCTTCCGCATATCCAGACATGAACAGAATAGGTATCTTGGGCTTCACCTTGCGGATCGCGCGTGCCATGGCAGGTCCATCCATTGCGGGCATGACGACATCCGACACGATTAGATCGAACTCCACGTCTCCATTGGCGATCTGGCCCAGGCCTTCTTCACCGTCGCGCGCCGTAGTCACAGCATATCCTGCCCGCGTCAGAGCCCGCTCGGCAACGGCGCGGACCATATCCTCGTCTTCCACCAGCAAGAGCTTGCCTCCGCCAGACCATTCGCTGGCCTTGACTTCCTCGCGTTCGTCGACCCTCTGGACCGAAGGCATCTCACCCTTGTGCACCGGGAGATACATCGTGAACCGAGCGCCGGCCGTCCTGCCGCTCGCATCGGTGACATTGTCGGCAAAGATGAAACCGTTGGATTGCTTCACGATCCCGTAGACCGTCGACAGGCCAAGGCCGGTACCTTTGCCCTGCTCCTTGGTCGTGAAGAAGGGTTCGAATATCTTATTAAGGTCTTCGCTCGGAATCCCGCCGCCAGTGTCTTGTACGATGAGGACAGTATAATCGTCGGCGGGCATGATATCGATGCCCATCTTGCGAACATCCCTTGCCGACACGCGGCGGGTCGCGAGCGTAAGACGCCCCTTCCAGTCCTGCTTACCTAGCTTTGCCGCGTGGCTCTGCATGGCATCGCGCGCATTCACCGCGAGATTAATGATGACCTGTTCGAGCTGCTGGGGATCGGCGCGGACCGGCCCCAGTTCGCGGTCGTGGCGCACCGCGAATTCGACCTTGTCGCCCATAAGGCGCTTCAACAGCTGGCTGACTTCGCTGACCACATCCGGCATTTGCAGCACAACCGGACGCAAGGTCTGTTGGCGGCTGAAAGCAAGAAGTTGACGGGTGAGCGAGGCTGCCCGGTTGGAATTCGCCTTGATCTGCTGGATATCGTCGTAATCGCTATCGCCTGGAGTATGGCGGAGCAGCATGAGATCGCAATAGCCGATGATGGCGGTCAGAACATTGTTGAAATCGTGCGCGACCCCGCCGGCCAGTTGGCCGACGGCCTGCATCTTCGTCGCCTGCGCAACTTGGCGCCGCAAGCGCTTCTCTTCGGTAGAGTCGCTGATGGAAAGCAAGACGGCAGCATCCCCCAACCCGCGAACACCCGCGAGGCCAATCGACACCGGCTCTTCCTTGTCGTTGGCGAGCCGCACCGCCATGTCTCCGCTCGCAGTGGCTCCCTTGGCGAACCGGCGCACAGTGTCAGCCATCGCGGCCTTGTCTTCGCGCACGACGAGATCGGACGGGAATTGGGGCAGCCCATTCGCTTCCCGCTCAACGGCACGCAGGAATGCCTTGTTGGCGAAGAGAAAGCGCCCGTCTCGATCCGTGAGCGCCAAGCCGAGCGGCAAGGCCGAAAGCAACGCTTCGAGCTGGGGAATCGCTGCCTTTCCGCTTGCTTGTGCGCCCCCGCCTATCCCTACGGCACTGTCAACGAGGACCATGAGCGCGGGAGCGGGCTCTCCTTCAGCCGCCGCCGCTGGGTCGAGAGGAATATGAACCAATGTCTGCGGCGAACCCTGCTGCCCTTCCCCTGCAAAGAATATTCGGTCCCGATCATCCGAACGCAGAAGTTGCACGAATTCCTGTCCGCTAAGAGTGGTATCTTTCGCCCCTGTAGCCCGCTCAGCCAGACCCGGTGTTGCGACCTGGACGATGCCATCGGGCGCCACGAGTGCCAATTCGATGCCTGAGCGAGAAATAACAGATCCGAAGGGTCCGGAAATGCGGTCAGCGACGCCATCATAGCTGCGCTGCTTCAGGATTTCCCCGAAGCGCCAGACCAGATAATCCTCGCCTCTCCCCACTCGCTCTATGGTCAGGCTGTAGGTGTTGCTTGCCGACGCCAACGAAAGGTCCTGGCATTCCGCATGACCTTCACGCCACGCTTGCCGCGACGCAGTGGCAATTCTGTCCAGCGCTTCTTCGCCGAATTGAATTTCGTGCGGCGCTAGGTCGGCGCCGAACCATTTTTCGTAAGTTGAATTCGCGCAGGTCAGCCTGTTGGCGCGGTCGACCACGGCAACACCGCGGCGCCGGTTCTGAATTGCCGCAGATGTAACGCTCCAGTCGGGGTGCGCAAACCCGTCACCGGGCTGATCTGGTTTGAAGCGAGGCCCCAATAGCAAAGCGAAAACCACAACCAGCAAAGTGCCGCCATAGGCCCCTGCCACAATCGCTGTGCCCGCTGCCAGCCAGACAAGCGCAACCGATGATACGAAAGCTACTACGATGCCAAGAATGAGCGGGAGGGGAGGCAAGCCCTCGAGATCGCGGTCTCCTTCCCAGCTCATTCGTCTTCCTCACCCAGTCGATCGTCGAGCTGGCTTTCCATTCGGGCCAATCTCTTTTCCCGTCTTCGTGCGATAATCACTCGCCAGACGAATCCGGCAGTAAGATAGCCAACTGCGGCGCTCACTACTGCCAGCACGAGGAAACCGAACGCAGTCACTCCGCCAACTTCCAGCCAGCCAGCCAAAGCGCCGCTGTTCTCGGCAAATCGTCCTGCACCGACCCCGACGGCGGCGTCGAGATTCAGTACGACACGACCCGTCCGATTCGCAAAATATAACCAGAAAGGCAGGGTGAATGGGTTGGTGACGAAAGTGACCAGCGCGGCAAGAGGAACATTCGCACGTGCAGGTAAAGCCATGAACGCAGCGAGGAAAATCTGTCCGATCGGTACGATAAAGGCAGCAAACAGCCCAAGCGCCACTCCTCTCGGCACGCTGCGACGGGTAAAGCGCCAAAGTTCTGGTGTGAGAAAGCGGTGAGAGATCGGCTTTAGAAATCGATTCTCCGCCATCTCTTCACGCGACGGCATGTGCTTGCGAAGCAAGTCCGCGAGGAAGGTCTTGGACCTGAAGCCCTTCACCGACACGACCCGGTGAAATAGTCGCACGGAACCGGGCGCAGGAGAAATTCGGATGGAAGGTGCGGCGAAGCAGGCATGATCATCGATGTGGTTAGCACAAACCCGATGCGAAAGGGGAGCGAGCTATTTATCCCTTTTCGCGCATTAATCGCGCCTTGTCGCGCTTCCAGTCGCGTTCCTTGATGGTCTGCCTTTTATCATGGGCCTGTTTGCCCTTGGCCAAAGCGAGTTCCACCTTTGCCCGTCCCGTCGAATTGAAATAGATCGACAAGGGCACGAGCGTCATTCCCTTGCGCTCTACCGCCCCGAAAAGCTTCTCGATCTCTCGCTCATGAAGCAGAAGTTTGCGCGGGCGTTTCGGCTCATGATTGAGGCGATTGCCGTGGGAATACTCCGGAATGTTGGCATTGACGAGCCACACCTGTCCGTCACGCACTTCGGCGTAGCTTTCCTTGATAGATGCTTGGCCAGCCCTTAGTGCCTTGACCTCGGTCCCGTGAAGAGCCAGCCCCGCCTCGAAAACCTCATCGACATGATAATCGAACCGCACGCGCCGATTGTCGGCGACGGTTTTCTGCTTATCGAATGTGGCGGGCTTGGGACGTGCCATAGGGTGCGCGCATCTAGGGTGTCTCGGACGCTATGCCAAGTCAAAGCAGACCGGCATGCTCCAGCGCCTCGTCGACTGCCTTGCGGCTGTCCTCGCTGGCGTTGCACAGCGGCAGGCGAACATCGCAAGAGAACCAGTCGTGGACGCGGCTGAGCGCGTATTTCACAGGCGCCGGACTCGCGTCGGAGAACATTGCGTAATGCAGCGGGAATAGCCGGTCGTTGAGCTCACGAGCCTTGACCAGTTCATTGGCAGCAATCGCCTCGTGGAATTCGGCGCACAAGGCAGGCGCGACATTTGCCGTCACCGAAATGCAGCCCGATCCACCCGCGGCCGAATGCGGGAGCCAAAGTTCGTCATTGCCTGAGAGCTGGCAGAATTCATGCCCTATCCCCATGCGATGGTCCGCGACCCGCGATAGGTCGCCGCTGGCGTCCTTTATGGCCACGATCCTCTTGGGATACTTGCGCACCAGTTCGACAACTGTTTCGTCCTCGATATCTGTCACAGTTCGCCCTGGGACATTATATAGAACGATGGGCAGATCGCTGTTCTCTGCGAGGAAACTGAAGTGTGCGATGAGACCTGTCTGACTCGGCCGGTTGTAATAGGGCGCAACGCACAACCCTGCTGCCGCACCTGCCTTTTTAGAAAACTGCATATGCAACAGGGCATTACGGGTATCGTTACTTCCGCAGCCGGCAATGACGGGCACGCGTCCTGCTGCCTGCTCGATGCAAACTTCTATCACGCGGTGATGTTCGGCATTCGATAGCGTGGAAGCCTCGCCCGTCGTGCCGCATGGCACCAGGGCCTTACTGCCGTTTTCTATTTGCCAGTCGACGAGCTTGCGGAAAGCAGCTTCGTCGAACGATCCGTCGCGAAAGGGAGTCGCCAGAGCCGGAATCGAGCCTGAGAACATTTACGTCTGTCCTGCGTTAGAGGTATGAAATGCGGGCAATTTAGGCACCCGCCGACACAATTCATTCACCGCCTGATAAGGAGGGGCCGGGCAGTATGTCCAGCATGGACCGGAAAACTTATTTGTCACTCGCACTTATGGCTGGCACCGCGCTGGCATTGCCTGTCGCCGCGCAAGCACAAACACCGACGAGCTGGCCGGATGGTGGCAATTCCATGGTCGCCCAGCAGCCGACGCGGATTTCTCAGGCAATCGGACAATGGGAATATCTCACGACGACGGATAATCTCGGCTTTGCGCAGTACGCCGGTTTCGTTACCAATTATCCGAATTTCCCGAAACAAGACCTGTTGCAGCGTCGCGCCGAAGCTGCGCTGGATCGCGATGCGGTAACCCCGCAGGCGCTGGTCCAGTTCTTCGACGCACACCCGCCGATCACCAATGGCGCCAAGGCGCGCTATGCACTCGCGCTCGCGGCGATGAATCGGCCTGAAGCGACCGCTCTCGCCCGAGAAGCATGGCGCGGTGGGACGATGAGCGGCCCTGCCGAAGCGTATATGCAGGGGCTTTTCTCTCAGAACCTCTCACCCGAAGATCACGATGCGCGAATGGATGCGCTTCTATGGCAGGGCAATCTCGAGGCGGCTACGCGTCAGATCGTCCGAGTTTCGCCTGCCTATCGATCGATGGCGCAGGCAAGGCTCGCACTTCTCCAAGGTAGCACCCCCAGCGCAGCCGGGCTTCCGGTACCCGACGGGGCGCTGAATGACAGCGGCTATGTATACAATCTCGTCAAGCATTATCGCGGCAGCGGACAACTACCGTCCGCGATCAATCTCCTTTCGACCCGCGCCGAATTCTCGTCGCCTGCCTTCGAAGCAGCAGATTTCGTTAGCGAGGCGCTGCGGGTAGCTCAGGGCGCCGACGCTCGAAGTGCCGTAAGCATCGCGTCGAGAGTGGACGATCTATTTGCGCCCGGGACGGACGTGTCGGATGGATCCTTCACATTGCGGGACAAGTATACCGACCTCATGTGGCTCGGGGGCACAAAGGCGCTCTGGTCGCTTGGTGACGGCGGTCGCGCCGCGCCGCTGTTCTATCGTTATGGAACGGGGGCGAAGACCCCCCTCACCCGCTCCAAGGGGTTTTACTGGGCTGGCCGCGCTGCGGCACGCGCAGGCGATCGCGCCGAAGCTCAGAGATACTGGACAATGGCGGCGGATTATCCCGATTACTACTATGGCCAGCTCGCTCTGAGCGAGCTCGGTAAACCCTTGCCTACCTTCGATCCTGTCCTGACAACCGGGATTGATGGCAATACTCGCGAAGCCTTTCAGGCCGAACCCTTGACGCTCGCCCTGCGGGATATGGCGCGCAACCGGCGCGACTGGCGCACTGAACGCGCCTTCTTCGAAGCCATTGCCGAAAATGCCGATACGCCCACCGAAATGGCTCTTGTCGCGGAGTTGGCGCGGGAGACCGGGCTCGACGAAATGGCAGTTGTCGCTGGAATGGTGGCTGGAGAAACCGGAGTGATCGGCTTCGAGCGCGTCGGCTTTCCGACCGTACCCACTCATGCGGGCGCTAACTGGACGATGGTTCACGCAATCGCCCGCCAGGAAAGCGAATTCGACCGTACGCGTGTCAGCCATGCCGGCGCTCGCGGGATGATGCAGTTGATGCCGGGGACGGCGCGCGAAGAAGCGGGCAAGATCGGCGTACAGTATATGTCTGCCAATCTGACCGAAAGTCCGAGCTACAACATCCGTCTCGGCGATGCACACTTCGCAAGGCTCATGGATCGGTATAACGGCGCCTATCCGCTGGCGATTGCCGCCTATAACGCTGGCCCGGGCCGCGTGAACGAATGGCTGCGCCTGAATGGCGATCCGCGCACCGGCGCGGTCGACTGGGTGACCTGGATTGAGCAAATTCCGTCCAATTTCGAGACCCGCTACTACGTGATGCGCGTCATCGGAAACGCCGTTTCGTATGCAAATATGAACCCGGACAAGTCGTCGGCTGCCCAGAAGAACATACGGCATTACCTTCCAAGCTGACATGCGCTAGGAGCTTGCCCGTTATGGAGGGCAAGACCAATCCGATTACGCCTGCAGGCTATACAGCGTTGAAAGCGCGCTACGATCACCTACTCGGCACCGAGCGGCCGGAAATCGTGGAAATAGTGAGTTGGGCTGCCGGAAATGGTGATCGAAGCGAGAATGGCGACTACCTTTACGGTCGCAAACGCATGCGAGAGATCGACCGCGAACTTGGCCATCTGGCCCGAAGGATGAAGGCCGCGCGAGTTCTCGCACCGCATGACCAACCAGACAAAGACCGGGTTTTCTTTGGCGCAACTGTGACCGTTGCGGACCAGGATGATGTCCACCGCGAAATAACGCTGGTCGGTGACGATGAGCAGGACGCAAGCAACGGGCGCATCGGCTGGTCCAGCCCGCTTGCGCGCGCGCTAAGAGGTGCCACTGTTGGCGATCTTCGCACCGTCCGCTTGCCAGCAGGGGACAAGGAATGGGAAGTGCTGGCGATCGAATATGCATAAGTTTGCAGCTGTCGGTTTCGCCATCGTCGCGATAGTAGCGGGTCCGCTCAGCGCGAAGGACAGCTTGGGCGTGTTCTCCAAGTGGGCTGCTTTTCGCGATGCATCGGTTCCGCGCTGTTATGCCATCTCGGAAGCAGAAGAGACCCAGCGACAGAGCGATTTCGAGCCCTATGCGACGATCGGTACCTGGCCGGCCAGGCGAATCCGTAGCCAGACCCACTTTCGTTTATCACGGGCGTTACGGCAAAATTCGCGCGTTTCCCTCAGAGTCGGCCGAGCCAATTTTGTGCTGGTTCCGGGTAAAGCGGATGCATGGGCGAGCGACTCCGCGATGGACAGAGCAATTGTGACCGCCATGCGCAACGCCCAAACCATGACGGTATCCGCGACCGACGCACGCGGTCGCCGTTTCTCCGATCGATACCAGCTGGTTGGAGCAGCGTCGGCCATCGATGCCGCCACTCTCGCCTGCATGCGACGCTGAGATGTAAAAGGCCGGGAGCGAACTCGCTCCCGGCCTTCTTTAGAAAAGCTGATATCGGCGCTTAGAAGCGCATGCCGAAGCCAGCCATTACCTGATGACGGTCGAGGTCGATCTCGCCGAGGTCTACGTCAGGAGCATCACCTTCGTAGTCGATTTCGGCGTCCGAATAGTTCGAATAGCGATATTCGACCTTGGCAAAGGTGTTTCCGCTCAGAGCATATTCCACGCCCGCGCCCAGACGATAGCCGTCGGTATCGATATCGGAGCGGAATTCGGTGTCACCACCCACCGAACGAATGTCATAGGTTGCGTTGGTATAACCGCCCTTGGCATACACCAAGAGGTCGTCATTCGCCTTCACACCGACCCGAGCACCCGCGTAAAGGTCACGACCTGCGGAGACGTTTCCGATGCCGAAAGCTTCCACGTCGCCGTTATTATAGTCGACCTCTGCGGTCGAACCGGCGTATTCACCTTCGACACCGATCACGACACCGCCTGCGTCATAATCGTAGCCGACGCCGACGCCATAGCTAACGCCTTCGATGGACTCGTCGTTCTCAGCTTCGATGTCTTCACTGCTTCCTGCTTGACTGACGTCGTAGCCAGCGAGCGCTTCGACGCGGAAGCCATCGAAGTTGCTGCTGTCTTGTGCCATCGCGGGCGTAGCAACGGCGAGCATTGAACCTGCGACGAGAAGGGCTGAAGTGGTTTTCATTTTTTAAACTCCATTCTTATTGTCCGCGGTCATGAATTTCGACCGCGTGGACCATGAGAACGGCAAGAAACCCGCGCGGTTTCATGAACGCTGCACAACAGCAAATCGTGATTTTTTAGCCACATAAACTGCGACGAACGGCTGTTTTTCATCGACAAATGGTGCGCTGCACAAAATGTCGACGAACGGAACCGCGTTCTCGACGAAAAGCTGGAACCCGACCGGGTTTGGAGAATTGCTTTGCGCCCCGCACGGACTTTCCTTTTTAGTTGATTGCACCTATAGGCGGGCTTCCCATGGCAGATACCAGTTTGATGAGCATTCCCGGGCAGATCGACCCGGTTCCTGTCGCGCGTGATATAACGCCGCGCGACGATGGCCGGATTGACCTGATCGGTTTACCCAAAGAACGTATTCGCGAACTTTTCGCTGAAGCCGGGCTGGATGCAAAGCAGGCCAAATTGCGTGCCAAGCAGGTCTTTCACTGGCTTTACCATCGCGGCGTGACCGAATTCGAGGCGATGACCGATATCGCCAAGACCATGCGCCCGTGGTTGACGGAACGCTTCGTGATTGGCCGGCCCGAAGTCGTCGAAGCGCAGCATTCGACCGACGGAACCCGCAAATGGTTGTTGAAGACAGCCGACGGGCACGAATTCGAAATGGTCTTCATCCCCGACGCGGATCGAGGGACGCTTTGCGTATCGAGCCAAGTAGGCTGCACGCTGAATTGCCGCTTCTGCCACACGGGCACGATGAAGCTCGTGCGCAACCTCACTCCGGGCGAAATCGTCGGCCAGGTCATGCTGGCTCGGGATGCCTTGGGTGAATGGCCCAAAGGATCCATGGCGGGACTGGAAGAGTTGGAAGACAGCGCGGAATATACTTCCGATGGCCGACTGCTCACGAACATCGTGATGATGGGCATGGGCGAACCGCTTTACAATTTCGACAACGTCAAGGGCGCGTTGAAACTGGTCATGGACGGGGACGGTCTTGCCCTGTCCAAGCGACGCATTACGCTGTCGACCAGCGGCGTCGTCCCCATGATGGATCGCTGCGGCGAGGAAATCGGCGTGAACCTTGCGGTGTCATTGCACGCGGTGACAAAGGAAATCCGCGACGAAATCGTACCGCTAAACAAAAAATACGGCATCGAAGAATTGCTGGCGGCCTGCGCGGCCTATCCCGGTTCCAGCAATGCCCGGCGCATTACCTTCGAATACGTTATGCTCAGGGACAAGAACGACACCGACGAGCATGCCCGCGAACTGGTTCGCCTGATCAAACGGTACAAACTGCCTGCCAAAGTCAACCTGATCCCGTTCAACCCATGGCCCGGAGCAGGCTATGAATGCTCGACGCCCGAGCGGGTGAAGCGCTTCTCCGATATTGTTTTCGAGGGCGGAATTTCCGCGCCTGTGCGCACGCCGCGCGGCCGCGACATCGACGCGGCTTGCGGGCAGCTCAAGACGGCGGCCGAAAAGAAGAGTCGGGCCCAGCTCGATCGCGAAGCGGCCGAGGCAGTCGAGGTCGCTTCCGCGTGAGCGCCGACGCGGCGACGATCGCTTATTACGAAGCGAACGCACCGCACTATACATTGAGCTTCCGCCAAGCGCCCAGCCGCCATCTGGACGCATTTCTCGACCGTTTGAAACCCGGCGCCCACATCCTGGAGCTGGGATGCGGCGGGGGACGGGATTCGGCGCGAATTATCAAACGCGGCTTCCTGCTGGACGCGACCGACGCGGTTCCCGGCATGGTACGCAAGGCCAATGAGCGCTTCGGCGTGGGCGCGCGGGTCATGCGTTTCGACGAACTGCGAGCCGAGGAAGAATATGATGCAGTCTGGGCGCACGCCTGTCTGCTTCATGTCGCCCGCCACGATCTACGCGAAGTGCTCGGTGCCATTCGGCGTGCCCTCAAGCCCGGCGGCCTGCATTTCGCCAATTTCAAACTCGGCGATGGCGAGGGTCGCTGCCTGCTTGGGCGACTGCACAATTTTCCCGATCCAGAATGGATCGAGAGCGCCTATCGCAGCGCTGCTTTCGAATTGCTCGACACCCACATTTACCGGGGTGAAGGCGCCGACGGAACGGTGCGCGACTGGATCGCACTGACGGTAGCGCGATCATGACCGAGAGTGCGATCGTTCATGCTTTATGCGTAGGCCAACCAGCTCCTTTGGCCGACGGCAAGATCAGCTCGATAGATAAGCAGATCGTGGACGGACCAGTGAGGATCGGCAGGATGGGTCTCGAGGGTGATACCCAGTCGGACAGGAAACATCACGGCGGCGAGCATATGGCGGTTCATCTCTATGCCGCCGATCACTATCCTTGCTGGCGCAGTGAGATTCCGGATGTGGAGCGTCTGTCTTCTCCTGGCGCCTTCGGTGAAAATCTCCACGCAGAAGGGCTCACCGAGGCACAGGTATTTATCGGTGACCGATTTCGCCTTGGCGCATCCCTGCTCGAACTGAGCATGGGCCGCCAGCCCTGCAGCACGCTCGAAAGGCATTTCCGCCGCAAAGACATGGTGCGCCGGATAATCGC
Source organism: Qipengyuania vulgaris (assembly GCF_009827325.1). Lineage (GTDB taxonomy): Bacteria > Pseudomonadota > Alphaproteobacteria > Sphingomonadales > Sphingomonadaceae > Qipengyuania > Qipengyuania vulgaris. The sequence continues at coordinate 22,047 of NZ_WTYC01000004.1, read as the reverse complement.
CAATCACCGCTGCGGCTGGTATTTCCGCGTACTCGAGGAGGGACGAGTAAAGGCTGGAGATCGCATAGAATTGGTCGAAAGAGTCCAGACGCGCTGGAACGTGGAGGACGCATTCGTCCTGCTTTTCGATCCGAAGCGTGATTCCACGCTATCGGACATGCGCGATCTGCTCTCGATCTCACAACTAGGGCCACAGTGGCAGGCAAAGCTTGCGGCGAAATTGCGCTGATCGGCTCGGCTCATCCAATTTTTCCGCACAATTTATCGCTAATTTCGAGTTAATCGCGTCCGTTCATCGGCGGTTGTATTCCGCCGCGCAATCACGTCGCCAGAGACCTGATAAAAGGGGACGTAGAATGAAAAAATTCGCAATCGCATTTGGCGCCGCAACTTTGGCACTGACCGGTATTGGCACCGCAGCACCGGCAGCAGCCGATCCGCCGTCCTGGGCGCCGGCCCATGGAAAGCGTGCCAAGGACCGGGCACACCGTTACCGCACGTATGACGACCGCGGCTATTACGTGCAACCGCGCCGCATCTCCCGCAACAGCCACATGTGGCGGGGCCGTGACGGACGTTATTACTGCAAGCGCGACAATGGCACTACCGGCCTCGTGATAGGCGCTGGCGTCGGTGCCTTGGCCGGCCATGAACTCGCCGGTCGCGGCGACCGTACGCTTGGAGCAATCCTCGGCGGCGCGGTCGGTGCAGTCGTGGGCCGCGAGATCGACCGCGGCAGCCTTAGCTGCCGCTAAGGCGGAAAATTAAAGCACGCTATTTTCGGCGTCGTCACCCAGCGGTGGCGGCGCCGAATTCATTTGGGCAGCTTCCTTTCGGCAAATGCGCTGTTATGGTTCATCCTGCATGACGCAGGACAGACCTTCGGTACTCGTAACGGGCGGAGCCAAGCGGATCGGCGAAGCTATCTCCCGAACTTTCGGCGAGGCAGGATGGCATGTCGTCATCCACTACAATTCTTCCGGCACCGCAGCCGAAGCACTGGCCGAAAAGCTTCCCAGCGCCGAGGTATTCGAGGCCGACCTCTCCGATACCGCAGCAGGCATAACCATGATCGAAAGGCTTGCTGGAAAACTCGCGGATTGGCGAGGCTTGGTGAATTGCGCATCGATATTCGATCCCGATGACGTCCTCGCGCTGGATCGCCAAACGAACGAACGGGCCATGCAGGTCAATGCCCGCAGCCCCGCAGCCATGGCTCAAACCTATCTCGCGCACGCAAGGTCCAAGGCCGGGCGCAGGGTTATCCAGATAACCGACCAGAAGCTGGCCAATCCGAACCCCGACTTCTTCAGCTACACGATGAGCAAGTATGCTCTCGATGTCACTACTGCCATGCTTTCCATGGGGGCGGCTGGACCGGACGACCGTGTGTACAGCCTCGCCCCGGGTGCTATCCTTGCCAGCCACGACCAGAGCGATGAAGAGGCGGAAATTTCGCACAGAATGAACCTGCTGGGTCGCCGCACTCCCGCCACGGAAGTGGCGGAAGCGGCGTTGTTTCTGGCGCAAGGACATCTGGCCAGCGGACAGACGCTCTATGTCGATAGCGGGCAACACCTGCTTCGCCAGCAGCGCGATGTCATCTATCTCGCGAGGGAAGCAACTCCGACATGAAACGGCACAAGCTTTCGACCCGGCTCTGGCACTGGATCAACCTCGCTTGCGTTGTCGTGCTGTTCATGTCGGGACTGACGATTTCAAACGCACATCCCCGCCTTTACTGGGGGGACTGGGGGTTCGCGCCCGAACAGGCTTGGCTGATGGTGCCGCGCTTTCCCGACTGGATGACGATCCCGGGCTATTACAGCTTGGCCGTGGCTCGCGACTGGCATATCCTCATGGCTTGGCCCTTTGCGATCGGCCTGCTTTTCATGTGGATTGCCATGCTGGTTAACCGCCATTTCAAGCGAGACATCGCCACAGCACGGCAGGAATGGAAGCCCGCCGCGATAGCCGGCGACATCAAGGCGCATCTCAGGCTTGATTTCGACCACGGTCAGGGAAAATACAATTTCCTCCAGAAACTCGCCTATGGGCTGGTGCTGGGCGTATTCCTCCCGATGATGGTGTTCACCGGCATTGCCATCAGCCCCGGGATGGAGCCGACCTTCGGCTGGCTCGTCGAAATTCTTGGGGGAAGGCAGTCGGCGCGCAGCCTGCATTTCATCTTCGCATTCGCGACATTGGGTTTCTTTATCGTGCACGTCTTGCTGGTGCTACTTGCCGGTCCGTTCGGTCAGATCCGCGACATGATTACCGGAGGACGAAGTTATGAAGCGTAGGGGATTCCTCGCCGTTCTCGGTGCCGCCTTCGTCGCCGGCTGCAATAAGGTGGCCGAAACGAACGCGGGATCGAAACTGCTCGGTGCCGCCGAGAAGTGGCACGAAGGCGCCCATCGGTTCCTGACCGACCGCAAGGCGCTGGCCCCCGAATACCCGCGTAGCGCAATCTCGTCCTATTTTCGCGGTAACGGCTCGGTCGATCCGCAGAACGGCGATTACCCGCAGCAGGCCGCCGACAATTTCGACAACTGGCGGCTCGAGGTGCGGGGCCTGGTCGACAATCCGATGAGTCTCAGTCTCGACAACATCCGCCGCCTCCCCCAGCGCACGCAGGTAACTCGCCACGACTGCGTGGAAGGGTGGAGCGCGATCGGCGAGTGGACCGGGCCGCAACTCTCGGTCCTGCTCGATGCAGCAAAACTGAGGCCGGAAGCGAGGTTCGTCGTCTTCCGCTGCGCAGACAACCTCAATGGTGCGGACTATTACGAGAGCGTCGACCTGATCGATGCCTATCACCCCCAGACCATCGTCGCCCACCGGCTCAACGGCGAGCCCATTCCCGTCCGCAACGGCGCCCCACTACGGATGCGGATCGAGCGGCAGCTTGGGTACAAACACGCCAAATATCTCACCGCAATCGAGGCGGTCGCGAGCCTTGATGATATCGGCGAAGGAAACGGCGGCTATTGGGAAGACCGCGGCTATCAGTGGTACGCGGGGATCTGATCGTTATTCCGGGTAAGCCCGCGCCATCGCTTTCCAGTCGTTGCGCAGCAGTTCCTCCAGCACTTCCATATCCACATCGGCCAGCTTGTTGATGTAGAGACAGCTCTTGCCCGTGCTGTATTTGCCGAGCCTCTCCAGCAACTCGTCGCGCCGCTTGCCCGCCACTTCATCGCAATAACCGCCCATGAGATAGAGCGAATGCTTCGCCTTACGCGGGCTGAATCCGCTGCGCAGCCAGTGGACATCACGGCCGCTGGCATAGGTTGTCCGGAATGCGCCATAACCGATTATGCTCGGCCCCCACATCTTCGGGATTTCGCCCGTCACCTTGCGGAACATCGCATCGAGCACTTTCGCCTCTTCGCGCTTTTTCTCCGGCTCCACGCCTTCGATGAAGTCCGCCGGATCGACGCCGGTAATCTGGGTTTTCGCCTCTGCCATGGACAATAGCCTAGCACGCGATTGACTCCCCGCAATGCCGTGCCATGCTCGCTTGCGAAAAGTGAATTGGAAGGGACGCGTTCAAATCCATGTGGCTACTCGACAAATTCCTGAAATCGGCAGTGAAGCACGGTCGGCTGATCGTCACCGATCATGACGGTAAGAACTACGAGTACGGAACCGGCGATGCGGGCGAGCCGCCAATCCATATCCGCCTGACCAACAAGAAGGCCGCCAATCACATTGCGCGCTATCCGCAAATGGGCGCGGGCGAGGCGTTCATGTGGGGCTGGCTCCTGGTGGAAGAGCCCTACGATATCCGCGACCTGATCCTGTTCGTCACGCAGCAGGCGGGCCGCCCCGGCGATCAGCGGCTCAAGCCCAAGGGCGCGCTCCGCCGGAATGCCCAGCGGCTCCTCGCCAAGGCCGACAGCATCAATTTGCGCGGCAAGGCGAAGAAGAACGCGGAGCATACCTACAACCTCACCCGCGAACTTTACGAGCGTTTCCTCGACGAGGACCGCCAGTACACCATGGCCTATTACCGCGAGGATCCGGCCACGACCTCGCTCGAAAAGGCGCAACTCGACAAGAAGGCGCATCTCGCCGCCAAGCTCAACATCAAGCCCGGCCAGCGCATCCTCGACATCGGCTGTGGCTGGGGCGGCTTTGCGCTTTATCTTGCGCGGCATTACGACGTGGAGGTCCACGGCGTTGCCCTCGCCCCCGACCAGATCTCCTTCTGCAAGGAGCGCGCGGAGGAAGCGGGCCTGACGGACCGGGTCAAGTTCTCGCTCACCGACTACCGCGACGTGCAGGGCCAGTTCGACCGGATCAGCTCGGTCGGCCTCCTCGAACACGTCGGCACGCCGCATTACCCGCAATTCTACGAACACACGAACCGCCTGCTCAAGCCCGACGGCGTGATGATGAGCCACTGCTGCGGCCGCGCCGGCCCTCCCGGCTTCACCGACGCCTGGACGCGCACCTACATCTTCCCCGGCGGCTATATCCCCGCCCTGTCCGAACTGGTGAGCCAGTCCGAGCAGTTCGGCTGGCAGGTCATGGACGTGGAGGCGATGCGCTTCCACTACAGTCACACGCTGGAGGAATGGTATAACCGCACGGTCCAGCACCGCGCCGAGATCGTCGATATGTACGACGAGACCTTCTACCGCATGTGGCTTTACTATCTCGCCGGGGCAGAACGGAGCTTCCGCCACGGCGACATGGTCAATTGGCAGCTGATCTACGTGAAAGACCGCAGCGCCATCCCCATGACCCGCGAATGGATCATGGAGGAGAGCGCCAGGCTGAGGGCGGCGGATGAGGACAAGGTGCCGGAATGGCGTTTTGCCCAGCGGGAAGCGGCGGAGTAGGGGGCTGCCGCGCTAGTCGTCCCTACGCTTGTCCTCTTCACCCAGACGGCGGTCCCGCCCCTTCGGCTCCACCACTCTAAGCAGCGTCAGCATCACCACGCCGACAACGAAGGCGACCGCGACCAGCGGCCATTGGCCCGCACCGCAAGCGATCCCGATCACCGCTGCCAGCCAGAGGTGCGCCGCCGTTGTGAGGTTGTGGACCTGCCCCTTGCTGAACACGATCAGGCCCGCGCCGATAATGCCGATGAAGGCGCCCGCCGCTTCGTAGACGCGCAGCGGATCGGCGCGTTCTGCATCCAGCGTGTTGTAGAGGCCGAGGACGGAAACTGTCATCGCTGCTGCGGAAAAGCAGATCAGCCCGTGCGTGCGCATTCCAGCGGCGTGGCCACGCAGTTCCCTGTCCAGCCCGAGCAGCAGGCCGATGATGGCTGCTACGCCGAGTCTCGACAATAGATCGTAGTCGATCCAATGCATGACCACCGGGTCGTTCAATTCCATATTCGCAGGCTCCTCTCCGCTTGCCGGAGAAAGCGCGTCAGGTGCCGGAAGGTTTCCTGCCCAATCTCTTGAACCGATCATAGACCGGCCCGAAGCCGACCAATGCCGCGCCGATGAAAGGCAGCGCCACTACCCACAATCGCACACCAGTCACGCCTTCGGGGCTGGCGATGCTGATTGCCGCGGTCATGGCGAGACCTACGCAGATTGCGACCATACCGATTACAAGGCGCAGGTGCGGGACCGGGGTCTCGCGTGTGGCGGCCCCCATCCCGCGTTCATAGCGTGCGAAGGTGGCAATCAGCGGAAGCAGTATGGCGATGTAAAGTGCGAACCAGACCGGCCGGCTCCACCACCACTCACTGCTGCCGGGGGCCATGCGCAGACCGATACCGCCAGCCAACCATGCGAGGACCATTACCAATACGTATGAGGTCAGGTGCCAGAGATAGACGGTCATGATCATGCCGTTCATCAGCACCGTCGCTGTCCATAACGTGATGTTGTCGAGCAGTTTCCTGCCCCACGGTTCCAGCGCCAGCACCAACCCCGTCTGCGTCACGCCCAGTACCATGAGCGCTAGCGTCGGCGGCATGGAATTCGTAATCTCGGCCCCGGGTACACCGATCATGGCGATTGGGTAAGGCCCGAAGACCGTGAGGGCGATCAATACCATTCCAGCACCTAAAGCAACGAGCGCGCCCTGCCCTCCTCGCGGAATTCTACCTTGCTGCCACGCATAGCCAAGCTGATGGATGCCCACCCACACGAAGAGAAAATTGAGGTAGTTCACGTAGGCCACGCCCTGCGCCAAGGTCAGCCAGTCGATCGCCGCGGCGCCCGCCACCAGCAACGCCCAGCTACCCCAGCCAAGCTTCTCCCACAGATTCCACGTGAGCGGCGCGAGCGCGGTTACCAGAAGATACACCGCGAGGAACCAGACAGGCACCAGCGCGAGACTGACCGCCATCCTCACCGTCTCGCGCGCCATCCCGATCTGCGTGGCGACGAAAGCGAATACCGCCCATACCAGCAGCACGGGAAAAACCGGGTTGATCAGGCGCTGAATGCGACTGGCGAACCATTCCGAATAATGGCCGTTTCTGTCGCGGGTCGAAGCCCAGCTGACTCCATTGGAGTATCCTCCAACGAGGAAGAAAATCGGCATGACCTGGAATCCCCAGGTGAGCCGTTGCGTCCAAGGCAGGATACCGAGCAGGTGCCCACCGACGACTTCACCATCGCTGCCGATATAAGGCGCGGCGACCAGCCAATGGCCGATGACCACCGCGAGGATCGACAGGGCGCGCAGGAAATCGACGTAGCGATTGCGTTCCGGCGGAGTTTGCTCCGCCATCGACTTCGCCTTGCTCCACAAAGCCATATTCTTCATCGCCCCCCAGTGCTTATGCGAATCATGTAGTGATCGATTGGCTGACAACCAGCAAGTCGCGCGCCTTTTCCGGCGATTAGTGCTTCTTGATTGCCTATATGTCCGCCCCCCTGCTAGCGGCGCGGCGAATTCAACGAAGGTAGCTCCATGTCCGATATCAAGCGTGTCGTCCTTGCCTATTCCGGCGGCCTCGATACTTCCGTCATCGCCAAGTGGCTCGAAGTCGAGCGCGGGCTCGAGGTGGTCACCTTCACCGCCGACCTCGGACAGGGCGAGGAGATCGAACCTGCGCGTGAGAAGGCCCGCGCGATGGGCATTCCCGACAAGCATATCTTCATCGAGGACCTGCGCGAGGAATTCGTCCGCGATTTCGTCTTCCCGATGATGCGCGCCAATGCCCGCTACGAAGGCGATTACCTGCTGGGCACCAGCATCGCCCGCCCACTGATCTCCAAGCGTCTCGTCGAGATTGCGCATGAAACGAATGCCGATGCCGTTGCTCACGGTGCCACGGGCAAGGGCAACGACCAGGTCCGTTTCGAACTGTCGGCCTATGCGCTCGATCCCGATATCAAGGTGATCGCCCCGTGGCGCGAATGGGACCTGACAAGCCGCACTGCCCTGATCGCATGGGCCGAAGCGCACCAGATCGCCGTGCCGAAAGACAAGCGCGGCGAAAGCCCCTTCTCCACCGACGCCAACCTCCTCCACACTTCGTCAGAGGGCAAGGTGCTGGAGGATCCGTGGGAGGAAACTCCGGACTATGTCTATTCGCGCACCGACCATCCGGAGGACGCGCCCAATACGCCCGAATATATCGAGATCGGCTTCGAGAAGGGCGATGGCGTATCGCTCGATGGCGAGGCGATGAGCCCGGCGACGCTGCTGGCCGCGCTGAATGATCTGGGCCGCAAGCATGGGATCGGCAGGCTCGATCTTGTCGAGAACCGCTTCGTCGGCATGAAGAGCCGCGGGATGTACGAAACCCCGGGCGGCGAAATCTATGCCCGCGCACACCGCGGGATCGAGCAGATCACTCTCGATCGCGGGGCGGCGCATCTCAAGGACGAACTGATGCCGCGCTACGCAGAGTTGGTGTATAACGGCCTGTGGTTCAGCCCCGAGCGCGAAATGCTGCAGGCTGCGGTCGATCTCAGCCAGGAGAAGGTCAGCGGCACCGTCCGGCTGAAGCTCTACAAGGGCAATGCCATGGTAGTGGGACGCAGGTCGGACAACTCGCTCTATTCGGAGGCCCATGTGACCTTCGAGGACGACGCCGGCGCCTACGACCAGAAGGATGCGGAAGGCTTCATCAAGCTCAACGCCCTGCGCCTGAGACTGCTTGCCAAGCGCGGCCGGTAGAAAATTGCGTGGCCGTTCGACGCGAAAGCGCAAGATTACACTGCGAGACTGGCTCGCGTTCTAAAATTTGCGACGAGCCGTTTAGTTATCCACTCTCCTCCACAGCGAAAAGCGGCGAAAGTGGATAAGTCGCCCCTTGCCAGCTTGTAGAATCGGCCCTGCAGGCGCAGCTTCAATTCATCGGAACGGCGAAGAAAGCTTCCGGTCTGGAGGGTCTAACGACTTGAAAGACATTGGAAATTCGGAACCGGAAAGACGCAGCGGAACCTGTCCGCGTGCCTCTTGAGACCCTCATGCAAAGGAGCTTGCTCCGGCGCAAGGTGGGCCGATGACGGAAGTACGAAGGTGTTCTGTTGTGAGCATGGCCTACCCGGCCGGATGCCGATGGTGGCGTCGTATAAAGGTCTTCGGACCGGAAGGCGATGTGACCGCTCGAGGTACCGGCCATCAACGGAAAGCCGGGCTGCGGAACCGCCCGTTGAAGCGCGGCTGGGCCAGGCAAGCGAGTGATCGCAAGATCATGACGCGGCCGAAACCGGGCCGAGTGGAGGGTAGATCCGGATGCCGGTGCGAGCGCCGGTGATAGAACCTGAAGTGAAGTCTTCGGACGGAACGGATGGGAAAACATCGGATGCCAAGTCTGCGTCCCTTGAACTTCGGTTGAAGGAACACGGCCACGTATCGGTGAGAGTGGGGTCGGCAGCGATGCCGGCCCCATTTGCTTTCTGCCACATTGTCAAAGAGCGCGCCGAACGGGGATTCGGCCAGTTGTGGTGCTGTGGTATGACACCCCCAAGATACAGTAGGAAAGCTTCCTTCTTGGCCGACTCACGACGAAACGTGGCCAAATCGGGGCAGCCTCCCGGTGCGTTAACGACTCCGCCTGCCAGCTTCTCTATAGCCTCCTGAACCGAACGGGAGGTCCAGAACATGGCCAATCGCGCGTTTCGCAGCATACTGTTTCTTGCAGCCCTGGCGCTGCCCGGCACTGCCGGTCATTCTCAAGGCAACGAGGGCCCCGCCTTCGTGCAGCCGACATTTTCGGGCGATTTCGCGCCGTATCGCGAACTGCCCGACGCACCCGAACCGGGTCCGGAAGCGGTCGATCTCGAAACCTTCGAACCGCCGATCGAGGAAGGACCCGCCGCCACTTCGCTCGGCAGCGGTATCGCGTCCTATTACGGCAAGCGGTTCCACGGTCGCCCCACGGCTAGCGGGGAGCGCTTCGACATGCACGGCTACACCGCCGCGCATCGCACCCTGCCCTTCGGCAGCCGCGTCCAGGTTACCAACCCCTCGACCGGTAAGAAGGTCGTGGTCCGCATCAATGACCGCGGACCTTTCACCCGCGGCCGCACGATCGATCTCAGCCGCCGCGCAGCCGAAGACATCGGCCTGATCGCCCGCGGTCACGGCACCGTCGAACTGGCGCTGCTCGATTAGAGCTTCAGCTCGCTCACATCGCGGAAATTGCCGATCTTCCCGCGGGGGAAGGTGTTGAAAGCGATCGAATAACGGTCTTCCTTCGACTGGTTCGTTTCGACGAAGTGCAGGATCGAGCTGGAAAACAACACCAGATCACCCTGCCTGGGTACGACCGCGTTGCGCGGTGCGTTGTAGATGCTGGTCTTCGCCGGATCGACTTCCAACTCGATCTGCCGGTAACCGTTGGTGCGTTCGAACACCATGTTGCCCGGCGGATCGGGCATGGGCGCGTAATAGAGCGAGCCCGACACCAGCGAGTTCGAATGCGTATGCGCATGCATGCCGACGCCCGGCGGGTTCATCAGCGACCAGCTCTGCGTCACGTCGAGTCGGTGGGCAATGCCCAGCACTTCCTGCGCGTATGTCGCCAGCGCCTCGTGAACCGCCTTCTTGACGCTTCGTAGCTCCGGGCGGTCGAAGAGGTAGAGGTCCTCCGAGATGTGGTTCATCTGGTTCTCGATCATCTTGACCGACTTGATGAACTGCACCTGCTTGTCGCTGATCGCATCGCCGATGTTGGTGACGAAGTACGGCTCTGCGAAGAGCGGCTTTGCGGTATAGTCGCGCGCAGCCGCGGGTTTGGCAGCGGTCGCCATGAATGCAGTCCCCCATGATTGCAGTCGCCGGCGGTTCTAAACCCGCAATGCGCCACAAGACAAGATCGCCGCTCTAATCGTCCTTCAACTGCCCGCGTACTGCACCGTCTCGGTGGGCGGCGGTGTGGATGTCGACGTAGTAGTCCTCGGGCGAGCGGAGCATGGCCGCGATCGCGCCCGCCTCCACTGCTACGCAGGCTTCGTCCATCTCCGCCATCTCCAGCGTCACCACTTCGGCGCCGGTCGATCCGCGCTTGCCCTTGTGGATGTGGGCCGCGGTGGCATCGCCGCCGATGCCGTCGGCTTCGAGATAGTAGCACAGCTCCCCGCTGGCGCGGTCGTAGAGGCCGTTGAAGTCCCCGGTCGCGCGTTCGCCCGCTCCTCCGCCTTCGACTTGGTCGCCGAAGAGGTTGGCTGCGAGCAGGTTGTCACCCTGCGCCCCCGCGGGAGACACGGTCAGCGCCGCGAGCGCGAGTGTGGCCGCGAGGCGCGTGTTTCGCATGGTTGGCATATGCAGTCCCCTTTCCCCGGGGCCTGTGCCCGAAAAAGGAGTCCAAAGTAGGGACTCGGCCCCGTTGGGGTCAGTGTAAACCTGTTGGAGAAAAAGGGAAATGCGCGCCGATGGGAGGTGGCGGCGGTCGGCGCACCGCCTTTGTGCGAAGGGTCAGCGCGAACGGCGCGCGAGCCATTCGCTGAGCACCCCGGCGATAACCAGGGACGCAATTATGGCAGTGAGTATCGTAGGCCAGTCTGACATGGGTGCGATCCCTAAAGACAAGGCGAAAGCATAGCGAAACGCTTCTTCCAGTCACCGAGAAGCCTGAGATTCGGCACGGCGATGGTGGCCATGTAGCATGGACCCGCCCACAGGTCGAATCATACCGGCGGGGGCATACGCCCTGCCCCCAGCCAGCCACGCCCCGCCGCTCCGGCTCACTCCACCAGCGGCGTCGCAGGCGCTTCTTCCTCATCCCCCTCGTCCTCTTCCTCCTCCACCTCGCACCAGTACCCCTCGGCATCGCGCTCGTAAAAGACATAGCCCTCGCCATAGCGGTACCAGTCTTCGTCGCCCGCGTCATACGCCGCCATCTGGCACAGCTCGACCTCGCGCTTCTTGCCCAGCAGGTCGGGATCGGGCGCATCGATCGGCCGCTCCCGCTCCATCTCCGCCAGCAGTTTGCGCGCCCGCGGGTGATGCGGGCACTCGCTGCATTCGGGCCAGAGCGGCAAATCGCAGCACGGCCCCCTCCCGTCCGCATTGACGACCGGCTCCAGCCCTTCCTCGCCGCGCCGATAATGCAGCTTCCCGCCGTCTGTCCTCTGCACGGAACCGGGACAGGGTCACGGCGGTACGCTGCGGTCCGTAGGAGCCTCGCCACCCTGAGACATGGACCGGGTATTACACTGTCCAGGCGAAGAAATTCCGGGGGTGTTTCCGCCTGCATCTCCGATCACAGTCTCCCGCTCATGCCGAGCCTGTCGAAGCAGGTTGGCCTGACGCAAGGACCGTTGACCCTCCGGGTCAGCTTCGCTTCCGACAGGCTCAGGGTGAGCGGAGGTTGGGACTGGGCCCGCCGCCCCCTCCTCCACCCGCGCATCAATCGGCTCCCCGGCGCGCATGCGGGCGATCATGCCGTCGAAATCCTCCGCCAGCGCATCGATCCGCGTGTCGGAGCGCATCCGGTCTTTTCAATGAAGTAAATTCTTAAAGACTCTCTACGACCAATGTTATTCTCTCGTAAATTGTTTCCTCTTGTAGTGGTGTGACGCTCGTATGTTATTCCTAGCGGTCTTCATACTAAGCCCTACCCCACCCGCTCGTAAGCGAAGGAGACCTGCTCCGCCGCGCAGTCGGTCACCCGGGCGCCGTGCAGCGTGTATTCGCGCGCCGGATCGCCCCCTCCCACCACCACATGCGGATAGCGGGTGCCGACGGTGCAGCCGTCCCAGCTTGCGGCCACGGTGACGCTGCCACCTTCGCGTGAGGGCGGCGCGGGCAGGCTGCGGGGGGCCTCTGCGGTGCGGGCGCGTGCCGGGGTGGCCGGGGCTGCTTCCTTGGTGAACACGAAGGGCTTGTGCTGGCGCTTGCCGCTCGCCCCGGCCTGCGCGGCGGGGGTTTCCCAGATGACGGGTAGCAGGTCTCGCGGGCCATCCTCGTCCTTGGCGGCGAGTAGGTCGTATTCGACCTCGTGCTCGCCGGTTGCCGAGTGCGTTTCCGACATCGGGATGGTGAGATAGTCCGCAGGGGCGCGTTCCGGCGTGCGCGGGGCCATGCGCTGGGCGCCGCGTTCCACTGTGCGCGTAGCTGCTCGTTCCGGGGCGCGTTCGGGAACCGCGCGGGCGTCGATCTCGTCGGGTTCGATCCCGGCGTTCTCGCCCGGATCGCCGTCTATGGGCGGGATCTTGAGATAGCCGATGAAGGCGGCGCTGGCGGGGCTCGCCAGCAGGCCGAGTGCGGCCAGTGCGACAAGGCTATGCTTCGAAAGACTGTGCATCGCAGGTCTCCTCCCCGCCATGCGGCAGGACTGATGCGACCCGTTTGCCGCCCTACCCTACGCCTTTTGCGACCCGCAGGGAAGCGGGGGAAATGGTTGCGGCAGACGCCGTGCGTTAATGCGATTTCGCCGCTGGCCGCACGCGCCGCTCCGCCAGCAGGCCCACGGCCTCCACCGCATTGCGCACCTTGAGCTTGGCGTAGATTTTCGACCGGTGGACCTCCACCGTGCGCAGGCTGATGCCGAGCTGGCTGGCCAGTTCCTTGTTCGAGCAGCCTTCGCTCATCTTGTGGAGCACCTCGGTTTCGCGATTGGTCAGTTCGCGCAGGCGGCGGTCGACCCGTTCCCGCGCCTCTCCGGCCTGCAGGATTTCCTCCGCCGTATGGCCGATCGATCCGACGGCCTTGGCCAGCTTTTCCGGGCTGCAGGGCCAGTCGACATAGGTCAGCGCGCCGGCCTGCAGCGCCTCCACCACGCGGCTGACGGGAGGCGCGGTGCCATAGGCGATGACGGGGACGTAGAGCGAGCGTTCCTTGAGGAAGGCCATGACATCGGCCAGCGCGTGCCCTTCATCGCCCACGACTAGGCAGCACCGGTCCGGCCAGGCATCGCCCACCTCCTCGAGCTGCGAGACGGGAAATGCGTAGCCCAGCGCGGACAGGCTGCGGCACAGCCCGTTTGCGCGCGCGGAATCGGCATCGACGATGATGAAACTTGAGATGGACATGGTTGCGAACCCCCTAACCATGAATTTTTTTCCCGCGGCCCCTGCCATTTTTGCAGATGTGTCACGCGGATGAGAGAATTACGATGAAACTACGTGATTCCAATTAGATGAACAGTCGTCCGGTCGGTTGTCATCCGATCAGGTGACACTGCAGATCGCGCGCGGGGCGCATGGAGGCGAGATCGGGCCGGAACGATACACCGACCCAGAGGCTTGCAAGGTAGGGAAAGAGTAAGAAACATAACCCATGACGGACGATGCCGGCGATGAGGAGCCTATGCACGAGACGGGGATTTTCAGCGAGATAGACAGGGCGGAGAATCCTGCGCAATTGCTGGCGACGCTAAGCGAATTCTACGCCGCGTACGGCTTCCATGCGGTTTGCTATGTCCTGCCGTCACTGTCGGAACCCGGCCGGTTCCAGATGTTCGAACGTGGCATGCCCGCCGATTGGATGAAGCGCTATTTCGAGATGGACTTCTGTCTGGTCGATCCGATCCCCGACTATGTGATCAAGACGGGAAAGGTGGATACGCTCCATAACATTCTCGAGAGCACCGTCGTCACCGAGAAGCAGCGAGAGTATCTCGACGAGTTCTACCGCTCGGGCGTGACCAACGGACTGGGGATGCCCACTCATGGCCGAACGCATTCGCGCGGCTTTTTCGGAATAACGCAGGTGAGCGACGAGGACCTTGCCGACGTCGACAGGTCACTGATGCACGCAGTGGCCCAGCATGCGCACTGGAAGTTCGAGCGGCTGGGGATGGACACGGGCAAGGACATGTCTCGCCTCTCCCCGCGGGAGTGCGAAATCCTGAAGTGGGTGGCGGCGGGCAAGTCCAACCCGGATATCGCCACTATCCTCGGTATCAGCAATGCCACGGTGGCCACTCATCTGAAACGCACCTTTGCCAAGCTCGACGTCCACGACCGCGTGTCCGCCGCAATGATGGCGCACAGGCTGGGAATGGTCTGACCGCAGCCGGCGGGCATGCCGTTGCGGCTACTCCGCCGCCTCGCGCTGGCGCTTCGCCTTTTTTGCAGGTGCCGGGGCCGGTCCGGCGCGTTCCAGCATGGGTTTGAGGTAGTGCCCGGTAAAGCTCTCCGCCACCTCGGCCACCTGCTCCGGCGTGCCCTCTGCCACGACCTCCCCGCCCCGCACGCCGCCGCCGGGGCCGAGATCGAGGATGTGGTCGGCGGTCTTGATGACGTCGAGATTGTGCTCGATCACCACCACCGAATTGCCCTGGTCCACCAGCCGGTGGAGCACTTCGAGTAGCTTGCGGACATCCTCGAAATGCAGGCCCGTGGTGGGCTCGTCGAGGATGTAGAGCGTCTGCCCGGTGCTGCGCTTCGAAAGTTCCTTCGCCAGCTTCACCCGCTGCGCCTCGCCGCCCGATAGCGTGGTCGCCTGCTGGCCGACCTTGACGTAGCCCAGCCCGACCTCGTTCAGCATGTGCATCTTGTCACGGATGGGGGGGACGGCCTTGAAGAAGCCTTCCGCGTCCTCGATCGTCATGTCGAGCACGTCGGCAATAGAGAGGCCCTTGAACTTCACCTCCAGCGTTTCGCGGTTGTAGCGCTTGCCGTGGCATTCCTCGCAGGTGACGTAGACGTCGGGCAGGAAGTGCATCTCGATCTTGATGAGGCCGTCGCCCTGGCACGCCTCGCAGCGGCCGCCCTTGACGTTGAAGCTGAAGCGCCCGGGCTTGTAGCCGCGCGCCTTGCTTTCGGGCAGTCCTGCGAACCAGTCGCGGATCTGGGTGAAGGCGCCGGTATAGGTCGCCGGGTTGGAACGCGGCGTGCGGCCGATGGGCGACTGGTCGATCTCGATCACCTTGTCGCAATATTCGAGGCCGGTGACCTTGTCGTGCGCGCCAGCAACCACGCGCGCGCCATTCAATTGGCGGGCGGCGGAGGCATAGAGCGTATCGATGGTGAAGGAGGACTTGCCGCTGCCCGACACCCCGGTGACGCAGGTGAACGTGCCGAGCGGGATCGATGCTGTGACATCGGTGAGGTTGTTCGCCCGCGCGCCGTGGACGGTGAGCTTGTGGCCATTGCCCTTGCGGCGCTTGGCGGGAACCTCGATCGCGCGGCGACCGGTGAGATAGGCGGCAGTGAGCGATTTCTTCGACTTGAGCACCTGTTTCAGCGTACCTTCGGCCACCACCTCACCCCCGTGGACGCCCGCACCCGGGCCCAGATCGACGACGTAATCGGCAGCGCGGATCGCATCCTCGTCATGCTCTACCACGATCACCGTATTGCCGAGATCGCGCAGGCGCTTCAGCGTTTCCAGCAGCCGGTCGTTGTCGCGCTGGTGCAGGCCGATGCTGGGCTCGTCGAGAACGTAGAGTACGCCCGACAGCCCGCTGCCGATCTGCGATGCGAGGCGGATGCGCTGGCTCTCCCCGCCGCTCAGCGTGCCGCTGGTCCGGTCGAGGTTGAGGTAATCGAGCCCGACATTGTCGAGGAAGCCCAGCCGCTCGTTGATTTCCTTGAGAATGGCGCGCGCGATCTGCTGCTGCGTGTCGCCCAGCTGATCGGGCAGCGCGAGGAACCAGTCCTTCGCATCCGCCACGCTCATCTTGGTCGGGGTGGCGATATCCGTGGCGTTCTCGCCTTGGCCGACCTTCACCGCCAGAGCCTTCTCGTTTAGGCGCTTGCCATTGCAGGTCTCGCACGGCTGCGCGGTCTGGAACTTGGCCAGCTCCTCGCGCATCCAAGTGCTTTCGGTCTGCAGCATGCGGCGATTGAGGTTGCCGATCACGCCTTCGAACGGCTTCTTCACCGTGTACTGCTTGCGCCCGTCCTTGAAGGTGAGCGGGATGGCACGGCCCTTGGTGCCATAAAGGATGATGTCGCGGATTTCGCTGTCGAAATCTTCCCACGGCGTAGTGAGATCGAACTCGTATTCCTTCGCGAGGCTGGCGAGCACCTGCATGTAATAAGGCGATGGCGGGTTGCTCTTGGCCCAGGGCACCACCGCGCCTTTCTTCAGGCTCAGCGCCTCGTTCGGCACGACCAGCTGCGGGTCGAACAGCTGCTTTTCGCCCAGCCCGTCACACGTGGCGCAGGCCCCCTGCGGCGCGTTGAAGGAGAACAGCCGAGGCTCGATCTCCTCGATGGTGAAACCGCTGACCGGGCAGGAAAAGCGTTCGGAGAACACGATGCGGTTGGCGGGAATGCCCGCGCCTTTCATTGCGCCGCCACCTTCGGTCTCGTCCTCGCGGCCCGGCACCACGCCATCGGCCAAATCCACATAAGCCAGCCCGTCGGCGAGCTTGAGCGCCTGTTCGAAACTGTCGGCCAGCCGCGTCTCGATGCCTTCCTTGACTGCCAGCCGGTCGACCACGACCTCGATATCGTGCTTGAACTTCTTGTCGAGCGCGGGCGCTTCCTCGATCGGATACATTTCGCCGTCGATGCGCACGCGGGTAAAGCCCGCCTTCTGCCATTCTGCCAGTTCCCTGCGGTATTCGCCCTTGCGTCCGCGCACGACCGGCGCGAGCAGGTACAGCCGCGTCCCTTCGGGCAATGCCATCACCCGGTCGACCATGTTGGAAACGGTCTGCGCCTCGATCGGCAGGCCGGTGGCGGGCGAATAGGGCACCCCCACCCTCGCCCACAACAGGCGCATGTAGTCGTAAATCTCGGTGACGGTCGCCACGGTCGAACGCGGGTTGCGGCTGGTGGTCTTCTGTTCGATCGAGATTGCGGGGGAAAGCCCGTCGATATGCTCGACATCGGGCTTCTGCATCATCTCGAGGAACTGGCGCGCATAGGCGCTGAGCGATTCCACGTAGCGCCGCTGCCCCTCGGCATAGATCGTATCGAAGGCGAGCGAGGATTTGCCCGAGCCGGAAAGGCCCGTGATCACGATCAGCGCATCGCGCGGCAGGTCGATATCGACGCCCTTGAGATTATGCTCCCGCGCGCCGCGGACAGAGATTTTGGTAAGTGCCATGAAGGAAGCGTGTTCCTGAATTGTTCGCTGTGGTCAAGAGTAGGCCTATGTAGGACGCCAACGCAGGATTTACAGGGAGAGCTACCCAATTGAACGTTTTGGCGAGTTGCGCCGACGCCTAGGCGGAAATACGCTCGAAAATTAGAACTATATTGACGAATTCACGCAATAAATTCAAAGACTTTGGATCGGCGGAAACAGGGGTCTGCATCGATGGCACTCAATCCAATCTACACAATCGCAAATACGGCGCAAATTTCTGAGGATGTCATTGAACTCCTTCTTGGGGTGACCGACGAAGCCCTCCGGCTTTGGGGTGAAGTTCTGGCTGGGAATGCGAATGTTCGCGTTCACCTCGTTCTTCTCGAATCCAACGCTGAAGGCAGAGCGGCAGCGACTTGGGGTAATTCTGTCAACCTTGGACAGCTGGACAATGGGACGAACCTGATCGTGGGCGGCGCAGCACACGCATTACAGACCGGTCAGAACAGCGAAGACGGATGGGACATCTACATCGAGATTTCCCGCGATTATCTGCTCAACGAACTCTTCCTGGATCCTACTCCCACCCAACGCGGTGACGTACCTTCGGACCGGACGGATGGACTCAGCGTCATGCTGCACGAGATAGGCCATGCCTTGGGCTTCAATGGCTACGGCGGTGGTGGATACCAGTTTTTCCAGTCAGCCTACGACCTTCGGAGGACCGATATCGAAGGACAGGAACATTTTCTGGGGCCGAATGTGGAACGGGTCTTTGGTGGCCCCGTCGAGCTCACAACGGGAAACTCTGCCCATTATGGAAACAGCAGTGAATTTCCCGGCGAGAACGACAACCCCATACTAGGACTGATGAACGGGGTTACTTACTACAGGGGCTACACATACGAGATCAGCGATCTGGACCTGGCCTTTCTGGCCGATACCGGACTCGGCACCATTCTTGACGACGTGCTTGATGTTCCGTTGCACGACTTTTTGCGCGGTGGCGCAGGCAATGACAGGGTGCTTGGTGGCGAAATTGTCAACCACCTCTTCGGAGACGAAGGAAACGATTATCTGAGCAGATCTGGCGGTGATGACGAGCTTTTCGGAGGCACCGGGGCCGACGAACTCTTTGGCGGAGAGGGCAACGATCTAATCGATGGCGGAGCAGGCATCGATATCGCATCCTATGCCGATGCAAGCAGCGGCGTTCGTGTCACGCTGGGCGCACCCGCCATACCGCAAGACACCATGGGCGCCGGCAACGACATGCTCATCTCGATCGAAACCCTGCACGGCTCTGCATTTAGCGATCAGCTGTTCGGCGGTAGCGGGGTCGATACCTTGCACGGCAATGCCGGGAACGATGAAATCCACGGATCAGGCGGCAGCGACAAGATTTACGGTGGTACCGGCAACGACCTGCTGATCGGAGGAGCAGGCTGGGACACCATCAGCGGCGGAGGATGGTCCGACAGTCTTTTCGGGTACAATGGCAATGATCGCCTCTACGGCGACTTTGGCAACGACATGCTCGATGGCGGTGGCAACCATGACTTGCTCATTGGCGGTGGTGGATCGGATACCCTTATCGGCGGCTGGGGCAAGGATGTCCTCACAGGTGGCGCAGACGCGGACATCTTCAAGTTCAAAGGCGGCCACACCGGCAAATGGCAAGGCAACGCCGATATCATCACGGACTTCAGCCAGGGCGACGGGGACCTAATCGATCTCTCCGCCATAGACGCGATAAGCGGCGGCAGCGACGATGCTTTCAGCTTCGTTGGTGATGCGGCTTTCAGCGGCACCGCAGGCGAACTGCGTTCTTATTCCAGCGGCGGCCACACCTACTTGGCAGCGGATATGAACGGGGATGGCGCTGCAGACCTGCAGATCCGTCTAGACGGCGACATTGTGCTCACGTCGATGGACTTCGTCTTGTAGGCAGCCCCCGGAGATGACGGCTCCCTCTCGAGGCCGCTGCGCTTCCGCATAGATCCTGTCGAAGGCGAGCGAGGATTTGCCCGAGCCGCTGAGGCCCGTGATCACGATCAGCGGTCGATGTCGACGCCCTTGAGGTTATGCTCCGCGCGAGCTGCGTCGCCCGATTTCCGCCGGTTTCCTTTGCAGTAACTCCACGGCTAATATTTGATCCAGTCTTTTGGAAGGCCAGCTGGAGCTTAGCCACTTCAGCGCTTCAGGAGTTCAGTTCGCCATTTAATTGATTTGCAGAAGAAAACTCTCTAACGAAACTGCGGGTACTTACGGGGTCGCAATGGAACGAGAATTTAAGTCTACTTTGACGAGCAAAAAAGCCACAGTGAGCTCGTTTATACAGGACACTCCGGGCGATGATGTCGTCTATGGAACAGATGGAAATGACCAGTACTGGTCCGAGAGTGGCAATGACACCTTCTATGGACGAGGCGGCGACGATACCTTTATTATTCACAGGGCCGCCGACCGTGAAGCCGAACTGAACACGGTCTATGCGGGGGCTGGCGACGATTACCTGGATTATCAGAGCGATAGTGCCGGACGGTTGGTTGCCAGTATGGGTGCCGGAGCCGATCGCGTTTATCTCTCTACCGCCCCAAATCAGGGCGCGCTGATTTCGCTGGGCGAAGATCAGGACATTCTAGAGTTCTCTTTTTTCATGCGAAGTGACGGCATTATCACCGTAACCGATTTCGGGACCGGAGACAGTGGCGATCGGATCGAATGGAGCGATTATCTCGAGAGGAATCTAGAGAACTGGAATGGGAGCGACAACCCGTTCGGCTCGGGTTATCTTAACCTGGTTCAGGACGGTCCGGACACGATGCTCCAGATCGATCGCTCCGGAAGCGGAACCTCATTCGAAACATTGGTGCGATTTGAAGGGACCTCGATCGGAGAATTCACTTTCTTCAACTTTGATGGATTCCCACCAGACGGCAGCGCGGTTCCCGGCAAGGAAATAACGGGAACGTCGGACGATGACGCTCTCGAGGGTTCTTCCGGAGCCGATACCATCAGTGGCCTTGATGGAAACGACCGCATCTCAGGCTCATCCGGCAATGACGTCCTGGATGGTGGAGACGGGGATGATTTCATTGATGACGGGGCTGGTGACGACGTCCTACGTGGCGGCGAAGGCAATGATTACTTCCAGTCTTTCGGTGGCGGGAGCGACACGTTCCTGGGTGGATCCGGAGATGACTGGTTCACGATGTCGGGCAGCGGCAGTGATTTCAATCAGGTGTACGCGGGGGCCGGCGATGACTATCTGGCTTTGCATGGCACGACTGAAGGCCGGCTCGTTGCCAATATGGGAGGCGGGGCAGATCGCGTTTTTCTCGGCTCGGTTCCCAACCAAGGAGCGTCGATCTCACTGGGGGGTGGTCAAGATGAACTCGAACTTGGTTTCACGCCGATCGTTTCCCAAACTGGAGCGCTCGTAGTCAGCGATTTCTCGACCGGCGACAGCGGCGACCGGCTTGAAATGAGCGACTTACTTAACCGTTATCTCTCCGGCTGGACCGAAGGCGAAAATCCGTTTCGCACGGGTCACCTCCGACTGACCCAAAGCAATTCGGATGTATTGCTGGAGCTGGATAGAGATGGCTTGGCCAATTCATTCGTTACCATCGGTATTTTTCAGAATGTCGTGGTCGATGATTTTACGGCGTTCAATCTTGATGGATTTGCCCCGGATGGCTCTGGCACGCAGTTCGGCACTGAAGAGAATGATTATCTAGAAGGCACCCCGGGTAGCGATATTCTTTTTGGGGAGGGAAAAGACGATCTGTTGTTCGGCCGCGCTGGGGATGACACGCTTTACGGCGGCGCCGGGTGGGACACTCTCGACGGCGGTGGGGGCAATGATCTGCTCAATGGCGGCAACGGCAACGACCGGGCGTCCTATCTTTCCGCGTGGTCGGGCATCACCGTCAGTCTCGCGCTGGAAGGGGCCCAGAACACGCTCGGCTCCGGCTGGGACACGCTGATTTCGATCGAGCATCTCACCGGTTCGGCGCATGCGGATGTCCTGACCGGCAGCGCCGGTAACAACCAGATCTTCGGCGATGGCGGTTCGGACACCATCTTCGGCGGCTTCGGTGACGACCTGCTGCTCGGCCAGGATGGCGACGATGTGATCGAAGGCCAGGCCGGCTGGGATATGCTGCGCGGCGATGATGGCAACGACACGCTTATCGGCGGCAATGGCGGCGACATGCTGCTCGGCGGCGACGGCATCGACACGCTCTCGGGCAATTCCGGCTTCGACCGCATCTATGGCGGCAGTGGCGGCGACATCATCTCCGGCGGCGCCGACCGCGACCTGTTGTTCGGTGAAGGGGGCGACGACACCATCTCGGGCGATGGCGGGAACGACCTCCTGCAAGGCCACAATGGCGAGGATGTGCTCGATGGAGGGGCCGGCAACGATGTCGTCAACGGCGGCGCGGGTAACGACACTCTGCTGGGCGGTGACGGCGACGATATCCTGATCGGCAACTGGGGCATCGACACGATGACCGGCGGTACGGGCGCGGACACCTTCCTCTTCAAGGCAGGCCATACGGGCAGCTACGCGCACCTTGCCGACACCATCCTCGACTTCAGCCAGGCCGATGGCGACATTATCGACCTCTCGCAGATCGATGCGCTTGCAGGCGGAGGTGACGATGCCTTCGC
>NZ_WTYC01000003.1 GCF_009827325.1 Qipengyuania vulgaris | reverse complement strand
CCATCTGTGGACGCCCCGCAGGATGCAAGCGGTATTTTGAGAGGTTTGGCACGTAGTCGGATGCTGCCATCTGTCCGGCCTCCTGGTGCAGCTTTTCGTGCTGCGGGCCCGTATGGGAGTTCGCGGACCGGAACCACATCACCCTCAGCGTACTGATGAAGCACGGTGGAAAGCCCTGGTTCTTCCGGTCCCGTCTCGCCGACTGTTTTGCCATACTCTCCTTCGTCCGCCTACGTCCTTCCGGCGACCTCTGGTCCGGCCCGGCTTACGCCGCGACCGAGACCGGAGCCCTGTAATCCTCGTTCTTCGTCAGCACTGCCCAGACGATGCGCGCGGTCTTGTTCGCGAGCGCCACCGTCACCAGCATGCGCGGCTTGCGCGCCATCATCTGTTCCAGCCACGATCCCGCGGGTGCGCCGCGCCTGCTTGCCTGGAGCACGACCGCGCTGCTGCCGATGATCAGCAGCCGCCGCAGCGTTCGCTCGCCCATCTTCGAGATCGCGCCGAGCCTCTGCTTGCCGCCGGTCGAGTGCTGGCGCGGTGTAAGCCCGACCCATGCGGCAAAGTCGCGGCCCTTGGCAAAGGTGCCGGGCGGAGGTGCAAGTGCGGTGATCGCGGTTGCCGTGATCGGTCCGATGCCCGGGATCGTCATCAGCCGCCGCGCGGTCTCGTCTTCGCGGGCACGCCGGGCGATCTCCCGGTCAAGTTCGGCAATGCGCTCGCTGAGCACTGCCATCTGATCGAGCATTATCTCCAGTACCGGCCGTGCGCTCTCGGGAACCGCGTCGGGATCCTCAAGCAGTGCGGCCAGCTTCTTCATGTGCGCCAGGCCTTGCGGCGCGATCCAGCCATGCTCGGTCATGTGACCGCGAACGGCGTTGCTGATCTGCGTGCGTTGCTTGACCAGCAGGTCGCGGGCCCGGAACACCAGCGCGGCTGCTTGCTGTGCTTCGGTCTTTACTGGCACGAACCGCATGCTCGGGCGCTGCGCCGCCTCGCAGATGGCCTCGGCATCCGCAGCATCGTTCTTCTGGCGCTTCACGAACGGCTTTACGTAAGCTGGCGCGATCAACCGGACCTCATGACCCAGCTTCGCCAGTTCACGCGCCCAGTGATGCGCGCCCCCGCACGCTTCCAGGACCACCTGGCAGGAGGGCTGCGAAGCAAAGAACGGCAAGAGCTTCGCCCTGCTGATCTTCTTGCGGAGCACCGCACGGCCCGAGGCATCGGCCCCGTGGACCTGGAAAACAGGCTTTGCGATATCTCACCCGATGATGCTAACTTCCGACATGGACGCCTCCTCTCTAGTGGTGTTCAAACACCTCCACTATGGCACATCGATGCCGCCGGGGGGCGTCCACCCCATCACCTCAAAGCCGCCGCTGCAGCTCCACCCAATCCTCGTTCCAATTGCGCAAAACGCAATGAAATCGCGCGACCCTTGCGCTTTTCGAAAGTTCCATCGAGTTAATCGATTATTCCGATGCTAGCAATCGCAACATATCGCTTTTGTGCACCGCAACACGGCCTATCTGACACCCATCAGTTTCAACCCGACAACGGAGAAAAACCCATGGGTATCATCGGAAGCCAGATCAAACCGTTCAACGCCACCGCCTTCAAGGCCGGTGAAGATTTCTACGAAGTCACCGACGAAGACGTGAAGGGCAAGTGGGCCGTATTCTTCTTCTATCCGGCCGACTTCACCTTCGTCTGCCCGACCGAACTCGAAGACCTCGGCGAGCAGTATGGCATGCTCCAGAAGATGGACGTCGAAGTCTATGCCGTGTCGACCGACACACATTTCAGCCACAAGGCATGGCATGACACCAGCGAGAAGATCGGCAAGCTGAGCTTCCCGTTCCTTGGCGACCAGAACCACGTCCTTGCGCGCAATTTCGACGTGCTGCGTGAAGGTGCCGGCCTTGCCGATCGTGCCACCTTCGTGGTCGATCCGGACGGCGTGATCCAGATCATGGAGCAGACCTGCGAAGGCGTGGGCCGCAATGCCAACGAACTCGCCCGCAAGATCAAGGCGGCCCAGTATGTCCGCGCCAACCCCGGCCAGGTCTGCCCGGCCGCATGGGAAGAAGGCAGCGACACGCTGGCACCTTCGCTCGACCTCGTCGGCAAGATCTGAGCCGGCAGGACAAGTCAGGGCGGGCGTTCCTAGTTTTCGCCCGCCTCAAGAGCCCGAGACAATAATCTCGGGTCGCTGGAAGACCCGGGGCAATCCTCCCCCCCAAGCCCCGGGTCTTTTCCATCCCTTTGAATTTCGATCACGCCCGCAACCCCCGCCCGCAACCTACGCCCGGAGTCCGTCCATGCTCGATGCGAACCTTACCCAGCAGCTGAAGACCTATCTCGCCAATCTGCGCGAGCCGGTGGAGCTGGTCGCCTCGCTGGGCGACGATGAAAAATCGCGCCAGACGCGCGAACTGCTCGAAGAGATCGCCGCGCTGCACGAAGACGTCAGCGCCAACTTCGACGGCACCGATGACCGCAAGCCCAGCTTCGTGATCCGCCGCGCCAGCGATGCGGAGAAGTGGGTGCGGTTCGCGGGGCTCCCGATGGGCCACGAGTTCACTTCGCTGGTGCTTGCCCTGCTGTGGGCTGGCGGCCACCCGCCCAAGGTCGACGCCGACCTGCTCGAGCAGGTTCGCGGGCTGGAGGGCGATTTCAATTTCGAGATGTATTTCTCGCTGAGCTGCCACAACTGCCCCGACGTGGTGCAGGCGCTGACGCTGATGGCGCTGGAAAACCCGCGCGTCACCGCCACGCTGATCGAAGGCGGCACCTATCAGGACGAAGTCGATGCACGCGACGTGATGACCGTGCCTGCGACCTTCCTCAACGGCGAACCCTTCTACAACGGCAAGATGGAACTGGCCGAAATCCTCGCCAAGGTGGATACCGGCGCGGACGCGAAGGCCGCCGAGAAGCTCGCCGCCAAGGACCCGTTCGAAGTGCTGGTTGTCGGCGGAGGCCCTGCGGGTGCTGCCTCGGCGATCTATACCGCGCGCAAGGGTTTCCGGACTGGAATTGCGGCCGAACGCTTCGGCGGACAGCTGCACGACACGCTGGGCATCGAGAACCTCCCCGGCACCGCCTACACCGAGGGCCCCAAGCTGGCGGGCGACCTCGAACGCCATGTCGGCGAATACGATATCGACCTGATGAACCTCGCCAGGGCGGTGAAGCTGGTCCCCGCGAAGGAAGAAGGCGGGCTTCACACGGTGGAACTTGGCAATGGCGCATCGCTCAAGACGCGCAGCCTGATCCTTGCGACCGGCGCGCGCTGGCGCAATCTGGGCGTTCCGGGCGAAGCGGAATATCGCAACAAGGGCGTGGCCTATTGCCCGCACTGCGACGGTCCGCTGTTCAAGGGCAAGCGCATCGCGGTGATCGGCGGCGGCAATTCGGGCGTCGAGGCGGCAATCGATCTTGCCAAGATCGTCGGCCATGTGACGCTGATCGAATATGACGAAAAGCTGCGTGCCGACGAGGTGCTGCAGAGGAAGCTGCGCAGCATGTCCAATGTGGAAATCGTCACCAGCGGGCAGACCACCGAAGTCACCGGCAAGGGCGGCAAGGTCGACGGGCTGATGCTGAAGGACCGCAAGAGCGGCGACACGCGCCGGATCGAGCTGGAAGGCGTATTCGTGCAGATCGGCCTCGTCCCGAACACCGAATGGCTTCAGGGAAGCGGGCTCGAACTGACCAGGTTCGGCGAAATCGCCACCGACGAGGAAGGCCGCACCAATCTGCCCGGCATCTTCGGCGCAGGCGACGTGACCGACGTGCCCTACAAGCAGATCGTGGTCGCCATGGGCGAAGGCTCGAAGGCGGGCCTCTCTGCTTTCGATTACCTGATCCGGACCGAACCCGCCGAAGAGATCGCTCAGGCCGCCTGACCCGTCATAAACCGAACACGAAAGCGTCGTCATTCCAGCGGGATGGCGGCGTTTTACGTATGCGCGCCACGCCTCGCAGCACAATCGCTTCCGCCTATCTATTTGAACCGTTTAATCGATTGGACGAATAAGCCGACCGGGTTCAACGTGCTCTCCAACCTCGGACGGGAACCGAGTCTTTAATTTCTAGAGGAGAGAGTTTTCATGGACGCCAAGACCGGAGACATCAGCGGCTGCCCCTTCCACGGTGACGGAGGTACCCGCTCGCTGCTCGGCCGCACCAACCGCGATTGGTGGCCCGACCAGCTCGATCTCGAAATCCTCACCGAAGGCGGCCGCGCAGCCGATCCGATGGGCGAGGATTACGATTATTGCGAAGCCTTCAATGCGCTCGACTACACCGCGCTGAAGAAAGACCTCACCGACCTGATGACCGACAGCCAGCCATGGTGGCCGGCAGACTATGGGCATTACGGCCCATTCTTCATCCGGATGGCATGGCATGCGGCCGGCACCTACCGCACCGGTGACGGTCGCGGCGGTGCCTCCAGCGGCCAGCAGCGCTTCGCCCCGCTCAACAGCTGGCCCGACAATGGCAACCTCGACAAGGCACGTCGCCTGCTGTGGCCGATCAAGCAGAAATACGGCAAGCACATCAGCTGGGCCGACCTCTTCATCCTCACCGGCAATGTCGCCATCGAATCGATGGGCGGTCCGGTGTTCGGCTTCGGCGGCGGTCGCAAGGACGTGTTCGACCCGGAAACCGTCTATTGGGGCACCGAAGAACAGTGGGTCGATACCGGCGCGGAAACGCGCATCCTCCCCGATGAGGGCAAGGCGCTCGAAAACCCGCTCGCCGCGATCCAGATGGGTCTCATCTACGTCAATCCCGAAGGTCCGGGCGGCAACCCGCACGATGCCGAGGGCATGGCACGCGACATGCGTGAAACCTTCGCCCGCATGGCGATGAACGACGAGGAAACCGTGGCCCTGACCGCTGGCGGCCACGCCTTCGGCAAGTGCCACGGCGCAGCGCCAGCCGATAGCTTCGGCAGCGCTCCGGAAGGCGAGACCCTGCACCGCATGGGCTTCGGCTGGCTGACCGATCCCGAAGAAATCGAGAAGGGTCATATCACCACCAGCGGCATCGAAGGCGCGTGGACCCCGAACCCCACGCAATGGGGCGGCGACTATTTCCGCCTGCTGTTCAAATACGAATACGAACTGACCCAGAGCCCCGCTGGCGCAAACCAGTGGACCCCGGTCAATCCCGAACCCGAAGACATGGCCCCCGATGCGCGCGACCCGAACAAGAAGGTCCCGACCATCATGACCACGGCGGACATGGCGCTGAAGCGCGATCCGGAATATCGCAAGATTTCGGAACGCTTCCTCAACGACCAGGCCGCGCTGGACGATGCCTTCGCCCGCGCATGGTTCAAGCTGACCCACCGCGACATGGGGCCCAAGGTCCGCTATCTCGGCCCGGACGTCCCGGCCGAAGACCTGATCTGGCAGGACCCGATCCCTGCTGGAACGCAGGTATCCGACAGCGATCTGTCCTCCTTCAAATCCAAGGTGCTGGACAGCGGGCTTTCGGTTGCCGAGCTGGTCAAGGCAGCCTGGGCTTCGGCCTCGACCTATCGCAATTCGGATCACCGCGGCGGTGCTAACGGGGCGCATATCCGCTTCGACGAGGTCCGCAACTGGGCGGTTAACGACCCCGAAGAGCTCGGAAAGGTTCTGAAGAAGCTCGACGAAATCCGCGGCGGCATTTCCATGGCCGACGCCATCGTCATCGCCGGCTCGGCAGCAGTCGAGAAAGCGGCGAAGGATGCCGGGTTCGATATTTCCGTCCCGGTCACCACCGGCCGCGGCGATGCGAAACAGGAAGATTTTGACGCCGAAAGCTGGGAGCCGCTGGAACCTTTTGCCGACGGTTTCCGCAACTACCTGAAGACCAAGGCTTCGGTGAAGACGGAAGACATGCTGATCGACCGGGCCCACCTGCTCGGCCTTTCAATCCCCGAGATGACCGTGCTGGTCGGCGGCCTGCGTGCGCTGGGCGCGGTGAGCAAGCATGCCAAGCACGGCAACAGCATCGGCGTACTCACCGAAACGCCGGGCAAGCTCGACAACAGCTTCTTCCTCAACCTGCTCCACATGGGCACGGTTTGGGAAGTGGTCGACGAGAGCGGCGACGAGGAATTCGTCGGCAAGTGCCGCATCCACGGCAGCGAGAAATGGCGCGCGACCCGCACCGATCTCGTCTTCGGTTCCAATTCGCGCCTGCGGGCCGTGGCCGAAGTCTATGCCGAGAACGGCAATGAAGAGAAGTTCGTGCGCGATTTCGTCAAGGCCTGGACCAAGGTCATGGATGCAGACCGCTTCGATCTCGAATACGCGAAGTACCAGTAGGGCCGCCGAGGACCCTTCGGGACTGCGAGGAGCCCCCGGCAGCGATGCCGGGGGCTTTTTCGTGAGAGGAGAATGCAATCACGCTTAGTAGTTTTTATCCTGCGCCGGTGAAGGAACGCGGCGGCCCTCCCGACCGTAGGTCGGTCACTCCCCTAATTCGAAAAGGCGCCCGACATGACCGACGGCAAAGTACCCCCCACCACGAGTGATGCAGGCATCCGGGCGCAGAGCGACGAACATTCGCTGACCTTGGGCCGCGATGGCCCGATCGTGCTCAACGATCACTACCTGATCGAGCAGATGGCCAACTTCAATCGCGAGCGGATTCCCGAACGCCAGCCCCATGCGAAGGGCTCGGGCGCATTCGGGCATTTCGAAACCACCGCCGACGTATCGAAATATACAAAGGCCAAGCTCTTCAAGAAGGGCAAGAAGACCGATGTAGCCATGCGGTTTTCCACCGTGGCAGGCGAACGCGGCAGCCCCGATACCTGGCGCGATCCGCGCGGGTTTTCGGTCAAGTTCTATACCGAGGACGGCAATTTCGACATGGTCGGCAACAACACGCCGATCTTTTTCATCCGCGATCCTCTGAAGTTCCAGCACTTCATCCGTTCGCAAAAGCGCCGGGCGGACAACGGCCTGCGCGATCACGACATGATGTGGGATTTCTGGACGCTGAGCCCGGAAAGCGCGCATCAGGTGACCTACCTGATGGGTGACCGCGGCGTGCCGAAGAACTGGCGCGAAATGAACGGCTATTCCAGCCATACCTACATGCTCATCAACGAGGATGGCGAGAAGTTCTGGGTCAAGTTCCACTTCCACACCGATGTCGGCAATGAAAGCGGCAACGCCCATCTGACGCAGGACGAAGCGGTAAAGAAGGCCGGCGAGGATAGCGACTATCACCGCCGCGACCTGTTCGGCGCGATCCACGAAGGCAACTTCCCGAGCTGGACGCTGAAATGGCAGATCATGCCGTTCGAGGATGCCAAGACCTATCGCATCAATCCCTTCGACCTGACCAAGACCTGGCCGCATGCGGACTATCCGCTGATCGAAGTTGGCAGGCTGGTACTGGACGAAAACCCGGTCGACTGGGATACGCAGATCGAACAGCTGGCATTCGAGCCGAACAACATGGTGCCGGGCATTGGCCTCAGCCCCGACAAGATGCTGCTAGCCCGCGGCTTTTCCTATTCCGACGCTCACCGCGCGCGGCTGGGGGTCAACTACAAGCAGATCCCGGTCAATTCGGCCCGCAATGCGGAGGTCAATTCCTATTCACGCGCGGGCAAGAGCCGGACGGTGAATGCCGTCGATCCGGTTTATGCGCCCAACTCCTATGGCGGCCCTGCCGCGCAGCCCGAAGTGGGCGGCGAAGCGACCTGGTACGCCGATGGCGATATGGTGCGGCAGGCCTATACCTTGCGCGAGGACGATGACGACTGGAGCCAGCCGCGCGCGCTGATCAACGAAGTGATGGACGATGCCCAGCGCGACCGCTTCGTTTCCAATGTGGCCGGCCATTTGGCCGATGGAGTGAGCGGGAAGGTTCTCGTCCGCGCTTTCGAATACTGGAAGAACGTGGATCAGAAGATCGGCGAACGGATCGAGAAATCGGTGCGCGACAAGGTCGGCGGCAAGTCGAAGGCGCCCGGAATGGCCAGTGCACTCTCCATTTCCGGCGAAGGTGCGGCAATGAAGGAAGCTGCCGAGTAAGCCCCTACCGCTCTCGCCTGAGCACGATGTAGAGCGCGCCCTCTCCGCCATGGCGGAGATGGGCGCGCCTTACTGCTGCGATGGCGGAATGGTGGCTGGAGGCCGCCAGCCAGTCGAGCACCTTGGCGCGAATGGCGCCGCGTTTGGTGCCCCGATCGGCGGGATCGACGGGGCGCGGTTTACCCGTGACCAGCAGGATCGTGCGCGCACCCATGGCGCGCGCCTGCGCCACGCCGCTCATCAGCCGGCTATAGGCCGCGTCGAGACCATGTCCGTGCAGGTCGAGAGTGAAGTCTGGCTGGATCGTCCCCGTTTTCAGCCGCTTGTCCCAGTGGGAATCGAGATTGTTTTGCGGACGCCGGACGGGTTGGACGACAGGCTTTGGAGCCGGGGCCGGTCTCGGAGGCTTGGCCGAGGCCGCCTTCGCCTGCGGTTTGGGCGGAGAAACTTCGGGCACCGGCTGCTTGCGCATGACCTGCGGATGCAGGGGCTCGACCGTCGCAGCCACCTTCTCCCACGCGGCCGCCTCTTCGCTGCTCAGCCCGCGCGGAGCGGTCATGGTTTCAGGCGCGCAAGCGTCCCCTTGGGCAGGAGCAGGTAGGACGTACCCCGGCTGCTCATGCCGCCCGCGATTTCACGGGCGTCCTCGCCATTGCCCCAGAAAGTGTCGAAGCGGTTCGCGCCCTTGATCGCTCCGCCCGTGTCCTGCGCGATCCAGAGGCCATCGGCCACGTCATGCTCCATATCGAGCCAGACCGGCGCGCCATAAGGCACGAATTTCGGATCCACCGCCACGCTGTCGCCGCGCGTTACCGGGATTTCGAGCGAACCGAGCGGACCGTCGGTGTCGAGTTCGCGGAAGAAAATCCAGCTCTTGTTGAGCCGCATGATCTCGGCGCCCTTTTCCGGATTGTCGCGGATATAGGCGATGATGCCCTGCATCGAAGTGGGATAGGGTGTTCCGTCACCGATCAATCCCTGTTCGCGCATGACCTGACCGATGCCGACATATTCGCGGCCGTTCTGGCCGGCATAACCGATGCGCATGAGGGTGCCGTCCGGCAGGCGCAGCAGCCCGCTGCCCTGGATCTGGAGGAAGAAGAATTCGACCGGATCGGCCGCCCAGGCGATTACCGGAACCTTGCCATCAAGCACGCCCGTCTCGATCTCGGCGCGTTCGTAATAAGATACGAAATCGCCATTCTCGTCATAGCGCCCCAGCGGAGGGCGGCCGGTGCGTTCGCTTTCGGGCATGTCCGCAGGCCAGGCGCGCACGAGGTCTTCGGGCATGGCATAGACCGGTATGTCGTAACCGGGCGCCCGAACGCGGCTGCCGAGTATTTCCGGCTCGTAATAGCCGGTCGCGAATGCGGACCCGTCACCGACGATCACGGTCTCGAACTGGCTCTTGAAGAAATCCGTCGGGTCGCTCAACCAGTTTTGCGCCGCGCCGCAAGGACCCTGCCAGTCGACCCGCCGGGTCAGGCCGCTGGTGTCGTCGCGAAAGAGGATCTTGCTGCAGGAAGCGCGGAAAGCGGCGAGCGCCGGAGCGGCATCGAAACCGGTAAACGGCATGGTTTCGATCGCGGGTCCGGGCGAGAGCGTGGCGGCAAGTGCGGTGTCCGCCGGGATAGGCTCGGGAATCTCGACCACGCCGGTATCCATCGGCGGGCGGACGTCAGGGATGGCAGCGCATCCCGCAAGGCTGAAGGCTGCGACCAGCCCGGCGAGACGATGCATTGGCACTCTCCGAATTGTGGGGCGGTGATCAGTCCTGGTCGGTTTCGTCGAGCACCCAGTTCGGGTCGCTCGAATCGACGTTGCGGCTGAAGGTCCAGATGTCGCGGCTTTCCACTGCATCATCCAGCGAACCGGCGATCACATTGCCATCCTTGTCACGGGTGAGCGAAGCGATGTCGGAGACGAACAGCACCGAAATGCGCGCCGTGCGCCGGTCCAGTTCCGCCGAATGGACCGTTGCATCCTCGATACGGATCAAGCGGTTTTCCAGCTTCTCGCCCGCGTCCGTGCGGGCATCGATGGCCGCGGCAAAACCGGCATAGACATCGTCGTCCGTCAGTTCGCGCAGGGTTTCCTTGTCGCCTTCCCAGAAGGCTTCGAGGATCATGCCATAGGCCGCCTTTGCCCCATCGAGGAAGCCGAGCAGGTCGAACCGCGGATCGGCACTGGCGATGGCGCGAATGGCGCTTTCGTTAGCGGAAGAGGCGTTGTCCACGCTCCGCAGTTGCACCGGTTCGCGCGTGCCAGCAGGCTGGCGGTCGGTTGCAGGCGGAACCTGGGACTCGGGCGCATCGAAACGGTGCCGTGCAGGCTCTTCCTCATGCTCGGAACGCTGCCCGAGCACGGAATAGAGACGCAGCCCCAGAAAGGCGGCGATGGCGGCGAGGATGACGATCTCGTAGATCACAAATACTTGTCCGTTTTCATATCGTATTCTGCCTACGCGCCGGAGGGCTTGGCAGTTCCATACTTTCCTGCCCTAGATAGGAAGGAATTACAAACGGGCAATGCTCGGCCGCACCGTGCTTGCGCTCGCCCGCCGGGAGCACCCTAGCCGCATTGCCCCGCGCGCGAGGGGGTGCTAGGCGCGCGCCGAACCAGCCGGGTTGCCCGCACGGCCCCCGGCCATTCCGATTCGACATTCGCAGAGAAGTGATTTTCCCATGGCCGATGAAAACGACGTACTGACCGATCTCAACATGGACCCTGCAGCCGGGGCAAACGGTGCGGACAACAGTCCGGCGGTGGGGCTGATCAACCAGTACATCAAGGATCTCTCGGTCGAGAATCCCAACGCACCGGGCAGTTTCCAGTGGAACGACCAGCCTCAGGTGGACGTGCAGGTGAACATCGGCGCGAACAAGATCAGTGACGAGGTTCACGAGGTCGAACTAAAGATGACTGCCCGCGCCGATGGCGAAAAGGGCAATCTCTACATCGTCGAACTGGCCTATTGCGGTCTGGTCGGCATTCGCAATGTGCCCGACGAGCATGCGCACGCGTTTCTCTTCGCCGAGGCTCCGCGTTTGCTCTTCCCCTTCGCCCGCGCAGTGATTTCCGATGCGGTGCGCGATGCGGGCTTCCCGCCGCTGCTGCTCGATCCGATGGATTTCGGTGCGCTCTACCAGCAGCAGCTGCAGGCCCGCGCGGCGCAGCAGGGCGAAGGCGCCCCCGCGCCGGCCGGCGACAACTGACGCATCAGAGAGCTTATAGGCGATGAGCCTGCTCAAACATGTCGGGACGATCGGCTCACTGACGATGGTGAGCCGCGTCGCCGGCATGGCGCGCGAGATGATCTTCAGCCGCGTGCTCGGCGCCAATGCGGTGACCGATGCGTGGTTCCAGGCCTTCATCATTCCCAACGTCTTCCGCCGCCTGTTCGCGGAAGGCGCTTTCTCCGCCGCCTTCGTACCGATGTTCTCCAAGCGTCTGCATGGCGATGGGGGACTCGAGAGTGCTCGCAGTTTCTCGGACGACGTGTTGAGCGTCTTCCTGCCGGTCCTCATCCTGCTGTGCGCGGCGATGATGGTTGCGATGCCGGGCGT
This sequence comes from Qipengyuania vulgaris, assembly GCF_009827325.1. Classification (GTDB taxonomy): domain Bacteria; phylum Pseudomonadota; class Alphaproteobacteria; order Sphingomonadales; family Sphingomonadaceae; genus Qipengyuania; species Qipengyuania vulgaris. The sequence goes on along the minus strand of NZ_WTYC01000003.1, from coordinate 357,280 downwards.
GATCTGGATCCTTGCCGAAAAGCCGATCGACCCGGAAAACTTCGACATGGCCGTGACCTTTGCGCGGATCATGTTCCCCTACATCATCCTCGTCAGTCTGGTGACGCTGTTCACCGGCATGCTCAATTCGGTGAGCCGCTTTGCCCCGGGGGCAAGTTTTCCGATCATCCTGAACCTCGTGCTGATTACCGCGCTTATGGGCGGCGAATATGCCGCCGAAACACTGGGCTGGAGCGTCGAACAGGTTGGCTATGCGGTGGCCTGGGCGGTGACCGGCGCAGGCGTGCTGCAGCTCGCCTGGCTTTATTACTGGACCCGGGTGGAGGGCTTTCGGCCCAGGCTGCTGTGGCCGCGCATCACGCCCGAAGTGAAGCGGCTGAGCGTGATCGCCCTGCCCGCTGCGATCGGCGGCGGCGCTTATCAGATCAACACGCTGGTGCAGCTCTATTTCCTCAACCAGTTGGCCGACGGTTCGGTGAGTTACATGAACTATGCCGACCGGCTGAACCAGTTGCCGCTGGGCATCATCGGGATCGCCCTCTCGACAGCCATCCTGCCGACGCTGTCCAAGTTCGTGGGTAGCAAGAACAAGGAAGGGGCCGATCGTATCCAGTCCGACGCAATCGAGCTGTCGATGCTGCTGACCATACCGGCGGCAGTGGCGCTGGCGGTATGCGCCGTACCGTTCGTGACCATGATCTTCCAAGGCGGCCGCTTCGATCTGGCCGATGCGGCGGCAACGGGCCAGGTCCTCGCCGCGCTGGTGCTGGGCCTGCCCGCCTATGTGCTGGTGAAGGTTCTGGTCCCCAATTTCTATGCCCGGTCGGATACCAAGACCCCGGTATATGCCGCCTTCATCTCGCTGATCGTCTTCGTCGGGCTGAACTTCGCGATCCTGACCGATTACGGCGTGGTCGGCGTCGCCTATGCCAGCGTGATTGGCGCGTGGATCAACGTCGCCTATCTCTACGTCGTCCTCGTCAAGCGCGGGTATTACTCCATCCCGCTTGCCCTCGTCGGCCGGATCGCCCGCCAGCTTGTCGCCGCCGCCGCCATGGGCGCCGCCTTGTGGTTCGCGCGCGATTTGCTAACCGGCTGGTTCTCCGCCGGGCTGTTCGAGCGACTGGGCGCCCTGCTCGTCCTCGTCGGCTGTTCGGCAGTGGTCTATTTCGGCGTCGCCTTTGCGGTGGGCGCGATCGACAGGCAACGCCTTGCCGCCCTCACCAAGAAGAAAGCTCCGTAAGATCATCATGCGTGTAGTCTCCGGCATCCAGCCCACGGGCAATCTCCACCTCGGCAATTACCTCGGTGCGATCCGCAACTGGGTGCGCATGCAGGACGAGATGGAAGATGCGAACCGCGCTCAAGCAGCCGCAGGCGGTAGCGCAGAGAAGAACCAATGCCTGTTCTTTCTCGCCGATCTTCACGCGATCTCGATGCCGCACGTTCCGGCCGACCTGCACAAGGGCACGCTCGAAATGGCGGCGGCACTGGTAGCCTGCGGGATCGATCCTTCGAAAAGCGTGCTGTTCAACCAGGCGCAGGTTCCGCAACATGCCGAACTGCAGTGGCTGCTCGGCGGTACGGCCCGGATGGGCTGGCTCAACCGCATGACGCAGTGGAAGGACAAGGCGGGCAAGAACCGCGAAGGCCAGTCGGTTGCCCTGTTCACTTATCCCGTGCTGCAGGCCGCCGACGTGCTGCTCTATCAGGCGACGCACGTGCCGGTGGGCGAAGACCAGAAGCAGCATCTGGAGCTGGCGCGCGACATTGCGCAGAAATTCAACAATGACTTCGCATCGGAGGATGTGCCCGTCTTCACCCTGCCCGATCCGATCGTGCCGCCGCAGGCCGCACGGATCATGAGCCTGCGTGACGGCATGGCGAAGATGAGCAAGTCCGATCCGTCCGAGATGAGCCGGATCAATCTGGCTGACGACCCCGATACCGTCATGAAAAAGGTCAAGAAGGCCAAGACCGATCCCGAACCGTTACCCAGCGAGGAAGCCGGTCTGGCCGGACGTCCGGAAGCGCTGAACCTGGTTACGATCTATGCCGCGCTGACCGATCGCAGCATGGCCGATGTGCTGGGCGAATATGGCGGTGAAGGTTTCGGCAAGTTCAAGCCTGCGCTGGGCGAGGTGCTGGTAGAGAGCCTCCGCCCGATCTCGGCGCGCTTCACCGAATTGCTCGAGGACCGCGAGGCACTGGATGCCATACTCGCACGCGGCGCCTCCCGCGCACGCGAGATCGCGGTTCCGACGCTCGACGCAACCTACAAGGCGCTGGGCCTCGTGCGGGGTTAAACCCTGACTGCGGTCCCGCTGGCGGAGACCATCAGCATCGAGCCAGTGTCGCCGATCACCTCATAGTCGAGATCGACGCCGACCACGGCATTGCCGCCGCGCGTCGCCGCTTCGGCCTGCAATTCCTCTATCGCCTGTTCCCGCGCGTCGCGCAGGATGCGCTCGTAGCTGCCCGAACGCCCGCCCACGATGTCGCGGATGTTGGCAAAGAGATCGCGGAACAGGTTCGCGCCAACGATCACTTCGCCGGTCACGATACCCAGATATTCCTGGATGGGTTTGCCTTCGATCGTCGGCGTGGTGGTGACGGTTATCCCGCGCGCATCTTTCCAGGGTCCGGCCATTCGTTCTCTCCTACACAAGACTGTGTTGCCTAGATAGGACGGCTGCTGCCCGGGTCAACCGTTGACGATGATCCCGCCATTCGGATGCAGGACCTGGCCCGACATGTAGGAACTGTCCTCGCAGGCGAGAAAGAGGAAGGCGGGCGCGACCTCGTTCGGCTCGCCCGGTCGGCCCATGGGCGTATCCTCTCCGAAGTCGTCCATTTTTTCGGGTGGTTGGCCGCCCATCGGATTGAGCGGTGTCCAGATCGGCCCCGGCGCGACACCGTTTACACGGATACCGTCGCCGACCAGCTGTTCGCTGAGCGAGCGCGTGAAAGCAGTAATGGCGCCCTTGGTCGCACTGTAATCGAGCAGCAGTCCTGCGCCCTTGTACATGGTGACGCTGGTGCAGTTCACGATCGCCGCACCCTTCTTGAGGTGCGGACGCGCGGCCTGCGTCAGGTAGAACATCGAGAAGATGTTGGTCTGGAAGGTGCGCTGGAGCTGCTCGACGGTGATATCGGTAATGTCCTCGTCGGGATGCTGTTCGCCCGCATTGTTGACGAGCACATCGAGCCGCCCCCATTTGTCGATCACCCGGTCGACCAGCAGCTTGCAGCTGTCGGGGCAGCCAAGGTCGCTTTCATGGAGCAACACCTCGCTGCCCTCTTTTTTAATCGCTTTGGCGGTGATCTGCGCGTCTTCGCTTTCCTCGAGATAGGCGATCGCAACCTTGGCTCCCTCGCGCGCAAACAGGACGGCGGTCGCACGGCCGATGCCACTGTCGCCGCCTGTCACGATCGCGACCTTGCCTTTCAGCCGTCCCGATCCCGGAAAGCGCGGCTGCCATTTCGGCTTTCGATCCAGATCGGTTTCCGACCCCGGCATCCGGGGTTCTTCGGAAGTTTCTTCGACGAATGCGGTGTCGACGGTTTCGGTAGACATGGGTGAATTCCTTTCACCCGATCAACCGCTTGCGGCGGCGACGCGTTCCGTCGGCCCGTCTCAAATACGGACCGGCCAGTTGCGCCCGGCAGCAGAAGAGGCCCTATCGCTGCTTGGGAAGCGAGGCGCGAAGGAAACCGCCCACGAAGCCGAGCATCGCGCCGAATTGCCAGCCCGGTATCGCTTCGCCGAACACCAGGGCCGTCAACCGCTCGAACACCTGAGGAGAGATGAATTCGCCCAACCAACCCGCAGCCGCACCGAACAGCATGGCCAGCACCGCGACGATCGCGAAGACAATCGGCCCCAACAGCAGAAAACCAATGAGGCCGCGGCTCGGCTTGGTATCGGTAGACATCCTTCCCCCCACATCCAGTTAGTGTATTACATCACCATAACACATGGGCGGCGCGTGATGTCAACCCATGCCGAGGGCGGCCTTGTAGGTATCGAGAATGGTTTCCTGTTCGCTGCGCTCGTCCGGCTTCATCTTACGCAACTTGATGATCTGGCGCATGATCTTGGTGTCGTATCCGACCGCCTTGGATTCGGCATAAACGTCGCGGATGTCGTCGGCGATGCCCTTCTTTTCTTCCTCGAGGCGTTCGATGCGCTCGATCAGCAGGCGCAGGCGGTCGTCGGTGGCTTCGGCCATTTTCGTGAAAACTCCAGTGAAACGAGAATCGGTTGGCGGTGCGATAGCCATCGCTCCGCGCGGGGTGAAGGCGGCGACTCGCTAGTCCACGCGATTTTTCGCGACGCTGGCCTCCATCCGCGCCAACTGCTCGTCGGTTGCGGGCGTCTGGCGGGTTTCCTTCCACTCCGCCTGCGGCATGCCGTGGATCAGTTCGCGCGCGGCCAGCTTGTCGCCCTCGAACCCTGCATCAATGATCCAGTCGGCAAGGCAGTTGCGGCAAAATCCGGAGAGCCCCATCAGGTCGATGTTCTGCGCATCGTGCCGGTGGCGCAGGTGCCGCACCAGCCGCCGAAAGGCCTGTGCCGCTACGGCATCGTCGAGCTGGTCGAGCGGGTCTGTATTCGTATCCATCTGTTACTTGTCCTTGAGTTGCCATGTGGCTCTGCCATAGGCGGTGCATATGCAAAAGCTCGATCCCCGGGGCCGAAAGGTCAAGATCCTCGCCACCGTCGGCCCCGCCAGCCGCTCTCCCGAAATGCTCGCCCGTCTGTTCAAGGCTGGGGTGGACGCCTTTCGCGTCAACATGAGCCATGGGGAGCATGCCGATCACGAACAGACGATCAAGTCGATCCGCGCAATGGAGAAGGACTTCCACCGCCCCATCGCAATCCTCGCCGATTTGCAGGGGCCGAAGCTGCGCGTAGGCAAGTTCAAGGACGGGCAGGCGGTCATCCGCCACTCGGGCCATTTCACGCTCGACCGCAACCCCGAGCCCGGCGATGAAACGCGTGTCGAGCTGCCGCATCCCGAGCTGTTCGGCCTGCTCGGAAAGGGGCAGCGCCTCCTCATCAACGATGGCAAGATCCGTCTGAAGGTGATCCGCGCCGACGAGAACGAGATCCTCTGCTCGGCAGAGGTCGGCGGCGTGATTTCCGATCGCAAGGGCGTCAATGTCCCCGATGCGGAAATTCCGATCCCCGCGATGACCGACAAGGACCGCAAGGACCTCGCCTTCGCCATGAGCCAGGGGGTCGACTGGATAGGGCTCAGTTTCGTGCAGCGCCCCGAAGACCTCGCCGAAGCGCGGCGGCTGATGGGCGGCAAGGGCTCGCTCTGCGCCAAGATCGAAAAGCCGATGGCAGTGCACCGCCTCGACGAGATCATCGAGATGAGCGACGGCATCATGGTCGCGCGCGGCGACCTGGGCGTTGAGCTGGAGCCGCAGGAAGTGCCGCCGCTGCAGAAGCGGATCGTCAACAAGGCGCGCACCGCGGGCAAGCCGGTAATCGTGGCAACGCAGATGCTGGAAAGCATGATCGAAAGTCCCGCCCCGACGCGCGCGGAAGTCTCCGATGTCGCCAATGCGGTCTACGACGGCGCCGATGCCGTGATGCTGTCGGCGGAAACTGCGGCCGGAGACTGGCCCGAGGAAGCGGTCACCATCATGCACCGCATCGCCAAGCAGGTCGAAGGCGACGAGGCCTATCTCGCCCGCGTGCGCTTTCTCGATACGCCGCCCGACCGGACCACCGCCGATGCGCTGGCGCATGCCTGCATGACGGTGGCCGATACGGTGTCGATAGAAGCGATCACGGTCTTCACCGGCAGCGGTTCGACCGCGCGCCGCGTCGCGCGCGAGCGCCCGAGCGTTCCCATGCTGGTGCTTACCCCGAGCATGACCACTGCCCGCCGTCTCGGCCTCCTGTGGGGCGCGCATGCCGTGGCGACCAAGGACATCGGCAGTTTCGAAGAGATGATCGCCAAGGGCAAGCGCATGGCACTGCGGCACGGTTTCGGAAGTGCCGGATCGAAGCTTATCGCGCTTGCCGGTGTTCCCTTCGGCACGCCCGGATCGACCAATTTGCTCCATGTCGTGACCATCAGTGGGAACGAGCTGGACAAGCACGAAGGCTGAACGCCTCGTCAGGTGTAGGGTATCGGTCCGTCTTCCCGGACCCCGCAGGCTTCCAGCGCATCGGACACCGTGCGATGAAAATCGCTCCTTTGGCCGCCATAGGGCTTGATCTTGCTCGCGACCGGTTCGTGCGTGGCAGCAAAATGTACGATCACGTTATTGTCGCGCATTCTCTGGACGAGGCGCAGCAGCATGGCCGCACCGCTGGCATCGACCGCGTTGACCGCACGCATGTCGAGCACGAGATGTTCGACCGCCTCGTATTCAGCCACATGCGCGACGATCCGGTCTTCGCAGTATTCGCTGTTGCCGAAATAGATCGACCGGTCGATCCGGACCACCAGAACGGGTAGCGTCTTGACGCTGACGCCGTCGCGCCTTGCCGACCGGAAGGTGGTGCCGCCATCGTTCGAACCGACCACGGTCACGCGCGGAATCGAGGAAAACCAGAGAAAGTGCGCCAGCCCGAGCACGGCACCGATGGCGAGGCCGAGCTGCACCCCGAACAGGAGAGTGGCGGCGAAGGAGGCGGCGATTATCAGCCCCTCGACCCGGTCGTGACGCCAGACCATGGCAATGTCGTGCCATTTCACCAGCGCGAAGACCGCACTGATGACCAGCGCCGCAAGCGCCGTCCGCGGCAGATAGGCAAGCAAGGGCGCGAGCAGGAACAGCACCGCGATGACCGCGAATGACGCGAATACAGTAGCCAGCGGCGTCCTTCCACCGCTGTCGCGAACCAAGGCCGAGCGGCTGAGGCTCGCGCCGACCGAATAGCCGCCGGTCAGGGCCGCCGCGACATTGCCGGCTCCCAGGGCAACTGCTTCTCTGCTCGAATTCAGATTGCTACGGTCCTCCCCCGCCAGTGTCTTGGCGACCGCCGTCGCAGTCACGAAGATGATGATCGCAACGGCCAGAGCGCTGGGTAGCAACTGAAACCAGAAGTTCAGCGGCACGAAAGGGAAAGCCGGCTGCGGCAAACCGCCCTCGATCGATGGGACCGTGGGGATCGGGGCCTCCACGACCAGCGCCGCCACTCCTGCCCCCACGATGACCGCAAGCGGGAACGATTTCGCCAGCGCCAGGCGAAAGGGCGGCTTGACCCCCATCTTCCAGAGCATGGGTGCCGCATATCGTCCCGCCAGCAACAGGATGACCAGCGAGACCGTGCCGACGATTGCAGTGGCCGGGCGAACGCCGGCGAACCCCGCCAACAGCGCGGAAAGCGCACTGGGCAGATCGCCGGCGCGCGAGGAATCGATGCCAAGCAGGGTCGGAAGCTGGCTCGCGGCTATCAGGACTGCCGAAGCGGCGGTGAAACCGAGCAGCACCGGTTCGCTGATGAAATTGACCAGCCGCCCCAGGCCGAACCCGCCCAGCAACAGCAGGAGGATGCCGGCCTCTATCGCGATGATCTCCGCACCGATCGCGGGGGCGAGAGGCGTGTTGCCAATAGCCTCGCCTATAACCAGCGAGACGAGCGCGACAGGACCGAGGGAAACGAAGGGACTGGTCCCGAAAAACAAGTAGAGCAGCGGCGGGGCGAGCGCCGCGAACAGACCCATCTGGGGTGGCAATCCGGCAAGCTGGGCATAGGCCATGGCCTGCGGGACGAGCAGTATGGACAGGACCATACCGGCAATTGCATCCTTGAAGGCAACGCTTCCCGAAAGGCTGGCAAGCCACCTTCCTGTCGGGACAAACGCCTTGCCTGTCATGCTGCGGAACTTCCCCTGTCGTTAGGTCCCCTCGTAAACGAAAACCATCAGGCTGCTGCGCGTTCCAATCTGGCGCGAACTTCATCCTCTCCGATGAGCGGCAGCAATTCCGACATGTCGGGCCCGTGATCGAGACCCGTAAGCGCCTGGCGCAGAGGCATGAACAGCTGCTTGCCCTTGCGCCCGGTCCGGGATTTGAGCGCGTTGGTGAGCGAATGCCACGGATCGTCCGACCATTCGAGGGTGGCCGCCGCTTCCGCAAGATAGGCGCGATCTTCCTCTTCAAGGCGAGGCGGCGCTATCGGCCCGGTCACCAGTCGCCACCAGCCGCCAGCTTCGCCGATATGCGCAAGATTGGGACGCACCGCATGCCAGCCGGCCTCGTCCATTCCCGCGGGCAGGCGATCAGCCACATCTTCGAACGCCATCTGATGGACGATGGCGGCGTTGAGCCGGTCGAGTTCGGTATCGTCGAATTTCGCGGGTGCGCGACCGAAGGTAGCAAGGTCGAATGTCTCCACGATCCGTTCGCGATCGGCAATCGGTTCGACCGGTTGCGATGTGCCAAGACGGGCCAGCAAGGCGATGAGCGTTTCCGGTTCTATATCGCGCTCGCGAAATGCATCGCAGCCCAGCGAACCAAGTCGCTTCGACAGCTTGCCTTCCTTGCCGACCAGCAAGGCCTCATGCGCGAAGCGGGGAATTTGCTGCGCCGGGCGAAGCGCAGCAATTAGTGCGGTAAACATCTGAATTTGAACGGCAGTGTTAGAAACGTGATCCTCTCCGCGCAGGACATCCGTGATGCCCATATCGAGATCGTCCACTGCGCTCGGCAGCATGTAGAGCCAGCTGCCGTCCGCACGGCGGATGACCGGATCGGAAAGCTGCGTCGCGTCGAACTCCTGCGGCCCGCGCACGCCGTCCTCCCACCGGATCGGTTCTTCATGGTCGAGGCGAAAACGCCAGTGCGGCGCGGTGCCTGCGGCCTCATTCGCTTTGCGCTGTTCGTCGGTGAGAGCGAGCGCCCCCCGGTCGTAAATCGGCGGCAGGCCACGCCCGAGCTGGATCTTGCGCTTGAGTTCCAATTCCTGCGCTGTCTCATATGCCGGATAGACGCGACCTGCTTCCTTCAACGCCGCAAACGCTGCTTCGTATTTCTCCAGCCGCTGCGACTGGCGCTCCTCAGCGTCCGGCTCAAGGCCAAGCCATGCGAGATTGGCGCGGATCGCATCGACGTATTCCTCTCGGCTGCGCGCGGCATCGGTATCGTCGATGCGCAGCAGAAAGCGTCCGCCATTTTTCTTCGCGAGTAGCCAGTTATGGAGCGCAGTACGGATATTGCCGACATGGAGGTGCCCGGTGGGCGATGGCGCGAAACGGGTGATCGTGGTCATGGACTGCGCCGATAGCCCATGCCGGGGACTATTGCGAGAAGATGAGTAGGCTGCGGCCGTTTCCCGAAATCAGGACACCGTTTTCGGGTGTGCGCTCGATCGTGTCTGCTGCATCCAGAGCGGACCAGATTGTCGCCAGTTCCTCCGGATAGCCGATTTCGCAACCTTCCTGAGTGCCGCTGTCTGGGCTCAACGCAGTGAAGCTTGCGCCGGAAATGCGGTACTCGCGAAACTGCCCGGCGCATTGCGGCTCCCACCAGATACGGGTGTCATTGGCGGACAGAGCAATTCCGTAGTTTGCGTCGAGGGGTACTCCGTCGATGCCGGCCACACGCCACTCTCCGGCCAGTTCGACCGCCGGTAATGCTTGCCGCGATGGAGCTATAGAAGGGTTGTTCGGGGGCTGTGTATCGCCGTGCGGTGCTGGAGCCTGCGGGCTGCATGCGGCCAGCAGCAAGAAAACGGTCGAGCCCTCCAGACGCATCATGCTGCCCCGCCCGCCCGCCGGGCAGCGACTTCAGCGCGCTTTTTGCGATAGCTCAAGAATTCCGGGCCGAGCTCGGGATCGGGAGCGTGCAACTCTATCCCGCACTCCTCTCCGGGAGGGCCGATTTCTTCGGGCAGCACCGGTTGGGAAATGAGAAAGCCTTGCGCTTCCTGTACGCCCAATTTGCGCAACAAGTCGAGCTGCGCGCGATCCTCGATACCTTCTGCGGTCGTATCCATGCCGAGAGCATCGGCAAGTCGCGTTATGGTCGAGACGATCGCCTGGCTGCCAAGGTCGCTGGCTACATCGGCGATGAAACCCCGATCGATCTTGATCCGGTCGAAGGGAAAGCGGCGCAAATATCCGAGCGAGGAATAGCCGGTTCCGAAATCATCGAGAGCAATGCGAACACCCAATTCGCGCAGGCGCATCAAGGTACTGTGCCCTACTTCATCCTGATCCATCAGAACATGCTCTGTGATTTCGAGTTCTACGCGCTCAGGCTCGATATTGGTTGCGTGGATCGCCTGCGCCACAGTGGCGACAAGATTGGGATTTTTCACCTGCGTGGGGGAAAGGTTGATTGCGATGCGGAAGTCGCCCGGCATCGCGACCGCATCTGCGAGCGATTGGCGAATGACCCATTCGCCCAGTTGCACAATCAACCCGGTGTCTTCTGCCACAGACAGAAAATCGCCCGGCTCGATCACGCCGCGGTGCGGGTGGTACCAGCGCAGAAGTGCCTCGAAGCCGGTTGTGCGACCGGTATCCAGATCGATAATCGACTGGTAATGCATACGCATCTGCCCCCGCGCGAGAGCGTCGCGGAGGTCGTTCTCGATTTCCCTTCGCTGGCGGGCGATCCGGTCCAGCGAAGGTTCAAACATGGCGAGATTGTCGCGCCCCTTTTCCTTTGCGGCATAAAGCGCAAGGTCCGCGCGGCGCATCAATTCTTCCGCATCGCAATCCCCATCGGAGCATCTCGCCACGCCCACGCTCGTCGACACACGGTAGGTATGGCCCTCGATCTCGTAGGGCGCGCGGACGACGGAGAGGAACCGGTGGGCACGTTCGATCAGCAGTCCGTCTCCGGCGCGCGTTTCGATCAGAACCGCAAATTCGTCGCCTCCCAGCCTTGCCACAAGGTCTTCGCTGCGCACTTCCTGTTCCAGCCGTGTGCCGACTTCACGCAGGAGCCGGTCGCCGACAAGATGGCCGCGAGTATCGTTGACCGCCTTGAAATCGTCGAGATCGAGATAGAACAACGCAATGTTCGAGCCCTTCGAATGCTGCTCTCCCGTCAGGCTGCGCAGTCGTTCGTTGAAGAGATAGCGATTGGCGAGACCAGTGAGATTGTCATAATGCGCCATGAAGGCGACCCGCTCTTCGATCAGGCGATCTGCCGTTACATCGCGCGCCACGCCGCTCATGCTGCCGTCTTCCCGCGGGCGCGCTGACAGTTTCCAATACCGCATCTCGCCGTTCAGCCGAAGGCGGACGAGCCGGTCGCGGAAGGGAACACGCTCGCCCAGATGTGCGGCCAGGGAATCGCGCTCCGGTCCCGGCACGAACATCTCGAGGAAGGAAGAGCCTTCTAGCGTTCTCCTCTCCCGATCGAGCGCCTTCGCGAGGCGCTCGCTAACGTCCCGCATGTTTCCGCGAGGCCCTGCCGTCCACAGACATTCCGAAGACTGCTCCTCATAGTCGTTGAGCAGCATCCGGACGACATTGGCGCTCTCGCGTCGTTCGATTTCGGCCTTGGCTGCGGCGTGAAAGTAGACTTCCTGCGCCTTGGTCGCACCGAGCAGAGCGACGGCAAATGTCAGTATCAGCGCGATGGTTGGCCAGGAACTCCAGGAGGCTATCAGGAATGCCGAGGCGATGAGGGCAGAGGATATTGTCAGGGTATGGAAGATGGCCGCCTGCGGCGCAGTACGGTGCACGAGCAGCGTACCGCAGAGGATAGCCGTGCCTACGACGCCGAGCACAGCGATTTCCAGGCCGACGGCGTAGATCGCCAGATATGGAAAGATCACGCACCAAATCGTGCTCCCGAACATCTGGAGAAGCAGTATCCGCCGCCACTGCCTGCGCATCTGCTCGTATGGCGCGCTATCCAGGTGAAGGCTGCGATCCATGATAACGAAAACGCCGAGTTGGAATACCTGCACAGTCGCCCAAACAAGGATCACCATTCGGGGCGCATCGTTCCAGAACGTCCACAAAAGAAGGAAAATCGAACCGAGCGCCGGCAGCAAGGATGTCATCGCCCCAGAACTGAAATTCTTCAGACGGCGATGGAGCACCAGGTGCCGCAAGCGGTCGGCGCTCTTCACGCCTTTCCCATCCTCCTGGCCTTCGGTCACGTACTCGGATCGCGACACGATATTCCCCCGGTAGCGAGCGCCCCACAGCCCGGACCCCCGTCTGCACGTCAGATGGTGCAACCTCGCATACGTCCGGTCAAGCGCAAGTGGAGCCTTCCAACTCAGTCTCACCGGCGCCATCACGAAAAAGCCCCGCCGGATCGCTCCGGCGGGGCTTTTTTGTTAAAATCGAAGTAAGACTTACTCGCCGTCCTTCGCGTCTTCATTGAGGTAGTCGCCCGCATCGGCATCGGTGCCGTGCGTTTCGCCTTTCATGCTCGCAAGCGGATCGTCGCCGATTGCCGCTTCCTCGCCCTGGGCGAGTTCCGCTTCATGCTCTTCGGCTGCCGTATTGGCGGCGATGATCGCATCCTGGGCCTTCTTCCACTGTGCGCGCAGCGCAGCGTCGCGGCTGGAAGCGGTAACGCGCATACGGTTCATGCCCGCACCGGTACCGGCAGGGATGAGGCGGCCCACGATGACGTTTTCCTTGAGACCGATTAGCGAGTCCTTCTTGCCCTCGACCGAAGCCTGAGTGAGCACACGGGTGGTCTCCTGGAACGAAGCGGCCGAGATGAACGAGCGCGTCTGGAGCGAAGCCTTGGTGATGCCGAGCAGGATTGGCTTGCCCTTGGCATGTTCCTTGTTCCGGCCCAGTTTCGAGTTGGTCTCGTTGAGCTCTTCCAGATCGATCTGTTCGCCCGGCAGCAACACGGTGTCGCCGCTGTCGGTGATCTCGACCTTCTGCAGCATCTGGCGAACGATCACCTCGATGTGCTTGTCGTTGATCTTCACACCCTGCAGTCGGTAGACTTCCTGGATTTCGTCGACCAGATACTCGGCGAGCGGCTCGATCCCGAGGACATCGAGGATGTCGTGCGGGTTCGGCGAGCCCGAGATCAGCGTGTCGCCCTTCTTGACGAAGTCGCCTTCCTGGACGTCGATGATCTTGGTCTTGGGGATCAGGTATTCTACCGGATCGCCTTCCTCCGGAACGATCGCGATCTTGCGCTTCGCCTTGTATTCGCGGACGAATTCGATCTTGCCGGAAATCTTGGCAATGATCGCATTGTCCTTGGGCACGCGGGCCTCGAACAGTTCGGCAACACGCGGCAGACCACCGGTGATGTCACGGGTCTTGGCGGCTTCACGCGAGGCACGGGCGAGAATGTCGCCGGCCTGCACGTCCTGACCGTCTTCGACCGACAGCGCCGTACCGGGCGCCAGCATGTAGCGCGCGGCTTCGCTGTCGTCCCCGGCATCGTTGAACAGCGTCAGGCGCGGACGAAGATCGTCCTTCTTGGCGCGTCCGCCGGTGCGGATTTCGGTGACGACGCGTTGGGCGATACCGGTGGCATCGTCGACGCGTTCTTCCATCGAGGTCCCGTCGATGAGGTCCTGGAAGCGGACCACACCGCTGGTTTCGGTGATGATCGGCAGTGAGAAGGGGTCCCATTCTGCCAGACGATCGCCTTCCTTCACCTTCGCGCCATCCTTGTGCATCAGCACGGTACCGTAAGGCACCTTGTGGATTTCGCGTTCGCGGCCTTCCTTGTCGATCACTGCCAGTTCGCCATTGCGGGCGAGCGACAGAATACGGCCCTTCTTGTCGGTGATGGTCGGCATGTCGCGATATTCGACCTTGCCGTCCGACACCGCTTCGAGATGCGAAGTCTCGTTGAGCTGTGCGGCACCGCCGATGTGGAAGGTACGCATGGTCAGCTGCGTGCCGGGTTCACCGATCGACTGCGCGGCGATAACGCCGACAGCCTCGCCGATGTTGACCGGCGTACCGCGAGCGAGGTCACGGCCGTAGCAGGTCGCGCAAACGCCCTGCTTGGCTTCACAGACCAGCGGCGAACGGATCTTGGCGACCTGCGTTTCGGCCTCCTCGATTTCCTTCACCATCGGCTCGTCGACCAGCGTGCCGGCCTTGACGATCACTTCGCCGGTAGCGGCGTTGACGATGTCTTCGGCAGTCGTACGGCCCAGGATACGCTCGCCGAGCGAGGCGATAACGCTACCGCCCTGCACGATGGCGCGCATTTCGAGCGCATTGTCGGTCTTGCAGTTCTCTTCGACGATGACACAGTCCTGCGACACGTCGACCAGGCGGCGGGTCAGGTAACCCGAGTTCGCCGTCTTCAACGCCGTATCCGCGAGACCCTTACGGGCACCGTGGGTGGAGTTGAAGTATTCGAGGACGTTCAGGCCTTCCTTGAAGTTCGAGATGATCGGGTTCTCGATGATCTCGCCCGAAGGCTTGGCCATCAGGCCGCGCATACCGGCGAGCTGCTTCATCTGCGCGGGGCTACCACGCGCACCGGAGTGGCTCATCATGTAGATTGAATTGATCTGCGCTTCCTTGCCGTCCTTGTCGACCGGCTGCGAGCGGATTTCTTCCATCATGGCGTCGGCAACCCTGTCGCCGCACTGGCTCCAGGCGTCGATGACCTTGTTGTACTTTTCCTGCTGGGTGATCAGGCCGTCCTGGTACTGCTGCTCGTAATCGGCAACCAGCGCCTTGGTGGCGTCGACCATTCCCGCCTTGGAGTCGGGGATGATCATGTCGTCCTTGCCGAAGCTGATGCCGGCCTTGAACGCGTGACGGAAGCCCAGCACCATGATGGCGTCGGCAAACAGCACCGTGTCCTTCTGACCGGTGTGACGATAGACTTCGTCGATCACGTCGGCGATGTCCTTCTTCGTCAGCAGGCGGTTGACGATGTCGAACGGCACCTTGAAGTTCTTCGGCAGACATTCGCCGATCAGCATGCGGCCCGGCGTGGTGACAAAGCGCTTCATTGCGACCTTGCCGGCCTCGTCGGCCTGCGGAACGCGAGCCATGATCTTCGAGTGCAGAGTGACCGACTTGGTTTCAAGCGCCTGGTGCACTTCGGCCATGTCGCTGAACAGCGGCAGCTTCTCGTGCTGCTCGCCATCGTCGCCCTTGACGAATTCGGGTGTCTTCTCCTGCCGTTCCATCGACAGGTAGTAGAGACCCAGCACCATGTCCTGCGAAGGCACGATGATCGGCTTGCCGTTGGCGGGCGAGAGGATGTTGTTGGTGCTCATCATGAGCACGCGCGCTTCCAGCTGTGCCTCGAGGCTCAGCGGGACGTGCACGGCCATCTGGTCACCGTCGAAGTCGGCGTTGAAGGCGGCGCAGACCAGCGGGTGAAGCTGGATCGCCTTGCCTTCGATCAGCACGGGCTCGAACGCCTGGATGCCGAGACGGTGGAGCGTCGGCGCGCGGTTGAGGAGGACCGGGTGCTCGCGAATGACTTCGTCGAGGATGTCCCAGACTTCCTTGCGCTCCTTCTCGACCCACTTCTTGGCCTGCTTGAGCGTCATGCTCAGGCCCTTGGCGTCGAGGCGGGCATAGATGAACGGCTTGAACAGCTCGAGCGCCATCTTCTTTGGCAGGCCGCACTGGTGCAGCTTGAGTTCCGGACCGGTCACGATGACCGAACGGCCCGAATAGTCGACGCGCTTACCGAGGAGGTTCTGACGGAAGCGGCCCTGCTTGCCCTTGAGCATGTCGGACAGCGACTTCAGCGGACGCTTGTTGGCACCCGTGATCACGCGGCCGCGGCGGCCGTTGTCGAACAGGGCGTCGACGGCTTCCTGCAGCATGCGCTTTTCATTGCGGACGATGATGTCCGGCGCGCGCAATTCCATCAGGCGCTTCAGGCGGTTGTTGCGGTTGATGACGCGGCGATAGAGATCGTTGAGATCGGAGGTCGCGAAGCGGCCACCGTCCAGCGGCACCAGCGGGCGCAGTTCGGGCGGAATGACCGGCACGACTTCGAGGATCATCCATTCGGGGCGGTTGCCCGATTCGATGAAGCTTTCCACGACCTTCAGGCGCTTGATGATCTTGGCAGGCTTGAGCTTGGACTTGGTGGTCGCCAGCTCTTCCAGCAGATCTGCCTTTTCCTGCTCGAGATCGAGATCCATCAGCATGAACTTGACGGCTTCGGCACCGATCGAGGCGGAGAACGCGTCTTCGCCGTATTCGTCCTGCGCTTCGAGGAGTTCATCCTCGGTCAGCAGCTGGTTCTTTTCGAGCGCAGTGAGGCCCGGCTCGGTCACGATGTAGCTCTCGAAATAGAGCACGCGTTCGAGCTGCTTGAGCTGCATGTCGAGCAGCAGGCCGATGCGCGAAGGCAGCGACTTGAGGAACCAGATGTGCGCGACCGGGGCGGCCAGTTCGATGTGGCCCATGCGCTCGCGGCGGACCTTGGTCACGGTGACTTCGACGCCGCACTTTTCGCAGACGACGCCCTTGTACTTCATGCGCTTGTACTTGCCGCACAGGCACTCGTAATCCTTCACGGGGCCGAAGATGCGCGCGCAGAACAAGCCGTCGCGTTCGGGCTTGAACGTACGGTAGTTGATCGTCTCGGGCTTCTTGATCTCGCCGAAGGACCACGAGCGAATGCGCTCGGGGCTGGCGATGCCGATCTGGATCTCGTCGAAGGTTTCGGGCTTCGCGAGCTGGTTGGTGAATTTGGTCAGTTCGTTCATGACTTAATTCCCTATCGGGGTAATTCTAAAGGGCGGAAAGCGGAGGGGGTGGTTAGCCCCCTTACTCCGCCGCGATCGCGAGGCCGTCGCCGTCCTCGTCGTCGGCAAGCGACTTGAGTTCGACATTGAGGCCCAGGCTGCGCATTTCCTTGACGAGCACGTTGAAGCTCTCCGGAATGCCGGCCTCGAAGGTATCGTCACCCTTGACGATGGCTTCGTAGACCTTGGTACGGCCGATCACGTCGTCCGACTTCACGGTGAGGATTTCCTGCAGCGTGTAGGCTGCACCGTAGGCCTGGAGTGCCCAGACCTCCATCTCACCGAAGCGCTGGCCGCCGAACTGCGCCTTACCGCCCAGCGGTTGCTGGGTGACGAGGCTGTAGGGGCCGATCGAACGGGCGTGGATTTTGTCGTCCACAAGGTGGTGCAGTTTGAGCATGTAGATGATGCCCACGGTCACCTTGCGGTCGAAGGCTTCGCCGGTACGTCCGTCGAACAGGATCGACTGGCCGTCTGCGTCGAGGCCCGCCTTCTCCAATTCAACGGTAACGTCGCCCTCGCGGGCACCGTCGAACACCGGGGTACCCATCGGAACGCCTGCGCGCAGGTTTCCGGCGAGTTCCACGATTTCCTCGGTCGAACGCGACTTCAGATCTTCGGCATAACGATCGCCATAGGCATTCTGCAGGCGTTCCATGACGGCCTCGGGAGGCTTGGCCTTGGAATAATCTTCGGCAGCGTTCGGATTCGCCTTGTGCCAGTCGTCGAGCGCATCGGAGATCTGGTGGCCCAGGTTACGGGCCGCCATACCGAGATGCGTTTCGAAGATCTGTCCCACGTTCATGCGCGAAGGCACGCCCAGCGGGTTCAGCACGATATCGACCGGGGTCCCGTCTTCGAGGAACGGCATGTCCTCGATCGGCAGGATGCGCGAAATAACGCCCTTGTTTCCGTGGCGGCCGGCCATCTTGTCGCCCGGCTGCAGCTTGCGCTTCACCGCGACGAAGACCTTGACCATCTTGAGCACGCCCGGGGCGAGCTCGTCACCGCGCTCGAGCTTTTCCTTACGGTCTTCGAACTTGTCGTCGATTACCTTCACGCTCTCGTCGTACTGCGTCTTGACCGCTTCGATCTGCTGCTGGCGGCCATCGTCCGCAACAGCGAACTTGAACCATTCGTGCCGTTCGATGTCGTCCAGCAGTTCTTCCGTAATCTCGCTACCCTTCTTCACGCCCTTGGGCGCTGCCGAAGCCGTCTGTCCGAGCAGCATGTCGCGCAGGCGGTTGTAGGTCGCACGGTTGAGAATCGCGCGTTCGTCGGCGGCGTCCTTGCGGAGGCGTTCGATTTCCTCGTTCTGGATCGCGCGCGTACGGTCGTCGATCTCGATACCGTGACGGTTGAACACGCGGACTTCGACCACCGTACCGGCAACGCCCGGCGGCAGGCGAAGCGAAGTGTCGCGCACGTCGCTGGCCTTTTCGCCGAAGATGGCGCGGAGGAGCTTTTCTTCCGGCGTCATCGGGCTTTCGCCCTTCGGCGTGATCTTGCCGGCCAGAATATCGCCCGGGTGCACTTCAGCACCGATGTAGACGATACCTGCCTCGTCGAGGTTGCGGAGCGCTTCCTCGCCGACGTTCGGGATATCGCGGGTGATGTCTTCCGGCCCGAGCTTCGTGTCGCGCGCCATGACTTCGAATTCCTCGATGTGGATCGAGGTGAAGACGTCGTCCTTCACGATACGCTCGGAGATGAGGATACTGTCTTCGTAGTTGTAGCCGTTCCAGGGCATGAAGGCGACGAGCGTGTTGCGGCCGAGCGCCAGTTCGCCGAGATCGGTCGAAGGACCGTCGGCAATGACGTCACCCGGTTCGACCGTTTCGCCCACCTTCACTAGCGGACGCTGGTTGATGCAGGTATCCTGGTTCGAACGCTGGAACTTTTGCAGCGTATAGATGTCGACACCCGACTGGCCGGGTTCGACGTCACCGATCGCACGGATCACGATACGCGTCGCGTCGACCTGGTCGACCACGCCGCCGCGCTTGGCGGTGATCGCAGCGCCCGAATCGCGCGCCACGGTTTCTTCCATGCCGGTGCCGACCCAGGGCGCCTCTGCCTTGACGAGCGGAACGGCCTGGCGCTGCATGTTCGAGCCCATGAGGGCGCGGTTGGCGTCATCGTTTTCCAGGAACGGAATGAGCGATGCGGCGACCGAGACGAGCTGCTTGGGGCTGACGTCCATCAGCGTGATCGTGTCGCGCGGGGCCATCAGGTTGTCGCCGTTCTGGCGCGCAGAGACCAGATCTTCCACGAAGCCGCCCTTGTCGTCGAGGTCGGCCGAAGCCTGCGCGACGGTGTGCTTCTGCTCTTCCATCGCCGAGAGGTAGATGACCTCGTCGGTGACCTTGTTGTCCTTCACCTTGCGATACGGCGTTTCGATGAAGCCGTACTTGTTGACGCGCGCGAAGGTCGAGAGCGAGTTGATCAGACCGATGTTCGGGCCTTCCGGCGTTTCGATCGGGCAGATGCGGCCATAGTGGGTCGGGTGAACGTCGCGCACTTCGAAACCTGCGCGCTCACGGGTAAGACCGCCCGGCCCGAGCGCCGACACGCGGCGCTTGTGGGTGACTTCGGACAGCGGGTTGGTCTGGTCCATGAACTGCGAGAGCTGGCTGGAGCCGAAGAATTCACGCACCGCAGCCACGGCGGGCTTCGCGTTGATGAGGTCGTTCGGCATCACGGTGGACACGTCGACAGAGCTCATGCGCTCCTTCACGGCGCGTTCCATGCGGAGCAGGCCGACGCGGTACTGGTTTTCCAGCAGCTCGCCCACCGAACGCACGCGGCGGTTGCCGAGGTTGTCGATGTCGTCAACTTCGCCCTTGCCGTCCTTCAGGTCGACCAGCTCCTTGACCACGGCGAGGATGTCTTCCTTACGCAGCGTGGTCACGGTGTCTTCCGCGTCGAGATCGAGACGCATGTTGAGCTTGACGCGGCCGACGGCGGAAAGGTCGTAGCGCTCGCCATCGAAGAACAGGCCTTCGAACAGCGCTTCGGCGGTTTCCTTGGTCGGCGGTTCGCCGGGACGCATGACCTTGTAGATCGCTTCCAGACCTTCGTCACGGTTCTCGGCCTTGTCGACCTTCATCGTGTTGCGGATCCAGGGACCGGTGGTGATGTGGTCGATGTCGAGCAGTTCGAGGCTGTCGACGCCCGCATTGTCGAGCACTTCGAGATTCTCTGCCGAGACCTCGTCACCCGCTTCGATGTAGATGCGGCCCGTGCTTTCGTCGATCAGATCGGCGCTGGCATAGCGGCCGAACACTTCCTCGGTCGGCAGCAGCAGGGTTTCGAGACCGTCCTTGGCCGCCTTGTTGGCAGCGCGGGGCGAAATCTTCTGGCCGGCGGCGAAGACTTCTTCGCCGGTCTTGGCGTCAACCAGCGGGAATGCCGGCTTCTGGCCGCGCCAGTTCTCGGCGACGAAGGGAATTTCCCAGCCGTCCTTGGAGCGCTTCCATGTGACCGTTTCGTAGAAATGCTCGAGAATGCCTTCGGCGTCGAGACCGAGAGCATAGAGCAGCGCGGTGACCGGCAGCTTGCGCTTGCGGTCGATACGCACGTTGACGACGTCCTTGGCGTCGAATTCGAAATCGAGCCACGAACCGCGGTACGGAATGATGCGGGCAGCGAAGAGGAGCTTGCCCGAGCTGTGGGTCTTGCCGCGATCGTGATCGAACAGCACACCCGGAGAACGGTGCATCTGCGATACGATGACGCGTTCGGTACCATTGATGATGAAGGTACCGTTGTCCGTCATCAGCGGCATGTCGCCCATGTAGACGTCCTGCTCCTTGATATCGAGGACGGAGCGAGTCTCGGTTTCTTGGTCGACTTCGAAGACGATCAGGCGCAGCGTGACCTTCATCGGGGCCGCATAGGTGATGCCGCGCTGGCGGCATTCGGTGGTGTCGTACTTCGGCGCTTCGAGTTCGTAATGGACGAAGTCGAGTTCGGCGGTGCCGGCGAAGTCGCGCAGCGGGAAGACCGAGCGCAGCGTCTTCTCGAGACCCGAGACGTGGCCCTTGTCCTTGTCCGAACGGAGGAACTGTTCGTAGCTCTCGCGCTGGACTTCGATGAGGTTGGGCATGTCGACGACTTCGTGGATGTCGCCGAAGATCTTGCGGATACGCCGCTTTGCAGTGCCCGACGCGGTGCTGCGGGGTGCCTTCGCCTTGGTAGCCATAAGGGGTAGTTACCTCTTGATATGTGCCTGGGCTCCCGCGCGGACAGGAGCTCGAATTTCTTGTCTCATGCGCGTGAGAGCCAAATCGCGAGACGCAAAAAGGCTGCAGCGAATGCACACCAATAGCGGCGGCAGCTGCAGCTCATGAAAAGCGTCGCGATATGGAAACGCCGCTTCCATCCTGTGTCCGATTCCCGCGCATGAATCGGACTCGCTCGAAGCGTGCGGTCGATGGGGCATGTAGGAAGCGTGCCGACCTTTGTCAAACGACAGATCGGCCCTGCGAGGGCGAATTTCCGGGAATCTCGAAGCTCGATAAACGCAATATCGTTTTTCAATATTATTGATTGACAATAAGGATTACTCGAATTATTGATTATCAATACTGACCATCAAGGAGTTCGATAAATGCCTCGTATCACCACACATCTCACCGCCGCTTTCGCTGCTGCCCTTATCACTATCGTCTCGCTGCAGGCCGTCACCAGTGTCCCGCAGGCCCAGGTGGCCGTCATCGACGCGCCGACGCTCGCCTGACACCGCGCTTACGGAGAAGCCATATGACAACCCGCCCAAATGACCCGCTGCTCCTCGCAGGCCGCCTCATTATCGTCGTTATGCAGGCGATCCTTGGTTTCGCAGCGGTCGTCCTGATCATCGGCCTGCCGCTCGTATTCTTCCTCCGCGACAAGATTACCGCCGAAGCGCGCATCGAATATGCCAATCCCGACCTCGTTTTCCCTCTTGGCGCCGTGCTCGGAATAATGGTCTTCGGGATCCTCTTCCTGGCCGGAGCCCTCTGGTTCCTGCGCCTCCTGCGCAAGATTATCGACACGGTTGGTGAAGGCGATCCCTTCGTACCCGCAAATGCCGAGCGCCTTACCCTGATGGGCTGGCTCGCTCTTGCAGCACAGCTGCTTGCGATCCCGGCCGCAGGTGCCGCGCTCTACATCGCCAAGAATTTCGAAGAACAGGACGGCATAACCGTCGACGCAGGCCTCGACCTTAGCGGTGTCGTGCTAGTGGTCGTCCTCTTCATCCTTGCCCGTGTATTCCGCCACGGCGCCGCGATGCGCGACGATCTCGAAGGAACCGTGTGATGCCTGCAGAAGAAGGAACCAATATCGTGGTTCGGCTCGACGATCTCCTCCACTCACGCCGCATGACGCTCACCGAACTGGCCGAGCGGGTGGGCCTGACCCTCGCCAACCTTTCGATCCTCAAGACCGGCAAGGCCAAGGCAATCCGCTTCTCCACCCTGGAGGCGATTTGCCGCGAACTGGAATGCCAGCCCGGCGACCTGCTCGCCTATGATCAAGGCGAAAACCGATAAAAAAGCACCGGGCAGCGGGCTCGATGCATTTTCCCTATTTTCGACTCGGCACAATGTGGCTATTTTGTGACCGCGCCGATCATGGCGCATAGGAATAGAACACCCATGAAGAAGATCGCTCTTTTCGCCGCCCTTCCCGTTGCGCTGACCCTCGCCGCCTGCGGCGAAACCGCAACCGAAGAAGCACCGGTAGAAGAAACCACCGTTGTCGAACCGGCTCCGATGGAAGAACCGATGGTCGAAGACACCATGACCACCGAAGACACCATGACCGACGAAACCGCAGTCGATCCGATGGCTGAAGAAGCTCCGGTCGCCGAAGAAGCTCCGGCAGCCGAATAATTTCCGCCAGTCTGCGTAAGCAGCACGGAATTACGGGAGGCCCGGTCTTCGGACCGGGCCTTTTCCATTTGTGCTCCTGCTCCAGAAACCCGGGGTCGATAGTCCTGCCGGAACGGTGATTGCCGGGCTCCGTTGGTGGGATAAGACAACGAGGAGAACCCCGCCATGAAACGCACCCTAACCGCCACCCTCCCGCTTGCCCTTGTCTTCGGCCTCGCCGCCTGCGGCGAACCCATCGACGGCGGCGACACCGCCGATCTGGGCAGCGACGTGACTTCAGCCGATCCCGGCCCGGAAGGCGGCCCCGAATATGAGCCCGGCGAGGACGGCCTGCTGCAATCCGACATGGAACCGGACCCGGAAGCCGCCAATGAACCTGCCGCCGAGCCTATAGCAGGAGAAGAGTCGATGGCCGACGATCCGGTCGATCCCGCCTATCCTGCCGAATAAAGGCAGTACCCATCACGCTTCGGCTTGACCGGAGCGCCGAAATCGCTAAAGGCCCGCCACGCAATGGCGGGTCTTTTCGATTTTCGCCCTTGCATCCGTCCGAGACAGTTGGTGACCGGGATTTGCCGGTCTTAATTTCCAGCCTAGACGGGGACAGAGATTTCCGGCGGGCCAACATCCGCCGTTTCGCGCCAGCTGGCGCACCTCCTTCCCCATCAACGGACTCGCCTGTGTTGCCTCTTGCAGCATGGACAAACGTAGCCGGTCGCCTGGAAGTCATTCCGTGCGGCCATAGTGAAGGAGTATGGCATGGATCGTTCGCAAAAGACCGACGCAGTTGCCCAGCTCAGCGATGTCTTCAACCAGGCTGGCGTGGTCGTCGTGACCCGCAACCTGGGCCTTACGGTCGCCCAGTCGACCGAATTGCGTAACAAGATGCGTGAAGCTGGTGCAGCCTACCAGGTTGCGAAGAACAGTCTCGCCAAGCTCGCCCTCAAGGACACCGACTATGCAGGACTCGACGAGTTCCTGACCGGTCCGACCGCCCTCGGTTATTCCGAAGATCCGGTCGCTGCGGCGAAAGCCGTGGTGGAGTTTGCCAAGACCACCGACAAGATTGAAATCGTCGGCGGATCGATGGGCGCGCAGAAGCTCGACGAAGCAGGTGTGAGGTCGCTGGCCTCGATGCCCAGCCTCGACGAACTTCGTGGCACGATCGTGGGCCTCCTCAACGCGCCGGCAACCAAGGTTGTCCGCACGATCAAGGAACCCGTTTCGATGCTCGCTCGTGTCGTTGGTGCCTATGGCGCCAAGGAAGCGGCGTAAGAGACCTCTCGCAAACGCGACTTTTTATCGGGGCAAACCAATCAACCGCCCCGGCCTTTTATTTGGAGTGAAACATCATGGCCGATATCGCCAAGCTTGTTGAAGAACTGTCGAAGCTGACTGTTATGGAAGCCGCTGAGCTTGCCAAGGCACTTGAAGAAGAGTGGGGCGTAAGCGCCGCCGCTGCTGTTGCCGTAGCTGGACCCGCCGCTGGCGGCGCCGCTGAAGCCGCTGAAGAGAAGGACGAATTCGACGTCATTCTCACCGGCGACGGTGGCAAGAAGATCCAGGTCATCAAGGAAGTCCGAGCCATCACCGGCCTGGGCCTCACTGAAGCCAAGGCTCTCGTCGAAGGCGCGCCCAAGGCCGTCAAGGAAGGCGTCAACAAGGCTGAAGCCGAAGAAATCAAGGGCAAGATCGAAGCAGCCGGCGGTACCGTCGAGCTCAAGTAAGCCACAGGCTTACGCTTCGATCTCGTTCCGCGAGATCACCGAAGGGCGGTGCCGCAAGGCGCCGCCCTTTTTGGTGCCAAGTGCGGTCCTCCGAGAGCGCGCTGACACCCAACTCAGAGATAGATCATGACAAATATCGTCATGAACAAAAAGGCAAAAACCATGGCCAGCGCAAGTATTGCGAACGCTCCGCGCCTGGCAATTCGCGGCCACTGATCGAATGGCCAATTGAGCAGCAGCGCACCGCCAATGACCGTCAGGCTCGCCATGCTCACGAAAACCAGTTGGCGAATTTCAGTTACCAAGCCGTCTTCCCGAAAAAACTTCGAATAGACCACCGATGCCGTCAAGGGTCCGACAAAGGCCAGCACCAGCGCCAATATCCTCATTATTCGAAACTGAAGTTTTCTCGATTGAACGTGGGACATTATTGGCACCGTACAACAAGACGTCTGATACGAGCCTTAATTGTTCTTCGGACTTTCCAACCGGTTAAAATACTGAAAATTAACCGAGAGATTTTTCAAGGTGCGAATTCACACCTTTGGAAAAAGCGAGCTTCAGCGATTAGGCGGCCTTTCCGCTTCCGACGCCATTACGGACAACGTGTAAGCGTCACACTCGTCCCTTGTTCTCTTACTAAGACTAATTCTCTACCTAGGCGCGACTGGTCGCAGACTAAGCATCTGCTCCATTATCTCTGCGAAGAACACATTGGCGTCGGAGTTGGCCTGCTCGCGTGTCCGTCCATCTGCAATCTGCTGGCGCACAATTACATTTCGAAGTGTCGATCTCTCGTTCTGGCAAAAGCTTTGAAGGCGTTGCTTGAACTCTGCTTCAGGCAGTCTTTCCTGTGCGACCTCTGCTGCACGTGACGTCATGCACGTCAAATAGGCCCAATTCTCGGGTCCAGGTGCCGCCACTTGTGCAAGCAAAGCTAACGGCGCAAGCGAGATAAGCATTCTTACGATCGTCCACAAATTATGCCCCAACAAGATCGATATGCACCATAGCCGTCATTTCTTTACCTTTTCGCTACTAAAATCCATCTTCAGGTTCTGGCAGGTTTCCACCCCAAATCGGACGTAGAGCTGCACCAGCCATTCCACCGGGAATGACCGAAACTGACTGCCGCCAGTCTCAGTAGGCACCGCCCTATGCAAAACCTATTTCTCCGCTAAATTCTTGACTTTGTCACCTATTTGGTTAGGTGTGGCAGCGGATCGGGAGGGCGCGAAGCTGGTACCCCCCTTCCTTGCCCGGAGGGCCCGCGACGGCGGTGCCTGTATGGGCGGCGCGGCCGGTCGAAAGGCGCGGGCGTCCAGGTCGGGAGCGAATGACCTCTTCCAGGCCCCAGGACACCTTCTCTCCTTCGCCCGGATGCGGCCGGCAGCACGATACAGGTCGCGGGACCTTCTTCGCCCGCGCGGGAGAGCGGCAGGGGCTCATGCTTTTCACAGGCGAACCCTCCCCGTCGCACCCGCTGCCCAGGTCGCACATGAGACTAAGCCGGGTTCAGGTTCGGTGTTCGTGTTCGGGCATCCTTCGGGCGGCCTCGTATGCATGAACGTTCATGCATTGGCATCCTTCGGGCTGCTTCAGTGCGTGTTTGTTTGCACTAACGCCCTTCGGGCTGCTTGAGTGCGCAAAGGTCCGGCGGGGCCGCCACCCGAACCGCGCCGATCAGGCATCCGCCCGCGGGGTCTTTCGCAGAGCAATCTGCAAAAGGCCCCCGTCATTCTCGCTCTCGGGAGCTACGCCTCGCCTCGCGCAAGGTTCGCCCAGCCGCGTGATCTGTTTATCTTGCGCTACCGCCCTTCGGGCTGCTTGAGCGCGGATGCTTCCCACGGCGTTAGGTCCGGGCTCGCCGCCGGATGTTCTTGCATGTCTGCGAAAAGAGGCACCTGCTGAAGGTCTAGGCAGGACTCGAAAGCTTCATCATCACCAGACCGCAAACGATCAGCGCCGCAGCAGTGACCCGCATGAAGCTCAGCGCTTCTCCGAAATAGGCTATGCCGATGATGAATGCGCCCAGAGCGCCGATCCCGGTCCAGATCGTGTAAGCCGTGCCCAGCGGAAGCACCTTCATCGACCAGGCCAGCAAGCCGAAACTCAGCAGCATCCCCACAGCCATGACTATGGTCGGCACGAGTTTGGTAAACCCGTCCGACTGCTTCATTGCAGTCGCCCAGACAATTTCGAACAATCCAGCAAAGAAAAGCGCAACCCACGCCATAGCAGCCTCCTGAAACCGCCGGGCCGTCCCGGTCTTGAAGTCCAAAGGGCGGGAACGTGGTCGCCGCGCGGTTCACATAGGCACTACGGCGGCGGCCCGCAACGGCCCTTGCCCCCAGGAAGTGCCGCCTGTCACATCCGGTAGTTCACCCGCAGGCCCATCATGTCGATGCCGGGGTTCTGTTCGCTGTTGAACAGGCGCGCATTGCTGATGTGGACCCAGCTCGCCTCCACCGACCAGCGTTCGTCGAGGTCCACGCCGACCGCGAGTTCCGGTTCGAACAGCACACGGCTGCCCAGATCGGTGCGCATGCCGGTTTGCGGATCCACGCGGAGCGAGGGTGCATCGTGGATCACCAGCCCGACGCCGGGCCGCACGTACAGTCTGCCGATCTCCGCCTTCCAGCTCACCCCGGCGCCGACGAAGCTGGTATCGCCCGACAAATTGGCCGAGCCGAAGACATAGGGCTGCACATCGGCCATCGCCTCGATCTCGTCGAAGCGAACCCCGGCCTGGACATCGACGCCGCCCTCATTGGTGTCGAAGGTGAAAGGCGTATCCACGCCATGCGCATAGAGGCCGCCATAGATTTCCTGCGCGCTGGCAGCACCAGGTATCGCAGCGAAGACAAGCGCAAGCAGGGGGGCGAAAAAGCGCATCTTGGAAATTCCCGGACCGTGGTGAAGGCGCGTTAGGGATTAGATGCCGCCAGCTTTCGCGGGGCTGAAGCAAGGTCTTTTCCGGCCATTAACCCTGACCCGCAACCGTTCCTTGAGCTTGCCTTCGTAACACCGGGGCATGGTTGGAACCTCATCCTCCCGCGCCCTGCTTCGCCCTGCTCTGACGGCGGCGGCGGCCTTGCTGGCAATCGCCCCGCAGGCTGTACAGGCCGCGACCCCGGCTATCGCGGTGCAGGCGGTGGAGAAGATGGCATCGGGTTGCAGCGAACCGATGCCCGCCAATGCGCCCATTTCCCTCACATCGGCTTCCGCGAGCAAGGCATCGCAGATCATCGGCGGCGAAAGCGCACTCGACGCGATCCGCGCGCGGCAGACGAGTGCAGCACTCTCGCATCCGCTGCTCTCCAGCGCGCCGCGCCCACCCTTCGAGCCGGCGGCCGCACCGGTTGCTTCGCGTAGCGGGGCCTGCGCCATCGAAGCCAGCCCCTTCGCTTCGGCAATCCCGTTCCGGCCGGGCCAGACCCAATTCGCGGCTCCGCGCCGCGATCCATCGCTCCTGCCTTCGGCCGCACGCAAGGACCTTGTCCTCGGCAGCCGCATGGTGCCGATTTCGCGCACGAGTTTCGATGCCCAGTGGGAGCGCGTGGGCGCAAGCCGGACAAACCTGTCCGCCACGCTTATCCAGGCGGGCGGAAGCCGCGAAAATCTGGGGCAGGTGATCGCTTCGGTCAACCGCTGGGTGAACCGCGAGATCGAGCATGTCGAGGATATCGACCTCTACGGCCGCAGCGATTACTGGGCCGATGCCGCGACCACCCTTCGCCTTGGGCAGGGTGACTGCGAAGACTTTGCCCTGCTCAAGATGGAACTGCTCGCCGCCGCCGGTGTTGCGCGCGAAGACATGATCCTGACATTGGCGCGCGATCTCGTCCGCCGCCGTGATCATGCCGTGCTGCTGGTAAAGACCGATGACGGTTACCTGATGCTGGACAATGTCGGCAGCGCGCCGCTCGATGCCTCGCAGGACCACGGCTATCGCCCGGTCATGAGCCTGGGCGCGAAGCAGAGCTGGCTGCACGGATATTGAGAGGCACGAGCGCAGCAACGCTCGCGCCTCTCTCCCCCCAAGCAAACTTCAGCGTTCGGTCAGCGCGCGGTCGAAGGCGCGGTTTACCGGCTTAAACAGGTAGGACAGCACGCTGCGGCGTGCGGTCAGGACTTCGACATCGCAGATCATGCCGGGCACGATCGGCAGGCGCACTCCGCCCTTCTCGATGAAAGCACGGTCGGTCTCGATGATCACTGCGTAATAGGCTTCGCGCTCGACCTCGTCGAAGATACTGTCGGCGCTGACCTGCGCGACGCGGCCTTTCAATCCGCCGTAGATCGAGAAATCATAGGCTGTGACCTTCACATTCGCCCGGTCTCCGACCTTCACGAAAGCGCGGTCGCTGGGTGAGATGCGGGCCTCGATCAGCAACTTGTCGCCTACCGGAACGATCTGCATGATCTTCTCACCCGCATTGACGAAGCCGCCTTCGGTGGTGACCTGCACATCGTTGACGATCCCGTCCGACGGGGCGCGCAATTCATTGCGGTTGCGCCGCGCGGTGGCGCCGCGAATGCTTTCCGCGTTCACGGCCATGCGCGTGGTGATCTCGCTGCGCTCAGCCAGCGCCTGCTGGCGGAAATCGGCACGGGCCTGCGAAAGATCGGCCTGCGCCTGCCTGATGGAGGCGGAAGCGCGCGCTGCGGCCTGACGCGAAGCGGATAGCCGGCCCTGCAGGTCGATCACTTCTCGCTCCGCCGTCAGGAGATCGGTTTGCGGTACGATATTCTTCGCAGCCAGCGGACGCAACATCTCGACCTGCTCGCGCGCGAGGCGCAGGCTGCTTTCCAGGCTTGAGGCCGTAGCTTGGGCTTCCGAAAGATCGCGGCGGCGCTGCTCGACCGCCGAAGCGAGCGAGGATTCGCGCGCCTGCGCCGTCGCAGCGCGGGCCTGCGCCAAACGCTGTTCATCGGCACAACCGCTTCCGCTTTCGCAGCCCAAAGTGCCTCCAGCCGCCTCTTGGTTGAGGCGCTGGGCACGAACGGCCAGTCGCTCGTTCTCGGTCTGGAGTTCACCCAGGGTCGACGCACTCTGCGAATCGTCGAGGCGGACGAGCAAGTCGCCCTCTTTCACGCTCTGCCCGCTTCTCACGAGGATTTCCTCGATCACGGCAGGCTCCGATGGTTGTACCAGTTGCGCCTTGCTCGACGGGATGACCGTACCGGTGCCGCGGGTAATCTGGTCGACCTGGGCAAAAGCGGCCCAGGCAAACAGCAGGGCGATTCCCACTGCGGCGGTGACGATCAGGCGCTGCGCCGCGCTCATCGTATTCCAGCGCTGGAAGGCGGTCATTGCGGTTGCTCCGAAGATCCGGGCGCCGCTGCCACCAGCGCGCCCTGCGAAGAGAGGGTATTGCGATAACCGGCGCTGGCCTCGACCGGGTCGGGAATGGTCAGGCGCCACGCCTTGGTGGTGTCGATCCGTCCACCCACATCGGCAGCGGCATGCCGGTCCCGGACATCCGGCTCAACCGTAAGACCGGGCGTGTAAACGGCTTCCGCGACCAGTTCGATGGGCTCTTCGCCGTCCGTTTCGATGAAGCGCGCGAAATCAACCTGCGGCTTGATCTCCCGACCCGCCCAATTGCCGTAAAAGCTGGCGGCGCGACCCGGCGAGCCGGGGAAGCGGTAAAAGATATGGCGACCGATGGTAGCGATCTTGCCCAGCTTGAAGGCCCAGTAGGGCACGACGTAATCGGCGTGGTAATGCGTTGCGGTGCCGACTTCGGCGACTTCGCGGCCCGAAAGCGCGTCACGCGCGATGGCCTTGGCCGAGCGCCATAGATCGGCCTGCGGCTTGCGCATCAGTGCCCCGTCGCAGGTGAAGCTGAATTGGCAGACCTTCTGGTTCCAGCCCTGATAGACGACGCCGCAAACGGTGTTGGGATAGGCCGGATGCCGGACCCTGTTGAGCACGACTTGCGCAACCGCGCGCTGGCCCAGCGCAGGTTCCAGCGCCGCTTCGTAATAGACCGCCTGCGCTAGACAGTCCGCTGCTGTGCCAAAGTGGTTCGAGGAAAGCGGTATGGCTGCGAACCGCCCAGGGCGTTCCAGACGGCCCGCAAGCGTGGGGATCGCAAGGTTGCGCGCCAGTGCATCACCATCTTCGGCGTCCAGCAGCATGGCCCCAGTTTCGGCGGAAGTAGTCATGTCCGAAAGATCGGCCTGCAATTCCGGCGCCAGCTTTGCCATGGCGATCGCCTGCTCCTGCGGAACCAGCAGCGCCGACGTGCCGACGAACAGGCTGGTCACGACAAGGACAGAAAACGCCCAGATGCGCCTGATGCGGGTGGCTGCGGCCTTGTTCACGCGACACCTCCGCGCGCTGCGCCGGCCTGAGCGAGGACTTCCTTGACCGGCCCGTCGGCAGCGATCCGGCCCTTGTCGAGCACGATCAGTCGGTTGCAGATGGAGAAGAGAGCCGGACGGTGCGTCGAGATCACCAGCGTCTGTTCGGGCTTCATTGCGCCCGACAGGCGTTCGACGAACATCTTTTCCGTCTCGCTGTCCATCGCGCCGGTCGGCTCGTCGAGGAACAGCAGCTCGCGCGGTTCGACCAAGGCGCGGGCAAGCGAAAGGAAACTGCGCTGGCCGCCCGAAAGCTGGCGTCCGTCTTCGCCCACCGAGCGGTCGAACCCTCCGGCATCGCGCGACAGGAACTGGTCCGCCCCCGTGGCCCGCATCGCTTCAAGCAATGCCTCTTCCGAAAGGCCGAGCCGTCCAAGCGTAAGATTGTCGCGCACCGAGCCGGAGAACAGCGCCGCATCCTGCCCCACGAAGCCCAATGCCTCGCGCAGTTGCTGCGGACGGTACTGGCGGCTGTCAATTCCATTGACCATCATCGCGCCTTCGGTCGGAGCATAAAGACCGCAGAGCAGCCGCCCGAATGTCGATTTGCCGGAGGCGACACGGCCGACCAGCGCGATGCGCTCGCCCGGCTCGATGGTCAGGTTGAGGCCGGAAAGCGCCGCAGGGGCTTCCTCGGCATAGCGGAATTCGGCATCCTGAAGCGCGATGCGTGGGCGCGTGATTGCGCTGGGCGCAACGCTGGCGCCGAGCTTGCGCTCGTCCCCGGTCTCGAACATCCGCTCGATGCTGGATAGCGTCTCCTTGGCCTGCCGGCCGCGGGTCAGCAGGAAGGCGATCTGGCCTGCAGGGGCGAGCGAGCGCGAAGCCAGCATCACGATGGCGATGATCGCACCCATGGTAATCTCGCCCGCGGCGAAGAGGTAATAGCCTCCGATGATCAGCGCGACGGTGGAGATCTGCTGGAAGACCTGTGCCAGACTGACCGCGACCGAGTTGATGTTGCGTAGCCGCAGCTGCGAGTGTCCACCGACATCGGCCAGCCGGTGCCAACGCGAGAGCATGCCGCCCTCCCCGCCCATGGCCTTCAGCGTCTCCGCACCGGTCAGTGATTCAACCAGCAGCGTCTGCTGCAAACCGTAATCGGCCTGCGCATCCTGCGAAGCCTCGACCACTTTCTTCTGCAGGACGAACCCCGCAACCGCCATCGCCGCGATGATCGTCAGTGGAACCAGCGCCAGCCAGCCCGCGATGATCGCAATGACCGCGACGAAGACAACAAGGAAGAGCACATCGACCACCAAAACGACCGAAGTCGAGGCGAAGAAATCGCGCACGATGGCGTATTCGGCCACCCGCGCGGCCATCGATCCCGTGTGGCCCTTGCGCTCTGCCAGCGGCATGGCGAGCAGGCGCGAGAAGATCTTCTGGCTCAGTTTGAGATCAAGGCGCTGCGCAATTTCGTCGACGATCGATGTGCGCGCGCGGCGCAGCGCGAATTCGAGCGCGAAGGCGAGCAGGACGCCGAGGCCCAGCACCCAGAGCGTTTCCTGCGCCTGGTTGGGGATGACCCGGTCATACACGTTCATCGTGAAGATCGGCAGCGCGATCGCCAGCAGGTTCACCAATAGCGATGCGAGCAAGACGGGCGTGAAGGCACTGCGTTCGCGGCGGAGTTCGCCCCAGAACCAGTGACTCCGCGCTTTCGCGTGCCAGGGTGCCTCGTCGGCGCGCATCCGGTCCGGATCACCGTAAACGGGTATCAGCGTATCGGCGTAAACCTCGCCAAGATCGTGGCGCTTTTCCCAGGTCTCTGCGCCGGTTTCCGGACGCCAGACGAGAAGTTCGTCCTCCTGCGCTTCGAGCAGCAGCACGAAGCCGCCCCCGTCCATTGCCGCGATAGCAGGCAGGAGCTTGGCGTTGGTCGGCAGGCGCCGACGGCGCAGGACATCGTGGTTGAGGCCGACAAGGTCGAGTGCTGCCGGAGCCTGATGGGCCGGCAGCAGCCCTTCGGTGTTTCGTGGAAGCTGGACAAGCGTGCCGCGCGCAAACGGCAAGCCATAACGCTTCGCCGCCTCGCCAATGCAATCGACGAGCGGGTCCAGGACCCGCCCGCCAATCTGTTCCGCCCTAGTCTGTTCCATAGCCGTGATCGGCCCTTCGTGTTGCGTCAATCTCCGGCGACGCGCCGCTGCAATTCGGCATCCGCGGACGGCCCATAATTGAACCGTTCGCGTTCCTGCTCGCCTGCCCCGGCCCCCGGAGCGATGCTCAGCGCATCGAGGAACTGGTTTGTAGCAGCAAGCGTCTGGTACTGCGCGAACAATTGGGAGAACCGTGCCGTTTCGAGACGGACCTGCGTATTGAAGCGCGTGTTCTGTGCATCGAGCACGTCCAGCAGCGAACGACGCCCGATGTTGAACTGGCTGCGATAGCTCAGCAGGAGGTCGTCGCTGACCTGGCTCTGGCGGTCGAGCTGCTGCACCACCCGGCGCTGCGTATCGAGCTGTTGCCATGCCAGCCGCACGTCCTCTTCGGCAGCACGTTGGCGATCATGCAGTGCATAACGGGAAAGGCTCGCCTGGCGGATGTTCTCCTGCAGCTTGGCCCGGTTGATGCCGCCGTCGAATACGTCCCAGCGCAGCACCACGCGGGCCTGCAGGTCGGTGGTTTCGCCAGCGAAACCGTCGATATCCTCACCGGTGCGGCCGCTCGCCTCGATTCCGATCGTCGGCCAGAGGTCGCCCTCGGCCGCGTCGACCAGCGCATTAGCGGCGTCGACATCGGCCTCCGCTTCACGCACCAGCGGATTGTTGAGGCGAGCCAGACCGACCGCGGTCGGAAGATCGCTGGGCATGGCGTTGGAAAGATCCGGCGGGATTGTGCCCACATTGATGTCCATGCCGGTCAGGCGGCGTAGCGAGATATAGGCGTTCTGGAGTTCCAGATCGGCCTCTTCGCTGCGCACCAGTGCCGATTGCAGCCGCTCTTCGGCCTGCTGCTGGTCGGCAACCGAAATCGAACCTTCGTCCACCCCGGTCGACAGATCGGAAGCCAGCGTCTGATGGAAGGCCGCATTGTCACGTGCGGCGGCAACAACGCGTTCCTGGAGGAGAACATCGAGATACTGGCGTGCAATCTGCAGGGCGATGAATTCCGAACGCTCGACCACACGCAGGGAGGCACCGTCGACGCGGGCCGCCTGGCGCAGCAATTCGCCGCGGCGGCGGCCGAAATCGAACACTGTCCATTCGGCGTTGATCCCCGCTTCCAGCGGATAGAGCTCGTTGTTCGCGATGCCCAGCGTACGGCGGGTGTTGTTTTCCAGCCTCCGAACGCCCGCGCTCGCCTCGATGCCGACGCGGGGAAGGTACAGCCCCTGCGCCTGCTTACGTTCGAACTCGATCGCTTCCTTGTTGTACTGTGCCTGCATGATTTCCGGGTTCGACTGCATGGCGATGGCAATCGCGTCCTGCATCGATACGGTTTCTGCGGGCGCGGTCTGTGCCATGGCTGCCGGAGCCGATCCTGCAAGCAGGAGCGCCGCGGCAGTGGCCAGGGTTGTCTTGCGCATTTTTCGTCCCCTCACTTACTGGTTGACCAGGATTTCGACGCGGCGGTTCTGCAATTCGCGAACCCCGTCGGCGGTCGGCACGCGGGGGCTTTCTTCACCCTCGGCGCGCGTGGAAATTGTGGCATCGGCAATTCCGCGACCGACCATCAGCCCCTCGATGGCTTCGGCGCGGCGTTCCGACAGTCCCTGATTGTAGGCGTTGCTGCCCGACCGGTCCGTGTGACCGACGACGGTGAAGCGCGTCCAATTGCAGACCGCTGCATTCTCGACCACGTATTCGACCGTTTCCACCGCATCCTGCTGCGGCGTGGCGGAATCGAATTCGAAGAAGATGAGGCCCGGTGCCTGCGCGTTGCAGACTTCTGGAGGCGCAGCGGGCGCCTGCGGCGCAGGAGCGGCTACCCGCGCCTGCGGCGTGCGGTTCATCATGTCGTAGGCCATCCCGCACTTCGACAGGCTGACCTCGTCCTTCGTGCTGGATTTGAGGAAACCGAGCGCGATACCGCACTGCGCCTTCGCCTCGCTGGCCCAGATGTAACGCGGATCGTTCGCGTTCACGATTCCTGGATCCTTGGTTAGCGCGAGTGCGGCGTCGTAGCGCATCTGTACGGCGCTGCGCAATTCGCTGCCGTCCAGGCTCATAAGGTCGTCCTGCGCGAAGGCCGCAGAGGGGATCATCCCCACTGCGGCTCCGGCAAGCGCGAAAATCGCGGTTGTTTTTCTCATTGCAAAGCCCCTTGTTTCAAACTTCTCTTTGCGATCATGCCGAAGCCGCTGCCAATGCGGCCGCTTCGTCGTTCTGGTCCTGCGGCATCATGCCCATGGCATGGAGCGCCACTTCGTTTCCGATCATGCTGTCGAGCAGCCCTTCCGGCGGCGTTACCGCCATCGCCGGACCATCGTTGGCCGCGAAGTGATCGACGATGGCGTCGACTTCGGCTTCCGCCGCGATCTCGGCCACAGTCTCACCCACACCCTTCCCGGGCTCCTTCGCAGGACCGGCTTCTGCCATCTTGGCTGGCGCTTCGAGCATGAGCAGCGCTTCCATCGCGCTTGCCGCATCGCCCCCGGCAAAGCCTTCGAACACACTCGGGCCGCCGGCCAGTTGGGGCCCGGCATCCACGCCTTGGGCGAAGTCCACGCCTTCGTTTTGCAGGTTACTGCCAAACTCGGCCTGGGGTGCCTTGGACGCGCTTTCGCCTTCCATGATATTCGACATTGTGGGTTCGCGTGGATCGATCTGATCCGTCTGGACGAAGCCGTCGAAACTCATCGCTTCGGGTTCAAGCATCTCCGGAGCCTGGACTTCCGCAGCAGGAGCGAACTCGAAATTAACCATATCACGGTCCGCGGAAACGCGATCGCCGATGGTCTGGTCGAACTGCGACTGCATTTCCGGCATGAAGAAGCCGGATGCCATCGCCGCAACCGTCGCCATTTCCATCGGGCGCATGTCCATGCGCGGATCGCTGGTGGTCTTGGTGGCAGTCGAGGAGCTCGCGAAGAGTGCGTTGTCGTTTGCGCCGTCCTGCTGAACCAGCGTGCTGTCGAGCGAGAACTTGCTGAGCGAAGCCATGCTGCTCGGC
The DNA here is from genome assembly GCF_009827325.1 of Qipengyuania vulgaris. Lineage (GTDB taxonomy): Bacteria > Pseudomonadota > Alphaproteobacteria > Sphingomonadales > Sphingomonadaceae > Qipengyuania > Qipengyuania vulgaris. The sequence goes on along the minus strand of NZ_WTYC01000003.1, from coordinate 321,521 downwards.
GCGTCGGGATCGACCAGCACAGAGATCGAAGCGATAGCCGTCGCATCGCCGTCGCTATCGGTGGCGCTGACATCGAAATCGAACTGCTGTTCGTCCGGCAAGATCTGCTTGGTAAAGCTCAGCGCAGTAAAGCGCGCGCCCTGCCCACCACCGCTGACCGCAACGACTTCGAACCGATTGAACGTATCCAGTGTAGTCGGATCGATCAACGTTTCCGAAGTTGTGATAGTCCCGTTGTAGACTACTTCCGAAGTCCCGTCGGCGTCGTTGTAAACGGTGATCTGGTAGACGACGCTCCCGCCGTCACGATCGTTGGTGAGGACCGCAGAAGAGACGAAGTCCGGATTTACCAAGGGGTTTTGGTTGCCGGGCTGGCCAGGAGAGTGGAACTCCACAGCGAAGCTTTCACCCGCTCCCACGAATTGGTTGGCGACACCAAATCCGACTGTCGAAGAATTGATGCCGTCAGCGCTGCTGAATTCGATCCGGCCATCCGGAGTCTGGACAAATGCCTGTGGGCCGCCGGCCGTGAGGCCCAGCAACGAAACGGTCTCCGTATCTCCGGCGTCCGGCTCGAGAAGCGTGAAGAGATAATTTCCTTCGGCATCCACCTGGAAGGTGAAGATGTCGACCGTCCCATCGGCATTCGTGCCGGTAAGTGTCGTGCCCTGAACGGGGTTTGCTACCCCGTCGTCAGTCAGGTCGAGCAGGCCGTGTTCAAGCGGCTGGTAGACGATGCCATCGATAACCGGTCCAGTGATCGTGAATTCGCCATGCCCATCGCCGCCCGGCGAATAGACGAAGGTCCCGTCAGCCGTGGATCCGTCCTCGTTCGGAATGACCTGATCATCCGGGCTGAAGGCGCCGATGATCGGGCTATCATCCTCGAATGAGACAGAGATTGCGTTCGGATTGGTGACCGTGGTCGTTCCATCGTTCGAGCTCACGGGAATGACGATTGAATCGACATCTTCCACCGAGGTATCCGGATGGTCGATCTGCTGGAATTGGGTGACCGTGAAATCGCCGTCATTGTCGATCGTAATCGTGACGACCGGATTGTTCACGTTGGTTGTGTAGCCGACCAGCGTCTGCCCGCCGTCCTGCGTAGTCCAAAGAACTGGATCGCCGCCCGAAGAAAGGGCCCCGGAGGTCGGCGTACCGAGGGTGACGGTCTGCGCATCGCCATCGGCGTCGGTGATCGTCACAGTGCCCATCGCAATGGCCGAGTTGGTGGTGTCGGTCGGGGTTCCGACGCCGTCGACATTGCCTCCGGCCAGACCCTCGTCCGAGACTGCTGCAACAGCGGTGCCGACAACCGGTGCATCATTGGTGCCGAAGATCGTGATCTCCACGGTGGCGGTGTCGGTCGCGTCGCCGTCGCTCACCGTATAGGTGAAGGTATCGGTCAGCGTTTCACCGTCGCCCAGCGCATCGACCGCGGCGTTGTCGCTGTCGAGCGTGTAGGTGTAGGTCCCGTTGGCATTGATGACGATCGCGCCGTAGGTCCCGGCGAGCGATGCGCCCACCGTACCGCCAGTCACGCCGGTTACGCTCAGCGTATCGCCGTCGACATCGGTGTCCGCCACGTCCGCGAACGAACCGCTCGGCGCGCCGGGGTGATCGAGATCCTGCAGGACATTGCCAGAGGTGGTCGGGTCGGCGCCCACGGTGACATCGAGCACCCAGTTGGTGTCGTTCTCGGCCATCGGAGCGTCGTTTGCGCCGGTGATGGTGATGTCGAGCGTGGTGGTGCTGGTATCGCCGTCGGCATCGACGATCGTGTAGGTGAAGCTGTCCACTTCGCTTTCCCCGTCATCGAGATTCTGCACCGCAGCGGTATTCAGCGTATAGGTATAGGTCCCGTCATCATTGAGCGAGAGCGTACCGAATTCTCCGGCTGTCGAGCCGCCCACTGTGCCGGCAGTACCATTGAAGCCGGTCACTGCGGTTACGGCCGGATCACCCGCGCCGTCAGCGCCGAAGGCATCGTCGGCGATGACATTGCCGCCAACCGATGCGGTGTCCTCGGTCAGGCTGTTGGTATCGGGATCGGCGATTGGGCCATCATCGGCAAAGCGGATATTGCCGCCAAGGTCGAGTACCACCGTTTCCTCGGCGGTATCGCCGTCGCCGTCCGTGATCGTCGCGGTGCCGCTCAGCGAAAGGACGCCGTCGGCAAGGGTTTCGAGCTGGCTGTCGAAGCCGGTCGTGTCACCCGGAAGATCGTGGTCGATCACCTCGTACTGCGTCAGCGTGACGACGCCGGTGGTGCCGTTCACCGCAGCGGTGAAGACCAGCGTGCCGTTGGCGCGGCCTTCGACCACATCGCCGTTCATCGTCAGGGTTACCGGAACGCCGCCGCTCGTCAGGCCCGAAGTCGGGTTGTCGATGACCAGCGAGTAGGCCCAGGCAATGCTGCCGGCGCCGTCTGCCCCGTAATCGCTGCTGGCGACCGAGAAGGCGCCGCCGAAATCTGCGATCGAAGTATCGGTATCCGCACCGCCGACAGTATCGGCATCCTGCGTGGTAAGCGTGACCGCATCGCCATCGACGACTGCCGCATCAATGCTGGGTCCATCGTCGGCAAAGCGGACGTTGCCGCCAAGATCGAGCGTAACCGTCTCTTCAGCCGTATCGCCGTCGCCGTCGGTAATGGTCGCCGTGCCCGATAGGGTGACGAGGCCATTGCCGAGCGCTTGGAGCTGGCTGTCGTAATTACCGTCCGCGCCGGGAAGATCGTGGTCGATCTCTTCATATTGCGTCAGGGTAACGGCACCTGTGGTCTCATTCACTTCGAGCGTGAAGACGAGAGTACCGTTTGCACGGCCTTCGACCACATCGCCGTTCAGGGAGAGCGTTACCGGAACGCCATCGCTGCTGAGGTTCGACGCGGCCTGATCGACCGTGAGGCTGAAATCCCAGACGATGCTGCCCGCACCGTCCGCACCGTAGCTGCTGGCCGCGATGCTGAATGCGCCGCCGAAGTTGGCGATCGAGACATCGGTGTCCGTGCCGCCAACGGTGTCGGCATCCTGCGTGGTCAGCGTGACCGCGTCGCCGTCGACGACTGCGGCATCGATGCTCGGGCCGTCGTCCGCAAACTGGATATTGCCGCCGAGGTCGAGGACCACGGTTTCCTCGGCCGTATCGCCGTCGCCATCGGTGATGGTCGCGGTGCCGCTGAGCGAGAGCACGCCGTCACCGAGTGCTTCGAGCTGGCTATCGTAATTGTCGTCCGAGCCGGGAAGGTCGTGGTCTATCTCCTCGAACTGGGTGAGCGTGACTTCGCCGGTCGAATCATCGACCGAGACCGTGAAGACGAGCGTACCGTTGGCGCGCCCTTCGACCACATCGCCGTTCAACGAAAGCGTAACAGGCACACCATCGCTGGTGAGGCCGGATGCCGCATTGTCGATTGCCAGCGAGAAGTCCCAGGCGATGCTGCCTGCGCCGTCCGCGCCATAGGCGCTGCTGGCGACGGTGAATGCCCCGCCAAAGTTGGCTGTCGACACCGCAGTGTCGCTGCCCGCACCGATCGTCTCGGCATCCTGCGTGGTCAGCGTGACCGCGTTGCCATCGACTACCGATGCATCGATCGCAGGGCCATCGTCGCGGAACGAGAAGGCGCCGCCGATATTCGCCGTGGCATCCGCCGTATCGCCGTCGCCATCGGTAACCGTGGCTGTCAGCGTGACCAGGTTACCCGGAAGACCGGTGGCATCGTCGGGATCGGTCTCGTCGGCGTGGACTACTGCACGCTCCTGCGTCAGTTCGACATTACCATCGGCATCGACGGTAATGGTGAACACCAGTTCGCCGCCGCTTTCGGTCCGTCCTTCGATCGTGCCGCCAACCAGCGTGGCAACCACTGCCTCGCCGCTGGCGGTGTCGACCAGGCCGGTCGCGCTGGCGGTCAGACCAAGCATGTAGTTGCCTACGCTACCCGGTCCATCGGCATTGTAGTCGGGCGTGAACAGGCCCGAGAAGTCGGCACCTGCAGGCGTGCCCAGGTCGGTTTCGTCGACTTCGATCGAGCCGGCGCCGGGTGCAGTGGCTTCGAGTGTCGGGACATCGTCCGAGACGTTCACGGCGACCGATCCGGTGGCAGTGTCGCCATCGATATCTGTGGCGATGACGTCGACCGAGCCGAGCGCGTCGAGTTCGTCGCCCTGGCTCGCATGGCCGAGATAATTGTCGTTTAGCGTTGCAGTGACGGTGGCATCGTCACCGACGACATTGAGCGTCAGTGTAACGACGAGACGGCCGCCATCCGAACCGGTGATGGTGAAATCGTCTACTCGCGCCCAGGTCAGGCCGCCGTCGAGACCGGAGGTGTCGCCGAACACGATGCTTTCGAACGGATCGGATCCGGGGACGAAATTGATCGTTTCGGAATCCGAGTCCGGACCGGCAGGAGTGCTGCCATCGGCAAGGTTCTGGTCGTCGACGGTCAGGCTGACCGCTTCGGGATCGTTCGGACCCGTTCCATCGAGGATGCGGATCGGCTGCGTGGCGGTGTCGGTATCACCGTCGCCGTCGGTCAGCGTGTAGCTGAAGTCAGCGACTATGGCGCCCGACGACTGGTCGAGACCCGGGTTCGGATCGAAGGTCCAGTTGCCGTCCATGTCGATTGTGTAGGTGCCGTTGGCGGTCATCAGCGTTGCGTCCGAGCCGTCCTGCGGCACGGCCACGGTCTGCGCACCCACCGTGATCGCGGTAACACTGGCGCCGTCCGCGCCTTCGGTATCGGGCGTGCCATCGGTCATGACGTTGCCGGAAATATCGGCAGCATCCTCGGCGACATTGATCAGTGCCTGGTCGGTAGCGGTCGGGACATCGTCGACGATATCGACGTTGATCGTCCCGCTGCCGATCAAATTGTTGAACTCGTCATAGACTTCGTAACCGAAGCTTTCCTGTCCGGTGACGGTGTTGGTGCCATTGTCGCCGCCCTGGTCGAGCGTGATGCTGTCGCCATCGACATTCGTGTCGAGCGTATAGGTATATTCGCCCGTCACGCTGTCGAGCGTGAGAGTACCGTAATTGCCGCCCGCGGGATCGGTCAGCACATAGGTGAACGTCCCGGTCGCATCGACGACGGTGATCTGACCGTCGGCGTCGATTTCGCTGTCGCTCGGCGCATCGCTGCCCGTAGGAAGACCGGCTTCATTGACGGTCGCTTCATCGTCTTCGACGGTACCGGCAACATTGGTGATGTCGATATCCAGCGCCGCTTCGGAGATGTCTCCGTCGGCATCGACGATCTGGTAGGTGAAGCTGTCGATTGCGTCTGCGTTCGTCGCGTTGGCGAAGCTTTCGTAGCTGTAGCTGCCATCGGCATTTACAGTCAGTTCGCCATAGGTCCCTGTCACCACGAAGGGGGCACCATCGTCGCTGCTGCCGCTTCCGGAAACCGCCAGGATGGTGAGAGTACCGTCGGCACCGTTCGCATCGACGCCGAAACCGTCGTCATCGGTCAGAATGTTGCCGGTAACCGTGGCGCCCTCCACGACCGAATTGGTATTATCGGTCGCGGTTGGTGCATCGTCGTCGAACGTGATGTCGAGCGTGGTATCGGCGGTTTCGCCTTCGCTATCCGTGACGGTGAAGCCGATGGTGGCCAGCGCGTCATTCTCGTCGTTGCCGGCAGTGTGAAGCACGTTCTGCAGCAGGGTGACGGTGTATTCGCCGGTCGCCGGATCGGTGATTTCCACCGTGAAAATGTCGCCGCGGTCGCTCGATGCGGTGAGCGTGTTGCCGCTGACCGAATAGGTGACCATTTCGCTGCCCAGCATGACGCTGGAACCGTCGAGGCCTGAGCCGAAGGTAATGGTCGCCGGGCCATCGTTGCCGACATCGAAGGTCAACGCGCCGGTGAAGCTCGCGTCGCTGGTGTCGGCAGGATCGTCGCCTGCATTGGCGTCGAGATCGCCGGCGGTGGAGTCCGGATTGCCGCCGGGCAGGCCGTCATCGTCGACTGCCGCGGCAGCCGTGCCGCCGCTCGGCTCGCTGTCGGGCTGGAGATCGACCGTCACGGTTGCGGTCGAACTGTCGCCGTCCTGATCGGTGATGGTGTAGGTGAAGCTGTCGGTCAGCTGGCCGTTGCTGCCTGCGCCCGGAGCCGGGGTGTAGGTAAACAGGCCGGTCGCCGGATCGTAGGTCGCGGTGCCCTGCGCCCCTTGCGAGCTGACGACCACGCTGACACCGTCTGCGGTGAGGACACCGTCTGCGCCGAACACGTCGTTGGCCAGCGCATCGATCACGATCGGCGCGTTCTCTGCTCCTTGACCCGCACTATCGTCATTGGCGGTCGGGACGTCGTCCACCACGGCGATATCGAGAGAAGCCGTATCCTGCGATCCGTCGCTATCGGTGGCGACAACGTCGAGGCTGTCGACCAGTTGGTCTTCGCCGTCCACCGTATGATCGAGCGTGTTGTCGCTGAGTTCGTATTCATAGGACACGGTCGCCGCGATCACATCGCCATTGGCATCGGTAGTCACGGTCACGCCGGTTACGTTCACCGTGCCATAGGCGCCGGGGATCGAGATCGGATAGCTTTCGCCGCCGCCCCAGACCTGGACGCCGCCCACGGTCAGCGTGTCGAGCCCGTCAGGGCTGTCGACCGTGAAGTTGCCCGCAGGAGTAAGTGCCGCTGCATCGGGCGAGGAGCCATCCGCAAGGTCGTCTTCGTCGACCGTCAGTTCGGGCGTCTGGAGATCGAGACCATTGATCGTGACGATATCGTCATCGCCATTGATCGTGACCGTCAGCGTGGTCACGCTGGTGTCGCCGTCGCCGTCGGTCAGAGTATAGGTGAAGACCTCGGTCAGGCTCTCGGATGAATCGAGGCCCTGGACGAACTCGTTCGAATTATCGAGCGTGTAGGTATAGCTGCCATTGGCATTGAGGACGAGCGAGCCATAGGCGCCCGCAGTCGCTCCGCTCACTGTGCCCGCATTGCCGCCGAACGAAACATCGGTCACGCTCGCGCCATCGGCACCGGTTGTGTCGCCGCCATTGTCGCCATTGGCTTCGGCATTGGTGATCACGTTGCCGTCCGCGGTCAGCGGGCCGTCTTCGGTCACGCTGTCGGTATCGGCCACTGCCGTGGGAACGTCGTCCACGATGGCGATGTCGAGATCGCCCGAAGCCACGTCGCCATCCTGATCGGTGACGGTCACTTCGAAGCTGTCGAAAGTATCGTCGCCGTCGGTATTGGTGGTCAGTTCGTAAGTGTAGCCGATCGCGCCATTGGCGATCGAGGTGATCGTCAGCGTGCCGAAACTGCCGGTGATGGTCTGGCCGACCGCGGTCACGCTCTCGCCGCCGATGGTCACCGCTGCCGGGCCGTCGGGCGCGTCATAGGTGAAGGTGCCGCTGGTGAATTCGCTGTCGCTTGCCGCGTCCGAACCCGCGGGCAAGCCCGCCTCATCGACCAGCGTGCCTTCTTCGCCTGCAACCGGCAGGTCGAGCACGACCGGGCTGTCGGCAATCGCGATCACGAGGTTGGCGGTAGCGGTATCGCCGTCTCCGTCTGTGATCGTGTAGGTGAAGCTGTCGCTGACGCCGCCTTCTGTGCCCGGATTCCGGGTATAGCTATAGCTTCCGTCGCCCGCGATAGTCAGCGTGCCGTATTCGCCCTGGATGGTGTCGCCGGCCGAGCCGGTGCCGTTCGCGCCGGTATAGGAAGTGACGACCGCGCCATCCGCGCCTTCGACATCATTGGCCAGCACATTGCCGCCGACCGGGCCGTATTCGCCCGCTGCGATGCTGTTCGCATCGTCCGCAGCCGAAGGATTGTCGTCGACGATGGAAACCACCAGCGTGGTCTGCGCCGTATCGCCGTCGCTGTCGGTGACAACCAGCGTGAAGCTGTCGCTGTCCGGATCGGTCAGCGTGTTGTCGGTCAGCTCGTAGCTGTAGCTGTAGGCGCCGTCGGTGACCGAAACGGTCAGTACGCCGCGATCGGTGGTGACGGTGCCGCCGCCGGTAACGTCGACGCCGTTGATGACCAGCGTATCCACGCTGTCGCCGCCGGTCGCGATGGTGATCGATCCGCTGGCGAATTCGCCGTCGCTCGCCGCATTGGAACCAGCTGGTTCGTCGCCGCGCGCACCGAGTGCTTCCTCGAAGACCGTGTCCTGTCCGGCGACTGCGATTTCAGGCGCGGAATCGGGCTGCAGCGTGATCGTGACCGTGGCGGTCGACGTATCGCCGTCGCCATCGGTAATCGTGTAATCGAAGGTTACGGTGCCTTCCTCGCCCGCTCCCGGGGTATAGGTGAAGGTCCCGTCGCCATTGTAGGCAACGCTGCCGTCGCCGCTGAGCGTTCCGTCGACCACGGCCACTCCAGTGGCGAGGTCCACGCCGTCCGCGCCGGTGATGTCATTGGCGAGTGCGTCGACGGTGATCGGGGCGTTTTCTTCGCCCTGCGCGCCCGTATCGTCGAAGGCTTCGGGCACGTCGTCGATGATGGTGATCACCAGGTCGTCTTCGGCCACGTCGCCGTCGAGGTCGATCACCACGATGGGGAAGTCGACCGTCGTGCCTTCGGGATCGCCCGTGTTGTCGGTCAGTTCGTATTCGTAGGTGATCGTGCCTTCGCCGGTCACGGGGTCATAGGTATAGTCGATGACCGTGAGGGTGCCCGTATCGTCCGATACCACGACCTGCGGCAGGTTGGTGGGATCGATCACGGTCCCCCCGACCGAGACCGAGCCCACGCCGTCGGGCGAGGTGAAGGTGATCGTGCCGGTTGCCGTTTCATCGTCGCCGTCGAAATCCGAACCCTCCGGTTCGTCGTCACGCGTGTCGGTGGTGGGCGGCAGCTGGCCTTCCTCCACCACCGTCTCGTCTTCGCCGTCTGGCACGTTGGTTATGGCATCGTTCGCATCGCCGATATCGATGGTCAGCGTGGCGGTGCTGGTGCTGCCGTCGGCATCGGTGATGGTGTAGGTGAACTCTTCGCTCACGCCGCCGGGCGTGTTGAAATAGCGGGTGTAGGAATAGCTGCCGTCGGCGTTGAGCGTCAGCTCGCCATAGGTGCCGACAAGCGTATCGCCCGGTTCGGCAGAGCCGCTGTCATTGGCGAAGCCGGTAACCGGTCCGCCGGCGGCATAGCCGTCCGCGCCGGGTTCGTCGTTGACCAGCACGCTGCCCGCAATCGGCCCGAAGGTCCCCGCGGCAACGCTGTTCGCATCGTCGGCCGCGATCGGCGCGTCGTCGATGATGCGGATCTGCAGGTTTGCATCGGCGCGGTCGCCGTCGGAATCGATCACGCTCATCACGAACGAACCGTCCAGCTCGCCGCCGACCATGTTGTCCTGCAACGTGAAGCTGAAGCCGATGCGGCCGCTGGCGAGATCGATGCTGGTGATGGTCAGCGTGCCCGTTTCGCCCTGGAAGGTCTGGCCGACCGAGGTGATCGCTACGCCGTTGATCAGGACCGATCCCACGCCGTCGGGCGCGTTGAAGACGATGGTGCCGCTGGCGGTTTCGGAATTGGTTTCGCTGCGCGTGCCTTCAGGTTCGGAGGCGCCGTCAATTGTGCGGCCCGGCAGGCCGTCTTCATCGACGGTGGCGATGGCATTGATCACGCCAACGGGATTGTCGGGCGTTTCGATCACGATGTCCGGATCGCGCTCGGCCAGCGCGGGGATGATCTCGCGCTCTTCGGGCTGCGGGAACTGGAGCTGCGTATAGGGCAGCAAGTCACCCAGGGCATAGGCGGCCTGGATGTTGCCGGGATCGACTTCGAAATTGCCGCCCGAGCTCTGCGGGTCGCCGGCGGCGGGCTGCGGCTCGTTGCCGGTGAGAAGCGCGGCGAGGTTGGCAGCCGGGACGGTGACTCCATCAATCACGATCTGCGGGACGATGATCGCGCCGTCGGGGATGACGATGCGGGTGCCGTCGTCGAGGACGATCACGAGGTCGCGGCCCACGGCGGTCATGTTGTCGAGGCTGGCGCCTTCGGGGAGGACGACGACGCCGTCGGCATCGGGACGAAGCACGATATCGGCATTGCGCAGGTTCATCGCCTGCACAGAATTGCCTTGCATATCAGTAGCTTGGCTCTCGGAAGCGGTGTCGCTGTCCTGGGCTGCAAACTCGTTGCGGGTTTCGAAACTGTCCATCTCGTCCATCCTTCCTGTGCGGGCAGGAAGGTTTCCCCCCTCCTGTTGCGGACAGTTCACGGATCTTCGGGCCGATTGGCTGTTGGACTGCCGTCCGGTATTGCCCCCTGACGAATGTCATCCGTTACTGTTCGCGGCCCCGACTTGTTCATTCGGCTCCGGGACGAATCGCCCCGGGCTGCCGATGTGTCGTTGTTGCAACCGAAGTAACCCCTCCCGGCACCATCATGCAATGCAATTAACTTTTCGGAGACGGGTCCGCAGGGGAGCAGAGGGGGCGGCGGGCCGCATAATCGGGCTATCCCACTGGTTTTCGGGGATAATGAAATAGTGTCTTGGAATGGGACAGAAGGCGGTTTGCCGAGTTGGATCCGGCAGGGGTGCCGGGGCCTTAACCAGGCCTGTCAGACACATGATGAACAGGAAGATCCCGCGCGCGAGCGGGCGAGGTGTTCGACGGGAGTTGTCGATCAAGCGCTTCATCGGCCCACGAACGGGCATCGAACGGGCAGGTGAACATTCCTGATTCGCCGATCGGGGTGAATCCGCCACACCCGCCGCCAGAATTAACCGCGTTCGTTAAATTCCGGTTCGCTTAAACAACTGAATTTCAGGGATAGTCGATTTCGGTTGCATGAAAGTTGACCGCAGACTACGTTTCAGCGAACTTAAATGGGCTTCGAGGGGAGCCAGCGTGATAAGGATCGGCGCGAAGCCGGTTAATAATAACAGGGTCGCGTCGGTTCCACACTACCCCCCTCGAACATGGGTTATCCGGAAATAGAGCCGGGGCCTTTGAACCATGCGGGGACGCATCAGAGCGATGCCAGCCGTGAATTTACAACTTGGGGTAATACATCATGTTCAAGACTTTTCTTCGTGACGAATCCGGCGCCTCGGCTGCCGAATATGCTCTGATCCTCGCCGTCGTCGGCGCAGCGATTGCTTTCGCCGCATTCTCGCTTGGCGGGGCAGTTAAGACTTCGATGGACAATGCTACCACCGAAATCAAAAAGTGCGCTCCCGGCGGCACTGGTTGCACAGCCTAATCGGTAGGCTAAGCTTGCGGCCCTCGATGAAAATCGGGGGCCGCATTATTCTTTTTGGCGAATTGGCATAGATTAAGTATAACGACGTCGACTTAAGAGGGGGGGCTCTGGTCATGCAAAGCAGAAACTGGATTGTTCTGGGCATTGCGATCGTGGTCGGCCTGTTCGCCGTCTATATCGCCAATTCGTATTTTAGCGGTGCGCAGGAGCGCGAAGAGCGCAAGGCCGAGGAACTTCAGATGGCGCGCATCGTCGTTGCCTCGCAAGAAATCGCTTTCGGCAATCCGCTTACCGACACCAATACGCGCCTCGTGAACTGGCCTGCCAGCTCGGTTCCTTCAGGCGCGTTTACCAGTTTGCAGGAAGCGGCCAACGGCCGCGTCGCACTACGCCCGATCACGCCGGGCGAGCCGATCCTGGCCAGCAAGGTCAGCGGAGCGAATGGTCGCGCCACTCTCGCCGCAAACCTCCCGCCCAATATGCGTGCAGTAGCGATCCCGGTGAACAATGTCGCCGGTGTAGGCGGCTTTGTTCGCCCCGGTGATGTGGTCGACGTGATGGTGACCCGACAAATCCCCGGCGAAGGGGCACAAACCACCGATAGGATGACTACAGTGGCTCTGGAAAATGTCCTTGTTCTCGGCACTGATCAGGTGGCGGACGAAAAGAACACCGAGCCTACAGTGGTCCAAACCGTCACGCTTCAGACCGATCTGTTCGGCGCGCAGAAGCTGGCGCTGGCCCGCGAAGTGGGCACCTTCACGCTCGCCCTGCGCAATGTCGAAGACCAGGAAGTCGGCGCGACCGAGACGGTCGTACTCTCCGATCTGGGCGGTGCGGGCTATCGCATCTATGGGCGCAACAGCAGCGGCGGCGCCAATGCCGGAAGCGGTCCGGCCCAGCCGGTAATCAACATCACGCCCGCCATGCTGGGTGGAGCAACGCAGGCCACGCGCACCGCGAGTGCGCCCAGCCGCCCGCGCGGGCCGACCATGGCCATCATCCGGGGTACCGAATCCGAATCCTATGAAGTGGAGCGTTAAGATGGCTCGCCTGAATACGCCACTCGCCGCGATCGCCTTGGCCCTGGCCGGAACCGCACTAGCCCCCGGCGCCGCCACGGCGCAGGTCTATGGCCAGGGCGGCGCCAACATCCATGCCGGTACGGTGGATATCGCCGTCAACAAGAGCCAGGTGCTGACCGCCGATACGGCGATCGACCGCGCGATGATCGGGAACGAGGAAATCGCCGATATCCTGCCGGTGTCCAGCAATTCGATCTACGTCCTCGGCAAGTCCGTGGGCACGACATCGCTGACGCTGTATGACCGCAGCAACCGCGTGATCGCGGTGATGGACATTTCCGTTGGCCCCGATGTGGCGGGCCTGCGCGAACAGATGGGCCAGCTGATGCCCGGCCAGCCGGTGGACATGCGCGTTTCCAATGGCGCCATCGTGCTTTCGGGAACGGTCAGCGATGCCGGTGCAGCATCCCGCGCGATGCAGCTTGCCCGCGCCTACGCCACCGAAGACAAGATCGTGAACCTGATGACGCTGGGCGGCAGCCAGCAGGTGATGCTGGAAGTACGCTTTGCCGAAGTATCGCGCAGCGTAGGCAAGGACCTTGGGGTCAGCAGTTTCATCACGGGCGGCCGCCTTGCCGGAGCGACTGGCAATGGCGCCAGCCTTCCCGGTGGCCCCTATTCCCTCGGAGGCGGTGCCAACCCCTTCCAGATCGATCCGATAACTGGCGGTTTCGGTATCCTCGGGCGAGCGTTCAGCGATGTCCTTGGCGTGGATATCGATCTGTTTATCGATGCGCTGGAGGAAAAGGGGCTGGCCAAAACGCTGGCCGAACCGACGCTGATCGCGCTTTCGGGTGAAACCGCCAGCTTCCTTGCGGGCGGCGAATTCCCGATCCCCGTGGTCCAGAGCGGCGGCGGCGGCGGGCAGGACGGCAACAATGCCGTGACGGTGGAATTCAAGCCCTTCGGGGTCAGCCTGGGCTTCACGCCCACGGTGCTGTCCGACAAGGTCATAAATTTGGTGGTGGAGCCAGAGGTATCCTCCATCGACCAGGCCGCATCGATCAATATCGGCGGCTTGCAGATCCCCGGCCTTCAGACCCGGCGCGCCAGCACGGTGCTGGAACTGCGCGACGGGGAAAGCTTTGCCATCGCCGGCCTGTTGCAGCGCGATTTCACAACCACGGTCAACCAGGTCCCGCTGCTAGGATCGATCCCGATCATCGGATCGCTGTTCCGTTCCTCTTCCTTCCAAAAGGGCGAAACCGAACTGCTGATCGTGGTAACGCCGCGGCTGGTGGCGCCGATCAAGCCCAGCCAGGTGCGCCTGCCGACCGACCGGATCTACGACCCGAGCGAGGCCGACGTGCTGCTGCTGGACGGGGAAGGATACAAGCCGCGCCCGCTGGAGCCGATCACCGGCGAACGTCCCGCCGACGGCGAAACGGCTGCTGCCGAAGGAGACGGTTATGACTATTGACGCCAAGCGCATCCTGCCGATCGCGGGCGCGGCACTGGCCCTTGCGGCCTGCACCAACACCGATGGCCGGGTGGACCTGACGCAGGGCGATCCGACCTGGGGCGATGCCAACCGCGCAACCATGGCCGCGCAGGTGGTGGATCCATCGCCTGAATACGACACACCCATCCCGCCGACTTCGGCCACCAACGCGGTGCGCGCGATCGACGCCTATAACGCAGGCACTGTCGAGGAAGTCGAGACGATCAGCACCACCGATGCGATTTCCAGCGGCGGTCCGAACTAGGACGGAGCATGAACCATGAAGGCGGTCACGACTAAGCGGTTTTTCGGCGATGAGAGCGGGGCGGTTGCGGCCACCTATGCGCTTGCGCTGATTCCGCTGATCGCCTTTGCTGGGGTCGGGTTCGATTACGCCCGCGTGATGGGGCTGGACAGCGAATTGCAGAACGGCGCCGACCAGGCCGCGCTGGCCGCAGCCAGCCAGCTGGACGGGCGGGCCGGGGCTTGCGGACGCGCCGCCGGTGCCGCATCGGGAATGCTGCAGAACCTCGCGGTCCTGTCCTCCGAAAGCCAGTTCGTCACCGTCGCTTCCGAAACCGCCTGCGATGCGACCGGCCTGGTCCGGTTTTACCAGGACAAGGCCAAGGCCACGCCCGCGACGAGCGATGCCAATGCAAATTACGTGGAAGTGCAGGTCGACGGGCGGCGGCTGAACTATTCGCTGCTGCCGATCGTGGGCGCCTATGGCGCGGATCTGGCCGGGGTGGCCTTTGCAGGACTCGGCTCCGCCGTGTGCAAGACGCCGCCGCTGATGCTGTGCAATCCGAACGAGACGGCCGATCCCAATTTCGACATCACGCAATATATCGGCCACGGCATTCGCCTGATCGCCAATGACGGCGGCGGGCTGGTGCCGGGCAATTTCGGATACCTCGAAACCAATGTCGGCAATGGCGCCAGCGCGCTGCGCGAAGTGCTGGGCCGCACCGAAATCCCCGGCGACTGCCTGCAGGAAACCGGCGTGACCACCAAGCCCGGCCTGAGCGTGAGCGTGTTCGACGCGATCAACACCCGCTTCGGCATCGAGGGCAGCGGGCTGAACCAGGCCTGCGGGACCAATCAGGAACTCTGCCCGGCGAGCGCGAACGCCCGCATCGACCTGCTGCAGAAGGGCAACAAGTGCGACCTCGGCAATAACAACGGCTTCATCGTGGGTGACCGGCCCTATCTCCCCACTTCGCCGGTCAACGATCATCCCAACCCGCTGTCGCTGGACCCGATGGGTTACCCGCGTGACAAGTGCCATGCGGTGAGCCAGGAGGGCAGCTGCCTGCTGGGCCGGATGGGTGACGGGAACTGGGACCGCAACGCCTATTACGTGTCCAACGGATATGGCGCGATCCCGATTACATGGTCGAACTATGGCTATCCCGAACTGACGGGCCGTTCGACCCCGACGCGGTACCAGCAATATCGGTACGAATACGAAAACCGCGCAACGATGCTGACCGCCAAGAACGTCACCGGGGGCTTCAAGCAGCAGGGTACGCCGCTGTGCGTGCCGCCGGGAGTTCCCCCCGGAAGCACGCCCGACCGCCGCGTGCTGACCATTGCCGTGGTCAATTGCCTGGCCGAGGATATTCGCGGGCGGACCGAAGACGTGCAAGTGGTCGACTGGGTCGACGTGTTCATGGTCGAACCCTCCGCTGCGCGCGCCCGGACGGAAAAGAGCGATTTCTACATCGAGGTCATCGGCCGCACATCGCTGGGCGGCGGTGCCAGCGAGGGGCAGGAGGTCCGCAAGGATGTCCCCTACCTGATCGAATGATGCGCGCCCTCGCCTTTCTTCGCGATACGCGCGGTGCCGCAGCGGCAGAAATGGCGCTGATGATCCCGTTGCTGCTGATCCTCATGTTCGTGGGCTTCGAGGCGGGGCATTACTTTTATACCGAACACAAGGTGATCAAATCGGTGCGCGAAGGCGCTCGATACGGCGGGCGGCTGCCGTGGGCCAATTTCCCTTGCGGCGGCAGCCTCAGCACCGCGGCGGAAACGCAGATCAAGCAGGTGACGCGCACCGGCACCACCACCGGCACCGCGGCGCGCGTGCCCGGCATGGCGCTGGACGACATCACCGTGAGCTTTACCTGCGACTCGAGTTACATCGATTCCGGCATCTTCAAGGGCAAGTCCGGCGGCGCGCCGGTCCTGCTGGTGGAGGCGCGCACCGGGTACAATTCGCTGTTCGGCCAGCTGGGCCTCACCGATACCACCATCGACGTGCAGGCCAGCGCCGAAGCCGTGGTGAACGGCATATGATCCGCGCGCGCGCCTTCCTCCGCGACGTTCGCGGCGCCATGGCGGCGGAGTTCGCGCTGGTGTTGCCGATCATGCTGCTGTTCCTGTTCGGCATCATGGACGTCGGCTATTACGCATGGGCGATCAACCAAGGCGAAAAGGCGACCCAGATGGGCGCGCGCTGGGCGGTCGCCACCAACCTGGTGCCATCCGGTCTGGCCAACTACAGTTTCGCTAGTGCAGGCAGCGTTCCGCAAGGCACGGTGGTGCCGATTTCCGCGTTTCCCGGCCTGACCTGCACGAGCACCGCCTGCACCTGCAAGGGCCAATGCGCCTTCGGCACCGCCCGCAACGGGGCGGCATTCGACGCGATCGTCGGCCGGATGCAGGATTTCAAAGGCAACATCACACCCGAAAACGTCCAGATCGATTATGACTGGTCGGGCCTCGGATATTCCGGAGACCCCAACGGTCCCGACGTCGCACCCATCGTCACCGTAAGACTGATCGACATGGAACACAGGCCGCTGTTCGGCCTCCTGATCGGCTCGGTTGACCTTCCCGAATTCGCCTATTCGCTGACCTCCGAGGACGGCGAAGGCACGATATCGAATTGAACCAGACATGAGCGATTTCCAGAAATTCAACGCCGCGGAGACGAACAGGATGGCAGGATTGCCGGAACAGGTTTTCGTCTTCGCCCGCCCGCGGGAGCTGGACGGACTGGAGACGCTGGCGGACACGGTGACGCTGGTCGAAATCGAACCGTCCGAGCCGCTCCCCGCCGAACTGGTGGGCAGGGCACGGATCGCGGTGATCGAGGTCGATCCCGCCGACCCCCGCTCGCTGGCGCGGCTGGATGCGCTGCGCGCCGCCCGGCCGCACCTCGCCATCATCGCGGGCCTGCCGCAGGTCGATCTGTCGATCACGCGCCAAATGCTGCGCAAGGGCATTGGCGACGTGGTGCCCATGCCCTTCACCACCGACGAACTGCTCACTGCGATCCTCGAGGTCGAGCGCGAACAGGCCGATAAGCCCGACGAGCTGACGCTCGAACTGGCGCCGGTCTTCGCGGTGCAGAAATGCGTGGGCGGAACCGGGGCGACCACCATCGCCACCCACCTCGCCGATGCGATGGCCCGCGCGATGGGACAGGGCCTGCGCGCCTGCGTCATCGATCTCGACCTGCAGAGCGGCGACGCCGCCTCCTACCTCGACCGCAAATCGCGGAAGTCGCTGATCGACCTCGTCGAGGCCGGGGCAAGGCTCGATGACGAGCTGTTCCGTTCGGTGGCGGTGGAGGGGAGCGACACCTTCGACGTGATCGCCGCGCCGGCCGACATCATGCCGATCGAGGAACTCGACCTCGACGGCCTGCGATCGGTCGTGGCGCTGGCCCGCCGCAAATACGATCTCGTGCTGTTCGACATGCCCGGCGCGCTGACCAACTGGGCGATGTCGACCCTGCTGGGTGCAGACGCCGTGCTGCTGGTCGGCAACGGCTCCATCGGTGCGCTGCGCCAGGTGAAGCGCAAGCTGCAGCTGCTGCGCAATTTCGATTACCCGGAAGCTCGCGTTGCCATCGCGCTCAACCACGCGGCATCGGGACTGTTCAAGAAGATCGATCGCAAGGGCATCGAGGATGCTCTCGGTCACGCCATTTCCGCCATGGTCCATTCTGACACACCGCTGATCGAACAGGCGCAGGCGCGCGGCGTCCTCGCTAGGGCTGTCCAGCGCAAGAGCAGGTTCGCCGCCGATATCGACTCGCTGGCCAATCACATGCTCGCGCTGGTCGAGGAGGGCTGAGATCATGTGGAAGGTCAGACGCGGCGAGGATGCCGGACAGGCTTCGGAAATCGAAGCGCTCCATGTCCCCGACGACGAGGAGCAGGAACGCATCCTCTTCGGCGAGAAGGATAGCCAGCGCGAGGCGATGCTCGACCTCAAGGTGTCGATCCACAAGGCGCTGCTCGACCGGCTCAACCTCGGCATGCTGGACAAGACCCCGGTCGAACAGCTCAAGACCCAGATCTCCGCGATCATGCCGGAACTGATTGCCGATTTCGATCAGCCCCTGAACCGGCAGGAGCGCGAGAATCTCCTCCAGGAAGTGGTGGACGAGTTGATGGGCCTCGGCCCGCTCGAACCGCTGCTGCAGGACGAGACCATCACCGACATCCTCGTCAACGGCCATGACACGGTCTTCGTCGAAAAGCGCGGCCAGCTGGAACGGGTATCGACGCGGTTCCAGGACGAAAAGCACCTGATGCGCGTGATCCAGAAGATCGTCAGCGCCGTGGGCCGCCGGGTGGACGAGAGCTCGCCCTTCGTTGACGCACGCCTTGCCGACGGGTCGCGCGTCAACGCGATTGTCGCGCCGCTGGCGATCGACGGATCGCTGCTGTCGATCCGCAAATTCGCCAAGCAGCCGATTAGCATCGAGAAGATGATCGGCCTCGGCTCTCTGCCGCAGGAGATGGCGCATGTGCTGGAGGCCATCGTCGCCTCGCGCCGGAACGTGCTGATTTCCGGAGGCACCGGCTCAGGCAAGACCACGCTGCTCAACGCCATGTCGACCTATATCGACGAGCGCGAGCGCATCGTCACGATCGAGGATTCGGCCGAACTCCAGCTGCAACAGCAGCACGTCGCCCGTCTCGAAACCCGCCCCCCCAATATCGAGGGCAAGGGTGAAGTCACGCAGCGAGACCTGGTGAAAAACGCCCTGCGCATGCGGCCCGATCGCATCATCGTGGGGGAAGTCCGCGCCGGTGAGGCCTTCGACATGCTGCAGGCCATGAACACGGGCCACGACGGATCGATGACCACCGTGCACGCCAATACGCCGCGCGATGCCTTGAGCCGCGTCGAGCAGATGATCGGCATGAGCGGCATCGACATCACGTCGAAATCCTCGCGCGCACAGATCGCTTCTGCGCTCAACGTCGTGGTGCAGGTCACCCGCCTGTCCGACGGACGACGCAAGGTGAAAAGCCTTTCCGAGCTGACCGGCATGGAAGGCGAAACCATCACGATGCAGGAGATCTTCCGCTTCAAGATGACCGGGCGGGACGATGACGGCACGGTGCTGGGCCATTTCGAGGCCACCGGCATCCGCCCGAAATTCCTGCAGGACGCCGAAGCGCACGGCATCAAGCTTCCGAGCGAACTCTTCCGTCCGGAAATGAGGATCGGCTGACATGGCCGAGACCATCATCCGGATCGTCTTCCTGCTCGCCGTCTTCGTGGCGGTGTTCCTGATTGCCCAGACCCTCGCGCGGTCGGCGGCGGAAAAGCGCACCTTTTCGCGGGCCGTCAACCGCCGGATGACGCTGATCCAGTCCGGCGCGGACCGGGACGAGGTCGTATCGCAGCTGCTCAAGAACAGCCCGCACCAGCATCCGCACCTGCCGCCGATAGTTCGCGGGATCGTGGAGAATTTCCAGCGCGCCGTCTTCGCTTCCGCGATTCCCATGGGCATGGGCCAGCTGGCCATGTTCATGACCATTGCCGGGCTGGTGATCTTCGCCCTGGTGATCCTCGTGGCCGCGGGCTTCGGGGTCGGCATCGGATTCGGCGTGATCCAGCTCGCTTTCCTAATGGCGCTCTGCCTCGCCTTCGTCATGCCCTACCTCGTGCTGCAGCGGATTGCCGCCTCGCGCCGCAGGAAGGTGGAAAAACAATTTCCCGTCGCGCTCGATATCTTCGTGCGCGCGCTGCGTTCGGGCCATCCGGTCGCCTCGGCGATCGAACTGCTCACGCGCGAAATGGACGATCCCATCGGGACCGAATTCGGCATCGTGGCCGACGAGATCACCTATGGTTCGGACCTCGTGACCGCGCTCAACGCCATGGCCGAACGCTGGGACCTCGAAGACATGAAGATGTTCGTGGTCTCGCTATCGGTGCAAAGCGAAACCGGGGGCAACTTGGCCGAAATCCTCGAAAACCTGGCGACGGTCATCCGTGAACGCGCATCGATGTTCATGAAGGTCCGGGCGCTGAGTTCGGAAGGCCGGATGACGGGCTGGATGCTCACCGTCCTGCCGGTTTTCGCCTTCGTGACCGTTTTCCTGGCCAACCCGCAATTCTATCTCAACGTGATCGAGGATCCGATTTTCATCATCGGCACGATCACGCTCTCCATCCTCTACATCATAGGGGTCATCACCATCCGCAAAATGATCGACATCAAGGTCTGATATGCTCGAACTCGCGATCTCGAACTGGCTGATACGCGTACTGATCCTGGCGATCATCTTCGCCATCGCGGTGGGCGTGGTCCTGATTGCGGTCAACTGGGCCGCTAAGCGCCGGATCATAGGCAACCAGATCGCCCGGCTCGGGCGCGAAAACAGCGTCGAGTTCGAAAACAGCGTGCTCGAGCGGGAACGCGAAAGCCGCTGGGCGCAGATCGCGCAATCGATCGAATCCTCCGGCATCAAACTGACCGATACCGAGGACGACAAGCTGCAGAAGCTGCTGAAAGCCGCCGGCTATCGCGGCAGCTCCGCGCCCCGTCTCTATACGCTGATCCGCATCGTGCTGGTCTTCGCCTTCCCGGGGTTTTACCTGCTCGGCGTTATCACCGATCCCGAACCGCCGGGCATCGTGAAAATCTACGTCATTTCCGCGGTCTGCGCGCTTTTCGGCTTCTTCCTCCCCTACCTGTTCATCCAGGCAAAGGCGGACCGGCGCCGGAACGAGATCATCAACGGCTTTCCCGACTCGCTCGACCTGCTGTTGGTCTGCGTCGAAGCCGGTCTGGGTCTCGAATCCGCGATGGACCGGGTCGGCCGCGAAATCGCCACCACCCACCCGCTTGTTTCCGCACTGTTCACCGAAACGACGCTGATGATGCGCGCGGGTGCATCGCGCGAAGATGCCATGCGGAGGATGGGCGAAAACTCGGGGGTCGATGAGATCCGGTCCTTCGCAACGCTGCTGATCCAGTCCGACAAGCTGGGCACGAGCATTTCCAGCACGCTGAGAGTCTATGCGCTGGAAATGCGCGAAGGGCGCCGCATGCGCGCAGAAGAGAAGGCGCACCGCCTGCCGGTGCTGATTTCGATACCGCTGGTGACCTGCATGTTGCCCACGATGATCGGTGTTCTGATCCTGCCGGCCGCGGTCGGCGTCGTGCGCGAAGTTGGTCCAGCACTCTTGGGAGGAGGAGGATAATCATGAAACCTGCATCCACACTTGCACTCGTTGCGCTCGCCGCCAGCCTGGGGGGCTGTCAGAATTTCGTCCAGGCGTTCGATTTCTCGCGCCATTCCTCGGCGCCGCAATATGCCATCGGACCCGCCGATCTCGAAGAGGGACGCGAACACCTGCGCGCAGGCCGCACCGGCAATGCGCTGGGCCCGCTTCACCGCGCCGCGCTCAACCCGCAGACTAGCGGCGCTGCGCTCAACGCGCTGGGCGTGGCTTACGCCAAGCTCGGCCGCGCCGACCTCGCCGAACGCTATTTCATCGCGGCGACCCGCGTCGATGCGAATGACGAGCGGTTTGCCGCCAACCTCGACCGGTTCTATCGCAGCGATCTCGCCCGCGACAGCCGGCTGCTATACGCGCAGCGTGAAAGAGCGCGCGAAACGCTGGCCGAACTGGCGCAGAACGATCAGGTCGAGCCCGCCGAACCGGTGACCGAAGAGCGCATGGTTATGAGCGGCGGGGAAACCCACCGGATCACCATTTCGAATGCGGCCCGTTCGCAGCGCGTAAGCGTCGGCGGACCGGCAGCTGTGGCCCAGACCGAGAATTCCGTACCCGTACGCGTGCGTTTGTCGAGCGGCGAATTGCGCCAGCCGGCAGGTTCTGCCCGCCCGGCGGAAATCGTCCTTCGCACCGCTGCTGATCCCGCGCCGCAGCGCGTCCGCATCGGCCAGTCGCAGGCCGCAGACACTTATCCGCTGCGTGTCCGACTGGCTCCGCGCCCGGCCGCACCCGACAAGAACTAGGCCCCGCGGTGGGCGTGGTCACACTCTGGCTCGGCGCGCTGGGTGCCCTCGCCGCCATCGGCGCGGGGCTGGACGCGTTCACGCGGCGCTTGCCCAATATCCTCTGCTTGGTGATGCTGGTGACCGGCCTCGGCCTGGCTTTCGCCATGGGCGGCTGGACCGCGCTGGGCCTGCATTTCGCGCACGCCGCGCTCGCCCTGGTGGTCGGGTACCTGCTGTTCATGGCGGGCATTTTCGGCGGCGGTGACGGCAAGTTCTACGCGGCGGTGGCCTCCTTCTACCCCTTGTGGGAGATGCTCGGCCTGTTCGTGGCGATCACCTTCGCGGGTTTCTTTCTCGCCGTATCCTGGCTGACCCTCAAGCATGCAACGGGGCTGAAAAAGCGCCTGAAGGACGATTTTGCCAAGCTGCCCTACGGAGTTGCAATCGCGATCGGCGCGGTCGGTTACGCATTCTGGATCTCGCGATGATCCAGATGCGCTCGGACGGTGAAAGGCTTGTCCCGGTGCCGCCGCGAAGCCGCTCGCGCGCAATCGTTGCGCTGGTTACCGCACTTGCCATTCTCGTGGTCGCATGGGCCATGCGGCCCGAGGGCAGCGACCGCGGGGCAGTCGTCCGCGTCTCCCTCTCCAGCGTGCCCGAAGAGCGGGTGGTCCATTTCGGGCATGAGTTTCCGCGACCGGGTCCCGCCGCGCCGGACGCCGTCCTCGCCGCGGGCGAACCGGCCGTGTCAGGGGAAGCTGCGAACCCGTCAGACCGACCCGCTCCGCAGCCCGCTTCTGCCGTGCAGATCGCGAAGCAGGCCGCGCGCGAGCAGCGGCCGGCGAACTATGCCAAACCGGATGCGAACGGGGTGCTGCCAATCGGCTTCAGCCTGGCCGAGGGAGTTTCTGCGGTCAGTGGCGGTGTCGGGGTGCCCAAGACCATCGCGGCCGAAGGGGGTGAGGCGACCGGACTGACGATCTTCCTTATCGGCGGGTCGCTGATCGAGGTCGATCGCGGAGAACTCGTTACCGCGCTCGCGCGATTGGGGGCGTCGGAAAAGGCGGGCAATCTGCCAGCAGCGGGCGAAAGCGGGCGTCTCTCGCTCGACCGGGTGCGGACGGCGGGGCTGGACCTTCGCTATGATGCCATTCGTGACAGGCTGGTGCTGCGCCCCTGATTGCAGGGGCTGCGCCTATTCCTTGTCCCAGTTGATGTGGATTTCGACGCTCGCCTCGTCCACCCCTGCGGCATCGGCAATCCGCTTGCGGCTCGCCCTGACGATATCGGCGAGGGAACTCCCGCTGTCCGCATCCTCTTCGGCCAGCGCGATCGCTTCACCGAGGCCGGGCGCGCCGTAGACCAGTTCCAGTTCGCTCACGCCGAGCTCTTCGGCCAGCTTTTGCATCGTTTCGTGACGCGGGCGAACCTGGTCGCCTTCCCACTTCCACAAGGTCGGTTTGCTCACTCCGACTTTCTGCGCCAGCCCTCGCATGGTGTGGCCTTTGCTCACCCGCAGGCGCTTGATCCTGCTGCCGAGCGTTTCGTGGTCCACACCGTAGCGATGCTCCGAATCGTCTTCGGTCGATGCGACATCGGTGGCCGCTTCCATTTCATCCTGGGAAATCGGTTCGACGAAGCTGCAACCGTATAATCCGTCCGCAAACCAGACGACCTTGGCTGGCACTGCGCCGCGGTTCGGCAGCACCACTTGGATCGGATCGTCGAGCGACAGTTCCGCTTCGGTCCGTACCAGCATGCCGTTGCGGGAGAGGTTGAGGATTTCGGCGTCGAACGCCTTTCCCGACTGCCCCACGCCCGTATGCAGCCGCAGGACCAGGCGCGGCTGGCGGCGGTCGAGATCCATCTTGTCGTTCACCCGGAACCCCTCGTCTTGTCGTTTTCTCGGCAAACCCGTATTGTTTCCCGAAGGCCGCCCGCTCCTTCCATCCCACAACTGGCCGCATGGCGCAAATCGCAAAACTCCCGTCGTCTCGTGCCTCTGGGGCTTCCCGCGGCCGCAGATGAAATCCGCGTTTGAGGTCCGGCACCGATCCGACTAAGCGGGGCGGTTCTTCCGATTCACGAAGAGCGGAAGATCATGAGCTCCACACCCTCCACCACGCCCCTGCCGATCGGCAGAGAAGGCTGGCGCGCCGAAATCGGCGCCACCCTGCGGCTGAGCTGGCCGCTGGCGGCGGCGAACCTGCTGCAGATGCTGACCTATGCCATCGACGTGATCTTCATCGCGCGGCTGGGCGAGGACCAGCTGGCCGCATCGGCGCTGGCCATCGCGCTCTTCGGGCTGGTCCTGTGGGCCCTTTCCGGACTGACGGGCGCTGTCGCTGCGGTCGCGGCGGCGGAACTGGGAGAGCGCGCACCGGCACTGCGGCCCGTGCGCCGTTCGGTGCGGATGGCGCTGTGGCTGTCCGTGTTTTCCGGCGTGGCCGGGATCGGGCTTTGCCTGCTGCTCGGCCCGCTGATGCGCGTGACCGGGCAGGAACCGCAGATCATCGCCATGGCGCTGGAATACAACACGCTGCTGGTGCTGAGCCTCGTGCCGATGCTGTTCAACAACGTGCTGCGCAGTTTTGTTTCGACGCTCGGCCGGCCGATCTTTGCGACCGCCATCACGGCGTCGGGCATTTTCGTCAACGCGCTGGCGAACTATGCCTTCATCTTCGGCAATTTCGGCGCGCCCGAGCTGGGGCTGAAGGGCGCGGCGGTGGCGACGATCATCACCACATTCACCACGCTGGCGGCCTATATCGTCGCCATCCGGATCGATCGGCGGCTGCACCGCTACCATATCTTCGGCCGCTGGTGGTCGCCGGACTGGCAGCGCCTGTGGCACATCACCCGCGTCGGTACGCCGATCGCGCTGACGATCACGGCCGAAGCGGGGATCTTCGGCGCCGCCGCCTTCCTGATGGGCAATATCGGCGCGACACAGCTTGCCGCGCACACCGTTGCGCTGCAGATCGCCGCCCTCGCCTTCCAGGTGCCTTTCGGGGTCGGGCAGGCGGCCACGATCCGGGTGGGCTATTTCTACGGCGCGCGCGATCCCGAAGGCATGAAACGCGCGGGCTGGAGTGCGATCGTGATCGGTACCGGCTTCATGGCGATTACCGCGCTGGCGATGATCATCGCGCCCGAGTACCTGCTCGCGATCTATATCGATCCGTGGGATCCGAAGAATGCCCCGCTGGTCGGCTTTGCGCTGACCTATATCGTGATCGCCGCCGCCTTCCAGCTGTTCGACGGCATGCAGGCGGTCGCCGCAGGCGCGCTGCGCGGCCTGCAGGACACGCGCATCCCGATGTGGATCGCCGCCTTCGCCTATTGGGTGCCGGGTATCGGCACCGCGCTGGTGCTGGGCTTTGCCACACCGCTCGAAGGGGTCGGCATCTGGATCGGTCTTGCGACCGGGCTCATCGTCGCCGCCGCGCTGCTCGGCTGGCGCTGGCACCGGCGCGAGGCGCTGGGCCTGACCCTGCGCCCCGCCAGCCGGTAATTTACGCCGCCCGCTGGATGATTTCGCGCTGCGGGAAGGGGATGGAGAGACCGACCTGGTCGAAGCGCGCCTTGGCCGCCTCGGTCAGGTCCCAGGTCAGCGTCAGGTAGTCGCTGGTCGCGCACCAGACGCGCAGGCCGATACCGACCGAGCTGTCATCGAGCGAGCTTACGAAGGCCTGCGGCGCGGGATCGTCCAGCACCCTTTCGTCTGCCTCTGCCAGGGCCAGCAATTCCTTGCGGGCCTGCTCCATGCTGTCGGAATAGGCGATGCCCACGATCAGCTCGAAACGGCGGATCGGGTGGCGGTTGAAATTGACGATCGCCTGGTTCCACAGTTCGGAATTGGGCACCATCACGAAGAGGCCGTCGAACTGTTTCAACTCGGTGGTGAACAGCCCGATCTGCTGCACCGTGCCGGTCACCGAGCCGGTGGTAATCCCCTCGCCCACCTTGAACGGCTTCTGCACGAGGATCATCACGCCGGAGGCAACATTGCTGAGCGTGCCCTGCAGGGCGAGGCCCACGGCCAGCGCCAGTCCGCCGAGCGCGGCGAGGATGCTGGTAGTCTCCACCCCGAACTGGGCGAGCACCGTTACCAGTACCAGCGCCCACAGCGCATATTTGACCACGTTGGACAGGAAGTTCGCCACAGTCGGTTCGAACCGGGGAGAGCGGCTAAGCGCCTTTTCCACCCAGTTCGAAATCAGTCCGGCCACCAGCAGGCCGATCACCAGCACGGCGAAGGCCCCGGCGATCTCGATCATGTTGAGCCGCAACCAGAGCAATATCTGCTCCGGGATCGTGAGGGCCGAGACGGCCTGGTCGGTTTGCATTCTGGTCGCTCCTGTCATAGGCGAAATGGCGGGATTCAGCGGCGCGATAGAGAGAAGCTCTCGCTCTGGCCACCCCGGGCAACGTCTCGCCCTCGGCGCAGAAATTTTTGTGAAGCGTCCCGTTGACTCTGTGCAGGCGCACACCCAAATGCGGTGCGCTGGCACTCTCGACGAGAGAGTGCCAACACCAGATCTAACCTATGAGAAAGGTCATAACATGGCATTTCGTCCGCTGCACGACCGCGTGCTCGTGCGCCGCATTGAAGCAGAAGAGAAGACCGCCGGCGGGATCATCATTCCCGACAGCGCCAAGGAAAAGCCGAGCGAAGGCGAAATTGTCGCCGTGGGCTCGGGCGCCAAGGGCGAAGACGGCACCGTAACCCCGCTCGACGTCAAGGCTGGCGACCGCGTGCTGTTCGGCAAGTGGTCGGGCACCGAGATCAAGCTCGACGGTGAAGACCTGCTTATCATGAAGGAAAGCGACATCATGGGGATCATGGGCTGATCGCCCACCCCTTTCGCATTTCTTCGTCTAACAACCAATTCCAGGAGAAACTCCCATGGCAGCCAAGGACGTAAAGTTCGGCCGCGACGCGCGCGAAGGCATTCTGCGCGGCGTCGATACCCTCGCCAATGCCGTCAAGGTCACGCTGGGCCCCAAGGGCCGCAACGTCGTGATCGACAAGAGCTTCGGCGCACCCCGCATCACCAAGGACGGCGTCACCGTCGCCAAGGAAATCGAACTCAAGGACAAGTTCGAGAACATGGGCGCGCAGATGATCAAGGAAGTCGCGAGCAAGACCAACGATCTTGCCGGCGACGGCACCACCACCGCAACCGTTCTGGCCCAGTCGATCGTGACCGAAGGCATGAAGTCGGTCGCAGCAGGCATGAACCCGATGGACCTCAAGCGCGGCATCGATCTCGCCGTGACCAAGGTCGTCGAAGACCTCAAGAGCCGTTCGAAGGACGTGTCCGGCAGCCAGGAAATCGCGCAGGTCGGCATCATCTCCGCCAATGGCGACCGTGAAGTCGGCGAAAAGATCGCCGAAGCCATGGAAAAGGTCGGCAAGGAAGGCGTGATCACCGTCGACGAGAGCAAGGGTCTCGAATTTGAGCTCGAAACCGTCGAAGGCATGCAGTTCGACCGCGGCTACCTTTCGCCCTACTTCATCACCAACCCGGAAAAGATGACGGTCGAACTCGAAAACCCGTACATCCTGATCCACGAAAAGAAGCTATCGAACCTGCAGGCGATGCTGCCCGTGCTCGAAGCGGCCGTCCAGTCGGGCCGTCCGCTACTGATCATCGCGGAAGACATCGAAGGCGAAGCGCTGGCTACCCTCGTGGTCAACAAGCTGCGCGGCGGCCTCAAGGTTGCTGCGGTCAAGGCACCGGGCTTCGGCGATCGCCGCAAGGCAATGCTGCAGGACATCGCGATCCTGACCAAGGGCGAAATGATCAGCGAAGATCTCGGCATCAAGCTCGAGAACGTCACGCTGGGCATGCTCGGTGAAGCCAAGCGCGTCACCATCGACAAGGACAACACCACCATCGTCGACGGTGCCGGTGACGAAGGCGACATCAAGGCGCGCGTGACTGAAATCCGCACGCAGATCGACAATACCAGCAGCGATTACGACAAGGAAAAGCTGCAGGAACGCCTGGCCAAGCTGGCTGGCGGTGTTGCCGTGATCAAGGTCGGCGGTGCGTCGGAAGTCGAAGTGAAGGAACGCAAGGACCGCGTCGACGACGCGCTGCACGCAACCCGCGCAGCCGTCGAAGAAGGCATCGTCCCGGGCGGCGGTACTGCCCTGCTCTACGCCACCAAGGCCCTCAACGGTCTCGAAGGCGAGAACAGTGACCAGACCCGCGGCATCGACATCGTTCGCCGTGCACTGCAGGCACCGGTTCGCCAGATCGCGGCCAATGCCGGCCACGACGGCGCGGTTGTCGCAGGCAAGCTGACCGACGCCAATGACGACACGCTCGGCTTCAACGCCGCGACCGACACCTACGAAAACCTCGTGGCTGCCGGCGTGATCGACCCGACCAAGGTCGTGCGCACCGCACTGCAGGACGCAGCTTCGGTTGCCGGCCTGCTGATCACCACCGAAGCAGCCATCGTCGAGAAGCCGGAAGACAAGTCCTCCGGCGGCGGCGGCATGCCCGACATGGGCGGCATGGGCGGTATGGGCGGCATGGGCTTCTAAGCCTTACCGACCAGCCGAACGGCTAGAAAACACGAAGGCCCGGCGGAGCGATCCGCCGGGCCTTTTCTTGTGCGTTGAGCACCCGGTGTGAAGTGGCGAAATGACGCCCCTCCCGCGCCGGGACTTAGCCGCCCTTGCGGCTCGCCTCGGCAGCCGCGATCACATCTTCAGGCCAGGTCACCTGCGTCTGGGTCTGCGGGTTGAAGACATTGCCCGGGTATTGCGCCGCTTCGGCGGCGGCGATTTCCTCGGGGGTGAGGAACTCACTCGGCTCCAGCGCGAAGACATCCAGCCCGCGACTGATCTCGGTCGCGTAGATGCGGCCGTCGTACCAATAGGCGCTCCAGTAGCCGCCGGTAACAAGCTGGTCCTCGTCCACCGGGCCGCGGTCGAAATAAGCGATCTCGACCGGATTGGCCGCATCGGTGAAATCGATCACCGAAATGCCGCCCTGGTACCACGCCTGCACGAAGATATCGCGGCCCGGGACGGGGATGATCGAGCCGTTATGCGCGACGCAGTTCTCCTTGTCGCCCTGCGGCGCGGGCAGCTTGTACATCCCGCGATAGCTCAGCTTGCCTTCCTCGATGGCATAGAAGGCGTCGGCACCCCAGTTGGTGGGATCGCCCGCCTGGCAACGGGGGCGTCCGCCGCCGCCCCATTCGTCGGTGAAGAGGACCTTGGTGCCATCGTTGTTGAAGGTGGCCGAGTGCCAGTAGGCGAAGCCCTTGTCGGTCACGTCGTCGATCCGGACCGGCTTCATCGGGTCAGAAATGTCGAGGATGATGCCATTGCCCGAGCACGCGCCCGCCGCGAGGTTCTTTGCCGGGAAGACGGTGATGTCGTGGCACTGGTTGGTGACACTGGTATCCTGCGTGCCGTCGCCATGATCGCCGCCGCGCCAGAGGCCGGCGATCTGGCCGTCACGCGCGAACACCCGCGGGCTGTCCACGATGCGCGCAGCTGCAGGATTGGCGACCGGGATCTCGACGACATCGATGCTGAACAGCGCGGTCTCGTCACCCGCCGTGTCGAAACAGCCTTCCAGTTCTTCGTTGTCGCGGACGTAGGAGGTGCCGGAATTGTAAAGCACGATACGGTCGGCGTCGGCGCTCACGATGGAGTGCGTGTGGCTGCCGCGGCAGGTCTGGACGAGGCCGACCTGGCGCGGCCGGGTGATGTCCGAAATATCGAAGATGCGCAGGCCGCGGAAGCGATCTTCGCTGACATTGCCGGTCACGCCCTCGAGGCCGCAATCGATCCGCGCGCGGCTGTCCTGCACGCTCATCACCAGGAGATCGCCGACGATGGAGACATCGCCCTGCCCGCCGGGGCAGACGATCGAGGAAACGAGCTGCGGCACGCCGTCCTCGCCGAGGCGGTAGGCGTTGAAGCCGTGATAATTGCCCGCGACCATGAGATCGCCAGAAAAGGCGATATCGGTGTTGGCGAAGTCTAGCAGCGAACCGCGCTTGCCGAACTGCGGCTTGTCTTCCTCTTCCTCGCCGTCCGCTTCGGTGTCGGCAGGCTGCTCTTCCGCATCATCCTTTTCGATGAGGGGTTGCAACTGGGCCGGATTTTCGGGATCGAAGAAGCCCGTCGGCTTGGGCTGCGTCGCGACGAGGCGGAGGTTCGAAATCGCCTCTTCCGCATCGCGGAAGCCGGCAGCGAGCCGGGCGCGCGGATCGGTGGACAGCTCGGCGAGGACGGCGTTCATCCGGTCAATCTCGGCCTGCTGATCGCTCACCACCTCGTTGGTGAATTCGAACATCACGGGTTCGTAGGCGCTACCGGGCGCATCGTGCAGACGTTCCACCATTTCGAGGGCGCCCTTGTGGTGGGCGATCATGCGCTGGAGGAACAGGCGATCGAACTCGGTGCCATTGGCCGCGGCCAGCGCCGCCATCTGCTCCGCAGTGGCCATGCCCATCATCATGTGGCCGCCATGGCCCTGATGCCCGGTGTGTTTCATTTCAACAGGTTCGCCGCGTGCTTCGAGCCATTCGCGCATGAACTTCATTTCGTCGCTCTGGCCCGCTCCGATACGGTCGGCCGTCTTGAGGATCGCGTCGTTATTGGTGCGCGCCTCGACCAGATCGGCCATCTCCACCGCCTGCTGGTGGTGGACGATCATGCCCTGCATGAAAGCAACGTCGGCCGGTGAATAGCGCGTGTCCGAAAGCGCAATCGCCTGCGCCTCGTCGATCACCCGCGGCGCCTCTCCCGGAGCGCCGGGCATCACGATCGGAGCCCCTTGCGCAAAAGCGGCGGTCGAAGTCGATACAAGCAAGCCGGTCGCGGCGACGCGAAGGAAGGTGTTCATGTTATAAGTCCCCAAGAATTGTGGGCCTGAGAGAGGCAAATGCAACGCCCATGGTCAAGCGGGAGTTCTGCGAACGACATGAGGATGCGGATCAACCGGCCGCAAACTCGCCCTTGCGCGGCCCCAGATAGCCGAACAGATATGCCCCCACTTTCCGCATCTGGATTTCCTCGGCGCCTTCGGTGATGCGATAGCGGCGATGGTGGCGGTAGATATGTTCGAAGGGCTTGTGCCGCGAATAGCCGATCCCGCCATGCACCTGCATCGCGCGGTCGGCGGCTTCGCACACCAGCCGGTTCGCCCAGTAATTGCACATGGAGACTTTGTCGGAGATCGTCTTCTCGATCTCCTCATGTGGCATGTTGTCCATCTGCCAGGCGGTCTTATAAATCAGCAGGCGGAGCATTTCGCACTGCGTCGCAAGCTCGACCAGCGGGAACTGGATCGCCTGGTTGCGCGCCAGTTCTTCGCCGAAAGGCTTGCGCTGGCGGGCATAACGAACGCTTTCCTCCACGCAGTACTGCGCCGCGCCGAGGCTGGAGGCGGCCTGCCGGATGCGATTCTGGTGGACGAAGCTCTGGGCCAGCGCGAGACCCCGGCCCTCCTCACCGAGGATCGCGCTGTCCGGCACCCAGACATTCGTGAACGACAGCCGCGGATGGTCGGTGGGCATGTTGAAAGTCCACATCCACTCTTCGATCTTCAGCCCTTCGGTCGGATTGGGCACGAGGAAGCAGGTGTTTCCCTTCGCATCGCCCGCCGTCCCGCCGGTACGGGCGAAAAGCGCGCAATGCGTGGCGACATGCATGCCCGTGATCCACATCTTCTCCCCATCGATCCGCCAGCCGGGGGTTCCGTCACGAACCTCGCGAACTGCGACGGTTTCCATGTGGGTGGCGTCCGAACCGTGATCGGGTTCAGTAAGACCGAAAGCGACGCGGCGCGTGCCTTCGAAGCCGCCGAGGATGAATTCCTGTTTCTGTTCTTCGGTCCCGAAGGTGTCGAACATGGCGACAAAGGGGAAGTTGCCGACGATCGAATGTTCGTTCTGGAGATCGTTGTGGAGGCCGAGCCCGCGCTGCGCGAACCGGTCGCGGATAACCGCCATCCAGAGGTTCGACCCGTCCTTGCCGCCATATTTCTTCGGCGCGGAGAAGCGCCAGTGGCCTGCCTCGTCAGCCACCTTGCGTGCCTGTCGCAGCAGCTCCTCCCATTCGCAGCTCGGCAGCCCGTCCCGATCCCAATCGGTCCGCGCATTCTCGCGGCGATGGTCGAAAAAGCGGATGTTGTCGTCCTTTCCGACCAGCGGTTCGATCTCGGCCTCGATGAAGGAAACCAGCTCGGCGTAGTAATCTTCGAGTTCCCGGGGGACGGCGAAATCCATCAATTCTCTCCCAACCATTTCCTGCGCGCGACTGCGAGCGCGGGGTATTTGGGCACGTCGGCCTCGAGCTTTTCCAGTGCATCGGCACGGAGCGTTGCGAGCAGTCCTGCGCTGTCCAGCGAAGCGTCTCCAGCCAGAAGCGCTGCGGCCAGATCGAGGTTCATTGTTCGCGGGAGCAGCGAATCGTCTCGTGCGATCATGCCGAGAGCGTTGCGCGCGACGGCGAGCTGGAAGCGATCGTGTCCTTCCATTCGGGCTTTGATCGTGCCGAGCCATTCGGAGACAGCCCGCGCGATCTCTCCGCTAGTGGCCTCTCCATGGCCCGGCCAGGCCGCATAAGGCGCGGTTACCGGCGCGGTTCGCTCGGCTTCCGGGGCTTCTTCTTCCAGCAGCAGCAACAGATCGAGTTCCTGCTCACTGGTCCGCCGCGAGATGACCACCCGTTCCAGCATCCGGTCATCGCCGCTGCGCCACATCTGCGCATTCCTCAGGCAGCCGAGCGCCCACCAGACCATGCGGTAGATCGTCCAGAAACGGAAACGTGCGCGATCGACCGGCCTGCCCCCGGCAGCCTCGTAGGCAGCAAAGTAGTCTTCAAGCGATCCCAGTCCCAGGGCCGGCCGTTCGTAAGCGCCGAAGCGCCAGACCGGCATGCAGCCGAAAGCGAGATCCTCATGCCAGTCGCCGAAATGCGCCAGCTCCCAGTCGAGTACGCCGGTGAGCCTTCCTTCCTCGACAAGCAGATTGCCGAGGCGAAAATCCCCGTGATTGAGCACCGGTTCGACCGGCGCCGGGCAATTGTCCTGCAGCCACTTCAGGCTGAGCGCCAGAATGGGGCGGTCGCCGCCCGCTTCCTCGAATTGTTCCCGGAGTTTCGCGATTGCCTCTCCGTAATTCATGACGGGAACGTCGGCGGGCACATCCTTGCGCGCGATTCCATGGATGTCGGCAAGTTGAGCTGCGCATTCCGCCAATAGGCGTTCCGGTTTGTCCATTCGCTGGATGGCTCGCGGATCGGGCGTGCCGGGAAGAGCGCGCATGATGAAACCGCTTCCTATGCCGTCCTCTCCTTGCAGTTCGACCACAACGTCCGGCGCTCGCACTCCTGCTCCGCCAGCCGCACGGATAAGGGCAGCTTCGGTATCGTGTCCGAAAGGTCGGTCTTCGAGGAACGACAGGCTTGGGGCCCGGCGCAGGACAAAGGGCTCCCTGTCCGCCTCGAAGCGCCAGCTTTCCATGGTCGCGCCGCCGGTCAGCCGGGCAAGGCCACCGGGCGCACCCATCCCGGCGCGGCCCAGCGCCCTGGTCAGTCCGGCTTGCAGCTGGCTCGCGCCATCGCTCTCTCCCATGGGCGATACTGTGGCGCATCGCAGATTGCCTCACAAGTCCCGGACCCCAGCCGCATCTCGGCCGTTGGTGAGGTGACACATCATCTTACCAAGGAGAACCCGATGAAACTGCCGCACATGGCTCATGTCGCAATCGTCGATGGCGAACACTTCACCGTGATGCAGAACAAGGGCCAGCCCTTCGAACCGAAACTCGAAGGCGCGCAGAAGCCGGACCTCACAGCCACGAATTTCAGCGCAGGTGTGAAGCATCAGGACGATATGGGCCAACGGACCAACTCGACCGATCTCAACGAACTCGCGCATGGCGCAGCCGCGGCCGAATGGCTGAACGCTAAGGCTATCGCTGGTGAACTGACCGACGTTCTGGTTATCGCCGACCCCAAGACGCTGGGGGAGATGCGCCGTCATTATCACACCGAGCTGCAAAAGCGTCTTGTCGGCGAAATCGACAAGACCGTGACCGGCGAACCGACCTCGAAGATCGAGCAGGTCATCGCCGCCGCCTGAGCGGTGACGAAACTTCCTTACCGGAAAAGGTGCCATCGTTGCCGCGACACCATTCGTCGCGGCAACACTTGCGCATGAATCCACTGATGCGTTAATGTCCTGACAACCATGAAATTGGTATTGGGATGGGTATGCGGATCAGATCACTAGCAAAACTGCTGACCATGGGGGCTCTTTCGCTTTCGCTGTCGGCACCGGGACAGGCACAAACCAAGGACTATAGCGCGCAGTTCGATCAGGTGCTCGGCACCGAAGTCCGCGCGCCCCAGAGCTTCGATGCGGTCTACGACAACGCGCTGGAGCAGCGGATCTCCCAATTGGCCGATGGATCGCGCGGGCGCATCGGCGTCTACGCCATCGATCTTTCGACCGGGCAGGAAATCGGCATTCTCGCCGACCAGCGCTTTCCCATGGCCAGCACCAGCAAGGTCGCGATCGCCGCTACCTATCTGGCCGGTGTCGATGCCGGGAAATGGAGCCTGACCAGCGAGTGGCGACTGCCCCGTCCGGGCGGCGCCCACCTTTCCGCTCGCCAGCATATCGATTTGATGATCAGCAAGAGCTGCAACGATTGCACCGATGCCTTGCTCGCGGCGGTCGGCGGGCCGCGCGCTGTCAACCAGTGGATGCGCAATGCTGGTCTGGAGGAGTTCGAACTCACTCGCGACATTGCCACGCTTATCCGCGAAGACGGCCGCGTCGATCCTGCATCCAGCGTAGATTTGCGCGATAGCGCCACGCCGCGTGCAATGGGTCAGCTTCTTGCCGGAATTTATCAGGGCAAGTGGCTTAGCACCTCTTCGCGTAACGTGTTGATGAACGCGATGCGGGCCACGACCACGGGCAAAAAGCGGATGCGTTCCGCGCTTCCGACAGGCGCGGGGCTGGCGCACAAGACCGGAACCCTTAGCCGCACCGCGAGCGATATCGGAATTTTCCACACGCCCGATGGACGCGCAATTGCCGCCGCGATTTACGTGACCGGCCAGAGCCCGTCGATGGCAGTCGAAAATGGAAACCGCAGCCGCAAGCTCGAAGCCCGCCAGATGCGCGATGCGCGCATTTCAACGATAGCGGGTGCGCTGTACCGGGGATTTGCCAGCCAGGACGATGATCGCCGCGTGTGGGCGGACGCCGATTACGGCGGCTAGGCGGTCAATCTCGTTTCAGACATGAAAAAAGGGCGGTGCCTTGCGGCGCCGCCCTTTCTTTTCGAAACGGTCAACCGTTTACGAAGCCTGCGATATTAGTCGACAGCAGCTTCGTCAGCGGTTTCGTCCTGGACGTCGGCTTCGACTTCAGCAGCAGCTGCGTCAGCTTCTGCAGCCATGTCTTCAGCGCCGGCTTCCAGTTCGGCGCCAGCTTCTTCAGCACCGGCTTCCATGGCTTCCATGTTGGCTTCGGTGTCGGCAGCAGCCGAATCAGCGGTTTCGCCAGCTGCGTCTTCGGTAGCTTCCGAGCAAGCGGCGAGCGAGAGAGCAGCGGCCGAAGCGGCGGCGAAGAGTGCGATCTTGCGCATAATGGTAATCCTTAAACAGCGAGTTCATGGTGCGAGAGAAGTGATCCCACCCCCTCACGCAAGGCCCGGCAATTCGGGCCTTACAATGTCTAAATAGTGGCCGGATTGTGGCATCGCAAGCGAATTCGCCATAGTTTCAGCAAAATTGCCGCATTTCCGCCATTTTTAGGTCACATTTTTCCGCCTCTTGCCGCTCCCCATGCACGCGACTCACTGCTAGTGCCGCTGGGATGGCCGACAAACAGCACCTCTATCTCGTCGATGGCTCCGCCTATATATTTCGGGCCTATCACCGCCTGCCTCCGCTCACGGATCCGGAAGGCACGCCGGTCGGTGCGGTTTACGGCTATACGACGATGCTGTGGAAGCTGGCCGATGATCTCGACAAGGCCGACGGTCCGACCCACCTTGCGGTAATCCTCGACAAGTCGAGCCATTCCTTCCGGAACGAGATCTACGATCAGTACAAGGCCAACCGCCCCGATCCGCCAGAGGATCTGGTGCCGCAGTTTCCCCTGATCCGCGATGCGACGCGTGCCTTCAGCCTTCCCTGCATCGAGGAACCCGGCGTGGAGGCGGACGACATAATCGCGTCCTATGCCCGGGCCGCCACGCGCAAGGGATGGGACGTGACAATCGTCTCGTCCGACAAAGACCTGATGCAGCTTATCGGCAAATGTGCGGACGAGGATCTGGAGCCGGGAGTCGAAACCGGCGGGTGCATCGACATGCTGGACACGATGAAGAGCCAGCGCATCGGGCGCGAGGAAGTGATCGAGAAATTCGGCGTCCCGCCCGAGAAGGTGGGCGACGTCCTCGCGCTGATGGGCGATTCGGTCGACAACATCCCCGGCATCTTCGGGGTCGGACCGAAAACCGCGAGCAAGCTGATCGTCGAACACGGCGACCTTACCGCCGCACTCGATGCCGCCGAGGGCATGAAGAAGAGCAAGCTCAAGGAACGCCTGATCGAACACCGGGCCAATGCGGAACTCAGCCGCGTACTGGTGACGCTGCGCGAGGATTGCGATCTTCCGGTCGAACTCGAAGACATGAAGCTCGGCGGCGTCCCGCCAGAACCTCTTTCGGCATTCCTCGAGAAGCACGGCTTCACCAGCCTGCTGCGCCGCCTCGAATCGGGCACTGGCAGCCCGAATCGCCGGACCGATCTCAATCCGCCCAAACAGCAGACCGCCGGGGCCGAAGCGAGCAGCCAGGGCAATGTGCAGCCGCTGCCGGAAATGCCTGCAGTGGATCGCAGCGCCTATGAGTGCGTCCAGACGATGGACCGGCTGGAGCATTGGATCCGGCGCGCAACCGACGCGCGGCTCGTGGCGGTCGATACGGAAACCAGCTCGCTCGATTGCATGCTGTGCGATCTTGTCGGTGTAAGTCTCGCGGTCGGCCCGAACGAGGCCTGTTACATCCCGCTGGGTCATGGCGGCAGCGACATGTTCGCCGAACGCCCGGCTCAGATCGAAATGGATGCGGCGCTCGCCGCACTCAGGCCGATGCTGGAAGACGATGCGATCCTCAAGATTTTCCAGAACGGCAAGTACGACCTGAACGTCCTGGCGAGACAGGGCATCATGGTATCGCCTATCGACGATACGATGATCATCAGTTTCGCGCTCGACGCCGGACGCAGCGAATCGGGTATCGGCGGAGGCCACGGGATGGACGAGCTTGCCGAACGCCACCTCGGGCACACCTGCCTCAGCTTCAAGGAAATCTGCGGGACGGGCAAGAAAGCGATCCCTTTCGGCGAAGTGCCACTGGACAAGGCGACCGAATATGCGGCCGAAGACGCGGATGTCACGTGGCGTCTGCACGCCCACTTGCGCCGGCGCCTGCCGATCGAGGGAGGCACGAAGATTTACGAGCGCGTCGACCGCCCGCTTGTCCCGGTGGTAGCCGGCATGGAACGACACGGCATCAAGGTGGATCGCGCACGGCTGGCAAAGCTTTCCAATGAGTTCGCCACGGAGACGGCAAGGCTAGAGGGCGAAATCCATATTCTTGCAGGCCAGGAATTCACGGTCGGCAGCCCGAAGCAACTCGGCGACATCCTGTTCGACAAGCTCGGCCACAAGGGCGGCAAGAAAGGAAAAAGCGGGCAATATTCGACCGATCAGTCGATACTGGAGCGCCTCTCGGCCGATGGAGCGGAGATCGCGGACAAGGTGCTCGAATGGCGGCAGCTTACCAAGCTGAAGTCGACCTATACCGACGCGCTCCAGCAGGCGATCAACCCGAGAACCAGCTGCGTGCATACGAGCTACAGCCTGGTCGGCGCGCAAACCGGGCGGCTTTCCTCGACCGACCCGAATTTGCAGAACATCCCGATCCGGACGGAAATCGGCCGCCAGATCCGCGAAGCCTTCGTGGCGGATGAAGGAAACGTATTGCTGTCAGCCGACTATTCGCAGATCGAGCTTCGTCTCGCCGCGCACATGGCAGACGTCGGCCCGCTGCGCGATGCCTTCGAAAAGGGAGAGGATATTCACTCTCGCACTGCAACCGAGATGTTCGGCGAAGTCACCCGCGACACCCGCGCGCGGGCCAAGACCATCAATTTCGCCATCCTGTACGGCATCTCGCGCTGGGGCCTTGCCGGCCGGCTCGGTGTCGAACCCGACGAAGCGCAGGCGATGATCGACACCTATTTCAAGCGTTTCCCCGGGATCCAGAAATACATCCTCCACACCCTCGAAAGCGTGCGTGAAAAGGGATATTCCGAGACGCTGTTCGGCCGAAAAACCTGGTTTCCGCGTATCAATTCGAAGAACCAGAACGAGCGTACAGGATCGGAGCGCGCGGCAATCAACGCCCCGATACAGGGTACCAGCGCCGATATCATCAAGCGGGCGATGGTGCGGATGGGGCCCGCCTTGGACCAGGCCGGATTGGGGCATGTCCGCATGCTGCTGCAGGTACATGACGAACTGGTGTTCGAACTTCCCGAAACCGATGTCGACGCGGCATCGAAGGTCATCGAGCGTGTCATGGCGAACGCACACAATCCCGCTGTGGTGTTGTTTGTTCCGCTGGGAGTCGATATCGGAACCGGCAGGAGTTGGGGAGCCGCGCACTAGTCATGGTCTGGAACCGCTTTCGCTGGGGAAGCAGGCTGCCCAACGCTGCCGTGCTGCTGTTCATCGCAGCGGCAATGCTCGGACTCATCTTTCTCGTCTTCCAGACGGTTGAATCCGAGCGTCAACAGCGTAGCCGGTCCCAGCTGACTGCCGAGATTATCGAGCAACTTGGCCGGGTCGATACCGCCACGCTGAACGGCGAGACCGGGCAGCGCGGCTATCTTATCACGCTCGACCGGCGCTACCTCGAGCCGTACAGCAAGGGCAGTGAGCAAATCGAGCCGACCTTGCGGCGGCTGCGCACACTCCTTTCAGACAATGCGACGACGAGGCAGCAGGAGCTTCTCGACGAGATCGATGCCCTGGCGCGTGCAAAATTCTCCGAGATGGAGAATACGATCATCCTGCTCGAAGACGGGCGACTTCTCGATGCAAGACGGGCCATCCTGACTGACGAGGGTCAGGAAACGATGGAAAGGTTGCGCCGGGCACTCGACGAGATGGAAGAGATCGAGCGCCGCCTGTTGGCCGAGCAGGCGGAAGAAACCGCCAGGATCGAAGGCCGTGTGCTGCCCTTGCTCGGCACATTGATCGCGCTGCTGCTGATCGCAATCCTGTTGGGTTCGCGTCTCGTTTCGCGTGCTGCCCGGCACCAGGCCGAAGCCGCACAGGCAGTGGTGGTTGGCGAGGCACGAGACCGTGCGGACCTTCTGGCACGGGAGTTGAACCACCGTGTGAAGAACCTGTTCGCCGTGGTTCTGGCGATCATACAGATGAGCGCCAAGGACAAGCCCGAAGCCAAGCCGGTCACCGATGCGATCGCGCAGCGTGTACGTGCGTTGCTGACCGCGCATGAGGTAAGCCAGGGCGAATTGGATCGCGAGCTTGCCTCGCTTGAGACGCTGATCGAAACGACACTCGCACCCTATCGGTCGCAGAGTCAGCCGGCGACGATCGGCGGCCCCGAAGTGCTTTTGCCCGCCAAACGCATCACACCCCTTGGTCTGGTTTTCCATGAACTGACCACCAATGCCGTAAAGTACGGGGCGTGGGCCAATGGCGGGCAGATCGACATCTCATGGAAATGGATCGGCGATTGTATCCACCTGACATGGCGTGAAAGCGGTGTGCCTGTAGAGAGACAGCCCGAACGCAAGGGGTTCGGAAGTCTCCTGATGGAAAGCGCGGCACGTCAATTCGGCGGCACGTTGACGCGGGAGTTCAAACCCGACGGGCTGGAGGTCACGATCGACCTCCCTTATGTCGAAGGGCGTACGCCCCTTGCAAGCCCTACCCCTGCTCCATAGTGACGATCACTTGATGCTCGAACGCTACCATCCCGATAATTGGCCGATCTCCCAGGAAGGCCTGATCCACATGCTGATTGCACTTGGCGGCGCACTGCTTGGTGCGTTGATCCTGCACTGGGTAGTGTTTGCGATCCTGCGCAGGATTACCCGCGCATCGACCAGCCAGATGGACGATGTAGTCGTCGAGAAAATCCGCAATCCCGTGCGCTGGGCGATGGTCGCTTTCGCCATCTCCATCGCCGCCGAGAACGATGCCCTGGTCGGCAATGGCTGGGACGTGTTTGCCCGCTTTCTCACGCCTGCCGTAGTCGGCTGGGCGGCGTTCGCCCTGGTAAAAGGCCTTGCCGCCGGATACGAGCGCCAGCTCGAACTGACCGGCGACGAGGTTGCCAACCGCGGCTATCGTACACGGATCGCCATTCTGTCCCGGACCGCCCGCGTGGCGATCGTCATCGTGACCATTTCGCTGATCATGCTGAACATCCCGGGCGTACGCGATGTCGGCACGACGATGCTGGCATCGGCCGGTCTGGCTGCCCTGGCAGTGGGTGCCGCTGCGCAGCCTGCTCTGAAATCTCTGATCGCCGGATTGCAGATGGCGCTGACCCAGCCGCTTCGGATCGGCGACCTCGTGAGGGTCGACGGGGAGACCGGGAGGGTGGAGGAAATCCGGATGAGCTATGTCACTGTTCGTACCTGGGACGAACGCGTTCTCGTGGTGCCTACCCTCCGGTTTCTCGACCAGAGTTTCGAGAATTGGTCACGCGTGAGCGAGAAACTCACCGGGCCGGTCATGCTCCATCTCGATCCGGCCGCCGAGGTCGAACCGATCCGGGAGGAATTCGAGCGGTTCGTGAAAGCACACCCCTTGTGGGATGGCCGCAACCTCGCCCTGCTGATGACCGAGGCCTATCCCGAGAGCATCGAGCTCCGCCTGTCGATGAGCGCCGACACGATCGGCGATCTCTGGACCCTGCGCTGCGAGGTCAGGGAGCACATGGTGACATGGCTGAGGCAGAACCAGCCCGGCGCGCTGATCCGCCACCGCCTCGAGGTGGAGGCGGCGAACCAGCGGGCCATGCAAGGCTAGCTTTTCTCGGTGCCGTGCTTGGCGTCACGGGTACTTTCGACCATGCCTTCGTGGATGAAACCGATCGGCTGGACCTCTGCCGCTCGCTTTTTCAGCTCCCCGCGCATCTTCTTGTATTCGGCTTCCATCTGGCTGGTTACCGTGGCGCGGCTGTCCTCTAGCGCTTCGGCGAAATCGGCGGAGGTAACCTCCTGCACATCGCCGCCAGCGCGTTTCAGGGCGTTCAGCC
The DNA here is from genome assembly GCF_009827325.1 of Qipengyuania vulgaris. Classification (GTDB taxonomy): domain Bacteria; phylum Pseudomonadota; class Alphaproteobacteria; order Sphingomonadales; family Sphingomonadaceae; genus Qipengyuania; species Qipengyuania vulgaris. The sequence goes on along the minus strand of NZ_WTYC01000003.1, from coordinate 280,208 downwards.
CTGCCCGCCGGACCACATCCTCGAGGTCGGCGCCGGTGAAGCGCTCGGTCTTGCCAGCGATATCGCCGAGATCGACGTCCGCGGCCAATGGCATGTTCTGCGTATGAATCCCAAGTATCTGCGCCCGTCCCGCCTTGTCGGGCGTGCCCACATAAACCAGTTCATCGAACCGGCCCGGGCGTAACAGGGCAGGATCGACCAGTGTCGGGCGATTGGTCGCGCCAATGACCACGACGGATTGGAGCTCTTCCAGCCCATCCATCTCGGCTAGAATCGTATTGACCACCCGGCCCGTGACCTGCGGCTCGCTCTGCCCGCTTCCGCGGGCGGGGACCAGGCTGTCGATCTCGTCGATGAAGACGACGCATGGAGCCACTGCGCGAGCCCGCTTGAACATACGTGCGATCTGCTGCTCGCTCTCGCCATACCATTTGGACAGCAAATCGCTCGATTTCATTGAGATGAAGTTCGCTTCGGCTTCCTTGGCCACTGCCTTGGCCAGCAGCGTCTTGCCCGTGCCCGGCGGGCCATAGAGCAGGAAACCCTTTGCAGGCCTGATCCCTAGCCGATGGAAGGCGTCGGGGTTCTTCAGCGGGAGCTCGATGCCTTCCTTCAGCTTCTCAACGGCATCGCCGACTCCGCCAATGTCGGACCAGCCAACATTGGGCACCTGGACCATCACTTCGCGCATCGCGCTGGGCTGGACACGCTTCAGCGCCGAAAGGAAATCCTCGCGGCCGACGTAAAGTTCGTCGAGCACTTCGGTCGGAATGGTGCGCTCATCCAGGTCGATCTTGGGCATGATCCGGCGCACCGCATCGATTGCCGCCTCACGCGTCAGGGCGGCGATATCCGCGCCGACAAAGCCGTAAGTCGCCTTGGCAAGCTCCGCCAGGTCGACCTTGTCGCCGAGCGGCATACCGCGGGTGTGGATACCCAGGATTTCTCGGCGGCCCTTCTCGTCGGGTACACCGATGACGATTTCGCGGTCGAACCGGCCCGGCCTGCGGAGCGCCTCATCGATCGCTTCCGGACGGTTCGTTGCCGCGATAACCACCAGGTTCGAGCGCGATTCCAGCCCGTCCATCAGCGTCAGCAATTGCGCGACAAGGCGCTTTTCTGCCTCGCCGGGCACGCGATCACGCTTGGGGGCGATGGAATCGATCTCGTCGATGAAGATGATCGCAGGCGCGGCCTTGGTCGCCTGCTCGAACACCTGCCGCAGCGCCTTTTCGCTGTCGCCATAGCCAGAGCCCATGATTTCGGGGCCGTTGATGGCGAAGAAATTGGCATCGCTTTCGTTGGCTACTGCCTGAGCCAACCGGGTTTTGCCGGTTCCGGGAGGACCATGGAGCAGCACGCCCTTGGGCGGATCGACGCCGAGCCGTGTGAAGAGTTCGGGATAGCGCAGCGGCAGTTCGACCATTTCGCGCAGCGCCTGAATGGTATCCTCGATCCCGCCGACATCGTCATAGTTCACTACTGCACGCGCATCGCGCGGTGCCTCGAACTCGGCGCGCAGTTCGACTTCGGTATTCTCGTCGATATGGACGATGCCCTTGGGGCTCGTCGAAACGACCGAGAGGCGAATCTGGGTCAGCGCATAGGCTGGCGCATTGAACATGCGGCGCACTTCGGGCGGCATGTTCTGGACAGGCTGCTGGCCAGTGGTGGCCACCAGATCGCCTGCAGTGAGAGGCTTGCCGGCAAAATTGCGCTTGAGCGCCTGTGCCGGGCCCTGCAGCCGCATGTCGCGATTGGCGGGGGCGAAGACGACGCGCGTGGCGGGACGCGACTCGGCGGCCTTCACCTTGACGTGCTCGCCCGAACCGACTTCCGCATTGCCGCGCTGGAGCCCGTCGAGCCGGATGACCTCGATCGACTGGTCCTCGTCATAGGCGGACATGGCGATGGCCACGGTGGCACGCTTGCCGACGATTTCCACCGGGTCGCCCTCGGTGATGCCGAGCGCCTGGAAGGTGGAGCGCGGCATTCTGGCAATGCCCCGACCGCTCTCTTCCTGTCGTGCCGCGGCGACCTGCAGCCTGACTGTCTTATCCTCTACCGCCGTCGTCGCAGCATCCGCATCGGCCATCTGGGGTAACTCCCTCGCAATTTCGTGCAATTTCCGCCCCGCAGATGGGGACGGGTGACAGACATGCAATGAGCGAGAGGGCTTGGGGGTCCGCAACTGAGAGGCTGGCGGACAAGAAAAAAGCCCGGCTGGCGAACCAACCGGGCTGGAAAAGTCTTGGGAGAGGATGCCTGAAAGGCAGGGCGACATATGCTCCGGCAGCATCTATTGTGCAAGTGCGAAAAGAACAAGAATTGTTGCATAAGGCGCAAGTGAGTTGCGTAAGTGCCTGAATTCAGGATGCCTATACAGCGGCTACTCTCGCAAGTGCAGCGAAACGCAAGCTCCTGCCGCTGGTTCTGGCTTCCAGTCTGACAGGTCGACCGGCAGGCAAGCCGACGCGGGCCGAGGTTCAATTACAGCGGCCTCCGGCGGAGTACGGTGAGGACCCGCCTGTTCCGGGGGTGACTTATCCCTGACACGGCGCTAGCAGCCAAGCCGTAACGGAGGTCCGATGAACAAGCTTTTTCCCGACGCCGCTTCTGCCCTCGACGGGTTGCTCGAAGACGACATGCTGATCGCCAGCGGGGGCTTCGGCCTCTGCGGCATTCCCGAACGCCTTCTGACCGCCATTCGCGAGAGCGGCGTCAAGGGCCTCACCTTCGCCAGCAACAATGCCGGGATCGATAACGAAGGCATCGGCATGCTGCTGCGCACCCAGCAGGTGAAGAAAATGATCTCCTCCTATGTCGGCGAAAACAAGGAGTTCGAGCGACAATTCCTGTCCGGCGAGCTCGAAGTCGAATTCTGCCCGCAAGGGACGCTGGCCGAACGCATGCGGGCAGGCGGCGCAGGCATACCGGGGTTCTACACCAAGACCGGCGTCGGCACACAGGTGGCGGAAGGCAAGGAGGTGAAGACCTTCCACGGCGAGGATTACATCCTCGAGCAGGGAATTTTTGCCGACCTCGCCATCGTGAAGGCATGGAAGGCGGACGAAACCGGCAACCTCGTCTTCCGCAAGACAGCACGCAATTTCAACCAGCCCGCCGCAACCTGCGGCAAGGTCTGCGTGGTCGAGGTCGAAGAGATCGTACCGGTGGGCAGTCTCGATCCCGACTGCATCCACTTGCCCGGCGTCTACGTCCAGCGCATGATCGTGGGCGCGCCCTATGACAAGAAGATCGAATTCGTGACGACCCGCGAACGGAAGGTGGCGTGATGCGCACGGCCCTTGCTTCGCTGGCGGCTCTTTCGCTAGGCGCCTGCGCGACCGTCCCTGCCTCCGAAGCGCCTACAGCCTCGACCGATGCACCGGACACGATGCAATGGCTCTATGGCTCTGGCGAGGCGGCCGGCGTCTCGATCCAGGCATGGCGCAATCTTGCCGACTATGCCGTCGCCCGCGCGCGCGAACGGCGCGTGCCGCAATCGGTAGCCATGGGTATCGGCGGTGACGTTTCCGGCCCACAGAGCTGCGCCCGCGGCGATAGCTGGAAACCGCTGGCGGTGGTGTTCGACGTGGACGAGACGTTGATCCTCAACCTCGGCTATGAATACTGGACTGCCTCGACCGGCCAGAGCTATTCGAGCGAAAGCTGGAAGCGCTGGGAAGAGACGGGCGCAAGCTACGTCCGGCCCGTTCCGGGAGCAGTGACCGGCCTTCGCCGCCTGCGTGAAGCGGGCATTACCCCGGTCTTCAACACCAATCGCGAATTCAGCCCCAAAGGTGCGGCCAGGGCCATCGCTGCGGCTGGCCTCGGCGAGGCAGTCCACCGCGACACGCTGTACCTTCGCGGCGACGATGGCGGAGGCGGCGGCAAGGACGGCCGCCGTGCGCTGATCGCCGAGCGCTACTGCGTCATAGCGCTCGCGGGTGACAACCTCGGAGACTTCGCAGATGTGTTCAACGATGACGAGCTCGCCCCCCAGGAGCGGCGCGAACTCGCCGCGCGGGGCGACCTCGCACAGCTATGGGGCAATGGCTGGTTCGTCTTCCCGAACCCCGTCTACGGGGATTCGCTGAAAGGCACCCTTGAAGAGGTCTATCCCGAAGGCACGCGCTGGTCGCCCGAAACCGCCCCCGCCGATGCGCCCGCAATCATGAACGAAGGCAAGTGACATGACCGATACCGCCACCCTCACCGGATGGGATCGCAATCAGATGGCCGCGCGCGCCGCGCAGGAGCTGGAAGACGGCTATTACGTCAATCTCGGCATCGGGATCCCCACGCTGGTCGCCAACCACATTCCCGAAGGCATGCATGTCACGCTGCAGAGCGAGAACGGAATGCTGGGCATCGGCCCCTTCCCCTATGAGGGTGAGGAAGACGCCGACCTGATCAATGCCGGCAAGCAGACCATCAGCGAATTGCCCCACAGCGCCTATTTCGACAGTGCGCAGAGCTTCGCGATGATCCGCGGCGGCCATATCGACCTGACCGTGCTCGGCGCGATGGAAGTTGCGGAGAACGGCGACATCGCCAACTGGATGATCCCGGGCAAGATGATCAAGGGCATGGGCGGCGCGATGGATCTCGTGGCCGGCGTGAAGAAGATCATCGTGGTGATGGACCACAATGCCAAGGACGGATCGCCCAAGTTCATTCCGTCCTGCACTCTGCCGCTGACCGGGCAGAACGTGGTCGACATGATCGTGACCAATCTCGGCGTCTTCCATCGCCCGGATCACGAGAGCGCTTTCCGTCTGATCGAACTGGCCCCCGGAGTGACCGCCGAGGAGATCGCCCAGAAAACGACCGCGAAATACGAGGTCGCGCTGGGCTGACCGTCCATGGCCGACTGGCTCGAGAATCCGCGTAACGAGAACAGCCCGCTCGCGGGATTGAAGGTGCTCGAACTCGCCCGGGTGCTGGCTGGCCCATGGGCGGGCCAGATCTTTGCAGATCTCGGCGCAGACGTGATCAAGGTCGAGAGCCCCGAAGGCGACAATACGCGCATCTGGGGGCCGCCCTGGGTCGAGCATGGCGGCGAAACGACTTCCGCCTATTACCATGCCTGCAATCGCGGAAAGCGCGGGATTACGGCGGATTTCAGGGACGACGAAGATCTGGCGCGTATCGCAAAACTGGCGGCGGATGCGGACGTGGTACTGGAGAATTTCAAGCCCGGAGGGCTCGCCAAATTCGGCCTCGATTACGAGACGCTGGCGCGCGCAAATCCCGGAATCATCTATTGCTCGATCACCGGCTTCGGGCAGGACGGCCCGCGCCGCGACGAGCCCGGCTATGACTTCGTGATCCAGGCGATGAGCGGCTTCATGGCACTGACCGGAGAGCCGGAAGGCGATCCCATGAAAATGGGCGTGTCCATCAGCGACCTGTCCTGCGGATTATGGGCCGCCAACGCCGTGCAGTCAGCGCTGTTGATGCGGCACCGCACCGGCAAGGGGCAGTGGATCGACATGAGCCTGCTGGATTGTTCGGTCGGCCTGCTTGCCAACCAGGCCATGAGCTACCTAGCGACCGGGGAGAACCCGCCCCGCATGGGCAATGCGCACGCGCAGGTCAGCGCCTATGGCGTATTCCCGACCCGGGATGGTCCGATAGTCCTCGCCCCGGCGAACGATGCGCTGTTCCGGAAGCTGCTGGCGCTGATCGACCGCAACGACCTGCTTGAAGACCCACGCTTCGGTACCAATGCAGACCGCGTCGAACATCGCGCTGAATGTGACGCGCTCATCCGTGAAGCCACGGCAAGATGGTCGCGCAATGATCTCCTCGCGGCCTGTGCGAAATCCGGCATTCCCGCAGGCCCGATCAATTCCATCGACGAGGTCTTCTCCGATCCGCAAGTGATCTCAAGAGGGATGCGGATCGTCCCCGAAGGAATGCCCGGTGTGCGCAGCCCCTTCGTGTTTTCCGCCGCCGAACTGACTCTCGACAAGCCTTCTCCCGCCAAGAGCTAGAACGACAGAGTATCGTCCCTCTGCAAAAGACAGTTGACGCCGCCAGTAATTTCTGTAATTTCAGAAATAGAGAAAAGGAAATCGGTTTATGGCCGACATCATGGACATCCCCGAGGCGCGCGCCTTCATCCTCCACTGGGGCGAGATGGGCAGCGAATGGGGCGTGAACCGTTCGGTCGCGCAGGTTCATGCCCTCCTCTATCTTTCAGACCGGCCTCGGCATGCAGAGGACATTTGCGAAAAGCTGGGCCTGGCCCGGTCCAATGTGTCGAACGGCCTGAAGGAACTCCAATCCTATCAGATTGTCCGCCGCGTCCATGTCGAGGGCGACCGGCGTGACCATTTCGTCGCCGAGAGCGACTTGTGGGACATGCTGATGAAGATCACAGCGGAGCGCAAGCGGCGCGAGATCGATCCCACGATCCAGCTGCTCGGCGAATTGTCGGAAAGCCTCGACAAGCGCGACGACGTACCTGCCCACGTGCGCGAACGTGTCGGCCGGATGCACGAATTCATCGGCAATCTGGCAGGTTGGTATGCCGACGTACGGCGCTTGCCCAAATCGACCTTGGTTACGCTGATGAAGCTCGGCAGCCGCGTCGCGCGCCTGCTGCCTGGAAGCAAGACGAAAACCTGATCCCCGCGAACCATTGAAAGGATGGATGACACACTCAATTTCACCAGTGATTTCTTAAATTACAGAAATTAGAGGAGAAGCAGTATGTACCTCGTTCCCGCTTATATCGTCTATCTCGCTGTGAGCATCGCGCTAACGGTCTGGGTTGCACGCACCTTGTCGAAGAACGGAATCGTATTCCTCAAGGAATGTTTCGGGCATGACGACAATCTCGCCCATTCGACGAACCACCTGCTGGTCGTAGGCTTCTATCTGGTCAATCTGGGATGGATTTTGCTGTCGCTGCGGTTCGGCAGCGAACCTCAGGGTTTAGCCGAAGCCTTCGAGTTCCTTTCGACGAAAATCGGACTGGTCGTCGTCGCGCTCGGCTTCATGCACTTTTTCAATATGAATGCTGTCGCCAAATTCGGCCGCAAGGTAGGACAGTGGCTGCGCGAGGATGATTTCGGCAGTCAGTTAAAGCCAGAGCCGCAACGCGGCATCCTCGACTGAGCGACCCTAAGGGTCAACGAAAGGGGCGGTCCAATGGCCGCCCTTTTCCTGTCAGCGCAGGGCAGCCTTAAGATCCTCGACAAGATCGGTGCGTTCCCAAGGGAAGTGTTCGCCATCCGCCTGGCGGCCGAAGTGACCGTAGGCGGCGCTCTTGCGGTAGATCGGCTTGTTGAGGCCGAGATGCATGCGGATACCGCGTGGGGTCAGCCCGCCGAGCTTCTCGATATTGCGGATCGCGTCTTCGAGTGCTTCGTCGGTTACGCCCGCCGCTCCCGTTCCATGGGTGTCGACGTAAATCGAAAGCGGCTTCGAAACGCCGATCGCATAGGACAGCTGGATCGTGCAGCGCCGGGCGAGGCCGGCCGCGACAATGTTCTTCGCAAGATAGCGGGTGATGTAGGCCGCCGAGCGATCGACCTTGGTCGGATCCTTGCCGCTGAACGCGCCCCCACCATGCGGCGCCGCGCCGCCATAGGTATCGACGATGATCTTGCGGCCCGTCAGGCCTGCGTCCCCATCGGGGCCGCCGATCTCAAAAGCGCCGGTCGGGTTGATGTGCCATTCGGTCTCGTCCGAAACCCAGCCTTCGGGCAGGATTTCTTCAACGACACCCTTCACATAGGCCTTGAGCTCGGCTTCCTTCTCGCCCTCGTGATAGCCCTTGGCATGCTGGGTCGACACGACGATTGCGGTGCACGCGACCGGCTTGCCATCTTCATACCGCAGCGAAAGCTGGCTCTTGGCATCGGGTTCGAGGAAGGGGGCATTGCCGTTCTTCCGGTCGGCCGCCAGCCGCTCGAGAATCTTGTGCGAATAGTCTAGCGTCGCCGGCATGAGATCAGGCGTCTCGTCGCAGGCGAAGCCGAACATGATGCCCTGATCGCCCGCGCCTTCGTCCTTGTTGCCATTGGCGTCCACGCCTTGGGCGATCTCGCTCGATTGGCCGTGGAGGTGGTTTTCGAAGGTCAGCGTCTTCCAGTGGAAGCCGCTCTGCTCGTATCCGATTTCCCGTACCGTGCGGCGCACGGCCTGTTCGATCTCTTCCTTCGCGCCCGGGGCCCAGCCGCCGTTCTCGGCCCATGCGGCATTGTTCGCGTCATACATAGGCGCGCAGCGAATCTCTCCGGAGAGGATCACACGCTGCGTGGTCGTCATGGTTTCACAGGCGACGCGCGATTCCGCGTCCTTCGACAGCATCAAATCGACGATTGCGTCACTGATCTGGTCGGACACCTTGTCCGGATGACCTTCCGAAACGCTCTCGGAAGTGAACAGGTAACTGGTGCGCATCAAAACCCCGGAAGAAAGATATAAAGAAAGCTTTATGTTACCCGGGACAGGTAACGATGGCGCGCGCCCATGGCAACCAGCGATCCGGCAAGAAGCGCTATGCCCCATAGTAGCGTGAGCCAGTGACCCAGCCTTGCGAACCACGTCGGATCCGCAGGCGGCGGCACGAGCGTATCGATCCGGTCGGCAACACCGCGGCCGATATGGCTTCTCACCACACCGCGCGCATCGATGACTGCGCTGATCCCCGTCGTGGTAGAGCGCAGCACCGGCAGGCCCTCCTCGATCGCCCGCATGCGCGCCTGCGCCAGGTGCTGGGGCGGACCCCAGGCACCGAACCAGCCATCGTTGGAGGGATTGAAGATGTAATCGGGCCGGTTGCCGCGTTCGGCCACCTCGCCCGAGAAAACGATCTCGTAGCAGATCTGCATTCCGGCCTGCCCGTAAGCGCCAAGGTCGATGGTCTGGGGCCCGGGGCCGGGGATGAAGTCGATCGAACCTGCCACCAGCCGCGACATACCGAGCGGTTCGAGCAGGGCGCGCATCGGGAGATACTCGCCATAGGGCACCAGATGCGCCTTGGCGTAGCGCTGGCCCAGATTGCCCTCCGCATCGATCGGCGTGATCGCGTTGTAGGCGCCCACCGCCCGTTCACGCCCATCGACTTCGGCTATTTCCAGGTCAACCGCACCGGTCAGCAGCAGGCTGCCCTCGCCGATCGTCCGTCCGATACGGAAACGCGCGAAGGCCGGATCGCCCGCGGCGGTCATCTGGGTGTAATAGCGCTGCGGATAGCCACCGCGCAGATAGTCGGGCACGCCGCTTTCGGGCCAGAGCACCAGCCTGCGGCTATAGCTTCGCTGCGGTTCGCTGAGGGCGGCGATGCGCTGGAACTGCTCTTCGTACTTGGTCGGATCGTCGAGTTCTTTCTGCCTGAGATTCGGCTGAACCAGCGTCAGGGGAAGGAAACCCTCTTCGGCTTCGGGTGCCGGCCAGAACATGCCCGCGGTCACAATCACGATCGCCGCCGCCAGACCTTTCCACCGGCGCGTGGATGCGAGCAGGGCGAGAATGCCGGCCAGGGCAACGACGAGTCCCGAGAGCGCGTAGGAACCCATGTAGGGCAGCAGGCCCGCGACCCCCGGCCGCTCCCAATCGCCGAGCATCATCTGCGAGAACGGGCCCCAGGCATAGCCGGTGAAGACCCAGCTCCGCAGCCATTCCGCCGCGATCCAGAAAGCGCCCAGCAGGAGCGCGAAAACGCCCAGCCCGCGCCCTCTCCCCAGCAGCCATGCACCGAGCACCGCCAACGCAGGCCAGACCGCGAGGTAAAGCGAGAGCAGCGGAACAGCCGCCCAACCGAGTACGGCAGGCATTTCGGCCTGATAGGTGAAGGCCGTGGCAATCCAGTTGTTGGTCAGCGTGAAATGGGCAACGCCGAACAGCCAGCCGAGCAGGAATGCGCGCTTGCCGCTGTCCTGCTGGTAAGCCAGCCAGACGAATGCCGCCATCGCAGCGAGCCCTGCGGGCCACAAGTGGAGCGGCTGGAAGCCAGTCGCCGAAATCAGGCCGAGAAGAAGCGCGCTCCAGCGAGGGTGGCGCTGCAGGAATTCAGGGATACGATCCATCGCTGCGCCTGTTAAACCGGGGCGCGGCGATGGCAAGGAAAAGCGAAAGGGGTAAGCGCGATCAGCCGACCGCGCTCACATCCTCGCTGTCTTCGACCTTGCGGCGGCGGCGGCGCGGCGCGGGCTTTTCGTCCCCGCCGATCGCAGGCGGCAGGGCAGCCGCATCGATTTCGCCTTCATTGCCGGGCACGCCTTCTTCGACCTTCTTCGCCTTGCGCGGGGCACGGCGCTTCTTGGGCGCTTCGACCTCGTCATCCTTGCGGATGAAAGGGTTTTCGGCAGGTTCGAAATCGCTGCCATCGCCCTCGTCGTCCCGCGACGCACGGCGGGGCTTACGGCCGCGATTATCGCGGTTGTCACGATTATCGCGATTGTCCTGCTGGCCCTGATCGTCATCCCGGCGCGAGCGCGGCTGACGGTTGTGGCGATTGTCGTCACCGTCGTCGTTCGAATCGTCATCGTCCGACTGGTTCTGGCCGCGATCGTCGGGGCGCTTGCCCTTGGCCTCGTCCTGACGGGCCTTGTTGTCGGCGATCACGCGGAAATAGTGATCGGCGAACTGGAGGTAATACTCGGCCTGTACCCGGTCGCCATTGTGCTGGGCGTCCTGTGCAAGCTTCTTGTACTTGTCCAGCAGCTGGGGCGCATTGCCGCGTGCCCTGCTGTCGATCCGGTTGCCGGAATTGGCACCGCCCTGGTTGCGATTGTTCTGACGGCCACGACGGCGATTGTTATTACGGTTGTTGTTCAAGGAATACTCGTCCTTTTCATGGCGCGGCGCGAACCCTCGGTCCGCCTCTGGCCGCGTTGCCCATTGGTCATACTCCGCCCTCTCGCAGTATGAGCGCCCCTGTCTGTGCATGGTATGCGGGGCCGAAGCCTCGCACCAGAACTGCCATGTCGGAGCTGTGGACCGGCGGGTCGAACTTGTCGCGCACCGCTGGCCTATGGCCAGAGGTAGAGCCTCGCTTCCGCTTTGCCAACCCCTTTATGTCAAAATGAGGGCGCGGGGCCGATTCGCAAGGTCACGGCGCAGGCTTACGGCGAATTCATGCGTCTGCGCAAGCGTGCTCACGGCCTCGGCCTGCTCGTGTCCGATTTCGAGGATGGCCAATGCACCATCTTCCATCAGGCCGCGCAATTGCGGAATGAGGATGCGGTAATCGTCGAGCCCGTCGACACCTGCGAACAGCGCGCCATGTGGTTCGTGGTCGCGCACATCGGGATCGAGCGCGGCGCTTTCTTCGACATATGGAGGATTGCAGAGGATCAGGTCGAACCGGCCGAGTTCGCCCGCCCAGCCTTCCTGCCGCCAGTCGAGCAGATGGAAACGGACCCGGTCTTCCAAGTCGAGCAGGTCGGCATTGTCATGCGCGACGCCGAGCGCTGCGGGCGAGCGATCGGTGCCCACGCCTCGTCCGCCGGTTTCGGCAATGACGCTGAGAAGCAGTGCGCCCGTCCCCGTGCCGAGATCGAGCACGCAGGCCGCTCCGGGTTTCAGTTCCAGCGCCGCCTCGACCAGCACTTCGCTGTCGCCGCGCGGAATCAGCGTGTCGGGCGTTACCTTGAAGCGGCGGCCGAAGAATTCCTGATGGCCGAGGATATGCGCCACGGGTTCGTGACGGGAGCGACGTTCGACCAGCCCTGCGAAGGACGGCGGCACGGCATCGCGCATTGCACGCAGCAGCATGTCCGACCGTTCGATCCCCAGCGCATCCGCCATCAACAGTTCCGCGTCGAGCCGCGCGGTTTCGCTGAATGCGGACAGACTCTCCGCCGCCGTGCGGATGCCTTCGGCGACAGTCATCGCCGCAGGCTCACTCATTCAGCGCCGAGAGCCGCTTGGCTTCGTCCTCGGCGATCAGCGCGTCGACCAGCTCGCCCAGTCCCGGCCCGGCGAGAATTTCGGGGAGCTTGTGCAAGGTCAGCCCGATGCGGTGATCGGTCACGCGTCCTTGCGGGAAATTATAGGTGCGGATGCGCTCGGATCGGTCCCCGCTGCCGACCATGGCCTTGCGCGCATCGGCTTCGGCACCCTGTGTCGCCTCGCGCTGCGCCTCGTAAAGCCGCGCGCGGAGCACCTGCATCGCCTTTTCCTTGTTCTTGTGCTGGCTGCGGGCGTCCTGGCAGGTGACGACGGTATTGGTAGGCAAGTGGGTGATGCGGATCGCACTGTCGGTGGTGTTGACGTGCTGCCCGCCCGCACCGCTGGCACGGTAAGTGTCGATCTTGAGATCGTTCGGGCCGATCTGCACATCGACCTCGTCGGGCTCGGGCAGCACCGCCACGGTCGCCGCCGAGGTGTGGATCCGCCCGCCGCTTTCGGTTTCGGGAATGCGCTGGACACGGTGCACGCCGCTTTCGAATTTCAGCTTCGCGAACACGCCCTTCCCGGCGACATTGGCGACGATTTCCTTGAAGCCGCCGACCTCGCTGGCGTTCATGCTGACCGGTTCGACCTTCCACCCCTGCTCGGCGGCGAAGCGTTCGTACATCCGGTAGAGATCGCCCGCGAACAGCGCCGCCTCGTCGCCGCCCGTTCCCGCCCGGATTTCAAGCATGGCGGGCTTGCTGTCGGCGGAATCGCGCGGCAGCATGGCGATCGCCAGTTCGCGCTCGGCATCGGGCAGACGCTTGCGCAGATCGGCCAGCTCTTCCTCGGCCATCGCCCGCATTTCCGGATCGGCGAGCATTTTCTCGAGACTGGCGATCTCCTCGCGCGCCGCCTTAACCTCCGCGGCGGTTTTCGCCACCGGCTCCAGCTCGGCATAATCACGGCTGGCCTGGACGAATTCGTCACCCTCGAGCATGCCCGAAGCCATGCGCGCCTCGAGCTCGGCGAAGCGGTGGGCGATCTGGTCTAGGCGTTCTGCTGGAATGGTCATTTGTAGACTGGCAAGACCTGCAGGATGCGAGGATCTGTGGCCTCATCGCCGCTGAAGCTATGCCCGCTATTGGTCTGGAGCGAAATGATTGCACCGGGATGCTTTTTCGCAGCCTTGTCGTAGCGCTTGCGAGGCGAGCCGCTTGCGACCATTTCTGCCGTAAGTCCTTCTCTGCGCAAGTCTCTCAATGCGGCAATTGCTTCATCGAGTCGGCTGTCATCTTCGACCACCATGATTACATCGGCAGCGGCTTCTTCTTTCTCACCGACCAGCATCGCCAGCCGTTCGATCCCCGCTGCCCAACCCACCGCAGGCGTTGGCGCTCCGCCGAGGCTTTCCATCAGCCCGTCATAGCGTCCGCCGCCGAGAATGGTGCTCTGGCTTCCAAGTTTGCCCGCCGCTTCGCTACCCTCGTCGGGAATGAACTCGAAAGCGGTATGGCGGTAGTAGTCGAGCCCGCGCACGAGACTTTCGGCGCGCTGCCATTTGACGCCTGCGGCATCGAGGCCGCTGGTCACCGCCTCGAAAAACGCCCGTGCATCGTCGGACAGGAACTGGTCGATCTTCGGCGCATCGGCGACGAACTTCCGGTCACGGCGATCCTTTGAATCGAGGATGCGAAGCGGGTTCTTTTCCAGCCGTTCCTGCGAATCTTCCGAGAGTTCATCCTTCACGGCGCGGAAGTGTTCAACCAGCGCGGCGCGCCATGCTTCGCGGCTGTCGCCATCGCCCAGCGTATTGAGGTGCAGCGTCACGCCGGTGATGCCCAGTTCCTTCAGCAACTGGTCGGCCATCGCCAGCAGCTCGACATCGGCCTGCGGTTCAGCAGCGCCGATGATTTCCGCATCGATCTGGTGGAACTGGCGATAGCGCCCCTTCTGTGGTCGCTCGTAACGAAACAGCGGCCCGTGCGTCGCCAGCTTGACCGGCGCGTATTGCTGCCAGCCGTTGGAAAGATAGGCACGCGCGATCCCGGCAGTAAATTCGGGGCGCAGGGTCAGCGATTCGCCGCCGCGATCTTCAAAGGAATACATTTCCTTCGAGACGATGTCGGTCGTCTCGCCGATCGAACGGGCGAAAACCTCGGTCTTCTCGAAAACCGGCATTTCGGCACGGCGAAACCGGTAGAGCCGGCGCACGCGCTCGAAGGTTTCCACCACGAAGGCGAAGCTTTCTGCGTCGGGTCCGAAAATATCCTGTGTGCCACGGATGGCCTGGGGTGTTTTTGCCATGGGCCGCGCGATTAGAGCGAACTGCCCCCTTCCGCAATGCGTCACCAGCCGCTATCGGCCCCGCGAAGTCTTTCTGGGGAGAGGGGCCGACATCCAATCCGCCTCCCGGCGGGACGGTGCCGGCCCGCTCCCCCTCCCAGCCACCCGATACGCTATCGAGGCATGATCGGGTGGCTGGGAGGGGGAGCGGGTCGGAGCCGCAACCCAATAAAGAGAGCCGCAATGCGTATCGACATGATCCCCGTGGGCGACGACGTGCCCAACAGCCTCAACGTCATCATCGAAGTGCCCACCGGCGGCGAACCGGTGAAGTACGAATTCGACAAGGAAAGCGGCGCGCTGTTCGTCGACCGCATCCTGCACACGCCGATGCGCTATCCCGCGAATTACGGCTTCATCCCCCACACGCTGAGCCCCGATGGCGACCCGCTGGACGCGCTGGTCATCGCGCGTTCGCCCTTCATCGCAGGCTGTGTCGTCCGCGCCCGCCCGATCGGTGTCCTGAACCTCGAAGACGAGCATGGCGGGGACGAAAAGCTGATCTGCGTGCCGGTGGACACGACCTTCCCCTATTACTCCGATGTCGGAGAAACGAAGGATCTGCCCTCGATCATTTTCCAGCAGATCGAGCACTTCTTCACCCACTACAAGGATCTGGAGAAGGAAAAATGGGTCCGCGTGGGCGCATGGGGCGATGCGGCGGAGGCCCGGAAGATCGTGCATGAAAGCATCGAGCGCTACGAAGCGAACAAGGAAAAGTAAGCGAGAAGGGGCGCCGCGAAGCGCCCCTTTTTCATTCTACCGGGCGGGAATGATCGAGAAGATCTTTTTCTTGTTCCCCGCCACTCTCGCGGCGCTCCTTCTCCACCATTTCCGCAATTTCGTTGACCGGGCGCACATCTTCGTCCGCTTCGGTGTCTCTGGTTGGACGCGCCGCTTTTTTCGGCGGCTTGGCGGTATCTGCGCGTTTGCCGTCGGAAATATTCTCGAACGGCAGGCTGGCCGATCGCGGATCGAAGCGCAGTCGGTAAATCGGCTCGGGCAGGCCGAAGCCCGCGTTTTCCAGAGCCTGTTTCACTGCCGGGATGGCGCGGCTTTGCGCTTTCCACCAATCGGTTTCGTTCTGGTCTATCCAGCCGAGGAAACGGATCACCACGTTCGAATCCCCCACCTCCACGATGCGCGCCTCGGCGGGCGGGTCAGCGAGGATAAAGTCGAAAGCTGCCAGCGTTTCGCGGCCGAGCTTGCGGGCGGCCTCGGCATCGTCGTCCGCGTCCACACCGAGATCGAAATCGAACCGGCGCTGCGGATTGCGGGTGAAATTGGTTATGACCGCCTTGAACACCTGGGCATTGGGGATCCGCAGGTGGTTACCGTCCAGCGTCATCATCACCGTCGCACGGCTGGTCAGGCGGATGACGCGGCCTTCAAGGTCGCCGATCATGACCCAGTCGTTGGCGCGAAAAGGCTGGCGCAGCGACAGCATCAGCGAGGCGACGTAATTCTCGATGGTTTCGCGCAAGGCGAAGCCGAGCGCGAGGCCGAGCAGCCCGGCGCCGCCCAATACCGCGCCGAGCAAGGCGCTTGCCCCCAGAATATCGAGCGCGATCACCAACCCGCCGATGACGAAGACGAAACGGATGGAACTGGCGATCAGTTCGGCGAGGAAGCTGTTCGGGGCGATCCGGTGCCACAGCGAACCCAGCCCCGCGATCAGATAGCCGACCAGTGCGATCACCCCCCAGACGAGCACCGCCAGCCCGATCAGCGGCATCATGGCGACGAAGCCGTCCCACCGTTCGGCGAGGCTGGCGATGCCGCTTCCCTGCGAAGAAATCGACAGGTCGCGCTCCAGCGCGTTTTCGACCGTCACCACACCGCTGACACGGCCAGCTATGGCTTCGGCGCGGTCAATGTCTTCCTGCCGCGGCACGGTGCCCGAAAGCGTCACCACGCCCTGGTTCACATCGACCTCGACCGCTCCGAGTGCCGGAAGCTCGGCGAAGATGCCCGCGATGCGCTGTGCCATGCGCTCATCGGCCCCTGCATCCTGCGTATCCTCGATGGCCCGCACCGGCGACTCGGCCTCGGATGGCTCTACCGTGTCAGGTGCCGTGGGCAGGAGCGCCGATGCAGGTGTCCCGGTGATCAGGACAAGGATCGGAACAATAAAGGCTCCAATGAAGCGCTTCATTCACCAGCCACCATCATACCGTCGATGCGCAATGTAGGCACGTTGATGGATCGGATCATCTCCAGATCGTCCGCCGGGGTCAGCGCGCGGAACATGTCGATGAGATTGCCTGCGATCGTGATTTCGGCCACCGGCTCGGCAATCTCTCCCTTGCGAATGCGGAATCCCGTGGCGCCGCGGCTGTAGTCACCGGTGACGGGGTTCACGCCCTGCCCGAAGAGCGAGGTGACGTAGAGCCCATCCTCGATGTCCTCCATCAGCTGCCCGGGCGAGACATCTCCCGGCTCCATGTGGACGTTGCTGGCACTCACCCCGGGCGATCCGCCCCCGCCGCGCGAGGCATGCCCGGTAAGTCCCAAGCCCAGCTGGTCGGCGGATGACACATTGGTCAGCCAGCCGGTAACCCGTCCACCTTCGACCAGCGTGCGGTCGGTACAGGGTACTCCTTCGCCATCGAAGGGGCGCGAACGCTGGCCGCGCTTGCGCAAGGGTTGTTCGAGGATGCGGATTGCGGGATCAAATAGCTCCTTTTCCTCCAGCCCCAACAGGAAACTTGATTTCCGCGCGATGGCAGGGCCCGACATTGCGCCGAGCAGGTGACCTAACAAGCCGCCGCCGATACGCGGTTCGAACACTACGGGAAGCTTGCGGCTCGGCATGGATTTCGGTTTGAGCCGGGCAACGGCGCGTTCGCCCGCTTCCCGGCCCACCGTTTCGGGAGACGGCAGGTCGGCGCGAAAGCGCGCGCTGCGCGATGCGTAGTCGGTCTGCATCGATCCGCCTTCACCGGCGATGACGCTGGCGGAGAGCGAAAAGCCGCTGCCGGCATAACCGCGTGCGAAACCTTCCGAAGTCGCAAGGGCGACCACTGCGCGATCCGCCCCCGCGCTGCCGCCATTGCTGTTGGTCACCCCGCCGACGGCGCGCGCCGCATCTTCGGTCGCCAGCGCCGCTTCGCGCAGGGTCTCGGGATCGGGCTGGTCCCGATCGTCCAGTTCGAGATCGGGCAATTCGCCGGTAAACAGCCTGTCCTGCGGAGCGAGGCCGGAGTGCCGGTCTTCCGGCGCATGGCGCGCCATCTGGACCGCCCGCTCGGCGAGCGCGCGAAGCCCGTCTGGCGCAAAATCGCTGGTATGGATCGAGGCGGAGCGTTTGCCGACGAACACTCTCAGACCGATCTCCTCGCTCTCCGACCGCTCGACTTCCTCGAGCTTGCCCAGCCTCATGGTCACCGCTTCGGAAGCATTGGCGCGCGCGACGGCATCCGCCGCGTCCGCGCCCGTCCGCCGGGCAAGCGCCACGAGGTCCTGGCAGCGCGCCAGAGCGGTTTCCTTGTCGATCATGCCGTTTCACTACTCCGCAATCCTTCGAGAGGTCCGGCTAGGGAGCCGCAGCGGATGGCGCAAGGCCTCAGGCAGTTACGGAGAACATCACCTTGAACAATGCCGTGAGAATGAGCGGAAGCCCGATCGCGGCGGCCCAGAGGATGAACTGGTCGCGGCGGAATTCGCCTTTCAGCGATTCGTCGCTGGCCGCTTCGGGCGAGAGATCCTTCCAGCGCTTTTCCGCCCAGCGGCAGGCCGGGATGATCGCCGCGACAAGAATGATGAGGGCGAAATAAGGAAGCGTGGAGGATACACCTTCCTTGAGCGCATTGACCGTCACGAAAATCTGCAGGCCGGTGTAGACGATCAGGGCAAGCGCGACATTGTCGCTCATGGCCTTGCGCCAGTCGCGCGCGTGGCCGTGGTCCACAGTGCCCATATCGTGGTGGTTTTCGATCACCTTGCCCATCGCATGTCTCCCCGGACATTCTCTCCGAACGAGCATAGTTTCAAAATTGTTGCAGTCTGGCAAGCGGTACGCGCCAAAAATGCCCGTCACCCTGCCGCTCATGCACGATTCTTGCCAACTTCGTCGAACAGTGCCTTCCTGGGGGTTTTCCTCTCCGCCGCGCGTGCTATGGCCCGGCGCATGGCCGAAGACCTGATGAGCCCTGAAAACCAAGCGGTGCATGATGCCGCCCCGCCGATCCCGCAGGGCGGGCTCGAAGTGATCTCGATCGCCAAGAGCTACGACAAGCGGCAGGTGCTGACCGACATTTCGCTCAGCGTGGGCAAGGGCGAAGTGCTCGGCCTGCTCGGCCCGAACGGCGCCGGCAAGACCACCTGTTTCTATTCGATCATGGGCCTTGTGCGCCCCGATGCCGGACGCATCCTGATGGACGGCGAGGATGTCACCAACCTGCCGATGTATCGCCGCGCGATCCTCGGGCTCGGCTATCTGCCGCAGGAAACCAGCATCTTTCGCGGCATGACGGTGGAACAGAATATCAATTGCGTGCTCGAACTGGTCGAGCCCGACAAGGAGACACGGGCCGCCGAACTCGACCGACTGCTCGACGAATTCGGCCTTACCCGCCTGCGCGATAGTGCGGCCATGGCGCTTTCCGGCGGTGAACGACGGCGTGCGGAAATCGCCCGTGCGCTAGCCGCCAAACCGTCGATCATGCTGCTGGACGAACCCTTCGCCGGGATCGACCCGCTGTCGATCAACGACATCCGCGATCTCGTGAAAGATCTCAAGACCCGCGGCATCGGCGTGCTGATCACCGACCATAACGTCCGCGAAACGCTCGAAATCGTCGACCGCGCCTGCATTATCTATGGCGGTCAGGTGCTGTTCGCCGGCACGCCCGAAGCGCTGGTGGCGGACGAGAACGTCAAACGCCTCTATCTCGGCGAGAACTTCACGCTGTGATTGCGGCGCGCGCCCGGAGGTAGACCATGGCGCTCGGTCCGAGGCTAGACCTACGGCAAACGCAATCGCTGGTGATGACGCCGCAGTTGCAGCAGGCCATCAAGCTGCTGGCGCTGTCGAACCTCGAAATCGAAAGCTTCGTCTCCGAGGCGTTGGAGAGCAATCCGCTGCTCGATGTGGGCGAGGTCAGCCGCGAGAAATCCGAAGATACAGGCGAAGCTACGGGTGAGCACGAAGCGACGCCCGACTTCGACGGGGATTCCGCCCTCGATATCGCCGACTATGCACGCGATCCCGAAGCCGCACCCGGCGACCGTGGTGACTGGTCGGAGGCTGGGGCGACCGGGTCTGGCGGAGAAGGCCTCCCCGATCTCGAAAACCGTTCTTCTGGCGGGCCGAGCCTTGCGGAGCATCTGTCCGGCCAGATCGGCGCCCTCGCCCATGACACCCGCGAAGCCCTGATCGCTGGTCGGATCGTCCACGAACTGGATGAGGCCGGTTACCTCCATGCCGAACTGCGCGAAATCGCAGAGGACATGGGCGCACCTCTGGCCGAGGTCGAACGCGCCCTGGCACTCGTTCAATCACTCGATCCGACGGGAGTAGGTGCGCGCAACCTGTCTGAATGCCTCGCCCTGCAGGCGAAGGAGGCGGACCGGTACGATCCATGCATGGCGCGGCTGATCGATCATTTGGATTTGCTTGCCAGCGGAGACATCGCGCGGCTCAAACGCCTGTGCGATGTCGACGAGGAAGACTTTGCCGACATGCTGGCCGAACTGCGCAGCTATGACCCCAAGCCCGGCTGCCGCTTTGGCGGTGAGAGCGAAACGGCCATCGTACCCGATGTCATCGTCAACCCAGCCCAGGACGGCGGGTGGCAAATCCGCATCAACGAGGCGAGCCTGCCCCGTCTGGTGGTGAACCGCGAATATTATGTCGAGCTGGAAGCAGGAGCGCGGGACAAGGCCTCGCGTGCGTGGCTGAACGAGCAACTGGGCGAGGCGGACTGGCTGATCCGCGCACTGGACCAGCGGCAGAAGACCATCCTGAAGACTGCGAGCGAAATCGTGAAGAGGCAGGAAGGCTTCTTCCGCGAGGGCGTGTCCGCCATGCGTCCGCTGACCCTGCGAGAGGTGGCCGAGAAGATCGAGATGCACGAATCGACGGTCAGCCGCGTCACCAGCAATAAATACCTGTCCTGCCCGCGCGGCACTTTCGAGATGAAGTATTTCTTCTCCAGCGGCGTCGGCGCAGCCGATGGTGAAGGCGCCAGCAGCGAAGCGATCAAGGCGCGAATCAGGACGCTGTGCGATGCGGAGGACCCGAAAAAAGTCCTTTCCGACCAGAAGCTAGCCGACCTGCTCAACCAGGAAGGCTTCGATCTCGCCCGGCGCACCGTCGCGAAATATCGCGAGGCCATAGGTATCGGATCATCGGCGCAGCGCCGCCGTCAGAAGAAACTGCGCGGTCTCTGAGTCCTTCTTGCAACAGGGAAAAAGTTAACGGCTTTTACCTCGCGTTAACCTTTTTCTTTCACACCCCAAATGGTTAACAAGGGACACCGCCTCTCCTAAGGGGGAAGAGGCACCGCAATTCAGGGCTAGGGGGGACCACCCATGCGTGTACTGCTGATCGAAGACGAGCCGACAACGGCGAAAGCCATCGAGCTCATGCTCACCACCGAAGGCTTCAACGTCTACTCGACCGATCTGGGCGAGGAAGGCTTGGATCTCGGCAAGCTGTATGATTACGATATCATCCTGCTCGATCTGAACCTGCCGGACATGCATGGCTATGACGTGCTCAAGAAACTGCGTGTCGCCAAGGTGCAGACCCCGGTCCTCATCCTTTCCGGCGTGGCCGAGATGGACAGCAAGATCCGCAGCTTCGGTTTCGGCGCCGACGATTACGTTACCAAGCCGTTCCACCGCGAAGAACTGATCGCCCGCATCCACGCTGTTGTGCGCCGTTCGAAGGGCCACAGCCAGTCGATCATCCGCACCGGCAAGCTGGCCGTGAACCTCGATGCGAAGACCGTCGAGGTCGATGGCGCGCGCGTGCACCTGACCGGCAAGGAATATGCGATGCTCGAGCTGCTCAGCCTGCGCAAGGGCACCACGCTGACGAAGGAAATGTTCCTCAACCACCTTTATGGCGGGATGGACGAACCAGAGCTCAAGATCATCGACGTGTTCATCTGCAAGCTGCGCAAGAAGCTGAGCCACGCATGCGCCGGCGAAAATTACATCGAAACCGTCTGGGGCCGCGGCTATGTGCTGCGCGACCAGGACGATGAGGCGGAAGCCGCCTGATACCCATTTCTCCTTGGACGGACGGCAAGACGCCCGGCAGCTTCGGCTTCCGGGCGTTTTGTTTGGCCTCAGCCCTCGCCCAGCCGCGCAAAATCGAGTCCGCTCGGTTGCTGGAAGATGCGTAATCCGAACTCGGGCAGGATGGCGATCAGGTGGTCGAACACATCGGCCTGGATCCCTTCGTATTCGGACCAGGCGACAGTGTCGGTGAAACAGTAAATCTCGATCGGCAGCCCCTGCGGCCCGGGCGGCAGCTGGCGCACGATCAGGGTGAACCCTTCATCCGCAATTCGCGGATGGCTCTTCAGATAGGCGATGATGTAAGCCCGCAAGGTCCCGATATTGGTGATCCTGCGGGCGTTGATTTCGTCGCAGTCGCTCGACAGTTCATGGCGGTTCCACTCGGCGATTTCCTCCTGCTTGCGCGCGAGGTAATCGCCCAGCAGGCGGAAGCGACGCAGCCCGGCAGCCTCGCCGTCACCGAGGAAGCGGACCGAATTCTGGTCGATCACGAGGCTGCGCTTGATTCGCCGCCCGCCGCTTTCGCTCATGCCGCGCCAGTTGCGATAGCTGTCGGCAATCAGCCGGTGGGTCGGGATGGTGGTAATGGTCTTGTCGAAGTTCTGAACCTTAACCGTATGCAGCGCGATATCGATCACATCGCCATCGGCCTCCATGCTCGGCATCTCGATCCAGTCACCGACGCGCAGCATGTCGTTGCTGGTCAGCTGGACACTGGCGACGAGGCTGAGGATGGTGTCCTTGAAAACCAGCAGCAGGACAGCGGCCATGGCGCCGAGACCGGACAGCAGGAGCAGGGGCGACTGTTCGATGAGCACCGCGATCATCAGGATGGCCGCACCGCAGAAGATCACGATCTTCAGCACCTGCACATAGCCCTTGATCGGGCGGCTGCGCGCCTCTGGCCGCCGTGCATAAAGCTCGTTGGCGTAATTCAGAGCCCAGTTCATCGCCATGGCGACCGAGAAGATGATCGAGGCCCGCACCACATTGACGGTGATCGTCACCACTTCTTCGGGGATATGCGGCACGAGCTGAATGCCGCGCGAGACGATCAGCAGGGGAATCAGCGTGGCGAGCCAGGCTGCCGCGCGGTCGGCCGTGTCGCTACGCGTGTCGAGATAGGGCCTGGCCAGCCGCAGCAGCACCCGCTTGATGAGCCAGTTGGCCAGCAGCGCCAGCAGGACAAGACCGGCCAGCGCGATCAGCGACTGGAGCCAGAGGGCGAGCTGCGAATAATCGTCGAGGAGCGTCTGCATATCGCCGGTGCGCCTAGCGACAACTCCCCACTCCCCTCAACCCCCGCGCCTCTGGACATCGCGGCAATTGTCGGCATAGGCGCGGCGGCATGTCAGCATTCAAGGAAGGCGATCCGACCACGCTCAACCGGCTATATGGTCGCAGCCAGGGCAAACCCCTTCGCAGCGGCCAGCAGGAACTGGTCGACAAGCTTCTGCCCCAGATCGCCGTGCCGCAGGAAGGCCTGGTCACGTCGGAAACCCTGTTCGGCTTCGACCGCCCGCTGCATTTCGAGATCGGCTTCGGCGGGGGCGAGCATCTGGCCCATCGCGCCGACCTGCTGCCCGATCACGGTTTCATCGGGGCCGAACCCTTCCTCAACGGCGTGGCGCAGGCTCTGGGCCATGTGCGCGACGGCGGGCTGGCGAATGTGCGCATCCATCATGGCGACGCGCTGGAGGCGCTGGCCCGCGTGCCCGATGGCGGCCTCAGCATGGTCTACCTCCTCCATCCCGATCCATGGCCGAAGAACAAGCATGCCAAGCGCCGGATGATGAACGACGGGCCGGTCCGCATGATCGCCGACAAACTGAAGCCTGGCGGCGAATTTCGCTTCGGTACGGACCACGCCGTCTATTTGCGCCATGCGCTGATGGTGATGCGCCGTTTTACTGCGGAGTTCGAATGGGTGGTGGAGGACCGGCACAGCTGGGAAAACCGGCCCTCCGGCTGGTGCGAGACGCGTTACGAACACAAGGCACGAAACACCTACGGCCACGAGGTGTGGTATTTCCGGTTCCGGCGCAAATAGGTTTCGGAACGGGACCGGGTTGCGGCGATTGATTGGGTGAACCGCAGTCCGGAGCCCCTCCCCGTGATCACCACCACCAATCCCGCAACCGGCGAGACTATCGCCACTTACGAAACACTCGACGATAACGGGATCGACGCGAAGCTCGAGACGGCGACGCGCGCCTATGGGGAGTGGCGCGGCACCTCGCTTGACGCGCGCACGACGGTGCTCTCCGCGCTCGGCGATCTTTACGAGGCGAACAAGGAGGAGCTCGCCCGCCTGGCGGTGACAGAGATGGGCAAGCCGATAACGCAGGCGCGCAGCGAGATCGCGAAATGCGCGAGCCTGCTGCATTATTACGCCGAACACGGGCCGCCCATGCTCGATTCGAAATTCTGGGACCTATCCGACGGTGGCCGCGCGGAGGGCCGCTGGTTGCCGCAAGGTCCGGTACTGGCGGTGATGCCGTGGAACTTCCCTTATTGGCAGGTTATCCGCTTCCTTGCGCCGACGATTCTGGCGGGCAATGTCGGCGTGCTGAAACACGCCAGCATCGTGCAGGGCGTGGCGCAGCGGATGGAGGAACTGGTCATGGAAGCCGGCGGTCCGGAAGGGCTGTTCCAGAACCTGTGCGTTTCCTCCGACCCGATTGGCGACATAATCGCGGACACCCGCATCGTAGCCGCAACGCTGACCGGGAGCGAAGGTGCAGGTAGCGCAGTGGCGCAGCAGGCGGGCAAGCACCTTAAGAAGGTGGTGCTTGAACTGGGCGGCAGCGATCCCTTCATCGTCATGCCGTCCGCCGATCTCGACCAGGCGGTGAAGGACGCGGTGACCGCACGCATCCAGAACAACGGCCAGTCCTGCATCTGCGGCAAGCGCACCATCGTCCATGCCGAAATCTATGACGATTTTTCCGATCGGTTCAGCGCCGTACTCAAGGACGTGAAGCTGGGCGATCCGATGGATGATGATACCGGACTCGGCCCGCTTTCGAGCGAGGGCCAGCGCGACACGGTGCTGAAGCAGGTTGCCAAAGCCAGGAAAGAAGGCTGCACGCTGCTGTTCGGCGGCGAGAAGATAGACCGCCCCGGCGCATGGATGACCGCGGGACTGCTCACCGACGTTCCGCTCGCCAGCAAGACGGGAACCGACGAAATCTTCGGGCCCGTGGGACAGCTGTACAAGGCTAGGGATGTCGACGAAGCAACGACCATTGCCAACGCCATACCTTTTGGCCTCGGCTCCGCGGTCTGGACCCGCGACGAAGGCGAGAAGGAGCATTTCGCCAATGCCATCGAGGCGGGCATGACCACCTTCAACGGCGTCAACGGCTCCAGGATCGAAGCGCCCTTCGGCGGCATCAAGCGTTCCGGACACGGGCGCGAACTGGCCGAATTCGGCCTTCACGAATTCATGAACCTGAAAACGCTGGTCAACCCGGCCTAGGAGTTATTCGAAATGAGCAAGCATATCCTCATCATCAGCGCATCGCGCGGTATCGGCCTCGGCCTGGCAAAGGAGTTCAAGGCGCGCGGCTGGGACGTAACCGGCACGGAACGGTCGGAGAGCGAAGAACTGCACGCCGTCGAAGGCATCACGATAGAGAGGTTGGACGTCACCGATGCTTCCACATTCGGTGCTATCGAGGGGGAATTTGACGCGGTAATCGTCAATGCAGGGATTACGGGCGCGAAGCACCAATCGAGCGAACAGGCGACAGCGGAGGAAGTGGCCGAGGTCATGATGACCAACGCCTTCGGCCCGGTTCATCTGGGCAAGAAGCTGCTACCGCATATCAGGCAGGGCGGCTCACTGTCTTTCATGAGCTCGCTAATGGGCTCGATCGAGGATTCGTCCGGCGGCTTCGATCTCTATCGCACCAGCAAGACGGCGCAGAACATGCTCGCCAAGGGCATTGCCGAGCAGGAGGCGAAGGAACGCGGTGTGACTGTGCTCTCGCTCCACCCGGGGTGGGTACAGACCGACATGGGCGGCCCGAACGCCAAAATCACTGTCGAGGAAAGCGCGAAGGGCCTTGCCGATGTGGTCGAGAATGCTCGCGGTGGCTATGCATTCGTCGACTACACCGGCAAGACCCTCCCCTTCTAGCGGGGGTTAGCCCTTAGAAGCGCAGGCCCAGGCCAAGTGTGACCTGGTCGGTCGTGGCGTCGCCCTGGTCGATGTCGGCCAGGTCGTCATATTGCGAGCGGCGATATTCGAGACGGCCTTCGAGCGGTCCGGGAAGCTGAACCTGCAGGCCCGCACCGTAGCGGATGCCGTTGGCGTTCTCGTCCAGTTCGTCGAGCGAGCCGCTTTCGGTGAAGGCCTTGGTGTCGAGCGCGGTGTACCCGACCTTGCCATAGGCCGCGATGCCCGGCGTCAGGGCAAAACCGGCACGCGCGCCGATGTAATACTGTCCGCCGGTCTCGAGACCCTCACGGGCACCGTCGAAGCTGTCGGGAAAGCTGGTCGATCCGTCGCTGGTCGAAATCTCGCCTTCGACGCCGATGAACGCGCCGCCGAGGCTGAGGTCGTAGCCGGCGTTGATGCCGTAGACCGCGCTGTCGGCGGTTGCGGTTGCCGAACCGTCCGCAGATTCGACATCGACGCCTTCATAGCCGCCGAGCGCGCCTACGTAGAAGCCGCCCGGGGCTTCATTCGACTGCGCCAATGCGGGAGTGGCGGCGAAACCTGCCCCGATCACGGCGAGAGCGATAAATTTCTTCATTTTTTGTCCTTTCCTGTGCGATCCCATGCACGGTGAAAGGCGCTTAGCGCCCCGCCCGATTGCCGCCGAATGAACCGGCGGCAATCGGAGAGACGAGCCGTTTCGGCGAGCAGCCCAGCCGAGGGGACAGAGGCGGTGCGCCCGCCTTGCCGTCAGCCGACCACGCCCGCGCTGGCAAGCACGGCCAGCGTGAGCAGGTCCGGCGCGATAGCGGTCATCGGGGCGATCTGGACCGGCTTTTCGCTGCCGATCATCATCGGGCCGATCATGGTCTCGCCGCCCAGTTCGCGCAGCAACTTGGCCGAGAGATTGGCCGATTGCAGGCCGGGCATGATCAGGACATTCGCCGGGCCCGACAGGCGGTTGAAGGGATAGAGTTCCATCACCTTGCGGTTCAGCGCGGCATCCGGGGCCATCTCTCCTTCGTATTCGAAATCGACGCTTTCGTCGGCATCGAGCAGAGCCACGGCATCGCGAATGTTGCCGAGCCACTGGCCCGACGGATTGCCGAAGGTCGAATAGGACATGAAGGCGACGCGCGGCTCATGGCCCATGCGCCGCGCCACGGCCGCGGTTTCTCTGGCGATATGCGCCAGTTCGGACGCGCTCGGACGTTCGTTGATCGTGGTGTCGGCAAGGAAGGTGGTGTGATTCTTGCCGATCATCATGTGCACGCCGAAGGGCGTGGCACCGGGCTTCGGATCGAGCACCCGCGCCACTTCGCGCGCGGTCTGCGCATAGGTGCGGGTCAGGCCGGTAATCATGCCCTCACCGTGGCCAAGCGCGACCAGCAGCGCGGCGAAGACGTTGCGTTCCTGATTGACCATCCGGCTCACATCGCGTTGCGTATAGCCGCGGCGCTGCAGGCGCTTGTAGAGATAGTCGTTCATCGCCGGCACCTTGTCCGACACCTTCGAATTCTCGATGATCCAGTCGTCGGGATCGTCCACGCCCAGCTCGCGCAGCTTGTCGAGAACCTTGTCGGTCCGCCCGACGAGGATGGGCTCGCCATAGCCGTAATCGCGGTACTGAATCGCCGCGCGCAGCGCGACATCCTCTTCCGCTTCGGCAAAAACCATCCGCTTGGGATTGGCCTTGGCCTGATCGTAGATATTGGTGAGCGCGCCGGTGGTCGGATTGAGCCGCGCTTTGAGCGAATGGCGATAGGCGTCGAAATCCTCGATCGGGGCCTGCGCCACACCGCTATCCATCGCCGCCTTGGCGACGGCGGAGGATACCAGTTCCATGAGCCGCGGATCGAAGGGTGCGGGAATGATGTATTCCCGGCCGAACTGGTGGCTCACCCCATAGGCGGCGGCGACCTCTTCGGGCACCCGCTCGCGGGCAAGCTGCGCGATCGCATGCGCGGCCGCGATCTTCATTTCCTCATTGATCGCGGTTGCCTGCACGTCGAGCGCGCCGCGGAAGATGAAAGGGAAGCCCAGTACGTTGTTGACCTGGTTGGGATAATCGGAACGGCCCGTCGCGATGATCGCGTCGGGCCGCACGGCCTTGGCATCTTCGGGCATAATTTCCGGCACCGGATTGGCCATGGCGAAGATGATCGGCTGATCGGCCATTTTCGCCACCCATTCGGGCTTGAGCGCACCGGCGGCGGACAGGCCGAGGAAGATGTCGGCGCCAACCAGCGCCTCTTCGAGACTGGTCGCCTCGGTGGCGACGGCATGGGCGCTTTTCCACTGGTCGACATTGTCGCGCCCCGGCGTGATCGGACCGGAACGGTCGCACACGATGACCTGGTCGTGCGGCACACCCATTGCCTTGATCAGCGCGGTGCAGGCGAGCGCGGAGGCACCTGCGCCGTTGACCACCATTTTCACGTCCTTGAGATCGCGCCCGGTCAGGTGACAGGCATTGATCAGGCCCGCCGCCGCGATGATCGCGGTGCCGTGCTGGTCGTCATGCATAACCGGGATCTTCATCTTCTCGCGCAGCGCCTGCTCGATGATGAAGCATTCGGGTGCGGCGATGTCTTCGAGATTGATGCCGCCAAAGCTGGGCTCCATCAGCGCGACTGCATTGATGAAGGCTTCCGGATCTTCCGTATCGAGTTCGATATCGATGGAATCGACGTCGGCGAAGCGTTTGAACAGCACTGCTTTGCCTTCCATCACCGGCTTGGAAGCCAGCGCGCCGAGATTGCCGAGACCGAGGATCGCGGTGCCGTTTGAAATCACCGCAACGAGGTTGGAACGGGCGGTATAGCGCGCTGCATTCTTGGGATCGGCGGCGATCGCCTCGACCGGGGCCGCAACTCCGGGAGAATAGGCCAGTGCCAGATCGCGCTGCGTTGCCATGGGCTTGCTGGCAATGATCTCGATCTTACCCGGGCGGATCGTTTCGTGATAGAACAGCGCCTCGCGCGTGTTGAAACCGGTCTGCTTTTCTTCGGCCATGCTTGTCCTTTGGGCGGATCCTCTGGTGTCTAGAGGCAAGCCCCTAAGGGGATTTTTGGCGAAGTCATAGGGGAAACACCTGTGGCGCCGCTTCCCGAATCGCCGAACGGGCCGCTACGGCATGGCAAATGGCCGACCAACCCACCCCAATGATGCAGCAATACCTCGCGCTCAAACGCGAAGCGGGAGAAGCGCTGCTGTTCTACCGGATGGGCGATTTCTTCGAACTGTTCTTCGACGATGCGAAAGTCGCCGCGCAGGTGCTCGATATCGCGCTCACCACGCGCGGAGAGCACGGGGGCCAGCCCGTGCCGATGTGCGGCGTGCCCGTGCATTCAGCGGAGGGCTATCTCGCCCGGCTGATCAAGGGCGGCTGCCGCGTCGCGATTGCCGAACAGACCGAAACCCCCGACGACGCGAGGGAGCGCACGAAGCGTGAAGGCAAGCCGGTGTCCAAGGCGCTGGTTTCGCGCGACATCGTGCGCTTCGTCACGGCGGGCACCCTGACGGAAGAAGCACTGCTCGAGCCCCGGCGCGCGAACCTGCTGGTGGCGGTCGCCCCGATACGTGACGGGGTCGGCATCGCGGCCTGCGACATTTCGACCGGCAGGATGGAACTGGAAGATTGCCCTCCGGACCGGCTCGATGCGGCGCTGGCAAGGCTTGGGGCAAGCGAGGTCGTCGGGCCCGAAGATTGGGAGGATGCGGCAGCCGACGTCATTGTCCGCCCGCGGCATGATTTCCGCAGCGAAGACGGTGAAACGCGGCTGAAGGGTATTCATGGGATCGCAACGCTCGACGGGCTGGGCGATTTCAGCCGGCCGATGCTGGCGGCAGCGGCAGGACTTATTGCCTATCTCGACCATGCCGGACGCGGCAAGCTGCCCTTCCTCCTGCCCCCTGTCGCAAGGGGTAGCGGCGCGCACCTCGCCATGGATGCGGCGACGCGGACCAGCCTCGAAATCCTCGCGGCGCAGAACGGCGGGCGCGAAGGCAGCCTGATCGCCTGCGTCGATCGCTGCGCAACCGGCGCGGGTGCGCGCCAGCTGGCCGAGGACCTTTCGGCCCCCCTCGCCGATCTGGGCGCGATCGAGGAGCGGCTGGCGAGCGTGCATCACTTCCATGTCGATCCGCTGCTGCGTGCCGACCTGCGCGCCGTCCTGCGGCAGGCACCCGACATCGGGCGCGCGCTGGGACGGCTGGTTGCAGGCCGCGGAAGCCCGCGCGACCTTGGCCAGATCCGTGACGGCCTGTCCGAAGCGCGGCGAATACGCGACATGCTGGGCGCGAGCGCGGATCTGCCGCCGCTGCTTGGCCGAATGATCGAAGCGCTTGGCGGGCACGCCGCGTTGGTCGATCACCTCGCCCGCGCATTGGTCGCCTCGCCCCCGACCGAGCGCAGCCAGGGCGGCTTTGTCGCCAGCGGATACGACCACGCGCTCGACGCTCTGCGCGAAACCAGCGGAAATGCGCGCAAGGCCATCGCCGCGCTCGAAGCGAAATATCGCGATGAAACCGGCACGTCCTCTCTCAAGATCAAGCACAACAAGGTGCTGGGCTATTTCATCGAGGTTCCGGCAAAGCACGGCGACAAGCTGATGGCGCAGGACAGCGGGTTCACGCACAGGCAGACCATGGCGGGCGCGGTGCGGTTCAACTCCATCGGCCTGCACGAGGAAGCCAGCCGCATCGCCGAAGCGGGTGCGCACGCGCTGGCGGCAGAGGAAGCGCATTTCGAGGAACTCGTCGGCGAGGTCGTCGCCATGCGCGAAGCCATCGCGGCCACCGCTGCGGCCCTGGCCCGGATCGATGTGTCGGCGGCGCTTGCCGAGCGCGCGGCCGAAGGCGACTGGTCGCGCCCGCAGATGCTCGACGAATCCTGCCTCGAGATTACCGAGGGCAGGCATCCGGTAGTCGAGCAGGCGCTGGCCAAGGCGGGCGAGCGTTTCGTCGCCAATGACTGCACGCTCGCGCAGGACGACCGGCTGTGGCTGATTGGCGGGCCCAACATGGGCGGTAAATCGACCTTCCTGCGCCAGAACGCCCTCATCATGCTGTTGGCGCAGGCGGGCAGTTTCGTCCCCGCGACCGCGGCAAGGGTCGGGCTCGCCGACCGCCTTTTCAGCCGGGTTGGCGCGGCGGACAATCTGGCACGCGGACGCTCGACTTTCATGGTCGAGATGGTCGAAACCGCGGCGATCCTTTCGCAAGCGACCGAGCGCAGCTTCGTGATTCTAGACGAGGTTGGGCGCGGCACGTCCACCTACGACGGCATGGCACTGGCATGGGCAGTGGTCGAAGCGGTGCATGAGCAATTGAAATGCCGCTGCCTCTTTGCCACGCACTATCACGAGCTGTCGCGGCTGGCCGAAACCTGCGACGCGCTCAGCCTCCACCATGTTCGCGCGCGCGAGTGGAAAGGCGATCTGGTGCTTTTGCACGAATTGGCGAGGGGCGCAGCCGACCGCAGCTATGGCCTGTCGGTCGCGAAGCTGGCAGGCGTACCCCCGCCGGTGATCAAGCGCGCGAAAGCGGTGCTCGACAAGCTGGAGAAGGGCCGTGCGGAAACGGGCGGTCTCGCGGCGGGCCTGGGCGATCTCCCGCTCTTCGCCGTGACTGCGGCGGCCGAGGAGGAAAAGCGTGATGCCCTTCGTGACGCTCTGGGTGCGCTGGACGTGGATGCGCTTTCCCCGCGCGAGGCGCTGGACGAACTTTACCGTCTGAAATCCGAAGCCGCAAAAAGCTGATCTTAACCATTTCACGCCACGGTGCGGCGCGATGTCACTGCGCTCGACCTTCATCGGAATCGCCCTGATTATCGCCCTTTGCGGCGGCGGCCTCTACCTCCTGCAAAGCTATTTCGGCCGCGAGGCGCAGATGCGCAGTTCCGAGCGGACCTTTCTCGCCGAACACGCCGCAGGCTCCACCATGCCAGTTTCAACGCCGAGTGAAGCGCCCGCCATCTTGGGCGACGATTCGCCGGAGCTGGCGCGTTCTTCGCCACAGGAGCCGATGACACTGGATAGCTGGTATGCGGATGCTGGTGCCGCAGAAGGGCCGGTCGATACCACCCCCGAGGACAAGAGCTATCTGATAAACGACGCCAAGCCGCTGATCGATATCGAAACTGATTGATTGTTCGGGAACCCCGCTCACGCCAGTTCTGTTGATCCAACATGGCCCAAGACGATCCGCCCGAAGACGCTGACAAGAACACCCATTGGGCGGAGGTCCGCACGGACCTTGCGGAAGACCGGAATATCATGGCGATGGAACGCACCTTCGCCGGATGGATGCGCACTGCCTTTGCCGCCATCGGCATCGGCCTCGCCTTCAAGGCCGTGTTCGGTGATTTCGATCCGCCTTGGCTCGCGAAGGCGATTGCCACCCTGTTCATTCTTGCCGGCGGCTGGCTCGCGATCAATGCGCAGCGGCGTGCCTGCCATACGATGAAGCGCCTGCATTCACACAAGTTCGATCCGATCGCGCGGCCGAATTTCCGCCTGCTGGCCTATTCGGTGGCGTTCGGATCGGTCTTGCTCACTGCCGGTCTCTGGATACTCAACGACGGTACCCTCGACGGCGGCTGATCAGGTGCCGTCGCCGCGCAGGTCGTCAGGCTTGTGGCCCTTCCCGTATTTGTCGACATTGTCGTCATGATTGTCTTCGCCGCGATAGGCGCCCATGTCGACGCGGCCCGAACTTTCCATATCGCGCATGTGATCGACGGCGTCCTGCGTCGAATCGCCCATGAGGCCGGACTTGTTGTCGTCCTTCTCGCTTTCTGTCGGCGAGCGGGTTTCCGTGGTTACGGCGCGCGCTTCCTCGGCGACTTGCTGCGCTTGGTTGCGGTGATCGTCCTGCTCGTCATTATGGGTTTCGGGGGCGAGGTCCGCCTTCCGCGCTTCCTGGCTTTCGCCGACGGGGGTGTTGGTCTTGCTGTCGCTCATTGGAAAAATCTCCTTTCCCCATGAACGAGCGGCGCTTCCGCCCCGTTCCCGTCTTATAGCCCCTTATCGGGTGGGGACCGGCTCTTCGCCCGAATAATCGTAGAAACCACGTCCGGTCTTGCGGCCAAGCCAGCCGGCCTCGACATATTTCACCAGCAGCGGAGCCGGGCGGTACTTGGTGTCGCGCGTGGTCTTGTAGAGCACCATCAGGATGTCGAGGCAGGTATCGAGCCCGACGAAATCTGCCAGTTGCAGCGGCCCCATCGGGTGGTTGAGACCAAGACGGCAACCCTTGTCGATATCCTCGATTGCGGCCGTCGACTGG
This sequence comes from Qipengyuania vulgaris, assembly GCF_009827325.1. Taxonomy (GTDB): domain Bacteria; phylum Pseudomonadota; class Alphaproteobacteria; order Sphingomonadales; family Sphingomonadaceae; genus Qipengyuania; species Qipengyuania vulgaris. The sequence goes on along the minus strand of NZ_WTYC01000003.1, from coordinate 247,297 downwards.
CCGAGCACGAAGACGGCCTCGTTGATCATCGGCAGGAGGATGCGATTGACGACGAAGCCGGGTTCGTCCTGGCTCAGCACCACTTCCTTGCCCAGCGCTTCGGCAAGAGCCTTAGTGCGCTCAGTCGTGGTCTCGGAGGTCGCAAGGCCGGGGATGACTTCGATGAGGCCCATGACCGGAACCGGATTGAAGAAGTGCAGGCCGATGAAACGGGCAGGATCAGGCGCGTAATTGCCCATGCGGGTGATAGGGATCGAACTGGTGTTCGAGGCCATGACAGCGTCCGCGCCCAGCTTCTCGCCCGCCTTCTCGAAGATTGCCTTCTTGATCTCTTCCTTCTCGGTCGCCGCCTCGATGATGAATTCGGCCTCGCCCATCCGGTCGTAGTCGCCGACCGGGGTGATGCGCTTCATCGCGGCGTCCGCTTCGGCGATCTCGATCTTGCCGCGCCCGACCAGCTTGCCGAGCGCCTTGTCGATCTTGCCGACGGCCTGTTCGGCCAGTTCGAGACTGACGTCGGCGAGCAGTACGTCCATGCCGTTCTGGGCAATGGTCTGGGCGATGCCCGAACCCATCTGGCCCGCGCCGATAATGGCGATCGTCTTGCTCATCGAAACATCCCTTCGCACTTGCAGCAAAGCGCGCGGTCTAACGAGGGAGCGGAGCCTTGGCTAGCGATTAGCGCCCGGAATCCAGTTCACGTCGCCCTTACCGCCGTCGTTGGCAACGCGGGCGAGCACAAAGAGGTAATCCGACAGGCGGTTGATGTAGGCGAGCGCCTGCGGATTGGTCGGCTCGGTAGCCGCCATGGACGTCATCGCACGCTCGGCGCGGCGGGCTGCGGCGCGCGCGACATGGAGGCGCGCGGCCTGCTCGGTCCCGCCCGGCAGCACGAAGCTGGTCAGCGGCTCGAGGTTTGCGTTGAGGGCATCGATACCCTTCTCCAGCCATTCGACCTGCGGCGATACGATCCGCAGGACCATTTCGGACGGGCTGAAATCGTCACCCTCCCCGGCCGGTGTGGCAAGGTCGGCGCCAAGATCGAACAGGTCGTTCTGGATACGATTGAGCGCCTCGCCATGCTCGCTGGGGGCCAGCGCCACGGCGGCGAGGCCGAGCGCGGAGTTCGCCTCGTCCACCGCGCCGATCGCTTCCATGCGCACGGCATGCTTGGGCAGGCGCGAGCCATCGACTAGGCCCGTAGTGCCATCGTCCCCGGTACGAGTGTAGATCTTGTTGAGCTTGACCACGGTGCGGATCAGTTAGCGACGGCGAGCATGATCGCGATCACGGCGATCGCCACCGCCTGCCATTTCACACGCGCCATCATCGCCTTGTTCTGCTTCAGCTGCATCTCTGTGGCGTCGACCTGCTGGCCGCTTTCCAGATCGATCTTGGTGCTTTGCAGGAACGCGACCACTCCGCGCACGAGCGAGATGACAACCATGATCATGGCCAGGAGCAGGACGACGATGAGGAATGTGTTCATGCGGTCTACTTAGGCATTCGACTGCGTAATTCCAGCGGGGAATTCCCCCATGCGAAGCTGGCGCGCCAGTGCGCGTCCATCCTCTCCTGCCGCCCGGCGATCAGCCAGGCTGGGAGAGCAGCGCCGCTTGGCCAGCTTCTCGTCCTCCTCGTCGAGCAGGATCGGGTGGTGGTGCCATGTCGGCACCGGCAGGCCGAGCAGTTCCTGCAGCACGCGGTGGACATGCGTGGAAGAGAACAGGTCCTCACCGCGCGTGACCAGTGTCACACCGTCAGCGGCATCGTCGAGCGTCGCGGCGAGGTGATAGCTGGCGGGCGCATCCTTCCTCACCAGCACGACATCGCCGAAAGGTCGTGGGTCGGCGATCTGCGTGCCGCCCACCTCGTCTTCCCAGGACAGTTCGCCGAGGCCCGCCATCGCGCGGTCGACATCGAGTCGCAGCGCCGCCGGCTTGTCCGGATCGAGCGACTGCCCCTTGCAGGTGCCGGGATAGACCGCGCCTTCCGGCCCCATGCGCGGATTGCGCGCGGCGATGTCCTTGCGCGTGCAGGTGCAGGGATAGAGCAGGCCTTCGTGCAGCAGGTATTGCGCCGCCTCCTCGTAATTCGCCAGCCGGGTCGATTGCGCAGGCACCTCTTCCCACTCGAGACCCAGCCAGGCGAGATCCTTGCGAAACTCTGCCGCCTTTTCAGGCATTGAGCGTTCGCCGTCGATATCCTCGATCCGCAGGAGGAAGCGCCCGCCCCGCTCTTGCGCGATGTCATGCGCTGCAATCGCCGAAAAGGCGTGGCCGAGATGCAACGATCCGTTGGGACTCGGCGCGAAACGGGTGACCACCATGCGTGCTTCCTACTGCGGCCCATGTGGATATGCACGGGACAAGTCTGTGGATAGCAAGTGCGTAACAGACTTGACGCTTTCCCGTGCAAGTGGATGTATCAGACCCAAGAGATCGGGGAGAACGCCAAAGTGTTCAGGGCCGAACTGCTGGAAAGGGCCGCCAGGTTCCGAAGTAGCGCCGAGGATCCGACGCGCAACCTGCAATCGTGCCCGAGCCTGGTGCTCAACGCGGACTATACGCCGCTGTCCTATTATCCGCTGAGCCTGTGGCCGTGGCAGACGGCGATCAAGGCGATCTTCCTCGACCGGGTGGATGTGATCGAGACCTATGACCGCGAGGTCCATTCGCCCAATCTCGACATGAAGATTCCCAGCGTGATCGCGCTGAAGCAATATGTGAAGCCGAGCGAATTTCCCGCCTTCACCCGCTTCAACCTGTTCCTGCGCGACCGGTTTTCGTGTCAGTTCTGCGGCGACCAGCACAATCTCACCTTCGACCATGTCGTCCCCCGCCGGCTGGGCGGCAAGACGACATGGGAAAACATCGCCACCGCCTGCGCGCCCTGCAACATGAAGAAGGGCGGGCGCACACCGAAGCAGGCGGGCATGCAACTTTATGCGGAACCGATCCGGCCGACGCACTGGCAGTTGCAGCAGCACGGCAAGCAGTTCCCGCCGAACTACCTCCACGAAACCTGGCGCGACTGGCTCTATTGGGACATCGAACTGGAAGCGTAGCCGCCAAAGTTCACCCAAAGTTCACCCGAAATCCGGTTCCCAGCCCTCGCGCCGGCATCGCATGGATAGAAACGGTCCGACGATGGAAAAGAGCGGCAACCCGACATAGAACAGGCCTGTTCTTGTAGGAAAATGCTCTTCTCGAGTTTGGTGCATCATCGAGACACAGCCGCGGCCCGGGCTGGGATGGCAGCTAACGACGCCATTCCGGTCTATAATGGCGCCTTAGGTATCGAACTTCGCGCCGCAGCTACAACACCGGCGCGAGGGCCAAGGGAGCGAATAATCAAAACTGCGACCCCGCCGCATAAAGATAGATTCGTGACAATTCTTGCACCGAAACCCCCATAGCGCGGTGAACCCAAACACAGCCATTGGAATTACGACCGCAAGCGGGGCCTTTTGCTCCTCTACTGGTAACCAATGCCCTGCTACGACAGCCAGAGGCAGCGATACAAAAAAAGCAACGATAAACAGCTGAGCTCGCTTGAATTGATTCATGGTGCGTTTGTTGCTCAGGTTCGCATAGGGCGCAAGGCAGCAATCCACCCCATAGCAGCCACTAGGTAACAGCTGCCCGCTCGCGGAATTCCTCGCGCTGCCATTCCCCGGTTTCGAGCACTTCGGCCAGATGCCGCGCGGCTTCGGCCACGTCCTCGAAGCGCAGGTAGGCCGGGGCGAAGCCGAAGCGGAGGATATCGGGATCGCGGAAGTCGCCGATAACGCCGCGGGCGATCAGCGCCTGGCAGATCGCATAGGCTTGGCCCGCACGGAAGGAGAGCTGGCTGCCGCGCCGGGCGGGGTCTGCCGGGCTGACGAGGTCGAGGGTGACGCCGTTTTCGGCGAGGCACTGACGGAAGAATTCGGAAAGCTTCTGCGCTTTTGCATACAGCCGCTCAACGCCGATTTCGGCGATGAGGTCGACACCCACTTCCAGCGCGGCGAGGCCGAGAATCGGAGGCGTGCCGCACAGCAGTTTCTCGACGCCCGGTGCAGCCGCGTAATCGTCGCTGAAGGCGAAGGGGGCGGCGTGGCCCATCCAGCCGGTCAGCGGCTGCTGCGCGGCTTCCAGATGCCGCTCGGCAACGAAGGCATAGGCCGGCGCGCCGGGGCCGCCACCCAAATACTTGTAGCCGCAGCCGACGGCAAAGTCGGCTCCACACCCGTTCAGGTCCACCGGCAGCGCGCCGCCCGAATGCGACAGGTCCCACAGCACCAGCGCGCCTGCGTCATGTGCGGCGCGGGTCAGTTCGCCCATGTCGAACAGTTCGCCAGTCTTGTAATGCGTGTGGGTGAGCAGCAGCAGGGCTACGCCGTCATCCAGCGCTTCGACCAGCTTGCCCCGTTCGGCCAGTCGCCGCTCGGCAAGGCCCTGCTTCTCCAACCCTTCGATCATATAGAGATCGGTCGGGAAATTGCCGGGTTCGCTGAGGACCACCTTGCGATCCGGCCTCAACGCCAGCGCGGCGGAGATTAGCTTGAACAGGTTCACACTGGTCGAATCGCAGGCGATGACTTCGTGCGGCTGCGCGCCGATCAGCGGGGCGATCTTGGCCCCGACGCGGGCGGGCATGTCGATCCAGCCGGCGCTGTTCCAGCTGCGGATGAGGTCCTGCCCCCACTCTTCGCGCACCACCTGTTCGATCCGTGCTGGCGTTGCCTTGGGCAGGCAGCCCAGCGAATTGCCATCGAGGTAGATCACGCCTTCTGGCACGAGGAAGCGCTCGCGATATTCCTCCAAGGGATCGCCCGCATCGAGGACTCTTGCCCGGTCGAGCATCACGCAAGCTCCCGCAGGATCGCGCGGCACAGCCCGGCATCGCCGCCGCCGACTTTCAGCGGGAGCGCAATCAGTTCGTAACGCCCTTCCGGCACGTCATCGAGCACCAGCCCTTCGAGGATACGCATGTCGTGTTTCAACACGGCGTGATGGGCGTCCATCGTCTTGCTCTCCTGCGGATCAACGCTGGGCGCATCGGTGCCGATCAGCTTGACGCCCTGCAGCGCGAGCCATTCGACCGTTTCGGCGGCGATCGGCAGCCAGTCGCTGCGCCATTCGTCATGTGGGAACGCGTCCCAGGTGCGGAACAGCACGCGGTCCACGCTTTCGATATGCGGCAGGTCGGCCACGTCGACTTCGCCGTTCACGCCGCGCGCATCGACCACGAGGCAGGTTCCGATATAGGGGTCGAGCTCCATGCTGGCGGCGTCGAGACCGTCTTCGGCATAATGCAGCGGCGCATCGGCATGGGTGCCCGAATGCGTGCTCATGGTCATCCTGCCGACATTGACCGGCGAGCCCTCGTCCATCCGCCATGTGCGCTCGAAACCGAAGGCGGTATCACCCGGCCAGACGGGCAGGCCCGGACGGAGGACCTGGCTGATGTCCCAGATGCGGCGCTTGCTTTTCCAGCTGCTCACAGGGCGGTCCTCACGCTGAGAAGTTCGGGGAAGAAGGCCGCCTTCAGCACGCCCGCGAGATAGGGCACACCGGGGGTCCCGCCGGTGCCCTTCTTGAAGCCGATGATCCGTTCGACCGTCTTGAGATGGCCGAAGCGCCAGCGCTGGAAATGGTATTCCAGATCGACCAGCTTTTCGGCCAGTTCGTAGAGGTCCCAATATTCCTTCGGGTCACGGTAAATTTTTGCCCAAGCCGCCTCGACTGCCGGGGAATGCTCCCACGCGCTGCCGTGATCGCGCCCCAGGATATCGTCCGGAATGTCGAACCCGCGCCGGGCCAGCAGCGCGATGGCCTCGGCATAGATGCTCTTGCGGGTGAGTTCCTCGCGCAGGCCCTCCGCCACTTCGGGCGTTGCTTCGTGCATGGTGATCATGTCAGGATTGCGCCCGCCGAGCAGGAATTCCATCATCCGGTACTGCGCGCTCTGGAACCCGCTCGATCCGCCGAGGAAGGGGCGGATGGTCGAATAATCGTGCGGGGTCATGGTGCTGAGCACGTCCCAGCTCTGGATCAGCTGCCCCTGCGCACGCGCCACGCGGGCGAGCATCTTGAAGGCAGGGCGCAGCCGATCCTGCTGGATGCAGGTCCGGGCTTCCTCCAGCTCGTGGAGGCACAGCTTGAGCCACAGCTCACTGGCCTGATGGACGATGATGAACAGCATCTCGTCATGCGCATCGCTCGCCGGATGCTGGGCGGACAGGATGCGGTCGAGATCGAGATAGCTCGAATAGGTAACGTCGGAAGCCATGCCCGCCGCCCTAGCGCGCATTACGGCGCGCGCAAACTACTGGTCTATGACCCGGGTCTGCGGATGATGTTTGTCGAGGTGCTTCCTGATCGTCTTCAGGTTCTTCGTGTTCGAGCGGTAAACGAGGTCGAAGGCGTCGCCCACCAGAGGCACCGCGCCCACTGCGGTATCGAGGCCGACGCGGCCCATCATGTGCCACAGCTTCCATTTCGGCAGGCCAAGATTGCGCGCTTCCCAGACGATATAGCTGCCCATCGCGGCCGTCACGATATCGCCGATCACAGGCACGAGCCCGACGATCGTGTCGAGGCCGATACGGTAGTTCGTCCCCGGAATAACCATGCTGCGCTCGAGGATGATTTCCATCGCTTCCACGCGGCGGCGAACCGATTGCGGATCGTTGCCCATCGGAAAATCGAAGCGCATCGGGCGGGCGCCGGAATCATCGGTAAAGCCCTGACCGCGCGTGTCGTCGGGTTCGATCGGCGTGAGACGATTATCTTCCATAAACGGCTAGATGGGAGCGCGGCTCAATGGGAACAAGGGATGGAACGCCCAGGTGTTTTCCGAGAAGCCCTCGACCCCCGCACGCACCTGCGACCAGCGAATCGGTGAGCCCAGCGGGATATACAGATTGGTCGCGGTCAGTGTCTGCTCGGCTTCGGAAAGGTACGAGGCTTCTTCCGCGGGGTCCGCCGCATCGAGCGACAGCTGGACGAGGAAATCCGCATCGGGCGAGCAGACCGGCGCGGAAAACTCGCAATTGAACTGGTTGAGGAACCACCGTGCACCCGGATAGCGCGCGACCGTATCGCGCAGGGTGAGGTCCGCATCTTCTGCGTCTTGAACCCGTTCCAGGGCGACCCCGATCGTCGCGAGATCGCGCGCCAGGGCGGTAAAGAGCCGGTCGGAGCCGGGCCCCTGCGGCAGGAAGATGGATAGCGTGACGTCTCCTCCGCCTCCGCCCTTCCATTGTTGCACGATCGAAGAAGCCCGCGCGCGTCTTTGCTCCAGCGACAGGCCTTGCCAGCGCTCGCCCACCGTCTCGTCGTCACCGGGCATGCCATCGGCCACGATCCGGTTCGAACCCGTCCATCCGGCGAGGTTGAACTGCTGCACCAGCGTGGGCCGGTCGATCGCCAGCGCCAGTGCCTCGCGATTGGTCGCCGAAGCGAGGAATCCTTCGGGGCGCGCAACGTCGATTCCGTAAAGACCTATGGCAGGATCCACGCGCACCGTGCCCCGCGAAAGGGCGCCGGTGATTGCCAGCGGCAAGGTTTCCAGCCGGCCGCCGAGAAGGACGTCCACTTGCCCCTCCGCGAAGGCGCGCGCCGCCTCGGTCGGGGCGAGCGGGCTGATCTGCACGATGCTGACCAGCTCTTCCCAGCCCTCTTCCGGCGACAGTCCGCGCTGTTCGGGAGGCATTGCCTGCAGAACGGCCGTTCCGTCATCGAGGCGTGCGACCATCGGCCCGGCATCGGTGTTGCGCAAGGCAACACCCAGCTCCGGCTGCGCCAGCAGGCTGAGGAAGCCCGGCATCGGGCTGCGCAGCCGGACTTCGATGACCCGCCCCGTCATCGCACGCACTTCGGACACCTTCTCCAGATCCAGGCCCAGACTGGTACCCTCTAGCAATTCGATAGTGCTGCGCAAATCGTCTGCCACGGCCTGCGCAGTCAGGCGCGTCCCGTCAGGCAGGTCGAATTCCCTTATCCTGAAGATGTAGCTTCGCCCGTCGTCGGTTACGATCCAGCGTTCGGCCAGTCCGGGCACAACTTCGCCCTGCGCGTTCAGGCGGACCAGCCCCTGACGCTGGGCCGAGCGCAGCAGCCGGGCACCGGGTGCAAGTTCCGGATCGGAGGAAAACAGTGATGCCGTATTGCCGATATAGGCGACATCGACCACGCCATCGTCCGCGCCGGCGCTACAGGCACCCAGCAGGGCTGACATCAGCAGGACCGGGATAGGGCAGCGCATGAACTCGACCTAGCACCGCCGCAGCCAGGTTCAAGCATGCCGATCAGAGCTTGCGGACGCTCCAGATGTGCGTCGTCGGGGCCACCGCTGGCCGGGCATAGCGCGGCGCTTCCGGCATTTCGCCGACGAGGCTGGTCCGCGCGAGGCTGGCATCGACTTGCTCGTCGAAGGAAATTCCGACGCGGGCGCTCTGGTTCCATGCCACCACGCCGCCAACTTCGCCGATCTTCTTCAGGGTGACGACAACGCGCTGGCCAGGCGAGGCAACCAGCTCACCTTCCACCATCATTCCGCCATCGGAGAGGTTCCGGACCTTTACCCGCTCGCTCCGGAGCGAGCCTTCGAGCCGCACGTCGGCCATGAGGAAAAGGCTGTCGCGCTTCAGATTGCGCGTATCTATTGCAGTCATCTCTTTCGCCTTGATTATCAGCGATCCCGGCTGACCCTTCCCCACTGGAGAACAGGCTAAGTCGAGGATAATAACCAATGGTTGGCGAAAAAGGTTAATCCGCTAACTTTTGGAGAAAGGCTTCAATCGTCGCGCGAAATTTTCTCGCGGCGCTCGTGTGCTTCCTGCGCTTCGACGGTCATGGTCGCCACCGGGCGGGCGATCAGGCGCTTGAGGCCGATGGGATCGCCGGACACTTCGCACCAGCCGTATTCACCCTGATCGATCCGACGCAGCGCAGAATCGATTTTCGAGATGAGCTTGCGCTGGCGGTCGCGGGTCCGCAGTTCGATCCCCCAGTCGGTTTCGGAAGAGGCGCGATCGTTGAGGTCGGGTTCGCGGATGGGGCCATCTTGCAGCGATTGCAGCGTCTGGCCGGCCGCGTCATGGATCGACTTCTTCCAGTCGAGCAACAGCATGCGGAAATAAGCGAGCTGCCTTGGCCCCATGTATTCTTCGTCATCCGAGGGGACATAGTCTGGAGCGACGGAAGCTTTCGCCTCAGCGAGCTTTTCCGAAACATTCGAAGCCGATGTGGCCATTGAGCTTGGTACCCTTCTTCCCAACTCTCTCTCGCGGAGAGCCGCCCTACCCGCTGGTCCGAATTTTTCCGGCACCTGCGACGCTCCGATGGCGCGGCCTATAGGAGCGCCGCAGAATGCCCGCAAGCGGCTTTCAGAAAAGTCCCATAGCCTGTGACAGATTAAGCGCAGCCTACCGAAACGGTCCGGCGCTATTCGATGTTGTTCGGCGTTAACTATTTATTGACCATAACAGGCGAACTTGGGCTTACCGGCGGGGGGCCGGATCTGAAACGGGGGAGTTTCGAACATGCAATTCAAGGCCATCGAAGGCGGTGCAGGCCGCATAGAACAGGGCGACACAGCTCAGGTCACCATCAACGAATACATGCGCGAGTACGAGAGCGGCAGTCTCGACGCGCTCTATGACCTTGGGGTCGCCTTTTCGACCGGCAGCCATGGCTGCACCGCCGACATGATCGAAGCCCACAAATGGTTCAATATCGCAGCGTCGAAGGGGCACGAGGAAGCGTCCTGGTGCCGCGCCGACGTGTCCGATGAGATGACCGCACGCGAAATCGCCGAAGCCCAGCGCCGTGCCCGCGAGTGGTTGGCGCACGGAACGCGCAAGGTTGCCTGAATCAGCTCCCTTTGCGGAAGGGCGTTCGACGCTCGAGATAATTGCGATCGGCGGCCACGCCTTCGCGCTCGCGCTCGAGGAAATCCGCCACCGCCGCACGGAAGCCCGGGTCGGCGATCCAGTGGGCGGAAACGGTTTCGACCGGCTCGTAACCGCGAGCGAGCTTGTGCCCGCCCTGGGCGCCCGCCTCGACCCGCGATAGGCCCCGCTCGATCGCAAGGTCGATGGCCTGGTAATAGCACAGTTCGAAATGCAGGAAGCGGACCTGCTTCGTGCACCCCCAATAGCGGCCGTAGATCGCCTCACCGCCGATGAAGTTGAGCGCCCCGGCAATGGGTTCGCCGTCTTCCATCGCCAGCACCAGCACGATTTTGTCGTCCATCCTCTCGCCCAGCAGGTCGAAGGTCTCGCGGGTCAGGTAGGGCTGGCCCCATTTGCGTGCGCCAGTATCCTGATAGAAATGCCAGAAGGCATCCCAGTGTTCGGGCCGGATGGCCTCTCCTGTGAGGCGAACGATTTCGAGCCCCTCCCGAGCGGCGGCGCGTTCCTTGCGCAAATCCTTGCGCTTGCGCGAGGTGAGCGTGGCGAGGAAATCCTCGAAACTCGCGAAGCCCTGGTTGATCCAGTGGAACTGGATATCGCTTCGCAGCAGCCATCCTGCTTCCTCGAACAGCGGGATCTGATCCGGCTCGATGAAAGTGGCATGCGCGGAAGAAAATTCGTTCTGCAGGCAAAGCTGCTCGGCCGCTGACAGCATCGGCGCGGCCAGCGCCGGATCCGACAGCAACAGGCGCGGTCCCGTGGCAGGGGTGAAGGGCACGGCAATCTGAAGCTTGGGGTAGTAACTTCCCCCGGCTCGCTCATACGCATCGGCCCAGCCGTGATCGAAGACATATTCGCCCTGGCTGTGCCCCTTGGCATAGGCGGGCATGGCGGCAAGCGGGGGGCCGCCGTCGGACGAGATCACCATCGGAACGGGCTGCCAGCCGGTCCCCGGCCCCACGCTGCCCGAATCTTCCAGCGCGGTCAGGAATTCGTGGGAGACGAAAGGGTTGTCACCTGCCAGCGCATTCCACGCCCCGGCATCGATCGAGCCGACCGACCCGGCGATTCGCGCGGCTAGCCCTTCCCCGCTCACGCTAGGCCTTCTCCCTCTGCGATCAGGGCGTCTGCGTGCGCCAGGCCGTTGGCGCGGGTCGCGGGCGTATCCACCGTCCAGGTCAAAACGGGGATGCCGCGCGCACGCAGCGAGGATACCATCGGACTGGGCAAGGCCGCGACATGGTAGGCGACGAATTCGGGCTTCGCGGCCCACAGCGCCATATGCCGCTGCCATGCCTTCTGCGTCATCCCGGCATCGTCCTCGCGGATAACGAGGCCGCGGACCGTCTGCGGGGAATGGTTCGCGAACCAGACGGAAACGCGCGGATCGAAGCTCATCACGGCGTGCGGCCCGGAATAGCTTTCGAGCGCCTTCGCCACTGCGCGGCAGCTGTGCTTCACGTCATAGCGGCGGCGCGACTTGATCTCGATGAGGATCGGTACCTTTCCGCCGACGATGGGTAGAAGGTCGTCGAGCCGCGCCAGCTTGTGCTCGCTGTCGAGGAAGGCGATCTGCGCCAGTTCCTCGGCGCTGTGCGCGGCCAGCGGCCCGGTTACGCCGGTCAGCCGTTCGAGCTCCCAGTCGTGGACCAGCATGGCACAACCATCGCGGCTGCGCTGAATGTCGCATTCGATGCCCAGACCGCGATCGGCTGCCAGCGCAAATCCGGCAAGCGAGTTTTCGGGCACGCCCGGCCCATGCAAGCCACGGTGGGCGTAGGTCCAATTGCGCAGCCACCCGACCCGCTCGGGATCGGGCGGATGAACGATCAGCCGATCAAGCGGGGCGAAGAGCGACAATCGCGTCGACCTCGACCGCAGCGTCGAGCGGGAGCACCGGCACGCCGACCGCGCTGCGGGCGTGGCGGCCCGCCTCGCCGAACACTTCGGCCATTAGGTCGCTGCATCCGTTCACCACCTTGGGCTGGTCGGTAAAGTTCGGGACGCTGCTGACGAAGCCGCCCAGCTTGACGATTTTTTCCACCCGATCGAGCAGGCCGGCAGCCTTCAGCTGCGCCAGGATCATCAATCCGCAGGCGCGCGCCGCCTCCTGCCCGCGTTCCAGCGTCACCTCCTGGCCCAGCTTGCCGGTCACCAGATTGCCATCGACGAAGGGCAATTGTCCCGAAACGTAGGCGGTGCCGCCCGACACGACGAGCGGCTGGTAGCTGGCGACGGGCGCAGCCGCTTCCGGCAGCGTGATCCCCAGTTCTTCCAGTTTGGCTTCGATGCTCATGCGTTTTCCCTTTCCAGTTGCGCTCTCAGCCATGGCAGCGCCTCGTCCCAGCTGTCGATCCGCGCATCGGCATGGCCCGAGGTATGGGCGCAGTCGATGTGCGGAGCGAGCATGGGTTCGCCGCACAGGTGGAGCGTCGTGATGTCCGAAATCGTTTCGCGCGCAGACCGGTGGTGCTGCGCCAGATCGTCGATGAAAATCGCCTTGGAGGGGCGATACTCGTGGAGGATGTTCTGCAGTGCCGGACCCTTGGGGCCCTGGTTGGTGAAGACCCGCGCATCGAGGCCGTGGCCGACAAGCTGCTCGGTCCGCATCGCCTGCCGCTTGTCGACGAGATTGGTGAGGATAACCACATCGGCTTCCTCGGCCAGCGCGTTGATCCCCTCGATCGCGCCCGGAATGGGATCCTGCCGGTGCATTTCAGTGTCGAAGAACAGTCCTAGCTTGCGCCAGATTTCGTCCTGTTCCAGCACCTCGCCGCTATCCTGCCAGCGCAGCGCCTGCGAAAAATCATTACCGCTCATCCGGAATTCGACGCCCTGCGTCTCGGCCAGCCAGTCCCTAAACGGAGACACCATGTAGAGCAGCACCTCGTCGCAATCGGAGATGATCAGGGGGCGGGTCATGCGTTCAATTCCTTCGCTGCAGCGACAAGGGTTTCGGGCTTGGTATTCAGGGCATCGGCAGCTGCAACGAGGTCGGGCTCGTGACCCGCGAGAAAGTCCAGCACCGCAGCCTGGACGCTGCGGTCGTCGATCCCGTGGCGCAGGCGTTCGGGGGTCAGTCCGGTCAGCGAGAGCAGGCGTTCGGCGCGCTTCTCGTCGGTCAGCGCCCAGCCGAGGGCTTCCAGCGCGAACACCTCCGGCGTGCGCTCGTCTCGATCCGCCGATTTATCGTGTCCCGGAATTGTCAGCCCTTTCGCTTGCTCCTAAGCCCGCGGTCCATATTCGCAGGAGTGATTGGCCCCGTGGCAAAGAGAATCCTCGTTGTCGAGGACAACGACCTTAACCGTAAGCTGTTTTGTGACGTGCTGAAGGCGAACGGTTATGAGGTGGTGCCGGTTTCCGACGGAAGCAATGTTCTGGCCACCGCGAAGAAATCCGAACCGCAACTGGTCATCATGGACATCCAGCTGCCCAATGTAAGCGGGGTCGACCTGATCGCCCAGCTGAAAGCCGACAAGTCGCTGGAAAGCATACCCGTTCTGGCCGTCACCGCCTATGCCGGCAAGGGCGATGAAGAACGCATCCGCGATGCCGGGGCAGAGGATTATCTCGCCAAGCCGGTATCGATCGGTCCCTTCATGGCCGCCGTGCGCAAGCTGCTTTCCGACTGAGAGAAACGGCTGCGCGCTTGACAAGCGGCACCGGAAACCGCTTTGCCGCCCCATTCGTTCAGACCCGCAGTACCGCGGGCCGCACCGCTTATTTTGAAGAACTGGACCCACTCATGGACCGTGCAGAGGTAGACGCGAAAATCCGCGAACTTGCCGAACCCTTCAACAAGAAGGGCATCGAGATCAAGGACGAGACGACCTTCCAGAACGATCTCGAATTCGACAGCCTGACGGTGATGGATTTCGTGGCCGAGATCGAAGACGAATTCGACATCATCATCTCGATGAACCAGCAGGCCGAGATCGAGAATTACGGCCAGCTGGTCGATGCGGTCCACAAGCTTCAGGCCAATTCATGAGCGAAGGCATTCTCCAGCCGGACAAGCCCGAAGCGCTCGAAGGCGACGATAGGGACCTGTTCTCCAAGTTCGACGACATCATCGCGCTGCGCGAAGGTCTTCTTTCGCAGGGCCGCGAGGATCCGTTCAACCTGGTTATGGAAAAGGTGCTCTCGCCCACACGCGCGATCTGCAACGGGCGCGAGACCATCCTGCTCGGCACCTACAATTACATGGGGATGACCTTCGACCCGGATGTGATCGAGGCCGGAAAACGGGCCTTGGCCGACTTCGGTTCGGGCACCACCGGCAGCCGCGTCCTCAACGGCACCTACCAGGGCCACAAGGAATGCGAAGAGGCCCTGCGCGAATTCTACGGCATGGACCATGCAATGGTCTTCTCGACCGGCTACCAGGCCAATCTCGGGATCATCTCCACGATTGCCGGCAAGGGCGATTACATCGTCCTCGACATCGACAGCCATGCCAGCATCTGGGACGGCTGCGCCCTGGGCAATGCCGAGGTCGTGCCGTTCAAGCACAATGATGTCGAGGCGATGGAAAAGCGCCTGCGCCGGATCCCCGAAGGTGCGGGCAAGTTGGTTATTCTCGAAGGCGTCTATTCGATGCTGGGCGATATCGCGCCGCTGAAGGAAATGGTCGCGGTGGCCAAGAAATACGGCGCGATGGTGCTGGTCGACGAAGCGCATTCGATGGGCTTCATCGGCGAGAATGGCCGCGGCGTGGTGGAAGATGCAGGCGTGATCGACGATGTCGATTTCATCATCGGCACCTTCTCCAAGAGCGTGGGCACCGTTGGCGGCTTCTGCGTTTCCAACCACCCCAAGTTCGAGATCATGCGTCTCGTCTGCCGGCCCTATGTCTTTACAGCCTCGCTGCCGCCGTCCGTGGTGGCGACCGCGGCGACCAGCATCCGCAAGCTGATGGATGCCGCCGACAAGCGCGCGCATCTGTGGCAAAATTCACGGACCCTGCACAAGGGCCTGCGCGATCTGGGCTTCAAACTCGGGACCGAGGAGGCGCAGAGCGCGATCATCGCGGTGATCATGCCCGATCTCGAAAAGGGCGCGCACATGTGGGAGGCGCTCATCCGAGGCGGGCTCTACGTGAACCTTGCGCGTCCGCCAGCGACGCCTGCCAACATGACGCTGCTGCGCTGCTCGCTCTGCGCCGAGCACAGCGAAGAGGAAGTCGGAAAAATCCTCGACATCTTCGATAAGGCGGGCAGCGAAACCGGGATAATCTGAGACGAATCGGTGAACCCGGGTCGCCCCGAATTCTCCGCCGATAGGCAAGGACGGGGCGGGCCCGCCCGGCAATACGCGTGAAAGCCGTTTTCGGCTGGCTGGGGCGCACGGGCCTGCTTTATCTCGTTCTGTGCCTCGCCTTCGCTTTCTACATCCTCGCCTGGCCGCGCATCGTACCGCAACTCGGCAGCGAAAGCCTGCGGCAGGACACCATGTCCGTCACCCAGATCCGCGAGACGATTGGTCGGGAACGCGAACAGCTGCAATCGGCACTGGTGCAGCGCGAGGCGGCGATCCGGGAAATGGGCGTGGCGGCGATCGACCGGAGGCTGGCACAGGCGCGCAGCCAAAAGGACGAGGTGCAGCGCGAGATCGAGGACAGCAATGGCTTTCTCGATGCAGTACGGCCGTCGCGCATCCTCGCCCTGCAACGTGCGAAGCTGCAGGAAGCCGCGCTCGAAGCCGAGATCGACGCGCTCGAAGCCGCCCGCCAGGAAAAGCTCACCGGTTCACTTGTAAACCGGGCCGAGGCCGAGTTCGGACGCTATCCAAGAATTCCGACTGCCAATGCGGTGCGCGTATCCTTTCGTCTTTGCGCCAATGCCGAGACGGATCTGAAAGAGTTCGAACGGCGCAGCATGCTGGACCAGACCACGCGCGAAATCCTCCTTCGCGAACGAGAACTGCTCGAGGCTAATCGCGACCGCCGCTGCGAGGCGGCAGAAAGCCGCCAGACCCTGCGGAACGCCGGTCTCGCGGCCAGCCAGCAACTGGCACGGGCCCGCCGCGCCTATGAAGGAGCGCGGGAATGGAGGATGGGCGCCTTGCCCGACACCACGAGGGGCATGTCGGAAACGAGCCTGCGCGAGGTGCTGGTTGCTGCGGCCTGGGCGCTGCTGGGCATATTGCTCCTGCCCTATCTGATCCGCACCTTTCTCTACTACCTCGTCGCCCCCTTCGCGCAGCGGCGACGGGCGATCCGGATTGCGGTTCCGGGTACGAACAGCGTCGCGGGGAAAGCGCCGCAGGAACAGTCGCGCGCCTCGATCCCCGTCCGCCTCGAAGCGGGGCAGGAACTGCTGGTCCGGCAGGGTTTCCTCCAGTCCAGTCCGGCGGAAGCAAAGCTGCGCACGCGCGCCCTGCTCGACTGGAAGGCCCCCCTCGCCAGCTTCGCCAGCGGCATGGCCATGCTGACCCGTGTCCGCGGCAGCGACACGACGACGGTCATCTCCGCTGACGACGATCCCTTCGCCGAAGTCACCGCCATCGAATTGCCAGAAGGCGCTGCCATGGTGCTCCAGCCGCGCGCACTGGCGGCAGTAGTCCAGCCGCAGGAGAGGCCGCTGCGGATCACCAGCCACTGGCGGCTCTTCAGCCTCAACGCATGGCTGACGCAGCAATTGCGCTTTCTCGTCTTCCACGGCCCTGCCCGGCTGGTGATAAAAGGCGGGCGCGGCGTGCGGGTGGAGCCGGTCGATAGCGGCCGCCGCTTCGGGCAGGACCAGCTGGCGGGCTTTTCCGCCGACCTGTCCTATTCGGTCGCCCGCAACGAGACCTTCGTGCCCTATCTCCTCGGCCGTGAACCACTGCTGCGCGACCGGGTGGAAGGCGGTGCGGGCGTGCTGGTGCTGGAGGAAGCGCCCTATGCCGGCCGCCGCAAGGGTTTGCGCGGCGGGCTGGAAGGGCTGTTCGATGCCTTCCTGAAAGCTTTCGGCATCTGACGCACCCCGGCAGTAATCGAAACGAAATTCCTGCCGTTAGTCGCCACTTTCATTTCTGAACGGGACGTGACCCCGAGTTCAGAATGCGTTCAATGGAGTTGCCCTAGAAGGTTCCCAATATTTCAGGAGATATCGGGATGACCATTTCATTAGCAAAGGCAGCGGGACTCGCCGCGGCGACCACATTACTAGGCGCATGCAGCGTCGGTTCCTATGGCGGACTGTCGGTCGGCAGCGCCGGCTATTACGACGACGGCTATTATAACGACGGATACTATGGCTGGTACGACGATTACTATTATCCGGGCACCGGCCACTACGTTTACGACCGCAATCGAAAGGCCCACCGCTGGAATGCACGCCAGCAGCGTTACTGGCTCGCACGCAGGGCCGCGCTCCGCGACCAGCGCCGCATCCGCGCCAACTGGAATCGCTGGGAACGCCGCGAGGCACGGCGCGAATATCGCCGCGATGCGAGGCGGGATGCCAGGCGCGATTACCGGCACGATGCACGGCAGGACGCACGACGCGAGGCTAGGCAGGAGGCCCGGCAGAGAGCGCGCCAGCAGGCCCGCCAGCGCGCCAGGCAGCAGGCACGGCAGGAAGCCAGGCAAGAGGCCCGACGCGAGGCCATTCGCGATGCCCGCCGCGAAGCGCGCAGGGACAATCGCCGCGATGCGAGGCGCGACGCCCGCCGGGAGGATCGGCGCGAACGCCGCCGCGAAAGGCGCCGCGACCGGGACGATTGATCGCCGCCCGCACGCTGGGCAAAGGAACATCGCGCCTTTCGGGACGTCTCATTCCCGAAAGGAGCTTTTTTATGAAAACCACGAATTCGGGCAGCGCCACCTATGAGGGCCTCGGCAAGGACGGCAAGGGCCATGTCTCCACCGGATCGGGCGCACTGGCCGCCCAGCCCTATGGCTTCAACACCCGTTTCGAGGACGCGCCCGGAACCAACCCGGAAGAGCTGATCGCCGCGGCGCACGCCAGTTGCTTCACCATGGCGCTGAGCTTCAAGCTGGCCGAAGCCGGCTTCACCGACGGCCGCGTGACTACCAGCGCCGAAGTGACGCTGGAAAAGGAGAATGGCGGCTTCACAGTGACGAAATCCGCGCTGTCGACCAAGGGCAAGGTCGCGGGCATGGACCAAGCCAAGTTCGAGGAGCTGGCAGCGGACGCGAAGGCAAATTGCCCGATCTCGAAACTGCTGAACGCTGAGATCACGCTGGAGACGAAGTTCGAGGGCTGACGCCTTCCGCACGGATCGAATCCGCTTGTAAGATTTCAGGTCGGAATCTATCACGATTCCCTCTACTTGGGGGGTCGTCATGTCATCGCAGTCTTCGTCCGCGCTTGCGGTCATTCTCGCCTGTTCGCTTGCGGCTTGTGGCGGGGGCGGGGGCGGCGGCTCTCCTGCGCCTTCACCAACCAACCGGGCACCCACGCTAACTCCGAGTTCGACCACCGTCACAGTGGCCGAGAATTCCACCGGGACCCTGTTCACCCTTTCGGCGAGCGATCCCGACGGGGATCCGGTCAATCTGTCGCTGACCGGCGCGGACGCTGCCTTCTTCACGCTCGGCGCGGGCGGAGCGGTAACCTTCACTGCGGCGCCGAATTACGATCGCTTCGCAGATGACGACAGCGACAACGACTATGTTGTCGTTGCGCAGGCGAGCGATGGTCGCGGCGGGACCGTGCGCCGCACGCTGACCGTCACGGTGGCTAATCAGCGCGAAGGCTTTCGTGTGACTCGAATCGCCTCGGGCTTCGTCGAGCCGGCCGGCATGTCGCTGCTCTTCGGCCGCACTCTGTTGGTGGCCGAGCGTGCCGGACAGATTCATTCAGTCGATGGTCGCGATGGTACGACCACCGATTACCGCACGGTGGCACTGCCCGCAGGCGGCGCGGTGCTGGACATTGCGAGCGAAACATTGGGGGCGAGCCCGTTTTTTCCGGTAGTTTTGTTCAGCGAGCCAGCAGGAATGTCGCTCCGGTTCAATATCAATGAAGGTTCGACCCAAGACGTTCGCGTAGCTACGGGAGCGCCGGAAGGCGCCGCTGGAAAGATTGCCTACAATTTTCGTGCGGATTTCGACCAGGGAGAAGTGCTGGTCGCAGTCGGCGACCCTACCGGAAACCGGGTGGGCGGTGCCAGCGGATATGGCAACCTGTCATCAGTCTCGCGACCCGAAGCCAGTCAAAGCAGCACCGTAAGGGTGATTGGACGAGGCGTTCGTCAACCGGGTGGCTGGATATCACAGCAAGGTTTCATACCTTTTTTTGCCGATCAAGGCGGAAGCGTGGCACATGAACTCAACAGCATTGAGACAAGCCCGCCAGCCAGTTTCGGCTGGCCGTTCCTCGAGGGAACGACACGGCTGATGGCGGGTGGCCCCTCCGCTACAGTCTCACCGAGCTTTATCTACGAATTTGGTAACGGCGCACTTCAGGGACTGGGCATTGTGGCCGGGGTGATTTCCTTGGGCAACGGCGTTCCGGGCCTTGATGGCGACTTTGTCTTTGGGGATCTCAATGGCACGATTTGGACACTTGATCGCAATTTCGGCGTTAGTTCGTTCGAAAATCGCTCCGCCGATTTCATCCCCGACGTGGGCGAGATCGGCGAGGTGGTTAAGATCATTATCGACGATGCTGACGCAATCTATATCCTCGATGCCGATGGTGAATTGTTTCGAGTGGATGCGGCATAGCCGGCGACTGAATCAACCTCTACCTTCGCAATAGCTGGACCGCCCACCGAGATTGGCTAAGGTTTTTGGACAAACCGGGTGGATAATCAACCAGCCGCAACATGATCGGGCGCCTCATGCCGAGGTCGATACCGCCTCGTGCTCCACATGCACTTCCTCCGCGCCCGGCCCCTTCTTCTCCGGGAACACCGGCCACAGCAATTGCTGGCCTAGCGTGGTCGGCGGCAGGTTCTCCACACCGTAACTTTCCGGATAGCTGCGCGTGATCTTGGCGGTGCAGAACACTACGTCCCAGAAGAACAGCAGATTTCCGTAATTGCCCTTGTAGTGGACCGCGGGATCGCTCGCGTGGCGGCCGTGGTGCGCGTGGTGCGTGGCGGGGGTCGAGATGGTCCTCTCCACCAGCCACATTACCGGTGACAGCCACTTGACCGCGTACAGCGGCCGGTCCCAGGCGACATCCGAATGCGCGCCGGTGATCACCGCCAGCTTGACCACGATATAGCCTGCATAGACCCAGCCAAGGCCGAGGTAGATCAGCACGCCCGACAGCCAGATGCCCGGCATCATCATGTAGTAGAACAGATTGTTCCGGTAGACGAGCCGCACGCTCATGTAGCGCGCGTTATGGTGCGGGCGGTGGAGATTGTAGAGCCACGGGAAGGTGTGCGCCGCACGGTGCCACCAATATTGCATCAAGTCGTCGAGCACGAGGAACAGCGCGATCGCGGCGAAGACGTTGAGGTCGGCCAGCGCGCCTGCATATTGCGGGGCCACAGTTCCGGCGAGCGCGGCGGAAAAGAACAGGATCGCCGGCTGGGTCAGGCCGAGCAGCACGATAATACTGGCCGCCTCGACGATCCCGTCGTCGCGGGTCTGCTGTGGCTTCGCGAACAGATTGCTGCGCCACAGCTCGAGCAGTGCGAAGCCGAGATAGATGGCAAGGATGGCGATGGTCGATGCGGGCATGGTTCTCTCTCCCCGAGGCGAACTTGTCGATTTACCTTCTAGCGTTTACCGAAGCGCAAGAATGTCCAGAATTTTACATTTGAGCGCGACTCGGCGATCGCTGGTCACGCCGATGCTTTTTTCGGCGCTCGACAGCGGACTTCAGGCGCATCTCATCCGCATTTCGCGGCTGCGCGAGTTTGCCGACGGGCAGATCATCCAGCAGCGCGGAGATGCGGCCGACGGTTTCTGGCTGATCGAGGATGGCGCGGTGCGCGTCGGGCAATTCCTTCCCGATGGGGAGTTTCGCGCGGTGGCGCTGCTTGGTCCCGGCGATTCCTATGGCGAGCTGGCGGTATTCTCGGGCAAGCCGCGGATCGTCGATGCCATTGCCCGCGGGACCAGCCGGGTGCGGCTGATCGGCGCGCGGCCCTTCCTCGATGCGCTGGGCAATTACCCCGCTTCCAGCCGCGCGCTGCTGGGCGCGCTATCGGAGCAGTTGCAGGATACGCTGTCGTTGCTGGCGGGCCTGCGGCACGGGACCAACCCGGCGCGGCTGGCTGGGCTGCTCGCCGCCATGGCGGGCGAGGGACCCGACGCGGCGGAGGTCACCATCACCCAGCAGGAACTGGCAGACCTCCTCGGCGTGACCCGCGCCACCGCCAACGCCGCCCTACGCGAATTGCAACGCCAAAGGTTGATAGAACGCAGCTATGGCCGCATCCGGCTGCCCGACCGCACCGCATTGGCCGCTTTTGCCCTGCGTTAGTCCCAAGGCTTCTCGCGGCCATCCACGGTCAGGCTGAATAGGCGTTCGACCGGCTGGTCCAGCGCGGCGGCGAATTTCAGGGCGACTATGAGCGAGGGCGAGAACACGCCGTTTTCCACCGTGTTCACCGTCTTGCGGCTGACCCCCATTTCCTCGGCAAGGTGGGCCTGCGTCCAGCCGCGCGCTTCGCGGAAATGGCGGATGCGGTTTTCAAGCGTCTCCGGCATGGGTCGCCACTTCGGCCATGCCATAGGCCACCAAGGCGCAGCCCAGGCCCATGCTGACAATGATGTTGGCCGCGCGCTGCGCATGGAGCGGTTCGAAGGGCGAGATCGCCCAGACGAGGAAGCCGGTGATCATTGCGGTCACGAAGCCTACGGTTATGCCGCGCTGGCGGTTGGCCCTCGTCACCTCGTCATTGGCAAGCTCGCGTGCGCGCCGCGGCAGGAACCAACCGCCCCCGGTCAACAGAAGCGCCAGCATGACCAGCGCGAAACTCAGCCAGACGAAGATCTGGACGAGCGAATCGCTGCCCCAGTCCCACGCATAGAACGTCCCCTGCTGCATGGTGAGTACCAGCAGCCCGAGGAAAGGCGCCATTAGCGCCCGCACCCGTGCGAACTGTTCCGCCCGTTCGAAATCATCGACCATCCCGTGTTCCTCCACATGATCTTTGTAACTCATGGGTTACATGTAACCTGTGGGTTACTCGGCTGTCAAGACAGGGACTTCGGCTCCACCGATTCCCGCATCGGCGTCACCGGAATGCGCAGATAGGCGACGCCGTTCTCCTCCGCTTCCGGGAACTTGCCCGCGCGGATGTTCACCTGGACCGAAGGCAGCAGCAGCCGCGGAACCGCGAGGTCCGCGTCGCGCGTTTCGCGCATGGCGACAAATTCGTCTTCGCTGATGCCGTCATGAACGTGGACGCTATTGCGGCGCTGTTCCTCCACCGTGGTTTCCCAGGCGTAGGTGCTACGTCCCGGCGCCTTATAGTCGTGGCACATGAACAGCCGGGTGTCCCCGGGCAGCTCGAGCAGGCGGCGGATCGAGCGGTAGAGCTGGCGCGCATCGCCGCCCGGGAAGTCCGCCCGCGCGGTACCGAAATCGGGCATGAACAGCGTATCTCCGACGAAGACCGCATCGCCGATGTGATAGGCGACATCGGCGGGGGTGTGGCCGGGCACGTGCAGCACCTCGACCTCGAGCTCGCCGATCCGGAAGGTTTCGCCATCGGCGAACAGATGGTCGAAATCCGACCCGTCGGTCTTCAGGTCGTCCAGCCCGAAGACCGGGCGGAAGATTTTCTGCACCTTGCGGATATCCTCGCCGATACCGATCGCCGCGCCGGTCTTCGCCTTGATGAAGGGCGCGGCGGAGAGGTGATCGGCATGGGCGTGCGTCTCCAGCACCCAATCGAGCGTGACGCCTTCCTCCTGCGCTGCATCGAGGATGGTCTCGGCCGAGCGGATGTCCGCCTTGCCCGCGGCGAGATCGAAATCGAGCACGGGGTCGATCACCGCGCCGCGCATGCTGGCCGCATCCCACACGAGATAACTCACCGTATTGGTGGGTTCATCGAAGAAGGCGCGGATCCGGGGGGTATTCATGGGAAGCTCCTTTCGCTTGCCCTTGACATATATTAGGCCTTTCTTATTTAGCAAGAGCTAATGGACAAGACATCTAACTTCCCCCCGTCTGCGCTTCCCCCAATGGACCTCGCTACGTTCGAGGCCAATGCCGGCAGTGTTGCCGAGTTGCTCAAGGCGCTCGGCAACAAGCGGCGTCTGATGATCATGTGCAAACTGGCCGAGCATGGCGAGATGCGCGTGGGCGAGCTCGCCGACGAGGTCGGGCTCGGCCAGTCGGCGCTGTCGCAGCACCTGGCGAAGCTGCGGGCGGAGGATCTGGTGGCTTTCCGGCGCGAGGCCCAGTCGCTCTGGTACCGGATCGCCGATCCGCGCTGCGAGACGCTGCTGGCCACGCTTCACCATCTCTATTGCGAGGAACCCGAGACATGAGCCTTCCGACCATTTCCCCCGTCAATGCCCGCGAGCTGGTACGCCGCGGCGCCCGGCTGATCGACATTCGCGGCGCGGACGAATTCGCCCGCTCGCATGCCCAGGGCGCGGAGAGCCATCCGCTCGACACGCTTGGCCCCGTCACCGGCGAGGCGCCGGTCGTCTTCCTGTGCCGTTCGGGCATGCGCACCAGCACCAATTCGGCGAAGCTGGCCGCACTGCGCGAAGGCGAGGCCTTCTGCCTCGAAGGCGGGCTCGATGCCTGGCGCGCGGCGGGCCTGCCGGTGGAAGAAGACCGTTCGGCTCCGCTGGAGATCATGCGGCAGGTGCAGATCACCGCTGGCCTGCTGGTGCTGGCGGGCGTGGTGCTGGGCTTCGCGGTGGCGCCTGCCTGGTTCGGCCTGTCCGCCTTTGTCGGCGCAGGCCTGACCTTTGCCGGAGTGACCGGCTGGTGCGGCATGGCCAACCTGCTGGCGCTGATGCCGTGGAACCGCTCGGCGGTCTGAGGCTCTCATGCCTGTCGCCGACTTCGTCCTGCCCGCGCTGCTATCGGGCGCGCTGATCGGTTTCGTGCTGGCGCTGGTGGGCGGCGGCGGATCGATACTGGCCGTCCCGCTGCTGGTCTATTTCGTAGGCGTGGGCGAGCCGCATATGGCGATCGGCACCGCGGCAGTGGCGGTGGCGCTCAATGCGGCGACCGGTCTTGCCGGGCATGCCCGCGCCGGGAACGTGCGCTGGGCCTGCGCGGCCTCTTTCGCACTGTCCGGGGTGATCGGCGCGGCGCTGGGCGCGGAGGCAGGCAAGGCCTTCGACGGGGAGAAGCTGCTGGCGCTCTTCGGCCTGCTGATGGTGGTGGTCGGCGCGCTGATGCTGCGCAAGCGCACCGGGGGCGAGAATCCCGATGTCCGCATGACCCGCGAAACCGCTCGTCCGCTGCTGCGCCGGATCATACCGACCGGCCTCGGCGTGGGCGTTATGGCGGGCTTCTTCGGGATCGGCGGCGGGTTCCTGATCGTGCCCGGCCTCGTCTTCGCGACCGCCATGCCCATCTCGCTCGCCATCGGCAGTTCGCTGCTGGTGGTCACCGCCTTGGGCGCGACAACGGCGGCGTCCTATGCGCTGTCGGGACTGGTCGACTGGCTGCTGATCGGCTGGATGCTGGGCGGCGGAATCGCGGGCACGCTGCTCGGGCGGATGGCGGGCAAGCGGCTGGCGGGGCGCAAGCGGACGCTCGAGATCGGGTTCGCCGTGATGGTCATCCTGATCGGGGTAGGGATCGTGGCCGAAGGCGTGGCCAAGCTGGCCTAGCGCGCTGCGATCGGCGGGGGATTGGAACACACCCCGCCCTCTTCGCCGCTGCCGCCCAGCTGGGTGAGGACCAGCACGCCGCCGACCACCAGCAGCACGAAGACGGTCGTCACCGTTCCGAGATACTTGTCGATGAAGCGCTTGATCGGGGCGCCGAACACGCGGAACAATATGCCCACGGTCATGAAGATCAGCGAGCGGCCCACGATGCTGGAAAGCACGAAGGTGACGAGGTTCATGCCGATGAAGCCGGCCGTGATCGTCAGCAGCTTGAAGGGTACCGGAGTGGCGCCCGCAATCAGGATCGCCTCGAAATCATATTCGCGCAAATGGCAGGCGGCGACCGGGAAGGCCTCGGTCAGGCCGAGCGCACCGATCAGCCAGACGCCGATCGTGTCGTAGAGCCCCCAGCCGATCGCATAGCCGAGCAATCCGCCCGCGACCGAGGCGGCGGTGCAGACCGCGGCGAACTTCACCGCCTTCTTCGGTTCGGCGAGGCACATCAGCCCCAGCAGCGGATGCGGCGGGATCGGGAAGAAACTGGATTCGACGAAGCTGAAGAAGGCCAGCCACCACACGGCATGCGGGTGCGAGCTCTTCTCCATCGTCCATTCGTAGAGCCCGCGCAGCGGCTTCATGATCATGTCAGGGGTATCCTCGCGTCCCGATTGGGCGCGGGATTAGGCGAGCGCGATTGCCGGGGAAAGCCCCTTTGTGCCGATCACCACCAGCCGCGGCGCTTCTGGTTTCGCCTGTGGCGAACGAGCGCGATCAGGGCGCCGATCCCCAGCACCATGGCGGCGAGGATAATGTAGGCAAAGCGCTGGCACGGATAGACCTGCTACTCCATTCGGCAGTGGCGGAAGAGCGTGTGGCCCCCCTGCCGTTCCTGAAGCGGGCGCATCCTACCTCGTCGCGTCTCAGGCAATTGGCGAATTCGCGGTTATGGACGGCCGGGTCGCCGGTTGGGACGGACAGCAGTGGGTTTACGCAGAGCCAGTCGAGGGGATGATGGTCCGCGATCTCTCGACCGGAACACTGGTCCGTTTTTCAGCCGGATGGCAAAGGCCTCTCGCGCCTGAGGAGCCTTCAGGAGGTGAGACTGTCGATGAAGAGGCGCGCGCAGCGATTTCGGGTATTATTACCACATTGAAAGAATTTGGCATGATTTCCTGATTCATCGGGAACCAGTAAATACACTTGGCGTTTGCCCCACGTTATCTGGAGGGAACTTCTAACCGGATATCCCTGAAATCAGGAGGGAATTGCGACATTCTTGCAACAGTTCCCAACCAATGCCCGCTTGCCACTGGGATGACGCAAAGATAGATAAGCGTCACTCGGTGGCTCCAATTCGCAAAAAGGGGAAATAAATAATGCGGAAAATAGTCTTAGGATTGGCGATGGCCTCTACGGCCATAGCATCGCCTGCCCTCGCAAGGGACAACTCGTGGTACATCGGTGGCGAATTCGGCCCGATGCTTGCCGAAGACATGAACCTTACTGCAACCGATGATAGCGCCGGCGCACCGTCGGCCGACATCGATTACGAATACGGTTTCGATGGCGGCGGCTACGTCGGTTACGATTTCGGCGCATTCCGTCTGGAAGCCGAAGTCAGCTACCGCGAAGCCGATCACGACTTCGTCGAAGTCGGTTCGCTCGGCCAGTTCGAAGCGGACGGCTCGACGAGTTCGCTCGCATTCATGCTCAACGGCATGTTCGACTTCGGCCCCGATGATGGCCTCCAGGCATATGCTGGTGGTGGTATCGGTGTTGCACGCACCAGCCTCGACGGTGAAGTCTTCACCCCGCAACTTGCCAACACGGTCATCGACGATTCGTCGAGCGACCTCGCATGGCAGCTCATCGCTGGTGTCCGCGCTCCGCTGACCGACAATATCGATGTCGGCCTGCGCTATCGCATGTTCACTGCCGAAGATGTTCGCCTCGTCGACAATTTCGGTGACGAGCGTGAAGGCAAGTGGCGCACCCACTCGCTGATGGGTACGCTGAGCTACAACTTCGGCGCGCCGGTTGCACCGCCTCCGCCGCCCCCGCCGCCGCCGCCGCCGCCTCCGCCGCCCCCGCCGCCTCCGCCGCCGCCTCCGCCGGCTCCGGTCTGCCAGCAGGGCCCGTACATCGTTTTCTTCAACTGGGACGAATCGGCTATCACGCCGGAAGCGGCGACCATCCTCGACAACGCGGTTTCGGCTTACGCCAATTGCGGCACGGCTTCGGTCATGCTCGCTGGCCACACCGACACCTCGGGTTCGGCGCAGTACAACATCGGCCTCGCCGAGCGTCGTAACTCGTCGGTTCGTGACTACCTTACCGGTCGCGGTGTCCCCGGTGGACGCATCAGCAGCGAAGCCTTCGGCGAAACGCAGCTTCGCGTTCCGACCGCCGACGGCGTCCGCGAACTCCAGAACCGCCGGGTGGAAGTCACCTACGGTCCGGGTTCGGGCATGTAATTTACTCGCAAGAGTAGAACTTCGAGAAGGGGCCGGAGCAATCCGGCCCCTTTTTCGTTGGTCGGGCAGGACTAACGAAACGGGACCAGAATTATGCGCATGATCTTCGCCGCCTCGCTTGCTTCAATCGCCCTGGCAGGGTGCTCCACACTCGAAGGCCTGCCCTCCGATCGCGTCGGGCAGGCTCAGCTGAACCGGGCCAACGGCGTTCCAGTCGGAACCGCGCAACTCGTCTCCGACGGACAGAATTTGTCGCTCGCCGTCGCCGCCACCGGGCTCGAACCCGGTGAACACGGGTTTCACCTGCACACCACCGGTCGCTGCGAGGCACCCGACTTCACGAGCGCGGGGGGACATCTCAACCCGACCGGCAATGAACACGGATCATTGAATCCCGAAGGCAAGCATGTCGGCGACATGCCGAACTTGGTGATCGGTGCATCGCGCTCCGGGAGTATCGAAGTCGATCTCGGGCCGGACACGCCAACTTACCGCGAATACCTGTTCGATGCCGACGGAACTGCCGTGATGATCCACGCCGGCCCGGACGACTACCGCAGCGATCCTGCCGGTGACGCCGGCTCACGGGTAGCTTGCGGCGTTCTCAGGGCGAGCTGAGGTTACTCCTCAGATTTCCTCGCCTGCCGCGCGCGCCCGGTCCAGAAGGGTCCGCTCCGCTGTCGGCACCGTCCGATAGGCAATGAACAGCAGCACCAGTCCGATCGGTACCGCTATCAGCAGGCTGAGGCCGCCCGTCGATAGGCTGCCCGTCATCGTCGAGACCTGACCGGCCATATAGGGCCCAAGAGCAAGGCCGACGAGCGTCGTGGCGAGGAAGAAGGTCGCGGTGGCGGTTCCCCTCATGCGGGGAAGGACCAGATCCTGTGAAGTCGCCGCCGCCGCACCAAGGGCTGAACTGCCGCACAGCGATTGCAGGAACGCCGCAATGTAGAAGATCGTGGGGTCGAGCGTGGTGAACATGATGTAGAGGAAAGGCGCCGCTGCAGTGAGGCCGAAGGCGACCACGAACAGGCGTCCTGTCGGCATGCGTTCTCGCAACCAGTCGGCGGCGCGGCCACCCATGATCACTCCGAGGAAGCCACCTAGCGCTCCCGGACCACCGATCCACCACCCTGCCGTTGAGGGAGCTTCCTCGAGTATGCGGATGGCATAAGGTGCAGCCCAGAAGGACGCGGCGTAGGACATGAAGGCAACCATGCCATATCCCAGGATCGTCGTGAGAAACGCCGGCGTTCCCCAGATCAGCGTGAAGGTAGGTTCGTCGCGGCGCTTGAGGGTCGAGGCCCATGAGAAAATGGCGTAATAGCCAATCCCGACCGCGCCCCACTGCTGCGCATTGCCGGTGAAGTCGGCCATCAGATAGGCGATGCCGCCGATAACCAGCGCTCCCGCGAGGTTGACTGCGATACCGCGCGCACCGCCTCTTGCAGCCCCGATCAGGGTGAAGGGCGGAATCACTGCGATCAGTTCCTGAAAGAACCCGCGGAACGGATCTTTCGGCGGCGGCGTGATAATCCCGTCGCTCTGCCCGCGGACGGGTTCGCGCAAGGTGAACACGAGGAGCGCGAGAAGCAGTCCAGGGAGTCCCACGATAATGAAGGCGGCCTGCCACCCGGCGAGACCTAGGGGGGCATCGGTCGGGAAAGCCGCGTTCCATTTCTCGACGATCGCGCCGCCGATCAGCAGCGATACACCGCCGCCGATGTACAGGCCCGAGGAATAGATCGCGAGCGCGGTGGCCCGCATTCTTTTGGGAAACCAGTCGGAAATCAGCGAGTATGCACTCGGGCTGGCGGTCGCCTCGCCCACGCCCACCCCGATACGCGCAACGCTCAGCATGGTGAAATTCTTGGCGAAGCCCGAAAGCGCGGTGAACGCGGACCAGATGGCAAGGCCTGCCGTCATCAGCCGCACGCGGTGCCAGTTGTCCGCCAGCTTGCCGAGCGGAATGCCGAAGAGGGCGTAGAAAACCCCGAAAGCCGTCCCGTAGAGAAAGCCGATCTGATCATCGCGCAGGCCGAGATCCGCCTTGATGTCCTCGGCCAAGATCGAGATGATATTCCGGTCAACGAAGTTCAGAACATAGATGATGACCAGAATGCTGAGGGCATACCAGCTATATGCCGGGACCTTGCCCTGTGCCCCCTCCGCAACAGGTATCTGATCGGGGGCGGCGGCAGTCGGCTGGGTCAAATTGCTACTCCGTCAGGGCAGGTGCGTCCTTGGCGTAGACAGTGGTATCGACAAGTCCCGCCTCGTCAAACCCCTTTCGACGTAGTCGACAGGAATCGCAGGCGCCGCAGGCCACACCATCGGGTGTGGGATCATAGCAGGACCAGCTCCACGCGGGGTCGAGACCCAGCCGATCGCATTCCCGCGCAATGTCGGCCTTGCTCAGTTCCTGAAGCGGCGCGTGGATGGTGAAGGGTTCACCCTCGATGCCCTGCTTCGTCCCCAGCCGGGCGGTTTCGGCGAAACTGGCAATGAATTCCGGGCGGCAATCGGGATAGCCGGAATAGTCCAGCGCATTCACACCGATGAAAATGTCCCGCGAATGCGAAGTTTCGGCGAAGGCGGTCGTCAGCGCGAGGAAGACGAGGTTGCGCGCCGGGACGTAGGTGACGGGAATGTCCCCGGCTACGCCGCCCTTGGGCACGTCGATATCCGCAGTCAGCGCCGAACCGCCGAACTGGCGCAGGTCCAGTGGCAATTCGACGTGCCGGGCGACGCCCAGCTGTTCCGCAATCGCGCGCGCCGACTGGAGTTCGCGCACGTGGCGCTGCCCGTAGTCGATCGTCAGCGCATGGACCTCGAATCCGCGTTCGCGCGCGAGTGCGGCGGTCACCATGGAATCGAGCCCGCCCGAAAGCAGCACGACCGCAGGGCCGAAATGTTCGTGGGATGTATGCGTCATGCGGGGCAGCTAGGCGTTGGCACCCCGCGCCGCAAGACTATCGGCAGCGACCCGTATGCCGCGCCTCGCCCGAAAACTGGAACGGCCGCCCGTCGACGATGCCTTGGCTGTCGATCTGGACGAGCTTGCTGCCTTCCTTGCGAATATGGGTGCGCCCATAGCCATTGCCGGGGCAGGTATACTGGACAGTTATCTCGCTATTGCCATCTTCGACGACGAAGCGGTTGCAGCCCTTTTCATTATGGCGAAGCTGGATGAACTCGCGCCCGCTCCGTACGCACAGATTGCGCGGCGTTGAGCCGTCACGATACCGCAGCTCCCATCCGCCACGATCTAGTGTGTCGAGCATGGCGAGAGACGATTGCGCCAGCGCGGCGCCGCCCAATAGGGCCGCAGGCACGGCCGCAACGGCGGCAGCGATCCAGGCGGTTTTACGATTCGGCATGATTTTCATCTCTTGTTACTTAGCACATTTGCGCGGTGAGCGGATTAACTCGCATCCTAAATTACAGCGATGAACCGTTCTGGAACAGCGATGAATTGTTTTCTGGCGCCTAATTAGGCTTCGATGGGGAACTTCTTCGAACAGAACGCGCAATCCACCACGATCTTTCCCTCCTCGTCGCGCATTTCCTTACGGTCTTCCTCGGGAAACTTGGACAGGACGTCGTGATAATGCTCGATCGAGCAGCGGCAACCGCGCTCGATCGGAGCGCCTTTTTCGATCCGCACCTCCTGTTCCTCATGAAACAGGCGCCACACGATCGCCTCGAGCGACAGGACGGAATCGAGCAATTCCTCGTGCTTCACTGACCCCGCGAGTATCGCCACATGTTCCCATTCCGGGTGATCCAGCCGAGCGTGCAACCGCTCTCGACCTTCCTCGCCATCGGGCAGGTGCTGAACCAGCATGCCCGCCGCGCTGCATTTGCCCCCACCCGACCTTACCGCCGTGCGAATCAATGTCGGGACCTGTTCTGACTGGAAGAAATAGGCCTCGCAGGCCTGGGCCAAGGTCTCGCCCTCGAGCGGGACGATACCCTGATAGCGCCCCTTGCCCTTTGCGACATCGAAAGTGATGGCAAGATAGCCCTTGCCGAACAGCGCGAAGAGCGAGGGATTGGCCCCGAGTTCCGCCAGTCGCGAGTGGTCGAAATCCACATATCCGCGCAGTTCGCCGCCCTTGTAGTCGCATACCAGCAGGTTCACCGCGCCGGCCTCGGTCTGGGCCTGCATTGTGACCTGCGATCCGTCATCCTTGAGGAGCGAACCCATCAGCGTGGCCAGCACCAGCGCTTCGGCGAGCAGGTGCGTGATCGGGGCGGGATAATCGTGTGCCGCAAGGATTTCCTCGAGCGCGCGATCGAGCCTGACAATCCGTCCGCGCGTGTCGCGCGAGGGGATGGTGAAGGCGAGCGTGCGGCCCGAAAAGGTCTCTTTGGCGGCGGGGTCGGTCTGCGTCATGCGCGGGCATATGGGAACGCCGACGCAGATTGAACAGGGTCGAGGCTAGCCCCCGATCTTCCCGAAACACCAAAGCAAGATCGATTTCTGCGCGTGGATGCGGTTCTCCGCTTCATCGAAGACTACCGATTGCGGGCCTTCGAAAACCTCCTCCGTCACCTCGTCTCCGACATGGGCGGGAAGGCAGTGGAGGAATTTCGCATTGGGCCGGGCAAGGCTCATCAGCTCGCCACCGACCTGAAAGGGTGCCATCGCCGCCAGCTTTTCCTGAGCGTGGTCCTGGCCCATCGAAACCCAAGTATCGGTGACGACGATGTCCGCTCCGCGCGCGGCTTCGGCGGCATCCTGGGTCAGTTTGACCTGCGCCCCGCCCTTGCGAGCAAGTCCGACGAATTCTGAATCGGGCTCGTAACCCTGCGGAACGCCGATGCGGACGTTGAACTTGAAGATGCCCGCGGCCTCGAGGATCGAATGCAGCACATTGTTGCCATCTCCGAGCCATGCGAGTTCCAGGCCGGGCAAGGCCTTGCCATGTTCGACCATCGTAAGGAGATCGGCGACGATCTGGCACGGATGCGAACGGTCGGTCAGCCCGTTGATCACCGGCACATGCGCGTGATGCGCCAGTTCTTCGGCCTTGGCGTGATCGTCGGTCCGGATCATGATCGCATCGACCATCCGGCTGAGCACACGCGCCGTATCGGCAACGCTTTCCCCGCGACCCAGCTGGCTGGTCCCCGAATCGAGGATCAGCGCCGATCCGCCGAGCTGGCGCATGCCGATATCGAAGCTGACCCGCGTGCGGGTCGAGTTCTTCTCGAAGATCATGCCCAGCACATGGCCCGCAAGCGGCGCGTCCGCGTCGGGCCTGCCCTTCGGCCAGCTTTTTCGCGCGGCCTTGCGGTCCTGCGCATCGGCAAGCATGGCGGCGATCGCATCCCCGCCCGCATCCGACAGGTCGAGGAAGTTCCTCACTGCCGGAGCGAGGTCCAGTGCGTCACCGCCGGTCATCAGCTTGCTGCCGGATCGAAGCTCGCCGCGCCGGCGGAAAGCTTGTCGAAGAATTCGTCGAATTCCGCATCGTCTGCCACCAGCGGGGGCAGGACGCGCAGGGTCTGGTCGCCCGCCGCCACGGTGAGCAGCTGGTGGTTGTCGCGCAGATGGACGAAAAAGGGCCGGCTTTCGACCTTCATGCGGATACCCAGCATCAGGCCCTTGCCGCGCACGAAATCGAACAGTTCGGGATAGTTGCCGATGAACTGTTCGAGGCGGCTACGCAGGCGTTCGCCCTTGGCGGTGACTTCGGAGAGGAATTCGTCATTGGCGACTGCATCCATCACCGCCGTACCGGCAGCCATGGCGAGCGGGTTGCCGCCATAGGTCGAGCCATGCGTGCCGAAGCCCATGCCGCGCGCCGCTTTCTCGGTGGCAAGGCACGCGCCGAGCGGGAAGCCGCCACCGATGCCCTTGGCGCTGGCCATGATGTCGGGTGCGATCCCGTAATGCTCGTAGGCATAGAGCTTGCCGGTGCGCGCGACGCCGCACTGGACTTCGTCGAACGCGAGCATGAGATCATGCTCGTCACAGATGGCCTTGAGGCCGTGAATAAATTCGTCCGAGGCCGGGCGAATGCCGCCCTCCCCCTGGATCGGTTCGACGAGGAAGCCTGCGGTCTTGTCGCTGACCAGGGCTTTCGCGCTCTCCAGATTGTCGAATTCGGCGTACTGGAACCCGGCGAGCATCGGGTAGAAACCCTTGTGCATCTTTTCCTGGTTGGACGCGCTGATGGTCGCCATCGTCCGGCCGTGGAAAGCATTGGTGAAGGTGATCAGTTCAGTACGGTTCGAATCGCCATCTTCATGCTGGTGATAGGCGCGGGCCGTCTTGATCGCGCACTCCACCGCCTCTGCACCCGAATTGGTGAAGAACACCGTGTCGGCGAATGTCTTGTCCACCAGCTGCTGCGCCAGCGCCTCGCCCTGGGGGCTTCCGTAGAGGTTGGAGACGTGCATCAGCGTTTCGGCCTGGCGCTGGATCGCTCCGATCAGGCCGGAGTGGCTGTGGCCGAGCAGGTTGACCGCGATACCGCTGGCAAAGTCGAGATAGCGCGTGCCGTCCTCGTCAATCAGGTGGCAGTGATCGCCCTTCACGGGGCGCACGCCGCAGCGGGGATAGACGGGCATCAGCGGACTAATCGACATTTCTCTAAGCTCTCCTCAAGAGGTCAAAGACAAATGGCGGCCCCGGAACGGGAGCCGCCATCTGCGTGTTTGCCAGCGATCTATTCCCTCGCGCGCGCTTGGTCAAACGCGATGCTCGGGCGTCGTCTGCTTCCTATTCGGAGGCGGGGACCAGATTGACCGCGGAATATTTGCCGCGTCGGTCGACCTCGAGGTCGAACTCGTAGCGCTCGCCCTCGTTGATCTGCGAAAGGCCCGAACGCTCCACCGCGCTGATGTGCACGAATGCATCGGGCTGGCCGTCGTCACGCGTGAGGAAGCCAAAGCCCTTCATCGAATTGAAGAACTTGACCGTTCCGGTCGCCTTGTCGCCAGTCAGTTCGCGGCGCGGGGCCTCGGTCTTCTGCTCGACTTCGATGACGTCGCCAACGACCTGCAGGTCCTGTGCAGAGACCTTGCCGCCACGATCGACGAGGTTGAATTCGAGTTCCTGCCCTTCGGCGAGACCTTCGAGACCTGCACGTTCGACAGCGCTGATGTGGACGAAGATGTCTTCGCCGCCGGTTTCCTGCTGGATGAAGCCGAAGCCCTTCTGCGTGTTGAAGAACTTGACCGTGCCCTTGCCGGTTCCGACGACCTGCGCAGGCATCCGGCTACCGCCGCCGGCACCACCGGCACCGCCACCGCGCGGGCCGCCGCCGAAGCCGCCACCACCGCCGCGATTGCCGCCGCCACCGAAGCCACCGCCGCGGTTCCCACCGCCGCCGAAGCCGCCACGGTCGCCGCCACCGAATCCGCCGCGGTCACCGCCGCCGAATCCGCCGCGATCGCCGCCGCCCTGGTCGAAACCTCCCGCTGGAGGACCACCGAACGGATCGTAGCTGTCCTCTCCGATATTGTCCCGCTTGTCCCGTCCGCGGCGCCGCCCTCTATCGTAACCCATAAGTCGTAAAATACCTTGTCGCGCAGCCGCGTAATCTTCGCGCCGGCACGCAGGCTGCAAGGCGTGCCAAACGCAAGCGAGGAGGGATTTCCGTGGGAAGTACCTCTCGCATCGCCCCAACGCATAGCGCGAAAGAACGCATCATGCGAATGATTTAGCGCTCTCACTTCTTGTGGCGCACAAATGTGACATTTTCGCATGGCGGAATCGGCCATCGTTTCGCTTGCAAGAAATCGATCCCTTGGGCATCGGTTGCCGCCATGGATCTCATCGCGCTTTTCTCCGACCCCGCCGCATGGCTTGCCCTGCTCACGCTCATCGCACTCGAGGTGGTGCTCGGCGTCGACAATCTCATCTTCATCGCCATCCTGTCGAACAAGCTGCCCGAACACCAGCAGCAACGCGCGCGGCGAATCGGGCTGGCGCTCGCGCTCGTCATGCGCATCGGGATGCTGATGCTGATCGGCTGGCTGGTGACGCTGCAGGCACCGCTGTTCGATCTCGGCATCGAAGGGAGCCCCGGACCCTACGGAGAACCGACCTTCGAAACCGCCTTTTCGGGCCGCGACCTGATCCTCCTCACGGGCGGCCTGTTCCTGTTGTGGAAGGCCACAAAGGAAATCCACCATTCGATGGAGCCGGAAGACAATTCGGGCGACCTGCTCGACAAGACACCCGGCGCAGCTGCGGCGGTGACGGCCACTTTCGGTACCGTAATCGCGCAGATCGTCGCCATCGACCTCGTTTTCTCGGTCGATTCGATTCTCACTGCGGTCGGCATGACCGATGACATCCCGATCATGGTCATCGCCGTCGTCATCACCGTCGGCATCATGATGATTGCCGCAGACCCGCTCGCCCGCTTCATCGAAAAGAACCCGACATTGGTCATGCTGGCGCTGGCCTTCCTCGTGATGATCGGCCTCGTGCTGATCGCCGACGGCTTCGGCTTCCATGTTCCCAAGGGCTACATCTACGCCGCCATGGGCTTCTCGGTCGGCGTCGAAATCCTCAACATCTTCCAGCGCAACCGGCGGATGGCCAAACCCGCCAGCGAAGGAGCCTGATACATGACCCAGTTCAAGCCGATAACGGATACGCTGCTCGCTTCGGGCCAGATCGAACCGGGCGATGTCGAACGCGCCAAGGCGGAGGGCGTGACGCTGATCGTCAACAATCGCCCCGATGGCGAGGAAACGGGCCAGCCCGAAGGCCGCGAGATCGAAAAGGCTGCGCGGCAGGCCGGGATGGACTACACCGCGATACCCGTCGGCTCGGCCGGTTTCAGCCTGCCGCAGGTCGATGCCATGGCTGCGGCCCTTGGCAATGCCGAGGGCAAGGTGCTCGCCTTCTGCCGCACGGGTACCCGCTCGACCCTGCTGTGGGCGATGACGCAGGCCAAGGCCGGGCGCGATCTGGAAACGATCGCGCACGAAGCGCAGGGTGCAGGGTATGACATTTCCCCGGTACGGCCGACGCTGGAGATGCTGAGCCAGCAATCCGGCGATTAAGTGCAGGACCAGCTGCTCCAGTTCCTCGGCTCGCTGGCGGCCATCCTGCTGCTTGCGGGACTGGCCTGGTGGCTCAAGCTCGGGCCAGAGCGCAGGCTGTCCAGCGAGGAAGAGGCGCGCCGCGCAGCAGCGGAAGCAGCGGACGGTTTCGCGGCAACGGATCTGGCGCTCGATGCGGAAGGCCGTGCCGCTCTTCTGCGCGATGCGGGGGGACGCGTCATGCTGCTGAGGCCGCACGGAACGCATTTCGCAGGCCGCATCCTGACCCCCGCGGCCACCGCACGGATCGAAAACGACACGCTCGTCGTCAACACGTCGGAGCGGCGGTATGGCAGCGCGGTCCTGCGCATTGCCGAACCACAAGCTTGGGTTAAGCGGATCGAGGCTATAAAGTAGCGCGACGATGCCCGATTTTTCGCCCACTCAATATGCCGTGCCCGGTTTCGTCGCGCTGGTCCTGATCGAGATGATCTGGGCCTGGCGCAGGAACCGCCATGCCTATGAACCGAAGGACACGCTCACCAGCCTGGCTTTCGGACTCGGCAGCACGGTTTCGGGCCTGCTGTTCGGCGGACTGTTCTTCGCGCTCTACCTGTACCTCTGGGAGTACCGGCTGTTCGACATCGGCTGGGCATGGTGGGCGTGGATCGCCTGCTTCGTGCTCGACGATCTCAAATACTACTGGGTCCACCGTTTCGGACACCGCGTACGCTGGTTCTGGGCCAGCCATGTGAACCACCATTCGAGCCAGCATTACAACCTTTCCACCGCGCTGCGGCAGACCTGGACCGGATTCCTGACGCTGGGCTTCCTGTTTGCGCTGCCGCTGGTGCTGCTCGGTTTCCACCCGGCGATGATCGCGATCTGCGGCGGCTTCAACCTGATCTACCAGTTCTGGATCCATACCGAGGCGATCGGCCGCATGCCGCGCTGGTTCGAGGCGGTGATGAACACGCCCAGCCACCACCGCGTCCATCACGCCACCAATCCGCGCTATCTCGACCGCAACTATGCCGGTGTCTTCATCGTGTGGGACAGGATATTCGGCACTTTCGAACCGGAGAGGGACGACGAGAAGATCCGCTACGGCATCGTCAGGCAGCTCGGCAGCTTCAACCTGCTGTGGGCGGTGTTCCACGAATGGATCGGCATCGCGCAGGACATGTGGCACGCACCGTGGAAACACAAGCTGTCCTACCTCATCCGCGAACCCGGCTGGACGCATGACGGCAGCCGCGAGACGAGCAACCAGATCCGCGCCGCATGGCTGGAACGGCAGGGCCATGCCGCGCCCCAAGAACCGGTTGCATCTCAAAACCCGATTGCAGGCGACGCAGAGCCTGCCTAACCTCTCGAATCGAGAGGAGAACCCATGGACGAATTTGATATTGTCGTCGTCGGCGGCGGCAGCGGGGGCAGCGCCGCGGCCGGCAGGCTGGCGGAAGCGGGGAAGAGCGTGTGCCTGCTGGAGGCGGGGGGCCGCAACAACGGCATGCGGATCACGATGCCGGGAATGCTCGCCATCCCCAATCCCGCGGCCAATTACATGTATGAAACGGTGCCGCAAAAAGGGCTGAACGGGCGCGCCGGCTACCAGCCGCGGGGCAAGGGCCTGGGCGGATCATCCGCCATCAACGCGATGATCTACATCCGCGGCAACAAGTGGGATTACGACAATTGGGCCGCGCTCGGCTGCACCGGCTGGGGGTTTGACGATGTCCTGCCCTATTTCAAACGCGCCGAGCACAATGTCCGCGGCGAAGACGCCTATCACGGCGACGATGGCCCGCTGTGGGTGAGCGACCAGAAATGGGCGAACCCGGGCAGCCATGCCTTCGTCGAAGCGGCAGCCGAACTCCAGCTTCCGCGCAATGCCGATTTCAACGCCGGGAAGCAGGAAGGTTTCGGCCTCTATCAGGTGACGCAGAAGGACGGCGAGCGCTGGTCCGCCGCGCGCGCCTATGTCGAACCGAAACGCGGGTCGAAGAACCTCGACGTCCGCATCGGCGTGACGGTGCAGAAACTCGAAATCGAGTATGGCCGCGTCACCGGTGTCACCTATTCGGCGGGCAAGCGGACGCGGACCGTCAGGGCACGGGGCGGCGTGGTGCTGTCGGCGGGCGCCTTCAATTCTCCCCAGATCCTGATGCTGTCGGGCATCGGTCCCGGCGCGCATCTGAAGGAACACGGTATCGATGTGGTGGTCGACAAGCCCGCAGTCGGTTCGGACCTGCAGGACCATATCGATTATGTTTCAAGCTGGCAGACCGAGAGCAAGGATTTCATCGGCTCCAGCCTGGCGGGCAATGTCCGCATGGCGAAGGCGATCATCGAACATCGGCGCAAGCGCACCGGCATCATGACCACCCCCTATGCCGAGGCCGGGGGGTTCTGGAAGGTCATGCCCGATGCACCCGCACCGGACGTCCAATGGCACTTCGTTCCCGCCATGCTGGAAGATCACGGGCGTACCAAGGTGAAGGGCCATGGCTTCTCGCTCCATGCCTGCGTGCTGCGTCCGGAAAGCCGCGGCACGGTACGGTTGGCGAGCCGCCAGGGGGAAGATGCACCGCGCATCGATCCGAACTTCCTCGATGACGAGCGGGATCTGGCGACCTTGCGCGAAGGCGTGCGCCTGTCGCACCGCATCGTGGCTTCCCCCGCACTGCAGGCCTATGATCCGCAGGACCGCTATCCAGTCGACCTCGACGACGATGCGCAGCTCGGCGAACTGATCCGCAGCCGCGCGGATACGGTCTACCACCCCGTCGGCACCTGCCGCATGGGCGCGGACGAGGCCGACGTGGTCGATCCGAAGCTCAAGGCCCGCGGCGTGGACGGGCTGTGGATCGCCGACGCTTCGATCATGCCGCGGCTCGTATCGGGCAATACCAACGCGCCCAGCATCATGATCGGCGAACGCTGTGCCGATTTCGTGCTGGCCGAACTCGCATCCTGACATAGCAAAAAAGGGGCCGGAACTTCGAAAGTTCCGGCCCTTGTTTAGGCTATGTTCGCAGGAGGAACATGGTTTGGCGGGGCCGCCTGAGGAGAGAGAGGAGAGAGTGGCGGCCCCCCCGAACTGGTGGATCAGTTGTAGGCGCGCTCCCCGTGTTCGGAGATGTCGAGCCCGTCGACTTCTGCCTCTTCGGTGACGCGCAGGCCGACCAGTGCCTTGACGATCAAGCCGGCGATCAGCGTGCCGATTGCCGCCCAGGCGATGGTCACGAGGACGCTGAAGACCTGGATGCCGAGCTGCGTGCCGAGCGCGGTCGAGCCGTCGCCGGGCCCGCCGAGGAAAGGCTGGTAGACCACAGCCGTCCCGATTGCGCCGACGATGCCGCCGATGCCGTGGATGCCGAAAGCATCGAGACTGTCGTCATAGCCGAACTTCGCCTTCACCTTGGCAACGAAGAGGTAACAGATCGCCGCGCTCAATATGCCGAGCAGTATGGCGCCGAAGGGGCCGCTGTTGCCTGCCGCCGGAGTGATGGCGACGAGGCCCGCGATCACGCCCGAACAGAAGCCGAGCGCCGAGCCCTGGTGCCCTGCAAGCCGCTCGATCACCATCCACGCCAAGGCCCCTGCCGCGGTCGCGACGAAGGTGTTGATCATGGCAAGCCCTGCCGAGCCGTCCGCTTCCAGCGCCGAACCGGCATTGAAGCCGAACCAGCCCACCCACAGCAGGCCGGTGCCGACCATCGTCAGCGTCATGGAATGCGGCATCATCGGTTCCTGCGGCCAGCCGCGGCGCTTGCCGAGGAGATAGGCCAGCACGAGACCGGAAACACCGGCGTTGATGTGCACCACCGTGCCACCCGCAAAATCCAGCGCGCCGTCTTCGAACAGCAGGCCGCCGCCCGCCCAGACCATATGCGCGATCGGGAAATAGACGATGGTCAGCCAGATCGGCACGAAGGCCATGACGGCGCCGAACTTCATGCGCTCTGCCGTCGCGCCCAGGATCAGCGCGGCGGTAATCGCGGCGAAGGTCATCTGAAAGCTGATGAAGACGTATTTGCTGATCACCTCGTCGGTGAAGGTGGCCGCCGTGCTGCTCGCATCGGTACCTGCAAGGAAATAGCTGCCCCCGCTGATGAACAGGCCCAGCGTGCCTTCATAGGTGGTGTCCCCGAAGGCGAGCGAATACCCCCACATCACCCAGATGATCATCGCCAGCGCGGCAGTGGCGCCGATCTGGGTCATCGTGGAAAGCATGTTCTTCGACCGGGTCAGGCCGCCGTAGAACAGCGCGAGACCCGGCAGGATCATGAGCAGGACGAGGATCGTCGCGGTCATCATCCAGGCATTGTTGCCGGGATCGGGAACGGCAGCCGCAGCTTCGGCGGCCTCCTGCGCATGGGCGGCGGTCGTGGTCAGGAGCGCGGCAGTCGCCGTGGCGGCAGCGCGCATGAAATTAGGCATGGTCATGATGTCCCTCCAAGGCGTCACAGCGCGGTGTCGCCGGTTTCGCCGGTGCGGATGCGGGTGGCGCTGGCGAGGTCGAAGACGAATATCTTGCCGTCACCGATGGCTGCGGTGCTGGCGGTTTGCTGGATCGTCTCGATCGCCTGCGCGGCGAGATCGTCGGCAACCGCGATTTCGAGCTTCACCTTGGGCAGCATGTTGGTCGAATATTCGGCCCCGCGATAAATCTCGGTCTGGCCCTTCTGGCGGCCGAAGCCCTTGACTTCGGTGACCGTCATTCCCGCCACGCCAATCCCGCCCAGGGCCTCGCGGACCTCGTCGAGCTTGAACGGCTTGATGACTGCGATGATGAATTTCACGCCTTCACCCCTCTTGCTAAGCGCGCCGGCCCAAGCACCGGCTTTCGCACTTGCAGCAAAAGCCGTGCCAATAAGGCCGAAGACGGGAAAATGCGCAATTCCCGAGAGAATGCGGTATTTTGTTGCCCAATTTATGGGCTGCTGGTTATTTTTTAATCAGCTCTAGTGTCGCCACGACCGGAAGATGGTCCGAAGCAACGGCCGAGAGGCCGGTATGGTGGACCTTGGATTCGACGCAGTCCCAGTGCTTGCTCGCCACGATCCGGTCCAGCGTGGCGACCGGCTGGCGCGAAGGATAGCTCTTGCCCGGAGTCACCACCACCCAGCGATCGGCAAATTCGCGCATGGCCCCGGTCGCCCTGCCCCACTGGTTGAAATCGCCCATGATGACCGAGGGCAGGTTGCGCGAGCAATCGTCGACGAAGCCGCATAGCGAACGGATCTGGTCGCGCCGTCTCAGCCCGGACAGGTCGAGATGCGTGCCGATGATGCGGATGCGCTGGCCTTCGACGGTAATCTCGCCGCACGCCGCGCCGCGCGGTTCGAGCGTGGGGAGGTCGAGCGGCTCGGCGTCATGCACCTCGAACTTGCGCCGCACGAGCAGGGCATTGCCGTGCCACCCGATGCTGCGCGGACGCTTCGCCACCTCGATCAGCCGCCAGGGCGAATCGTCGATTTCGGCGCGGGGGATGCAGGTTTCGCGCGCGCCGATCCGGCGGTCCGCCTCCTGCAGCGCGATGATATCGGCGTTCACTTCGTGCAGGACCGACAGGATACGCTCCGGATCGCGCTTGCGATCGAGCCCCACGGCCTTGTGGATGTTATAGCTGGCGAAGGTCAGGCGCACATGGATCTCAATGCATGATCCCCGCCGCTTGTGCCGCGAGTCTCAGAGAAAGTCCCGGATCGTCGCCATGAAGCGATCGAACTGGTCGTGGTGGAGCCAGTGGCCTGCATTCTCGAACTCGATGACCTGCGCATTGGCGAAATGATCGAGCCGCCCGTCGCCTTCGGGGTTGGAGGCCCAGCTGTCCGCTCCGTACAGCAGCAGCGTGGGCGCGGTGATCGCCGCCCAGGTCTGGTGGAGGAATTCGTCGGCAATATCCTCGACCGGCCAGACATTGAGATGCGGATCGAACTTCCAGCTGTAGGTCCCGTCCTCGTTCCGGTTCACCCCGTGAATGGTGAGGTGGCGCGCCTGATCTTCGGTGAGATAGCTGTTCTCCTCGATCATGCGGGCAAAGGCGGTTTCGATGCTTTCGTATTTGCGCGGCGTCCGTCCGGCGGCCTTGCGCTTCTGCCCGATCCACTCGTTGAGCCGCTCGGGATAGCTCTTCTCGCGCATTTCCGCCTGCCGCTTGGGGCTCGGCCCCAGCCCTTCGATGGCGACGATCTTCCGGACCATGTCGGGGAAGGTCCCGGCATAACGCAGCGAGACGTTGCCGCCCATCGAATGGCTGACGATGGTCACCGGGCCGACGCCCAGCTGATGGACCAGCTGCGCCAGGTCGTAGACCATGTCGCTGGCGGAATAATTACCGTCGCTCACCCAGTCGGAATCGCCGTGGCCGCGGTGGTCCATCGCCACCACGTGCCAGTCGTCGCGCAGCTGCTCCGCCACCCAGTCCCAGCTGCGCGCATGGTCGCGCCCGCCATGGACGAGCACCAGCGGCGGCTTTCCGCGATTGCCCCAGTCGAGGTAATTGAGCCGCAGGCGCTGCGAGATGAAGGTCTGTGAGGTCGGGCCGGGAATGGTCATGCGCGGCCTTTGCTTGAACCCCGCGCCGGATTCAACCTCAACGCTCCTTCGTGGCCGAGAAGGCGAGGTCCGGGTTCTTCTCTTCTTGGTAA
The DNA here is from genome assembly GCF_009827325.1 of Qipengyuania vulgaris. Taxonomy (GTDB): domain Bacteria; phylum Pseudomonadota; class Alphaproteobacteria; order Sphingomonadales; family Sphingomonadaceae; genus Qipengyuania; species Qipengyuania vulgaris. The sequence continues at coordinate 204,526 of NZ_WTYC01000003.1, read as the reverse complement.
TTCACGTCCCACGGGCTTTTCGCCATGAAGACGAGATCGCCGTCGCGGTCCTTGGCGAGGTTCGTGAGGTTGAACTTCTCGAACTCGGCCAGCGCCTTGTCATCGCCCTTGATCCAGCGCGCGGTGGCGAAGGGAGAAGCCTCCAGCTTCGCCTCGACCTTGTATTCGGCCGACAGGCGCGAGATCAGCACGTCGAGCTGCAACTGGCCCACCACGCCGATGATCCACTGCCCGCCGATCTGCGGATAGAAGACCTGGATCACGCCTTCCTCGGACAGATCGTCGAGCGCCTTCCTGAGCTGCTTCGTCTTGGTCGGATCGACCAGCGCGACGCGGCGCAGGATTTCCGGCGCGAAGTTGGGCAGGCCGGTGAAGCGGATCTGGTTCTTCTCGCTCAGCGTATCGCCCACGCGCAACGTGCCGTGGTTGGGAATGCCGATGATATCGCCCGGCTCGGCGGTGTCGGCCACTTCGCGGTCCTGCGCGAAGAACAGGATCGGCGAATGGATCGCGACCGGCTTGCCGAGACCGCTGGGCGTCAGCTTCATGCCGCGCTTGAAGGTGCCCGAGACCTGCCGCATGAAGGCGATGCGGTCACGGTGGTTGGGGTCCATATTGGCCTGCACCTTGAAGATGAAGCCGGTCACCTCGTCGCGGTCCGGACTGATCTGCTCCTCGCCCGCGGGCTGCGGACGCGGCGGCGGGGCGTATTTCGCGATCGCCTCGATCAGCTCGGTCACACCGAAGCCCTTAAGCGCCGATCCGAAATAGACCGGGGTGAGATCGCCATTGCGATAGGCTTCGATGTCGAATTCCGGATAACCGATCTGCGCCAGCTCGATATTCTCGGCCACGGCTTCGGGCAGGTCGAAATCCGCCACCCGCTTGCCCTTGAACTCCTTCGAGGGGCCTTCGGGCACCACCACGTCGCCGGATGCGAAATCGAGGATGCCCTGGAATTCGCCGCCCATGCCCACCGGATACATCTGCGGGCTGACGTCGAGCGCCAGCATGTCGGCGATCTCGTCGAGCAGTTCGAAGACCGGGCGCCCTTCGCGGTCGACCTTGTTGACGAAGGTGATGATCGGCACGCTCCGCAAGCGGCAGACCTCGAACAGCTTGCGCGTCTGCGGCTCAATGCCCTTGGCCGCGTCGATCACCATGATGGCCGAATCGACCGCGGTCAGCGTCCGGTAGGTGTCTTCGGAAAAGTCCTCGTGTCCCGGCGTGTCGAGCAGGTTGAAGGTGATGCCCTCACGCTCGAAGGTCATGACGCTGGAGGTGACCGAAATGCCGCGCTGCTGCTCGATCTTCATCCAGTCGGACCGCGCCCGCCGCGCCTGCCCGCGCGCCTTGACCTCGCCCGCAAGGTGGATCGCGCCCCCGGTCAGCAGCAGCTTCTCGGTCAGCGTGGTCTTACCCGCGTCGGGGTGCGAAATGATGGCGAATGTACGGCGATCTGAGGTCATGAGATTTATCTATCTATCCCGTTCGGGCTGAGCTTGTCGAAGCCCTGTCCTTCACTTCCGCCGCCGCCCCTGAAAGAAGAAGTGCGGCCCTTCGACAGGCTCAGGCGAACGGCTGGAGGTCAGGGTTCCCGCGCGACCTGGAAACCGGCGTAGCTCTGGCTCACCGGCATCAGTTCGAGCGTGTCGATATTGAGGTGCGGGGGCAGTTCGGCCACCCAGCGGATCGTTTCGGCAATGTCCCCGGCGGTCATCGGATCGGCGCCGCCATAAAGCTTCTCATGCGCCTCGGCATTGCCGCCGGTCCGCACAAGCGTGAATTCCGTCTCGACCATGCCCGGCTCTATCGAACACACGCGCACGCCGGTGCCGTGGAGATCGCTGCGCAGTCCCAGCGTGAACTGGCGCACGAAGGCCTTGGTCCCGCCATAGACGTTGCCGCCCGCATAGGGATAGTTCGCCGCCACGGAGGACAGGTTCACGATCGCGCCCTTGCGTTCGATCAGGACCGGCAGCAGCTTGTGGGTCAGCGAAACCAGCGCCGTGACATTGGTATCGATCATGATCTTCCAGTCGGCCAGATCGCTGTCCTGCGCCGCACTGGTGCCGAGCGCGAGACCGGCATTGTTGACCAGCAGGTCGATCCCCGCGAAGGCATCTGGCAAGGCATCGAGCGCCGCATCGCGCCCGGCCTCGTCGGTCACGTCGAAACAGGCCGCCTGAACATTGTCCGGCCCCAGCTCCTCCACCAGCGCATCGAGCCGTTCCTTGCGCCGCCCGGTCGCCACGCAGCGCCAGCCGCTCTCGACCAGCGTGCGGACGGTTGCTTCGCCGATTCCGGCAGTTGCGCCTGTGACCAGTGCCGTTCTCATCCGCGCAGCTCCGCGCCCTGCTTGGCGGCGTTTTTCACGATGCTGTCCGAGATCGCCTTGATCTCCTCGTCGGTGAAGCTCTTGTCACCCGGCTGGAGGATGACCTCGACCGCGACCGATTTCTTGCCATCGGGTACGCCCTGCCCGGCGAACACGTCGAACACGCGCGCATCGACGATGGCCTTCTTGTCCGCGCCGCGCACTGCCTTGACGAGATCGCCCGCCGCAAGGTCCGCGGGGACGAGGAAGGCGAAATCGCGCGTGACCGCCTGCAGCGCCGGGGGCGCGTAGGCAGCGCGGGCGAAACCGCCATTCTGCGCGTCCTTGGCTTTCTTCGCGGGGATGGCATCGAGGAAAATCTCGGCCGCCATTACCGGCCCGTCGACGTCGAAGGCCCGGCAGGTATTCGGGTGCAGTGCACCGAAGCGGGCGAGGACGTTCTTGGGGCCGAGCCGCAGCGTGGCCGACTGGCCGGGATGGAACTGGTCGCCCGCCTCGCCCATCACCATGAGATTGGCAACCGGCGCGCCTGCCGCTTCGAGCAGCGCCACGGCTTCTGCCTTCGCGTCATAGGCATCGAAGGGCTGCGCCTTGCCGCTGGCCCAGCCGCGCTGCGTTTTCTCGCCCGAGAGCACCACGCCGAGCGTCGGTTTCTCGTCGCTCGCACCGTCGGCCCCGCGGAAATAGCGCCGACCGATCTCGAACAGGCGCGCACCGTCCGCGCCCCGGTCGGCATTGCGCTTGGCGGCGGAAAGCAGGCCGGGAATGAGCGAGGGCCGCATCACCTTCATGTCTTCGCTGATCGGGTTTTCGAGCACCCATAGCTCGGCTCCGTCGGCGAAATGATCGGCTTCGGCAGCAGGAAGGAAGGACCAGGTGATCGCTTCGTTGAGGCCGCGCGCAGCGGCTGCACGGCGCAGCTTGCGCTCCATCGCCTGCATCGGCGTTGCGGTCGGCAGTGCCACGCCCGGACGACGCGGCAAGGGCGTGCTGGCGACATTGTCGATGCCGTGGATGCGGACGACCTCTTCCACCAGGTCGGCAGGACCTTCGATGTCGTGGCGGCGGGGCGGACAGGTCACCACCCAGTCGTCCGACACCTTGAAATCCAGCGATTCGAGAATCGCCCGCTGCTCTTCATTCGCGACTTCGAGCCCGCCAAGGCGCGCGGTGAGGCTGGGGTCGAACGTCAGCGACTTGGCCTCTGCAGGCGGAGTGCCGGCACGGACAGCTTCGGTGGGCTCTCCGCCGCAGGTCTTCGTGATCAGGCTGGTCAGGATTGCGAGGCCGTCGTCAAGAAACTCCGGATCGACGCCGCGCTCGAACCGCGTGCGCGCATCGGAAGCGAGGCCCAGCTTGCGGCCGGTCACGCCGATCCGCTCGGGATCGAAATAGGCGATTTCGAGGAGGACGTCGGTCGTCTCCTCGCTCGCACCCGAATGGGCGCCGCCCATGATGCCCGCAATATCGTGGACGCCCTTGTCGTCGGCGATCACGGTCATCGTGCCGTCGAGCGTATAGGTCTTCTCGTTCAGCGCATCGAAGGTCTCGCCGTCACCGGCGCGCCGCGCGACCATTGCGCCCGACAGCTTGGCGAGGTCATAGACATGCGCCGGGCGTCCGAAGGCGAGCATGAGATAGTTGGTCGCATCGACCAGTGCCGAAATCGGCCGGTGGCCCGCCGCGATCAGGCGTCGCTGCATCCATTCCGGGCTGCTGCCGTTCTTCACCCCGCGAATGACCCGGCCATAGAATGCCGGACAGCCTTCGGGATCGTCGATGCGGATCTCCACCGGGCAATCGCCCTTGGCGGCGATGTCCGCGGTCTCGATCGGCTTGAACGTGCCGAGCCCTGCCGCCGCAAGATCGCGCGCGATTCCCATCACGCCCATGCAATCGGGGCGGTTCGGAGTGATTGCCACGTCGAACACGGGGGAGGCTTCGTGATATTGCGCCATGCCCATGCCGACCGGCGCATCCTCGGGCAGTTCGATGATGCCATCGTGCTCGTCGCCCAGTTCGAGCTCGCGCACGGAGCACATCATGCCGTTGGATTCGACGCCGCGGATCGCGCTCTTGCGCAGTTCCATGCCATTGGCCGGAACCACCGCGCCGGGCAGGCCGAGCACGCCCTTCATGCCAGCGCGTGCATTGGGCGCGCCGCAGACGACCTGCAGCGGATCGCCTTCACCGGTATCGACGGTCAGCACCTGCAGCTTGTCGGCATCGGGATGCGGCGAAGCCGTCAGCACCCTAGCGACCCGGAAGCCCTTGAGCTTTTCGGCCGGGTCCTCGATCCCTTCGACTTCGTGACCGATGCGATTGAGCGCAGCCGCGATGTCCGCCGCGCTGGCATCGGTGTCGAGGAAGTACTTCAGCCATTCTAGCGAGAACTTCATGCGCCTGCTCCCACGCCGGCGGAAAGGGTCGGCTGGTCGAACGGCGAGAACCCGTAGTGATCGAGCCAGCGCTGGTCGCCGTCGAAGAAGGCGCGCAAATCGTCCATCCCGTATTTGAGCATGGCGAGCCGGTCGACGCCGACGCCGAATGCGAAACCCTGCCATTCGTCCGGATCGAGCCCGGCAAACTCGAGCACGCGGGCATTGACCATCCCGCTGCCGAGCAGTTCCATCCAGCCATGGCCCGGCGCATCGCCGTCACCGCCCAGGACCTTGCGGCCATCCACGTCCTGCCAGCCCACGTCGACCTCGACGCTGGGTTCGGTGAACGGGAAATAGGAGGGCCGCAGCCGCAGCACGATATCGTCGCGCTCGAAGAAGGCCTTGAGGAAGGTTTCCAGCGTCCACTTGAGATGGCCGAGGTGAATTCCCTTGTCGACCACGAGGCCTTCGATCTGGTGGAACATCGGCGTGTGGGTCGCGTCGCTGTCGGAGCGATAAACACGGCCCGGAGCAATGATGCGGATGGGTGCGCCCTGCTCTTTCATGGAGCGGATCTGCACCGGCGAGGTGTGCGTGCGCAGCAGCATGCGGGGGGTGTTCGGCGCGCTGTTCGCGGCCGTATCAAGCGCCTCATTCGCACCCTCCGCCGAACAGTAGAACGTGTCATGCATGGCGCGGGCCGGGTGGGTTTCGGCCATGTTGAGCGCGGTGAAATTGTGCCAGTCGTCCTCGATTTCCGGGCCGGTCGCGACCGAGAAACCAAGGTCCGCGAAGATCTCCGCCAGCTCGTCCATCACCTGGCTTACCGGATGCACGCTGCCGCGCGGTGCGGTAGGTGACGGTAAGGTCAGATCCAACGTTTCGGAGGCCAGTTTGCGCTCGAGCTCCTCGGCCTCGAAAGCCTCCTTGCGCGCCGCGATCGCATCGGCAACGGCAGTGCGCGCGCTCTGGATCTTGGGTGCCTGCTCCTGCCGTTCCTCGGGCGACATCTTGCCCAATGTCTTCATCAGGGCGGAAATCGAACCCTGCTTGCCCAGATATTCGATACGCAGCGCCTCAAGCGCCCGAGCGTCGCTCGCCCCTTCGATGCGTTGGAGCGCATCCTCTTGCATTGTCGGCAAATCGGTCATGAAACTCTCGAAATAGGTCCTTGCGCGCTGCCTCTAGCGGCATAGGCGGGAATGCTAAAGCCCTGTGTGATACCTGCGAGAACATGCAGGGCAGAGGTGCGAAACCCGCCTCGCACAAAGTGCATCACTCAATCCCTTTCTGGCGGACTTTCGCCGCGCGGGTCCGGCTCCTCTGCAGAACGCGGCGGATCCAGGGTCTGCACCGGCGAACCCCAGACCCGCTGGCGCTCGGCCATGAATGCTTCGAGGATCGGATGGTCCATACGCGCATACTGGCTCGGGCTCATGCCCATGAAGCTCTGGAATTCATGCACGAAATGGGCCTGATCATGATAGTGGCGATCGATCGTTTCCGACCAGCTTTTCTTGTCCGCCAGCATGAAGGCGACGAGGCTGCGCATCATTCTCTGGCGGCGCAACAGCAGCTGTGGCGGGAAGCCGAAATGGCGCCCGCAGACGCGCTCCAGCGTACGTTTCGTAAGGCCCACGCGCTCCGCCAGAGTGGCCACTTCGATCAGGTAGGGATCGATCATCGCCGCGTGGATAGCGAGTATTCGAGCCGCATCTTTGGGCGGCGGCGCCAGCTCCCTGAAAAACGAGGCGATGACGGCAAATTCATCTTCATCCGCTCCGCTGGATGAGCACAGTTTCTGGCACAGTGGCGCAAACCGGGCAAAGCTGGGATGCGCTTCGCCATCGAAAATCATGTTGGCGTAATCCCCGGCGGGTTCCCGCACGAATCGTGCCCATCCCAGCGGCAGCAGGCCTATGCCCCACATGCTGCAGGCCCCCATTTCAAAGCGCGTGGGGTGCGAACTGGGCCCAGTCGCCGTGAATCGGGCAGTGAGGCTTTCGCCGTCCCCAAGCGCCGCACGTGGCGGGTTACGCATGAAAAACCGCAAATTTGCCCATTCGGGCTGGAGGTGATCGGTGACCGTCCGCCCTTGCGGGAGGAGAACTTCCATTTTGTAGAACGTGGTAAAGCACGGCGCGAGATCATCGGGCGGCGCAAAGAACCTGACGTTTACCGATTGCCTCAATCCGTGCTTTTCGAGAGCCCTCATGGGCTCACCTTAGCCCAATTTGGAGATTCGCTCCAAAGGCTGACAAGAAAACAGGCGCCTCTCGCGTGAGAGGCGCCCGTCTGTTTCCTGAACTGTCGTTCTCAATCAGGCGGGAAGGGCCTTCTTCGCCTGATCGATGATCGCCTTGAAGGCTGCGCCTTCGTTCATCGCGAGATCGGCCATGACCTTGCGGTCCAGTTCGATACCGGCGAGCTTGGTGCCGTGCATGAACTGCGAATAGGTCAGGCCTTCGGCGCGGACCGCAGCATTGATGCGCTGGATCCAGAGAGCGCGGAAATTGCGCTTCTTAACCTTGCGGTCGCGATAGGCGTACTGGCCGGCCTTTTCGACGGCCTGACGAGCGACGCGGATGGTATTCTTGCGGCGACCGCGATAGCCCTTGGCCTGGTCTAGGAGCCGCTTGTGCTTCTGGCGCGTAGTAACGCCGCGTTTAATGCGAGGCATATCAGTTTCTCCTTAGTTCGCGATCAGTCGAGGCCGTAAGGCGCCCACTTTTTCACCGTCTTCGTGTCGGCTTCCGACAGGACAGAGGTGCCGCGGTTCTGGCGGATATACTTCGCATTGTGGCTGATCAGGCGGTGGCGCTTACCGGCCACACCGTGCTTGATCTTGCCGGTTGCGGTGATCTTGAAGCGTTTCTTCACACCGCTCTTGGTCTTCAGCTTGGGCATTTTCATCTCCTTTGTCAGAGACACGTCCGGGCCAGCCCTGGCAGCCCTTGTCGCCAGGCCGGCTGAGAATCACGTGTCGGTGAAGGCGCGCGAAATAGCGGTTTTGCGCCAGGATGCAAGTCAGAAGTGGGAGAGGTAGCCGCCATCGACCGCAATGCTCTGCCCCGTGATGTAACTGGCGTCGGGGGAGGCGAGGAAGGCGACCGCCCCGGCAATCTCGTGGGGCTCGCCCCAGCGGCCCAGCGATGTCCGACGCTTGAGATGTGCGGAAACGTCGGGATCGGCAACCATCGCTTCGTTCGCTTCGGTGGCGAAATACCCCGGGGCAACGGAATTGACGGTGATACCGAACCGACCGAGTTCGGCGGCCAAAGCGCGGGTCAGCGCTGCGAGCCCCCCTTTGCTGGCAGTGTAGGATACATCGCCCCGGGCGATATCGGCGGCGATCGACGTGATATTGATAATTCGCCCATAGCCTCTGGCTCGCATGAGAGGCACTGCACGGCGAGCAAGGTCAAAAGGAGAGACCAGATTGCTTTCGAGCAGGTCCGCCATGTCGCGCCGCCCAATCTCGTCGAAGGAGCGACGGTCGCGTTCGCCGACATTATTTACGAGAATGTCGAGGCCTTCGGCGGCCAGCTTCTCGATAGCTTCTGTGCAAGCTTGTTCGTCGGTAATGTCGAATGGCAGGGGACGCGCCATTGCACCCATGGCTTTCCAAGCTTCGCCAATTGCATCCGGATCGCGCCCGCCAAGCCATACACAGGCACCTTCGGCCACCAGCTTATGGGCGATCTCCAGACCCAATCCGCGCGATGCACCCGTAACCAGCGCCACGCGACCGTCCAGTTTTCCTCCAAAGCTCATCTCAGTGTTCGTAGATCATCTTCACTGTCATGCCACCATCGATATTGAGATGCTGCCCCGTCACGAAATCCGCATCGTGAAGATACTCTACCGCTTCCGCGATATCTTCGGGTTTTCCAACCCTCCCTGCCGGATGTTGGTCACGGTCCTTCGGCCGGTGATCGGGGCGGGAGCGGTTTCCACTCTTCTGCCAGGGGCCTGTCTCGATCCACCCAGGCCGGATAGCGTTGACACGGATTGCGGGACCAAGGCTGACTGCCATCGAATGCGTGAGTGCATCGAGACCGCCCTTGGCCGCGGTATAGGCGAAGGTATCGGGTTCGCTCATCACCGCGCGGGTAGAAGAGATGTTGACGATGCTGGCGCTCTCGGCGCGGCGAAGATGGGGAAGTGCGCTCCGGCTAACCAAAAAGGCGGCGGTCAGGCTGGCATCGATCCACGCTTGCCACTGCGCAAGTTCCAGAGTTTCGAGTGGGCCCGAATAGGGATCGGCGATGCCGGAATTGTTGACCACACAATGAAGCGCGCCGCCACCCAGCCATTCATCGATCCGTTCGAAAGCGCGATTTACCTCGCCCTCCTTGCCAACATCGCAGCTTAGGAAGAGTGCTGCATCACCGGGCAAGGCATCCCGAAGTTCGGCCAGCGCCTCGCTGTCCCTGTCGAGCCCGACAACTCGCCAGCCGAGCCCTGCGAAATGCATCAGTGTGGCACGGCCTATGCCGTTGGCGGCTCCGGTGATCAGGATCGTCTTGTTTTCGCTCATGCGAAGGCAACGTCGCGGTAAGTACGAAGGTCCGCGACAGGGACAAAACTTGCTGTATTGCGAGATTACGTCAGGTTCATGGCCTCAAGGACATCCTCGAGCCGCGCCGGATCCCCGATGGCGAGAGCATTACCGTTGCTTCCGGCGTGGAGGGGTTCCCCTGCCCAGTCACACATGATCCCGCCGGCGCCTTCGACGACCGGGGCGAGGGCAGCGAAATCGTGGATTTTGAGCCCGGCCTCGCAGACCACATCGACATATCCGCTGGCAACGAGGCCGTAATTATAGCAATCGCCGCCGTAGATGATCTTGCGCTCCGCCACCGCTTTCGCAAGGCCCATGAAGTGATCGGCCTCGTGGTCCGAAAACTGGTGCGGCGTTGTGGTCGCAAGCACGGCATCCGCGAGATCCCGGCAAGCTGCACTTCTTACCGGCTTGTCGTTGAACCTCGTCCCTTCACCCGTTCGGCCGGCCCAGCGCTCCTTCGCGATCGGCTGGTCGATGATGCCGAGCACGGGGAAGCCATCCTGCATCAGGGCGATCAGCGTACCGAAAATCGGCCGTCCGGCGATGAAGCTGGTGGTTCCGTCGATCGGATCCAGCACCCATTGGCGCCCGGCACCCTCGTTGCGGGTGCCGTATTCCTCACCGATGATGCCATCGTCTGAGCGTTCCGCCTCGATGATGGCCCGCATGGCGGCCTCGGCCGCGCGGTCGGCCTCGGTCACGAAGCTGCGGTCTGCCTTCTGCGCCTCGTCCCAGTTCCCACGGAACAGCGGACGGATTGCTTCTCCCGCTGCTTCGGCGAGGCGGTGGGCAAATGCGAGATCGGATCTTGTAGCCATGTCGGGGCATTTGACAGTATTGTGCTTATGGTCAAGGACCGAAACCTTCGGGTCGTACTGAAGGGAAGCGACCGATCAACAGGGACCAAGACATTCCAACCCCCTCGAGGGAATCGCGCGATTCTGCGCACGAATTGGTCTCTGCAACGGGTTCGACAGCTGCAGGATTGCCGCTCGCCTTCAACCGCAGCCCAAGCGACAAGCTCAAACCATGGATAATGCGTATCGGTGTGACATCCGTCACACTCCCAAAAGGGCAGTCGATCGAATGTGGCACCTTCGGCGAACATCCGATCCTGCGCATGATCTACGGCTCGAAATGGACCGCACAAACCGCTGATGGAGTAAAGGAGTTTGTCCCGGGAGATCGGGGTCTCGCTCTTTACTTCGGGCCTTGCACCAAGATGATGCGGCTCGAGGCCCACGGGACCTTTCAAGTCGTGACGATAAATTTCGCTCCCGGCGGAACGAACGGATTGGATTTGCCGCCAATCGAAGAAACTAACGATCGCATCCTTCCCTTCGATTGCTTCACCAAGAAAAGGTACCCTGCCGAGGAGTTCGCTCCGTCGTCCGATGTGGCGGGCTGGCTCCTGCGCGCCGAGACCCAGCTTGAGGCCGAACTGGAAAGCGTCGGCCTCGAACCCCCGGACCGCCTGCTTCGCGAATTCGAGATATTGTGCCTGACCGACCCCGGCGCATCTCTCGACAGATTCGCGGACGCCCACGGAATAGCGCGCCGTACGCTGGAGCGGACACTCAACCGCGAACTCGGCGTGTCACCTCGTTTCGCGATGCGCCGCGCCCGCGCGCTCGACATGGCAGCAGCCTTGCTGAATGTCGTGAGCAAGGAAGAGGAGGCAGAGATTGCCCTACGCTATTTTGACCAGTCGCATGTTACTCGTGCGATGCGTCAACTGTTCGATACGACGCCGGGACGTCTCAAGAAAGGTAGCCACCCACTGCTGCTGATCACGATGGAAATCCGGCAATCCCGGCGGCTCGACGCGCTGGCGCGACTGGCGAGCGACGAGCCGCGACCATGGCGCGACCCGGCTGCGGAACCTCGCTAAATTAATCGAACAGCGAGCTGACCGAGCTTTCATCCGCGATACGGCGTACCGCTTCGCCAATCAGCGGCGCTATCGTGAGGATGCGTACCTTGGTCGAATCCTTGGCCGCATCGGTCGGACGGATCGAATCGGTAATCACGAGCTCCTTGAGCGAAGAGCCGTCCACCCGAGCCACTGCCCCGCCGGAAAGCACGCCGTGAGTAATATAGGCCGCGACCGAAGCGGCGCCCTGATCGAGCAGGGCCTGCGCCGCGTTACAAAGCGTACCCCCGGAATCGACGATGTCGTCGATCAGGATGCAGTGCCGCCCCTTCACTTCGCCGATGATGTTCATGACTTCGCTCTCGCCCGGCCGGTCGCGGCGCTTGTCGACGATGGCCAGCGGGGCATTGTCCAGCCGTTTCGCCAGTGCCCGCGCGCGGACCACGCCGCCGACGTCGGGGCTGACCACCATGAAGTCCTGATCGCCGTATCGTGCCTGGATGTCCGCTGCCATGACCGGGGCTGCGAACAGATTGTCGGTCGGGATGTCGAAAAAGCCTTGGATCTGGCCAGCATGCAGATCGACCGCGAGCACGCGGTCGGCCCCGGCTTCGGTAATGAGGTTGGCCACCAGCTTGGCCGAAATCGGCGTGCGGGGACCGGGCTTACGGTCCTGCCGGGCATAGCCGAAATAGGGAACCACCGCCGTGATCCGCCGCGCCGACGCCCGCTTCAATGCATCGATGCAAATCAGCAATTCCATGAGGTTGTCGTTCGCGGGATAGCTGGTCGACTGGACCACGAACACGTCCTCGCCGCGGACATTCTCGTGAATTTCGACGAAGATCTCCTCGTCGGCGAAACGGCGTACACCTGCATCGACCAGTGGCATTTCGAGGTAGGCCGCAATCGCCCGGGCGAGCGGCAAGTTCGAGTTGGCGGCCATGATCTTCATACGTACGATTCCCGTGTCGGCTGGCAATCAGTCCCGCCTAGCCGAGCGTCATGGGATTGCAACATCGAAGGGCGCAGTTTTGCGCCGGTTATCCGATCCGGTGTTCGCCCCTGATCCAGCGCACAGTACCGCTGGAAGCGCGCATTACTACGCTTTCAGTCGTCATCTTTCCGCCGCGCCGGTACTTCACCCCTTCGAGCAGCGAGCCCGATGTCACGCCGGTCGCGGCGAAGATGCAATCACCCTTTACAAGATCGTCGCGCGTGTAGATTCGGTCGAGATCCGTGATGCCCCATTTGGCGGCGCGGGCCTTCTCGTCTTCATTACGGAACACCAAACGTCCGTTGAACTGTCCGCCAACGCAGCGAAGTGCGGCAGCGGCAAGTACGCCCTCGGGGGCGCCGCCCTGGCCCATGTACATGTCGATCGTGGTGTCTTCATCGGTCACGGCGATCACTCCGGCCACATCGCCATCACCGATCAGGACCACGCCGCAGCCCAGTGCGCGCAGTTCGGCGATCAAATCGGCATGACGCGGACGGTCGAGTACGCAAACGATGATGTCGGAAGGCTCGACGCCTTTAGCAGCAGCTACGGCCTTCACATTCTCTGTCGGTGACTTGGCAAGGTCAATCACGCCATCGGGATAGCCCGGACCGACCGCCAGCTTATCCATGTAAACATCCGGCGCGTTGAGCAGGCAGCCTTCGGCACTGGCCGCCAGCACTGCAAGGGAGTTCGGCCCTGCCTTGGCGGTGATCGTGGTTCCCTCCAGCGGATCGAGGGCGATGTCGATTTTCGGTCCCTTGCCCGGTGCACCGCCCACCTTCTCGCCAATGAAGAGCATCGGCGCCTCGTCCCGTTCGCCCTCGCCGATCACCACGGTGCCGTCGATTTCCAGCGTGTCGAATGCCTTGCGCATCGCTTCCACCGCGGCGGCGTCGGCGGCCTTCTCGTCGCCCCGGCCGATCAGCTTGGAGGCGGCCACCGCTGCAGCCTCGGTCACGCGGACCATTTCGAGTACGAGAACACGGTCGAGCGGATTGGAGACAGGCGAGTTCATCGAGAGTTCAGTCCTTGAAGCCAGAGGTGCCGGAGCGCGAAGGCGCCGCACACGGAATTCGTATGCGGAGCGCGGATAGACAGGGAGCTTACGATTGTCGAGACGCAGGCTTAGTCTCTTTGCCGGCTTCGCCCTATGCTCCCTCGCGACACCGGTCGGTGCCCAAGAGAGGCTCGACCCACAGAGTGCAAGCCCGCCGCAGAGTATCGATATCCTCGTCGAGCCGCCGGTCGAGGCGGACGAGAACTACGAAGATTGCGAGGAAGATCAGGACGCCGCGACCATAACTGGCGAAATCATCGTCTGTCGGCGGCGTTCGGAGGAAGAGAATCGCCTCTACGACAAGGAGATCGCGGAGCGCAGGCACGCCCAGCGGACACAGGGCCCGCAACCCGTCGACGTAGCCGGAGAAGGCATCTTTCGCGGCCCACCAACCGTGTCGGGGCTATGTTTCATTCCGCCCTGCCCGAAGGCCCCTGTCTACATGGTCGACTTCGAGGCACTGCCTGAAACACCCCCCGGCTCCGATGCGGACAGGGTCGCGCGCGGGCTCGCACCGCGTGGCAATCAGGATGGAACGGCAGGCGTGGTACAGATTGCCGGAGAGCCGCAGCAACAGCGCAATGCCGACGAACTGGGTCTGCCGCCTCCCCCGGAAGCGGAGCAGGACGCCAGCGTCAATCCTTCAGGATCGGCATCACCAGAGGCGGAGCCGTCAGATTAGGCGAACCCTCCAGTAGTTCGAGCGCCTTGCTGACACAGTTTTCCGGCCCGTCATGCGTTACCATGGCCACCTGCACCTCTCCGCCGTCCTTGTCGCGTCCGTGCTGGATCAGGCTTTCGATGGACACGTTCGCATCGCGCATGGCAGCTGTCAGTTCCGCCAGTACTCCTGTGCGGTCGGCAACCGTGAAACGCAGATAATCGCGGCCGACACGATCTCCCGGATCGGCTGGTACACATTGTACGAGCGCACCGCTCGGCACGGAAAACGGCGCACCGCTCTGGCCGCGGGCAATATCGATCAGATCCGCGACGACCGCGCTTGCCGTCGGCTTGTCCCCTGCGCCGGCGCCCTGGAACAGTAGACGGCCTGAAAAATCGCCCTCTGCGACCACCGCATTGGTCGGGCCGGTGACGGCTGCCAGCGGATGGCGGAAAGGGACGAGACATGGCCGGACACGTTGCAGGAGGCGCCGATCATCGCCCTCTCCGAACAATGAGGCGATGCCCACCAGTCGGACAACGTAGCCCAACGCATCGGCTTGCGCGATGTCGCTGGCACTTACCTTGGTAATTCCCTCGGTCCGCACTGCATCGAAGTCGATACGTGTGCCAAATCCGATTGCAGCCAGGATGGCCAGCTTATGAGCGGCATCGATGCCGCCTATGTCGAATGCCGGATCGGCTTCCGCAAATCCTTGGTCCTGCGCGGCTTGAAGCATCTCGTCGAAATCGGCGCCCGTTCGCTCCATTTCAGACAGGATATAATTGCTGGTTCCATTCAGAATGCCGTAAATTCTGGTCAGGGCGTTCGCCGCCGTCCCTTCACGCAAACTTTTGACCACGGGAATCCCGCCCGCCACCGCCGCCTCGAAGGCGAAGGGCGCATTCCTGATCGCAGCGAGTTCCGCCAGTTCCAGTCCGTGATGCGCGACCATCGCCTTGTTGGCGGTGACGAAGCCCTTGCCAGCTTCGAGCGCCTCCCGTGCGAGAGTAAGTGCCGGGCCGTCCGATCCACCGACGAGCTCGAGCACGACGTCCACATCAGCACGCTTCGCCATGGCATGCATATCATCCACCCAGACATAGGAGGATAGGTCGATACCGCGATCCTTGCCCCGGTCGCGCGCCGTTATCGCGACGACCTCAATCGGCCGACCGGCGCGCGCCGCGATCATTTCGCGGTTGGTGTCGATGAGGCGAATAACCCCTGTCCCCACGGTGCCCAGGCCGGCGAGCGCTATGCGCAGGGGTTCAGCCATTGGCCACCTCCCGCACGGGAAAGCCGAACGCCTGCCTCACCGAATCCGGCACGGGCGATGGGCGCCCATCAGGAAGATCGACATGGACGGTGAGCAGCCTGATCTCGGCGCGCAGCGAAGCGTCGTCGGCCCCATGCAGGGTAACGAGGGTTTGCATGCTGGAGTTTCCGATAGCCTCGATTGTCAGGCGGCCTTCGATCAGCTCTTCGAGCCGGATCGGAGCCAGATAGTCGACTTCGGCGCGGCGAACATGGAACTCCGCGTCAGTGGGCATCCCCCGCTCGCGTGCTTCGCGAAAAAATTCGCTCACGAGGATATCGGCATATTCGAGATAACGAGAGTTGAAGACCACGCTCTGCGGGTCGACCTCGGCATAGCGTACGCGAAAGGTATGATGAAAAGGCTTCATGCCCGCCCGCCTAGCGTATGGCGGGCGCTCTCGTGAACCAGTTTGTCTTGTGACGCAGTAAGCTGCACGTGCAGCGCCGGAATACTCTCAGAGATTCCGGTCGCAGCTGCCCAGTTGATCGATCACGAAATCATAGTCGCGCGCGGCCAGGGCGCGCGATCGGGAATCGCGGGACAGGTTTGCCTCACCGGGAAGCTCGGCAGGGAGCGAGCAGGCCAGCCTGTACCATTCAAGGGTATTGGTCTGGGGAGGACGCGCTGACTGATCGACAATCTCGGTCCATGAAACGCCCCAGCGCGGCGGCTGATTGGGCCTGCGAACGACCGTGATCGACACTGGACCATCACCTTCCGTTTCAAGGAAGAGCTGTGTTTCCGATTCCCCGACCAGAGTCCCTTCGACACCCAGCACATCTGCCACCCGCATTATTCGCGGCGGGGCATCGGGTGCGACGAGAGAGGTTAGGACCGGGCGCAAGCGCGCCTCGAGTTCGGCGCTATATACCTGCTGTGCGCCCTCACCCACCAATTGGATTTCTCCGGGCCGCCCGGGAACCGTGCGGGCGAAGAGGAGGACCTGTGTTTTCTTCAGTTTCGGTGCCTTGCCCTTCTCATTGACGGGCACGTCAACAAGGTAGCGAAGATCTTCTCCCAAAGGAGCATCGCCAGCAACGAGGGCTTGGGTCCGCGCTTCTACATACAGCCGCACGTGACCCGGCGCGAGCCCCGGCGACCGCTCTGGTTCGAGGACTGCCTGGTCACGGATTTCCGCGCGAACGACTAGCGGTGCGCTTTCCGCCAGATCGACGAGATCGGCGTAGGTCAACGAGCTGGACGGAGCGTCCTGAGCTGCGAGCGGGGCAGCCGTCAGCAGGGCGACGGCGGCGGCGAAGACCGGAAATTTCGGCATGAGTGAGACGCAATCCTCTCAGAATAACATTTGGTTGGCACAGTGCGGAAACCACCCGGCGGTATAGTGCGTTCCATGAGCGGCGAGCCGTGAATTGCGGGTTAACCGATAAAGCGTTTGCCCACCAAGGTCTCGCCCGCTAAGGGGTGCACGAAGTCTGGGTTAGTGATACAATATTGCCTGAAAGTTGCCTTTTGCGACAATATCAGGAACAGGCCTGGACAGCACTGACGTTCCTGAATTGGGTCGCCGAAGTGTAGAAATGGAATGCGGTGCCGTGGACGATCGCGATCGTCTGCTTCACGGTACCTCGAATGGCCCGGTGCGAATCGGGCAGATACGATGGAGTGATGCAACCGAATGGCTTATGCTGACCAACAGATGAGTGGAAATCGCGTGATCGCGATCATCATCGTTGCCCTCATCCACATTGCCCTCGGTTACTTGCTAATCACCGGTCTTGCCGTCGACGCGGTACAGAGCGTGGTTGAGCGCGTAACGACGATTGACGTGGAAGAACCGCCGCCGCCGGAGCCGGAAGACGAACCGCCGCCGCCGCCGGAAGATATCCCTGAAACAGCGCCGCCGCCGCCGGTCGCGCCGCCGCCGCCGATTAATATCGCGCCTGCGCCGCCGCCCCTGCGGACAACGCCGACGATTCCTCCGCCCGCACCGCCGACGCTGAGGATTCCTCCGCCCGCGCCGCCCGCACCCCCGGCACCGCGCCCCGCGCCGCCGTCGCAGGCCCGTGGTGCTTCGCCGGACGGACTGGGTCGCTGGGCTGCGCGCATTCAAGGCGACTATCCTTCAAGCGCACTTCGCCGCGAGGAACAGGGTACGGTTACCATGCGGATCACGATCGGGGCCAATGGCCGGGTCGAAGCCTGCTCCGTGACTGGGAGCTCGGGCTCCAGCGCCTTGGACGATGCAGCCTGTCGCGGGATGCAGCGTTATGCACGCTACAACCCGGCGTTGAATGCTGCGGGCAATCCGATTTCAGATACCACTACTCAATCGATCCGTTACGTCCTGCCCGATTAGGGACTTCGGCAGGATAGAAGACGCATTTTTCAAGAGGACTTTCCGTTATGATTATCCAACTTCTCGCTGCAGGTGCCGAAGCGCCCGAGACCTCCTTCGGCTTCTGGCAGGCCATGGAAGAAGGCGGCCCCGTCGCCTGGTCGATCCTCGGTGTCATGATCATCATGTCAGTCGGATCTTTCTACATCCTTTTCACCAAGCTCTTCGAGCAGCAGAAGGTGATGAACCAGTACAAGGGCGTCCGCAGCGGCTTTTGGCGTGCAAACTCAATTCGCGAAGGCGCCACCAAGCTGGATAAGAACAGCGCATGGCGTCAGCTCGCGGACGATGCAATCGCCGCCGAAGACAAGCATGCCAAGCTTAACGACAGCCTTGAAGCACATGACTGGATGCACGGGTCGCTCGCGCGTTCGGAGCACGCCATTCAGGCGAAGCTCAACGGCGGTCTGCCGTTCCTCGCCACGGTGGGTGCGACTGCTCCCTTCGTCGGCCTGCTCGGTACGGTTATCGGTATCTACCGCGCACTGATCAACATCGGCGTCGCCGGTTCGGCCTCGATCGACAAGGTCGCCGGCCCCGTCGGTGAAGCCTTGATCATGACCGCCATCGGTCTTCTCGTCGCAGTTCCGGCCGTGTTCGCCTACAACTGGCTGCAGAGCCGTAACCGCAAGATCTTCGACATGATGAGCGGTTTCTCCACCGATCTGCTCGCCAACATCAACTCGGGCGGCACGATCAAGCCGGCCACGATGACGGCAAGCTCGACCCAGACTGCAGGTAAGGCCGCTGCTGGTCGCACCACCGCCACGGCAACAACGCCGGCGACCGGTGCATCGACCACCACGACGACGACCACCAAGCGCTAAGATGTGGGCGGCGCGGGTCCGACATTCGGGCCCGCGCCTTCCTCTCGCAGCGTGTGATAATTTGTACGGATAGGATGTAAGCTATGGCGATTTCGATGGGAGGCGGCGCTGATTCGCCCATGTCGGACATCAACACCACGCCGCTCGTTGACGTGATGCTGGTGCTTCTGATCATCTTCCTCATCGCGGTGCCGGTCGCGATCCAGACGATCGATCAGCTTGAGATTCCAGTACTCGAATCGGTCGAGTCGAAGGACAAGGTCGAGAATCTTCTGCTCACGGTGAGCACCAGCGACAATGCTGGGCTCAGTGCCGGCGACACCGGCTTCGCAGGCGCGTCGCGGACTGGCGAATGCCGCGTGTATTTCAACAACATCACCCCGGTCACGTCGGAAGAACTATACGACCAGGCCTTTGAACGTCTCGACAACATCGTTCAGCGCGCCGGCGGTCCGGAAGCGATCATGCAGGATCCCGAAAAAATCCCGCAGGTGCACATTCGCGGTGACGTGAACGCGCCGTGGTCGTGCGTTGCAGGCGCGATCTACAACGTGCAGGCTGCCGGTTACCCGACCGTCGGTTTCATTTCGAACCCGGTCGAGCCATAAACCCGGTTTTGCACCGGTTCGCAGACGCAATTCAGGAGTAACCCAGCATGGCAATGTCAGGCGGTAGCGACGACGGCTCCCCGATGATGGAAATGAACATGACGCCGTTGATCGACGTCCTGCTCGTTCTCCTCATCATGTTCATCATCACCATTCCAGTCGCGACGCACTCGGTCGATATCGATCTGCCGCAGCCCAACCCGAACCCGCCTCCGGTGGAAGTGGAGCCCGACAAGAACAAGCTCGTGCTCACGCAAGATGACCGGATGCTGTGGAATGGTCAGGACATCACTGAGGGCGACCTCGTGAACCTGCTGCAGCAGTCGATGACTATCAACCCCGAGCCCGAACTCCAGTTCGAACCCGAAGCTCTGGCCAGCTACGATCTGTCCGCCCGCGTGCTGCAGATCATCAAGGCGAGCGGCGTGACCAAATTCGGCTTCGTCGGCAACGAACGTTACCGCACGTTTGGCAAGGCCGGAATGCAGTAAGCACCCGGTCGAACTTAAAATAGCATACGAAAGGGGCGGAGCGATCCGCCCCTTTTTCTTTGCCCGCATATCGCAAAGATGTAGCGGCGCGGACACACGCTGAAGAACGACTTGCAACCCGCGCCTGTTTGTGATGTTATTACATTTAACAGAAGAGGAGATAGTCGTGCCTTTTTCCGCCCGACGCGCGCCCGCTCACGACACGCTGCTCCGCGACATGAACGTGACTCCCTTCATTGACGTACTCCTGGTTTTGCTGATCATGTTCATCATGGTCATCCCCATGGCCACGCATGCGCTACTGGTCCCGGTACCGACCGGAATGCCGCCGCTGGAGATGCGTGAGGAGAATGTCGTCAAGATCGACCCGCAGGACCGGTTGTTCTGGAACGGCCAGAACCTGACGCGCGAAGGCCTACTCAACCAGCTGGCCGGGGCCGCCGCGATGGATGCCCAGCCGGTTATTCGCTTCGAACCGGATGGTCTCGCCAGCTATGAAACGTCCGCCCGCACCATCGCATTGATCAAGGACTCCGGCGTCCAGCGCTTCGCTTTTGTCGGCAATCATCAATACCGTGATTTCAGCAAATCCCGCTGAACGCTTGGTTTGTTACAGTGACGGTCGCTTCGTCGTCGCTTCTGCAAGGATCAAGACTCACATCCGAAGGAAGCCGAAAGCAATCGCGCCCGTTGACGTCTGGGGACCGATATCCAGCTCTAGACGGAGCCACCCATACTGCGCGAAAATCAGGTTTTCGGCAGGTCCTCCACCCGCATAGCTGCTCCCGCGAGGCTCTCCGCCTCTAACAGCAGCTCGTCGTCGACCGACCCTTGCGGGGTCGCCTCGCGGCCGATCATCACCATTACCGGCACAGCCAGCGGACTGACCCGGTCGAGCTCGATATGGACGAGCTGCTCGGCCGAGCGGTCGAGCAAGTTGCCCAGCCTTGCCACGTCGGTCATGCGCGTGCGGGCATCGGCCCAGGCCGCTTCGAGCAGAACGTGATTCGGTTCGTATTTGCGCAGGACATCGTAAATGAGATCCGTCGAAAAGGTGACCTGCTTGCCGGTCTTCCTCTTGCCCGGATGTTGTCGCTCGACCAGCCCGCCGATCACTGCGACTTCGCGAAAAGCGCGGCGCAGCAGGTGCGAGTTCTGAACCCATTCGACAAACTCTTCCTGCAGGATGTCGGGCGATAGCAGCGGTGCCGGATCGTCCACCGGCTTCAGGCCCCAGACGGCGAGAGAATAGTCGTTAGCCACAAAACCGCCCGGCATCAGCCCGCGATCCTCCATCCGGCGCGTTATGAGCATTCCGAGGCTCTGGTTCGCGTTCCACCCTTCGAAGGTATAGTAGACGCTGTAATACCGTTTAGCGTGCGGGAAACTTTCAACCAGCAATTGCCCGGGCCCCGGCATTTGTGAGCGCCAGTCCTGCATTTCCAGCCACTCACGCACGTCGTCGGGAAACCGCGCCCAGCCTGCGCGGTCGACCAGCATGGTGCGCACACGTTCCGCAAGATGCGTGGTCAAGGGCATACGCGCCCCGCCGTAGCTCGGTATCATCGCATTGGAGGTGGCGGCCTTTACCAACACCTCCATGTCCTGCAGTTTGACGACTTCGAGGCTCATGCCCGCAAATGCGAAGGTATCACCAGGTGAAAGCGAAGCGGCGAATCGCTCTTCGATCTTGCCCAGGCTGCGACCACCACGCCCGCGTCCCGAATTGATCCGCACTTCCAGCATCTCGCTATCGATGATGATGCCGGCATTCAGACGATGCCGCGCCGCCTGCTCGGGATGGGTCAGCCGCCAGACGCCCTGCTTGTCGCGCAGGATACGCTTGAACTTGTCATAGGCCTGCAAAGCATAACCACCGGTCGCGACGAATGTCACAACGCGTTGCCACACGTCCTCGTCAACCCAGGCATAGGCAAGGCTCGAACGTATTTCGCGCAGAAGTTCGTCCTCCTGGAACGGAGAGGCGCAAGTGCAGGCCATGACATGCTGCGCCAGCACATCGAGCCCGCCGGGCCGAAAGTCCTCACCGTCGCGCATGCCCTCGTCTACGGCTTCCTTCGCAGCAGTCGCCTCAAGGAATTCGAACCGGTTGCCGGGGACGAGCAGCGCGCGGCTGGGCTGGTCTAAACGGTGGTTGGCACGACCGATCCGCTGGAGCAGGCGCGAGGAGCCTTTCGGCGCGCCCATTTGGACCACCAAGTCGATATCGCCCCAGTCTACACCAAGATCGAGGCTGGCGGTCGCGACAAGCGCGCGCAGTTCGCCCCGCGCCATGGCCCCTTCAACCTTGCGACGCGCCTCCTTCGAAAGTGAACCATGATGAATCCCGATCGGGAGCTTGTCTTCGTTTACATCCCACAGATGCTGGAAGATATACTCGGCAAGGAAGCGCGTGTTGGTGAACACAAGCGTCGTGTTGTTGCGCCTTATCTCCTCGTAGAGCTGCGGAATGGCCCAAGTCGCCGCATGGCCGCCCCAAGGAACGCGCTCTTCCTCGGGCAGGAGGATCTCGACTTCGGCGGGAGCGCCACTTTCGCCTTCGACCAGTTCGACGCTGTCGATATCACCCCATGGTGCCAGCCACTCACGGAATGCTTCAGGCTGGGCCACCGTCGCCGAGAGTGCCGCACGCTGCATCTGCGGAGCAATTGCCTGAAGGCGAGAGAGAGCCAGCGCCAGCAGGTCCCCGCGCTTGCCGTTGGCGAAGGCGTGAACTTCGTCGATCACCACGCGCTTTAGCCCGGAAAACATTTCTAAACTGTCGGGATAGGATAACAGCAGCGAAAGGCTTTCGGGTGTGGTCAGCAGGACATGTGGCGGCCGGGTACGCTGGCGCTTCTTCCGGTCAGACGGCGTGTCGCCGCTGCGAGTTTCGGCCCGGATCGGCAGCCCAATCTCTTCTATCGGCGTCAGCAGGTTTCGCTGCACATCGTGCGCCAGCGCCTTGAGCGGGGACACATACAGCGTGTGTAATCCTTCGGGCGGATCGCCGCCATTCAGGCGTGAGGGCGTGAAATCCGTCAGCGTCGGCAGAAAGCCGGCCAGCGTCTTGCCCGCCCCGGTATCTGCCACCAGTAATGCGTGCCGCCCGGCATCGCTCGCAGTCAGCATGTCGACCTGATGCCGCCGGACTCGCCACCCGCGTCCAGCGAACCAGTCTTTCAGCTCTGGCGGAACAATCGGCGACATCACGGGATAAGCGATGCAACGACCATTTCAGTTCCACCGCTACAGGTCGGCTCTGCGAACTCCTACTGGCCGTGACCGTCGTGCGATGCCTCCACCGGCTTGGGCGGCTTGACGATATCGGCCAAGTTGTCGGCATTTACCCCCAGAAGAGCGGCCAGCCGGTTTCGTTGTTCGGTAGTGAGGTCGGCGAATTGCCGCTCGCTCGGCAGCGAAGCCATCGCCTCCTTCATCGCTGATTCCATGTCGCCAAATCCGCTCATCATGGCAGGTAATGCCTTGATGCTTGCCTGCATGACCTGCGGATCGGCGAACAGCGCCATCGATTCCTTGGCATAGACACCGCCGGTCGGGGTTGAGAAGAAGGCTGCGATATCCGCAAGCTGCGCGTCGTCAAACCTGACCGCATAGGCTTTCGACAAGCCCTCCCGCATCGGACCTTCCATGGCGGAGAACATGCCGGTCATCTTTCCGGTGATGACCGATACGATCACATCAACGCGCTGGTCGTAGGCCGGATCAAGCATGGTCACGACTTCGATCTGCTCGGCCTCGCCAAGACCGGCCAGCGTTTCCTGGTCGATTTCCAGGCGCGATCCGAGAATGAATTCAGGACTGGCGATCATGGACATCATCGGACGCATCATCTTGTCCATCATGTCGCCCATCATTTTGCCGTAAAAGCCATCAGGCATCATCTTGCCGACCACGTTCTGAGCCGCGGGCAGTCGCGCTTGCTCTTCGCCGGTCAATGGCTCGGTCTGAAAAAGGCCGGCCATCATGCCGGCAAACTCGTCCATTCTATCCTGCGTGGGAACTCCCGTTTCCGGCTCTGCTGCGTTGTCCTGCGCAAGTACCGGATTCGCGATTGCCAGCGAACCAATCGCTATCGACGCCCAAACCAATTTCCGCATATTCCCCCCTATCGAATTCCGCCAGATCAGTGTGCGGCTTGTGGCCCTCTCTGGAGACCGGAGGCCGCGAGTTGCTCGTCGATCTGGCCTATGAGACGCTCGAGCCCCTCCTCGGTATCGCTCTCAGCCCGCGCAACCAGCACGTCCTGCGTATTCGACGCGCGCAGCAGCCACCAGCCATCGGCAGTGTTCACGCGCACGCCGTCGGTGCCGTTGACGTCCGCATCGGTGTCGGAGAGACGCTCTTTCACCTCCTCGATCGCCGCGAATTTGCGGCTTTCATCGACCTGGAAGCGCATTTCGGGCGTGTTGATCATCTGCGGCATATCGCTGCGTAACTGGGTGACAGATTTACCGAGACGTGCGGAAGCGGTCATCAGGCGCACGCCTGCATAGAGCGCATCGTCGAAACCGTAATAATCATCGGCGAAGAATACGTGACCGCTCATTTCGCCCGCGAGAGGCGAGCCCGTCTCCTTCATCTTCGACTTGATCAGCGAATGGCCGGTCTTCCACATCAGTGGCTCTCCGCCGCAGGCCGCGACATGATCATACAGCGCACTGCTGGCCTTCACGTCGGCAATGATCGTGGCACCTTTGCGCGACCTCAGCAGGTCTTCGGCATATATCATCAGAAGCTGGTCGCCCCAGATCACCCTTCCTTTGCCGTCGATCGCACCGATACGGTCTCCATCGCCGTCGAAGGCGATCCCGAAATCGAGCGACTTGTCAGCGACCAGATCCTTCAAGTCCGCTAGATTTTCTTCGACGGTCGGATCGGGGTGATGGTTGGGAAATCCACCGTCGACATCCGTATAGAGAAGGTGATGTTCCCCGGGCAATTTGGCGACCAGCTTTTCCAGGGCAGGACCGGCAGCGCCGTTGCCCGCATCCCAACCAATCCGCATACCTTCAAGCCGGCTAGGGTCCACCCCGCCCAAGGCAGTCAGCATCCGGGCGACATATTCATCGAGAACGTCACGTTCTTCGGCTTCACCCGCCCCATCGGACCACTCGCCCGCAGCCGAACGGCGCCCGAGTTCCTGGATGTCGGCTCCGAAGAACGGACGGCCCTGGAAGACCATCTTGAAGCCGTTGTAATTGGGCGGATTATGACTGCCGGTTATCTGGATACCGCCATCCACCTCGCCGTCGCTTGCCTCTGCATAGTACAGCATGGGCGTTGCCCCTAGCCCCACACGCATTACGTCGCAGCCGCTGGCCGTCAGGCCCTCGACCAGGGCGTGTTCAAGCATGGGTGACGAACGCCGGCCGTCGTAGCCCACGGCCACACGGCTCCCGCCAGCATCGCGCAACATCGAACCAAAGGTGCGCCCGATTGCGCGGGCATCGTCCGCGCCCAATGTTTCTCCGATGACCCCCCTGATGTCGTATTCGCGTAGCACAGTGGGATCGAATTCATGGTTCATTAGGAAGCTCCGGGACGTCGTATGGTAACTCATCCAAGAGAAGGTCGCGGGCGGCATTGAGTTCCTGCATTTGCGCCTTGCTGCCCCCGCGATCGGGGTGTGCGAGACCGGCCATGCGGCGATGTGCTTCGCGGATTTCCTTATGATCGGCACGCTCGGATACATTTAGCAGCTTGCGCGCACGCCTGATCGATTGAGTACGGGTCGGCACCGACCGCAGGTAATCCCAAGGCCACTTGCCTAACGCCCATCGGAACAGCACCGACAGGACGATTACTAGCATCAGGGCCTTGATCATGCGTCGATCGTTTCGAGTGGCAGTTCTGCGCGCTTCGATTCAGGTAGGCGAAGTGCCGCCATGAGCTGGCGCAGCTCCTGCCGAGCGACCAAATGGCTTGTCCCCAGATCACCGAGATGGCCCTTGTCGAGCAACGTCAGTCCTGACGGGAAAAGTTCGCGGTAAATGACACGCTCGGACAGGCCGTGGGCTACGCGGAAGCCGACCCGCTTCGACATCTCGGCAAGCGCCTGTTCTATACGGCTGCGATTGCGCGCCTCGGTGTGACCGGTCCGGTTACGGACTACGACCCAATCCATTTCGGGGCGGCCCTCATCGATCCCCTTCCGGCTACGCTTGATGCGCGCCTCCCAGATCAGTTCGGCATAGAAGGACAGCTTGCGCACCTTGAAGCTTTCGCCTTCCACCTGTCCGATCAGGTCGAAATCGACGAAACTGTCATTCATGGGCGTGACAAGGGTATCGGCCTGTGTTGCCGCGTGACGGGCCAGCGGATCGTCCCGGCCCGGCGTGTCGATCAGGATGAAGTCGGCATCCCTCCCATGCTCTTTAACCATCTCGCCGAATTCCTCTTCCGGAATCGGCGGGACCGTGTGGCACTGGATATTGGGAAGGGTGATCTCGCGACGTTGGGCAGTTTCCGCACGGTTTTCGATGTAGCGCGCGAGCGTCCGCTGCCGGTGATCCAGATCGAAACCGACGACTGTTGCGCCGCGATAGGCGAGCGCGATCGCGACATGCACAGCCGTGGTCGACTTGCCCGTCCCGCCTTTTTCATTGGCGAAGGTAATCCAGTGCGGGGCGGCGTGGGGCAAGGCTGTGTCCGGCTCTTTTCTTGTCGTTGTGCTGGCCGCCCTGAATTCGCTAGGGCGGGGGATACGAAACCATATCTGAGGGGACTCGGCGTTGCAAACAGTCCGCACGCTCGAATTGTTGAGGAATACGCTCGCTGTCCTGCGGCAGGACGGCGGCAGTATTGCGCTCGTACCTACGATGGGTGCGCTACACGAGGGTCATCTCTCGCTAGTCCGCTGCGCCCGGAAGGCTGCGGACCACGTTGTCGCCTCCATCTTCGTCAATCCGCGGCAGTTCGGGGCGGGCGAAGACCTTGATGCCTATCCGCGGCAATTGCAGCGAGATTCCGAACTACTGGAGTCAGAAGGTGTCGCTCTTCTGTGGGCGCCGGCAGCGGATGAGGTCTACCCAGCGGGCTACGCCACGAACATCTCGGTTTCCGAGATAAGCGAGGGGTTGTGCGGGGCGAACCGCCCCGGCCATTTCGATGGCGTGGCGACGATCGTGTGCAAATTGTTCAATCAGGTCATGCCCGACACGGCCTTCTTCGGCGAAAAGGACTGGCAGCAACTCGCGGTAATCCGGCGTATGGCGCGTGACCTCGACTTGACGCAGCCGCATGTCGACAACATTCACGGCGTGAGTATCGTACGAGAGGCGGACGGCGTCGCGATGAGCAGCCGTAACGCCTACCTGTCCGCCGAGGCGCGCGAGCGGGCGGCGAGCCTTCCCGGCGCTATGAGAGATGCCATTGCGCTATTGGCCGGCGGCGACGAGGCTGGTCGCTCACTGGGCAGTTTACAGGAAGTGTTGCTCGCGAGCGGGTTCGACAGTGTTGACTATGCCGAACTTCGCGATGCCGATAGCCTGGAGGCGCTCGACGCAGACAACGGCAATGCCAGACTTTTCGTCGCCGCAAGGATCGGCGGAACACGCTTGATCGACAACATGCCGGTTCGCGCAATACATCGAGGGGAAGAGCGGATGGAGCGGGTAAGGGGAATCGAACCCCTCTAGCCAGCTTGGAAGGCTGGAGCATTACCACTATGCTATACCCGCGCTCCGGGCGAAGGCAGATGCCCACCTCCAAAGGATTCGTCAACCGGTCATTGCGCCCGGGGACTGGGCTTCGATCCCGGGCTCGCAGACGGCGCTTCGGCCGCTTCAGGCTCGCTCAGGGTTTCAATCAATGTCTGCTCGCGCCCGGCCTGCTGCCCTGTTTCGACCGTCACCTCGACGCGCCGGTTTGCCGCTCGGCCTTCCTCGTTGGGCGAACCGTCGGGCAAGGCATTAGGCTCGACCGGGTTTTGCTCGCCAAAAGCGATGACTTCAATCCGCTCTTGAGCAATTCCGGCTTCGACGAGGAAGTCACGGACCGCCTCTGCCCTCTCCCGGGACGCGTTCAGATTCGCCTCGTCGGTCCCGTCAGAATCAGAATGTCCGCGCACGATGATCGAACCGCCTGCCTCCACCTGCGGCGACTCTATCAGTGTCGCCAATTCGGCGCTCACCGCCTCAGTCAGTTCGGGTGTCCCGTCTGCGAAGGAAAGGGTTGTTTCCAAGGGCGGCAGCGTTGGTGCCGGGATCACGGATTCGCCTTTCTGCGCTGGATCTTCCTGAAAGATCGAGCGCGGGCCATCTGTCGGCGTTGGCTCAGGTTCCGGGACTTCTTCCTGCCCCTTGCACGACGCCAGCACCATCGTACCTGCCATCAGCATCATCGATGCGCCCAATTTGATCGCCTGCTTCATGTCGGCTGCACCCCCTGTTTCTTGCTTGCCTTCTTTGCCGCCTTTTCTTCCGCCGTTTTCGTTTGGGGCGGTGAGAAGCTCAGGATCGTATCCCCCGCTCGTGGCTCTGGTTTCGCCGCGTGTGTGAAGAAGCGAATCGTGCCGTTGTCTCGCACCAGCAAAAGCATGTTGGCTGCGTTGGGCAGCTTTTCCTGCATTTTCTCGAAGTCGAATTCTTCGGAGAGCCGGGTCTTCCGAAAGACCCACCCCTGCCGCTGGCGTTCGCTGACATCCTCCACGCCGAAACCGGATTCGAACAAGGCTCGCCCTCGCAGGCTCGCAGGAAGCGCATGCTTATCTTCGCCATCGGCCGATTCGCCTAGCTGGAAGACCCGGTCACGACCGATCTCATGCGCGAACTCATTGCAGACCAGTGCGTTATATGCCTCGTTCTCGGTCGCTGCGACGAGGTTCTGATAAGGAGCAAGCTCGAGATTATGCTCGGTCGCCTCGTTCAGAATTTCACCGTGATAGAACGGAATGCCCTTTTGCCGGGCGAGAGCCAGCCGTTGCCAACTGGCATCGACCACGAGTACCGGCGCTTTCATGTCGCGCATCTGTTCGGCAAGCGCGATGGTCCATGGGGTGCTGCCAACGATCAGCATCCCGGGCCGTGTCGTGCCCTTCACCTTGAGCAACTTGGCCACGAAATCCACCGTAAACCCGTGTGCCACGATAGTCACGACGACGACAGCAAAGCTCAGGCCGATGAGCAGGTTGCCGTCGGTATACCCGAGGTCCGAAAGGCGCAGGGCAAAAAGACCCGAGATGGCGACTAGGACGATCCCGCGCGGAGCGATCCAGGCGAGGAAGAGCCTCTCGTTCCAGGGTATTTTACTACCGAGCAGGCTGAGCAGGATGGTCGCCGGACGGACCACGAACAGGAGTGCCAGCAGAAACAGGCCGATCGGCCAGTTTATGTACCGAATATCTTCGATGCTGAGCGAGGCCGAGAGCAGGATGAAGATGCCAGACACCAGCAGTACCGCGACGTTCTCCTTGAAAGGATGAATGGATCGCAAGCTGGTGACGTCCATATTGGCAAGCGCGACACCCATAACGGTCACTGCCACGAGGCCGGCTTCGTGTTCGATCAGGTTGGAAATGACGAAGACGCCGATGACCGCAGTGAGGAGCACGGGAACCTTGAGATATTCGGGCACGGCTCCTCGCGGAAAAGACCATGCAATAGCAAGCGCTGCAACATAACCAATAAGGCCCGCGATTAGGGCGGCAATGATCAGGGGGGGCACTACTTCGAACAGGGTTGCGCCGGGCTGCTCGGCAACCTTGCGAAAGTATTCATAGGCGATCACGGCGCAGAGGGCCCCCGTGGGATCGTTGACGATCGCTTCCCACTTAAGGATCGACGCTGGGCGTGACTTGATCGAACTTTGCCGCAGCAGCGGGATCACCACCGTCGGGCCTGTTACCACGAGAATCCCGCCAAAGAGGATGGCAACTTCAGGTGCTAGGCCGGCGATGTAAATCCCGGCCAATGCGCCGAAAAGCCAACCCAATGCGACTCCGATCGTCGCGAGCCGTCCGACCGCGCTGCCGGTATGCCGCAGCTCCCTGAAATCGAGGCTGAGCCCGCCCTCGAAAAGGATCAGTGCGACACCGATCGCGACCATGGGTTCCAGCAAGGCGCCGAACGCGTGCTCAGGATCGAAGACACCCAGCACCGGACCTGCCAGGAAACCGGCGATCAGCATCAGCACGATCGCGGGAAGTCCGGTACGCCAGGCGACCCATTGTGCCCCGATCCCGAGAATGCCCACCAAAGCTATGACAAGTGTCTGTTCCATGCCCCTCGTCGAATGACTGCCCGCGGACGGGCCGTACCAGTCACCAATGCCCTACCCCCGGTATTTATCCAAGGGCACTCGCGGTTTTTCTCAATCGTCGGCGAAATCCATCAAAGCAGCAACACTCACGCCGCACTCGCCGAGTTTTTCAGCGCCGCCAAGATTGGGCAGATCGATAACGAAGAATGCGTTCTCAACTACCGCACCAGCTTGGCGGAGGAGCCGAGCAGTGGCACACGCAGTTCCGCCTGTGGCCAGGAGGTCATCGACCATGGCGACATTCTGGCCGGGCACGACCGAAGTCGGATCCATTTCGAGCCTGTCCGAACCGTATTCGAGAGCATAGTCAACGCCGATAGTGTCGCAAGGCAACTTCCCCGACTTGCGTATCGGCAGGAAGGGTAACGCGAGCTTCGCGGAAACCGCAGCCCCGAAGATGAAGCCGCGCGCTTCCATCCCTGCGATGGCCTCGGCTCCGGAAATGCGCACCCCGTCCGCAAGCCAGTCTACCGTTGCGGCAAAGCCTTCACCGTGTCCGATCAAGGTTGTGATGTCCCGGAACTGGATGCCTTTGACGGGGAAGTCCGGAATGGTCCTGACCAACGATTTCAGTTCTTGCGGCGCTATACTTTCTCTCCTCCGGAACGAAAACGCCCCTCACATCGCAAGGATGGAGGGGCGTACGAAATCGATTACAGGACGGCTTACTTCTTCGGTTTTACCGCAGCCCAGATCTGTTTCTTCGACAAATAAGCAAGTATGGTCGCGAACAGTAGGAAGATCAGGACGGGCCACCCAGTTTGCTTGCGCTTCACCATGGTCGGCTCGGCTGTCCACGTCAGGAATGCTGCCACGTCCTCGCTCATCTGCTCGATCGTCGCCTCGGTACCATCGTCATAGGTAACCTGACCCGCGGTCGAGAGCGGCGGAGCCATCGCGAGGTTGAGGTTGGGGAAATACGGATTGTGATAGAGGCCCGGTCCAGGTGCCGCTTCGGGATGCTCTTCAAGCAGTTCGGCTGACGGCTCTTGGTAGCCCATGAGCAAGGAGGCGACATAATTCGTGCCGTCGCCGCGTGCCTTGGTCATCAGTGAAAGATCCGGCGGAATGGCATTGTTGTTCGCCGCAGCCGCAGCCACCGCATTCGGATAGGGCGACGGGAAATAGTCGGTCGGAAGGCCCGGGCGCATGGTGGCTTCGCCGGTGTTCGGATCGATGCCCGGTACCTGCTTCGCTGCAGCATAGGCCTTTACCTGGCCTTCGGAGTAACCCAGCTGTGCCAGATCGCGGAATGCTACGTATTTCAGGCTGTGGCAGGCCGAACAGACCTCGTCATAAACCTTGAGACCGCGCTGCAGCTGCGCATGGTCCCATTTGCCGAAAGGCCCATCGAAGGAATAGGCGATGTCGCGCGGCTTCTCGTAGGGGAGATGCGGTGCGACCTCTTCGGTGGCGGCGTTATAGGCGCCGACTGCGAAGGCCCACAGCGCGGCAACGGCAAAACCGATCCCGACGATGATGGCAACAAGGCGGACGCTGAGAAGCTTGATCATTGGTCTCTCGTTACTCGCTTAGACGGCCGGCGACGTATTTTCGCCTTTGACGACCTTCTTGTCCGAGCCGAGAACGGCTTCGGTGATCGAATAGGGCAGCGGTTCGGGTTTCTCCACGCTCGAGATGATCGGGAGGATCACCAGGAAGTGGAGGAAGTAATAGGCCGTCGCGATCTGGCTGAGCATCACGTAAGGCTCTTCAGCCGGCGCGCCGCCGCAGATGAACAGAATGATCATCGCGGGGATCAGGCCGAACCAGAAGAACTTGCGGAACAGCGGGCGGTAGTGGCCGCTGCGCACCGGCGACTTGTCGAGCCAGGGCAGGAAGAACCACAGCAGGATCGATGCGAACATCGCCAGCACGCCCATCAGCTTGGCGGGCACGAACAGGAAGTCGACCGTGAAGGCGCGCAGGATCGCGTAGAACGGCCAGAAGTACCATTCGGGAACGATGTGAGCCGGGGTCGAAAGCGGATTCGCTTCGATGTAGTTATCCGGGTGGCCAAGCGCGTTGGGCAAGAAGAAGACCAGCGCGAAATAGAGCAGCAGCGCGATGCCCAGGCCGAAGCCGTCCTTCGCCGTGTAATACGGGTGGAAGGGCACAGTGTCGCTTTCGTTCTTTATTTCAACGCCCGTCGGGTTCGACGAGCCGGGGATGTGCAGCGCCCAGATATGCAGGATCACGACCCCGGCGATGACGAACGGCAGCAGGAAGTGAAGGCTGAAGAAACGGTTCAGAGCAGCGTTGTCGGGGGCGAACCCACCGAGGAGCCATATCTGGATCGGCTCGCCGACCAGCGGAATCGCGCCGAACAGGCCAGTAATGACCTTCGCGCCCCAGAAGCTCATCTGGCCCCAGGGAAGCACGTAGCCCATGAAGGCAGTGGCCATCATCAAGAGGAATATGACGACGCCCAGCAGCCAGATCATTTCGCGCGGCGCCTTGTAGCTCGAATAGAACAGGCCGCGGAAAATATGCAGGTAGACGACGATGAAGAAGAAGCTCGCGCCGTTGGCGTGGGCATAGCGCATCAGCCAGCCCCAGTTAACGTCGCGCATGATGTGCTCGGTCGTAGCGAACGCGACCTGCGCGTTCGCCGCGTAATGCATGGCCAGCACCACGCCGGTGACGATCTGCACCATGAGGAAGAAGCCGGCAAGAACACCGAAATTCCAGAAATAGCTCAGGTTGCGCGGAACCGGATAGCCCGCCCCGACGGCATTATAGACCAAGCGCGGAAGCGGCAGCTTCTCGTCGAGGAACTTCGTAACCGCATTCTTCGGTTCGTACTGGCGTGCCCAGGGAAAGCTCATGTGTCTGTCTCTCGTCTTCTAGCTCAGCCGACCTGGATGACGGTATCCGAGGTGAACTCGTATTCCGGCACTTCGAGGTTGGTGGGGGCCGGGCCTTTGCGGATGCGACCGGCAGTATCGTAATGCGAGCCATGGCAGGGGCAGAAATAGCCGCCGAATTCGCCCTTCACTTCACCTTCGGCAGCGCCCAGCGGCACGCAGCCAAGGTGGGTACAAACGCCCATGGTGACGAGGATGTCGGCATGGCCTTCCTTCGTCCGCTCTGCGAGACTCTGCGGATCGCGGAGTGAACCGGTCGGCGTGGCGTTGGCAGCGGCGATCTCTTCCGGCGTCAGGCGCTTCACGAAAAGCGGCTGCTTGCGGAATACCGCCTTGATGGCCTGACCCGGCTCGATCGCCGAAACATCGACCTCCGTCGAACTTGCCGCGAGCACGTCCTTCGAAGGCGCCATCTGGCTTACCAGCGGAAATACTACGGCAAGACCGCCGATGCCGGCAGCACTTACAGCTGCTATATCGAGAAAGTCGCGGCGGCGGATGCCATCGTCGGACGTCGTCACCGTATCTGGAGTAGCGGTTGCAGTCGTGTCTGCCATCAGCGCTTTGCCTTGCCTGCCTTAGCTCTGCCGCGCCACAAGGCACAGCGGGAATTGTTGCGGTCTATAGAGCCGGATGATGCCGTCGGCCGGCGCGGAAAAAACATGCGCAAATGCCCCCGGTATTTCCGGTTTGGTGGCGCCTCTAGCCGCTATGCGACCCCTTGCCAACCGCCATTTTAACAACAGATATGCCTCTGGGCGCAATGAGCGCGGACATCGTTACGGCAAGGCTATGGCGCTGACCTGCCGGCCCTGCGTTGGCTGCTCCCGGTGCGTGGCGCGGCGATAGGAATGGAACCGGCCCTCGTCGGAATAGGTATCAAGCGCCAGATCGTCGATTCGTCCGGTGCCTGCTGCGCGCAATCGGTGAGCGACATATGCGGGTAGATCGAACTGGTAATGTCCCTCACGTCCCGGACGAAAGAACAGGTCGTCACCAGCCTCGAATTCCCGACGGAACGCGGCATCTACTTCGTAGCTGCCCTGAGCTATGGCGGGTCCGATAGCGGCCACGATCCGTACTCGGTCGGCTCCCAGCTCCTCCATCGCTTCAAGCGTGTTTTCGAGGACACCTGCACGTGCGCCGCGCCATCCGGCGTGCGCTGCCCCGATCACACCCGCCTGCACGTCGGCAAAGAGGACCGGCGCGCAGTCCGCCGCAACTATGCCGAGCAGCAGGCAGGGCCGGTCCGTTACCATGGCATCGCCTTCGCGCGCGTCGCCGCCCGCTTCGCGCATCACCACCACCTCGGCGGAGTGAATCTGCTTCAGCCTGACCAGCGGCGCGCCAGGTAGGACGTCGGAGCTCTCAAGTCCTTCGCGTGTGGAAAAGCCGTGCGGAATTCCCGTCAGCGCTTCCGATGTGAGCACATCAGCCAAGTGAACGAGTTACCTGTTCGAAGCTGTCGCGCGACAATTTGGGCGCGGCGGCGATACGTTCGAGTTCGGCACGCATGAGCGCCGCCCGGCCCGGCTCGAGCTTCCGCCAGCGCCCCAGAGCAGGCACGAAACGTGCCGCAGTCTGTGCGTTGATCGGGTCCAGGTCCAGAATGAGGTTAGCGATCAATCTGTAGCCCTCGCCATTTGCGGCATGGAAGCCATGAGGCGCTCCGGTGAAAGGCATGTAGAGCGAGCGGGCGCGGTTCGGATTCCTGAGGGTGAAGTCCGGGTGTTCGGCGAGCGCCTTCACATGTTCGATGACCTTCGGATGAAGCGAACTCGCCTGCAGCGCGAACCATTTATCGATCACCAGCGCGTTGCCCTGATAGCGGTTATAGAAGTCCAGAAGCCGCCCAGTCCGCTCGGCGCTGTCGATACCGGTGAGCACCATCAAGGCACCCTGCCGGTCAGTCATGTTGTCCGCACGGTCGTACTGATGGGCAGCAAGTTCGGCGGCCTTCTGCGGATCGCGGGCAGCGGCGAATGAGAGGACCAGCGTCTTGAGCTTGCGTGCCCCCTTCGCCTCTGCGCTCTGTGAATAAGGAAGCTTTTCGGCGCGATCGTAGATGTGATGGAGCTCGTCCTGCAGCTCACTGGCAAGGAATGCTTTCAGCCCCTCACGCTCTTCGAAGATGCGACCGGGATCGGCGGCCTCGATCTGCTCGGCGATATACGTCTGGCTCGGCATGGAGAGCAGTTCGCCGCGCATCAGATCGTCGAGCGCATCGTCATCGGTCACCGCGCGGAGAGCACGTACGATGTCCGCCTGTCCGGCATTGCGCGCGTCGTCCGACAGATCTCCTTTGCTGGCAGTGACGAGGTGGCGCACCATGAGATCCTGCATCGCTTCGTACCGCGCGAAGGGGTCGTCATCCTTAGCGGCCAGAAAGACAAGCTCATCGTTCGCGATGTCGCGCCCGATGGTGACCGGCGCGGAAAAGCCGCGATTGATCGACAGCACCGGCTTTCGGGCGAAGCCTGTAAAGCGGAAGCTGTCTCTCGCCTTGTCGAGCACCACCAGATGCTCGCCGGAATGCGAGCCACTATCCCGATCGAACAGCGCGACCCTGAGCGGTATGGGCATGGGCTTCTTGTCGTCCTGACCGGGAGTTGGCGGGACTGCTTGTGACAGCGTCAGAACAGCCTCATCGCCCTCTTGAGAGAGTTCGACGCTCACCTTCGGCGTTCCCGCTTGCGAATACCACAGGCGGAACTGCTCGAGATCGATTCCCGACCCGTCCTCGATCGCCTTGACGAAATCCTCGCAAGTTGCCGCTTCGCCATCGTGACGGTCGAAGTAGAGATCGGTGCCGCGGCGGAACGCCTCGTCACCTGCCATGGTCTTCATCATGCGGATGACCTCGGCGCCCTTGTTGTAGACGGTCGAGGTGTAGAAGTTGCTGATCTCGCGGTAGCTGTCGGGGCGGATCGGATGGGCGAGCGGCCCCGAGTCCTCGGGGAACTGGACGCCGCGCAGCACGCGCACGCCCTCGATCCGCTTGACCGGCGCACTGCCCATGTCCTGGCTGAACAGCTGGTCGCGCAGCACGGTGAATCCTTCCTTGAGGCTCAGCTGGAACCAGTCGCGGCAGGTGATGCGGTTGCCCGACCAGTTGTGGAAGTATTCGTGGCCGATCACGCCTTCGATCCCGTCATAGTCGCCGTCGGTGGCGGTTTCGGGGTCGGCGAGGACGTATTTGGTGTTGAAGACGTTGAGGCCCTTGTTTTCCATCGCGCCCATGTTGAAGTCGGACACGGCGACGATGTTGAACAGGTCGAGATCGTACTCGCGGCCGAAGGTGTCCTCGTCCCACTTCATCGAGCGCTTGAGGCTCTCCATGGCATGTTCGGTGCGCTCGAGGTCGCCGTCGCGTACCCAGACGTTCAGTTCGACCTTGCGCCCGCCCATGGTGGTGAAGCTGTCGCTGCGCGCCACGAGGTCGCCAGCGACCAGCGCGAAGAGATAGGACGGCTTGGGCCAGGGGTCGTGCCATTCGGCCCAGTGACTTGCGCCATCTTCACCCATATCGGCCCGGTTGCCGTTGGAAAGCAGCACGGGGAAATCCTTCTTCGGCCCGCTCATCCTAACGGTGTAGGTGGAGAGCACGTCCGGGCGGTCGGGGAAGAAGGTGATGCGGCGGAAGCCTTCGGCCTCGCACTGGGTGCAGAGCATGCCGGAAGAAGCGTAAAGGCCCATCAGCTGCGAATTCGCGCCGGGGTCGATCTCGGTCACGATCTCGATCGTGTGCCGATCGCCTTCCAGCGTGACCACCAGATCGTCGCCGTCCATCATGTGGCCGGCGCACTCGCCCCCGTCGCAGCGGAGCGAGACCAGTTCGAGCCCGTCGCCGTTCAGCCGGATCGTGGGCGAGGCGTCCGCATCGGGATTGCGTTCGATCTCCAGCCGGGCGGTGACGCGCGTCTTTTCAAGGCCGAGTTCGAAATCGAGCCGGGTCGTGGGTACCAGCCAGGGAAAGGGCTGGTAGTCTTCGCGCCGGATTTCCGGCGGTGCCTTGGGCTCCACGGCCGCATCGGCCATTTCGGGATTGCCATCGGGTGTCGAAGGCGTGCGCGCGATATCCATTCTCGTCCTGTCTTTTGCGGGTTCATCGGCTATTACGCCCGGATGGCCCGTTTGTTCATCTTCGGCCTCGGCTACACGGCGGGGCGGTTTGCACAAGAGATGCGTAGCAAAGGCTGGCATGTCGATGCCACCGGTAGCTCAGGAAACCTCGACTTCGACGACGAAGGGACGGTGCAGGCCGCCCTGCGCGAGGCGAGCCACGTGCTCAGCTCGGTGCCGCCAGCCGGCGAAAGCGACCCCGTGCTGGATCGCTATGCCGGGACGATGGAGGGCAAATGGCTGAGCTATCTTTCCTCCACCGGCGTCTATGGCGACGTCGGAGGCGCATGGGTTGACGAGACTGCGCCCACCGGTACCGGGCGGCGCACCGCGCGCGCCGAGTGCGATGCGCGGTGGCTGGACCTGGGCGCGCGGGTATTCCGCCTGCCCGGGATCTACGGGCCGTGCCGCAGCGCCTTCGAGCGGGTGCGAAGCGGCAAGGCGCACCGCATCGATCTGCCCGGGCAGGTGTTCAGCCGGGTGCATGTCGATGATATCGTTGGCGGACTGGTCGGCGCGATCGAGCGCGATGCGCCGCGTGGAGCCTACAATCTGTCCGACGACCTGCCGACCAGCCAGAATACCGTGATCGAGGAAGCCTGCCGCCTGCTCGGTCAGGAACCCCCTCCGCTGCAAACACTGGAAGAGGCCGATTTGTCACCCATGGCGCGGGGCTTTTATGCCGAGAACCGGCGGGTCGCGAACGGCAAGGCCAAGCGAGTGCTGGGCTGGGAGCCGCGCTATCCCACCTACCGCGAAGGGCTGGCAGCGATCAGGGCTCCGGCGTAGCGCGCCTTGGCGGGGGCGCACTGCGTCCGCGCAGGGCAACCACCATGCCGATCAGCGTGATCGCCGCGCCTGCCGCCGGCAACATGCCCCAGACGAAGCCTTCGAACAGGGTCGAGAGGACCATGGCGACAATCGGCACGATCACCGAACTGTAGGCCGCCGTCCCCGCCCCGACCTTGCGCACCAGCCCGTAATAGAGCGGGAAAGTCACGACCGAGCCGAGGAGGCCGAGGTAGAGTATGCCGAGCGTATACTCCGGCCGCGTGTCGAATTGCGGCGGGCCTTGCGTGACCCCGGCGAACC
Source organism: Qipengyuania vulgaris (assembly GCF_009827325.1). GTDB lineage: Bacteria > Pseudomonadota > Alphaproteobacteria > Sphingomonadales > Sphingomonadaceae > Qipengyuania > Qipengyuania vulgaris. Next base: position 166,678 of record NZ_WTYC01000003.1, on the reverse strand, counting down.
CGGCGTTGAGGATAACGCCTACCACCATCGACCACGCGAGCAGCGTTAGGAGCGGCATGCGTTTCGCGCCGTCCATCGCCTGGACGATATTGGCCGCGCTGGCGGCAAGGATGCCCCCGACAGTCAGCGCCGCGCCGAGCAGGACCTCGCCCAGCGTCGCCGGGGACGCGCGCCATTCCTGCGCGAACAGCATGGCGACACCGATCGCCGCAATCGTGGAGCCGAGGACGAATTCGCGGCGGATGGGCTGCCCCAGCACGAACTTGCCCAGGATGGCATTGGGCACGACGAGCAGCGCGAACATGACCGCCACGAGCCCCGAGGTGATGAATTTCTCCGCATTGTAGACGAAGCTGAAATTGAGACAGAACTGGAAAAGGCCGAGCGCCACGGCCCAGCGCAAGCCTTCGCGCGGCAGGCCGAGCGGTTCGCCGCGGAATTTCGCCAGCACGAACATTCCCGCCGCCGCCACGACGAAACGCCAGGTGATCGACCAGCTTGCCGGGACGACCGAAAGCTGATCGCGGATGACCAGCCACGTCCCGCCCCAGATCAGGCTGACCAGCAGGAAGGCTGCAAGATTTCGCGGAGTGAGGAGGCTTTCACCACCGGAAGATGCGCTCATAGCGCCGCAATCGCCGTGGCGAGCGCGCGGGCATCTGCCTCACGCGTGTTCCATGCGGTGACGAATCGCGCCGCATCGGCGCCCCAGTCGTAGAACCCGAAACCCTGTCCGCGCAGCGCCTCACGTTCGGCGGGCGTACAGCGCACGAACAGCTCGTTCGCTTCGACCGGGTGCATGAGGCGCTCCCCGCAGGACCCCGCGATCTCGGCGGCGGCGGCATTGGCCGACCGCGCGTTCGCCAGCCACAAATCGCCCTCGAGCATGGCGTGAATCTGTGCGGCCAGGAACCGGCCCTTGCTTTGCAGATGTCCGGCACGCTTGCGGCGATAGCGCGCCACATCGGCCAGACCTTCTTCGAAAAAGACGATTGCTTCCGCACTCATCGCGCCATTCTTCACGAAACCGAAGCTGAGCGCGTCGACCGAACCAGCCACCTCGCTTGCCGGCAAGTCAAGGAAAGCGGCGGCATTGCCGAAGCGCGCGCCGTCCATGTGCAGGCCGAGCCCGCGTTCGTCCGCCAGCGCACGAATCGCCGCGATCTCTTCGGGCCGATAGACGCGGCCGTATTCGCTGGCCTGCGTGATCGAGATGGCATGGGGCTGGACCTGATGGACATCGTCCCGGATGGGATCGATCACGGCGCGGATTGCGTCAGCCGTCAGCTTCGCACCCTCCCCCTGCCCGAGCAGGAGCTTGGCCCCGTGAAGATAGAAGCCGGGGGCGCCGCCTTCGTCCATCTCGATATGGGCCTCTTCGTGGCACACAACCGCACCGTGCGGCTGGGCCATGGTCGCAAGTGCAAGGCAGTTGGCCGCAGTGCCGGTTGCCACCCACAGGACCGCGCATTCACGGGCGAAAAGTGCATTCATTCTCTCGTCAAGCGCGAGGCTTAGACTGTCGTTGTCATATGGCGCATCGGGCTGGTCGGCCTGACGCATTGCGTCCCATACGGCGGGGTGGACACTGGCGGCATTGTCGGAAAGGAATTGCATTGGAACGCCTCTAGCGCCGCGCGCGTTGGAAAAATAGCAAGGAAAGAAAAGAACATGGGTATCGCACAAATTGAAATAGAACATCGCGATAGGGTCACCCACGGAGACTATATTGCGACAATCCCGGGAATCGAAAGCACGGCGAAACTGAGCTGGACCGAGCGCGACGGAATACGCCACGCCGAACACACCTATGTTCCGCCCAGCCATCGCGGCAAAGGCGTGGCCGAGGAACTGGTCAAGGCAATGATCGCCGATGCCCGGCAACAGGACTTCAGGATCGCGCCCGACTGTTCCTATGTCGCGCGCTATTTCGACCGGCATCAGGAACTGGCGGAATTGCGCGCCTAAGGCGAAGGAGCGCCCTTCTCTTCAAGCAGGCGGGAGAAATCGGTCCGGGCAATACTGTCGCAGATGGCGCTGCGCCAGCGCTGCGCCTCTTCCACGGGCATTCCGTTAATGCGCAAACGCCCCCCGGCAAGACCGAGCGCGAGACTGGCATATCCGCGTCTGCGTGCGACTGGCCCCTGGGCGACTTCGACCGACTGCAGCTTTACGCGCGATGCAATGGCGAGACTGGGTGAGAGCCAGCCGTGTCGGCTGTAGAGCTGGCTTTCGCCAAGCGCGCGATAATCGTGCCTCCATCGCCACCATTGCTGACCGAGGGTGAAGAGCAGTCCGGCCAGAGGAGCCAGCCAGACCCACTCGTGCGCAAAAAGGGCAGACACGACAGTGGCCGGAAAAAGCAAGAGCGCGGCAAGCCCCGCCTTGTCGATCCGGTAGCGAGCCAGCGCGCGGGCCCATTGCGCATCTTCCGGCGGCAGGGAGAAGCCGGTCACTCCGACCACCGGGGCGATCTCGTCCATCCGGCCGAAGGGCACCGCGTCGTGATTGGCCCCGCCGCTGTCGCTGGCGAGGCTGATGACCTTGAGCGAGTGCCAGCCGAATCGGCGCCGGAGGAAGCCCGTCCCGATCCGCAGCGCCTGAACACGGTGCAGCGGCATCACCACATCGGTCCGGGTCAGGAGGCCGCGCCGCCTGCGCATGCCCTTCGCCGTCCGCTCGAGCCGGAAATCCCATTCGCGCAGCGCCGTTCGGCCGATCCCCGTTGCGACGCCCACCACGCCGAGCGTCGCAAGCGCAATGACGATCCCGGCGGCCTGCGCCAATGGGCCGAGACCTGCAAGCCGCTCCCCCGGACCGGCAAGCCGCTGCTCCCACTGATCGAGATCCCATAATTCGAAGGGCAGCAGGAATTCGAATTGCTGGGCAAGACCGCCGAGAACAGCGACCACGGCGAGCGAAAATTCGAACAGGCCGAAGGTGAAAACGCGCCGCGGCCCCATGGCGAACAGGACCTCCGCTTCTTCCGGGACAACCTCTACTTCCTCGGCGTCCTGTGTTTCCGCTGCATCGCGGCGGGTGCGGACGAGTTCGCGAAGACGCTCTCCTTCGCTTTCGGACAGGTAGGTCAGCGCGAGATCGTCTTTCCCGCCAGCGCCTGTCTCGAACTTGACCTCGACCAGACCGAACAGCCGCGGCAGCAGCTTCTGTTCGAGGCTGACATCCTGGATCCGTTCATAGGGAACGGACCGCGCCGCACGCGACAGAACCCCGCTTTCGACACGGATGTCGTTTTCGCCGACGGTGTAGGTCAGCTTGGTCCATTGCAGGTATGCGATCACGACATTGCCCAGGATGACCGCGATCACGAGCGGCAGGAAGTAGCGAACGAGATCCCCGATATCGCCGTCGTCGAGGATCGTCACCGAGGCCACCGCCAGCGGGATCACCAGCTGGAACAGCATCATCACCGCGCGCACGCCGAAGCTGCGCGGATCGGTGCGCCGTGCGTCTTCCTGCAACATCATTACTGCGTATCGCGCCGGATGGCCGCGCGGATCTCCTCGCGCATTGCCAGCGCATCCTCGTGCGCGAGGCCGGGTAACGAGACCGAGGCATTATGCGTGCCCGCCGTGTGCACGGTGAGGGTGGCAAGACCGAAGCCCCGCTCGAGCGGACCTTGGTCGACATCGATATGCTGGACGCGGCCGAAGGGCACGACGGTGTCGGAATAAAACAGCACGCCGCGCACCACGCGCAGCCGCTCCTGCTCCAGCGAATAGCCGCGCGTCACATAGCGCCGCATGGGAAGGTAGAGCACAAGATAGGCCGCCACGAGAGCGACCGGGAACCAGACCACCCCGGTCCAGCCGGGAATGGCGAATTCGGCAATGCTGGCCCCGATGATGAGGATCACGGCGATGATGCCCGCGACTAGCCGCATCATCGACTTGTAGCGCGGATCGAGCGGGGTCAGTTCGTCGGTTTCGTCCATACCGCCTTACCTATGCAATACAGCAGCTGCGTCAACGCCTTTGATCGAAGCGGCGGCCGACGATGGCGGCGGCGATATTGGTCTTCTGCACGTCGGTGGTGCCGCCAGCGATGCCCCAAGCGAACCCGTCGCGCACGCGCTGTTCCATACCGTAATCCTTGTGATAGCCATATCCGCCCATCACCTGCATGCCGTTGGCGGTAACGCTGCGCACGATTTCGTTGGCGAAGCATTTGGCGGTCGAGCTTTCATAGACGCTCGGCAGGCCCCCTTCATTGTGCTCGGCATTGGCGGCGGCGCGGTAGATCAGCAGACGCGCGGCCTCGACCTGCATCGCCATTTCGGCAAGCCGCATCTGCACCGCCTGGAAATCGACGATCGGCTTTCCGAAGGCGGTGCGCTCCTGCACATATTCGGTCGCCTGTTCGAGCGCGGCGGCAGCGAGGCCGAGCGACTGGGTGGCATTGCCGCAGCGTTCGAGCCCGAAGGCGCTCATCAGCCTGCCGAAACCGCCGGCGGGCACAATCAGGTTTTCGCGCGGGACTTTGACGCTGTCGAAGGCGATGTCGCGCGTCTCGATCCCGCGGAAACCCATCAGTTGCTCGCGCTTGCCGAAGCTGACGCCCTCCATATCTTTGTCGACCAGCAACGCGCCGATCCCCTTCGCGCCGGGCGCATCGCAGAGGCGGGTGTAGACCACATAGTAGCGCGCATGACCCGCACCGGAGGTCCAGCGCTTGGTGCCATCGAGGACAAAGTGATCGCCCTCCTCGCGCGCTCGGGTGGAAAGATCGGTCAGCGCAGTGCCCGCATCGGGTTCGGACATGGACACCGCCACCGTCGCTTCGCCGCTGACGACTTCGGGAATGACTTGCGCCTTCAGCGCCTCCGACCCGAACCGCTCCAGCGTCCGCACTGGGCCGACCAGCGCCTCGAACACCGGGAAGGCGACCGCGTTCGAGATCATGGCGAACTGTTCGAGCACTAGCAGCGCCTCGAGATGACCGAGACCGAGGCCGCCATATTCCTCGGGCAGGTTGACGCCCAGGAACCCCATCTCGCCATAACGGCGCACCATTTCTGCGGGGACGGGGAAGTCCTTCTCCTCCATTTCGCGCGCAAGCTCGGGCAGTTCCCCACGCGCGAAGCTGCGCGCTGCATCCTGCAGATCGCGTTGCTGTTCTGTCAGGCGAAAATCCATCGCTGCGCTCTCCTGTAGTGCCGGGATTCGCTGCCCGAGGGCGCGTCGCTTCGCAAGTCCGATGGAAGAAATGGTGCTGCTGGGGAGGATTGAACTCCCGGCCTCACCCTTACCAAGGTGGAGCTTAGGACGTGTGTGGATGTACAGGGACTTACTAACTAGTTGATTCCTCTTGATTAATCACGCCCGGACGCTAGTCTACACAGGCAATAATTTCATGGAATTTCCATGGAATTTTAGAGTGAGAGGAAAGAGATTGGTTGACCTCAGTAAAGTTGGTGCAAGAGGTCGTTTGATGCCTAGGCCAGGTGACGAACCGCATTGGCATCGCCTTCGGCCGCGCTGCTCACTTGGCTACCGCCCATCCAAAAAGGGCGGTCCGGGCACGTGGTTCGCCAGAGTATTTGACGAGCACTCCAACAAGTACGTCCGCAAAGCTCTCGGGGCTTTTCCGCATGCTACCGGGCTCGAAGTATTTGCTGCTGCGAAACGCGATGCTGAGGCGTGGGCTGACGAAGTAGAGGCTGGGGGCTTAACTCAAAAGCACCTTGTAACTGTCCGTGACGCCTGCGAAGCCTATCTTAAAGACAGGCCGAACAAGATTGCTGCAGGCGTTTTCCGGCGGCATGTATATGCTGATAGCTTATCGAAAGTTAGATTGGACAAACTGCGCCGCCAACATCTACGTGAGTGGCGGAAAAGGCTTGTAGATGCCCCGGCAATCGTGAGCCGAAACAAAAACGGGTTGACGCGGACGAAAGCTCGCTCTGCTGCGACCGTCAATCGCGATATGGTCCCGCTTCGCGCGGCACTGAATCGGGTCCTCCCTCACGGCAAACCATCAACGGAAGCGGCTTGGCAAGAAGCCCTCAAGCCAGAGAAAGGGGCGGGAAAGCGGCGCACGCTTTATTTAGACGCAGCCCAAAGGCAGAGCTTAGTGTTAGCCTCAACAGAAGAAATACGACCTTTTGTTCACGCGATGTGCTTGCTGCCAATCCGTGTCGGAGCACTGGCAGCTCTCCGCGTGGGCGACCTCGAACCTAGAACGCTCACAGTGACGATAGGTCAGGAAAAATCTACTAAACCCAGACAGATCGCCATCCCGTCGTCGACCATGAAATTTCTAGAAAAACAAGCCAAAGGTCGGTCTCCGTCACAGCCAATTTTTTGCAGGATTGATGGCAGCTCATGGAACCGTAATTCATGGAAAAAGCCAATTAGGGCTGCCGCCATTGCTGCTAATCTCCCAACGGCCACCACTGCTTATACACTTCGCCATTCCGTGATCACCGACCTTGTCATGGACGGTCAATCACTCTTTTTGGTTGCCAAGCTGGCTGGGACTGGAGTGCAGATGATTGAGGACCACTATGGTCATCTAGTCCGCCCAAAAGCGGAGGATGCGCTTGAAAAACTTCACTTCTAAATAGCGACGACAAGCAAATCCTAACGGTTTCGCCGCAGAGTATGCGCCCTAGAAACTGGGCGTCTGTGCTCCGCCCGATACCGTGAAGGAAAAACGTTGCGCCCCGAAATGAACGCCGAAAACTCTGATAATAAGGAAAACCCGACAGCACCATTTTCGATCGCTGACTGCGAAGACTTAGATGCCTTGGTTAGAAAGGGCCGCCCAACACTGTTCGACCCTTTAGGAGAGGAAATGCTATTTTTCCTCCAGACAAAGCTCAATTCATATGCTGACCTTTACAAAGAGCAAGGCAAGCTGTGGGATAGCGATTCACCATTTGACTTACGAACTTCGGTTAAGATGATAGAACACGCAGAAGATACTAGGGCAAAAACTATAAATCTGCTTGGATGCTTCGGTCTTAATGCGCATAGTGATGCAAAAGATTTGGATCTTTCGCTCTATTCTCCCGGGAGAATATTTGCAGGTGACTACATCAACACAGATAAACTCATTCCCGTCGACGCAGAGAAACTCATCCGATCGCTCCTCGCATTGGTGAAGCGCTGCGACCGCATCATTGCGGATGAACGGGCCCTCAAGTCAGAAAATCGAATAGACTCGGAGAACCTTCAATTGCTTCTCGCCCGTCTTGCCCTTCTTTACGCACATGTTTGGGGTCGGGGTAAAATACGGACCAGCGTTAACGAATTTGGCGAAGGTGGTCCTAGCATTCGCTTTATGCAAGAAGCTGTAGCGAAGATTGATGGGGGATCATTTACTGCTAGAAATATAAATTATACTTACAATCAATCAGGAAAGTCCCCCTTCGGCCACGAAAAGGACTTAACTGCACGAGACATTGCCACGCTCTAGGCGCTCTCGTTTTCTCCGAGTAGCGAGTCGGAACGACAACATCCGACATTAGCCTGCAAAACACCTGAACCCGTTGCCCTGCAGGCGAATGCGCTGCCCATTCTGGTGCGCAAAATTTCAAGCTTGCTCGGACGAAGCGGCCAGCGCTGATGAATAGAGTAAAGTTCGGTCGGAAATTCCTCAAAGTTTGTCCTCTAGCGGCTTCAAATCCCTAGGTACGTCTGTGTGTGTTCACATGAAAGGACATACACATGGACGAATACAACGAACAGTCGGACCCCCATCGCGAGCCGCGCAAGCCCTTCGCGTATAGCGTGGAGGAGGCGGCGAAGATCGCCGGTCTCTCACGGTCTTCCATCTACTTGGCATTGGGCGACGGACGCCTGACTGCCCGAAAGGCCGGCCGACGCACCATCATTTGCCCGCAAGACCTGCAGAAGTTCGTGCGCGACCTGCCCCTTTTCGAGGGCAAAAACTCTAGCGGGGGAGAATAAGATGAGCCCTTCCACCAACAGTCCCGAGCATAGCAGTCTCTCTTCCCTGGCGCAGGCGATGACTTCCCGGTCACAGGAGATCAGGACAGACAAAGCCAAAGATCGCGCACTCGAACTTGCGCGCCTTGTGCTGAAGGGCGCACCAACCTTCGGTGCGGCTGAATTGCGGGATCCTGAAATTCTGAAGATCCTCGAAAGCGAGGGGATTGGCCTCGCCACGTTCCGGAAGGCGTTGAGCGTAGCGCGCAAGGAGTTGGTCAAGCCGCCTAAGTCGGCTTCGACAAGGAACAAATCGCAGTCCCGCTCTGCCAAGAAGGCTTCCCCGTCCCGAGGTGGTCAGGGTGAGCAGCAGGATCTCCTCGGCGGCTCTAACGCGATGAAGAACGTGCCGCGGGGAAAGCTCTAGGCGCTCCCTGCCCGTTCGCCATTAGCATCACCAAAATTGAAAGTTCAAATCATGCGACAGCTTACGATTCATGAGGTCGTCGCCGCCATCCTGTGTGTGGATGGCGGTAAGGGCGGCGTCGGCAAGACGTTTTTGATCCGCTTGCTCGCTTACCTCCTCACCTTCCACAACATCAGCTGGGTTGGCTTCGACGTCGATCCGACCAACCAGAACTTCATTCGCTTTCATGCCAACGAAGACATCACATTCATCGATTGGACGGATCCTAGTGAATGGGACCGGATGTTCTCGCTAATGTCCCAAGTCGATCCCAAATCGGTAATCCTCGTCGACCTGGCAAGCCAAGTTGGGAGCGTCCTGCCCATCCAATATCCGCGAATGCAGGCAACGGCGGATCATCTCCAGCGGCCTTTCTTTCGGCTTTGGACTGCGTCATCCGAGTACGACAGCTTGAACATTCTCAACCAGACGATGGGCCAGGTCAGTTGCGATCGCACCTTTGCGGTAAAGAACATGCGGGCCGCAACGAAACACGATTTCCACGAGTGGGACGAGAGTAACACTCGTGCGAACTTGGTGGCCCAAGGCGGAACCGAGTTAGTCATGCCCGAATTATCGATCGGCGCTGCGCGGGCTCTCGAACGCAGTGACACTCCCTTCATCCGCGCGTCTTTGGATACTCTCCCACCGTGGCTCCACCACGACGTCTTCGCCTATCTCGCGGAGGCTCGAGAAGCCTTCGCCCCTCTCTTGGAAAGGATCGCACGATGAGCGACCGTCTCGATTATCCCGCCCTCTTCAAGCAGGCCACGGGTCGCGCCATGCTCCCCGAAGACGCCGACCAACTTCGCGACTTTCTCCTGCTCGCGCCTGAGGCCCTCGCGCAAAGTCCAACATACGTTGCCGATTTGATGGTCCGATATGTACAGTGGAGACAGCTGCGAGACACGGTCTCAGATGCATCCGACACAATTCTCGCTCAGATCCAGACGAGGTCCGAGGCTGTGGTTCAGAAGATGGTCGACGACACCGTCGAACGCATTCACAAGGCCTCCCCGTCCACGCAAGCCTCATTCTTTTCGGCCTTCTCTTGGGGCTCCGCAGTCTTCACCATCGGATTTGCTGCGGCTCTTCTTCTGACTTTTGGGCTCTTCACCCAAGGTTATGTGAAGCCACAATGGTTCACAGAAGAATCCTTCGCGAAGATCAATTTCGCTGAGGGGGTCGAGGAAGCTGTTGGTGGCGACGTTGACTGGCATCGGCGCGAGGCGCCCTTCGACGAATCCCTCGTCGAGATCTTAAACTATGCCAACGCTCGAGGCACGAATGCTGACCCCTACCACCTTCTTAGGCTCTACGAGTCCTGCCAATATCCTGGGCAGGAGTCGTACCGGTCCCGGGGCAAGCTTATGTGCCGGTATGATGCGATGAGCGATTAGTATCCGACGCGCAGGCTTCTGCATTTGTCGGATACTCAACAAGTGAACCGATATGGTGGACTTCGTTGTCGCAGACCTTCGCGTGATCGTATCTCGATGCAGTTAGCAATCTCACTGCAGCGAGGATTAGCGCATCGACCCCAATCCTCGAACTCAGTGAGTCCGGTCTCCCGGCCTCTACCAAGTAATCTCGAGTGCGAGCCGACTGGTCTCGCAAGGTTCTCAATGAGGGCGCCGTTCTTTCCCATTGAGGGAGGAAATTTTTAGGCAGGATGGAGCGTGTTTACACGCTCAGTCCTGTGCTCGGCGGTCGCCTTCTCGCATCAGGTAAATCTGGAATGTCAAAGACAGTATCGCTGCGGTTGCAGCCGCGTCAGATCGAGGAAATCAAGGTCGCAGCATTTGCTGCGCATCTTCCAGTTTCGACATATTTGTACCGGCGGGTGACCGATACGCCGGTCCTATCGACACCCGCCTTGGCCGCACTCGCTGAACTACTCAGGCTGACGCGCAGACTTGAGAGCGATGCGCGTACCGAGCCACAGCTTGTGGATGAACTTCGCGGCCTAGTCGAATTGCTCTCATCCGCTGCGTCGCATCCGGATAATCTGGGGTGATCATCAAGCGCATCCGGAAAGACGCTCCGCGCAGGAAGCGTTCACTCGACGAGGTCCGCACCATCGTAAATGTGCTTTCAACCTACGTGTTGAATGCCAGCGCAGACCGACTGATGGTTGCAGACGGCGAAAATGCGCTCGCCAGATATGTGATGGACGCGCAGATCTTGGCGGGTCACACCATTCAGCCCGGCGAGAAGGTGCATCGGCATGGCACTCGATGTCTGGCTGGCCGTAAGCTCTCGCAACATCAGCGCCAGATGATCGCAGCCAACTTGCTCGCGCCCGGCGCAAAGGATCCGCTGGAGCATTACCTGATAAGTTGGAAGTCCAACGAATGCCCCTCCGTGAAACAAATTGAAGAGACGCTCGACATTTTTGCGGAAGAGATGGGCTACCAGCATTGCCAGATCATCTGGGCCACCCATAGCAACACCGCGAACTATCATCTTCATATCGTGGTCAACCGCGTTGACTTGGTGCGCCAGCGGGTGGTCAGCCCCGGTGACGGTTGGGAAATTGATCCGCTACATCAGGTCACAGCGCTTGTCGAAGATGCACAGGGTTGGGAGTCCGAACCTAACGCGATCTACGTTGCTAACGGCGGCGAGGTCCGCGAGCGCGCAACCGGAAAGATTATGCGCCGCGCTGATGGTTCACGCGCAGGCTGCGACACTCGCAAGCTGGTTGCCCCCGAGAAGGGGTCTTCTCCCGAGTACGCCGCAATCGCTCAGGACTTGCGATCCTCGGAAACTTGGCAGGACCTGCACAATCGCCTCGCTAAACATGATGCCAGCTATCACACAAAAGGCTCGGGGGCAGAGATCGTCATCGGTAATGTGCGGATGAAGGCGACCTCCTTCGGGCGAGAATTTTCTTACCGCAGAATGGTGAGCAAGCTGGGTGAGTATACACCGGACCCCCTCCGCGAGCGTGACCCGTTTGAGGACTACCTTGCTGCCCTTCGCGCAGAGCGCGCCCGTGTGCGGGAAGCGCTGAATGAAGCCTTGGCACAGCTAAGAGCAAGGCGACAAGCTATTAAAAAAAGGGCCCGCGCAAGGGAGGAAACTTATGCAAACCTGATCGCTGAGGCGAGGCGATTGCGCTGCTTCGATGTGGCACAGGCCGAGGTAAAGAAAGCCTTCGACCGCGCTCGCGCTACGATCGCTGAAACCCAGTTAAGACGCGAAGCCTGGTACAAGGCGGGCTGTCCTAATCCGCCTCAAGTCGAGCTTCCTGCTTTGGTGTTCACCCCCAACGCGTCCCGGGATCGAAAGATTGCAGAAGCCCATGGGCTGAGCAGGCAAGAGTATAAACATGGCGTTGAGTATCGCCGTGCTGACGGAGGCCTCGCAATCAGCGACGCGGGGGTTGTCTTGGTGGTTGACCCAGGCGACAGAAACGCAATCGCGGCTAGCTTGGCCCTTGCGCACCAGCGAGGTGATGTCATCCCGGTATTTGGGCCACCGGCGTTTCAACAAGTGTGTCGGGAAATTGCGAAGGTTAAAGGATACGCCCTAGTGCTGAAAACCGGCGAGACGCTTTATGATCCAGCGGTCGATGTCAAAAAGGTTGTTTCGTCAAAGTCAGCGAACGCGAGGACGAGCAAATCGGGTGCGCCGTCTCAGCAGAAGCGCGGCAACACAGAACCCAAAAACTTGGAAAGAACGCTGCCGGAAAAGTCCGTTCCAAGCAAGACGTCGACCCATTTCTCGCGCTTTCCAGAGCCAGGTCGCGGCGATGAGAACGACGAATTTAGCGACGCGGTGCGATTGGCTGCCACGAAGGGAAGAGGGAAAGGACCCGGCTTGTGATAACGTCTGGAGAGGGGCTGCTCTGAATGGATGTCCATGAGCACGCCGACCCCGTCGAGAACTGGAGCCACAAGCCAGGAAACGATAAACGCATCCGTCACCTGGCAGGTCGGATGCTTCCATTTAGAGACCGGTCATTTCACGGTTGAGCTTATTATGTGCTTTAGGAAATCACAGCAAAAAGGGACCAACGTGCAGCGCAGGAAGTGCTCCATGAAGTGTTGGCCCGCCAGATGTTATCACAGGGCCGGCGGCACATCGGATGCCGTCCACAGGGCGGCATTCATCCGATCTGGTCGAGGCGGAAAGGATAGACTGCACCTTCGGCGGTGAGAGCAGGCTGATCAATTCAGCCCTATATCTAATTATATTAGATTTACCTTGACCCGCTCGCCAATTTTCCGAACACCGACGGAAAAGTGGAGACTGAGCAAATGACGGATCACGCGGTGATCGTGGGTGTCGGCGAATTTTGCGACCGCCCGCAGGCAGCTTCAGGGGCGCTGGAACCGGTTGAGATGATGGCCCGGGCTGCGCGCAATGCGTCGGACGACGCCGGAGCGCATGGCATTCTCGATCATGTCGATACGGTCGATCTGATCGGTCTGGTCAGCTGGCGATACCGCGATCCGGCAGCAACGCGCCCTCACTTCGGATATAAGAGAGCGTCGTTGGGACACCACAAAAGCGGACCGTCCGCTACTTTGACGGACGGATCTCAGCGCCGGCGACTTCGGGGTGGTTTGTGGTCGTCACAAAACCTAGCGAATGTGCCGTGGTTTAGTATCGGCAAGCGTAGCCATCCCAATTGCCCCCTCATTCGATTACCTCAACAGGCTTGATCCCGAGCCTGATCGATGATGCAGTTTATGTGAATGAAACGATCAGCTTTCACCGAAAGTATGGCTTTAAGTACTCACTGCGAGAAGCTTTTGCAAAAGTATCAGCTGATCATGGGAGGCCGGGTGAGCCCCCTCTAAACTCCGCCTGGATGCCGGACTACGGATTCCCAGTTTGTCGCCTTGAGTTTTGAGGCTTCAGCTGGTGGAGTATAGACCCCTTGACCGATGGCGCAGGCAGTATCGTCTTGCCCCTTGGCTTGGGCATGGTTGGAGCAAGTCACTACTTGCCAATCAATTTGTGCATCCTCTCCGAACAGCCTTGCGACGTGTCCCAGGCTAAATGGACCGAATTTGTGATGGCCTAGAGACCAAGAATTTGGCGGAACGACCCGCGTACAGAGTAAGGGCCCCGGTCGGTACCAGCAGCGATTAGCGATACACTGTCCTGACGTTCCGTTAAACGCAGCTGCGTCATAGTTTGGGTTGCTCAGATTCCCCGCGTGGAATTCGGTCCAAGCCTGAGTACATTGTGTGTTTGTGGTACAGGATAGCTCGGGCGCGCCTACCGCTGCTAAATCACCGTAGATACAGGCTCCACCAGAACCAAATGACTTCTCTTCGATGGGCTGAACTTCGGTGCCTCTACTAACGCTGAAAGAACCCGTGAGGTGGAAATTGTCGGCAGCCACTCGAATGACTGGGCCAGGCTTCACCACCTTGTAGTTCGGTGGCGTTCCGGTCTGCGCTGCCACAGATAGTGACAATGAGAGGACGAGCAAAAATGCTAACGATACAAAGCGAGGCATGAGCATACCGAACTCCCAAATAGTTGATACCTGAGGCATCAATTCGGAACATCGACCCGCGCTTTGCAGGCTGTGTGCGCCCCTTTTCCTCCTCTGACAACGGCAAATAGACCTAGACACTTCGAGGCTTAGGTCTTCGTGTGCTCAATCAGATCTTCAAGTAGTTGCCTGCTCCGGCTCCGATAACCTCGTTGCGTGGTGCAAGTGATTGAGTTCGGACAATCTCCTAAGGATTATCCTTCGGTTTAGCGAAGAAGGCGACCTATGCTTCAACGGAAAATAAGGAATGCTCCGCTTTAGCTGGGTAGGCCCGGGGTCTTTCGCTCTCGCTATATTTTTTTGCGCGCCGCCCCGGCAACATCACCCTTTTCCTCACCTCGGGTTCTCTGTATGTTCTCATGCAAGAAAGGTGATTCTGTAATGGCTGTGACGATCAAACCCGTACTCGGAAGTGCTCGCCTGCATGTGTCGGGCGACCTGGAAACTGTCCTGACCGTGCCCTTCGATGACGACGATCGGTTCCTGCTGGGCGTCAGCGATGGAACGTTGCTGCTGGGCACGTACGACGACGAGCTGCAATGCACGTGGGAAGTGGCAAGAGAAGGAGCTGGGAGCGTTCGCGTTGAGGCGCGCGGGGTCTACGTGGACACCTCAGTCGAGTGGGTGACGACCTCGCTCTACGACGCAAACGTGGTTGAGCCCCACCAGCCGCAACCTTTGCCGCTGTTTCCTGACCTAGACAGGCGGGCTGCTTGAACCGCTATCTGCAACCAGCTGACAGTTAGCCATTTCGGCACATACCGCTCGGCATAATCCAAGCATGAGGCCTCGCGAGTAGATTTCTTTTGCTCTCGGGAAACTGCTTGGTAAATCATTCTCTTGAGAGGCTGCGGGCCTCCTGATTCTCTGGGGGCAGCATGAAACTTTCCGTCATCCTTGCGGCAGCGAGCCTAACCGCGCTGCTTTCCGGTCCGTCATTGGCTCAGCAAGAGGACAGTTCTTCGTCTCCGCCGCCCCAAGAGCCCACAGCACTTGCGACCTCGCAACACAATCAGAATGCCAACTCGAGCATCGATCCCGAAACTAGAAAAAACTGGGGAGCCCTCGCCTCACTTGCCGGAGGTTACTGGTTGTGGAAGATCGATGGTACCGAAGGCTCCCTATTGCTCGAGTATTCCTGGAAAGAACCCGGTCGCGTTCTCGAAGTGCGGCAAGAAGGGGTGGCATCTACCTGGGAACTCAAATCGAACGGAAAGTTGGTTTTGCGGGATGCAAACGGCAACGATACCAAGGAAAAGTGGATTGTTGCGGCCGACGGTACGGTGTCACGAAAGAAGAAGGGTTACGGCGGAGATTTTATCCTCCGTCTCCAACCTGCGGGGGCTGATCGGGTCACCTTCACGGTCCAAAAAGAGAAGAACGCGCTCAACCCCCCGACGCGAGGCTCCTACGTCCGTCTCAATGAAGAAGAGGTAGCTCTCGCGAAGGCGGAGAGAATGCGCATCGTCGACGGGGTATTCGATCGAGAGGATGGGGCTAGTTACGTTGTTCTCGCGCAAGAGGGTGACACTCTCTTGGCGAAAGGTCCCTCAATGAGCTTTCCTTTCAAGCGTGAGCAGGGGGCTGAGTATCGTCTCGGATCTCCTTCAAACGATCTTGTGATGGTTTACAGAATTGTCGATCCAACGACAGTGGAGCTCTTCGAAGAAGGCAACGAGAAAGCCAGTCTTGTTCGGTTTACAAGGCGCCATGGCACAAACGCGCAGCCTACCGAATTGGCCCCAGGTGTTTATGGTCGCCCAGGCACTTCGCCAGCGCAAGCAAACAGCTATACATTAAGTGGAGGGGTCCTAGCTCAGGCAGCCTCATACGGTGTGCAGCACTACAGGCAAGGTGCAGATGGTTTCTTCCGGTCGGAACTGTACGACGGGGTTGTCCGGGTCGTCGATCCATACACAATCGAATTTATTCCAAGAAACGCTGGAACCCCTCCACACAAAATTGTCCGTTTAGCGAATTCTTCTCCCACAGCATTCGCTGACGCCCAGAGGGCAGAGGACGAAGCCGAACGCCAGTGGAGAATAGAGGAGGCCCGGATGGCCGCCGAAGACGCTCAACTAGCTCGTTTGGAGGAGCAGTACGAAGCAGATAATCCCCCTGAGGTGACTACCAACAATATGGGAGGATTTGTCGGGGGGCTATTAAAGGGCTGGTCCGAAGCCACTGCTAAGAACGACGCGATGGAGCAGTCAATGCGCGATTCTGCGAACGAAGCTATCGCCAGGGGCCGAGCCGAATATGCCCGCCGCCAAGCAGAAGAGGCACGCAGGGAGGATACGAGGCTTGCTGCTATTGAGCGCGCGCAAGATGCTCGTGAACAGCAGGCTGCTTTCGCGAGACAAGAGCAAGCACGTCTGAACTCGGCGCCTCAAATTGGAGCCGCTGCGAACACCCCGCAGCCGCGCGCTTCTGCAGGTGGAACAATCAGCCAGAGCAGCGGTCTCGCCAGCAAGAGCGTGCGCGTCTGGTTGGCGGTCGGGATGGAGGCTACCGATCGCAACACGATCAATCCGAGTTGCTACAGCAACACTTTCACCGTCGATGTCGAGTGGGATCCGAAGGGATGGGGCAACCATGGACGCGTTGCGGATGCCGTTGCGCCGCTCAAGAGCGCCTTCATTGCCAAATGTTCACAGCACGGAAAGCCAACCAGCAGCTCCCCTAACACCTGGGCCGAAGGCCTCCAGGATGGATTTGCCACCAAGCCCCAACACGCTCAGCACTTCTACGTGAACATGTGACCCGCAGGGCTCCCTGAGCGCCTGGATCGGATAGAGGCAGGGTTGGATGAACCTCGCTCGCCTATGGCATGGGACAACTTGATATACTTCGGGGTACTTTCCACCCAGTTTCGTTCATCATCTATCGTGGTTGCGAAGTCCAAAGCTGTCGCTGCGAGTTGTCGGCTAGTCTCGCTGGAGAAGTGGCTAAGAGGTCCCGCAGGGGTCAGTTTAGGAAAAACTTTCCTATCAGAGCGCTTCCGCTAGGAAACCGTTCAAACCGGACATACGCTGCGTTTAGGTCCTGCGTGGGTGAAGAGACTTTTTGCTCCAGATTGATGTTACGATTCCTCTGAAAACCTCGGATTTCCGCCCTATCTTCCCTTGCATTCGTAATGATGGGGAGATGATCGCCGTTGACTAATGAATATCCGTAATGGCGTCGGCAGCGGAATGACTGAATTTGATGATCACTTCGTCGAGCGGAAACGGCAAGAACGGGGTGGGAAACAGACATTCGTTGCTTAAACCCCAACGTTTTCCGTGAAGATGCCTAGGATGCCAATCAGCACCGACATCGCAAGCGTGCCTACCAACATTCGACTTAGTGTGAAGTCGGCTCCAGATAGCGCCTCCACTCCAATAAGCACCGGGAAGATGATCCAACCCAGAAAGAAATATAGAACGCCTCGCTTCGGGTTAAAATCCCATGCTTTCTCTGGAAGGTTCTTCCGGTCATAGAATGCCATGACAAAGGTCACGCATAACCAAATGACATATGCCAATCGCCAGAGGAGTCCCCAATCGTCTTGGGAAATTCCTCCAATGTAACTGGCGGCCCAGCCCCAAAGCAGGAGCATGCAGAAGGCTGTTCCGCCGATCAATTTACGCGGATTCATATTTCTAATCTTAACTGCATCCTTCGACTATTCCATCGAAGTCCGACGTCCGCAACGGCGTCGGTAATTGTCGGTCCGCTCCTGGGACCAGCTATACACGTTCAAAGCGGCGAGTTCGGGGTGGAATGCAGCCATTGCGTATTGCGTGAATTGGTCAGGCCGCGCATCTTTTCAGGCATGAGAAGCCTTGCCGACAAATGGTGGAATGAAGACCGACGTGACCTATTTCGGTCACTAGAAGTCATCGCGTCGGACGCGCCCAATCCGGAGAGGATTGGCTTGAGCCTCGACACCATCCTCAATGACCTCGAACTATACGACGACCCCGTGCAGGGAAGCGGTTCTTGGCTCTTCGATAACGAACTTCACCTTGCCAATGCTCTCGGCGAGAAACTCAAGGAGACCGTAAATCAATCGAGGCTGGTTGAAGCGGGACCGGCGGCGCTTGCCAGCGCGTCTTGGCCCGACGCCCGAAGCACGGCAATTGCACTGTTGAGTCTGATGACTGCCAATGGAGACTTCAATAGCTGACTGTTCGAGGCGTCGGAAGCAGTCGGTCCGCTCCTGGCACCCTGTGGTACTCGAGCAAAGCGTCACGAGTGGTCGGAAAGCAACCGCTCAAGGATCACCCACCGATATCTATGGACTGCCAGAGAAGCCCGAGGCTGTGAAAATCTTGACCGGCTTGCGGATCAATTGAGATGGCCCTTTTCATCATTGCAAGGCCCTCTTCTTCGCGCCCATCAAGGTAGCTGATGATGCCAAGACCATACATTGCTGCCCCGTCATCTGGGTTGATCTGCAAAGCGGCTTCAAAGTCCTCTCTGGCCTTCACCCAACTTGATTGGAGAGCATGAGCGGTCCCCCGATTGTTTAGATACAGCGGGTCAGCGGGGTTGAGTGAGATGGCACGATCAAAATCTTCAATCGCGTTCTCAACCCACCCTAGATGTAGATACGAAAAACCACGGTTATTATATGTGTCAGGAGCATTAGTGCTGATCTTAAGTGCTGCGTTATAATCAGCAATGGCTCCAAAATGGTCCCCCAGGTCGGCAAACGCCGCGCCCCGATTGGTCAGATATAGATCACTCTCGGAATCAATTTGGATAGCGGCAGAGTAGTCGGCGATGGCGAGAGCAACTTCGCCCTTCTGATGGTAAGCAATCCCGCGATTGTGGATTGCAGTGGAATAGAGAGGGTCGATCTTGAGCGCATCGCCATAGTCCGCAATCGCTTCCTCCACGAGCCCGAGATCAGCATAGATGCCTGCGCGGGCGTTGTGTGCTTTCGCAAATTCCGGGTCGGCCCTAAGCGCTTCATCAAAATCAGAAATGGCGCGCGCATGATCACCAAGCTCTGCCCTAATTCGACCGCGGGTATAGAGCGCGTCCGCGAGCTCCTGCTGAGACAGACTGCCGTCCTCGATCAAAGAATTACAAGAACCGATTGAAGCTTCAGGGTTAGGGTCGTTCTTCTTCTTAAGACATTGCGCCGCATCGGGCATGTCATCACCGGCAAGCAAGGGCGCAGTAGGCAAGGTCCACCCGCCAAGGCCAAGAATTAAAGCTAAAGCTCGAACGATTTTTACATCTGCCAATGGCCTGATCCTTTGCACTCAAAGCAAGATGGGGCTGAGAGCTATGTCCTTGGGACCTTTCCAAGTGCTTTGGCTCCGCGCAACAGGAACATACTTTGGTCTAGATGTCAGCTAGGCGTTGACCGGCGATGGTCTGCTTTTGGAGAGAACCACACCAAGCACAATAGGCAAGAACGGGGTGGGAAGTTTCCGGTCCGCTTTCAGGAGACTAAGCCGCGAAGGCCGCCGTTGAGGCGAGTACCAAGCTCCGGCAGCAACGCGCCCATTCTTAAACTAGCGAGATTAACAGGCTGAGGGGTCTTTAAAGCGTGCTTTGCTTCCCACGATTTTCCTGCTGAGGAAGAGCGATAAAGACGGCACGACAACCCACATCGCCAGCGGCACAAGCCCAATTCGGAATATTTGAGGCATCAAATGGGAATATTCCCAGCCCCAATCGGACCGTAGCGCCAGCCATTCGATTGCGATTGTTACGCCAATTCCCGCGCCAAGATAGATCAGAATTGCGGAGAGGCTCGGCTGCTTCATCCAGAGTGATCCCTTGGATAACCTATTCGCCAAACACGCCGCCACCACCATAATACCTGCATCGCCAAGAGATGCGGCCGCGCAGGCCTTTGTTGCGGCCCACGGCGTCTCAGCATCCATCTCATAGAATGGCATCTGGAACATCTCCCAGACGAAGGCGACAAGGAACCCCTGTAGGGCGAGCCAAAGTTCCGGTGGTTCTCTCGTCGTCACAACCAAAGGTTCTTTCCTCTAATATCCACCAGGCGGATCGCTGGCTGGAAAGCTTTCGTCGAGATCTTCGTCGATCTCCGTCCACTCTCGACGGGGGGCATCCCGCATTGCATCGGGGCCCGCATCGCGAATATCTAAATAGCTCTCATGAGGCTGGTCGGGAGCATATGCGGCGTTTCTTTTACGCGTCTTCCTCATGCAGGACGCGGCGAACGCCCCAGCAGCCATGATGGCTACCAATCTCAGGATCATGGCTTTTCTCCCATTGAGGATATGCACCGTAGCACAAGGCCGACTTCAGTTCGCTCTGCAGCCGGACCGACTAAGTCTCCATCAGTCTACCAGCCGATTATAAACAGCCGCAGTCAGGCCGGCGATCGCGCCAGCCCCAATCGACCAAGAAAGCAGGCCGACGACCACGCCTAAAAAATTGAGTTGCCAGTTCATGTGACTGAAATCGGCGTGGACCATGTGACCTGTCATTTGCATCATTACCCGCGGCGCTCCCATAACGAAGAGGCTGCAAATCACCCACGCGACGCCAAAGACTGCAGCAGTGGCGATACCGAGCTTGAAAGCGTTAATTTTCATGGTTCTCTCCTCTGAATTGCCAAAGCATAGCAGAAGAAGAACTGGTTGATGTTGTTTCAGATCAATCTGTAAGCGTTGAGGTGACGTCCGAAATCGGGTTCGTCACTGAATACCCGTTCCCGGTGCTCCCCGTTCAAGCGAGCTGAAGTCATTCGGCCCCATCACCGCGGGGCCACCTCCGCGCGCTGAGATGCGGTCAACTATTCCATTCGATATCGACCGTCCGGCTCCTGACGCCAGTTTGCCAGGAGCCGGTACTGATCACTGCGTCTGAGTTCGGTAAACTACGCGAATGTCAATCGCCAACCGTGACTTCGTCACGTACTTCGGGCTCTACAGGTCGTTCTAGCGCTTTTTTGGCTTCCTCCAAGAGTTCCGGAGTTAGGGCAGTGGTCCGTGCCGGCAAGGGGGTGCCATCGCCCATCTCCCCGTTGGTCTCGATGTCTTCGATCAACAGCTTCATCTCGGCGATTTCCTTGATCTGAGCTTCGATGATGGCGTCTGCGAGCTTGCGAACACGCGGATCAGTGATCTCGGCTCGGGAACTGGTCAATACGGCGATAGAGTGATGCGGAATCATCGCTGCCATATATTCTTCATCGTTGACGGTCGCCTGGCTGCGAACCAACCAGAGCGCCACCGCGAAGGTCAGGGCACCGACGCCCAGGATGATGAAGTTCTTGGCCTTGTCCTTGTACATGCCCCACATGAAGAGAAGCATGACGATCATCATCATGCCGCCCATAACGAAAGTCATCCAGAAGCGCGTTTCGCTCCAGAACACGTGATCGAGCTCGTAAGTATTGAGATACATCAGGCCGAACATGATCGCGGTGGATGTCGCCACCATCGCCATGAAGCGCCAGTAATTGCCCCCACCGCCGTGGTGCTGCTGGTGATCCGCGTTATGGTTGTCGGCCATTCAATCCTCCTGTTGGCTCATCGTCTTGTATACGTACTGTGCGGTGCAGCTGATCAGGATGAAACCGGTCAGTGACGCGATGCCCGCAATCACCCTCAGGTGATCGGTCGGATAAATGTCACCCAAGCCCACCGTCGTGACAGTGATTAGGGCGAAGTAGTAATAATCCATGCACGACATTGCCGGTTCCTTGGCAAACCCACCAAGTCCGAGCGATGCGGCCCAAGCAAATCCGACCGCGAATACGACAGCTACAAGCATATGGCTTAGTAGGACGAGCAGCGAGCCGCCCGTCAGTCGTAAGCGAGCAGGCGCCAGCCCCGGCGGCGAAACATTCTTTGCCAACCGCAGCATGGCGAGGTGCAAGGTCAGAGACGCAAGGAAGAGTGATATTCCGATTGCTGTTGCCGCGATCATGCTCGCTCCTCGTCCAATGTGGGAAGCTTTAGCCCGCGCAGCCGCAAGGCATTGGCAATGACCGATACCGACGAGAGGCTCATCGCCGCGGCCGCGATCATCGGATTCAGAAGCAAGCCGAAGGCAGGGAAGAGCACGCCCGCTGCTACGGGGATGCCTAGTGCATTGTATCCGAATGCGAACAAGAGGTTCTGGCGGATGTTGCGCATGGTGGCGCGGGACAGGACTATTGCCTGGAGCACGCCGGTGAGGTCGCCCCGGACCAGAGTGACGCCGGCGCTTTCAATCGCCACGTCAGTGCCCGTGCCCATCGCAATGCCGACGTCCGCAGCCGCCAGCGCGGGCGCGTCGTTAATGCCGTCCCCGGCCATCGCAACGCGATTGCCAGAGGCCTTGAGAGCCTCGATCTTTCGATGCTTGTCTTCCGGCGAGACATTGGCTTCGACATCGTCGATACCGATCTGGCGTGCCACGGCATCGGCGGTGGCGCGGCTATCGCCGGTCAGCATGACCACTTTGATCCCACGCTTGTGGAGCGCCCGGATGGCCGCCGCGCTGGTCGGCTTGATCGGGTCGGCGACCGCGATCAGTCCCGCCGGCGCACCATCGATGGCGACGAACATCACCGTCTGCCCTTGGGCGCGACCGGCCTCTGCAGAACCGAGCCATTCCTGATCTTCGATGCCGAGCCGGCGCATCAGTTTTTCGTTGCCGATAGCGACCTTGCGCAATCCCACGCGCGCCTCGACACCTTCACCGGTAGTCGACGCCAGATCCGACGCAGCCTCGACAGCTATGCCTCGCGCCTTGGTGCCCTCGACTATGGCGTGGGCAAGCGGATGCTCGCTTCCTATTTCGACTGCAGCGATCGCGGAAAGGAAATCTGCTTCATCGAGGCCATCGCGAGGCGTAACCGCGACCAAATCGGGCTTTCCCACGGTGAGCGTGCCGGTCTTGTCGACCACCAGCGTGTCGATCTTTTCGAGGGTCTCGAGCGCCTCGGCGTTGCGAATGAGGATGCCGTGCTGGGCGCCCTTGCCGGTGCCGGTCATGATCGACATCGGTGTTGCCAGGCCTAGCGCGCACGGACAGGCGATGATGAGAACCGCGATCGCGTTGACCAGCGCATAGGCCAGCGCAGGAAATGGCCCCCAGATTGCCCAGACGATGAACGTAACAACCGCGATCACGACCACCGCAGGCACGAACCAGGCCGCGACTTGATCGGCCAGGCGCTGGATTGGTGCCCGGCTGCGCTGAGCCTCGGCAACCATCTGGACGATCTTGGACAGCATCGTGTCCTTGCCGACGGCGCCAGCGCGCATCACAAAGCCGCCCGTCTGGTTGACCGTTCCGCCGATCACCTGGTCGCCGACCTTCTTCGAAACCGGCAACGGCTCACCGCTTATCATGGACTCGTCGATTGCGCTCGCTCCCTCGGTCACCTCACCATCGACTGGCACCTTGTCGCCCGGGCGAACGCGAAGCAGGTCTCCGCTCGCCAATTGGTCGAGCGACACTTCGCGCTCGTCGCCGCCATCGTAGATTTTCACCGCTGTCGGCGGTGCGAGTTCAAGCAGTGCGCGCAGCGCGCTCGAGGTCGATCCGCGCGCCCTGAGTTCGAGCACCTGGCCGAGCAGCACAAGCGTCGTGATGACTGCCGCCGCCTCGTAATAGACACCGACGCGGCCCGAGTGATCGCGGAAGGCGGGTGGAAATATATCTGGCAGGAGTGTGGCTATGAGGCTGAACAGAAACGCAATCGCCACGCCGAAGCCGATGAGCGTGAACATGTTGAGATTACGGGTTTGGAGCGATTGCCACGCCCGCACAAAGAAGGGCCAACCACCCCACAGCACTACGGGTGTCGCTAGCAACAGTTGCGCCCACTGGGCGCGCGCCGGTTCAATCAGCCGGTCGAAGCTGATTCCGGGTACCATGTCGCTCATCGCGTAAATGAATAACGGCAGGGTGAAGAGCGCGCTGACCCAAAATCGGCGGGTCATATCGACGAGTTCAGGATCGGGTCCATCCTCGAGACTGACCGTCTCGGGCTCCAGCGCCATCCCGCAGATGGGGCAACTTCCCGGTCCTACCTGGCGGATCTCAGGATGCATGGGGCAAGTGTAGATCGTCCCCTCGGGAACGTTCTCGACCTGTTCGAGATGCGCGCCGGACAGGTAGTGATCCGGATTGCCGACGAACTTGTCTTTGCACCGCGCCGAACAGAAGTAGTGAGTTGCGCCATCGTGCTCGGCGATATGCGCCGCGCCCTCGATTGTTACGCTCATGCCGCAGACGGGATCGATCGCGCTGCCTTCACCTTTCACATCGTGCGTGTGGTGCTTGTCGCAACAGCTCATATTCGGCCTCCTCTGCGTGGCAAGAGTGTGTGATCGGGATCAGGGATATGACGCGAAAACCTCACGGCGTCCGTTGCCAAAAGCGATGACCTCATAGGGCTGCACTCGTCCGCCCGCCTCCATGCCCGGCGAACCGAGCGGCATACCGGCGACCGCCAAACCTTGGACCCAGTCGGACCTTTCCGCGAGCAGGCGCTCGACATCGGCAGCAGGCACATGTCCTTCTATGACATAGCCGTCAGCGATCATTGTATGACACGAACGCAAGTCATCCGGCACGCCGTTTCCCGTCTTTACAGACGCCATGTCGGGGTGATCGATCGTCTCGACCTCATGCTTTTCGCCGTGCCGCATATGCGCCGCCCAAGCTTCGCAGCATCCGCAACTGGGATCGCGGTACATCGTGAAGTTCGCGGCCTGAGCGGCGCCTGTGCATGCTACAAGAAGTACTGTGCCGAGTGCGGGTAGAAAGGGGCGGCGGGTCGGGTTCCTGTTCGAGTTCATCAGTCGTGTCCCATGGATTTCATGTTTTCGTCCGACATGTTCGACATGTCGTGCCCCGCGTGCGGATCTGCAGCAGCCGTTGCGGTCGGGGTCGGTTCCGGTGTCGCGACAGGAGCAGGGGTGGCCTTCTGAACCGAAGGAGCGGGCGCGGCACTGGGCACAGGAGCCTGGCTCGACGCCGCAACCGGCTCATCCGTTGCTGGTGTGGTCGCAACTGCGAGCTCAGTCGGAACCGGAGTAGCGATAGCCGTCTCAGCAGCCGGCGCGTCATCGTCGATCGGCGAGGCGGCGTCACCGCATCCCGCGAGCGTCAACAGGCAGGCAGGCACAACAAGCAACTTTCCAGCAAATGCGAAGATAACGGGACGCATGAGAGTTTCCTTTAGAGCTTAAGGTGATTGAGACCGTGGGCGAGCTCACCGCCCATGAAGCCTTGAACAATCAGCAGCGCGGCAATTGGAAAAAGCAAGAAGCGAAGAGCAGCGCGCGATCTTGACGGTCGGTAAGCTATCCAGGCCGCTGCCATGCCTAGGACGGAGATCAGCATTCCGTTCCAGCGGTGAACCTGCATGACGGTATCGCCGCCGAACCACAGACCGGTGTGTATCCATCCGAAGAGGGCGGCCAAGACACCTCCCGCAGCGCCGCCGTAGATCATGATCCTTACGGCCGCTTCGTGCTCGGGCGTGCGGCGGGTCATTACGAACAACTCGGTAAGCGCAGCCATCAAGAAGAGCGCGACCGGAAAGTGGACCGTTGCCGGATGCAGGCTCTTGAGTACTCCGGTGATGCCTTCGCTTTCAACCTGCCCGTCATCGTGGTCTTCCGGCGTAGCGCTCGAAGTCGCCTCGTTAACCGCGACTGCCATGTCGTGACCGGGTTGAGTATGGACCGCCTCGCTTGCAGTTGGCCGCGTTTCTTCCTCGCCGTACTTTTCGTTACCGTGTGCGAACGAGGCCGTTGGCGAGAGGAGGAGGACCAGGCAAGCGAAAAGACGGAGAACGGAATTCACCGCTTTGCCTTCTCGAACAGGTCGACCAGTTCGCCGAACTTCTGTTTCTGTTCGTCTGGGTCACCGCTGGCAATTGCTTCAGCCACACAGCACGCGGCATGGCGCTTGAGTATCTCGCTCTCGGCCCGACCCAGGGCAGCCTTTATTGCCTGCACCTGATTGAGGACGTCGATACAGTAACGATCGTCCTCGATCATCTGCGCTACGCCGCGCACCTGTCCCTCGATCCTGCGAAGACGATTGACAATGCGGGAACCATCGGTTGCTGACACGTTTTTAGCGCTCCATCTGCTGCAATACCCTGCAGGGTATCTTGCAATACTCCTACGGGGTATATATGACAAGAGCCGAAGGAGTTGCAACACCCATGTCCGAATTGCTGGTTTCACGTCGACGACTTTTAGGATCTGGAGCGCTTGGTGCAGGCGCATTGGCCCTGCCCGCCTGGGCTCGCGGTGCTGATCTTCACGGTGGGGGATCTATCCGCCCCGGTTTCGACGAAGTGGCGGGCCGCGACATTGCCCTGACAATCGGCGAAGGACCTCGCGTGGTGCAGGGGCGTCGCGGGCATGCGATCGCCGTCAATGGCAGCGTGCCCGGTCCGCTGGTTCGCCTCCAGGAAGGTCAGCCGGTTCGTCTCGCGGTCACGAACACGCTCGATGAAGACAGCTCGATCCACTGGCACGGCCTGCTGCTGCCGTTCCAATTCGATGGCGTTCCTGGTGTCAGCTTCCCCGGGATCAAACCGGGTGAGACGTTCGTCTATGACATTCCCGCGCTGCGCCAGGGCGGAACGTATTGGTGGCATAGTCACTCGGGGCTGCAGGAGCAGGCTGGGCATTACGGCCCGATCGTGGTCGAACCCGCCGGAACCGATCCTGTCCAGGCCGACCGCGATTACGTGCTGCTGCTCAGCGAATTTACCCCTCTCCATCCGCATACGATCATGGACAAGCTGAAGAAGGGCGAAGGCTACTTCAATTACCAGCAAAACACCTGGGCCGACGACTATCCGTTGTCGGGCGAGGACCGGCGGATGTGGGCCCGCATGCGAATGATGGCGACCGACATCCTGGACGTGACGGGCTCGACCTACACCTATCTCGCCAATGGGCGGGGACCGGAAGAGGGATTGGAATTTCTCTTTAATCCGGGCGAACGGGTGCGGCTGCGAATCATCAACGGAAGCGCCATGACCTTCTTCAACATTCGTATTCCCGGGGTGAAGTTCTGGGTAGTCGGTGCCGACGGACAGAATGTGCGCCCGGTTGAAATCGAAGAATTCCAGATCGGCACGGCAGAGACTTATGACATCGTTGTCGAGCCGACAGGCGAAGCCCGGACGATCGTCGCCGAGAGCATGGACCGGTCGGGCATGGCTGTAGCCACATTGGCATCCCGCCCCGGCGTGCGGGCAACCGTACCCCCACTCCGCGACCCGCCGCTGCTGACGATGGCGGACATGGGCATGAACCACGTTCCGGGTGGCATGGACCATGGCGGAGATATGGAAGGCATGGATCACTCAGCCATGGGCCATGACATGTCATCGCAGGGCGCCGCTGCCGAGCCGATGGCCGGCATGGACATGAGCGGCATGAACATGCGCGACACATCTAAGTTGCCCCCCGACGTAAAGGTCGGGCCAGGTATCGATATGGTGTCGATGAACCCGGTCGATCGCATGGGTGATCCCGGACTTGGCCTCGATAAGGTTCCCCACAAGGTCCTGACCTACAAGGACTTGGTTGCGCTCGCACCGAATGACGATTTGCGCCGCCCGTCGCGGCAAATGGAAATCCATCTGACCGGAAACATGGAACGCTACATGTGGTCGTTCGACGGCAAGAAGTTCACCGCGGTCAGCGACGATCCGATCCGCTTCGCCTATAACGAACGTGTCCGGGTGAAGCTGGTCAATGACACGATGATGGCGCACCCGATCCACCTCCACGGGCACTTCTTCGAACTGGTCAACGGTGCGCCTGCCGACCGCCAACCGCAGAAACATACCGTTATCGTGCAGCCCGGCGGGAGCGCTACCTTTGACCTTACCGCCGACGAGGAGGGCGACTGGGCCTTCCACTGCCACCTGCTCTATCACATGCATTCTGGCATGTTTCAAATCGTGACCGTCGCGCCGCGGGGCAATCAGCCCGATGTGAAACGGGTGGGAGAAGACTGATGCGCCTGCTCGTCACCATGCTCCTTGCGAGCACCGCCACCCCAGCTTTTGCACAGGACCATTCGGGCCACGCGATGGCTGGCGGGCAAACACCTGCCCAGACCGAATGCGAAGAGGAGGCCGCACGCCACCGCGCTATGGGCCATGCCGTTCCCGAAGGCTCCTGCGCGCCGGCGGCGCAACCGGCCGGACCGGCCGCGGGCGGTCACGCCGACGCCCATTCCGGCGTGGACCATTCTCAGATGGACCATTCGCAGATGGACAATGGCGAGATGCAGGGCATGGACCACTCGACCATGGACCACTCCGCCATGGATCATTCCAAGATGGATCATTCCAAGATGGAAGGCATGGACCATTCCACGATGGGCCATGAAAACACGCAGCTGCCCGAACAGCCGCCCATAGGCCACGGTGCGATGGGCCACGGCGCGATGGACATGACCCCCATCCCGGACGGGCCGCCTCCGGCTTCGGCAGGATCGGGACCGCCTCGCGCCGCCGATGCGATCTGGGGTGCCGATGCAATGCGAGCCTCGCGCAATGCCCTGCGTACCGAGAATGGCGGGATGAATGTGTTCTGGTTCCAGGGCGATCGCGCTGAATATCGCGCGCGAGAAGGCGGCGATGGCTACCTGTGGGACGTGCAGGGCTATTACGGTGGCGATACTGACAAATTCTGGTTCAAGAGCGAGGGCGAAGGCGTCTTCGGCGAACAGGTGGAGTCCGCCGAGATACAGGGCCTTTGGAGCCACGCGATTGGACCGTGGTGGGATCTTCAGGCTGGAGTTCGGCAGGACTTGACCGGTCCCGAGCGCACCCATGCCGTCATCGGTGTCCAAGGGTTGGCCCCCTATACTTTTGAAGTCGATGCAGCCGCCTTTCTGTCGAACAAAGGCGACATTACCGCGAGCATCGAGGCCGAGCTTGACCAGCGCATCACGCAGCGCCTTCTCCTGCAACCGCGTGCTGAGGTAAGTCTGTCTGCACAGGACATTCCCGAGCTCGGGATCGGAGCGGGCCTGGATTCTGTCGAACTGGGGCTGCGCCTGCGTTACGAAATCGCTCGGGAGTTTGCCCCTTACATCGGGGTGGAGCAGGAATGGAAAGTTGGTCAGAGCGCCGACTATGCGCACCTCGCGGGGGAAGATCCCAGCATGACGAATTACGTTCTGGGCGTTCGGTTCTGGTTCTGAAGAGGGGATTACAATGAAGTTTGAGTATTTCGCGGCTTCAGCTGCAGCCGCACTTGCTGCAGCGCCTGTTGCTGCACACGCACAGCACGCCGATCACGCTGACCATTCAGCACATAGCACACACGGCGAGGCCCGGGACTCGCTCAAGCAAAATGCGGAAGCAACGCTGGTCGCTTATCGAGACGCCTTGGTTACGCGAGACGAGGCCGCCATGAGAGCGCTGTTCGCAGACGATTCCATGGTGTTCGAGAACGGCAAGGCTGAAGGCTCCTTTGCGCAGTACATGGAGCATCATCTCGGCCCGGAACTAGGCGAGATCACCGAGTTCACATTCACCAATCCGACTCTGAGTGTCCGGATGGTCGGTCATGTAGCGTTCGGCCACGAAACCTATCGATACCGGATCGCCCTTAAGGACGGCCGCGAGATCGAGCGTGACGGGGTCGCCACGTCGGTCCTGACCCACGAGGATGGCGCTTGGAAAATCGTCCAGTATCACTCCTCGTCTCGTGCACCGCGTCCGAACTGATCCGGCAGTCGATTTCAACATGGGAATTCAACGGTCACGTAAGCTTCGGCTGCATATCTTCGGTAGCAAGGTCCACAAATGGCTGGCCATCTTCGTAGGCGTGCAAGCTCTGTTGTGGATGGCCACCGGCACGCTTATGTCTTATCTGAAGCTCGAGCATGTCCGCTCCGAGCATGTGATCTCGCGCGAGCCTGCACCATTGAGCGCTGACGCGGCACTGCCCGCATGGGCAGCAAATGGCGGAGATTTGGTCTCAGCCACCACAAAAATGGTCAATGGTCGACCGGTGATGGAGCTCAGCCGTTTGGACGGCAGCACAAGTCTTCATGACCCATCCACTGGACGGGTCCTGTCGCCCCTGTCGCGTGAAATTGCAGAAGGCATTGCCATGCAGGCCTGGTCAGGACCGACGACCACGATCGATGGTGTCAAACGGATTGCTAAGGCTGTGGGCACTGAATTCAGCGGACCTTTCCCAGCATGGCAGGTTCAATTCGGCGATCCGGATGCAACGCGTCTCTATATTGACGCCTCCAATGGCGCCGTATTGGCTGCGAGAAGCGACACTTGGCGCTTCTTCGATTTCATCTGGGGGCTCCACATCATGGATTGGAACGAGAGGCATCGCATCAATAGTTGGTGGTTGCTGTTGTTCGGCATTGGCGGGACGATCATTGCTGTCTCTGGCTTCGTGCTTCTTGCCAACCGCTTTCCCAAATTACGTCGGTCTCGCACAAAACGAACGTAATTCGATGCGTTCGGCTCAACTCTAGGACACCTTCCCGTCGGTCTGTTTTGCTGGGCTAATTGAACAATAGGCGAAGGTCCGCAAACAGCTCAAGAATAGCTGACGTGCATAAGCTGAGTCGACGGCAGATATCGGGAAGCAGGAGGCTCTTTCACATGTCCGCTTTGGCGTCGAAAGCGGAATGGCAGGTTTTGGTGTGAAATGCAGGATAACGACACTACCGAATAGCTTTATAATAGCCTTCGAGCTCGCGTATCCGTTGCTGGATGACTTTAATTTTGCACATCGGCCGAGATACGGACCAGCCGATGGAACCAAACTGAGCGGAATCTTCGTACAGTTCGCAAGAAGCGTCCTTATATTTTGATCCACGCACGCTGCTCTTCGAGCAAGGCTGTTTTGGCTATCCCATCGTCGAGAGATCCGTAAACGCGCCGCCAGGTCTGGTTTAGCGCTTTGTCCTCGCGGGCCATGAATTCTGTAGCGCACTTATAGTGATGGCTAGAACTGCCGGAGCCAGCTGCGATGCATTTATCTAGATAGCTGTCCGCTTTGGCGCTTGTCGCGCTGAGGCCGAGCAGCAGGCTAGAGACCGAAAGCGAGGCCAATGTGAAAAGTCGATGCATGAATATAACTTTCAATTAGATGTACAGCGAACACTGCGAACTTGGCGCGAGACAATTGGCTCGCCATCCTCCCCGATCGGATAACGATAGAGGATGTTCTTGTTGTCGTCGTCGATCTCGAACCGGATGTCGCTCTCGCCTAACAGGAAAGTTTCCATGCGGCTGGTGAACCGCCCATTGAAAAGGCTGCCGCTCCCGCCGCCTGTCATGACTCCCATGAACTCGACGCCGATCAGGAGGTAGTCATTGCTCTCGTAGTAGTTGACGCTCTCTGCATCGATGAAGAACGTGTTGACGCCGTATTCGTCTGCGCAGTCTTCTGCGGCCGAACCCCAGTTTCCATGAAACACAGACGGTATTTCGTTGTGAAAGGGTTTGGCGGCTACGGAAGTGTTACTCAGAGAGATGATGAGCAACGCTGGAAGAGTGAATTTCATGCGAGGGACCTCGAGTTGTTTTGGGATCTGGAAGTCAATTCGATTCTAACTTTTCGCGCAAATCGCGTTCTAGGTTTTCTCGTTTCCTCCTGAGAAACGAGGAACTCTCGTGCGTCGAAAGAAACAAGGAATAACCGTTGTTCAAAAAATGCTCGAAACGACGCTCGACAAGTGATCCACCGATGACATTTTTCGCGGCGGACCGCCGCAAACCTTGTTCGATTCGGTTGAGGGAGCCACGATCGTCTGCCTCTCTCGGACCAGACGCTACGCCCGTCGTTCGACATCACCCTCGCCACAAGCAACCATCCCGCGAAGCGGATTCGTGCTAGGGCCCTTCTTCTGCCTTACCAGTATAGGCGGACCTCGTTCAATCGGCCGAGGTCGAAGTAAGAGTCGCGTGTGGTGTCGTGATAGCACCACCTCGACCAATCCTCATTCGCATCCCACGCCGTCGTTGTCCCGGTCGAGATGGTTTCCATAACCTGGGTCGCCCCTGCGGACGGGAGCGGCCCCAGTGGCTCGCGCCGCGGCGCAATTGACGTAGTAGGTACCGCTTGGTTGCGACTTCGGCTTCGTCGGCTGTGCGTTGGCACGATGGCAATGTCTCCCGCCGTTCTTGCGATCATTGTGGCATCCGTCCGCGGCCAAACCACCAGGATGGGCAGCGACGAAGGCGGGGACTAAAAGCGAGTATAAAAATATCAATCCTCCGAAGATCAAGACCATGCTTCTGAGAGCGAACTCCAAGCGAATTCCCTTCTCGGATCCATAGGCGTCATCGCGTGGCTTTTTCATCCGCACTTGTGCCCTCTCCAGTACTTATCCCAGCGGGCGGCCCAGCCGCCCTGGACCATGGCACAGTTAATGTCCCCACCTCGCGGAGAAATGCACCAAGCCGCAGTACGGTTGCCGCCTGCCGATCCGACTGAAACACAGCGCATCGCCGGTCCTTCTACCAAAACATGCCCATGGGCATTCTCACCTACAGGCTTGCCTAAGAAGGCAACCAGCGCGTCCCGTGCGACCGTAGCGTCTGCGGGAGTACAGGGGTGGCCGAGGCTGCAGGAGCCGTCCCTTTCTCTCGCCGCTATCCCGGAAAGCCGGATCCGGGGACCTTCCTCGCACCATATCGGCCCGTCACCGTCCCACACAGCGACGGGCGTACAAGAAAAGGTTTGTCCGCTCGGGACGATAACCGTGGCGAGAAAAAGCAAGAAGCTCACGGGTAAGTTCTAATATTTAGAACTGAGGGCATTGAGAAAGGCCCATCACTTTAATCTCGCGGTATCCGCCAAAGCGCGGAAATCTGGGAGAGTCCGGTCGAAATAGTGGAGACGCGGAGCGTCGAAAGTTACCATGTACAGCTTGCCGTCGACTATCGTCGCCCTCGCTTCGCCCTTTCTCGTTAGACCATCGAGGTCGGTGTATTCGTAGGCGAACAGGACACCGTCGCGACCGAGGAAGGTGCCGGGCTCCGCGGAAACCAGCTGGAATGCCGCTAGGTCCTTGTAGGTCCTATAAGTTCCTTCGAGCAGCTCCGGCACTTCTACGAGAAGTGTTGAAGACGTGAACTTTGGTAATGGATCACGCTTCTTGTTTCGTTCCTTGACCAGGGGATCCCCAGCTTCGATTCCCCCGAAGAAAGTGACGTCGTTCAGCTGGCCGCCGTCCAAGGTCCACGTTTCGGTTCGCTTACCGATCTTACCGCTTAGCCTATTCCAGTCCCTTGCCGGCGTCACCAGGACGTTCGAATCCGCCACGTCGACGGTCTCGCCTTGCTCCCGGAGCTTATGGGCGCTGGCGGGCGCGGCTACAAAGGCAACCGAGATGCAAACGCCGATGACTGCGGTTTTAATCTTGATGGTTTTCATTTTAGGTCTCCTTCGGGAGCATCAGGCGGATCATACCCGCATCTTCGGCGTCCGGGGCAAGCTCGAGATATTGCTTCAAGGCTTCCTGGCCGCGGAGGCGCTCACCTGTCTTGAAAAGGGAGAGGCCAAGGCCGCGATACGATGCAGCGAGGTTACCATCTAGGGCGATTGCGTTCTGGTAAAACTGGGCAGCATGAACGAGGTCGCGTTGATTCCCTCGCGTCCGATATAGCTCGCCACGGGCATGCCAAAGAGTCGGCGTCCAGCCATTTCTAGCGAGATTCTCGATGATATACTCGCTTGCGCCGAAATCATTGAGCTTGATCTGGTCTTCCAAAAATACTGGCAGCCACTTAGCGAGTGCCTGTCGGTACCTCGGGGCCCCGTCGTTACGAATGGCGCCACCAGGAGAGGCCAGTTCCGAGAGATAGCCTGCTCGCTCACCGTGGGGCGGGTGCGAGGCCGTGAACGCGATCGCGTTGTACTTGGGCTTTTTCAATCCTCGCGCCAGAGCGGAAGCATCGATCTCGCCCATCAGGTTCTGCCAGACTTCCGACGCCGCTTGGGGTCGCAGCGAACTCTGGTTGAGGTAACCTAGGCCAAGAAGGTCGGCTTCGCGCTCCTGATCGCGGCCGTAACGATACAGATTGCCGTAAACCGAGATCTCGAGAGACTGGTAAGTGCGCCGTGCATCGTAGCCAGGAGACATGCTCGCAAGCAGGGCGCCCCACGCCAGCAGGTCACTTCCGGTTCGCCTTTCCTTGAACTGCTTCAGGCTGTGCCGTTGCTCGAAGTGGCCGAACTCGTGACCCAATATGGCGGCGAGTTCAGCTTCGCTCCGCATTCTTAGAAGCATGCCGCTAAAAACGCGCATGGTACCGTTGGGAGACATGGTCGCGTTGAAAGTCGGTTCTCGCAGGACGTAGATCCGGGTCGCGGTGCAACGGTCGGTCCCAACGGTCTTGCAGAGTACCTCTTTGAGATATGCGTTAAGGGCCTCGTCTTGAATGACGAGTTGGGAGGCTGCGAGCCGACGTTCGCTCTCGTCGTCCTCCCTCCACAGGCCGACCTCGTCGACGCCCTGTGGTTGGTAGAACCCGTGATAGGGCGGTGGCGTGGGGGCCGGCTCCGCATTCACGTGCGTCGCACCAATAACGCTGGCGACAATTAGGGCGGCCTTAGCCAGGCGAAAGTGTCCCATCACTCTTTCCCGATATCGCTACCAGGGAATTCTTCGAGCAACTGCCGAACTCGTTTTTGCGAACCGTCGATCTCGCGGACATCGCCTCCCATGGCGGCATCGGCGTTGAGCCAAAGCAGGTCACCAGTCCGCAGATCGACAAGACCTGCGTAGCCCACGTGCTCTCCAGATTTCACCGCGATACCCGGCCCAAGAAGAGCAACCGCCTGTAAGATCTTGCGCCCAGTCGAGCCGTAAGCGTCCTTGTTGTAGATGAACAAAGCGTAGTCCGCGCTCTTGGCCCCGGGCAGCCTCGACACCCCGTCTCCCAACGACCAGTCGAAGACGTTGTCCTTGTTGTCGCGCTTCTTCGTGGGCAGGCGGTTTCCGACGAAGAACTGGTACTCGATGACTGCCTGTGAGACAGCTGCGAAGAGGGCCATGTGTTCCTCGACCGCTTGCGCGTCTTTACCGTATGCCTCGGGTGCAACGATGACCTCGTTGCCCAGCCGAGATTGAAGGTCTTCGAGCGCTACCTGGATGTTGGATTTCGCCTGCTCTGTCCACTCCGCGTTCGGTTCAAACATCCCGCCGGTGGACTGAGATCCGACGCTAACAGACGGTCGAAAGACCAAGATGCGCTTTCCGCTTTGAGCTACAAGCTCGAAGCCTTGTTTTACGGCTGAACGCTCTTGCGCGTGAACAGGAGTTAGCGCGAACGCCAGTGATGCGATCGCTAATGCGACCCATTGTGCCAATAATTTCATGTATTGCCCCCCTTGAGCCGCTTTTAACAGCTCGACTTAGCATGGCTAGTTTATCGGGAAGCTAGTAAGCAATATTAAAATTCGGTGACCTTGAGATAACGAAAACGTTGCCGCTCAAGTCGCGATCGTTTGCTGCAGAGGTGGGAATAGCGTCCGCTACCAGCGTTTTTGCGTTGCAAAACGGATATTCCGCTTACGGCCCCAGAGCCGCCGCACCAGCGCCTAGATTACGTGGCACTTTAATAGGTCCGCCAGCTTGTTCAACGGCTCTCGTTTGGGGATAAACGCTGGGTAACTATCGAACCCCCTCGACTCTGGCGGTGAGTCGCGGAATCATGTCGGGGTCTGTCCTGAAAAGACGAAAGCCCAGCGGTAGGACGCTGGGCTTTCAGATCAGGAGAGCTTCGCAAAACCGGTCGTGGGGGCGCGAAGCTGAGGTAACCTGACGCGCACTATCTGCGCTGACTGAAAGCCTTCGTCAAGCCTCTGCGTCGTGCCAGACCAAAGAGGTAATACTATGGCACGCAAAGAAG
The DNA here is from genome assembly GCF_009827325.1 of Qipengyuania vulgaris. GTDB lineage: Bacteria > Pseudomonadota > Alphaproteobacteria > Sphingomonadales > Sphingomonadaceae > Qipengyuania > Qipengyuania vulgaris. The sequence continues at coordinate 130,916 of NZ_WTYC01000003.1, read as the reverse complement.
GGCGCAACCGCGCCAAACTAACCGATGAAACGATTCGCGCCATCTGGGATCGTCTTCGCCTAGGCGAGATGCAACACGATATCGCGGCGGACTTTGGCATCAACCAAGGCCGAATTTCTGAGGTCAACACTGGAAAGCGGGGTGGCCATATCACTGGCCTTCGCCCGGTCTAAGCCGGAGAGGGGTGGGTCTCGGCCCGCCCCTCAATCATCCGTACCAGCCGCCCGCAGCAGAACATTGTCAGCCTCAAAGTTCGTTAACCGATTGACGAAGCTACCTCATCTATTAGCTTCCTTCACAAACACCGGGGGGAACTAATGGAAATCGAAGCCAGCATCGCAGAACTGCAAGCAACTTTACGGAAGCACCGCGAAAAGCTCGCCACTGAAGAAGCCGCTAAGACTACGCTTGTTCTGCCGTTCCTCAGGGCGCTCGGATACAACATCTTTGACCCAGACGAAGTTGTGCCAGAGTTTACCTGCGATGTTGGCACGAAGAAGGGCGAGAAGGTCGACTACGGTATCTGCGTAGGCGGCGAGATCAAGATCCTCGTGGAATGCAAACCTGCCAACGGCGATCTTTCGATTAAACATGCTAGCCAGCTCTATCGGTATTTCGCAGCCACCGATGCGCGACTTGCCCTGCTGACGAATGGCGTCGTCTATCGGTTCTTCACGGATGCCGAGAAAACCAACATGATGGACGATCGACCGTTCTTCACATTCGATCTGGATAACTACAAAGCCTCTGATCTTCGAACACTTGCAACTTTCCAGCGCGCTGACTTCGATCTTGCTCGGATCGTCTCACATGCCGGAGCGCTAAAGCTTCAGTCTGAAGTTTTGGCAGAGCTCCGCAAGGAGTTCGGTGAGCCTTCGGACGATCTTGTGAAAATCATCGCCGGCCGGCTGCATGATGGGATCATCACTAAAGGTGTTAGGGACCGGTTCCGGTCAGCTATTACCCAAGCCTACGGTTCGTTGATTAGGGATGGAGTCCACCAGCGACTTGAGAAGGCGATTAGCGGGGGCAGTGACGAACCAGACCATCAAATGGCTGAGGTCGATCAAGGCGCGGTCGAGACTACAGACGTAGAGATTGAGGGTTTCAACATCATCCGGGCCATTTGTGCAGAGAAGGTCGACCCCTCTCGCGTGGTGATGCGAGACGCTAAGTCCTACTGCGCGATCCTCCTGGACGATAACAACCGGCGTACGATTGCACGGATGCATTTCAATAGTCCTACCTCGCGCTATCTGGGGCTATTCAGCGGAAAGGATGAAGCCCGGGAAGGCGTTATGGGGCCGGTAGATATCTTCAAGCACAAGCGGGCAATTTTGAAGCGTGTAGCTGAGCTTGAGGAAGAGTGAGGGCTGTTCCTAAAATGTGCCAGCAGACTTATTGCTAGCTGCCCGTCCCCTTAGATAGCGAAATCACGTCGGCAACGTCTGATGACTTTACCTCGGAAGGCTTAGAGATTGCCGCTGGGTTGCTGAATCAGCAGCGAATCATGGTTCTCCTCCCAACGGGCGACCGGGATAGCCAACTTCATGGAATTTTCATGGATTAGACGGTCGCACATGCGAAGTGCTTGAAAAATGGTGCTGCTGGGGAGGATTGAACTCCCGGCCTCACCCTTACCAAGGGTGCGCTCTACCACTGAGCTACAGCAGCACACTGTGCCCGCCGGAAGGCCGTGCGGGGTGGAGGCGCGCGCTATTGGCAGAGACGGCGCATAAGTCAACCTTCGCTTGCGGCGGCAGCCGAATTTCGCGAAAGGTTGCGCGATGACCGCTGCAGACGACAAGATGACCCGCGAAGAGCGGCTCGCCGCGAAACTTCGCGAGAACCTGCGCCGCAGGAAAGCCCAGACCCGCGAAATACGCGAATCGGACGATACAGGCCTTTCCAAGCACGATACGCGCCGCTAACGCGCAGTGCTCCTAGGGGAAAACCGGAGTAACCATGTCGAAGCTGATCCTCGTTCGCCACGGCCAGAGCGAGTGGAACCTCGCCAACCGCTTCACCGGCTGGTGGGATGTCGACCTGACCGAAAAGGGCGAAGAAGAGGCGCGCGAAGCGGGCCGGCTGATGCAAGCCAAGGGCGTGCTGCCCACCATCGCCTTCACTTCCGTCCAGAAGCGCGCGATCAAGACGCTCAATATCGCGCTCGAAGAATGCGACCGGCTGTGGATCCCTGTGACACGCGACTGGCATCTGAACGAGCGCCACTATGGCGGCCTCACCGGTCTCGACAAGCAGGAGACGCGCGACAGGCACGGAGACGAGCAGGTTCACATCTGGCGCCGCAGCTTCGACGTGCCGCCGCCGGACATGGAGGCCGGCAGCGAGTTCGACCTGTCGGACGACCCGCGCTACGCCGGGATCGACGTGCCGCACGCCGAAAGCCTCAAGCTCACCATCGAACGCGTACTGCCCTATTGGGAAGAGGCGATCCTGCCGCAGCTGGCCAAGGGCGAAACGGTGATCATTTCCGCCCACGGCAACAGCCTGCGGGCGCTGGTCAAGCACCTGTCGAACATATCGGATGAAGAGATCACCGGTCTCGAGATCCCGACCGGCCAGCCGATCGTCTATGAATTCGACGGGACGCAGGTCGCCGGCGAACGCTATTACCTGAAGGATAGCTGAGATGGCCCAAGGGGGAGACGCCAAGGTTGCCATAGTGATGGGCAGCCAGTCCGACTGGCCGACCATGAAATGCGCCGCCGAAGTGCTCGAGGAGCTGGGCGTCGCCGCCGATGTCCGCATCGTATCCGCGCATCGCACGCCCGAACGCATGTACGAGTTCGCCAGGGCAGCGGAGAAGGAAGGCTTTCACGTCATCATCGCCGGAGCCGGCGGCGCTGCGCACCTCCCCGGCATGATCGCGGCGCTGACCCACGTCCCGGTGCTGGGCGTGCCGGTGAAGTCCAAGGCGCTTTCGGGTCAGGACAGCCTGCTTTCCATCGTCCAGATGCCCGCCGGGGTCCCGGTCGGCACTCTGGCCATCGGCGAAGCGGGCGCTACCAATGCCGGACTGCTCGCCGCCGCGATCCTCGCCAATGGCGATGCCGCGCTCAGCCTTCGCCTCAAGGAATGGCGCATGGCGCGCAGCGCCGCGGTAACCGAAAGGCCCGAAGACTGATGCGGAAACGCGGGTCCACCATCGGCATCCTCGGTGGCGGCCAGCTCGGCCGAATGATGGCGACGAGTGCTGCGCAGCTGGGCTATCGCTGCGTCAGCTATGCGCCCGAAGGCGATAACGTCAGCGGCGCGGTGAGCGAGGATTTCATCACTGCCGACTGGGACGATGCAAGTGCCCTCGCCGCCTTTGCAGATCGTTGCGACGTGGTGACCTGGGAGTTCGAGAACGTGCCCGTTACCACCGCGCGCGCTATCCAGCAGGCGAAGATCTTTCCCGATCCGCTGGCGCTGGAAACCGCGCAGGACCGGCTCAACGAGAAGCGCTTCGTCGAAGGGCTCGGCGGCAGACCCGCCGCCTATGCGAAAGTGGATACCAGCCAGGATCTCGAAGCCGCGGTCGACCGGCTGGGCGCTCCCGGCATTCTCAAGACGCGCCGCGATGGCTATGACGGCAAGGGCCAGTGGCGTATCGGCAGCCTGCGCGATGCGGAAGGGCTGCGGATGCCCGAAGCGGCCTGCATCTACGAGGCCTTCGTCGAGTTCGAGGCGGAATTCTCGGTCATCCTGGTGCGCAGCCGCGAAGGTGAAATCCGGTTCTGGGATTCGGCCCGCAATGTGCACGAAGGCGGCATCCTTTCCGCCTCCTATTATCCCGCGGGCGAAGCGATCGCCGCGCAGGTGGGCGAGGCGCGCGAGCTGGCGCGCAAGGTCGCCGACGCGCTCAAATATGTCGGTGTGCTGACGCTGGAATTCTTCGCCACGCGCGATGGACCGATCTTCAACGAGATGGCTCCGCGCGTGCACAATTCGGGCCACTGGACGATCGAGGGCGCGGCGACCAGCCAGTTCGAGAACCATATCCGCGCGGTCGCGGGATTGCCGCTGGGCGACACGCGCACCACCGCGGCTGCGGTCGAGATGCGCAACATCCTGGGTGCCGACATCGACAGCGCCCATGCCAAGCTGGGCGATGCGCGGGTCCACCTGCACGATTACGGCAAGGCCGAGGCCAGCGAAGGCCGCAAGATGGGCCACATGACGCTGGTCACGCTCGACACCCGCGGATGAGCCTGTTCCTGATCTATGCCCGCGCCGCCAATGGCGCGATCGGCAAGGAAGGCCGCCTGCCCTGGCACCTTCCCGCCGACCTGAAACGGTTCAAGTCGCTGACGATGGGCAGCCCCATGATCATGGGGCGCAAGACGTTCGAGAGCCTGCCGGGGCTGTTGCCGGGCCGCCGCCATATCGTGCTGACGCGCAAGGAACGGTGGGATTCGACAGGGGCGGAAATCGCCCGCGATGTCGATGAAGCGCTCGATCTGGCACGGAACACCGATGATCCTGTTGCAGTGATCGGCGGCGCGGCGATCTTCGATGTCTTCATGCCGCTGGCGGACCGGATCGAGCTGACCGAAATCCACCGCGAGTTCGACGGCGATGTCTTCATGCCCCCGCTCGGACCCGACTGGAAAGAGACCGCGCGCGAGGACTTCGAAGCGGAAGGCGATAGGCCCGCCTATTCCTTCCTCACCTACACTCGCAACGGCGATACAGGCGCGTGAGGCGCAAGGTCGGAATCGGTATTGCCGTGCTGGTGATAGCGGCACTGGTCGCGTTCTTCACCATCGCGCCCGGATATGTCGAGCGTGACCTCAACCGGATCGACGCCGAGCCGCTGATCGCGGTCTCGCAGGAAGCGCGCGACCTTCACGCAGACCTCCAGATCGTCGACCTGCATTCGGATACGCTGCTGTGGAAGCGCGACATGACCCAGCGTGCCTCGCGCGGCCATGTCGACCTTCCGCGCCTGCGGGACGGAAATGTTGCACTGCAGGTCTTCTCCAGCGTGACCAAGTCGCCCCGCGGACAGAATTACGATTCGAACACGGGCGAGACCGACAACATCACCCCGCTGGTCATCGCCCAGCTCCAGCCGCTACGGACATGGGGCAGCCTGCTCGAACGCTCGCTCTGGCACGCGCAGAAGCTCGACCGCGCGGTGGAAGACGAGCGCGACGGACTGTTCCAGATTCACGGCGCGGAAGATGTCGACCGGCTGCTTCGACGCCGCGCAAGTGGCCGTGATGGCGTCGGCGCGATGCTGTCCATCGAAGGTCTGCACAATCTCGAAGGCGACCGCGCCAATCTCGAACGGCTATACGACGCCGGCTTCCGCATGGCGGGCCTCACCCATTTCTTCGACAATGACCTTGCCGGTTCGATGCACGGCACCGAGAAGGGGGGCCTTACCAACAAGGGGCGCGCCGTCGTGCGGCGCATGGAAGAGATGGGCATGGTGGTCGACATCGCGCACTGCAGCCCGGCCTGCGTCGCCGACATCATCGCCATCGCGCGGCGCCCAGTTGTCTCCAGCCATGGCGGCGTGCAGGCGACCTGCGGTGTCAATCGCAACCTTTCGGACGACCAAATTCGCGGGGTCGCAGCTACCGGCGGGATCATCGGAGTGGGTTATTGGCCGGGTGCCGTCTGCGACACCTCGCCGCGCTCTACGGCTAGCGCAATGCGCCATATCCGCGATTTGGTGGGGATCGAACATGTCGCGCTCGGAAGCGATTTCGATGGTTCGGTCACGACTCGCTTCGACACCAGCGAACTGTCGCAGGTGACGCAGGCGCTAATGGACGAAGGCTTTTCCGAGGGCGAAATCCGCGCCGCGATGGGCGGCAATGCGCTTCGCGTGCTGAGCGCCGGGATCGAACCCATGGGAGCAAAACCATGAGGTTCCTCGACCACCGTGACCCGCTCCCCGAATCGCTGCGCGGTGCGATCGTGGCGCTGGGCAATTTCGACGGCTTCCACCTCGGCCACCTAGCGGTGGCGCGCGAAGCGATCGAATGGGCCCGAGCCGAGGGGCGGCCGAGCATCATCGCGACCTTCGATCCGCACCCGGTGCGTTTCTTCAAGCCCGATGTGCCGCCCTTCCGCCTGACCACGCTGGAGCAGCGGCAGGAACTCTATCTCGCCGCCGGGGCGACCGCGATGCTGGTGTTCCACTTCGACGGCGAATTGGCGAGGACAACGGCGGAGGATTTCGTCCGCGTACTCCTCGCCGAAAAGCTGGGCGTGAAAGGCGTCGCGACGGGGGGCGATTTCACCTTCGGAAAGGCGCGCGGCGGCAATTTCGAAAAACTGGTCGAACTCGGCCACGAGGTCGGGATCGAGGCCCGCGCGGTCGAGCCGGTCATGGATGGCGGCAAGCCCGTATCCTCCAGCCGCGTGCGCGATGCGCTGCGCGAAGGCGACCCGCAGGAAGCCGCGCGCCTCCTCACCCGCCCCTTCGCCATTCGTGGCGTGGTGGAACATGGCGACAAGCGCGGGCGCGAGATCGGCTATCCCACCGCCAACCTTTCCATCGAGAGTTACCTGCGCCCGAAATACGGGATCTACGCGGTGACGGGGCGCATCCTGGCAACGGGGCAGGAGCTGAAAGGCGCGGCCAATATCGGCGTGCGCCCGCAGTTCGAACCGCCCAAGGAATTGCTCGAACCCTATTTCTTCGATTTCTCCGGCGATCTCTACGGGCAGGAGATCGAAGTCGCCTTCCACCATTTCCTGCGCGGCGAGGCGAAGTTCGATTCGCTCGATGCGCTGGTGGCGCAGATGGAACAGGATTGCGAGGAAGCGCGGCGGTTGCTCGCCTAAGCCGTCACCCCGGACTGGATCCGGAGTGGTGCTTACTTTTGCTGCACTGTCGAAAGGCAGCACTGCCCCGGCTCGGGGGCCGGCGCGACGAGAGAGAGCTTGTCGTGTCTAAACCCACGCGCGAAACACTTTCCTACGGCGCGCAATTCCTCTAGCGGCGGCACCCTATGCCAGAAAGCGACCAGACACAGCGCGATTACCGGGACACGGTCTTCCTTCCCAAGACCGATTTTCCGATGAAGGCCGGCCTCCCGCAGAAGGAGCCGCAGATCCTTGCGCGCTGGCAGGAAAAAAAGCTGTACGAGCAGCTGCGCAAAGAGCGCTCCGGCCGCGAAAAGTTCATCCTTCACGACGGCCCGCCCTATGCCAATGGCGACATGCACATCGGCCATGCGCTGAACCGCATCCTGAAGGACATGGTGGTGCGCAGCCAGAGCCTGCTCGGCAAGGACGCACCCTTCGTGCCCGGCTGGGACTGCCACGGCCTGCCCATCGAATGGAAGGTCGAGGAACAGTACCGCAAGAAGAAGAAGGACAAGAAGGCCGTCCCCGCAGCCGAATTCCGGCAGGAATGCCGCGAATATGCGCAGAAATGGGTCGATGTTCAGCGCGAGCAGCTGAAGCGGCTCGGCCTGATGGCGGATTTCGACAGTCCGTATCTGACCATGCAGGCGGAGAGCGAGGCGACCATCGTTGCCGAACTGATGAAGTTCGCCGAGGCGGGCAATCTCTATCGCGGGTCGAAGCCGGTGATGTGGAGCCCGGTGGAAGAGACCGCCCTGGCCGAGGCCGAGGTCGAATATGAGGACATCACCTCGACCCAGATCGACGTGGCGTTCGAGATCGTGGAAAGCCCGATCGAGGAACTGGTCGGTGCATATGCGGTGATCTGGACCACTACTCCGTGGACGATCCCGGTGAACCAGGCTTTGGCCTATGGGCCGGACGTTGATTACTCGCTGTTCGAAATAAAGACCGGCGAATTCGATGAGAAGCCAAACCTAGAGCGGTGGCGGGGGAAGCAACTATTGGTTGCGACCGAGCTTGTTCCCACCTTTCTCAAGCGCATCGGTTGCGACTGGGAGAACAGCGACGCGGTGCAAACCTACTTCAAGGGAGGCGCACAACTCGCCGGAACCATCGCCCGCCACCCGATGCACCATCTCGGCGGGTTCTACGCCAACCCGCGTCCGCTGCTCGCGGGCGATTTCGTCACCACCGATAGCGGTACGGGCCTCGTCCACATGTCGCCCGACCATGGCGAGGACGATTTCCTGCTCTGCCGCGCAAACGGCATCGAGCCGCAGTTCGCGGTCATGGGCGACGGGCGCTATCGCGACGACTGGCCGTGGCTGGGCGGAGATGACGAACGCCGCCGCGCAGTCATCAACAAGGCCTTCAACGCACCCGACGGGCCGATCTGTTCGGATTTGCGCGAAGCGGGCGCGCTGCTTTCCGCGAGCGACGACTACCAGCATTCCTACCCGCATTCGTGGCGGTCGAAAGCCAAGGTCATCTATCGCTGCACGCCGCAGTGGTTCGTGCCGATGGACAAGCCGCTCGACACCGGCGATTTCGACGTGGCCGCGCCCGAAGGATTCGGCGCAGCCGTGGCGATGTTCGCCAGCAAGGACCACTCCACCCTGCGCGAGATCGCCATGCGCGAGATCAGCCGCGTGAAGTTCTATCCTGAAAAGGGCCGCCGCCGCATCGGCTCGATGGTCGAAGGCCGTCCGGACTGGGTGCTTTCGCGCCAGCGCGCATGGGGCGTGCCGATCACGCTGTTCGTGCGGCAGGACGGCAGCTATCTGCAGGACCCGCAGGTCAATGCCCGCGTCATCGAAGCGGTGAAGCAGCAGGGCGTCGATGCGTGGGACGAAAGCCGCAAGGCCGAATTCCTCGGTCCCGACCACGATCCGGCCGAGTTCGAGATGGTCACCGACATCCTCGACGTCTGGTTCGATAGCGGCTGCACCCACGCCTTCACGCTGGAAAGCGGCCGCTGGCCCGACCAGCGCTGGCCCGCCGACCTCTACTTGGAAGGCTCCGACCAGCATCGCGGCTGGTTCCAGTCCTCCCTGCTCGAAAGCTCCGCCACCCGCGGCCGCGCGCCCTATGACGCGGTACTGACCCACGGTTTCACCATGGCGAGCGACGGCAAGAAGATGTCGAAGAGCCTCGGCAACACCATCGATCCTCTGAAGGTGATGGAGCAATACGGCGCGGACATCATCCGCCTGTGGGCGCTGAGCGTCGATTTCACCGAAGACCACCGGATCGGCGATGAAATCCTCAAAGGCGTGGGAGACCAGTACAGGCGCCTGCGCAACACCTTCCGCTATCTTCTCGGCGCGCTCGATGGCTTCGTCGGTGACATGGGCGATACGGGCGAGATTCCCGAGCTGGAGGTCTATGTCCTCGCGCTGCTCGCGAATCTCGACGGGAAGCTGAAGACCGCGCTCGAGGCGTACGACTTCAACACCTACACGCGCCTGCTGGTGGATTTCTGCAACGAGGACCTGTCGGCCTTCTACTTCGATATCCGCAAGGACTGCCTCTATTGCGACGGGCCGGACAGTACGCGCCGCAATGCCTATCGCACCGTGCTCGATATCCTGTTCCACGCGCTGGCACGCTATGCCGCGCCGGTTCTGGTGTTCACCGCCGAGGAGGTATGGACCACGCGCTATCCCGAAGGCGGCAGCGTCCACCTGCTCGAATGGCCCAAGGTGCCGGGCGTCACTGCCGATGGCGCACGCTGGGAAAAGCTGCGCGATCTGCGTGAGCGCGTGACCGAGGCGATCGAGCCGCTGCGCCGCGACAAGACCATCCGTTCCAGCCTCGAAGCCGATGTCGTGGTCCCCGCCAGCGCGGCGCCCGAAGGCTTCAGCGACGCGGATCTCGCCGAACTGTTCATCACCGCGTCAGTCGCCCGGAGCGATAGCGACGCGGTGTCCGTTACCCGTACAGACGAAAACAAATGCGGCCGTTGCTGGCGCCTGCTGCCCTCGGTTTCCGAGGACGGGGCGCTGTGCGACCGCTGCGAGGATGTCGTCACCCAGATGGATGCAGCCTGACATGAACCCGCTCCTTCGCATGCGCCTGATCGGCGTCGCGCTCGCCTTCGCCATCTATGGCGCGGACCAGTATGTGAAATGGCTCATGGTCGAGCCGCTCCAGCTGCGGCAGGTCCGGGTCATCGAGCTGCTGCCTTTCTTCGACCTGCGCTGGACGCAGAATTTCGGCGTATCGATGGGCCTGTTCGAGGCCGACAGCTTCGAATCGCGCTGGATCCTGGTGGGCGTCACCGCGCTGATCGCGCTGGTGGTCACCATCTGGATGTTCCGCGAGAAGGCGCTGGGTGATATCCTAGGCCTGTCGATGATCCTCGGTGGGGCGCTGGGCAACATCAAGGACCGCTACGAGCTTGGCTATGTCATCGACTATGCCGACCTCCATATCGGGGAATTCCGCCCCTTCCTGATCTTCAACATCGCCGATGCGGCCATCACCATCGGCGTCCTGATAATCCTTGCCCGCGCCTTCTTCATGCGCGACAAGGCCGATGAAGAGGTCGACGACCTCATGCACGGCAAACCGGCAGATGCCGCGGAGAGCAACTGATGAATACCCTTACCCGTATCGCCCTTCTTGGCGCAGTTTCCAGCATGCTGGCAGCATGCGGCGGCGGCGGTTTCCTGAACCGCGAACGCCCCGATGAATTCGCCGTGCAGCGTCAGGCCCCGCTGGTGGTGCCGCCCGATTTCAACCTCGTTCCCCCCGCTCCCGGCGCGCCGCGCCCGGCGGAAGGGACTGCGGCAGAACAGACGCTCGAAGCGCTGTTCGGCGGCCCGGCGGAGCGTAGCTCTGTCGAAACCAGCGCGCTCGACCGTGCCGGTGCAGCCGAACCGGGCATCCGTTCGCAGGTAGGTTCGGAAGAAACCAACACCGTGGCCAAGGGCCGTGTGACCCGCGACATCATCGCCGCACCCGAAGGTGACGGCGCTTCGGCGCAGGCCGTAATTCCGGGCTGATTGTTTCGCGAACCCGCTTCTGCGGGTTCTTCCTCGCTAGGTGTGCGGCCAGTCGGCCTTGCCGGACCTCCCCCGGCCCGGTCAGGCGCAGCCCGTTAGTTTAGTCTGTTGAGACTTCGCGCTTTGGCTTGCCCGCGACTTCGCTGACCAGCACCTTGTCGATGCGGCGTTCGTCCAGGTCGACGACTTCGAAGCGCCAGCCCTGCTCTTCGAACCATTCGCCTTCGGCGGGCAGTTTCTTCATCACCGCGAGGCAGAAGCCCGCGACTGTCGCGAACTCGCGGTCGTCGCCATAGTCGAGATCCAGCCGGTCGGCGAGTGCGTCGGCCGAGAGCGATCCGGCCACGAGCAGCGAGCCGTCGTCGCGCTCCACGATGCCGGGCGTATCGTCCGGGTCCTGATCGCTTGCGAAATCGCCGACCAGCGCGGTGAGCAGGTCTACCGGGGTCACGACACCGTCCAGATGGCCGTATTCGTCATGCACCATGGCCATGGCGATATCGGCCTGCTGGAGTACGCGAAGCGCGTCCACCGCATCGAGCTGGTCGGGCACGACTTCGGCCTTCTTCATCAGTGTTTCGAGCATCACGCCCTCGCCCGCCAGCATCGCCCCCAGCACCTCGCGCACGCGCACGAGGCCCATGACCCGGTCAGGCGACCCATCGGCCACCGGCCACACCGAATGCGGGCTTTCTTCCAGCATCGCGCGGATCGCTTCTTCATCAGCATTGACGTCGATCCAGTCGAGATCCGTCCGCGGGGTCATCACCTCGCGCACGGGGCGCTGGGCGAGGCGCACAACCCCCGCGAGCATCTGGTGCTGTTCGCTCTCGATCACCCCGCTGCGGGTCGCATCGGCGAACAGCATGTGCAGTTCTTCCGCCGTGATCGAGCTCTGGCCTTCCGGCTTCACGCCGAGCAGGCGAATCAGCAGGCCCGAGGAGGCGTCGAGCAGCCAGACCAGCGGGGCGGCAACGCGCGCCAGCAGCGCCATCGGGCGAGCCGTGGCGATGGCGATCGGTGCTGCCAGCCGCAAGGCGACCTGCTTGGGCACCAGTTCGCCCACGACGAGACTGAGATAGGTTGTCACGGCGATTACCGCGGCAAAACCGGCTTCCTCCGCCCATTGCGCGGGCAGGCCGAGGGCTGCCAGACGTGCTCCCACCGGACCACCAAGGCTCGCGCCGGAATAGGCGCCGTTGATGATGCCGATCAGCGTGATGCCGATCTGCACGGTGGAAAGGAACTTGCCGGGATCGGCCGCCAGCTCGATCGCTGTCTGTGCGCTCGTGCTCCCGCGATTGGCAGCCGAACGCAGCCGTCCGGTGCGCGCAGATACGATTGCCAGTTCGCTCATGGCGAATACGCCGTTGAGTACGATCAATCCGGCGATGATGAGGAGGTCGGTCCAGGGAAAGGGTGTCACGCCCCGTCGCTAGCACAAAAGCGCCGCTCTGCCAGCGTCTCTCGGAACAGGCTGTGAATTCAATGGTTGGAACACTCTAGAGACGCTGGTGGGTGCGTCCCATGGCGTTCGGGTGAGGCAGGGGCCGGAGAGCTCCATCCAGCCCAGCTCTCAGAAAGGGAATGAAAACATGAAATCATCACGCTTTTTCCTCGCAGGACTTTCTTCCATCGCTCTGCTCGGCACGTCTGCCTGTGTCACCGATCCCAACACCGGTGAACGCAAGGTATCGCGCACCGTGCTCGGCGGTGTCGGCGGCGCTGTTGCCGGCGGCCTTCTTGGCGGCGTTATCGGCGGCAAGACCGGACGCATTATCGGCGCAGCCGCAGGCGGCGCAGCTGGCGGCTATGTCGGCTACCGCATGGACCAGCAGATCAAGGAACTGGAAGAACAGACCGCCGGTTCGGGCGTCGATGTTACCGAAACCGACGGCGGAAACGCGATTCTCGTCAACCTGCCCGACGGCGTGACCTTCGCCACCGGCAGCGCTACGATCAATTCGGCCTTCCGCGCCACGCTGGACAATGTCGCTTCGAACCTCGTCCAGTATCCCAACAGCCTGATCGACGTGTACGGATATACCGACACGACCGGCGGTACCGATCTCAACCAGCGCCTGTCCGAACAGCGCGCCCAGGCGGTGGCCAACTACCTGATCAGCCGCGGCGTGAGTTCTTCGCGCATCCGCTGGCAGGGTTACGGCGAGCAGTATGAGCATCTCAAGGTCAAGACCGCCGACGGCGTGAACGAACCGCTCAATCGCCGTGTCGAAATCAAGATCATCCCGTTCGATCAGGATGACGTGGAAGCTGCTCAGGCGAGCCAGTAACCTGAAGTAAATCGAACCGCGGTTCGAAATGAAGGGGTCGGGTTCAGCCCGGCCCCTTTTTTCGTGCGCCGGGTTCTAGGGACTGGCGATCTGCCGTGCCCGGTCTGCAAGATGTTCGACCGTGGCGGCATGGATTCCCGGCGCGCTGGCGATGACGCCGAAGGCGCGCGGGTCGCGCTTGTTGTAATCGAGCTTTCGCCCGAAACTGTCGGACACGGCAGCCCCCGCTTCGCGCGCGATCAGCCCGGCGGCGGCAATGTCCCATTCGAACCCCCAGCGCAGCGTAGCGACGAGATCGGCGCGGTCGTCCGCCACCATGGCGATCCGGAGGGCGATGGAATTGGGCTGCTCGACCTTGTTCAATATCCGGTCCTGCTTCATCAGATCGTTGGCGGGCACGCGAGCACCTTCGAACTTCTGGCGTGTCGAAGCAGCGATAGACGAACCGTTGAGTGTTGCCCCCTGCCCTGCAACGGCCTGCCACACCTCCCCGCGTGCCGGCGCGCATAGCGTACCGATGAGCGGCCTGCCGGAGCTGATCAGGGCGACCGACACCGCCCAGCCCTTGCGCCCGCGGATGAAATCGCGCGTGCCGTCCACCGGATCGACCAGCCAGATCAGATCGCGTTCGAGCCGCTCCGGATCGTCGGCGGTTTCCTCAGACAGCCATCCGGCCGAAGGCAGCAGAGCGCCCAGTTCGCGTTTCAGAAAGGCATCGACGGCAAGATCGGCCTCGCACACCGGACTTCCCGGCGTCTTCTCCCACGACTCCAGTTCCGCGCCCGCGCCCGGCCAGAGTCCGAGCGCTATCTCGCCTGCCTGCGCGACGATGGATTCGAGACGTTTGCTATCGATCATGGAGCGCGAGAGCACCTGCACCCGAAAACCGCACTTTTCAAGCGCGCCCAGACATGCTTATGCGCACGCGCAGATTCCCATCCCCCCAGACCGCGCATTTTGCGCGAAGGACGAGAACCCCGATGAACATTCACGAATACCAGGCCAAGGAACTCCTCGCGAAATACGGCATCGCCGTTCCCGCAGGACACGCAGCACTCACCGTCGAAGAAGCGGTTGCGGGCGCGAAACAGCTTCCCGGGCCGCTCTATGTCGTGAAGGCGCAGATCCACGCCGGCGGGCGCGGAAAGGGCAAGTTCACGGAACTCGGCCCCGATGCAAAGGGCGGCGTCCGCCTGTCGAAGAGCATCGACGAGGTTGAAGCCAACGCCAAGGAGATGCTCGGCAACACGCTGGTGACGATCCAGACCGGCGACGAAGGCAAGCAGGTCAACCGCCTCTACGTCACCGACGGCGTCGACATCGAAAAGGAATATTACCTCTCCATGCTGGTCGACCGTGCGAGCGGGCAGGTCGCGATGATCGCCTCCACCGAAGGCGGCATGGATATCGAGGACGTGGCGCATGAAACGCCCGAGAAGATCACCACGATTACCATCGATCCGGCACAGGGCTTCATGCCGCACCACGGACGCGCAGTTGCCTTCGCGCTCAAGCTGACCGGCGATACCAACAAGCAGTGCCAGAAGCTGGCCAAGCAGCTTTACACCGCCTTCATGGACCTCGACATGGAAATGCTCGAGATCAATCCGCTGGTGGAAGACAAGGAAGGCAACCTCCTCGTACTCGACACCAAGATGAGCTTCGACGGCAATGCGCTTTATCGCCACAAGGACGTGGAAGCGATGCGCGACGAGACCGAGGAAGACCCGGCCGAAGTCGAAGCGAGCGAATACGACCTCGCCTACATCAAGCTCGACGGCAACATCGGCTGCATGGTCAATGGTGCGGGCCTCGCCATGGCGACGATGGACATTATCAAGCTGAACGGCGCCTTCCCGGCGAACTTCCTCGACGTGGGCGGCGGCGCGACCAAGGAAAAGGTCACGGCAGCGTTCAAGATCATCCTGAAGGACCCGGCGGTGGAAGGCATCCTCGTCAACATCTTCGGCGGGATCATGAAGTGCGACATCATCGCCGACGGTATCGTGGCGGCGGCCAAGGAAGTGAATCTTTCTGTTCCGCTCGTTGTCCGCCTCGAAGGCACCAATGTCCAGCAGGGCAAGGACATCCTCGCCAATTCGGGCCTGCCGATCGTCAGCGCCGACGATCTGGGCGATGCCGCCCGCAAGATCGTGGCAGAGGTGAAGAAGGCGGCCTGATCCAGCTTCGGATGGCGCCGTCTAGCTCGTTGGGCCGGGCTCCGGCAGGACAGCGCTGGATGGCTCCATTCCGGCCAGCCAGGTTTGCCATAACCGGTGGGTGCGCCCATCGGTCATGTCGATCCGGCATGTAGCAGCCATGGCCCCGCGGATCGATCCGTCGATCCAGTCCTGATAGACCGCGCCGCACTCCGCGTCGCGATAGGCGATGAATGCCGCTTCGCTGGCGCGGATGCTTTCCGCCAGATCGGGCCGGTCCTTGCGCTCCGCCAGAACCGCTTCGAGATATTCGGACCGGCGCGCATCTGCCCTTCCGGCCACAGCCATCAGGCATTGGTTGATTTCGATCGTCGTGGTCGCATCCGGACAGCGCGACACGGGAGGCGCGCTGTCACCCGATTTGGTGAACCGGAAGACGAGTTCGCTAATTTCGTCGCTGTCGCTCTTCATGCGGACAGCGGCAAGCAGTCCGTTCTCGCCATCGCAGCGCAGCGTCAGGGCGTTGAAGTACGCCGCGCATTCCTCAATTGCGACAAGGGGGAAGGTTAGCATGTCGCCCTTGTCTTCCCACCCGGTGAGATCGGCGTTGAAGTGCTTGAGGCGCAGTACCAGCGTGCCTTCCTCCTCCATCAGGTAGAGGTGTTCGGTAAAGCGGATGCCGCCTCCTGCCGTCTGCTGCACGAAAGTGCCGACCATCGTATCGCCGGTGGGCGGCAGCCAGCTTTCCCACGCAGGCGCATCGCCGATCCCGGCTCCGCTCCACTGGCCCACCAGCCACGACATCTGTTCGAGCGTGGCGGGCGGCGCTGCATGACCTTCGTGAGCGACCCGGGTTTCCTGCGCAGCTATCGGCGTAGCCAGCGCTGCCGCCAGGGCCGTAATCATCATCCAAACGCGCATCGCCAACCTCCCGCCGTTCGCCTGAAACTATTCGCCCGCCAAACCATAGTAAAGATGAATGGGCGGACGCGCTTGACCTGCGGATTTCTGCGGACAAGGAAGCAGGCAGAGGGCGCAGGCTACATGGCCTGCTCAACTTGACGTTTACGTAAACGCAAGCTAGGCGTGCGCCACAGTTTCTATCGAGAGGAAGGTAACACCGATGAAGATCCTCGTCCCCGTCAAGCGGGTGATCGATTACAACGTAAAACCGCGCGTGAAGGCCGATGGCTCGGGCGTGGACCTCGCCAACGTGAAGATGAGCATGAACCCCTTCGACGAAATCGCGGTCGAAGAGGCCATCCGCCTCAAGGAAGCGGGCAAGGCGGAAGAGATCGTGGCCGTCAGCATCGGCCCGGCAAAGGCGCAGGAAACCCTGCGCACCGCGCTCGCCATGGGCGCCGACCGCGCGATCCTGGTAGAAACCGATGACGAGGTCGAACCTCTCGCGGTTGCCAAGATCCTCAAGGCCATCGCCGAAGAGGAAGAGCCCGGCATCGTGATGCTCGGCAAGCAGGCGATCGACGACGATTCGAACCAGACTGGCCAGATGCTCGCAGCCCTCATGGGCCGCCCGCAGGGCACTTTCGCCAATACGGTCGAAGTTGAAGGCGATCACGTCACCGTGAAGCGCGAAGTCGACGGCGGTCTCGAGACCGTGAAGCTCACGCTTCCGGCCATCGTCACCACCGATTTGCGCCTGAACGAACCGCGCTATGCTTCTTTGCCGAACATCATGAAGGCGAAGAAGAAGCCGCTCGATACCAAGAGCCCGTCCGATTACGGCGTCGACACGGCCCCGCGGCTGAAGACTACCAATGTCTCGGAACCGCCGGTTCGCCAGGCAGGCGTGAAGGTCGAAGACGTCGATGCGCTGGTCGCCAAGATCAAGGCGTTGGGCATCGCATAAGGAATTCACCCGTCATCCGTTCGTGCTGAGCTTGTCGAAGCACCGTCCTTCTTTCGGGCGCTCGGATGAAGAAAAGTACGGCCCTTCGACAAGCTCAGGGCGAACGGACTTAGAGGTTTGAACATGAAGACACTGGTGTGGGTCGAACACGACAATGCCGAGATGAAGGACGCCACGCTTGCAGCGGTAACCGCCGCTGGCAAGCTGGGCGAAGTGCACCTGCTGGTTGCCGGATCGGGCTGCCGCGCGGTTGCCGAACAGGCTGCGAAGGTCGCGGGCGTGGGCAAGGTCCACCTTGCAGACGATGCTGCCTATGAGCATGCGCTGGCCGAAAACGTTGCGCCGCTGATTGCCGACCAGATGGGCCACCACGATGCGTTCGTGGCACCCGCCACCACCACCGGCAAGAACATCGCGCCGCGCGTCGCCGCGCTGCTCGACGTGATGCAGGTGTCGGACATCCTCTCGGTGGAAGGCGACAAGACCTTCACCCGGCCGATCTACGCCGGGAACGCCATCGCGACGGTGGAAAGCTCGGATGAAAAGCTCGTCATCACCGTTCGCGGCACCGCTTTCGACAAGGCGGAAGCGGAAGGCGGTTCGGGCACTATCGAGGAAATTTCCGGTCCGGCCGATGCAGGCCTTTCCAGCTTCGTCAGCCAGGAAATCGCCGAGAGCGACCGCCCCGAACTCACCAGCGCCAAGATCATCGTTTCGGGTGGCCGAGCGCTGAAGGACGCGGAAACCTTCGAGCAGGTCATCACGCCGCTGGCAGACAAACTCGGCGCAGGCATCGGCGCTTCGCGGGCCGCGGTCGATGCGGGTTACGTACCGAACGATTACCAGGTCGGACAGACCGGCAAGATCGTGGCTCCGGAAGTCTACATCGCCATCGGCATTTCAGGCGCTATCCAGCACCTTGCGGGCATGAAGGATTCCAAGACAATCATCGCGATCAACAAGGACGAAGACGCGCCGATCTTCCAGGTCGCCGACATCGGCCTGGTCGCCGATCTCTACAAGGCAGTCCCGGAACTCACTGAAAAGCTATAATTGCTATCTTCTGCAGAATGACGGGGCGGCTGTCCTATTGTGGTTGGCCGCCCCTTCTTTATATTAACCTCCTGAATTTCGGGGGTCGTAACTTGAAGACACTATTAGCCGGCCTTTGTGCCTTCACCTGTTCGCTCTGCCGACAATAGGTTCTGCAAAGGAGCCGCTGGTCCTCGAACCCAGTTCGAGCTGGAATTTGGACTACGGCAATGAAGCATGCCGGTTGGCCCGCACCTTCGGTCAAGGCGAATCCAAGGTCACTTTGGTTCTCGCGAAATACGCTCCAGGTATCTCGATGGAAGTTGTGGTGTCCGGGAAACCACTCAAGTCCGGTCGTTCCCGGTCCTTCGCTTACAGTTTCGATCCCGCTGACGAGATCGAGGAAGAGCGAGTTCTGTTTGGTGATACCGACAAGGGCGGAACGGTATGGCAATTCCATGCGCAGCTTATTCCTGACGACACTTTGGAAGCTCGCGCAGATCGAGACAGCTCCCCACCGGCGTTGAGAGAGGTCGAAACCGCAATCGCGGAAAGGACCGAAAGTCTAACGATATCTGTCGGTCGCTCAGATCCTGTGGTTCTTCACTTTACCGGCTTCGGGCAGGGGTTGGAGGCCATGGATGTCTGCCTCGATGATCTGGTAAGGAGTTGGGGCTACGACCCGGAGGTGCAGAGATCTCTTGCCACGAGACCGAAGGCCAAGGGTGACATGAGTGACTGGTTCCGGGGCGGCGTTTACCCGACCATGGCTATGCGCAAGGGACTGTCGGGCAGTATTGGGTACCGTTTGGCCATCAATGAAAAAGGCCGCGTAACGGACTGCGTGATCCAGTCGAACTATTCCGATCCGGCATTCTCGGAATCAGTTTGTGATGGATTCACACGCAACGCACGGTTTGAACCAGCCCGCAATGCCGCGGGAGAAGCCGTAAAATCGTACTCGGCCAACCGCGTTCTTTTTCTCGCCTCGTAAGGCAACGGACTGGTTCCGCTCAGCCGAAGACTTCAGTGAGAACGTGAATGGTGACGCCGACCAGGCCGCCCACCAGTGTTCCGTTGATCCGGATGAACTGGAGATCGCGACCCACGGCGCTTTCCACACGACCAGTCAGCGTAGTCGCATCCCAGCGGCGGACGGTTTCGCTGACCAACTGAACGATCTGGTCACCATAGCGCGTTGCCACGCCCACGGCGGTCCGGCGGGCGAAGCGGTTGACCTGCTGCTGCAAGCGGATGTCATCGCGTAGGGCGCCGCCGAGTTCGGCCAAGGTCTCGCCAAGGTATCCGCCACCTGCGCCGCCGCTTTCGCGAATGCTCCTGATGAGCCGCGCGCGGATGCGCTCCCAGACCGACTGCCACCAGTCCGCGATCGCCGGATTGTTTACCAGTTCGACCTTCATGCGCTCGACCCGCGCCTGCATCTCCGGATCCTCGCGCAGACCGCGGGCGAGTTCCTGGAGGCCTTCCTCGATCTTGTTGCGCAGGGGGTGCTCCGGATCCACCAGCACTTCGGCCAGAAGCTTGTAGAGGCCGTCGAGAACCGAATTCGCAACCCTTTCGTCCAGACCGGTGAAGCGAAGGACCGCGTTGGCCCGGTTGTGGACCATGTCGCGAACCATCTGCTCGTTGTCCTCGAGCACGAGGCCTGCCCAGCGGATGATCTTGTCGATCAGCACCTTGTGCCGCCCGTCCTCGATCATCGCATCCAGCATGCTGCCGAGCAGCGGCGAGACTTCCAGCTTCTCGATCTGCGCCGCGAGCCCGGAACGGACTTGCGTTCCCAGCCGGTCGGGATCGAGCGATTCCAGCACTTCGACCGCAAGTTCGCCAGCACCGGCACGGACGCGCGAATCGCGAGCCGCTTTTGGGTCGGCCAGATAGCTCCCCACCGCCGAGGCCAGGTTCATGGACCCCATACGTCGGGCGACGACCTGCGGCGTCAGGAAGTTCTCGCGCAGGAAGCCCGCCATCGTATCCGCGATACGGTCCTTGTTTTCCGGGATGATCGCAGTGTGCGGGATCGGCAGGCCGAGTGGGCGGCGGAACAGCGCGGTCACCGCAAACCAGTCGGCAAGGCCGCCCACCATCGCTGCTTCGGCGAACGCATGGACGTAACCCCAGGCAGGATGCACATCGAGCCAGCGGCCGGAGGCAATGAAGATTGCCGCCATGAGCACCAGCATGCCCGTGGCGGTACGGCGCATGATGCGGGCGCGATCAGGCGGGAGCGGCGCTACGCTTAATCCTGCCAGTCTATCGAATGTGCCCGCCATACCCTAGGCGACGCTTACTCTGCCGGTTCGATCCCGGGTTGGTGGCCCTTTGCCCCCGGAACGCCGTCTTCGTCACCCGGGCGGTAGGTCAGGAAGCGGTTGCGCATCCACGGACCGGCGCGCTTTTCGAATCCGTCCGCCAGACTGAACCCGGCGGGGACGATAAGCAGCGTCAGGAGTGTGGAAAGGATCAGACCGCCGATCACCACCGTCCCCATCGGCGCACGCCATGCGCCGTCGCCCGAAAGGCTCAGCGCAGTGGGCACCATCCCTGCGGTCATCGCGACGGTGGTCATGACGATGGGCTGTGCGCGCTTGTGCCCGGCGTCGATGATGGCTTCCATCTTGCTCTGCCCGGCGTCCATTGCCTCGATTGCGAAGTCGATCAGCAGGATGGAGTTCTTCGAGACGATCCCCAGGAGCAGCAAGACCCCGATCAGCACTGGCATGGAGAGCGGCTGACCCACGATCCAGACCAGGAATATCCCGCCGAGGGGCGCGAGTGCGAGTGAGGTCATATTGACCAGCGGACTCATCAGGCGCTTGTAGAGCAGGACCAGCACCGCAAAGACGAGGAGAATACCTGCGAGCAGGGCGACGGAGAAATTCGCCATCAGTTCCTGCTGCATTTCGTCTTCACCAACCTGGTCGCGGATCACGCCTTGCGGCAGGTTGGCGAGGGTCGGCAGAGCGTCGACCTGCTCCATCGCGTTGCCGCGCAACACGTCGCTGGCAAGGTCGGCCCCGATGAAGACACGCCGGTTCTGGTTGTAGCGCTGGATCGTCGTCGGGCCCGAGCCGAAGGTTATGTCAGCAATCCGGCCGAGAGGGACCGACGAACCGTTGGCCGTCGGCACCGGCAGGTTCTCGATCGTTGTAATATCCTCGCGCGCGCCTTCCGGAAGGCGAACGGTGATAGGAATCTGACGATCGGAAAGCGAGAATTTCGCTGCGTTCTGTTCGATTTCACCCATCGTCGCGATACGGATCGCCTGGCTCATCGCGGCGGTCGATACACCAAGGTCGGCTAGCAATGCGGTACGCGGGCGGATGATGATCTCGGGCCGCGGGACGTCGGCCGTGATACGCGGCGCGACCACGGTGGAGAGGCCCTTCATTTCCTCGACCACCTTCGAAGCGGTGTCGCTGAGAAGTTCCGGATCGGAACCGGCGAGCATGATTGTCAGATCGCGCCCGCTGCCACCGCCGCCAGGACCGCCCATCGAATTCCAGCGGACCCGGGCATCGGGAATCAGAGCCAGTTCCGGCGCGAGTGCTCTGGTGAACTCGTATGACGGACGCTCGCGATCCTCTTTCAAGGTCACGTAAAGGGTCGCTTGGCCTTCCTGAACGCGTTCGAGGACACGCAGGACCTCCTGCTGGTCATAGAGCAGCGCCGCTACCCTATCGGCCACCCGCTCTGTGGTTTCCAGCGTCGTGCCGGGTACCATTTCGATCGCGACCTGCACATTCTCGTCGTCGATCTCGGGATTGAACTGGAACGGCGTCTGCGTGAACAGCAGGATCGTCAATAGGAATGAAAACCAGCCGACGCCAAGCATCCAGACCCGATGATCGTAGAAGCGCGCTTCTAGATAGCGCCAGCTCTGGCTCAGCCGTTCGCCAATCACACGGGTGAGGAAGCCAAGAACTTTCAGGAAACCCAACACCAGCGCAAAACCGACTGCGGTAGCCACTGCGAGTTGGATTATCTGCAGCGGACGCATCACCAGATCGTGCAGGAAACCGTCTGCCGCCACGGCATTGGCCAGCGTCTGAGGTATCTGCAATCCGTCGATCGCATTGAAGGTCATGAAAACCGCAGCGCCGGAAATACCCAGCAAGGCGAACACGACAAGCAGCAGCGACAATGCATAGGTCCAGCGACGCTTTGGCCCCGGCAGACCCTCGCGCCGTGTACGCATTTTGCCGCGCTCGAGCGACCAATGGAGCACACGCATATAGCGGTCCATCCACTTGCCTTCGCCGTGTTCCGCATGGCCGTGCGCCTTGAGAAAATAAGCCGACAGCATCGGCGTGATCATGCGTGCGACAGCAAGGCTCATCAGCACCGCGATGACTACGGTCAGACCAAAATTCTTGAAGAACTGGCCCGTCACGCCCGGCATCAGGCCGACCGGCAGGAAGACCGCGACGATGCAGAAACTCGTTGCGACAACCGGCAGGCCGATTTCATCCGCCGCATCGATCGAGGCCTGATAGGCGGATTTACCCATGCGCATGTGTCTGACGATGTTCTCGATCTCGACGATAGCATCATCGACCAGCACACCCGCCACGAGCCCGAGCGCGAGTAGCGACAGGAAGTTCAGATTGAACCCGAGCAGATCCATGAACCAGAATGTCGGGATTGCGGACAGCGGGATGGCGACGGCAGAGATGAAGGTCGCCCGCCAGTCGCGCAGGAAGAAGAACACCACCACGACCGCCAGGATCGCGCCTTCGATCATCGCGGCGATCGAACTGGAATACTGGTCCTTGGTATATTTGACCGTATCGAACAGCTGGATGAAGCGGACATCGGGGTTTTCGGCCTCGATTTCCGCAATGAGCTCCTGCGCGTCTTCATAGACCGTAACGTCCGAAGCGCCCTTGGCGCGGCTCATGTAGAAGTTCACGACTTCCTGATTGCGAACCTTGGAAATCGACGTGCGTTCCGAATAGCCGTCGCTCACAGTAGCAACATCGCCCAGTCTGAGCGTCGTGCCGTCCGCAAGGCGGATCTGGCGCTGGGAGAGTTCGAACGCGCTTCCGGTGTTGCCGAGAACGCGGACCGACTGGCGCGTGCCGCCGACTTCCGCCATGCCGCCTGCAGCATCGAGATTGTCGCGCCGCAGCACCTGGTTGATCTCGGATGCCGTCACTCCGTAAGCCTGCATCTTCGCGAGATCGAGCGTGACCTCGATTTCCCGGTCGACCCCGCCGAAGCGTCCGGCTTCGGCCATGCCCTCGATCGACAGCAGGCGCTTGGCAACGGTATCGTCGATGAACCAGCTAAGCTGCTCGATCGTCATGTCGCTCGCTTCGACGGCGTAAATCCCCAGGAAGCCCCCAGCGACATCGACCTTCTCGATACGCGGTTCGAGAATCCCTTCGGGCAAGCTTCCGCGCACCCCGTCGATCGCGTTCTTCACCTCGGACACGGCGTCGTTCGGATCGGTGCCGATCTCGAATTCGACGAAGGTGTTCGAACTGCCTTCACGAGCAGTCGAGGTAATCTTGTTCACCCCGGAAACCGAACGGACCGCCGATTCGACACGCTGGGTGATCTGGTTCTCAATTTCGGTCGGGGCAGCGCCGGGCTGCGAAATCGTGATGTTGACCGCCGGGAACTCGATATCCGGATTGTTGACCACATCCATCCGCGCGAAGCTCAGAATGCCGGCCAGCAGCAGAGCGGTGAAGGCAACCAAGGGAATTACAGGATTGCGGATCGACCACGCGGAAAGGTTGCGGAAGTTCATTGCAGGCCCCCTATTGCCCGGCCGTGCGCGGATTGACCGTTTCGCCCTCGGTGAGGAAGCCGCCGGCGCGCAGTACGATCTTCTCGTTGCCGGTGATGCCGCTCTCGATCACGACACCTTCGCTGGTGACCATTCCGGTTCTCACCGGCCTGCGTTGGACCTTGTTCTCGGCGTCCACCACGTAAACGAAGCTGCCATCATCATCCGACAGCACGGCGCTTTCGGGCAATAGCGGAGCGGTTGTGGTGCCGCTAAGGATGCGGGCCGTGGCAAAGCCGCCGGGACGCAGGGCGGGATCGTAGGAAAGCGCGATCCGCGCCGTCCCCTGCCGGTTCTGGGCATCGATGGTCGGGGCCACCTGCCATACCTGTCCAGTAAATGTCTGGTCGGAACCCACCGGCGTCACTTCGGCTGAAACTCCGGCGCGCAGCTTGGTAAGCTGTTCCTCGCCAACTTGGGCGAGCATTTCGATCTCCCCGCCGCGGGCGAGGCGAAACAGAGGTCCGGACCCGGCCGAAACCGTCGCACCGACCTCTACATTGCGTTCGAGTAACAGTCCTGCGGAGGGGGCGACGATATTGAGCCGCGCATTGCGGGCCTGCAGTTCATCGAGCTGCGCGCGCGCCACCTGGACACGGGCCGCGGCAGCGTCACGGGTTGCAGTCAGGCGATCGACATCGGCTTGCGAGACGAAGCCGCGCTCGACAAGTTGCAGGGCGCGATCGAGATTGGCCTGCGCAAGCTCTGCGTCGGCCCGGGCAACCTGGATCTGCGCGGATGCGGCATGCGCCTGCTGTGACTGGACCGAACGGTCGATGACGGCGAGGACCTGTCCTTGGCGAACCCAGTCGCCGGCTTCGACAGGAATCGAGACGACCCTGCCGCCTTCGCCGACAACGCCAACGGGTGCATCCCGGCGCGCTGCGAGCACGCCTGTCGCCACGATTTCTCCTGCGACGGTGGTCCGCCCGGGGGAGACGACGGTGATCGCAGGGGCCTGGGCGCCGGTATCGACAGCCTCCTCTTCGGCACCAGCCGTGAGCAAAAGATAGGCAGCGACGATGGCTGCGAGCACGATTAGGGCGATGACGATGTAGAGGCGCTTGCGGCTACGGCCGCCGCGCTCTTCGATTACGGTTTCACCGTCCAGCGAAACGTTAACCGCTTCCCCCTTTTTCGCCATGATCTCGGATTCATACGTCATTCTTGGTGCCCCGTCTGGCAACGACTTCGATTGTTCGGTGTATTAGTTAAGTAAACCACAAAGCGCAAGTCTGCGATTTTCCTAGTAATGCACGCGCCGAAGCGGGGCAATCTTTCACTCGACCGGAGTGGCAGTTGGATGGACGAATGACGCACTATTGTGGCCTTCGGGCCTCGTGGGGCATGAAAAAGGGCGGCGCAGCCAACGCTGCACCGCCCAATTCATCGAAACTAGTTGCGCTGTATTTACCGCACGCGGCCTCGCTGGACGAGGTTGGCGATAGCGAGCAATACGATGGCGCCGACGATCGCGATAATGAAACCGGTCAAGTTGAAGCTCTGTATGCTGCCTTCGATCCCGAATAGCGCGCCAGCAAGGAAGTTGCCGATAAGTGCGCCGACGATACCGACGATGATATTCCAGAAAATGCCCATCGAAGCATCACGCGCCATGACCAAACTTGCGAGCCAGCCGGCCACGCCGCCGACGATAATTGCGATAATCCAACCCATTGCAAAACCTCCTGTTAGACTCCCATCCGACCCTATGCCCCCAGAACGGACAGCATAAGCGGGGGTTCCCCTTCTGCATGGGGATAGGAAGTCAGCGGATTCAGGAGGTTTTGGTTCCCGCCAGGGGCGAGCCCGTCCGTATCAGTACTTGAACTGGCGCTCGTACAGGTCGCGATAGTGCTGGATGCGGGTGACGCGGAGGCCCTGCATGCCCGACCGGTCGACCGCACGCTGCCAGGAAGCGAACTCCTCCAAGGTGAGGCCATAGCGTTCGAGAACATCATCGATACTCAGGAGACCGCCATTGACAGCCGCAACCACCTCGGCCTTGCGGCGCACGACCCAGCGCTTTGTCGAAGGCGACGGCAAATCCTCCACGGTCAGCGGCTCGCCAAGCGGGCCGATTACCTGTGCAGGGCGGATGTCCTGGTTTTCGATCATCTATTTCTCTCGGTCGCCTTGCACCGCACCACTTGCGGCTCGGCCCTGACCTAACGCCTCCGATTTGCCATGCGCTAAACCGTTTTGGTTAACGGTCCGTTTACTTTCTCCATCTTTTTCGCGGCGGGCTTCACCAAAGGCCTCGAAGCCCCCGCTTTCACCTTTGGAGAGTTCTTCGCGCAATTCGCGAGTCGCGGATAATTTCGCGACCAGCTCGGTCCAGCGAAACTGGTGCAAAACCTCGCTTTCACGAGACTCCCCCACCGTCTTCTTGTTGATTTGCCCCTCAAACATGCATTCCTTGATAGGGTTACATGGTAAAGGGTGTGTGAATCATGTTTTGCGGCGTCGTCCGGGAAGTACTGGAGACGAGGCGCGAGGACGTGTATGGGCGCGCCCATGCCCGAATCCCGCCTCCTCGACCCGGCCAGCGCCGCCGGGCTGTTTGACCTTGAAAAACCTGCGCCCGAAAGCCGGATAGTGGTGGCGATGTCGGGCGGCGTGGATTCTTCCGTTGTCGCGGCGCTGGCAGCGAAGAGCGGCGCCGAAGTCATCGGCATCACTCTCCAGCTGTACGATTATGGGGCGGCAACGGGCCGCAAGGGTGCATGCTGCGCTGGCGACGACATCGCCGATGCGCGCGCCGTGGCCGACCGGCTGGGCATTGCGCATTACGTCTCGGACCATGAAAGCGCATTCCGCGAGGAAGTGGTCGAAACCTTCGCCGATGAATATTTAGCCGGCCGCACGCCCGTCCCCTGCATCCGCTGCAATATGGGGCCCAAGTTTACCGACCTGTTTGCCATGGCCCGCGAGCTCGGCGCAGACTGTCTTGCCACGGGTCATTACGTCCAGCGGCTGATGGGTCCCGCAGGCGCAGAACTTCACCGAGCAACCGATCCTGCGCGCGACCAGTCCTATTTCCTTTACGCAACGACCGAGGACCAGCTCGGTTACCTGCGTTTCCCGCTGGGCGGATTGCCGAAAAGCGAGGTGCGCGAACTGGCCGTGGCAGCTGGCCTGCGCAATGCCGCCAAGCCCGACAGCCAGGATATCTGCTTCGTACCCGACGGCGATTATGCGAAGATCGTCAAGAAAATGCGCCCTGAAGGCGCGCGTCCGGGCGCGATCGTACATGCTTCCACTGGCGAGGAACTGGGCGAACATCGCGGCGTGATCCACTACACCGTCGGCCAGCGCCGCGGCCTGGACATCGGCGGACAGCCCGAACCGCTATATGTCGTCGGCATCGACGCTGCCGAAGCACTGGTGAAAGTCGGGCCCAAGCACATGCTGGCGGTAGACGAGGTCAGTCTTGTCGAAACCAACCGCATCGGCCCGCTACCCGATGTCCAGCTGACCGCCAAGGTCCGCAGCCTCGCCAAGCCTGTGCCGATCATTTTGGACGGTCCGCTTGGCAGCGGGGAATCGACGACCATCCGGTTCGAAACACCCGAATATGGTGTCGCGCCCGGGCAGGCGGCAGTGATCTATGCCGGAGACCGCGTGATCGGTGGCGGCTGGATCGATTCGACCACGGGCTGCGCGGCCTAGTCTTCCCACTTCTGCAGGACGCAGCCATAACCTTCGCGGTAGCTCGCCGTATCGGAAGCGATGAAGGGGATCGAGGCAGAAACGCTCCTCGTCGTTTCGTTCGCGCTCAGCGACACCAGTTCCATGCCTTCCAGCTTGTCCTTGGCGCAATCCTCGAGGCTGCGTCCGGCGACAAAACGACAAGAGCAGCCCACTCGCGCGGCATAGGCTGTCCCGGTTTCGCCCGTACGGGTCGCCGCTTCGCCATAGGCCAGCCATGCAGCACCGGCCGCGAGCAGAAGGACGAGGGCGAGCCAGAACCACCAGCGTGAAAAGAGAGAGCGTTTTTTCGCCATTGCGCGCGTTATTTCCTCATGCGAGTGACGCGGGCATGTTCCCGCGGCCCGCTTCCCTTATCGCCCTTGTCCTTGCCACTACAAGCCTTGCGGCATGCGGTTCGCCCGGCCCTGCAGAAGAGCCGCCACTGAGCGAGGAAGCGCTCGCTGCCGTGACCGAGAATCCGGGCGCCCCGACAAAAGCGCTGGCGCGCGAAGTCGACGATCTTTTCAGGATGGAAGGCCTTGGCGAAACGCGCGCGCTGATCGTGATGCACGATGGCGCCATCGCAGCCGAGCGGTACGGTGAAGACTATGACGAGAACACGCGCTTCGTCAGCTGGTCGATGGCCAAGACGGTAACTGCCCTGATGATCGGCCAACTCGTCGGCGACGGTTTGCTCCGGCTGGACCAGCCCGCACCCGTCCCCCGCTGGCAGCGCAGCGGGGACCCCCGGGCGGACATTACCCTGCGCCATTTGCTGCAGATGCGCAGCGGGCTGGAGCATACCGAGGCGGGCAGCCCGCCTTACGAAAGCAGCGAAGTGCGCATGCTCTTTCTCGACGGGCGGGACGATATGGCGGATTATGCCACTGCCCAGCCGCCCGAGGCCGAACCGGGAGAAAAGTTCGAATATTCTTCCAACACTACCGTGATCCTCGCCGGCATCGCCGCGCGCGTACTGTCCGATGCCGAACATCCCGAGGCGCGGCGGCGTGCAGTGAGCGATTATCTCTCCGCGCGGCTGTTCGAACCGCTCGGTGCCACTTCCATGGTCCCCGAATTCGACCGGGCAGGCACGCTGATCGGCGGAAGCCTGATGCATGCGAGTGCGCGCGACTGGGCGAAACTGGGCGAACTGATGCGCCGCAAGGGCTCGCACCGGGGCGAACAGCTCGTCCCGCGCAGCTGGATTGCCGAAATGGTGAGACCCAGCCCCAGATCACCGCAATACGGGCTCCAGACCTGGCTCAACCGGCCCACGGGAGAGGAAGAACATCCACTGTTCCCCGATCGTGCACCGCATTCGGCCTTCTCCATGATCGGGCATATGGGCCAGTATGTGTTCGTGTCGCCCGAACAGGGGCTGACCGTCGTGCGTCTCGGCCATTCAAATGCCCCGGAGCGCGAAGCAATGCTGCAGCAACTGGCCGATATCGTGGAGCTCTATCCAGCCGAAGGCAGGTAGAAACTTCCTTCCACCACGGTCACGCAATTTCCGCCCAGAACCGCCTTGTCGCCATCGCGGCGGCACCGGGCATGGCCGCCCCGCTTTGATGCCTGATAGGCGCTGAAGCTTTCGCGCCCCAGCCGCTCGGTCCAGAAATGGGTGAGGCAGGCGTGGGCCGACCCGGTGAAGCTATCCTCATCCACGCCGCCGCCCGGGACGAAGACCCGGCTGACCACATCGGTATCACCGCCCGGCGCGGTGCAAATGAACTGGTCGTTCCCAAGCGCTCGCAGCCCGCGCAAATCCGGGTCGAGCGCGCGCACTTCCTCTTCGCTTCCATACAGATAGATCCCGTATCCGTCAGGATTGAGCCAGACTTCCCGGGGTCTGGAACCCAGCAGCTCCGTAGCCTCGTCCCAGTCGCCCTTGCTGGTAGGAATGAGCGGAAGCGCGAGTTCGTAACCCTCCTCCATTCTGCGCACCTCGAGGTTGCCGGCCTTGCGGGTCCGGAAGGTGACGTGTTCACCCCCGTCGCGCTGCAGCAGGACATGCCCACTCGCCAGCGTCGCATGACCGCACAAGCGCACTTCCTCGGTCGGCGTGAACCAGCGCAGTTCCCAATCGGTTTCGCCCGAATTGTCCTGCACGACGAAGGCAGTCTCAGCAAAATTGTTCTCCTCGGCGATGGCCAGAAGGACATCATCGTCGAGCCACGCCTCGAGCGGCATCACTGCTGCCTGGTTGCCCGTGAAGGGCCGCGGGGCGAAAGCATCGACATGGGTATAGGGCAGTTTCATCACTTCTCCGGGTCCAGCTTCGCGAACTCGTTTTCTTCGACGAGCGGGTTATCGGGTTCGTCCACATGGCCCTTGGGATCGATGTGGATCAACAGCTCCATGGCCGGAAAACGGCGGCACAAATCGTTCTCGACGCGTTCGATGATATCATGCGCCTGCTCGACCGTCATATTGCCGGGCAGGTCGACATGGAACTGGACGAAATCGCGATTGCCGCTGGTACGGGTGCGCAGGTCGTGAAGATTGGACAGTTCCGGATGCTCGGCCGCCGCTTCGACGAAGGCCAGCCGCTTTTCCTCGGGCCATTCGCGGTCCATCAGATCGTCGACCGCTTCGCCTGCCGCATGGAAAGCGCCCCAGCCGAGCCATGCGGCGATAGCGAGCCCGAACAGCGGGTCTGCGAGACCGAAACCGGCATACTGATCGAGCATGAGTGCGGCGATGACCGCGACGTTTAGCAAGAGGTCCGACTTGTAGTGAAGGTGATCGGTCTGGATCGCGAGGCTGCGTGTCCGGCGCATCACATGCCGCTGCCATCCGAGCAACGCAAAGGTGAGAACGATGGCGACGACCGAGACCGCTATCCCCTCGCCCGCAGCGGACGTTTGTCCGCCATCGACCAATTGGCTGATCGCGCGTGCCGCTATGCCGAAGGCGGACAGGGTAATGAGCATGACCTGGAAAATCGCCGCCAGCGCTTCCGCCTTGCCGTGACCGAACCGGTGATCTTCGTCTGCCGGCATGGAGGCGATCCACACCCCCGTAAGCGTGGCGATGCTCGCAACAAGGTCGAGCGCGGAATCGGCAAGGCTGCCAAGCATCGCGGTCGAGCCGGTGCGCCAACTCGCCCAGCTCTTCAAGGCGACGAGGATGACCGCGACCGTGATCGAAGCGAGTGCGGCTGAGCGGGCGAGGCGAGCGCGGTTGTCGCTCACGGGTACAGCAGCGTGTTCGACCACGCCTCCCCCGGACCCTCGCGGGTAAACTGCCTGCGGTCATGCAGACGGAAATCGCGATCCTGCCAGAATTCGATCGTGTGCGGGGTCAGCAGGAACCCGGTCCAGTGCGGCGGACGCGGTATATCGCCTTCGGGATAGCGTTCCTCCAATGCCGTTACCCTGTCGAGATAGTGCTGGCGGTCCGCAAGGGCGCGCGACTGGTCGCTGGCCGCCGAACCGATCTGCGAAACCCGCGGCCTGGAATGGAAATAACTGTCGGCCTGCTGGCCGCTCACTTCCTCGAGCGAGCCCTCGATCCGGATCTGGCGGCGCAGGGATTTCCAGTGAAACAGCAAAGAAGCCTGCAGATTGGCGCGAATTTCCTTGCCCTTCCGGCTTTCGGCATTGGTATAGAACACGAAACCTCCGCCTTTCCCCCACTGGCTGCCATGACCCTTGAGGAGGACCATGCGTACCGACGGCTGTCCGCGGGACGTCGCAGTCGCCAGTGCCATCGCGTTGGGATCGTTCGGCTCGGCCTCCTTGGCTTCGGCGAACCAGGCCTCGAACAGGGTGAAGGGATCGGTGACCGGAATGGCACTATCGGCTTCGTTCATTGCGCGCTCCTGTCAGGCAGAACGCGCGGAGCACGATCCGGATAGAAAAATACCGCAGCGCCATTCTCATCCGCCAGAGCAGGAACTTCGGTGGATTTCGGCGAGTTGCGCTTAGGCATGGTCGGCGTCTCTAACTCTGCTGGCAATTGGAGGAAAGGCTCTCTGCTTGCGCGCGGGAAGCGTCGCAACTAGCTAACACACTATGGCAGACCCCTATTCCACTCTCGGCGTCACCCGTAGCGCGAACGAAAAGGACATCAAGAGCGCCTATCGCAAGCTGGCGAAGGAGCTGCATCCCGATCGCAACAAGGACAATCCCAACGCTTCGGAACGCTTTTCCGACATAACCAAGGCGTACGACCTGCTGTCCGACAAGGACAAGCGCGCCCAGTTCGACCGCGGCGAAATCGATATGGAAGGCAATCCCGCCAATCCTTTTGCCGGAATGGGCGGCGGCGGTCGCGGAGGTTTCAATGGCGGTGCCGGCGGTCAGCGGGGCTTTCGCGCCGAGGATTTCCAAGGATTCGGCAACGAGCAGGTGGACCTTGGCGACATCTTCGAAGGGCTTTTCGGCGGTGGCCGAGCACGCGGCGCCGCACGCCCGGGCGGTGATCCCTTTGGTGGCAGGCACGCCCCGCCTCCGCAGAAGGGGGCGGATATCGGATATACGCTGCGCGTTCCCTTCATTGATGCCGCAACTCTCAAGGATCAGCGCATCACCCTGGCCGACGGAAAGACGATCGACCTGAAGCTGCCCAAGGGCCTCGAAGACGGGACGCAGATGCGGCTCAAGGGCAAGGGTCGGCAAGGTCCCGGAGGCGCTGGCGACGGGCTGGTGACGATCAAGGTCGACAAGCACAATCTGTTCAAACGCGATGGCGACGCGGTGCGCTTCGACCTTCCGATCACGCTCGACGAGGCGGTGAACGGGGGCAAGGTTCGCGTTCCCACAGTCGATGGACCGGTGATGATGACCATCAAGACAGGCACCAACGGCGGCACGGTGCTGCGCCTGAAGGGAAAGGGTTTCAGCAAGAAGGATGGCAGCCGGGGGGACCAGCTGGTAACGCTGGAAATCCAGTTGCCCGACGACCTTGGCGAACTCGCCACGCGGCTCGACGGCTGGAAGGACGAGAGCGACCCCCGCAGCAAGCTCCAGGTGTAACCTGTCAGAAGCCCATCTTCCCCCCGCCAAGGAACGCGAAGTCCTTTCGCTGTCACCCGAGGCAAGGCGAAAGCAGGCCCAGAACCTGCGCGGCCGCATCGAGGACAAGGTTGGGCCAGGGACGCGCGCCTGGGAAGTGGCCAAGCGGACACTGGTCGGCACCTACAACGACGGGTTCATCCATGCTGGCAATCTCGCCTATCTGGCGATGCTGTCGATCTTCCCCTTCTTTATTCTCGGCGCGGCGGTTTTTTCCGCAGTCGGCGAGGAAAGCGAACGCGCAGCAATGATCAACGCGGTGCTTTTTGCTCTCCCTCCTGTCGTCGGCAATGTCATCGAGCCCGTCGCGCGCGATGTGATCCAGGCGCGTAGTGGGTGGCTGCTCTGGGCTGGTGCATTCGTCGCATTGTGGACCGTGGGGAGCTTGGTCGAAACCATTCGTGATATCCTCCGCCGTGCCTACGGAACCGAGGCGACCAAGGCATTCTGGAAATACCGCCTGTTCTCGACCGGTGTGATTCTCGGCGCCGTGCTGCTGCTCATGCTCAGCCTGATGGCTCAATTCATGATCGGCGCCGCGCAGGAAATTATAGAGGCCTATTTTCCGGATCTGGTGGACCGCGTCCTCGAATTACAGCTTTCGCGCATCGTTCCCGCCTTGGGCCTCTTCGGTTCGCTCTACCTCATCTTTTACACCCTCACTCCCTCCAACTATCGCCAGCGGCGCTATCCCAAATGGCCAGGGGTCCTGCTGACGACGCTTTGGTGGATCGCCGTGACCACAATCATGCCGGCAGTGCTGACCAGTTTTTTTGCTTATGATCTGACCTATGGCGGACTGGCGGGAGTGATGGTTGCGCTGTTCTTTTTCTGGCTTGTCGGCTTAGGTGTGGTTATCGGCGCGGAACTGAATGCCGCGCTTGCCGAAACACCCGAAGAGGAACTGAACCTGGTCGGGCAGGAGGACAACCGGCGCCGGGCGCAGCTCACGCGGGAAATACAAAAAGAGCAGGAAGGAAACGACGAATGACCGGTCTGATGAAGGGCAAGCGTGGTCTCATCATGGGTCTCGCCAACGACAAGTCGCTGGCGTGGGGCATTGCCAAGCAGCTGGCCGAACATGGTGCGGAAATGGCATTCTCCTATCAGGGTGAGGCGCTCAAGAAGCGCGTCGGGCCGCTGGCCGAGCAATTGGGCAGCGATTTCACCTTCGAATGCGACGTTTCCGATATGGACGCGCTCAACCGCGCTTTCGCTACCCTGAAGCAAAGATGGGACACGATCGACTTCGTCGTTCACGCCATCGGTTTTTCCGACAAAAGCGAGCTGCGCGGCAAATATGTCGATACCAGCCTCGACAACTTCCTTATGACGATGAATATTTCGGCCTATTCGCTGGTAGCGGTGGCCAAGCGCGCGCGTGAAATGATGCCGAATGGCGGCAGCATCCTCACGTTAACCTATTATGGCGCGGAAAAGGTCATCCCGCATTACAATGTGATGGGCGTGGCGAAGGCGGCGCTGGAAGCGAGCGTGAAATACCTCGCCAACGATCTTGGGCCAGAGAACATCCGCGTCAACGCGATCAGCGCCGGACCGATCAAGACGCTCGCGGCGAGCGGGATCGGCGACTTCCGCTATATCCTCAAGTGGAACGAGCTCAACTCGCCCCTACGCCGGACCGTGACGATCGAGGATGTCGGCGGCTCGGGCCTCTATTTCCTCTCGAACCTTTCCGGCGGCGTGACGGGCGAGACGCATCATGTGGATGCGGGCTATCACATCGTCGGCATGAAGCAGGAAGACGCGCCCGACATCGCGCTCGACAAGGGCTAAGGTGCGCGTCCTCGTCACCGGCGCGGCGGGCTTCATCGGCGCCGCGGTCGCCGAGCGGCTTTGTGCGCGCGGCGATACGGTGCTGGGGATCGACAGCCTCAACGATTATTATCAAGTCTCGTTGAAGCAGGACCGTGTCGCGCATATGCGCGAGCAGGCAGGCGAGAGGTTTTCTTTCCAGCAAGTCGATTTTTCGGATTGGGAAGCGCTGACCGCTGCGCTCGAGAGCGAACACTTCGACAGGATCGTCCACCTCGGCGCGCAGGCAGGTGTGCGCTACAGCCTCGAAAACCCGCGCGCCTATGTCGAGGCCAACCTGATGGGGCATGTGAACCTGCTCGAGGTCGCGCGGCATCGCGGCGTGGCGCATATAGTTTATGCCAGCTCCTCCTCGGTCTATGGCGGGAACGACAAACTGCCTTTCGCTGTCGAGGACCGGGCAGACCATCCGGTCTCGCTCTATGCGGCGACGAAGCGCGCAGACGAATTGATGAGCGAAACTTACGCGCATCTCTATCGCGTACCGCTGACCGGCCTCAGGTTCTTCACCGTCTACGGCCCTTGGGGACGCCCCGACATGGCCCTATGGCTCTTCACCGATGCGATCCTGAACGGCCGGCCGATCAAGGTGTTCAATCACGGCGAGATGTGGCGCGATTTCACCTTCATAGACGACATCGTGAGCGGCGTGATCGCCTGCCTCGACAGCCCTCCCGCCGATGACGGGGCGCAAAAAGCGGGTGGCAGCGTGAAACCGCATGCGCTCTACAACATCGGCAACCACCGCAGCGAGAAGCTGACCCGCGTCATCGAGCTGATCGAGGAAGCATGCGGAAGGAAGGCCGAAGTGGAATTCCTTCCCATGCAGCCGGGCGACGTGGAGAAGACCTATGCCGATATCGATGCCATCCAGCGTGACATCGGCTACCAGCCGACAACCGCCATCGAGCAAGGCATTCCGCGGTTCGTCAAGTGGTACCGCGAATATCACAATCTCTGAACCTCACCGCTTGCTCGACTCGCATGTTCATAATATGTTCTGGTCTTCGGCAGGTGGAGAAGCGATATGTTGACCGGTGGATGCCAATGCGGCGCAGTCAGTTACGAAGTCGAAGGCGAGGCAGCGCATCACGCGCTATGCCACTGTGCGGACTGCCGTGCTTCTTCGGGTGCACCCGCCACGGCGTGGATGGCGTTCGCTTCGGACAGCTTCCGGATTACGAGCGGCAAAGCCACTCCCTACAATTCCTCCGGAGCATCTTGACGGCATTTTTGCGGAACCTGCGGAACGGGCATCTACTTCATCAACGAAGTCAGGTTACCGGGCATTGTCGACATACAGTCAGCCACGCTCGACGATGCACAGAATCACGCTCCCGGGGCGCAAATCCAGACGGCCGAACGGCTCGGCTACATGGCTGATCTCGGCAATTTGCCGGAATTCGAACGCTACCCGGGGCAGTAGGTGCCTGTTCAGGAGCGGGCGAGCAGATCGCAGATGCGCTGCGCTGACTTCCCGTCGCCGAAAGGATTGTGCGCGCGGGCCATGGCGGAATAGGCTTCACCGTCGTCAAGCAGCTTTTCAACCTCGCGGACGATCGTCTCGGCATCGGTGCCGACGAGCTTTGCTGTCCCTGCGTCCACCCCTTCCGGTCGTTCGGTAGTCTCACGCATGACCAGCACTGGCTTCCCCAGCGCGGGAGCCTCCTCTTGCACACCGCCGCTGTCGGTCAGCATGATATGGCTGATGTCCAATAGGCGGGCAAAGTGCGGATAATCGAGTGGCTCGATCAGCGCGACATTTTCGAGGTCTTCGAGGTGGTCCATCATGATCGCGCGGACATTAGGGTTCATATGGACCGGAAAAATCACCGCCACGTCATCTCTCGAAGCAATTCTCTTAACTGCATTGGCGATATTCTGCATACCTTCGCCAAAATTCTCGCGCCGATGGCTGGTTATCCCGATGATACGCTTGCCCGCGAACCGCTGTTGAAGATCTGCCAGGCCCGAGGCAAGCGAGGGTTCCTGCTTGATCTTACCCGTTACCCATTTGAGGGCGTCGATCACGGTGTTGCCAGTAACATGGACCGTGGCCGGATCGACATTCTCTCCTATCAACGCGTCCGCACTGGTCTGCGTCGGTGCGCAGTGGAGTTTAGCGAAGGTGCCCACCACGCGGCGGTTCACCTCTTCGGGCCACGGCTGGTAGATATTCCCGCTGCGTAGCCCTGCCTCGACGTGACAGACAGGGATTTTCCGGTAGTAGGCCGCGATCGCTCCGGCCATCACGGTGGTCGTATCGCCCTGTACCACCACCCAGTCCGGCTTTTCCAAATCGAGGATCTTTCCAATGCCGGTAAGGGCCCTTGCGGTGAGATCGTCTAGCGTTTGACCTGCGGTCATCAGATCGAGATCGTAGTGCGGCACGATATCCGCAATATGGAGAACCTGATCGAGCATCGAACGATGCTGGGCCGAAACACAAACGCGACTTTCGAAGCGGTCGTCCTTCTCCAGCGCATGAATCAAGGGAAAGAGCTTGATCGCTTCAGGGCGAGTTCCGAAGACTGTAAGTACGCGAGGCCTGTTCATCCTGCCGAGCTAGCCGCAAACCCTTGCGAAGGAAAGATAATCAGCTTTCCGGGTCGCCCGCGACGACCTCTGCACCGGCGTCGGGTTGCGGCAGAGGCTCTTCGTCGGGCGTGGTGCTGGCACGTTCGTTTTCGAGTCGCTCCATATATTCGCGCTCGATCATCTCGACCTCCTCCTGGGTGCGTTCCGCATCCTCGTCTATGGTCGAAAGGCGCTCTGCACGCGCGGCAGCAATTACTTCGCTGAAGCGAACGTCGGAAGAGTTTTCCTTGTCGGCGTATGCCTTGGCGATCATTTCCTGCGTGCAACCGGTAAATCCCCCCGAACCCGCGGGAGAGCAAGACATGATGCCAAAATCACCGACCATCTCGAGCCGTTCGACACGACTCATCCACGCCTCGGCCTGCGGCCCGTCGGTGAAACGCAAGGATTCTGGAATGCGATAACGTTCGCTCTCCGCCTGACGCGCACAGACAACGATCGTACCATCATCACCCTGAGGGCACTCGTCTTCACCATAGACAATGACCATGTTGTAACTTTCATCGCCGGTATCGACCGGAGTCTGCGCCAGGGCCGGCACTGCGAAAGCAGCGGCGGAGACGGCGACGAGAGCGAGCAGGGGTTTCGTCATAATGAGCCTCTTGTGAGCAATGTCATTCTGTAGGCGCGTTGGCGCGTGAACTCTTTATGAAGCGACTGAGGTACGCCTGCCGTTCCCGTCAGATCCTTTCGGATAACTTGATAGCCGCCCGGCAGCCCAAGCGGATAAGGGCTGAAAGGACGGGATAGGCAGGAGCGCGTTCGGCACCCGCAGCAAGCGCGGTATCGCGATGCTCCCGCTCGTCTTCTCGGAATTCTTCAATCATTGCTGCGAGTTCGGGATCCTCATTGGTCGCTTCGAGCTCGTCGAGCTGATCGGAATAATGCAGGTCAATTTCCGTCTCGACGGCTGCAGTGCAGGCCATTGCCGCTTCCGGCCCTATCAGGGCAGTGGCCGCACCTAGGGCAAAACCGGCGCGATCCCAGAAAGGCTGGAGCGCAGTCGGTCGCACACCCCGGCGAGCCATCAGCGCATCGAATTTTGCGCGATGCCCTGCCTCCTGCTCCGCCATTCCCGCGATCTCTGCGGAATCGGGTCCGCGGTCACCCATGACGGCAAGCTGCCCCGCGTAGATCCGGGTTGCTCCGAATTCGCCGGCCTGATCAACGCGAATCATTCTGGCGATATGGTCCGGTGTTCTCATCATGGCCGACCATCCTTGCGTAGTAGATTGAAAACGAAAAGGCTTGTCGCCGCCGAGATAAGAAAGTTGAAGCCTGCCAAGCTGATACCCAGCAATGTCCACGGTGCTTCATCGCAGCGCACGACGGGCGCATTCATGATGGCGTCGAGCGCGCTCTGCCCTTCCCCCGTCTGCGGAATTGCCGCGCAAGAGGTGACGCCTTCCCACCAGCCATATTCGACCCCGGCGTGAAAAAATCCGATCAGTCCTGAAGTAAGGATTCCCCCCGCGGCGAGCGCGATCAATAAGCGTTTCGGGGCGGCGAGAAAGGAAAGAAGAGCGAATCCTACTGCCGCAAAATGCGGATATCGCTGCCACCAGCACATTTCGCAGGGGTAGAGATCGAAGCCGTATTGCGAGAGATAGGCTCCCGCTAACAACAGCGCAGGTATGGCCAGTACCAGTCGCTGCGCCCGCCTCAGGCTTAGATTGTTTTCCATTCTCACCCTGCGGGCGCTAGCTTTACTTCGTTCGCGAGGCAACGGCGCTCGAATTGGTCCGGCGCAGTGTCTCGACTGCGTAATGCAACTGGAAGTCCTCGATGCCCTGCGTTTCGAGCTCTTCCGCAGTCAGTTGGAAGCGCGGGTCGGTTCGCGTGTCGTTTTCCAGATCCTCGTCCTTGATGCCGAGTTCATTGATCAGATGACCGCGCAGATCGCTTTCCCGCATCGTGTACTTCATACGGCTGGCGAGATCGGGGTCGGATAGCTGCGGCACTTTGATGTCAGGCTTGATTCCACCCTCCTGAACCGAATGGCCTGAAGGCGTGAAATAGCGCGCCGTGGTAAGCTTCAACGCGGCATCGCGTCCGAGCGGCAACAGCGACTGGACGCTGCCCTTGCCGAAGCTCCGCTCGCCCATGACGATGGCGCGGCGGTGATCCTGCAGCGCGCCAGCAACTATTTCGCTGGCCGAGGCCGAACCGGCATCGATCAGCACAACGATGGGAAGATTTTCGGCAATATCTCCGCGGAAAACCGTTTCTGCGTCGTACGTAATCGATTCTCCGCGAGCGCGGCCACGCTGAGATACGATCTGGCCCTTTGTGAGGAACAGATCGGACAGGGCCACCGCCTCATCGAGCGAACCGCCGGGATTGCTGCGCAGGTCGAGTACCAGACCATTGAGGCGACCGGTGGCCTGACTTTGCAAATCCTTCCAAGCAGCGAACACATCGCTACCGACATCGCGCGAGAATTCGTTGACCATGATGTGTCCGATATTGCCGTCCTGCAATTCCCAGGTCACCGGCTCGAGTTCAATCACGCCGCGCGTAACACCGACGTCGAAAGGTTCTTCTCGTCCCGGGCGGAATACGGTCAATTGAATCGAAGTGCCCGCCTGACCGCGCATCTTGGCTACTGCCTCGTCCAGTTCGAGCCCGTAAATCAGTTCACCATCAATGTGGGTAATATAGTCTCCCGCCTTGATGCCAGCGTTGTCAGCCGGACTGCCGCGGAAGGGGGAAATGACCTTGACGGCACCATCTTCGCCTACGACCGAAAGGCCGAGTCCCGAGTAATTACCGTCAATCATGGTTTCGAGCCGCTGAAGGTCCGACCCATCGAGATAGGCCGAGTGCGGATCAAGTGCGGCGAGCATGCCGCTGATGGCGCCGTTTATCAGGACGTCGTCCTCGACAGGCTCGACGTAACTCGCCTTGACCCTTTGATAAACAGCGAAAAGTTTCGCAAATTCGGGACCCGCATTGCCTTCGACGCGGGCGAGACCGGCAGTCGTGGCAGGAAGCAGCGCAACAGCGGTTACAAGGGCGGCCGAGCGAGCCAGGGCGGCAAATTTCATTGAAGCGGATCTCCAGATTCCGGTGGCGAGTGTATCGCGCATTCCGGCTGAATGAAAGATGAGCCGAAAAGTGCCATGCGCGCGGCGAATTTTCAGCAATCTGTTCCTGTGCAGGGATCAGCGCAATTGATCGAGTGGATTGACTGCGGCTCCTTCTCGCCGGAGTTCGAGCGCGATTTCGGGATTCGTTCTGGGGGCCAGCCCCATCGGCGAACCGGCGCCAAGCTGCTGTCCGGTGCCGACCGCAAGATCTCCCAGTCCCGTGACGATGCTGGTCCAGCCACCTTTGTGCTCCAGTATAACGATGCGGCCATAACCTTCGTATTGGCCTGCGAACCCTACCCGTCCGGCGGCGGGTGCAATCACTTGCGCCTCGGCTCGCGGACGAATGGTGACGCCACTGCTTCGGCCACCTTCCGCAATCTCGCCGAACCCGGCAGTGATTCGTCCCGCGACCGGCAAGAGATATGGTTCGGGAGCGCCAGCCACTGATGCCGCGCCGGAATTTCGCGGTGAAGGAAGGCGGGCGGCGGCGGGCTGTGCAGGACGAACGAGTGGACCGTCCAGTTTGGCAAGGCGTTGACGCAGGCTGGCCGATTTATCGAGCCGGATGACCAGCGCATCCAGATCGCGCGCCTCTTCAGCAAGCTCGACTGCAAGTTCGGCCTCTCGATTTGCGCCGCCTGCAGCCTGCTGGGCCAGGATGCGCTCCGTTTCGGCGAGCGCGAGCATGTCGGCCCGACGCCGGACAAGCGCCTGTTCCGCGCGGCGTCGGTCGGCAAGAAAGCTGCGACGATCCGCTGCGAGCTGCCGCGTGCGTTCGAGGTCGCTCCGCAGTGCGGTAGTACGTTGGCGGACCACGGGAACGGCGCTGGCCAAGACCGCGCGCGTGTGGACGACGTCGCTCAGGGATCCCGGCTGGAAAGCAGCGAGCACTAGGGGACGCCGCGCCATTGTCTCAAGAGCCCCAGTCAGTTGGGCGAGCGGTTCGCGGCGCTGCGCGAGATCGCGGGAAAGCGCACGTCGCTGCCGCTCGACCATCGAAAGTTCGGCCTCGGCTGCAGCGACACGCGCCTCGGCCTGCTGCACTCTCGCGGCCAGTGCGGCCGCCGCGCTGATCGCCTTTTCCGAATCGTTCGCGGCACGCTGCGCCTCGGCTTCGAGCAGTTCTGCTCTGAGGCGGGCATTGCGCTGCTGGAGCCGGGCGATTTCGAAGGCTTCGCGTGCATCAGCGTTGCGTGCAGACGATGAGGATTGCTGTGCAGTAAGGGGAGCAAGACCCTGCGCCCCCAGGATAATCACGAGGAATAGGGCTACAAGGAGGATGGCGGCGCGGTTCATGACGTCAGGCTTTCCTGCTGGCGTGATGCCCGATTATCCGCTGCGATGGTAGGGGTGACCGGCGATGATCGTGGCTGCGCGGTAAAGCTGTTCGGCTAGCATCGCCCGGGCAAGGAGGTGTGGCCAGGTTGCCTTTCCGAATGCGAGAAGCAGGTCCGCCTCTTCCCTCTCGTCCGACGAATGCCCGTCCGCGGCACCCAGCACGAAACGGCATTCGCGCGTTCCGCTGTCGCGCCAGCGCTCCAGTATCGCGGCAAGCTCTTCGGAGGACAGATCTTTTCCGCGCTCGTCCAGTAGCACGCTCTTGCAAGGAGTCTGCGGCTCGGGAATTCGCCCGCCGTTCTCCGGCAGCTCTGTGAATTTCACCGGCCATGTCAGCCGCTTTTCATATCGCGCTACCAGATCGGCCTCGGGTGACCGGGCAATTTTGCCGCGAGCAATAACGTGAAGAAGCATGGCATCGCCCCCAAGTATGGCTGCTCGATGGTAGCGGCATTCGAAGACCGACAAGCTCCCGCGCCTACTGGCGTGAACGGTCGCCGGCCCGCAAGTGCCCACCGGCGGTGCCGCCGCCGGGGAGTTACGCCGTGCCGGCTACCGGTGGAGCATCGCCGAATGCCCACATGCGCTCGAGATTGTAGAAACTGCGCACTTCGGGCCGGAACAGGTGAACGACGATGTCGCCGGCATCGAGCAGCACCCAGTCTGCGGCCGGAAGGCCTTCGAGCTTTACCGGACCGTATCCGTTCTGTTTCAGCTTTTCCGCGAGTTTCTGCGCGATCGAAGCGACCTGCCGAGTCGAACGGCCCGATGCGATCACCATGTGATCGGCAATGGAGCTTTTCCCGGCCAGATCGATCGCAACGACATCCTGGGCCTGGTCGTCGTCGAGCTGCCCGAGCACGAAGTCGAGCAATTCGTCTTTGGTCGGTTCAGTCATGTGGACGGCCTTGGCCGTGGCGGTTCCGGATGCAGCCGGATCTGTATGCGCCTGAGTCATAGGCGATTATATTACTCCTGATCGTGTAAGCCCTTGAGGTAGGGAGAAAAGAGAAAAGGACAACGCGCATCATGGCGTGGCCGTTTCCTCCGCCGAGGGTATGAGGCGGTGTGTAACCTGATCTCGCGGGGAAGAACCGGCATGGCGCATAGCCCAGTCAGGATCGGCACGGCGGATGGCCGTGGCCGAACGCGGGTCGGGATCGAAACGCAATGTCACCAGCGCCGGTGCGCTCCATTCGCCCCCATTGGCAAAACTGGCGAGCGGCACTCGGTAGCGCCTGAGCCAGGCCATCGCGGGGCTTGCGATAGCTTCTGCATCATAGCCGGGCCGACCGATGACTGCAATCGGCATGGTGCGTGCTATTTCCCGCCAGTCCTTCCAGAGATGGAATTGGGCAAGGTTGTCTGCCCCCATCAACCAGACAAAACTCCGCTTGGCATATCGCCGACGCATCGCGTGGAGAGTATCCACGGTATAGCGCGTGCCGAACTCCCGCTCGATCGCGGTAACCCGGATCGGGGCACGCCGGGCCTGCTCGACGGCCGAGGAAATTCTCGCCGGAAGCGGCGCTATGCCTCTTTTGGGTTTAAGCGGATTTCCGGGAGAAACGAGCCACCAGACCTCGTCCAGCCCCAGCGCGGACAGGGCGAAGAGAGAGATCTGGCGATGCCCGCCGTGCGCCGGATTGAAACTCCCCCCCAGCAGACCAATGCGCGTAGTGTACGAACCCATATCTATCGACAATTTTCGACGCTGTTCATGGGGTGGGCCTATCAGCTTGCGCAAGGCGTGTCAGCCGCGCGACACCGTCTGAGATTCAGAGGCAAAAGGTTAACGGGTCAGAAACTTGTCACGCGCCGGAATTTGCAATGAATTTGGCGCAATCAAACGCTTCATCGCATTCCGACCTCAACTCGTGGATTCTGCGGGAACCCGGATTCGATTTTGTTAGGATTCTCCCATACCGACCTCGTCAGGGATAAAAAGACCAAGGGACGGGTCGTTTGAACAATTCACACGCTAAGCTCGGCTGGAAAAGCCGAATGGAAAGCTGGTTTCCTGATCGCGAGTTTTTCATGCGGTCCGAAGGCCAAGTTCGTTTCATCACCATTTCTTCACGATTTCAGAAGGTTACTGCAGTAAGCGTGATACTGATCGCGCTCGCATGTGCAGCATCCTTGGTCATCGCTGGGTGGGCGCAATACAGCGCCAGCGCCGACCGGATCAGCCTGCTAGGCCGCGAAGCCAAGGTTGCAACTTCCGAAGAGCGACTCGCTGCCTATGGCGACAACATTGAGAATGTGAGCGAGGATCTCGACCGCCGAATGGAATTCATCGAAGGCGTTGCGGAACTTCTGCCTGCCGACATGAAGGTCGACACTCGCATCATCGAATCGAGCGGCGAAGCCGCCGCGACGGTCGAAAAAGTCAGCATGGCCTTTCCGCAGGCCGCCGAGCTCGCACGCATCGAAGCCCGCCAGCTCGCGGTTGTCGAAGGTCTGACCCGTTTTGC
This sequence comes from Qipengyuania vulgaris, assembly GCF_009827325.1. Taxonomy (GTDB): domain Bacteria; phylum Pseudomonadota; class Alphaproteobacteria; order Sphingomonadales; family Sphingomonadaceae; genus Qipengyuania; species Qipengyuania vulgaris. The sequence goes on along the minus strand of NZ_WTYC01000003.1, from coordinate 86,847 downwards.
GGATTGGCGTGCCCAGCGTGCTGCGGCTGCGCTGAAGAAACTTGAGCTCAATCCCGACGCGGTAATTCGCCAGTCCGAACGTCAGGCAATGGGTGGTCCGCTGGAAGGCCTGTCGACCGATGCTAACGGCACCGTCGATCCGCGCTTCGAACGCCTTGGCCTTTCCATGGCACGTATGACGGCGCTCGAGAACGCACTTGAAAGCGTGCCCCAATTCGCCCCCGCACGCCGTGACATGATTTCCAGCGGTTTCGGCTATCGCCGCGATCCGTTCAATCGCAGCGCCGCGATGCACAAGGGCCTCGATTTCCGCGGCAAGACCGGAACGCCTATTTTTGCCGCTGCCAACGGTCGTGTCAGCTTCGTCGGCTGGAAGGGTGGTTACGGGAAAACTGTCGAAATCACCCATGGCAACGGGCTTATGACCCGTTACGCCCATATGTCGCGCTTCGACGCGAAGGTCGGTGACGTTGTGACCGGCGGAAACACGATCGGCGCGATCGGCAGCACCGGGCGCTCGACAGGTCCGCACCTTCACTTCGAGGTCCGCATCAACGGGCGCGCCGTCAATCCCCGTAAATTCCTGGAGACAGCCCCCAATGTTCTCGAAGAAATCCGCCGAGCCCCAGAGCTCGCCGCCAACGCCCACTAATCCAGGACGCAGCGCCCCAATGGCTTCTAAAAACAGTTCTACTTTCTCGGTCCTCGGTTCGGATCTTGCGATAACCGGCAACATCAAGGCTTCGGCAGACCTTCACATTGACGGTAATGTCGAAGGGGATATCGCCTGCACCAGCCTGGTGCAGGGAGAGACCAGCAAGGTCATTGGCGCGGTCGAGGCGGAGAGCGCCCGCCTCGCCGGCACTGTCGAAGGCTCGATTTCCGCGCGTGAGCTGGTGATCCTGAAGAGCGCGAAGATTACCGGAGACGTCTTCTACGATGCGCTGACCATCGAACAGGGCGCGCAGGTCGAAGGCCGCTTCGCCCATCGCGATCCGAAGAAGAATGCACCGTCGGCCGGCAATCCGATCCCGGAAGGCAAAGCCAAGCCGGAGCTGCAGCTGGCGAACTGATTATCTTCGATTTGAGAGGATGAGGGCCGTTCCTGCCATGTGCCGGAGCGGCCTTCTCTCGTTTCAGACCTGTTTCAGACGCCGACTTCGGCGCGCAGGGCCTTGCGATCCAGCTTGCCGATCATGGTCTTGGGCAAGTCTTCACGCAGGACGATTCGCTCCACCCGTTCGTGCTTGCCGACACGGGCGTTGAGCCATGCGCGCAGCGCCTCAGCCGAAATATCGGCGTCTGGCTGGAGAACGACGTAGGCGTAAGGACATTCCCCGCGGTAGGAATCGGGTTGGCCGATCACGAGAACTTCCTTCACGGCTTCGTGTTCGAGCAGGACATCTTCGACCTGGCTCGGGAAGACCTTGAATCCCCCCACCGCAATCATGTCCTTGATCCGGTCGACGATCTCGAGAAATCCGTCTTCATCCATGGTGGCGACGTCGCCGGTCCGTAGCCAGCGCTTTCCATCGCGCTCCACGAAAGTCTCGCTGTTCGTGTCGGGCCGGTTCCAGTAGCCGCGCATGATCTGGGGACCATGGACCGCGAGTTCTCCCGGCTCACCCGCAGGAGCCAGCTTTTCAGGGTTTTCCTTGTCGAGCAGGAGTATCTCCGTTCCCATGACGAGCTGGCCGATCGTCCCCTTCTTGCGTATGCCTTCGTAGGGATTTGCAGAGACGACCCCAGAACTTTCGGTGAGCCCATATCCCTCGACGATACGGACGCCCGTCACCTCTTCGAAGCGATTGTGTACGGGCGCAGGCATCGGCGCACCGCCTGAAATACAAACTTTCAGGGATGAGACGTCGGTCTTGGCGAGCTTCGGATGGTCCAGCAGCGCCTGAAACATGGTCGGCACGCCGGGAAAGCCGGTGGTTTTGTATCGTTCGATCGTATCCAGCACCTGCGCCGTCTCGAAACGGGGGACCATCGCGATGGACGCGCCGGTCACCATGGCGTGGTTGAGCAGCGCGGTATTGGCGAAGACATGGAAGAACGGCAGCGCGCCCATGAAGACCTCGCTGGCCGGATCCCCATATGGATTGAGCCCGGCGACTTGCTGCGCATTGATCGCCAGTTGGGAATGGCCCAGCATGGCACCTTTGGGACGCCCGGTGGTGCCGCCGGTATATTGCAGCAAGGCGATGTCTTCAGCCGCGTCGATGGATGGATAGGAAGCGCCTTCGGCATCGGTGAGTACATCGCTCCACGCCAGTATGCTGCGAGAATATTTCACTGTGGCGATCTTGCTGCGCCCAAGCGTCTTCAGTGCCAGCCCCTTGTACCAGGGCAGCATGTCGGACAGCGAACCGACAACGAGTGTTTCGAGCCCCGACGCTTCGAGCACGCTGGCAGCGTTTGCATGGAGTTCCGGGACGTCGAGCGTGACGAGCAGTCGCGTTCCCGAATCCTCGACCTGCCAGGCCAGCTCTTCCACCGTGTAGAGCGGGGAGAAATTTACCACCACGGCACCCGCGAACATCGCCCCATAATAGGCCGATGCATAGATTGGGACATTGGGGAGGAAGAGGCCAACCCGGTCGCCCGGCGCGATACCCCGTGCCATCAGGCCCGCCGCGAAACGCTCGGCCTCGGATAGAATATCGCGATACCGATAACTGCGCCCCAGGAAATGCAGAAACGGCGCGTCAGGTGTTTTCGAGGCCGTCTGCCGCAACAGCTCGGGAAGGCTGGCGACCTGGAACTGCGTGTCCCACGGCGTGGGATGGTGGTAGGTATAGCTATTAACATCCATGTCAGTAACATGGAGAAAAGAGTCTGAAACGCAAGCGAAAAGGGCGGGGAAAGCGTTGGTTCTCCCCGCTCGTTCCGATAGTCAATTTTGACGTTCAGCTTTCCGGAGCGCCTTCTTCGGCTTCCTGCGCACGCTTGGCAGTGAGCCAGGCTTCGGCCTCGGCTTCCTGCACGGCTTCTGCGGCGGCCTTTTCGTTGGCGTCGCGTTCGGCGCGCAGTTCTTCGATCAGCTTTTCGCGATCGCTGCCGCCGGTGGCCTGCACCGGGGCCGCTTCCTCTTCGATACCGGCCTTCTTCGCCGCCTTCGCTACGACCGCATCGAGCTCTCGCTGCGAACAGAGACCCAGAGTTACTGGGTCCTTTGGCTGGATGTTCTGAATGTTCCAGTGGCTCCGCTCGCGAATCGCGGTGATCGTGTTGCGTGTCGTTCCGATCAGCTTGGAAATCTGGGCGTCCGAAACTTCCGGATGGTTGCGGAGTAGCCAGGCGATGCCATCGGGCTTGTCCTGCCGCTTGGATACCGGAGTATAACGCGGACCTTTGGTGCGGCTGACCGCGACCGGTGCGCGCTGCATCTTGAGCCGATATTCGCTGTCCTTCTGACCCTTCTCGATTTCTTCCTGGGTCAGCTCGCCCGAGTGGAGCGGATCGCGACCGGTATATTTGCTACTCGCCAAATCGTCGGCCATGGCTTGGACTTCTAGGATGTGGAGACCGCAGAACTCGGCGATCTGTTCGAAAGAGAGCCCGGTGTTGTCGATCAGCCAAGTGGCGGTCGCATGCGGCATAAGCGGAGTGGGTTGGTCGGCCATCTAGAGCGCCTTTACGTAAACCTGAAAATAGAAGGGCCGCCCCTCGCGGAGCGGCCATTGCGACTTTCGTGTAGGCGACGGCGCCGGATTCGGCAAGCAGCTTGCACTGGTGGAGACAAGCAGGAGGGCAAAGATCAGGCCGGGAGCGCGTCGACCTCGAGTGTTGCGAGGCCCGAAAGGAATTGAGCGGTGGCCGCCTCCCAACTGAACTGAGCCCCATAACCGGAGCAAGCCGTGGAGTCGCAATAGAGGGCTGCATCGATCGCCCGATCGAGATCCTCGGAAAGCGCTCCGACGTCGTCGGTAACGATGTCGCGCGGCCCGGCAACGGGATAGGCCGCAACGGGCGTGCCGCAAGCCAGCGCCTCTATCATCACGAGGCCGAACGTATCGGTCCGGCTCGGAAAAACGAAAACATCCGCGCCCGCATAGCACCCGGCCAGTTCGCGGCCCGATTTGCGGCCGAGAAAGTGCGCCTCGGGATATTCGCGGCGAAGGCGTTCAAGCGCCGGTCCATCGCCCACCACCACTTTCGTGCCGGGATGGCGGGAATCGAGAAACGCTTCGATATTCTTCTCGACCGCAACACGCCCGACGTAGAGCTGGATGGGCCGCGGTAGCGCTTCGAATTCAGCCGGATGGGGTGCATCGGAATCGAAACAGGCGAGGTCCACGCCGCGGGTCCAGTGATGAAGCTTCCCCAAGCCGTGGCTTCGCAGTTCCTCGCGAATGCTCTCTGTAGCGACGAGTACGCGGCGGGCCGGTCGATGAAACCACTCGATATACCGCCAGAACCAGCTTGCCGGGAGGTGTGTTCGGCGCGCCAGATATTCAGGAAACTGGGTGTGGTAGGCTGTGGTAAAGGGAGTACCATTCCGGGCGCAGTATCGCCGTGCCGCCATTCCAAGCGGCCCTTCGGTTGCAATGTGAATCGCACCGGGCGCAAATTCACGTAGCTTTCGGGAAATTGCGCCCGGCGGACTGATTGCAAGGCGAATTTCAGGGTAGGTTGGACAGGGAAACGAGGCGAAATGGTCGGGGGAGACGACCATCACTTCGTGGCCCTGCTCGCGCAACATATTGCAGGTCGCCGTAAGGGTGCGCACGACGCCGTTCATCTGAGGGAGCCAGGCATCGGTAATTATCGCAACACGCTGCGGCGGCTCAATTGGGACGCGATTTGGTGGCAATCCGTTTTCTGGCAATTTCACGCAGCTTCGAGCTCTTGGCCAGCGGCGACGGGTTCGCGCCGGGCGACCTCGTCGGGCCAATGGAGCAATTCGATAGTGCCATCGAAATGTTCGACCAGAGCGTTGCATCCCTCGACCCAATCTCCGTCATTGTAGTAGGAAACAGATTTACCATCGTGGTCAAACTCGCGAATTTCAGCGGTGTGGATATGACCGCAGACCACACCGTCCACGCCACGTTCTCCCGCTGCCCTTGCCACAACCTCTTCATACTTGGAGATAAACTCGACGGCGTTCTTGACCTTGTGCTTCGCCGCCTTGCTGATCGACCAATAGGGTAGCCCGAACAATTTGCGCACGCTGGCGACCCAGCCGTTCAACTGCATCATCGCGTGGTAAAGCGCGTCGCCAACAAAAGCGAGCCAGCGGTGCGCGAGCATGATCGTGTCGAATTCATCGCCGTGCAGCACCATCAAGCGGCGTCCGTCGGCCGTATCGTGGAAGGCGGCCCTACGGATTTCCACGCCGCCGAAGTTCATACCCGAAAACGGCCGAACCATTTCATCGTGATTGCCTGGAATATAGACGATCCGCGTGCCGCGCTTGGCGCGCTTGAGGATACGCCAGACAATATCGTTGTGCTCGGGGGGCCAGTAGAACTTCTTTTTCAGCCGCCAGCCGTCGATGATGTCGCCGACGAGGTACATCGTGTCGCTGTCGGTATGGTCGAGAAAGTCGATCAGCAACTCGGCATTGCAGCCCTTGGTGCCGAGATGCACGTCGCTGATCCAGATCGTGCGATACTGGCGTCGTTCGCCCAATGTGCGCTCCGGCACACAGGGTTGCACGGACGGAAAGCCCGCGACATTTGCGAAATCGGCAAAGTTTCTGGGCAGTTCGGTCATGGTCCATCCCCCGAAGCTCCGTTGGGGAAAGCCATGACAGCGAAATGTTACAGGAGATTCTCGTTTCCGTTACGGAACGGAGACTTTGCTACCGTTTGGCGTCACGCCTGCGATCGTACCTCGAGGACAATCTTGCCGATGTGATCGCCGTTTTCCATCCGCGCATGGGCGGCGGCGACTTCTGATAGGGGAAAAACCTTGTCCATAACCGGGGCGACGGTCTGATCCTCGAACAGCGGCCAGGCATGGGTATGGATTTCGTCGGCCAGCAAGGCCTTGAATTCATCCGAACGCGGGCGCAGCGTGGACCCGGTGAGCGTTTGCCGCTTGCCCATCAGCTTTGCCATATTGATTTCGGCCTTCAGCCCTCCGAGAACCGCAATCGTCACATGGCGTCCATCGACGGCAAGGCAATCCAGATTGCGCTGGACGTAATCGCCCGACACCATGTCGAGAATGACGTCAGCCCCCTTGCCGCCCGTGAACGCATTCACCTGCTCCACGAAATCCCCGCTCTTGTAATTGATCGCAAGGTCGGCGCCCAACTCGCGGGCCGCGTTACATTTTTCGTCCGATCCGGCTGTTGTTACGACCTTGAGTTCGAAGGCCTTGGCCAGTTGGATCGCCATCGTCCCGATGCCGGAGGTGCCACCATGCACGAGCAACGTCTCCCCCTCGCGCGCCCATCCCCGCTCGAAAACATTGTGCCACACCGTGAAGAGGGTCTCCGGAATGGCCCCGGCACTTGCCATGTCCATATCCTCGGGCACCGTCAGGCAATGCGCCGCGTGGGCCAGGCAGTATTCCGCATAGCCTCCCCCGCTAACCAGCGCGCAGACGCGGCGGTTGAGTATCTCGGGCGGGGCCCCCGGCCCCGTCGCGACTACCTTCCCGGACACTTCGAGACCGGGAATTGGCGAAGCACCCGGTGGCGGGGGATAGAAGCCCTGCCGCTGGATGACGTCGGGCCGGTTAACCCCAGCATGGCTGACCTCGATCAATACCTGGCCCTCGCCCAGCTCTGGCACGGCCAGTTCTTCCGGACGGAAGACATCCGGTCCACCCGGAGCATCGTATCCCATTGCAGTCATGGTCGAAGGTAAGCCAGTTGCCAAAGATGCCCCCTGAAGCTGGACGAAATAACCGATCGAGCGGTGCATTACCGTGGGGACTTGTTGACAGCAACCGGGCAGCGGTGGATTGTACCGCGAATGGAAGACGGTGATCGTCCCCGGCCGAAAGGCGATGCCGCGAGCAAGCTCGCAAGCGAAGATCTCGGCCCCTATTCTCAGGACGAGTTGCAGGAACGGATCGAATTGCTTGAGACCGAGATCGCGAGGGTGGAATCCCACCGCCTCAAGGCCGCAGCGCATCGGGACGCTGCCGAATCCCTCTTCGGGCGAAAGAAGTAGCGGCGGTGCGGGGCCTTCAAACTTGCCGCTCCGCCACCATATCTTTGGAACATACAGCTTTGGCTAACCTTCGAACGGTAGCCTGTCTCTACCTCGCAATGCTGCGAGTCCTTCGGAAAGCAGAAACCTGATGCCCAGTTTTGCCGCTAACCTCGAAAAGACCCTTCACGCCGCGCTTACCGATGCGGCCGAACGGCGTCACGAATACGCCACGCTGGAGCACCTGCTACTCTCGCTGATCGGCGACGAGGACGCGGCGCAGGTCATGGCGGCCTGCGGCGTCGATACCGACGAACTGGCGGCGGTCGTTAAGCAGTATCTCGAGCAGGAATACCAATCGCTCAAGAGCGAAGAGGGCTCCGACCCGCAGCCGACCGCAGGGTTCCAGCGCGTCATCCAGCGCGCCATCCTGCATGTCCAGTCATCGGGCAAGGATACGGTCACCGGCGCCAACGTGCTGGTGGCGCTGTTTTCCGAGCGCGACAGTTACGCCGTCTATTTCCTGCAGCAGCAGGACATGAGCCGTCTCGATGCAGTGAGCTATATCAGCCACGGCATCGGCAAGGGCGGCAAGCAAATCGACAGCAAGGCTCCTCAAGGAGCAGATGAAGAGCAAGCCGGCGAACCGGGGGCCGAAACCGGCAAGCCGGGCGACAAGAAGGAAACCGCGCTCGACCAGTTCACCGTAAACCTCAACCAGAAGGCGGAGGACGGCAGGATCGATCCGCTGATCGGTCGCGGCCCCGAGGTGGATCGCACCGTGCAGATCTTGTGCCGCCGCTCCAAGAACAACCCACTCTACGTTGGCGATCCAGGCGTTGGAAAGACTGCTATTGCAGAAGGCCTCGCGCGGAAAATCGTCGAAGGCGACGTTCCCGAAGTGCTGGAAGACGCCGTCATCTACTCGCTCGACATGGGCGCGCTGCTCGCGGGGACACGTTATCGTGGTGATTTCGAAGAACGCCTCAAGCAGGTCGTGAACGAACTCGAAGGCATGCCCGATGCGGTTCTGTTCATCGACGAAATACATACGGTCATCGGGGCCGGCGCGACCAGCGGCGGGGCGATGGATGCCTCCAACCTGCTCAAGCCCGCGCTCTCGTCAGGCAGCATCCGCTGCATTGGATCAACGACTTACAAGGAATTCCGCAACCATTTCGAGAAGGATCGCGCACTGCTGCGCCGGTTCCAGAAAATCGACGTCAACGAACCGACGATCGAGGACACGGTTGCCATTCTCAAAGGCCTGCGCAGCGCCTTCGAAGAGCATCATAAGGTCAAGTACACGCCCGATGCGCTCAAGACCGCGGTCGAGCTGTCGGCGCGCTACATCAACGACCGCAAATTGCCCGACAAGGCGATCGACGTGATCGACGAAGTCGGCGCAATGCAGATGCTGGTCCCGCCGAGTCGCCGCAAGAAGAAGATCACTTCGAAGGAGATCGAGGCGGTAATCGCCACCATGGCGCGCATTCCGCCCAAATCGGTGTCGAGCGACGACAAGAAGGCACTCCAGAACCTTGACCGCGACCTGAAGCACGTCGTGTTCGGACAGGATGCCGCAGTCGACAGGCTTTCGACCGCTATGAAGCTCAGCCGCGCGGGCCTGCGCGATCCGGATAAGCCGATCGGCTCATTCCTGTTCAGCGGACCCACCGGTGTCGGCAAGACCGAAGTGGCGCGCCAGCTCGCCTCGATCATGGGGATCGAGCTCAAGCGTTTCGACATGTCCGAATACATGGAGCGTCACAGCGTTTCGCGCTTGATCGGCGCACCTCCGGGCTATGTCGGGTACGATCAGGGCGGCCTGCTGACCGATGCAATCGATCAGAACCCGCATTGCGTGCTGCTGCTAGACGAAATCGAGAAGGCGCACCCCGACCTCTTCAACATCCTGCTGCAGGTGATGGATAACGGTCGTCTGACCGACCATCACGGCAAGACAGTGGATTTCCGCAACGTGGTGCTGATCATGACCACGAATGCCGGAGCATCCGACATGGCCAAGCAGGGTATTGGCTTCGGCGACGTGTCGAAGGAAGATGCGAGCGAGGAAGCGGTGAAGCGCATGTTCACGCCGGAATTCCGCAACCGCCTCGATGCAATCGTTCCGTTCGCGTATCTCGGAAAATCTACCGTTGCGCGGGTTGTCGACAAGTTCATTCTCCAGCTCGAGCTGCAGCTGGCCGAACAGAATGTCGACATCCAGTTCGACAAGGAAAGCCGCGCCTGGCTGGCCGACAAGGGCTATGACAGACTCTATGGTGCGCGCCCGATGGGCCGCCTGATCCAGGAAAAGATCAAGCAGCCGCTGGCCGAGGAATTGCTTTTCGGCAAGCTTGCCGATGGCGGGGAGGTTTCCGTGACGATGAAGGACGGCAAGCCTTCTTTCGAACTTACCCCTTCCCCCCCCAAGGCCAAACCCAAGCCGAAAAGAAAGCCAGCAGCGAAAAAGACATCTGCGCCAAAGAAGCCGGACGCTGATGCGAGCGAGGGCAAGGGTTCGGACGACGGTGAGAACTGAAATTGTCTAGGTGAGAGAAGGAGAGGGTTGGCAGGCGCAACCCCTTTCGGTTCGGCAGTCGAGCCTTTCGCTTGCCCCCCGAGCCCTTAGGCCATAGCCTCAACTTTCCGCTGGGGTCGGGGAAACTCATGGCAATTCTGGAAGTATCCAATCTCGTCAAACGCTTCGGCGACGTTCTGGCCGTGGACGACCTTTCCTTTTCGGTAGCACCCGGCGAAATCTTCGGTTTTCTCGGCGGGAATGGAGCGGGCAAGACGACCACGCTGAGGATGGTGCTCGACATCATTCGGCCAACATCGGGCAGTATTATCGTACTCGGTGGTACGCCTGACCGGCGCAAGGCAGGCTCTATCGGTTTCCTCCCGGAAGAGCGCGGCCTCTATTCCGGCATGAGCGCCATCGAGACCATCGTATATTTCGGGCGGCTCAAGGGAATGTCCGCCTCCGACGCACGCTCGCGCGGCATGGAACTGCTCGAACGCTTCGATCTTGCCGTCAGGGCAAAGAGCGACATCGGTGACATGTCGAAAGGCATGGCGCAGAAGGTTCAGCTGGCCACTTCGCTGGTCAACGATCCCGAATTGCTGATGCTCGACGAACCGTTTTCCGGGCTCGATCCGGTCAATCAGGGTTTGCTCGAAAACGAGATTTTGCGCGCATCCGAACGCGGAGCGGCGGTCATCTTCTCGACCCACGTCATGCAGCATGCCGAGCGCCTGTGCGACCGGCTGCTTCTACTGCGCAAAGGTCGCAAGCGATTCGAGGGCACACTGGAAGAGGCGCGCGCGCAGTTGCCAGCAAGCCTTACCGTTATATCGAGAGGCGACCCTCGTTCAATTCCAGGAGTCGCTTTCGCGCATCGTAACGGCGAAGCACAAGAGATTTGGCAGGAATGGCGGGTCGAACTCGAACCCGGTGTCGCTCCCGAACGCGTGCTCGAACATTGCACGGCAAACGGCATCGGCCTGCGTCGGTGGGACGAGCGCCACGCAAGCCTTCACGATATTTTTGTCGAACTGGTTGGCGGTGAAGGTGTCGAACAATGATGGACAACATCCTTCTCGTTGCGCGCCGCGAAATCCGCCAGATTCTGACCATGAAGAGCTTCTGGCTTACCCTGTTGATCCTGCCGGTTGCCCTTGCTCTAGGCCCGATACTCGGAGATACGCTCGACGATAGCGAGCCCGCAAGAGTCGTGGTGGTTGACCGTTCCGGCGGCGCTGCCGCGGCGGCACTTGAAGCGCGCTTCGCAGACGATGATGACCGCGATATCCTCCGTAGCCTATCGCGATATGTCCAGCGGTACGGACTCGAAAGCGCCGATCCGGGCGCACCCTGGACCCAACACGATCGCTGGTACACGGCAGCCGATATTGCTGCTTTCCGAGAAGGCGGGGGAATCGAAAGCGCGATCGAGAGACTCGAAGCGGTACGCCCGGAAGGCGTGCCGGAATTCGAACCAGACGCGCGGGAATACGAGTTTCAGGCGCCCCCTCCCGAACTTGCCGCGCAAGAGGGCGAAGGTTTTGCGGAAGCTGCCCGCGAACTGTTCGACAGCGAAGCGAAGGATGCCCCCGAAGTAATCGTCCTGGTGGGCGAAAACTATCCGGAGGATCCGCGTATCGGGCTGTATGCCGCAAACCAGGCGCGATCCAGCTTTGTCACCGCCTTGCAGGACACGCTGACGGGGGATCTGCGTACCCGCCTTCTCGCCGAGCGCGGACTTTCGGCGGAAGATGCCGCGGCTATTCAGGCGGCGGCTCCGGCGATCGAGGTCACCACCCCGCCGCCCGGGGACGGCGCGCGCGAGGCACTACTGGTGCGTTCGATCGTGCCGCTGGCACTTGCCTACATCCTGATGATGAGCCTGATGCTGTCGGGCAGCTGGATGCTCCAAGGCTCGGTTGAAGAACGTTCGAACAAGCTTCTGGAATCGCTGCTCGCCTGCATCCGGCCAGAAGAACTGATGTACGGCAAGCTCCTCGGCGGCCTAAGCGTAGGCTTGCTGATGATCGCCGTCTGGGCTGGCTGTGCGGGTATCGCGGCTTACGCCACGCAGGGTGTGATTGCGGACATGATCCGGCCCGCGCTCGAGCCGGTATCTGCACCCGGAATAATCCTTGCGATCCTCTATTTCTTCATTGCCGGTTATATCCTGATCTCGGCCATTTTCGTCGCGATCGGCGCGATGGTGGATTCAATGAGCGAAGCGCAGGGTTACCTGATGCCGGTATTGCTCGCGATCCTGCTGCCGATCACCTTCCTGTTGCAGGCCATTTTGGCAGGAAAGGAAGGGCTGCTTGTACAGGTTCTTACCTGGGTGCCGCTATGGACACCCTTCGCCGTGCTGGCTCGATTGGGCATGGGTATCGAGACCTGGGTGCTGGTCGGGACCGGCATCCTGCTCGCGGCCGCCATTGCACTGGAGTTGATATTTCTCGGCCGGCTCTTCCGCGCGAGCCTGCTAGCGACTGGACAGAAGCCGTCAACCAAGCGCTTGATCGAGCGGTTCCGCGCACAGAAACAGTAGACGCCCCATCGAGAGAGCGGGAACGCAAGGCGGGCGTTTACACTTCACTTAGCAATGGCCGCACCCTTCTCCTGGATCAAACCCGAACCGCACGGGATTTACATCGAGCCCGCCGATTGCTGGGTCGATCCCTCCCGCGCAGTCGACCGGGCGCTGGTTACGCATGGTCACGCCGACCACGCACGCGGCGGTCACGGACAGACGGTTGCGACACCCGCAACGCTGGCGATCATGGATTTGCGCTATAACACCCGGGAAGGCGCAACAGCCGTAGGATATGGCGAGACGATCCGGCTCAAGGGCGGTGTGGACGCGACATATATTCCGGCCGGCCACGTTCTCGGCAGCGCGCAGATCCTGCTCGAACATGCCGGCGAGCGCGTCATCGTGACCGGTGATTACAAGCGCCGCGCCGATCCCACCTGCCCGCCCTTCGAAGTGACCGCCTGCGATATCTTCATCACCGAGGCGACCTTCGGCCTGCCCGTGTTCTGCCACCCGCCGATCGAGGAGGAGATGACGAAGCTGCTGGACCGCCTCGCCGCCCATCCCGACCGCTGCGTACTCGTCGGCGCCTATGCGCTGGGCAAGGCGCAGCGCGTTATCGCGGAGCTGCGCGCGGCCGGCCACAATCAGCCGATCTACCTTCACGGCGCCATGGAGAAAATGTGCCGCCTCTACGAGGAACACGGCGTCGATATGGGCGAGCTGCGATTGGTCATGGACTATTCCAAAGAGGATATCCGCGGGCATATCGTGGTCTGCCCGCCAAGCGCGCTCAACGACCGCTGGAGCCGGCGTCTCCCCGATCCGATCACCGCCATGGCGAGCGGCTGGATGCGCGTGCGCCAGCGTGCCCGCCAGCGTAACGTCGAGCTGCCGCTAGTGATCTCCGACCATGCCGACTGGGGCGAATTGACGCGCACGATCAAGGAGGTCGATGCGCAGGAGAACTGGATCACTCACGGTCGCGAGGATGCGCTGCTGCGCTGGTGCCAGCTTCACCAGCGCCGTGCCCGGGCCCTGGCCCTTGTCGGCTACGAGGATGAGGACGACTAACGGTGGAGGAATTCGCCGCCCTGATCGATGCGCTGGTCTATACGCGGAGCCGGAACGAGAAACTGCGGCTCATCGCCGAATATCTCCGCTTAACACCCGACCCCGACCGTGGCTGGGCCTTGGCGGCACTGTCGGACGGGCTCGATTTCCCGGCGGTAAAGAGCTCGACTATCCGCAACCTGCTGATGGACCGCGTCGATCCGGTGCTGTGGACGCTGAGCCGCGATTTCGTGGGCGACACTGCCGAGACGGCAAGCCTGCTATGGCCCGCCCCGGATACGCCCCCTGCCCCACCTTCCGTCAGCGAAGCGGTGGAGCTTCTGACCGTAATGAATCGCAAGTCGGTGGTAGCAGAACTGTCCAAGCTGCTGGACCGCCTCGATTCTTCCGGTCGCTATGCCCTGCTCAAACTTGCAACAGGAGGGATGCGGATCGGGGTTTCCTCCCGGCTCGCCAAGACGGCCTTTGCCCAAGCCTTCGAAGTCGCGGTAGATGATGTCGAGGAATACTGGCACGGCCTTGCCCCGCCATATGCTGAACTCTTCGCCTGGGCGGCCGAGGGCGATGCGCCGCCCGACATCGAGAATCTCCCTACTTTCCGCCCTTTCATGCTCGCGCACCCGCTGGAAGAAACGGTAGTCGATCTGGCTGATTATGCCGCTGAATGGAAATGGGACGGGATCAGGGTGCAACTGGTCCGCGCCGGCGGCGAAACACGACTGTTTTCGCGGTCCGGGGACGATATTTCGGCGACTTTCCCGGAATTTCTCGACATTCTTCCCGTGAATGCGGTGGTCGATGGCGAATTGCTGGTACGCGGCAACACCCAAGGCGGTGAGGCAGGCGGGGCGGCAAGTTTCAACGCGCTCCAGCAGCGGCTAGGGCGCAAGACCGTTTCGAACAAGATGCTGAAAGATTATCCTGCCTTCATAAGGCTTTACGATGTACTGTTGCTCGAAGGGGAGGATATGCGCCCCCGCCCTTGGTCCGAGCGGCGCGGACAGCTCGAGGCGCTGGCGTCACGCCTTCCCGATTCGCACTTCGATATCAGCTCCGTTGTCGAAGCCACGGATTTCGAACATCTTTCGCAAATCCGCGAGGGCAGCCGCGATGACGCCATCGAGGGGCTGATGCTCAAGCGCAGGGACAGTCCCTATATCGCGGGGCGGCGCGTCGGATACTGGTACAAATGGAAGCGCGATCCGCTGCTGGTCGATTGCGTGCTGATGTATGCCCAGCGGGGGAGCGGCAAGCGGTCAAGCTTCTTCTCCGATTACACCTTCGGCTGCTGGGATGGCGATCCCGACCTAGGCGCGGACCTGTTACCGGTAGGCAAGGCCTATTCGGGCTTTACCGATGCCGATTTGAAGAAACTCGATCGTCATGTCCGCAGCAACACAGTGAACCGCTTCGGACCAGTGAGAGAGACCGACAAGAGCTTGGTATTCGAGGTCGCCTTCGACAGCGTTCACGAGAGCAAGCGGCACAAATCCGGCCTCGCAATGCGTTTCCCCCGTATTCACCGAATCCGCTGGGACAAGCCACCACACGAAGCCGACCGGATCGAGACCCTGCGCACCCTGATTGCAGGCTGATCAGTCGAGCGCTTCATTCACCGCTGCGGAATGGTGCTTCGCATTTTCCGCATAATGAACCACGCCCATTCGCATACCCGCCACGGCGGCATCGTCGAGATCGCGCATTTTGCGAGCTGGACGTCCACCCCAAAGCTCGCGTTCGCCCATGACCTTACCCTCCGTAAGCATGGCACCTGCCGCCAACATGGCGTCACTCCCGATCACCGCCTTGTTCATCGCAATTGCGCCGAGACCGACAAAGCCGCGATCCTCGATCACGCATCCGTGGACCATTACCATGTGACCGATCAGCACGTCGTCTCCGATCAGGAGCGGGCTACCCTCGGGATCGCCGGGTCGCGGCGGATCGCAGTGAAGCACGCTGCCGTCCTGGACATTGGTCCGCTCGCCAATCACGATACGGCTGACGTCGGCCCGCAGCACGCAATTGTACCAGATGGAGCTTTCCGCACCGATCGTGACGTCGCCCACGATAGTGCAGCCGGGCGCAACGAAGGCGCTCTCGTGAATTGTCGGTGTCTTGCCGTGGATCGGGACGATGTTGACGCCGGGGCGGCTCGTCATGACTGGCTCTCCCATTGTTCTTGTGTGAGGCTGTAGAGGATCGTGGTGCGATCTTCCGGCGGGTAATCGGGATCGTCGAAGTCGAGATCCTTTCGGCGGACCATGCCGAGTTTTTCCATCAGCTTCCAGCTTGGCACATTCGCTTGGCTGGTCAGCGCAACGAGATGCGGCGCACCCACGCGGCCGAAGGCCCAACCGATTACGGCGCGGACGGCCTCCTCGGCATAACCTAGGCGCCAGCGATCTTCGCGGATGAGCCAACCGATTTCGTGATCGCCCTGATTGCGGGCCAAGGGGTTGTCGACCAGCTTGATTCCGGCGTGGCCGACCATTTCACCGGTGGATTTTTCGATCAGGAACAGGAAGCTGAAGCCGTGCTTCGCGTAAAGGTGCATGCCCTTGGCGTGCTTTGCTGCGATTTCGTGCAGTTCCTTCGGGCCGCCGAGTCGAGCCATTACCGTGGGGGTATTCAGCACCCGCATCTGCTCCGCGGCGTCACCCTCATCTATCGTCCGCAAGATCAGGCGGTCGGTTTCCGCGATGATATCAGGCATCGACGCCCTGCCAGCTCTCCCGGTCGATCGCATAGACGATGATCGTATCGTCGCCGAAATCCGAGTTGGGAAAATCGAGGTCTTCGTGCCGCTCCATCCCGAGCCGCTCCATCAGCCCCCAGCTGGCCGTGTTCGGCTCTACGGTCAAAGCGATGACGCGGTTGGCAGCGAAGCGTTTGAAGGCGAGATCGAGCGCTGCGGCAGCCGCTTCCTTCGCATAACCCTGTCCCCAGGCATCTTCGCGCAGGCGCCAGCCGACCTCCATTTCGCCAAGGGGTCCGCCCTGCTGGTTGCACCGCTTGAGCCCACAAAAGCCAAGGATGACGGCATCTGACTTTCGCTCGATCACCCAGAAAGTGTGACCGTGATCTGCCTGATAAGAAAGGAGTCTTTGCTGCGCCGCCCCCCGTTTGACGTCATCGCATACGCCGCCCAGCCACTCCATGACGGCAGGCGTATTGGTGCCTTTCCAGAACGGCTCCCAATCCTCTGCGCGCCAATCGCGCAAGATCAAACGTTTGGTTTCGCAGCGAAATTCAGCCATTGAGGATGCGGGCCGCAACGGGCGCATGATATGTCAGGATGCCCGAACAGCCCGCCCGCTTGAAGGCGACCAGCTTTTCCATAAGCAGTGCCTCGCGCTCCGCCACGCCAGCGGCAACGCCCGCCTCGATCAGGGCATACTCGCCGCTCACCTGATAAGCGAAGATCGGCACTCCGAATTGCTGCTTGGCCCGCCAGATCACGTCGAGATAGGCGAGCCCCGGCTTGACCATGACGCTGTCGGCCCCCTCCGCGATGTCGAGCGCGATTTCGCGCAAGGCCTCGTCGCCATTGGCGGGATCCATCTGATAGCTCTTCTTGTCGCCCTTGAGCAGCCCGCCCGAACCCACGGCGTCACGGAAAGGGCCGTAGAAGGCCGAGGCGTATTTCGCGGAATAGGCCATGATCTGGACATTGGGATGGCCCTCCATCTCCAATGCCATGCGGATTGCTTTCACGCGGCCATCCATCATGTCCGACGGAGCGATGATATCGGCGCCGGCAGCGGCCTGATTTACCGCCTGATCGACAAGCACAGCGACGGTTTCGTCGTTGAGCACATAGCCTTCCGCATCGACCAGACCGTCCTGCCCGTGGCTGGTGTAAGGGTCGAGCGCGACATCTGTGAGAATGCCGATGTCGTTCCCACAGGCATCGCGTACCGCCTTGATAGCTCGGCACATCAGATTGTCGGGGTTGAACGCCTCGTCACCCTTCTCGCTACGCTTTTCGGCAGGGGTATTGGGAAACAGAGCCACGCAGGGAATGCCGAGGTCGACGGCTTCCTTCGCACGCTTCGCAATACCGTCGACGGACCAGCGCGAAACGCCGGGTAGGCTCCCGACCGGTTCTTCGACACCTGCTCCACTGGTCACGAAAAGCGGCCAGATCAGGTCTTCAGCGGTCAGTACGGTCTCGCGGTGCATCGCCCGGCTCCAGCGATGGGCACGGGTGCGGCGAAGGCGCGTGGCGGGATATGCTGCGTCGGTCATGCCGCAAAGCCTTGCCGCAAAGCGGAAAGCTTATCAATCAGCCGATGGGGCGCGGCCTGTCGAGCTTGTCGATCTCGCGCTCGGGCTCTTCCGAGGCGGCTTCGTCGGAGGTGGGAGAAAGATCTGCCAGAGCAGCCCCTTCTTCGACACTGCGAAGCGAACTCAAGGTCGAACGGAAACGTTCGAGCTCTGCGCCCGAAAGCTGCTTGCGTGTGACGAAGCTCACCGATGCAGGGTTGATGGCCCTGCCGCCGTTATACATTTCATAGTGAAGGTGAGGTCCGGTCGAGAGACCGGTCGATCCGACGTAGCCGATGACTTGCCCACGGCGCACGCTGGCACCGCGGTCCACCGCTACCCGGCTCATGTGGCAATAGCGGGTGTCGATGCCATTGGCGTGGCGGATTCGAACCGCATTGCCACAGCCACCCATCCGCCCCGCGCCGGTGACGCGTCCGTCGGTCACTGCGACGATCGGCGTGCCGTAACTCGCTTTGAAATCGACGCCCGAATGCATTCGCTTGTAACCGAGAATGGGATGACGCCGCATGCCGAAGCTCGAGCTCATCCGGCCCGGTACGGGAGCCATCAACCCGCCGCGCTCCTCGCCAATGCCGTCGGCGTCGAAGAAATCGCCTTCACTGCCCCAACGCATCAGCTGGAGCGCCCCCCGCGAGCCCCGTTCGAGCCCGGCAAACAGCAACTGTCCGGCCTGCCGTTCGCCTGTTGCGGCACGGCGGTGCGAGACTATGATGTCGAAAGTATCGGTCGCCCGGACGTCACGCTGGACGTCTAGCTGTTCGCCGAGCGCCTTGAGGTAAGCCTGGACGGCGCTGGTCGGGGCACCTGCTGCGCGGGCGGATCGATAGAGGCTGTCCCCGACCGTGCCGCGTATGCGAAGCGGTGTCTCGTCCACGCGGATAATCCGCCGGGTAAGATTGAGTGGCCCCGCCTCGTCCAGCCGATCGACTTTAAGTTCGAGATCGAACCGCGCGCGAAAACTCAGTTTTTCGAGCGGGCGCGTGGCACCGGGTTCGGGCCGGCGCCCGAGCGTGATGTCGATCTGGGTACCCGGCTCGAGCTCTTCCAGCGGCACTGCGCCGGAGATCAGTGACGCCACGAGGTCGGCTTCGTCACCCCCTACTCCCGCGCGGCGCAGGGTGCGGTCGAGACTGTCCCCCCGGCCCAAGGTGGCCAGCATCTGCAGCTGGGGGCGTTCAGGCGCCTGGGCAAGCGGCCGGA
Organism: Qipengyuania vulgaris; assembly: GCF_009827325.1. Lineage (GTDB taxonomy): Bacteria > Pseudomonadota > Alphaproteobacteria > Sphingomonadales > Sphingomonadaceae > Qipengyuania > Qipengyuania vulgaris. The sequence goes on along the minus strand of NZ_WTYC01000003.1, from coordinate 68,105 downwards.
CAAGGTCGGTCGGCCCCATCCGGCGCCCCGAATCGGCGCCTAGCCCGAGCGGCATGATCATCTGGCTACGATACTCGCTGCGGATGGACGCATCCTCAGGCAGAGGCGAAGCGGCTTCGAGCGGTGCGAAATCGGGCCAGAAGGCAAGCGCGACTATAGACAGGCCAACGAAGGTCCCCAATCCGCGGAACCAGCGCCTAGAGCCGATGTCGGCGCCGAGATCTGGCGCGAGGTCGAAGCTTTCTATGCGGCGGTACACCTTGTCGCGCAGGCTGGAGAACGATGCGGCATGCTTGTTGCCAGCGCTCGCCCGCGGCGCCGCGGAATGCGCATGTGCGGATTCCGGACGAGCCAATACAAAATGCAACTGTTCGTCGTTCTGGCGCTCGGCCAAGACGTACCCTCCATATACGACCGCAGCGCGATGAGCCCGCGCGGCCCCTATCCATTCGACCCAATGCGCGGAAATCATGCAATATCAAAGTAAAGATGCGATTAACCGTCGACGGACCGACTCCCGACTGCGGTGAATCGAGTTTCGATGGCGTTGGCCGGTTGCACCCACGCGGCGGCGCTGCCACCTATGCCTGAGTGAACGACGCCTCGATCAAGGCGGTCCTCGGGCCCACCAACACCGGCAAGACCCATCTCGCCATCGAACGCCTCTGCGCGCATTCGAGCGGAGCGATGGGCTTTCCGCTACGTCTGCTTGCCCGCGAGGTCTATGATAGGGTCGTGGCGATCAAGGGCGAGAAGCAGGTCGCGCTGATCACCGGAGAACAGCGGATCGAGCCGGAGGGCGCACGCTACCTGTGCTGCACCGTGGAGGCCATGCCCCGCACGGCGAACGAGCGCGCCTTTGTGGCGCTGGACGAAGCGCAGCTCTCCGCCGACCGCGAACGGGGCCATGTGTTCACCGACCGCCTGCTCAACGCGCGAGGACGGGAAGAGACCATGCTTCTGGGCGCTGCGACGCTAGCGCCTATGGTAAAAGCGCTTATCCCGGGCGCCGAAATTTCCGAACGCCCGCGCTTCTCCACCCTCACCCATATCGGGCCGCGCAAACTGTCTCGGCTCCCTCCGCGGAGCGCCATCGTGGCGTTCAGTGCAGAGCAGGTTTATGCGGTCGCCGAGATGCTCCGGCGCTTTCGCGGCGGGGCGGCGGTCGTGATGGGCGCACTTTCACCGGAAACGCGCAATCGTCAGGTCGAATTGTTCCAGAATGGTGAAGTGGATTACATCGTCGCCACTGACGCCATTGGCATGGGGCTGAACCTCGACGTCAATCATGTCGCCTTTGCAGGGCTGACTAAGTTCGACGGCGTGCGCATGAGACGGCTCTATCCCGCTGAAATGGCACAGATAGCCGGTCGCGCTGGACGCCACCAACGCGATGGCACCTTCGGCACTTTGGCGGGCGGCGGCGGCAAGGCCGGGCCGGCGCCCGAGTTCACCGATGAAGAGGTCTATGCGATCGAGGAGCATCGCTTCGCACCGATCACGAAACTGTTCTGGCGCGAGCCGGAGCCGCGTTTCGCAAATATTCCCACCTTGATTGCCGATCTCGAACGTCCACCCGAACACGAAGCGCTGCGGCTCGCGCCGGAGGCAATCGACCTCGCTACGCTGAAACGCCTGGCCGAAGAACCCTTCGCTGGCAATGTTCGCGGTGGGGGAATGGTGCGCCGCTTCTGGGAAGCCTGTTCCCTGCCGGATTTCCGCCAACGCGGCCCCGACGTCCACGCCCGCTTCGTCGCGCGGCTGTGGCAAGACCTGTCGCAAGGCTATATCGGGGCCGACTATGTTGCTGCGCGCATCTCCGAACTCGACAACTCCAGCGGCGATATCGATACGCTACAGGGCCGCATCGCTGCGATTCGCAGCTGGGCCTATATCTGTCAGCGGCCCGACTGGGTGCTTGCGCGCGACGAGATGGCATCGCGAGCGCGGGGTGTCGAAGCCAAGCTGTCGGATGCGCTTCATGCGCGGCTGACCGAACGATTCGTGAACCGAAGGACTGCAATCTTGATGAAATCGCTGGGACAGGACGCCTCCATCCTCCCGATAACGCTAGCCGAAGACGGCACGCTGCTGGTCGAAGACGAGGCAATGGGCAAGGTGGAAGGCTTCCGCTTCGAGGTTGATCCGACCGCGAACCACGCCGATCGCAAGATGCTTCTGGCAGCTGCCGAGAAGGGCCTGCCGCGCATACTCGGGGAACGCGCAGAAGAACTTGCCGTCTCGGATATGGCCGACGTCGAACTGTCGCGCGGTGCCATTCGCTGGAATGGACATGTGCTTGCCAAGCTCCAACCGCGCGAAGGGCAAGTAAAGCCGGCACTCGAGCCCTCGCGCGAGATCTCCGCCCTGCCCGAAAAGGCGCGGCAAGCACTGCTGCAAGCGATCGATGGCTGGCTCGAGAAGAAGCTCGAACCGCTCGAGCCGCTGCGCCGGATGCATATCGCCTCGGCCAATCCCGAAGCTGGCAGCCAGGCCCGTGCGCTGCTTCTCAATCTGATCTCGGGACATGGCTTCGTGACGCGAGAACAGGCCGGGATCGAGCATCTGCCCAAGGACATGCGGCCGTTCTTGCGCAAGATCGGCGTCACCTTCGGAGCGCTGGATATTTTCGCGCCCTTGCTGCTCAAGCCGGCTCCGCGCCAGTTGCTCAATTCACTGGGAATTGATCGCCGCCCCCTTCAGGAAGCAATGCTCCCGGTCATTCCCGACGCAAAGAAGCTCCCCTCCGGCTATCGCCATGCTGGGAGCCAAGCGATCCGGCTCGATCTGGCGGAGAAAATCTTCCGCGCCGCGCATGAAGCCCGCGCGAAGGCAGACAAGAGCCGAAAATTCCGCCTCGACCTTTCGCTACCCATCTCGATCGGGCTCGAGGAAAAAAATGCCGAACGCCTGCTCGGACAAGCGGGCTTCCGCGTTCAGCACGCCAAGCCGCTGGCAGAGGAAGTCTTCGGTCCCCCGCGCCCTGCGAGCTGGGAATGGCGACCCTCGCATCGCAGAAAGCAGCGTCAGCGCCTTGCGCAGGTTCAGCCCCCACGCGAAGGCAGTGCCTTTTCCGGCCTTGCCGAGCTCTTGAAGCAAGGCTGAGTTTGCGGATCGACCGTCTGCTCTGCTTCCTGCGCTTCACGCGCACCCGCAGTGCGGCTCGCAAACTCATCGAAGAAGGCCATATTCGCCGCAATGGCGAGAGGGTCCGGCGCGCCAGTCGCGACATCGCAGCGGGGGATGTGCTGACACTGCCGATCGGCAACCACGTGCGCCTGGTGGAGGTGGTCGCCCTCCCCGAACGGCGCGGTCCGCCGCGCGAAGCGCAGGAATGTTATCGGGAACTTGACCCCGGCGCATGAATAGCCATAGCAGCGCTCGAACACACTATTCTCACGAGGGACCCACACCCCATGACCTATGTCGTCACCGACGCCTGCATCAAATGCAAATACACTGACTGCGTCGAGGTCTGTCCGGTCGATTGCTTCTATGAAGGCGACAACATGCTGGTCATCAATCCCAGCGAATGCATCGATTGTGGCGTGTGTGAACCTGAGTGCCCGGCCGAGGCGATCCTCCCGGACACTGAAGACAATCTCGAAAAGTGGTTGGAACTGAATACCAAGTTCAGCGCGGAATGGCCGAACATCACGCAGAGCAAGGCGCCACCCGAAGATGCCGATGCGCACAAGGATGAAGAAGGCAAGTACGAAAAGTACTTCAGCGCCGAACCCGGCGAAGGCGACTGATCTCATCTTCATTTCAGTTTCGAATCTCAAATCGGCCTGGGCGGCCGGCAGCGAAGACAATATTTCGCTGATCGCCGCGGGCATCGCGCACTACGCTTTACTTGCACTTGTCCCGGCACTCGGCGCGTTGGTGTTGGGCTACGGGATCTTCGCAGATCCGGAGACGGTTGCGGGCCATATCCGGGTTCTTTCTGAAAACCTCCCAAACGCGGCAGCGCAGATCATCGGAGAACAGCTTCGCAATGTCAGTGAGGGCGCTGACGGCGCAAAAGGCCTAGGCCTTATCGCTTCACTCTTGATTACACTCTTCGGGTCGCGAAATGGTGCGCGGGCCCTTATGACGGGCCTGAATATCGCATTCCACGCAAGCGAAATGCGCGGTTTCATGCGCGGCAATCTGGTGGCGCTGGCAATTACGGCAGCCGGTATCGTCGGGCTGGTCATGGTGGGAAGTGCAAGTGCTGCCGTCGCAGCTGTTGCCGGTCCGGCCGGAGCCGCGGCGAGTTTCTGCCTTCTAGCCCTTGCGGCAACGGGCGGTGCGGCGCTTCTCTATCGCTATGCGCCCAACCGTCCCTCGCCTGAATGGCGCAATATCATTCCGGGCGCCGTTCTCTTCGCCGCAGGCTGGCTCGCGGCCACCGCCGGTTTCGCCTTCTACGCCGCCAATTTCGGTAGCTACAACGCGACATACGGCTCGCTCGGCGCAGTGGTGGTGCTGATAACCTGGTTTTACGTCAGTGCTTTAATGCTGCTGCTGGGGGCCGAGTTTGCAGCTGTGAGAGTGTCGTCCGCCGTTTCGCGCACGGCGGACACGCCAGACTCGCAATAATCCCAGAGTTGTGCTATATAATGCAACAACTGCACCGGTCACGGCCGGGCAGATGTGAGAATTGAAAGGGCCGTTTACCCCACAACGTTACAGGATAACCGTCGCCGCGTAATCGAACGCGGGATGCGGTAAGGATTCCTGTGCCGTTGACTCCCCTCTAGGCCCCGACGAAAGGATTGATGCATGGCGAGCAAGGCAGACGCCTTCGACGTTGGCGATTACGTTGTCTACCCCAAGCACGGCGTAGGCCGTGTGATCGAACTGCAGAGCGAGGAAATCGCCGGTATGCAGCTCGATCTATATGTCCTCCGCTTCGAAAAGGAGCGCATGACGCTCCGCGTTCCGGTGAATAAGGTCGAATCGATCGGCATGCGCAAACTGTCCAGCGACAAGACCCTGAAAGAGGCTATGGAAACCTTGAAGGGTAAGCCGAAGGTCAAGCGGACCATGTGGAGCCGCCGCGCGCAAGAATACGAAGCCAAGATCAACTCGGGCGAGATCGTGCTGATCGCCGAAGTGACGCGCGACCTGTTCCGTCCCGATGACCAGCCCGAACAAAGCTATTCGGAACGTCAGATTTTCGAAGCGGCTTCCAGCCGTCTTGCGCGCGAACTCGCTGCCATGGAAAAGACCGACGAGCCGGCAGCGCTCGAAAAGATTCTCGACGTTCTGCGGGAACATGCGCCGCAATATTACGAGAACACCGAAGAAGCCTGATCGGTCAGGCGCGATCGACACTCCAGAAAGGGCCGCTCCGCAAGGGGCGGCCCTTTTGCTTTGGGTTGAAGATGGTCTCTCGCTGTATTATATCGCCAATACGGTAAGCGAGTATGTCGATATGGAAGGACGAGAGATGCTTCATAAGGTACTTAAGGGCGTGGCTCCACTGGCAGCATTGGCTGCCGGCGCCTTCCTCGCCGGATGCAATGGCAATATCACCATAGGCGATAGCGAGGGCGTGCCGCTGGCAGACCTTGATACGAGTGGCGCACCGCCCACCAAACTGGTGTTAGCCGGACCCGACAATGTGGTCGTGAGCGAAGGGCCGAGCCTCGATATCGATGTTTCGGGAGACCAGAAGGCAGTCGATGCCCTGCGCTTCACATTCGATGATGGCGCGCTGGGTGTGATGCGTGACAAGAATGCGGCTAAACAGATCGGCCGCGCCACGGTGCGGGTGACGATGCCGAGTCTCAATGCGATCGTTATGGCCGGTTCAGGCGAAATCGAGGCCGAATCGCTGAGTGGCGAAGCGGAGGTCACAATCGCCGGGTCGGGCCGTGCAACGGTTGCCAGGGTCGATGCAACGAAGCTCGACCTCACCATCGCCGGGTCGGGTGCGTTCGAAGCGTCCGGGTCCGCGGAGAACCTCGATCTGACGATCGCCGGGTCGGGTGCGAGCAGGATGGCAGGATTGCGGGTCGGAAAGGCCGATATCTCGGTCGTCGGTTCGGGCGATGCCGAGTTCGCATCTGATGGCAAGGTCGATGCCAATATCATGGGGTCGGGAAGTGTAACTGTCGAAGGCAATGCGGATTGCACGGTCCAGGCAATGGGTTCGGGCAAGTTGCGTTGCCGTGCAGGGGCATCGGCTGAGCCTGCCGGGAGCACTCCTGCCCCGGAAGCGCCCGAGCCACCGCAAGACGCGACTATCTGATTAATCGACGAATCATCCTCCTTGGGTTAGGCGGCGCACTGAAGGGAATTTCAATGCGTCGCCTCACCATGCTTTTCGCCCCCCTGTGCGCATTAATGCTGTCCGGTTGCCTTGGCACCGTAGCCGATGTCGTGACGGCTCCTGTCAGGGTAGTGAGCAAGGGGGTCGACCTGGCCACCACCAGCCAGTCCGAATCGGATGAGAAGCGTGGGCGCGAAATCCGGCGGCGCGAGGAACGGCTCGCAAAGCTGGAGCGCGAGTATGACAGGCAACTTGCCGAATGTCAGGATGGCAACCGCCGCGCCTGTGATGAGGCGACAGATACCTACGCGGAAATGCAGCAGATCATACCGACGATTCCGGTTGAGCCAAAACGCGACTAATCTGGGGGCGTAGCGGCGCGGCGAAGCCGGTCATTGATGGCAAATCCAATGCCCTTTTCCGGTATGGGGGCCACGGCGATACGTGGCTTGGTTGACGCAGCGGCCCGATGCAGACAGGCATACAGGCGCGACGCCGCTACATCCACATCACCTTCAGGCGAAAGAGAGCAATCTCCGCCAAAGTGCCCGAAACCAATAAAGAATTCATCCAGATACGGTAGATCGACGTCGAGACGTACCGGTTTTCCCGGAGCATAGTGACTGGCAAGCTGGCCAGGCGCCTCTATCGTCTCAGATTGCGACCTTTGGGGATCATCGGACAAAATCTCGATTGGTCCCGGGCGCAGGATTTGCGTCAGATCATCCCTCCGCACCGCGACGATGGTGGACTCAAGGCCTTCCGAACAGGCGCCGCCTTCGATGACGGCGTCGATACGCCCGTCGAGCGAGGACAAGACATGTTGCGCGCTGGTAGGGCTAATATAGCCGCTGCGATTTGCCGAGGGGGCCGCCACGGGAAAATCTACAATCGCCAATAAATCGCGCATAATCGGATGGTTGGGCATACGCAGTGCAACAGTTTCGAGCCGAGCTGTTACGGCATCGGCAAGCTTGGCGTCACGACGGCGCGGAAGGACCAAAGTCAGTGGACCGGGCCAATAAGCTTCAACCAACTCCTCGGCGCGGGGTGAAAAGTCTGCAATCTCTCGTGCAGTCGCCATAGACGATACATGTACGATCAACGGGTTGAAGCTCGGTCTTCCCTTCGCCTCATAAATCCGGGCAACCGCATCTTCGCTATCGGCGCGCGCCGCGAGCCCATAGACGGTTTCCGTCGGAACGGCGACCAGCCCTCCCCCACGCAAGATCTCCGCGGCACGAGCGATGCCACCTTTATCCGCCGCAAGCGTTTCCGTAGCGTATTTGCCGCTCATGCCTCTGCGCTATATCTGCAGGCGCACAAAGCCAAGAGGATTGCCCGTGACCTATACCCCCGCCACCAAAGATCAATTGCTCGCCATTCGCGTGAATGCAGGGATTCAGGAGCTCGCACAGAGCGAAAAATTCGCTGCTGCGGAGCCTGACATGGTAGAAGCAATCGTCGAAGGGGTCGGCCAGTTTGCAGCGGGTGAATTCGCTCCCCTGAACCGAATTGGCGACTTGGAAGGCGCCAAGCTGGAAAACGGGGTCGTACGATTGCCCGATGGTTTTGCGGACGCATACGAACACTATGTCGAGCAGGGCTGGAATGCGATCGCATCGCCGAGCGAATTCGGCGGACAGGGTCTACCATTCACGCTCGCCTGCAACGTGTTGGAGAACCTCGGCACAGCGAATATGGCGTTCAACCTTCTCCCGATGCTGAGCGTTGGCGCAATCGAAGCGCTTGAGCATCACGGATCTGAGGAGTTGCAGCAGAAATATCTCCCGGATCTCGTCAGTGGGAAGTGGTCGGGCACGATGAACCTTACCGAGCCGCAGGCAGGGTCCGACGTGGGCGCACTTCGTACCACGGCAAAGCCCATCATCGATGGTGAGAATGCCGGAAAATACCTGATCAAAGGCCAGAAAATCTACATCACCTGGGGTGAGCACGAGCTGGCCGAGAACATAATCCATCTTGTCCTGGCGCGTATCCCCGATGCGCCGGAGGGAAGCCGGGGAATATCGCTCTTTATCGTCCCCAAATATCACGTGGAGTTAGATGGATCACTCGGTCCGCGGAACGATCTGCGCTGCGTCAGCCTCGAGCACAAGCTCGGCATCAACGCCTCGCCCACCTGCGTCATGAGCTATGGCGACAATGACGAATGCATTGGCGAACTGGTGGGTGCGGAGAATCGCGGTCTCGCGGCCATGTTCACCATGATGAACAATGCGCGCATCAATGTCGGCAACCAAGGCGTTCAGATTGGCGAGAGAGCGACTCAGCAAGCGCTCGATTACGCGAAGGAGCGGGTCCAGTCCGCAAGGGCAGGATCTCCCGATAAAGCGGCTGTGGCAATTGTCGAACATCCGGATGTGCGGCGCATGTTGCTGCGCATGAAGGCTCTTACCGAAGGCGCACGCGCGCTGCTCTACTATACGGCGGGTCAGGTCGACCGCGGTGTATTGGGCGATGGTCTATCGAAAGCACGAGGCGAAGTGCTTACCCCCCTTATCAAAGCTTGGGGAACCGATATCGGGATTGAAGTGGCCAGTATCGGAATTCAGGTTCACGGCGGAATGGGGTTCGTCGAAGAAACTGGAGCCGCGCAGCACTGGCGCGATTCTCGGATCGCCCCGATCTACGAAGGTACCAACGGGATTCAGGCCGCCGATCTCGTGACGCGCAAACTGGGACTGAATGACGGCGAGGCCCTGATCGGTCTGATCGAAGACATTGCGCGCGAATGTACCGATGAACCTGCGCTTTTTGTCCTTGCAGGAGACTGTGCGGCAGTGGCGAGGTGGATGCGGCAAGATGCGAGCCTCGATGATCGTCTGGCAGGGAGCGTGCCGTTCTGCACCATGCTAGCCGTGGCGACGGCTGGTTGGCAGCTTTTGAGGCAATTGGGTGCGGTTCAGAAAGGCGAAGCGCCTGCGCTCGCCAAGAGCAAGGCTGCTACTGTTCGGTTCTTTCTCGATAGGGTGGTCCCCGAGGCCGCGGGGCTCAAAGCCTCGGCGACTGCCGGTGGTGCAGCGCTCTACAAGATCGAAACCGACGCCCTACTCACCTAACTTTCCGGCACGATGCGAGCGTAGTCGTCCTCGCCGAAAGACGCTTCCTGCCCCCGCAGTTCTCGCTGTGGTGGGAGACGCCGCCCGGATATGGATCCGATATCGGATTGCGGCTCGGCTCCCGGCGCGGATACCCGCCAGATGATCCCAGCGGTATCGTCGCTAACCAGCAGCGAGCCGTCTCCTGCCCATTCCACCCATGTCGGGCGGCCGCGCGTGTCACCATTGTCCTTCAGGAAGCCGTCGAGAACCGGAATCGGACGGCCCACGGGATTGCCGCGATCGTCGAAGGGAACATACACCACATCGTAGCCAGAGGGAGGCTTGCGGTTCCACGACCCGTGCCGAGCGATAAAGGCGCCGCTCGAGAACCTTTCTCCCAAGGCAGCCCCGCCCTTGCTAAAGACAAGCCCAAGAGCAGCGACATGCGGGCCGAGTGAATATTCGGGTCGGCGGACATAGCTGATGTATTGAGGCGCTGGATAATCGACGCGGCGATCGTAATTGTCGCCCCAATAAACCCATGGCCAGCCATACTGGGCACCAACCGGCACATTGGTCAGGTAATCCGGCACGAGATCGGAACCGAGCATGTCGCGTTCATTCACCGTGGTCCACAATTCGCCAGACCAAGGGCTGAAATCGAGACCGTTGGGATTACGGAGCCCACCGGCGAACTGGCGCCGACTTCCTGTTTCGAGATCAATCTCCCAGATCAGAGCGCGGCCCTCTTCCGCTTCCATTCCTTTGTCGGCGATATTCGTGTCGGACCCAACCGCGACATACAGCCGGTCACCGTCCGGATGAAGTTCAAGATTGCGCATCCAATGACCGCCAGCTGCGGCCAGATCGGTTATCTTCCTAGGTTCCGAAGTCACCGAGCTTCCGCCCAAATCATATTGGAAAGCAAGGACTTCGTCGTGGTTCGCGACGTATAATGTACCATCGCTCCAAGCCAGGCCCGATGGCGAGTCCAGCTCATCGATGAGCACACGGCGGATCTCCGCCCGACCGTCTCCATCGTTGTCTCTGAGCAGAACTACCTGATTGGCTGAAGGGCCCGTCGCACCGGCCTTGCTCATCAGCTTGTCGGCAATCCACCCCATGATGCCGCCCCCACCCTTGCTTGGGGAACGGGTAAGCGAGACAAGGATGTCGCCGTTGGGAAGAGCATAGAGCGTCCGCGGGTGATCCAGACCGTCCGCGAAGCGATCGACCGAAAGCCCCCCTGCCGCATCAGGAGTTTCGCCTTCGGCCCAACCGACCGGATCGGCGATCGCGACGGTAGGAAAGGTTTCTGCATCCGGTTCATCCAAAGTGGGATCGGTCCCGGTTACTTCGTCCATCGGCAACTCGGCCGTATCGCCACGCGTTACGACAAAGGCGAAGATCGCAAGGATCACGACCAGGACGAGAAGGGCGATGCCCAGCTTCTTGAGAATGCTCATGGTCCCGGGGATAGGCCAGCATCGTTTCTCTCGCAACGCCCCTTGCGCTACCTGCCTGTCGCCCTAGATCGTTTCCCATGTTCGATTTCCGACCGGCAGATGACTGCCCCAAGCCAGAAGTCTATCAACAATTGCAGGACGCCGTCGATGCGCTGACGTCCGGTGAACCCGACGGGGTTGCCAATATGGCCAATATTGCCGCTCTTCTATGGGACTTCCTGCCCGATCTGAGCTGGGCGGGTTTCTATCGAGTGGTCAATGGTGAGCTGGTGCTTGGACCCTTCATGGGCCGCCCAGCCTGTATTCGCATACCGCTCGGCAAGGGCGTATGCGGGACTGCAGCAGCCGATGGCGCGACTCAGCTTGTCTCCGACGTCCACGCCTTTCCCGGCCATATCGCGTGTGACTCCGTGACGAATTCGGAGCTGGTCGTCCCGGTTCTTCGTAACGGCGATGTCGTTGCCGTCATTGATCTGGACAGTCCGTCAAAGGCTCGCTTCGACCAGGAAGATCGTAAGGGATTAGAAAGACTTGCCGAGATTATCTCGGACCGGATCTGAGGATCAGATATCGCCTCCGGTCAGACGCTGGCAGATAAGGTCCAACTGGTCGAGCGTGCGGTAACCGATTGTCACCGTTCCGTTTCCTGGCGCGCCTTCGGTCTTGATTCGCACCGGCAAACCGAGAAATTCTTCCAGATGTCCCTGGACTGCGGCGATGTCGGCATCGTCAACCACCGCAGTGACGGCTTTCGAGGCCGAATTACGTGGTTTCTTAGGCTTTTCCCCGCGCGCCAATTTTTCCACTTCGCGAACGGAGAGATTGTCGTTCACGGCCTTGCGAGCAATTTCCTCAGCGTCTTCGTTACCGATCAGTGGGCGTGCATGGCCCATGGAAAGACGTCCGTCGGCAAGCATCTCGAGTACTGCTTCGGGCAGAACTAGCAGACGTTGGAAATTCGCGACATGGCTTCGGGATTTGTCGACCAGCTGGGCAATCTCTGCCTGCGTCATATCCTCTTCTTCGGACAGCCTCTGGTAAGCTCTTGCCTCTTCGAGGGGATTGAGATCTTCGCGTTGAAGGTTCTCGATTAGCGCAAGCGCCATGATCTCGCGCTTGTCCAGATCACGCACTATGGCTGGAATGGAGTGAAGCCTGGCCCGCTGCGCCGCGCGCCAACGACGCTCGCCGGCGACTAGCTGATAGCGTCCTCCGCCTTTAGAAGTGACGATGATCGGTTGAATGACACCGCGCTGTGCGATCGAGGCAGCCAGTTGATCAAGCGATTCTTCGCTAAATCGCGTGCGCGGCTGCCCCGGGAGAGGGGAAATATCGGCTACAGGAATGTCAGTCAGGCCAGTGGCCGACGCTTGGGCAGACCCCTTAGCCAGATCGTTGCGATCGTTACCACTTTCACGCACCAGCGGCTCTTCCCTCTGGATTTCGCCCATGAGGGCTCCGAGGCCGCGGCCGAGCTTTTTTTTGCGATCGACAGACGTACTCATGCAGCTTTCCTTTTCTCAGGCAAACGACCGATCAACTCCCGGGCGAGACCGATGTAGGCCCGGCTGCCGGAGCAGTTGTGATCATAAATTAGGGCAGGCAGCCCATGGCTGGGAGCTTCGGACAAGCGTACGTTGCGCGGAATAACATTCTCGAACACCAGCTTTCCAAGGCAATCGCGCACATCGTCGGCTACCTGGTCGGTCAGGCGATTCCTCCGGTCGAACATTGTCAGCGCAATGCCCACGATCCCGAGGTCAGGGTTGAAGCGTTGCTGGACGCGCTCCACTGTTTGCAGAAGTTGGCTAAGGCCTTCGAGCGCGAAGAATTCGCATTGCAGCGGCACCATCAATGTATCTGCGGCAGCTAAAGCGTTCAGCGTCAGTAGGCCGAGAGAAGGCGGGCAATCGATGAAGGCGATGTCGTAACCAGCGAAACCGGTTTGAGGGGCCGCTAAAGCCTTTCGCAAGCGGTGGGTGCGGTCATCCACCGTAACCAGCTCAACTTCGGCACCAGAAAGATCTTGGGTTGCTGGCACGATATCGAGTCCCGGTATCTCGGTTTCTTGCGCAACCTGCGGCAGCGCTGCTTCGCCCATTAGCAAGTCATAAGTTGTGAATTCACGTGCAGCATTTTGGATGCCGAGACCGGTTGAGGCGTTGCCCTGAGGGTCGAGATCGATAAGCAACGTCCTCCAACCGGAAGCAGCCATTGCGGTGGCAATGTTGATGGCGGTAGTAGTCTTACCTACACCACCCTTCTGATTTGCGATTGCAATGGTTATCATTTTCCCACCCCTACCTTGCCCTTACCGACCACGATACCGGCATGGGCATCCGTGATTGAGTGTTCCACGTGGAACATTTTGCGCAAACCGCGCGGCAGTTCCCTCACTTCCTGCGCTGCCGAACGCCCTTTGGGCAACACCCAATGTGTGTCTGCTGTGGAGAATCGTGAGGATAAGCTGAGGAGTTTTGACAGAGGCGCAAAGGCTCTCGCGGAAATTACAGCGGCTTTTCGGGTCTCTACAACTTCCAGACGCCTGCCCTCAATTATGCAATTTGTTAGGGCGAGATCGAGTGCGATTGAATTGAGCCACTCGATCCGGCGTCGGCGCGACTCCACCAAGACCACAGGGAGTTCAGGTCGAAGTACAGCGATCACCAAACCCGGGAACCCCGCCCCACTCCCGAGATCAAACCATGGGCCCGTGGTTTCACGTGGAACATAGGAAAGGAGTTGAGCAGAATCGGCGAAATGCCGGGCCCAGATCTGGTCTAGCGACGCTTTGGATACGAGGTTCTGGGAGTCATTCTCGAGCCGCAGCGCGTTTGCGAGCGCTTCAAGTTTACCTACTGCCTCCAATCCGCCAGCTTCGACGATGTGTTCGCGTGCGTCCGCCTCGCTTCTGATCACGCTGCAGCGTCCTCAAACCTTCGGGCGTGAACGAGTAGTGCCGCAAGGGCGGCCGGGGTGATACCGGGGATACGTCCGGCGGTTGCAAGCGTTTCCGGACGGGCCTTCGCCAGACGCTCTACCATTTCATTCGAAAGGCCAGGGACGTGTTCGTAGGGAAAGTCCTGTGCCAGCTTTAACTCCTCACCTGCCTTCAGATCTCGCAATTCCGCATCCTGCCGAGCTAGGTATGGCTCGTAAATCGCATCCTCAACTATCTCGACGGCAAGCGATTCTCTAGGGTCGATCCCACTCACAAAACCCGCTAACTCCTCAAGGGAGATTTGTCCCCCCCTAAGCCATGAACGCAGCGACTGCGACCCACGATCAGCCTTGACCTTGAGACCACCGTCGATAAGCTGGGTCGCATGCACCTCCTGTTCCAGAAGACTATCAATCACAGATCGACGAGCTTCACGTGTAACAAACCAGTCGGTTCGTACCTTGCCAACCAGTCCTGCTGCAATTCCGATTCCCGTGAGACGTGTGTCGGCATTGGCGGCACGCAGCCGAAGGCGGTATTCCGCCCGAGCAGTCAGCATGCGGTAAGGCTCGCTGACACCCTGGAGAGTGAGATCGTCGACCATCACGGCCATATAGGAGTTCGCTCGATTTAGCGCGGCGGGTTCTCGGCCCAGTACCGTGGCGGCGGCATTCATTCCCGCCACCAATCCCTGGGCCGCCGCTTCTTCGTAGCCGGTTGTACCGTTGATCTGTCCGGCGCAGTATAGGCCCGGGATCGACCTCAATTCGAGGCTCGGTCTCAAAGCGCGCGGATCGATGTGATCGTATTCCACGGCGTATCCGGGAACAACCATCTCAACGCGCTCCAGCCCCTTCATGGTCCGAAGCATGTCGTGCTGAACCTCAACAGGGAGCGAAGTGCTGATCCCGTTTGGGTAGACGAGATGTGTACTTAGTCCCTCCGGCTCGAGAAAAATCTGATGACCATCGCGATCGCCAAAACGGTGGATCTTATCCTCGATCGAAGGACAGTATCGGGGCCCCGCCGCGCCGATCGCACCTGAGAAAAGAGGTGAGCGATCCAGGTTTCCGCGGATGATATCATGCGAACGCTGGTTGGTGCGCGTAATCGCGCAGAATACTTGAGGATTCATGCGTCGTTCCCAGAGCGACGACATGGTCCACTCTTCGTCGTCAGAAGGCTGCTCTTCCAATGAACCCCAATCGATGGTTCGACCATCGAGCCGTGGCGGGGTGCCGGTTTTGAGTCGGGCCATCGGGAGTTCGGCCTCACGTAATTGACCTGCCAGAACCCGCGCTGCATCTTCTCCTATTCGGCCACCCTCGAAACGCTCCTCCCCACGGAAGAGAGATCCTCCAAGAAATGTCCCGGTACACAGCACTACCGCCGATCCGCCAATCTTCGAACCATCAGCCAGCCTCAGACCAGCCACTATACCCCCGATAATCGTGAGTGAGGCTGCCTCACCTTCAACTAGCGTCAGATGCTCCTGCCCAGCGACAATTTGCTGTACGGCTCGGCCAAACAACGCTCGATCCGCTTGCACGCGCGGACCCCAAACCGCGCTTCCCTTGGAGCGGTTGAGCATCCGGTAGTGGATCGCAGCCGCATCGGCCGCACGCCCGATCACGCCATCAAGAGCGTCCACTTCTCGGACGAGGTGACCCTTACCAAGCCCACCGATCGCAGGGTTGCAGCTCATCGCACCAATCTTGGAAAGGTCGAAACTCACAAGTGCCGTCTTTGCGCCCATCCTGGCTGCGGCGCAGGCCGCTTCGACGCCAGCGTGGCCGCCGCCGATTACGATGATATCGAAATTCTGCATGGTGGCGCCGATAACCCAATCTGGGTTGGCATTAAAGGGCAATCACTGTTCCACGTGGAACAATCTGATGTCTTTACTTGCCGATACAGAAGCGTCCGAACAATGCGTCGAGCATGTCTTCGGTCGAATGCCGGCCCAGCAGCCGGTCAAGAGCAAGCCGGGAAAGCCTCAACCTCTCGGCAACTACCAGAAGATCCTCACTTTCACTCCCTTCCGCGAGAATCTCGAAGGCCTCGGCCAAGGCTGATGACTGACGGGCGTTCAAGACTGAATCTCCGGGTCTGGGCAAGAGGCGGCGAGCCTGCTCAATCAAGCCGTCAACCAATCGGTCCAGTCCAAACCCGGTTACAGATGAAACCGTGTAAGCTGCTGCTTGCTTTGCGTCAGCTTCAACGTCCGCGCGAGAGGCGACCTCCAAAGCATCCTCTGGTCCCTGCCCCTCCGGCCCCAACCAAAGCACGATATCCGCACGCGCTACTTCCATGCGCGCACGGTCAATGCCGATGCTTTCGATCTCCCCCGCCCCCTCATCTCTCAGACCAGCGGTATCCACCAATACAAACGGTACCCCGCAAAGGGCAACTGGGCGCTCGATGACGTCTCGGGTAGTTCCCGCCTCAGCCGATACGATCGCGGCGCCCTCTTCAAGTATAGCGTTGAAAAGCGACGACTTTCCAGAATTCGGCGGGCCGGCTAAAACTACGCGAATCCCGTCGCGAAGTCTCTCGGCCCTTGGAGCCTCAAGCGCATTCTGCCAGTTCCTCAGCAAATCACCGAGTTCCACGTGGAACACTTCAGTCAATCCGCCGACATCGTCCTCATCGTCAAAATCAAGCTGCGCTTCGACATGCGCGGAAAGACTGAGGACTTGGGTACGCCATTCCTCTACACGGCGGGAAAGTCCGCCGCCAGCAGCCGCTTGCGCAGCGCGGCGCTGCAGTTCGGTTTCGGCTGCAAGTAAATCCCCAAGCCCCTCCGCCTCCGCAAGGTCGATAATCCCGTTCGCGAATGCCCGCCGGGTAAACTCGCCCGGTTCGGCACCGCGCAGTCCCTTCATGGAATTCAGTTCAGTTTCTATAGCGCCGACTACCGCCCTGCCCCCGTGGCAATGAAGTTCGGCTAGATCTTCACCGGTCGCCGTACGCGGACCCGGAAACCAGACAACGAGCGACTTGTCGAGCACGCTTCCTTCTCTATCCCTCAATGACCTCAGGCGCGCTTGTCGAGCTTCAGGTAAGGCTCCGGCAAGTCGGATAACCGCTTCGCCCGCGCGCGGCCCGCTAATGCGTATCACTCCGATCGCAGCTGGCGGGGCTCCGCTCGACAGTGCGAAGATCGTATCCGTCATCTCTCAGGAGTATTCAATCGCCGGAAGGATCGGATTTCGTGCCGCTGGTACGCGCAGTGTTGGCGCTCTCCATAAAGCTCTGGAACAGCTTGAAACCGGCTTGCCCCATCGGCGCCAATTGCCGAGCATATTCCTGCAACTGATCGGTGTTCGAAACGCCCTTCATTGCCTTGGACATCATGTCCACATAGACATCGTTTGCCTTGCCAACATCCGGCAATCCCATGAAGGAACGCGCCTCCTCGGGCGTGCAATCAATTTCGATATGGACCTTCATGCGGTTTCCTCCGTTACACCTTGCAAGCCCCTATTTGGGCCTGCATGCCGCGTCGTGCAAGCATAGGACACCGATTGAACCGCGAGGGAGATTCCACCACCATGACCGAGACCGTTACGATTGCCACCCTCACCGGCGAAAAGACATTTGAGGCCTATGTCGCACGTCCCGCAGAAGCACCGCGTGCCGCGATTGTCGTGATTCAGGAGATATTCGGCGTAAATGCCGGTATCCGCCGCAAATGCGACCGCTTGGCAGAAGATGGATATCTCGCAATTGCGCCCGACCTGTTCTGGAGGCTCGAGCCAGGTATCGAACTTGATCCGGATGTCGAACCTGAATTCCAACGTGCACTCGACCTGATGGGTAAATTCGACCAGGATCAGGGAATTCGCGACATCGAAGCCACCCTTCACCACATACGCCGCGAGGAGCGCATCGCCAAGGTCGGGTGTGTCGGATACTGCCTGGGCGGCCGCCTCGCCTACATGACGGCTGCACGTACCGATGTGAACGCTTCGGTGGGGTATTACGGCGTCGGCATCGACGGGTTGCTCCACGAGAAGCACGCGATTGCGCACCCACTTCTGCTCCACGTGCCCACCGAAGATGGCTTCGTCGACAAAGACACGCAAAGAGCCATGCATGAGGGCCTGGACGACCACCCCAAGGTTACACTCTACGATTACGAAGGGCTCGATCACGGCTTCGCCACCGAGTTTGGCCAGCGTCGGAGCGAAGAAGCAGCGAACTTAGCGGATAACCGAAGCTCCGATTTCTTTGCCGAGCATCTGGCTTGATACCGAACAGAGCAAAGTGGCGAGATTCCGCCGAACTGCTCACTCGCTTCGGGGTACCGCTTTCACTTCTCGCGCTTACTATTCTGTTCACTGCGGTTTCGTGGCTGCGTTGGGGCCTGGCGCTGTCTGTACCCCTGCTAATCACCGCAATATGGGATTTCTTTCAGCGCAAACATACACTTAGGCGTAACTATCCGTTGGTGGCGCGCATTCGGTGGATCATGGAAGACCTGCGTCCCTTTGCCCGGGCCTATGTCGTCGAAGGGGATCTCGAAGGTCGTCCCTTCAATCATGACGAGCGCAGTCTCGTCTATGCCCGCGCAAAGGGGCAGCTCGATTCCCACCCGTTTGGTACCGAACTCGATGTTTATTCGGATGAATACGAGTGGCTCGCCCATTCGATCGTACCGAACGAGCAGGCGCCGCACGAATGGCGGGTCGACGTAGGATCGAGCCAATGTTCTCAGCCCTACTCCGCGTCTCTCCTGAACATTTCGGCGATGAGCTTCGGATCGCTATCCGCCAATGCAATCATGGCTCTGAACAAAGGAGCTGCCGCAGGCCGATTCTACCACGATACCGGCGAAGGTGGATTGTCGCGGTATCATCGATCGCATGGCGGCGACCTCGTATGGGAAATCGGCAGCGGATACTTCGGCTGCCGCGACAGCAATGGCTCCTTCGACGCAGGCAAGTTTGCCGAAACTGCTCGGGAAGCCCAAGTCAAAATGATCGAAGTAAAGCTCAGCCAAGGAGCCAAACCCGGCCACGGCGGCGTGCTTCCGGGAGCCAAGGTAACAAAGGAAATCGCCGAAACCCGGGGTGTCCCCCAAGGACGGGATGTCATTTCTCCAGCGGCTCACTCTACCTTCTCGACCCCGATCGAACTGCTTGAGTGGGCTGCAGAACTGCGCGAATTGTCTGGCGGTAAACCGGTTGGCATAAAATTATGCGTTGGCAAGCCGCATGAGGTCTTCGCAATCTGCAAGGCTATGCTCGAAACCGGGATTCGCCTCGATTACATAGTAGTAGACGGCGCAGAGGGCGGTACCGGCGCTGCTCCGGTGGAATTCTCCAACCGTGTGGGCATGCCGCTCCGCGAAGGGCTGATCCTAGTGCGCAATGCGCTTGTGGGAACCGGACTCAAGGACGAAATCAAAATCGCGGCTGCGGGGAAGGTCCACTCGGGCGCCGGCCTCGCGATGAATTTCGGTCTCGGCGCAGATTGGTGCAATGCTGGCCGCGCTTTCATGTTCGCGCTCGGATGCGTTCAGTCGATGCAATGCCATACGGACCGCTGCCCTACCGGCATTGCGACCCAGGACGTGACCAGACAGCGTGGCTTGGTCGTACCGACGAAAGCCGAACGCGTTGCCCGCTTCCAGCGCCATACGCTTCATGCCTTGCGCGAGATGGTTGTAGCCATGGGTCTCGAAAATCCCTGGCAAATCGAGCCTTGCCACATATCCGAACGACTGAATTCAGCACGAAGCGATACCATCGACAATATCTATGGTTTCATCGAAGGGGAGCAGCTGCTTTCCGATCCAAAAACAACCCAATATGCAAGGGACTGGGCAGCTGCCCAAGCACACAGTTTCGGAGACGTAACATGTCCGCAGAACAGGGATTGAAACGCTGGCACTCCGTCGTCGAGAACGGCAATCGACGGGACGAACTCTCTGCCATTATCCGCGAAGACGCAGTCTTCCATTCACCCGTGGTCCATACACCCCAGCAAGGCCGCGGACTCGTGGTCGCCTATCTTGCCGCTGCGGGGCAAACTCTCGGAAACGACAGCTTCAAATATATCCGCGAAGTGGTCGATGGCGAGAATGCCATGCTCGAGTTCACCACGGAAATGGATGGTGTTCACGTCAATGGCGTCGACATCATCCGCTTCGATGAAAATGGAATGATCTCAGATTTCAAAGTGATGGTGCGACCCTTGAAAGCGATGAACAAGGTGTGGGAGCAAATGGCCGCCATGCTCGAGACGATGAAAAGCTGATATGAAAAGACCGCCGGGCGCGATGCCGGCGGTCTTTCTTATCCCTTACGTGTGGACCGTTTACTGGTTCATCGTGGCGAAGAAATCTTCGTTGGTCTTGGAATCCTTCATCTTGTCTAGCAGGAATTCCATCGCATCGATTGTACCCATCTGCATGAGGATGCGGCGAAGGACCCACATCTTGGAGAGCTTGTCCTTCTCGACCAGCAGCTCTTCCTTCCGGGTTCCGCTCTTGCCCACATCGAGTGCCGGGAAGATACGCTTGTCCGCCACCTTGCGGTCGAGCACGATTTCGCTGTTACCCGTGCCCTTGAATTCCTCGAAGATGACCTCGTCCATGCGGCTGCCGGTATCGATCAGCGCGGTCGCGATGATGGAGAGCGAACCGCCTTCCTCGATGTTACGCGCTGCACCGAAGAAACGCTTCGGGCGTTGGAGGGCGTTGGCATCGACACCGCCGGTCAGCACCTTGCCCGAACTGGGCACCACGGTGTTGTAAGCGCGGCCGAGGCGCGTGATCGAATCGAGCAAGATGACCACGTCGCGCTTGTGTTCGACGAGACGCTTGGCCTTTTCGATCACCATTTCGGCAACCTGGACATGTCGGTTGGCAGGTTCATCAAAGGTGGAGGAAATCACCTCGCCCTTCACGCTGCGCTGCATGTCCGTGACTTCTTCCGGGCGCTCGTCGACGAGCAGGACCAAGAGGAAGACCTCCGGATGATTGTCCGTGATGGCTTTCGCGATATTCTGCAGCAGCACCGTCTTACCGGTACGCGGAGGGGCGACGATCAGGGCACGCTGGCCCTTGCCCTGCGGCGAGATAATGTCGATCACCCGTGCGGACTTGTCCTTGACCGTCGGGTCAAGCGTATCGAGCGACAGCTTCTCGTCCGGATAAAGCGGCGTGAGGTTGTCGAAATTGGTACGATGGCGGACCGCATCGGGATCGTCGAAATTGACCTTGTAGAGCTTGGTCAGGGCGAAATAGCGTTCGCCTTCCTTGGGAGCGCGGATTTCACCTTCGACCGTATCGCCGGTGCGAAGACCCCATTTGCGGACCTGATTGGGCGAGACATAGATATCGTCAGGACCGGCGAGATAGTTCGCCTCGGGGCTGCGCAGGAAGCCGAAACCATCCTGCAGCACCTCAATGGTGCCGATGCCCATTATCTTTTCTTCGTACTCTTCGTCTTCGGCCAGTTCGCGAAGGATGCAGAACATCAGGTCCTGCCGACGCATGGTCGACGCGCCTTCGACGCCCAGTTCCTCGGCCATGGCCACGAGGTCTGCAGGCGCTTTTTCTTTCAAGTCCTTGAGATGCATTATTATTCTCGAATTCAAATGTGGGTGGCCGGCAGGTCGGTATGGGCTTGGAGAAAGCGGACCCGGCCCTTGCTGATGCTAGGGGCCATTAGCCGGTAGGTGAGCTTCAAATAATTTGGTGCGAAGCCGGCGTCAATCGGCAAAGCGATGGATGGAGGTTCAGAACGGCTTTACCACCACGAGAACCACGATCAACGCAAGCAGTATTCCGGGCACTTCGCCCAGCAACCGGAGCCGTTTCTCGCTCAGCGGACGCTTCCCCGCGGCCATCTTCTTCGATTGAGCAACCAAATACCCGTGGAAGCCGCTCAGAACGACGACAAGCAGCAATTTGGCGTGTAACCACCCCTCACCCCATGCGTGCACGGTTTGGGCCAGCAGCAGGCCCAGAATCCACACCACGATGATACTGGGCGTGAGGATCACCTTGCGCAGGAGGCCCATTCGCTTGGCCCAGAGTGCAGATTCCTCCGATTCCGGGCTGGCGGGATGCAGATAGATCATCTGGCGTGGAAGCATGAACAGGCCCGCCAGCCAGAATACCATGAAAATGATATGGCCGGCCTTGAGCCAGAGATAGATCATCGAAAGCATATCCTGCATGGCCGCGACTTAGTGGATCGATCCGGGAATTTCATCCCCGCCAGCCGCGCACAGCCGCGATAAGCCGCTCGACGTGCTCGATCGGCGTGCGGCGGTCGATTCCATGACCGAGATTGAAAACGTGCGGACGATCGGCAAATGCTTCGAGTATTATCTTTACCCGCTTCTCCAGATGGTCCGATCCCGCCAGCAGGAGAAGGGGATCCAGGTTCCCCTGCACCGGCATGTTTTCAGGGAGTTCTCGTGCTATACACACGGGATCGAGCGTCTCGTCGATGCCGACGGCCTTCACACCAGTCTCCCGGGCATAGGCAGGCAGTTTCTCGCCCGATCCCTTCGGAAAACCGATTACCGGAACCTCGGGATGCTTCTCCGTTAGGGCCGCCACGATCCGTGCATTGGGCGCGATTACCCAGCGCTCGAATTCGTCGGGGGCCAGACTGCCCGCCCAACTGTCGAAGAGCTGAACTGCTTCGGCACCAGCCTCGATCTGTCCCGACAGATAGACGATCGTCTCATCAACTATCGCATCGATGATCACCTGCAACGCTTCGGGATCACGATAGGCCAAGGCACGGGCGTCGTGCTGGTCGTGACTGCCTTCACCCGCAATCATGTAAGTTGCAACAGTCCAAGGGCTTCCCGCAAAGCCCAACATAGTGACACCTTCCGGAAGCCGTTGACGGCACCGCCGAACGGTCTCGTAGATCGGCAGGTAGCGCGAAGGATCGCGAGTCAATTCATCGAGCGAACGGTCGACAAGTGGGGGTGAGAGTTTCGGTCCTTCTCCCGCCAGGAATTCAAGCTTCTGACCAAGCGCGTGAGGAACGATCAGGATATCGGAAAACAGGATTGCCCCGTCGAAACCGAACCGATCGATCGGCTGCATGGTAATCTCGCACGCTGCCTCGCTATCGTAAGCCATTGCGAGAAATCCGCCCTTTCGCGCGCGAAGGTCGCGATATTCGGGAAGATACCGTCCCGCTTGGCGCATGAGCCAGAGTGGGACCTGCGTAGCGCGCTTGCCGTTCAGCGTATCGAGAAGGAGACCGGGCATTCAGGAGTCCAATAATACTAAGTATATATAAGGTTTGATGGAGTCTGTTGGCCCTGTGGATATCGGGCACAAGCTGCTACTGCCCTATTTATCCCGGCGTGGAAAGGGTCGGTTGGCGCAACCCGAATCGGCTGACTGTTTGAGTCGAGTCAAACTTCTCCCCGCTGTCCCCAGCCTGCGCACAACTTCGCATTTGGTGTGCGGGAATCACCCCCTTGCCTGACTCTTAGTGGGGAGCGAATTCATCCCCGAACTTGTCGGCAGACCTGTGCCGTGGTTTATCCCAAGACTGTCCACACCCACATGGAGAGGAATTATTACCGATCGCATCCATCTCCACCTGCTTTCCGACAGTACCGGCGAAACGCTGGAAATGCTGGCTAAAGCGGCGCTGGCGCAGTTCGATGATGCCAATGTGGTGCGCCATTTCTGGCCCATGGTCAGGAGTAGACAACACCTCGATCGTATCGTCCCGGAACTCAACGCCAATCCGGGCCTCGTTCTTTACACACTCGTGAACCAGGAGGCACGGGCGAGATTGGAGGAAGTCTGCGCGCGAAACGGCTTGCCTGCGGTGCCCATTCTCGATCGAGTAACCGAGGCGCTCGAGAAAGCGCTTGGCCAAGAGGCACATGGTCGCCCGGGCCGGCAGCATCAAATGGACAAGGCCTATTTCGAACGCGTGGAGGCAATCCAGTTCACCATCGCGCACGATGACGGCATCGCCTGGGAAAACTGGGAGCAGGCAGACATCGTTCTGGCGGGCGTCTCGCGGAGTTCCAAAACACCTACCAGCATCTACCTCGCCAATCGCGGCTACAAGGTCGCCAACATTCCTCTGGTGGTAGAAAGCCCGCCGCCGGCCAAACTTTTCGAATTGAAGAAACCGCTAGTGGTCGGCCTCACCACCGCGCCCGAACGGCTGGTCCAAATTCGCCGCAACCGTCTGCTAACTCTCAACGAAAAGACCGAAACATCGTATGTCGACAACCGAAAGGTCAAGGACGAGGTCGCTTTCGCGCGCCGGATGTTTGCAGACAACGGCTGGCCGGTGATCGATGTGACCCGTCGATCCATCGAGGAAACGGCAGCTGCCATCATACGTCTACTCGGAGAGCGCAAGTCGCGCGACGGCGATCTGTTTGAAGGGGTGAAGGCAATATGACCGGCTTGTCTGTTCGCAGTATCGTGCTCGCGTCCAATTCTGCTTCTCGTAAAGCAATGCTTGGCGCGGCAGGTGTAGACTTCGAAGCAATGGGTGCAGACGTGGACGAGCGCGGGCTCGAAGTGGAGATGGAAGATGCCGATCCCGCGGAGGTGGCTCAGGCTCTGGCTGCAGCCAAGGCAGTCGCCGTGCGGGACGAGCGGCTCGTCCTCGGAAGCGATTCGCTGGTCGAGGTAGATGGTCGGAGATTCGACAAGCCGACCAGCCGCGAACAAGCGGTTGAACACCTGCGCTACTCCTCGGGCAAGGTGATGACGCTTCATAGCGCCGCGGCATTAGCCAAAGGCGGTCACATCGTCTGGGTTGGTTCTGATTTTGCTCGGCTAAGAGTGCGAGAGCTCTCGGACGAGTTCATCGAAGCCTATCTCCGCGCCGAGTGGCCCGAAGTTTCCTATTGCGTCGGCGTGTTCCGGATCGAGGGACCAGGCGTCCAGTTGTTCGAAAGCATCATGGGTGATCAGTTTACGGTGCTCGGGATGCCGCTGCTTCAGGTGCTCGCCGCGCTTCGCGAAGAAGGCGTGCTCCTGGCGTGACTCCCTATGCGGAAGTGATCGGCGATCCGATTGCACAGTCGAAATCGCCTGCGATCCACGGATTCTGGATCGAGAAACTGGGTCTCGATGCTGCATATCGGGCTCATCACGTAGCTGCCGAAGACTTGGCCGATTATCTGACGGATCGCAGGGGGGATCCGTCCTGGCGCGGATGCAATGTCACCATGCCGCACAAGCAGGCGGTCATTCCACTGCTCGATGGGCTGGATGATCTGGCGAAACAGGTGGCTGCGGTGAATACAGTGCACCGCGGCCGAGACGGGGCGTTGGCGGGGCGCAACACCGATGTTGCAGGATTCCTGGAGCCCTTGAAACAGCGTCTGGGCCGCCAGCATTATTTCCGCATGGCGCGAGTGCTGGGAACAGGCGGTGCCGCGCGGGCAATCGTGGCCGGATTGGATGAAGCCGGTTTTACCTTCGTGTTGGCAGGCCGCGATCCGGACAAAGCCCAGGCACTGCTGAATGAATTGAGCCAAGGCGAGCACCACGTTACCCCGTTGTCTCATTTTGCCGAGCCGACCGACTTCGCTTTCGACGACCGCAAAGGCTGCTGCGATCTGGTCGTCAACGCCAGCCCCTTGGGCATGCGCGGCCAGCCGCCGCTTGCCTTCGACTGGAGCCATGCCCCGCCCGGCTCGATCGCATATGATATTGTCACCGATCCCGTCGAAACGGATTTCCTCAGAACTGCGCGAGAAGCGGGGTTCGAGACCATTGATGGGCTCGCCATGCTGATCGGCCAGGCCGCTGAGGCATTCGTGCATTTCTTCGGAGTACGTCCGCCTCGCGAGTTCGATGCCGAACTGCGGGAAAGGTTGATCGCATGACCAAGCCCCTCACCCTCGGCCTTACCGGCTCCATTGGCATGGGGAAGTCTACCGTTGCCGCCATGTTCGAGGCGGCTGGCGTGCCTGTCTTCGATGCCGATGCCGAAGTACGCGCCATGCAGGGACCGGGTGGCAGACTGGTCGAGCAAATAGAGGCTGCATTTCCTGGTAGTACCGGGACGGATGGTGTCCTGCGTGACAAGCTGGGAGACCAGGTTTTCGGCGACAAACGCGCGCTCGCCCGTTTGGAAGCGATCGTACATCCGGCCGTCGCGAAGGAGCGCGAGGCTTTCCTGTTCGAACATTACGGAACACCATTCGTCGTCTTCGATATCCCCCTATTGTTCGAGAAGGGTGGGCACAACGCCGTCGACCGCGTTGTGGTCGTATCGGCCCCCGCCGAAGTCCAGCGCCTCCGCGTGTTGGCCCGGCCGGACATGACGCCAGAAAAATTCGCCCACATCCTTTCGCTTCAGACGCCGGACGCCGAAAAGCGCCAACGGGCCGATTACATCATCGATACCGGCCAGCCGCTCGCGGAAACCGAGCGCGAGGTCATCGCTCTGATCGAGCTGCTGCACACCGAGATAGCTGGCGAACTGCCCTTGTAATCTTCGTCCGCGCGTCCGATAGATTACCCGATGCGTGAAATCGTTTTCGACACCGAAACCACCGGCCTCGACCCGAAGACGGGTGACCGGATGGTGGAAATCGGCTGCGTCGAGATGTTCAATCTCGTCCCCACCGGGAAAACTTACCACGCCTATTACAATCCAGAGCGTGACATGCCTGCGGGCGCAGAGGCGGTGCATGGTCTTTCGAGCGCTTTTCTTGCCGACAAGCCGCTGTTTCGGGAAACCTTTCGCGAACTCCTCGAATTTATCGGCGATGCTCCCCTCATCGCGCACAACGCCGGGTTCGATTTCGGATTTCTCAACGCCGAACTGACGCTGTGCCAATGCGAGCCGGTCTGCATGACCCGGATGATCGATACGGTAGCCTTGGCCAAGAAGCGTCATCCCGGAGCCAAGCTTTCGCTCGATGCACTCTGCACCCGCTACGGAATCGACCGCAGTCACCGCGTGAAGCACGGCGCCCTGCTCGATGCCGAGCTGCTTGCCCAGGTCTATGTCGAACTGAAGGGTGGTCGCCAGATCGGACTGGAACTTGCGGCCGAAACGGCCAATTCATTTGCCACTGCGGATCTGATCGCGGTACGCAGGGCTCCGGAAGGACCGCGACGCGAACCACGGCCCCACGCTCCGACGGCTGAAGAACTCCTTCGGCACAGGCAGTTCATGGCCGGGATCGAAAATCCTCTCTGGGGGTAAGGTCAAGGCCCGCGCATTCTGGACTGACCGATCCGGACGATAGGAAAATCGGGGCGCGATATAAGGAGAAAGACTTTATGGATATCCGTGTTTCGGGCCACCAGATCGACACCGGCGCAGCCTTGCAGACCCATGTCGAGGACCGAATGCAGGGCATCGTCGAGAAGTATTTCAATCGCGCCATTTCGGCCAATGTCACTTTCGGCAAGGCGGCAGGCGGCGCATTTTCTTCCGACATCGTCACGCACGTCATGCAGGGACTGGTCCTGAAGGGTCATGCCGAGGCTCATGATGTCCACCAGGCTTTCGACCAGGCGGCCGCAAAGATCGAAAAGCAGTTGCGCCGCTACAAGCGCCGGATCAAGGATCGGCACGAGCAGGCCGACCATGCAATGCGCGAACAGGAAGCCGCCTATACGATCTTCGCCGCGCCCGAGGCCGACAATGAAGACGAGGTCGAGCATGACAGCCCGCCGGTTATCGCTGAAACCAGTGCCATGATCCCCGAATGCTCGGTGGCCGACGCGGTCATGCTGCTGGACCTTCAGAATGGCAATGCGCTGCTGTTCAAGAACGGGGCGACCGAGGTGCACAACATGGTCTATCGACGTGCGGATGGTTCGATCGGCTGGGTCGAGCCCCGAAGCTGAATAGGGAATCGAGAGCGACGATGGGCGGAGCGGCAGGCAGCGGAGCCGAACTTCATTGGCGTGCGCTCGAAGGCCTTTATTCTTCTGCCCCGGTCAATGCGCTCTTCGATTCGTCTCTCGAAGTCACCGGTGAAGGGTCGGCACGAATTACGTTCGAAGTCACCGTATCGGCGTTTCACGCTGCAGGTGCGGCGCACGGAACGATCTATTTCAAGATGCTCGATGATGCCGCCTTCTACGCCGCAAATACGCTGGTGACCGACCGGTTCCTGCTAACGACCTCGTTCAATCTTCACTTCACGAAGCCGGTCCGCGAAGGGAAAGTCGTGGCGGAGGGGCGCTGGGTCAGCGGCAGGCGCCGGGTCTTCGTAGCCGAATCGAAGCTCGTCGATTCCGAAGGTGAGGAAATTGGCCGCGGCACCGGCACCTTTATGAAATCCCGCATCCCGCTCTCGAGCTTACCGGGATATACCGCGTGACGGCCGATCAAAGACTTCCGGCACACCTGGAAGTCGCGGGATTGCTCAAACTCGTCCAAGCCCTCGGAGGTTTCGGAATGGTTTTGCAGAAGGGCGAACGCGATGCTGGAACGCTGGCGATATTAACCACGAATGGTGGCAAAAATACCCGTTTATGGGAGCGGATGCCGCAGATGGATGGTTCACGGGCCTTCGTATGCATTCGCGAACAAGACGACGAAAACACTAGAGAATTCGACGAATATGTGGCCAAAAGGCAGCGTCAGGATCCGGATTGCTGGTTCCTGGAATTGGACGGTCCCGATGTGGAACGACTGATAGATCCAGGCCACCGTTAACTTGACACGGTTTCAAATGAGACTATTTGGCCCGCCAGCTTCGATGCGCAGGCGGTCGAGTTGGCAATGGTGTCGACGGACTAGCGCGCAGACGGGGAGCAAGCGGCAGGCCCGTTAACGGATCCAAGTTTAAAGACGCACATAACGCGCATCGGATCCCAGCCTGCGCAGCTACTCACCGCCCAGATAAGCGGGATCATGCGTAAATCACTTTTTGGTATTGCGGCTGCCGCCGCGACTATGATTGCAACGTTTGCCGGTGCGGAAGAAACCGGCGCAGAGGTCGCTGAAGCGACCGTAGAGACCACCACCGAAGAAGCCGCCCTCACCGAAGAGGTGGTTCCGGTCTTCGTCAGCGAAGAAGTGGTCCAGGAGCTTCCCGAGGAAGCTACAGCAGAATTTACAGGAAACGTGTCGCAGGCGGACAGCCTGCGCGAACTCGTGGCCGAAATGCCGGCTTCGGGTGAACTTTCCGATGAGATGCGCTGCCTTGCCGGCGCAGTCTATTTCGAATCGCGCGGTGAACCGCTTTCCGGCCAACTGGCCGTGGCTCAGGTCGTCATCAACCGCAGCGAATCCAGCAGCTTTCCTTCCAGCTATTGCGGCGTGGTCTACCAGCGCGCACAGTTCAGCTTCGTTCGCGGCGGCACGATGCCGCGGATCAAGACTGGATCGGATGCATGGAAGCGCGCCACCGCTATCGCGCGGATTGCGCACCAGGGCCTGTGGGATAGCGAAGCAGACGATTCGCTCTATTTTCACGCGAAATATGTAAGGCCCAGCTGGGCTCGCAAGAAAGTCGCCCGCGCGACCATCGATACGCACATCTTCTATCGCTGATTGAATGCGCCAATTGCCAAGCGGCCGTCGCTACCAAGCGGCGGCCCTTCCGCGTTGTTACATCAATCGGAAATTTCGACCCAGACCGGTGTGTGGTCGCTGGCCTTCTCCCGGCCGCGACATTCCTTGTCGACACCGGCAGCGATCATCCGGTCGGCCAGCTCTGGCGAAAGCAGCAAGTGGTCGATCCGGAACCCGTGGTCGCGCTGCCATGCACCGGCCTGATAATCCCAATAGGTCCACACGCCTCCTCGCGGGTTGAGCGTCTCGATCGCGTCGGTCCAGCCATCGGACAGCATTCGTTGGTAGGCATTGCGCGATTCCGGCTGCATCAGCGCGTCGCCGGCCATAGCCTTGGGCGACCAGACGTCCTTGTCTTCCGGAATCACGTTATAGTCGCCTAGAACCACAGCAGGGACCTCCTCATCCCAGATGGTGCGCATGCGATCGCGCAGCAATTCCATCCAGGCGAGCTTGTAATCGAATTTCGGACCAGGATGCGGATTCCCGTTGGGCAGGTAGAGATTGCAGATGCGGACCCCGTTCACCTCTGCCTCGATGTATCGCGCCTGCTCGCCCTCGCCGTCCTTCGGTCCATCGATGCCCAGCCCGCGTTTGACTTCGATCGGCTTCACTCCGTCGGCAAGAATTGCGACACCGTTGAAGCTTTTCTGGCCATGCCAGATGGCCTGATAGCCGATCTTCTCGAATTCTTCGGCCGGGAAGCCGTCGTCCATCGTCTTGATCTCCTGCAGGCAGGCGACGGTTGGACGGGTTTCCTCGAGCCATTCGAGCAGCCGCGGCAGGCGGGCTTTGATTCCGTTGATGTTGAAGCTGGCAATACGCATGGATCGGTCCATGCCCCAAGCAGCGTCGCGGGTCTAACCTAAATCCCGAAACTGGAACCGCAGCCGCATCCGGCGGCTGCGTTGGGATTTTCGACCCGAAAAGCGGCACCGCCAAGCGATTCGACGAAGTCCACTACGCTTCCCGCCACAAGATCGAGACTTATGGGATCGACGACGAGCCGAACGCCATCGGTGTCACTGACCAAGTCGTCTTCCTCCGCACCTTCGGCAAGATCAAACTTGTACTGGAAGCCGGAGCATCCCCCGCCTTCCACTGACAGGCGAAGGATTGCCGGCTTTGCCTGCTTTTGGGCAATGGTGGCAACGCGCTTCGCAGCGGCTTGGGTGAGGGTGAGCATTTCGGCCATGCTGGCGATGTAGGAAGTGTGGGGCCCGGGCTCAAGCAGTGCGGATATATTCGCGCATGGCTTCGGCTTCGTGTTGTATCTCGTCGAGGCGCGCCTTCACGAGATCTCCGATGGATATGAAGCCGCACATCGCCGACCCGTCGAGGATTGGCAGGTGGCGAATTCGCCGCTTGGTCATGAGTGCCAGTGCATCGAGGATTGCCGTCTCGCGATTGGCAGTAATGGCGGGGGACGTCATCACTTGGCCGACCGGCTTGTCTAGACAGGCCTGTCCTTCTTCGGCCAGACGATAAATCACGTCGCGTTCGGAAAAAATCCCTGCAACGGACCCGCCGGCCATTACCGGAAGGGCACCGATGCGTTTGGCGGCGAGCAGGCTGACCGCATCGCGGACCGGCCGGTCGACATCGATCGAAATAATGTCTGCACTCGTGCGACCCTCGATAAGTTTCCCGATGTTCATGCCTGCCTCCTCTTGTTGCGCGCTCCAGAATGCCATCGATATCACAAATTGGCCAGCCGGGCACAGCCTCCCCGTTGAAAGCTTGCTCTCGGCGCGCCATTAGAGCGGGCATGGCAGACAAATCACCACTCGACGATCCCAAGGCAGCCGCTTACGCCTGGGCGCGTTATCGCAGGATAATGCGTTTCCTGTTCCTGCTGACGGTCGGCCTCGTCGCAATCGCCATGGCGTTGCTATGGAAGTTCGAGGATGTGTCGGTGCATTTCTACATCGCGACCGCGCTGGGCATCGGCTTCACGATGTTGCTGACCGGCGCGCTGATGGGACTGGTATTCCTGTCCTCGGGAACGGGGCATGACGAAGCGGTCGACAACCGCCTGCCGGACAACAGGAACGACGAAGACTAAGCTTCCTCCGACCCCCGCAGGCGGTACTCTTCCACCGGAACGCCGCCGATAAGGTGCCGCTGGATGATCGCTTCGAGCACTTCCTCGGTGCAGGAATGGTACCAGACATTCTCCGGCCATACGACTGCGATGGGTCCGTGCGCGCAGATTTGCAGGCAGTCGGCCTTGGTTCGCTGGATGGTTTCGCCGCGTCCGACCAGCTTCAGCTCCTTGAGCCGTTTCTTCAAATAGGCCCAGGCAGCCTTGCCCTCCTCGCGCGAACAGCATTTCTGCTTTTCGCTGACCGCGCAGAGGAAGATCTGGCGTTCGACCGTCTCGCCGCCGATCTTGGAGAGTGCGTTTTCGGCCTTTGCGAGGCCCTTCTTACTCATCCGGCTTCAGCCAGCGGTCGAGCCAGGAAAAGACCGTGTTGTGCCATTGCAGCGAGTTTTTCGCGCCGAGCACCCAGTGATTTTCTTCCGGGAAGACAAGCAGCTGGCTCGGAATCTGGCGCTCCTGCAATGCGGTGAAACTGGCCAGTCCCTGGCTATAGGGAACCCGGAAGTCCTTCTGGCCGGTGACGACGAGCATCGGGGTCTCCCATTTGTCGACATGGTTCACCGGGTTCCAGCGCTCGTAAAGTTCGCTGTTTTCGGAATAGCTGCCGCCGAAGTCCCACTTCGGAAACCACAGTTCTTCGGTCGTGAAATAGAAACTGCGCATATCGAAGAGGCCGTCATGCTGCACGAGGCAGTCGAACCGGTCGGGCCAGTTGCCTGCGATCCAGTTCATCATGTAGCCGCCGTAGCTTGCCCCCATGGCACAGGCACGGCTGCCGTCGATCTGGCTGTCTCGCTCGAGCGCCGCCGCAAGGCCAAGCTGGAGGTCTTCGAGCGGCTTGCCGCCCCAGTCGCGATTGATGCTGTCGGTGAAGGCTTGCCCGTATCCGGTCGAGCCGTGGAAATCGACGGAAATCACCGCATAGCCCTGGCTTGCGAGGACGCGCGGATTCCAGCGGCTGGACCAGCCGTCGTTGAAGGAACCCTGAGGTCCGCCGTGGACGTACAGGATGGCTGGCATCCTGCCGGTTTGCCCTTCCAGCTTGGTGATCTGGCCCCAAACCGTGTCGCCATTTGCGCCGGGGAAGCTGAACCGTTCGACCGCTACCGGTGCGAACTTGCCAACCGTGGGACTGGCAACCTGCGTGAGCGGTTCCGCCTGGCCCCAATCGCTCGACAGGAACATCTCGGCGGGTGCGCCGATGGAATCGCGAGTGAAGAGCAAGTTTCCGTCCGCCAGCGGTGCGACATTGCCGATATGGGCTTCGTTGCCCGCCATCAGGTCGAGCTCTTCGACGGAGCCGCTGCGCGGATCGATGCGGTAGGCCGGGGTGTCGAGAACGTCCTGCGCCGTTGCGACCAGCCAGCGCGAATCGGGTGTCCAGGCGAGCGAACCGAAGCTGCGGTCAAAATCGGCGGTCAGTGCGGTGGTTACGCCGCTCTGAAGATCGCGCAGCATGATCACTTGCCGATCGCTCTCGTAGCCCGGTCGCGTCATCGCGACATAGGCGAGATACTGCCCGTCGGGCGACGGTTTCGGCATCGCGTCGAGCGCTTCATTGGCATCGGTCAGGTTGATCGGGGCCGCACCGGAAAGATCGGACCGCCAGATATCGAGATTGGTCGAATAGGGTTCGTTTGCCCCGCCTTCGCGCGCCACGAAATACAGGGCGGACCCATCGGGCGCCCAGGCGATATCCTCACCGCCGCCGAACGGCATGGTCGGGGTATCGCCCTGCGGACCACCTGCGCCAAGCGGTCCATCGGCCGGCGTAAAGCGGCTCCCGGCCACGCCATTCACCAGATCGGCGGTGAACACGCGGCTATAGGTCCCCGGCGTTTCCCAGCTGTCCCAATGGCGATAGAAACCTCCGTCGCCTTCGTACAGACGCGCGTCTCCCGGGCCGGGCAGGTAGGATTTGACGCTATCGTCGCACGACAATTCGACACAGCTGCGTGCCACGTCCGTCCAGATCGCGATCCTCGTTCCGGAGTTTGCAACCTTGAAGCCGTTCACCCCGCGAGCGACATCGGTCACCTGTCTCTTGCCCGTGATCGCCCCGTTTGCGCCAACACGCGCCCGCCAGACCTGCATGGTTTCGCCGTCGGCATCGCTTGCCATGTAGTAGAGCAAGCCGTCGCCAGCGAAGCTCGCACTGCTTCCTTCCAGATCGAGCGCAATCGGTGCCGCGTCTTCATTCGCGAGCGAGCGCAGGTACATCTGCCCGGAGCGTTCGAAGGTTTCGCTGTCCGTCGTTGTGACGGAATAGATTGCCATGGACCCGTCGGGCGCGACACTCGGGCTGCCGAGGCGCGGCATCGTCACCAGGTCCTCGGCCTGCATTGGCTCGGCGGAGTCCTGCGCGGCAAGCGGCGTGGCGAAAAGCGCAAATGCGCTGGCGAGCGGGAATGCGACCCTGTTGCGTGCTGTCATGGCTGCGCGGTGTAGCGCGCAACCGTGCGCAAGGTAAGGGGTTTAGCGCTTCTTCCCGGCGATCCGGGCGATCTCAGCCTTGACGAGGTCTTCGACCATGCCGGGCAGGTTTTCATCGAGCCATTTGGAAAGCATCGGGCGCAGCATGTCGCGCACCAGCCCTTCGAGCGAAGTCTCGCCCTGTCGGACGATCTGGGGCTGCTTGCCGGGCTTGGACAGCATGGTGAGCGCAGCGAAGTTCTGCTGCATCGCACTTCGCGTGGCGTCGGTTATCAGCCCCTCGTCCTCGCCTTCGCCCGGTTCCTCGCCATAGACGGCGTCGAGACCGGCATCGTCCTCGATTATGAGTTCCTCTCCGAGACCTGCTCCGAGCTCGAGGACGTCTTCCGCCTCGTCGGAATCGACCGGTTCGGCCCCGCCCGCGATCAGGTTGCGGCGGCGCTGCGGCACCTCGGCTCGGACTTCCGAATCCCGCGCGATCACCTTCTTGATCGATTCGAGTATTTCATCGACCGATGGTTCGCCGTGATTCTGCATGCGCGCCCTACCTTGCTTATGTCGTGATCCCGAATCGGGACTGCGCCAGTGTTAAGGGGTATCTTCCGGCTCGACAATCTCGGGAATTTCCGCCGTGGGAGCGTCCACGCCTACCGTGCTGGTGCTGGTAGCCTGAGGAGCGGGGTCCCGATCCCAATCCCAGATGCGGCCGCTCACGCGTTCGTAATTGTCGATCGGATCGTAGAGGACGCCCTCGTCCGCCAGGCCCAGATCCCGCGCTTCTGCACGGCCCATGGCAGCCAGAAGGGAAAAGCCCGCGACATAGGCATTGCGCCGCGCGGTCACCAATTGGACGCGGCTCTGAAGCAATTCCTGTTCGGCGTTCAGTACATCCAGGATGGTGCGATTCCCGATGGAATTTTCTGCGCGAACGCCTTCCAGACTCAGTTCGGCAGCCGATACGGCGCTCTGGGAGCTTTCGATGATTGCAAGAGAGGCCTGCCAACTCGAATAGGCCGACCTGACCTGGGCGATCACGTCGCGCTCTGCGGCAATGACTTGCTCCAGCGCGGCGGTCGCGCGGGCAGTCGCCTGACGCTGCAATGCTGCGGGCCGCCCACCCTGAAACAGCGGAATACGCAGAGACACACCCGCAGAGGCGGCTGTGGCCGATTGGTCGCTGGGGACGACAGGACTACCCGGGTCCGTAGGATCGAGCGGGCCATCCGCGACACTGCCGAGGTAATTGTCGTAATCATATCCGGCAAAGACCGAAACGGTGGGGAGCCGGCTGGAACCGGCCACTTCGATATCGTAACCTGCGGCCTGCGCGAATTCGCGTGCCGCGATGAGGTCGGGATTGTTTTCCAGGGCGACGTCGACAGCAGTGGTCACGTCGTCCGGCAAACCCGGAAGCGGGGGCGGGGCCTGCAAATCGGTCGGTGCCTCGCCAACGAGGGCGATATAGTCTTCCCGCGCCGCGATCAGATTTGCTTCGGCACTCCGCAAATCACCTTGCGCCAGGGCGAGACGCGCTTCGGATTGGGCCACATCGGTGCGGGTCAGATCGCCGATTTCGAAACGATCGCTGGTGGCCTCGACATCGATTGAGAGAACGTCGACCTGATTTGCCGACAGGGATACGAGCGCCTGGCCGCGCAGCACATCCATATAGGCGGCCACTACCTGGGTGAAGATCGCGCTTTCCGTGGCACGAAGATCTGCCCGGCCAGCATCTACCCGCTCCTTCGCAGCCCGCACCGAATTCTTCACCGCCCCGCCCGAATAGATCGGCACGCCGAGATCTATTCCGGCAGTGAGCGCTCGCTCGGGAGTGAAAAAGCTGGTCGACCGCTGCTTGATGAATTCGGTGACATTGGCATTCGCTTCGGCAGAGGGAAGGCCGGAGGACCGTTCGATCTGGACGTTCTCGTCGGTCGCACGCAGTCCTGCGCGCGCCGCCTCGAGATTGGGATTGTTGAAATACGCGTCGGTCAGCGCTTCCTGCAGCGTATCTGCGGATGCAGGAGCCGCAACGAGCGCGAGCGCGATAAGACTGCCCGAAACCTTCAGGTATTTCACGACCCCTCCCCTAAGCATTCAGAAACTCCAGCTCTCCGGCTTGTCGAACGCGCCCATGCGCGGCACTCCCATTTCGGCGAGAGGCAGCAAAGCAAGGGCATTGCCAGATTTACGCCCTGTGGCGATGCGGGTAACTCCGCGCTCTACGATCCCGGTCACGATCCTGCCGCCCTCAGCCACCAATTTCGCCATATTTGCCGGCACATGTTCGATGGCACCATCGACGAGAACGAGAGAATAGTCGCCCTTCTTCGCCTTGAGAGCCTCGGACGGTGATATGGTTTTGACCGAAGCCACAAGCGGTTCGACCAATGCGGTCAGATATCCGCTGCCGCCATCGATCACGAGGACGCTGTCATTTTTGGTAGGCCGGGCTTCGGCCAGCATGGCACCATGAAAAACGGGTGCAGGCAGCGAACCTCCATCTCCGAGCCGGATCGCCCGGTCCATGTAGGCCGTGCCCTTTGCGCCTTCGGGCACGAAATCTTCGCGCGGGACGGTGCCCATGCGCTCGAGTACGAAAGCTTCGTTGACGCCGCTGGTGCGCAGCTGGCTGTCGATCATCGCCTTGCGGGCGGCGGTGTAGTCGGGGCGAGTCTTTGTGGTGGTCATGATAAATCCGAACGCTGTATTACATCTATAACACGGCTTTGCAAGCTCCCCGTTGCCTTAGGCGCAAGACCTTTTGCTTCCAAGCGCTTTGACCGATGGCCGGTAAGCCGCCTATCGGGGAGCGCAAATCTGCAACATGGGAACGCGCAGCGATGAGCGACATGACCGTAATCAAGGAAGAAGACCTGATCGAGAGCGTGAAGGACGCGCTCCAGTACATATCCTATTATCATCCAATGGATTACATCCGCGCGCTGGGAGTAGCCTACGAAGCGGAGCAGGGGCCGGCAGCAAAGGACGCGATCGCGCAGATCCTCACCAACAGCCGCATGTGCGCCGAAGGCCACCGTCCGATCTGCCAGGACACGGGCATCGTTAACGTCTTTGTCCGATGGGGGATGAACTGCCGTCTCGACACGCAGCGCAGCTTGCAGGAAGTGGTCGATGAAGGCGTGCGTCAGGCCTACAACCACCCGGACAACAAGCTGCGCGCCTCGATCCTTGCCGATCCGGCCTTTACTCGCCGCAACACCCGCGACAACACACCCTGCGTCCTGTCGGTAGAAATGGTGCCCGGCGACACGATCGACATCGACGTCGCGGCCAAGGGCGGCGGCAGCGAGAACAAGTCGAAGTTCAAGATGATGAACCCGTCGGACAATATCGTCGATTGGGTGGTCGAACAGCTTCCTTCGATGGGGGCAGGCTGGTGTCCGCCGGGCATGCTCGGCATCGGCATCGGCGGCACGGCAGAGCATTGCATGAAGCTTGCCAAGCTGAGCCTGATGGAGCCGATCGACATGGGCCAGCTCAAGCAACGTGGCGCGCAGTCCGACCTCGAGCAGCTGCGCATCGACATCTTCGACGCCGTCAATGCGCAGGGCATCGGCGCGCAGGGCCTGGGGGGCCTCTCCACCGTTCTAGACGTCAAAATTCTCGATGCACCCTGTCACGCGGCGGGCAAGCCGGTGGCGATGATCCCCAACTGCGCCGCAACGCGCCATGCGCATTTCACGCTCGACGGTTCGGGCCCGGCCTATCTCGAACCCCCCAAGCTCGAGGAATACCCCGACGTGACCTGGCAGCCCGACGCGGCTGCGAAGAAGGTCGATCTCGACAATCTCACCCCCGAGCAGGTCACCAGCTGGGAGCATGGCGACCGCCTGCTGCTGTCGGGCAAGATGCTGACCGGCCGCGACGCAGCCCACAAGCGCATCCACGATATGCTTGAGAATGGTGAGGAACTGCCGGTCGAATTCAAGGGCCGCGCGATCTATTACGTCGGCCCCGTCGATCCGGTAATGGGCGAAGTCGTCGGTCCCGCGGGCCCCACCACCGCAACGCGGATGGACAAGTTCACCGAGATGATGCTCGATCTCGGATTGCTCGCGATGATCGGCAAGGCCGAACGCGGGCATGACGCGGTGGAGGTGATCAGCCGCTTCAAGGTCGCCTATCTGATGGCGACGGGCGGCGCTGCCTATCTTGTCAGCCGTGCGATCAAGGGTGCCGAAGTGGTGGCTTTCGGTGACCTGGGCATGGAGGCGATATACGAATTCGAGGTGCAGGACATGCCCGTTACCGTGGCGGTCGATGCGCAAGGAAACAACGTCCATACGCTTGCCCCGGCGCGCTGGCGCGAGAAAATAGCGAACGGTCAGGTTGAACCCGCCGAATAGCTGCCCCTCTCGACCAACGCCCTAGCGTCGTCGATGGCGGCGCTGGTCATTCGTGGCCGTGCGGTGCAGAAACAGCCTGTTTTGGACAGTGAATCCCTGATGCATTCGGAATCGCCGCGCGTACCAGCCAAGGTCGTGCTTTTTTCCATCCTCGGCCTGTGGGTGGCGTACTTCCTGTTGATCACCGCACGCGGAGCAGTCGTCGGGCTGGAGCTACAGGACGAACTGCTGTGGCGCCGCGTGATTGTTTGCGTTGCCGGAGGCGGGATCACGATCCTCCTCTGGCTGTTCTTGCGGCTGTTCGATGATCGCAGCCTCGGCATCAAAGTTGCCGTGGCGATCGTGGCTGCGGTGCCCGCCTCGCTCGCTATCGCGCAAATAAACACCATGATCTTCGCGCCGATCGAGGATCAGGTTCGCCAGAAGATTGGCGAAGAACGCGGTTTGAACATCCGCCGCGACGAATCGGGCAACCTCCTGCTCGACATCCCTGGTCAGATGACGGCAGCGGGAGTGCAGGAAGGCGGTGCACGTTCCTCCGCGCCGACATCTATCGTCATCGAGCCCGCGCCGACACTGGCGGATTATTGGCGCCGACTGACCGATCTTGCGCTGAGCCGATACTTCCTCCTTCTGGCATGGGCCGCACTTTACCTTGCCATCGTGGCCGGTGCCCGTGCTCGCGCTGCCGAACGGCGCGGTGAGCGCTTCAGGAGTGCAGCGAAGGCTGCCGAGCTGCGCAGCCTGCGCTATCAGGTAAACCCGCACTTCCTCTTCAACACGCTCAACTCGCTCTCTGCCTTGGTGCTGACCGGCAAGGAAGATCGCGCGGAGCAGATGATCCAGTCGATATCCCGCTTCTATCGCAACTCGCTGGCAGACGATTCCACCGGCGACGTGAGTCTGGAGGACGAGATCGATCTGCAGGAACACTATCTCGAGATCGAAGCGGTCCGCTTTCCCGAACGGCTGAAGACGCGTGTCGATCTGCCCGCTGAACTGGCGCAGTTGCAGGTGCCTGGCATGATCCTGCAGCCGCTGGTCGAAAATTCCGTAAAATACGGAGTATCGGCAAGCAGCAGGCCCGTCACGATCAGCATCGTGGCCCGCGAAGAGTATGGCCGCCTGGTCCTGCGTGTGAGCGATGACGGCCCCGGTTCGCCAAGCGGGCACTCAGGCGGTTTTGGGATCGGGCTCGCCAATGTTCGCGACCGGCTCGAGGCTCGATTTGGACGAGAAGCATCTATAACGTCGGGGCAATCGCTCGACGGATACGAAACCGAACTCAGGTTACCGATGGTGAGACATGGTTGACGACGAAGACAGCAGGCTACGCACGCTGATCGTGGACGACGAACCGCTAGCGGTCGAGCGTATGCAGGTAATTTGCGCCAAGATGGATGATCTCCATGTCGTTGGCACAGCAAGCGACGGGGCGCAGGCACTGCGTCTCGTCGAGGCGCTCAAACCCGACCTGATCCTGCTCGACATGACCATGCCCGAAGTCGACGGCCTGTCAGTTGCGAGGGCGCTCGCCAAGCAGACGCCAAGTCCGGCGGTGGTCTTTGTCACCGCCCATGACAATTATGCGGTCGAGGCTTTCGATCTCGACGCGGTCGACTACGTCCTCAAGCCCGTCAAGCCTGAACGCCTCGATCGCGCCATCCAGCGCGCCTTGGCGCGTCGCGGTGAGGGCGGGCCGCAAGACAGCAAATGGCTGGAAGAACTCTGGATTCCTCACCGGAGTGAACTGATCCGCATAGACACGCAGGAAGTGTCGCGGATCGATGCAGAGCGCGATTACGTACGCCTGCATGTAGAGGACCGTAGTTATTTGCTGCTTCAGACCATTGCGGGCCTCGAAAAGCGCCTCGATCCGGACAATTTCATCCGCATCCATCGATCCACAATTTTGCGAAAGGATCGTATCAAAGGCCTTCGCCACGACGGTCTCGGAGTCTGGTCGGCCGAAGTGGAGAGTGGTGAAGCGCTGCGCATCGGCCGGACCTATCTGCCGAAGGTCAAGGCGATGGCAGGGCGCTGATCAACAAAGAGCGCCCCGGCCGGGGGACTGCAATCCGGCCGAGGCGCAAGGCGGGCGGACTGTTTTGTCAGCCGCCTTTTCCTTCGCTCGCAACGATGACGGCGAATTGCGCGCGTGCCTTGGCCCGCAATTCAGTTACGCATCCCTGCGCTTGCCGTGATCGGATGCGAGTGCCCGT
This sequence comes from Qipengyuania vulgaris, assembly GCF_009827325.1. Lineage (GTDB taxonomy): Bacteria > Pseudomonadota > Alphaproteobacteria > Sphingomonadales > Sphingomonadaceae > Qipengyuania > Qipengyuania vulgaris. Next base: position 27,727 of record NZ_WTYC01000003.1, on the reverse strand, counting down.
GGCATGAGCATCTAACCCGCAAGCCTTGCGAGCCGCAGTCTCGATCCACTTCTCAAGCCTATCCTGACCTTCGGCCGTAGTCAGGTCGAGGTCACGATATTGTACTTCGAAGCGAACTTCCTGCGCGGTGGCCGGTAGTCCGATGCTTCCGAGTGCGGCGGCGGCGATAATCGCTTTCATGACACATTCTCCCGGTTTGCGGCGGACCCGAGGTCTGGGGGACTGAAGTATTGGGCCCGCCGCCCAAACTGTATTGCACAGCTACAACTGTAATTTCACGTATCACTCGACCGGCGGATTGAGAATTTTGATGGAATGCGGAGAATCGCCGACTAAACGCGATTGGCAATCGGCGAGCGGCATACCTACCTTGGGGTCATGGTGCTTTTCGCCCTTTTCATATTGGGGATCGGCAATTTCGCCGTACACAAGGCAGTGCTTGAAAGCCGCCACCCAATGCTGGATGCACTTCCTGGCTTTTACCGCTCTGGGGGCGGACGTTTTTCGCTCTGGTTCGAGTTTCTCATTCTGCTCGCAGCCATGTTGCTGGCCGGAAACGGTTGGCCCGGGATGGCGATAGCTTACGGCATCTACAGCATACTGAATTTCGCTACGGGCTGGCTCCTTCTGTCCGGACGAATTTGAGCGGCGGGAACCTCCCCGACAAGCGCGCGCTTCTGCAGCATGCTCAAAGACAAACCGATCTGGCTGCTCGTCAACACGCGAAGCGGCAGCAACAGTGATGCCGCGGTCGAGGCGCTGGAGATGCATTGTCTTCAGCAAGGTTTCGAGATTGAGCGGAAGATTCGTTTTCCCGATGAAGAACTGCCGAGTGCCCAAGACTTGGACGCTGCGGGGGTCGGGCGACTGGCGATCTTCACCGGTGATGGTTCTTTGAATGCGGCAATCACGAATCTCAGTGGTTGGGGCGGTGAGGTGATCGTCCTGCCAGGCGGTACGATGAATCTCCTCTGCAAGCGTCTGCACGGTCCCGAAGCGGAACTCGAAACGATCGTCGAGCGCGTGGCGCAGGGCGCTTCCCGTCCAGTCCGGCCCCTCATGGCTCGATGCGAGGCTGGTGACGCGCTGGCGGGTTTGCTGGCCGGGCCGGGCACCTCTTGGGCAAGCGTCCGCGAAGCTATGCGCGATTTCGACATTCCGGCGATGGCCGAGGGGACGAGCGAGGCATGGGCGAAAACGATCGGCGGATCGATGATACGTTGCTGCTCTCCTTCGCTTGGCCGCGACGAAGGTTATCCGCTGATAGAATTCACTCCTAGCCACCGTGGGCTCCAGCTCGACGCATTTCACGCAGAAGGTGCGAGCGAGGTGTTACAGCAAAGCCTTGCGTTGCTTCGCAGAAGCTTTCGTGAAGGCCCGCATACACGGCTGGGCCTGGTAGACGAGGTCACGCTGGAAACCCGCGACGGAACCCCGCTCAAGATACTAATCGATGGAGAGCCGGCTACCTTGCCCGCCAAGGCCAAGTTCACGGTGGCCCCCTGCGAGGTCGATCTGCTAGCGACTCACTATGGCTTCTGACGCGCGGCGCATTTTCCACCTCTCCGATATTCACTTCGGGCTCGAGAACAATCGAGCGCTCGATTGGGTAAAGCAGGAGATCGAAGAGAAGCGTCCCGATGCCGTGGCGATTACGGGCGACCTCACCATGCGGGCGCGTCACCGGGAATTCAGGGCGGCGACGCACTGGATCAACTCGCTGACCGCGCCTGTCACCGTGGAAGTGGGCAATCACGACATGCCTTACTTCAATCCGATCGAACGCTTTTTCTCACCTTATAAGCGGTTCCGCGGGATGGCGGAGAAGGTCGAAAAAGAACTCGATCTGGGCAGTCTTGCGGTTGTGCCCCTCAAGACAGCAGTCCGTGCCCAGCCACGCTTTAACTGGTCCAAGGGGTGGGTGACCGACGCGGCACTCGAGAAATGTCTTGCCGCCATCGATTCACTACCCGATGGCACACAAGCATTGGTTGCCGTGCACCATCCTTTGCGCGAAGTCGGGACAGAGGGAACTGCGCTCACGAAGAATGGTGGCAAGGCGCTCCGCGCCCTCGCAAAACGCCCCGTTGCCGCGGTGTTGTCCGGCCATGTCCACGACGCTTTCGATATTCTGGAAAACACCGTTGATGGTCCGGTGCGCATGATTGGCGCTGGTACGCTGTCGAAGCGAACCCGCTCGACTCCGCCCAGTTTCAACGAAATCGATTGGGACGGAGAGACGCTGAGGGTCCGCGTCCGCAATCTCGAAGACATCGACACTCGCGCAATGCAGATCGACGACGTACCCGAAGATGCCATGCCTCCGCGCGGGCCGAGCGACCCGGTAGCTCCGGTCCGGCAGGTGCCCCGGGTTGATCCGCCGGTGCATTAACCAAGGGCAATTGCGCTTCCTCAATCATTCGCGCCGACTATTCCGGAGCATTTTCGGGGGAGCGAATGGAACTCTTCAAGGCAATCCCACTTGGCGGGATTTTTACAGGCGTGCTGGCGCTGGTCATCGGCAGCCAAGGTTCGAAAGGTGGCCAATTGGCCATCTTCCGCGCCGAGATCTATCAATATGATGTCTGGTGGAGCTGGCCGCTCTTCTTCGCGGGTGTGGCACTGGCCTGGGGCATCATGATGCTGCAGCGCTAAGCGGAACGGTCGTGCACGGCCTACACATGAAAAAGGGCGGCTCCTTGCGGAACCGCCCTTTCTGTTAATCCTGAGATCCGTCTCTCGGCGAATTAACGCTTCGAGAACTGGAAGCTGCGGCGTGCCTTCGCACGGCCGTACTTCTTACGCTCGACCACGCGGCTGTCTCGGGTAAGGAACCCGGCAGCCTTGACCGTCGAACGGAGCGCCGGTTCGTATTTGGTGAGCGCCTGCGAAATGCCGTGCTTGACCGCACCTGCCTGGCCCGAAAGACCGCCGCCCTTTACGGTGGCGATCACATCGTACTGGCCCTGACGCTCGGTGATGGCGAAAGGCTGGTCGATCACGAGACGCAGGGTCGGACGTGCGAAATAGATTTCCTGGTCCTTGCCGTTGACGGTAATCTTGCCGCTGCCCGGGACGAGCCATACGCGTGCGGTGGCGTCCTTGCGGCGGCCGGTGGCGTAAGCACGGCCTTGGCCGTCCAATTCCTGCTCACGCAGGGGAACGTCGGCCTTGGCGGCGATGTCTGCCGAATCGCCTTGCGGCGCGTCGGAAGCGATGTCTTTCAGATCGGCGAGATCCGAGACGGTGTCGTTCTTGGTTTCGTCAGCCATCATGCAACAGCCTTGTTCTTGCGGTTCATCGAAGCAACGTCGAGCGTCTTGGGCTTCTGCCCGTCATGCGGATGCTCGGTGCCGTTGTAGAGGTGGAGCGCGCGCATCTGGTCGCGGCCCAGCGGGCCACGGGGGATCATGCGCTGCACGGCCTTTTCCAGGACGCGCTCGGGGAAACGCCCGCCCAGAACCTTGTTCGGGGTGGTTTCCTTGATGCCGCCGGGGTGGCCGGTGTGCTTGTAATAGATCTTGTCATCCATCTTCTTGCCGGTGAACTTCACCTTGTCGGCATTGATGACGATGACGTGGTCGCCGCAATCGACATGCGGCGTGTAGCTCGGCTTGTGCTTGCCGCGCAGGATGTTGGCGATGATCGCGGCGAGGCGACCGACGACGAGATTCTCGGCGTCGATGATATGCCATTCCTTTTCGACCTCGGCCGGCTTCGCCGACTGGGTCATCTTCGTGAGAGCCTTCATGGGCTTGATGTCCGTTTGCTCGAGTTTGTCGCATCTTGGGGATGCGTATTGTCTGGCAGACCCGCATAAACGGAACTGCAAAGCGCGGGCCAATTGGCGCCCAATCCGCGATTCGTCAAGCTATTCCGGGGGTCTCGCGTGGGGTAAAATAATACGTCACCCTATTAGGGCGTGGAATCAGTGCCGGACACTTCCACCGCCGCCGAGAGTTCGGAGCCAGCTTTCAGTCGCCTTCCCTGCGACACAGGGCCAGCCGAGTACGGCAGGCGAGTCGTAGGGATGCAGTTCCTCAAGTCGAGAGATTGCCAGTTCCAACAACTGTGCGTCGGTCTTCAGGAGTGCGGGACATTCCTCGCCCTCGCCTCTTTCTCCGCCCCAGGCGAAGAACGACTGGATCGGCCCGCCGATATTGATGCAGCCGATCAGGCCTTCGTCCAGCAACTGCTCACCGACATTGCGGGCGCTCTCGGCATCCGGGAAGGGACAGTAGATAAGGGCGCTCATCCTGCTCGCCCCAGCACATGGGCTCCCCACGCATAGGCTGCCACCAGCAGTGCACCGACGAGTTGATGCAAGACAGCCAGATAGAAATCCACGCCGGTCATTACGGTAGCTATGCCAAGGATGATCTGGATGCCGAAGGCCGAATGGATTGCAATCGATGCACGCCGGTCGAGCGGCTTTACCTTTCGAGCCATGAGAACGAGCGCAGCCACCGCCACCCAGGCCCACCAGCGGTGCATCCAGTGAATCAGGAACGGGTCGTTCGTAAGCGCCCAGAAGAGCCCATTCGAGCGGTCGAACTCGGGAACGAGCTGTTCTTGCATCAGTGGCCAGCTATCCGAGGCGAGCCCGGCGTTGAGGCCCGCCACCCAAGCACCGAGCACCAGTTGGACAAAAAGGATGATGCCCGTCCATATCGCAACCGGTTGCAGGCGTGCCGGACGGTGATGACGCAATGCCAGTGTACGCAGATCCAGCGCAGTCCAGATCAGCCCGCCGAGCAGTATCAGCGCAGTACATAGATGTATGGCCAAGCGGAAATGGCTCACGTCCGTCCGCGTCTCGAGACCGGAAGCCACCATCCACCAACCGAAACTTCCCTGCAAACCCACCAGTGCTGCGAGTGCGAAAAGCCGCCAGAAGTAGCCTTGGGGGATTACCTTGCGCACCGCAAAGATCGCGAGCGGCACAACCAGCGCGAGACCGATAAGGCGGCCCAGCTGTCGGTGAATCCATTCCCACCAGTATATCGACTTGAAGGACTCCAGGTCCATTCCCGCAGGCCCGTTGATCTGCTGGTACTCTGGAATGCGCTGGTAAAGTTCGAATTCGGCCTGCCAGTCTGCCTGACTAAGGGGCGGCAATGCACCCAGAAGCGGTTTCCATTCGGTGATGGACAGCCCGCTTTCGGTCAGGCGGGTTATGCCGCCGACCGTGACGATTGCCACCACTAGGGCGGCAACGATGAACAACCAGTTGGCAAGCAGGCCGGGACGGGCACGCGATGTATCATCGGTCATGGCGTGCGTGTTCGCCGCCACGGCGGGTTTGCGCAAGTGCAAATGCCTCAATCGACGTAGCGGCCCGGGCAAGCGACGAAATACGTCCCGATAGGAAACTGGCTCTTGTAACAGGTGATACTATCACATATCTGCCATGACATGTTGCAACGCGCCATCAATCCGATTCGGCAGCGGCTCGATCGTATCGGTATCGGGCTCTCCGGTCTGTGTGCGCTGCATTGCCTTGCCAGTATCGTGCTGGTTTCCGGACTCGGCATCGGGGGGGAACTCTTCTTCGCGCCCGATATTCACCGTTGGGGCCTGGTCGTGGCAACGCTGGTTGCTGCCGTTGCGATCGGTTGGGGTGCATTGCGTCATCGGATGGCCATGCCCTTCGTCATCGCGATGACCGGTCTGACCTTCATGGGCGGCGCTCTTGCCGTTCCGCATGGTTACAAAGAGGCGATCCTGACGATCATCGGGGTCGGCCTCGTCTCGCTCGGTCACATCCTCAACCTTCGTCACTGCCACTCTGCGGCTTGCAAGGAGCGCTGCGGGGACTAAGTGACGCGGGCTATGATAAGCCTGACCGTTAATGGCGAAACCCGCCGCACCGCCGCATCTACCATCTCCGATCTCGTGCGCGAACTGGATCTCGACCCCGCCAAGGTCGCGGTGGAGCACAATGGCACCATCGCTCCGCGCAGCGAGCTCTCCGAACACAAGGTTGCCGATGGCGACGTGCTCGAGATCGTGCACTTCGTCGGCGGGGGACAGGCCGACGATAGCTGGAGTGTCGCCGGACATACCTTCCATTCCCGCCTGATAGTCGGAACGGGCAAGTACAAGGATTTCGAACAGAACGCTGCCGCACTCGAGGCCAGCGGGGCCGAAATCGTCACCGTGGCTGTCCGCCGTGTCAATGTGAGCGATCCGAGCGCGCCTATGCTGACAGATCATATCGATCCGGAGAAGGTCACCTATCTCCCCAATACCGCAGGTTGCTTCACTGCAGACGAGGCAATTCGCACGCTGCGCCTCGCGCGAGAAGCAGGCGGGTGGGACCTCGTGAAGCTCGAAGTTCTAGGCGAGGCGAAGACGCTTTATCCCGATATGCGCGAGACGCTGAAGGCCACCGAGGTGCTGGCCAAGGAAGGCTTCCATCCGATGGTCTACTGCGTAGACGATCCAATAGCTGCCAAGCAGCTTGAGGAAGCGGGTGCGGTAGCGGTCATGCCCTTGGGTGCACCGATTGGCTCGGGTCTTGGTATCCAGAACCAGGTCACGATCCGTCTCATCGTCGAAGGCGCAAATGTCCCCGTGCTGGTCGATGCAGGAGTAGGTACCGCCTCGGACGCAGCAGTAGCCATGGAACTGGGCTGCGACGGGGTGCTGATGAATACCGCGATTGCCGAAGCCAAGGACCCGATCCGGATGGCGCGCGCCATGAAGCTTGCCGTAGAGGCGGGCCGGGAGGCCTATCTCGCTGGCCGTATGGGCCGCCGCAGATACGCCGATCCTTCGAGCCCCCTGGCGGGGCTGATCTGACCCCGCACAGAAAATTAACCATATTGGCGGACACTTCGATTCGACAGGGAGTCGAATCATGGCCGTTACCAATGCAGCGTCGCTGACCATTGCCGAGATGCGCGAATTTGCCGGCTTCACCGCCGCCGAGCAGCGCTACATCCGCCGAAGTCTGGATATCGGCCTGAGCCGTTGCGATGCATTTCGCATCTGGGGCCGTACTCAGGGCGAAACCGCAGCGATCCGTAGCCAGTATGTCGCCTATCAGGAGCTAAAGGCGCTACGCGGTGCGATCCCGCACGAATCGGGCTTCGATGCCATCGAAAGCTTCATCGGGAAGATCACCCGCGTCGCTGCCTTCGATCTCGCACAGGAACGGATCGAGTGTTTCTCGGCATTCCGCTTCCTATACGAGCGCTTGCTTGGTCCCGATGCACGTCCGTGGCTACCCAGCGCCTTCTGTGCCGCCGCCGCGCTGCCGCAGATTCGCCCCGAACGCCGAAAGATGTTGCTGCAGTCATTGAGTGAAGCCGCAGCGACGGCCCCCGGGTGGAGTGACCGCGCGCCGAGCTTCTTTCCAGAATTTATCGAGGAAGTGGCTGCCTAGCGTCGGCTTTGTCTGATGTCGGCTGCACGATTCTCGCCGGATGAATGGCGTGGGCACTGCCTAAATTATTTTGCTCGGTTCGAGGCTGCAGTATCCAAATCCCTCGAGGTGGCCAAGGAGGCAGGGCGCGTCGCAAAAATCCGGCACCTTGCAGGCCAGCAACTCGCAGACCTCATCGTTCTGTCAGAAGAAGTTGAAGGCACGAGCAAGCAGCTCAAAGCTTTCTCCAATGCACTCAACGCATGGCAGATTATTGAACCCAAGCGCCAATTCTTGGCACACGGAGTGGGCCCACTCGCTCATGAGCAAAACGGTGATTGGCTGTTGTTGCTCGACGTCAATTCTTACCGCAGCAACGTGGCTAGTTTCACCCGTTGGGCTGTACGGGAAAAAGAAGCCGAACATTTTGCAACCGATCTCACCAATGCGTTCAAAGCAATGAGCGGACAGCTTGGACATTTTAGAAAGCGCATTCAGCAAAAGTAGCTTTTGCCGCTCGTCTACTTATAACTCTTCCACAATCAGATAGACCACGGTGGTCTCGCCAACATTAACCACCTCGTGCCAATCCACGCCATCGCTTGAATAGTCCGATCGTTCCGCGAGTGTCACGGTGCGCGTCCCGCTTGCGCTGGTCAGCCGCATAGTGCCACCACTCAATGCATATCCATAGTGACGAGGGTGGTAATGGCGTTCATGCCCCACGCCAGGCGGGAAGGTGCAACGAAGCACCCGGTGGGTTTCGGCTTGGTGCTGGAGTGTGCAGACACGCTCGCCTTGCCAGCCCGCTTCGAGTGCCGAGGGCAGCGTCTCACTAACATGTTGGACGGTTTCGCAACTCCCAAGAAGGAGCGGGGCGGCGATTATTATTCTAACATTTCGCATGGTTAGCTGCGATAAAGCCCATCCAACCGCACCCCATAGCGGGCCTTGATCTTGTGGCGGCGGATTTTCATTGAAGGGGTCATTTCCTCGTTCTCGATAGTGAATCCTTCGTCGGCAAATGTGAACTGGCGGACCTTTTCGATCACCGACAGGTCCTTGTTCACCCGGTCGACCGCCTTTCGCACCGCACTGCGGAATTCGGGATCATCCTGCAGCATTGCCATGTCGAACTTCTTGTCGTTCTCGCGTGCCCATTCGAGTGACCATTCGGCATCGGGCACGATCAGGCCCACGATATAGGGGCGCTTGTCACCGGCGACCATTGCCTGACCGATTTCGGGCTGCAGCGTCAGCATACCTTCGACCTTTTGCGGGGCGATGTTGTCGCCCTTGTCGTTGACGATCATGTCCTTCTTGCGGTCGGTGATGACGATGCGGTTCTTCTCGTCGAGATGTCCGATGTCGCCGGTATGCAGCCAGCCATCCTTGATCGTGCGCTCGGTCTCCGCCTGGTTCTGCCAATACCCATGCATCACCAGTTCGCCGCGGCAGAGAATTTCGCCGTCCTCCGCAATCCGGACCTCGACTCCGCGCATGGCCGGACCGACCGAATGCATGGCGATTCCGGCGCTTGGCCGATTGCAGGCGACTACTGGTCCCGCTTCGGTCTGGCCATAGCCTTGCAACATGGTCAGTCCCATCGCTTCGAAGAAGATGCCGACTTCGGGGTTGAGCGGCGCACCGCCCGAAACCATAGCCTTGATGCGTCCGCCGAAGCGCTGGCGGATCTTCGGTTTCAGCAGCCGGCCGACGATCGCATCCTTGATCCCGTCCCCGAACTTCGGATTGCCCTGCGCCCGTCGTTCACCGACTTCCAGCGCGGTCATCATCAACTTCTCGGCTAGGCCGCCCTGCTTCGTCACCTGCTTCATGATACGCGTTCGCAAGACTTCAAACAGGCGCGGAACGACGACCATGATGGTCGGCTTGGTTTCCTCGATATTGCTAGCCAGCTTTTCGAGGCCTTCGGAATAATAGATCTGAGCGCCCACGCTGATCGGCAGGAATTGTCCGCCAGTATGTTCGTAGGCGTGACTGGCAGGAAGGAAGGAGAGAAAGCGCTCTTCGTCGTCGATACCGAAATCCTCGATCAGGATTTCGGCCGCGCCCGCGATATTGCAGAGAATCGCCCCGTGATGCTGCATCACGCCGCGGGGCGCGCCGCCAGTCCCGCTTGTGTAGATGATGCAGGCGGTGTCACCGCGACCGATCTTGGCAATACGATCCTCGACGGCCTTGCGCGCGGTCACAGCATCGCCTTCGAGCATTCTCGACCAGTCGTAAAAGCTGAAGCTCCCCGCTTGCTGCCGGTGGAGATCTTCGATGCCGATCACATGATCGGCAATGCCGGTTGCCTGCAGCGCGCCGTGCAAGGGGCCCAAGAGCTTCTGGTCCGAGACAATGACTGCCTTCGCACCTGAATTGTCGAGGATGTGAACATGATCGCGTTCGGTATTGGTGACATAGGCAGGAACGGTAATGCAGCCCGCTGCCATGATCGCGAGATCGGCGATGCACCATTCGGGGCGGTTCTCGGAAACGAGGCACACCCGGTCGCCCGCCTGGAGCCCTAGCGTACGGAGGTTTTCCGCCAGCAGACAAACCTGTTCGGCTGCTTCCCTCCAACTAAGCGTCTGCCACGCTCCGTCACGCTTCGCGCCGAGGAAGGCGCGGTCGGGCCGTTCGTCACCGCGCTTCAGGAAGAGTTCGACAAGGTTGTTGGCGGAATCGATGTCCGACAGCACGGCAGGCTCCTCAAGATTATGTTTTTGTTGTGCGACCAACTGAGCGCGGATGCTTAAGCTCCCGCTGCCGCTACGGCAAGAGAGGCCTCCGCCTCCTCAAGGCATTTCCAACTGGCTCGCGAGACGCGGATCGCGCGCGCTTTGCCATTGCCCCTGCCGATACAGCAGAGCGCCGCCCTTGACCGGGGCCGGGCGAACCAGCAACTCGGCGTGTCCGAGGGAGCGGAAGGCCTCGGCTGCTTCTTCGAGCCAGGTGCCTTCCTCGAGCAAAATCTGGTCTCCAAAGGCCATGGTGAAAGGGAGGCCTAATGACGCCTCGGCATCCAGCCCGAAGTCGATCGCGGCGATAATGCTACGCGCGGTCTGCACGGGGATGGTGCTGCCTCCAGCCGCACCGACGACCATGAATGGATCTCCTTGCGGATCGTAAACCACCGTCGGAGACATCGAACTGCGCGGGCGCTTTCCGCCCTCGACCCGGTTGGCGACAGGCTTCCCGCCGACTTCAGGCGAACGGCTGAAATCGGTGAGCTCATTGTTGAGATAGAACCCGCCAACCATCAGCCCAGAGCCGAAGGCACCTTCGATCGTCGAAGTGTAGCTGACCATAGTCCCGTCGCGGTCGACTACGGCGAGATGCGAGGTGCCCTTCTCCTCTGGCTCGTCGCCGTCGGCCAGTGTCATCGAGGCACCGCGCGGCTGCCCGGCTTCTGCGGTGGCCATCGACCGGTCTTTCGACATCAGCATGCTGCGCTGCGCCAAGTAATCCTCGGCGATCAAACCTTCGACCGGAACCTGCACAAAGTCGCTGTCGGCGAGATAGAGTTCGCGATCGGCATAAGCGAGGCGCTGGGACTCGAGGAAGAGGTGCCATGTCACCGGATTGTCCGCGCCGAGTGCGGCAAGATCGAAACGTTCCAACTGTCCGAGTATCTGCTGCACCGCCACTCCGCCGGAGGTCGGCGGGCCCATCGAGCAGATCCGATACTCGCGGTATGGAGTACACACGGCATCGCGCTGCTTGGCCTTGTAAGCGGAGATGTCGCCGCGGGTCATCGCTCCCGGGCGAGGGGTTGCAGCAGCAACCGTGGCTGCCAGCTCCTGTGCCAATTTACCCGAATAGAAACTCTCCGGACCTTCGTTGGCAATTCGCTCGAGAGTGCGAGCCAGCTCCTCGTTGCGCACGCGGGTGCCCACGGAGAGCGGCTCGCCGGAAGCGTCGAAAAAGAGTGCCCGTCCGGTTTCGCCGAAGGCCGCGCGGTTCTTTGCGCTGGAGAGCGAGTTGTTCAGTCGAGGATTGATGAGGAAGCCCTCGCGCGCCAAGCGGATAGCGGGGGCGAACAGCTCCGGCCATGCGAGTTTGCCATGCGCGTCATGCGCCTTGGCGGCGAGTGCGATATTTCCCGGAACGCCCACGCTCAATCCGCTCAAGGCCGAAACCATGAAGGGAGGCACACCTCCTTCTTCGTCAAGAAACCAGTCCGGTGTCGCACCGGCTGGGGCAGTTTCCCGTCCATCGTAGGTCGTAACGTCGCCATCCGCCTCTCCCCGCACAAGGAAGCCTCCGCCTCCGATGCCCGAACTCTGGGGCTCGACGACATTAAGGGCCAGCATCACCGCAATTGCCGCGTCGGTGGCACTGCCGCCCTTGGTCAGTATCTCCTCTCCTGCAGCCTGCGCGCGCGGATCGGCAGCACTGACAGCACCAGAAAAGGCAGAGGGGCCGGTTTGTGCGGGTACGGTAGCGCAGGCAGAAAGGAACAGCGCGGCGAGTGGTATGGCGGTAATACGAAACATGACGCGTGTCGCTATTCGCTTCCTACCGCCTCCGCAATCGATGAAAAGCCGTCGCGCCGCATCAGGCGCTCCAGACTGCTTGTAATCTTGCGCGGCAGACCCGGACCTTCGTAGACCATGGCGCTGTAGAGCTGGACAAGGCTGGCGCCCGCCCGGATGCGGACCCAGGCCTGCTCCGCCGATACAATTCCGCCCACGCCCACGAGCGGCATTTCGCCTCCAGTCGCCTTCCGGAAATCGCGCAGTCGCTGGAGCGCCAAATCATGAAGAGGAGCACCGGACAGGCCGCCTGCCTCATTGGCATGGGTCGACTGCAGAGCCGGTCGCGAAATGGTTGTATTGGAGACGATCAGCGCCCCGAGTCTCTTGTCGACTGCTATCCTTGCGATGGCATCGATGTCGGCGGTTTCGAGATCGGGTGCGACCTTGAGGAATACAGGCGGTCCGTCAGGCCCACGGGCTTCGAAGACCGCATCGAGCAGGTCGATGAGCGCGTTTTCGTCCTGCAAGGCACGCAGACCCGGTGTGTTCGGACTGGAAATGTTGACTGCGAGGTAAGTGGCGAGCGGGGCCATGACCCGCGTCATTTCCGCATAATCGGCAATGCGATCCGTGCTGTCCTTGTTCGCACCGATGTTGATGCCGAGCACGCCCGGCTTGGCGGCGCGCCTCGCAAGACGGCGAGCGGCAGCCTCTGAACCGCCATTGTTGAACCCCATGCGGTTGATGACTGCGCGATCCTCGACCAGCCGGAAAAGTCGGGGCTTAGGGTTGCCTGCCTGCGGGCGCGGGGTGATCGAACCGACCTCGGCGAAACCGAAACCCAGCGCGAGGAGCTTGTCCGGAACCTCCCCGTCCTTGTCGAACCCAGCAGCCATTCCAAGCGGGTTGGGAAAGCGGATGCCCGCAACTTCGGTTTCGAGCGCAGTCCTGTCCTTTTCCGCAACAAGCGGTGCAACCTTGAGGGCGGCCAATGTCAGCCTATGAGCGGTCTCGGGATCCAGGGCGAACAGCGCGGGGCGTGCGAGATCGAACAGCATGGCGGGCCTATGACCCAAGCCTGGGACAGTGTCGAGCGCGCCGATTGTCCTGCGGCGGGACGCTATTGTAAAATTCCGCCAAAATGCATTTCTCGGCACAACCATGTCGCGTGCATACAATCAATTGTAACGTAGAATCGGTATCACCATTTTTGCGACCCGAAGGGCTCGAAGCAGCGATGCAACGAGTTCTCACCTATAAAGGGCGGCTCCCTTGGGGCCGCCCTTTTTTTACCCAATGCGCACGCAATCGGGCGGCAGTTGTCGAATTTATACTATTTACTGCTGACCGCCGACATGCTTGGACGTCGTCCAAAGATAATGTGTGAGGGTAAATATGCGACTTTTCAGCAAGTTTTTCGCTTCGAGTGTGTCGGCGCTGGCGCTATCGGCCTGCGCTACAACGCAGAATATGCCCGCCGATGCCGCTGAAGCACCGACGGTGTCGCAAGCCGAGAGTGAATCGCTTGCAGCGCTCTTCGAGGAATATGATCAGGCGTCACTCGAACTGTCGCCATTGAGCAAGGCCTATCGCGGCATTCGGGACGAGGATTACGGGGAATGGGGAGATTTCTCGGAAGCGGCCGAAGTGCGCGAAGAGGAGTTGTTGCAGTCGACCGCCGCAAGGATGCGCGCCAGCTTCGATTTGGCGGGGCTCTCGGAAGAAGATGCCCTGAGCTACCGCCTGTTCAATGCCATGGCCGAGCGCAGCGCGGCGCGATTCCCCTATCGCGACTATGACTATATCTTCGACCAGATGAACGGTGCGCAAAGCCAGCTGCCGGCTTTCCTCATCAATATTCACCGCGTCACGAATGCTTCTGATGCGGAAGCCTATGTCAGCAGGATCGAGGGCATCGGTCCGGGACTGGACACTTTGACAGAACAATCGCGCGATCGGGCGGAAGCAGGCATCATGCCGCCCGACTGGGTATACCCCTACGTTATCTCCGATATCGAGAACCTGCTCGCCGCCGGAAACGACAACGCGATTCTCGAAGATTTCCGTTCGAAGGTTGCAGAGCTTGACGGTAGGACGGCAATGATCACCGCGGCGGAAGCCGCATGGAATGGCAGCGCCCGCCCTGCCTACCAGCGTCTTCTCGCCGAGATGAAGCGCCAGCAGGCCATCGCCCCGACCGATGACGGCATCTGGCGCTTCCCCGAAGGCGCTGACTATTACGAGGCGCTGCTGGCCAACTACACGACCACCGACCTGACCGCCGACCAGATCCACAATATCGGTTTACGCGAGGTGGACCGGATCCACGGCGAAATGCGCGCAATCATGGAGCAGGTCGGCTTCGAGGGCAGCCTGCAGGATTTCTTCCAGTACACGCGTACCGACGACCGCTTCTTCTACGACAGCCGCGAAGCCTATCTGGCCGATGCAGAGGCGAAGCTCGATGCGATGGAGGCCAGGCTGCCGGAATACTTCAACACGCTTCCCACCGACCCGCTGGTCATCAAGCCGGTGGAAGCGTTCCGCGAGAAGAGCGCAGGCAAGGCATTCTACCAGCGCCCCGCCCCCGATGGCTCGCGGCCAGGCACCTATTACGTGAACCTCTACAACCTGAACGACATGTCGAAGAACGAGCTCGAGGCCCTCGCCTATCACGAAGGTCTTCCGGGTCATCACCTGCAGCTTTCGATCCAGACACAACTGGGCGATGTGCCTCCGTTCCGGCGTTTCGGCGGAGTGACGGCCTATAGCGAGGGCTGGGGTCTCTATACCGAGGAACTGGGCAAGGACATGGGTTTCTATACCGATCCCTATTCCGATTTCGGACGGCTGGGCATGGAGCTGTGGCGCGCCGCCAGGTTGGTGGTCGATACCGGTATCCATCACAAGCGCTGGAGCAGGGAAGAAGCGATTGCCTATCTGACCGAGAACACGCCCAATCCCGATGGCGATATCCGGAAGGCGATCGAGCGCTACGTCGTCTATCCCGGGCAAGCTACGGCCTACATGATCGGCAAGCTGAAGATCATGGAACTGCGCGATCGCGCCCGAACCGCCCTGGGCGAAGACTTCGACATCCGCGCTTTCCACGATGTAATTCTCACCAGCGGCCCGGTGCCACTCTCGATCATGGAAGAGAATGTCGATAGCTGGATCGCGCAAGAGCGGTCTGCGGGCTGAAGCGGGGACCGGGGCAGATGGCACAGGGGCACGAGGGGGAGGAAAATTACGCTTTCGAATGGGTCAAATCGCCCGATGACATCGCATCTTATCTTAACTCGCTCTACATCTTGCGGTCGGGCGGTTCGACGGTCGAAGACATGATGCCTGCCTACTCGGGGCAGCTCGTCATTTTGCTGCAGGGCAGCGGCACCATGTATTTTGCCGATGGAACTACCGCCAAGGCCCTCCCCGCCTTCTTCCAGTGCCCCTTCACACAGGCGCACCGGTTCGAGATCGAACCGCATACCGTGATGATGGGGGTTTCGCTCAATTTCCGCGGCTGGACCGCGCTGACCGGGCTTCCGGTCGATGAATACAGCGATCGCGCCCTATCAGCCCGAGAGGCACTCGACGAGTCGCTGGCCGAACGGCTTCATTCTATCGCGCCTGGCATTCGGTCCGGAGCGCTTACCGATCAGATGGCACTCGAAGAGCTAGCCTCTATCGTCCGCGACGGGCTTTCGCCACTTTCGGAACGGCATAGGCAGGTCATCGATCGGACACTTGACTGGCTTTCGTCTTCCTTCAAGCCAGAGATTGCCGCTCTCTATGATATCCTGCCCTATTCCGAGCGGCAGGTGCAGCGACTGGTCACACGATTTTTCGGTCAGCCGCCGGTTCGGCTCATCCGGCGGTACCGCGCAATCCGGACAGCAACCTTGCTTGCCATGCCGGACCTTCCCCCGCAACTCGAGGCGGAGATTCGCGATGCGTTTTACGATCAGGCGCACATGATCAAGGAAATACGCCACTTCACCGGCCGGACGCCGAAACGCCTGCTGCCGAATGAGAATTCTGTCGTCAAAGAGACTTTGGGCGAACCGGGCTATGGCTCGGTCGACCTGTTCGGCGGCAATCAGGACGAGGTCCTCGGAAAGAGCTAAAGCTCGCTTTCCCAAATTTCGCCAATTGCTAACGACTCGCAATTGGCGGTTTTACGTTGAATTTTGAAGGTTCGGCCCATAGCTGGTTAATCGGAGCGAATTCGTCCGATTTGAAACTATGCGCCTTTCGAACCTTGCAGATTATGCCGTCGTCACGATGAGCCAGGCAGCCCGCCATTGCGGTGGGGGCAGGGTTAGTGCGTCGGATCTTGCAGCCGAAACCGGGCTTCCGGCCCCTACAGTACAGAAACTGGTGAGCAAGTTGGTTGGCGCAGGGCTGCTACGGTCGGTGCGCGGCGCTGGTGGCGGGCTGCAACTGGCTCGCCCGGCCGCCGCGATCAGCCTTGCCGATATTGTCGAGGCGGTAGAGGGGCCGATCGCACTCACTGCCTGCATCGAAGGTGCCGAATGCGTGGTGGAACACGAATGTCGCATCAGGCCGCACTGGCCGATGGTCAACGAAGCTCTGCGCGGTGCGCTGGCGGGTATCCCGCTGACGCAACTGGCGCAGGAAAAGGAAGTAGCGTGAACGAACAGGTGGACATCCAGGACCGCGAAGCGAAGGAAGCCGCTGCGAAGGCTGCGGAATACGAGCATGGCTGGTCGTCGGACATCGAGACCGAATTCGCCGAGAAGGGCCTGAACGAGGACACGGTTCGCTTCATCTCGGCCAAGAAAGGCGAGCCCGAATGGATGCTCGACTGGCGTCTCAAGGCTTTCCGCATCTGGCAGGAAATGGACGAGCCCAACTGGGCGAAGCTCGGCTATCCGGCAATCGATTACCAGGATGCCTATTATTACGCCGCGCCGAAGAAGAAGGTGGAACTAGAGTCGCTCGACGAACTCGATCCCGAGATCAAGCGGGTCTACGACAAGCTTGGCATCCCGCTTGGAGAGCAGGAAGTCCTGGCGGGCGTGAAGGGCGCCAAGAAGGTCGCGGTCGATGCCGTGTTCGATAGTGTCAGCGTCGCCACCAGCTTCCGCGAGGAGTTGAAGAAGGCAGGCGTCATTTTCCTTTCGATTAGCGAAGCGATCAAGGAATATCCCGATCTGGTGAAGAAGTGGCTCGGCAAGGTCGTGCCGCAGAAGGACAATTATTTCGCCACGCTCAACTGCGCGGTCTTTTCGGACGGCACCTTCGTCTACATCCCGGAAGGTGTGCGCTGCCCGATGGAGCTCAGCACCTATTTCCGCATCAATGCGGAGAATACCGGGCAGTTCGAACGCACGCTGATCATTGCCGAAAAGGGCAGCTATGTCAGCTATCTCGAGGGCTGCACCGCGCCCATGCGCGATGAAAACCAGCTCCACGCCGCCGTGGTCGAACTGGTCGCGATGGAGGACGCGGAGATCAAGTATTCGACCGTCCAGAACTGGTACCCCGGCAATGCCGAGGGCAAGGGCGGGATCTACAATTTCGTCACCAAGCGCGGGCTGTGCCAGGGCGCGCGGAGCAAGATCAGCTGGACGCAGGTCGAAACTGGCAGCGCCGTGACGTGGAAATACCCCAGCTGCGTACTCAATGGCGAAAACAGCGTGGGCGAGTTCTACTCGGTCGCGGTGACCAACAATTACCAGCAGGCCGATACCGGCACGAAGATGATCCACAACGGCAAGGGCAGCCGCTCGACGATCATCTCCAAGGGCATTTCGGCAGGCAAGAGCAACAACACCTATCGCGGACTGGTGCGCGTTGCGGCCAATGCCGACGGCGTTCGCAACCGCACCGAATGCGACAGCCTGCTGATCGGCGACCAGTGCGGCGCGCATACGGTGCCCTATATCGAGGTGAAGAACCCCTCGGCCCAGATCGAGCACGAGGCGACCACCAGCAAGATCAGCGACGACCAGCTCTTCTACGCCATGCAGCGCGGGCTGGACGAGGAAGAGGCGATTGCGCTGATCGTCAACGGCTTTGCCAAGGACGTGATGAAGCAGTTACCGATGGAGTTTGCCGTCGAGGCGCAGAAACTGCTGGCGATTTCGCTTGAGGGGAGTGTGGGGTGATGCTCGGACTCTTGTCGATGCTTTTCTTGATTGGTTTCCCCGCCGCGGTAGCCGCATTTCTGGCTTATAGGATTAGCGTGGAGCTGCGCACGGGCCGCAGCTATGTCTTAGGCTACTGGACCAATCGCGAGGTTCAGCCGCGCATGTTCTGGTTTGACATCATGCTGAAGGCGATCGGCATCGTTATTTTCATCTACCTGCCACTCTCGGTGGTTTGGACTTCGGTAGGATCCTTCGTCCAATGACTGACCGCAAGACCCTCCAGCTTCGCGATCCGTCCGAGACCGCCGACGAGGCCCCTTCGATCAAGAAGAAGGGCCGCGGGTGGGAAATCTCGGAGAAGCGGCTCGACGCCCTGCACGAACAGGCTCGCGAGATGCGCCGCTATTCGACCGAAGCGCACAAGGCGCTGGCAGAGCGTTTCGCCAAGGCCGACATGGGCCGATACACTTTCAAGCGTCACGCCGTCGTCGGCAGCGCGATCGTCGATTTCAACTGCCACAATCTCGGCATGGCGATCATGATCGACGAGGACGGGCAGGACGATGCTCTCGCCAGGCGCCGCGACAAGAGTCTTGAATCGGTCGGCATCCGCGTGATGCGGATCGCCGCCAAGGAAATTCTCGAGAATATCGACGCGGTTCTCGAACGCATAACCCTCGGCATGCGCAGCCGCATAGCCGACAAGCAGCAGGCCCGCCGCGAGCACCAGCGCAGCAGCGCGCCGCGGCCCCGCTACACCAGGAATGACAATGCTTAAGATCGACAATCTCACCGCCGAAGTCGGCGGCACGCAAATCCTCGACGGCCTAAGTCTCGAAGTCCCTGCCGGAGAGGTCCATGCCATCATGGGCCCGAATGGCGCCGGCAAGTCGACGCTGTCCTATGTTCTGGGCGGTCGACCGGGATATGAGGTGACGGGTGGATCAGTCACCTTTCGGGGGCAGGACCTGCTCGACATGGAGCCGCACGAACGCGCCGGCGCCGGCCTGTTTCTTGGCTTCCAGTATCCGGTCGAAATCCCGGGTGTTTCGAATGTTCAGTTCCTTCGTGAAGCGCTTAATTCACAACTGAAATCGCGCGGCGAAGAACCGCTGACGGGGGGCGAGTTCCTCAAGCTGGCCAAGGAAAAGGCCGCTTTGCTCAAGCTCGACATGGACATGCTCAAGCGCCACGTGAACGTCGGCTTTTCCGGCGGAGAGAAGAAGCGCGCCGAGATGGTCCAGATGGGCATTCTCGATCCCGCCTTTGCCGTCCTCGACGAAACCGACAGTGGTCTCGACATCGACGCATTGCGCGTCGTGGGCGAAGGAATCAACGCAATCATGCGCAATCCCGACAAGGGCGTGCTGCTGATCACCCATTACCAGCGCCTGCTCGAAGTGGTGAGGCCCGATCGCGTGTCGATCCTCAGCAAGGGAAGGATCGTCAGAACCGGCGGACCGGAACTTGCGCAGCAACTCGAAAGCGAAGGCTATGACGCCGTGATGGAGGCCGCATGATCATCGCTGCACTCACCCTCCTGCTCGCGCAATCGGGCGCTCCTGAGGCCACTTCTACCCCGACCGAAGAAGACGTCGCGCGCGAAACTGCTGTCATTGATGAAGTCTTCGATGAATGGCAGGGCGGAATCTACAAGAAGGAAGACGGCAAGCTGACGTGCCGCATGAAGCAGAGTTCGGGCGATCAGGCCGTCGACCTGCTGCGTTGCGGTGCCATGATCGGCTGCTACGCGCCCCGCGCGGAAGAACTCGACACGATCGCGGCTTCCGACGTGTCAGTAGAAGACCGTAAGGCGCAGATGCAGGAAGTGATGGACGAGGTTCAGCCGTGTATCGAGAAGGCCCACCGCGAGGGCAGGCGCCGGATCGCTATCGTGAGGGCAGCTGAATGACCGGGACGATCGACCTACCAACCCGCAAGGATGAAGCCTGGCGCTATGCCGCGGTGGAAAAGCTTCGCGCGGACAATCTCGGAACGTGGCGTCAGATCGACGTGGCGGCAGGCGAGAAAGTGCGCGAACTTATCGTCATAAGCGACGATGATTCTGGCGAAACGGAACTGGTGCAGTTGCGTGTGAACCTCGGCGAGAATGCCCGCTGCGAGATTTTTGGCGTCATTGCTTCGGGCGAATATGCCCGGGTCGAAGTGAAAGTGACGCTCGGCAGGGGCGCGCATTTCGAGATGGGCGGCATCACCGTCGGCGGTCGCGACACCGTCCGCGAATTCGTTACGCATGTGACCCATGCCGAACCCGATGGAACGAGCAACCAGACCGTGCGCAGCGTCCATTGGGGCAAGGGGACCGGCAATTTCCTCGGCAGCATCGACGTGGTGCGAAACGCCCAGAAGACCGACGCGGCGCAGGACTTCAAGGGTCTGCTCCTCGAAAAGGGAGCGAGCGTGAATGCCGTGCCGCAGCTGGAAATCTTCGCCGACGATGTGAAGTGCGCGCATGGCGCCACCGTGGGCCAACTCGACGAGAGCGCACGCTTCTATATGGCAGCACGCGGCCTTTCGCCCGACCTTTCTCGTCGCCTTCTGGTCCAGGCCTTCATCGGCGATGCGCTGGTGGGGCTCGATGAGGAGGAAACGCATGAGCGGCTGATGCAGATCGCGCTGGACAAGCTGGACAAGCACTTGTGAGCGAAGCTGCCACCCTTACGCGGAAGGCGGATTTTCCCGGCCTTGTCACCGAAGTTGGCAAGCCTTGGCACTATCTCGACACCGCCGCATCGGCGCAGAAGCCGCAGGTAGTCGTCGACGCGATGAGCCGGGCGCTCGGCCGCGACTACGCGACCGTACATCGCGGAGTATATGGTCGCTCGGCCCGGATGACGCTTGGCTACGAAGCAGCCCGCCGCCGTGTCGCCGATTTCATCGGTGCGCGGTCGGAGAACGAGGTCGTGTTCGTGCGCGGTGCGACCGAAGCCATCAACCTTGTGGCCGCGGCCTGGGGCATGACCCGCATCGGTCAGGGCGATCGGATCATCCTTTCCACGCTTGAACATCATTCGAATATCGTTCCCTGGCAAATGCTTGCCGAACGCACCGGAGCAGAAATCGAAGTTTGCCCGCTGACCGCTGATGGACAGATCGATCTAGGCGGGCTGGAAGCTCTCCTCTCGCCGCGAACCAAATTGGTGGCGCTCGCACATGTTTCGAACGTACTTGGTTCGGTGCTCGATGCGCGCAGGGCCGCCGAACTCGCCCATTCGGTCGGCGCGAAAATCCTGCTCGATGGATGTCAGGCCGCCCCGCGCATGAAGCTCGACATGGCCGCGCTGGATTGCGATTTCTACGTCTTCTCCGGTCACAAGCTTTACGGCCCTACCGGTATCGGCGTGCTTTGGGCTCGCGAGGATATTCTCGCCCACATGCCCCCCTACCAAGGAGGAGGCGCGATGATCGAGAAGGTCGCATTCGACGGCACGACCTACGCCCCGCCGCCGCAGCGCTTCGAAGCGGGCACGCCAATGATTACCGAAGCAATCGCGCTGCATGCCGCCATCGATTATGTCGACGCGTTCGGACCGGATCGATTGTTCGCACATGAAGCGGCCCTTGCCGCACAATTGCGCGCCGAGCTGCGCAAGCTGAACGCCGTGACGCTGTTCGGGCCTGAGGAAAGCGCCGGAATCGTGTCCTTTGCGCTCGATGGGGTTCACCCGCACGATTTGGGCACCATATTGGATGAAGAACACGTCGCCATCCGCGCCGGACATCACTGCGCACAGCCCTTGATGGAGCACCTCGGCGTTCCGGCCACGACCCGCGCCAGTTTCGGCCTCTATAGCGACGAAGATGACATAGCCGCGCTGATGCGCGGAATCGAAAGGACCCGGAGGATCTTCGGATGAACAAACCCAGCGACGACAAGGATTTCATCGCCGCCCCCTCGCCTGCCGATACGATTGTCGGCAAACCCCCGCGGGCGCGCGTTGCTGACGCTGTCGATCCCGACGAGACCGCAGGCGCGAAGCTTGAGCGCAAGCGCGATTATCTCGAAGGCTTCCTCGCCAAGAAACCCGAAGAGGAAGGTGCTTCGGGCGCGGGCGGCAAGCTGCAGCAGGCAGTGGTCGATGCGCTCAAGGAAATCTACGATCCCGAAATTCCGGTCAATATCTACGATCTGGGCCTGATTTACGGCGTCGAAGTAGACGACGATTGCGATGTTACCGTCATCATGACGCTGACCACGCCGCATTGCCCCGTTGCCGAAAGTATGCCCGGCGAAGTCGAACTGCGCGCCGCCAGCGTACCTGGTGTACGCGATGCCGAAGTCAATCTCGTCTGGGACCCGCCTTGGGGCCCCGAGAAGATGACCGACGAAGCCCGTCTCGAACTGGGGATGCTCTGATGGTCGAAACAACCACCCGCCCCGCACCCAAGGCCGCTGTCGTCCTGACGGCACGTGCAGAGGAACGCATTGCCGAACTGATGTCCAAGGCGCCGGAGGATGCGATCGGCGTCAAGCTCTCGACGCCGCGCCGCGGCTGCTCGGGCCTGGCTTATTCGGTCGATTATGTTTCCGAAGAGGCCAAGTTCGACGAGAAGATCGAAACTCCCGGCGGCGTGTTCTACATCGACGGGGCAAGCGTGCTCTACCTGATCGGAAGCATCATGGACTGGGTCGAGGATGATTTCTCCGCCGGCTTCGTCTTCGAAAACCCCAACGCCAAGGGTGCCTGTGGGTGCGGCGAAAGCTTCATGGTCTGAAGCTGACTAGCGCCGGAGAGCCCGCACGCAGGTCGCACGGTCCACATCCTCGCCATCGCTTGCACGCCGAGCATCTACATGTGTGGCGCTGGGTTCTGCTCCAGGTCGCAGCGGATATAGATAGATATCAAGCACACAGGGGCTGCCGCTGAACTGGAGCTTCATCGCGTCGCCCTCCTTCACCTCTAGCCTCGGCGGGCCGAAGATGTTGGCGAGTGCCGTCGCGTTCCGGCCGATAACCCCCTCGAGACCCGGCAGGTTCATCACCTTAGGCGCGATGAATGCACCGGTCGAAGGCGCAGGGCGCACCGGCTGTTGCGGAGGTAGGCGAGTACTCGTCACGGGCCGCTGTTCTGCCGGTGTATAGGTCCTGGGTGCGCTTACGCAGCCTGCGAGGCTTGCGGAGAGTGCCGCAAGGGCGAAGATCTTATGCAAGGGTGGCTCTCCTGCGATGCACAAGGTGGGTCGCGCTCGCTGCACCAAGAACCGGGGCGAGCAGATTGAGGAACGGCACCATGAGTAGCGCCGCGACTGCTCCGCCAAGCAGAAAGCGCCTGCCTCGGCCTAGAGGTGCGATCTCGGCCACATCCCTGCGATGCCGCAGCCACACCATGTCCTGCAGCTCGCGACCGAGCAGAAATGCGTTTACGGCCCAGAACAGCAATGCGGTTCCGATTCCGGTCACCAGCAGCAGGATCGCGAACGGCAGCGCGACGAGATTGACGAGCAAGGCGCGCAGGGTGGAGCGCACGCCATTCCTCATCTCTTCGTAAAAGCCGAGCGACCGTGCTGCGGTCGCGGCTTCCGGATAATGCCTCGCCTCGACCGCCCGGACCACTTCCTCCGCAAAGAACTGCAGCACGAACAGGGCGACGAAACGGAACAGCAGCCACGCGCCGATCAGAGTGGCGAGAACGGCCAGCAGCGCTCCGGCATCGCTCCCCTCTTCAAGCCCGGCCCATTCCAGCGCCGCTTCGAATCCGAAGCTCAGGCCCCAACCGAGCAAGAGGAAAATCGCCAGCGTGATTAGCAGGCTCTTGCCTAGCACCTTGAGGATCGCCGGATCGCCCAACTGGCTGAAGGACAGGGCAAGGGCGCGCGGTAGCGAAGTCATCTTGCAAGCTCGAATCGCCCGTACACGCCGACAAGTCAACGCCGCCCTTGGCCTTTGTGCGACGAACCGCTAACCGCGCCCGACACATTACCCGTTTCGCTTACCTCCCGGAGTATACATGACCGACCCCCGTTACGACGTCGTCGCGATCGGCAATGCCATCGTCGATGTGATGGCCCCCTGCGAAGACGAACTGATCGAAGAGCTCGGCCTTGCCAAGGGCGGGATGACGCTGGTCGATACCGAGCGCGCGCAGGAGCTTTACGACGCGATGGGCCGCGCCACGGAAATTTCAGGCGGATCGGCTGCGAACACACTCGCCGGGATGGCGGCGCTGGGTTCGCAATGCGCTTTCGTCGGCCAGGTCGCGAAAGACCAGCTGGGCGACATTTTCGCGCACGACATTCGCGCCGTGGGAATCGATTTCGACACGCAGCCCCGCGAAGGCGACCCGCCGACTGCGCGCTGCCTGATCTTCGTGACGCCCGATGGCGAGCGGACGATGAACACCTTCCTCGGTGCTTCCCAATTCCTTCCGCCTGCCGCACTCGATGAAGAGCTGATCGCCAGCGCGGGCGTGCTCTACCTCGAAGGCTATCTTTGGGACCCCGAAGAGCCTCGCAGCGCCATGCGCCGCGCGATCGACGTGTCGCGGGATGCTGGCCGCAAGGTCGCCTTCACCGCGAGCGAGAGCTTCGTGATCGAGCGCCACGGCGACGATTTCCGCGCGCTGATCGAAGAGGGCAAGATCGACATCCTCTTCGTCAACGAACACGAGCTGGCAACGTTGACCGGCAAAACCGACTTCGAAGCTGGTCTCGACGCGCTGAAGGACAAGGTCCCCACCCTCGTCGCCACCCGCAGCGCCAAGGGCGCAGTAGCCATCGCCAATGGCGAGCGCGCCGAAGTCCCCGCCGAACCGATCGCCAAGGTGGTCGACACCACCGGAGCAGGCGATCTCTTCGCTGCCGGCTTCCTTACCGGTCATACCCGGGGGGAGAACCTCGAGACCTGCCTGCGCATGGGCGCTATCTGCGCTGGCGAGATCATCAGCCACATCGGCGCGCGCAGCGAGAAGGATCTGAACGCGCTGGTGGCCGAGAAGCTCGGCTGAGTTGCGCGCCGCGCAAGTTGATCAACTTCATGCATATGGGCCGGGTAATTTGAAAAGGCGCCACCCGGAAAACAGGAAAGCCCCGCTGCGAAGGCGGGGCTTTTTTTGCGAGCGATGCATTATTTCAAAGAGCGGTTCGACCTATAGCGCGCGGTCGATAGTGTAGGAAAGTCCGATTGCGAGAAGACCCGGAGAATTAGGTTAGGCGTAACGTCCGCTTTCAAACTGATTCAAGCTAGAACCTGACCGTCTGCAAACGTTTAGAGTTTCGGACGCCGTGAGGCGTCGGAAAGTCGACGGTGCCCGAACCCGCGGGCCGCACGCGATGAGCTATGGGGATTTTGATTTCGGGTTTGTCCGGGCGTCTGCTGACGGTGCCGATAAGCGGACGTGCCTGAGAGCAGCCTGTCCGATTTTGTGGAGACACAGCAGCCGTGGGAAGCGCGTCCGTCCGATTTTGGCGATGGGACGACCGCTCTTGGACGGACGATATGCAGACGTCCTTGTCGCCGGAAGCGTGGCTGCGGCGGGGCGCGAGGGTGTCGGGCCGTGCCGGATCACGGCGTGGGCATGCCGGATGGGACGATCGGGTATGGCGGACCGCGCGGCAGGTGGCAGCGCTGGAACGTCTCGATGACGACCATGCGCCCGCCGCAGCAAGGGCATGCCGGACGCGGATCGGGCGGTTCGATGGAGGGCTCGTCCGTCGCCGGCGGTGCGATCGCTAGCAGCTGACGGGCGCGTTCGAGATGGGCTTTGCGGGTGCTGGCGGCGAGCAGGCCGTAGTGGCGGATGCGGTGGAACCCGCGCGGCAGGCAGTGCAGCAGGAAGCGGCGGATGAACTCGTCGGCGCTGAGCGTCATCACTTGCTGACGGTCTGGCGCGGAGCGGCGATAATCCTTGTAGCGGAACGTGACGCCGCTCTCGCCGAACCGGAGGAGACGGCTGTTCGAGATGGCGATCCGGTGGGTGTAGCGCGACAGATAGGCGAGCACTGCCTCGGGACCGGCGAACGGCGGCTTGGCATAGACCACCCAGCGCTTCTTGCGCACTGGCGACAGGTGGCGCAGCAACGCGCGCCGGTCAGCAAGAGGTGCCAGCTGGCTGAAGAAGGCGAGCTTACCGGCATCGTGCAGCGCCAGCAGCCGGGTGAGGAACAGGCGGCGGAAGAGTGCACCCAGCACTCGCACCGGAAGGAGGAAAGCCGGGCGGGAGGATATCCATCTCTCCCCGTCCAGCGCGATGCCGCCTCCCGGCACGATCATGTGGATGTGCGGATGGTGGGTCATGGCCGAACCCCAGGTGTGAAGCACGGCGGTGATGCCGATCCGGGCGCCGAGATGCCTGGGATCGGCGGCGATGGTCAGCATCGTCTCCGAGGCGGTCTTGAACAGCAGGTCGTAGAGGAGCGCCTTGTTGGTGAACGCGATCTCGGCGATCTCGGCGGGCAGCGTGAACACGACATGGAAGTAACCGACCGGCAGCAGGTCGGCCTCGCGCGCGGCGAGCCAGGTCCGTGCGGCGGCGCCCTGGCACTTGGGGCAATGCCGGTTGCGGCAGGAGTTGTAGGCGATCCGCCAGTGCCCGCAGTCGGTGCAGGCCTCGACATGCCCGCCCAGCGCGGCGGTGCGGCAGTGCTCGATCGCCGACATGACCTTGAGCTGCTGCAGGCTCAGATGCCCGGCATGGGTAGCCCGATAAGCTGGCCCGGCGGCACGCAAGACATCGGCGACCTCGAGTGAGGCGCGCACCGGCTCTCAGCCGCTTGGCGCCTTCTTGTCCGGTGCCGCGAGCGCGAGCCGATCGAGCGGGCTGACCACCGCCCGCATCGTCTTGGTCGCCACCTGGGCGTAGAACGCGGTGGTGCCCAGCTTGGCGTGGCCGAGCAGCACCTGGATGACGCGGATATCGACCCCGTCCTCGAGCAGGTGGGTCGCAAAACTGTGCCGCAGGGTGTGCGGTCCGACCCGCCTGGCGATGTCGGCTGCCTCGGCGGCTTCGACGACGACGCGGTGGAGCTGCCGTGTGCTGATCGGCAGCATGGCGCCTCGACCGGGGAAGAGCCAGCCATCGGCGTGGAGCACGCCCTGCTGCCGGCCCGCGCGC
Source organism: Qipengyuania vulgaris (assembly GCF_009827325.1). Taxonomy (GTDB): domain Bacteria; phylum Pseudomonadota; class Alphaproteobacteria; order Sphingomonadales; family Sphingomonadaceae; genus Qipengyuania; species Qipengyuania vulgaris. The sequence goes on along the minus strand of NZ_WTYC01000003.1, from coordinate 681 downwards.
CACCAGTCGCGCAGCAGCACGAGCAACCCTTCGGGCAGCATGGCATTGCGATAGCGCCCGCCCTTGCCGCGTTCGATCCTGAGCAGCATGCGCTTGCTGTCGATATCGCGCACCTTGAGCGCCGCGACCTCGCCGACGCGCAGACCCGCGCCATAGGCGACCGACAACGCGGCCTGGTGCTTGAGGCAGGTGGTCGCATCGAGCAGCCGCTTCACCTCGCTCTGCGTCAACACCACCGGGATCTTGCGGGCGTGCGCGGTGCGGACCAGCTTACGGGCAAGCTCGGGACGGTCGAGCGTGTGAGTGAAGAAGAACCGCAGCGCCGACACGATGCTGTTCATGGTCGGCGCCGGGATGCCGGCGTCCCGCTGCTCGATCTGGAACCGCCGGACATCCTCGGCGGTCGCGGTGTGGGGCGAGCGCCCCAGCCAGGTCGCGAACCGCCCGACATCGCGCAGATAGTTGCGCTGCGTCTCCGGGCTGAACCGGCGCAGGGTCATATCTTCGATCAGCCGCTGGCGCAGCGGGCTGACAGGCCCAATCGGAATAATCTCGTTCATCGTTCGACTCCTCGGTTGAAGGAGCCACGATCGTCTGCCTCTCTCGGACCAGACGCTACGCCCGTCGTTCTACATCACCCTCACCACAAGCAACCATCCCGCGAAGCGGGTTCGTGCATCG
>NZ_WTYC01000002.1 GCF_009827325.1 Qipengyuania vulgaris | reverse complement strand
CCAGCTTACGTAAAGCCGTTCGTGAAGCGCCAGAAGAACGATGCTGCGGATGCCGAGGCCATCTGCGAGGCGGCGCAGCGCCCGAGCATGCGGTTCGTGCCAGTAAAGACCGAAGCACAGCAAGCAGCCGCGCTGGTGTTCCGGGCCCGCGACCTGCTGGTCAAGCAACGCACGCAGATCAGCAACGCCGTTCGCGGTCACATGACCGAGCATGGCTGGATCGCGCCGCAAGGCCTGGCGCACATGAAGAAGCTGGCCGCACTGCTTGAGGATCCCGACGCGGTTCCCGAGAGCGCACGGCCGGTACTGGAGATAATGCTCGATCAGATGGCAGTGCTCAGCGAGCGCATTGCCGAACTTGACCGGGAGATCGCCCGGCGTGCCCGCGAAGACGAGACCGCGCGGCGGCTGATGACGATCCCGGGCATCGGACCGATCACGGCAACCGCGATCACCGCACTTGCACCTCCGCCCGGCACCTTTGCCAAGGGCCGCGACTTTGCCGCATGGGTCGGGCTTACACCGCGCCAGCACTCGACCGGCGGCAAGCAGAGGCTCGGCGCGATCTCGAAGATGGGCGAGCGAACGCTGCGGCGGCTGCTGATCATCGGCAGCAGCGCGGTCGTGCTCCAGGCAAGCAGGCGCGGCGCACCCGCGGGATCGTGGCTGGAACAGATGATGGCGCGCAAGCCGCGCATGCTGGTGACGGTGGCGCTCGCGAACAAGACCGCGCGCATCGTCTGGGCAGTGCTGACGAAGAACGAGGATTACAGGGCTCCGGTCTCGGTCGCGGCGTAAGCCGGGCCGGACCAGAGGTCGCCGGAAGGACGTAGGCGGACGAAGGAGAGTATGGCAAAACAGTCGGCGAGACGGGACCGGAAGAACCAGGGCTTTCCACCGTGCTTCATCAGTACGCTGAGGGTGATGTGGTTCCGGTCCGCGAACTCCCATACGGGCCCGCAGCACGAAAAGCTGCACCAGGAGGCCGGACAGATGGCAGCATCCGACTACGTGCCAAACCTCTCAAAATACCGCTTGCATCCTGCGGGGCGTCCACAGATGGGAAACCGACATGCCCGTCAATATCCCATCATCCGAGGCACGAAGCTTTGCCACCAGGCCGATCCCCAAAGCAGGTTTACCGCCAAGGCGCCCGGCACAAATCCAGCAAGCCAAACAATATATGCACGATGAATCATGGAGAGCCGCTCGAAATCTCGAGTTGGTTTGATTTATATGCCCTGAGGTCCGAGCCAAATTGGCACTTCGCTGCAGGTGTCGCGATGTATGTAATCTTCATCGCTATCGCCCTCGTGCTTTTGTGGGCGTGCTCACTGCAATTGCAGCGATGGCTCTTCTGGCGAAATCGCATCTAGCAAGCGTCCGCAAGGGCGTCGGAAGCGGAATGGCCGTTTTTCGGCGGAAAAAGTCTGAAGCGGACTGTCTTACGGTACCATATTGGAAGTTCGTTTCCAGAGCGGGCGTGGGGTGTGCTTCTAACTCTAACAGCTAGATATCTGAAAGCTCGATCCACACTGGGGCGTGATCGCTGGTCTTTTCCCAGGCCCGTACCTGCAAATCGACACCCGCGCCCGCCAAGCGGCCAACCAGACTTGGATCAAGAAGAAAATGATCGATCCGCAGCCCGGCATTTCTCGCAAATGCATTCCGCAGGTACTTCCAGAAAGTGTAAATTGTCTCGTCGGGATGAAGCATTCGAATGGCGTCGGTCCAACCTTGGTCAACCAGCCGAAACCAAGCCTCTCGTACCTCTGGCGCAAATAACGCGTCATCCACCCACCGCTCTGGTTTGTAGACATCTAACTTAGTGGGCATTACATTGAAATCACCGGTCAAGACTACAGGAAGGCCGGTATCCAGCAGGCTGCGAGCGTGCTCTGTGAGCTTTTCGAACCAGCGCATCTTGTATTCAAATTTCGGGCCGGGCCGGGGATTCCCATTCGGCAGATAAATCGTGCCAATCAGAACTCCGTTTACTGCTGCCTCGAGATAGCGGCTTTGGTTGTCGTCAGAAATCCCGGGCAAGCCGCGACGTGTCTCGTGTATTTCGCCTACGCGTGTCAATATTGCGATACCGTTCCAGCGAGACTGTCCATGCCAAAGAGCCTCGTAGCCAACCGCCCGGATTGCCTCTGACGGGAAGCGGTCGTCGGGAGATTTCAGCTCCTGAAGGCAAACGACATCCGGACGCTCTTCCTGAAGCCAGCGCAGCAGAACCGGCAACCGGCCGTTGACCCCGTTCACATTGTAGGTCGCAATCTTCACGCTACAGGAGTGGAGTAGCGCATCAAAGGTTCCGAAGACAGGGCATGCTCAGCCAAAGCCGGAGATACAAGTTTTCTCGGCTACTTGCGCAATCCCAACGCCGAAGGCTGAAGAACAACTAGCGATGACATCGCTGGTTGCAGGGATGCGACGCTAGATCTCCACCACGGCTGTAGTGGTACACCGTTCAATGCGAGCCCCCGCAACCACCGTCACTCCAATTTTAAGTTAGCAGTTTCGCGATCAGCGAAGGCGATCCGTCGTCGATTGCTTTGGCGTGGAAGCGGAATGCGCCATAATGCTAATGGTGCATGTGCGGCAGTCTCACATACCGTTCCGGTCAGTTGAAATCCTCAGTCGAACTCGCAGCAGCCGAGTGAAGTGCGATAAATGCATTGGCTATGGCCGCCTCATTGTCCAGTTGCGACTGTCTGCTGCTTATGAGCTGGCGCTGCGCATCTAGCACATCGAACAAAGACGCCAGACCCTCGCGGTAAAGCGCGTTGGACTGTTCGAGCGCGGTCTCGCTTTGTACGATGGCTTCTTCCAGCGACGCTCCCCTTTCCCGATATGCCCTGATGGCTACCAGCGCGTTTTCTGCCTCGCCAAGTGCGCGCAGGAATGCCTGCCGGTATTCAGACAGGCTAGCATCCAAGTCTGCCCGCGCAGCGGTCACTTCCGCTCGCCGACGTCCACCGTCGAACAGGGGAAGGTCCAAAGCCGCCCCCAAGCTGGCCAGAAAACTGCCGAACAGTCCGTCGATGGTTCCGTCACCTAAAAGGATCGAACCAGGAATCACAAGCGAGGGCCTCAGATCCGCCTGCTCTATGCCCACTTCCGCAGCAGCGCGGAGCACACGGGCTTCCGCAGCCAGAATATCTCCCCGTCGCCGAAGTAGGTTCGCGGGTGTGCCGATGGCGGGACCGGCACTGTATTGCGGTATTGTGACAGCATTTTCAGGTGACATGATTGCGAGCGTTCCCGGGGGCTCGGCCAAAAGGATTGCTAGTCCATGCTCGGCTTCGGCACGGGCTATTTCTATCAGTCCCAGCCGCGCCTCGGTCTGGGCAAGATCGGCAGCCGCGCGGCGGACATCCAAGTTTGCCGCCAAACCTGCTTCAAAGCGCAAGTTGACGATCCGCAGGGTCTGTCTTTGCAGCTCGGTTGACTGTTCGAAGAGCTCTAGTTGCGCCCCAGTCCGGCGATATTCGACATACTGACGCGCGATTGCGGCGGCAACGAGCCGTTGTTGGTCAGCGCGCAGGTAATCCGCTTCTGCATAGCTCGCCGCAGCTGCGCGGATCTCCGCTGAAAGTCGTCCGGATAGGTCGAGATCGAAGCTCCCCAAGAGTCCGGCACTCGCTGTGACCGGACTATTCCCTTCGGTCAATTCCAGGTCTGCTTCTCCGGAACCATCGATGCTCGGAAGTCGGTCGGCCCATTCGGCGCGCAGGAGGGCCTCCGCAGAAAAGACTCTGTCGCGCGCTGCAGCGATCTCGAAATTGGCTCCGAGGCCCCTTTCAACAAGTGCGGCGAGTACCGGGTCTCTGAAACCATTCCACCAAGCCTCGTCGAGACCAGCCGGGGGAAGCTGTTCCGCGTAGGTGGCGGGGGCCGGAATGTTTGCTGCCGGGACCTCGATAAGCGAGGTAGCACACCCGGAGAGAAGCAGGGCGGACGCAGTGATCGTCAAACGAGACACGGTCATGCCGGTGCCATCGTCATGTCTTCGTCGATATCGTCAATCTCCTCCTGAAGCCTGGCCAGATCGACACTTCTCGGTTGCCCGAACCGCGCCACGCCAAGATAAATAACTGGCGTGAGGAAGAGCGTGAAGACGCCTGCTATCCCTAGCCCTCCGAAGATCACCCACCCGATCGATTGCCGCGCTTCGGCGCCAGCACCTGATGCTAGGATCAGGGGTACTGCGCCGAGTACCGTCGAAATCAGCGTCATGGCGATGGGGCGCAGCCGGATCGCCGCAGATTCTTCTGCCGCTTGGCGGAGGTCACGCCCTTGGTGGCGCAACTGGTCGGCAAACTCCACGATCAGGATTCCATTCTTCGCCATCAGTCCGATCAACATCACCAGCCCGATCTGGGAATAGATGTTGAGGGAGATTCCGGACAAGAACAGCGCCAGAATGGCTGCAGCCAATGCGAACGGCACCGTCAGGAGGACAACCAGCGCGCTGGTCACGCTTTCGAACTGGGCGACGAGGACCAAGAAGACGATCACCAGCGCGAACATGTAAGTGAGCAGAACGTCGTCAGAGGTTTCCGCGAGCGTTTCTGCGTCGCCTTGCAGCAGCAGGTCGATGTCGTCGGCGACGGATTCGGCAGCGAGCCGCTCGATTTCGGCTACCGCCTCCTGAAGCGGGACACCGGAGGCGATGGTGGCTTCGACCTCGATTGCACGCCTTTGCTCAGTGCGATCGAGTTCGGCTGCGACACCCTGCTCGACGATCTGCGTCAGGCTCGACATCGGTACGAGCCCGCCGCCTTCCGTGCGCACATAGAGATTCCTGAGGTCCGACGGGTTGGTGACCGACACCGCTTCGGAAGTCAGGAAAATCGGCACCGCCTGATCTCCGATGTTGAGATCGACGATATCGTCACCTCCTACCATCGCGCGCAGGGTCTGCGCCACATCGTCCAGTTCGACCCCGAGATCGGATGCCCGCTGGCGGTCAATTCGGATCGAAAGTTGAGGCTGGGTTGGCTGGTAGGAGATATCCGGGTTCGACAGGATCTCGGACCGGGTGTCGATTGCATCTCCCAATGCCAGCGCGGATAGATAGATATTTTCATATTCGCCGCCGGTAAGCGCAACCTCGATGTTGCCCCCGCCGCCGCCGAAGCTGAGCGTGCCGCGACCTCGCGCATTGGTGCGCGATCCGGGAATTTCCTGCAACGGTTCGTTGAGTTCGTCGACGATCTCGGTCTGGCTGCGCTCCCGCTCATCCCAGTCTGCTAATTGCGTAGTAACCCGCACACGATTGGGATCGTAGCGGCCTACGATCGAAAAGGTGCTCTGGATTTCTCCGCTGTCCAGATAGGGCTGGAGAACTGCTTCAACTTCATCGAGCTCGCGATCCATGAAATCGAGACCCACGCCATCCGGACCGGTCGCGTCGACTTCGATGACACCCCGATCCTCATCGGGCACGAGTTCGCTCTCGAGCTCAGTGAACAGCAGGCCCGTAAGCCCCGCAAGACCAGCCGCACACCCAACTACGAGTTTACCGTGATCCAGGCACCAGCTCAGCATTTTGGCGTAACGGTCTCGCGCCGTCGCTCCCCACTTGGCCAGTCGGCCACCATCACCATTCTCGCTTGTAAGATCGAATTTCGCGGAAAGTGCGGGCACGAGCGATAGCGCTACGAAGGAGGATATGAGGACTGCCATAGACAAGACAAAACCGAATTCCCGGAACAGGCGTCCTGCCTCTGAAGGCAGAAAGCTGATAGGCACAAACACGGACACCAGCACCGCAGTGGTCGCAACTACTGCAAAAAAGACCTGGCGGGTCCCCACGACCGCGGCGGCCCGTCGGCCTAGCCCCTTGTTTTGCAATCGCTGCGTATTTTCCAGCACGACGATGGCATCATCGACTATCAGTCCTGTCGCGAGCACCAGTGCCAGAAGCGTGAGCAGGTTCACCGAGAACCCCATTATCCAGATACCGGCGAGGACGCCGACAAGCGCCACGGGGATGGTCGTGCTCGGAATAATTGTCGCTCGCCACGAGCCGAAGAAAACCAGCATGGTGCCGATCACGATGATTATCGTGAAACCGAGAGTGATCAGCACTTCGCGCACGGATATCTGAATGAAGTCCGCATCGTCGGAAACGACGCTGATCGAAATGCCCTCATAGCGTGCGTTCACACGCTCTACCGAGTCACGGATGGCATCGGAAATCTGGATCGTGTTGGAACTGGCCTGACGAATTACGCCAAGTCCAACGATTGGTCGTCCATCCAGACGAACGAAATTGGTGGCGTCCGCCGGTGCCAGCGTCACTTTGGCGAGGTCGCCGACGCGTGTGGTTCCGGACACGATAACGTCGCGTAGCTGCTGTGGATCGGTAGCGCTGGCTTCGGCCCTGACAACCAGCTCCTGCGCATCGGAACGGAAGGAACCAACCGGCACGTCGTAGGGTGCGCGTTCCAGGGCCTCAGCCACATCGCTCATTGTCAGTCCGAACCGGTTGAGACGAGCCGGATCGATCGAGACCCTCATTTGCAGAGCACGCGTGCCGAACTGGTCTATGCTGGCAACGCCTTCCGCGGTGAGCAATTCGGGGATCACGTCGTTCTCCACGACGCGGGTCAATTCCGCTTCTCCGTATTGGTCACTGGAGACTGCAAGGATCATGATCGGTTGGGCGTCGGCATCCGCCTTGACGATATTGACCTGTTCTACGCGGTCCGGAAGCTCGCGCGTCACGCGGCTCACGGCCTCGCGTACGTCGGAAGCTGCGGTATCGAGATCGACACCGGGATTGAATTCGGCACGAATGCGAGAGTTGTTTTCCTCGCTGGAGGAATTGATCTGACGTACACCCGTAACGCGCGCCACGGCGTCTTCGAGGATACTCGTTACCTCGCTATCCATCGTTTCGGGTGCCGCGCCGGGGAGAGTGGCGGAAACCGATACAATCGGCCGATCGACATTCGGCAGTTCGCGCACTTCAACGCCGGCGAACGCCGCAAGACCGGCAATCACGATCAGCAGGTTCAAGACCGCTATCAGCAGCGGCCGTTTGACCGCGAGCAGCGGCAGGTCTGCCTTATCCGTCATCGCCGGCCTCTGCTGGGCGTACGTTGACATCAACTTCCGGTTCGTTCCGCGCATTTACGAGCCTGATGTCCTGACCGTCCCTGATTTTCTGGACACCCTCGATAACCACGTTGTCCTTCGTCCCAAGCCTGCCATCGACCAGCGCAAAACCTTCGCGCCGGGAGGTGATTGTTACGGGAATGCGCTGGGCTTTGCCGTTGCGGACGACAAAGAGGTACGAGCCTTCTCCGCCCCAGACGATCGCTTCCTCTGGCACTGCGGCGCGCGAGGTATCGTTGCGTGTGAACTTCACCCTAAAGCTCATGCCGGGCCGAAAACGGTCGCCCTCGTTCGGAATGACGGCGCGCGCGATAAAATTCCGGCTGTCGCGCGACACGCTGCTGTCAGTTGCAACGATACGGGCATCCATCGTCGAATCCGGCGCAGAGAACGCCGCGACCTCCACAGTCTGGCCTTCGCGCAGCGAAGAGAAAACCTCCTCCGGTGCCGGAAAGTCGATGTAAAGCCTGCTCCGCTGATCGATCTGGGCAATCGGTGTCGCATCGTTCACGCGATCTCCTGTATCGATCTGCGTCAGCCCGATATGCCCGGAGAACGGGGCCCTAACCGTGCGGTCTGCCAGCGCGGTCTCTGCCTGGCGCAAATTGACCTTTGCGGATGCCAGGGCCGTTTCTCCGGCCTCGATCTGGCTTTCGGAAATAGCGCCGGTATCTTCGATCCTGCGATATCGGCCGAGAAGCTGTTCGGCCTCAAGAACCTGAACGCGCGCGGCCTCGACGGCCAGCCTTTCCTGGCGGGCATCGAGTTCCACGAGCGGTTGTCCCCTGCGCACGTACTCGCCGGCCGAGAAAAGTACGCGGATGACCCGCCCGGCGCTTTCCGGGAAAATCTCCGCAGAAGTTACCGCACGGGCCGAACCGATCGCTTCCACTTCGGTCTGTTCCGGCAGGAATCGCAGAGTTTCCGCAATAACGGGCACGGGCTCCTCGACACGATCCTCTTCGCTCGGTGAACACCCAGAAAGGAACATGGCACCGACGACTGCCAGCGACACAGAATAGCTTTTGCCCATCAGCGGGGCGTAGCGACCTATTCTGCGAACCTAAAGCTATAACATTTGAGGATTTATCAGTCAGAGTAATCGGGTGAAATAAGTCGGGGACCGAAGTTTCCGATGTGACGATATTCCGGTGACCCACTTCGGGTTCAAAGGTCTGGCAGTCTCTGATCCGCAAAGCCCCAGCCTTGCAATGCCTTCGTCTGCGATCGGTCGAGCAAAACCGTGGTATCGCCGATTGAGTAGGGGTGGGCGTGGTCCATATCCTTCAGCTCGTTCCAGGAAATGGGAATAGCAACTGGCGCACCTGAGCGCGCACGCGCCGAATAAGGAAGCACAGCTGTCGATCCTCGCTGGTTCCGCAGCCAGTCGATAAATATCCGGCCCTTTCGTTTCGCCTTGCTCATATTGGCAGTGAAGCGTTCGGGTTCGGCAAGGCTTAGCGCCTCGGCGAAGCGCTTGGCGAAATCCTTGTGCTGCTCCCAGCTATGTCCCGTCGAGAGTGGGACAACCACGTGAACTCCCTTTCCGCCGGACAGCAAGGCAAAGCTGGTAAGCCCCAGATCAGCCAGCTTGTCATGTATATCTCTGGCTGCTTTCTTGACCTCATCGAACCCCAATCCTTCGTCGGGATCGAGATCGAAGATCATCCGGTCAGGCGCCTCGACATCATCCGACCGCGCACCCCAGCCGTGGAACTCGATCGTGCCCATCTGGACGCACTGGAGCAGCCCGCGCTGATCATCGACAAACAGGTAGTCCTCGTGCCCTCCGTCTTTTTCGCGGATGGGTACGTGGTGGACTGCGTCGCCGAAGGTCCCGCTGTCATGCTTCTGGAAAAAGCACTTCTTCGCCCGGCCTTGCGGGCAGCGAACGAGGCTTATCGGGCGTCTGGCAGCGAAGGGCAGCATCAGCGGGGAGAGGGCTTCGTAATAGTCCGCCATCTCGCCCTTGGTCTGGCCGCTGTCGGGGAAAATCACCCGGTCGCGGCTGGAAATCTCGACGGGCTTTCCTGCGCCCGGACCGGGCTTCGCCTTCTCCGGCTTGACGCTGGCCGCATCCTTGTCTTCGCGCAGGCCGAGGAAGCTTGCGTGGCGCACGTTCCCGTCGGCGGTGAATTCCGCAAAGGCGATTTCCGCGACCAGTTTCGGAGTGATCCAGGTCACTCCGCGGGAAGAGGTGCGGTCCACATGCGCTGCAGGGGTCTTGCGGATCAAGCGCTTCATCGAGGCTGAAACGCTGTCGAGATCGTCCGATGCAAAGCCTGTTCCGACATTGCCCTTGTAGACGAGCTCGCCGCCCTCGTGCTGGGCGAGAAGGAGCGATGCAAACGGGCGGCCCTTCGCGCTCGATTTCTTCCAGCCGATGATGACGAATTCCTGCCGCCGGGTGCATTTGACCTTCACCCACGACTTGCTGCGACGAGAGGAATACCTTCCATCGACGGTTTTGGAGATGATCCCTTCCTGCCCGGCATCGCACATGGCCCGGTAGAGCTTCTCGCCGGCACCCAGGACGTGTTCGGCAACGTGGATCGGCGCTTCGGCCTTTCCGAGCAGCGCTTCGAGCCGTTCCTTGCGCTCGACATTGGGCAGGCCGGTTAGGTCCTCGCCGTCCAGTTCGAGGAGGTCGAAGGCGTAAAGAGCAAGGCGGTCGGAGCCGGTCTGGGATCCGTGACCTCTCTTCAGGACCTTCTGCAGGCTGGAGAAATCCGGATTGTCTTTGGCATCATAGGCGACGATCTCGCCGTCGATCAGGCAGGCCGGGAGACCGAGACCGGCGATGGCCTCGACCAGCGGGCCGAACTTGTCGGTCCAGTCCTTGCCGTTGCGCGTATAGATGCGGACCTTGTCGCCCTTCGCCGCGACCAGCGTGCGGTAACCGTCGAACTTGATTTCGTGCATCCACCGATTGCCTGCGGGCACCGCGTTAACCAGCGTCGCGAGCTGGGGCTTGCGGTATTTCGGCAGCGGAGCGGGCTTGCGGCGCTTCGAGGTGCCTTTTTTCGCGTTTCGCTGCGAAGCCTTCTCCATCTGGGCGAGAAAGGCGCCGTTCTTCTTGCCCGCGAGCGAATATTCGCCCTCCTTGTCCGCCGCGATTTCGGCCATGGATCGGCCGGTGAGTACGCTGGTGAGTTCGCGCTGCACCAGCGCATCTCCCTCTTCGGCGGTTTCGTCCTGCAATTTGCGTAGCAGCCAGTTTTCCCGCTTTTCCTTGGCCTTCTTCTTCAGGCGGATGAGCAGCCATTCCCCCTTCATCCGTTCGCCATCGAGGCGGAAATGGAGATGCCCCTTGTCGAGGTCCTTCGCGCTCTTGCCTTCGACTGGCTGCCAGCTTCCCCGGTCCCAGAGCATGACCGTGCCGCCGCCGTATTCGCCTTTCGGGATCACTCCCTCGAATTCGGCATAGGACATCGGATGGTCTTCGGTGCGCACTGCGAGGCGCTTGATATCGGGATCGGGCGAGGGACCCTTCGTCACCGCCCAACTCTTGAGCACGCCATCGACCTCCAGCCTCAGGTCCCAGTGCAGGCGGGTCGCGTCGTGCTTCTGGACGATGAAGAGGTTTCCGTGCTTGCTGCCCTTGCTTTCGCCCGCAGGTTCCGGAGTGCGCTTGAAATCGCGCTTGGCATTGTATTCGCCGAGGGCATCCTTCGCACCCGCCATGACTAGGCCGACTTCTTGCTCTTGGCAGCCTTCGTGGCCGCCTTCTTTGGCTTGTCCTCACCGACCGATTTCTTGAGCGCCGCCATCAGGTCGATCACATTCGAACCGCCGGATGTATCCTGCTCGTCCACATCCTCGATGATCGCCTTCTTGCTCTTGGATTTCGCCTTTTTGTCGATCAGCTTGCGCAGGGCATCGACGTAGCGGTCTTCATATTCGCCCGCATCGAACGGCGCGCTTTTCTGTTCGATCAGCGTATTGGCGAGTGCCAGCAGTTCCTTCTTGGGCCTGGCATCGTCGATCTCCTCGAAGAATGCCTGCCCCTGACGCACCTCGTCGGCATAGCGGAGGGTTTCGAGCAGCAGGCCCTTGCCGCAGGGCTTGATCGCGACGAGTTTCTCGCTTCCCCGGACAGAAAGCTGGCCGAGCGCGACCTTTTTCGCCTTTCGCAAAGCTTCGCGCAGCACGATGAAGGCTTCTTCCGCGAGCTCGTCCTGCGGGGCGACATAATAGGGTTTCTCGAAATACAGCGGATCGATCTCGCAGGCGTCCACGAACTGCACCAGCTCGAGCGTGCGCTTGCTCTCGATCTTGACCGCCTCGATCTCGTCTTCCTCGAGCAGCACGTAATTGCCCTTGGAAATCTCGTAACCCTTGATGATCTCGTCGCGGTCGACGGGGCCGATCCCGGGGACCACCTTCTCATAGGAAATCCGTTTGCCGCTCGGTTCGTGGATCTGGTTGAAGCGGATCTTGGCGCCCGATTTCGTGGCGGAATAGATCTCCACCGGTATCGAGACCAGCGCCAGCCTGATCTGCCCCTGCCAATATGCGCGTGCCGCCATAATTCTTCCCTTCGCCATACAAGCGAGCAAGACGGAAAATCGTTTCAATCCCTGCATGGATCAAGGTGCCGGGCGTGCTTCGGACCTCCGGCATATGGCATTCGGCAGCTTCCCGGTCTTGACCATACCGCCCCTCCTTCGCTCTAGGGCACAGGACCAATTCGAGGATTTTGCGAAGTGACCCAAGCAGCACGCCTTCCCGCCCGCCACCGATCATGGCTCTTTGCTCCCGGCGACAGCGAGAAAAAGATGACCAAGGCCGCCGAGGGCGAGGCGGATATCGTCATCTTCGATCTCGAGGACGCGGTGGCGGAGGATGCCAAGGGGGGCGCACGCGAAGCGATCGGCGCGTTCCTGACCGGGCGGAGCGAAGCCGAGCGGGAGCGGCTATGGGTGCGCGTCAATCCGCTGGACGGGCCGCACACCGCGGACGATCTCGGTGCGGTCATGCCCGTGGGGCCGGGCGGTATCATGCTTCCCAAATCGCGCGGGCGGCATGACGTCGAAGAGCTCGACCGGATGCTGACTGCGCTGGAGCTGGAAAATGGCATTCCCGCCGGGACCACGCCGGTGATCGCGCTGGTTACCGAAGTGGCCGCCGCTATGTTCACCACCGGAGACTATGTCGGCGCGCCCCGCCTGGTGGCGATGACGTGGGGGGCAGAGGACCTTGCCGATTCCATCGGGGCGCTTTCGAACCTTGGGCCGGACGGGCAATACACGTTCACCTATGAACTGGCGCGCAGCCTGACCCTGCTGGGCGCTGCAGCCGCGGCCGTACCGGCAATCGAGACGATCGACGGTGATTTCCGCAATCTGGAAGGCCTGAGCGCGCGCGCCGAGCGCGTGAGACGCGACGGCTACCGCGGAATGCTGGCGATCCATCCCGCGCAGGTTCCGCTGATCAACGCCGCCTTCACCCCGGGAGACGACGAAATTGCAAAGGCCCGCGAGATAGTGGCGCTGTTCGAAGCCCATCCGGGCGCCGGCACCATCGGGCACCAGGGAAGGATGCTCGACCGGCCCCATCTCAGCCGGGCGAGACAATTGCTGGCGCAGGTCGAAGCCTAGCCGGGTATCGTCGAGCGGGGCCGATACGGAGGAAGTGTTGCGCAAAAGTCGCAGTTCGCTGCTTCAAGGAGTGCGGAAAGTATGATGTCCTTGTAACTTTTCGGGTCAACTTTAGCAGATGAAGGTCTGGAAAAATCGTTTTTGGGGGCATTTAGTGCATCACAACAATTTGAATTCGAAGCGTCGCTCAGTCTTGAGGGCCGGTGCCGGTCTTGCGGCAATCGCGCTGTCCAGCGGCGCTTACGCGCAGGATACGGAGAGCGAAGAAGATCCTCCCGTAGCCGTCACCACTGAGGAGGCAGCCGCACCGGATGCGATCGTCGTTACGGGCTCGCGTATTACGTCGGTAACTCCGTTCAACAGTCCTGACCCCATCTCGATCGTCAGCCCTGAAGTCGCACGGCAGGAAGGCAAGCTCGACCTTGCGAGTGCGCTGCAAAGCTCGCCTGTTGCCGCCGGCTCGACGCAGATTACAGCGGCCCTATCGTCGAACTTCGTGACCAATGGCGGCCCGGGTGCGCAAACGATCGACCTTCGCGGCCTAGGCCCGAACCGAACACTGGTTCTGCTCAACGGTCGCCGGGCTGGTCCCGCTGGTACGCGCGGCGGTGTGTCGTCCTTCGACCTGAACGTCCTTCCGCTCTCGATCGTCAACGACATCCAGATTCTGAAGACCGGTGCGTCGTCGATCTACGGGTCGGACGCCATCGCAGGCGTCGTCAACATCTTCACCGGCAATCGGGAAGATGGCCTGTCGCTGGACTTCAATGTCTCGGCGCCCTTCGACAGCGGCGGTGAGGAATATCGCGGCAGCCTAGCCTATACGAAGACCTTTGACCGTGGTCACTTTACCATAGCAGGCGATTACTCGCATACGAACGAGCTGGCTCGCGGTGATCGTTCCTACCTGGCGTGCCCCGAGTCCTATATTTTCGACGAAACCGGCAATCGATCCGACCTGATCGATCCGCGCACCGGCCAGCCGATGTGCGACGATCTGCGTTGGGGCCATGTCTGGACCTACAATTTGATCGACAACCTCCAGCTTGATGGGCCGAGCGGGCCGAACACGGGTATCCAGACTTCGCCTAATGGAAGCACCGTCCTGCTTCAGTACCAGTATCAGAATGGCGTTGCGGCCGGAAATCTCGGCATTCCTGCCTATGGTGCTCCAGCCTATGAAGGTGACTTCAGTGCGCCCGATGGGTTCTTCCCGACCGGATACAATTCGGAAAGCATGGCGGTACAGAATGCCTACCACCCCTATGCCGGTGAGCAAACCCTGATCCCTGAAACCGACCTTTACACTGCCTATGCCGAAGGCGCCTACGAACTGTCTGACGCGGTCGAGCTGTTTGGAGAGTTTCTTTTCAACCGCCGTGAAACCTATCAGAACGGCTGGCGCCAGTTCTGGAATTTCGGCTACACCGGCGAACTCTACGGTACCGGGCCAGGCAATTCATTCAATTACTGGGGCGAAGGGTTCGAAGGGGTGAACTTCATTAGCCCGACGGCGATCACCAACCAGTCCGACAACAGTCAGAAAGTCGACTACTATCGCGGGGTTGGCGGCCTTCGCGGCAATATTTCATCGGTCGGGAACTGGAAATATGACGCCTATGTCCAGTACAGCCGGAGCGATGGCCGCTATCGGTCGCAGCAGATTCTCCAGGATGCCTATGACACGGGGTATTTCCAGACGAGTTCCTGCGTGGGCACCGTCACGCCCATCTCGGGCCGCGATTGCATCGATATCCCCTGGGCGGATCCCGAATTCCTGCGCGGCAATCTGACGCAGGAGCAGATCGGCTTCCTGTTCGACTGGGAAGAAGGTCGCACGATTTACACCCAGTTGACTGGGGAAGCAGTCGTCTCCGGCGAACTTTTCGAACTTCCCGGAGGACCTGTTGGTCTCGCCGCCGGTATCACGGCACGCCGCGACAAGATCGAGGACACGCCGGGTGACATTACCCTCGCTGGTAACGCCTGGGGCGCCAGCTCGGGCGGTATAACCGCCGGTAAAAGCTTGACGACAGAAGCCTTCGGCGAACTCAGCATTCCTCTGCTCGCCGACCGTCCGTTCTTCGAAGACCTCACCTTTTATCTCGCCGGTCGTCTCACTAACGTGACGGCAACACGCCGGTCCGACGGTGTGCAGGACGAGGATAACGGTAACTTCACCTACAAGATCGGCCTCAACTGGGCGCTGACCGACTGGATCCGCTTCCGCGGCAGTTACGGCACTTCGTTCCGTGCTCCCGCGCTGTTCGAGCAGTTCCTTGCCGACGAAACGAGCTTCATCAACCAGCGTATCGACCCCTGCATCAACTATGGTACCGGGGTGCAGAACGGCACCACCTCGCAGCGAGTGGCCGATAACTGCGCTGCGGACGGGATCCCTGATAACTACCAGGGGGGCGGTATCACCGCGACTTCGTTTGCATCAGGCGGTCTTGGAATTCTTGAGGCCGAAACGTCAAAGGCCAAGACCTTCGGCATGGTTTTGACGCCCAATTTCGGCTTCCTGCCAGATACGGACTTCAGCTTTGCCGTAGACTATTTCGACATCGAGGTGAATGGCGAGATTTCGCAGCTGGGCGCCCAGAACATCCTCTTCGGTTGTTACGATTCGGAAGACTTCGCCAACGAACCGCTCTGTAATCAGTTCACGCGCGGCCAGAATGAGACTGCAGTCTATCAGATCGATGAAATCTACGACCAGTTCATCAACATTGCGAGCCAAAAGAATTCGGGGATCGATTTCTCCGCCAATCTGTCTCACGATCTAGGTAGCGCGGGTCTGTTCACGCTGCGCGCCGAAGCAACCCGCCAGCTCGACAGGGATTTCCAGCTCCTTCCGACTTCCGATGTGACATCGAGCAACGGAGAAGCCGGTTCGCCGAAATGGGTTGCCGACTTCCGTGCCACGTGGTCGCATCCGTCAGGTCTGACGGCATTTTACGGCGTGAACCTGATCGGGGCGACGTCGGACCAGCAGGATTTCGAAGATCGTTACGGCGACCCGTGCCTGAATTCGTTCAATAGCCAAGGCACGGCCGACACAAGCGATGACCTGCCAATCTACGGCACCTATTGTCCGCTTCTCACGACCGACGCGACTTTCTATCACAACTTCTCGTTGAGCCAGGAAATCGCCGATGGCCGTGCGGAGCTTACCGCGGGTGTGAGTAACATCTTCGATACCCGTCCGCCGCGTGTTTCGGTGCGCAACGGCGGCCAGATCTCGATGCTTGGTCCGGTCGTGGCAGCGTCGCAGTATCCCTTTGTGGGACGCCGCGCCTTCGTCAACGTCTCGCTCAAGTTCTGAGGCCGACAGACACGGACGGGTGACCGTTCGGATACGATGGGGCGGCATGGCAACATGTCGCCCCTTCTGTTAGGCCTCCGGGAAGGAGCGGACATGGCGGAAATCTTCATTCAACGTGACAATCTCGACGAGGTCGGGGAGCGGTTCGACCGGAAACCTCTCGAGCAGGGCGTGTTCCTCAATTCCATTCCCAAGAGCGGAAGCCATCTCCTTCGCAATATCTTGCGCATGTTCGTACCCACCGATCAGACCTACGCAGCGGATTTCATCCAGTGGGGCAATCTTCAGGCCCATCGCGCTGCCTTCAATCCGGCTTGTCCCCAGCTAAGCTGGGGCCATCTCTTCTTCGCCGATGCTTCGCTTATCGAAACCTCCAATCTTCGCCGGATCCTGCTTTATCGCGATCCGTACGACTGGGTCATCGCCCGAGCCCGTTTCATCCTGTCCGCGCAATTTCAGGGGAATGTCGGTCATCTGCGCACCGGCGCTTTGTCCAGTGACGAGCTGTTGACGATGATGATCTTCGGTCTTCCGCAGAAGCTCCCATCGCTCAACGACATATACGAACTCAATGCGGCGGCATGGCTTGGGGCGAGATGCCATATCGTCAAATACGAAGAACTCGTCTCGCATGTTCAGGATATCGGTAGCAGTGGCGCAACAGATTTCTTTAGCGAACTGCTCGGTGCCTGCGGCATCGCCATTCCGGACGATTGGGCCGAGCGCGTGAAGACCGGCTCCGCGCGCGGTGAGAGCGGCACGGCGCGCGAAAACCTGACTGGCGTGGCCATCGACCTTCCCGAGACTTTGCCTGAAAGGCATCGGGCATTGGTAAATTATCACGCGCCGGGTCTACGCAAGCTCCTGGGCTACAGCTGATGAACACGAAAACGATTCCTTCGCTCCATCCGGGCCTGTTTCACATCAGGGAATTGCTGGAGGACAGCAAGTTCGAGCTGGCTTCGCAGCAGCTGATCGGGTTTCTCCGCAACAATCCCGGCCATCCCCAAGGACTAGCCATGCTTGGCGAAGCAGCGGCGAAACTGGGGGCATTAGGCCAGGCGGAGCATTTCCTGCGCAAGGCAATCAATGCCGGCGTGCGAGATCACGAAACGCGGCGGCAGCTTGCCTCGGTTTTCAATCAGCAGGCCAAGCCTGAAGCGGCCCGTGAGATGTTCGAGGCTTTGAACCGGGAAAAGCCGGACCCGAATACACTACTCATCCTCGCGGCGATCTACGAAAAGACCGGTCGCGGCGAGAAAGCCGGGGAGATGTATCGCGCGATATCGCAGGCCCATCCAGAGCATCTTCTGGCATGGGTCGCGTTCGGCCACAGCCTACGTGCGAACGGGCAAGTCGACGATGCCGTCGCTGCCTATCGACAAGCCATCCGGATCGACGACGGCTTCGGCGATGCATGGTGGGGCCTGGCAAGCATCAAATCGCCCATCCTGACTGACGAGGATGTGAAAACGATGCAAGCGGCCCTGGCGATTGCCGTGGACGAACGGAATTCTGCTCCCTTACATTTTGCGCTGGCCCGCGCTTTCCACGACAGGAGAGATTTCGGCGAAGCTTTCGAGCATTATCGAGCAGGCAACCAGATCCGCGCGGAATCGCTCAATTACGATCCCGAAGAGCTTACGCAGGAGGTCGACGAGATCATCTCCAGCGTCGATGCCGATTATATAGCCCGATTGCCCCAGAAGGCGGTTGGTGATGCCGTGCCGGTATTCATCGTATCGATGCCGCGATCCGGCTCGACATTGCTCGAACAGATGCTGGGATCCCATTCGCAGATCGAGCCAGCAGGTGAGCTGCCTTACATTCCCGCAATGCTGCGCAGCTTCATGGAGATGGCCACGCGCCGCAACAAGGTAACGGTTACCCAGGCCATCCACGGAATGAGCACCGATCTCGCCGAGGCGCTGGGGAAGGATTACATGACCCGTGCGGCCGTGCATCTTGCAGAACGGACCCCGTTCTTCATCGACAAGATGCCGCCCAACTGGAGCAATGTCCTCTTTATCCGGAAGATACTGCCGCAGGCACGGTTCATCAGCATTCGGCGAGACGCGATGGACTGTTGTTTCTCGAATTTCACGCAATCGTTCACCAGCGCACACGCATCCTCGTTCACATTGGAACATGTCGGGCGCAGCTACGTCGAGAATGTCCGCCTAATGGATCATTTTGCCAACAGGTGCCCCGGGCTTGTTCACCCAATTGATTACGCAGCGCTGGTCGAGGACCCGCAGGGACAATTGGGCCCAACACTCGAATATCTGGGTCTCGAGTGGGAGAATGACCTGCTCGAATTCCACCGGCTCAAGCGAACTGTACGCACGCCAAGCAGCGAACAGGTTCGCCGCCCGCTCAATCGCGACGGAATGGAAGTCTGGCGTCCCTATTCTCATCACCTCGAACCCTTGCGAAAGGTTCTCGGTAGTCTGGCCGAAACCTAGCCGGGGATCTTCGCGACCTCGGCAAGCACGCGCTCTGCCCATTCGGGTCGGCAGATGAGCAGGTCGGGCATATAAGTGTCGGCCTGATTGTAGGTGAGCGGGCTGCCGTCGATGCGGCTGGCATGCAGGCCGTGGGCGAAGGCGACCGCAGCAGGGGCGGCGCTGTCCCATTCGTATTGCCCGCCGGTGTGCAGATAGATTTCGGCCTCACCGCGCACGACGGCCATGGCCTTGGCGCCCGCCGAGCCCATGCCCACCAGTTCGGCGCCGATCGCTTCGGCGACCGTAACGGCCTCCTTGGCGGGCCGGGTGCGGCTCACGACCATGCGCGGCTTAGCCGCAGCAGCGGGCACTTCGATAGGCGTGTCGGTACGTAGGACCATGTCGAGACCGGGCAGGGCGACTGCGCCGATTTCCGGCTTGCCGCCGATGCACAGAGCCACATGGACAGCCCAGTCGCTGCGGGCTTCGCCATATTCGCGCGTCCCGTCGACCGGATCGACGATCCAGACCCGCTCCTTGGCCAGGCGTTCGTCGGTGTCCCGGCTTTCTTCGGAAAGCAGGCCGTCATCCGGACGCTGCTGCGCGATCGCGTGGCAGAGGAACTGGTTGGCCGTCTGGTCGCCGGCCTTGCCGAGGCTCTTGCCTTCGAACATGCCGCTCTCGCGTACCTGGATGAGGATCCTGCCCGCCACTTCGGCAAGGTGGGCGGCGAGTTCGGCGTCGGTCATGGGCGTCCCTGTGGCTCAAAAGAATTCGGGGGCCGCATGGCAGACCGAAGCTGCCTTGCGAACCCCCGAAGTGCTGCCGTTATGAAATCAGGCGGCGGCGGGTCTTCTGGCGAAGATGCCGAAGCCGGCGATGATGGCGTAGCATGCGATGGGGAGGATCATCGCAAAGGCGAGGCTGCCGCTGGTATCGGCGAGGACGCCGTAGAGCAGCGGGACCACTGCGCCGCCGAAGATGGCGACATTGATGATGCCCGATCCGTCGGCCGCGCGCGGCCCCAGCTTCTCGCAGGCGAGCGAGAAGATGGTGGGGAACATGATCGAGTTCATCAGGCCCACCGCCAGCAGGCTGTAGGCCGAGACCTCGCCGCTCGTCTGCGTGCTGATGAGGATGAGCGCGATCGAGCCTAGCGCGTTGAACGCGAGGATCTTGCCCGGCGAGAAGATGCGCAGGAAGTAGGAGCCGATGAAGCGGCCCACCATCGCGCCGCCCCAGTAAAGGCCGATCATCCAGCCGATCACGCTTTCCGGCTGGCCCAGCACGCGGTCCTGCGCAAGATAGTTGATGATGATCGAGCCGATCGAGACCTCGGCGCCGACATAGAGGAAGATGCACAGCGCGCCGTAACCGAACCGCCCGCGCTTCAGCAGGTCGAGCCCGGCAAGGCCCGAGGAGGCTTCGTGCTTTTCTCCCTGCAGCCGGTTGCGGAATAGCCACACGGCGAGCGCCACCAGCGCGATCAGGATCGCAACGCCGAGATACCCCTGCCAGATCGCCTCGCTTTCGGCCTGGCGATAGGCAGTGAGCTCGGCGCCCGACAGCTGGTCCGCCGTCACATTGGCGAGAGTGCCGAGAATGACGATCGAGCCGACGATCGGGAAGACGGTGGTGCCCAGCGAATTGAAGGCCTGCGCAAAGGTCAGCCGGCTGTGCGCCGTGCTTTGCGGACCCAGCAGACTGATCAGCGGGTTGGCGACGACCTGGACGATCACCACACCGCTGGCGAGGACGAAGAGCGCCAGCAGGAAGACCCAGTAGGTCGCGTTCTGGCTGGCGGGGATGAACATCAGGCAGCCGACCATCATGGTCAACAGCCCGGCCACCGCACCGCGCATGTAGCCCAGCTTCTTGACCAGCTTGGCCCCAGGAATGCCGATCACGAGATAGGCGGTGAAGAAGCAGAACTGCACCAGCATGGCCTGGGTGTAGTTGAGCGTGAACAGCTCCTTCAGCTTGGGGATCAGCACATCGTTGAGCGAGGTGATACCGCCGAAGATGAAGAACAGGCCGAAGACGAAGTAGTTCAGCCCCGGCGCATGGATGCCAGTATCCTCCGCCTCCACCGGATGCGGATCCGTGCTCGACGAAACGTCGGGTGCAAGTGCCATCTCAATCGTCCTCCCAAGTCCCGGCGCTATCCTTCGGTGCGCCGGGTGTTGTTGCACCGCCGTGTGTGCCAGCCTTTCGCTGTCACACAAAACGAATACGAATGCCGATCAGAACGAGCAATCCGTTCCTTCGGCCAGTCCCTCACGCGTGATCGTGGCGATGTCTAAGCTGAATGGGCCCGCGCTGGTGAAGGTCAGGCTGTCGCCCAGTCCGGCCGCGCATTGTTCCGTTATGATCATTTCGCGCCAGTCTTTCTCTGCGGCGACCGAAAGCGGCTGGGTCAGGTCCACCGTCGCGGTGCCCGTAGTCACAGTTACCGGCTGGCTGGGCCGCTGCTTCACGCGGTAGACGATGCGGTAGGCTCCTGCGCCTTCTCCGTCCTGCGCGATGGTGAGGGAAGATCCGGGCGCAAAGGTGATTTCGCGTGAATCTTCCTGGGCATTCCTGTCGATGCCGCGCACGCTTACCCCCGCGGCGATCCCGCGAAGGTTCGGCAGATCGGTGCCGCCGGCGCTGGCCGAGATGCCGGTTGCGAAACGGCCGTTGACGAACCATTCCGAACTGTCCCCGGCCAGCAGGGCGTCGCAGGTTTCATCGAGCATGGTCAGGGCGGCCGTATCGTCCAGCGAGCGTCCGTATCCCACCGGGAAGAGGGCGCCGTCCGGCCCGTTGAGCGGACCGAAGTCGCAGGTCGCAGGCCAGCTGAAGCCGAGCTTGCCGGTGGCAGGCTGCGAGCCGGTCAGGACATCGGCAATACCTGCACCTTCGCTGCCCGGAAGCCAGGAGGCCACGAACGCATCGGCGGCGTTGAGCTCGCGATTGACCCACATCGGGCGGCCGGAAAGGAACACGGCAACCGTGGGTACGCCTTCGGCCTTGAACTTGCGGAGAAGGCCAAGGCCTTCTTCATCGGAGAAACCGAGATGCTTTCGGTCGCCCGAGAATTCCGCATAGGGTTCCTCGCCGAACACCACGACGGCGACATCGGGCTTGGCCGAATAACTGCCATCGACCGACAGCGCGGCCTGCCCGCCGTTTTCCTCTGCGGCGGCTTCGAGGCCGCTCCAGATCGAGGTGCCGCCCGGGAAATAGCTGTTGTCGAGTTCGCCGCCGCCCTGCCAGGTCAGCGTCCAGCCGCCCGAAGCCTGCGCGATATCGTCTGCGGCAGTGCCGGCGACGAGAATGTTCGCCCCGCCACGGAGCGGAAGCACGCCGTTGTTCTTGAGCAGGACCTGCGACTTGGCGACTGCCTCGCGCGCAATCGCGCGGTGTTCGGGCGAACCGAGCAGGTCGTAATCGCCCGCATTGGGGCGGTTCGATGGCTGGATGAATTCATCGAGCAGGCCGGCGCGCATTTTCACGCGCAGCACGCGGCTCACGGCCTCGTCCAGCTTTGCCATCGGGATGGTGCCGTCGTTCACCTGTGCCACGAGGGTTTCGAGCAGGCCCTTCCATTCGTCGGGCACCATGTAGATGTCGAGCCCGGCCAGCAGTGACTGCGGGCAATCTGTATTGGTGCATCCCGCGACCTGACCGTGGCCGTTCCAGTCGCCAACGACCAGTCCGTCGAAGCCCAGCTCATTGCGCAGGACGCCGGTCAGCAGCGCCTCGTTGCCATGCATCTTGCGGCCGTTGATCGAGTTGAAGCTGGCCATGACCGCTTCCACGCCGGCATCGATAGCGGCGGGATAGGGGGCGGCATGCACTTTCTTCAGTGCCTCGATGTCACCGGTGACTTCGCCCTGGTCGACGCCCTTGTCCGTTCCGCCATCACCGAAGAAGTGCTTGGCCGTGCCAATGACATGACCGGCCCCGAGGCGGTCGGGATCGCCCTTGCGACCCTGCAGACCCTCGACGAGGGCAGCCCCCAGGGGGGCCACGATGGCGGGGTCTTCGGAATAGCTTTCGTAGGTGCGGCCCCAGCGATCATCCCGCGCCACGGCGACGGTGGGCGAAAAGTTCCAGTCGATGCCCGTAACCTCGATCTCCACCGCGGTCGCTTCGCCGATGCGGCGAAGTAGGTCGGGATCGCGCGTTGCGCCAAGCCCGATGTTGTGCGGGAAGACCGTGGCACGCACGACATTGGTGTGCCCGTGGACGGCATCGGTGCCCCACATGGTCGGGATGACGGGTTCGCCATTTTCCATGGGTGCGACCGAGGCGAGATACATCTCGTCCGCCAGCCGAAGCCATTCCGATGCTTCGGCGAATTCATCGCCATAGGGACCGCCATTGCCGCCGTTGAGATAGCTGCCGAAACGGTATCGGCGCATGTCTTCGGCAGTGAAACTGTTGATCTGCGGCTGGATGAGCTGCGCGACCTTGCGCTCCAAGCTCATGCGCGAAAGCAGGTCGGCCACGCGCGCGTCTTCGCTGGTTGGAGCGACCGCCTCCGAGGGTGTTTCCATCCCGCCGGGAACCGTGCTGCAGCCTCCGAGAAGTACCGCAGCGGCAGTCGCCATCCAAAACGCCTTCATGTCCATCATCCCTCCGCGTCCTTTTGAGAACGTTATCAATCACTGGGGTTGCCATGAGGCGTGGGCAAAATCAAGCGACTAGTTCGAGCTGGGCATCGTCACCAATAATGCGGTCGCAATCGCTGCCAGGGCGGCCAAGGCGACGAAAAGTCCGGCAAAGCCGAACAGCGGGACCAGCATGATCGTGAGCCAGGGCATGATCAGGCTCGGCATGGTGTTGGTCAGATTGAACAGTCCCAGATCGCGGCCCCGCGTTTCCGGGCGGGGAAGCACGCGCAGGGTCTGGCTGGAATGCAGCGCGAGGAACACGCCGGTCGACAGGCCGAACACGACATAGCCCGCGATGGCCCCGGCAAGGTCCTGCGCCAGCGCCATGATGAGCAGCCCCCCGGTTCCTATGCCTGCACCTATGGCGAGCGGCAGGATCGGCCGGTCGCGGCGGTCCGACCATCGCCCCGCGAGAAGCGCCAGTGGCACGGACAGCCCGAGAACAACCGCGAATATCCGCGCGGTGTCACTGTCGGTAAAGCTATCGTCGATGCTGACGAACCAGATCAGGAGGTAGGCAAAGAGCGCCGCTTCCGCGATCTGCACCAGCAATCGCGCGAGCCACATCCTCGAGACCGCACCGCGCCTGAATGTTCTCCGCGATCCGGGAAGCTCCGCACCCGAGCGCATGAGGTGCGGCATCGGAACGGGCTTGCCGAAGAGCACCACGGGCAGGACCATGCCTGCAACCAGAAGCGCGACAAGGATCAGCCGCGCGTCCGGATCGGCGAGGCCGGGAATGGTCACCAGCGCGCCGGCCGCGGCCCCCATGGCAGGTGCAAAGGCGAGCAATCCTCCGAGTAAGCCCTTCTGTGCGTCGGGCACGACATCTCCGGCCCACGCCGTAAGCGGGGCGAGCATCATGTTCAGTGAAAGCTGCCACACCACGATGAGGCCGATGAGGTGTGCCGGTGTCTGCGCCTCGCTCACCGATACCAGCAGGAGGCATGACAGGAGGAGTCCCCCCAGGATCCACGGGACCCGCGTACCGGTGCGATCGCTGGCCCAGCCGAAGCCGATATTGGCGATGCTGGCCGCGATCGCCCCGGCAAAGGCGATATAGGCGAGATAGGTGATCGTTTCATTTCCGGCCAGATCCGTCACCCGGACCGGCAGGAGAAGCGTCAGGAACGGAACGTAGGACACCGCCCCGCCGGCCACCGCGAGTGCATAAAGCCACAGGAAACGATGCGACTGACGTGGCGGGGCACCGGTTTCAGCCTGCGCCAAGAGCGGGGGCCTGTGCAGTCGATCCGCGTACCACCAGTTCGCCCTCGAGCGTGACGGGCCGTTCTGCAGGTTTTCTCTTGCGCGCCTCGATCAGCAGTTCGACCGCCCGCGCAGTCGTGGCAGCGATGGGTTGGTCGATCGCTGTCAGTGCAGGCTGCGTAAAGCGCACGATGGGAGAATTGTCGAAGCTGATCAGAGAAAGGTCTTTCGGGATATCCAGCCCGCGACCGCGTGCCACTTCCAGCGTGGCAAGGGCCATCTGATCGCTACTGGCGATAATGGCGGTGGGAGGGCGATCGAGATCGAGGAGCTTTCCTGCAGCTTGAGCGCCGCTGTCGAACCCGAAATCCCCTCTTTCGAAGAGGCCTTCGTGCGATAGCCCGCCATGCTTCATCGCCTGCTGCCAGCCCTCGATACGCCATTCGGAGAGGCTGAAATCGGCTGGGCCGGCAATGAACCCGATGCGTTCGTGACCTAGTTCAATCAGGTGCTCGGTCGCAAGGCGCGCGTTGTGCTTGTCGCCCATCGTCATCGCGATGCCGGGCCCTTCCTGCATCGAACCTATTCTCGCGAAAGGTATCCCCCGTTCGGCAAGCAGGCCGGTTATGAGCGCGTTTTCGGAATTGGGAGGGGTGAGGATGACACCGTCCGGCTGGAGCGCCGCAATTGCAGCTCCCAGCTCGCGCTCCACATGGTCGTTATGCGTATCGACCAGCTCGATGAGCATCCGGTAGCCGTGCTCCGCGCAGGTGAGCATTCCGCCCAGAAGCATCTGGTCGACCCAATCGCGACCCTCGCGGGCGCGCCAGTCCGCAATCGTCAGATCGCGGTCGTTGATGGCGAGGATAATGTAGGATCTCGAACCGCTCATCCGCTGGGCAGCAATCGAGGGTACGTAGCCGAGCTTGTCGATGCTGGCCTGCACCCGCTCCTTCATCGCGCTGCGTACGTTGGGCTCGTTGTTGATGACGCGGCTGACCGTCTGCAGGGATACCCCGGCATCGGCAGCCACGTGCTTGATCGTTACCGATTGGCGGCGCCGAGCCATCGAACTGTTTCCCGTCCATGTTCCGGCTTATTCAAATCGGAAGCCGGTTAACTGTTTCCTGTTTGGCAAACGGGCCCCGGTCTTTCAACCGGAGCCCGCCCGCATTTCAATCCCTAATGCCCCGTTTTCTTAGAAGTCGAAACGGGCCAGGAAAGTGAAGCGACGGTCGTTGCGGAACGCGTTGCGCGTCAGGCGCGTGCCATCGAAGTCGATCACCTGGCTGGTGCGGGTGACCTCGTCGAGAAGATTCACACCCTGGACGCCCAACTTGAGGTGGTCGTTCACCGTGTAGAAGATCGACGCGTCGAGCTGCCCGGTGCTTTCGCCCCAGATCGGCGAGTATGGGAAGATATCGTCACGCGGTGTAATCAGGAAATCCGAGCGCCAATTGTAGGCTGCACGGGTCGAGATCGGTCCCTTCTCGTAGAACAGGGTCGCATTGACCGTATGCTCCGAAACGCCCTGGAGAGGCTGAAGCGAGGCGAAGCTGCTGCGGTTCTGGAAAAGGTCGGGGTTCGTGAAGTCGCCTGCGTCGATATAAGTGTAGGTAAGCTGCGTACCGAGACCATCGAGGAAGCCGGGGAGGAATTCCCAGACATCCTGATACGCGACTTCGACGCCCTTGAGGGTGCCGCTCAGATCGTTGCTCGGGCCGTTGACCTCGATTTCCAGCGGGCCATCAGCCGTCGGATATTCGACCAATTCCACACCGCTGGTAACGATACCCGACAGGTCTTTGACGAAGCCTGTTAAGGAAATCGAACCGACATCATCGAAATAGTATTCCAACGACAGGTCGTAATTCCAGCTCTCGGTCGCCTGGACGTTCCTGTTGCCAGTGAACAACTGGAATAGCGGTCCATTGGCAAGGGCTGTCTCGCCAGCCGCAAGCAGGTCACCGGTGTTGTCGACAACCTGCCCGCCGGCACGAAAAAGACCCAGGTCGGGACGCGAGATGCCCTTGGAGACCGCTCCGCGGACAAGCATGCCGTTACCAAACTCAAGCTTTGCGTTGAAGCTGGGCAGCCAGTGGTCGAATGTGATGTCACGGCCATCGACAATTTCCTCTCCGGTGTAAACCGAAGCGAATTCTGCCAAGCGAGCGTCGCTCAGCGCGCAATAGCCGATCTGGGCGTTCGGGTTTGGATTGTTGGCGCAAGAAAACTCGATTTCCGACACCTGAACCACGCCATCGCCATTGCCCCCGGCATTATTTTCCGGATTGTCGAAGAAGGCCGGGTCCGGAAGGAAAATGTTACCGCCGCTTTTCACGGTCGTGTGTACATACCGCATCCCGACGTTGCCTTCCAAGGTCATGCCGTTGTCGAAGTCGAGGCCCCAATCTGCGCGAGCATAGAAAGCGCCCGTCAGCTCACCGACATCTGAAATCTGGGCTTCGGAAAAATCTTCGGGTAACGGGGTCCACTGTTCGGGAAGGAAGTCCGGGAAAGAGAAGGCCGTAATCGCCTGACCCTGCTGCGTCACCGTCCCGTCGAGATACCGGTCTATAAGATCGTCGCCACCAAAGAAGAATCCGCCGCCATTCTGGATCGGGTTCGGGGCATTGCCGCGCTGGAAATTTTCGCCGAACGGGGTGGCGTAATTCGATGCTTCCGGGAAATCGTCGGCGTAGGCACCGCCACAGCCATAGACCTGCGGATCCGCACAGTTCCAGTTGCCGTTCCGCCCGGTCCAAGGCGCCCCGAGCGTCCCCCAATTCTGGAAGTTCGTGTCTCTCGTTACGCGGTCACGTTCCGCCCACCGCGTGCCGAAACGCACATTGCGCAGGAAACCGTCGCCGATATCGTAATCGACATCGAAACGGACACTGTCGAGCTTACCCTCATTGCGGGCCTTGCTGTCGAGCAGGAACCAGAAATAGGTATAGTCCGGATCGTTGTAGATACCGTCCGGTGCACCGAGCGGGGTGATGAATTGGACAGACGGAGTTTCGCCGGTGTTGTCCACGACGATGTCCGAGAAGGTATTCATTGCGCCGATAACCGCATCTTGGCGAAGCTTCGAATTGATGCGCTGAAGTTCGAGATTGAGCGACAAACGGTCGGTTACGTCGAACTTGGCATCGAACGAAAAATCCTCCGTGCGCGAGTCCGTCGCGCGCTGGAAGTGGGCAAGCTCGGTTGGCAGCCCGCCCCAGGGCGAAGCCGCAGAGTCGCCAAGCGTCGTCGTTAATATGCCGGTTTGGAAAACGCCATTGCTGTCGAAAACCCAGTCGGTCCCATCGCGCTCCACCGGGAAAGCGGCATCATTATTGACAAGTGCCTGAAGGAAATATTCGTCGGTAAAGAACTGGGTGTCCGACCGGAGCCATTCAACCGTGGCAAGCAGTCGGCCGTCCGCGCTCTCGAATTGGCCTACGACCGAGAATGCTTCGCGGTCACGCTCGAGGCGGGTGGTGCGGACACCGGCACCCTTGGGGACAATGACCGAGTTTTCTGGCGGGAAATTGTCTCCGTCGAAACCCGTTTCGCCGCCGAAACCGCCCGAGGTCACTTCCTGTGTGCGGAGGCAGGCGCCATCAAGCGCGGCATCGCGATAGCAAGGGTCCTGCAGGTTCGAAGCGTCGGTGCGGCTGACGAGTTCCGAACGTGCATAGCCGAACTGGAGGCCGAACGTGCTGCCTCCGCTGGTTTCCCAAGTGTTCGAGATCAGTCCGGAAAAGCCCGGCGACCATTCTTCAGCGAGGTCGCCCCAGTTTGCTTCGACGCTACCCGAAAAGTTGAAACCCGGATTGTCCAGCGGTTTGCGGGTGACGAGATTGACCGTTCCGGCAATCCCGCCGTCGATCATGTCGGCCGTGGCATTCTTGTAGACTTCGACACGACCGAGAAGTTCAGGCGAAACGTCGTTGAAAGAGAGGACCGTGCCGCCGGTGGCCGAGAAAATGTCGCGGCCGTTCAGTTCTGAACGGACGTAGGGAAGACCGCGAATGATTACGCCGGTCCCTTCCACGGAGAACCGGTCGGGATCGGAGGTCTTTTCGAAGCGACCGATGTTGACGCCGGGGACGCGTTGAAGGGCTTCTGCAACTGAGCGGTCGGGGAGCGCGCCAATGTCTTCGGCGGTGATCACGTCGACGACGGTGTCGGCGTTTTCCTTGATGTCCTGCGCGGTTTTAAGCGACTGAGCAAAGCCGGTGACGATAATGACGTTTTCGTCATCGAGCGTTTCCGGAGTACCTGCCGGCGTTTCCTCCTCGCTATCCTGTGCCAAGGCAGGCTGCGCTGCGACGAGTGCGAGGCTCGAAGCGGTGGTGAGTGCGGCAATGCGGCGCGAGAACGCGGCTACGCCAGTCGTTTTACGAGACATGAATCCTCCCTGATCCCAAGCTTTTCCGCAGGGTTTACCCTGCAAATTTGACAGGACGAATCCTGCAATCAGTTTGAAACATATCGCGGGTTGTGAGCGTTCACAAGATACAATATGAACGTTCCCAACAGGCGTGACCCTATGGTAACAGGTGATCATCGCTGGCATGGGGAGAGGCATGGCAATCGAACACATTGTAATCGTGGGTGGGGGTACGGCCGGATGGATGGCGGCTGCCGCCCTGTCGCGCATACGCGACGGGAGCGACCTGAAAATCACGCTCGTGGAATCGGAGCAGATCGGGACCGTCGGCGTCGGTGAAGCGACCATTCCGCCCTTCGTCGACTTTCAGAAAACGCTCGACATCGACGAAGCCGAAATGATGGCCGCAACGCAGGCGACCTTCAAACTGGGGATCCAGTTCGCAAACTGGGGACAGGTGGGCGAAAGCTACATCCACCCGTTCGGCGCCTATGGCTACGAGTTGGGCGGCATTCACTTCCACCAAGTTTGGCATGCGCTGCAGGAGCGTGGCGACAAGCGCCCCCTGCAGGTGTTCAACCTGGAAACAATGGCTGCCTATTTCGGCAAGTTTTCCCGGACTCAGGATTACGCCCGCGACGATTTGCCGCCGATGAATTACGCCTACCATATCGATGCTACCGCCTATGCCCGCTTCCTGCGCGCTTATGCAGAAAAGCGCGGAGTGGTGCGGCGCGAAAGCCTGGTGAAGGATGTCGGCCTACACCCGGAAAGCGGATACGTGACCGGTATCACGCTCGATAATGGCGAGATCATCGAGGGCGATTTCTTTGTCGACTGTTCGGGATTTCGTGGCCTGCTGATCGAGCAAGCACTTAACACCGGCTATGACGAGTGGACGCATTACCTTCCATGCGACCGGGCGGTGGCGCTACCGTGCAACCGCGACGACGGAACGCCTGCTCCGCCCTTCACGCGAGCAACGGCGCACAGTGCCGGCTGGCAGTGGCAGGTTCCGCTTCAGACCCGCAATGGCAACGGCCATGTATATTGCAGCGCGTACATGGAAGCCGATGAAGCGCACGATATCCTCGTGACGAATCTTGCAGGCAAGCCCACTGCCGACCCGAACTTCCTTCGCTTCGTGACCGGTTGCCGCAAAAAGTTCTGGAACAAGAACGTTGTCGCACTAGGCCTGGCTTCGGGGTTCATGGAGCCGCTGGAGTCGACCTCGATCCACCTGATCAACACCGGGGTAAACAAGCTCATCGCGACGCTGTCTCTCGACGGTGTGAACGAAGCACAGGCAAGTACGTATAACCGCGTGACGCGCAAGGAATACGAGCGCATTCGCGATTTCCTCGTGCTTCATTACAAGGCCACCCGACGCGATGATTCCGAGTTCTGGAATTACTGCCGGACCATGGATGTGCCGGATACGCTCACCGAGAAGATCGAGATATTCAAGGCTAATGGCCAGATTTTCCGCGAAGAGGACGAGCTCTTCACAGCGACCAGCTGGGCCGCTGTCATGATGGGGCAGGGTATCGCGATGCATGGCACCAGTCCGATGGCCGCAGGCGTGATCGACGGCGTGGCCAAGGAAGTCGATGAAATGGAGCGCTCGATCAAGTGGCTGGTCCAGCAGATGCCTGGCCACCAGCAATATGTTGAACGTTACTGCCCCACAACGCTGAAAGCGGCCTGACGCTTGCCCTTGGACAGCCCTGCCTCTAGCGCTGCCTCCAGATGTTCGACCCAACGGCCTTCCGCAGCGCGCTCGGCTCTTTCGCCACCGGCGTGACGATCGTCACTGCTCGCGACGGGGAGGGCCGCCCTGTTGGATTGACGGCGAACAGCTTCAATTCGGTCAGCCTCGATCCGCCGATGGTGTTGTGGAGCCTTTCGCTGAGTTCCGGGAGCCTGCCGGTTTTCCGCGATGCGGAGAATTGGGCGGTGCATGTGCTGGCAGCGGATCAGCAGGCCATGTCCGATCGCTTTGCCACTCCTGGACTCGACAAGTTCGACGGTCTGTCGCTCGCCGATGGGCCGGAGGGCGCGCCGCTGATCGAGGGGAGCGCTGCCCGCTTCGGTTGCCGTGCCCGCTTCGAATATGAAGGGGGCGATCACGCCATCTTCCTCGGCGAGGTGGTCGATTTCGACCGGCGCGAGGCAGAGCCGCTGATATATCACGGCGGCCGGTATGGACGGATCATGCGATCGCCGACCGGTGCCGATCTGGAGCGTGAAGGCCTTGCCGAAGAAAGCGGCAGCGGCCTTGCCCTCACTGAACGCGGTGCGGAACTGCTCGAAGCGCTGGAGCGGGTCGCGAAGCGCTAGACTCGCCCCTCTCCCGCCGATACCGGTTGCGAAACGCAACCAGAGGGAGAGCCGCCATGAAGACCCGCATTACCGAAATGTTCGGCATCGAGCATCCGATCATCCAGGGCGGGATGCATTATGTCGGCTTTGCGGAGATGGCAGCGGCTGTTTCCAATGCGGGCGGCCTCGGCATTATCACCGGTCTCACGCAAGGAACGCCCGAAAAGCTCGCCAACGAGATCGCGCGCTGCAAGGACATGACCGACAAACCTTTCGGCGTGAACCTGACTTTCCTGCCCATGATGAATGCCCCCGATTATCCGGGCCTCGTGCGGACGATTATCGAAGGGGGCGTGAAGATCGTGGAGACCGCGGGCAACAATCCCGCGCAGGTCCTGCCCTTTTTCAAGGATGCCGGGGTCAAGGTGATCCACAAATGCACCAGCGTTCGGCATAGCCTGAAGGCGCAATCGATCGGCTGCGACGCGGTAAGCGTCGATGGTTTCGAGTGCGGTGGTCATCCGGGAGAGGACGATATCCCGAACATGATCCTGCTCCCGCGTGCCGCGGACGAGCTGGAAATCCCCTTCGTCGCCAGCGGCGGCATGGCCGATGGGCGCAGCCTGGTCGCCAGCCTCGCCATGGGTGCGGACGGAATGAATATGGGCACGCGTTTCATCGCGACGCAGGAGGCCCCGGTACATGAGAATGTGAAGAAAGCGATCGTTGCGGCAAGCGAACTTGACACCCGGCTCGTCATGCGGCCGCTGCGCAATACGGAGCGCGTGATGGCGAACGATGCGGTCGATGAATTGCTGCGGATCGAAAAGGAAAAGGGCGCGGAC
The DNA here is from genome assembly GCF_009827325.1 of Qipengyuania vulgaris. Lineage (GTDB taxonomy): Bacteria > Pseudomonadota > Alphaproteobacteria > Sphingomonadales > Sphingomonadaceae > Qipengyuania > Qipengyuania vulgaris. The sequence continues at coordinate 444,636 of NZ_WTYC01000002.1, read as the reverse complement.
CTCAAGTTCGAGGACATCATCGAACAGGTCGCCGGCGTCTATCCGCGCATCATGACGGAAGGCGATATGGATGCAGGCGCGTGGTCCTGCGGCATGGTGGCAGGCCTCATCAACGACATTCCGACCTGCAAGGAACTGATCGACTCCATCATGGCCGAAGCCGAGGAGATCATCACGAAACGCCTTGCCGGTTTCCAGAACGCCTGAGGATCCCCAACATGCTCGATGCCAGCAAGCGCTTTGCCTATAACGAAGACCACGAAGCCTTCCGTGACACCGTGCGCAGGGTCTTCGCCGAACACATGACCCCGTACCTCGACCAGCACGAGGAAGAAGGGATCGTCGGCCGCGAAGCGTGGAAGGCACTGGGCGAAGCGGGCATGCTCTGCCCGACCGTCAGCGAAGAGAATGGCGGGCTCGGCCTCGATTTCGGTTTTAACTGCATTGTCACCGAAGAGCTGAGCTATCTCGGTTCGTCTGCCGGTTTTACCCTCCAGAACGATATCACGGTCAATTACTTCGAGCGGCTCGGCACGGAAGAGCAGAAGGCAAGATACCTGCCCGGCATGGTGTCCGGCGACATCATCACCGCCATTGCCATGACCGAACCGGGCGCGGGATCCGACTTGCAGGGCGTGCGCACAACGGCGGTACTGGATGGCGAGCAATGGGTGGTGAACGGGTCCAAGACCTACATCACCAATGGACAGAACGCCGATTGCGTGATCGTCGTCGCCAAGACCGATCCGGCGCAGGGCGCCAAGGGCACTAGCCTCATCCTCGTCGATGCGGGCACGGCGGGCTTCGAGCGTGGGCGCAATCTCGACAAGATCGGACAGCATTCCGCCGACACTTCGGAACTGTTCTTCAATGACTGCAGGGTGCCGAAGGGCAATCTGCTCGGCGGGGAAGGGCGCGGATTCATCCACCTGATGGAAGAACTCCCGCAAGAACGCCTGTCCATCGCGGTTGGCGCGCAGGCGGGCGCACAGCGCGCTTTCGACGAGGCGGTCAAATTCGTGAAGGACCGCAAGGCATTCGGGAAGACCGTGTTTGAATTCCAAAACACCAAATTCGTCCTCGCCGACCTGGCGGCCAAACTGCAGGTCGGCTGGGCGCATCTGGACTGGGCCATCCTGCGCCATCTCAAGGGCGAACTAACGACCGATGAAGCCAGCGCGGCCAAGCTCTGGCACACCGAACTGCAGTGGGAATGCTGCGACAAGGCGCTCCAGCTGCATGGCGGCGCGGGCTACATGAACGAATATCCAATTGCACGGCTGTGGCGCGATGCGCGGGTCCAGCGCATCTACGGCGGCACGAACGAAATCATGAAGGAAGTCATCAGCCGTTCGATTTAAGGAAGCAGAAATGGCAAACCCACTCGACTTTTCAGGCAAGACCGTCCTCGTCATCGGAGGGACCAGCGGGATCGGCAATGGTATCGCGCACGGTTTCCTCGAGCAGGGTGCGACGGTGCATGTAACCGGCACGCGGCAAAATCCAGATGACTATTCCGAAAGCGAGGGCAGCGTTCTTGCGGGTCTGGAATTCCATTCGCTGAATGTCGCAGACCGAGCAGCCGTAGACGCATTCCCATGGCCCGAGCGGCTAGACGTGGTGGTTTTGTGCCAGGGCATCGCGCGGTACAATCGCGAAGAGTACAGCCGCGAAGGCTGGGACGAAGTTATGGCCGTAAATCTGGACTCTTTGCTCGATTGCGCCAACGCGGTGCGGGGCAAACTGGCGGACACCGGGGGATCCCTGCTGATCGTCAGCTCCGTCGGGGGCTACCGCGGGCTGATCGGCAATCCAGCTTATGGCGCAAGCAAGGCGGCGGCAATCAGCATGGTCAAATCGCTCGGCGTCGCCTTCGCGGCAGAAGGTATCCGGGTCAACGGCATCGCCCCCGGCTATGTCCATACCAAGATCAACGACGCGTTTCTCGGAAACGAGAAGTTTCGCGATGCGACCATCGCCAGCACGCCTCGTGGCCGCTTGGGACTGCCGCAGGATATGGCAGGCGTGGCGCTGTTCCTGGCGTCGCCACTGGCCGATTACGTCGTCGGCCAGACCGTCAGCGTCGATGGCGGTCTGAGTGTAGGAAGCTGATCGATATGGAATACGTCAATCTGGGCACTTCCGGAATGAAGGTCTCGCGGCTTTGCCTCGGGTGCATGAGCTATGGGGACACTACCAGGGGCTGGCACGGGGATTGGGTGCTCGGCGAAGACGAGAGCCGCCCCTTCATCCGGGAAGCGGTGGAGGCAGGTATCAACTTCTTCGATACGGCCAATATGTATTCCAAGGGGGCTTCGGAAGAGGTTGTCGGCAGGCTGCTGCCCGAATTCACCCACCGGGACGAAATCGTGGTGGCCACCAAGGCATACCTCCCGTGGCGGAACACTCCGAATGCGGGCGGTCTTTCACGCAAGAGCCTGCTGCAAGCCATCGATGATAGCCTCACTCGGCTGGATATGGATTATGTCGACCTGTTCCAGATCCACCGGTGGGACGAAACCACACCCATTGAGGAAACGATGGAGACGCTGCACGACATCGTGAAAGCGGGAAAAGCGCGTTATATCGGCGCGTCGTCCATGGCGGCATGGCAATTCGCGAAGGCGCAGGAGGCAGCACGAAGCCGTGGCTGGACCACCTTCGTCTCGATGCAGAACCACGTTAACCTGCTGTACCGCGAGGAGGAGCGCGAAATGATCCCGCTCTGTCGCGACCAGGGCGTGAGCCTGATTCCGTGGTCACCGCTCGCCCGCGGTCGACTGGCGAGAGCCTGGGACGAGACCACCGTGCGGAGCGAGACGGACGGTTTCGGAAAGACGCTCTACACCCAGAACATCGATGCCGACCGCGCAGTTATCGAGACTGTCGGCGCGATCGCGGAAGAGCGCGGCACGTCGCGTGCGACCGTCGCGCTTGCCTGGCATTTTGCAAAGGGGATCACTGCTCCCATCATCGGCGCTACGAAGCCGGGCCACATCGGTGCAGCGCTCGACGCGATGTCGCTTCGTCTGAGCGAAGAGGAAGTCGAGCGGCTTGAAGCGCCTTATCTGCCCAAGAGCCCTGTGGGCGTGCAGTCGACCGCTCCCGCATTCGGAAAGATCACAGCCAAGAACGGCTGACCGGCGACTGTTACAAACCGAACCCGACGGTCACACACCAGTCATATCCCTGCGCCATCGCTGATCCCCGATACAGGGGACCAGGGGACGCTCACCCGTGAACGTAATTACGATATTGATGACCGGCGAAGAGGCTGCCGACTTTGCCGATTTCGACCATGGCGATACGCGCTATGTTTTCGATCGGCTGACTGGCGCGGGTCCCCACCGGTTGCTCGAGGGACCGGTCTGCGCCTTCATCGACTGGGTGATGGACGAGATGTCCGGGCTGGAAATGTGTCGCCGCCTGCGGGCGGATGCGCGTACGTCCGACGCTCACATCACCATCGTCCTCGAAACCTGCGACCAGGAAGACAAGCGCCGCGCCCTTGCTGCAGGTGCCGACGATTACATGGTGGGGCCGGTCGAGCGGACGAATATCCTCGACCGTGTCCTGGCGCTGGGCACCGGACGCGCGACGACTGTATCGACACGCCCCTTCCAGCTGGGTGATCTGGAAATTGACCTCCCTGCCTTGCAGGCCCGCTGGCAGACGAAGCCTATCTCGCTTCGTCCCAACGAGTTCCGCCTGCTGCGGTTCTTTGCCGAGAACGCGGACAGGGTGCTCAGTCGGAACGAGCTTATCGACGGGCTGGGCAAGCAGGAGCCGCCGATCGACGAGCGCACGGTGGATGTATGGATCGGCCGCCTGCGACGCGCACTGCGCGACGTGGGGGCGGGCGACCCGATCCGCACGGTGCGGTCGCTGGGCTACGTCTACGACAGTCACTGATTTTCAGACCTGCCGATAAAAAAGGGCCGCTCCGGAAAGGAGCGGCCCCTGCAGTCTCTCCGAGGGATAGACCTCAGAACTTGACCGATGCGCCCAGGCTGAAGCTGCGGCCTACATCGTAGCTGTTGATCTCGATCCGGTTGGTACCGTTGGTCTGGAACTCTTCATGGCCCTGTCCGGTGAGGTTCCGCGCTTCCAGCTTAAGCTCGAATTCCTTGCCGGCCAGCTCGAAACCCTGGCGGACGACGAAGTCCAGCGTGAAGCCAGGCTCTTCGATGATGTCCGGAAGCGGACCCGCACCGCGGCTGGTGACCCGCTCGCTGGCGTATTTCAGCAGGACGGTGAACTGGCTCAGCCGGTCGAGGTCCTCGAGGCCCAATTGCAGGTTCACGAGGTGATCGGACTGGCCGGTCAGCGGGACGCCATTATCGAAGAAGTTGGTCGCCGGCTGGTCGGCAAAGGGGAAGACCCGTGCAATATCGTCAGGGCCAACCATGATTTCCGACTGCGTGTACGTGTAGTTGGCGATTGCCACCAATTGCTGGCTATCGAACCATCCGCCCAGATCGATCAGATCGTAGTTATACTGGAACTCGGCCTCCGCACCATACAGTTCGGCCTTCGGAGCATTCGCGAACCCGCTGACGATCTCGTTGTCCGAGAAGCTGGTGAAGACCTCGATCGGATTTTCGATGTCCTTGTAGAAGCCCGCCACGCTCGCGCGGCTGCCGCCGCCCATGTAATATTCGAGGCGTGCTTCGTAATTGGTCAGCTCGCTGTCGATGAGACGCGGGTTACCGTTGAACTGGCGGTTGGTTTCCGGATCGAAATAGGTCTGGAAGATCAGCTCGCGGAACTGCGGGCGAGCGATGGTCTTGGAGGCGCTGGCACGGAACTGGAGACTGTCTGTTACCTCCCAAGTAAGCGTGCCGCCCGGCAGCCAATAGTCGTTTTCCAGCAGTGTGCCGCTGTTCGAGCCGAGCGGTTCGGCAAACACTTCGACTGCTTCGACCGACTGGACAGCATCCTCGTAGCGAACTCCGACATCGAGTGTCAGCCGGTCGAACGGACGCAGGTTCACCTTGCCGTATCCGGCATGGATCTCCAGCGCTGCGGCAAAGGCCGGGTCCGACTGGGTCGTCTCGAAAATGATGAGCTCGTATGGCCCAATGCCGCCCGCTTCCTGCGCATCGCGATCGAAGGCGAAGTCGATCAGCGCATCGCCGAGAAGGTTGTCGGGGCGGAAGGCGCCGAACCCTTCGGGAAAGCCCGAGGATGCACGGATGTCGAACTCACGCCGCGTCGAAAAGCGGGCGGTGTCGGTATAGGCATAGCCGACGGTCGCGTTCAGCCAATCGCTAAAAGCGTAGCTGACATCCGCACCACCATACCACAGGTCTTCGGTCAGATCCGAGAAGCTGACGATCGCACCGCCGCGCTGGGGGTCGAGCGTGTTGAGATAGAGATCACCGTAGGGGTCGTTCTCGTTATTCGTACGGACATATTCAAAGGTCCATTCGAACGGAGCCTCGCGCTTTGTCTGGGCATAGCCGCCGCGCAAATCGATCGACAGATCGCCGAATTCGAGTTCGCCTACGAACTGGCTGTTGAACAGCTGGCGTTCGAACCAGGCGGTATCCTGGATCAGCGCATCGTCGCCATCCTGGAAATCGGTTCCTTCTTCCAGCGATGCACGCTTGAGCGTGTCGTGGATATAGAGATTGGTGAACCGGAACTTGTGCTCGGCAATCTCCAGGCCGAAGCCGAGTAGGCCGTTCACAAGGACGCGATTGTCGGTAACGAACTCTCGGAAATCCGTATCGAGTTCGAGTTCTTCGTTCACCGCGGTCTGCTTGGTGATGAGACGATTGCGCCACTTGTTGCTGATCGAACCGGTAGCGATGATCCCCAGCAGTCCGTCGGAGCCGACGTCGAATGAAGTTCCTGCAGTCACACCCGCGCTGAAGTTGGTTGGCACGTCTCCGATCTTCTGCAGCAGATACAGATTGGGATCGTTGATATCCTTGAGTATGGCGGTGGTATCGACGCCTTCGTCATTCACCCGTGCTCCGCTGTCGAAAAAGCCTTGGAGGGCACCGTAATTGGATACGTCTCGGCGCCCTTCGTCGAAGCCGGTCCAGTCGAGGTCGCCGCCGAAATAGGTGTAGCCCGGGCCGAAAGTGGTTTCGGTGTCGCCGCTGAGAGAGCCGCTGACGGTCAGGAAGCTTTCGGTCGGGATCGCGCGCGTGGTCAGGTTGATCACGCCGCCGCCGAATTCGCCCGGGAAGTTGGCCGAATAGGTTTTCTGGACGAGGCTGGACGCGACGACGCTGGTGGGGAAAATGTCGAGGGGAACGACCCGGCTGAGTGGCTGCGGCGAAGGTAGCGGCAATCCATTAAGCAGGGCGAGCGAGTAGCGGTCGCCAAGGCCGCGAACATACACGAGCCCGTTACCCTGCTGCGAAAGACCGGTAACGCGACCGAGAGCGCCGGCAATATCACCTTCGCCCGTGCGTGCGATGGATTCGGTGTCGAGCACCGTCACGACCTGCGGGGAGGCGCGGGTCACGTCGCGTGTACGGCGACCCGTGACCACGATGGTGCCGCCTGGAACGGAGATATCGGGCTGGGCCTCTTCCTCGACAATGTCGCCGGGAACGGTTGTGTTAGCCGCATCGACGTCGTCGGTAAGTTCTTCGTCGGGAACTTCGTCTTCGGTTGGCGGCGGACCTCCAGCACCCGTGCTCTGCGCAAAGGCGGCACTTGGGAAGGTCAGGGCGGTGGTGAGCAGGAGCAGTGCGGTTAGCTGCTTGCCGGATGACATGTGAGTGACCCCCTCAAATCAGGTCGAAAGCGTATCAATCGGATGAGTGAGCGGGGACGTGCGGCGCACGCCCCCGCTCCTTAGTCGTGCAATCAGTCGTAGACCGGCAGGCTGGTGCAAGCCGACGTGGAGCTGTCGAAAGTCACCGTGGCGGAGGTGCAGGTCCAGCCATTCACCCAGTCGGCATTTTCGGTGAAAACTGCGCCAATGCGGGCTGGCGTTTCAAAGAAGGGTGCCCAGGTGCTCACATCGAACACGGGGACGGCATCTTCGTTGGTTCCGTTAAGGAACAGCATCGAGAGAGTGTTCGTGAAGGCCGAATTGTTGTTGGTGCCATCATCGAAGACGCTTTCCATTTCGGCTGCAGTCGAACCCGAACCGTCACGGAACGGGGTTTCGCAGTCGAGCACGAAGCTATCGAATGCGACCGGCCCAGCTTCGTCGATCGAGGCGTCGGCAGCGCGGAAGAGTTCTTCCTGTCCGTCGACACGGAGGCATGCCGTGCCCTGGTTCGAAACGAGAACCGAGTTGGCGATCGAATAGTCGGCAAAGCCGCGGATCCGGATAGCCTGATCGTTGGCGTTCTGATGCACAAACGTGGCGTTCGAGATACGCGTGTTCTGACGCGGAGTGCTGTCGTTGAAGGCGTTGTCAGAATCCGATTCGATGATGGTATCACCGGCGCCGGGGCGCTGGATTGCGATGACATACTGCATATTGGCTTGGACGCCGGTGTCGGTATCGATCGCGTCATCTTCCGCACCGACCACGATCAGGTTCGATACGTTTACACGACCGCCGAAGAATTCGACGCCATCATCCGAGCTGTTGAAGCTCATGATGTGGCTGAGTTCGGTGCCCGAACCTGTACCCCCGGTGGTCAACGACTGAAGCTCGCTGTCACCGGAAAGGACGAAGCCAGAGTAACGAATCTGGACGTAGCTCATGCTGCCCGAGCTGTCCGCCGGAGTCGCGCCGCCGAAGATGGCAGGCTGGGCCGCGCCTTCGACCTGACGTTCGCAGTTCACCGTACCGGGAGTCGCGCCCGAAGCGATGCAATCGGTCACCGGAGCGCGACCAGACAGCACGACGCCGCCCCACTGGCCCGAAGAACTGTCGGTATTGAGACCCTGGACGTTGTCGCGGCTGGTGAAGATAATCGGGCGGTCGGCGGTGCCGTTAGCCTGAATGGTGTTGCCGCGATTGACGTTCAGGAAGCTCGATCCGGAAGCGTACACCATCACGCCGGGTTCAATCGTCAACTGGACATCGGTATCGGAAAGGCCGTCGCTGTCATCGGCGGCGGGTCCGCCGTCGGTGCCAACATCGACGCGGCCATTCATGCGATAGAGCAGGCCTTCGATGTAGGGCAAAGTCGAACTGGCGGTAAAGCGTGCAGGCATGGTGCAGACGCGATATTCGCCGGTCGGACCCGAAATGGTGCCGCTATCCGTCAGGCCGACCGGGTCGCTGATAGTCGGACAGCCTGCAGCCGGAGTAACCTCCGACGAAGGCGGGGTCGGGGTGGGTGTTGGTGTACCACCACCACCGCCGGGATTGATGATGACGTCGCCACCGGTGCCGGGTGAAACGATTTCATCTGCGCCGCAGCCGGCAAGGGCCAGTGCGGAAGTGCCTAGGATGAGCGAGCGGTGAAATTTGGTCACGGATGCGGTCCCCTCAAAAAACCGGATGAGTCGAGAAATTCGAATGCGAATTCGTTGATCGCGACTCGCCAGCTAGGAGCGGCGTGTGACAGTTTGTGTCGCTTCATGACCGTTATGTTGCAGTTTCAACAGATTTCGGATCGTTCGGCGCACATTTCAGAAATATGACAATGTTACGGTTTTGTTGCAGATGTAGGTTTGGCGTCGTATCGATTCCCCATAAGTTTGGGAGAACGACAATGTCTTTATTGGCTGCAACCATGCTGCTTTTCGCCGCAGAGGCTCCGGTGATGATCGTTTCAGCGCCCGAAGCTGAATACGATATCGGTTATGATGAACTCCTCGCAGGCGAAGATCGTGCCGCACTTGAGGCGATCGAGAATTGCAAGAATTTGCCAACCGATGATCCGGCTCGCCAAATCAACCACGGCATCGCGCTCGCGCGTCTCGGTGATTATGGAGAGGCTCGCGAAAGATTCGATGCCGCGGCCCGCAACGCGGAGCGGTACGAATTGCAGACGTCCACCGGCGATTGGATCGATTCCAAGGTGATTGCTCGCCGTGGCCTGGCAATGCTCGATCAAGGCGAGTTCCGCGGCTACGAGGCTTTAGCCGTTCGCTAATTATTCCCGCCACCGGGAATCTCCTGACTAGGCCCGCTCCTCCATCCCGGAGGTGCGGGCCTTCTCTTTGCAGGGGCAAGGAATTCTGGTACATTCAGGGTCTTGTCACCCCATTGTCATGTAGGGTGGTCACTGGGGTCGCACGGAGGGCGTACGACAATGATTCGCGCACGCTTTGCGCCATATGCAGGATTGGCCTGCCTGGCGCTTACTGCTTTCCCGGTGAAAGCGGATGTCTTGGAGATCGACGCTGACGGCGCGCGCTGGATTGCCGGCGGAGAGGCCGCGATGGCTCCTGCCCAAGCCATGAGCGCAGAATTTGCAACGCCCATCGCAGAAGTTCCGGCGGATATCTGGGTGCCGGAAACTGTAGTCGCTGTTCCGGAAAACCACGCGCAGGGCATTCCCGAAATCTATCGGGCCAAAGTGGCGGAACTCGCCGCGCGGTTCGACCTCAGTCCTTCCCTGATCGAAGCGATGGTCTGGCAGGAAAGCCGATGGCGGCACAATGCCGTGTCGCCGGTCGGTGCGCAGGGGCTTGCCCAGTTGATGCCGGGGACGGCCCGCGACATGGGCGTCGACCCGCGCGATCCGTTCGCCAACCTCGAAGGCGGCGCGCGGTATTTGCGCGAGCAGCTCGACCGGTTCGATGGCGACCTGGAGAAAGCGCTTGCGGCGTATAACGCCGGGCCGGGCCGGGTAGAGCGTGCGAACGGAATTCCGCGCATCCGCGAAACACAGAATTACGTGGCCTCCATCATGGGCCGCCTTGCCGATCACTCACGGGAGTAGAATAACTTGAAATCGCTTTTCGCAATGGTGGCCGGATTGGCTGCACTTTTCGGTCCAACCGCCGCCCTCGCACAAACGATGCAGAGCGATCCGGCCGGGTCCGGGCCCATCGTCAATGCGCTGGGCTGGCTGCAGGGTACGTTGCTGGGCAATGTCGCTACTGCCGTTGCAGTGATGGCGGTTGCCGCGGTCGGCTTCATGATGCTGACGGGCCGCCTCAATTGGCGCTTCGGTGCGACGGTGATCATCGGCGTATTCATCCTTTTCGGTGCGGCTTCGATCGTTGCTGGTATCCAGGGCGTCGCGGCCTGACATGACTGCGCTCGTCCGCCACCCCGTCCACAGGGCGCTTACGCGGCCGCAGATGTTTGCGGGCGTGACGTTCAACTATTTCATCATCAACGGGGTGGTGACGACCGAGGTGTTCCTGATCACCGGCAGTTTCTGGGCGCTGTTCGCGGCGCTGGTGATGCACGGGGTCGGCTATTTCGCCTGCCTGCGCGAGCCGCGCATTTTCGACCTCTGGATGACCAAGGTGTCGAAATGCCCGCGCGTGAAGAACTATAAGCGCTGGGGGTGTAACAGCTATGCCGCGTAAGGATAAATGGATCGGGCCCGCTTCGTGGAGTGCGAAAGAGGCTCGCGCGGGCGATCGGCTACCCTATGCCAGGCTAGTCGACGAGCATACCGTACTGATGCGCGACGGCAGCTTGATGACTGCGATCCAGGTTCCCGGCCTCCTTTTCGAGACGGAGGATAGCGAAGCCCTCAACGCTCATGCCGCCACGCGCGAGGTAATGCTCCGCAGCACGCTCGACGCGCGTTTCGTCATGTATCACCACGTCATTCGTCGCCGTGTCTCGGTGGAACTCGACGCGGAATTCCCCGATCCGATCAGTCGCCATATCGATGCCCGGTGGAAGGAACGTCTCGGCTCCGGCCAGTTGTTCGTGAACGACCAGTTCATCACGCTGATCCGGCGCCCCGCAAGAGGCAAGGCTGGCCTGGTCGAACGGATTTCGAAGAGAGCGAAGCGTCGCAATCACGAACTGGAAGCCGATCCGAAAGATCTGCGATCGCTGAGGGCGGCATCGCAAGGATTGGTCGCTTCCTTGCAGGCTTACGGGGCAACGGTCCTCGGGGACTACGTTGGGCCGCAAGGCAATGTGAATTCGGAAATGCTGGAGCTGCTTTCGGCTCTCTACAATGGCGAGATGCGCCCGGTCCGCAAGCCATCGGATGATGTCGATCTCGGCATGATGCTGCCTTATCGCCGCGTGAGCTTCGGTCTCGACGCGCTCGAAATGCGTGGTTCGGGATCGCCCGATTTCGCCTCTATTCTCGGCCTCAAGGATTATCCCGAAGCGACCAGTCCGGGCTTGCTCGATGGGCTTCTGCGCCTGCCGTTCGAGATGGTCGTTTCCGAAAGTTATGCGCCCGCCGAGCGCCAGACTGCCCGCGAACGGATGGACCTTGCGATCCGCCGCCTCAAGAGTGCAGATGAAGAGGCTGCCGCCGAACGAGCCGACATGATGGCCGCGCGCGATGCGCTGGGTAATGGCGCAGTCGGGTTTGGCGATCATCACCTGACCGTTATGGTCAAGGAACGTGACCTCGGCCGGCTCGACGATGCTACCGCCGCCTGTGCCGCCGCGCTTGCAGATACCGGTGCGATCGCCGTTCGCGAGGACACCAATCTCGAACCGGCCTTCTGGGGCCAGTTCCCAGGCAACGAAGGCTATCTCGTCCGCCGCGCTCTGATTTCGAGCGCAAATATGGCGAGCTTCGGCAGCCTCCATGGATTCGCGCTCGGGCAAGCGCAGGGCAATCACTGGGGCGAGGCGGTGACGCTGCTGGAAACCACCAGCGCGACGCCCTTCTTCTTCAATTTCCATCACGGCGACCTGGGCAATTTCTCGGTCATCGGGCCGTCCGGTTCAGGCAAGACCGTGGTTATGAACTTCCTTGCCGCGCAGGCGCAGAAATTCGCGCCCCGTACGATCCTGTTCGACAAGGATCGCGGTGCCGAACTGTTCGTCCGCGGCATCGGCGGAAGCTACGACAGTATCCGGGCTGGCGAGCCGACCGGGTTCAACCCGATGGCTTTGCCCGACACGGCGGGAAACAAGGCGTTCCTGCGCGACTGGCTGTCGGTCCTGCTCAAGGCGGAGGGCCCGGAAGAGGACGCGACGATAGCGCATGCGGTCGATGCCGCTTATGCAAATGACGCAAGCCTGCGCCGCCTACGCAATTTCAAGGAACTGCTTTCGGGAAGTCGCCGCCCGCAGCCCGGCGATCTGGCGGATCGCCTGGGCGCTTGGATCGGGGAGGGCGAGAATGCTTGGCTCTTCGACAATGCCGAAGACAAGCTGGACCTAACCGCGCGCGTGCTCGGCTTCGACATGACCGCGCTGCTTGAAAACCCGAAGTTGCGCACACCGGTCATGATGTACCTATTTCACCGGATAGAAGAACGTCTGGACGGCAAGCCCACGATGATCCTGATCGATGAGGGGTGGAAGGCGCTCGACGACGAGGTATTCGCAGCCCGCATCCGCGACTGGCTCAAGACGTTGCGTAAACGCAACGCACTCGTCGGTTTCGCCACGCAGTCTGCCCGCGATGCGCTGGAAAGCCGTATTTCCACCGCATTGGTCGAGCAGACCGCGACCATGGTCTTCATGCCCAACTCCCGCGCCCGCGCAGAGGATTACTGTGACGGGTTCGGCCTGACGAGCCACGAGCTGGCGCTGATCCGCAGCCTGCCCGCACACAGCCGCTGCTTCCTCGTGCGCCAACCCGATGCAAGCGTAGTAGTGCGCCTGGATCTTTCAGGTGCGCCCGAAGTGCTGACACTGCTTTCGGGCCGCGAGAGTTCGGTTCGTCGTCTCGACGTGCTGCGCGCAGCCATGGGCGATGCGCCCGCCGACTGGTATCCCACGCTTACTGGCTCCGCGTGGCCGGGCGGGCCGAACGATGCCATGGGCGATGATTTCGAAATAGGATTGGCCGCAGAATGACCAGCGCTGCGTGCCAGCAAGTCGCCCAGCAGGTAGGCAACGGCGTCGCCGCAGCGCTGCGGAGCGTTGACTGCGTGGCGGGCGAAGCAAGCGCGCAGGCTTTCGGCAAGCTGTTCGCGCCGGGCGGCGCACTTGGCACCACACTTACGATAATTCTCACTCTGTATATCGCGATCTTCGGCTTCCTGCTGCTGACCGGCCGAACCAATATCGGGGTCCGCGCGCTGGTGCCGCGCATGATGACCCTCGGGCTCGTGCTGACCTTCGCGACGAGCTGGGTCGCCTACCAGAGCGTGGTGTGGAACATGTTCGTTCTCGCGCCAGACTGGTTGGCGGGTCAGCTGACCGGTACGCAGGGTTCCGCAACCGACGTCTTCGCGCAGAAGATCGATGTCGTCTTCATTGCGATCCAGGAAGCCAGCGGCAATAATCAGGATTTCTCGGCGTTTTCACCCCACGGGATGATGTGGCTCGGCGCGATGCTGTTCATGCTCGGCACCGTAGGTTTGCTGGTCACCACCAAGATCGCGCTCGGCATCCTCGTTGCTCTGGGGCCAGTCTTCGTCGTGCTGGCGCTGTTCAACGGTACGCGAGGCCTCTTCACAGGTTGGCTGAAAGGCGTGGTAATGTGCGCTCTGGCACCGCTCTTCGCGGTTCTGGGTGGCTCGATCATGCTCGAACTCGCAGTTCCCATCCTTTCAGCGCTCACGGCACAGCCGGGTGTCGTTCCGGCGCAGGCAGGCATGGCCTTTTTCATGATCGGGGCGGTGCATGTCGCACTGATGATCATGGTGCTGAAAGTTGCCGGAGCGATGGTATCCGGATGGACGGTCTTCGGTCTCGTTCCGTCGAAAGAGGAGAGCAGCAGCGGCTCACTGCCCGCTCCCGCTGCGACAACATATGTCTCGCAGCCGCTTGCGCAGGCGCAGGCCGCCACCCAGGCGAGCGAGCAGGCCCGGCGCATCGACGTCTCGGCCATCGCCACCAGCGCTGCGGCCAATGACAGTGGGGCAGGAACAACCTCGCGCACAACCAAGGTATATGCGACCGCATCAGGCGGCGCACAGACCGGACCGGTCGCCGCCGGTCCAAGCCGCACGTCCGGTATCGGCAGCCGGTTCAAATCGGCCCCCCCGCGCAGTCTCGGTTCAACGGAGAAACACTCATGAAACGCGCGCTACTTTCCGCGCTTGCCCTTTCTGTCGTCCTGCCTTTGTGCGCTACACCGGCACTTGCCGACCCGCGCCTGCAGGAGGTCATGTATGACGAGACGGAAGTTTTCACGCTTCCGGGCCGCGTCAATGTGCAGGCCAGCATCATTTTCGGTGAGGATGAGACGATCGAGAATGTGGCGATCGGCAATTCGCAGACATGGCAGGTCACGCCGAACAAGCGCGCCAACATCCTGTTCGTGAAACCGCTCGAGCCGCGCGCGGCCACCAATCTCACAGTGGTGACCAGCAAGCGCACCTACCTGTTCGACCTCGTTGCCAGCCCGAATGCGAAGCCGCTCTATGTGTTGCGCTTCGACTATCCGATTGATCCCGAGGAAGAAGCGCGCAAGGCGGAGCTGGCACAGGCCGCCGCCCAGCAGCCGGAGACTCCGGCCGATCCTTTCTCCGCGGTCGATCCAGCCGATCTCAACTTTGCCTGGAACGGTGAGGGCGATACGGCCTTACTGCCCGAGCGCGCCTTCGATGATGGCGAGGCCACGTTCCTTACATGGCCGGTCGGCCGCGACGTACCGGCTATCCTCGTAACCAATGCTAAGGGCGATGAAGGTCCGGTCAATTACACCGTGCGCGGCGACACCATCGTCATCGATGGCGTGCCGCGTTCGATTATCCTGCGTGCGGGTGAAGAAAGTGCCACGCTCGTCAATTTCGGACCCGAGCGTGCATCCGCCCAGCGTTCCGATGCCGAATTCGCCCAGAGGGGAGACAAGTAATGCGCCTTGCCAACCGCATCCCGGAAAACACCACGGTCGCCAACGATACCGACCCGCGTGACGATAGCGATGCCGAGATCATCGATCTTGCGCAGCGCAACGCGTTCCCTGCGGTTGCGCGGCCGGGTGGCAAGGGCGATGCCATGGGTATGGTCGCCGGGATCGCTATCGTCGCCGGACTCGGTGCAGTGACGCTCTGGAGCATGGATTCAGCTCGCGTCCCGGAACCGCAGGGCGTTGGAAACCCGCAAGTAGCTGCGCAACCGGCTGCCACACCCGCCGCGCCTCCCGCGGTCACGATCGAACGCCCGACCCCGGCGCAGCAGGCCGCAATGGCCGATCCGGCTCCCGCACCTGTACTTTCCGCAGCTCCCGAACCGCAGGCGATGGGCAATCCCTATAACAATCCAACTGTCGTCTTCGATTCCAGCAGCGCGCTAGCAGCGGCGGCCGAGGGTGTGGCAATGGAAGCTGCGGAAGGCGGCGCCGAAACTGCGACTGGCAATTCTGCTGGCGATTTCGCAAGCCGCGTTGGCGGCGTTGGCGGTGCTCCTGCGCAGGCCAAGGCGATGACCAATCCATCGACTACGGTCACGCAGGGTACGCTGATCCCGGCAATCCTGGAGACTGCGATCGATACCAATGTGCCCGGCTATGTCCGCGCCGTGGTGAGCCAGGATGTCCGCAGCTTCGACGGCAGGCGGGTCCTTGTCCCGCGTTCGAGCCGCCTGATCGGTCAATACCAATCCGGAATGCAGAACGGCCAGAAACGCGCATATGTCATCTGGACCCGGCTGATCCGGCCTGATGGAGCATCGGTCAATCTGGCTTCGCCTGCCATCGGGTTCGATGGCACGACGGGTCTCGCGGGAGAGGTGTCCGGCAACGGGTTCTTCAAGCGCTTCGGATCGGCCATGTTGCTCTCGGTCGTCGGCGGACTGGGAACGCTGGCCACCGGCGGAGCGGGCGGCATCGTCCTTGGGGGTGCAAGCCAGTCAGCAGCAGCCACGGCAGCCCAGCAGGACGGGCAACGCGGGCCGACCGTGCGGGTCCGCCAGGGAGAACCGATCCGCATCTTCACCGCGCGCGATCTCGATTTTTCGCGTGTAAGCTGATCCAGTTCATCCGGTGAGCGCCGATATCCATCCTTTCCTGCTGGACGAACATCCGGAAGAAGACGCGCCGAATGTCGACCTGCAAGGCGAACGCAGCGTCTATCTCGAAGCCTATCTCAGGCCATTCGCAGAATGGCTGGAGCGCGACACGGTAACGGAAATCCTCGTCAACCGCCCCGGAGAAATCTGGGTCGAAGACGCGGCGGCAGGCGGAATGCAGAAGATCGTCCGTCCCGATATCGACGACCGTTTGATCCAGCGCCTCGCCGAACAGGTTGCTCGGGTAAGCCATCAGGGAATCAACCGGGAACACCCCTTGCTGGGTGCTACCTTGCCTGACGGCGCGCGCGTGCAGTTCTGCGGACCGCCAGCAGCGCGCAAGCATTGGGCCATGGCGATCAGGCGTCACAGGAGGCTGGACCTTCCGCTCGACGCTTATGACACCGGGCCACTGAAGCCAGCAGAACAGGGCGCAATGCCCGATGCCCAGGCGGAGCCTGTACCCTTCCTGCGCGAAGCGATCCGCCAGCGTCGCACCATTCTTGTTTCAGGCGGTACCAGCACCGGCAAGACCACCTTCCTCAACGCCATGCTTGGAGAAATTCCCAAGCAGGAACGCGTGGTATTGGTGGAGGATACGCCGGAACTCAAACTACCCGGAGAGAACGGTGTGGGTCTGGTCGCCGTAAAAGGCGAGCTGGGCGAAGCGAAGGTCACCGCAAACGAACTGCTGCAGGCTGCTCTTCGACTGCGCCCGGATCGGATCGTGCTGGGAGAATTGCGGGGCGCCGAAAGCGTCAGCTTCCTGCGCGCCATCAACACCGGGCACCCGGGCAGCTTTTCGACCATTCATGCCAACTCCCTGAGCGGAGCGCTCGAGCAGTTGTCGCTAATGGTGATGCAAACCGGCATAGGTCTGACCAGGGCGGATACAATCGCCTACGCTGCCAGCGTAATCGATGTCTTCGTGCAACTCAGCCGCGATTCAAGCGGGAAGCGGGGCATTGCACACATCGCCCAAAGCCACGAGTTGCTTTGACACTACCAGCAATGCCGTAGGGTAAGCGAAGCCTTACATCCCAATGCCGTAGCGGAAATTTAGAATCCCAAGTTTGCTGCGTTGCAACAACAAATCGCAAGCGCTCGATTGTGCGCAACATTCCTGCGCAAAACCTTGTTTGCATACGAATGTGTGATAGTTTCCTCCCGGGCCTCCGTCATGAGAGGTGAGGGATGAGGAGAGGGATTATGAGGATCAGGGCAACCCTGATGGCTGGCATCTGTGCCGGTGCTTTTGCAGTTCCAGCTTACGCTCAAGATGTTACCGGAGGCGACAGCGAATCCGGAATCGCGGAAGAAACCACCAACGAACGTATCATTATCGTGACCGCTCAGCGCCAGGCGCAGAGCCTGCAGGAAGTTCCCATTGCAGTCAGCGCGTTCGACAGCGAAGCGCTCGAGGCACAGCAGATCGAGAACGCCAGCGACCTCCAACTCACGCTGCCCAACGTATCGTTCACGAAATCCAACTTTACGGCGTCCAGCTTCACCATTCGCGGTATCGGCGACTTGTGTGTGGGTGTCACCTGCGATGCGGCGACAGCCATTCACGTAAACGGATCGCCCCTTTTCGGAACGCGTCTTTTCGAAACCGAGTATTTCGATCTTGAGCGCGTCGAAGTTCTGCGCGGTCCCCAAGGAACGCTCTTCGGCCGAAATGCGACCTCTGGCGTCGTCAATGTGGTGACCGCCAAGCCCGACCTTTCGGGCTTCGGAGCGGCGGCCGAATTCGAATACGGCAATTACGAGAGCGTCCGGGTCAAGGGTATGGTCAACGTGCCGATCGGTGATGCGATCGGGGTTCGGCTGGCGGGCTATTATCTCAACCGCGATGGCTATACGGAAAATCTATATGACGACACGCGCATAGACGGCCGCGACATGTATGCCATTCGCGGCTCCTTGCGGTTCGAGCCCACGGCGTCCACGACCATCGACCTCATGGGCTTCTATTTCCGTGAGAACGACGATCGGCTTCGTATCCAGAAGCAGACCTGTCAGCGTGATCCCACGGGCGTGCTTGGCTGCCTAAATACGCGTCGCGATTTCGACAGCACCCATGCCAATGCCACGCTCGCCTCCGTGCTGACCTCGGTCGAATTGTTCCGTATCCAGGGAATACCGGAGTCCTTCGCCCTCGGTAGCGTGTATGGGCCGGACGGATTTGCCAATTTCGACGAACCGGACGACGTCCGGCAGGTCAATACGCCATTCACGCCCGAATATTTCGCGGACGAATTGCAGGTTCAGGCCCATCTCGATCAGGGGCTGGGTGCGATGAACCTGTCGGTAACCGGACTGTATCAGGAAACGACGGTCGACTCCCGCCAGGATTACAACCTCGGCGTGCTCGATCGCAGTGGCTACGCAGCAGGTCTGAACACGCTGCAATTCTTTGCCGATAACGGCGTGCCGATTACCGATCCCGATACCGGCGCCATCATCGGCTTCGTTCCGGGAACGAGCGCGTATTTCTCGCCGATCGCCGAGGCACTTATTCCGAACGGTCCGAACGGCGTGCTCTGCACATCGGACAATGACGACGAGAACCTCGGGTCCTACGAAGGCAATTCGATCTGTTCCGACGTGCCGCTCTCATTCGACCGCTCGGTGCAGTACCAAACGGCCTGGTCTGCCGAAGCGATCCTATCGAGCGATTTCGACGGCCCGTTGAATTTCCTAGTGGGTGGAATCTACGCAGAGACCGAAGTCGAAGAAAACAGCTATTATGTGAACGCATTCGGGCTCGATTACGCCACGGGTATTCTGGGTACTTTTTCGGCGCTCGCGAATGGCCTGCCGCCATCCTACCTCGCCACGTCGATGTACCGGAACAACACGACGGACTTCAAACTGGAAAGCTTCGGTATCTTCGGCGAAGTCTATTTCGATATTACCGACCGCTTGAAATTCACCGGTGGATTACGTTACAACGACGATACGAAGACCGTTTCGGCTCGGACGACATTGGCCGACTTCCTCAATCCCTTCTCGAACGACGGAGATCCGTTCACTTCGCCATTCGCTGGCGGGTTTGATGCGGACCCGGGTATTGATGGCCCCCAGTCCCTCCATGTGCGGGACGTTTCCTTCAACGAAATCACGGGCCGTGCGGTCCTAGACTACGAAGTAAGCCCTGACAGCAACCTCTATTTCTCGTACTCGCGGGGATACAAGTCCGGCGGCATCAACCCGCCACTTTCACCGGTATTCGACGTCGATGAAAGCTTCGGTTCGGAGAGCATCGACGCCTTCGAGATCGGTTCGAAGAATACATTCCTGAACGGTGCGGCGCAGGTGAACCTCACCGGGTTCTACTACAAATACAAGGATCTCCAGCTAAGCCGTATTGTAGCCCGCACATCGGTCAATGACACGATTGATGCCGATATCTGGGGCGTGGAACTGGAGACGATCATTTCGCCCAGCTACAATTGGCTGATCAACATGAACGTCAGCTACCTCAACGCAGAAGTTGCCGGAGATCAGTTCTTCTCCAACCCGCGTGATCCAGGTGGCGGCGATCCGGATGCCGTGATCATCAAGGACCTTGGCAATGGTTCGCTTTGCGCAGTGACCGGGGCTGGAGCCGATGGCTTCGTAAGTTTCCTCAATCCGTTCTTCGGACTTCAGGGAACAACCGAATTCCCGGATGACAGCGGTATCGCATCGTCGGGTGCCTTCGGCATCTGCGACATTTACGCTGCCGCTGCTGCGGGCGCGATCGGCTCGGTAAATCCGGACCTAGCGCCTTTGCAGCCAGTACTCGACGGTTTCGGTCCGATCAGCGTCCTTAGCCCCGGTGTGGAGGTTAACCTCAAAGGCAACAAGCTACCGCAGGCACCTGAATTCAAGGCATCCGTGGGGGTTCAGTACACCGCCGAATTTGGGAGCGGCTGGTCGCTCGTGCCGCGCGTCGACATTGCCATGACTGGCGAGCAGTACGGAAATGTCTTCAACGGCAATGTGAACCGTATCGAGCCTTTCGTTCAGGCGAACGCGCAGGTCCAGCTCAACTCACCGGACCAGCGTTTCTACGTGAGGGGCTTCGTCCAGAACATGTTCGATTCAGACTCGGTGACCGGCCTCTACCTGACCGATGCATCGTCGGGTAACTTCACGAATATCTTTACGCTCGATCCACGGCGGTATGGCGTCGCGGTAGGAGCCAAGTTCTAAATCCTGTTTACCCGCGGGAGAGGGGAGGGGCGGCGATCCGGTCGCCCCTTTTTTATGCGCTCCGCTCTGACGAGGCGAAGGGTGAGAAGTCAGTCTCCGTATCGAAGATTTCTACACCTTCGGCCCGTTTGAGAGACCCGACCACGACATAAGTTACTGGCGTCAGAAGTGCTTCCCAAGCCGTCTTGATCAGCCACTGGGATAGCACGACCTGCCACAGCAATTCCACCGGCCAGCCGGCAAGACCCCAAAAGGCGAGCGGGTAGAAGATCAGGCTGTCGAGCCCCTGACCGACCACGGTCGAACCGATCGTGCGCATCCAGAGGTGCTTCCCCGCGGTCCACACCTTCATCTTTGCGAGCACAAAACTATTGGCAAATTCCCCAGCCCAGAAGGCAACCATTGAAGCGAGGACGATCCGCCAACTGTTCCCGAAGACGAATTCGTAGGCTTCCTGTCCAGGCCATCCCTCCGCCGGGGGCAGCTGGACCACGACCCAGGCCATGAAGGCCATGAAGAGAAGCGCTGCAAACCCGGTCCAGATGACGCGACGGGCGCGGGCGTAGCCATATACCTCGGTCAGAATGTCGCCGATGATGTAACTTACAGGGAAGAACAATACGCCCGCGCCGAACGACCACTGGCCGAGGCCAGGGAGGGTAACATTGCTGGGCTTGGAAGCACCGATCAGGTTGGACAGGAGCAGTATGGTAACAAACGCCGCCATCACGAGGTCGTAATATCGAAAGCGCGTCGGCTGCGGCGCGGCGTCTGGGGGCGAAATTTCCATCAAACCATGCCTATCGCCGATTGGCGCTTTGGCAAAGCCGCGTTATGGCGGGGCCGGCGCGCGCCCGTAGCTCATCTGGATAGAGCGCGAGACTTCTAATCTTGAGGCAGCAGGTTCGAGTCCTGCCGGGCGCGCCATTAGCGAAAATCCGCTGTTGGGACACCCTTACCGTGACCCAATCGCAAAGAGTCGCGATCCGCTCCTCCACGGGCTCGTCACGCCAGATCGCGAGATTGGCATTGGCCGCGGCGCAGGCTATCGGATTGGCCGTGTAACTCGACGAGTGGAAAAACATCCGTCCGCGATCCATGCTGGAGTGCGCGGTAAGAGTACGCCGCCGTCCTGTTTGGCGAGGCGTTCGTTATCGGTTCGGTGAAAATTCAACATGCTCATATTGCGACGCCCTGGTGCCGGCGAGCTGCCATGCAAAGACCGGCCGCGGTGAGAGCAGGCGATACTCTCAATAATCGTTTTTGTTTGAAATCAGCCGCTAAAGCCGAAGAAAGTACAGCCTCGAGATCGCTTTGGCGCGGAATAGGAGCCGTCTGACCGGCGACCTACAGTATGGACGGTGTTATTCCGGACGTCGGTCAATGGAAATCTCGTGACTTGGGCAGGACGCGAACGTTGCGCGGGTGTTGCGGGTGGAGGAATTCGTCGGCGCGCGATAGGAGGGGGTTGGGGTCATGTGTTTCGGATAGTCGCGACAGTTCGGCGGTGCGGTCGTCGATACGGCTGGCCATCAGGTGGATCACGCCTTCGCGGCTTTTTTGCACTTCGCCTTCCACCAGCATCAGCCGCGCGGCCATCACTTCGCGACGGAAGCGTTCGAACAGGCGTGCCCAGATCACGATATTGGCGATCCCGTCTTCATCCTCCAGCGTGACGAAGATCGCATTGCCCTTGCCCGGCCGCTGGCGCACGAGCACCACGCCTGCGGCCTGTACGCGGTCGCCATTGCGGCAATCGCGCAGGGCGGCACAGGGCAACACGCCCTCGGTATCGAAGACGGGGCGCAGGAAGGCCATCGGATGCGCTTTGAGCGACAGGCGCGTGGTCTGGTAATCGGCTGCGACCTGTTCCGACAGGGCCATGGCGGGCAGCGCGGCGGGCGGTTCCTCACCCAACTCGCGCGCCTGGCTGTCACGCGCCCGCGCGGCGGCGAACAGCGGCAATTCGCCCGCCGGGGTTCGCCGCGCCTCCCACAAGCCCTCGCGCCGGTCGAGCCCGATCGAGCGCAAGGCGTCGGCATCGGCAAGCAGGCGCAAGGCGCGCGGGGGAAGATCGGCCTTGCGCGCGAGTTGCTCGACGCTGGTGCAGGGCGCAGCCGCGGCGATGCGCTCCGCCCATGTCTCGCGAAAGCCTTCGATCTGGCGCATTCCCATCCGCACGGCGGGCTCGCCTTCGGCATCCTCCAGCGTGTTATCCCAGCGGCTGTGGTTGGCGTCGATCGCGCGAACCTCGACCCCGTGCTCGCGCGCGTCGCGCACGATCTGCGCTGGCGCGTAAAAACCCATCGGCTGCGAATTGAGCAAGGCGGCGGCGAACACCGCAGGATAGCGGCACTTGATGTAGGACGAGACCCAGACCAGCCGCGCGAAGGCGATCGCGTGGCTTTCGGGAAAGCCGTAACTGCCGAAGCCCTCGATCTGGCGGAAGCAGCGCTGGGCGAAGTCGCGGTCGTAGCCGCGCGCGGCCATGCCCTCGACCAGCTTATCCTCGAAATTGTCCATCGTACCCACATTGCGAAAGGTCGCCATCGCGCGGCGCAGCTTGTTCGCTTCCGACGGGGTGAATCCGGCCGCGACGATGGCGAGCCGCATCGCTTGTTCCTGGAACAGCGGCACGCCCAGCGTCTTGCCCAGCACGCCGCGCAGCTCATGCGGATCGTGCGGCGGCGCGGGCGAGGGGAATTCGACCGTCTCGACCCCCTGTCGGCGCCGCAGGTAGGGGTGGACCATGTCGCCCTGGATCGGGCCGGGACGCACGATCGCGACCTGGATCGCGAGATCGTAGAATTCGCGCGGGCGCAGGCGCGGCAGCATGTTCATTTGCGCGCGGCTCTCGACCTGGAACACACCCACGCTGTCGCCCGCGCACAGCATGTCGAACACGTCGGGCGCGCTGTCGGGAATGTTGGCGAGCGTATATTCCCGCCCCGGTCGTCCCGGATTTAGCAGTTCGAACGCCTTGCGGATGCAGGTCAGCATGCCCAGCGCGAGAACGTCGACCTTCATCAGCCCCAGAGCGTCGATATCGTCCTTGTCCCATTCGATGAACGTCCGCTTCTCCATGGCGGCGTTGTGGATTGGCACCGTCTCGTCGAGCCGGTCCTGCGTCAGCACGAAGCCGCCGACGTGCTGGGACAGGTGGCGCGGGAAACGCAGGATGCGCTGCACGAAGTCGTTGACCCGCGCGATGGCTGGATTGTCGGGGTCTAGCCCGCTCTCGACGCAGCGCTCACGCTCGTAGGTCGAGGCGTAGCTGCCCCATACGGTGGTCGCGAGCCGCGCGGTCACGTCCTCGCTCAGCCCCAGAGCCTTGCCCACCTCGCGCACCGCGCTGCGCGGGCGATAATGGATCACCGTGGCAGCGATCCCCGCACGGTGACGGCCGTAGCGCTTGTAGATATACTGCATCACCTCCTCGCGCCGCTCGTGCTCGAAATCGACGTCGATATCGGGCGGTTCCTTGCGCTCGGGCGAGACGAAGCGGGAGAACAGCAGATTGTGTTCGGCGGGGTCGACCGCGGTGATGCCAAGCACGAAACAGACCGCCGAATTGGCCGCCGACCCGCGCCCCTGACAGAGGATCCCTTCCCCTTGCGCGAAGCGGACGATGTCGTGAACGGTGAGGAAATAGGGGGCGTATTTGGCCTCTTCGATGATGCCCAGTTCCTCGTGCAGCAGCGCGTCGAGCTTTGCCGGCACCCCCTCGGGCCAGCGGGCATGCGCCTCGCTCCACACCAGTTCGACGAGCCAGTCCTGCGGGGTGTAGCCGGGGGGCACAGGCTCGTGCGGATATTCGTAGCGCAGATCGTCGAGAGTGAAGGCGATGCCCGCCATGAACGGCTCGATCGCTGTGAGAGCCTCCGGCGCGGCAGCAAACAAGCGTGCCATCTCCTCTGGGGCTTTCAGGTGACGTTCGGCATTGGCGGCGAGCTTGCGCCCGGCGGCCTGCACCGTTGTCTTCTCGCGGATCGCGGTCATCACGTCGTGAAGGGTGCGCGCGGCGGGATCGGTATAGAGCGCATCGTTGAGCGCGATGAGTGGTACGTCGGTGCGTGCTGCCTGCTGACACAGCCCCTCGAGAAGGCGCGCGTCGCGCCCTTGTCGCAGCATCGTCGCGCCCAGCCACACACGGCCCGGCGCTGCGGCGGTGAGACGCATCAGGAAGGCGTCGTCCGCAGGAGGCAGCACGATCAGTTGCAGATCGTCGAAAAAGTCGAACAGATCGCTTTCATGGAGCAGGCAGTCGCCCTTCGCGGCGCGAAGATTACCGGTGGTGAGCAGCCGCGTCAGCCGCCCCCAGCCATAGCGCGTGGCAGGATAAGCAATCACCTCGGGCGTATTGTCGGCAAAAGCCAGCCGCGCGCCGACCAGCAGGCGAAAGCATGGCGGTGCGAGCCCTTCCTCTTCCGCCTTCTCGCACGCCTCGCGTAGCGCGACATGCGCGCGCACCACGCCCGCCACCGTGTTACGGTCGGCGATGCCGATGCCCGCATGGCCCAGTTCGAGCGCGCGCGCGACCATGTCCGAAGGCTGGCTCGCCCCGCGCAGGAACGAGAAGTTGGTCGCTGCCGCGAGCTCGGCATAAAAGGGCCCGCTGCCGCTCACGCGAACAGGCCGTGGATGTACCAGTCCGGGTGCTCGTTCTCGCTGTAGAGACCGTGACGGAACAGCCAGAAGCGCTGCCCTGTATCGTCCTCCACCCGGTAGTAGTCGCGCGTCGGACCGTGCCCCTCGGGGTGCTTCCACCAGGGATAGGCGATCCGTTCGGGGCCTTCGTGACGCACCACGCGGTGCTGCCCTCCGCGCCAGCCAAAGCGGCGCGGAGGGCCATCGGGCACTTCGGCAATCACGTTCACGCGCTGTGGCGGATCGTAGAGGAACAGCGGGCGCAGCGGCGGCTCGTCCGGCTCGGGGGTCGGCCACGCGAATGGTCCGGCTTCGGGCGGGGCGCGGGTCGCGGCATATTCGGGCAGATGCTCGTCGCGGGGGCGGAAGCGGCTCACGCTGTGCGCGCCGAAGCGGACCTTCAATCGGTCGATCAGCGGAGCGAGGTCGGACTTCGTGGCGTCCTCTCCTGCAAGATCGGGCTGCTCGTGATCCAGCTTCTCCACCAGCGGCGCAGCCAGCCGGACCATGTCGTAGCCGAAACCGGGATCGAGCGGGTCGGCAAGCGATTCGAGCCGTTCCGCGAACAGCGCGCGGATCGCCACAGGATCGCGCAGGGGGCGTCCGCAGAGGACGGTCAGCCGCGCAACATGTCCGTCGGTACGAAACAGCGCCGCATCGAACCGGCGACCGCCAGCGCCGCGCCCGGTGAGTTGGGTTTCGAGGTCGTCCGCCAGCCGCGCGATCACCTCGAGCAGCGGCGAAACCGTCGCCATCGGCTCGGCGAAGCGCTGTTCGGCCCAGACCACCGAGGGCGTGCGGTGTGGGGTGATCCGCCGGTCTTCCTCCTCCAGCAGCCGCGCCAGCCGTATAGGCAGCTCGCGCCCGAAACGTGCCCTGAGCGGGGCACGCGGGCGCGCGGCAAGGTCGCCGATCGTGCGCAGGCCTGCGCGGGTGAGCGCCAGATGCCTGTCGCTGCTCAAGTCGAGTGCGGCCACCGGCAGGCTTGCGATGTCGCCCGCTCCGAACCGCGCCAACGCCAACGCCGCATCGGGGGTGGCGGCATGGGCGAGCCTCGCCCGCAAACCCCGCCGCGCGAGCCGGGCGGCGAGATCGGTCGCCACATCCGCCTCGCTTTGCCCCCTCTCTTCGAGGCAGCCGGTCAAATCGAGCACCAGCGCTGCGTCCCCCGCCGCCGCGACAGCCGGCGTATAGCGTTCGCACGCCTCGACCAGCCAAACGAGCAGCGCGTGGTCGGCCTTGGCATCCTCGGGAAAGGCGACAAGTTCGGGCACGCGCGCCCGCGCGTCAGCCAGCGCCATGCCCGGGCTCAGCCCGAGTGCGCACGCGCATGGTGCCAGCGCGACGATCCGCAGCGCACCGCGCTGCTTCTCGATCACCGCGAATGGCGCGTCAGGCGGCGCGGTGCCGGCGGCGATCCGCCGTTCCGCGGGCAGGAACGGCAGGTGCGCTGCCAGATAGCGGCGTTCGGAATACAGCTTGCTCACGGTTCCATTCCAGTTGCACATGCAGTCCATCGGGCCCGCCGCGTTGGCGCAGCAGTTTGAGGTCGAACACCGGGTGCCCAGGTGCTTTCGTGGCCAGAGCGGCGGAGGGAGCGCTGGCCACTTCCCAGCGGCTGTGTGCGGCGCTTGATACCGGCGCCGCGCCGCTGCGAACCAGCAACACTATGGCCCCGCTCCGCTCAGCAGCAAGCGCAAGCCGGCGCGAGGCGGTGAGATCGAGCCGCGGCGCGCGACCATGTACTTCGAGTACCACCGCGCTCGCCCCGCCGTGGCGAACGCTCTCCACTCCAGCGATCAGCAGGGCGTCGAGATCCGGAGGCTCCATTAGCAGTACGGCATCAGGATTCATTCCCAGTTCGACCAGCCCTGGCGCATAAGGGCGCCCGCTCGGCCTGCCCCCGGCAATCCGCAGCCACATCAGCGGCCGCTTCCCCGCGCAAGCGCGCGCGCCGAGCAACAATGCCACTGCCGCTGCTGCCCCCGGTTCACTTTCAGGAGCGACATAGAATTCATGCACCCCGTCACGTCGCAGGCCGCCTTTCAACCAGCTGTCGACCACAGGCATACCGAAGGCCAGAACCCCCGCTAAAGATGACGGGGGTGTCGCCACGGGCCTTGGGGTCAGGGCCATGCGCAGGATGGGCGAATCGGGCATATGTTCCTATTATGTTCTAAAAGGCAGCATATGCAAGAGTCATCGCAGGCTCGCTTCGCCTGCGAATACGTTATATCGAAAAGCGAGGCGCGCGACCGCATTCTTGCTTCTTTGCGACGTTCGGAATCAGGAAAATCGTAGCTAGACCTATGCGGAAGCCGACCGATTGACCGAATGCCAAAACTCGAAAATGGTGGAATTAGATGAAAGGGACCACTTAGTTGACGAAACCGCGATAGTTAGGTGTCATGTAGCCGAAGGCAGCGTCACCCCCGCGCCACCTTATCCAATGGCTCTCCGGTAACCGGATAACCCAGGTCTTCCCCGATCTCGAGCCAGCGCGTGCCCTCGCGCTCTCCCATGAATGGCGAAATCGTGCGTACCGGGATTTGCTCGGCCTGATCCTTGGCAGCGGCGAAATCTTCGAACAGGGCCAAGCGTTCAAGGTTACGACGAGTCGGAAAGATGACCTTGATCTCTCCTCGCTCTGCCGCATCGAGCGCGCCTTGTGCAGTGATCCAGAACAGGTGCGTGTTCTCCGAAAGATCAGCTTCGATTTCTACCGCACCGGTACCGAGATCGGCAATGTAAAAGCGCGTATCATAGACGCGGGGGATGCGTTCGTTCTTAGGGTACCAGCGCGCAAATGGTGTGAGCTGAGCAAGGTCGAGTTCCCAACCGAAATGGTCGAGTACGCTGGCGAGATCTCCGGTTTCAAGGAGGTATCGGCGCGCCGCACGCGCCTTGGCGCCATCGATATCGCCCGCCAAGCCGATGACGAGGCCGGTTTCTTCCAGCGTTTCGCGTACAACCGCAATCTGGTGCGCGGCTTCCTCGGGATCGAGCGGTCCGCCGATCATCGCGCCCAGTTCGAAATCCGCCGGATCGACGCGGCCGCCGGGAAAGACCGCCATACCCCCTGCAAACACCATCTCTCGAGAGCGGACGGTCATCAGGATTTCCGGCGCACCGCCATCCCGGGCATTGCGGAAGATGACTACCGTTGCTGCGGGTATTCCATCGGGCGGGCTGTCGTGGTTCGCGCTCATGGCGCCCTGTCTGCCGCCAACTACCCGTCTTGCCAAGGTGCGATAGTTAACGCGGCCCGTCGGAAACTCTTACACACCGGCTCCAGCGAAAATCGGTGTTAACCATCGAACTGGGCGGAATTCTGGCTGACCCCGAGTTTGGCACGTGTCGTGCATAGTTATTGGCGTCCCAAAGGTCTTCGAGAGGCGGACCGTCCCGGTCTCCTGTGTCCGCCTCCCCGATCAAACAAAAAGGCCCGCCCGGTTGTCCCCTGGGCGGGCCTTTCTCTTTTGGGTTTCGTTGAAGGTTCAGCTTTCGGCTTTGGCGACCTGCTTTTCGTCCATCAACTGCTTGAGTTCGCCGGCCTCGAACATCTCCATCATGATGTCGCTGCCGCCGAGGAATTCGCCTTTCACATAAAGCTGGGGGATCGTGGGCCAGTCGGAATAGGCCTTGATGCCCTGGCGGATTTCCATGTCCTGCAGCACGTCGACGCTGTCATATGCGACGCCGCAATGGTCGAGGATGGCCACGGCACGACTGGAAAAGCCGCACTGGGGGAAGAGCGGGGTGCCCTTCATGAAGAGGACGACGTCATTGCCTTTGACGATGTCGGAGATGCGCGAATTTACGTCGGACATAAGTGCCCTGCCTCTGGAATTGCTGAAACTGTCAGGAAATTAGTTGGGGGCTTGGGTGGTCAGTTGCAAGGCGTGGAGTTCGCCCCCCATCCGCGAGCCAAGGGCGTCGTACACCAGCTTGTGCTGCGCGACACGCGTCTTGCCGGCGAATTGGGGCGCTGTGACTTTCGCCGCCCAATGGTCGTTATCGCCTGCAAGGTCGCGCATCTCAACCTTGGCGCCCGGAAGTGCTTCTTCGATGAGAGCGACGATATCTTCGGATTTCATCGGCATGACGTTTACTTCTGATCGCTCATGAACTGGCGGCGCGCCTCGACCGAGCATTCGTCCAGCTTGGTGCGGATGTCCGCTTCGGAAACGTCGCACTCGGCGGCGGTCAGATCGCCCAGCAGCTTGCGGACCACATCCTCATCGCCAGCTTCCTCGAAGTCGGCTTGGACGACAGCCTTCTTGTAGGCATCGGTTTCCTCTGCGGTGAGGCCCATGAGCCCGGCGGCCCATTCGCCCAGCAGACGATTACGGCGTGCGGCGATCTTGAAATCCGTTTCCTGGTCGAAGGCGTATTTGGTTTCTTCGCCGCGTTCGCGATCCTTGAAGTCGGTCATGTCATTCCCCTTGGAAGAAGTTGCTTCCCGGATAGGCCTCGCGCCGCAGGGGAGCAAGTACGCTCGGCAGGATTAATCCATTGTCACCACGAGCTTGCCGATGGCGCCTCGATTTTCTAGCTTGGCGATCGCCTCATGCGCGCGATCGAGGGAATAGGTTTCGCTGATCAGCGGATTGATCTTGCCAGCCTTCCAGAGGTCGAACAGCTCGGCGATATTGGCATTGTTCCGCTCCGGCTCGCGCGCAGTGAACGCGCCCCAGAAGATGCCGCGAATGTCGCAGCTCTTGAGCAGGGTGAGGTTGAGCGGCATCTTCGCGATTCCTGCCGGGAAGCCGACCACGAGGAAGCGCCCCTCCCAGGCGATCGAGCGCAGGGCCGGTTCGGAATAGTCTCCGCCGACGATGTCGTAAACGATGTCGGCGCCATTCGGGCCGACCGCATCCTTGAACGCCTGCGCCAGCGCCTTGGACTGGTCCTTGTCGAAGGGTGCGCGAGGATAGATCACGACCTCATCGGCCCCGGCCTTCTTCGCCACATCGCCCTTCTCCTCGGTAGAGACTGCAGCGACCACGCGGCCGCCATAGGCCTTGGCGAGTTCGACCGCCGAGAGGCCCACACCGCCAGCCGCGCCAAGTATCAGGACGGTCTCGCCCTCCTTGATATCGCCGCGGTCTTTGAGCCCGTGGATCGTCGTGCCGTAGGTCATCAGCAGCGCCGATGCCTGGACCAGGTCGATGCCTTCGGGTACCTTGAACAGGCGCGCAGCCGAGACAGCCACTTTTTCCTGCAAGCCGCCATTGCCGACGCCGCAGATCACCCGGTCGCCAACCGCAAATCCCTCGACGCCTTCGCCCAGCGCCTCGATCGTGCCCGAGATTTCTCCGCCGGGTGCGAAGGGGCGGGGCGGCTTGAACTGGTACATGTCGCGGATGATCAGCGTGTCGGGAAAGTTGATCGCACAGGCTGCGACGTCGATCACCACCTCGCCTTTGGCGGGGGTGGGCGTGTCCACCTCCTCGACGACGAGTGTTTCGGGGCCGCCGGTCTCTTTCGACAGGACTGCTTTCATGCGTGTTCTCTCCGGTTTTTACTGGGCGCGTCGAGCCAGGGAAGGCCGACTGCGCGCTGTTTCTCGTGATTTTCGATTGCCGCATCGCGTTCCAGCGTCAGGCCGATCTCGTCGAGGCCATTCAGGAGGCACTGCTTGCGGAAAGGATCGATTTCGAATGCGAAACGATCCTGGAAGGGGGTGGTGACGACCTGGTTTTCTAGGTCGATCGTGATCGGGTGATCCTTCGCCACTTCGAGCAACCGGTCGACCTGTTCCTGCGGCAGTTCGACCGCGAGGATGCCGTTCTTGAAGGCATTGCCCGAGAAGATGTCCGAAAAACTCGGCGCGATCACTGCGGTGAGGCCCATGTCGAGCATGGCCCAAGCCGCGTGTTCGCGGCTCGACCCGCAGCCGAAATTGTCGCCCGCGATCAGGATCGGAGCTCCGGCAGAATCCTCGACATCGAAGGGGTTTCCCGGAGTCTGGCGGATCGTTTCGAACGCGCCTTTGCCCAAGCCTTCGCGGCTGACGGTTTTCAGCCAGTGCGCCGGGATGATGACGTCGGTGTCGACATTCTTGAGGCCCAGCGGGATCGCGCGGCCATGGATCGTCGACACCTTGTCCATCAATCGGTCTCCGGTTTCTCGCCGGAAGGGATCGGCCCCGGCTGCTTCGGTTGGTTTTTCTTTTCGCGGCGCTTGTTCGCATAGAGCAGCGCTGCGGCGATTGCGGCGGAACCAATCGCACCGGCGATGGCGGCCTTGCCTTTGGGGAGCTTTGTCATGTCCCACTCATGGGATTTACGTGCGTCGAGGGCAAGGGGTCACTCGCCCATCAGTTTGCGTACATCGGTGAGGCGGCCGGTCACTGCGGCGGCGGCGGCCATCGCCGGGCTGAGGAGGTGGGTGCGCGATCCGGGACCCTGTCGCCCGACAAAATTGCGGTTCGAAGTGGAGGCGCAGCGCTCACCCGGCGGGACCTTGTCCGGGTTCATGGCGAGACAGGCCGAACAGCCCGGCTCGCGCCATTCGAAACCGGCATCGATGAAGATGCGGTCCAGACCCTCTTCTTCCGCCTGGCGTTTCACCAGACCCGAACCCGGGACGGCAATCGCCCAGCGCACGCCCGGTGCCTTTCGGCGGCCTTTCAGGACATCGGCAGCGGCGCGAAGGTCCTCGATCCGACTGTTGGTGCAGGAACCGATGAAGATGTTTTCGACTGCGACCTCTTCCATCGGAGTGCCTGGGGCAAGTCCCATGTAATAGAGGCTCTTGCGTACCGCTTCCTGCTTGGAAGGATCGCCGAAGCTGTCGGGTGAGGGGACGTTGCCGCCGATCGCAACCACGTCCTCCGGGCTAGTTCCCCAGCTCACGGTCGGCTCGATATCTTCAGCTTGGATGACGACCGACTTGTCGAAATTCGCGTCCTCCTCGGTAGCGAGCGAGCGCCACCACCGAACGGCCCGATCCCATGCCTCGCCGGAGGGTGCGTAAGGGCGACCCTTGAGATATCGGAAAACGTTCTCGTCGGGCGCGATCAGCCCGGCGCGCGCGCCGCCCTCGATGCTCATGTTGCAGACTGTCAGCCGCCCTTCCACGCTCATGCGCTCGAACACATCGCCGCGGTATTCGATGACGTGGCCTGTACCGCCCGCGGTGCCGATCACGCCGATGATATGCAGGATGAGATCCTTGGGCGTAACTCCGGGGCCAAGCTCACCCTCGACGCGTATTTCCATGGTCCTGCTCGGGCGCAGCAGCAGGGTCTGCGTAGCAAGGACGTGTTCCACCTCGCTCGTGCCGATCCCGAAGGCCAGCGCGCCGATCCCGCCGTGCGCCGCGGTGTGGCTGTCGCCGCATACGATCGTGGTGCCTGGAAGCGAGAAACCCTGCTCGGGACCGACGACATGCACGATGCCTTGTTCGGGCGCGACGGCATCGATGTAGTCAATCCCGAAAGAGGGGGCGTTGGCTTCGAGTGCGGCAAGCTGCGCTGCGCTTTGCGCGTCCTCGATGGGCAGCCGCGAACCGTCGGCGGCCGTGCGGGCGGTGGTCGGGAGATTGTGGTCGGGAACGGCCAATGTCAGATCCGGGCGGCGGACCTTTCGTCCGGTGAGGCGCAACGCCTCGAAGGCCTGCGGGCTGGTGACTTCATGGACCAAGTGCCGGTCGATATAGATCAGGCAGGTGCCATCCTCCTGCCGTTCCACGACATGAGCGTCCCAGATCTTTTCATAGAGTGTGCGCGGTTTGCTCGTCATGTGCCCAATGTGTGGCAGGGTGGGTGGATTTGGCAAAATGGCAAATCGAAGGGCGGCCCAAGATTGGCTTTGTCACCAGAGAATCATGGAACCGTAATGTTTTGTCTGTTAACTGACACTCATGTCAGCAAAACCCTTCTCCTTCCCCATCAAGGTCCTTCCAACAGATATCGATTTCATGGGGCACGTGAACAACGCGCGCTACCTGAACTGGGTACAGGACACCGTGCTGGCGCACTGGCGCAAGCTGGCGCCTGCGGACGAGGTGGCGAGCAAGGCCTGGGTCGCGCTCAAGCATGAGATCACCTACCGGAAGCCGGCCTTCCTCGATGACGAGGTGATCGCCGAAACCGTGCTGGAAAAGATCAAGGGCGCGCGCAGCTTCTACAATACGGTAATCCGCCGCGGTGAAGACGTGCTGGCCGAGGTGCAGAGTATGTGGTGCTGCCTCGACGCCGACAGTCACCGGCCTGCGCGCATCAGCCGCGAAGTCGCGGAAAAATGCTTCGGCATTCCGCGCAAGGCGTCGGCCGCGGCTGAGTAGACTTTGCGCTGATCGCGGGCAGCGCCTATATTGCAAATATGGAAATCGTCCTTCCCATACTGATCGTGCTGGCGACTGTGCTGGCCATGGAGTGGGCGGCATGGGCCAGCCACAAATACATCATGCATGGCTTCGGCTGGGGATGGCACCGCGATCATCACGAACCGCACGAGAATATGCTGGAGAAAAACGATCTCTATGCCATCGTCGGCGCAGTGATGAGCATTTCGATGTTCGCGCTGGGCAGCCCGTGGGTCATGGGGGCTGATGCCTGGTTGCCCGCAACATGGATCGGGGTGGGTATCCTGTTTTACGGGATCATCTACACGCTGGTGCATGACGGGCTGGTTCACCAGCGATATTTCAGATGGGTTCCGAAGAAGGGCTACGCCAAGCGGCTGGTTCAGGCGCACAAGCTGCACCATGCGACCATCGGCAAGCAAGGCGGGGTCAGCTTCGGCTTTCTCTTCGCCCGCGATCCGGCCAGCTTGAAGGCTGAACTAAGGCGCCAGCGCGAAGCGGGCGAAGCCGTGGTACGCGAAAGCGCCGGAGCCTGAAGCCCCGGCGCTTCCTGGAAAATCCGGTACGTCCTTACCGCGCGTAATTCACATACAGTCCGTGAATCAGCCCTGGCACAAAGCCGAGGACGGTCAGCACCAGATTGAGCAGCGTCGTCTTGCCGAGACCGTGCTTTGCGGCAACGCCCAGCGGCGGCAGCAGAATGGTTGCGATGAGTATGAGAATGGCCATGGTAATAATCCTTTCGTAGCGCCCGCCCGCCGTATGGAGACTCAACGGCATGGCTGCTGGCGTGTTCCAAAGAGGATTATTCGTTGCGCGTCGCGATCCAGCTTCCCGCGATGACGAGGATGGCGATCGATATCCAGTAATAAGGCGCGCCCAGTGTGAAATAGGTGAACACCGCGCCAGTCATCATCGCGCCGATCGCCAAGGTCTTGGCGCGGCGGCTGATCGCGCGGCGGTCGCGCCAGTCCTTCACCTGCGGGCCCCAATGTGGATGATCGAGGATTTTCTTCTCGAGTTCGGGGCTGGAGCGGGCGAAGAAATACACCGCCAGCAGCAGGAAGGGGACCGTCGGCATGATCGGCAGGAAAGCCCCGATCGCGCCGAGAGCCACCGCGAAATAGCCAAGCACGCGGTACAGGGTGCGCATCTCAGTCGGCCGCGATACGGGCCGCGTGTTGTTTCACCAGCGCGATCATGTTCGGGACGCCTTGTGTGCGATTGCTCGACAACTGGTTCTTGAGGTCAAAGGGCTCGAGTGCAGCGTGAATATCCATTTCGGCAACCTCGCTAGCAGGCCGATCCTGAACCGCGGCAATCACCAGCGCGACGATGCCTCTGGTGATGGCGGCATTGCTGTCGGCAAGGAAATGGAGCTGACCCTCTTCGTTCGTGGGATAGACCCATACGCTGGCCGAACAGCCGCGCACCAAGGTGGCGTCGGTCTTGAGCGCATCCGGCATCTCGTCCAGCTCGCGGCCCAGCTCGATCAGCAGCCGGTAACGCTCGTCGCCTTCGAGGAACTCGTATTCTTCTTGGATGTCGGAAAGGTCTCGCATGGGCGGGGCATCTAGCGGGTGCCGGCGCACGCGTCCATTGCGCTTAGCCGGTGATGCCGCCGGGCCGGGTGAGGGCATGATAGATCACATAGATCCAGCTGATGAAGCCGTGAAATATGGCCCACAGGATCGACTGGTTCTGGGTCCAGGAAATCGCCACGGCGATCGCGCTGCCGAGGCCGATGCCGGCCCGTGCAGCGTCTCCGGTACGGCTGCTCACAGGTCAACCCCGCTGGCGATCGCCTCGAGCTTCTTGATCCGCTCCTTCAGATCGGCAAGCTCGATCCGGGCGGCACCCATCGACGAGCCTTCCTGCTGCCTGGGGCCGCTATGGCCTTCGAGCTCGCTGCGCTTCAGGTCCAGCCATCCCTGCCATCCGCGTAACATGGCGGCGGCTATGATGACCAGGCCAGTCAGGCTGGCGGCGGCGACTATCAGTGTCGGTTCGAACATTTCCCCATGTCCTCCTTGAACCAGTTTCCGCCTCACTCGGCCCGCTTGTCGCGCAGGGCTTCGATTTCAGCGGCTATCCTCTTGGTTTCCTGCGTGTCGAGCGAATTGCCATCGGTGGCGATTCTCTCGAGCACCTTGATGCGTTCGCGCAAGTCCTCGATTTCCCTGTTCGTCTCGGCATCGGTTCCGCTGTCCGCGACGCTTTCGTTACCGCGTTCGTCGACGACGATGCCGCGGTCGGCACGGTGGCGGGCCTTGCTCAGCTGAACCACGCCCCACACGATGATGGCGATGATTGCGACAGTGGCCCAGGCGCTCATGACGATGCTCCCGTGCGATCCTCGATCCGGTCGAGCTTGCGCAATTCGTCGATCTGCGAGGCCAAGGCATGATTGCCGTCCGTCGCGATCCGTTCGAGCACGCGGACGCGCTCTTCCATCTTGGAGTAGTCGCCGTTGGAAAAGCGTGCCTGCTCCGCCTTGGCTTCGTCTGCGCGTGCCTGGAGTTCCAGCTTGCGTTCCTTGTGCTCGGCCTCGCGCTTCTGGAAAAGATAGGCCATTGGCATGACGATCATGAGCGTCAGCAGGATGAAGCCGAAAATCAGGATGAGGTCGGAGTCCATCAGTTTGTCTCCCTGCCGTCGCGCAATCGGTTGATTTCGCTGGTCAGGTGATAGCCGCTGTCGGTCACGATGCGCTCGACATTGCCGAGCCGGTCCTTGAGCGAGCCGAGCTCGGCGCGCAGTTCGGCATTTTCCTGGGTCAGCAGTTTAACCCGTTCGACCGCCTGGTCGTTCTTGGGATAGACTGCCTTGCCCCAGCTGTTTTCGAGCGGGTAGCCGTTCTTGACCCTGATCCAGGTATTGGCGACCCAGGCCAGCGACATCGCAACGACGCCGAGGACCACTGTGGTTTCGGTGATCAGTTCCATTACGCTTTCTCCCCGTACTTCACGTTGAGCGGTACGCCGTTATTGGGCTGGCGGTCGCGCAGGGCCTCGATTTCGTCGTGGAGCGAATAGCCGCGGTCGGTCACGATTTTTTCGAGCACCACCATGCGGTCCTGCATGGCATCGAGCTTGTCGTGAAGCTGGCGGTTTTCCTGGCGCAGGGCCTTCGTTTCGACCGTGTCCGACCGCTCGGTCTTGCCGCCGAACTCGTCTTCCAGCGGATAGCCGTTCTTAGCGCGGATCCAGTTGTTGATTACCCACGCGCTATAGCTCAATCCGATGAGTACGATGACGAATG
Organism: Qipengyuania vulgaris; assembly: GCF_009827325.1. GTDB lineage: Bacteria > Pseudomonadota > Alphaproteobacteria > Sphingomonadales > Sphingomonadaceae > Qipengyuania > Qipengyuania vulgaris. The sequence continues at coordinate 408,275 of NZ_WTYC01000002.1, read as the reverse complement.
TCGCGTCGCCGAAATCCATTATGCCCTCTCCCCCTTTTTCATTTCGAGCGGCACGCCCGCTCCCTGATCGTCCACCCGGCGATTGTCGCGCAAAGCTTCGATCTGGGTGGCGACATCGTACCCCTTGTCGGTCACGATCCTCTCAAGCACCCGAACGCGGTCTTCGAGATCATGCACACGGCTGGCATATTGGGCGGCCTTTTCGGCGGTCGCCTGTGCAGTGGTCTGGACGTTCATCTCGGCCAGCTTCTGCTGGTGCTTTGTCCAGATCGCCACAATTGGGATCATCAGCGCGATGATCGGTATCAGGATGCCCATGTTTTCCATTGTTCTCCTCCCCCTTCTGGTGTGCTTACCGCAGCCGTTCGATTTCGGCGTTCAGGCGCGGATTGCTGCTGACGTAGAAGGTTTCGACATCGGCCAGGCGGCGGTCCACATCCTTCATCTTGGCGCGAATTTCGCGCGCGGTGCGCTTCGGGCTCTGGCGGACGCGCTGCCAGTAACGGTGCTCGTCCGGTTCCGAATAGAGATGCGCGGGCTTCTTGTTCAGCAGGATGCCGGCCAGGAAGTAGAACGGGATGGTCGATCCGCCGGTGATGAAAGTCAGACCCAGGAAGCCGAGACGAACCCAGAAGGCATCGACACCGGTGTAGTCCGCGATGCCGGAGCACACGCCCATCAGCTTCGCATTGGCCTTGTCACGATAAAGGGTGGTGCGGGGGCTGTTCACTGTTGGGCTCCTTTTTTCTCGGCGATCAGCTGTTCGAGTTCGCGCAGCTGCTGATTGTCCTGCTCGCTGTCATGGACGAGGCGGGCGGGACGGAAGTCGGGGTTGTCGGAAGCGACGAGGCGCTCGACCGTGTCCATTCGTTCATCGAGCCGCTTGGCGAGGTTGTAGAGTTCCTCGAGCAGGGCTTCGTCGTCGGTGGTGATGGTGGCCGAGGTCTTCCACTTGGTGATGTAGTGGAGGATGATCCACGGCAAGGCGATGAAGATGGCGACAATGGCTAATACTTCTTCCACGGCTCAGTCCTCTTTTTTGGCGTCTTCGGACTTGCCGAGCGCTTTCTTCATTTGTGCAAGTTCGTCGTCGATCGCGTCGGCGCCTTCCAGCGCGGCAATTTCGTCCGCCAGGTTCGGTTTGCCCGAGCTATCCGAAATGCTCAGTGCATCGGCGCGCCCTTCGGCATAGTCCACGCGGCGTTCGAGCTGGTCGAAGCGGCTCAGCGCATCGTCCACGCGGTCTTCGGTCATCAGGCTGCGCAGCTTGACGCGGTTCTCCGCGCTTTCGAGACGCGCAGCGATGGCGGTCTGGCGGCTGCGGGCTTCGCGCAGGCGGTTCTGCAGCTTGTGAATGTCCTGCTCGTAAGCGCGTAGCGCATCGTCGAGCACCCCAATTTCCTGCTTGAGCTGGTCGGCCATGTCCACGGCCTTCTTTTTCTCGACCAGAGCGGCACGGGCAAGATCCTCGCGGTCCTTCGACAGCGCGAGCTGCGCTTTTTCGCCCCAATCGGCCTGGAGCTTGTCCAGCTTCACAGTGTGGCGATGCATTTCCTTCTGGTCGGCGATGGTGCGCGCGGCGCTGGCACGAACTTCGACCAGCGTCTCCTCCATTTCCATGATGATCATGCGGATCATCTTCTGGGGATCGTCCGCCTGGTCGAGAAGGTCATTGAAATTGGCCGCGATAATATCGCGGGTACGGCTGAAGATTCCCATCAAAGGTACTCCACTGGAGAAAAACTGGTTGGTCCGTTCACGGCCGGTGTCCTGAGTCGGCGTGGGCGAGCGGCGCAGCCGTTCGACCTCGCTGTCGAGGCGCGACAGGGTCACGCGGTTGGGGCGAGCCGGAGCGTCCGCTGCGCGGGACTTGCGCGGGGGACTGTCGGGAGTGCGGCGCTCCGGCTCAAGAGGGTGCTTGTGGTCGCTCACGCGATTTCCACGGTGCCGATCGAAGCCACCATCGGCATCGGCGTAGAGACCGTGATTTGCGAGCTCAGCGCGACGAAAGCAGTCATCATCGCAATGCTGGCAATGGCCGCCTTGCCGAGCTGTGTGCTGAAGAACTTGCGGTTGTACATGGTGTCCTCCCTGGACGTGAATTGGTGTTGTTCCATGTTAAGCAAGCGGTGTGCCAAACTTAGATTCCGGCGGAAAATTGCGATTCTCCAAGTTTTCGACGAATGGCACAGTGGCGGCTATTGCCAACCCTTGGTGAAAATTCCTATATCTTGGTCATGGAGCGGGAAAATCAGTATATTGGCCAGTCGGGAGCTTTCCTCGATGCGGTCGAGCGGACCAGCCGCGCGGCGCCCATGCGCCGGCCTGTGTTGGTCATCGGCGAGCGCGGTACCGGCAAGGAGCTGATCGCCGAACGTCTTCACCGTCTTTCCAACAGATGGGAAGAGCCGCTGGTCACGATGAATTGCGCAGCCTTGCCCGAAACGCTGATCGAAGCGGAACTGTTCGGTCACGAGGCCGGGGCATTCACTGGTGCTACCAGACAGCGCGCCGGAAGGTTCGAAGAAGCCGACAAAGGCACGCTGTTTCTCGACGAGCTGGGCACACTGTCGATGGGCGCGCAGGAACGCCTGCTGCGTGCCGTGGAATATGGCGAGGTAACGCGTATCGGCTCCTCGCGCCCGATCCATGTCGATGTCCGCATCGTCGCCGCCACCAATGAGGACCTGCCCGCCAAGGCAGAGCGCGGCGAGTTTCGCGCCGACCTGCTCGACCGCCTCAGCTTCGAAGTGATCACTTTGCCGCCGCTGCGCGTGCGCGAGGGCGATATCGAAGTGCTGGCAGACTATTTCGGCCGCCGCATGGGCGCCGAACTGGGCTGGGAAGCCTGGCCGGGCTTTTCCGACCACGTCGCCGATCAGCTCGAGAATCATCAATGGCCCGGCAACGTCCGCGAATTGCGCAATGTGATCGAACGGGCGGTCTATCGGTGGGACGATTGGCAAAACCCGATCGGCCACGTCCAGTTCGATCCGTTCGAGAGCCCCTGGAAGCCCGTCTCTCCGCCGTCGCCGCGGAAACGTTCCGACGCAGCTCTCACGGCTAGGGCCCAACCGGCCGCACCCGATCTCGACGCTGTCGAGGACCTGCGCAGCGCGGTGGATGCGCATGAGAAGGCGATTCTCGAACATGCGCTCGGCAAGCATCGCTGGAACCAGCGCCAGACGGCCAAGGCGCTGGGCCTCAGCTACGACCAGCTGCGCCATGCCATCAAAAAGCACGGTCTCACCGACGACGATTGAACGAGGCTTGCTTTTGGCGGGACTCGAGCCTATCTCGCCGTCAATCCCGACATTGTCGCGACACTGTGGGGCTGGCGCCGCAAGGGGCCGGCACGAAACCCACTTGTCGCAAAGCAAGTCCATACCGGAGTGTGAATGGCTGATATTGACCGCTTGAACGAAGTAATCGAACCCGAAGCGAAATCGCTCGGATTCGAGCTCGTGCGGGTCAAGATGATGCCGTCCGAAGCCGGTGACGGGGCGCAGGCGCTCCAGATTATGGCGGAAGACCCGTCAACGGGCCAGCTGCTGATCGAACAATGCGCTGCACTTTCGCGCCGCGTGTCGGACCGGATCGACGAGCTCGAAGAAAAGGGCGAAGTCCTGATCGAAGGCGCCTATCACCTCGAAGTCAGTTCGCCCGGCATCGACCGTCCGCTCACCCGCGAGAAGGATTTCGAGAAATGGGCCGGACACGAAGCGAAGATCAGCATGGTCAAAGGCTTCGACGGTCAGCGCAATTACAAAGGTGACCTCAAGGGCATCGACGGTCATTGCGTGGTCATTGCAGATGCCAAGGCGGGCAAGGTGAAGCTCGACCGTGACCAGATTCACACGGCAAAGCTCGTCTTGACCGACGCGCTCATTGCCGCCACCCAGCCGCTCGATACGAGTGGTGCCGAAGACATTGTAGAAGAAAAGGCAGACGACTGATGGCCAGTGCCATTTCCGCCAATAAGGCAGAACTCCTTGCAATTGCGAATGCGGTCGCATCGGAAAAGATGATCGACAAATCCATCGTCATCGAGGCGATGGAAGAGGCGATCCAGAAGTCCGCCCGCAACCGTTATGGCGCGGAAAACGACATTCGCGCCAAGCTCGATCCGTTGACCGGCGACCTTCGACTATGGCGCGTCGTCGAAGTTGTCGAAGAGGTCGAGGATTATTTCAAGCAGGTCGATCTGAAGGCTGCCAAGAAGCTCGAGAAGGACGCCAAGGTCGGCGACTTCATCGTAGATCCGCTGCCGCCGGTCGATCTCGGCCGCATCGATGCGCAGTCCGCCAAGCAGGTGATCTTCCAGAAGGTCCGCGATGCCGAGCGTGAGCGCCAGTTCGAAGAGTTCAAGGATCGCTCCGGCGAAGTCATCACCGGTGTGATCAAGTCGGTCGAATTCGGCCATGTGATCGTCAACCTCGGCCGCGCCGAAGGTGTCATCCGCCGCGATCAGCAGATCCCGCGCGAAGCCGCCCGTGTGGGCGAGCGTGTCCGCGCGCTGATCACCAAGGTGGAACGCAACAACCGCGGACCGCAGATTTTCCTCAGCCGCGCGCATCCCGATTTCATGCGTAAGCTGTTCGCTCAGGAAGTACCCGAAATCTACGACGGTATTATCGAAATCAAGGCCGCCGCCCGCGATCCGGGCAGCCGCGCCAAGATCGGCGTGATCAGCCATGACAGCAGCATCGACCCGGTCGGCGCCTGCGTCGGCATGAAGGGCAGCCGCGTGCAGGCCGTCGTCCAGGAACTGCAGGGCGAAAAGATCGACATCATTCCCTGGTCGGAAGATGGCGCGACCTTCATCGTCAATGCGCTTCAACCGGCCACCGTCAGCCGCGTCGTCCTCGACGAGGAAGATGGCCGCATCGAAGTCGTCGTACCCGACGACCAGCTCTCTCTGGCCATCGGCCGCCGCGGCCAGAACGTGCGCCTCGCCAGCCAGCTGACCGGCAACCAGATCGACATCATGACCGAGGAAGAAGCCTCGGAAAAGCGCAGCAAGGAATTCGCCGAGCGCTCCAAAATGTTCGAAGAGGAACTCGACGTCGACGAAACGCTTTCGCAGCTGCTCGTAGCCGAAGGCTTCGCAGAACTGGAAGAAGTCGCTTACGTCGAGCTGGAAGAGCTCGCCGGCATCGAAGGCTTCGACGAGGAACTGGCCGAAGAACTCCAGAACCGCGCCAGGGAAGCGCTCGCCCGGCAGGAAGAAACGCATCGTGCAGCGCGCCGTGAACTGGGCGTCGAAGACGATCTGGCCGAACTGCCGCATATGAACGAAGCGATGCTTGTCACGCTCGGCAAGGCAGGATTCAAGACGCTCGACGATGTGGCGGACCTCGCCACAGATGAGCTTATCGCCAAGAAGCGCGAAGCTCCGCGCCGCCGGAACAATACCGATGGGCCGCCGATGCGCCGCGACCGTCCGATGCGTGAGCAGGACAAGGGTGGAGTGCTAGGCGAATATGGCCTGACCGAAGAGCAGGGCAACGAGATCATCATGGCTGCCCGCGCCCACTGGTTCGAGGACGAAGAGCCGAAGGCGGCTTCGTCGGGGTCCAAGTCCGAAGAGGAAGCTCCGGCATCTGCCGCTGCCGCCGACACGCAGGAGGCCGCCGATGCGGACTCCACCCAATGAGAGCCTGACGTCCGACATCGCTGAAGCCCGCAGGCCCCGTAAACCGGAGCCCGAACGGCGCTGCATACTGACCGGAGAGACGGGGCCGCGCGACGCGCTGCTTCGCCTCGTCGCCTCGCCTTCCGGCCTCGTCCTGCCGGATGCCCAGGAAAAGGCGCCGGGACGGGGTGCATGGGTCAGTTCCTCGCGCACGGCGATCGAGGAGGCGAAGGCCAACGGAAAATTGAAGGCAGGCCTGGCGCGTGCATTCAAGACTGGTGACCTCGAGATACCCGAGGACTTGCCGCAGAAGATCGAAGATGCGCTCACTCGCGTGTTTCTTGACCGCCTGGGTCTCGAAATGCGCGTCGGAGCCCTTATCTTGGGCACGCAGCGCATTGCGGAGACTGCGCGTATGGGCGGAGTTTCCGCACTCTTCCACGCCAGAGATGCGAGCGAAGACGGGCGCAAGAAACTCGATCAGGCCTGGCGCGTAGGACGCGAGGCGGAAGGCAGCGGCGAACGCGGCTGGACTCTGCCACTGGACCGTGAGGTGCTGTCTGTGGCATTGGGCCGCGACAATGTCGTCCACTTCGGTCTGGCCGACGATGCTGCGACCGCGCGGGTGCTCAAGCCCTTCAAGCGGCTGATGCATTATCTGGGGCAAGAAATTCCAAGCGGATCTTGGACTGACGAATTCGGGCGCGCCTCCGTACGCACCGCTGACGATACGAACGATTGAACGAAGAGAAACGAGCAAGAATGAGCGACGACGACAAGAAACCTGCCCGCAAACCGCTGAGCCTCAAGGGCGCGCAGCCGGGCGAGGTCAAGCAGACCTTCAGCCACGGCCGCACCAACAAGGTGGCGGTCGAGGTGAAGCGCCGCCGTAAGCTCCTGAAGCCCGGCGAAACTCCGCCGCCGCCTCCTCCGGCGCCTGCTCCGGAGCCGACCCCGGCTCCCGCACCTGCGCCTGCAGCCAAGAAGCCCGCGCCGAAAAAGGCCGCGCCCGCTTCGGAAACTCCTCAGGAACGCGTTGCGCGTCTTACCCGCGAAGCCGAGGAAGAGCGCCTGCGCCTGACCGAAGAAGCGCGCAAGCGTGACGACGAACAGGCCAAGAAGGCCGCCGAAGACGAGAAGAAGCGCGCCGAAGACAAACGCAAGGCCGACGAAGAGGCTGCCAGCAAGGCAGCGGAAGAGCCCGCGAGTCCGCCTGCCGAGAAGGCAGCAGAAGCACCGGCTCACGAGGAAGCGCCTGCCGATGAGAGCTCGCCTGCGCCGGCTCCTCGCCAGTTCACGCCCGTCAAGCGTCCGGAAATCAAGAAACCCGAACGCGCCAAGAAGAAAGACGACAAGCCTGCGCGCGTGGCCGAAACACCGGACAAGCGCCGTTCCGGCAAGCTGTCGGTCAAGAAGGCCCTGAACGAGGACGAAGGCCGCCGTGCGCGTAGCCTCGCCGCGCTCAAGCGTGCGCGCGAAAAGGAACGCCGCATGCAGGGTGGCGGCTCCAGCAAGCCGCGTGAGAAGCAGGTACGCGACGTTATCGTGCCCGAGGCGATCACCGTCGGCGAACTGGCCAAGCGCATGGGCGAAAAGGGCGCCGACCTCGTGAAGGAGCTCTTCAATCTCGACATGATGGTCACCGTCAATCAGACAATCGACCAGGATACGGCAGAACTGCTGGTCGAGCAGTTCGGCCACAATATCGAGAAGGTCTCCGAGGCCGATGTCGATATTGCGAATGATTCAGATGTCGATCCGGAAGAGACGCTGAAGCCCCGTCCGCCCGTGGTTACCATCATGGGCCACGTCGACCACGGCAAGACTTCGCTACTCGACGCGCTTCGCGGTGCCAATGTGGTGAAGGGCGAAGCTGGCGGCATCACGCAGCATATCGGCAGTTACCAGGTGCAGACGAAGAGCGGCGATGCCGTCACCTTCCTCGACACGCCGGGCCACGCCGCCTTTACCCAGATGCGCCAGCGCGGTGCCAACGTCACTGACATCGTGGTGCTGGTGGTTGCCGCCGATGACGGCATCATGCCGCAGACGATCGAGGCCATCAATCACACCAAGGCCGCCGGCGTCCCGATGATTGTGGCGATCAACAAGATGGACAAGCCGGAAGCGAATCCCGACAATATCCGCACCCGTCTGCTCGAACACGAAGTGATCGTGGAATCGATGTCCGGCGATGTGCAGGACGTGGAAATCTCCGCCAAGGAGAAGACCGGTCTCGACGATCTGCTCGAGAAGATTGCGCTGCAGGCCGAACTGCTGGAGCTAAAGGCGAACCCCGACCGCATGGCCGAGGCAACAGTCATCGAAGCGCAGCTCGACAAAGGTCGCGGCCCGGTCGCGACCGTGCTCGTCACCCGCGGTACGCTGGAGCGTGGCAACACTTTCGTGGTCGGCACCCAGAGTGGCCGTGTCCGCGCCATCGTCGACGACCAGGGCAAACAGATCAAGAAGGCCGGACCTTCGATGCCGGTCGAGGTCCTCGGCCTCGGCGGTGTACCGAGTGCCGGCGACGTGCTTACCGTGGTCGAAAACGAACAGCGTGCCCGTGAAGTCGCGCAATATCGTCAGGAAAAGGCGACCGAAAAGCGTACCGCGCTTGCGCCGACCAGCTTCGATACGATGTTCAACAACCTCGCCTCGAATGTGGTCGAATTCCCCGTATTGGTGAAAGCCGATGTGCAGGGTTCGGTGGAAGCCATCACGACCGCGCTGCACAATCTGTCGAACGATCTCATCAAGGTCCGCGTTCTGCACGCAGGCGTGGGTGCGATCACCGAAAGCGACGTGCAGCTGGCAGCAGCCTCGAAGGCGCCGATCATCGGGTTCAACGTGCGTCCCAATGCCAAGGCGCGCGAACTGGTAAAGCACGACGGCGTAGAGATGAAGTATTACGACGTTATCTACCACCTCACCGAGGAAATCGCCAAGGAGATGGCGGGCGAGCTTGGTCCGGAGCGGATCGAACACGTCGTCGGCCGTGCCGCGGTCAAGGAAGTGTTCCGTTCGGGCAAGAAAGACAAGGCCGCCGGCCTGCTGGTCGAGGAAGGCGTCATTCGCAAGGGGCTGCACGCACGCCTCACTCGCGACGACGTCATCGTCTCAGCCACGACCATCGCCTCGCTGCGCCGCTTCAAAGACGATGTGGACGAAGTCCGCGCCGGTTTGGAATGCGGTGTGGTCCTTGCCGACACCAACGACATCAAGGCTGGCGACCAGCTCGAAGTGTTCGAGGTCGAGGAGCGCGAACGGACGCTATAAGAAAGGATCGTTGTGGCCCTGATCCGGTCGGCGGAGGTGGTTGAGTTGTATCGACCATTTGGCGAGTTCGATTCTCGCTCGTGGGTCCGGTGGGCATAATGGTGAGAAACTCTTCCACTCCCGAACAGCAATCGGTTCGCGTCCTAAAAGTTGGCGAGCGGGTTCGGCATATACTGTCCGAACTGCTCGCACGCGGGGAGGCGCATGATGATGTGCTGCGCGCGTCGAACATCTCTGTAACCGAGGTGCGGATGAGCCCGGATCTCAGGAACGCCAAGGCCTATGTCAAACCCCTGCTGGGGCAGGACGAAGCGGCGGTGCTGAAGGCATTGCGTACCAATACGGCGTTCTTCCAGAAGGAAGTCGCCAAGCGCCTGGGCCTCAAGTTTGCGCCCAAACTTTCTTTCCAGCCCGATGAAAGCTTCGACGAGGCGGAACGGATCGAGAAGCTGCTCTCCGACCCCAAGGTCGCGAAAGACCTCGAGGACGAAGAGTAGGCTTTACTCGGCGCTGGCCGGTCCGGTCGGATCGACCGTGGTGGGTACTTCCATGAAAACTTCGGCGCCCGGGCCGAGCGGAAGATCCAGCACGACCCATCCGATGGTCATCGCGAGCCCTGCCAGCAACAGGCCGACCGAATAGGGCAGCATTGTCGCGGCAAGGCTGCCGAGGCCGAAATCCTTCTGCCAGCGTTGGCAGAAGATCAGGATCAGCGGGAAATAGACCATCAGCGGCGTGATGATATTCGTCGCCCCGTCGCCAACGCGATAAGCAGCTGTCGCCATTTCCGGCGAAATGCCCAGCAGCATCAGCATGGGCACGAGAACCGGAGCCAGCAGCGCCCACTTTGCACTCGCCGAACCGACGAAGATGTTGAGGAGGGCTGATACCAGAATGATCGCCGTCAGCAGCGCCCATGCGGGAAGCCCGCTGTTGCCGAGAAAGTCGGCTCCGTTCACTGCGAGGATCAGGCCGAGGTTTGACCAGGCGAACATCGCCACGAAATGCGCGGCGGCGAAGGCAAGTACCAAGTAATAGGCAAGATCCTCCATCGCGCCGGCCATCATCTTCACCAGGCCGCGGTGATCTTCGATCGTCCCGGCGGCCTTGCCATAGGCCCAGCCCGCGAGGAGGAAGAGCAGGAAGAAGCCTGCGACGAGGCTCTGATAGAAAGGTGTCAGCCGCGCTTCCGCCGAAGCGGTCTCGTCGATCAGCGGCGTGCCCGGGCCGAGCGTGAAGAACAGCCAGAGGCCGACGACGAACAGCACGGCGAGGCCTGCCCAGCGCAGTCCCTTGCTTTCCGCAGACGAGAGTGCGCGGTCCCCATCGGCGACTTCGCCCTGTTGTTCGGGCGATACCGCCTTGCCCGCCATGGAAGGGTTCCACGGCCCAAGGCGGGGTTCGATCATCTTGTCGGTCACGAACCAGATCACCGGCAGGAAGACGAAAGTCATCGCGGCGATGAAATACCAGTTGCCTGCGATATTGGCCGTGAAATCCCCGAACACCGTCTCGACGCTGGCCTCGGTAATGCCGAAGAGCAGCGCGTCCAGCTGGCCGGGCAGCAAATTGGCCGAAAATCCCCCCGATACGCCCGCAAATGCGGCGGCGATCCCCGCAACCGGATGGCGCCCAGCGGCATGGAAGATGATCCCGGCCAGCGGGATCAGGACCACGTACGCGGCATCGGCGGCGAGATTGCCCATCATGCCGACGAACGCGACGATGGGCGTCAGCAGGTAAATGGGCGCATTTCGCACGCCCGCCCGCATGGCGGTGCCGAACAGCCCCGCACGCTCGGCAACACCTGCTCCCAGCATCACGACCAGCACGTAGCCGAGCGGGTGGAAGTGGGTGAATGTCTGCGGCATTTCGACCCAGAGCCGCGCGATGTTCTCTGCGCTCAGCAGGCTCTGTGCAGTGATGACCGTGGCCGCCCCGGTGTCGGCATCGACTTCGGTTGGGTGCGCGGCGGAGAGTCCGGCAAGCGAAGCGGCGATCGAAACGACCACCAATATCGCGATCAGCCAGAAGAACAGGAAAACCGGATCGGGCAGCTTGTTGCCGCTTCTTTCGATCCAGCCGAGAATGCCGCTCTGCGTGCCCGAACCTGCCTGTGCTTCAGCCATGGGAATCCCGCTCACCTCACCTTTTGTTAGTTTTCGGGGTATCTCATCCCCAATCCTGTCTGTCGATCTCCTTAACAGCCCTGTCCCCCGGGGCTAGAAGCCGGCGATGGCCAAGCTGTATTTCTACTACGCCAGCATGAATGCGGGGAAGAGCTCCACGCTGCTCCAGACCGCGTTCAACTATGGTGAGCGGGGGATGAAGGTCTCGCTCTGGACCGCCGCGCTGGACGACCGGCCCGGATTCGGCGCGATTTCTAGCCGTATCGGCCTCGCCAGCGATGCGCATCGCTATGAAGCCGACACCGATATCGAAGCGCGTGTGCTGGAAGAACATAAAGATACCACGCTCGCTTGCGTGCTGGTCGACGAGGCGCAGTTCCTTACCCGCGATCAGGTCTGGCAGCTGGCTCGGCTGGCTGACGATGCGGGCATTCCGGTGCTGTGTTACGGCCTGCGCACGGATTTTCAGGGCGAACTCTTTCCCGGCTCGGCGGCGCTTCTGGGAATTGCGGACGCATTGGTTGAGATGAAGGCAGTGTGCGATTGCGGCCGCAAGGCAACGATGAACCTGCGTGTCGATGCAAACGGCAAGGCGGTCAGCGAAGGTGCGCAAACCGAAATTGGCGGCAACGATCGCTATGTTGCCATGTGCCGCAGGCACTTTTCCGAGGCGCTGACCCGCTAGAGGGTGCGTCAGCCCTCCCGCCTTCCTACATAACGCGATATGCTCGATACACTTACCCTCGCGGCGATCCTGATCCCGTGCCTCATCATTGCAATCGTCTTCCATGAAGTAGCGCATGGCTGGACCGCGCTGGCGCTGGGCGACACCACCGCGCGCGACATGGGGCGGCTGACGCTCAATCCCATCAAACACGTCGATCCCATCGGGACATTGCTGGTGCCGGGCGCGCTGGCGCTGTTCGGCGGGCCGATCTTCGGTTGGGCCAAGCCGGTACCCGTCAATGCGCGCCGGCTCGACAACCCTCGTTACGGCATGATGGCCGTTGCCGCTGCAGGCCCGGGGACAAATATCGTTCTCGCGCTGGTCGGCGCGATCATCTTCGGGATGCTGGCGGGCCTTGCAACGACTTGGGGCGTCGCGCTCCCCGATTGGATGTTGACCGCATTCGGCTCCTTCATCGTCATCAACGTCTTCCTCGCCCTGTTCAACATGCTCCCGATCCCGCCATTCGACGGGTCGCATATCGTCGGCGGGCTGATGCCGCGCCGCTGGGCTCATCATTGGCAGAAACTGCAGGCCATGGGCATGTTGCTGCTCGCCGTGCTCATCGCCGCGACCTGGGCCTTTCCCGATGCGCGCTGGATCGAGAATACCCTCTTTCCACCGGTCGAGTGGATGACGGGCCTGTTTTATTCCGTCGCTGCCGGGATCGAGGATTTCATCACGTGAGCGAGCGCAGCAAACCCGCACCGCACGGATGGCTGCTGCTCGACAAGCCGCGCGGGCTCGGCTCGACCCAGGCCGTCGGACTGGTCAAGCGCGTGCTCCGGCAGGGCGGCTACGCGAAGACCAAGGTCGGCCATGGCGGGACGCTGGACCCGCTCGCGGAAGGCGTATTGCCGATTGCGCTGGGCGAAGCGACCAAGTTGGCGGGGCGGATGCTGGACAGCGACAAGATCTACGAATTCACCATCCAGTTCGGGGAACAGACCGACACACTGGATACCGAGGGTGAGGTTGTCCACCGCAGCGACCGCCGCCCGCCCATGGCTGCCATCGCCGCGGTGCTCGGACATTTCTCGGGAGAAATCGAACAGACACCGCCTGCCTTTTCGGCCATCAAGGTCGGCGGAAAGCGCGCCTATGATCTCGCGCGGGCAGGCGAAGAGGTCGAAATGAAGACCCGCAGGGTGATTATTCACGACCTCCGCTTGCTGGCCCAGCGCGAGGATGCTGACCTGCGCTCCAGCTTTGCCACAACCTCCGGCAGGCCGGATCCCTACGATCCGCAGGCTCCGCTCGAACTGGCGGACAGCGTGACCTTGGTCGCGCACGTCTCCAAGGGCACCTACATCCGTTCTCTGGCACGGGATATCGCACACGCCCTTGGTGCGGTGGGCCATGTCACCTATCTCAGGCGGATAAAGGCTGGCCCGTTCCGCGAGGATCAGGCGATTTCGCTGGACTCGGCAGAGGAAATCGCTAAGGGCGCGCCCATCGAAAACCTTCTCCTGCCGCTAGAGGCCGGACTGGACGACATCCCGGTCCTTCCCCTCGATCCCGACAGCGCGCAGGCGGTCCGCCAAGGCCGGGTACTGTCGGACCTGCCCCCCGTTCATGGAGAATGGGCCGACGGGCTCCACCTTGCAAAGCTGGGAAACATCCCGGTGGCGCTGATGGAACTCGAAGGAGGCTCGGCCAAGGTCGTGCGGGGCTTCAACCTACCGGATGTCGCGGAGTAAAATGCATGTCGGTATCTGCCGAACAGAAACAAGAAATCATCAAGGACAACGCCCAGAACGAAGGCGATACCGGTTCGCCGGAAGTCCAAGTCGCGATCCTCACGCAGCGTATTCGCAACCTCACCGACCACTTCAAGGCCAATCACAAGGATAACCACTCGCGTCGTGGCCTCCTCATGATGGTCAACAAGCGCCGTAACCTGCTCGCCTATCTCAAGAAGATAGATGTCGAGCGTTACAATGCCCTGATCCAGAAGCTGGGTCTTCGCAAATAAGAGTTTTCGGGAAGGGCGGCTCAAACGGGCCGCCCTTTTCGCATATGGCCCCTTCGCAATCCGGCGCGGGCGGCCCACCAGAGGCAAGACATATCGCCTCGAACCGGACCGGGACGGATTGCCCGGCACAGTAGGCCCCGCACCGCAATAAGGCCGTGCGGGTTCAAAAGGAAAATACATGTTCGACACGAAAACCGTATCGCTGGAGTGGGGCGGAAAGACCCTCACCCTCGAAACCGGCCGCATCGCCCGTCAGGCTGACGGCGCCGTTCTGGCCACCTATGGCGAAACCGTGGTGCTCTGCGCAGTGACCGCCGCCAAGAGTGTGAAGGAAGGGCAGGATTTCTTCCCGCTGACCGTCCACTACCAGGAAAAATTCTCCGCCGCGGGCCGTATCCCGGGTGGCTTCTTCAAGCGCGAAGGCCGCGCCACGGAGAAGGAAACGCTGACCTCCCGCCTGATCGACCGCCCGCTGCGGCCGCTGTTCCCGGAAGGCTTCTACAACGAAATCAACGTTATCGCGCAGGTCCTGTCCTATGACGGCGAGACCGAGCCCGATATCGTCGCGATGATCGCCGCATCGGCTGCGCTGACCCTTTCTGGCGTGCCCTTCATGGGCCCGATCGGCGCCGCACGCGTCGGTTTCCGCAATGGCGAATACGAACTCAACCCAAGCCTCGACAAGGCGCTGGACGAAAAAGGTCGCCTCGACCTCGTCGTCGCCGGCACGCAGGACGCGGTGATGATGGTCGAATCCGAAGCCAAGGAGCTGACCGAAGAGGAAATGCTCGGCGCCGTCATGTTCGCGCATGAGGAAAGCCGCAAGGTCATCGGTGCGATCATCGATCTCGCCGAACAGGCTGCCAAGGATCCGTGGGATCTCGATCCGGTAGAAGACAAGTCGGCCACGCTCGACGAACTTCGCGGCATCATCGGCGCAGACCTCGAAGCCGCCTACAAGATCACCAACAAGGCCGAGCGCCAGGATGCGATCAACGCCGCCCGTGCCAAGGCGCGCGAGCATTACGAAGGCCTCGATCACGACGATCCGGCCGAATATCTCGGCAAGCTCAAGCTGGTGAAGAAGCTCGAAAGCGACATCGTGCGCGGGTCGATCCTCAAGGACGGCACCCGCATCGACGGACGCAAGGTCGACCAGGTTCGCCCGATCGAGGCGATGGTCGGACTGCTGCCCCGCACACACGGTTCGGCGCTGTTCACACGCGGTGAAACGCAAGCGATCTGCACCACCACGCTGGGCACCAAGGATGCAGAGCAGATGATCGACGGTCTCGAAGGCCTGTCGTACAATCACTTCATGCTGCACTACAACTTCCCGCCCTATTCGGTCGGCGAAGTCGGCCGCTTCGGCTTCACCAGCCGCCGCGAGACGGGCCACGGAAAGCTCGCATGGCGTGCGCTGCACCCGGTGCTGCCGAGCCGCGAGGATTTCCCTTACACCATTCGCATCCTGTCGGACATCACCGAGTCGAACGGCTCGAGCTCGATGGCGACCGTTTGCGGCGGCTGTCTGGCCATGATGGACGCCGGTGTTCCGATCGAACGCCCGGTTTCCGGTATCGCGATGGGTCTGATCCTCGAAGGCGACAAGTTCGCCGTCCTGTCGGACATCCTGGGTGACGAAGATCACCTCGGCGACATGGACTTCAAGGTCGCAGGTTCGGAAAACGGTATCACCTCGCTCCAGATGGACATCAAGGTTGCCGGCATCACGCAGGAAATCATGACCAAGGCGCTCGAGCAGGCGAAGGCCGGTCGCGCGCACATCCTCGGCGAAATGCAGAAGGCCTTGGGCACGGCTCGCGGTGAAGTGTCGAAGCACGCTCCGCGTATCGAAACGATGCAGATCGACAAGTCGAAGATCCGTGACGTCATCGGTACGGGCGGCAAGGTTATCCGCGAGATCGTTGCCGAAACCGGTGCCAAGGTCGACATCGACGACGAAGGCGTGATCAAGATCAGCTCCTCGAATGCCGACGAGATCGCAGCAGCACGCAAGTGGATCGAAGGCATTACCGAAGAAGCAGAGGTCGGCAAGATCTACGACGGCAAGGTCGTCAACATCGTCGACTTCGGAGCTTTCGTGAACTTCATGGGCGGCAAGGACGGTCTCGTCCACGTCAGCGAAATGAAGAACGAACGCGTCGAGAAGCCGACCGATGTCGTGACCGAAGGCCAGGAAGTTAAGGTCAAGGTCCTCGAGATCGACCAGCGTGGCAAGGTCCGACTGTCGATGCGCGTCGTCGACCAGGAAACCGGCGAAGAGCTGGAAGACACCCGCCCGCCGCGCGAACCGCGCGGTGATCGTGGTGACCGTGGCCCGCGCGGCGGCGGCGGTGGCGGTGATCGTCGCGGCGGTCGCGGTGGTCCCCGCGGCGGCGGTCGTGGCGGTAGTCGCGGTGAAGGTCGCGGCGGAAACGATGGCGGCGGTGAAAACCATGTGCCCGACTTCCTGAAAGACTAAGCCGCTTTGCCCGCAAGCGCGGGACAAGCAGACACAGAGGGGTCGCCGGTCCGCCGGCGGCCCCTCTTCTTGTGTCGGATCGCAGGTGCTAAAGGGTCGGCAGTCGGTTTCTCGCCATGCACGAGCGAGTCGCGGCAACTGAGGACCCGGATCGCAAAGGGTCGCTTTTCCTGCATTGTGGAGAGCGAAAATGATCCAGCAGATCGACACGACAAAAGTGGAAGAACTGGCCGGCAAGGTGATCGGCGACGTCGCTGGCGCACTAAGCCTTTTCATGGCCTATATCGGCGATCAGGCGGGCGTTTTCGACACGCTCGACGGCGAAGGGCGGCTGACCCTAGCGCAGATCGCAGGTAAGACCGGATATAACGAGAAGTACCTGCATCAGTGGCTCGGTTCGGTCAGCGCGGCAGGCTACGTGACTTTTCATCCCGAAGATGAAACCTTTTCGCTCTCGCCCGAACAGGCACTTGTCTTCGCGCGGGAAGGGCAGCCGGCAAACATGCAGGGATTCATCATGGCGGTGGTCTCGCAATATGAAGAGCACCAGAAGTCGGTCGACACCTTCCGTTCGGGACAAGGCAGGCCATGGGGAGAGCATTCGCAATGTCTTTTCTGTGGGACCGACCGGTTTTTCCGCCCCGGCTATCAGGCCAATCTGGTGGAGACCTGGATACCCGCACTTGGCGGTGTCGAGGCCAAACTGACCAAGGGCGCGAAAGTGGCCGACATCGGATGCGGGCACGGATCCTCGACCGTGCTGCTCGCCAAGGCCTATCCCAACTCCACTATCCACGGCATCGATTTCCATGAGCCCTCGATTCAGGAGGCGCGCCGCAAGGCGGCAGAGGCGGGCGTCACGAATGTCGATTTTCAGGTGGCAACCGCGCAGGATTTCAGCGGGCGCGACTATGACTTCGCCTGCATTTTCGACGCTCTCCACGACATGGGCGATCCAGTAGGCGCGGCCCGGCACATTCGCGATACGCTGAAAGATGACGGTACGCTGATGCTGGTCGAACCGATGGCCGGCGATTCCATGGCGGATAACATGCATCCCCTGGGGCAGATTTTCTACGCCTTTTCCACCACCGTGTGCACTCCTGCATCGCTGTCTCAACCTGTTGGTCTCGGTCTGGGTGCGCAGGCTGGCCAGAAGCGCCTCACCGAGGTTCTTAACGAGGCAGGGTTCTCCAATATTCGTAGGGCATCGGAGACGCCCACCAACATGGTTCTCGAAGTGACGGGCTGACTATCGCTGTGGCAGCGAGCGCGCTATCGGGCGCGAGTTGTAGATCCTGCAAGCCCGAAAGGCCCGCCATGCTGCCCCGTGAAACCATTGCCACTGCCGAAATCCCTGGAGGGGAAACGCTTACGCTGGTCAGTCACGGACGCGATCATATCATCATGCTCGGACGTGACGAACTGATGGGCACGCGCATGCAGTTCAGCGAGGAGCAGCTCGCCGAACTCACCTTGGCGGAACTGAACCGGAAAGCACCGCGCGTGCTGGTCGGCGGCTATGGCATGGGCTTCACATTCCGCAAGGCGCTGGAGAAGGCAGGCGAGGGCGCGCGGGTGGTCGTGGCGGAGGTGGTGCCCGAAATCCTCGAATGGGCGAAGGGGCCATTGGCGCATTTGACCGGAGACAGCCTAGAAGATCAGCGGGGCGAGGTCGTGCTTTGCGATGTCGCAGCGTTGATCGACGATGCCAACGATGGGACCTGCGGAAAGTGGGATGCAATCCTGCTCGATGTCGACAACGGACCCGACGGTATCGTGCGGGACGGCAACCAGAGATTGTATTCGCGCACCGGCCTCGGCAAGGCGCGCGACGCGCTGATGCCCGGCGGCGTGCTGTCGATCTGGTCAGCGGCGCCGGACCACCGGTTTCGCATCAGGTTGAAAGAAGCGGGTTTCCAGGTCGAGGAGCGCGTTGTGCGTGCCCGGCCCAATAACAAGGGTCCGCATCATACCATCTGGTTCGCACATCGGCGCTGAGTTTCAGCCACCTCGTTGAACGAAAAGCCCGCCGCTCCGAGAGTTCGGAGGGCGGGCTTTCGAATTTGCCTTGGGCCGCAGTCAGCGTACGCGCGGACCGCCGAAAGGCAAGGGGGGAGGGGGACGGCGGGCACCGCGGGGCAGCTGTGCCTGATAAGCCCGTCCGCAATGCTCGACGCAATAAGGGAAGCCGGGATTCACCGCGACCCCGCAGAAATGGAAGTCGGGTTCGCCGGGATGGCCCATTGGCCACCGGCAGACCTTGTCCGATAGATCGAGCAGGCTTGTCTTGTCGGCGATAGAGGGATCAGGCTTAGCCGGAACCAGCCTGCGCGGCGGCGCGGGCGGAATGGGAGGCTGCTGATCGCCGGGTCCCTGCCTGAGGAAACCGCCGGGACCGACCGAAACGATCTTCGGCAGGTCGGTCGATCGATTGGGCATTGGCTGAGAGGGATTGTTGCTATCCGGCCTGGCCGCTGGTGGAGCTGCCGCCGGAGCCGCTGGCGCAGCAGTGGCAGGAGCGGGTGCAGGACGCGGAGCGACCTTCTTAGCCACCGGCTTGGACGCAGGCTTCGGCTTGGGCACAACCTTCTTTTTCTCGGCCGCCTTAACCGGTGAGGGGCGCGACTTGAGGCCGAGCCTGTGAGCCTTTCCGATCACCGCATTGCGGCTCACGCCGCCCAGTTCGTCGGCAATCTGGCTGGCAGTTGAACCGCCTTCCCACATCTTCTTCAGCGTCGCGATCCGTTCGTCGGTCCAGCTCATTACGAAATCCGTATCCTTCGTGTTTCCGCCTGCATCTTGCCAGCGGAAGTGCTTGGCCCTAGGCGCACGCCCATGGCCGATCAAGTCCAACCCGTTCCCGCTTCCTCTCAGAGCAGTGACGATGCCTCGTTCACGGAAAATCCGGGCAAGGGGAGGGGCAGTTTCCCGAAGCGGGGGGAGCCCGTGATTACCGGGATCAACCGCGTGGGTTTATGGAGTCTCTATATTAAGGAGGTTCGCCGGTTTCTCAAGGTCCAGACGCAGACGATCTGGGCCCCTGCCGTAACCACGCTGCTTTTTCTGGTCATTTTCACGGTCGCGCTCGGCCGTGAGGGACGAGAGATCCTGGGAGTGAATTTTGCAACCTTCGTCGCCCCGGGCCTGATCGTGATGGGCATGATGCAGAATGCTTTTGCCAATTCCAGTTTCTCGCTGTTGTCGGGCAAGATCCAGGGTACGATCATCGATCTGCTCATGCCGCCGCTTTCGACTGGCGAACTGATGACGGGGATCGTCACAGCCGCGGTTACCCGGGCAATTGCAGTGGGTGCAGCGGTCGCCTTGGCCATGGCGTTCTATCCAGGGGTTGATTTGTCGCTGGCGCATCCATGGGCGGTCGCGTGGTTCGGGCTGATGGGCGCGATCATGCTCGCGCTGATGGGCCTGCTTGCGTCGATCTGGGCGGAAAAGTTCGATCACAACGCTGCGGTCACCAATTTCGTGATAGCACCGCTGAGCCTACTGTCGGGCACATTCTACGTGATCGACAACCTTGCTCCTACTTTCCAGATCATCAGCCGCTTCAATCCCTTCTTCTATGTCATAAGCGGCTTTCGTTTCGGCTTTCTGGGCCAGAGCGACATCGGCGATACCAACTCGGCCCTCGTGCAGAGCGCATTGGGACTGGGTCTATTCAATCTGGTATTCGCCTTCCTCGTATATCGCATCCTCGCGTCCGGCTGGAAAATCCGGAGCTGACCGGTCTTTTCTTGCGCAGGCCCAATCGCTAAAACTCTGATCCAGACCGGTTACGGGGCCGTAGCTCAGTTGGGAGAGCGCGTCGTTCGCAATGACGAGGTCAGCGGTTCGATCCCGCTCGGCTCCACCAGGTTCCTTGCAACCGGTTTCCGCGCTACTTGCCGATGATGGACGACCGGACCCTCTTGCTCGTCGGCGCGGGCCATGCGCATCTTGGCGTGATCGATTCGCTTCGGAAAAATCCGCTCCCGCGCACACGTGTCGTGCTTGTCGAGCCGCTCGATACCATGCGCTATTCCGGCATGGTTCCGGGCTGGCTGGCGGGGGAGTATCGTGCGGACGAAGCGGGTATCCCCTTGCAGCCGCTGGTCGCGCAATCCGGTATCGATTGGCGCCGGGCAAGGCTTGTTTCCCTTGATCCTCACGCGAAGGCAGCGCTGCTGGATAGCGGCGAGATCGTGAATTACGATGTCTGCGCGATAGCCACCGGAGGGGAGGGACAGGCTGCCGAATTGCTTGGAAGCGACCCGCGCCTGCTCGATATTCGCCCTATCGACGGCTTTATCGAACATTGGCGGAAACTGCGTGATAGCTCCTCGGCTATCCGTAACATCGCCGTGGTTGGCGGCGGCGCAGGCGGCGTAGAGCTGGCTTTCGGACTCGCCAATGCGCGGGAAAAACCTCGATTTTCCATCACGCTCGTATGCGGAGAGGGCGGCCTATTGACTAGCCACTCAGGGAGAATTGCGGAAAAGGTTCGTGCCGAACTAGTGCGGCAGGAAATTCGCATCGTCGATGCCGATGCGCGTTTTGAGAGCGGAAAGCTGGTGGCCGGTGGGAAGTCTCTCGAGGCGCTGGACCTGGTGGTGGCTGCTGTCGGAAGCGGCGCACCCGACTGGCCGCGGGCGAGCGGCCTGCCAGTGGATGAAGACGGCTTCATCCGTGTCGATGAGCATCAGGCCGTTTGCGGATTTCGCGAGATTTTCGCGACCGGAGACGTCGCGCGCCGGACGGACAGGCACTTGAAGCATTCCGGTGTACACGCCGTCTACGCCGGTCCGCTGCTGGCAGAAAATATTCGCCGCACCCTCTCAAGCAGTCGTCCTCGTCGCACTTACCGCGGTATCGGGATGGATTTCTACCTGCTCAACACGTGCAGGGGAGAAGCCATCCTGTCCTATTACGGCCTCGCGATACAGGCCCGCTGGCTGCGGCGGCTCAAGGACTGGCTCGACCGCCGCTGGGTCGATCGGTTCAGTCGTTGAGGCGCGCCTCGATGGCATCGGACAATTCTCGCAGGCGCGCGGCGTTGTAACCGAGATCGGACAGACCAACACGGCTGACCGAGCGCAGGTCGATGACGCCGTCTTGCACCCGTGCCACGACGTCGTCCTTGAAGCCGAATGCGAAGGTTTCCGCCGTTCCTTCGACCGTGCCCGCCTGGACGTCGCTGCGGATGTCCGTGAGGCCGATGTCGCTCATCGCTGCCGAAACCCGCGCTATGGCCTGATCACGGGGAATGTCGAACGGAATTGGCTGCAGTTCCGGGAAGCTCTCTCCAATCACCCGTGCATGGCTCTTCCCGGCCAAAGGACTATCGGCGAGCGCCTCCTGCCACGGTTCCAGCTGGCCGAGCGGCGTCTGGTAATCATTGAGCGGATTCGCGCCCATCTCTTCACGCTGGGCGATCGTGGCGGCGGAAAATGAAGGCGGGTTCGCTGTGTCGGTGGAGACATCATGGATCGGGGGCACGCTGGCCGCCCGGTCCGCCACCCACGCGAGACCGGCCATCAGCGCCGCGGGAATGGCGAGGGCGAGCGCCGCTTTCCACCACTGCGGGCGAGGGCCTTTCCAAAGGACGAGAACGAGGGCGACGAGAGCCAGCAACGCGGTCACGCCGATGAAAATGGGGCCGGCAGTGCGGACCATGGTGCCCAGCCCGGTCTGCCAGTCGATCACCCCGAATTTGGGTCCGAAGATCGCAACCGCGAACCAGAGCAGTAGCGCAAGCGCGAGCCACAAGGCATATTTCGGCAGTTTCGCAATCACGCCCGTCTCCTCTTAACCGCGCCCACGATAGGACGATACGCCCTGATCGGGAACCCATAGTCCTTCCGGCACCGCGCCGCTCTGCCAGAACACGTCGATCGGAATGCCGCCGCGCGGATACCAGTAGCCGCCGATGCGCAACCATCTGGGCTTCATTTCCGTGAACAGTCGCTCTCCGATGCCCACGGTAACATCCTCGTGAAATCCGCAGTGGTTGCGGAAAGAGCCGAGGTAAAGCTTCAGGCTTTTCGATTCCACGATCGTTTCTTCAGGGGCATAATCGATCACCAGATGCGCGAAATCCGGCTGGCCGGTAACCGGGCACAGAGAGGTGAACTCCGGCGCGGCGAAGCGCACCATGTAGAGCTGGCCCTTGCGGGGGTTCGGCACGTAATCGAGTTCGGCCTCTTCCGGCGAGGTGGGAAGTGGGCTACTTTCGCCAAGGAACTTGGGTGTCACTGTGTCGCTCATGTCGCGCATCTGCCGCGAATGGGGCATGGGTGCAAGCCGGGGCTTGGAACTCGCCTCTTCAGTGCCTATTCAGCGCGCCGATCCGATCAGGTCTTCTTTACTCATGCACATTCGTATTCGCCTTCCCTTCGTAGCGCTCGCTCTCGCCGCGCCCAGCGGCCTGTCGGCACAAAGCGCGCAGGATTTCCAGTTGCCGCCGAACCCCACGCCCACGGCCAGTCCGCGCGCGCAGGGTCCGGTCGATGTCGAAAGCGGCAATGTGCCGGTTGTGCCGCGCGTCATTGGCACGCCGACCCCCTCGCCACGCCCGACAGCAAGGCCGACGGTGACCCTGCCTGCATCCCCAAGTCCTGAGCCGACACCGGCTCCCTCGCGGACTGCAGGCGCGGCTGCACCCGCAACCAGGACTGTAGAAGCGCCGCGCCCACAGCCGACCGGCCTGCCGACGGCGCCGGAACGTCTCCCGCTCGATCCGGGTGAGACAGTACCGATCGTGCCCGCGCCTCTGGCCACGGAAGAGACCGAAGAGCAGCCAGGTCAAAGCGCCAATCCAATTACGAGTGAAGCTGTGCCCGTTCCCGAGCCGGCCGCCGAAGGTATAACCTGGATATGGCCTGCCGTTGGCGGTGGGCTATTGGCCTTGCTCGGTCTGGGCTATTTCGTGTCCCAGCGTCGCCGCGCCGTTTCTCCGCCGGAGATAGAGAAGCCCATCGTGGCCAGCGGCGGCGGTCTGGCCGGGCCTACAGATCTGCAAATTCGCGCAGAAGCGATCAAGTTAACCCGGTCGGTAATGAACGCGACGCTGCATTATCGTGTGTCGCTGATGAATCGCTCCACAAAGGCGCTCTCGAACGTCGATCTGGGTGCGGACATCGTCTCCGCACATGGCGGTGTACCGGTCGAGCAGCAGGTTGCCAGCGCTTCGCAGGCGCTCGAAAAGCGTCATACCTTCGAGCGCATCGCCCCGGGGCAAAGTGTGCGGCACGAAGGGCAACTGACCATCCCGCTTTCGCAGGCTCGGGTAATCCGGCAGGGCAAGGCTGCACTCTTCGTTCCGTTGCTGAGGGTACGCCTCGACGGAGCCAGTGCCGAGCCTTTGGTCAAGACTTTCGTCGTGGGACTTGGCATACCGGGCGGCGGACGCGTGACACCGTTTCGTATCGACGAAGGGCCACGGAGTTACGAGCCGATTGCGGCACGCGCGCTCGACTGAATCGACACCGCGTCCGGTGCCAGCTAGCAAGCCGGGATGGAAAAGCTTGTATCGACCGAATGGCTTGCCGCCCGGCTAGGTGCGGATGATCTCGTAGTGCTGGATGCAACCACGCATCTGCCCGACAGTGGGCGCGATGCAGTAGAAGAGTTCGGGGCCGGCCATATCCCCGGTGCCCGGTTCCTCGATCTCGCCAGCTTCGTCGACACCGGGTCGGATGTCCCTAAGGCTTTGCCCACGTCGGCCCAATTTGCCGAGCGAATGGGCGAGCTCGGCATCGCCCCCGGCAGCCGCGTCGTGCTCTACGACGATAGCGCGATCAAGTCGTCCGCGCGTGCGTGGTTCATCCTCGACCGGTACGGCATCGACCAGGTGGCCATCCTTGACGGCGGGCTGGAAAAATGGCGCGGCGAGGGGCGCGAAGTTTCGCAGCGGATAGTCGATCACGCACCCCGGCACAGGGAAGAATCAACCCCGCGGCGCGACGTCAAATCCAAGGATGAAATGTTGGCCAATATTTCCCAGGGCGAGTGGCAGGTGGTCGATGCGCGCGATGCAGCCCGCTTCGAAGGCCGGGAAGGGAGCGGATCGCAGGGGCATATCCCCGGTGCGAAAAGCCTGCACTTCACAAGGCTGTTGAACGAGGACGGGACCTATAAATCCCCGGGCGCGATCCGTAGCGAATTCGAAAATGCGGGGATCGATCTGGTCCAGCCCGTCGTCACCACCTGCAATAGCGGAATGACTGCTTCGGTCCTGCTGTTCGGCCTAGAACTGCTCGGCAAGGAAGACAGCGCGCTGTATGACGGTAGCTGGCAGGAGTGGGGTGCGGACCCCGATACCCCCAAGCAAAGCGGGCAGGCGAGATGAATGGCCAAGGATAGCGGCGGCAAGCGATCGGCGGGCACACGTCTCGTGACGGGTGGCCGCTCGGGGGACTTTTCGGAGCACGTCGTCAATCCGCCCGTCTGGCGGGCCAGTACGCATCTTTATCGCGACTGTGCGGCGCTGCGCGAAGGGGTTAAGAGCAACGAGGACGGCAGTTTCTTCTACGGTCGGCGCGGCGCGCCAACGCAATGGGCACTGGCCGAGGCGCTGACCGATCTCGAACCGGGTGCCGAAGGCACGGTGCTGTATCCAAGCGGGGTTGCGGCGATCGTCGCAGCGCTAATGTCCGTCCTGCGCAGCGGCGATGTACTGCTCGTGGCTGACAACGCCTATGACCCTACGCGCAACACGGCGATGGGGCTGCTCAGGCAATTCGGCGTCGAGCATCGCTTTTTCGACCCGCTCAACGTTCCGGCCTACGAACAGGCCTTTTGCGAACGCACCAAGGCAGTGATGCTGGAAAGCCCCGGCAGTCTCACGATGGAAGTCTGCGACGTCCCAGCACTGACCCGCATTGCGCGCGACAAAGGGGCAGTGAGCCTTTTCGACAATACCTGGGCGACCTCGCTCGGATTGGCCGCGCTAGAACATGGCTGCGATATCTCGATCACTTCACTCACCAAGCATATCGGCGGCCACTCGGACCTTATGATGGGGGCCGCGAGTGCCGGGGAGCGATGGTATCGGCGGCTGCGCCGGACGGCTCAGCAACTCGGACACGTCGTTTCACCCGACGATGCGTCCCTTGCCCTGCGGGGCCTGAGGACGATGGGAGTGCGCCTGGAACGCGAAACCGCGAGTGCGCTGCGGATCGCCGAATGGTTGGGCCAGCGCGACGAGGTCGCTCATGTCCTGTGCCCGATGCTGCCCGGGGCGCCGGGACACGAACTCTGGGCGCGAGATTTCACCGGCGGGTGCGGATTGTTCAGTTTCGTCCTGAAGGGATCAGACGATGCCTCGCGCTGCCGGTTTATCGATGCTCTGGACCTGTTCGGTATCGGCTACAGTTGGGGCGGCTTCGAAAGCCTTGCTCTGCCCTTCGATGTCGATCCGGTCCGTTCGCGGATGGCGTGGCCGAAAAAGGGATGGGGGGTTGAGGACAAGCTCGGTATTCGCCTATCCATCGGCCTCGAAGATGTCGGCGAACTGATCGCCGACCTCGAACAGGCCTTCGCGGCTATGAAACAGGGATAGACGTGCAGGGCGAAACACCACCAGCAGACGCTCCAGCTGCCGAAACCACTCCGGTCGAGCAGGCGTGGAGCCTTGCGGAAGACGCGCCCGAAGAAAGCAGCGTTGCTGCTGCCGAGGGGATCAGGGAAGCGGTCAGCAGCCAGAACGAAACGGTCGGCTCGCTGCTCGATACGCTTGATGCTGTCGCGCTCAGCCTCGGTGACATGCGGATTTCGCTGTTCGACATAGTGATCGTCGCTGCCATCCTGTTCGGTGTAATATTCTTTGCCTGGTTCGCGAGCAGGCTCGCGCGCCGCGGAGTCCGGCGTTTCACCAAACTCGACGAAACCCAGCAGTTGCTGGCCGAGAAGATCCTCACCATCGTCGTCTGGTCGGCTGCCTTCTTCTTGGGCATCGACCTGCTGGGCATCGACTTGACGGCCCTTGCCGTATTTTCCGGCGCATTCGGCCTTGCCATCGGTTTCGGTCTCCAGAAGACCTTCGGCAACCTGATAGCGGGAATTATCCTGCTGATGGACAAATCGATCAAGCCCAGTGACGTGATTGCCGTCACCGACATGGCGGGAAACGAAACCTTCGGGCAAATCCGCAAGATCGGCGTGCGCGCCGTGTCCATTACCACGCGCGATCAGCGCGAATACCTGATTCCCAACGAGAACCTGATGATCAACCAGGTGGAGAACTGGTCCTACTCCTCCAAGAACGTGCGAATGCAGGTGCTCGTTGGGGTGAGCTACGAAGCGGACATGCATCTGGCCGAGGAGCTGATGCTCGAAGCCGCGAAGAGCTGCGAACGCGTGCTCAAGGCGCCGCCACCGACAGTCTGGATGAGTGAATATGGCGACAATTCCGTCAATTTCACGATCCATTGCTGGATCCGGGATCCCGAGGATGGAGTGGGCAATGTCCGCAGTGCGGTGCTCAAGAAACTGTGGTGGCTGTTCAAGGAACATGGGGTCGAAATTCCCTTCCCGCAGCGAGACATACATATCCGGTCGAGCGATCAGCTGGAGAGGTGGTTTGGGACCATGGCCGGGCAAAAGAGCGAGCCGAGGGACTAAATTCAATACGCCCGCATAGCGGGCCTCCGCACTAAAGCTGAGCTTCCGATGGGCGCAGCGGCGGTTTTGAAATATCGCCTATCACGCGCGACAGCTTCGATTTCAAAATTCGATCTACCGTCCCGGCTATTCATTCTGCTTGGCGCAAACGTGTGCCAGTCCGCAATTTGAAGACATGGCAAAGGACGGAACCATCTATCTCGTCGGTGCGGGACCGGGCGATCCCGATCTTCTTACCGTGCGCGCAGCGCGTCTGATCGAAGCAGCGCGCGTCATCGTCCATGACGGGCTTGTCGATCCTGCAATCCTCGATCTGGCGCACCCGGATGCCGAATTGATATCGGTCGCCAAACAACGCGCAAGGCACACGCTCCCGCAGGAGGAGATCAACCTTTTCCTGATTAGGATTGCACGAAGCGGGCAGGATGTCGTGCGTCTGAAGGGCGGCGACCCCTTCATTTTTGGTCGGGGCGGAGAAGAAGCGGAAGCTGCACGTGCTGCAGGCGTTGCCGTGGAAATCGTCCCCGGAATCAGTGCAGCGAACGGAGCGGCTGCTGCGGCGCAGATCGCGCTTACGCACCGCGATGCCTCTTCGATCGTCAGTTTCGTAGCCGGACAATGCAAGGGTCTGGCGGAGCAGGACTGGGCAGGTCTGGCAGGCAAGGGCCGCACGCTGGTGATCTATATGGGTGTTAAGACAGCGCCCCAAATCGCCGAAAAGCTGATGGCCGATGGCCTTTCTCCTGCGATGCCGGTGGCCGTGATCGAGAACGGCGCAAGGCCGTCGATGCGCGTATTGAGGTCTTCGTTGGCCGGGCTGCCGGACATGGTGGAACATGAGGCCGTGATCAGCCCTGCGCTGATCGTCATCGGTGAGGTAACTGCACGCGATAGCGCGCTTGCGTCGATTGCGATGGAGGCAGCGGTATGAGAATCCTCACTGGTAACGACCTGAAGAGTGGCGCAGTTACCTGGTGGACCGGAAGCGACTGGTCCTTACATGTCGAGGACGCAGTCGACGTTTCCGGGTGCGAGGATGAAACCGCCCGACGGGAAGAAGCTTCCAGGCGCGTCAATGTGCCCTATGCGATCGATGCCGAACTGCACGATGGCAAGCCGCGGCCCGCGCATATCAAGGACCGTGTTCGCGCATTGGGACCCACGGTGCGCCCCGACCTCACTCTCAAACCGGCCGATCCCGATATCGGTAACTGGGTGATCTGATGTATCTCTATGACCAATACGATCAGGCGATGGTCGATGCGCGGGTGGAAGAATTCCGCGATCAGGCGCGTCGCCGTCTCGAAGGCAAGCTGACCGAAGCGCAGTTCACGCCCTTGCGGCTGAAGAACGGCCTTTATCTGCAACTCCATGCGTACATGCTGCGTGTGGCAGTTCCCTATGGCACTCTGAACAGCCGCCAGATGCACGCGCTGGCCGACATCGCGGACAAATACGACCGCGGCTATGGTCACTTCACGACCCGCCAGAATATCCAGTACAACTGGATCAAGCTGGAAGAAGCCGCGGACATATTGGCGGATCTGGCCAAAGTGGAGATGCATGCCATCCAGACCAGCGGCAATTGCATCCGCAATATATCTTCTGATCATTTTGCGGGCGCCGCTAAGGATGAACTGGTCGACCCGCGCCCCTACGCCGAGCTGCTGCGCCAGTGGTCGAGCTTCCATCCCGAATTCAACGCGCTGCCCCGAAAGTTCAAGATCGCCGTGATCGCCAGCGATACCGATCGTGCCGCGATGCGGCTTCACGATATCGGCATCCACATCGTGGAGCACGGCGGCGAACTCGGCGCGGCATTCTATGTCGGCGGCGGCATGGGCCGCACCCCAATGATTGCGCCTTGCATCAAGGAGTTCGTTCCGCTCTATCAGCTGGTGACTTATACCGAAGCGTGCCTGCGGGTTTATAACCGCGAAGGTCGTCGGGATAACAAGTACAAGGCGCGTATCAAGATCCTCGTCCATGAGATGGGCGCAGAGGCATATACAAAGGCCGTCGACGCCGAATTCGAACACATGCTGGGTCAGGGTATCGAACCGCCCTTCGCCGAACTCGAACGTATTCGAACCTTCTTTCAGGACCCGCCGTTCGAGGAAGATGCGAATGGTGAGATTGATCGCAGCGATCCGGACTTCGCGCTTTGGGTCGATCGCAACACGGTTTCGCACAAGACCGAAGGTTATGCGTCTGCCGTTATTAGTCTGAAGCCCGTCGGCGGGATTCCGGGTGATGCAACCTCGGATCAGATGCGCCTGATGGCGGACTTAGCGAAGGCGTACAGCTTCGACGAACTGCGCGTCATGCACACGCAGAACATCGTTCTGCCGCATGTCCGCAAAGCTGATCTTCACACGCTGTGGACCGCGTTGGAAGAAGCTGGTCTGGGCAGCCCGAACCTCGATACTGTCGAGGACATTATTGCTTGCCCGGGGCTCGACTATTGCAGCCTCGCCAATGCCCGATCGATTCCGGTGGCGCAGAAGATTTCGGAGCGTTTTTCCGCAAGCGGCAAGACCGAGGCTCTGGGCCAGCTCAAGCTCAAGATCTCCGGCTGCATCAACGCCTGCGGTCATCACCATGCCGGTCACATCGGCATCCTCGGCGTCGATCGCAAAGGCGTCGAGAACTACCAGTTGCTCCTCGGCGGAAGCGAGGCAGAAGATGTCAGCCTGGCCAAGATTACCGGCCCCGGGTTCGACGAGGCAGGCATCGTCGATGCGGTGGAAACCGCCGCAGACGTCTACCTTCGCGAACGCGAGGACGGCGAACGCTTCCTCGATACCTATCGCCGTATCGGCATGAACCCGTTCAAGGAGGCGCTTTATGGCTGATCTATCGTTCGAAAACGATCGCCTGATCCGCTACCGCGAAGACGATCCCGTCGATCATGGGGCAGTGACTGTCGATTCATTCCTCGACCAGTCGTCTGCAAGCGCCGTCCGGGTGGAGCCTGGCGATGATGCGCGCGAGTTGATCCCCCATCTCGAACGCCTTGCCCTCGTCGAAGTCAACTTCCCCTCTTTCGGCGATGGGCGAGGCTACTCCTCGGCAAGGTTGTTGCGTGAAGCGGGCTATGAAGGCGAATTGCGCGCAGTGGGCGATGTGCTGGTCGACCAGGTCGCCTATATGCGGCGCTGCGGCTTCGACGCCTTCGACCCGGACGCGCCGATTGAAGAGAGCGATCTGGAAGCCGCATTGTCGCGGTGGCCCGAGGTTTATCAATCGGCGGCGGACCCAACCACGCCGATCTGGAACAAGAGGCACGGGTGAACGAACTGCGTGCGATAGATCGTATCGACACCGGACCGCGGTTCACCGAGCAGGATGCTATCCGGCTCAATCGCATGTTCCGCGGAAGCGATACCGATGAATGGCTTGCTGCGGTTTTGGAGGGAAATCTCGTTGGAGATATTGCCATCGTCTCCAGTTTCGGAGCCGAAAGCGCGGCACTGCTCCATCTGGTATCGCAAATAGATGCGTCGGTTCCTGTTCTCTTCCTCGAGACGGGAAAGCACTTTCCCGAGACTCTCGCCTATCGCGACTTGCTGACTGATCGGTTGGGGCTGAATCTCGTCAACGTCTATCCCGATCTCGAAGACCTGCAGTCGCGCGATGAAAGCGGACTGCGCTGGTCTTATGACCCTGACGGTTGCTGTGAGCTGCGCAAAGTTCGTCCGCTCGAAAAGGCGCTATCCGGTTTCGATGCCAGTCTGACCGGCCGGAAAGCATTCCAGTCTTCGACCCGCGCAAACCTTCCGCGTTTCGAGATCGACACTTCGGACGCACAAGGCAGGTTCAAGATAAACCCGCTTATCGATTGGAACGCGGATCGCATCGCCGCCTATTTCGAAGAGCACGACCTGCCACGGCACCCTCTGGTCGATCGCGGCTTCACTTCCATCGGCTGTTCGCCGTGCACGCGCCCCGTCGCGCCGGGGGAAGATCCCCGCGCCGGTCGCTGGGCAGGATGGGACAAGGTCGAATGCGGCATCCACAAACCGGGCGAGGAGCCGTTCCTATAGTCCAGGATCAAGGGCACCGGGCCGCATTGGCGCCGATGCCCTCGCAAGGCTAGCTATCCTTCCGAGCGTTCGACCGTCGAGGTTTCGCCCTCAGGGTTGGTCGAGAACCAGACGCCGTCCTCACCGATGCCCTCGGTGTTGCATTGCTGGCCTTCGGGTTCTTCGGCCTCACGGTATTCCTCGTCGACCGTGTAACAATATTGCTGGGGGGACTTCTGCTCCCAAGTGCCGGTCTCGACGACTTCGCCGTCTGCATCGGTCTGGACGTAAGTGCCGTCTGCCCTCACGTCTTCGGTGAATACCGTACCCTCTTCCAGCGTGATCGTGTATAGGCCGGGTGCCGGGTTGCCATCGGCGGCCAACGGCTCCGCGGGTTCGGGCGTTGATGTCTCCAAGGCAGGTGCGGCTTCTTCGTCCTCGGCCTGCGAACAGCCCGCAATCGCCAGCGAGCTGGCAAGAATCAATAGCATCCTCATGAAATCCTCCAATCGCGACCCATGACGAACAGGCGGAGTTTTCCGCTCACGACTCGCGACCGAGCGCCGGAGGTTAGGCGCAATCCCGAATAAGACAATCGGCATTTATCAGTCGGATTTTTGCTCCGGGTTTTCCTTAGTATGCGCTGCCAACTTGCCGAAATTGGCTTGGCGAACGGACCGGGCGTCTTCGTCGTAGAGAAACGGAAGAAAAGCGTAACGCTTGCCTTTCGACACAGGTGTTGCCTCGTGCAGCAACGAGCAGGAAAAAACCACAGCTCCACCAGTTTGCGCACGGTAGGTGCGGCCTCCAAACTCTGGAAAGCGCAGGTCACCTCCTTCATATTCTCCTGCGTTGAGGTTGATCGTCACCGCAAAGCGGCGATGCGCCGTGCCGAAAGTCGTGTTGTCGCGGTGTGGGCGGAAGTGGCCTCGCCCGGCTTCATAACAGGCCACGATGTGGCGCTCGATCCGAGTGGCCTTGAAGGCGAAAGCACGCTCGATTGCAGGTGCGATCCGGCGAGCTATGCGCTGTGAAAGCAGCTGGATCAGCTTCGGGTCCTCAATGGTCGTATCGCGGCGCTGCTTGAAGTCATCGTCGAGAATGTGCGTGGTCATCCCCTTCACGTCGCGCATGAAGCCAGAAGGCGTGCCGCCGTCGCGTTCGTAAAGAGAGATCAGGTGCTTGCAGATCGTTTCGTCGAAAACGTCCGGAACGGTTAGTACGGGCGCCCAGCGATCGACCACGTCCTTGGTCCTACGCTTCAGTTCGGCAATCGCCTCAATACCCTTATCCAATGGGTAGCGACCAATAATCCGCAATTCGCGATCGAGCAGTATCCAGAAGGGTTTCAAACGCTGATCCCGATCGGAGGCCCCGTAAAGCCGGCTTACCGACTGGTCGAAATCGAGAAAATGGCGAACGCCGGGCAGGCTTTGCTCGATTCTCCTTTCGGAGACGTCCGTGGGATCGGTCGTGATGCCGAAAAAGCAGGCGTTTTCATCATCGAACAGCTCGCGATGTTTCTGCACCAAACCCAGAGCAGCCTTGGCTTCGGATTGGCGCGCCGTGCCATGAAACAGCATGAGCACATGGCGTCCGCCTATCGAATGGAAAGCGTACCGGTCGGAACCCGATAACGCCTTGGCGTGGAACCAAGGTGCATAATCTCCAGGCAAAGGCGGGGCGGGATGCGAGGTCATGCGGTGACCCTATAGATGGCATTGCACGACCGCAATTGCGTCAAAGCCAGCCCTCGCGTCTGTACCAGCGTGCGGTTGAGGCGAGGCCAGCAGGTCCGTCGATGCGCGGGGACCAGATATTGGGCGGAACGGCGCGTTCAGGGCGACAGACCCAGTCGGGATGGACCATATATCCGACCCTGTCGGGAGTGAGCTTGGCCCGGTCGCCCCTGACCAGGCGGTCAGAGCGGGCTGCGAGCGCAAGCAACGTCTTGGGCAGGTGGGGCGTAAGCACCTTCTTGCCCACAGCGGTGCCGATAAGCCTTGCCAACTCCCCGTGTTCATAGCCGCCCGAACGTCCGTCGTCCGGTTCCAGCTTGGCGCCCGTTGCGACCCCACCATGGGCGAGCGCAAGCAGGCATTCCGCAAGATCATCGACATGGATGAGCGACGTGCGACCCTTGGGGGGTACCGGTACGATGCCGTATTTGGCGGAGCGGAAGAGCTCGAACATATCCTTGTCGCGCGGGCCGTAAACTGCGGGGGGACGCACGATGGTCCAATCGAGTCCGCTGGTTTCGACATAGGCTTCCGCTTTCGCCTTGGATGCGCCGTAGAGCGACAGCTTCGGTTCTCGTGCAGACAGCGAAGAGGTGAAGATGAAGCGCTCAATTGGGCTGGAACGCAGGGTGTTCAGTAGCGCAGTCGTACCCTCGACATTGGCGATCTCGAACTCTTTCGGGTCGGGGGCATTCGTCAGTCCCGCGACATGGACTACGCTGTCTGCGCCTTCGACAAGCCGTGCAAGCGACGCCTTGTCAGAGAGACTTCCTTCTACCCATGTCACTCCCTCTCGCGGCTCCTGCGCGCGGCGGGTCAGCGCCCGAACTTCCACACCCTGACGCGATCCAGCATCGAGCACGGCCTGCCCCACGAAGCCTGTCGCTCCGGTCAGAGCAATAATCATCCGCGCACCATATGGTCGCGATGGATGATCGCGGCACGCGGTGCGTACCCGAGCCTCTCGGCCTGCTCTTCCTCGCGAAGGCCCAGAATAGCGCGGCATTCGGAAGCAGTATATTCGACGAGGCCCTGGCCGAGCCTTTCCCCCTTGGCCCCGAAGATCGCGACAAGGTCGCCGCGCCGGAAGTCTCCTTCGACATCGGTCAGGCCAGCGGCTAGCAGGCTGGCGCCTTTCGCCAACGCCTTGGTGCAACCCTCGTCAACGCTGAGCACGCCGGCAGGGGCCAGGCGGCCGGACAGCCATGCCTTGCGCGCATTCTCGTCACCCTGGGCAAGGAACAGCGTCCCGCGGTTGGCGTTCACCGCCTCGGCAATAGGTGCATCGTGCTTGCCGTTGATGATGGCGAGCGCAATCCCGGCGCGCTCGGCAATTCGCGCTGCCTGCAGCTTGGCCAGCATGCCGCCCGAGCCGAGGCCCGATGAGGACTCCTTCGTCGCCATGGCGATAATCTCGGGGGTGACACCCTCAACGGTGGAGATGAGTTCTGCGTCCGGTTCCTTCGGATCCCGATCGTAGAGGCCGTCTACGTCGGAAAGGAGCAGCACGGCATCTGCCTTCGCTGCCTGAGCGACGCGCGCCGCCAGCCGATCATTGTCTCCGAACCGTATCTCTTCCGTCGCGACGCTGTCGTTCTCATTGACCACGGGGATCGCGCCCGCCTCGATCAACCGGTCCAGCGTTGCAGCAGCGTTGAGATAGCGCCGACGATCTTCGAGATCGCCAAGTGTCACCAGCATCTGGGCAGCGACGATATCGTGCTTGCCGAGCATTTCTGACCACAGGCGCGCCAGTTCGACTTGTCCGACCGAGGCCGCAGCCTGGGCATCGGCGAGGCTACCTCGCCCACCTTTCGCGAGGCCAAGCTTGGCAGCACCGAGAGCGATTGCGCCCGAAGACACCACGATCACTTGCGTCCCGCGCGTTCTCAGGTCGGTAATTTCTGAGGCAAGTGTCGCCAGCCAGCCCGACCGCGCCTCGCCCCCTTCGATCAGCAACGCCGAGCCGACCTTGATCACGAGGCGCTTTGCCCCGACCAGTCCGGAGAGCGTATCGATAGTCATGCGGTCAGATGGGCGACCAGTCAGGAGCTTCGTCCTCGTCTTCGACCTCTTCCGCGTGGGTTTCGGTCGAAGTGCGATCGGGTAGATAGCTAAGAATTGAATCGAGCAATTCCTCGATGCCCGAGCCTGTGGCTCCCGATATCGAGAAAACCTTTTCCGCCCCCGCTTCCAGCAATTCGTCGGCGAAGGCCTTGCCCAGTTCCTCGTCTGCGAGGTCAAGCTTGTTGAGCGCGACCAGTTGCGGCTTGTCGAGAAGCCCCGCACCGTAAGCCTCAAGCTCCGAATTGACTGTACGATAGGCGTCCGCCGGGTCGTCCCCGGCGATGTCGATCAGATGGATCAGCACGCGGCAACGTTCGATATGGCCCAGGAATCGGTCGCCGATACCTGCGCCTTCTGCAGCGCCTTCGATCAGGCCGGGAATATCGGCGAGCACGAATTCGCGGCCCTTGTGGCGCACTACGCCCAGTTTGGGCACCAAGGTGGTAAAAGCATAATCACCCACCTTGGCCTTGGTATTGGTCACTTGGTTGATGAAGGTGCTCTTGCCCGCATTGGGCAGACCGAGAAGCCCGACATCGGCAAGCAGCTTGAGGCGCAGCCAGACCCACATTTCCTCGCCCGGAACGCCTGGCTGGTGCTGGCGAGGGGCGCGGTTGGTGCTGCTCTTGTAGCTGGCGTTGCCTCGGCCGCCCATACCGCCTTCCAGGAAAACCATTTCCTGTCCGACCTCGGTGAAATCGGCGAGGATTTCTTCCTTGTCCTCGGATAGGACCTGCGTACCGACTGGCACGTCGATGACGAGATCGGGAGCGCCTGCGCCGGTACGGTCACGGCCCATGCCGTGCTTCCCGCGCTGCGCCTTGAAATGCTGCGAATATCGGAAATCGATCAGCGTGTTGAGGCCCTGAACGGCACGAAATACAATGTCGCCGCCCTTCCCGCCATTGCCGCCGTCCGGGCCGCCGTATTCGATATACTTCTCACGCCGGAAGCTGACGGCGCCGGGGCCGCCTCCGCCGGACTTGAGGTAGATTTTTGCCTGATCGAGGAAGTGCATGGAATGCGCCCTAATCGCTTTTTTGGCGGAAGGCGAGCGATCCGGTCACGGCTGCCATAGGCGGCCCGTTGGTACATCTGCCGGACCTCCGTATTCTTGATATGAACCCAGTTTGTTCTCACAAAGTTCCAAGCATTCTCAAAGGAACTCGATTCGATGCAAGCCGATTTCAGCTATGAGCTCGTTTTTGACAGCGCCGGTTTCCAGCTCGCGATAACGATTCTGGCCGATCGGGAGCCGGTAGGAGGGCAGTTGCGTGAAGATGCCGAAGCAGCCGGATTCCGGATTTTGGAGTGCTGCAGCCTCGATGAGTTCGCGTCTGGCGCGTCAGGTGCACTGGGCGATCTGGTGCTGGTGGATTGCGCAGAGGCTGATGCGGCTGTCGTCGCGCTCCTTTCGCGGCTCGATATGCGTGCAGGCAAGTCGGGTGCGCAGATCGTCGTCTCGACCACGATGGCATCGCTCGATGCAGTATTCGGCTGTTTCGCGATGTCGGGCGCACAGATACTCGTCGATCCCTGCCGTGCCGAAAGGGTAATCGCGATTGGCCGCGTGCTCGCGCATGTGCCCAATCTGCGGTTGCGCGAACTGGCCGAGGAAGATCGGCTGATGCTCCTTCGCCTGACCGAACAGGTGGGCAAGATTGCCGAACGGCTCGAAGGTTTGTCGCCGGGCCAGCGAGAGGGCGGCGGAGCTTTCCGGTTCGAATCGCCAACTCAGACTTTTGCGCAGCAGGGAGAAGAATATTCCGCGTCGCGAGAGAAACCTCCCCAGCTTCCGGCAGGCGACCGTATTCGCAGGATGATTCAGGCACGACAGTTACGGGCTAGGTTCTTCGATGCCGAACTGTTTGCGGACCCGGCTTGGGACATTCTGCTCGATCTCGCGGCTGCGAAGTCGGAACGGCGAAGGGTCAGCGTCACTTCGCTCTGCATCGCGGCGGGCGTTCCGGCGACAACGGGTTTGCGCTGGATCAGTCAGATGGTGGATGCGGGCTTGCTCGTACGCATACCTGACCCGCACGATCGTCGCCGTGCGCACATTGCTCTGGATGACACCACAGTCGACGCCATGGCGCGCTACTTCGAAGCGATCGGCGTTACGGCGGAAGAGTTGCTGGCGGTCTAGATCGACCGGCGAAGGATTACGGTCAGGCCGCTTGTTGGCTCGTCGCCTAGCAGGGGCTGCCGCTGGGCATCGGCTCGGGCTCGCACGAGTATGGCTTCCGGGATCGCCGGGTCGTGAAGCACGGTGTCGGCTCTGCCCAATAGCCGAGCTTGCTTGAGGGTCAGGTCTTCCGGATCGTCGCTTGTCAGGATGAACTCGAAAATCGCCGGTTGGTCTTCTGCCGTACCGAATTCAATCCACGCATCGATATGAGATGCGGACTCTGCTTGAAGCACATCGAGCGGGCCTCCTTCTTCGAGGGCCCGGTCAAGCGCGCTGCGCCGCATGTCGCCATCGGGCCATCGAGCACGCAGTTTTTCACGCATCGCGGAAAGCCCGCTCGCAAGGCCGCCGATCGACTGAGGGATAAGCCCCTCGAGCCGCAGCCGAAGATGCTTTGCCAAACCTGCCGAAGCGCCGCCCGTGCTGATAGCGACGAGCACCGGTTCGCGGTCCAGGATGCTGGGCAGCGTGAAGTCGCACAATTCCGGACGGTCGGCGACGTTGACGAGCAGCCCCGCGCGTTTCAGGCGCAGGGCCGCAGCCTCTGCCGCCCGCTCGTCCTCCAATGCAACGAAGGCAAGCTTCGCATGGTGTGCCTCGGTTTCCGCGCAAACGATGCCGCCTGCACGTTCCACCAGGCGAGCTTTTGCTGCCGCCATCCCGCCCGAGCCGACGACGACAACCCGCTCGCCCGCGATTCGGTGGAACAGCGGCAGCGAGTGCATCAGCCTTCCAGCCAGTCGGGTACGCGTTCGGCGTCCATGATCGCATCTGCCGGGATGCGGTCGGCCACTACGGCGTGCCGATCACCATCCACCAGCACCTCCGCCACGAACCCGCGCGAATTGTAGCTCGAGGCCATGGTCGCGCCATACGCGCCCGCGGTACGGAATATGGCAAGATCGCCCGGGACCAGAGCATCGCATTCGCGGTCCATGGCGAAAGTGTCGCCGGTCTCACAGATCGGCCCGACGATATGCGCGATCGTTCTCTCGCCGGTCGGCTGCACCGCTTCGAAATCGTGCCACGCGCCATACATGGCGGGGCGTGCCAGATCGTTCATCGCGGCATCGACCACGACGAATGGCCGCTCGATCCCGCGTTTCACGCGCACGACGCGCGTCAGCAACACGCCGGCATTTCCGGCAATCACGCGGCCGGGTTCGAACACCAGCCGCACGTCCCAGCCTTTGGTGACCCGCGCCACCATCGCGCCATACTCGGCAGGGGCGGGAAGCTCCTCGCCCGCCTTGTATGGTACACCGAGCCCCCCGCCGAGATCGGCATGGGTCACGCTGCATCCGACATTGCGCAGTTCCCCGATCAGCGTGCCGACCTTGGTGAAGGCTGTTTCAAGGGGCTCGAGATCGGCCAGCTGGCTGCCGATATGCACCGCTATGCCGCGCATATCGAGCCCGTCTTCCTTTGCTAGAGCGGTGTAGATTTCCGTAGCCCGATCAAGCGGGACGCCGAACTTGTTCTCGCGCTTGCCAGTCGAAATCTTTTCATGGGTGCGCGCATCGACATCCGGATTGACCCGCAGGGCGCAGGCCGCCTGCTTGCCGAAGCGCCGCGCGATCGCAGCGAGTTCGTAGCCCTCTTCCTCGCTCTCGATGTTGAACTGGCCGATCTCCTGTTCGAGACCTTGCTGGAGTTCGGCATGGGTCTTTCCGACACCGGAAAAAACGATGTCCTCCGGCTTCATGCCGGCAGCCAGCGCACGGGTCAGTTCGCCGCCGGAAACCACGTCGGCCCCGTAGCCCTCGTTCGCCAGCACGCGCAGTACGGCAAGGTTCGGATTGGCTTTCACCGCAAAGGCGATGTGCGGATCCTTCAGGCCCGAAAGGGCATCGCGGAATACACGGGCATGGCGTGCCAACGTGGCGCGGGAATAGACATAGACAGGGGTGCCGACCTCGTCGGCGATAGCGGGAAGCGGCACATCCTCGGCGTGCAGGATGCCGTCACGAAGCTGGAAATGGTCCATGCGTGCGCCTCTGCCGAATCCGGGGCGCGAAGTCTAACAAGCTGTGCTTTGCGACCGGAAATTCACTCCGGCGGGAGGTCGAACGGATCGTCTTCGCGCTCTTCGGAGCGGGTGCGAAGTTCCACCGACCGGTCCGGCGCAGCCTGGGGATCCAGCGCCAGCAATTCCGCCGCATCGGGCTGCACCTCGGCCCCATAGGGTTTGGGCGGCAGTGTTTCGCCCGCGACCGGGGTCAGTTCGACCTTCTGGCCGCAGGCGGTCAGCGCGATGGCAAAGCCAAGGGCTGCGATTTTACGCATATCGATCAGAACTCCTCCAGCCGCTTGCGGGCGGCTTCGACCTGCTCCCTAACACGGACCGGTGCAGTCCCGCCATAGGAAGACCGGGCCGCTACGGAGGCATCCACTGACAATGCCTCGAATACGCGCTCGTCGATCCGTTCGTCGATGCCCTTGAGGTCGCCGATTGAAAGTCCATCGAGCGCAACGCCCTTCTCATCTGCCAATTTCACGGCAGCGCCGGTAATGTGATGCGCCTCGCGGAACGGAATGTCAGCCTGCCGGACGAGCCAGTCGGCCAAGTCTGTGGCAGTTGCGTGGCCAGCCTCTGCAGCCTTGCGCATCCTTGCCGTGTCGAACCCGCTATCGGCGACCATGCCTGCCATTGCGGCAAGGCTGAGATCGAGCAGGCTCGCTGCCTCGAATACCGGCGGCTTGTCGTCCTGCATGTCCTTCGAATAGGCGAGCGGAAGCCCCTTCATCGTGACCATCAGGCTGGTTACGCATCCGATTATCCGCCCGGCATGGCCACGCACAAGCTCGGCCGCATCGGGGTTGCGCTTTTGCGGCATGATACTGCTGCCGGTGGAGAGGGCATCGGGCAATTTGACGAAACCGAAGGGCTGGCTCGCCCAGATAATGAACTCCTCGGCGAGACGGCTGAGATGAAGCGAGCACTGGCTTGCCGCCATCAGGTAATCGAGCGCGAAGTCGCGGTCCGAGACAGCGTCGAGACTGTTTCGGGTAGGCCGAGCGAAACCCAGCGCCTGTGCGGTCATTTTTCGGTCGAGATCGAAACCAGTTCCTGCCAGCGCGGCCGACCCAAGCGGGCATTCGTCCATCCGCGCCAGCGCATCGGCGAAGCGCGAGCGGTCGCGCGCCAGCATCTCGAAATAGGCAAGCAGGTGATGCCCGAGCGTCACTGGCTGCGCCGTCTGAAGGTGCGTGAAACCGGGCATGATGCTGGCGGCGTGTTCGTCGGCCCGCTCGATCAGCGCTGAGAGGACGGCGTCGATCCCGGCAACGGCGCGCCGCATTGCGCTGCGGGCCCAAATGCGGAAATCGGTTGCCACCTGATCGTTGCGGCTACGCGCGGTGTGGAGGCGGCCGGCCACCGGCCCGACAATCTCGGTCAGCCGGGATTCGACGGTCATGTGGATGTCTTCGAGATCCCAATCCACAGGGACCCCGTCACGCTCGTATTCTGCAGCGATTTGATGAAGGCCCTCATCTATCGCCTTTGCGTCCGCCTCGCTCACGATACCCTGCTTCGCCAGCATCGCGACATGCGCACGGCTCCCCGCGATATCCTCGCGCCACAGAGCCTTGTCGAATGGGATTGAGGCGTTGATTTCGCGCATGATCGCGCTAGGTCCTTCGGCAAACCTTCCGCCCCACATACTGTTGGAGCCCGAATTGTCCCGCTTGTCGCTCACGTTTGCCTGTGTCCTCGGTCTTTTCGTTGCGGCCTGCGATAGGAGCGCGCCGGAAGAGGCGCAAGAAAACGGTGCTTCGGCACCGACAAGCGGTGAAATCGATCGCAGCATGGCCGGAGAACTCATGCCTGCATCGAATTTACGCGATCTTGAAGGGCGGATACTCAATCTGGGGGCCGTGCAGGGCACCCCGGTCTTGCTCAACCTGTGGGCGACCTGGTGCGCACCATGCGTGAAGGAGATGCCGCTGCTCGACGAGTTGGCCGGCGATTACGAAGGCAGAATGCGCGTCATCACCGCCAGCCAGGACATGGGCGGCGAGGAAAAGGTCGCTGGATTCTTCGCACAGAACCAGTTCGAGCATCTCGGTTCATGGATGGACCCGGACGCAGAATTGAGCTTCGCCCTTGGCGACACCGTGCTTCCCACGACCGTGCTTTACAATGCGTTGGGGCAGGAAGTTTGGCGCGTGCGAGGCGACTACGACTGGTCGAGCGAGGAAGCTCGTACCGCGATCGACGAAGCCTTGCGCTTCGAGTGAAATGGTGGGCGCTGACGGGCTCGAACCGCCGACCCTCTCGGTGTAAACGAGATGCTCTACCAACTGAGCTAAGCGCCCCAACCGGTGTCGGGAGAGCGCCACATAGCGTGCGTGACGGGAAAATCAATTGCCGCTATCGCGCTTTGTCATGACGACCAAGCTTACAGTCCTCGCCACAGGCGGCACCATCGCGGGAATCGCCGGATCGGCCATCGCCAAGGATTACCGCGCGGGCGAAATCGGGATCGACGATTACCTCGAAAAAGTCGGCGGATTGGGTCTCGAAGCCGAGTTGTCCGGCAGGCAAATCGCCAATATCGATTCGGCGGACATGGGGCCGGAGGTCTGGAATGCGCTCCACCCCGCAATCATGGAGGCGCTGGCCGTCAATTCATGCGCCGGTGTGATCGTCACCCACGGCACCGATACGCTGGAAGAAACCGCTTTCCTTCTCGACCTGACGTTGCCCGCCGATAAACCTGTAGTTGTTGTGGGCGCGATGCGGCCCGCCGATGCGGTTGGCTACGATGGCCTCAGAAATTTTGCCAATGCCGTGCGCGTCGCAAGCGATCCGAGTGCATCAGGGCGCGGAGTGCTGGTGGTCATGGGCGACCGCGTGTTCGCGGCGCGCGATGTTCGCAAGGTCAGGACACGCGGGACAGAGGCATTCCGCGGCTTCCCGCGCGAATCTATAGCTCTCGTAACACCGTCGAGTCTTGAATGGTTCGGTGCGCCATGGCGACAGGGTAGCGATGCTTCATTCGAATGGTCGGACAGCTTGCCGGAGGTCGCCATCCTATATGCCTACGCGGGCCTGCGCGCTGCCAGCGTCGAACGGCAGGTGGGGCAGGCGACGCGGGGAATCGTCGTGGCAGGCGTGGGTGAGGGCAACATGTCCGAGGAAATTCGCGAGGCGTTGAGGGCTCAGGCCAAGCGGGGTCTCCCCGTGGTACGTGCCAGCCGCGCCGACGAAGGTTTGGTCGATCGTGAGCCCGAGGACACGGAGAACGGCTTCGTCGCCGCGCGGGCGCTCAATCCGCAGAAGGCGCGCATCCTGTTGCAACTGCTGTTGGCGAACGGGATCACCGATCCCGCCGCCATCCAGCGCAAGTTCGACCGCCGCTAGCTCAGCCGTTCGGCGTAACGAGATATTTCTCGCCCGTTTTCATCCGGCGGTAGTCGAGGATCGCGTCCTTGGTCAGCATGCCTTCCAGGTCGACCCTGGTTTTGTAGTTGCTGGCAAAGGTTGTGGTCAGATTGTCGAGAACGCGCTTTCTCATCCGCATGACTGTTTCCATACCTGCATTCTGCAGGAACGGCGTCAGCAGCCAGCCCGACAAGGTCCAGCCGAAGCCATAGGCCGGCGTCAATGTGGTCGGGCCGAAATCGAGGCGGCCATAGATGAACATGCGCTTCTGCTGGTTGGAGCCATAGCGTGAATATTCGCTCATCTGCGAGACGGCGACCTGCTCCATCGCCTTGAAGCAACTATCGACCATCTGGCCGCCACCGATGGGATCGAAGCCATAGAAGGCACCCGTTTCCGCAATCGCGCCGCGCAGCTGGTCCATGAAATCTTCATCCGAGGAATTGACGACATGCTTCGCGCCCTGCGATTTCAGCAGTTCGGCCTGGTCATCCTTGCGAACGATGTTGACGAGGTCGATGCCGTCCTCGAGGCAGATGCGGTTGAGCATCTGGCCAAGGTTCGACGCGCCGACCGTGTGAAGGATCGCCTTCTGGCCATCGGCCTTGGCGTTCTCGACGAAGCCGAGCGCGGTCATCGGATTGACGAAGCTCGACGCCCCCGTTTCGGCGCTATGCTCGCCCAGCGGGAGAGACATGGCGGCATCGGCGATGGCATACTGGCTGAACGCATTTCCGGGGACACAGGCGACACGCTTTCCCATGAGCGCCCTCGCCATGTCGCTGTCACCCGTGGCAACCACCGTGCCCGCGCCTTCGTTACCTGCGGGAAGCTTCTGACCGTGGCGCGATTTCTGACCCGAATTGAACGGTTCGGGCATTTTGGCAACGACCTTGCCCGGCGAATATTCGGCATTTTCGAAATCTGCCGCTCCAGTGAGGATCGCGAGATCGGAAGGATTGATGGGGGCGGCTTCCATCTTGACCAATATCTGGTTGCCGGTCGGGTCGGGGAAGGTGACCTCCTCAATCGCGAGGGTTAGCGTCCCGTCGCTCGTCAGCGTGGTGAAAAGCTGCTTGCCGGTGGTCATTAGAGTTCCCTTTCGTTGCTTTACGAAACCTGTTTCCAAAGTTCGCTACGCCTCGGAAACGGGCTTGGCTAGGGTGCCGTTACGTCATGCATCTTCCGGATATGTCGCCTCGACGAAATAGAGGCCGTGGGGCGGCGCGTTGAGGCCGAGCGCCTGCCGATCTTTTGCTTCCAGCGCCTCGGCCACCCGCTCCTCGCCCCAGCGGCCCATTCCGACCAGCGCGAGGCAGCCGACCATCGAGCGGACCTGATGATGAAGGAAGCTGCGCGCGGCGGAGTGGATGCGCACTTCCTCGCCCTCTCGTTCGACATCCAGCAGGTCCAATGTCTTGACGGGACTTTGCGACTGGCAATGAACAGAGCGGAAGGTGGTAAAGTCGTGGAGGCCCACCAGCGCCTTGGCGGCGCGGTCCATCGCTTCATGGTCCAGCTCCTGTGGGACCTGCCACAGCCGGTTGCGCTCCAGCGTCAGCGGCGCACGGCGGTTGGCGATGCGGTAGACATAGCTGCGACCGGTGCAGGAAAACCGCGCGTGCCAGTCATCGGGCACGATCTCGCAATGTGTCACCGCGACCGGATCGGGGCGGACCTGCGAGTTCAGAGCTTCCATCAGGCGAAAGGGCGCGATGTCCTTC
This sequence comes from Qipengyuania vulgaris, assembly GCF_009827325.1. Lineage (GTDB taxonomy): Bacteria > Pseudomonadota > Alphaproteobacteria > Sphingomonadales > Sphingomonadaceae > Qipengyuania > Qipengyuania vulgaris. The sequence goes on along the minus strand of NZ_WTYC01000002.1, from coordinate 364,293 downwards.
TCGATATCCATGTGGCTGCGCATGGCGAGCGCGTGGACGCCCGCATCGGTCCGGCCCGCGCTGTGGAGACGGACGTCCTCGCCCGTGACGCGATAGGCCGCATCCTCGAGTGATTGCTGCACGCTTGGCCCATTGTCTTGCCGCTGCAAACCAAAGAAGGGCGTTCCATCGAACTCTATGGTGAGCGCGAAGCGGGTCATTTGAGGCCCGCACCTTTCCCGATTGCATTGCCCCGCAGGAATTCCGCCCGGTCCATCGCGGGCTTGCCTGCGCGCTGCAGGCGGGTGGGGCGGATGGCTCCTTCTCCGCAAGCGATGGCCAGATCGCCATCGAGCACCGTGCCCGCTTCGCCCGAACCTTCCGCCAATTCGGCGCGCGTCACCTTCACGCGCAGCCCTTCCATCTCGAACCATGCGCCCGGGAAGGGGGAGAGGCCGTGGATATGGCGAACCACTTCCGCAGCAGGCCGCGACCAGTCGATCCGCGCTTCGGCCTTGTCGATCTTCTTCGCATAGGTCGCCGCTTCGTCGTCCTGTTCGACCGCATGCAGCGCATCGAGATCGATCAGCGTGCCGACCATCAGCTGTGCGCCCAGCTCGGCGAGTTCCTCGGTCAATTCGCCGGTGGTCTTGTCTTCGACCGGCGTGCGCACCGTGGCGAGCATCGGGCCGGTATCGAGCCCGGCTTCCATCTGCATGATCGTCACCCCGGTCACCTCGTCGCCTGCCATGATCGAGCGGTGGATCGGGGCCGCGCCGCGCCAGTGCGGCAGCAGCGAGGCATGGACGTTGAGACAGCCGCGTTTCGGCGCGTCGAGGATCGGTTGCGGCAGGATCAACCCATAGGCTGCCACTACTGCCACGTCCGCATCGAGTGCGGTGAACTTCTCCTGCTCCTCGGCCGATTTGAGCGAGGTGGGATGACGGACCTCGATACCGAGCCGCTCCGCCAGCTGATGAACTGGAGTTTTCGTCAGTTCCTTGCCTCGCCTTCCGCCGGGGCGGGGCGGCTGGGTGTAGACGCAGAACACCTCATGCGCCGCATCGACCAGCGCCTGCAGCGTCGGCACGGCAAATTCCGGCGATCCCATGAAAACAACGCGCAACCGATACCTCCATTCGCCCTGAGCTTGTCGAAGGGCCGTACTTCACTTCTTGTACAGCGCTATAAGAAAGTGCAGGGCTTCGACAAGCTCAGCCCGAACGGATTTCTAACAAAGCGCAATGGCCTCACAAGAAATCGAAACGCTCGCTTCGGCGTTGGCCCGCCTTCCCGGCCTCGGTCCCCGCAGCGCACGACGTGCCGTGCTGTGGCTGGTCAAGCGCCGCGAAAGCGCATTGCCCGCCTTGCTCGAAGCGCTCGCGACGGTTGGCGATACGCTGGTCGAATGCGGCACCTGCGGCAATGTCGATACCACCAATCCCTGCGGAATCTGCGCCGACCCGCGCCGTGACGGCAAGGGGCTGTGCGTGGTGGAGGATGTGGCCGATCTCTGGGCGCTCGACCGGGCGAAGCTATTCACGGGCAGGTACCACGTGCTCGGCGGCAAGCTGTCGGCGCTGGATGGCGTCCGGCCGGAAGACCTCAACATTGCCAGCCTGTTGTCGCGCGTGGAAGAGGGCGGGGTGGACGAGGTTGTCCTCGCCATGAATGCCACGCTCGAAGGGCAGACCACGGCGCATTACCTTGCCGAGCGGCTGGAGGACTTCCCCGTCCGCATCACCCAGCTCGCCCACGGCCTGCCGGTGGGCGGGGAACTGGATTACCTTGATGAAGGGACACTGGCACAGGCTTTGAGGGCTCGCAGACCGCTCGGCTAAGCGATCACTCTGACCGTCCCAAGTGGATTGAAAAACGCCGCTTCCGCGCCTATCTGACCCTCCATGGCTATCCGTGAAATCCTCGAAGTGCCGGATCCCCGGCTCAAGGTCGTGTCCGAACCCGTGACCGAATTCGACGACGTATTGCGTGAACTCGTCTCGGACATGTTCGAAACCATGTATGATGCGCCCGGTATCGGTCTCGCCGCAATCCAGGTCGGCGTACCCAAGCGCGTGCTGGTGATCGACCTGCAGCCCGAGGACGAAGATGCCGAGGGCGAAGTCTGCAACCACGGCGGGCACGAACATGTGCACTACCCGGTGAAGAAGGAGCCGCGGGTCTTCATAAACCCCGAGATTCTCGACCCGGCAGAAGAACTGGCGACCTATCAGGAGGGCTGCCTTTCGGTCCCCGACATCTTTGCCGATGTGGACCGTCCGGCGACCTGCCGTGTGCGCTATCAGGACCTTGAGGGCGAAGCGCATGAGGAAGATCTGGACGGCCTGATGGCGACCTGTCTCCAGCACGAGATGGATCACCTCGAAGGCATTCTCTTCATCGACCACCTCTCGCGCCTGAAGCGCAACATGGCGCTGAAGAAGCTGCGGAAGCTTCGCGAAGCCGCTTAGGCTTCCCAACACATTCCCGCTTTCGAAAAGGCGATTCGCGGTGAGCGGGTCGCCTTTTCCTTGTGCAAGTTGATCAAGGACATCCCGCGGCCTGCCTTGCCATAGGTAAAAGCGGTGACTGGCGGCGGCTGAGGATAAGAACGAACCGATGCGAAGCTCTCCCGGTGGATTGCTGTAGGAAAGGGGTGGCGTTCCGCATGTGTTCCGCCTAGCGTTGCGGCATGGAAATGGCTGTAATTGCGATTGTCGCGCTGCTGGTCGGAGCGGGCCTGGGATGGTTCGTGGGTTCGCGTCCCGTGGCTGAATGGAAGGCCAGAACTGGCGAGCGCGAGGCTGATGCACGCGCAGCCGAGGACAAGGTCAAGGAAATGACCCGCGATCTTGCAACAATGTCCGAACGCGCGGCCCGGTCCGACGATCTGGCAAGCAGGCTCGATGCCGTGCGCGAGGAGAACACGGCGCTGAAAGCACAGGCCGCCGGTTTCGAAGAGCAGAAACGCCTGCTCGAGGAAAGCCGCGCCAATCTGCTCAAGGAATTCGAGAATACCGGGGCCAAGGTGCTCGGCGCGGCGCAGGAAAAATTCCTGGAGCGCGCGAACGAGCGGTTCGGCCATTCGGAAAAGACTTCCGAGGCTAGGATCAGGGAATTGCTTCAGCCGGTGGGCGACCGGTTGAAGAAATACGAAGATCAGGTGGCTGCACTGGAGGAGAAACGCACCAATGCCTTTTCCTCGTTGGCCACGCAGATCGAACAGATGCGGCTGGGGCAGGAAGAGGTCCGGCGCGAGGCGCAGCGGCTCGGCAATTCGTTGACCAATGCCCCCAAGGCGCGCGGGCGCTGGGGTGAGCGCGCGCTACAGAACGTCCTCGAACAGTGCGGCCTCAGCGAACACACCGATTACATTCTCGAGCACTCGGTTTCGACCGACGAAGGCCGCTTGCGTCCCGATGCGATCGTCAATGTGCCGGGCCAGAAGAAACTGGTGATCGACGCCAAGGTCTCGCTCAATGCCTATCAGGAAGCGTTCGAGGCGGAGGATGACGGCGAGCGCAAGCGGCATCTCGACCTCCACGCCAAGTCGATGCGCAACCACGTCCAGACGCTTGGCAGCAAGGGCTACCAAAGCCAATTCGACGATGCGCCAGACTATGTCGTCATGTTCGTGCCGGGCGAACATTTCGTCGCCGCGGCGCTCGAACACGATCCCGAACTGTGGGATTTCGCCTTCCGCAACAAGGTGCTGCTGGCGACCCCAACCAATCTCGTCGCCATTGCGCGCACGGTCGCGCAGGTCTGGCGGCAAGACAAAATGGCCGACGAAGCTCGTGAAATCGGAAGAATGGGAGCCGAGCTATACGATAGGTTGCGCTCTGCTTCTGAGCATCTCAAACGTATGGGCGGCGGTCTCGAAAGTGCGGTAAAGAATTACAACAGCTTCGTCGGAAGTTTTGAGCGCAACGTCCTCTCTTCGGGTCGACGAATGGCAGAGAAGGGTGTTGAAGTCGGCAAGTCGGAGATACCAGATATCCCGCTGGTCGAAGGTACGCCGCGCTACAATGCCGATGACGCCGCGCAGATCGAAAGTTCGGCGGAAGACGGACGCGAAGCTGCGGAGTGATTGTGCTCTCGCTTTAGCCATTCGTAAACGATTCCGCCTTATCCGTTTACCAGCAGGATAAACACAATTCGGGTCTCGCAAACACATTGGGCAATACTGCCGGAGTGGGCGAATGGATCTACGCAGAGAAAAACGGTACTCGATCGCCGTGCCCGGGCGTTACCGCAAGGGCACCGGCGTGGGCTTCAATGTCGCGATCAAGGATCTTTCCGAATATGGCTGCCAGTTTTCCGATCTGGGCGGGCGTGTCCAGAAGGGGCATGAAATCACCATCCGGATCGGCAGCATCGGTCCGCTAACCGCGCGTGTGAAATGGATCGAGAAGCGGAAAGTCGGCGTTGAGTTCGAACAACCGCTCTATCCTTCAGTTCTCGAACATATCATTGTCGAAGGCGGAAAGAACGAAGCCGCAGCCATCGCAGCATTCGCCCAGCAACCGGACTGAGGCGCCACAGCGCACTTATCCGGGCATCGTGCCCGGGCGCACCAGCGGGAGCAGGTGCGACACGTAATCGACCTTGCCGAGTTCCACACCGCTGCTGCGCATGATCGCGTAGGCGGTCATCAGGTGGAAGTTGAACTGGGGCAGCGCCCAGTCGCGGACATATTGCTCGACCGTGAAATCGAAGACGATCCCGTTGGGCAGCGAATGCTCGATTGGATCGCCGGGTTCGAGTGACGTCGCATTGGCATCCTGCTTGTCCAGCCACGCAAGGCTTTCCGAGATATGGGCCTTTGCGTCCGCCAGGGTGCCCGGGGTTTCGCCTGCATTGCGGCCCTCTTCGAGCAGTGTGTCGACAACTGCGGGAAACGGCTTACCGTTCAGGCGCGAAATACCTTCCATGACCTGTACGCAGCAGAAACGCACCTGCGTCGACAGCGGGAACATGTCCGGTGCCAGCCGCTTCGCCATCAGCGCGTCGGCTTCCGGCTGCCCTAGCTGCGTTTGTGCCTTTTCGAGCCAGTTCGATAGCGCGCCGAGCATTTGGCGATAGGTCGGCAGCATCATGTCTGCGAGGGCGATGCCGGTTGGTGCGTTTATCAGGTCAATTCTCCATGCTGGCCAGGACTTCGTATCCCAGCACCGCAGCTGCCACCGCCGCATTCAGGCTGTCGGCCCGGCCCTTCATCGGCATGGTGACCCTGAGGTCGCATGCCATCTCATATTCTTCCGGAAGGCCGCGGCTCTCGTTGCCGACCATAACGAAGCAGGGAGCAGAATAGGGTGCGCCGCGATAGGGCCGGGCATCGCGCAGGCTGGCGGCGACAAGCTGGCCCCGATTCTCTTCTGCGCCCGTGCGCAGCCAGGTTTCGAACTCGCCCCATTCCGCCAAGGCGACTCGCTGGGTGAAGACGGCACCCATACTGGCGCGCACGGCCTCGACGCTGAAAGGATCGGCGCAATCGTCGATCAGTATAAGCCCGCCGGCACCGATGGCATCGCCGGTGCGCAGCATGGTCCCGAGATTGCCGGGATCGCGCAGCGCCTGGGCGACCAGCCATATATCGGCGCTGGAGCGATCGAGTTTGCCCAGCGAAGTATCGAATTCGGCGAAAACTCCGGCGACGGCCTGCGGATTGTCCTTGCCCGTGATCTTGGAAAGGATGACGGGCGAGGTCTCGATCACCTCTCCGCCGCTGTCCTCTACGGCATCTTCCAGCGCCGCGAGAAGCGGATGGGGATCGCGCCTGTCGGCGAGCACGAGCGTTTCGGGCACATGGCCGCACTCGCGCGCATCGGTGAGCAGCCGCAGTCCCTCGGCGAGGAACTTGCCCTCACGCTTGCGGTGCTTCTTTTCGCGCAGGGAGCGCAGCGCCTTGACCGTCGGATTGGAAAAACCGGTGATTACCCGGCGATGCGCGGCCATCTCAGGGTTCCCCGAAGCCGCCTTCGATCATTGCCGAAAGGTCGGCCATCACCGCATCGGCATTCTCGCCCTCGACGATGATTTCGATCGTATCGCCCTTGGCTGCGCCCAGCATCATCAGTCCGAGAATGGAGCCGCCAGCTGCTTCGTTCTTGCCCTTCGCGACCCGCACTTTGCAACTGTCGGGAAGTTCGGCGACCGCGCCGACGAACTTGGCGCTCGCGCGCGCATGAAGCCCGCGCTGGTTGACCACTTCGACCTGTTTGCGCGCCTCGCTCAACTTGCCTTCCGCGCGCTGTCTAGGTCCTGCCCGAGGAATTCGCTGGCAACGGTGATGTAATTGCGCCCCGCGGTCTGTGCGGCGTGCACGGCATCGACCACATTCATGCTTTTGCGTGCACCGGCCAACCGGATCAGCATCGGCAGATTGATCCCGGCGATGACTTCGATTCTCCCTGCATCAAGGAGGGAAATCGCAAGGTTCGAAGGGGTTCCCCCGAACAGGTCGGTGAGGATAATGGCGCCATCACCTGTGTCGACGGTGGAGATGGCATCGGCAATGTCCCTGCGCCGCTGCTCCATATCGTCGTTGGGGCCGATGCAGATGGTTGCCACACCTTCCTGGCTGCCGACGACATGCTCCATCGCGTCGATGAAGTGTTCGGCCAGTCTGCCATGGGTGACGAGGATCATTCCGATCATGCGTGAAGTGCGTCCGTTGCGCGTTCCGAAGGTTTCAGGCTCTTTTCTCAACCATCGCTTGGTGTGCGAATCTCAGCTGCGCTCGAGCGGGTCGGCGGGCCGGTTTCCCAAGTTCCGATGAACGACCGTGGGCGAAAATCCAGCCTCGCGCAAGACCTGCGCCGCCCGTTCCGCACTGTAAACCGAACGGTGTCTCCCCCCGGTACACCCGAAGGCAATGTTGAGATAGCCGCGATCCTGCGCGCCGTAGCGAGGCAGCAGTTCCAGCAAGGTCCGCGAAATCTGCGAGAAGGCCGGCGCGAAACCGGGGTCCCGTTCGATATGGTGGGCGACCGCAGCGTCGAGCCCGGTAAGCTCTCGCAATTCGGGTACCCAATGGGGATTGTCGAGAAAACGCATGTCGAACAGCAGGTCGGCCAGGGGGGGCAGGCCGCGCGCGAATCCGAAGCTCGAAATTGTGACCGTCATTTCGCGATCCCGGCTCTTGCCGAAGCGTTCGCGCATGACCTGCTGCAGCTGATTGGTCGCAAGCTCGCTCGTGTCGATCAGGATTTCCGCCCAGTTGCGCAGTGGTTCGAGCAATTCGCGTTCGGCCTTGATACCGCCCGCGACTGGCCGTTCGCGAGCCATGGGGTGGGGGCGGCGGGTCTCGTTGTAGCGGCGTTCGAGTTCGCCGTCAGAGCAGTCGATGAACAGGTGTGTCAGTTCGACATCGCTCTGGTCGGCCAATCCCTCGCATTGTTCGATGATATCGGCAGGCGCGAAGCCGCGGGTGCGCGAATCGAAGCCAATGGCGATGGGGGCCTGGCGCTCGGCCTCGGCGTCGACGAGGCTGGCCAGCAGGCGGAGCGGGAAGTTGTCGATGGCTTCCCAGCCGAGGTCTTCGAGCACCTGAAGGGCAGTGGTCTTGCCCGCCCCCGACATGCCGGTGACCAGCAGGATGCCCTGGATTGGCGGCTTTTCGCTCACTGTGCCGCTTCGCCGTCGTCGGTCCCAGCTTGCGGCACAGCCATGCCGTGCTTGCCGAGCGCAAATTCTGCCCGCAGTGCTTGCGTTGCATCGCCGGGGCGGAACAGGAGTACGGGCACGCCGACACCTCCCAGCGTCGTCTTGGCAAGTTCCATCGGATAGCGCGGGGCGAGAGTGGTCAGCTGGAGCACCAGCGCAATTGGGGCTTCGCAGGTCGGCAGTTCGACAAGGCCGACATTGCGCACTTCCAGCAGGCCGCGCGTCGTCTTCGGCGGGCAGGCTAGCGGGTGACCGTCCACCTCGTCGATGATCAGCCCGTCATCGCCGATCAGGGTCGCGCCGCGGTCGATCAGGGCTAGGGCGAGGGAGGATTTCCCCGCCCCGGATTCGCCTGCAATCAGCAATGCGCGGCCGTCTATGGCAACCGCGGTGACGTTGGGCAGTCTGGTCTTCATCGCGCAGCCGCCGGCAGATCGAGTACGAAACAGGCGCCGGTGCGCCCATCGGCGCGTCCTTCGACATGAAGGGTGCCGTCATGTGCATCGGCGATCGTGCGGCCGATTGCCAGACCGAGGCCGGAATGATTGCCGAAATCTTCGCTTTCGGGGCGGTCGGAGTGGAAACGGTGGAACACTTTCTCTCGCTTTTCCTCCGGTATGCCCGGACCTTCGTCGCAAATCGTCAGGATGACCCGCCCTTCGCGCCGGACGAGCTGGGCGTCAATAGTGCCATCTGCCGGGGAGAACGAGACTGCATTGTCGAGCAGGTTCTCGATGATGCGTTCGAGCCTTATGCCGACGCCCGGGACGACATGGCCTTCGCCCGTGAGTGAAATTGCCACCTTGCGTCCTTCGTTCTCTCCGCGCTCTTCCCTGCTTGCGATGGTGTGGCGCAGCAGTTCGGCCATGTCGACCTGCTCGAATTCGGTGCGCGACATCTCGGCGTCGATCCGGCTGGCGTCGGAGATTTCGGTCACGAGCCGGTCGATCCGGCGGACATCGTGAGTGGCTATTTCGATCAACTGGGCGCGCAGCTGGGGGTCCTCGACCTTGCCCAGCGATTCGGTCGCGCTGCGAAGGGAAGCGAGGGGATTCTTGATTTCGTGCGCCACGTCGGCGGCGAAGCTCTCCACGGCATCGATGCGGTGGCGCAGGGCTGCGGTCATGTCGGAAACGGCGCGGGCAAGCATGCCGATTTCGTCCCTCCTGTCGGGCAGGCGCGGGACCTCGACCTGCCGGTCACGCCCTTGGCGTACGCGTACGGCGGCCTGAACCAGTTCGCGCAGCGGGCGTACGATGGTCTGCGCGAGGAAGAAGCTCAGCAGGGTGGAAACCAGGAGAAACAGCAGGACGATCATCGCCACGGTCGTGCGCGCCTCGCGCACGGATTGCGTGATGTCGACCGGATTGCGGGTGATGAGCAATGTATCGCCGTCCAGCCCGACCGGTGCGGCGGCATTGATGACATGGGTACCATCGGGCGCATCGCGGAGCACGATTTGTGTCAGGCTTTCCTCACGCGCACGGACCAGCTCGGGCCATTCGTCGGCACGGTCGTATTCGGGCTGGCGATAGTCGGGCAGTGCGGGCGCGCCCACGACCCGGTCGAACCAGCGGTCCATCTGCAATGCGAAATCGGTCTGGTCGACTTCCGCGGGCTCCGGCAGGTCGAAGCTGGGAGGAGCGAGCTGGAAACTGTCGGATTCGAGGTTCCCATCCGGGCCGTAGACGCGGATACGCAGTCGCTGTTCCTTGCCGATCTGGATCAGCAGTGCCTCCTGCCGCTGCGGGGTGGCGCCAGCGAGTGCTTCGGCCGTGATCTGCGCCTCTACCAGTGCCAGCTTGAAGCGTTCGTCGAGTAGCTGCTTGCGGTAGCTATCGAGATAAAGAACCCCCCCGCCCAGAAGTACCAGTGGCAGGACGTTGACGAACAGGATGCGGCTGGTGAGCGAAAGCCGCCGCGACCAGCGCAGCTTTTCAAGCCGCGGATCGCCCCGAAGGACGCTGCGGGTTTCAGCCATCGCTGAAACTGTATCCCGCGCCGTAGAGCGTCTCGATCGCGGAAAACTCGCCGTCGACACTGCGGAACTTGCGGCGCATGCGCTTGACGTGGCTGTCCACCGTCCGGTCGTCGACGAACACGTCGTCCGGATAGGCGGCATCCATCAGCTGATTGCGGCTCTTGATAACGCCGGGGTGCAGCGCCAGCGCTTCCAGCAGGAGGAATTCCGTGACGGTGAGCGAGACCGGTTTGCCGTCCCAGACCACGTGGTGACGTGCCGGGTCCATGACCAGCCGTCCGCGTTCGATTACTTCGGCGGGCTTTTCGCCGGGCTCGATCGGCATTGGCCGCCGAGCGTCGCTCCGGCGCAGGATCGTGCGGATCCGGGCGAGCAGCAGGCGCAGGCTGAAGGGCTTGGCGATATAATCGTCCGCCCCCATCTGGAGGCCCGCTTCCTCGTCCTGTTCCTCGTCCTTGCTGGTGAGGAAGATGACGGGGAGGGGAGAATGTTCGCGCAGTCGGCGAAGCAGTTCCATTCCGTCCATCTTGGGCATCTTGATATCGAAGATGGCAAGATCGGGCGGATTGCCCAGCAGGGCCGACAACGCGGCTTCCCCATCGGAATAGACTCGTGTCGCAAACCCTTCGGCCTGCAGGGCGATCGAGACGGTGGTCAGGATATTGCGGTCATCGTCGACCAGCGCGATAACCGTGCGGTCATCGTCATTCGGCGTAGCGCCCTGTACGGCTTCACTTTCCATGGATCAGCCGGTTAACGCAGTTTTTCGGGCAAGACAACGCGAACAGGCGCATGGAAAGTGGAATCTATCGCCTGCTATTTGACGTTGCGGCAGGCTGGGACTATTGGCGGGGTCGAAGGGCGCGCATTCGTATGCGTGGCGATTCACGACACCGAACCCGCTTAATTTGCGCTGGAGATTTCAGTGACTACCGAGCTTTCCCACTCGCTTGCCGCGCAGGGCATCGAGACTGCTGCAACTATTCACCCCAACCTGACGTCGGAAGAATTGACCGCCGCCGCACTCGAACGCGGCGAAGGGCGCCGCGCGAAGCACGGTCCACTGGTCGTCGAAACCGGCAAGCACACCGGGCGCAGTGCGAAGGACAAGTTCATCGTCCGCAATGCCGAAACCGAAGACACGGTTTGGTGGGACAACAATGCTTCCATGACGCCGGAGCATTTCGCCGCGCTGAAAGAGGATTTCATGAAGGCGGTCGCCGACAAGGGCGAGCTGTTCGTGGCAGATCTTTTCGGCGGATCGCAGCCGGAATACCGCGTCAACGTGCGCGTCATCAACGAGCTTGCCTGGCACAACCAGTTCATCCGTACGCTGCTGGTGCGCCCGACTGCGGCCGAACTGCAAGGCTTCGTGCCCGAATACACGATCATCGACCTGCCCAGTTTCAAGGCCGATCCGGAGCGTCACGGCTGCCGCAGCGAGACGGTGATCGCAGTCAATCTGGAGGAAAAGTTGATCCTCATTGGCGGCACCAAATATGCCGGCGAAATGAAGAAAAGCGTCTTCGGCATCCTCAACTATCTCCTGCCGCCGCAGGGCGTGATGCCGATGCACTGTTCGGCCAACATCGGCCCGGACGGCAAGAGCGCGGTGTTCTTCGGCCTGTCCGGTACCGGCAAGACCACGCTGTCAGCCGATGCCAGCCGCACTCTGATCGGCGATGACGAACACGGCTGGTCGGACACGGCGGTCTTCAATTTCGAAGGTGGTTGCTACGCCAAGATGATCCGCCTCAATCCCGAGGCCGAGCCCGAAATCTACGCCACCACTCGCATGGAAAACACCGTGCTCGAAAACGTGGTCATGGACGAGAATGGCGAGATCGATCTCGACGACAACAGCCTCGCAGAAAACACCCGAGGTGCCTATCCGCTGTCCTCGATCCCGAACACCTCGGAAGAGAACATGGGCCCGCCGCCCAGCAATGTGATCATGCTTACCGCCGATGCCTTTGGCGTGCTGCCTCCGATCGCACGTCTCACGCCTGACCAGGCGATGTACCACTTCCTGTCGGGCTATACCGCCAAGGTCGCCGGGACCGAAATCGGCGTGACCGAGCCGGAAGCCACTTTCAGCACCTGCTTCGGTGCTCCTTTCATGCCGCGCCATCCGAGTGTCTACGGCAACCTCCTCAAGAAGCGCATTGCCGAAGGCGGCGCGCAGTGCTGGCTGGTCAATACCGGCTGGACCGGCGGAAAGTACGGCGTGGGCCAGCGCATGCCGATCAAGGCCACCCGTGCGCTGCTCAATGCCGCGCTCGAGGGCAGCCTGAACGACGCCGATTTCCGCAAGGACCCGAATTTCGGCTTCGAAGTGCCGGTCAGCGTTCCTGGCGTGGACAGCCAGATCCTCGATCCGCGTACAACCTGGGCGGACAAGGACGAATACGACCGTGCCGCGCAGAAGCTGGTGCAGCTGTTCGTCAACAATTTCGAACCCTTCGCTGCCCATGTGGACCAGGGCGTACGCGACGCGGCTCCCGAAGCCGCTTGACCATATAGCCCGCTCGATCGGGCAGAGAGTTGGAGAGGAGACCCCCGGCCGCGCTCACGAAGTGCGGACCGGGGGCTTTAATTTGTGCGCGAATGCTTCATCCTGCGCTCAGATGATCTTGGCCAAGGCAAGATGATGAAACTGCGCATTTCCCTGCTGGCCTTTGCCGCGCTCGCCTGCGCACCATCGTTTGCGCAGGAGGCTGCAACCCCGGCGACTTCGGCAGTCGAAGAGCAATATTCCGGTCCTACGGTCTATCGGGCCGAAATTGTCGCGACCTACCCGCACGATAGCGGCGCTTTCACTCAGGGGCTCCTCTGGCACGACGGCTCTCTTTTCGAAAGCACGGGCCAGGAAGGGCAGTCAGTCGTGCGAGAGGTCGATCTGGAAACCGGCGAGACGACGCAGGAACGCGCCATCCCGGCAGACCAGTTCGGCGAGGGCATCGCCCTGTGGGAAGACGAATTCGTCAGCCTGACCTGGCGGGACGGGGCGATTCATCGTTGGGATGCCGATACGCTCGAGCCCCTATCTTCGCGTGAAGACTATCCGCTCGAAGGGTGGGGGCTGACCTCATCCGCAGAAGGATTGATCCACTCTGACGGAAGCGCGACCTTGCGTGTGCTGGATCCTGAAACCTACGAAGTGCGCCGCACGATCGTGGTAACGCTAAACGGACGGCCCCTGCGCCGCCTCAACGAACTCGAGATGATCGACGGCCTGATCTACGCCAACGTCTGGCAGGCGCCCTTCATCGTGGCGATCGATCCAGCTGACGGAGCGGTAAAAAAGCTGATCGACCTGCGTGATCTTGTAGAGACAATACCGGTCACAGGCACTGACGCAGTCCTAAATGGCATCGCTTGGGACGCCGAGAACCGCCGCTTGTTCGTCACCGGCAAGCTGTGGCCGAAGCTTTACGAGATACGACTGGCGGAGACCGACGCCAAGGTAAATTGCATTAGTCCTTCGCTGCTTCATCGCCATCCTTGAGCTCCGCTGCCGCGGCAACCGCGTCCGAAAGTTCAGGTGACGAAGGATGCCAGGAAGTGCCTTCCGCCACCGGTTCCAGGGCTTCCAGATATTCTTTCGCCTGTCCGGCCAAAGGCCCGCCGTGCGGATTGGCAGCGAGCGGCTCTAGGGTGAACCTGGCAACATCGATCTTGCCCTCTTCGGCAAACATCATCGCAGTGTTTAATGCGAGGCCCTGATCGAAGGGTGCAAGCTGCGAGGCCCGTTCAAGCGCATGCCGCGCATTTTCACTCGGACGGACGCCGCGCTCGATAAAGCTGCGGTAATAGTAAATCAGCGGAAGCGGATGATCGTTTTCGATCTTGTTGAGCGCACTGAATGCCTCCATGGCCTCGGCATAGGCTGCTTCGACATCGTCAGCATCTTCAGCCTTTCGGAACAGCGCATAGCCTTTCTGGACATAGGCATTTGGACGCATCGGATCGATGGCGATTGCGCGGTCAGCCGCAGCGATCGCTTCATCATCATTGCCAGCATCGTATTCCGCTTCGGCGAGTGCTGTAAGCACGCCCGCATCACCGGGAAATTTTTCTGCGACTTCGCGCGCATCGACCAAGAGCTCTAGCGCCTGTTCCCGGGTAACGCCGCGCTGAGAAACAATGCGGACGTCCATCATCTCCGCCTCGCCTTCGGGAAGTTCACGCAGCGTTATCGGGCCATATGAAATTCTCTCAGGCGGGAGCTTGATATTGAACATTCTTCGTTGCCTGAGATAGCGTTCGATTTCCTTGTCGAGCCTGTCGATATCGCCGAAAGCTTCGTGCGCAGCCTCGAGCGAACTTTTCCCCCTCATCACAAGGCCCGAGTACTCGCCCAACTGGCCACTGCGCTCTTCGCTGAATGTCAGATAGTGATACAGGGCCCAGCTCATGCCGTAGAAAGCATCGTACCCTTTGCCTCGGCGCTGTTCGTATAGTTCCGCATCCAGCAGTTCGTGGACCGACACATCGTCGGCATGATGCAGTTCGCCTGCGCGGTGCATTGCGGGGCGACCGATCTGGACGCTGCCGTCCTTGTTGAACCCGGCCGACGCGAAGAATTCTGCCGCGCCTTCGCTCATCCAACGAGGCATCGCGTAGCGGAAACTGCCAATCAGGAAGTGATGCGCGTATTCGTGAAGCAGAATAATGGTCGAGAAGTCGGGATAACCGTTACTCCGATTGCGAATGTCCTGCACGAATGCGCGCGAGGCGCCCGCTCGCGGAACGTAGAACCCGGCGATCGTATCGCTGTCCGACCCCGCGAGCTTGCGGATATCGCGCTGGCTTCCGACCACGAAGATCGTCACGCGATTGGACGGACTTGGGGTCACTACGGAGCGACCGCTCACCAGCGCCATCGCCGAATGGTATTTTTCCAGATTCTCTGCGAACTCGCGAACGTCATTCTCGCTATCATCGGCATAAATAACGAAGTGTTCGCTACTCGCCTCGTACCATTTCGCCTGCACAGGCGAAGCAGCAGCGGCAATCATAGCCAGAAAAGCGACCCGCAATTTCATCCTCAACCCCCTTCAATGTCCGCATTACCATAGCAAGCAGATCGGATACTGAAAGGGGGTCAGAGTTAACTTCGCGTATTGGCGATATACCTGCCCACATTGCGTTCCATCACGTTCATCGGTGCGTTCCCGCCCAGGACCACAGCGTCGTTGAATGCCTTGAAGTCGTAAGCCGAGCCTAGCTCGCGTTGCGCGCGTTCGCGCTGCGATACGATGCGGCTGTGGCCGAGCTTGTAGCCGGTCGCCTGGCCGGGCCAGCTGCAGTAGCGATCGACTTCGCTCTGGACTTCCTCGGGCTTGGATCCGTTGCGTTCGATGAAGAACTGGCGGCCTTGCTGGCGGCTCCAGCCCTTGGAGTGGAGGCCAGTATCGACCACCATGCGGCAGGCACGGAAGGCGAGGCTCTGCAGGTAGCCGAGCTGGCCCACCTCGAAGCCGTCATATGCCCCAAGCTCGTCGGCGATCTGCTCACCATAAAGCGCCCAGCCTTCGCTGAACGGATTGAAGGCCAGGATCGAGCGGATGAGCGGCAGGCGGTTCGAATATTCGCCCTCCCAGACGTGGCCCGGGATGGTCTCATGATAGGTGAGATCGGCGAGATCGTATTTGCGGTGCAGGTCGGTGCTGCGCAGGTTGATCCAGAAGCGACCCGGAATTGTTCCGTCCTTGCTGCCCGCGCCGCCATAGGCGCCTGGAGCCCCGGCTTCCTCGGCGGGCGGTATCCGGACGACTTCAAGATTAGGATCGACCAGCGTGTTGAAGGCGCGCGGCATCTGCGCGCGGATCCATTCTATGCGCTCGTCGATGAATTCCATGATCTGTTCGCGGCCCGCATCGCCCTCGGCGAACTTGTAGCGCGGGTCTTCCGACAGAGCGGTCATGCGCTGGCCCACGCTGCCGTCGGTATAGCCGATCTTGCGCAGGATGGGGTCCATGCGCGCGTGAAGCCCCTCGAGTTCTGCCAGTCCTTGCCGGTGGACTTCATCGGGCGAGAGCGTGGTCGTGGTGCTGTTGCGCAGCGCCCAAGCGTAGAATTCATCGCCATTGGGACGCGCCGAAATGCCCGGATCACCGGTGGCGACTGCACGCTCGGCTTTCAGTTCGCCAAGCTGGCGCGAAAGGGCCTCGGCGATGGGCCCGGTCTCGAGTGCAAGGGCCCGGTCGGCGTGGGTTTCGGCCAGGCCTGCGTCTGCAAGCTTGCTGCGCAGGTCGGCGGCGAAAAGCTCGCCTTTGCCAGCGCTGGCGATGGTCTGCTCCATCTGTACGATCGTCTTGTCGAGCAGGAAGTCGGGCGGGACCACACCCATGCCGCGTGCGGATCGGATGCGGGCAAGTTCGCCGTCGAATGTCGCGGGAACCTGTTCGAGGCGATCGACATAGGCATCGGCATCGGCGGAAGTTTCGACCATGTGAGTCGACTGCATGAAGCGCGGCAGACCGATATATTCGCCGACATTCTGGATCACAGCATAGGGGGCCGTGCGCCAGTTGCCGACCGGCGTGTCACCATAGGGCAGGGCGAAGCCGTCCAGCGCAAGCTGGTAGGCGCTTTCGACTACCTCGATATTGGTGAGGTTTTCGCTGTCCAGCCCATCGCGCGGGAAAGCACGCAGTCGGGCAAGATCGCTCCTTAGCGTGTCGGCATAAGCCTGCTGGCCGGCGGGCGACTGGTCTTCCAGTCGGCTGCGCAGATAGGCATATTGCCCGGTGTCGACGCCCAGGCCGGTCGCGCGCTCGGGCTCATGCTCGAGCAAATTGTAGGCGATATCCTCCAGCAGCGCTTCCGCGCTCTGCCCACCGGCCTGGCGAGGCATGGTGGCGCAACCTGACAGGGTGAGGGCGGTGGTCGCACCAAGTCCGGCGAGGACCTGGCGGCGGCTGGCGTCGAAGCTGTATCTGTTCATGCGGGATGTGTGGGGGACCCGCCTAAACCTGTCAAATCAATCGAGATATTCGGGCGGGACCTTGCCGCCGCTCGCCGAAAGTTCGCGCATGGTGCGCTTGTGCAGCCAGACATTGTCTTCCGCATCGCCCGAATAATCCTCGCGGCCAAGCTCCTGTGCCAGCGCCTTGCGGTTTTCGTAGCTGGGATCGACGCCGATCAACTTCATCAGGTCGACGATGGAAGTGCGCCAGTTGAGACGATCCGCGCCGGGCATGGTATCGAGATGGTTCTCGACATCGATCATAGGCGCCGCCTCACGCTGTGTAGCTGGTTTTGCGGCAGGGGCAGTCGCGGGGGCCGGGTGCCTGTCGACGGGGGCCGCTTTTACTTCGGATTCCGTCCGAAAAATCGCGTCCTTGATGCTGCTGAAAATACCCATGATGTCGTTTTGCCTTTTATGGTTGCGACTGGTGCCGCATCGTTCCTCCCTCAACTCCGGTCGGGAAGCCGCGTTCCTGCGCTTCCCCGAATCGGCCCGGGGCGGCTAGGCTTGCCGAATGCTAGATGTTGTCCTGTCCATCGTCGTCCTTGCGGCAATAGCTCTCTTCTTCGGTGCCTTTTTTCTGTGGCGCCGCTCGGGTAACATGAAGAATGCCATGCTGATGGTGATCCTGGCGCTGGTGGCGCTGGTCAATGTGGCGATATGGACGGTGCCTGCCGCAGACGGGGAAGCCCCGCTCGAAAAGGTCGAACGGGGCTCGCAGTGACGAATACCCGAGGCGAAGTCAGTTGGGCAGTTGCCAGCGCACGGATGAGCTGAAGCTGCCCGCCACCGGTTCGCCATTGCTGCCCCGGGCAGGTTCGAAGCGGGCCCGGCGCTGGATCAGCGAACAAGTCGCCTGATCAAGCTCGGAATGCCCGGTCGAACCGGTGATCCGGCAGCCCGTAACCCTGCCCGTTGCGGCGATGTCGAGCCGGAAGCTTGCCACGCCGGTCAGTTCGCGTCGGGCCCAGGCCGACTTGTAATCCCGATCGCTGAGCCAATTGCCCGGATCGTTGCGCGGCTTGGCTGACACTGAATCGAATGTTGGCACTGGTGCCGGCGGTGCGGGAGGCTTCTCGCTGACGGGCCCGGGTTCTATGACCAGGGGACGATCCAAAGCCAATTCCGTCGAGTCGTAAGTCGGTTGAATCTGGTCGAAATCGAACTCCGGCTTGGGGATGATCACCGGCAACTCGGTTGTAACTTCTGGGCGCACATCCGGCTTTACTTCTGGTTCCGGGGGTTGGACTGGCTCGGGTGGCGGGGTAGGCCTCACATCCCAAGTGTCCAGAATCTCAGGAGGGTCGACAACTCCTCCTGCCACAGACAGGCCGGTGATGACCGCCGCACCTATGGCGGCCTGCACGATGATCGCACTGGCAATGCCCGTGGGGGACGGCCCTCTTTTCTGATCTACGAATGACATAGTCGGTTCCTCTTCCTTGCGACTCTTATTATTAGCGATGTTACAACATGACAAATTGCAAGCAAGGCTTTTCGCGTTTCGGAATGCAACCGAAGGAGTTTGCGCACAAAAAAGGGCCCGACAGGCGGGCCCTTTGAAGCATTCGTAATTGCGTGATCGCTCTCAGGTGATCGGGCAAGCCGGATCGAGGCGGAAGTCGAGATAATTGTCGACCGACTTCATCAGTTCTTCCTGCTCGTTTTCGAAGAAGTGGTTTGCGCGCGGGATTTCTTCGTGATGCACGGTAATGTGCTTCTGCGTGCGCAGCTTTTCGACCAGCTTGGTCACCGCGTTGGGCTGCACCACCGTGTCCTGCGCGCCGTGGATGAAAATCCCGGAGGCCGGGCAGGGCGCGAGGAAGGAGAAATCGTACATGCTCGCCGGGGCGCCGATGCTGATCCATCCGCGGATTTCCGGGCGGCGCATCAGCAGTTGCATGCCGATCAGCGAACCGAAGCTGACGCCAGCGATCCAGGTCACCTGCGCTTCTGGATGAACCTGCTGCACCCAGTCGAGAGCGCTGGCAGCGTCGGACAATTCGCCGACGCCATTGTCGAAGCTGCCCTGGCTGCGGCCGACGCCGCGAAAGTTGAAGCGCAGCGTGGCGAAGCCGCGGTTGACGAAGGTCTTGTACAGCCGCTGCGTGATCTGCTCGTTCATCGTACCGCCGCCCTGCGGGTGGGGATGGAGAATCATCGCAACAGGTGCGCGCGGGCGAGGTCCGGGAGAGAAACGGCCTTCGAGGCGGCCTTCTGGGCCGGGAAAGATCACGGTCGGCATGCGGAGAGGTACCCTGGCAGAAATTTTCGGGGCGCTGGCCCCGAAGGGGGCTTGCACGAGGTTGCGCGCTATATAGGGTTTTGTCTCCGTTTCGCAATTATTTCGAGCACGTCCCGTCCCGACACGCATATATCTCGATCATGCCGCCACCACGCCGCTGCGCCCAGAGGCGAGGCGCGCGATGGAAGAAGGCTTTGCGCTCTGGGCCAATCCGAGCAGTCCGCACGCCGAAGGTCGCAAGGCGAGGGCGGCGCTGGAGGATGCACGCGAGCGCGTGAAGCGGGCGCTCGGATGGGATGGGGAGGTCATCTTCACCTCCGGAGCGAGCGAGGCGGCGGCGCTTGCGCTGGGTCACGCAAAAACGGGGGCTCGGCTGGTTTCAGCTGTCGAGCATGATGCGATTCTAAAGGCTGCGCCCGATGCCGAGCGGCTGCCGGTGCTGCCCGACGGAGCGCTCGACTTCGAAACTCTGGACGAGGCCGTGCAGCGAGAACGGCCGCTCGTCGCCGCCCAACAGGTAAATTCCGAAACCGGAAATAGGCAGGATCTCGCCGCGATTGCGGAGCGTGTCCACGGGGCTGGGGGATTGCTGCTCGCCGATTGCGCGCAAGGCGCGGGCAAGTTTGCGCTTCCGCACGCCGACATGGCGATCATATCTGCCCACAAGTTCGGCGGGCCAATCGGTGTGGGCGCGTTGCTGGTGAAGAATTTCACCATGTTGGAGCCCGCAGGCGGACAGGAGCGGGGCTACAGGCGGGGTACCGAGAACCTGCCCGGTGTGCTCGGCCTGGCGGCGGCACTGGAGGCTTGTGGCGATGCTTACCTCGATAGGGCCACCCTGGAATCGCTCGACCAATTGGCGCAGGAATGCCGCGACCTTGGCGGTACATGGCTGTCTGACCGGCTGTCCGATCCGACACCCTATATCCGCGCCATCGCCATGCCGAAGATGAGCGGCAGCGCGCAGGTCATGCGCTTCGACATGGCGGGAATTTCCGTCTCGCAAGGCTCCGCCTGTTCGAGTGGTACCATGAAGACCAGCCACGTGCTCCAGGCCATGCAAGTCGAATCCGACGTGGCCGACCGCACGATCCGCGTCTCCTTCGGCTGGAACACAACGCGCGCCGAAGTGGAACGCTTCTGCGAGGTATGGCTTGAGTTGGCGAAAGCATGATCTACCTCGACTATCAGGCCACCACTCCGCTTGCCCCCGAGGCGCGCGATACGATGCTGCGCTGGCTCGACGGGCCGGGCGGTACCGGTTTCGGCAATCCGCATAGCCCGCACAAGCTGGGCCGGCAGGCCAAGGCTGCGGTGGAATTTGCGCGCGAGCAGGTGGCGGCGCTGTTCCCGGCAGGGGGGAAGGTCATCTTCACCTCGGGCGCGACCGAGGCGATCAATCTTGCCATTCGGGGGTCGGGGAAGGGCGGGACGGTCTCGGTTTCCGCCATCGAGCATGCCGCCGTGCTCGATACTGCGCGCGATGCGGGCGAATGCCATGTCCTCAATGTCGCGAAGGACGGGCAGTGCAATACCAAGCAGGACCTTCCGGCCGACACGCGGCTGGTCTGCCTGATGCAGGTAAATAACGAGATCGGCACGATCCAGCCGACCCTCGAATGGCACAGGAAAGCCAAGGAAAACAACGCCCTGTATTTTTGCGACGCCGTTCAGGCCTATGGCAAGATCGAGGTGACCGGCGCGGACATGATCGCGATTTCGGCGCATAAATTCCACGGGCCCAAGGGCGTAGGCGCGCTGTGGATTCGCGACGGGCTGGACCTTCACGAAGTGCAGACCGGAGGCGGGCAGGAGCATGGCCTGCGTTCCGGCACGCTTTCACCGGCCCTGATTGCGGGCATGGGAACAGCTGCGGCGCTTGCGAATGAAGCGCTTGATCAGGATGCTGAACACATCGAACAGCTGTGGAAGCGCGCCCGCGAGATTTTCGAAGACTGGGAGCTCAACGGCAGCGCCGAGGCCCGCTGGCACGGCAACCTAAACATCCGTCCGCGCGGGCCCAATGGCGGGGGGCTCGACGTGAATCGTCTGATGAGCGAATGCCGCGACGTGATGTTCTCCGCCGGTTCGGCCTGCGCCAGCGGATCGGGCCGCACCAGCCACGTGCTGGAAGCGATCGGCCTGCCCAAGAAGCTTGCGAAGACTTCGATCCGCCTCGGCTTCGGACGTTACACGACGATCGAGGAGATCGAGGAAGCGGGCAAGGTGATCAACGAGGCGGCCAAGGCGCAGGGCAGCCTGTGAAGGTCCATTTCATCATTTCCGATGGTGGGCGCGTCGATGCCGAGGCCGAGGCGGGCGACACGCTGCTGCGCGTGGCGCAGGCTGCGGGGATGCCGCTGGAAGGAACCTGCGAAGGCCAGATGGCCTGTTCGACCTGCCACGTGGTGGTGGACAAGGACTGGTTCGCCAGGCTTGCCGAAGCCAGCGAGGAGGAAGAGGACATGCTCGACCTCGCCGCCGGCGTGCGCCGCACCAGCCGCCTCTCCTGCCAGATCGTGCTGGGCGAGGAACTGGACGGCCTGACCGTCACCATCCCCGCCGAAAGCCACGATATGAGCCGCTAGTCGGGGCCGCTGTCTTCCGGTCCCGCCTTTGGCGGCATCCAGCTATTTCCTCCGCCAGAAAAGAAATCGATCCGTTTGAATAGCCGGATCGCGCCCCACACCAGCAGGCCGATGGGAAGGATGACGAGGCCGACAACCATTAGGATCGCGATCAGATTGCCGAATATGGTGGCGAGCGAGCCCCACGCGTCCCGGATCGGATCGACGAAGCCGCCTTCGCTGGGCTTACCGGCTTCATATTCCAGCGTCATGGTCGAATAGGCGACCCGTCCGCGCATCTCGTTGAGCCAGCTGCGGGCCTGGTCGATCTCTTCATTGACCTGCGCCACCCCGCGTTCGGCCTCGACCAGCTCGGCCACCGTACCCGTGCGGTTGCGCAGCACTTCCATCAGGCGGTCGCGCAGCACCGTGCGGGCGCGCAGCCGGGCCTCGGTATCGACGATCCGCTTGGAGAGATCTTCGCCCTCGATGGACGACGATACGAGTTCGCCCTTCATTCCTTCGGACGTAGCGGTCAGTGCCTTGCCGAAGGTCCGCGCCTCCCCGCTGGCGATGGCGACTTGAAGGCTGCCATAGGCATAGTCGCCTTCGTTCTCGCCCGAATTCATCGAGACGATGCGGCAGGCCTGCGGGCCCTTGGCCTCGCACATGTCCGCATGTTTTTCCTGCATCGGCCGGATGAGGGCGGCGGGGACGCGGAACCCGAAGGCATAGCTATAGGCGACCTGCGGCATTCCGACCGGGACCGAGCTGCCTGCGGAGGGAGGAATGTCCATGCTTCCTGCCTGCGAACTGCCCGATGCTGGCGGTGCTGGGGGAGGGGGCGGAGGAGAAACGGCGCGCGGAGACGAGCTTTCCCCCATGGCCTGCGAGTACCCGTATTCGGGCTGCGGCGGTTCGGCGATGTCCATTGACGTCACGTTTTCGGAAACTGCCTGGTCCGATCCCGCCTCTCCGCAAGAGGTCAGTGCCACGGCAAATACACCAGTCAGCAAGTAGGAACGTTTCATCATCGAATCTCTCCTCACCACATTTCTGCCTCATTGTCGCCTTATTTATGCCGCAATTGCAAGTGCTAAAGCATGTTACAACATATCTTGATGTGGTGTAGAGTCAATTCGATCAAAGAAAAGGGCCCTGCCGACACGTTGCGGCAGGGCCCTTGAAAGTGTTTTGAGTTAGAGGGTTATGCCGATTCAAGCTCGCGCTTGTCTGCGCTTTCGCCGAGCATTTCGATCAGCGCCTTGCTAAAGGCCGGAATGTCGTCCGGATTGCGGCTGGTGATCAACTGGCCGTCGATGGCGACTTCCTTGTCGACCACATTCGCGCCGGCATTCTTTAGATCGGTGCGGATCGAAGGCCAGCTGGTGACGGTCTTGCCTTTCACCAGGTCGGCTTCCGCGAGCAGCCACGGGGCGTGGCAGATGGCGGCGATCGGCTTGTCCGACATGCCGAATTCGCGGACGATTGCGACGGCGCGCTCGTTCATGCGCAGGATGTCGGGGTTCATTTGGCCGCCGGGAAGCAGCAGCGCGTCGTAGCCGGAACAGTCGGTAACTTCGTCGACCGTCTTGTCGACCTTGACGCTGTCGCCCCAGTCCTTCTGGTCCCAGCCCTTGATTTCGCCCTTCTCGAGGCTGACGACGGTGGTCTCGAAACCGGCGTCTTCCAGATTGGCCTTGGGCTTCATCAGTTCGGACTGTTCGAAGCCGTCGGTGGCGAGGATCATTACGCGTTTTGTGTGATGTGTCATGAGGGGGATGCTCCTTGATTTGGTGTTACCCTTGCAACGTGTGGGGATGACGCACCGTTCCGCGGTGACAGCCGAGCCGTGGCTCTGATAGGGCGGGCCTCATGACCACTGCCAAGACCGACGATTCCGGCGCCGATCCCTTCGATGCCATCGTCGATGCACCCTTCGATTCCGCCCTGTCCGAGCGCTACCTCGTCTATGCACTCTCTACGATCACGGCACGTTCGCTGCCCGATTTGCGCGACGGGCTGAAGCCGGTCCACCGCCGCCTGCTGTGGACCATGCGGCAGCTCAAGCTCGACCCGGCCAGCGGGTTCAAGAAATCGGCCCGCGTGGTCGGCGAGGTGATCGGCAAGTACCACCCGCATGGCGACACCGCGGCCTATGACGCGATGGTCCGCCTCGCGCAGGATTTCGCGCTGCGTTATCCGCTGGTCGAAGGGCAGGGGAACTTCGGCAATATCGACGGCGATAATGCCGCCGCCTACCGCTACACCGAGGCGCGCTTGACCAAGACCGCGATGCGGCTGATGGAAGGCCTCGACGCGGGGACGGTCGATTTCATCCCGACCTACAATAACGAGGAAGAAGAGCCCGAGGTCATGCCCGGCCTCTTCCCCAACCTGCTGGCCAATGGGGCCAGCGGGATCGCAGTGGGCATGGCGACCAATATTCCCAGCCACAATGTGGCCGAGATCGTCGATGCCACGCTGGAGGTGATCGACAATCCGCATGTCGAGCATGCGCGGCTGATGGAACTGTTCAAGGGGCCCGATTTCCCCACCGGCGGCGTCGTGCCCGAAAGCACGGAGACGATCAGCCACGCCTATGAGACGGGACGCGGCAGCTTCCGTGTGCGCGGCCGGTTCCATGCGGCCGAGGCCGAAAAGGCCGAGGACCGCGAGGCGGGGATCGAGCGACTGGGCGGCGGCCAGTGGCAGCTGGTGATTTCCGAAATCCCCTACCAGGTCCAGAAGGGCAAGCTGATCGAACAGATCGCCGCGGCCATCGGCGACCGCAAGCTGCCCATCCTCGAAGACGTGCGCGACGAAAGCGACACGGCGGTCCGCATCGTGCTGATCCCGCGCAGCCGCAATGTCGATCCCGAGCTGCTGAAGGAAAGCCTCTACAAGCTGACCGACATGGAAACGCGCTTCGGCCTCAACCTCAACGTGCTCGACCACTCGCGCACGCCGATGGTCATGGGTCTGAAGGAACTGCTCGACAACTGGATCGCCAGCCAGATCGGCATCCTGCAGCGCCGCAGCCAGCACCGGCTGGACCAGATCGCGCGGCGGCTGGAACTGGTCGAAGGCTATATCATCGCCTTCCTAAACCTCGACCGGGTGATCGAGATCATCCGCACCGAGGACGAACCCAAGCCGCTGATGATGGAGGAGTTCAAGCTCACCGACCGGCAGGCCGAGGCGATCCTCAACATGCGGTTGCGCAGCTTGCGCAAGCTGGAGGAAATGCAGCTTCGCAATGAAAAGGACGAACTGCTCCAGGAGAAGGACGAGCTCGACAAGCTGCTCGGCTCGCCCGCCCGCCAGCGTACTCGGCTGAAGCGTGACCTGAACGCCCTGCGCAAGGAATATGGCGAGGATACCGCGCTCGGCAAGCGGCGCACCACCATCGCCGAGGCCGCCCCGGCAATCGAATTCAGCATGGACGCGATGATCGAGAAGGAGCCGGTTACGGTGATCCTGTCGCAGAAGGGCTGGATCCGCGGGGCCAAGGGGCACCTGCCGCTGGATCAGGACTTCAAGTACAAGGAAGGCGATGGACCCGCCTTCGTGATCCACGCGCAGACGACCGACAAGCTGCTGCTGGCTGCCGACAACGGGCGTTTCTTCACGCTTGGGGCGGACAAATTACCCGGCGCACGCGGTTTCGGCGAACCGGTGCGCAACACGCTGGACATCGAAACCAGCGCGCAGATCATTGCCGTGGTGGTCCATGAGAAGGGCAAGCGCCTGCTGCTGGCCGCCAGCACGGGCAAGGGATTTGCCGCGGTGACCGACGAACTGCTCGCCGAGACGCGCAAGGGCCGGCAGGTGGTGAACCTGCCCGGCGATGCGGTCCTGCGCGTCGTGCGTCCGATCGAGCAGGGTCACGACCATGTCGCGGTGGTGGGCGAAAACCGCAAGCTGGTGGTGTTCAACCTGGAAGAACTGCCGCAGATGTCGCGCGGTCAGGGCAACAAGCTGCAGAACTACCGCGACGGTGGCTTGTCGGATGCCACGACCTTCACGATGGAAGAGGGCCTCAGCTGGACCATGGGCGGCAAGGAAGGCCGCACGCGGACCGAAGGCGAGATGTGGCAGTGGAAGGTGGCGCGCGGCGGAGCAGGAAGGCTACCGCCGCAGGGCTTCCCCCGCGACAACCGGTTCGACTCATAAAAAAAGACCGGAGGCGCCTTGCGGCACCCCCGGCCCCTTGCGACCCTGGTTTCCCAGGGAAAAGATCAGTTCGGGTTGGTCGCCGACACAGCGTCGTCACCAGCAGTCGCTCCGGCACCGGCAGCCGTTCCAGCCGCCTTGGCACGGGCCTGTGCCGGGGTGAGGATTTCTGCACCTTCGGCCACGGGTGTCGTGTTCGCGGCGATGTCGGCAGCGGAGTAGCGGGCCATCAGGGCACCTACCGGGCTCAGCGTGAAGCTGTCGCGGGTCAGCGTGATGATGCCGGCATCGTTCTTCACGATGACCATGTCTTCCGTGTCGATCGTGTAGACGGTGCCGACCGGCTGGCCGTCAGCGCTGACCACGGCAGCATCGACCACCAAAGCTGCGTCAAGCTTGGCGGAAGCTTCGGCGAGCTGCGCGTCCATCATGCTGTCGAGCTGCGCCTTGGTGACGGTGATGGTCGGGCCGGTTTCGCCTTCGCCATACATGTCGACGGCCAGCGGAACCTTGTGCTTGCCGGTATCGATGATCGCCTGGCCATTTTCGACGGCAACGATCGTGCCGACTGCATTGCCTTCGGGGCCGCTCACGGTGGCACCGGCAACGACCTGGTCGTTGGCAAGGGCAGGGGTTGCTGCAAGGGCGACGGCGGCGACGGCCAGCTTCGCGAATTTCATGATAATCTCCAAGACATGATCAACTTACGCGTCCGCAACGCGTGGAACACGCCGCAGGCGGATTTGGTGGTTAGAGCGGCACGAGAGTGGATGTCCCGGTAAACGCCGCATGCCCCCGATAGGGGAAGCGACATGCTCTATGCCAAGACGGTGGCCGGGTGGCAACCGTTAGGCCCCCGTTATGCTGCATTGCAGCTTAAGCGCAGATGAAGGAGCCGTTCGACCGGGCGCCAGACGCGATTGTGCGTTGCATCACCGGGCGGCGAGTTCCTGTTCGAGGAGTTCGAGCACGCGGGGCCGATCGGGGAAGTCTTCGTCGACCCAGCGGCGCTCGACCGCCTGCAGGATCTTCGCGACCTGGGGGCCCTTGCCAACCCCGCGCTCGACGATCTCGCCGCCCTTGAGAGGCAGGGAGGGTATTTCCCATCCCGCGAGAGGCGAGAGGCTTGCGCCTTGGAGAAGCAGGCGATCACGCGCGCCTTCAAGACCTTCGTAATAGGCGAGGGTTCTGGGGTTTTCCGCGTCCGTCTCTTTCCGTTCGGCGGCACAGACGAGCCGCGCGCGCTGCTGGCGCGAAAGGCGAAGCCGGGCGGCCACGCTTTCGGCAATGCGCGCGATGGGCGGCAGCAGGGCTGCGAGACGGCGTACCGGGTCCGGTTTGATACCCTCGCTCCTCTCGGCCTGGACTAGCCGGTGCAGGCTTTCCGCCTCACGCTCCCGCGATTCGGGCAATATCACCTCGAGCACGCCCAGTTCCTTCATCAGGGCGATAGTCGGCGAAGGCGCGGGCAGGGCGAGAATGGCGAGCAGTTCCATCGCCACCCGCTCGCGGCTGAGACCTTTGAGCGTATGGGCCAGTTCCCGGCAGGCGGCGACCGCCTCGTCATCCAGCGCGTCGCCGAACCGGGCCTGGAAGCGGAAATAGCGCAGGATGCGCAGGTGATCTTCACGGATCCGCTCGGCAGCATCGCCGATGAAGCGCACACGGCCCTTCTCGAGGTCCTGCAGTCCGTCGAAGTAGTCGCTGATCTCCAGGCTTTCGGGATGAGCGTAAAGCGCGTTGATCGTGAAATCGCGCCGCGCGGCATCTTCCCGCCAGTCCTTGGCAAAAGCGACCGTGGCGCGGCGTCCGTCGGTTGACACATCCTGCCGCAGGGTGGTGATCTCCACCGGTCCATCGGGAAGGATCGCGGTCACGGTGCCGTGGTCGATACCTGTGGGCACGGTGCGGATGCCGGCGTCCCTGCAGCGATCGATCACCTCGGCCGGAAGCAGCGGCGTGGCGATATCGATATCGTGGATGTCCTTGCCGAACAGAGTGTCGCGCACCGCGCCGCCGACGTAGCGGGCGTTGTCGGTGCCCAGGGCTTCGACGAGCCGGGCGAGGTCTTCGCGTGTGGTCCAGGATGCTAACGGAAGGCGGGTCATCGTGCGCCGCCCTTTAGCAGGTCAGTCGAACCACGCCAGACGGCGCGAGAGATTGATGCAGATGGCCGCGGTCACGCCCCAGATGCGATAGCCTTGGTGGTCCATTTCGTAATAGCGGCGCATCGCGCCCTTCCAGAACACCTCGTTCTCGTTCCAGCGGGCCGGGTCCATCAGGTGATCGAGCGGTGCCTCGAACCAGCTTTCCACCTCGCGCGGGTCGGGCCGGATGGGCAGGTCTGCGGGGACGGTGGCGAGAACGGGCGTGATGTCGAAGCCGGTGCCGGTCTGGTAACGATCGGTGGTACCGATCACGCGTACCTTTTCGCGCTCGATGCCGAGTTCTTCCCAAGCTTCGCGCAGTGCCGCCTCGACCGCATCCTCGCCCTTGTCGATCTTCCCGCCGGGAAAGGCGACCTGACCCGGGTGGTCGCGCATGGTGCGCGGACGCTGGGTCAGGAGGACAGTGGGATTCTCGCGTTCGGTCACCGCGATCAGGACCGCGGCATCGGCGGTCCGGTCGCGATCGGCGAAGCGTTCGTCCGACAGCAAATCGCCGAGATCGCGCGCATGGCCCTGCTCGAACAGTTCGGTCAGGCGGTCGAACAGGCGGCTCATTCCGGCAGGAGCGAGAAGCTCTCCCCGCCGCTTGTTACGGTCCAGTCCTCGCCCTCAGCCAGCGCGATTCTCGCAAGCTGTTCGTAGGTCGAACGGTCAAGCCGCGCTTCGCAGCCGCGCCGGACGTGGACGTAAAGCGCAGGCTGTTCGGGATCGCCTGCCGCGCGAATCCGGTTGTCCGGTCCGGCCACCACCAGTTCGTCGGTGTTGAGGCGAAAGGCCAGATCGCCGTCCTTGCGGCTCACGTCGGTCGCGATGAAACACGCGTCCTCCACTTCGATGGAGAGCTTCTGATAGGGCACGACCAGCCAGTAGCTGCCGTCATCCTCGCGGTTGAGCAGGCCTGAAAAGGCGCGCACCATCGCGGAGCGATTGATCGGGCTGCCGTCATGAAGCCATGTCCCGTCCGCCTCAATCTTCATGTGGCTGTCGTCGACATTGTCGGGGGACCACTGCTCTACCGGAGGCAGGCGGCGTTCGGCCACCGCCTCGGCAATCTGGGCGAGCGACATTCCGGCGAGTTCTGGGGGCGGAGTATAGACCATCGGTAGGAAGACCGATGGCAGAGCGCGGCTATTTCGCCAAGTGTTCGCTCGTCTCCGGCGTCCAGGGACCGAGCATCCCCTCGCCGGGCAGGATCGCCGGGTTCCCGGTGCGCAGAAGCAGCCGGTGGCGATCGAACGGGCCGGGGCAGTGCCAGCCGCCGGTATGTTCGGCGGTGAAGCCCCAGCGGTCGTAATAATCCGGATCGCCGATCATCACCTGCGGATAGGGCGGGGCGCCGTCCTCGAATGCCGCGTCGATCGCCCCGAGGCTCGCGGCCATCAGTGCCTTGCCGAAGCCCTCACCCTGCCGGCCGGGCATCACTGCCACCGGTCCGACCATGATCAGCGGATGGGGGCGGCCCTTCGGATCGGTGAGCGCGACCGGCCAGAGCTGGATCGAGCCTGCCAGGTAATCGTCCTCGTCGAGCGCGGCGAAGCTGAGGCCGGGCAGCCATTCCACGCCTTCGCGAATGCGGTAGGCGGTGCGTGCATGACGTCCGTCGCCGAAAGCGGCGTCGAGCAGTTGCTCGAGCAATGCGGCATCGACCGCGGACAGGGGAACGAGAGTCGCCATGGGCCGCGCCGCTTAGAAGCGCGGCCCATGGCTGTCGATCAATTTTGGCTTACTCGGGGCGAAGTTCCAGCAGCCGCCCGCCTTCGCCGTCTTCCAGCACCCAGAGCGCGCCATCGGGTCCATGGACCACCTGACGGATACGTTCGCCCATGTCATAGCGCGCGACTTCGCGGGCATTGGTGCCGTCGAAGCCGATCCGGATCAGTGCCTGCGTCTTCAGCCCGGCCACGATCAGATCGCCGTCCATGCCCGAGAACAGATCGCCGCCGTAGAAGATCATGTTGCCCGGCGCGATCACCGGGGTCCAGCTGATGACCGGCTTGGTGAACCCGTCATCGGCCGAATGGTCCGGAATATCGCTGCCATCGTAATTGATGCCGTTGGAGCGGACGGGCCAGCCGTAATTCGCGCCGCGCTCGACCAGGTTGAGCTCGTCACCGCCCTGCGGGCCGTGTTCGATTTCCCACAGGCGTCCCTGATCGTCGAAATCCAAACTCAGGATGTTGCGCGTTCCGTATGCCCAGATTTCGTCCGACGGGCTGCCCTCGCTGGCCAGTGGATTGCCGGCGGCGGCCGAACCGTCGAGATTGAGCCGTACGATGCTGCCGAGCGTGTTCGACGTGTCCTGCGCAGGGGTCTTCTTCTGCCGGTCGCCGCTGGAAACGAACATGTACTGTTCGTCAGGGCTGAAGACGATGCGATGCGAATAGTGGCCGCGCCCCGTCACCTTGGGTGTCTGGCGCCAGAGCACGTCGAGGCCTTGGATGGTGCAGGCATTTGCCTCGGCGCAGACCAGTTGCCCGCGCCCGACGACTGCACCGCGCGTATCGCCGCTCCCGGCTTCCGCCCAACTCAGGTAAATGGTCCGCTCCGCCACCGTAGCCGAGCTTTCGGATGGCAGGAAAGCCACGTCGCCGAGGCCGCCCTGGCCGCCGTAATCGACCTGCGGCAAGCCGCTGACGGTGATCAGGCGCTCGTCCTGCGTATCGTAGATTTTCGCTGTGCCCGGCTTTTCGGTGATGAACAGCATCGAAGTGCCGGGAATGAAGGCCGAAGCCCACGGTTCGTCGAAGGTACCGTGTTCGGCCATTGCGAAATTTCCGTCGAACGCGCCGGGCGATGGCGACGGAGTCGATACGGGATCGCCCCCACCAATGGTGGATGAAGAACCGCCGCAGCTTGCAGCCATCAGCAGCGGCGATAGGGTGGCGGCAAGGATCGGTATACGCTTCATGTTCGCTTCAACTCCCGAAAATGGACTTCGCGACGCCCCGCTCGTGGTGGGGGTGGACGAGGCCGGACGCGGCCCCTTGGCCGGGCCTGTAGTCGCTGCCGCCGTGGTTCTTTGCAAGCCCTGTCCCGGCGGCCTTGATGATTCGAAAAAACTTTCGGCGGCGCGACGTTCCACGCTGGAGCCGCAAATCCAGCGCCGCTGCGCATGGGGACTGGCAGTGGTGGGCCCGGAAGAGATCGACCGGCTCAATATTTTCGGCGCGACCATGCTTGCCATGACCCTGGCCACCCAGCGGGTGATCGAGGCGCTGAATTGCGAGCCGGTGGAGGTGCTGATCGACGGCAACCTCACGCCGGCCGGCCGCCGCAGCGAATGGCGCTGGCCGGCGCGGGCGATCGTGGGGGGTGACGGCAAGGAAGCCTGCATCTCCGCCGCATCCATCCTCGCCAAGGAATATCGCGACCGGCTGATGGTGCAAGCCGCCCTGAACCATCCGCACTACGGATGGGACCGGAACAAGGGTTACGGCTCGAAGGAACACATGGAAGCGCTGCGCCTCCACGGCCCGACGCCGCTCCACCGCCGCAGCTTCGCGCCCGTGGCTCAGGCGGACCTTTTCGCCTGAGGCGTGCGTGCTCAGGAAGGCTGGGGGTTCGGGATTTCGATCCGCTGGATGGCGCTTCGGCAATCGGGTGCGCCGACCAGCCATACGCCATCGTCGGAAACCAGTTCCAGCGAGCATACGGGGCGTCCGTCTTCGGACAGCTCGGCCCATTCGCCGAGGGCACTTTTCCTGGCGATGTCCAAGGCTCCGCCAAGCGTGCGCGCTTCGAAATAGATGCTCTCGACGCTGTGGACGGAATCTGAGTATTTGAGGCGATACTGAGGCATACAGGGCTCTCCCGGCAGGTTGGCGAGCCTTTTTGTTATAACCTGCGATAGGAATGTTCAGGGTAGAGGGTCGATCAGAAGACCTTCTTGTGAACCGAGTTTAGACCTCGCGCCGCACTACCTCAAGTTGCGGCAAGGTCGGCTGCCCCGGAGCAAGCACGTTCCGCCGAATAGATTCCCGAAGCTGCAAAAGCCTTGGCGCGCAGCGTCTCGATATAGGCCTTGCCGAAGCTCTCGGCCGCGTCTTCGCTCTTTGCCATTCCGCCTTCCTGCTCGTTCGCTGCCGAAAGCTCGTCGCGGCTGTTCACGCGGGGAAAGGGTTCGGGCGGGACCGGGACTTCGAGAAAGCGGCAGAGAGGTTCCCACCCGTCCTTCGGGTGGAAGACGAGCAGGCGCTCTGCGGGCAGGCTGGCAATAACTTCGGCATTCCGCTTTTCGAACCAGTCGGTCATGTATGCCCGGTCGTGGATATCGCCGCCCTCGAAATGGTCGAATATCGCGCCCTTCATCATGGCGCCCATCGGCGTGCCGACAAGATGCGCCTGCATGGCATCGGAGAAAATCGTCTCGCTCACCGATTCGAACCAGCTGTCCGCATCGCGTGTGGTCAGCACCACTTTCGCGTCCGGGTAATATGCCGCCAGTTCGCGCCAGTAGGAGGCAGAGGGATAATCGACCGTGGAATGGAACCCGCGGAAGATTTCGTCCCAGTCGGGCCTGCCCTCGATCGCATCCAGCCACAGCGGCACCTGCCGGCGGACATCGGCGAAGAGCTCCGCCATGTGAAAACAAGGACCCATTCCGATATGTTCGAGTGCGAATTTCATCGTGAAGGTCGCTGTGCGTCCAACGCCTGCGTCGATTACTTTCAATGCCATGCCAGCCTCCCACCAGAGGCGACCCCGCGCGAAGCTAGCACAGGGGCAGAAATTCGGAATGGGAAATGAGTCCATTGGGCCACACCCCACCATCTGGAGCCTGCGCGAACTAGGCGGACTCAACATCTGGTGGGGGACTCGTTTCGTTCTCACATGGTTAACACCATCTTTAGAGAGCCTGCCTAAACAACTGACTTGACCCGGAATCCATTTGGACTCACCCTGTGGATAACTTCAGACGGGGGTATCGGCATGGCGGTCCTTGAGACCACGAAGCCGCGCGCCAAGGCGCCGGCAAGACAGAAGCAGCTTTCGGTGGAACTGCCCCTCGGGCAGATCCTCGATGGCGACTGCGTGGAAGCCATGCGCTCGATCCCCAGCGGCTCGATCGACCTTGTTTTCGCCGACCCGCCATACAATCTCCAGCTCGGCGGCGATCTCAACCGGCCCGACGGCAGCCATGTCGATGCGGTGACCGATCACTGGGACCAGTTCGACAGCTTCAAGATCTATGACGATTTCACGCGGGACTGGCTGATCGAGGCGAAACGCATCCTCAAGCCCGATGGTGCGCTGTGGGTGATTGGCAGCTATCACAACATCTACCGCGTCGGCGCGATCCTGCAGGACCTGGGCTTCTGGATCCTCAACGACATCGTCTGGCGCAAGTCTAATCCCATGCCCAATTTTCGCGGCACCCGCTTCACCAATGCGCATGAGACGCTGCTGTGGTGCTCGCAGGGCGAGAAGGCGAAATACCACTTCAACTACCGCGCGATGAAGACCTTGAACGACGAACTGCAGATGCGCAGCGACTGGGTCCTGCCGATCTGCAACGGGGCGGAACGTCTGAAAGAGGGCGGGCACAAGGTGCACCCGACACAGAAACCCGAAGCGCTGCTCTACCGCGTGCTGCTGTCGACGACGGAGCGCGGCGACGTGGTGCTCGACCCCTTCTTCGGTACCGGCACCACCGGCGCGGTGGCCAAGCGCCTGGGCCGCGAATGGATCGGGTGCGAGCGCGAGAACGTCTACCGCGACGCGGCGCTGAAGCGAATCGAGAAGGAGCTCCCGCTCGACGAAAGTGCGCTCACCACCATGCAGGCGGGCCGCAGCGCCCCCAAGGTGGCCTTCGGCGCACTGGTGGAAAACGGATTCATCGCGCCGGGAACGGAAGTCTTCGACAAGAAACGCCGCTGGA
This sequence comes from Qipengyuania vulgaris, assembly GCF_009827325.1. Lineage (GTDB taxonomy): Bacteria > Pseudomonadota > Alphaproteobacteria > Sphingomonadales > Sphingomonadaceae > Qipengyuania > Qipengyuania vulgaris. The sequence continues at coordinate 330,655 of NZ_WTYC01000002.1, read as the reverse complement.
CGGCAACGGTGCGCGCGGACGGTTCACTGGCCATCGGCAAGCAGACCGGCAGCATCCACGGCCTCGGCAAGGACCTGCAGGGCGCCCCCAGCTGCAACGGCTGGACCTTCTGGCACTACGAGGCGGGCGGCGAAGTGAAACCCATCGACGCCGCGCGGCAGCTGTATCTGCTGGCGGTGGAGGACTGAGGTAAGGGCAAATCCCTGTCACCTCGGATCCATCTTGAGTGAGCGGCTGTCCTACTCCGCCGCAACACGCTACCGCCAGAGCCATGACCGAAATGCCCTTCTTCCGCCCTGTGGGCGACCATCGCCGCACCCGTTTGCGCATGAAACAGTGCAAGCCGACAGGCTGCCCAAGGCAAGCTGTCAGATCGGGTGGACAAGCCGACGCTTATTTCCACAAGCTGACGGTTTTTCCCATAAGCCGACTGTTTTTGCCCCTGGACCGTGTAACACCCGGTCAAGGTCTCGGCTTGCAGTAGAATTCTCCGTATGAACGACCGCATTTACATCCGCCCTATCGGCTTCGCCCCCGGACCCCAATCGGAACATGGCAATGCCATCCGGCTGGGCGGCGGGATGGTTTATGCCAGCCGCTTTGCGGTGGTGCTGCGCCGCGATGGCCGGATCGTCGAACGCTGGCTTGCTGCGCCCGACACGATCGCGGAGCTGATGGGGCAACTTCCCGACGAAGTGGCTGCAGATGCGGAGCAGCAATGGGCCAATCTCACGCTGGCGCATCCGGCGCTCGAACTGGGGGAGCGCACCATCCGGCTCGACCAGCCGCAGGTGATGGGCATCCTCAACGTCACCCCCGACAGTTTCAGCGACGGCGGCGAGTTCATGGATAAACCCGACGTTCAGCGCGAACAGGCCGCGCGCATGCTCGAAGCGGGGGCGGCGATCATCGACGTGGGCGGCGAAAGCACGCGGCCGGGCGCGAAAGCTGTGTGGGAAGGCGACGAGATCGAACGGGTCGTTCCCGCGATCGAGATGTGCGCCGCGATGGGCGCTGCGGTCAGCGTGGACACGCGCAAAGCGGCTGTGATGGAGGCCGCGCTGGGTGCCGGGGCGAGCCTTATCAACGACGTCTCGGGCCTCACCTACGATCCGCGCGCGGCGGAGATGGTTGCCAAGGCCGGCTGCCCGGTCATCCTGATGCACGCGCCCGGTAACGGCGAGGATTTGCACGAGGGCGGAGACTATACGAACGTAGTGTTCGACGTCTTCGACGAGCTTCGCAAACGCCGCGATGCTGCGCTGGAGGCGGGCATCGAAGCCAGTCGCATGCTGCTCGATCCCGGCATCGGCTTCGGCAAGAGCGTTGCCGATAATCTCGCGCTCATCAATGCCCTGCCGCTGTTCCATGCGCTCGGCCATCCGCTGCTGCTCGGCGCGAGCCGCAAGCGGATGATCGGGGCTTTGTCCAACGAGGCGGGGGCAGACCAGCGGCTCGGCGGCAGTGTCGCACTGGCGCTCAAGGGGATGGATGCGGGGGTCCAGCTGCACCGCGTCCATGATGTCCCCGAAACCGTTCAGGCGCGTAATGTCTGGCGCGGCTTGCGCGATGCGGCGCTGACCGATTTCGGGGATTTGCCGGACTAACCGGGTGAAGCGGCGCTTCCCGCCAGCAGACCGCCATCGAGCGTGAGTTCGGCACCCGTCATGTAGGCGCTTTCGGGAGATGCGAGGTAGACGCATAGCGCGGCGACCTCTTCCACCGTGCCGAAGCGTTTGAGCGGCGTGTCCGCGACCAGCTGCGCCATTTTCGCATTGCGATCGGGCCCATCGCCCAGCATCGGCTCCCAGATCGGGGTGAGGATTGCTGCGGGATGGACCGAGTTGCAGCGGATTTTCCGGCCCTGCTGCGCAGCATAGAGTGCCACCGACTTGGTATGATTGCGCATCGCTGCCTTGCTTGCCGCATAGGCCGCGGCGCCGGGTATGCCGACGAGGCCGGATCGCGAGGACATGTTAATGATCGATCCTTCGCCTGTCGCCTTCATGGCGCGCAGGGCATAGCGGCAGCCGAGGAAGCAGCCGTCGGTGTTGACCGCGTGGACGCGGTGCCATTCGGCGAGGCTGGCATTCTCCGGATCGTGCGCGGCGGGGCCGTCCTCGAACCCGGTGATGCCGGCGTTGTTGACCAGCACGTCGATGGCGGGGAAACGTTCGGCAAAAGCGGCCCAGTCGGCTTCGCTGGAGACATCCAGCTTCGCGAATTCGCAGCCAGTCTCTTCGGCCACTTTCCTACCTTCGGCTTCATCGATATCGGTCAGCACGACGTGCGCGCCCTCTTCGGCGAATGCGGCACAAACCGCTTTGCCAATACCGCGGGCACCGCCGGTGACCACGCACCGCGAGTCTTTCAGTTTTTGCATATCGTAACCTTCGGGAGATTCAGGTGTGGCAGATCGGACCAAAAATGGGCCCATGGATATCCGCCGTGGCGGTTGCCTTAGTTCACCTGACTTGCTCCTCGAATGCGTGGCCGCATTTTGCCAAGCTCAGGCCGCGTTGTCGATGCCCAGTTCGCTGAGCTTGCGATAGAGCGTGGAGCGCCCGATGCCGAGGCGACGGGCGACTTCGGTCATCTTGCCGCGATAGTGTCCGATGGCGAGGCGGATTACATCGGCCTCGATTTCTTCCAGCGGGCGGATATTGCCGTCGTCTTCGTAGAGAAGCACACCGAGGCCGCGCGTCTTGCTCTCGCCCCGGTCGGCATCGCCGAGCATTTCGGCAAGGTGCGGGAAGCTGTGGGCGGTGAGCGATTCCCGGCGTTCGTGGACGCAGGCGCGGAACAGCACTGTCTGCAGCTGGCCGACATTGCCCGGCCAGTCGTAGGCTTCCAGGAGCGACAGGCCGCTGTCGGCGATGGAGTGCCGGCTCATGCCTTCCAGCTCGCCGATGCCTGACAGGAAATAGCGGGTGAGGGCGGGGATGTCTCCGGCCCGCTCCCGCAGCGGAGGCATGACGATGCGGGTGGCGGAGAGCTTTTCCTGGAGGGCAGCGGAAAATCGCCCGTCCTCCACCAGCATCTCGAGCGGCCTGCGCGATGCAGCTAGGATGCGGACGTCGATCCGAAAGCCGTGTGCAGCCCCGGTCGGGCGGACGATGCCGCTGTCCAGAACTTCCGCCAGCCGATCCTGTATCTCTATGGGCAGGGCATCGATGCCGGCCAGCAGGACCGTACCCGTATCGCAAGCAGCAAGGGCGCCTTCCTGTCGGTCGAAAGCCCCGGCAATCGCGCCTTTCTCGTGGCCGAAAAGGAGGGATTCGAGCGTTGTCTGCGGCAACCCCGCGCAATGGACATGGCGCATCGGCGCTTTGGCGCGAGATGAGGAATGCTGGATCGTCTGCATCAGCATCTGCTTGCCGGTGCCGCTTTCGCCTTCGATCAGGACGTGTCCGTGGCCGCGCGCCGCAGTGGCAGCCTTAGCCAGGGCGGTCCGAAAATGGGTGTCGGTGCCCACCATCGCGTCGAATTCGAGAATGGGAGAGAGCTTTTCGGACAGCGGCTGCAATTCGTCCCGCGCCGCCGTGAACCGCGCCGTACTGTCGAGCGCGACCAGCAGTCGTTCGGGCGCGACCGGCTTGATGAGGTAATCATTGGCACCAGCGCGCATCGCTTCGACCGCGAGGAGGGGGGAGGAACTGGCAGTAAGCATCAGTACTGCAATCTCGGGCCGTTCGCTCTTCACGGCACGGATGAAATCGCAGGCGTTCGTCCCTGCAACGCGGTTGTCGATGAGAACGGTATGGACTTCGAAACCGTCGGCAGAGCAAAGCGCCTCCAGCGCCGCCTCGCAGCTTTCCATGACCAGAACCCGCCAGCCTTCGCGCCCTGCGAGTCCCGAAATGACGCGGGCCTGCGCGGGTTCATCGTCGACCAGCATCAGCAGCCGTGCATCGTCTGTCGCCATCGCCGTAAACTCCCGGTCGCGCGCTGCCGTGGGGGCATACGCACTTCTGGCGAGAGATTAAAGCGGAAGGGGTAAAGGCGTGATTAACCGCGTCCGGGTTGCCCGCGGCAGGTGTTGGCGTGGGGCGCAATGCCCTTGCCGCTGGCGAAAGGGCATTATAGACCCTCGCAGCAGTTGCCATTCGAAACAGGATACTAAGAATATGGATTCCGCCAACGACATGAAGGCGCATAAACGAACCTACAGCTCCTTCATCGACATGCTGAAATGGGTACTCCCGCTGCTGGCCGTGATCACGGCAGTCGTCGTCATCCTGATCTCCAGCTAAGCACAGATGCCCATGCGGATCGCGGTGCTCAAGGAGCGTGCGCCCGGTGAAAGCCGGGTCGCCATCACGCCCGAAACGGTGAAGAAATTCGCCGCACTGGGCGCCACGGTCGCAGTTGAGGAAGGGGCGGGCATTACCGCTTCCATTCCCGACGAAGCCTACCGGGAAGCAGGGGCCGAGGTGGTCCCTGTGCCCAAAGCGGTCGAAGGTGCAGACATCGTGCTGGCGGTGCAGGCGCCCGACGTCATGGTGCTGGCCGGCGCGAAGCCGGGTGCCTGGGTCGCGGCGACCTTCGATCCCTTTCGCGAGAAGGATCGGGTGGAGGCTTACGCCAAGGGCGGTTTCGAGGCGTTGAGCATGGAGTTCATGCCGCGCATCACCCGCGCGCAGAGCATGGATGTGCTTTCCAGCCAGTCGAACCTCGCCGGTTACAAGGCGGTGCTGACCGCTGCGAACGAATATGGTCGCGCCTTCCCGATGATGATGACCGCCGCCGGTACGGTGCAGGCGGCCAAGGTCTTCGTGATGGGTGTGGGCGTGGCGGGTCTGCAGGCGATCGCCACCGCCAAGCGTCTTGGCGCGCAGGTCAGCGCAACGGACGTGCGCAGCGCAACCAAAGAACAGATCCAGTCTCTCGGGGCGAAGCCGATCTTCGTCGAGAACGTAGAAGGCATCGAGGGCGAAGGTTCGGGCGGCTATGCCACCGAAATGAGCGAGGAATACCAGAAAGCGCAGGCCGAACTTGTCAGCAGCCATATCGCCAAGCAGGACATCGTCATCACGACCGCGCTCATCCCGGGGCGGCCCGCACCGAAGCTGATTTCGGACGCGCAGATTGCGACGATGAAGCAGGGCAGCGTGATTTTCGATCTTGCTGTGGCGCAGGGCGGCAATGTCGAAGGATCGCAGCCGGACGAAGTGGTCGAGAAGCATGGCGCGAAGATCGTCGGCTATTCGAACACTGCCGGGCATCTCGCGGCCGACGCCTCTGCGCTGTTCGCGCGTAACCTTTACAATTTTCTATCGGCCTTCTGGGACAAGGATCAGGGCAAGCCCGTGCTGGACGAGGAAATCGGCGATGCCGTGCGCCTTACGCAGGGCGGCAAGGTCGTGAACGAGAGGTTAGTATGAAGGTGCGATTCCTTTGCGCCCTCTCGGCCATAGCGGCTCTGGCTGGGTGCACTTCGGTTTCGGGCGAAAGGAATTCGGCCATTCCGATGTTCGCGACGGATCCGTTTAGCGCGCAATCTGCCGACGGCTTCGTTGCGGAAAATGACATCTTCCACAGGCTTCCGGTAAAAGCGATTGCCACTGTCCGGCTCGAGAAGGCGACCGAAGCTTCGGCTGACTTTGTCGGCCGACATGTCGCGGAAGGTACAATTCTGTTTCAGGCGGTGGGAAGCGAAGGCCGCATGTTTTGCGCCTCATCCAATACGGACGCCGAAAGCCCGCCACAGTATGACCGGCTCATCAGGGTATTCGCCTGTTTTCAGGATACGGATGAAGACGCCCGCTTCGATCGTGTCTTTACTGCAGACGGGATGAGCACCGCTTTTCCGGTTTTGGCCCAGTATCGGACTGCTTGGGAAGTGCTGCCCAATCCGGTACCTTATCGCGCGGCACCAGATAACCCGTATCCTGCGGAGATCACAATGCAGTTCGTTTTGCGCCGCTCCGTTCCGGACAAAAATGTCGTGCTTGTCGGGCAGGAAATCGGGCGACCGGGCGAATTCGAGACGATTGAATACGAACGATATGCGCTGGATGGCAACGGAGAGTTCGAAATGTTCGGTGGCAAGTTCCGAGTGACCGGACAAACCGAGAAAGGTGCGGTGGTCGAGACCGTTCATCCCGTGCCAGCGCGACCGGTTCTCCTCGACTATACCCCTGCGAGAACCTTTCACGTCCCTGGATAGGATTAGCCGATGGACTTCATTTCGATCCTGTCGATCTTCGTGCTGGCGTGTTTCGTCGGCTATTACGTGGTCTGGTCGGTCACGCCCGCGCTGCACACGCCGCTGATGGCGGTGACCAATGCGATCTCTTCGGTGATCATCGTCGGGGCCCTGATCGCGGCGGCGGAGGCCGGCAGCGAAGTTGCCAAGTGGCTCGGCTTGCTGGGTGTGGTGCTGGCGAGCGTGAATATCTTCGGCGGCTTTGCGGTAACCGAACGGATGCTGGCGATGTACAAGAAGAAGGAGAAGAAGTGATGCAGGGCACCACCTCCCATCTCCGACGCCCCGGCCCCCGAGCCGGGGTTCTGCTTAAGTTCGGCGCCCGGCTTGCAAGGAAACACCAGCCCCGGATTACGTTCGGGGCGACGGGGGCAATTTTGGCTGGCCTGTCTGCCACTCCAGCACACGCGGCAACCGGCGAAGCGGTAAACCCGTGGGTAGCACTCGCCTATCTCGTGGCGGGTATTTTCTTCATTCTCGCTTTGCGCGGACTGTCCTCGCCGTCGACCAGCCGGACCGGCAACCGCTTCGGCATGGCAGGCATGTTGATCGCGGTGGTCACCACGCTGGTCACGCACGACATTGCCAATATCGTCGAGATCGGCATCGCGATTGCCATCGGCGGCCTGATCGGCTTCCTCATTGCGCGCCGTATTGCCATGACCGCAATGCCCGAACTGGTCGCGGCCTTTCACAGCCTCGTCGGCCTCGCCGCCGTTCTGGTGGGATGGGCGGCCTATCTCAATCCCGCGGCTTTCGGGTTGGTTGCCTCGACGTTCAATTTTACCGCAGAAATGCGCGACGGCAGCACAATCGCCGGGGGATATGGGATAATTTCCCCGGTCAGCAAGATTGAGATGGGCCTCGGCATCGCCATCGGGGCGATCACCTTCTCGGGCTCGGTCATCGCGTTTCTCAAGCTTTCCGGCAAAATGAGCGGTTCGCCTATCCTGCTGCCTTTCCGGCATGTCATCAATCTCGTTACGCTGGCCGCGATCATCGTGCTGACCGCGCTTTTCGCGATGGCGAACGGCCCTGCCGAAACGCTGCCGTTGATCGTCGCGATGACCGTGCTCGCTTTTGCCATCGGCTTCCTGCTGATCATCCCCATCGGCGGGGCGGACATGCCGGTCGTCGTGTCGATGCTGAACAGCTATTCGGGCTGGGCTGCGGCGGCGATGGGTTTCACCCTCGGCAACACCGCGATGATCATCACCGGCGCGCTGGTCGGCTCTTCGGGTGCGATCCTGAGCTACATCATGTGCCGCGCTATGAATCGCAGCTTCCTCTCCGTGATTGCAGGTGGCTTCGGTGCCGATGCAAGCTCGGGGGGCAGCACTGAAGGCGGTGAACAGCGACCCTACAAGCAGGGCAGTGCTGCGGATGCCGCCTTCATGCTGGAACAGGCGGAAAAGGTGATCATCATCCCGGGGTACGGTATGGCAGTCGCCCAGGCGCAGCATGCCCTTCGCGAAATGGCCGATCTGCTCGAGGAAAAGGGTGTGGAGGTCAAATACGCTATCCACCCGGTTGCAGGCCGTATGCCGGGGCACATGAACGTGCTGCTGGCAGAAGCGCAGGTGCCGTATGAGAATGTCTTCGAACTGGAGGACATCAATTCGGAATTCGCGCAGGCGGATGTCGCTTTCATCATCGGCGCGAATGATGTGGTCAATCCGGCGGCGAAGACCGACAAGTCAAGCCCGATCTACGGCATGCCCGTGTTCGACGTGGACAAGGCCAAGCAGGTCTTTTTCATCAAGCGTTCGATGGGCGGCGTCGGTTATGCGGGTGTCGACAACGACGTCTTCTACATGGACCAGACCATGATGCTGCTGTCCGATGCAAAGAAGATGGTCGAGGAAATCGTGAAGGCGCTCGACTGATCCATGCGAAAGGTACTGATTGTCATCGTTCTGTTGGCACTGGCGGGCGTCGCCCTGTGGGGCGCACTTGGCGGGTTCGAGCGGGTGACCGCGGGCCGCATCGAAAGCGCGCTGGTGGATCGCGGCGTTCCGCAACCGGTCGCCGAATGCATGGGCGCGCGCATGTCGGAGCGGCTCACGATCTCGCAGCTTCGTGAACTCGAACGCTTGGGTGAGCGCGAAGGCGAAGCGGGTCTTCCAGCCAGCACGGTCGAATTCCTGGAGCGTCTTCGGTCTGTCGAAGACCGCGAACTGATCGAAGTAGTCGGCACTTCCGCAGCGATCTGTTCCTTCAGTGCAGGCTAAGGCCCGCTTGCAATAGTTTCGCCGCTCGGCACTATGGGCCGGGAGGGAGAGACTCATGATCCGTTTTGCCATTTCTGCCATTCTTCTTGCGAGCGCTGCACCGGTGCTGGCCGAAACCCACACGATCGAGCCGGGCGAGGGGGCGCAGGAGCGCCTGCAGGAGGCTTTGATCCTTGCCGAAGCGGGGGATGAAATCGTGCTGGCCGCAGGTCGCTATGCCCTGACCGACGGCCTCAGCCTCGATGTCGAGGGTGTCACCGTTCGCGGTGCGGGAATGGATGGTACGGTTCTCGATTTTACCGGTCAGCAGGGTGCCGGTGAGGGACTGCTGGTCACCAGCGACAACGTCACCCTGCGCGATTTCGCGATGGAGAACCCCAAGGGCGATGGGGTCAAATCCAAGGGCGCGGACAACATCGTGTACCACCGCGTGCGCGTAACCTGGACCCGCGGGCCGCATCCCGAGAACGGGGCCTACGGTATCTATCCGGTGGAAAGTACCGGAGTGCTGATCGACGGCGTGAAGGTCACCGGTGCCAGCGATGCGGGCATCTATGTCGGCCAGTCGAACGGGATCACCGTGCGCAATTCGATTGCCGAGGCCAATGTCGCGGGGATCGAAATCGAAAACAGTCGCAACGCCTTGGTCGAACATAACGTGGCGACGCGGAACACGGGCGGCATCCTGGTGTTCGACTTGCCTAACCTGCCGGTGATGGGCGGCGGCAACGTGGTGGTGGCCAACAATCTGGTGGTCGCGAACGATACGCCCAATTTCGCGCCGCCCGGCAATATCGTGGCGGGTGTGCGGCGCGGGACGGGCATCATGGTGATGGCCAATGAAAGCGTGCTGATCGAGAACAATATCCTGTCCGGCAATCCGACCGCCCCGATCATGGTCATCGCCTATCCGCAGCCGTTCGAGGACGAGAATTACGATCCCGTTCCGCGCAACGTGGTGGTGGGTGCGAACCTGATCGCCGATGGCGGTTACGACCCGCAGATCGATGGAGCGGAGATGCTGCTGGCAGCTTTCGGTGGGGAACTGCCTCCCCTGATGTGGGACGGGCTCGGAGAAGCGGGAGTGACGCTGAAGGTTGCGCCGGGTGTTTCGGGATGGACGCTCAACCTGACAGAGCAGGGCAAGGGAATGGGCGGGGCTTCACCCGCGCGCCTTCAAGCTCCGCCGCCCAGCGAACGCTTTCCGACCGAAGGCATCGGAGCGCCAGCCGAGCTGGAGGCGCGGTTGGAAGGATGAGACCCGGTTCTGCCTTTCTTGCTTTCGCATGCCTTGCGCTGGCCGGATCGGTCGCAGTGCGGGCCGAGGTCTTCGCGCCGATGGGGGGCGGACCAAGTTCGGTCAGCGACAGTGCGGTGAGAGAAGGCTTGCCGCGCCTTCTGTCCGACTTTGGCTTCTTCGAGGACGCAAGCATGCAGCTACCCGTAGCTGGCGTGATCCCGTACCGCCTGAACACTCCGCTCTATTCCGACGGGGCGGAAAAGCTGCGTTTCGTCTATGTGCCGGAAGGGCAAAAGTTCGGCACGTCAGGGGAAGGGTTGCTCGAATTCCCTGTCGGCTCCGCGCTCATCAAGACATTCGCCTTCGAGGAAAATGGCAAGCGCCGCCTTATCGAGACCCGCGTGCTCCTCCACCGCGCCGATGGGTGGCTCGCGCTCCCCTATCTCTGGAACGAAGAACAGACCGAGGCGGCGCTGGCGGTGGCCGGTGCGCGGGTTCAGGCGATTACGCCCACTGGAGAGACGATAAGCTACCGGGTGCCGAACAAGAACCAGTGCAAGGAATGCCACGGGCTGAATGGTAAGGTCGTTCCTATCGGCCCGAAAGCGCGCAATCTTTCGACTGATTGGCTGAATGCTACTTTGAGGGAGGTTCCAGATGGGGCAGACACCCTGCCGGTCTGGGAAAATCGTTCCTCTGTAAGCGTCGATGAGGCAGCGCGCGCCTATCTCGATGTGAATTGCGCCCATTGCCATCGGCCCGGTGCGACCGCGTCGAACAGCGGGCTGGACCTGCGCTGGGAACAGGACGATCCGCATGCCATCGGCATCATGAAGCGTCCCGTTGCCGCAGGGCGAGGAGCGGGCAAGCATCTCTACGATATCGTGCCCGGCAAGCCGGACGAATCCATTCTGCTGCACCGCATGCTGAGCGACGATCCCGGTGTCGCGATGCCCGAACTTGGCAAGTCGACGGTTGACGACGAAGGCACCGTAATCGTGCGCCGGTGGATCGAGGGCATGGCCCCGTGAAATGGGTTTGGCGCGGAATGCTGGTGGTGGCGGCGATCCTCGTGATCGCCTTCCTCGTTTTTCGGGTCCCGGACACCGATCCGGCGGAAATGCGCGCCAAATACGGGGGTAGTTCTTCGCAGTTCCTCATGCTTGAGGACGGCCGCGAGATTCACCTACGGGACGAAGGACCCCGCGATGCGCCGGTGATCGTGCTGCTCCATGGCTCCAATGCCGATCTCCACACTTGGGAGCCTTGGACTGAACGGCTGAGGGAAGACTACCGCGTCATCCGCTTCGACCAGCGCGGCCACGGACTGACAGGCCCGGCGCCGGACGATGACTATTCCGCCCAGGGTTTCGGAGCTGATATCGACGCGGTTACGGAGAAACTGGGCATCGAGACTTTTACCCTTGCCGGCAATTCGATGGGCGGCGGGATCGCGATGGCCTATGCGCTCGAGAAACCGTGGCGACTGGACGCGCTCGTGCTGGTCGATGCAGCGGGTGCCCCGGTGACCCGAGAAGGCAGCGGCAATATCGCGTTCAAACTGGCGGGTATGCCTGTAATCGGCGACATCATGAGCCAGCTCCTGCCGCGTTCGCTGGTCGAAAAGAGCCTGTCGCAAAGCGTTTCGAACCAGGATGTGGTGACGGATGAGGCCGTCGATCGATACTGGGAACTCGCCCGTTATCCGGGCAATCGCGACGCCACCCGGAAGCGCTTCGGCTCGGCGCGCGCCACCTTTGCCTCCGAGGAAATCGAGCGATTGCAGATACCCACGCTGGTGATGTGGGGAAGGGATGATGCGCTGATACCCTATGAGGCAGGTGAGTGGTACGCTGAGCATTTGCCGCGGGCGACGCTCGTTTCCTACGAGGGCATCGGCCATCTTCCGATGGAAGAGGCTGGGGAGCGGAGCGTGATCGACCTGAAGATCTGGCTTTCGGATGCGCTGATACCACCGCAATTGCCTGTCGAGGAACCGCCATCCACCGAGCCCGTTGTGACTTCTGCATCATGATGGGCCGCACAGGGGCGGCATAACGGTTACAGAGGGAGCGCTACTCTTGCGCACATTGGGTCTCATCGGCGGGATGAGCTGGATTTCCACCCGCGCCTATTACGAACGTATCAACAAGCTGGTGCAGAAACGCGCGCAGCCCATGGCCAGCGCGCCCATGGTGATCGATAGCCTGGACTATTCACGCATCGTCGGCGCCAAGAACACCGATGACTGGGATACAATCGCTGCGATCCTCGTGGAGAGCGCCCGCAAGCTCGAAGCTGCCGGGGCGGAAGGCATCGTCATTGCCGCAAACACCATGCACAAGAGCTACGACCGCGTGGCCGAGGCGATTTCCATTCCCGTGATCCACATCGCCGATGCCGTCGGTAAGGCGATGGCAGAGGCGGATTGCCAAAGCGCAGCCCTGCTCGGCACGCGTTTCGTCATGACGGAGAGTTTCTACCGGCAACGGCTGGTCGCGCATGGAGTGGACCTGCTGCCGCCCGATCCCAATGAAGTCGAACTGGTGGACGGCATCATCTACAAGGAATTGATGCTTGGCCGAGTGACGCGCGATGCCGAGCGTGCACTCAAGACCATTATCACCATGAAGGAAAAGCAGGGTGCGAAGGCAATCGTGCTGGCCTGCACGGAACTGGAACTGGTGGTCGACACCGATGCAAATGTCCTGCCAGTCTTCGATTCAACCGATATCCATTGCCGTGCCGCGGCCGATTGGATTTTGGAATGAAACCTAACTTGTAGATTTGCGACATTTTTGTAACGTGCCCGGAATCTTCGGGGCAATTTAACCATAGCTGCCTTGTCCTGCAGGGCCGGCAAGGCATCATCCCCTTCCTCAAACTCATGGGAAGGGACTGCATTATGAAAATCGACTTGGGTCGGCTCGCCACCGCGAGCGTCATTGCGCTTGCCGGCGCAGCTGTGGCTACACCCGCCGCCGCGCAAAAAATCGAAAATCAGTATGTTTGCGTTTTCAATCCGGGGCTGGTCGGCAAGGGTCAGGTCAAGGCGGAAGCCAACCGTTCGGCTCGCGCTGCGGGCGCGAACGTGAAGTTCACATACGAGCGTACCATTCGCGGGTTTGCGGTGAACGCAGCCCCGCAGGCGGTCGCCAAGATGCAGGCGAACAACCCGCGCATCGCCTATTGCGAACAGGACCAGGTATACAGCGTCAGTGCTCCGCCTCCGGGCAAGGGACCAGGCGGCGGCGGTAACGATGGCGGAAGCCAGCCGAGCGAGTCCACTCCTTGGGGTGTCACGCGCGTCGGTGGCGGCCAGACGGGCGCTACGGGCCGCGCGCTTGTTATCGACAGTGGAGTGGATCTCGACCATCCCGATCTGAATGTGGATGTCAGTCTCGCGGCCAATTTCACGCGCGACAAGGATGCGGATGACGGCAATGGTCACGGAACACATGTCGCGGGCACGATTGCCGCCATCAAAGGCAATGGCATTGGCGTGGTGGGCGTAGCTCCCGGCGTTACCGTGGTCGGGATCAAGGTACTCGACCGTCGTGGTTCGGGTTCGACCAGCGGCGTGATCGCCGGGATCGAATATGCTGCATCGATCGCCAATTCGGACGACGTGGCGAACATGTCGCTCGGCGGCGGATTCAGCCAGGCGCTGAACGATGCGGTCATCGCTGCTGCTCAGGGCGGACTCGAGTTCGCATTGGCAGCGGGCAACGAAAGCACCAGCGCCACGACCAAGTCGCCTGCTTCCGCAAATCATCCGAACATCTATACCATCAGTTCGTTCGCGCAGGGTGATAACTGGTCGAGCTTTTCGAACTACGGCAACCCGCCGGTTGACTACGCACAGCCAGGCTCGTCAATCCTCTCGACCTACAAGGGTGGCGGCTATGCGACGCTGTCGGGAACTTCTATGGCCAGCCCGCACATGGCCGGTCTCCTGCTGCTAGGCACACCGCGGAGCGGCGGAAGTGTGAACGGCGATCCGGATGGAAATCCGGACACCATCGGCATCAACTGATCGGTTGAGGTCGCATTCCTGAATGGGTCGCGTGTCGTGAGGACACGCGACCCTTTTTTTGCCCGCCGCAGCGGTGCTTCTTGCCGAAAACCCGAGGGGTTCGCGTTTCGTTCACGTTGTCGAGGTGAATCGGCTCACCTAAGCCACATAGCTCCATGCAAAGAGCTCCCTACGCTGCCGATCCTGCGCACTCGCGCGGACGCGAATTCGCCGAAAACCGCGACGGTGCGCGGGGACCCCGCAGCGAGTTCCAGCGTGACCGCGACCGGATTATCCATTCGATCGCCTTCCGGCGCCTCCGGTCGAAGACCCAGGTATTCATCGCTCCTGACGGCGACCATTATCGGACGCGGCTTACGCACAGCATCGAGGTCGCGCAGATCGGCCGCGTCATCGCACGCGAGTTGGGGCTCGACGAGGACCTGACCGAAGCGCTTTGCCTCGCCCATGATATCGGTCATCCGCCGTTCGGCCATGCGGGAGAGAAAGCCCTGGAACAGTCCATGGGTCACGCAGGTGGCTATGATCACAATGCGCAGGGAATCCGCACGCTGACGCGGATCGAAAGTCCTTACCCCGATCACGTTGGCCTGAATCTCACTTGGGAAACTCTGGAGGGCATGGCCAAGCACAATGGCCCGGTCGGAGCGGCCAACTGGGCCTTGGCGGAAATCGACACGGCTTTTCCGCTCGAACTCGGCGAATGGCCATCGCTCGAGGCGCAGGTGGCTGCGGTGGCGGACGACATCGCCTATGACAATCACGATATCGATGACGGCCTGCGTGCCGGTTTCCTCGATCTCGACGATCTCATGGAGATCGATTTCCTGGCCGAGCAGTTCCGGCGCGTCGAACGGCGATTCCCCCATGCTCCGCGTGAAACCCAGTCGCGCGAATTAATCCGCAGTCAGATCGGCCTGATGGTGAACGACGTTATCAAGCATACGCGCGAGAATGTGCAGGGAATGCAGGATATCGAGGGGGTGCGAAGTGCGGGGAAGCAACTCGCCGGATTTTCACCTTCGCTTGCCGCCGAGGAACGTCGGCTCAAGAAATTCATGTACCAGCGGCTCTACTATCATCCTGAGCAAATCCAGACTGCCGAAAAGGCCCGCGAAGTCGTGGCGAAGCTTTTCGCGGCCTATCAGCAGGACCCTGCATCAATGCCCGACGACTGGGTCGAACGGCTTCCCGCTGGCGACCCGGAGAAGAGCCGCCATATCGCCGATTTCATTGCCGGGATGACCGACCGCTTCGCGATCGACCAATGCCGCCGCATTTACGGCAGGGCACCGGAAGGACTCTCTAATGTCTGATGCACTACGCCTGTGTCTGGTCGGTGCCACAGGTCTGATCGGCGGCAAGGTGATCGAAGAATGCGTGGGGCGCGAAGATGTTCGTCTCCAGGCGATAGCACGGCGAGAGGCTGCGCTCCCTTCGGGCATCCGCATCGAATACTTCGTGGCCGATCCAGCCAAATGGGGTGAGGTTTTCGAAGCACTGCGTCCCAAGGCGGTGATCTGCGCGCTAGGCACGACATGGAAAAAGGCCGGAGAGGACGAGGCGGCTTTTCGCGCGGTCGATCAGGAACTGGTGCTACAAACTGCCCGGGCTGCTCTTGAGCATGGCGTCGATCGGTTCGTGGCTCTGAGTTCGGTAGGAGCCGACACCGCTGCAAAAAGCTTCTACCTGCGCGTCAAGGGTGAGGCCGAGCGGGAACTCACGCGATTGCGCTTCCCGCGTCTCGACATCCTGCGCCCCGGATTGCTGGTGGGAGAACGCGAGAATGATCGCCGCACTGCCGAACGCCTCGGAATAGCGGCGGCGCCGATTGCCAATCTCTTCATGCATGGCAAATACCGGCAATATCGGGGGATCAAGGCCGATCTTGTAGCCAAGGGTGCGATCGCCCTCGCGAAACGCGCGGCACGCGGACGGTTCGTCCACGACAATGACGCGATCAAGCGGGCGGCTAACAGCCTGCCAGCGCTGGTCGAAGACTGAGGTAACCAAGACATGTGGGACATCGCATTCGCCTTCGCCAACATCCTGGCGCTGATATGCTGGACTGCGTTGATCGCGCTACCCCGTTGGCCCGCACTGCTTGCAGCGGTGCTTTACCTTGGCATCGGCCTGCTGTGTCTCGCCTATGTCATCGGCCTCCTCGGGATCCTTTCCGGAGGCCTCGACCCCGTCGGCGGCAACGGGTCCGGACTTGATTTCGGTTCCATAGAGGGTGTCAGGTCGATCTTTGCGAGCGACGGCGGGGTGACCGTAGGCTGGATCCACTATCTCGCTTTCGATCTTTTCGTCGGCCTCTGGATTGCCCGCGATGCCGATGCGAAGGGGTTCTCGCGCATCCTCCAGGCTCCGATCCTGCTGGCGACCTTCTTCGCCGGGCCGCTGGGTCTGCTCGTCTGGCTTGGCGTGCGTGAACGCCGGGCGAGGGCAAGCGGTCGCTGGCAATAGGGTTCTTGCGTGCGTCATGCGGCATGGCATGATGGCTCCCGCAGAGGAGAGCCGCATGAGTGAAGAGCCGAAGCTGAGTTTCGACCAGTTCATCCGCCACTGGGCCGCACAGCGCCCCGATAATACGGCTCTCGAACAGGAAGGCGAGGCGCTGACGTTCAGCGAGCTCGAAACGCGCAGCCGCAAGATCGTTTCGATGCTGAGGGCGCGGGGCGTGCGGAAGGGTGACCGGATTGCATGGCTCGGCAAGAACTCGCGCCATTATTTCGAGCTGTTCTATTCGGCTGCGAGGATGGGTGCGGTAATGGTCCCGATCGGCTGGCGGCTGGCCGCGCCCGAGATCGGCTTCATACTTGGCGATACGGGCGCAAAACTGATCTTCGTTGGCCGTGGTTTCGAGGACATGGCGGCGACGGCCTGCAGCCAGATGGATACGCCGCCCGCAGTGGCGACTACGCCCGATGCGGCTGCCGCGATCGATGCTGCACGGGCAGACGATTTCGTGCCTGCCGGACCGGACGATGCCGTGCTCCAGCTCTACACTTCGGGAACCACGGGCAATCCGAAAGGGGCGGTGCTGACCAATCGCAACCTCTTTTCCCTCCGGCTCCCAAGCCAGGATGCGGAACAGCCCTGGTCGCATTTCGACGAGGATGAGGCGATCCTCGTCTGCATGCCCTGCGCGCATATCGGCGGAACCGGGCTGGGTATCATGGCGATGGGTTCGGGCATTCGCGCCATCGTGCAGGAGGAATTCACGCCCGATGGCGTGCTTGACGCGTTCGAGCAGGGTATAACGCGCCTGTTCATAGTACCTGCCGCCCTGCAGATGGTCGTCCAGCATCCACGCGCGAAGACGACCAACATGACAGGCGTCAAATACGTTCTCTATGGGGCCGCACCGATCCCGCTCGACCTGCTGCGCGAGGCGGTAAGAACCATCCCGGATGCCGGGTTTCTGCAGTGCTACGGCATGACCGAGACGACCGGCACGATTGCCGTCCTTCCGCCCGAGGATCACGATCTGGCCGGGAACCAGCGGATGAAATCGGCGGGGAAAGCCGTGCCCGGTGTGGAGTTGCAAGTGGTCGGTGAGAACGGCGAGGAATTGCTGCGCGGCGAAGTGGGCGAACTTGTCTGCAGGAGCCCCTCCAACATGGCCTGCTACTGGAACCTTCCCGAAGCGACCCAAAGCTCACTCAGGGACGGCTGGATGCACACTGGCGATGCCGCCTATATGGACGAGGATGGCTATGTTTATATTCAGGACCGGATGAAGGACATGATCATCTCCGGGGGAGAAAACGTCTATCCAGCCCAGGTCGAAAGCGCGATCTACGGACACCCGGCGGTGGGCGAAGTTGCGGTAATCGGAGTGCCTGACGATACTTGGGGCGAAGCGGTAAAGGCTTGCATCGTAGCCAAGCCCGGGCAGCAGATCGATCCGGACTCGTTGATCGAATGGACCAAGGAAAGAGTTGCCGGGTTCAAGGTTCCCAAGAGTATCGACGTGATCGAGGTGATGCCCCGCAACGCCAGCGGGAAGATCCTCCGCAAGGATTTGCGCGCACCCTATTGGGCTGGACGCGAGCGGCAGGTCAATTGAAGCGAACATCGCCTGCTGCCGCTCGAAACTCCGCACCGATAGCGGAGGTACTTGAAAAGGAATTGCCCAAGAGCGGCCTTGTTCTGGAGGTCGCCAGTGGCACCGGCGAGCACGCCGTTTTCATGGCGCGGCGTTTTCCCGGATTGCAATGGCGGCCGACCGACCAGGACGCGTCCGCCCTTAGGTCGATTGCGGCTTGGGCGGAGGAAGAGGGGCTTGCCAATCTCCTGCCGCCCCTAATGCTGGACGCCGAGATGGAAGACTGGCCGGTGGCGCAGGCCGACGCCGTGGTGTGTATCAATATGGTTCATATCAGCCCTTGGGAGGCAACCCGGAGCCTTTTTGCAAAAGCAGGGGGGATACTCGAAAAGAGTGCCCCTCTTGTTCTCTACGGACCATATCTGGAGGACCGGAACAAGACCGCTCCATCCAATGCGGCGTTCGACGAGAGCCTGCGCAGCCGCAATTCTTTGTGGGGCCTGCGGCACATCAGAGACATGGATGAACTGGCACAGCGTTCGGCATTCATCCGCACGGCGAGGTATGAAATGCCCGCCAATAATTTGGTTCTAGTGTATCGCCGCAAATAGAAACGCCCGCCGGTAAGGGCGGGCGTCTCGTGATTCTTCGCAAATGCAGAAGCGCGATCAGTCGATCGCTTCCTCGCCCGCTTGACCGACGGACTCAATGTCCTGCCCCAAGCCTTTGACCGCGTTACACCCTGCGGCGCCTAGCGATAACGCTGCTGCCGATATGAGGATTGCGGATTTGCGGAAGAATTCTGTTTTCTTTTTCATGGCTTAATCGATTACATCCTCACCGGTTTCGCCGACGGATTCGATGTCTTCGCCAAAACCCTGGACTGTGTTGCAGGCAGTGGCGGCGAGGCTCATCGTGGTAATTCCAAGGGCGAGCATTAGCTTCTTGATCATGGTTATATCCTTCCCGAAGAGCCCGACCATAGGGCGTTCAACAGAAAGGAACGACCAAGCTATAACCCGGTTCCCTGAACGCCAGCTTGGCAGAAGACCGGCTGCAACCCATATGGCGCCGCGATGCGCGAATTTCTGACATTTGCCAGCGAAGCGGACATCCTTGCCGTTTGGGGAGCGGGATTCTTGCTATTCGCCGGTATCACCCTGGTGATGGAGCGCCGACGCGCCAAGCGGGCGAAGATCGACGGCGTAGGATGGGTGCCCTGGACCGGGCTTTTTCTGATTTGCGCCGTGGTGGGCGGCGGGCTGCTGGCCGTCGCGATACCGGGCATGATCCGCGGCTAGAGCCCTAGAGGCAGGCTTCGAGATAGGCCTGGTCGAAGCCGAACTGGCGGGCCTTTTCTAGAGTGTAGGGACGCAGGCCTGAACTGCGATACTCGCCCATGATCTTGCCGTCCTCGCTCTCGTCCAGATATTCGAACTTGAACAGTTCCTGCGTTACGATCACGTCGCCTTCCATCCCGATCACCTCGGTGATGTTGGTGGTGCGGCGCGAACCGTCGCGAAGTCGCTTGACCTGAACAACCAGATCCACTGATTCGGCGATCTGGCGGCTGATGGCTTCCTTGGGGATTTTGATATCGCCCATCAGGATCATGTTTTCCATGCGGCCGAGGCATTCGCGCGGACTGTTCGCGTGAAGTGTACACATCGATCCGTCGTGGCCCGTGTTCATCGCCGCAAGTAGGTCGAAACATTCCGCGCCGCGGATTTCGCCAAGAATGATGCGGTCGGGGCGCATACGCAGTGCGTTCTTTACGAGGTCGCCGATGGTAATCGCGCCTTGTCCTTCGAGGTTCGGCGGGCGCGTTTCGAGCGGCAGCCAGTGCGGCTGCTGCAGCCGAAGTTCTGCGGCGTCCTCGATGGTGAGAACGCGCTCGCCCGGGTCGATCATCTTTGACAGGGCGTTGAGCATCGTCGTTTTACCAGAGCCCGTGCCGCCCGAAATGACGATATTCATACGGCAGGCGCCTGCGATCTTGAGCGCCGTACACATCTTCTCGCTCATCGAACCGAAGCCCTGCAGCATGTCGAGCGTGATCGGCTTCTCGGAGAATTTACGGATCGAGATCGCGGTGCCGCGTAGTGAGAGCGGCGGCACGATGACGTTGACACGTGACCCGTCTTTCAACCGGGCGTCGGCCAATGGGGTCGTCTGGTCGACACGGCGACCGACCTGGTTAACGATGCGCTGGGCGATTTGGAACAAATGCTGTTCATCACGAAAGCGGATCGGCGCGATGACCAGTTTGCCCTTCTTTTCGATGTAGGTCTGATCGGGGCCGTTGACCATGATGTCCGAAATGTCTGGGTCATTTAGCAGTTCTTCGAGCGGGCCGAAGCCGAGCAGTTCGTCGACGAGCACCTTCTCGAGCGCAAATTGTTCTCGCCGGTTCAGGGTGACCTTCAGTTCGGCCAGAACTTCCATGATGATCGGACGGAATTCTTCGGAGAGTTCGTCCTTCGTCAGCGTCGCGGCCGCCTCGGGGTCGACGCGTTCGAGCAAGCGGGGAAGGACTTGCTCCTTGATCTTGTGTACGCTGGCTTCGAAACCGCCGACTTCCGAATCGCCAGAATGCGTGGAATTCATGCGTTCCGACAGGCGCGCCATGGCTTCCGAACTGGCGGCCGAACCGCCTGTGCCGGGAGGGGGAGCACTGTCCTGCGGGAGCGGCGGAAACTGTTCTCCGCCAGCTTGCTTCTTGTCTTCTTTATCGGGTGCGCCGCCGCCATGCATCGGCCGAGCGACACCGAATTGCGGACGCGATCCGGCGCCCATGCCAGTCGGCCCGTTCTTCCGCCCGAATGCACTCATTGCCTAAACCCCCGAGGTCGAATTCGTCGTCGCGCAGTCCACCTGTCTTCAAGACGGCGAATTCTGCGTGTGGAAGTTTGGTGAATAAGTTGGAAACCTTGATTTTTTCCTAACCAATTTTCTCGGCACAACGAAAGTTCTGCGATTTGCATGGGGTGGAAGAGCAGCTTGGGCAGCTCGGCGATACGAGCCCCTGGACATCTTGAATCTTCCCCAGCCGGACAATTGCTGTATGCGCAGCCCGCTCGAGGCCACGTGATCTGAACCAGGAACTGCCCACATCGCTATGCAAAATTCAGAACGCAGCGGTATTCTTATCGCGCTGTGCGGTTTTACCCTGCTCAGCGTTGGCGATGCCGTGATCAAGACCATGTCGGGGGAATGGTCGCCCTTGGCCGTGGCGGCGCTGCGCTTTGCGCTGGGTTCTGCCGGTGTTTCGGTCCTGCTGGCGGCGAATGAAGGTAAGGCAGCTTTTCGTCCCCGAAATCCGCGTCTGCAAGCTGCGCGCGGATTTTGCCTAGCCGCCGCTTCGCTCTGCTTCTTCTCCGCGATATTTGTCATGCCGCTGGCGACTGCCATGGCGCTGGCTTTTGTCTCACCGGTAATCGTGGCGTTGCTCAGCGGGCCGCTGCTGGGTGAGAAGGTCCGGTCTGCAGTCTGGTTTGCATCGCTGGCAGCACTGGTTGGCGTCGGACTGGTCTTGCGGCCGAATCTTGCCGAACTCGGCCTAGTCGCGCTCTTGCCTCTGGCTTCTGCTTTCTTTTTCGCGCTGATGATAATTGCGAACCGCGCAAGTGCTGGACAAGGCAGCGCCCTTTCGATGCAGGTTTTCGTGCAGATCGGGGCGATGCCCTTGCTGATACTTGCCGCTGTGGGCGGGCATATTTCAGGCTTTGAAAGCCTTGAGGTGACTGCGCCCGATTGGACGATAGTCGCCCGCTGCGCTGTAGTCGCCGTCACTGCAAGCAGCGCCCACTGGCTGGCATATATCGGCACCCAGCGTGCAGGCGCAGCAACGATAGCGCCCACAACCTATGTCCAGATGCTGGTCGCGACGATCCTGGGGTGGTGGTGGTTTGGGGACGTTCCCGATCTGCTCACCTTGGCGGGCGCAGCGATCATTATCGGTGCGGGCTTGCTACTGTGGTGGAGCACGCCGCGGGAACATGTGAAGCTGCGCACCGATTGATCGGCAGGCGGAAGCCTCTAGGTGTGCTTTCGACAAATGAATAAGGGGTAACGTGCATGTGCGGAATAATCGGTATCGTCGGCAGGGAAGCAGTTGCCGAGAGACTGGTCGATGGACTGCGACGCATGGAATACCGCGGATATGATAGCGCGGGTGTCTGTACCATCGACAACGGCCGCCTGGTCCGCCGCCGTGCCGAAGGCAAGCTGAACAATCTGGTGGTCGAGCTGGCGAACAACCCTGCGCCTGGCAACATGGGTATCGCACATACCCGCTGGGCCACGCATGGTGCGCCGACTGCTAACAATGCCCACCCGCATGCGACGGATCACGTCGCGCTCGTGCACAATGGCATCATCGAGAATTACAAGGAATTGCGTGCAGAGCTGCGCGAGGACGGGCGCAGGCTGGAAAGCGACACTGACAGTGAAGTGGTTGCACACCTGATTTCGCGCCTGGTGGAAAAGGGAGAGACGCCCGAGAAGGCTGTTGCCGAAGTTCTTCCCCGTCTTCGGGGAGCCTTTGCGCTCGCAATCGTTTTTCGCGAACACCCCGAGATGGTGATCGGCGCGCGGCGCGGTTCGCCTTTGGTCGTGGGCTACGGGGATGGCGAAACCTATCTGGGCTCCGATGCGCTGGCGCTCGCGCCCCTGACTCAGCAGATCACCTATCTTGAAGAGGGAGATTGGGTCGTCGTCCGTCGCGAGGGTGCGACCATTTACGATGAAAACGGCGAAGAGGTAGAGCGAGAAATTCGCAGCTCAGGTGCTTCCGCCGCTGCCGTCGAGAAAGGCAACTATCGCCATTTCATGCAGAAGGAGATTTTCGAGCAGCCCACCGTGGTGGCGCAGACGCTCTCCTCCTATTTGCGGCAATCAGACAATTCCGTGGCCTTGCCGCAGTTCGACTTCGACATCTCGAGCGTAAAGCGGGTGACAATTGTCGCCTGTGGGACGTCGTTCTACGCTGGCATGGTCGCCAAATACTGGCTCGAACAATTCGCGCGCGTGCCGGTCGACATCGATGTGGCCTCCGAATTTCGCTATCGCGATCCGGTTCTCGAAGACGGTGGTCTTGCCCTCTTCATTTCGCAAAGCGGCGAGACGGCAGACACGCTGGCGGCGCTCCGCCATTGCAAGGAAAACGGCCAGACCATCGGCGCGGTCGTCAACGTGCCGACAAGCACCATGGCTCGAGAGGCCGACCTGCTGCTTCCTACACATGCAGGTCCGGAAATCGGTGTTGCTTCCACCAAGGCGTTCACCTGCCAGCTTGCCGTGCTGGCTGCGCTCGCGGCGCATATGGCGGTCAAGAAGGGTCTGATGAGCCGCGAGGAGGAGCAGGAAGTCGTCGGACACCTGCTGGAGTCACCCGCGGCGCTGAATGCTGCCCTGGATCACGATGACGATATCGCCAGCATGGCACATCTGATCGCTCCAGCGCGCGATGTCCTCTATCTCGGGCGCGGTCCGGACTATCCCTTGGCCCTCGAAGGAGCACTGAAACTCAAGGAAATCAGCTATATCCACGCCGAAGGCTATGCCAGCGGCGAGATGAAGCATGGGCCGATCGCGCTGATCGACGACGATGTACCGGTAATCGTGCTCGCGCCCTCCGGTCCGCTGTTCGAAAAGAGCATTTCGAATATGGAAGAGGTCCGTGCGCGCGGCGGGCAGATCGTTCTCATATCTGACGCGAAAGGATTGCAGGAAGCGGGCGAGGGTTGCCTTGCCACGATCGAAATGCCGCGCGTCCATCCGCTGATCGCACCGCTCGTATATGCTATCCCGGTGCAATTGCTGGCGTATCATGTGGCCTGCGTGAAGGGGACCGATGTGGACCAGCCGCGCAATCTCGCGAAATCGGTCACCGTCGAGTAGGAAATTTCCTAAGAATACCTGTTTCTTAGACCCAATTTGTCGGATCACCGCCAGCGCTCGTGAAGGGGTGAATAATCGCCTCCGGTTTACTCGAGAATAACCTTTCGCGCCTAAGCCGTAGGGCGTGAGCGAGAACCAAATCGTACCGTCCTCAATGGACAGTTCGCTAAGCATGCGACAGGTCATCGGGCTCGATGCGCCCGAACGCGGAGATTTCGCGCGCCTGCATGGCCGGCAATACTCCACGGTCACGCAGCGGGCGGGCACGCGCATTGCTCTGCACATTTTCGCTGCGTTGGTGGTTGGCTGGATGTGCCGAGGCGCGATTCCGAGCATGGTGCTTGGTATCTGGGGAGCAGCCCTCACCTGCGCAGTTGTCTATTCCTATTGTCTCGACCGCCGCTTAGGCGATGCGGACGAACGCGCATTCACTATGGAAGAGTCGCATCGCCACGCGCTTGCTTCTGCCGTTAAGGGAAGCGTCTGGTCAGTGGGTCTGTGCATGGTCGCCATCTTCGGTCCTGCGGACGAGGTTGCATACCTATGGCCGGTGCTGGCGTTCCTCATGATGGCGAGCGCAGTCAGCCGTTATGGTGCGCCATTGAGCACCATCGCCTTTAGTCTGGCATTAAGCGCCGGGTCGCTTGTCGCGGCGCTGGCCACGCTCAATTACGGTCTTGCCGCCATTATAATTGCGAGTGCATTCTTTGCCTGCTTCGGCGTGATCGAAACGGCACGCATGGCGATTGGCGCGCGTCTCGCCGAATTCGAGATGCACGAGAAGAGCGAGACCGTGTCGATGCTGCTGCGCGAGTTCGAGGACGGCCAGGCCGACTGGTTGTGGCAGATCGATACCAACCGGCGCCTGCGTTCGGTCAGTCCCCGCCTTGCATTCGCGATGGGGAAAGACATCGCGGAGATAGAGGGCAAGTCGTTCCTTCAGCTAATTTCTGGTGAAGGCTGGAAAACCGGCCAGTTTCCTTCCAGCATTCATGAGTTGGCGGACAGGCTCAAGGGAAAGGAGAGCTTCTCCAATCTTCTCGTGAAGGCTTTGGTCGACGGCCAGACCCGCTGGTGGGAGATGTCGGGCACGCCCATGTTCGACGAGGACGGGGTCTGGCTGGGTTTTCGCGGCGTGGGGTCGGACGTGACCACTCAACGCGAAAGCAGCGAGAAGATCGAGTATCTGGCCCGGTTCGATACCCTCACCCAGTTGCCGAACCGGCTTCAGATCAACGAATCGCTGTTTCAGGCGCTCGCATATGCCGGTCAGTGGCGCACCCGTTGCGGCTTGCTCATGATCGATCTCGACCGCTTCAAGTCAGTCAACGACTCTCTGGGTCACTTGGTAGGGGACAAGATGCTGGCTGACGTGGCTTCCCGTCTGAAGCCGCTGATGGGAGAAGGAGAACTGTGCGGAAGGCTCGGCGGCGACGAATTCGCCGTGATCATCCGGGATGCGAGCGACCGCCAGCGCGTGGATACGTTGGCCAAGGCAATCATCTCTGCGCTTTCGACACCCTATCATGTAGATGGACAGGTACTTTACGTTGGTGCCAGCGTCGGGTCGGCAATCGGCCCTCGCGATGGGAATACGGTCGAGGAACTGCTGCGCAATGCCGACCTCGCGCTTTATCGGGCCAAGGATGAAGGTGGCGGTGGTCATTTCGAGTACGAGCCGGCGCTGCATAGCAACGCGGAAGAACGCCGAGTGCTCGAATTCTCGCTGCGTTCAGCGCTCGAGAAGAACGAATTCGTTCTCCATTACCAACCCGTCGTGGACGCGAAAACCGAAGAGCTTGTCAGCTTCGAGGCTCTGATCCGTTGGAACAGCGAAGAACATGGCTTCGTCAGCCCGGCGAAATTCATTCCACTCGCCGAAGATACGCGCCTGATCGTTCCGATTGGAACGTGGGTCATGCAGGAGGCCTGCCGCGAAGCGGCGCTCAACTGGCCAGAGAACGTAAAGGTCAATATCAACGTTTCGCCCGAGCAGCTGGTAGAGCCCGACTTCGCGGGTACAGTTGTCCGTGCGCTATCGCACAGCGGGCTGGACCCCAAACGGCTTGAGATCGAAGTGACCGAGAGCATTTTTATGCGTGACGCCAATGTTGCGCGCAAAGCTCTGGAGCAGTGCATGGCCTTGGGCTGTTCGGTCGCGCTCGACGATTTCGGGACTGGCTATTCCTCACTCGGCTATCTTCGCAAGCTGAAGTTCACGACCATCAAGGTCGATCGGACCTTCGTGCAGGGAGCGGCGCAAAACAGTCCCGAGAGCCTTGCGATCATTCGTGCCGTGGTTGCCATGGCGGACAGCTTGGGGATGACGACCACTGCGGAAGGCGTGGAAAACGAGGAGGAGGCGGAGATGATCCGTCGACTCGGTTGCAACAAGATCCAAGGCTTCCATTTCGGCCGCCCCATGCCTTCCGAGGATGCGCGCAAAATTTTCCGGAACGCCGCTGCGGGCGCGCGCAAAAGAGCCTAAGAATATCAGGCGCTGGCAAGCGCTTTCATGGCCCCTTCGAAAAGGGTGAGTCCATCGGTTCCGCCATGAGCTGAATCAACGGCGCGTTCGGGATGAGGCATCATGCCAAGGACATTGCCTGCATTGTTGAGAACTCCAGCGATATCGCGGCGCGATCCGTTGCAATTTTCAACGTAGCGAAAGGCTATGCGGCCTTCGTCTTCCAAGCGGTCGAGGGTCTCCTCATCGGCGAAATAATTACCGTCATGATGCGCCACAGGAATGCGGATTTCCTGCCCGGGTTCATAGCCTCGGGTGAACAAAGACTGCACGTTCTCGACCTTGAGTGATACGGTGCGGCAGATGAAGTGCTGGCTGGCGTTACGCATCAGGGCGCCAGGCAGCAATCGCGCCTCGGCCAGAACCTGAAAGCCGTTACATACGCCCAGTACGGGCACCCCCCTATCGGCAGCACGGACAATCTCGCGCATGATCGGACTATTCGCCGCCATTGCCCCGGAGCGTAGATAATCACCATAGGAAAAGCCGCCGGGCAGCGCGATAAAGTCGAGCCCTGCGGGTAATTCTGCATCGCCATGCCACACGCGGACTGGCGCGCTACCCGAAACCTGCTCCAGCGCCACAGCCATGTCGCGGTCGCAGTTCGATCCGGGGAAGGTGATGACCGCCGAACGGAAAGCCATCAGCCCAGCTTCTCGATCTTGTAATTCTCGATCACCGTATTCGCGAGCAGCTTCTCGCACATATCGGCGAGCGCTTCGTCACTGGTACTGTCTGCAACGTCGAGTTCGACGGTACGGCCGATGCGGACTTCGTCGACGCCTTGGAAACCGAGCCCCTCCAGCGCGTGATGAACGGCACGGCCTTGAGGGTCGAGAACCCCGGGCTTGAGACTGACGAGAACGCGAATCTTCATGATGTGCCTTTCGATAGGAACGATGCGGTCGGCATATGCCGGGCGCCTATGCCGCGAGAGGGCTGCAAGAGCAAGCTGCGAGGGAAATACAAGGCCGGACAATAGCTTAGCCGATTCGTGACCACCCGTTCACTGTCACTGCATTGCAACATAGACTTAGCACCGCGGCATTCTGCGGGTTTGTGACTCGATTTGTGCGACATTTGGGTTACAGCCCGCCTCGTCAATTCACCCTTTCCAGTCCCACCAGCCCCGCGCCAATGGATCGTAGCGCCGGGTCTCAAGGATCTTCTCCTATGATTGACCGCTCACTTCCTCTTCGTCTCATCTCCGCTAGCACGCTGGCGCTTGCCTTTGCGCAGCCTGCACTCGCCCAAAACAGTGTCGGAAGCTCGGACACCGAGGCCACAGGCGCGGAACAGGCCGATAACAGTGCGCTCGACGTGATCGTGGTCACTGCCAACCGCCGCGAAGAAAACCTGCAGGATGTGGCCGTATCGGCTGCGACCATCTCGGCGGATGCGGCAAGAACCATCTTCGACGCCGGTGCAGACATCACTGCCCTCGCTGGCCGGGTGCCTGGCCTGTTCGTCGAAAGCTCGAACGGCCGTGCTGCCCCTCGCTTCTATATTCGCGGCCTCGGCAACACCGACTTCGATCTCGCCGCCTCGCAGCCGGTTTCGGTCGTGATGGACGAGGTCGTTCTTGAGAACGTCACGCTCAAGAGCTTCCCGATTTTCGATGTTGAGCGCATCGAAGTGCTGCGCGGTCCGCAAGGAACGCTGTTCGGGCGTAATACGCCGGCCGGTATCGTCAAGATCGATACTACCAAGCCGGGCGACGAATTCGCCGTGACCGGTTCTGCCAGCTACGGAACCTTCAATTCGGTTTCGATCGATGGCGGCGTGACCGTTCCGATCATGCCGGGCATTGCTTCTGTCCGCTTGTCGGGTCTGTGGCAGCAACGCGACGATTGGGTCGACAATGGTTTTACCGGTGAAGAAGACGCTTATGGCGCTTACAGCGACATCGCTGGCCGCGCCCAGTTGCTGTTGACGCCGACCGACCGTTTGTCGGTCCTCGGCAGCTACTCGGTCCGCGACCTTGACGGCACCTCGACACTGTTTCGCGCCAACATCCTTGGCCCGGGTTCGAACGACCTCAACGAAAACTACGACCGCGATACCGTGTTCTATAATGCGGGTGCCGGCAATCAGGCCAAGTACAAGGCCGAGATCGCAACGCTGAAGGCCGATTACGAGGCTGACTTTGCCACATTCACCAGCATCAGCAGCTGGGCAGAGAGCGAAGGATCCAGTCGCGGCGACATCGATGGCGGTAACCTCGATGGTCCGGGCTTTATTCCCTTCCAGTCGGACACGCGGGATTCGATTGCGCTCGACCAGTTCACTCAAGAAGTCCGCCTCGCCTCGAACGGCGCCGGGATTTTCCAATGGCAGGTCGGCGGCTTCTACTTCGACAGTGATTTCGATGTAACTACCGTGGGCTTCGACTTCCCGCCGCCGGTTACCGTCAACCACACCAACGAAAGCTGGGCCGTCTTCGGCCAAGTGACTGGTGAAGTGACGCCGGCGCTCAAACTGACCGGCGGGTTGCGCTATACCGAAGACGACAAGGATTTCTTCGTCAGGGACGCTGCCGATCCGCAGGCCCGCTCGGTTTCGGATGAGCGTATCAGCTGGGATCTTGCTGCATTTTATGAATTAAGCGGCGATGCCAGTCTTTTCGCACGTGTGGCGAGCGGTTTTCGCGCGCCCACAATCCAGGGCCGCGACGTCGCCTTCTTCAATCCGCCTTCGATCGCGACCAGCGAAAAGATCATGAGCTACGAGGCTGGCTTCAAGTCCGAACTGCTTGATCGCCGTGTCCGGTTCAACCTTGCCGGCTATTATTACACCATCACCGATCCGCAATTCTCTGCAATCGGTGGGGCTGACAATCTCGTACAACTTGTCAACGCCGACAAGGGTCGGGGCTACGGCTTCGAACTGGACACCGCCTTCCAGGTCACGCCGAACTTCCTGATCACGGGAGGTGCAAGCTGGAACAAAACGGAAATTCAGGACGAGGCATTGGCCGTGGGAATCTGCGCGCAGTGTACGATTCTGGATCCCTTGGTGGATATCGGCGGAGCCGACCGTGCACTTGTGGACGGAAACCCATTCCCCAACGCGCCGGAATGGATCGCCGATCTGACCGCACGCTACGCTGTGCCGGTCTCGGCGGACGGCGAGCTTTTCGCTTACACGGACTGGACATATCAGGGTGCGACGAACTTCTTCCTCTACGACAGCTTCGAGTTTCGCGCCGACAATCAGGTCGAAGGCGGCCTGCGCGTAGGTTACGCCAAGTATGATGGCAGCCTGGAAGTGGCATTGTTCGCACGAAACATTACCGACGAGGACAATGTGAAGGGCGGGATCGACTTCAACAACAATACCGGTTTCGTGAGCGACCCGCGCGTAATCGGCCTCTCGGTCCGCTTCGCTCATTAAGCGATCGGAACCTGCATGAGAAAAGGGCCGGGAGAGTGATCGCTCTCCCAGCCCTTTTTCCATGTATCGGCTAGCCTAATCGTCTTCGGCCAGCGACTGGTGTACTATCCGGACACGCAGGGCTTCATCTTCAGTCAGATAGCGCGCCGCGGCTTCCTGTAGCATTTGCGGAGTCACATTCCGCAATCGTGTCTCGAGCGTACGATAGCGATCGAGTCGGTCCACTTTGAGCTGGGCTTCCGAGAGCAATCCGAGCCAGTATGGATTCTGGGTCTTCTGCTGCGCGAGATTTTCCAACATTGGGCGGCGGGCGCGATCCAGAAGATCGGCATCGACCGGGTTTTCGCGCAAGTTCTTCGCAATGGAGTCGATGGTTGCGAAGACCGTCTCGGCATCGCCGGGAGCGACGACCACCGAAGTCGAAAAGGTGCCAAAACCTTCATAGGTATCCGACATCGAAGACGAGGCGCCGGGAGCATAAGACGCGCCCAAATTCTCGCGGATTTCCTCCAGCAGTTCCAGTCGCATCACCGTTGCGAGAAGCCGCATCGTCGCTTCTTCCTGCGCATCGCCATCATCCGTCGTGGGCCAGTAGACCTGGGCCAGCGCCTGATCTTCTGCACCGGCATGAGTTAGCGTGACCGGTTCTCGCCTAGCCGTGAAACTGGCTTGCCTTGCGTCCTCGAACGGTTCCAGCGCCTCTGCTCGCGCGGGCAGCGCGCCAAATGTACGCCCGACCGCATCGACGATCGCGGCCTCGTCGATTTCGCCGACGACGGCGATTTCGATCGGGGCGGAGCCGAACTGGGCGGAGGACAGCGCCCGCGCCTGTTCGAGAGTGACCGCCTCCAGCCCATCCTGAGAGGGAATACCGAAGCGGGGATTATCGTCCGTCAGGACCTGGGGCAGTTCGAATTGTGAAACCGCCTGCGGGGTCGCATCTGCGCTGGCGAGGAATGGCGGCAGGAGCGCCTGCCACCGGCTCAGTGCTTCTTCGCGGAAACCCGGATCCGTCAGGTATGCTGCGGTAAGCTGAAGCTGCAGTTCGAGATCGATCATCGTCGTGCTGCCAGAAGTAGAGAATTTGTCTCCGCCCACATTCAATCCGCTTGCTACATCGCGACCTGCCATGATGCGACGGATCTCGTCATAGCTGTGCTTTACGAGCCCACCCTGCGCAAGCGAGGTGGAAAGGAACAGGCCGGTGCTGATTGAATCATCGGGAAGCGAAAGAAGGCCCGATCCGATGCGGATCGAATAACGTAATTTGCCTTCCTCGAAATCGGTCGACTTGAGGTTCAGGCGCACCCCATTGGCGAAGCGGACCTGACGAAAATTCAGGTCCTCAACCACGGTATCGGACACAACTTCGCCAGGTGCGCCGAAATCGGTGTAACCAAACGTTGCCACTTCGTCGCTCGAGGGTGCCTCTACCGGCACAGCCTGGGATGTCGCCAGCACATCGAGTATCGCTTGCTGCCCACCCTCGACAGGCGCTTTCGAACTGACGTGGACCAGGGCCGGGGAAAGCGCATAGTCTTCGCGGAATACTTCGGCGACGGATTCCGGCGCGATCGTGTCGGCGATTTGCTGGAATATCTCCCAATTGGTCTGGGGCGTAACAAAGATCCGTCCGGTCTTGGCGGTGCCGAGAATGCCGGTCGCGAGACCCGCGCTTTGACGGGTATTCTGTTGCTGTGCGGAATCCCGGAAGCTGCGGGTGAAATTGGCGATCTGTTCGGCAAGTTCCGCTTGGGTAAAACCGTGTTCTATCGCGCGGCGCCATTCCTGCTCGCCGATTGACAGGGCCTCTCGCCATTCGCCCTCCTTGGCCTGCAGGGTCAGGGATGCCTGGTCGTACAATTCGAAGAAGTCACTTCCCGAAATTCCGCCGGAGATGATCGGGGCATCTGGCGAATTCGCGATCTGTTCGAGCCGACGATTGAGCATGGCGCGGCCGAGCTGCGAAAGGAGTGAGCGGCGAAAGTCGGTCGTAGTGCTCTGGGGTTTGCGATAAGGTGCAAAGCGGTCGATGACCACGAGATAGGGAACGTCCGGATCGACGAAATTGGCGGCGGCTGGTCCTCTTTCGAGGTCGATCGTGCCGCCCTCGACGCGTTCGATCGCGGCATCGGGCAAGGTCCAGTCGGCGAACCGCTCCCGCACTTCGGCTTCCACTGCCGCGACGTCGATGTCGCCCACGATCACCAGCGCCGCATTATCAGGCCGATAATAGCGCGCATAAAGTTCGCGGAGACGCTGTGCAGGGGCCGCATCGATATTCTCGATCGTCCCGTCGGCGCGAAAACGTCCGGCAAAGCGCGTATCGGGCGCGATGAACTTGAGATAATCCCTGATGCGGCGGATCTGGAAATTGTTGCGCGTGCGCGTTTCGGATTGAATAACGCCGCGCTCTCGATCGACCGCATCTGCGGCAATGCTGAGTTCGCTTGCCGTTTCGCGCATCAGCATGAGCGCAGTTCCCAGCAAGTCGGCATCATTGCGCGGCAGGTCGAGCTTGTAGATCGTTTCCTCGAAACCGGTCGAGGCATTGGTGTCCGCCCCGAAAGCGAGGCCTTCTCGTTCGAGCAGCTTGATCATCTCCCCTTCGGGGACGTTGGTCGAACCGTTGAAAGCCATATGCTCGATGAAATGCGCGAGGCCGAGTTCGTCGTCCTGTTCATCGACCCAGCCAACGTCGAATCCGAATCGAACGGCAACCGCACCGTCTGGGGTCTGGTTGCGCATGATCGCGTAGCGCATGCCGTTATCAAGGATGCCGTACCGAACTGACGCATCGTGTGCGATATCGTAGATCGGCAGGCCCCAAGCGGTTTCGCTGCGCTGTTGAGCCTCGGTCTGCACTGGCCCTGCATCCTGCGCGGCTAGTGGTGTGACGAGTGCGATGAGGGGGAGCGCGGCAACCGCGCGCGTCACATTCAGTAATTTCATCTGGCGTCCCTTCATTCAGCCGCAAACGCGACCGTCCCGGATAAGAGGGTACAGATTGGGCTGCTGAGGGCAAGAATAGGTGCCCCGCGATCTGCAAAGGTCACTCGTCTTCCGATGAATTGCAGGTTCTCTTTTGGCATCAGCAAGGTAGAGCCGGTGGCGATGGCTGCAATCGACCTTGTCTACAACCCGGTTTCGGGGAGCTTCTCGCAGAAGCATCTGGCTGCGCTCGCTGGCGCCTTGGAGAGCGAAGGCTTCGAAGTTGCTTCACTGCCGACAACTGCAGAAGGCGCCCGACTTACTGGGCGTGCGGATCTCATCTGCGTGCTCGGCGGCGATGGAACGTTGCGGGATGTCGTGCGGTCCCTCGGCGAAAATGCGGAAGGCACGCCGATATGCGTCGCTCCTTCGGGAACGATCAATCTCGTCGCGAGAGAGTTGAATTATCCCCGCAAGCCGGGCGAATTCGCGAAGAAGATCGCCGAGGGCTGGGCGCGCGGTGAAGAAGCATGGGTGCACGCCCCGCTCTACCGGCTGGGTGAACTTCCGATCGTGTCATGCCTTTCCATCGGCCCGGACAGCCACGCGGTCGCCCGCGTTTCGGGAGAGCTGAAAAAGCGTATCGGCCGGTATGCGTATGTCATCGCCATGATGCAGCAAATGCGCGAATGGCCGCGCGCGCCGATGATCGTGCGCGGGACGACGACCGAAGGGGAGGCATTTGAGGACG
Organism: Qipengyuania vulgaris; assembly: GCF_009827325.1. Taxonomy (GTDB): domain Bacteria; phylum Pseudomonadota; class Alphaproteobacteria; order Sphingomonadales; family Sphingomonadaceae; genus Qipengyuania; species Qipengyuania vulgaris. The sequence continues at coordinate 297,383 of NZ_WTYC01000002.1, read as the reverse complement.
AAGCCGAGGCGGTCATCGTATCGAACGCGGCGCTTTATGCAGGGCCTTTCCGAATGAGCCCGGAGGCGGCGTTGCATGCAGATTCTGTCGAAGTGATCACGCTGCGGGAGGGTTCTCGGTTCGGCATCATCGCGTTGAGCCTGGCCGCCATGCTCGGCCTTCCGGTCGAACGCTTCGCAAAGGCGAAAGTGCGCAGTTGCCGCCGGGTCGAGTTCGACCGCTGCGTTACCCCCGTGCAGGTCGACGGCGACCACATGCCCGACTGCGCCTACGCCATCGCACCTAGTGGATTGGCGCTCCGGTACGTGATCTGAGGATAAGGCTGGCTAATCGACGGAGTGCAAGTCTTCGGGAAGACAGTGAGAATCCGTCCCAATCCAATCGAATTCGTAAACTGCGGGAACCGGAGCTTGCTTTCCCCATGGGTTCATTATCTTATCCGGATCGTAAGTGATCCGGGCCATCGAATTATCGAACCTGCCTAATCGTTTGTTGTCACGTTCTGCATGGGCGGGAGTAATTTCCGCTATCTCGACGCGGGAACCCCTAACCATGCGGATGGTCAGGTCGTCCCGCTCTTCCATCATCCGATAATAGACGCGCCCATACATCATCGTGTCAAACGTCGAGTTGTAGCCCCAATTCTCGAGGCTAGTCCCTTCGGGCAACCGAACTGTCGTTACGTGGCAGCTGTAATTCGGCTCCGTGTAGTAAGGCGCAGTTTGGTCCTGGTCTTTCGGACGGCCCAGGCGCGGCGGAGGATTGAAGCCTCCTCCAGGCAAGGTCAGATCGTACGCACCGCCCCCTTCGTTGTCCCAATCAAGCGGGCCGGTCCCGGTAATTGTGAGGATACTGGCTCCAGTTGAACGATCGAAGCGATAGGTTACGCTTTCGATCTCGTCCCATTCTCCACCGGCTTGATTCCGGAAAACCTCTTCGATTTGGTCCGGCGTCAGCGTGGAAAGCCGCGAATATTCGATGATCCCTTCGAAGCCTCGTTTAACGGAGGTAATTACTTGGCGAGCCGGAGCATCGAACCCGGCGCGGGCATCGAGTTCGTAAAGAACCATTTCCTGCGGAAGCTCGAAAGGCTTGCGAGGGATTTCCTGTAGATCGGCCCCCTCTGCTGTCAGTGGAAGTGCCCAGCGATAAGGTAAGAACGGCTTTGCATCCATTTCTGCGACGACCGGGAGAGTGCCATCAAGCCAATGTGTTTCACCGTCGATTTGAGCTTGCACGAGAACGTGGTCAAAGGCCGCCGGGGAGGGCAATCTTTCATTAAGCCCATCGTCGCTGAGTTGATTCTGGACCAGCACCGCTCGCGCTTCAATGTCGAGCTCTTTCAACAGCGCCAGAAGCAATGCCGTCTTTCCCTTGCAGTCGCCATAACGGCGTTGCCAGGTGGTATCCGCGTCAGTGGGCTCGAAATTGCCTCCATTCAAGCCGACGTAGATGTACCGGACCTGCTGTTGGACGAGATCGAGGGCAGCCTGTGCCCGCTCTCGCTGCCCTTCATATTGATCCGAGATTCGCCTGGCCTCATCGATTATTGGCGACGCTGATGACAACCTCGAAGCTTGGTCGAACAGGTCAGCGAAGCGCCTTGAGACATTAGGCCAGGCGTTGAAGTCGCTGTATTGCAGGATGCGATGCCAAGCATAACGAGGGGGCGCGCCTTTCGGCATTATCTCATTGGGGATATTATCCGAGAGGAAGGAGACACCGTTCTCCGTCTTCGTTGTAAATGGCTTTAGCCCCTCCGGTATGGATACTGCGGGTTCCTGTCCTTCTTCCCAGGATAGTTCCAATGCGATCCGTCCTTGAGGCGCGCTGTCTCCGAGAAACAGTATTCCGAAGCTCTCGTCTCCCAGCACGACGTCATGAGTCGGCATCGAATAGGCAAGCTCAAGTTCGTCGCCCACCCGCAGATCGGGTACGCGTAACACGGCAGTAAGATGTCCGTCGAGCATGGCTTGCTCGAGTTGATCTTCACGCCGAAGTATTTCGAAATCGGTAGTTTCGAGCACATCGATACGCTCGTTTCCTCGATGGACAAGCAGCCGGTGAACGGTTGGATTACCGGCTGCCGGATTCCATTCGATGGCGATGTTGCCCGCCTGAAGTGCTTGCGGATTGAGCAAGGCGAAATGTTGTGACTGGAAAGTCTCTTGACCATCGGCAACAAGATGAACGGCACTTTGCTGCTTGCGGATAAATAGCAACCCGGTTGCATCGTCCGGCACAGGGAGTGGGTTTATCTCGGTCACCCAGTCGGGCACTGGCCCATGCTCGATGTCCTGCGCTTGCGCCGAAATCGGGGCGGACAGCAAAAGACCGGCCATCAATATCCGCATTCTGAACAAAGTCATTCAACCCTCCCTGTCGCGCATAACATGACGCGGCGGGACGGATTGGCAACCACCAAGCCGTGGAATTATCTAATTTATTTTTTCGGTGGTTTGATCGAGGTGCGCAGACGTGTGCGGTGGGCGCTCATGTCCAGGACTTCGCCCGGGCCGCTGTCTTCATTCTGAAGGATGCCGAGGCGGCGGGCCACTTCCTGATAGGCCTCGCTCTCGCCGCCGAGGTCCCGGCGGAAGCGATCCTTGTCCAGTTTTTCACCGGTGTTGATGTCCCACAGACGGCAGCCGTCGGGGCTGATTTCGTCGGCAAGGATTGTACGGCTGTAGTCGCCATCCCAGATGCGGCCGAATTCGAGCTTGAAATCCACCAGGCGGATATCGATCGCGGCAAACATGCCCGAAAGGAAATCGTTGATGCGGATAGCCATGCTGGCCATGTCCTGCATCTCTTCGTGACTGCACCAGTTGAAGCAGGCGATTTCTTCTTCCGACACCTTGGGGTCACCCAGCGCATCGTCCTTCAGGCAGTATTCGATGAGCGTGTGCGGAAGCACTTCACCTTCCTCGATACCGAGCCGCTTGGAAAGCGAACCAGCGGCGACATTGCGCACTACGACCTCGAGCGGGATGATTTCGACCTGCCGTACCAGCTGCTCGCGCATGTTCAGGCGGCGAATGAAATGCGTCGGGATCCCGATGTGTGACAGCCGCGTGAAGACATATTCGCTGATGCGATTGTTGATCACCCCCTTGCCATTGATCGTGCCCTTTTTTTCGGCATTGAAGGCGGTAGCGTCATCCTTGAAATACTGGATGATCGTGCCGGGCTCGGGACCCTCGTACAGGATCTTGGCCTTGCCTTCATAAATCTGGCGGCGACGTGCCATCGGATGCTTCCTTCGCGCAAAAAACTTGCGCCCCGGCAGTGGAATCGAAGCGATCCGCACGAGGCCGGGGCGTTCGGTCGGCGCTTACCGGATGGCGGTGACGAAAGCAATCATGCGGGCGGCGGAATGGGGGCGGCTTGGGCAGTGTCCTCCTCCACTGCAGGAGCGTGTTCCTTCTTCAGCTTCTCGATCAGGCGTCCGAGTGTGGCACGCTGAACGAGCACGCTGAACAAGACGGCAGCGAAGGTAGCAGCGAGGATCAGGTCGCGCGTTTCCCCGGGTGGGAGCGAGAGAGCGAGCGCGATCGAAATGCCGCCGCGCAAGCCGCCCCACCACAATACACGCCCTGCGCCCTTGTCTTGGAGCCGTGCAGCCGGAATCGTCTTGGTCGAGACGAAGATGCCCACCGCGCGCGCTATGAGGGTGAGGGGAATGGCGAGCAGGCCGAACATCAGTTCGTTCACGCCAGGAATCAAAACGATCATCTCCAGTCCGATGAGCAGGAACAGCACCGAATTGAGCAGTTCGTCGAGCAATTCCCAGAACTTCAGCAGATAGTCTCGCGTCACATCGCTCATCGCATAGGTCACGCCGTGATTGCCGATCAGCAGTCCGGCGACCGCCATGGCTAGCGGGCCTGATAGGTGGAGCTGGCTGCAGAGAGCGTAGCCGCCCATGACCACTGCCAGCGTGATCAGGACTTCGAGTGTATATTCGTCCATCCCGGCGAGGGCGCGGTAGCCGACGAAACCGGCGATCAGCCCAACGATAATTCCCCCCCCTGCTTCGATCGCGAAGAGTTGTGCGCCCTCGGCAAGGGAGAAGTCGGTCCCGCTGACGGCTGCACCCAGCAGAATTATGAAGACCACGATGCCCACGCCGTCATTGAACAGGCTTTCCCCGGCAACTGCACTCTGTAGTGATTGCGGTACGGCCTCTTCCTTGAGCACGCCGAGTACTGAAACCGGATCGGTCGGAGCAATCAGCGCACCGAAGACGAAATACCAGATCGGCGCGATGGAAAGACCAAGCAGCGTCCCGACGCCCCACATCGCGAGGCCGACCAGCACGGTCGAAATCATCACGCCGACTGTGGAGAGCAACAGCACCGGAAGCCACGCGACCTTGAGCCGGGCGAGATCCACATGCAGCGCGCCTGCGAACAGCAGGAAACTGAGCATGCCCTGTAGTAACGTATCGGTGAAATTCATTTGCTTCAGCGTGTCGGACACCCAGTCGTCGAGCGTGACGCCCGGAATGAACGCGTTGGCAACCATAAGGCCGCTGGCCGCAAGCGCACCCATCACGGTCAGTCCAATAACGTGAGGAAGCCTGATGAAGTGGTGGTTGAACCAGCCGAGCAAGGCAGAAGCCACCACCAGCAATGCGGCGATATCGAAGGCGGAGAGCGCAGTCGCGGTTTCTTCGTGCATGGCGGCAGCGATAGCGCGGCCTGAGGGTCAGGAAAACCCTGCGCAGTGAAGGAGGTGACTACGGAGGCTATAAAGTGGTGCCCGGGGACGGATTCGAACCGCCGACACTGCGATTTTCAGTCGCATGCTCTACCAACTGAGCTACCCGGGCTTACCTTCGCTGCGGCCTCTCGTGGGGCTCTCCAGCGGCTGGAGTGCGCGCCTATGGCGAAGCGGGCGCGGATTGGCAAGGGGCTATTTCAGTCGTCCTGCGGCGTGACCACTTCGGTGGCGATCTCTTCCGGCAAGGCGGCTCGACCGGGCACGGCATAACTGTCACCGAACCATTTCGCGAGGTCACGGTCCCGGCATCGATCCGAGCAGAACGGGGCATGGTTTTCGGAGCGCGGCTTCTTGCAGATGGGGCAGGATTTATTCATGCCCCATGATCTGGGCAGAAGCGGCCTCGATGGCAAGGCCGGGATCGGTCTCTATCCGCAGCGGGCGACCCGTTCTGCGTTCGAGTTCTTCAATCCATTCAGACTTGAGTTTGGCCTTGAGTGCGGGATGGACTGTAAGAAGCGTGATACCTGCACCCTCGACCAATTCCGCCCGGCGCAATGCCATGCGTACCCCCATTCCGGTCCGCGACGTGGCGAAGCGGTGGAGGAGGGAGGGTCCTTCCAGCCGCGAGACGAGTTGAACGAAGCCGAACCCGTTCATCGCAGTACGCTCATGCGGCCAATTCGACAGCGCCTCTTCGAGAGCGGCGTCCACTGCCTTGCGGACTGTCTTGGCTTCCAGCGTGGGGAAATCGATCCCGATCGAACCGCCGAGATCGAACTGAACCAGCGCAAGTGCGAGTGGCTCGACCGCTGCCAGCGCCAGCGCGCGGGGATCGAGGTCTCCGTCGATATCTACCAATGTCATCGCAGGGGTAACGGCAAACAGCAGCGATCCGCCGTTGAATGCCACCTCCCCCGAATTCGCGGCGAGCCAGATGTCCTCCCATGTCCCGGCGGGAAAGCGGTGCACGGCTGTTCCGCCACTGAAGCCGTCCTCTGTCTTCGTAACGGAGCCCGCGGGCCTGGCGGAAGGCAGTTTGTAGCGTCCCTGCTCGGTTATGGCGGCACGGGTCACGACGAGGTCGAGCGTGCTTCCCTCGCTTGCGTCTCGGGGCAATTTGTCGACCAGAATCTCGCGGCCCTCGGGAGAGATCGCCGTTCCCCGGACACCGCGCTTGCTTGCCAGCTTTGCGGCGATAGTCTGGCCGGAATATACTTCGCCGTGCCAGCGGCATTTTGCAGCCAGTACGGTATCGCCATCGAGCAAAATGGCACGCGTTTCGCCGATCCCTTCTTCGATCAGCCACTCAGGCAATGTCGAACCCTGCCGTTTTCAATAAGGCGCGTGTCTCGTAGAGCGGGAGGCCGACGACCCCCGAATGGCTGCCTTGAATGCGAGTGATCAGGCCCTCGGCAATGCCCTGGATAGCGTATCCGCCAGCTTTTCCGTGCCATTCGCCGCTGGCGATGTAAGCTTCGATCTCTTGTCCGGAAAGACGTTTGAATAGAACCACCGTCTCGCTCAAGCGCTCGCGTACCGTGCCGTCCGGCGCATGCAAGGCAATGGCGGACATGACGCGGTGGCGGCGTCCCGACAGCAATTCGAGGCATTGCCGGGCTGTCGTCTCGTCCTCGGCCTTGGGCAGGATGCGGCGGCCGGCCGCCACTACGGTGTCGCCTGCCAGCACGAAACCATCGTCGCTTGCGGCAGCTTCAGCCTTCTCGCGCGCCATGCGCCGGGCATAGTCGCGCGGGAGTTCGCCTTTTGTGGGCGTTTCGTCGATGTCGGCAGGATTGATCGCATCCGGCGCCAAGCCCAGCCGCGCGATCAGATCGCGGCGGCGCGGGCTGGCGGAGGCGAGGATGAGCTTGGGCGAACCCACGCGCGGTTACTGTGGGCCGGGGCCCTGGCCGGGGCCGCCGCGTCCGGGCATGAAGCGGTAGGTGATGCGCGCCTTGGTCAGGTCGTAAGGCGTCAGTTCACACAGCACCTCGTCACCCACCAGAACGCGGATGCGGTTTTTGCGCATCTTGCCAGCAGTGTGGCCAAGCACTTCATGGCCGTTCTCGAGCTCGACGCGGAACATGGCGTTGGGCAACAGTTCCACAACGCGCCCGCGCATTTCGAGAAGTTCTTCCTTGGCCATTCGTGTCCTTAAGTCATGTTGTTGGTCGAGTAATGTCGCGCGCCCATAGCGGTAGGCGGGATAAAAGGGAAGAGTTTGGCATTCAGGCTTCTGCAAGGCTGCCGCGACAATTCGATACGCGGCAAACTCTTGTCCTTGTTCGTCCTTTCGCCGAAGTCATCAAGCGAGGGCGCCTGACGATCCAAAATCGAAAGACCCGAGTTTGATGCATAGATACGGCAAATCCACGCTTCTGGCGCTTACTGCCATATGGGTATGGCAAATTCCATCCGCAATGGCGCAGGATGAAGACGGCCAAGAACAGCCAGCAGACAATTCGGCCGACGCAGAGGCGGCCGTTCCGCCCGGAGACGAAGGCGACATTGTCGTTTATGGAACGCGTCTCAAGGGCCAGCTCATCATCGATCAGCCACCGCTTGCGGAGTATGACGAAGCCGATATCGCCGCTTTCGGCGCGGGATCGATCGCCGATCTTATTGACGCCATCGAGCCTGCGACCAGCAGCGGTGCCCGAGGCGGACGCGGCGGGGGCAGGCCCGTCTTCCTGATCAACGGTATTCGCGTATCGAGCTCGCGCGAATTTCGCAGCTACCCTCCCGAGGCCGTCGCCAAGGTGGAGGTGTTTGCGGAAGAGGTGGCGCAGCGCTTCGGCTATTCGCCGGACCAGCGCGTGGTCAATATCGTCCTCAAGCCCAATTTCCAGAGCCTGACCGTTGAAGTGGAATATGAACAACCGGGTTCTGGCGGCTATTCGGCCAGCGAACAGGAAGCGACCTGGCTGAGGATCGGGGAGAAGGGCCGGCTAAACTTCAATGTCGAAGCCCAGGATCGCAGCTTGCTGACCGAGGCGGAGCGTGGGCTGGTGCTGACCGATATCCCCGGCGAGGCCCAGTTCCGCAGTCTCGTATCGGATACGATGAGCCTGCAGGCCGAAGGCAATTATACCCGCGCATTCATGGACAGCGGCAGCTCGATTAGCCTGAACGGGACGATTGGGCACGATGAAAGCCGTAGCCTGTCCGGCCTGGCGATCGACGGGGCGACGCCTCTCGAACGGCGCGGTGAAACCGATAGCTATTCGGCTGGCCTCACCTTCAACAAACCGCTCGGTGCCTGGGACGCAACGTTTACGAACGACAGCAATCACACCCGCTCGCTGACAGAGATCGACCGCAACGACGCAAGCGGCTTCGACACGGCACGCAGCCGGACTTACACGACCTCGAACAAGCTGACGTTGAACGGCTTCCCGCTCCAGCTTCCGGCCGGCGAACTGAGTACCACGCTCGATCTGGGTCTCGACTGGACGAGGCTCGAAAGCGAAGATTCCCGCGCCGACAGCGATATTTCACTGACGCGCAGAGGCCTAAACGGCGGTCTCACGGTGACAGCACCGATTGCCCGGCGCGGCGATCCCCTGGGCGTTATCGGCGATATCTCGCTGACGGCGACGGGCGGGTTCGAGAATTTGTCGGACTTCGGCACGCTCGCCAACTGGAGCCTTGGCGCCAACTGGTCGCCTTTCGAAAACCTCAATCTGAGCGCCACCCGGATCTATCGCGAAGTGGCCCCTTCGCTCGCGAATCTCGGTAATCCGCGGATCGACGAATTCAATTCAACCGTCTTCGACTATCGCAGCGGAGAAACGGTGTTGGCCACGGTCGTAACGGGCGGAAACCCCGACCTGGTTGCGGAGACGCAGAACGACTGGAAATTCAGCGCCAATTGGGAATTGCCCTTCTGGGAGAATTCGCGCCTGAGCGCCGATTACGGAATCAACCGGTCGCGTGATGTCACGTCATCGCCTTCCTTCAGCTCCGCCTTTGAGCAAGCCTTTCCTGACCGTGTAACTCGCGATTCCGACGGTGAGCTTCTGGCTATCGATCGGCGCCCGCTCACCCTGTATGAAACCCGCAGCCGCATCCTTTCCTTCGGCTTCAACACCCGCGGCCAAATCGGCAAGGCACCCGAACGGACCGAGCGCAGGGGACCGCCAAGCGCAGGCGGGCAAGCTGCAGCGCAAGCGCCGCCGGGCGAGCAGGGCGGCGGTTTCGATCCCGCACGCATGCAGGCAGTGCGGGAAGTCTTCTGCAATACACCGGAAGGCGAGACGCCCGATTTGTCGCAGATCCCGGAAGCTTTCCGTGCGCGCCTGCTTGACGAAAACGGCAATCCGGACCCTGCAAAGATCGCGGCTGCGCGTGAGCGGTTCTGCGGAGAAGAAGCGCAAGAACGAAGCGAGCGCTTCGCCGCCATGCGTACGGCAATCTGTGCCGATCCGCCCAATCTGGACGCACTGCCGGAGGAAATGCTCGCACGTCTGAGAAACGAGGACGGCGAGATCGACCCTGAGCGCCTGAAGACCCTGCGCGAGCGTATGTGCAGCGCCGATGCCGCTGCTGCCGGCGAATCCGGCCAGCAGGGCCGCCGCGGCGGTGGCGGACGCATGGCTCGGATGATGGGAGGCGGCGGAAACGAAGACACCCGCCCGCGCTACTTCCTGGGCTTCAACCACAACATCGTTCTGGAAAACGAGGTGCTGTTGTCTGAGAACGGACCGCTGTTCGATCAGATCGATGGCTTCGTGCTCGGCGGCGGGGCAGTTCCGCGCCATAGCTCGAGGTTGCAGGGCGGCATCTTCTGGCAGGGTTATGGTTTCCGGCTTTCGGGCCAATATGTCGGCGGGGCCGTCCTTCGCGGAGGAGAACTACCCGGATCGAGCGATCTGTTCTTCGGCGATCTGGCGACGGTAGATATTCGCCTGTTCGCAGATCTGGGCGAAGCGTTCGACAAGGAAGATGGTTTTCTCAAGGGCCTGCGCGTCTCGGCAATGATGGACAATGTGTTCGACGCCCGCAGGAGGGTTACCGACGAGAACGGAGTTGTTCCTGATGCCTACGAACCGTTCAGGATCGATCCCACCGGTCGTTATTTCGGTATCGAGGTCAGGAAGGCGTTCTAGACGCTGCCCGCGATGGCATCGCCCGCAGCAACACCGCTCGCCCAGGCCCACTGGAAGTTGTACCCGCCGAGCCAGCCCGTCACGTCGACTGCCTCTCCGATTGCATAGAGGCCGGGGGCCTTTCTGGCTTCCATCGTCTTCGACGACAGCTCGGCGGTCGAAATGCCGCCGACTGTTACTTCGGCCTTGGCGAAGCCTTCGCTGCCGGTCGGCCGGAACGACCAGCTCTTGAGGCGATCTTCTGCCGTACGCAGGGTCTGGTCGCTCGCATTGCCGAGTTCCGTTTCCAGCCCCAGCTTTTCGGCGAGTATATCGGCGAGACGGTCTGGCAGTGCCTCGCGCAGGACCGAGCGCAGGGTGGCGCGAGGCGTTTCGCGTTTCCGGTCGAGCAGCCAGTTGCCGGTGTGGTCCGGCAAGAAGTCTATTGCGACGTCTTCGCCTGGCTTCCAGTAGGAGGAGGCCTGCAGTATTGAAGGGCCGGACAGCCCGCGATGCGTGAACAACGCGGCTTCGGAAAAGCTCGCCTTGCCCACGCTCGCCACGACCGGCGCGGAAACCCCTGAGATTTCGCGGAACAGCACCTCCTCTCCCCCCAGTGTCAGCGGAACCAGCGCGGGACGTGGTTCGACGACTTTGAGACCGAACTGCCGCGCGAGATCGTAAGCGAAGCCGGTTGCGCCCATCTTGGGAATGGAAGGGCCGCCAGTGGCGATCACCAGATTGGGTGCGGAATAGCTTCCGGCGTGCGTAACGACCGTAAAGCCATCTTCTTGCGAAACCTCTGCCACCTGCTCGCTGCAAAAGATATCGACACCGCCCTTGGCACATTCCACCACAAGCATTTCGACGACTTGCTTCGACGATCCATCGCAGAACAATTGGCCAAGTGTCTTCTCGTGCCAGGCGATACCGTAGCTTTCCACCAGTGCGAGGAAATCGCGGGACGTGTAACGGGCCAACGCCGATTTGGCGAAGTGCGGATTGGACGAAAGATAGTTCGCAGGGCCTGCGCCGATATTGGTAAAATTGCACCGCCCGCCGCCAGAGATCAGGATTTTCTTGCCCGGCTTTTCCGACTTTTCGAGCACCAGCACCCGCCGACCCTGTTGGCCTGCTCGTGCCGCGCACATCAGCCCGGCGGCTCCCGCTCCGAGCACTATCGCGTCGTAACGATCCGCCATGTCAGGCGACCGGAAGTTCGGTTTGTGCCGCGTTTCTCCCGGCTATAAGATAGAACACGGCGCCCAAACCGATCATGCCCGCCAGTACGAGGATGGCCTTTGTATCGACCTGCGCCGCAACGAACAGGCTGACGGCGATCGCCAGCACGCTGCATAGCGCATGGAAAGGCTGCACCTTTCCTTCCCGATGCTCGAGCACAGGAAGGGCAGCGGCGCAGATGCAGTAGGTCACCAGCCGGATCAGAGTCCCCGCGATCGCCAGTACGGCGAATCCTTCCCACACGCCGAAAGCGATGGAGGCCGCGCCGGTAAAGAGGATCGCATTGCCCGGAGTGCCGAAACGCTTGGAAATGCCTGCAAACCACAGGGGCAACATCCCCCGCTGCGCCATGCCGTAGAGGATGCGCGGTTGCGTGGTCGAACCGTTGAAATTGTTCGCGGCGATACTGACTGCGGCGGCGATGACGATGGCTGTCGCACCGATCTGCCCCATTGTTTCCAGAGCTGCACCGGCCAGCGCATTGTCTTCGTTTACGACTGCCGGAGCAATCGCGAGATAGCCCCAGATCACGGCCATGTAGAGCAGCGTCACTGCCGCCACCATGGAGATGATGGCGAGCGGGATGTCGCGCCGCGGTCGGCGCATTTCGCCGGCGGGTTCGACCACCGCCTCGAAACCCATGAAGGCATAGAATGTGAGGAGCACCACCGTCTCGACGGCCGAGAATTCCGGGACAGCGAAACCGATGTCCGGATCGGCGGCGAAGAGCGCGGAAACGACGAGTGCGATGAGCGGTACGACCTTTATAACGGTCATCACTCCAAGCGCGCCGACGGCGCGGCTCATGCCGACGAGATTGACGAGTGTGACGATGGCGAGGATCGTGGCAATCGCGCCAGCTTCCGCGATCGGATTGGCGAGAGCGGGCCACACCGCAGCGAGATAGGCGACCATCACGCTGGTGTTGGCAGCCGCGGTCACGATCGCACTGGCATAGCGGGCCCAGCCTGCCTGAAAGCCGACGAAGCGCCCGAACGCGGCTTCACCGTAAAGCACTGGCCCGCCGCTATTCTCGAACCTGCGGGCAAGCCAAGCGTAGCACAGCGCGAGTGGCAGGAAGCCGATCCCGCCCGCCAGCATCAACCAGGGGGCGAAACTTCCCACACTGGCTGCCAGTACGGCAGGAAGGGCGAAGATGCCCGCTCCGATCATGCCGTTTATCGGGAACAGCGCCGTTCCCCAGAAACCGACGGTACGTGGCGGAGCGTCGTAGCTTTCGTTCATCCCGGCGGGGATGGCGGCAAACACGGCTTTGCACAAGCGCCTCGCGCGCACTATCTCCACCGCCATGTCGCGCAGCAAGGCCGGTTCTCCCAACGATCCGAGAGGAAAGGAGCGTTTCCACGAGGAACGCGCCACCAAAACCGTGGCCAGCGCGCAGCCGGATCTCGAAACCGGGATCAAGGCCATCCGCGACACGGTGAAGACATTGAAGCCGCGCCCCGGCGTCTATCGCATGCTCGATACGCGGGGCGACGTGCTTTATGTCGGCAAGGCGCGCAGTCTCAAGGCGCGGGTGGCGAATTACACGCAAGTGAAGAACCTTTCTATCCGGCTCCAGCGGATGATCAGCCAGACCCGGGCGATGGAAATAGTCGTCACCAATTCGGAAGCCGAGGCGCTCCTCCTCGAAGCGCAGCTGATCAAGCGGTACCGCCCGCCCTTCAACGTGCTGCTGCGCGACGACAAGAGCTTCCCTTTCATCCTGCTACGCGCCGACCATGCCTTTCCGCGCATCCAGAAACACCGCGGCGCGCGGCGGGCGAAGGGCAATTACTACGGCCCTTTCGCCAGCGCGGGCTCTGTCAACAAGACGCTCAACGCGCTGCAGAAACTGTTCCTTCTGAGGTCTTGCACCGACAGTTTCTTCAACAATCGCGACCGGCCTTGCCTGCTCTATCAGATCAAGCGCTGTTCGGCCCCCTGCGTCGGCCGGATCGACGAAGCGGGTTACGAAAGCCTTGTGCAGGAAGCCAAGGACTTCCTTTCGGGGAAGTCGGGTGCGGTGCAGTCCAATATCGAAAAACAGATGGCCAAGGCGGCCGAGAACCTCGATTTCGAAACCGCGGCGATCCTGCGTGACCGGTTGCGCGCGGCGACCTTCATCCAAGGCAGCCAGGCAATCAACGCCAGCGGCGTCGGCGATGCCGACGTTTTCGCGCTGGCTGCCAAGGGTGGTCAGATCGGCGTACAGGCCTTCTTCATTCGCGGCGGACAGAATTGGGGACACAAGGCCTTCTTCCCGAAGAATACAGCCGATCTGGCCGAGGAAGAAGTGCTGTCCGACGTTTTGCTGCAATTCTACGAAGAGGTTCCGCCGCCCAAGACGATTTTGACAGACCGGGAACTGGCCGAGCAGGAACTGATCGCGGAAGCGCTGGCGGAGAAGGCTGGCCATGCGGTCGTGATCTCGATCCCCCAGCGCGGCGACCGGCGCAAGCTGATGCAGCAGGCACAGCGCAATGCCACCGAAGCACTCGAGCGGCGGCTGGCGGAAAGCGGGACGAAAGCGCAGCGGCTGCGCGAGCTGGCAGAATTCCTCGAACTGGAGGAGGTGCCCCAGCGCATCGAGATTTACGATAACAGCCATATCCAAGGCGACAAGGCGCTGGGCGCGATGGTGGTCGCCAGTCCTGAAGGCTTCGAAAAAGGTCAGTACCGCAAGTTCAACTTCAGAACCGCGCAGACAAACGACGATTTCGCAATGATGCGTGAGGTCATGGGCCGCCGTTTCCGCAAGCTTGCGGAGACCGACCGCTCAGATGAGAGCGCGCCAAATGGGAAGGGTCACGAAGCGATCTGGCCCGACCTGCTGCTGATCGATGGCGGCAAGGGGCAGGTTTCGAGCGTGATGGGCGTGCTGGAGGATCTGGGAATCGCGGACGAGGTGCCCGTGGTCGGCATCGCCAAGGGCCCGCACCACGGGCGCGAAGGGCGCGAAGTGTTCCACTTCCCCGACGGCCGCGAAAAGACGCTGCCGGTCAATTCGCAGCTCCTGTTCTATCTCCAGACCCTGCGCGACGAAGTTCACCGCTACGCCATCGGTGCCCACCGAGCGAAACGCAGCCGTGCGATCACGGCCTCGCCGCTCGACGAAATTCCCGGCATCGGGCCGTCACGAAAGCGGGCGCTGCTGCTACATTTTGGCACGGCGGGAAAAGTCCGCGCCGCATCGCTGCAGGACCTCCAGCGCGCACCGGGAATTAGTGCAGGCGTCGCCCAGCAGATCTACGATTTCTATCACGCGGGCGGTTGAGTTTGGGGTCTCGGCCAGATTGCGCTCGATCAATGACGCGCGACGGCCTGAGGTGTAAACTACCATCAGAAGGCTCGAGGATCAGTCTGCGAGCCGAAACTGCGTGGAGTTCCGCCATGAAATCGCTCCTCTTCAATGCCCACCAAGATCCGGGCCACTCACGCCGATTGGATGTCGTTCTGGACCTCGCAAGAGCTTTCGACAGCCATCTGACACTCTTGACGGCCATGCCTTACGAGGTAGCGGCGAGTAACGACCCCTACGGTGCTGCCTTTGCTGCCATGGTGCCGGTGTGGCGAGAAGAAGTGCGCAAGTTTCGCGAGGAAACCGAAAGGGACCTTGCGAACGAGGACGTTCCCTGGGACTGGGTGGACAAGGCTGGCCCAGTCGCGCTGGCCCTTTTGAAGCGGTCGTCGCTGGCCGATCTCGTGGTCGTTGGCGAACGCGAGCCTCGTGCGGGGGGCGAGGCACCCTCCTTCACGGCGGGCGAACTCGCGCTGACCGCAGACTGTCCCGTTCTCGTTCTCCCCGATGAATGCACGCGGATGGACCTGGAAAAGCCTGCGTTGGTAGCGTGGGACGGATCGGCCGAAGCCTCCCACGCGCTGCGCGCCGCCCTTCCGTTTCTGAAACGGGCCAGCACAGTATATCTGGCTACGGTGCAGACGAAGAAGGGGGGCAGCAAGGACAAGTTCGACCTGCCGCCGATACGCGGTGCGGACTATCTATCTCATCATCGCATATCGAGCGAAATGGTCGAGCTCGAGCAATCCGAGAACGGCACGGCCCAGGCGATCCGGAATGCAGCCGATGTCCGGGGCGTCGGACTGATCGTGATGGGAGCCTATGGCCGCACGCGTCTGTCCGAATGGGTATTCGGTGGAGTCACGCGGGCCATGCTTTCCGATGTGCGGGTGCCCCTTCTGCTAAAGCACTAGGACCGTGGCGGACCGCCCGGTTTACGCTTTCCGGCGAACGGCTTGCCACCTGGCTTGCCCTTGAAACCGCCGGGTTTGCCTTTCTTGAAGGGAGGCTTGTCGCCCCCTGACTTCTTGCCGCCGGAGCCATCGCTCGGTCCCTTGCGCGGGCCCTTTCCGAAGGGCTTCGGGCGCACGCGGGGGCCGTCGCCGCCATCGCCACCGCCGAAATCGCGACGGTTCTGGCGGGCTTCGACGCGTGGGCCATCGGGAGATTCCTCGATGACGATAGCGTCCTGCTCGTCATCGGTATCGGCCGTGCGGGCAATGGCATCGGCGAATTTCGTGGCGGCGGTTTTCGGCACCTGGAACCAGCTTTCGTGCTGGCCGATGCGGATCGCGCCGATTTCGTTACGGGTGATGTGACCGCGGCGGCATAGCAGCGGCAGGATCCAGCGTGGTTCGGCATTCTGGCGGCGGCCGATGCCGATCTTGAACCAGACCACATCCTCGAAACCGGGACGATGGCGTTCGGCCTTGGCTTTGTCGCGCGCTTCGGGCGTATTCGCGAGCAGCTCTTCGGGGTGCGGCATCTTGGCGCGGTGTGCATGGACCAGGGCAGCGGCGATGTCCTCTGCCGAAAGCTTGGCCAGCAATTCCTTGCCCAGATCGCGGTCCGCCTCGTCAAATTCGGTTGGCGCAGTGAGCTTTTCCATCAGCCGCGCACGGTCTTTCTTGGCGATGGCTTCGGGGGTTGGCGCATCCATCCACTCGGCGGCGATCTTCGCGCCCCGCAGCATGCTCTCGACCCGCTTGCGGCGGTTGTAGGGCACGACGATGGCCGCAGTGCCCTTCTTGCCCGCACGTCCGGTACGGCCAGAACGGTGCTGCAGCGTTTCCGCATCGCGCGGGATTTCGACATGGATGACGAGGCTCAGCGTCGGCAGGTCGATCCCTCGTGCAGCCACGTCGGTTGCAACGCAGACGCGGGCGCGGCGGTCGCGCAGCGCCTGCAGGGCCTGGTTGCGCTCCGACTGGGAGTGCTCGCCCGAAAGGGCAACTACGCCGAAGCCGCGGTTCTGCAGAGTCGCGTGGAGGCGGCGGACGCTGTCGCGTGTGGCGCAGAAACAGATGGCAGTCTCGGCCTCATGAAAGCGCAGGAGGTTGACCACCGCGTTCTCGATTTCCGAAGGGCTGACCGTGATCGCCTGATAGGAAATGTCACCATGTCCGCGGGTCTCGCCCGCCAGAGACAGGCGCAGCGCGTTGGACTGGTACCGCTCTGCCAGTCGGACGATGGCCGGGGGCATGGTGGCGGAGAACAGCAGCGTGCGACGCTTGTCGGGAGTGGCGTCGAGGATTTCCTCGAGATCTTCGCGAAAGCCCATGTCGAGCATCTCGTCGGCTTCGTCGAGCACGACACCGGCCAGACCGGAAAGGTCGAGCGCGCCGCGTTCGAGATGATCGCGCAGGCGGCCCGGCGTACCCACCACGATGGCGGGGCCCGTGCGCAGGGCACGGCGTTCCTTGCTTGCATCCATTCCGCCGACGCAGGTGGCAATGCGCAGACCGGCCTTGGCATAAAGCCAGCCGAGTTCCCGGCTGACCTGCAGCGCGAGTTCGCGCGTGGGCGCGATCACCAGGAGCAGCGGCTGTTCGACCAGCGCCAGATTGGCGGTTTCGGCTAGCAGGGTATCGGCCATGGCAAGGCCGAAGGCGACCGTCTTGCCCGAGCCCGTCTGGGCGGACACTATCAGGTCGCGTCCGCGCGCTTCGTCTTCGACGACGGCGGACTGGACAGGGGTGAGGGCGGTATAGCCGCGCTCGGAAAGGGCTTCGCCGATCATCGGCGGGAGGGTTTCGAAACTCATGATGCTCACAAACGAAAGAGGCGCCGCATCGTTGCGCGGCGCCGAGGGTAGAAGGGGGAAGCGGAAGCCGCACTCGGCGCGGCTATCGGGTCGCTCGCCGGTACTATCGGCAACCACGCGACCTGCGGTTGAGCGGCCCCCTACAGTGTTTATGCGCGTTTGGCTTGCGTTATTTTCATCACCCGGAGATCAGCCACGCCGCGCCTTCCGCACGACGCCTTCCTGCGCCACGTTCGCCACCAGTTCTCCATCGCGGTTGAAGATCCGTCCGCGGTTGAAGCCGCGGCCCCCGCCAGACCACGGGCTGTCCGTGGCGTAGAGCAACCATTCGTCGGCCCGAAACGACTCGAGTGCCGGACGATGGAACCAGATGGCGTGATCGAGGCTGGCCCCCTTGAGTTCGCCGCGTGCCCAGCTCAGTCCGTGGGGCAGGGCAGAGGTGCCCAGCAGGGTGTAATCGCTGGCATAGGCGATCACGGCGCGGTGCAGTGCCGGATCGTCTGGCAATGCGGCGGCAGCGCGGAACCAGCTGTGGGCGCGGGGCGGCTTCTTGTCCGCATTCATCCAGTGAAGCTCGCCGCTGGTCCGCATCTCTATGGGGCGCGGACGGGTCATCAGTTCGCGCTGGGCATCGGAAACTTCGCCCATCTCGGCGAGGAATTTCTTCCGCATCTCCGTGTCGGAGGGCAGGTCTTCGGGGGCGGGCACGTCGGGCATGGGGCAATCGTCATGTTCCAGCCCTCGCTCCGGAAGCTGGAAGCTGGCGGTAAGGTTGAGGATTGCCGAACCGTCCTGTCGCGCCACCACCCGGCGGTTGGCGAAGCTGCGCCCGTCGAAATCGGCGGCGACCGCATAGTCGATGTCCACGCCTTCGCGCCCGCCGCGCAGGAAGTAGGCGTGGAGCGAATGCGCCTCCATGCCCTCAGGTGCTGTGGCCTGGGCGGACTGGAGCGCCTGTGCAATCACCTGGCCGCCGAATACGCGGCCGATGCCGCCGGGTTGCTGGCCGCCGGTAAAGGCTTTGTCGCCCGCGGGTGTCACGGTCAGCAGGCGGACGAGGCCGGCAACGAGTTGTTCTGGGGTCTTGCTGTCACTCACGCCGCGGCATGTGCGTTCCGTTTACGTGAGGGTCAAGAAAAAGACGGCGACACCGGAGTGCCGCCGCCCATTCTAGCATCGTGATCGAAGCGATCAGCCAGCCGCGAGAGCCGCCAGCAGCAGCAGCGCGACGATGTTGGTGATCTTGATCATCGGGTTGACGGCGGGACCTGCGGTATCCTTGTAGGGATCGCCCACGGTATCGCCGGTCACCGCGGCCTTGTGGGCTTCGCTGCCCTTGCCGCCGTGATTGCCGTCCTCGATGTACTTCTTCGCATTATCCCATGCGCCGCCGCCTGCGGTCATGGAAAGCGCGACGAAGATACCGCCGACGATGACGCCGAGCAGCAATGCGCCAAGCGCGGCAAAGCCGTTCTCCTGTCCCGCGATGAAGGTGATCAGGAAGTAGACCACGATCGGAGCGAGCACCGGCAGCATTGAAGGAATGATCATTTCCTTGATCGCGGCCTTGGTCACCAGGTCGACCGTGCGCGCATAGTCCGGCTTGCTGGTGCCGGCCATGATGCCCGCATCGGCAGCGAACTGTTCACGCACATCCTTGACCACGTCGCCCGCAGCGCGGCCCACGGCGGTCATGCCCATCGAACCGAACAGGTAAGGGAGCAGTGCGCCGAGGAGCAGACCCACGATGACGTAGGGGTTCTCGAGGCTGAAATCGACGTCCGCGTTCGGGAAGAACTCGGCAAGGTCAGTGGTATAGGCAGCGAACAGCACCAGCGCAGCGAGGCCGGCCGATCCGATCGCATATCCCTTGGTCACCGCCTTGGTGGTGTTGCCCACCGCGTCGAGCAGGTCGGTCTTTTCGCGGACACTGTCGTCCAGACCGGCCATTTCGGCGATACCGCCTGCATTGTCCGTCACCGGACCATAGGCGTCGAGCGCAACGACCATGCCGGCCAGCGCCAGCATCGCTGTCGCCGCATAGGCAATGCCCATCAGGCCGGCGAGTTCGAAGGTCCCGATGATGCCCGCTACGATCAGCAGTGTGGGCAGGGCGGTGGATTCGAGGCTGATGGCAAGGCCCTGAATCACATTCGTGCCGTGGCCCGTTTCCGAAGCCTTGGCGATGGAGCGCACCGGACGGAAATTCGTGCCGGTGTAATACTCCGTGATCCAGATGATCAGGCCGGTGATGGCCAGACCGATCAGCGAGCACCAGAACAGGTCCCAACCGGTGAAGCTCGTCACCTGTTCAGTGGTGCCTTCCTCGGCCAGTGGAGCGCCTACGTCGATGCCGGAAATGGCCGCACCGATTTCGGTCCCCATACCGCCGAGCGATACATTGATCGCCAGCCAGATGAGCGGGATCGACAGAAGGGCAGTCACGATGAAACCTTTGTACATCGCGCCCATCACATTCGTGCCGCCCTTGCTCAGCTTCACGAAATAGGTCCCGATGATGCTGGTCACGATGCACGCACCGCCGATCAGCAGGGGCAGCGCCATCATCGGCAGCAGCAGGTCGCCCAGCCGTTCGCCCAGCAGCAAGGCGGTGAGTACCATGGTCGCACCCACGGTGACGACATAGGTTTCGAACAGGTCGGCAGCCATACCGGCGCAGTCGCCGACATTGTCGCCCACATTGTCCGCGATCACCGCGGGGTTGCGCGGGTCGTCTTCGGGAATACCTGCCTCGACCTTGCCGACAAGGTCGGCGCCGACATCGGCAGCCTTGGTGAAGATACCGCCGCCCAGACGTGCGAAGATCGAGATAAGCGAGGCACCGAAGGCGAGGCCGACCAGACCGTCGATCACTTCACGGCTATTGGGCGCATGACCGCCCGGACCGACAAGATACCAGAAGAACACGGCAATCGCGAGCAGGGCGAGACCTGCAACAAGCATGCCGGTGATGGCACCTGCGCGGAAGGCGAGGGTGAGACCCTGCTGCAACCCGCTCTGCGCGGCGGCGGCTGTCCGCACATTGGAACGTACCGAGATATTCATCCCGATGAAGCCCGCGACGCCCGACAGGACCGCCCCTATAACGAAACCGACAGTCGGAATGATTCCGAGGAAAACGAAGACCAGCGCGGCGACGACGACGCCGACGAAGCTGATGGTAGTGTACTGCCGCTTCAGATAGGCCTGCGCGCCTTCCTGGATGGCGGCGGCGATTTCCTGCATTTTCTCATTGCCTGCGCCCGCACTGAGCACCTGGCGGCTGGTGACGAAACCGTACACGACGGCCAACAGTCCCAACCCTATGGATAGGATTACAAGGTTCACGAAAAACTCCCCTCCCGATTATATGTTCGATGCGACCCGGCATGGGAGACGCCGACGCAAGATGGCGGGAAGGTATAAGGGGCATTGAATTGCTGGCAAGGGGGCAGTCGCGCACATTTCCGCGCCTTTTTCTGCCCCTGCCCGAAAGTTCAGTGCGTGTAGCCCAGATCGCCGTGGGGAGGTTCACCGTCGAGCATCACTGCTGCAGCACCTCTTGGGAGGACTTCACCGATGGGCGTGAGTGGCAATTCCGCCTCCAGCCGGGCGGGTCCGGTGCATATGAGAACGTAGTCGTCGCCCCAACGAAGGGCTTCGTCCAGCCTGCCTTGCGGCGCGAGTGGCTCCAGCGCCTTGCTACTGAGCGACAAGGTGACCTGGCTGGCATGGGCGATACGCGAAGCATCGAGCAGAAGCCCATCGGAAACGTCCATCATCGCGGTGACGAGTGATGCGAGCTTTTCGCCCAATTCAAGCTGCGGGGTAGGGCGGCGGTAACTGGTGTCGTCCTGCTCGCCGTCATCCCGGAGGCTTTCGAACCCGGTCATCGCCCTGCCGATCGGGCCGCCCAGATAGATCGTGTCGCCTGCGGTGGCTCCGCTCCGCGATGGCACGGGTCGGTGGGCCGCGCGCCCTATGGCGGTGCAGCCCCAGACGCGGCGGCCTTCGGCGCGCACGGTATCACCGCCCAGCAGGGGGACGTCATATGTCTCGCAAATCTCGCGCAGCCCGGCGATGAAGCGGTGATCGTCGTCGCCCAGCATATGCGAGACGAGGATGCCCACTGGCTCCGCGCCTTTGGCGGCGAGGTCCGACAGGTTCACCGCTACCAGCTTCCACGCAATGTCTGCCGGGTCCTGCCCTTCGAGGACATGCACGCCGTCGACCAGCGTATCGTGGGTCAGGACCAGTGTTTCGCCGCCGATCTCTATGACCGCGGCATCGTCTTCCAGCCCGCGCGCTTCGGGACTGGTTGCCAGCGCACGCAGGGCGGAAATGAACTCGCGCTCGTTCAGCGTCCCGCCTCTTTGGCCACAGCGTCGAGGATGCCGTTGACGAACTTGGCTTCGCGGTCGTCGAAGAAGGCCTTGGCCACATCGACATATTCGCTGATGGCTGCGGCCTTGGGCACGTCGCTGCGCGCAATGAGCTCATAGGTGCCGGCGCGCAGGATCTGGAGCATGGTCTTGTCGAGCCGTGCGAGCGTCCAGCCCGAGGCGAGCCGCGCTGTCAGCAATTCGTCGATCTCTTCGCGGCGGGCATCCACGCCTCTGACCACATCGTCGAAGAAATCGACGTCGGCATCGGCATATTCGTCGTCCTCGATCACCTTGCCGAGGCGGTGCTGGTGGAACTCGTTCAGCAGCTTCGCGGTCGCGGTTTTTTCCATCTGCTGCTGGTAGAGTGCCTGCACCGCGCCAAGGCGGGCGGCGCTGCGGGACTGGGAACGGGAATTCTGGCTCAAGCAAGCCTCCTGGAAATCGAAAGGGCATGCGCGGGGAGGCCCTCGGCCTCGGCCAGGCGCACGGCGGCGGGGCCGATGGCCCGCAGCGCATCTTCGGACGCGCCGATAAAGCTGGTGCGCTTCATGAAATCGAGCACCGACAGGCCGCTGGCGAAACGTGCGCGGCGGCCTGTGGGTAGCACGTGGTTCGGGCCGGCGATGTAGTCGCCCACCGCTTCGGGCGTATTGCGGCCGAGGAAGACGCTGCCCGCATGCCGCAGCTTCGCAAAGATCGCCTCGGGATCGTCGGTCGCGATTTCGACATGCTCGGCAGCGAGGCGGTCAGACAGGGCGGGCGCTTCGTCGAGGCTGTCGACGATGACGATCAGCCCGTGATCGGCCCAGCTTGCCCTGGCGGTCTTCGCGGTAGGAAGGTTTAGAAACTCGAGATCGATCGCATCCTCGACCTGTGCGGCAAGCCCGCGATCGTCGGTGATCAGGATCGACTGGCTGGTAGGGTCGTGCTCGGCCTGGCTCAGGAGGTCGGCGGCGATCCACTGGGGATCGTTGTTACCGTCGGCGATGACGAGGATTTCGCTGGGCCCTGCGACCATGTCGATGCCGACCACGCCGTAAAGCTGGCGCTTGGCTTCGGCGACCCAGGCATTGCCCGGCCCAGTAATCACGTCGACGCGTTCGATCCGCTTCGTGCCATAGGCGAGCGCAGCCACCGCCTGCGCGCCGCCGACACGCCAGATTTCGTCCACGCCCGCGACATGCGCGGCGGCCAGTACAAGGTCGTTCGCTTCGCCCTTGGGCGTGGGCGTGGCGACCACCAGCCGCTCGACGCCCGCGACCTTGGCGGGGATGGCGTTCATCAGCAGCGAGGACGGATAGGCCGCGCGTCCGCCGGGGACGTAGAGACCGGCCGCCTCCACAGCGTTCCAGCGCGCGCCGAGCCGCATTCCGATATCGTCGGTATAATCGCGGTCCTCGGGCAGCTGGCCTGCGTGATAGGCGCGGATGCGTGTCGCGGCGGTTTCGAGCGCTTTGCGCAGTTCGCCGTCGAGCCGGTCGTAGGCTGCCTTGCACTCCTCCTTTGAGATCGACCAGTCGGCATCTCCGGTCAGGTTATGCTGATCGAAACGCTTGGTATATTCCACCAGCGCGCTGTCGCCTCGCTCGCGCACCTCATTGAGGATGTCGCTTACATCGCGGCCCACCTGCGCATCGCTCTCGCGCCGGTCGCGTACGACACGCTCGAACTTCGACTCGAAATCGGCGTCGGAAGTGCGGAGCAACTGCATCAGGCGGCTGTCCGTTCTTCGCTGATCGCGCGAAAGGCCTCGACCAGTGCACCGACCCGCGGATCGGTTTTCAGCGCAGCGCGATTCACGATCAGACGCGCGGTGATGTCCATGATCCGGCTGGTCTCGACGAGCCCGTTTTCGCGCAGCGTGGTACCGGTCGACACGAGATCAACGATCCGCCCGGCGAGGCCGAGTTCGGGGGCGATCTCCATCGCGCCGTTCAGCTTCACGCATTCGGCCTGGATACCGCGCGCCTCGAAATGGCGGCGGGTCAGGTTGGGATATTTCGTCGCGACGCGCAGGTGACTGGCCCCGTTAGTCGCCCGGGCGCCCGCAGGTTCGGCCACCGAGAGGTGGCATCGGCCGATATCGAGATCGACCGGCGCATAAAGTTCCGCATAGTCGAATTCCTCGATCACGTCGGAACCGACGATGCCCAGCTGCGCTGCGCCATGGGCAACGAAAGTCGCCACGTCGAAGGCCCGCACGCGGATCAGGCGCATGTCTTCGCGCGTAGTAGCGAATGTCAGCGAGCGGTTCGCCTTGTCGTGAAAGGCATCTTCCGGCACGACGCCCGCGCGCGCCATGACGGGCAGCGCCTCTTCGAGGATGCGGCCCTTGGGTATGGCAAA
Organism: Qipengyuania vulgaris; assembly: GCF_009827325.1. Classification (GTDB taxonomy): domain Bacteria; phylum Pseudomonadota; class Alphaproteobacteria; order Sphingomonadales; family Sphingomonadaceae; genus Qipengyuania; species Qipengyuania vulgaris. The sequence goes on along the minus strand of NZ_WTYC01000002.1, from coordinate 273,530 downwards.
GGTAAGACTGTCGGTCATTGCGGTGCGGCAGATAGGGTCACGGACGAAAAAGGGCAACGGATATGGCCGATGACGGCGTGATGGATATGGTTTCGGTCCCTGAAGCGATCGAATGGCAGGCAGAGCACGCCGAAAAGGCAGGTGCACCGGGTACGGCGCAGGTCATCCGCGCGCTGCTGGCGCTGGAGGGAAGCCAAGCTGCCACCGCACGCCGGATATTCGCCTGGCAGGGCCTGGGACTGCGTGACGCCATGCCGCTCAGGATTGCGGGCGGAATCCACAACTTGCTGCTGGCGGGCGAGGAGCCCCGGCTGGAGGATGTCTACGCAGGCCGTGTCGCATCGCAGGACGATGTCGACGCGCTCATTCGCGAAATCGTGGAAGCCTATGATACCCAGCTCATGCCCTGGCTCGACGGACCGCCGCAGACCAACGAGGCAGGGCGTTCTGCCAGTTTCGCCGCAGCGCTGCTGTGGCTGGCGGATGGCCGCACGACGGGGCAGTTCGAATTCCTCGAGATCGGGGCGAGCGCCGGCATCAATACGATGATGGGCCGCTATCGCTATAATCTCGGTGGCGTGGCCACTGGCCCGAGCACCAGCCGGATGCAGATCGAGCCGGAATGGCGCGGCCGCCCCCCGCCTGTCAACGACATCGGCTTCACCGATGCCCGAGGCAGCGACATCTCGCCGGTCGACCTGACCGACGTGCGGCAGGCGCTGCGTCTCAAGAGCTACGTCTGGCCCGATGCCACCGGCAGGATGGCCCGCATCGACGCGGCGATTGCACTGGCCGAGCGCATGCCCCCCGAGATCGAGCGGATGGATGCCGGCGACTGGGTCGAGAAAGAACTCGCACGCGAACAAGGCGAGGGCGCGACGCGCGTAATCGCGCATTCGATCATGTGGCAATATCTGCCCGATTTCACGCAGGAGCGGATCGAGAAAGCGTTGCAGGAGGCGGGAGCCACAGCGACTTCGGAGAGGCCGCTGGCGCATGTCGCGCTCGAAACCAATCGCAAGACCTTCCAGCACGAGCTCAAGGTGCGATACTGGCCCGGAGGCGAAGAGGCGGTGCATCTCGCCAATGCGCATCCGCATGGCGCATGGGTGGAGTGGCTCGGCGGCTAGGCCGTCCGCTCGAGAAATTCCTCCATTGCCGCGTTGACTGCCCTAGGCGCTTCCCACGGCACAAAATGGCCGCAGTCCGGCACTTCGACGAGAGTCAGGTCCTCGACATGGTCGCCGAGTTCGGCGGTGTTTTCCGGCGGCAGGGCAAGATCGTTCTGCGCCCAGATGACCAGCGTCGGGATGCGCAGGCGCGGGAAAGGCGTGTGCGACCAGTCTTCGGGAAGCTCGAAGGGCGCATCCATCGGCGGAATATCGATCGGGCTGGCGCGGTACCAGTTGAGCATCGCGAAGGCGGCATCGCGGTCCTGCCATTCTTCCAGCAGGCGTTCGCGCTCCTCCGGCTCCATCTTGTCGGGCGCGTCCCACTTGATCTCCTGCATCAGCAGGCCGCCAAGGCCATGTTCGTGCACCAGCGCATCGTTGGCGGGATCGCGGAAGCCGCGCATGTACTGGCTCGCCTTGCGCTGCACGGGCGAGGTGTAGAGCAGCTTCTGGAAGACCGCGTGGTGCGGCGCGTTGGCAATGATGGCGCGCTTCACGCTGCCCATTTCCTGCCCCGCCATGGCCACACCCCAGGCGATTGCGCCGCCCCAGTCGTGGCCGACCACCGTGAATTCCGTCACCCCCAAGGCGTCGGCCAGCAGGAAGATATCGCCCACCAGCTTGTCCGGGGAGTAATTTTCCTCTCCCTCCGGCTTGGACGATCCGCGATAGCCGCGCTGGTCGGGCGCGATGCAGCGATAGCGATCACTGAAATGCGCGATCTGGTGCCGCCAGGTCCGGTGGCTTTCGGGAAAGCCGTGAAGGAAGATCAGCACCGGCGCTCCGCGCGGGCCGCTATCCACGCAATCGAGTTCGATCCCGTTGGCGAGGATGACGCGGATCTGGTCCATCATTCGGCCTGCATCTTTTCCATATACCCTTTCGCCACCATGCCGGCGACCTGGTCGAACAGCTGGTCCGGCGTGCGGCGCATCTCGCCCATCGCTTCTTCCATACCTTCGGCTACGATGATCTCGCGCTGGTTGAGCTCGATCGCATCGACGATCCGCTTGGCGGCATCATCGGGCGCGATGCCTTTGTCGATCACCTCGTCGCTGCGCCCGCGCTTGGTTCCGTCGGATGTAAGCGCGTTGCGGCTGACATCGGTGGCGACCGAGCCGGGGCAGATGACGTGCACGTCGATCCCGCTTTGCGACAGCTCTCCGCGCAGCGCGTCGGCATAACCGATCAGGCCGTGCTTCGCCGCGCAATAGGCAGTGCGCATGGGCACGCCCACTTTGCCCGCGATGGAGGAGACGAACACCAGCCTTCCGCTGCCGCGTCCGGTCATGTGCGGAAGCAGCGCCTGTGTCGCGGCGATCTGCGCGGTGAGGTCGATCTCGATGATGTCGCGGTAGACCTGCATGGCGGTTTCGACTGCCGGGCTGCGCTGCGAAATGCCGGCATTGGCGACGAAGACGTCGATCCCGTCCTTCCAGCCGATGGCGGTGTCCGCAGCTTCACTCATCGCCTGGGAGTCGCGGACGTCGAAGGGCAGGGTAAGCGTCTCCGTTTCGAGCCGCCCCGCGACCGCGCTAAGCCGACCCTCGTCACGGCCCGACAGGATGATGTTTGCGCCCCGGCTGGCCCATTCTTTCGCTAAGGCAGCCCCGATGCCGGAGGATGAGCCGGTGATCCAGGCAGTCTTGCCTTCGAAACTCATGGGATTTCCTTCAGGGATAGGTGACGGTCTTGGGCTCGCCTTCGGGCAGGGGAATGCGCTCTTCGCTGTCGCCCGGCACTTCGGCGAAGCGGCGTTCGCGCCAGTCTTCCTTGGCCTGGTTGATCCGGTCGCGGCTGGAGCTAACGAAGTTCCACCAGACATGGCGCTTGTTCTCGAATGCCTCGCCGCCGAGCAGCATCACGCGGGCGCCCGATCTGCTTTCCAGCGTCATGTCGCGACCGGGCTGGAGAACGGCGAGTTCGTATAGCCGGAGCTCGTGTCCGTCGACGCTCGCTTCGCCGCTTACCAGCATCACCGCGCGTTCGTCGGCATCCTCTTCAAGCGGGATGGCGCCGCCTGCACCGAGAACGATTTCGGCGTAGATCGTATCGGCATGGGTGGTGGTGGGCGCACGTTCGCCCCACAATTCGCCCATGATCACGATGGCCCGCGCCCGGCCATCCTCGACGATGGGAAGATCCGTCACCGCTTCGAAGGCCGGGTCGATCTCCTCGCGCCCGTCGGGCAGGGCGAGCCAGGTCTGCATCCCGTAAAGGCGCGGACCGGCATTGCGCTCCGCTTCCGGTGAGCGTTCGGAATGGACGATGCCTTTCCCAGCAGTCATCAGGTTGACCTGTCCGGGCCGGATGGTGGCGAAGCTGCCGATACTGTCGCGGTGATCGATCGCGCCTTCGAACAGCCAGGTGACCGTGGCGAGGTTGATGTGCGGATGCGGCCGCACGTCCATCCCGCTGCCGAGATCGAGCTGCGCCGGGCCGAACTGGTCGACGAAGATGAAGGGGCCGACCATCGTTCGCTTCTTGGACGGGAGCACGCGTCGGACGTCGAACTGGCCCAGATCGTGGGTGGTTGGCGTAAGCGTCAGTTCGATCTGGCTCATTGTCCGTCCAACTCCTCGTAGTGACGAAAGATTCCGTCTTCGTTGAAGGGTATCCGGCGCTCGCTGTCCAGATAGCTTGCGACACCGCCCAGATTTGCGACAGCATCCCGGGCGTCCATCAGGGCCAGGTAATCGCCTTCGATCGCTGCCATCCTCTGCGGGAAAGCATAGCGCAGACCCTCGACCAGCTGGAAGATCGACGTGTCCACATGGGACCACTTCCCGCCCGCTGCGAAGGGCCCCGGATGGACGCCATAGGCGCGCTCGAAATACGAGAAATACTTGGGAATGCGCTCTTCGCGAAAGGCCTTCGCGGCCTGCGCCGCCGCTTCCTTTTGATCGTCGTAATAGAGGCTGCTGGCCATGGGATGATGCGTGCCGTGCACCTCCGCAACGATGTCGGTGATCGTCAGCTGCAACTGGATCAGGTGGAGATCGGTCTCCATTTCGCCGGTGCCCAGATCGTGCCGGTCGGTGAGCCAGGTAAGGATATGCGCCGCCTGCGCGATGGTGAAGCCGCTGTCGCGTTCAACGAGATAGGGCGGGGCATAGGGCGCGAAGCCGCCGCGCTCCTCGCGCTCTTCCATATCCTCGACCAGCGCCTGCGCATCCAGATCGCGCGCCCGGTCACGATAGTCGATCCCGGCTGGGGCCATGAACAGGCGGACGAACTCCCCGCGGCCCTGGATGGAGGGCCAGTACCAGAGATCGTACGGCGCCGAACTCATGGCGTCGGGGCCGAAGCCTGAATGGCAAGGGCATGGACCCGCTCGCCCGGTATGTCGCCCAGCGCGCGGTTGACCATGCGCTGGCGTTCCAGCCTGCTCTTGTCGGCAAAGGCGGGGGCTTCGATGACCACGGTGAAATGCGATTCCCCGCTGCCGTCGTCCCCGGCATGGCCGTGGTGCGTGGCACTGTCGTTGATCACGTCGAGCCGGGTTGGGCTGAAAGCCTCTGTCAAGAGACGTTCCATTTCCTGCTGGACCGTTTCGGCCATCCGCTCAATTCTCCTCTTTAAGGTTTGCATAGCGCAATTCGCTCACCATTCTAGAACGAATGCGCCAGTCAAGGTTTCACGGAAGATACGAAGATACCGGCAGGGTGTGCGATCACCCCGCTTGCGACGAGCCGGGAGAGTTCCGCGCGCCGGGCAGCGGCCATCGGTATGACGGGCCGGGACAGTGGCGCTGGATGTGCCTGGATCACGTGCGCGAATTCAACGCGGGCTATGACTGGTTCGAAGGGATGAGCGCCGAAGAAATCCTCGATGCGCAGGGGCCGACGAGCGGCTGGCGTACGGAAAGCCCGACTTTCCGGCCCGCTGCCGGCGTCGATGGGATGCCGCGCTGGGCGGATTACGACGATCCCCTCGACGCGATCTCCGCGCGTGCCAGCGGCATCAGGAGCCGCGCCCAGCGCGAAGCGGAAATGGCCATGGACGGCCGTTTCAGCCGCGAAGAGGCCGAGGCGCTGGAGGTGATGGGGCTTGGCACCAACATCGACAAGGGCAGGCTGCGGCGGCGCTATACCGAACTGGTCCGTCGCTATCACCCCGACCGCAACGGCGGCGATCGGCAATTCGAAACTCGCCTCAACCGCGTGGTCCAAGCCTACCAGACGCTGAGGAAGTCACGTTCTATCGGTTAGGAAGGATGGGATCGTTCCGTCCGGATTTGTGAAAAATGACGCGTTATCTTGTGGTTGGAATAACGGATGTCGCGTCAGGCAAAAACCACCGGGGTTTGCCGAAAAATATAATAAGGCGTTAAGGAACAGTTCGCACTCGTAGGCTATCGCTTACTTGCCTTCGCTTTTTCGCATTATGACAGCTGCCTTTGTCCTCAGCATCAACATGTTCATCGCAAGTTTGTTTGCGGTTGCATTCGCTGTGGTTGCTTCCACGCATCCGACCGTTCGAGGCGCCCGGTGGCTGGCGGCAGCGTACGGAGCCGGTGTTCTTGACGTCGTACTGGAATTCATTCTCCCTTGGCTGGTGGATCCCGAACTTGCTGTGGTCGGGATCTACCTTATTTATTTGACTGCCCTGACGTTCGGACTGATCGGTGTTGCGAGGCATTATCGTGTCAAGACACCGAGATTGCCAATTACGCTCGTCTGGGGTGCGGCGTTTCTGATCACACCGGCATTGCTTATCTTGCCATATGATTCGACGGTGCGGGCGCTACTTTACCAATCCCCTTATGCAACACTGCAAGCATTGATGGCATGGGTCGTCGTCCGCTCAGGTAGGAAAATGGCTCTCGACAAGCTGTTGATCATTGTGAGCGGACTGGCTGTCATCTTTTATCTGGCCAAGCCCGTGATCGCGTGGAAAATGGGAATGGCGGCTGGTCCACAGGGGTATCTCGCCTCTCAATATGCGGCGATTTCCCAGACCATGGGCTCGGTCATTCTCATCGCCCTGGCTCTGGCTTTGCTGCTGGTGATAATGCGCGACACGACCAGTGAAATGGTGGCCCAGTCGGAAACAGATCCGCTATCGGGCGTCCTCAACCGCCGTGGATTCGAGGCTCGGGGAGAAATCTCGATCCAGTGCGCAAAGAAGAACGGTTTGCCGCTGGCCTTGATCACGCTGGATCTGGATCGGTTCAAATCGATCAATGATAGTTTCGGTCACGCCGCGGGCGATACGGTTATTGCCGATATTGCCGATTTGCTGGCCAACTCGGTTGAAGACCGGGACATGGTCGCTCGGTTGGGCGGCGAAGAATTTGCTATACTGCTTCCGGGCCGCAATTCGCTTCAGGCCAGCGAGCTTGCCGAGTATATCAGAATTTCAATTTCGGATAAGCTGCCAAATCGCTTCAATACCGACACGGCAGTCACCGCATCATTCGGAGTGGCCGAGTTGCAGGAGACTGATGAGCTTTCGGACTTATGCCGGAGGTCTGATCTGGCGCTCTATGAGGCTAAAGCGGCTGGCCGAAACACGGTCGCAACTGCCAATCTCTCGTCATACAATCATTAGCTCGGATGCATGTCAGTCCCTCTCTGGCGCGCCGAGCGGGAAATAGTCGCGATAAGGCCGCGCGTCCTCAACGCAGCGCGCTACTGCGGGAAGGGCGAGAGCCTCTTCGCGCAAGGCGGCGACCCGCGGACAGTCGGCGGGAATGCGCTTCACCCAGTCGGCGTAGAACAGCGATGGCGCAGCTGCACAGGTGACGAGGCTCACGTGCGGTGGCAGGGTGTTCTCCGCCAGCCAGGCATCGAGCCAGGTATAGGCGCGCTTCAACCCTTCGCGCCCCAGTTCCACCTGCTGCGGGTCGGGGTTCTGCGCATCGGCTAGATAGGCGTTCACGACGAGCTGGGCTGTGCCCATCACGTAATTGTCGAACACACGGTCCATCATTCGCGCGGTGGTCGCCTGGGCCGGATCGGCGGGGATCAGCGGGGCTTCTCCGGGATGGTGGACGGCCAGGTATTCGGCGATTGAGGTCGCCTCGATCACGGTCGTCTCGCCATCGACCAGCACCGGAAACTTGCCTGCCGGATGTACCTTGCGGACGAAGTCCATATTGGCGGGGCCATCCTCCGCTCCCGGATCGACATCGCGAAATTCGAAGGCGGTGCCGTTTGCATAGAGCGGGATCAGCGCCTTCCATGTGAAGGACGAAAAGCGATGGCCATAGAGCGCCAGCATCACCACTCTCCCGCGTCCATCAGCGCGCGGCGGGCCAGTTCGCGTTCGCTGGTAACCGGGATCGGGCCTTCGTCGGGATAGGGCGGCAGCGTTCCGCCGGGGCGATAGGTGGCAACGATCGTGCCCTTGTCGGTCACCCGGCGGTCGGTCATCTCCAGCCTATCTGTGAGTGTGCCTCTCCCGAACAGCCGCTTCCCGCTGCCGAGCAGGACGGGATAGGTCATGGTGATGAGCGTATCGATCAGCCCTGCGGCCAGCAGCGCCGGATAGATCGTGCTGGACCCCTGGATGATCAGGTCCGCGCCGTCACTTTCCTTGAGCGCGGCGACATCCTCTACCCCCGCGAGCCGGTGGCTGTTCTGCCATTCGAGCGGCTGGTTGCCGCGGGTGAGAACGTATTTGTTCGCGCGGTCAAAGGCTTCGCCCATCGGCTTTTCATCGCCTTCGGCATAGGGCCAGTAGGCGGCGAAGATGTCGTAGGTCCGCCGGCCCAGCAGCAGGTCGTAATCGCCTGAGAACAGCGAACCGAGCGTTTCCTCGATACCTTCGTCCCACAGCTTGAAGACCCAGCCGCCTTCTTCGAACCCGCCGGTGGGATCCTCGGTCGGGCCGCCGGGTGCCTGCATGACCCCGTCGAGCGAGAGGAAGGCGGCACCGGTGATCTTGCGCGGCATCGTTCAGTCTCCCTTCCGGGCAGCGTCGATCGCCGCGACGTTGATCTTCTGCATGGTCATCATCGCTTCGAATGCGCGCCGGGCCTCCTCGCCGCCTGCCGCTTGCGATTCGAGCAGCGTGCGCGGAGTGATCTGCCAGCTGAAGCCCCACTTGTCCTTGCACCAGCCGCATTCGCTTTCCTGCCCGCCATTGCCGACAATCGCGTTCCAATAACGGTCGGTTTCGGCCTGGTCCTCGGTTACGACCATGAAGCTGACGCTTTCGTTGGGCTTGAACAGGTCCCCGCCGTTGAGGCCGGAAAAGGCGCGGCCGAGGAGGGTGAATTCGACTGTCAGCGCGTCGCCCTTGCTGCCGCTGGGGAAATCGGAGGGGGCTCGGAAGATCGTGCCGACCGAGCTGTCGGGGAAAGTCTCGGCATAGAAGCGGGCGGCTTCGTCCGCATCGCCATCATACCAGAGCACGGTGGTGAGTTTGTCAGCCATTCTGGACCTCCTCGATAAGCTTCATGTCGATCGCCTTGGCCGTCATGTACGCCGGGCGTTCGCGCAGCCTGCCGGCATAATCCTCGAACACCTGCCGCTTGGGGATCGAGCCGAAGCTGAGGCCCCAGTCGACCTGGCTGCCGACATAAACATCGGCCATGGTGAAGCGCTCGCCGCAGACGTAGTCGCGATCCGACAGCAGCGTTTCGAAGGCATCCATCGCCTTCTCGTAACTGCCGAAGCCGAGCATGCCCTGTTTCTGCGGATCGTCGACCGACCAGCCCATCGAACGCGAGACGACGGCTTGCTCTATCGGTCCGGCCGCAAAGAAGAGCAGGCGAAAATAGTCCGCCATTTCTTCTGCTTTGGGGCCAAGCTCCGGAGCCTGCATGGCCCCGAGGTAATGGCAGATCGCAGCGCATTCGGTGATGACATGGTCGTGCCCAAGATGATGATGGACGAGGGTGGGGACCTTGCCCATCGGGTTCACGTCGAGCAGCGCCTGCGGTTTGTCCTGCCAGTCGACCAACTCGGTATCGTAATCCGCAGCTGCCTCATGCAACGCCCAGCGCGCAATCTGCCCGCGGCTCATCGGATTGGTGAAGAGGGTGTAATCGGCCATGGCTCAGGTTCCCTTGGGTCCGATGATCGAGAAGAAGGCACCCTGCGGGTCGAAGCCCTGGCAGACATATTCGCCGCCGGGAATTTCCATCGGGCCGTTGACCACCTGTCCGCCGCTGCTCTCAACGTGGCTTCTGGCCGCCTCGATTTCGGGCACGCGGAAGTAAAAGGCCCAGGCGGAGACGGGCATCTGCTCCGGGCGCTTCATGATCGCGCCTAGGCCATAATCGTCCTGCGTGAACATCTGGTAGACGCCCATCTCGCCCATATCCATCGCCTCACCCTTCTGCCATCCGAACATGCCGGTATAGAAGGCGTCGGCGGCGTCCGGATCATCGATTACCAGCTCATTCCAGGCACAGTGGCCGACTTTCGGCTCGTATTTGGCGAAAGATGTCGCCGGGCCTTCGCCCTCGGTCTGCATCAAGTAGAACGGCACGCCCTGCGGGTCGGCAACCAGCGCCATGTGGCCCACGCCTTCGAGGTGGTTTGGCCCCATGTGGAGTTGCCCGCCCCTGTCTTTCAGATCCGTGATCGAGGCGTGGATGTCGTCGGCCGCGATATAGCCGATCCATGCCGGGCGCGCGCCGCCCTTCGTCATGTCCCCGGTCAGTTCCAGCAGGCCGACGACTTGGGTGCCGTCCTTGCTGCCGATCCGGTAATCGATGCCCGGCATGTCGCTGCCCGCGAATTTCCAGCCGAGCAGCGGTTCGTAGAACGCCTGCGCCGCGTCGGCATCTGTGGTCATCAGTTCGTACCAGACGAAATCGCCCTGCTTGTCAGCCATTTGAAACTTCCTCTCTTCTTGCGTCAGCGGCCGCGAAATGGGCCATCTGGTCGGCATGCGCCTTGCGGAAGGCGGGCCGTTCGGTCATTCGCGCAACATAGGCTTCGCTTGCCGGTCGATCGCCGTGCTTGCGGACCAGATCGACGCGCAGCACGTCGGCCATCATCAGGTCCGCTGCGCTAAACTGGTCGCCCGCCAGCCATTCGCGCTCGGCCAGCACGGCCTCCATCTGCTCCAGCCGCTTGTCCAGCCAGTCGGTGATGGAGGCGAACTCCAGCTCCGACCATTTCAGGACGATCCAGGGCATGGACACCATCTCGATTGAATTGAGCGCTGCCATGACCCATTGGAGCACTTCGATCCTGCGGGTCGAACCCGGCGGGATCAGCGCCTCGCTCTTGTGCGCGAGGTGCATCAGGCACGCCCCGCTCTCGAACAGGTGCAGATCGCGGTCCTGCAGCATCGGCACCTGTCCGAATGGCTGGGCGTCGAGGTGATTGGTATGACGGTCGTCGAACGCCACCGTCTCGATCCGGTAGGGGACGCCCGCTTCCTCGCACGCCCAGCGCAGTCGCAAGTCGCGCACGAACCCGCGAGGCATTTCAGGCACCCAGTCGAGCGTCCAGATAGTTACGGTATCGGCCACCGCGTCGTTTCTCAAAGGTCGACGATCGGACAGAACCCGCCCATGACCATGCGCTTGCCGTCGAACGGCATCTCGCCGTCGAAATCCTGTTGCATCATCTTCTTCTGTCCCGCATCGCGCGTTTCCTTGTCGGGCCATTCGATGAAGGAGAAGACGACCTGCTCTCCCGCCTCGGCCTTCACCGCGCGGCGGAAATCTGTGACCTTGCCGTCAGGGACGTCGTCGGCCCATGTTTCGACCAGCCGCAGCGCGCCGAATTCCTTGAACAGCGGCCAGGCCCCGGCCGCCATGTCGTGGTAGGCATCCTTTCTCGCATCCGGCACGGCCATGATGAAGCCGTCGACATAGCTTCCCGGGCGGCCTTCCCCCTCTTCGAGCAAGGGCGCGAACCCGCCATAGATCATCCGCTTGCCATCGAAGGGCATGGGGTTCTTTTCCGGATCCATCCGGGGGTCCTTCATCCACTCTTCGACGCGAGCCATGACCTCGTCGCGAGTGGCCTTGTCGGGCCACTCGATCCACGAGAACAAGACCGTCTCGTCGTCCTTGGCCTGCACGGCGCCCTGGAAATCGGTGACCTTGCCCTTGGGCACATCGTCGCCCCAGGCTTCCACGATGCGCGTTGCTCCCTGTTCCTTGAACACGGCGTCTGCCTGATTGGCGTGATCGGTGAATTGCTGCCTGTTGGCGGTGGGAACCGCGATCACGAAACCGTCGAAATAGCTCATCATCTCTCTCCTCGGATTGCCGATGTTACGGCGCGATTATTGCGCTACCGCTTCGGCGGCTGCCTGCATGTCCATCCAGTGCGGTTCCCAGATATGGCCATCAGGGTCTTCGAAGCTGCGACCGTACATGAAGCCTAGGTCCTGCTTGGGGTTGCAGTCCGGAGTACCGCCATGCGCGGCGGCGGCTTCGGTAACGGCATCGACCGCTTCCCTGCTGTCGCGGCTGATCGCCAGCATGACCTGCGCGCTGTCCTTGCCCACGGGGATCGCCTTGGTGGTGAAATCACCCCATTTTTCGTGGGTCAGCAGCATCACGTAGATCGCATCCGACAGCACCATGCAGGCGGCGGTGTCGTCACTGAACATGGGATTATTGGTGAAGCCGATCGCCTCGTAGAACGCCTTGGACCTGTCCAGATCTGCGACCGGGAGGTTCACGAAAATCATCTGTGTCATCGGTCGTCTTCCTTTCGCTCTGCGACTCGGAACTTGCCTTTGATGGGCGGATGAGTTACAAAAAGCAACTATGCAGTTACAAAAAGAAACCACAACTGGGTCGGGCGCGCACGGCAAGTGGTATAACGATGCCTGCGGTACCGCCTTCGGTATGGAACTTGTGGGCGAGCGGTGGTCGCTGCTCGTAGTCAGGGAATTAATGTTTGGGCCTCTGCGTTTTTCCGCGCTGCGGGCCAACCTGCCCGGAATATCGGCCAAGGTGCTGACCGAACGGCTGGAGAAGCTGGAAGCGGCCAATGTCCTCGCGAAGCGCGTGCTGCCGCCGCCTTCCGGCGCGCAGGTCTATGAACTCACCGAATGGGGCTATGCCGCCGAGCCGCTGATCCAGGAACTGGGCCGCTGGGCCGCGAAGAGCGCGCAGCACGATCCCACGCTGCCGCTGTCACCCACGAGCTTCATGCTCTCGCTGCGCACCATGCTGGACCCGGGGAAGGCGGGCGACTGGCGCACGCGCATCGGTTTCCGTTTTCCCGAGGTCGGCTTCGTGGCGGAACTGGCGGACGGCCGGATGCCCGTTCAACGCATTGAACCGGAGGAATGCGACGCGATCTTCGTTGCACCCGCCGGACCCTCGCTCGCCGCGATGTTCTACGTCGGCGTTCCGGCTGAGGAGGTGGGCGCGCGCATCGAGGGCGAGTTGAACGCCGCAGATAAGTTCATGGCGTTGTTCGAGCTGCCGGAGAAAATCGGGTGAGACTTTTCAAGTTTCTATCAACGCATAAAGAGCTGACTTGGGGTGAACCGCAGTCATCGCCGAAGACTAGTTTTACACTGCATATCAATAGGATATGTCAACCGATAGGGATCACCTCGCGCTTGGTCTGAATAGAGAAAAGCTTGGGACTCGCTGTAGTCAGCCACGCCGTCTCGCGGAGCGTCATTTCCGGCCTTACGCCGCAACGGTTTTTTCTTCCCCTTAACGGTGGTCCATGTGGTCCATGTCTCGAAAAAGGCGGAGGGCATTCCAACTTCGGCCACGGCCGAACGCGTGTCTCACCCCTGCCGAAATGCCCAGCGCAGCGTCTTGCCCATGCTCCATGTCGCAGCGCGGGCGGGGAGGGCGGTGAGGCCCGGGCGCTCAAGGCCGAGCAACGAGCGGGCGAAGGGCGGGAGCAGGGCGACTGCCTCCGCGCCGAGCATGGCCTGAACGGCGGGCGGGGCGCCCTGCGGTCTCTGGTTGAGAACGAGATCGGCGATCTCGCGCGCTTCGGGGCTGGTCCGCAGGTCGGCGCGCAGCTCGCGGAAGATCGCCTCCGCCTCGCGCCGGTCGGTCGGCACCGGATCGGCCCCCAGTGCACGGGCGATGATCGCGAACTGGCGATAGTATTCGTCTTGCTCACCGCCCGGCATATCGGGGCGGACATGGCGCATATAGGCGGCGAGGAAGCTGGTTGCCTCGGCCACATGGACCCAGGCGAGCACGCGCGGATCGGTGGCGGAGTAGGGGTCCCCGTCCGGAAGCGTGCCCCCGACAGCGGCATGGATACGGTTGACCCGCTCGATTGCTGTCCTGGCGTCATCCCTGTGCCCGAAGCTCGTCACCGCGATGAAACGCGCCGTGCGCCGCAGCCGGCCATGCATGTCGCTGCGGAAATTGGAATGATCGAGCACTCCTTGCAACGCGTGGGGGTGGAGCATCTGGAGCAGCAGCCCGCGAATACCTCCGACCATCATCGCCACGATATCGGCGTGGACCATGCGGATCGGCGTGTCCTTTTCGAACAGTGCCTCCTCCGATGGCGGGACGGGCTGCTCGCCGTCTTCGACATCGTTGAACACGCCCCGAACCTTGTCGACCAGCCTCAGGCGCAGCTTTTCGGAAAGGGGAGTTTGCGGCATCGCCAGCCAATATAGGCTTGGCGCGCCGGAGATAAATCCCTACGTCGCCGGGGCGATGAATGACATGACCGACAAGAGCTTCGAACCTTCCTCTAAGACCGTGCTTGCCGCGCCCGACACCGAGGTGGACGTGCGCGAGACTTTCGGCATCGATATCGACTGGAAGGTCCCGGCCTTTTCGAAGCCGGACGAGCGCACGCCCGATCTCGACGAAGCCTATGTATTCGATGCGGATACCACGCTCGCCATCCTCGCCGGCTTCGCGCATGATCGCCGCGTGATGGTGCAGGGCTATCACGGCACCGGCAAATCGACGCACATCGAACAGGTCGCGGCACGGCTCAACTGGCCGTGCATCCGCATCAATCTCGATGCGCATATCAGCCGTATCGATCTGGTCGGCCGCGATGCTATCGTCCTCAGGGACGGGTTGCAGGTGACCGAATTCCGCGAAGGCCTGCTGCCCTGGGCGCTGCAGCATCCGGTTGCGCTTGTGTTCGACGAATATGATGCGGGCCGCCCGGACGTGATGTTCGTGATCCAGCGCGTGCTCGAACAGCAGGGCAAGCTGACCCTGCTGGACCAGAACCGCGTGATCCGGCCCGATCCGAACTTCCGCCTCTTCGCGACGGCCAACACCGTAGGGCTCGGCGATACGAGCGGGCTTTATCACGGCACGCAGGCGATCAACCAGGGCCAGATGGACCGCTGGAACATCGTCACCGCGCTGAATTACCTGCCCGCCGAGACCGAGCAGAAGATCGTCGAAGCGAAGAATCCCGAGATCGATGCCAAGATCCTCGCCGATATGATCAAGGTGGCCGACCTTTCGCGGCAGGGCTTCATCAACGGCGACATCTCCACCGTGATGAGCCCGCGGACGGTGATCACCTGGGCTCAGAACTATGCGATCTTCAAGGATGTCGGCTTCGCCTTCCGCCTGTCGTTCCTCAACAAGTGCGACGAGGAAGAGCGCATGCTGGTGGCCGAGTATTACCAGCGCGTCTTCGGCGAAGACCTGCCCGAGAGCGTGGTTGGCAAGAGTTAAGGTTGCATGGCCTATGCATGGCTGTGTTATGCGTGTAGCACAGTAAACCGATGGGCGTAATCGACTCCATGTTCCGACGCAGGAAGCGCGAACCGGAAATGTCCGGCCATCGCGGCTATTACTCGCTCAGCGACGACTGGGACGACGACGATGCGTGGGATGATCGGCTCGACGCAGTCGACCATGCCGTGCTCGCCGAAGAGCGCAAGCGGCAGAAATGGTGGCAGCGGGAACATTGGTTCGGACGCCGCAAGCGCTGGTGGGTCGCGCGCATCGTCGCGGTGCTGCTCGCGCTCTTCATCGCGCTGGTAGCCTGGCTGGCGATTACCGCGCCGCTGAACAAGTCGCTCGAACCCATTGCGCCGCCGCAGATCACCTTGCTCGCGTCCGACGGTACGCCGATTGCGCGCAACGGGGCCGTGGTGGACGAGCCGGTCGATATCGATACGCTGCCGCCGCATGTGGTCGAGGCGTTCCTCGCAATCGAGGACCGGCGGTTCTACGATCATTGGGGCGTCGACCCGCGCGGCATCGCCCGCGCGGCCTTCACCGGGACGGGTGGCGGCTCCACCATTACCCAGCAACTCGCCAAGTTCACCTTCCTGACGCCCGAACGCACGCTGACGCGCAAGGCGCGCGAGGCGCTGATCGCCTTCTGGCTGGAAGCCTGGCTGACGAAGGACGAAATCCTCGAACGCTATCTGTCGAACGCCTATTTCGGCGACAACGTCTATGGTCTGCGCGCGGCGAGCCTTCACTATTTCTACCGCAAGCCGGAAAACCTCTTGCCGAACCAGGCGGCCATGCTCGCCGGGCTGTTGCAGGCTCCGAGCGCTTACGCACCCACCCGGCATTACGAGCGGGCGGAGAAGCGTATGGAACTGGTCGTGCAGTCGATGGTCGCGGCGGGATTCATCACCGAGGCGGAAGCGCGCAACATGCGTTCGCCCGCGCTCGACGTAAGGCTCAAGAGCGATCTTCCGACGGGGACCTATTTTGCCGACTGGGCTCTGCCCGAAGCGCGGCAAATGTCCGAAACGGGGTATTCGCGCCAGACGCTGACCACCACGCTCGACGCGCGGCTGCAGAATATCGCCCGCCGCGTAACGTCGAATGCGCCGCTAGGTGAAGCGCAGGTGGCACTTGTGGCAATGCGCCCCAATGGCGAGGTCGTCGCCATGATCGGCGGCAAGGATTACGAGAAATCGCCTTTCAACAGGGCGACTCAGGCGAAGCGCCAGCCCGGGTCCACATTCAAGCTGTTCGTCTATCTTGCGGCGATGCGCGATGGATGGAGCCCGGACGACCGAATCGCCAACACCAAGATCGAACAGGGAGGCTACCGGCCCGAGAATTCCGGTGGGCGCTACTCAGAAAGCCTGACGCTCGAACAGGCCTTCGCCCAGTCGAGCAATGTGGCCGCCGTGCGCCTGTTTGGCGAAGTGGGCAGCGAGAAGGTGATCGAGACCGCGCGCGACCTCGGCGTGACGTCTCCGCTCGCGCAGGGCGATCCCAGTATGGCACTGGGAACTTCGACCATGAGCCTGCTGGAACTCACTTCCGCCTATGCCGCAGTGGCGGCGAATGCCTATCCGGTCGAACCGCGCGCGTTTCCTGCGCCGGATCGCGGGTGGTTCGAAAACATGGTCGATGGACCGTCGAGCTTTTCCGGCTCGACCAGCGCGAACATGGATCGCCTGCTGCGCGCCGCGATCGATAGCGGCACGGGAAGCGCGGCACGTGTTTCGATGCCGGCTTTCGGGAAGACCGGCACCACGCAGGACAATCGCGATGCAGTGTTCGTTGGCTATGCGGGCGATCTGGTGGTCGGCATCTGGATCGGCAATGACGACAACTCGCCCCTGCAGGGCGTATCGGGCGGCGGCCTGCCCGCCCGCATTTGGCGCGATTTCATAAGCCAGGCTCTTGGCGCGTCTGCCGCTCCCTCAGGTCCGGCCTCGACCACCAGTCCCGATCCGGAGGGCCCGGTCGAGCCGCTCGATGTGCCGAACCTCGAAGACATTCCCCTGGGCGATGGCAATTCGCGCATCCGCATCCGCGATGGCGAGGCCGTCTTCAGTACCGAAGTCGATGGTATCCCGATCGACATCAGGCTCGACGATCGGGGCATCGGTGTCGATGAAGAGACGATCGAAGCCGCGCGCCGAAGGGCCGAGGAAAGACGCCGGGAAGAAGAAGAGCGCTACGAGGAGATCCGCGACCAGCTCGAGAGCGGAGGGCGCATCGAGAGCAACTAGCCTTCAGGCTGGGCCATCAAGACGTTCATGACTGCTGTAGCTATCGGGCGCGAACGGTCATCCTGCCACGCTTCTACGGTCAGATTGGCACTGCGGCGCCCGAGCTTGGTTATCCGGCCCTTTGCAAAGCAGGTCTGCGATTTGCCCGCCGCGAGATACTGGACGGTGATGTTGATCGGCTTGAGAACGGCATCGCGTTCGATGCGCGCCAGTTCGGCGCGCAAGGCGGCATAGCCCGCCGTTTCCAGCAATCCGCCCGTGGCTCCGCCGTGGAAATGTTCGGGACGTCCCTCGACCGCCTCGACGAACTCCACGCACATGATCGGCACGCCATCTTCCCAGTCGGCAAGCTGGATCCCGAGAGAACGCGCATAGGGCGTCAGCGCCTCGATATCGGGGTTGTCAGCCACCCGGGAGCTCCCGCTTCGGATCGCCGCCGATCTTCATGAAGACCGCCTGTATGTGTGCAACCGGATCATCCGCATCGCTATCATGCGCGAGCCCCCTGACGAAGGCCGCACTCCGGGTGATCCGGTAGCATTGCGAACGACCGAATACCGCCGCACCGTCGCGGGCCGGGCGAACATAATCGACGCGAAGGTCCAGAGTGGCGATGGCCTCGAACCGGTCCATCGCTTTCCAGATGGCAAGGCCGCTCGCCATGTCCATAAGACTGAGGATGGGGCCGGACGCAAGCACGTGTTGACCTTCCTCGCCCAGCAGATCTTCCCGCCATGGCAGTTCGAGTTCGACCCAATCGTCGCCATGGTCGGAATACCGCATGCCGAGCCACCCGGGATGCCCCCTGCTGGTGAGAAACGGAGTGGCCGTTTTAGGATCGAAGGCAGCTTGCTGGCTCATATGCGATTGCGCGGATAGCCGTGCGCTCCCGTCGAAGCCAATCTTTTAATTCGCCTGGATTGGGACCTGTTGGGGCTGGTGGACAAGGTACCCGGCTTAGACCCGCAGATTCGCGCTAGAGCAGGATCGCGATAGTCAGGATAAGGAGCAATCCGACAAGGCCAATTCCAACCAGCCGGCCGATCGCATTGACCAGTCCGTTGCGCCTGCGGCCGGACAAGGCATCCAGCCTCTCGTCGAAATTAATCATTGCGCGACCCTCTCCCATCAAATTCCTCCCCCTGCCAGCGTGTCTATTGCGCCTTGCAGGATGATCGCAGCGGCATGGCTGTCGATCTTCTCCGCCCGCTTCGCCCGGCTCATGTCCTGGCCGATCATGGCGCCTTCGGCGCTCGAAGTGGACCAGCGTTCGTCCCATAAAAGTATCGGAAGTTCAACCGTTTGGGATAAGTTTCTTGCATAGGCACGGCTGGCTTGCGCGCGGGGACCCTCGCTGCCGTCCATATTGCGCGGCAAACCGATGACGATACCCTTGATGGAGCGTTCGGTAACGATCTCGCGCAGCTTGCCGCAATCCTTCGTGAACTTGCTGCGAGGAATTGTCTTGCCAGCGGTGGCGTAGCGCCAACCTGCATCGCAAGTGGCGACGCCAATGGTCTTGGTGCCGAGATCGAGTCCAAGCAGTGCGCCACCCTCTGGAAGAGCGTCGCCATATTCCAGCGCGCTGTCGGTGATCACGCTTCCCGGTTCGCCCATGCATTCACGCGCCGGAGGACGTCTTCCTGAAGGTTTTTCCAAAAGAGCGGGATATCGTAGACGTGATAGTTTCCGCCCGGAAGAACGCCGGGCCCCAGCTCGGGCGGATCGCCGATCAGCAGGAGCCCGCGCTCGTCACATCGTGCTGGAATGGCACCGGCCACGAGTTCGCCCGAACTCAGATCCTCGCTCGGCTTCAGAGTGCCGAGATTGGCCGAGGCCGGAGCCTCTCCGCCCGTGCTCCCGGTCAGCGGGTTGACGCAGAGAATCGGTCCATCCCCTCGCGGCTCGCCATCCAGACCCGGTGTCGCTTCATAGCGTCGCTCGAAAAAGTCGGCGTTTCCATCATCTGAGAATGCGGAATAGGCAAGTATGCACCCCTGCTGATCCGGGGATGCGCAGGCAGGAAGAGGAAGGACGGGCAAGTCATGTTCGACCGAGATGGGCCAACCGATGGCGTAGACGGCTACTATCCGGTCGGTGATGCCCCGCGCCTCGGCCTTTTCCATGAGGAGCCGCAGGATGTGGACGGATCCCTGACTGTGTCCTGCCAGAACGATGGGCTTATCTTCATTCACGCTATCGAGGAAGTAGTCGAAGGCTTGGGCAACGTCGGCAAAGGCCGCGTCGATAGCCATCTGTGCTTCAGGCTGGTCGGTTAGGAATGCCCCCGCCGCCGCCTGGCGATATTTGGGTGCCCATAGTTCATCCGCGCGATTGAAGGGGCTCGCCAGTCCGCGGAGAAAGGTGCGGGCACGACTATTGGTGGTAGCGTCGTCGAGCGTGGCGTTCCACTCGGTACCGCCGGCTTTGAGAAAACTTGTCGGGGGCACGAAGAACACTGCAAAGCTGGGTACTTCTGCGGCCTCCGCCGCTTCACCAGTGCTTGAACTGCCGGTATCAAGTTTCCCGGGGGCATCGAGGCTTTGCTCGGCCGCAGGTCGTTCGGGCGACGGAGCTTTACTGGCCGGATCAGCTGCCGGCTCGGCGATGGCGGGCTGGTATCGCGAAGGATCGTTGGTTCCGAGGCCTGGACGCGAATACCACATCTCGGGATCTTCATAGGCGTTGGCGGCGAGCGCCTCCTGCTCCACGAACTCGCCGCGCGGGACGAACGCGATTTCCGTCGCTTCACGTGACCAGATAGACAGTGCGATGGCCCCGCCGATTACCAGCACGATGATCAGAGCGACGATGAAAAGAAACTTACGGGCCATGTCAGGCGGGCTCCGGTGCTTGGGCGGGTTCGATATCGCCCTTGCGGCGCGAGCTGCGCCGTTCGAGCGCGACCTTGATCATCGCCAGCAACGGATCGGCAAGGGCTAGTCCGAGAATGCCGAACAATACGCCGAAAATGAGCTGCGCCGAAAGCACCAGCCCGGGAGCGAGATCGACGGTCTTTTTGGCGATCATCGGGACGAGGACGTAACCGTCGAAGTTCTGGACGAGAAAGTACACGAAAACCGTGTAAAGGCCCATGTCGACGCCACCAGAAAAGCCCACCAGAACCATAAGTACGCCCGAAATGATCGCGCCGATATTGGGAATAAAGGCGAGAAGCCCGGTCAGCAGTCCCAATAGCGCAGCCATCGGTACCGGATCGATGCCGATCAGCATGCCTCCGAACGCCAGCATGATCCAGGTGAAGAACCCTTCGAAGGCCATGCCGACGAGCCGGCCCGCCATGAGGCGACGCAGTGTGTAGGCTTGGTGGCTCAGTGTGTCATAGAACGCGCTGCGCTGTTTGGCGGGTACCATCCAGGCCACGCCCCGCTCGTAAATGCGCGGATCGATGGCGAAATAGATGCCGATGATCACGATGAGCGCCAGCGTGGTAACGCCGCCGAATATGCCCCCGATCGCTTTGGTTACCGTGCCCACTCCGCTGGCCATATTGCCGGCGAGCCGTTCGATGTCGTTCGCTCCTATCGCGAAGCCCTGTTCCTGCAGGTAGGCGAACGCCCGGGCCAGCTGCTCGTTGATGATCGAAGGGAATTGGGCGGCCTGCTGAGAAATCTGTGAACCGGCAAAATAGCCGAGCCACACGAAGAATGCCGTGACGAAAAGCAGCACGATGGCCACCCGCCAACCGCGCCCGATCGGCGCGACCTTGGCGATCAGACGGGCACCGCCGTCGATCATGCAGGCAAAGACCATCGCACCGAAGATAACCAGCAGGGATTGCGAGATATGTACGGTTAGCCAGAGCAGTCCGATGACGAGGCCCCAGACCAGTGCACGGCCGGCTTCGAAGCGAAGCTTGGGGTTGCCGATATAAGTGGGGCTGGCCCCGGGATCGTCATGATAGGCAAGATCGTTCTTGCTCGCGCGATCCCCATCCGACGTCGTATCTTTCATTCGGCGCTTGCCCCTGCATCGACTGCCGGCCGCAAGGTGGTCCACGCACGGCCTTCACGCAAGCTCGTAAACCAGCTTACGGGATTAAGCGTGGTCGAACCGTCGAGCGAGAAGCTGATAAACTCCGCCCGCCCGCCGATGTTTTCCAGGGGCACGGGACCGAGCAACCCGCGCGACGAGTTGAGTTCGCGGCTGTCGGAAGAATGATCACGGTTGTCTCCCATCACGAAGACATGGCCTTCGGGGATCGTCATCTCCACAAAATTATCCAGTCCGCCGTTCATGTGGTCGATGATCAGGTAATTCGCGCCATTGGGTAGTGTCTCGCGATAGACTGGTACGCGGCAGACCCGGTTTCCCGCCTCATCGGTGGCTAGGAAGGAGGGTTCGTAGAAACCCATGCAATCCGAATTCGCATCAATCGGCAGATCCAGCGGCGGCTCTGCTTCCTGAGGTACCGGCTCACCGTTGAGGATGATCTGGCCGTTACGTACCGCCAGGCGGTCACCCGGTCGGCCGACCACGCGCTTGATGTAATCCTCGTCGCGTTCGGGATGGACGGGGATCACGATGTCGCCATATTCTGGGGTCGAGGCGGCCACGCGCCAATCACCGCGTGGAGCGAGGTGGAAACTGACAGAGGACCAGTTCCATCCATAAGGATACTTGCTCACCACTAATCGGTCACCCACCAGCAGGTTGGGCAGCATCGATTCAGATGGGATGTAGAAGGGCTTGGCGATGAAGCTGTGGAAGGCGAAAACGGCCAGCAGCATCAGCGCCAGACCCCGGATTTCCGCGATCCAGTCGACCTTCTTTTCGTCCTGCTTCTTCTTTTTGGTAGTGTCGGTCACGTCGGCGGTGTCAGCACTCATGCGGGGAGGCCTCGATAATCACGAAGGCCTGTGCCCATGGATGGTCGTCGGTGAGGGTGAGATGAATGCGCGCCTCATGGCCGGGTGGCAGCATTTCGGCAAGCCTTTCCGCCGCCCCGCCGGTAAGCGCAAGCGTCGGCTTGCCCGAGGGCGCGTTCACCACGCCGATGTCCTTATGGAACACGCCGCGTGCGAAGCCTGTACCCACCGCCTTGGCGAAGGCCTCCTTCGCCGCCCAGCGCTTGGCGAAAGTGCCGACGCGGGTGAAAGGACGTCTCTCCGCCTTCGCACGCTCGATATCGGTGAAGCACCGCGCCTCGAATTTCTCGCCCCACCTTTCGAGCGAGTTGGCAATCCGGTCCATGTTGGTGAGATCGTTGCCCATTCCGATGATCATAGGACCCTCGCGAAAATCGCCATCAGCATCGCTAGCATCATCCAATGCAGGACGACCTGCGTCTTGACCAAGGCGTGATCGATCTGACCCTTCGCGCGCTTGAGCGCCCCGGAATAGCCCAGAACCTGTATGATCGGCCAGCCAACGGAAAAAGCAAGCAGGGTTTGCCGCGAAATCGCAATGCCCAACAGCGCTATGCTTGCAAGGAATGGGATCGCCGCGCCAAGCGCCCAGAACTTGACGCTGCGGGTAAGCGCCTCGTTCACCGTGCTTCGTCCATCAGCTCGCGCATGTGGCGCACTGCCTGTTCCAGTCCGACGAACACCGCTTCGCCGACCAGATAATGCCCGATGTTGAGTTCTGCCAATTGCGGGATTGCGGCAATGGGTTGGACGTTTTCGTAAGTGAGGCCGTGCCCTGCGTGCGGTTCAATCCCGTTCTTCGCGGCCAGGGCGGACAGGTCGGCAATTCGCTTCAGTTCGCGCGCAGTCTTCTCGCCATCTCCGGCCACGTGGGCGTGAGCATATTCGCCGGTATGGAACTCTACCACCGGCACGCCAAGTTTTAGTGCCGCCTCCAGCTGGCGTTCTTCAGCTTCGATGAAAAGCGAAACGCGAATGCCGTTATCCTTGAGCTTCCATACGATCGGCGCGAGCGTGTTGTGGAGGCCCGCGGCGTCGAGACCGCCTTCGGTGGTGCGCTCCTCCCGCTTCTCTGGGACGATACAGGCGGCGTGCGGACTATGCCGCAGCGCGATCTCCAGCATTTCCTCGGTCGCCGCCATCTCAAGGTTGAGGGGAAGGTCGGTCGCTTCCTGGATACGCCTGAGGTCCGCATCGCGGATATGCCGCCGGTCCTCCCGCAGATGTGCTGTAATCCCGTCGCCGCCTACGCTTGCCACGATTTCCGCTGCGCGCACCGGATCTGGATGGTCGCCGCCGCGCGCATTGCGGATCGTGGCGACGTGGTCGATATTGACGCCGAGGCGCAGGGGACGAGTCAAGCCTCCCGGCTCCCGGGCTTGGTGACCTCGATGGCTGTGAGCTCGGCAGGGACTTTATCGTCGGCATAGGTCGGGAAATTGATGTCGATCAGCGGATAGAACGGAACCCCCAGATCCGATTCTCCATTGCTGCGGTCGACCAATGCGACTTCCGCAATTACCTCGCCGCCCTCGCGCCCTACGGCCGCAATGGCCTCGCGGCTGGAGAGGCCGGTAGTCACGACGTCCTCTGTCATCAGAACCTTCGCACCCTTCTCCAGCCGAAAACCGCGTCGCAGGTGGAAGGCGCCCCCGGGCCGTTCGAGGAACATTGCATCCTTCCCCAATGCGCGGCCCATTTCCTGCCCGATGATGATACCGCCCATGGCAGGGCTGACCACCACGTCGATCTGGCTGCGGATGTCGCGGGGGATCTTTTGCGCAAGCGCAAAGGCAAGCCGTCCTGCCCGGTCGGGATTCATAAGTACCCGTGCACATTGAAGATAATGGCCGCTGTGGCGCCCGCTGGAGAGCAGGAAATGGCCCTCGAGCAAGGCCTCACTCGCGCGGAATTCAGAGAGGATTTCGTCTTCTGTCATGGTGCTGAATGCCAAAGCGACTTGCGCGCGTTTGCGCAAGAGGCAATGGGACTTGCACATTTTTATCGACCATCCGCTTGAGGCTGGCGGAAACCCTGCCTATAGGGCCCAACGCAATCGGGCCTCGCATGAGGGGCGGATTCCCGCGCGCACGCAGGCTCCGCAGGCATCGCATACCCGAAATACGACACGACACGGAAGAGTGCCAAAGTAATGAAAACTCTCGGATTTCACCGGATCGTTGCCAGCCTCGCGATGGCATTCTCGCTGATTTTCGGCGCGCCCATCGCTTTGGCGCAGGATGCTTCGGACGCGGCGGCGGCGGAACAACTCGAATCTGTCGACCCGGCGGAAGCAGCAGATGTCGCGGATCCCGACGCGGTTTCCGAGGGCAGCGGCGCTTACACTCCGATGGCGCCGACCGAGGGCAAGGGTATGCCGGTGGATGCGGGTTGGGATATCCAGCCCCAATATTCCGAAGACGGCGAATTTGCCTATGGACTGCACATCGGCCTGATTTGGGTCATGGTGGTGATATGCGCCTTCGTACTCGCCCTGATGCTCTACACCATGTTCCGTTTTCGCCGGAAGGCGAACCCGGTTCCCTCCAAGACGAGTCACAATACGCTGATCGAAGTCGTGTGGACTGTTGTGCCCGCGCTCATCCTGCTTGCCATCGCTATCCCGTCGATCACCCTGATCGCCAAGCAGTATGAAACGCCGCCCAAGGATGCGATTACGATCAAGGCAATCGGCTATCAGTGGTACTGGGGATATGCCTATCCCGACAACGGCGATTTCGAGATTATATCGAACATGCTCGACAAGGACGAAGCCAATGCGCGTGGCGAGCCGCACCAGCTTGCCGTCGACAACCGCATGGTCGTTCCGGTCGGCGTTCCGATCCGCCTGCAGGTGACTGCGGCCGACGTGATCCACTCCTTCGCCGTGCCTAGCCTCTGGTTCAAGATGGATGCCGTGCCGGGTCGCCTGAACGAACGGATTTTCCAGGTTGACGAGCCGGGTGTCTATTACGGCCAGTGCTCCGAACTTTGCGGCGCGCGCCACGGCTATATGCCGATCGCCGTCGAAGCATTGCCGATGGACCAGTATAATGATTGGGTCCTAGCGCAGGGCGGCACCGTTGCAGGCGCGGAAGAGGAAGGTGTCGAAGCCGACCCTGCCGCCGTCCCGCTGCAGGAGCCGGAAAGTGCCGAACCGTCTGCTCCGGGAGCAGGCGCACCGCCGGTCGAAGACGCGACCACCTGATAAGACCGACGACGAATTCCTACGCGAGAGACTAGCATCATGGCTACCACCGCCGACACTTTCCAGGCCCATACCGACCACGCGCACGATCATGCCGATCACAAACCCGGCTTCTTCGCACGCTGGTTCATGTCCACGAACCACAAGGACATCGGTACGCTTTACCTGATCTTCGCGATCATCGCCGGCGTCGTCGGTGGTGCGATCTCGGGCATCATGCGTGCAGAGCTTGCAGAGCCGGGCATCCAGTACCTGCAGTTCTGGGCCGAATTCATGGGCGGCAATGCCGATTTCGACACCTCGCTGCACATGTGGAACGTGTTCATCACCGCCCACGGCCTGATCATGGTCTTCTTCATGGTCATGCCTGCGATGATCGGCGGCTTCGGTAATTGGTTTGTACCGCTCATGATCGGTGCGCCGGACATGGCCTTCCCGCGCATGAACAACATCTCGTTCTGGCTCACCGTAGCCGGCTTCTTCTCGCTGATCTTCTCGCTCTTCGTGCCCGGCGGTACGGGGCCGGGTGCGGGTACGGGCTGGACGGTGTATGCGCCGCTTTCGACCAGCGGTAGCCAGGGTCCGGCGGTCGATTTCGCGATCTTCTCGCTCCACCTTGCCGGTGCCGGTTCGATCCTGGGCGCGACGAACTTCATCACCACCATCTTCAACATGCGTGCGCCGGGAATGACCCTGCACAAGATGCCGCTGTTCGTGTGGTCCGTGCTGGTCACCGCCTTCCTGCTGCTGCTCGCCCTGCCGGTGTTGGCTGCAGCGATCACCATGTTGTTGACCGACCGCAACTTCGGCACGACCTTCTTCGATCCGGCAGGTGGCGGCGATCCGGTCCTGTACCAGCACCTTTTCTGGTTCTTCGGCCACCCGGAAGTCTACATCATGATCCTGCCGGGCTTCGGCATGGTCAGCCAGATCGTGGCGACCTTCAGCCGCAAGCCGGTGTTCGGCTATCTCGGCATGGCCTATGCCATGGTCGCAATCGGCGTGGTCGGCTTTATCGTCTGGGCGCACCACATGTACACCGTGGGCCTCGACGTGAATACGAAGATGTATTTCACGGCTGCGACAATGGTCATTGCGGTCCCGACCGGCGTGAAGATCTTCAGCTGGATTGCCACCATGTGGGGCGGCTCGATTGAGTTCAAGTCGCCCATGGTCTGGGCACTGGGCTTCATCTTCCTGTTCACCGTAGGCGGCGTGACCGGTGTCTATCTCGCGAATGGCGGCGTGGACGACGTGGTGCACGACACCTATTTCGTAGTGGCGCACTTCCACTACGTACTGTCGATGGGTGCAGTGTTCTCGCTGTTCGCGGGTTTCTATTACTGGTTCCCGAAGATGAGCGGCAAGATGCACTCCGAACTGCTAAGCCATCTTCACTTTTGGTTTTTCTTCGTCGGCGTGAACGTGATCTTCTTCCCGCAGCACTTCCTTGGCTGGCAGGGTATGCCGCGCCGGTATCCCGATTATGCCGACGCGTATCAATACTGGAACGAGGTCAGCACCATCGGTTATATGATCATGGCGTTCTCGATGGTGTTCTTCTTTATCAACATCATCTACGCGTTCGTGGCCGGGAAGAAGGCGGAAGCCAACTATTGGGGTGAAGGTGCGACCACGCTCGAATGGAGCCTGTCGAGCCCGCCGCCGTTCCATCAGTTCAGCGAACTGCCGGTGATCGAAGAGCATCACGATTATCACGACCACATCGGCGATCCGGAGCCTTCCAAGGCCTGAGTATTACCGCCACTGGACAAGTGAGAGCGGCCGGCCCCATGAAGGGCCGGCCGTTTTCTTTTGTGCGGATCGAGGAACATCATGGCTCAAATGCGGAACGTCGACGTCGGAGAACTGAACCTTCGCTGTGCGATTGAAGGGGCGGGGCCGCTCGTCATTCTCGTCCACGGCTTCCCGGAAAGCTGGTATAGCTGGCGTCACCAGCTCGCCCCGCTCGCTGAAGCAGGTTTCACCGCCTGCGCAATCGGCGTTCGCGGATATGGTGATTCTGACAAACCGGATCCGGTCGAAGCATATGCGATGGAGCGGATCGTCGGCGATCTCGTGGGCCTCAAGATGGCCCTGCAACCTGAGCAGCCAGCCATTCTCGTGGGCCATGATTGGGGTGCGCCGATCGTCTGGAACACGGCACTGACCCGTCCGGAGCACTTCAAGGCCGTCGCGGGCCTATCCGTCCCCTTCGCAGGCGTTCCGCAGCGCCCGTTCACCGAAGTCTTCCACGAACATTTCACCAGCAAGGGCAAGTTCTTCTACCAGGAGTATTTCCAGGAGCCGGGGGTTGCGGAAGCCGAAGCGGAGCAGAATCCGCGCGATTGGGTCGCGCGGATGATGTATTCGATCAGCGGGGACGTGCCGTCAGGCGAGTACTGGACGAAGCCGCTTGGTGCGACATTCCTCGAAGGGCTGCCCGACCCGAAGCCTGTGCCATGGCTAACGGAGGAAGATCTCGACTTCTACGAAGCAGAATTTAGCCAGTCTGGTTTCCGCGGTCCGCTCAACCGGTATCGCAACCATGAACGCGATTACGAATGGCTACAGGGCTGGAAAGACAAGCGGATCGAGCAGCCCGCACTATTCATCGGTGGAACGCGCGATCCCGCGACCTATCTTTTCGGCGCCGTGACTGATCCCGTAGCGCTGATGAAGATGTTCGCTCCTCAGGTTGAAGGGCATATTCTGGATGGAGTGGGCCACTGGACGCAACAGGAACGGCCTGAAGCGGTCAATCGCTTGCTGATTGACTGGATTAAGCGGGTGTGACCGACTATAGGCGCTGCCACAAGCGAATCCCATGACCGACGTCGTCTCAACAACCCAGCTCCCTGCGGACTGGCGCGACTTTTTCGCGCTGACCAAGCCGCGTGTGATGAGCCTCGTTATCTTCACTGGTCTGTGCGGCCTGCTCGCTGCGCCGGGGAGCATCCATCCCATCATCGGTTTCACCGCCATCCTGTGCATCGCCTTGGGCGCGGGCGGAGCGGCGGCACTCAATCAGTGGTGGGAAGCGGATCTCGACGCGGGAATGAAACGCACATCGAAGCGTCCGCTGCCCGCAGGCCGGATGCATCGCACCGATGCACGCGACTTTGGCGTCCTTATTTCTGCCGCTTCGGTCATAATCATGGGGCTGGGGGTCAACTGGCTGGCTTCCGGTATCCTCGCGTTCAGCATTGTCTATTACGCGATCGTCTACACGATCTGGCTGAAGCCACGCACGCCGCAGAATATCGTGATCGGCGGCGGGGCAGGGGCGTTTCCCCCGATGATCGGCTGGATTGCCGTAACGGGCGACATCACGCTGATGCCGGTCCTGTTGTTTGCCATCATCTTTTTCTGGACGCCGCCGCATTTCTGGGCGCTCGCGCTGTTCGTGCAGAGCGATTACGCCAAGGTCGGCATCCCCATGATGCCGGTGGTGAAGGGCGAGAAGTCGACTCGCCGCCAGATATTGGCCTATTGCATCGTCCTCGTGCCCATAGCTGCAGCACCCTGGCTGATCGGCGGGACTGGTGCATTTTACGGTGTGACCGCGATCCTTTTGTCGCTGGTCTTCCTGCTGATGAGCTTGCCGGTCGCATTCCGAACCGCGGAAGAATGCGACAAGATGAGTCTGGAGAAGCGCCTGTTCGCTTTCAGTATCTTCTACCTATTCGCCTTGTTCGCCGCGCTGGTGATCGACCGTGTCGCAGCCCAATTTGGAGTATTCGGATGACCCCCGAAGAGGAAAAGGAATATCGCCGGCGCCAGAAGAGCCGCAACCTGGTGGTCGGCGGCATCCTGCTGTTTATGGCAATCCTGTTCTACGCTATCACCATTGTGAGAATGTGAGGCAGACATGACTACCGCGACGCTCGAATCCCGCAAGAACCGGACTGCGCTGCTCGCGCTGGCGGCGGCGGCGGGGATGCTGGGCCTTGGATATGCGGCGGTGCCGCTCTACCAGCTATTCTGTCAGGTTA
This sequence comes from Qipengyuania vulgaris, assembly GCF_009827325.1. GTDB lineage: Bacteria > Pseudomonadota > Alphaproteobacteria > Sphingomonadales > Sphingomonadaceae > Qipengyuania > Qipengyuania vulgaris. The sequence goes on along the minus strand of NZ_WTYC01000002.1, from coordinate 244,441 downwards.
CGGGCTTCGGCGGTACCACGCAGCGTGCCACTGAAAGCGAGGCTGCGATTGCCGAACGCTTGGGACAGGCTGCAGGCGGGCAGGAGATATCCATCCGTTTCGACGGAACGGTTGCGCCGGGCCTCGGCTGGTCGTTTCGTCCCGAGCAGGTGACGGATATGGTCACCATCGGGCAGCGCGACATGGCCATCTACCTCGCCAAGAACAACTCGAATCGCCCGATTACCGGGACCGCGACCTTCAATGTCGAGCCCGAGCAGGCCGGCGCCTATTTCAATAAGGTCCAGTGCTTCTGCTTTACCGAGCAGACGCTCCAGCCGGGGCAGGAGGTGCGCATGCCGGTGCTTTACTTCGTCGATCCCAAAGCGCTGGACGACCCGAACATGGAAGGCGTGGAGCAGATCACCCTTTCCTACACTTTCCACGAGGCGAAGGATTAAGCGCCCCAAGCCCCTAGACCCGCAGGCGATCGCGCATTAAGGGCCTCACGCAAAGCGAAACCCAGGATACGAGTACAATGGCTGGTAACGTCAATCACGAATATCACATTCTCGAACCCGACATCTGGCCGTTCATCGGTTCGCTGTCGGCGTTGACCTTCACCAGCGGCATGGTGCTCTACATGCACGAATTGCCGTCAGCGCATCTCGTGCTCGGCCTCGGAATTGCGGGCCTGATCGCGACCTTCTTCAGCTGGTTCTCGAACATCGTGAAGGAAGCCGAGCGCGGCGACCATACGCCGGTCGTACAGCTGCACATGCGCTACGGCATGATCCTTTTCATCGCTTCGGAAGTCATGTTCTTCGTCGGCTGGTTCTGGAGCTGGTTCGACTTCGCATTGTTCCCGAGCGAGATTTCCGAAGTGATCGGGGGGACATTCCCGCCTGCGGCGATCGAATACGTCATCGATCCTTTCAGCCTTCCCTTGCTCAACACACTGATTTTGCTCTGTTCGGGCACGACCGTAACCTGGGCGCATCACTCGCTGATCCACGGTGACCGGGAAGGCCTCAAGAGAGGTCTGTGGCTTACCGTCCTGCTCGGTGCGCTGTTCACAGCTATCCAGGTTTACGAATATGCCGTCGCACCCTTCGAGTTCGGCGGAAACACCTACAGCTCCGCTTTCTACATGGCGACCGGCTTCCACGGCTTCCACGTGCTGGTCGGCACGATCTTCCTGATCGTCTGCCTGATCCGCACCTACAAGGGACACTTCACCCCGCGGCAGCACTTCGGTTTCGAAGCGGCAGCGTGGTACTGGCACTTTGTCGACGTGGTGTGGCTGTTTCTTTTTGCAGTCGTCTATGTCTGGGGCGGCTGGGGCGCTGCGACCCACTGATGACGTCCGGTAGTCCGGAAACGAATAAGGGGCAGCCCGGCATCGGCCAGGCTGCCCTTTTCGGTTTGTGCCCGCGATGCGGTGAGAAGACCATGTTCGACGGCGTGCTCGCATTTTCCGGCAAATGTTCGAGTTGCGGCCTCGACTATTCGCGTTTCAACGTGGGTGACGGCCCCGCTGCGCTGGTTACGCTGGTGGTAGGGACGATTACCGTCGGGCTAGCCATCTGGCTCCAACTGTCTGTCGAACCGCCTTGGTGGGTGCATGCGTTGCTCTGGATTCCGCTGACATTCGCGCTTGTCATCGGCCTGCTGCGGATAACGAAGGCGGGACTGCTGGCCAGCGAATACGGGAACGACGCGCGTGAGGCGGGAAGGCGAAAGCTGTGATGCGCGTTCCGATCATCCCGACGATAGTCGTAGCTGCGGCGATCGCGACCATGGTCGCATTGGGCTTCTGGCAACTCGCCCGGATGGACGAAAAAGAAGCGATGCTGGCACGCTTCGCTTCTGTTCAGGAACTCTCGGAACCGGTCCATTTCCCCCGTAGTTCGCAGGAGATAGAGGGTGCCCTCTACAGGCGCAGCAGTGTTGTCTGTGAAGAGGTCCTTTCCCAGCGGACCACACCGGGACGAAACCTCGCGGGGCAGAGCGGCGTCGCGCAGATGGCGCGGTGCCGACTTGCAGAGGGCGGTGAGGCCGAAGTCGCCTTCGGTTGGAGCGCACGGCCACAGGTAGTCGAATGGGGCGGGGGGCCCGTCGAGGGAACTGTCGGACCGGCAGGGCCGGAAGCGCGCCTCGTCGCGTCTGATCCGCAGTCTGGACTGGAGCCGTTGTCACCGCCCGATCCTGCGGACATCCCCAATAACCACCTCGCCTATGCGGGACAGTGGTTCTTCTTCGCCCTCACCGCGCTGGTCATTTATATCCTCGCACTGAAAAAGGGTGTGACCGGGACTAGGCGCGATTAAAGACCCGCTTGCTTGCCCGCATTGCGACGCATCGCTAACCGCGTTCGGGCGATGAAATACATCTCCACCAGAGGGCAGGCGCAGAGCCTCGATTTTGCCCAAGTCACTCTCGCTGGTCTGGCCAGCGACGGCGGTCTTTACGTTCCGGAAGAGTGGCCCCCGTTCACCTTCGGGGAAATTCAGGACATGCGAGGGGTCCCCTATTCGGAGCTTGCTGCACGGGTGATGGAGCCTTTCGTAGGCGACTGCCTGACGCCCGAACGTCTGCGCGATCTGACCGCCCGAGCCTATTCCCGCTTTTCGCACAGGGCCGTCACACCTCTGGTCCAGCTGGATGAACAGCACTGGATCCTGGAACTCTTCCACGGACCGACGCTGGCTTTTAAGGATGTGGCCCTGCAGATGCTCGGACTGCTGTTCGAGGAATTTCTTGGCGAAAACGATGGCAAGCTGACGATTGTAGGGGCGACGAGCGGCGATACCGGCAGCGCAGCGATCGATGCAGTGGCAGGACTCGAGAATGTCGAGATCTTCATGCTTCACCCCAAAGGCAGGGTGAGCGAAGTCCAGCGACGCCAGATGACCACGGTGCGCGCACCAAATGTTCACAATATCGCCATCGATGGGAGTTTCGACGACGCTCAGGCGATGGTGAAGCGCATCTTCGCCGACGATAACGTGACAGCCAAGCTCCGCATCGGCGCAGTCAATTCAATCAACTGGGCGCGGCTGATGGCGCAGGTGGTCTATTATTTCGCTGCTGCGCTCCAACTCGGCGGGCCCGAGCGGAAGATTGCCTTCAGCGTCCCGACGGGCAATTTCGGCGATGTCTTCGCCGGCCATGTCGCATCGCGAATGGGTCTGCCAATCAAGCGTTTGATCGTCGCCACCAACGTCAACGACATCCTGCACCGTGCGCTGAGCCAGGGGGATTATTCCGCCGGTACGGTCACACCCACTGCCGCGCCCAGCATGGACATCCAGGTCAGTTCGAACTTCGAGAGGCTGCTGTTCGATGTCGGCGGGCGCGACGGGGCGGCCTTGGCGCAGCAGATGCGTGGCTTCGACATGCAAAAAACAATGCGCCTGACCAATGCGCAGCGTGAAGGCGCGGCATCGCTTTTCACCAGCACCCGCGCGGATGAGGACAAGACGTCGCATGCCATGCGCTGGGCCTATGAGGAGTGCGGTCAGTTGCTCGATCCGCATACCGCGATCGGTCTCCACGCCGCGCGGGAGGCGGATGTCGATCCTGAAGTTCCGGTCGTCACTTTGGCCACCGCGCATCCGGCGAAATTCCCCGACGCGGTCGAGCGATCTACCGGCATCCGCCCCGGCCTTCCTGCCCGAACAGGTGACCTGTTCGCGCGCGAAGAAAGCTATGTCGAATTGCCGGGCACATATGAGGACGTGCGTGATCATATCCTCGGGAACGCCGCCTGATGGCAGAGCTGCAACGCAATCCGGTACTGATGATCGGCGAAGGCTGGGAGGGCTACCGCCTGCTCGACAGCGGGCATGGCCGTAAGCTTGAGACCTATGGCGATTACCGTTTTATCCGGCCCGAGCCGCAGGCCATGTGGTCACCGCGGCTCGATGAATGGGATGCCCATGGCGAATTTGTCCCCGGAAGCGACGAAGACGGCGGTGGTCGCTGGCAATTCTCCCGCGACGTTCCGCGTGACGGCTGGGAACTCGGCTGGGGCGACGAAGCTCGCTTTACCGCACAGTGCACCCCTTTCCGCCATCTCGGGTTCTTCCCGGACATGGCCCCGGTATGGACGTGGATGGGCGAGCAATTGGCTGGCCGTACCGAGGCCGAGACGATGAATCTCTTCGGCTATACAGGTGTCGGCAGTCAGGCGCTGTCCCGCTTTGGCCGCGTCACCCACGTCGATGCGAGCAAGAAGTCCGTCGCGCAGGCCCGCGAAAATGCTGCATTGGCGGGGCTGGAGGATCGTCCGATCCGCTGGCTGGTCGAAGATGCGATGAAATACACGGCGCGCGAAGTTCGCCGCGGACGCCGGTATGATGGCATCATCCTAGATCCGCCCAAATTCGGTCGCGGTCCGGACGGGGAAGTCTGGCGGCTGGAGCAGGGCCTGCCCGATCTCGTTTCCGATTGCCGCCAGCTGCTCGATGCCGAAAGCAGCTTCCTGTTCCTAACCGTTTATGCCGTGCGCATGAGCAGCCTTGCGCTGGGCGGTCTGCTGGAAGAGGTATTCGCGGAACTTCCCGGCACCATCGAACATGGCGATCTGGCGGTGCAGGAAGAGGGCGGACGCCTACTGCCGACCGCAATTTTCGCGCGCTGGTCCAATCCGCGCTAAAGCCTCTTCGCATGAACGATTCGCTTATCCTCGAAGTCGCCGATTTCGAACACGACGTGCTCACCGGAATTTACTCTGAAGAAACGGGCAAGCCGCAGCCTTTGCGCTTCACCATCCAGGCACGGATGAAACCGCTCCGGCACTATCATGCGGATACGTCGCTCGACGATTCGAAGAACTACATGGATCTCAAGTTCGCAGCTTCAGGCGCGCTGCCCGAAGGTGTGCATTTCAAGCTGATCGAAGCGGTGGCCGACCATATCTGCGAAACGCTGTTCCTGCAGGATCGGCGCGTCGAGTCGGTAACGGTCAAGATCGTCAAGCTGGCCATAGCCGAGGCGGGCGAGAAGATCGGCATCACGCTCCACCGTGAGCGCCGCGAATGAAACGGATCGAGGTCGAAGGCTTGCCGGACGACCCCCTCGGGGCGGCAGGTCTGTTTCACCAGAACTGGCTCGATCCCATCGAACGGGCGCTGGAGGCAGGGCTCGACGTAATGGTGACGTTGGAACCTGCGGACCACACGCACGGCGAATGGCGCAAGGCCGCCGCCGCCATGCTCGCTCGCAAGCACACGCCGCAGCGCGTGAATCTCGTCGCGGGCACGGGCGGATCTCTGGCGGCGGTCGAAGACTATCTCGCCACTGCACCTGGCATCACCGGACAATATCTCCAGGCCGCTTCGTGAGCGTCACCATCCTTTTCCTGGGCCCCCTGCGCGATATCGCGGGTGAGCAATTGCGTGAGGTGGATGGTCCACTCGATTGGGCGGGCTTGCGCGACGCGGTCGGGCCAGAGGTCGCCGCGCAACTGGATGAGGATCGCGTCAATGTCGCTTGCAAGGGCCGAGTGTTGGCCGACAAATGCGCGCTGCAAGCGGAAGACGGCGACGAGGTTGCGTTGCTTCCTCCGGTAAGCGGTGGCTAGGCTCGCGCTATCCAGTCCGCTCGACGTGCGATTGCTCGATAAGGGGCTATCGGTCGGAGAGGCACTCGCCGCGTTCAACGCAGCGTATGAAGAAGCAGGTGGGATCGTCTCGTTCCTTGGCAAGGTTCGCCCCGGTGACGGCGTCCGCGCCCTCGAACTCTCGCACTACGAACCCTTGACCCTTCTGGGAATGGAAGAGCTGGCCGCAGCTGCAGGTAGCCGCTTTGACCTCGAAGGCGCTCTTGTCTGGCACCGGGTCGGCGTAATGAGTCCGGGCGAGACGATCGTGCTTGTCGCTACAGCCGCCCGCCATCGGCGCAGCGCCTTCGGTGCGGCCGACTATCTGATGGATCATCTCAAATCGGCTGCGTGGTTCTGGAAACGCGAACGGCGTGCCGATGGCTGGCACTGGATCGAACCGCGCCCACAAGACCGGCTCGATCTCGCACGCTGGAAATAAATTCGGCCGTTTGATCTCGATCAAGGAAAACGGCCCGCCAAAGAGGCAATCCATCTCCAACGAAGGAGATCGGAAATGTCCAAGCACCTCACTCGCGAACTCGTTGCCGAACAGGCCACTATCGTTGCTGCGCCGAAACCACTTCATGAGGTCGATCGAACTTTCCAGCTTCCCAAGGGACTCTACGCCGCCACGGTCGGGCTATATCTCGGCTTCCTGGTCGTCATGGCAGTTGGCTTTTCGACGCCCGGCCTCATCATCCCGATGGCGATCTTCACGATTATCATCGTGGCAGGCTTCGGTGTCCCAGCCGTCTGGACGCGGCTTTCCCCGATCACGGAATCGAAGCAGATCACTTTTTCAAGGTTGCAGCGCGAAGGCATCTCCACGCTGACGGGGCGATTGAGTGCCAAAGATGCCAGTGTTCAAATGCTCATTCTGCCCATCATCGTCTTCTGCTGGGGCGTGGCGACGGTCTCTATCGCGACCCTGGTCCGTTAGATCGCCTCAAGACAGGGGGAGGAGCGCGGGGTCGACCAGTTCGATCCCGCGCTTTCCGTCGCGCCTTATCGCGCCTTCCCGTTCGAAGCGGGTCAGCATCCGGCTAACCGTCTCGATCGTCAGGCCCAGCATGTCGGCAAGTTCGCCGCGAGATATCGGCAAATCGAACCGCCTGGCCAGATGGCAGGGCGAATCGCTCGCCGCCCGGGAAATCGAAAGCAGGGCGCCTGAAACGCGCTGTTCCGCGGAAGCATTGCCAGTCAGCGCCAGCAATTCGCGGCTAGCGTAAAGATCCTCCTGCGTCCGCCGCAGCAGCGCCTGGCTCAGTTTCGGGTAACGCTCGATCGCCTCTGCAAAGGCCGGACCGGAAAATACGCAAAGCTCGCTATCGCCCAAAGCGACAACGTCATGCCGCATATAAGGTGCAAACATCTCACCCACGAAGCCCGACGGGTGAACCAGCGAAAGAATGCGTTCTCGTCCATCGACATCGGTCGAAGTAATCTTGAGCGCGCCGCTCAACAGCGTTGCGCAGGCAGCCTCGCTCATTCCCGCGGTGAACAGCGTTTCGCCTTTTTTTAGCTTGCGGGTCCGGCCGGCCTTGGCGAGTTCTTCGCGTTCGGCCTCGTCCAGCACCGCGCAGGCTGCCCGATCGCGAACCGGGCAGGTCGAGCACGCGAGACTCATCGAATCTGAGCGCGCAGGGATTCCAGGACCGCGTCCTCTTCGCCGACCAGAGCAATAACCCGGTCGCGGGCGGCATCGATAGTGGCGGTATCTTCGGCCGCAACGCGCGCCGCCGCGTATAATGCATCGAGATCGCCAAGCGGAACTGCTGCCCGACTACGAGCCGAATCGAGTTCGGCCAAGACGACTTGGGCGCTGGCCCAGCTGTCGCTGCCCACGGAACTGCCTGCTGCTGTGGAAACAAGGCGTTCGGCGCGAGGCCGGACTTCAAGGAATTCGGCATGCGCTTCCTCGGCAGACGCCACCAGGTTGGACAGACGTGAGTCTAGTCCGCCGGTCAGGTCTACTGCGACTGGCGGGACGTCGAGGCGGGCGGGTTCGCCCGTGTCGAACTGTCCTTCCGCCCGTTCGGCGTCGCGTATGGCGAGCGAAGGATAATTTCCCTCGGTCGAAGCACAGGCACCCAGCAAGATTGCCAGCGAGGAGAGAATGGTAGTTCTTGCATGACGCGGCATGCCCGCCACATAGCACGGGTACGGCTTCGTGCCAGCGGGAATGCAAAAAAGCGTATTGTCCGGCGTTGACTTGGGCCCGGCATTCGCCTAACGGCACGCTTCTTTCCGGGCCCGCCAATCGGTTGGTCGACGGGTGCGCCGCGGATTCGCAAGAGTTCGTTTTGTGAATTGCGGCACAGCAATTTGAACGAGAGATACGTACCATGTTCGCAGTAGTGCGCACGGGCGGCAAGCAATACCGGGTTGCCGCCGGAGACAAGATCGCGGTTGAGAAGCTCGCTGGCGAAGCCGGTGACACCATCACGCTGGGCGACGTCCTGCTGGCAGGCGAGGGCGACAAGCTTTCGGACGCTGGCAAGGTTACCGTTTCGGCCGAAATCATTGCGCAGGCGAAGAGCGAAAAGGTCCTCGTCTTCAAGAAGCGCCGTCGTCACAACTATCGTCGCAAAAACGGCCATCGTCAGATGATGACTCTGCTGCGCATCACCGCAGTGGGCGATTCGAAGGCCGAGAAGAAGGCAGCTCCGAAGAAGGAAGCCGCCAAGGACAACACGCCGAAGGCTGAAACCAAGAAGGCCGCTCCGAAGAAGGACACTTCCGAAGAGAAGGCCGCGCCCAAGGCAAAGAAGGCTGCGCCGAAGAAGGCCGCAGCTACCGACAAGGCACCTGCCAAGAAGGCTCCGGCCAAGAAGGCAGCGCCTAAGAAGACCGAATCCAAGAAGTAAGGAAACCGGACCATGGCACATAAAAAAGCAGGCGGTTCGTCGCGTAACGGTCGTGATTCGGCCGGTCGTCGTCTTGGTGTGAAGAAGTTCGGCAGCCAGTCCGTGGTCGCCGGAAACATCATCGTGCGCCAGCGCGGCACGAAGTTCTATCCTGCCGTCAACGTCGGCATTGGCAAGGACCACACGCTGTTCGCGCTTACCGACGGCGTCGTCCGATTCCACTCGGGTAAGCTCGGCCGCAAATACGTATCGGTCGACATGATGGCGGAAGCCGCCGAATAACAGGACGCTCCGATAACGGGATCGTCCAGACGGGACGGTCCCAGCCGGGCTAACGATCCGGCAGACGAAGAGGGAGATGGGGCCGACCCGTCTCCCTCTTGTCGTTTCTCCCTCTCCATTCGGCGAAATTTTGTATCGCCGCCACGCAATTGTCACGCGTCCGGCCTAGGAGCCCGGAGCGTGGACCTCACGGGGAGAATACCGATGTTCCATGTTACGAAAAGGTTGCTGTTGCGGCCTGCCTGGCCCGAAGATGCGGAAGCGCTGTTTGGCGTGATCGCCGATCAGGGAGTCGTCCGCAATCTCGCGTCGGCACCTTGGCCCTATCTTCCCGAACATGCGCGAAGCTTCGTCCAGCGCGATCACGATCCGCGTCATCCGGTGTTCCTCATTACCCGTCCGACGGCCGGTGGTTCGGATCTGATCGGCTGCATCGGCATCGATCCTGGAGTGGACGGCACCGAACTGGGTTACTGGATCGCCCGGCCATTCTGGGGGCGGGGCTATGCCACAGAAGCGGCGCGCGGAGTTATGGAGATCGCCCGACTGCTTGGTCATGATAGCCTGAGCGCTGGCCATTTCACGGACAATCCGGCATCTGGCCGGGTGTTGCGCAAATTGGGCTTCCAGCCGACCGGCAAGTTGGCGCTGCGGCATAGCTGCGGACGCGGTGAAGACGCCGAATGCGTGCTCTACCGCATCGACCTGCGCGAAGAGATCGCGGCTCCGCTTCGGGCTGCATAGAAAAGGGCCCCGCGGCTATCGTGGGGCCCTTGTTCTCCGACGAAACGCGCGAAGTTATTCCGCCGGCATGAGAGCGGCTTCGAACTCGCCCTCGTACTTGCCGATCAACTCGCGGTCGTCGTGATCCCAGGGATGGAAGCCCGGCTTGAAATAGGCGATCCATGCGGGGAATATCCGGCGCACCACGCCCGGGCTGACCAAGAGGTATTTGAGCAGACCCAATTTGGCCCTGCCGCCCGTGATCCCGTCCTGCGCGAGCAGATCGAGCGTGTCGATCCAGCGATTGCGGAAGAAGTTGAAGGTGACGATCAGCATCATCAGGTTGCGCAGCTTCCAGCGCCGCCACTTCGACCAGTCCTTCGTGGCATGGTTCCAGGTGTCGAACGCGACGCCCTTGTGTTCGATCTCTTCGACCGCATGCCATTCCCACATCGCACGCACCTCGGGATCGGCGTGCTTGAAATGCTGCGGATTGGCGAGGAACTCGCTGGCCATCATGGCGGTGTAATGCTCCAGCGCCATGGTCGCGGCGAGGTTCACGATAACCGGCCTATCCTTGGTCAGTGCGAGCATTTCCTCCACCCGCCGGTCGATCGCCTTGATGTCATAGCCATGATCCTCGGCGAGGCGATTGAACGCGATATGCTCGCGCGTGTGATTGATTTCCTGCTTAACGAAAGCGCGAATCTCTGCGGCAAGCTGTGGGTCGGCGCCGTCTCGATGTGCTTTCACGGCTTCGATGAAAAAGGCCTCGCCACGCGGAAAGGTTGCAGACAGGGCATTGTGCCAGGCCGTGCCGAATGGCTCACCCGCCCACCAGCGACGCGGTGTCGTGTCACGATTGAAGCGCTCGTCACGAACGGTGATCGTGAGGTCAGCCGGGGTGGGCGTCAATTTTGTCTGGGGGGTATCGAAATGCGCGGGGGCGTTCATGGGACGGCTCCGAGGTTAACTTACATTGATGTCAGTAGTGCTTACTTACATTGATGTCAATAACGTCCGCTTAACGCCTTGCGTAAAATGCCGGATACGATAACGCTACGCGCCAATGGCAACCCGCAAGCGTCTATCTCCCGAGGAATCCCGTCTAGCCGCACTCGAGGCGGCGCGTATCCTGCTCATCGAGACCGGTCCGCAGTCGGTGACTCTCAAGGCGGTGGCGGGCCGGATCGGGCGCACACATGCAAATCTTCTGCACCATTTCGGTTCGGCGGCTGGCTTGCAAAAGGAGCTTGCTGGCCATCTGGCAAAGGCCGTCTGTTCTACCATCGCCGATGCCGTGCGTGCCAGCCGGGCCGGTCTTGGACATCCGCGCGAAGTGGTGGACCTCGCGTTCGATGCTTTCGACAAGGAAGGTGCAGGGGCGCTCGCCAGCTGGATGATCCTGACCGGTAACGAGGATGCATTGACGCCCATCGTCGAGACGATCCATGTACTGGTTGACGAGATAGCGCCTGAGGAGGCTGCGCATTCGGGCAACGCGACGCAGGTTCATGAAGAAACGCTGGCGCTGGTGCTGATGGCAATGGGCGATGCGCTGATCGGATCAGCACTTGCGCGCTCTCTCGGTCTTCCGGAAACGGCGGCGCGTGACCGGGCGGAACGGATGCTGGTCCGCTCGCTCGAAACCACTACTCTGTAGGTACCAGGCCCGAACGCATCCATTCGGGTGCCAACTGGGGATCGATATCGCTCACACGCAGGTGATCGACGGCGAAGCCAAGGTCAGGATAGCCAGCTTTGCGGCGCTTCTCTTCTGATTTTGCGAACGGCACCACCACCAGCCGCCGGTTGACCTTGCTGCGCCAATTCATCCGCGCGGTGTTTTCCTGGCCGATATAGCAGCCCTTGTTGAAGGTGACACCATGGAGCTCGACCGCATTGGTCTCGAGCCACAATATGTCGCCGAGTTCAGCGCGACCCTCCGGCACCCCTAGCGACAGCCGGTGGGCGAGATATGCCTCGTCGACCCTTTCATCTCCGTCTGACGCGGGGGCGAGCCAGCGTTGGCCCAGAGCCTTCAAGCGCGGATCAGGCGCGCCGCCGTCGCCGCAATGCTTTTCCCAATGCACCGCGACCTGTTCGTCGATCGCGATGTCGATCTTCCGGCGCAGGCGGTAAAGGGTGAGCCGCTTGGCCAGTTCCTCGGCAAACTCTGCCTCGCAGTCCAGTAGCAACTGACCATCTCCCGCAGGCCAGACGATCATGTCGAACAGCGTCTTGCCCTGCGGAGTGAGCAGCCCCGTATAAACCGGCAATTTCTGCTTCACATCATTGGTCAGCAGTCCCTGGAGGAATTCCACGACGCTTTCGCTGTCGTCCCGGGGGGAAAGGCGGATGACCGCGCGGTTCGTCAGACGGGTAGCTGTCATGGGTGACAGATAGGCCGCCTGCCGCCATAGGCAACCACCATGAGCACTGCCACCGAATCGCTGACGATCCGCCGCCCCGACGACTGGCATCTTCATTTCCGCGACGGTGATACGATGCGCGCTGTAGTGCCGCATACTGCACGTCAGTTCGCTCGCGCCATCGTGATGCCGAACCTTGCGCCGCCCGTCACAACCAGTGCGCTCGCCGACGACTATCGCGAACGGATCCTCGCGGCCGTGCCCGAAGGGCTCGATTTCACGCCGCTGATGACCGCCTATCTCACGGACGAGACCGATGCCGACGATCTGGCCGCAGGCTTCGCCGATGGCGTGCTCACCGCGGCGAAACTCTATCCCGCGGGGGCGACGACCAATTCCGCCCATGGCGTGACAGACGTTGCCAATATATCCGGCGTTCTCGAACGCATGGCGCAGGTTGGCATGCCGCTATGTATTCACGGTGAGGTTACACACGCAGACATCGATATCTTCGACCGAGAGGCGGTCTTCATCGACCGTGTTCTTGCCCCGCTGGTTGAGCGTTTGCCTGAGCTTAAGGTCATCTTCGAGCACATAACGACCAAACAGGCCGTGCAGTTCGTCGATGCCTCTGGACCGCGGATCGGGGCGACGATCACGCCGCAGCATCTGCACATCAACCGCAACGCGATCCTCGTCGGTGGCATCCGCCCGCACATGTTCTGCCTGCCGGTTGCCAAGCGCGAGGAGCACCGTCTTGCGCTCCGCAAGGCGGCGACGAGTGGTTCGGCGAAATACTTCCTTGGCACGGACAGCGCGCCGCATCATCGCCACGCCAAGGAAAGTGATTGCGGCTGCGCGGGTATTTTCAATGCGCCCTTCGCGCTCGAAAGTTACGCCACCGTGTTCGACCAAGAAAATGCACTCGACAACTTCGAGGGCTTTGCGAGCCTCAACGGTCCGGCTTTTTACGGCCTGCCGGTTAATGAGGCGCGCATTACTCTGGAAAAAGCGCCCGTCGAAGTCCCATCAGAAGTGGAGGGCGGAGATGCCGCCATCGTCCCCTTCCACACCGGCGAAACACTCAAATGGCGGCTGGCTTCCTAGAACGCGACCACAGGTCCCACACGAAAATCCCGGCAGCCGCCCAGATACAGGCAAAGCAGGCAGCTTGGACGGGTTTCAATTCCTCACCGAAGACTGTCAGCCCAAGAACGAAAACTATGCTTGGCGCGAGGAACTGGATGAATCCGAGCGTCGAATAGGGAAGGCGCTTGGCAGCGATGGCGAACATCAGCAGCGGGATCGCAGTGAGCACGCCGCCCAGCATGATCGCGAGGCTTAGTTCCGTCGATTGGGCGAAGGACGAACCCGCAGGTGTGCCGGAATAGTACCAGATCACGCCCGAAGCCGGGACCAGCAACAAGAGCGATTCGATGGTCAGGCCGGGCAGGGCGCCCACATCCGCCTGCTTGCGTATGAGCCCGTAAGTTCCGAAGCTCAAAGCCAGTGTCAGGCTGATCCATAGTGTGGTCAGAGCACCGCCGAGCAGCAGCGACACGCCCACAGCAGCCAGCGCGACAGCCGCCCACTGGAATCGCGAAAGCTTCTCTTTCAGCAGCAGGGTACCAAGCAGCACGTTTATCAGCGGGTTGATGTAATAGCCCAGGCTTGCCGCGTAGACGTAATTGCTCTGGATCGCCCAGACATAGACCACCCAGTTGACCGCAATGAGCGTAGCCGAGATCAGAAGCCATCCCATGGTGCGTCCATTGCTCAGCGCAGCACGTAGCTGCGGCAGTTGCTGGCGCACGGCCACGATCAGCAGGCAGAGCGGCAGGGTCCAGATAATCCGCCAGCCGACGAATTCCATTGCCGGTACGCTGCGCACCAGAATGAGGTAGAGCGGCAGAAATCCCCAAATCAGATATGCACCGACCGCTGCCCAAAGGCCTGTCTTGGGGTGTTCGGTTTCTGTCTTCTGCATGAATACTGGCCGCCTACGAGCGCTTGAATTGGCCTGCAAGCCTCATCTTGTCCGCCAGTGCGGCACGACTCGTCGATTAATCGAAATCTGACACTGCCGTTGCAATCTGTTCAGCAAAAGCCCTCTAATCATTAACGGCATCAACAACTAACGAGTCGAAAACGACCAAAGGAGATTGCCGTGATGAAGCTGACCAAGACCCTCTCGCTGGCGCTCGCCGCTTCAGGCTTATCACTCGCCATGCCTGCTTCTGCCGCCGTGCCAGCCAGTGGGGCATCGCAGGCGCACACCATAGTTGTGGCCGATACGGTATATGAGCATAAGCGCCACCGCCAGCACCGTCATCACTATGGCCGCGACCGGCAGGCGCGCGGATACTATCAGGGCTACTCGCGTAATTGGGGCCAGCCGGTCCGCCGCGACACCCGCATCTGGCGTGGCCGCGACAACCGTTATTATTGCCGCAAGGATGACGGCACGACAGGCCTCCTCGTCGGGGCCGGAGTCGGCGCACTGCTTGGCCATGAAGTTGCCGGACGGGGCGGGGATCGCACGCTCGGCGCCATCCTTGGCGGAGCCGCCGGCGCACTGCTTGGCCGTTCGATCGACCGCTCCAGCACTCGCTGCGGATAATTCAAGAGCTTCGAGCTGCGCCCACCCGTAGCTTGAAGACGGCCTTCGGGTCGTAGTGGGCGTCGTCTGTATCCTCATGATAAGAGGAGCGGGCGGCGCCCTTTTTATTTGTGTGTGTCCTTAACCTTGCGAGTAGGCTTGGTACCGTCTTTCAGCCCCACACCAATACTGGCTCGCGGCTGGTCCATCTCGGTGCTTGCAACCGGATAAGCGCAATAGTCCGCGGCGTAATAGGCCGCCGGACGGTGGTTTCCGGAGAGGCCAATTCCACCGAATGGCGCGGCCGAGGAAGCGCCATTGGTCGGACGATTCCAGTTCACGATTCCGGCCCGGGTTTCGCTCCAGAAGCGATCGAAATCATCGGGTTTCCCACCGACAAGCGAGGCCGAAAGACCGTACCGTGTGTTGTTCGCCTCGGTGATGGCTTCGTCGAAATCCTCCACCCGAATGATCTGAAGTAGAGGGCCGAATAGCTCGATATCCGGCCGTTCGTCGATTTCGGTGGTGTCGATAAGTCCGGGCGTGAGGAAGGGCAGGTTGTCCTGCGTTCGCTCCATGGCCAGGATGTCCTTGCCGCCATGATCCAGAAGCGCCGCTCTGCTTTGGAGCAGGAGATCGGCCGCGTCATTATCTATCACCGTACCCATGAAGGGCTGCGGGTCGGCGAAGGGTTCGCCCACGATGAGGCGCTGCGCCATGCTTTTCACGGCAGGTACGATCTGGTCGTACATACTGTCGAGCACGACCAGCCTGCGGGCTGCAGTACAGCGCTGCCCGGCAGTGGTGAAGGCGGACTGGATGATGGTCGCCGCCGCGTCTTCGATCTTCGGCGTATCGAGGATCACGATAGGATTGTTGCCGCCCATCTCCAGCGCGACGATCTTGGCCGGATCGCCCGCGAGCTTCTTGTTTATGGCGATCCCCGCTGGCGCCGACCCGGTGAACAACAGTCCGTCGATATCGGGGTGCGCGACCAGAGCCTTTCCGACATTGGCCCCGCCATGGACGCATTGGATAACATCTTCCGGCACTTCTGCTTCATGGAACAGCTTGGTCAGGAATTCGCCCACCGCCGGCGTCTTCTCACTCGGCTTGAACACGACGACGTTGCCCGCAATGAGCGCCGGGACAATATGACCGTTGGGCAGGTGCGCGGGAAAGTTATAGGGTCCCAGAACCGCCATCACGCCATGCGGCTTGTGGCGCAGCGCGGCACTTCCCTGAAGCGCGCTGTCGAGCTTTTTCTGGCCCGTCCGTTCGGCATACGCCGTGATCGAAATCTCGACCTTGTTCTTGACCGCCTCGACTTCGGTCCGCGCTTCCCACAAGGGCTTGCCGGTTTCCCTGGCAATCAGTTCTGCAAAGGGTTCAGCGTGTTTGAGCACCTGATTGGCAAAGCGGCGCATGAACTCCATCCGCCGCGACACGGATTCGGTTGCCCATGCGCGCTTCGCTGCGAGCGCACGCTCGAGGGCATCGTCCACATTGCCGACCTTGCCGCGCCAGATCTGGTTTCCTGTCGCTGGTTCGGTGGAAATCATCTTGTCCGACACTGAATAGTCTGTCCTTGAAACGGTTGCCCTGGGTGAAACGGCCTATGTGCTTTCTGACTTCGTGCGTCAAATCGCGCCTAGCGGGTGTGGCCTGACGGAACAGGAGCTGCGCCGTGGGCATCTCCCATCCGGCGCAGGCGGGCTATCTTGCCTTGAAGCGGCTGCCAGTCATCCCTCTCGGCGATCGCCGACCAGATCGCTTCAACTTCGTCGATCACCATGCTCTCGGGCGCACCTTCGGCCCAATAGGTATGGCTATCGACCACCGCACGATAGGCCGAAAGCAGATCGCCGAGTTCGCCTTCGCCGCCTTTTCCGACGCGATGCCGATAGAAGAAGGCGTCCGGCTGTTCGCCGCTCTGGGCCATCGATGCCTCGCAGGCCCCGACCAGCTTGCCGTCCTCTTCAAGCCCCTTGCTCTCGATCCCCAGCCGCCAGCACCAGCGCCGCCCGACCGCTTCCATATAGAGCGGGCCGAAGCGCTCCATCGCGGCAATCAGCGGCGGAGATTCGGCGATGAGGCGCAGCGCGATCGCGAACTGACCGCAGTTCCAGTGCAGCGCTTCCGGCTGGCGGCCGAAGGCGTATAGTCCTGCATGATCGAAATAGGCGGCGGTGAATCCCGGCTCCCATTTGGGCAGGAACCGCCAAGGGCCATAGTCGAAGCTTTCGCCCGTGATGTTCATGTTGTCCGTGTTCAGGACGCCATGAACGAAGCCTGCGACCATCCAGCTTGCCGCAAGATCGGCGAGACGTTCGACGACCAGATGCATCAGCTTTACGGCCGGCTCGTCGCGCCCCGGTGCGTCTTCGGGAGGGGGAGGCCCGGGGAACTGGGCGAGACAATAGTCGACCAGTTGTTCCATATGCGCCTTTTCTTCGAGCGCGAGCAGGCGCTGGAAGCTGCCGATACGAATATGGCCATGGCTGAGCCGGGTCATCACGGCCGAGCGGGTCGGTGAGGGCTCGTCGCCGCGCACCAGTTCCTCGCCCGTTTCGACGATGCTGAAGGTCTTGGAAGTATAAACTCCCAGTGCCTCGAGCATTTCGGTGGCGAGAATCTCGCGCACGCCGCCTTTCAGCGTCAGCCTGCCGTCCCCTGCGCGGCTCCACGGGGTCTGGCCGGACCCCTTGGTGCCGAGATCGAGGAGCCGGTCGTCGCCATCGCGTAGCTGCGCAAACAGAAAGCCGCGTCCGTCACCGATCTCGGGATTGTAAACGCGGAACTGGTGCCCGTGGTATCGCAGCGCGATCGGCTGGGGCAGATTGCCGTCGAGCGGCTCGAAGCGACCGAAATGGCAGAGCCATTCTTCGTCGGTCAAACCTGAAAGCCCCACAGCCTTTGCCCAGCGATCGTTGCGGAAGCGCAGCTGGGTACCCGGAAAATCGGCTGACTGGACCGGGTCTGCCAGCCAGTCCGAGATCCCCTGAATCGGTGTGTCGGGGCGATATTCGGAAGGCTTCGGGGGACTGGGCATCATATATGGGATGGGGGTCATGCACCATCCATGCAAGTCGTCTCTCGAAATTTGCACGCAGTGGCGCTACCGGAGCAATCATGGATAGTGAATTCAGCGAACGCAGCTGGCAAAGCCCCGACGGGCTGGAGCTGTATTTCCGCGATTATGCGGGCGGAGACGCAGGCAAGGTTCCCGTCGTCTGCCTGCATGGCCTTACCCGCAACAGCCGCGATTTCGATGCGCTGGCGCCGCATATCGCGGGGCTGGGTCACCGGGTCATCGTGCCCGACATGCGGGGCCGGGGGCAAAGCGCCTATGCGGAAGACAGCATGAGCTATGCTGTGCCGACCTATATCGCGGATGTCATGGCCCTGCTGAAGCAGGAGGATGTGGAACGCTTCGTGTCGATCGGCACGTCGATGGGCGGCCTGATGACCATGCTCATTGCCCAGTTCGCGCCTACCCGGATTGCCGGGGCGGTGATCAACGATATCGGGCCGGTCGTGGACCCAGAGGGGATCGACAGGATCAAGACCTATCTGGGCAAGGGCGGCAGCTACCCCACGTGGATGCACGCTGCACGTTCCCTGGAAGAAGTTCACGGCGATTCGCACCCCTCTTTCGACACGAACGACTGGATCAGGATGGCCAAGCGTTCGATGACGCTGTGCAACAACGGCCGGATCGCATTCGATTACGACATGAAGATCGCCGATCCGTTCAACGACACCGACGACAATGCCGTTCCGCCCGATCTTTGGCCCGGATTTGAAGCACTGGCCGGCAAACCGCTGGTGCTGGTCCGCGGCGCACTTTCCGCAATCCTGAGCGAAGAGACGCTCGCCGAAATGCAGCGCCGCGCTCCGGATGCAGACGTCGTGGTTGTCCCGAATGCCGGACATGCCCCGACGCTCGACGAGCCGGAGGTGCGCAGCGCCGTCGACGCGCTGCTTGGAAACCTCTGATGGGCGGAGCCAAGGGCGATCTGGCGCCGCATATCCTGCATGTCCTGCCTCAACGTTCCTCGGTCGAGCTGATTGGCGCCTTTGGCAACAGGCTGCGGCACACTCTGGTCACGGAAGATGGCGCATTACCTGTCGGACTGCGACAGAGCGCTTACCTGAAAGCGGCCAGCGACTTTCCGAGTCTTGTAGGCCTGCCCCTGCCCGGCCGGATGCAGAAGCTGGCTCGGGCGATGACGCCTTTCGATCTCGTGCTCACCCACGGACCCGACGCGCTCGACGTGGCCATGGCCCACACGCTGTTCAAAGACGCCATGCACCTGCCGCCTCTTGTTCATCATGAATATGTGCCGGACCGTCAGCGAAGCTTGCGGCGCAAATGGTATCGGCGGTTCGCGCTGGGCAAATCGTCCGGGGTCGTCGTACCGGGCGAACAGCTCGAAGAAGCGGCACTGGTTGACTGGCAACAGCCGATGGGCCGGGTAAAGCGCATCTCTCCGGGTATCGACACGAAGATCTTCGCCAACCGGCCCAAGAAGGACGGATTTCGCCTCATCAAGCACACCGGCGAAAAATGGGTTGGTGCGTGGCCTGAAAATCCCGGTTCGCCAAACAGCGCGGCACTTGTCAGAGCGTTCGCCAACCTCAGCGAAGAATGGCACCTAATCCTCTTGGGAGAGCGTCATGATACCGGCAATGTCGAGACCGAAATCGATCGCCTTGGGCTGAACGATCGGGTCCACTTCCCGGGTGCGGTGAAGGAACCCGCGCGGGTGCTGGGCCTTTTCGACATTTTCGTCGAACCCGATCCGGTACGAGATTCTTCGGAAAGACTGGTTCAGGCGATGGCATCGGGTCTGCCTGTCATTGCTTCGCGGGGTGGCGGAACGGAAGACACCGTCGCCGAACCCAATCGCGAATGGTTGCTCCAGGGCACGAGTGAAAGCATGCTCACCGCCAATCTTCCCGCACTCGCCACGGACAAGGACCTGCGGAAGGTAATCGGGGAAGCCAACAGAGCGCGGGCCGTGCAGGAATTTGACCGCGAAAAAGCGATTGCAAGTTACCGGCGGCTTTATTCGAGCGCCATGAAGAGGGAATTCTGAAAAGAGCTTTCATCACGCATTCACGCGAACGGGGACAGGCAGGGGCCCACAGTATCCAAGGCATTGCCCTTCGCAAGTGCGATGCCTAAAGACCCGCAAACCTGATATCCAAGGACCGGAGACCGCGCCGCAGTGGCACGCACACCCAATACCGCACTCACTCGCGAAGAGAAGAAGGCCAAGGCGAGCGCCGCAGAGCAGGAAGCACTGCTACGCGAAGTCGACGATGCCGTGCGCCAGAGCGATCTCGAAGGCTTCATGGGCCGCTATGGCAAGCCGCTAATCGGGGTGGTCGTCGTTGGCCTGCTGGCTTTCGCCGCATACCTTTACTGGGACAACCGTCAGGAATCGTCTTTAGAATCGTCGAGCGAGGAACTCGTTACCGCGCTTGACCAGCTGCAGGCGGGCAATGTCGATGCTGCGTCCTCCCAGGTCGCCGGTTTCGAAGGTCAAGGCACGCCTGCTATCAGCGCCAAGATGCTGCGCGCCGGCATTGCCGCAGAAGGCGGCAATGCCGCAGAGGCCGCTACCCTGTTCGGTGAGATTGCCGATGACGAAAGCGCGCCGGAAGTTATGCGAAATCTGGCACTGATCCGCCGAACCGCTCTGCGCTTCGACCAGATGGAACCGGCCGAGGTAATTGCCGCGATGAAACCGCTCGCGGTACCGGGCGAGCCATTCTTTGCCAGCGCCGGTGAACTGGTCGCGCACGCATATCTCGAACAGGACAAGCGCAGCGAAGCAGGTGCATTGTTTGCCGAAATCGCACGCGATGAAAATACGCCGGAACCGGCGCGCGCCCGCATGCTGAACATGGCGGGTATTCTCGGCGTCGACGCGGTTGACGATGTGCAGGACATTCTCGACACACAGAGCGTCGGGAGCGAAGGCGCCGAAATCGTCAGCGAATGACACGAAACGGAAAATCCATGAGCCAGACCTACGCTAAATCCCTCGTCAGAGGCGTGATCCTCGCATGTTCCGTGATTGCACTCGGTGCATGCAGCGGCGGCCTGTTCGGCGGCGGCGATGGCAAGAAAGACACTCCGACCCTCGGCGAACGCCAGCCGATCCTTTCCCGGATCGAAAGTGGCGCCAAGGTCGATCCCGCCCTCGCGGGAACCGCAGTGACGCTTCCAGCGGCAAGAGCCAACGATAGCTGGGCCCAGGCTGGCGGTACTGCGAGCAAGAGCTATGGCCACTTGGCACTGGCATCGGCTCCTGTGCAAGCGTTTACGGCGCAGGTAGCAGGCGGAAGCAACAAACGTCGGCTAGGCGCGGCGCCGGTGGTTGGCGGCGGCAAGCTCTTTGCCGTTGGCGCCGACGGTCGGGTCACCGCTTTCGATGCGCAGACCGGATCGCAAGTTTGGACCTATCAGAGCGAGCTGACTGACGACACGCGTCCCTCAGCGTTCGGTGGCGGGGTGAGCTTCGATGACGGCAAGCTCTACGGCACCGATGGTGCAGGCTTCGTTTACGCGCTGAATGCCGATACCGGGGCCGAACTCTGGAAGGTTCAGCCCGGCGGCCCGCTGCGCGGTTCGCCAACGGTGTCTTTCGGTAATGTCTTCGTCATGTCGCAGGATAATCAGCTGTTTGCTCTCAATGCAGCGGACGGCAAGCAAGTTTGGCAGGAATCGGGTTCGACCACGATGGCCGGCGTCTTCGGCGTGGCCGCACCGGCAGCTGGCAACGGCACCGTAGTGGCCGGCTATACTTCGGGCGAAATCGTTGCCTATCGCTACGAAAACGGTCGCAGCCTGTGGGCCGATGCCTTGGCGCGCACCTCGATCTCGACGCAGGTCGGTGCGCTGAGCGATATCGACGCCGATCCGATCATCGACAACGGCCAAGTATTCGCTCTCGGTCAGGGTGGCCGCATGGCGGCCTACGAACTCGTCACCGGCCAGCGTTTATGGGAACTCACGGTTGCGGGAATTTCGACTCCGGCGATCGCGGGTGACTGGATTTTCGCGTTGACCGATGATGCACGCATGCTCGCGATCGCACGCAGCACCGGCAAGGTCCGCTGGCTGACCCAGCTTCCGCGCTTCCGCGATGAAGAGGACAAGGAAGATCCGATCTTCTGGCAGGGTCCGGTTCTCGCAGGCGGCAGCCTGTGGGCGGTCAATTCGGAAGGTCAGATCTACACGGTGAGCACGGCTGAAGGTTCGGCCACGCTGTTCCGCGATCTTGAACAGCCGATCAGCCTGCCGCCGGTCGTTGCCAACAACACGCTTTACGTGCTTGACGACAGTGGCCGGATTACCGCTTTCCGTTAGGACGCAACCGAGGGCTCAGCCGAGTGGCTGGCCCTCATCGGTCTCGTAGACTCTGAGGTCGCGCGAGGCAGGCGGGTTTTCCGCCATGACTTTCTGGAATTCCGCCATGTGTTCGGATTGGCCGTGCGCATCCAGCGCCGCATGGTCGCGCCAGCGCTCGAACAGTACCAGCGTATCGGGATTGGCAAGGTCGCGCGCGAAACTGTAATCGAGGCAACCTTCCTCGGCACGGCTGGCGCGGACCATCTCGACAAGGGATTTCTGCATCGAGGCGTCGATCGTGCGCCCCAGCTTGATCGTCCCGTTAATCTGGATCATCCGTGCTCTCCCGTAGTCAGAAACTGTATTTGTAGACTCGGCTGATATCGCCGCCCCATTCGCCGTGATAACGGTCGAGCAAGACCTGCGCGGGTACCTTGCCACTGGCCACGATCTCGTCGAGCGTTTCGAGGAAGCCTGTCTCGTTGTCACCCGATGCATTGAAGCGGGCGCGGGCGGTCAGCCCCGAGCGCGCGATCTTGAGGACGTCTTTCGCGAGGTCCCGCAAATTGCCGCCGCCGGGGATGGGCGCATCGAGAGCCTGTTTCGGAACCGCATTGCGCAGCTCCTCGCGTTCTTCCATCGACCAGTGCTTCACCAAGTCCCAGGCCGCATCGAGCGCGGATTGTTCGTAAAGTAGTCCGACCCAGAAGGCGGGCAGGGCGCAAATCCGGCTCCACGGGCCGCCGTCCGCCCCGCGCATTTCAAGGAAGCTCTTCAGGCGCACTTCGGGAAAGGCAGTTGAAAGATGATCCCACCAATCGCTTTCGGTGGGTTTTTCGCCCGGAAGAACCGACAGTTCGCCCTTCAGAAAATCGCGGAAGCTAAAGCCAGCGGCATCGATATACTTCCCGTCGCGGAAGACGAAATACATCGGTACGTCGAGCATGTAATCGACCCACCGTTCGTAGCCGAAACCGTCCTCGAAGACGAACGGCAGCATGCCTGTGCGGTGTGGATCGGTGTCGCTCCAGATATGGCTGCGGTAGGATAGAAAGCCATTCGGCTTGCCTTCGGTGAAAGGCGAGTTGGCGAACAGGGCGGTGGCTAGCGGCTGGAGCGCGAGACCGGTACGGAATTTCTGCGCCATGTCGGCTTCGGAAGAATAGTCGAGGTTTACCTGGATCGTGCAGGTCCGCAGCATCATGTCGAGGCCCAGCGTGCCGACCCGCGGCATATGCCGTTTCATGATGTCGTATCGGCCCTTGGGCATCATGGGCAGCTCATCGCGGGTCTTGTCCGGCCACATGCCGAGGCCGAGGAATCCTACATCGCAGGCTTCTCCGACCTGCTTCACCTGATCGAGGTGGCGGCCGGTTTCCGCGCAGGTTTCATGGAGATTCTCCAGCGGCGCGCCGGAAAGTTCCAGCTGGCCCGCAGGCTCGAGGCTGACAGTACCGTCCTCGCCGCGCATGGCGATGACCTTGCCGCCTTCTTCCACGGGCTCCCAGCCGAACTCCTGTAAACTCAGCAGGATATCGCGGATACCGCCCTTTTCCTCGTAAGACGGGGCGCGGTGGTCCGATCTGTTGAAGACGAGCTTCTCGTGCTCTGTCCCGATGCGCCAGTCCGCCTTGGGTTTCTCGCCCAACTGCATCGGAGCGACCAGCTGGTCGCGGCTCTCGATGATCGGGTCTTCCTTGGCGGATGTGTCGCGCGTGCTCATGAAAGTTGCGTTAGGAAACCCAACCTCGCGAGGAAAGAGAATTATTCCGCGTCGATCCAGTCGCCCGCTTCCGCCATCCATACGGCGATCCCCGCAAGCGCGGCAGTTTCGCCGCGCAGGATTCGTGGACCGAGGCTGATGGGCCGGGCATTGGGATGGGCGCGAATCGCTGCGCGCTCCTCATCGTCGAATCCGCCTTCCGGGCCGGTGAGCAGAGCAGCTGGACCGTCTGCGTAACAGAAAGCGTCGGCAGCGGGTTCACCGCCTTCCTCATCTGCGAAGAACAGGATGCGGTCCTCGGGCCAGTCACGCAGCAATCCGTCGAGCTTGCGCGGCTTGGCCACTGGGGGGAGCGCGGTGCGCGCGCATTGCTCCGCGGCCTCGGTCACGATGGCGGATGCGCGCTCGGAATTGAGCTTGTCGGCTACGCAGCGGCGAGTGACGATGGGATGAATAGCGGCGACGCCCAGCTCGGTCGCCTTTTCCAGCACCATGTCGAACCGATCCTTCTTGAGCAGCGCGGCGCAGAGCCAGAAGTCGGGGACTTCCTCCCGCTCCCGCAGATGCTGCCGGGCCGTCATGGTTGTGTGCCGCTTGCCTATGTCGATAACTTCCGCGGCCCATTCGCCGGTTTCGTTATCGCAGAGGATCACAGTATCGCCGGTCGAGATTCGCATGACCTTGCCGAGGTAATGCGCCTGATTGCCCTCGATGCGCACTTCCGCACCTTCGGACAGGGGGGTGGCGACGAACAGGCGCGGTGCGCTCTTGGGCGGCCAGGCGGGAGTTGCGGGCATGGCTTTGCAGGTGGCACGCGCGAGGGTAGGGAGCAACCCATGAGCGAACCAGCTTCGAGTGATATCGTACCGGACAGCGAGCATCGCGGGCTCATCGTGCGCCTTCCGCAGCGCCTGCGAGACCTTGCACAGCTGGCACGATTCGACCGGCCGATCGGTTGGTGGCTGCTGTTCTGGCCCTGCGTCTGGGGCGTGTGGCTGACGGGCGCCGGCTGGCAATGGGCACTGCTCGGCTGGCTGCTGCTGGGCAGTATTGCCATGCGCGGTGCGGGCTGCGTCTATAACGACATCGTCGATGCCGATCTCGACCGGAAGGTGTCACGCACCGCCAGCCGCCCGGTGGCTAGCGGGCGAGTGCCGAAGAAACTCGCTTGGGGGTGGTTGCTGGCTCTATGCCTGGTCGGGCTGGTCGTGCTGCTGCAATTGCGTCCGCTGGGACAGATCGTCGCACTGGCGAGCCTCGCCTTGGTGGCCGCTTATCCTTTCATGAAACGGATCACATGGTGGCCGCAGGCCTGGCTCGGCCTCGTGTTTTCGTGGGGCCTGCTGGTGGGATGGACGCAGCTGCGCGCCGACAATCTCGATGCGCTGGCGGCAATGTATGCGGGCGCGGCACTGTGGGTAATCGGCTACGACACGATATATGCCATGCAGGACCGCGAGGATGATGCCCTGGTCGGTATCCGTTCCTCTGCGCTGCGACTGGGCGGTCAGGTGAAGGGCGGCGTCGCGCTGTTCTACGCCGGGGCGGTGGCGCTGTGGGCACTGGCTTTCTGGCTTTACCGCGCGGACTGGATTGCTCTGCTGGCGCTCGTCCCTGCGGCCGGCCATCTAGCGTGGCAAGTCTCGACTCTCGATGGGGACGATCCCGCCAACCCGCTTGAACGCTTCCGTTCGAACCGCTGGGCGGGGGCCCTAGTCGCTGCCGCCTGCTTCGTGGTGGGCAACGCCTGATGTGCAACCTCTACCGGATGACCAAGGGTAAGGACGAGGTCGCTGCTTGGTTCAAAGCGGTCAACGAACTCGGCCGGGCCAATCTCGGCGAAGAGGTCTTTCCCGGCTATCCGGGTGCGGTGGTGGCCGAGGGAAGTCTCAGGCAGATGAACTGGGGTTTCCCGCTGGTGATGAAGGGCAAGAGCGGGCAGCCGCTCAAGCCAAAGCCGGTCAACAACACGCGGACCGACAAGCTCCGCAGCTACTTCTGGCGCTTCAGTTTCGAGGGCCGGCGATGCCTGATCCCCGTCACCGCGTGGGCGGAGGCCGAAGGGGCCTCGGGTAGCAAGATGCGTACCTGGATCACCCGACCGGATGCCGAACTGTTCGCCGTCGCAGGAGTGTGGCGCGATACGGATGAATGGGGTGAATGCTATTCCATGGTCATGACGGACGCCTGCGGAGCAGCGGCTGAATGCCACACACGCATGCCCGTTCTGTTGGCAGAAAGTGACTGGGCACAATGGACTGCGGGCTCTCCTGAAGAAGCCTTGACGCTGTGCCGACCCTGGGAAGGCGAACTGGCGCTCGATCGGACGCGTCAGCCGTGGTCGGGCACGGGCCAAGTTGGGCTGCTCTGATCCGATGCGAATAGCCCTGTTCGAACCCGAAATTGCCGGAAACGTCGGTGCCGTGATGCGGCTCGGCGCGTGCATGGGCGCAGGCGTCGACCTGATCGAGCCGCTCGGTTTCCCGTGGGACGACCGGCGAGTGCGGCGCGCTGCGATGGATTACATCGACCACGTCGAGGTTGTCCGCCACCGCGGGTTCGAGGCCTTCCGCGAAGCCCACGCGGACAGCCGCCTGGTGCTCTTCACCACTAGGGCAACTCAATCCTCTTACGACTTCGAATATCGCCCCGACGATGTCCTGCTCTTCGGCAAGGAAAGCGCAGGCGTGACCGATGCGGTTCGCGCCGGTGTGGACGCAAGCGTCCGCCTGCCGATGTGCCCCCAGGTCCGATCGCTCAACCTGGCGACAAGCGCCGCGATCGCCCTGACCGAGGCACTTCGGCAGACGGGGACACTTCCGGGCTGAGTGTTCGCTTTTCGGGTTTCTCTGGCGGGCTGAACGGCGGACGGCGAAGCATGATCTCATTCATAGCTGACCACCTCGAATTCGATACCGTCCCAGTCGAAGAAATAGAACCTCCTGCCCGGATCGTAATCGTCATGCCCGAAAGGTTTGAGGCCGTGGCCTTCGACCACCGCTTCCGCAGCATCGAGATCGCCAACGGTGAAGGCGATATGGTTGAGCGGCTGGCCCTTGCGATAATCGCCCTTCACCTGGTCACCGGTGTAGAGCGCGATATAGTCATGCTCCGCACCCACATGGACCGAGCGCCCGCCGAGCTGTGATGTCCCGCGCCAGCGCTCCTTCCATCCAAGCAGCTCCGCCAGCAATGCGGCACTGCGATCCGGGTCGGTAACCGAAATATTGGCGTGTTCGAGGCGTCCTTGCGCCATGATGCATCTCCTTCTGATACGCCGACCTTCGGTAAGGTGCGGCGCTGATTGCGATGCAGAGATATATGCAACCTCAAGCTAAGTTGAGGTCAAGCTTCATTTGCGCTATCTCTGTAATCGATGAAAGCGAACGACCTCCTGCCGATCGGCGATCTTGCCCGCCGTACCGGTCTCTCGGTCTCAGCCATCCGTTTCTATGAGGGGAAGGGACTGGTCGAACCATTGCGCA
Organism: Qipengyuania vulgaris; assembly: GCF_009827325.1. Taxonomy (GTDB): domain Bacteria; phylum Pseudomonadota; class Alphaproteobacteria; order Sphingomonadales; family Sphingomonadaceae; genus Qipengyuania; species Qipengyuania vulgaris. Next base: position 217,437 of record NZ_WTYC01000002.1, on the reverse strand, counting down.
CTTCCGGCAATCAGCGGCGCTTCCTGCGCAGCGACATCCGCCGGCTCAGCTTTATCCTGATTGCGCAGAAACTCGGTTTGTCACTTGGCCAAATCGAAGATGCACTCGCGGGCCTGCCGCAGGGGCGGACGCCCAACGCAGCTGACTGGAAGAAGATCAGCAGCGAGGTGCGGCGCCGGATCGATGCGCAGATTGCCGCGCTTGAAAAGGTGCGCGAGGATCTCGACGGGTGTATCGGCTGCGGCTGCCTCAGCCTGAAGAAATGCGCGCTTTACAACGCGGGCGATAAATGGGGAGAAGACGGCGTCGGGCCGCGGGTCTTGCGGTAGGTTACCGAACCCACCATAGCGCGGCCATGCCCGTACCAAGCTTGCTTCTGTCTTGAAATCGATCCTGAAATCCCAGCCATTTCTCTGGTTCGTCCTTGCGCTGCCGGGTTTCTGGATCTGCTGGCGCTGGCTCATGACGCCTGACGAGTATGGTTACGGCCACGCAATCGGCGATAGCGGGGATTGGGCGGCGTGGCTGCTGATGGTGACGCTTGCGGTAACGCCGATCAAATTGCTGTTTCGCAAGCAGCGATGGGCGATCTGGCTCATGAGGCGACGGCGCGACCTGGGTGTGGCCAGCTTCGCCTATGCGGCGGGGCATACGGCGATGTATTTGTGGAAGAAAGGTTCGCTCGAGTTGGTTCTCGCCGAGCTCGATGAGGACTTCATCCTCGTCGGCTGGCTGGCTCTGGTGCTGTTCGTGCCGCTGGCCGTGACTTCGAACAATGTGTCGATGCGCAAGCTCAAGAGGTCATGGAAGTCGCTGCACCGGCTGGTCTATCCTGCGGCGGTGCTGACCTTCCTGCATTGGGTATGGTCGGCATTCGACCCGACCGCGGCCTGGATCCACGTAGGTATCCTGGCCGTGATCGAGTTGGTGCGGATCTTTCTCCAGCGGCGTCAGAGAGTGACGTAGCTACGGAAACGGGCGACTTCGGCTTCGTCTACATACTTGCCAATTTCGCGGTCGAATTCGGCCATGTCCTCATAGGGACGATATTCGAGGAATTCGTAGACCATCTTGTCGGTCATGCCGGGGATCAGCTTGATATCGGCTTCGCTGGCGGTGTTGAGGTTGACCGGAACGAAGAGCGTTTCGCGCACGGCGGCTGCTTCTTCTTCGCTCAGCGTTTCGAGGAGCGTGGCATTGAAGGCGCTAACGTTCTCATAGGGCTGTCCCGCTACGACCGCTGCTGCAAGATCGGGGGACATGCCTTCCATCCCTGCAAGCTGTTCCTCTGTTGCGGTATTGGCGTCGACCACGGTGCTCGCAGCCTCAGCTTCGGTTGTGTCGGCAACCGGCGCTTCTGCAGTCGTGCCCTCGGCGGCTTCCTCGGTTTCGCCTGAACAGGCCGACAGGGTGATGGCTGCGCCTGCAAGCGCAGTAACGATGGAAATCTTACGCATAAAATTAATCCTCTTACTTGATAAGAGTTCGCATTAGCGAAGTGTGCGCGGAATGAAAGGGCACTTTCACGTTTATCCGTGCTCCGGACCAAGCTCCGGATCGAGATCGCGCGGTCGGGCGAAATGCACTAGCTTGCCGCAGCCTTCCGCAAGGTCTGCCCATTCGTCTATGTCGAGTTCGAATACGGCGAAGGCGGCGGTGGGGAACTTGACCTTGGCCTCGTCGAACAGGGCGTTTTCATTGCGCGGGGCGACAAGTTCGAAAACCATGTCTCCGAAGCCCGGATTGTGGCCCGCCACCAGCAGGCGGTCGGCATCGCCGCCCTGTTCACGGATCACGTCGCAGATCGTTTCGGTGGAGGCGAGATAAAGACTATCCTGCCAATCGGGAGCGGGGCCAATATCGGCCTCTTCCAGCGTCGTCTTCACCCGCTGTGCGGGACTGGCGACAAGCTTATCCCACTTCACCCCGTGATCGCGGATGTGTGCCCCGATCAGTTCGGCACCCTTGCGGCCACGCCGGTTGAGACCCCGGTCGAAATCGCGCTTGTCGCTTTCGCCCCAGTCGGACTTGGCATGGCGCAATAATCCCAGGATTTTCACGAGTGTTCGTTCTCCGCTGCGGTCACTTCGGCTTGAGCGCCGTCTCCAACACCCTTCGCAACGCGCTGTAAAGCTTCCGCAAGCGTCAGGCGTATGACGGGCGTGCCTTCGGGGAAGGCCGCCAGCAGCCGGCTTGGAAAAGCTGAGGAAAGGATCACGAAATGTCCTGAATCCTCTCCGCTCCTGATCAAGCGCCCGAACGCTTGCGCCAGCCGTGCGCGAATAATCCGGTCGTCATACCGCTTCGCGCCGCCAGACTCTTCGGCTGCAGCCGCTCGCCTTGCCCGGTGCAGGATGGTCGGCCGCGGCCAAGGGACGCTTTCCATCACTACGCAGCGCAAGGATCGTCCCGGCACATCCACCCCGTCGCGCAGGGCGTCGGTGCCGAGCAGACTGGCGCGGGCGTCGTCGCGGAAGATGTCGGTCAGCGTTCCGGTATCGATCGGATCGACGTGCTGCGCGTAAAGCGGCAGTCCGGCGCGGGCGAGGCGATCCGCTATCCTCCCATATATGGCACGCATCCGGCGGATGGCGGTGAACAGGCCCAGCACGCCGCCTTCGGAGGCTTCGATCAGCCGCGCATAGGCACCCGCAAGCGCGGGAATGTCGCCGCGCTTGATATCGGTGACGATCAGCACTTCTGCCCTTCCGGCGTAGTCGAAGGGGCTGTCGGCCTGCGCGGTTTTCGGAATGAGTTCGAGGTGCGGTGCACCGCTTTTCGCGATTGCATGCGGCCAGTCGGGACCAGCCTCGTCCCGATCGGTAAGCGTGGCACTAGTCAGCATGACGCCATGCGCGGGTTCGAGCACGACCTTGGCGAAAGGCTTCATGGGATCGAGCCAGTGCCGATAGAGCCCGATGTCGAATTCGCGAGCGTCGTTGCGGTCGACCGCCAGCCAGTCGACAAATTCGGGGTCGGCCGGGCCGCCGAGCCGCGAAAGAAGCGCCTCCCAGGCAGCGATCAGGTCGATCCGCCAGGCGAGCGAGTGCCGCGCGCCTTCGATCCGCGCGCGGCCTTGGCCGTCGAGCCAGTCGGGCGCGTCTGTCATGATCGCCTCGAGCCTGCCCGCAAGTTTCAGGAGCGGCGAGCGAATCTGGGCGAGGGCCTGCGCCGCCGTTCCTGCAGCCTCGACCAGTTCGCCGGGAAGCTGCGAAGTCTCGGTTTCGATGCCGTATCCGGCCTCCTGTCCGCTTTCGTCCCGCGCGTAGGTGACCGCGCGCACCTGCGCGAGGAGTGCCTCGAGCGGCCCGAGCGGTGCGCCTTCGGCCAGTCGGCCAAGCCATCCTTCGGACGGCAATTCCTGTGCAGCCTGAACTGCCGCTTCCACCGCCTGGCCTCCTGCGTCATCATAGCTCGCGACATCGGCCAGCCGTGCCGCAAGCCCCCGGCGGCGGCCGCGCGAATTGCGTTCGGGCCCCACGATCCAGCGCCGCAGTTCGATGGCTTCCTGCCCTGTGAGCGCGGCAGAAAAAGTGCGGTCGGCGGCGTCGAAGACGTGGTGGCCCTCGTCGAACACGATGCGCGTCGGCCTGCTCGCCGGGTCGCGTCCGCGGGCGGCATTGACCATCACCAGCGCATGGTTGGCGATGACGAGATCAGCCTGCGCGGCGTTCCTCGCGCTGCGTTCGATGAAGCATTTCCGGTAGTGCGGGCAGCCGGCATAGATGCATTCGCCGCGCTGGTCGGTCAGTGCGGCAATCCCGCGTTTGCGGTAGAGCGTGCCGAGCCAGCCGGGCAGGTCCCCGCCGATCATGTCGCCATCCTGCGTATAGGCCGCCCAGCGCGCGACGAGGTGTGCCAGAATCGCCGGTCGGCCTGCGAACCCGCCCTGCAACGCATCCTCCAGATTGAGCAGGCAGAGATAGTTTTCACGGCCCTTGCGCACCACTACCGGCGGCGATCCGTCAGGCCGGGTGAGGGGCCAGGCGCGCGTGCTCTCGCGCCGCAACTGGCGCTGCAGGTTCTTGGTGTAAGTGCTGACCCAGACGGTTCCCCCGGAGGCTGCCGCCCAGAGCGAGGCGGGGGCGAGGTATCCCAGCGTCTTGCCGATGCCAGTGCCGGCCTGCGCGAGAAGGACATGCGGACGTTTCTGCCTGTCTCGCGGGCCGAAGACATGTCCGGCACCGCGGGCGAACAGCCGCTGCCCCTCGCGCCGCTCGGCCCCTTCGCCGGTCAGACGTTCGAGATGGGCCTCGATTTCGGGCTCTTCGATGAGGACCTGTGCCGGCTGCGGGCGCTCGGGCGTCTCCTCCCATTCGGGCAAGCGTGTGAACAACCACTTCTCGGCAGTTTCCGGCTTGCGCACATGCGGCGCGAGGATGTTCGCCCAGGGCCAGCGCAGCCGGCTGAGCGATTGGAGCGACGACCATGCGCCCTCACGTTCCGCCCAATCGGCGGTTTCGCAGGTTTCCACCAGTGCTCCCGCTGCCTTTTGTAGGAGCAGGGGCACACCGGCATCGTCTGCCGGTTCGTCAAGGCCGAGCGCATGCGCCAGACCCTTCGGGGTCGGCACGCAAAATCGGGCAGGGTGGATGAAGGCGAATAGTTCGAGCAGATCGAGGCCGGACAGGTCGGGATAGCCCAGCCTGCTCGCCACCAGCGGAGCGTTCAGCAGCAGCAATGGGGTATCAGCGGCCGCCATCACCGCTTCACCCTTGGAACATTCGCGCGTGGTTCCACTCGCATCGCGCAGCCAGGTGCCCGCGTGGCTGGCGCTTAGGGCCGGGAGGGGTAGTGCAGGGCTCACGCTATCGACCATGAAAGCGGGGGAACGAAAAGTAAACAGAAGCGCGCAGGAATGTGCCGAAGGCCTTTCGGTTCGCCGCAGACGGTCGGCGAACCGTCCCGATTCCCGGCGGTGAGATGAAGCAAAAACAATTACTTATCCAATCCTGAACCGTGCATTACAGGAACTGTGGCAAAACTGTGCCCGTTTTAAGGGGCATGACGAAAACAAACCTCAAGATCGCCTGCGCCCCCCTTGCGATTGCTGCAATGGCCGCGCTCAATGCAACCCCTGCGTCCGCCCAGTCGCAGCCGCAGATCGTGATCGATGTCCCCGAAGCGCAGACTTCGACCGCGCAGCCCGCGACGACGGCTGAACCGACCGTCGTGTCGCCCGATCCCGCGCCGATAATAACTGAACCCGTGATTATCTCGTCGGAACCGATCCAGACAGCAACCCCAATCGAGACGCCTGCAGAGGCCGAACCAGCTGTCACTACTCCGCGCCTTGCCGCGGCACTTCGCCCCGCAGCGCCTTCGTCCGCTCCGGCACCAGAAGCTGATCCCGCTCCGGCGATAGCGGCTCCGACTCCGCCCGATGAGAGCGTGTCGAACACCGATATGCTGCCGACTGCCGCTGCTCCGGTGCCGAGCGAAGCCGAACTGGCCGTCGCCCGCGCCGAGCTGGCTCCTGCTGGTCAGCCCATCGAGGACGGGTCGACCTCCGCCTTGATCCTCGCGCTGCTCGGCGTTGGCGGGATCGGCCTGCTGACCTTTTTCCTGATGCGTCGCCGCCGTTCGGCTGCGCCTGTGATCGAAAAGCCGGTCGTAACCAAGACGGTCGAGCCGAAGCCGGCTCCGATCAGGGATCGCGCGCCGACTATCACCACCCGAGCAGTCGATCCGGCACCCGCTTTTGCGGCCACCGCGAGCCCGAGCAGCGGCGCGGCAGTGGAACTGCCTCCCGAGTTGCCCGAGACCTTCGAGGAGCGCAGCAGCCTGCTCGAGCGGATGGTCGCGGCACGCCCGGACCGGGCCAACCCGTTCCGCTCGCCCAAGGCCCGCGCCAAGCGCGCTCGCCTGATAATGCAGTCGATCGGGACGCGGTTCACCAGCCGCAAGCCGCGGATCGACCTTAGCCAATACACCAATATCTGGCCCGAACTGCGTGGCTGGAGACCTGCGACTACCTGATTAGTCTCCCGACCCTCCCTAGGTGTCGCAGCGGAAGGGGCGTCCACGACCGAGTTGGGCGTCCCTTTTGCGCGTCTCCTCATCTAGGAAATGCGAGCTAACCCTTTGTTTGGCCGAGCGCTGTCAGATCGTCGTGCGCAAGAGGCATCTTTGACTGATTGCCTTCTTTCAGCCACATTTGAGCCCGCGAGACCTTCGCAATCGCAAGCACCGTTCCGATCTTCTGGTTCTAGTGGACACATGACTAAAGGAGCCAACCTATGAAAACCCTCTCCACTCTCCTCGCTGGTTCTGCGCTCATTCTCGCCAGCGGCGCTGCGGCGCAGACCACGGCGCCGGAAGCTGAAGCCATGCCGCAGATGCCGAGCCAAGAGCTTCCTGATGATTCGGCGGTGCCCAAAGAGCCCGCCATGAACGATGCCGCCAGTGACGATACGTTCAGTGACGCGGAAATCGAAAGCTTCGCGGCAGCCGCACTGAAAATTCAGTCTCTGAACGGAGATGAAGCTGCGAAGCAGCAACAGGCTGCCGACATCGTTGCCCAGTCTGGCATCGACCCCGAGACCTTCAACGCGATTGGTACGGCCATGCAGACCGATCCTGCGCTCGCAGATCGGGTACGGACGGCAGCAGCAGAAATGCAGCCGCAACCGGCCGGCTGATAGTCAGTCTCATCCGAAACAAGGGCCCTCGCCATAAGTATGGCGGGGGCCCTCTCCTTTGGCGCGGCTCTTTCCAGACGGCTTGGTCAGCCTTCAACCGATTTTCCGACCGTTTTGCCTCCACGGGAAACGATCTTCCATTTCCAATGGCGCCCGGCACTTCGCACTTGCAACACCACAGCGTAGCGGCAAGAGGGAGGGCATGAGCATGACCGATCTGATCGAAGCCGCCCGCGTGTCCAAGGCTTGGCCGTTCCAGGAGGCACAGCGACTGCTCAAACGCTATCCCGATGGGGTCAAGCCCGATGGCTCGCCGGTCCTCTTCGAAACGGGGTACGGTCCGAGCGGCCTACCGCATATCGGCACGTTCCAAGAAGTGCTGCGCACCACGCTGGTCCGCCGTGCTTTCGAGGCGATGATCGGGGCCAAGCCGGATGATGGCAAGACGCGTCTCGTCGCCTTCTCGGACGATATGGACGGGCTGCGTAAGGTGCCCGACAATGTGCCCAACCGCGAACTGTTGCAGGAAAACCTGCACCTGCCGCTTTCGCGCGTGCCTGATCCCTTCGAGAAGGGTCACGAGAGCTTTGCCGCGCACAACAACGCCATGCTGCGGGCCTTTCTCGACCGGTTCGGTTTCGACTACGAGTTCATCGCGTCGAGCGATGAGTATAATTCGGGCCGTTTCGACGATGCGCTGAAGCAGGTGCTGCGCAAGAACGAAGCCATCCTCGACATCATGTTGCCGACGCTGCGCGAGGAACGGCGCAAGACTTATTCGCCGGTCCTTCCGATCTCGCCCAAGACGGGCCGGGTATTGCAGGTCCCGGTCGAGGTGGTTGATGCCGATGCCGGTCTCGTACGCTTCACCGACGAAGACGGAACCGTCGTCGAACAGTCGGGCCTTGGCGGGATGAGCAAGCTGCAGTGGAAGGTCGACTGGGCTATGCGCTGGTATGCGCTAGGCGTCGATTACGAGATGTACGGCAAGGACCTGACTGACAGCGGCGTGCAATCGGGCAAGATTGTCCAGGCGCTGGGCGGCCGCAAGCCGGAAGGGCTGATCTACGAACTTTTCCTGGACGAAAAGGGCGAAAAGATCAGCAAGTCCAAGGGCAACGGCCTCACCATCGAGCAATGGCTGACCTATGGCAGCGAAGAGAGCCTGGGATTCTACATCTTCCCCAATCCCAAGAGCGCGAAGAGCCTGCACACCGGGGTGATCCCGCGCGCAGTGGACGATTACTGGCAGTTCCGCGAACGGCTGGCGGAACAGGAGCTCGACAAGCAACTGGGCAATCCGGTGTGGCACCTTTCGCGCGCCAATGGCGGCTTCGAAGGTGCGGAGGCGCCCGGCGCGGGCAACAGTCTGCCGGTAACTTATGGCCTACTGCTCAACCTCGCCAGTGTGCTGGGCGCGGAAGCGAGCGAGGCGAGCCTGCGCGATTACCTCGAAAGCTATATCGGTGCGGGCCGTATTACGCCGGAACTCGAAGTGCTGATCGGCACGGCGGTGGCCTATACGCGGGACTACATCGTGCCGACGCTCGACAAGCGCGCTCCGACCTCGAACGAAGCGGAGGCGCTTAAGGCGCTCGATGCCTATCTGGCTGATGCCGCGCCTGGCACCAGCGCGGAGGACCTGCAAACGCAGGTGTACGAAATCGGCAAGCGCGCGGAATACGGTTTCGAAAACCTGCGCGACTGGTTCAAGGCGCTCTACCAGACCCTGCTTGGCAGCGATCAGGGCCCGCGCATGGGCAGCTTCATCGCGCTTTACGGGATCGAGAACAGTCGCAAGCTGATTGCCGAGGCGCTGGCACGCGCCTAACAGCTCTTGTCAATTGTGCTTGCGCGTGCGGTACCATTTGGTGAGCACGTATTTCGAACCTTCAATCACCGGCGTCCCGGCGTGCATCGTATCCTCGTTCGGTGAACCGTCGGGCTTGGCATTGTTCCAGATCAGCAGCACACCGGGCTTGGGTTCGATCGAGGCGCCGACATGGGTGAAATGCGTGTGGCCGCCCTGGGGCACGGTGTTGAGGAAGGCCATGGCCGTCCAGCACCGCTGGCCACCGCGCTTGCGCTCCATCTTCCAGTATTCCTGATCGGTATAAAACCAGTCGTTATGCGGCTTGAACTCCTGCCCCGGCAGGTAGCGCTGGCCCTGGATCGCCTCGCCGGTAGCGGGGTTCATGCCCAGGAGGTCGTCGATTCGGCGGGAGATTCCTTTCACGAACGGGTCGTGCGGATTGAAATTGCCCGAATAGGACGTGCGGAACTTCTCGATATAGGCGGTTTCGTGCAACTCGCTGGGCCGGGCCACCACGTCGATCATGGCGATGAAGCGGCGGCATTCCTCGGGTGTGAGGAAGTTCGGCACGGCGAAGATCTCCGCTATGTCGGTCGGCACCTTGTAGATTTCGGGATCGGACTCCAGCCGCTGGCGCACCTGAGCGCCGATACGTTTGAGGGCGTCCTGGTCGGGAATCACGGCAGTCTTCGTCATTCCCATAGTGTTAGCGATGCGAAGGCGTCTCGCAACCGGGCATCTTGTGCGAAATCAACTTCCAGCTAGTTTCATGCTGATCCAACGGGATGGGAGCCTGCCGATATGACCGATACAGCCACTGCACGCCGTTACTCGACCGGAGCGATGATCTTTCACTGGGTGATTGCCGTTGCGGTGATCGTGAACTGGCGGATCGTCGAAAATGCAGAACAGCTTGAAGGCGCGGCGCGCGGAGCCGCGATGGGCAATCACAAGGCGCTGGGGATCACGATCCTCGCCCTCACCATCGGCCGGCTGCTGTGGCGCTGGACGCATCCGGTTCCGCCGCTTCCATCCGACCTCGCCAGATGGGAAGCGATCTTGGCGCGAACGGTCCACGTCATCTTCTACGTCCTTTTGATCGGCCTCCCGCTGGGCGGATGGACTGCCAATTCGCTGGCCGGGCGCGAAATCGACATGTTCGGTCTGTTTACCATTCCGCCGCTGCCATTGGGCACAAACGAGGATGCAGCGAAATCAATCTTCGGCCTTCATGCAACGGGCGGTAGCATCTTCATCTACCTCATCGCGCTGCATATCCTCGGCGCATTGAAACATACGTTCTTCGACAAGAACGGCGGGATTTTCCGCATGCTGCCCTTCGGCAAGGTGCCGGGCTGACGAAAAACCCCCGCCGATCGCTCGGCGGGGGTCATCTGCCTCTCCGGTCCACTCTCAACCCGGACAGGCGAAGAGAGTTCTATTACCAGAAGAAGTCGTGGATCACGTCGACGACTTCGCCGCTGTATATGTTAACCAGCAGCACGTCGTCGTAATAGCGGACCCAGCGATAGGGGCCGTAGACTTCTGGCAGACGGTACTGCCAGGGATCGTTGATCCAGTAACGGCTACCGAAGAACAGGTTGCCGAGACGGAAGCCGATGTTCAGGCGGCGATAGCGATAATCGCGATAGGGGGCATAATAGCGACCCAGCCGATAGAGACTTCGGTTGCTGGTGCGATAGCGATTCCAGTCGTAACGCCGGTCCGCACGCCAGCGACGCTGGTCCCAGCGATTGTAGTTGTGCCAACTACGACCATCGTAATAACGCGCGCGGCGGTTGGCATCGCGAATATCCTCGCGCCTGTCCTGCCGGTACTCGCGTCGATCCTCGCGCCTGTCCTGCCGGTCGTCGCGCCGATCTTCGCGGCGTTCCTGCCTCCACTCGCGGCGGTCATCGCGGTCGCCGCGCCGTGTGTCGCGATAGGTGCGATTGCGGTCGCTACGATAGTCGCGGTCGCGATCATTACGACTATCTTCGCGCCGATCCTGGCGGACCTCGCGCCGGTCCTGCCGGTCGTCACGACGGTCGCTGCGCTGTCCCTGTCGGTCATCGCGGCGTTCGCTGCGTTGCTCCTGTCGATTGTTGCGACGTTCGCTCCGCTGTTCCTGTCGATTGTCACGGCGTTCGCTGCGTCGTTCCTGGCCACGTTCGCTGCGTCGTTCCTGGCCACGTTCGCTGCGACGATCGTTGCGATTGTCACGATCACGCTGGTTGCGCTGTTCAGATGCGCTTTCGGCCGCTTGTGCAGCTTGCGGCAAGGCGGTCATTGTCATCGCAATGGCGAGTGCGCTCAACGCGCTGCCTTTCATCAGCTTGGTAAGTGTCATGGAGCTGGTCCTTGTGGCTCGGAAAGCCGCTCCACACCTGCGGCCTCATGTTTCGATGTCGCAAGTTGTATCATATCCGACTGTCCCGAAACTGAACCGCACCTGCAGGTGATTGTTCAGGTTCGTCCTCTGAAAAATGAATGCGAACTCGATGGGCGACTAAGCGTTAGGTCAGGATGGAATGGACCTTGGAAGAAATAAAAGCTGATATCGTCCGCTTGCTGTCTGGCGCAGCAGGTGACCGGAATTCGCCAATGCATACGCCGGTGGTCGCGACAGCCGACGCAGATGCCCGTGTCATGGTGCTGCGGGAATTCAATCCAGAGAACTGGACCTTGCGTTTCCATACGGACGCGCGTTCACCGAAAGTCGCCGTGATCGGCAATGGTGCGCCAGTGGCGGTGCTATTCTACGACCAGACCGAGAAGGTGCAGTTACGTTGTCGTGGGCTGGCACGGATCGTATGTGATGCCGCAATCGCAGATAAAGCGTGGCAGGAAAGCGATACGTTTGCGCGCCGCTGTTATCTCGGTGCCCCACCGGGTGAGGAACGCGACGAGCCATCCAGCGGATTGCCCAAGGATGTCGAGGGTCGTCGCCCGTCGGAAGAACAACTTGCACCGGCGAGAGAGAACTTCGCTGTCATGCTGGTCACGATAGAAACTATGGATTGGTACCGGCTTTCCAGCGACGGGCACAAGAGAGCGATATTCACCCGAGGCAAGGGGCAATGGGTGACACCTTAGGCTCGTCATTCACTGGTCTTACTCATCAAGCAGCGATTAGCATCGCGTTCATGCCGCGTGGACAGCGTGCCGGTTACGTCCGGCATCCTTGGCATCGTATAGGGCCTCGTCCGCGGCACGCATGAGGTCGCGCTCGTCCCAACCGGCACACAGTTGCGCCAATCCGATACTGAGGGTCACGTCGTGTTCCTGATCCCATTCGACATCGGCGAGCCGCTTCTTGATGGCGATGCAGCGCTCGTCCAGTTCGTCTGCCTTGCGTCCTGGGAATACGAACAGGAACTCCTCTCCGCCCAAACGACCCACGCTATCGCGGTCGCGTGCTTCGTCGCAGAGAATGTCGGCAATCTTCCTGATTACCTGATCACCATAACCGTGCCCGAACTTGTCGTTGACTGCCTTGAAATGGTCGATGTCGATCATCGCCAACGACAGGGGCGTATTCCTCAGCTGCGCCGAGTCCATCGCTTCGGCGAGATTGGCGAGGATGCAGCGGCGGTTGGGCATGCCGGTCAATGGATCGGTCGCGGCCAGCAAGCGCACTTCGGCGGCTTCGCGTTCGGCGCGAGCGCGGGCAAGTTCGAGCTGCCGCATCGTTTCGGCGCGGTCGGTGACATCGAGCATGGTACCGAAAAGGGCCGTCACGCGCCCCTGATGGTCGGTTTCGACATCGCCGCGGCAATCGATATGCACGACATCGCCCTGTGCCCTCTCGATGCGCGATTCGAATGCGAAGGGGAGGCCATGCGTCGTCGCTTCCACGATGAACGACCGTACCCTCTCGCGGTCATCCGGAAGGTGGAGCGAGACCCATTGTTCGAAACTGGGCTGCACGTTTCCCTCGAAACCACAGATGCGCAGCGCTTCGCGCGACCAGTGAACGGAATTGTCTGCCGGCCCAAACCGCCAATGGCCGACCTTGGCCGCGCGTTCTGCGGCCTCGAGGCGGGCGGCATTCCCGGCGATGGTCGCGAGGTCGCTTTCGCGCTGTGACAACAGGTAGGCCAGGGGCATGGAGGATGCGAGTAATGCCACGAGGTAGACCTGGAAAAAGAGCACCTGTTCTTCGGTTGTCCCGAAAAACAGACTGACGGGCCCCGCACCTGCTGCGGTGAGTATCGATCCGACCGCCGCGACGATGACCAAGGCGACTGCAGCACCACTAAGGCGCAGGGTCGCCGTGGCGATCGCGATGGCCATGACGGGAAGGAAGGTCAGCGGGATACCGGCTTGTCCGAAAGCCGCCACGCTCAGGATCGTTACGACCATCATCGTCCAGAGCGATTTCAGCGAGACCAATTCGCGCCGATTCGGCCCATCTGTTGCGATGAAAAGGATCACCGGGGTGACGATGAGCATGCCCAGCGTCACGGTGCTGAACCAGGAAGAGAGAAAAGCGAAAGCCAGATTGCCCGACAATACGCCCGCCATCAGCGCACTTGCGACTCCCGCCAAGATGGCGGCAAATCCGAACCGGGCCATGTGCCAGGGATGGGCAAGGGAGTGCCGGGCGGAATGGCTGCCTCCCATGATCAGGTAGACGAGATAGCCTTCTACCAGATTGGCAACGGTATAGCCCGTTGTTGCAAGGAAACCCGACCCGGCCCACATGTTCGAAGCCATGCTCGCGGCAGCGACCCAGGCTGCCGTCATGAGGCGGCGTTTTCTATCGAAGAATAACAAGGCGGCGATGAAGATGCCGCTTGGTGGCCAAACGGCGGCGATGCCGTCTGCACCCTGGGTCAATTCCAGCGCGATATGGGCGCATACGAGCCACGCGATGCCGAACAGCATCGGCCAGCCGTAATAACCCCAGTCACGCGATTGATGCACTGATTCCCCCTTGCAGCGGACCATATGCCACAAGTCCCTACAGTAGGTTTAGCAAATTAAGTGCCGAGCCGCTAAGCGCGCCTGTCGAATGTCGGAAATTTACAAATCGGCGCGTCCGCCTGCTCGATACGGGTAGGATCGGCGCGGGGTGGGCCTTGGTGCATGGCGGAAACCATGCAGTCGACGGAACCGGGAGTGCCCTCGATATGAGCCTCGACCGTCCCGTCGGGGAGGTTGCGGACCCAGCCGACCAGCCCCGATTCGCGAGCAGTTTTCACCTTCCAGTCGCGATAGAACACGCCCTGGACGATGAGGTGGCGGGCGATCAGCTGTTCGTCGGACATGTCTGTCTCCGCAGCTGGCCGCCCGCCGGATAGCGTCAGGCCGCCTGCTTGATATCGCGCAGGGTAAGGTCGAAGGTCACGTCTTCGCCGGCCAGCGGGTGGTTGCCGTCGGCCTTGACCACCTGTTCGCCCACTTCGAGGATGTAGAGCGTCAGCGGCGAACCGTCCTGCGCCTGCGCCTGCATCGCCATGCCCGGCTGCGGCGCCGGTTCTGCGGGCAGGTTTTCGCGAGGAATATCGATCACCAGTTCCTCGCGGCGCGGGCCGAAGGCCTTGTCAGCGGGAATCGCGACCGACTTTTCGCTGCCGACTTCCATGCCGGTCAGCACTTCTTCGATCTGCGGGAAGATCTGGCCGCTGCCGAGGGTGATTTCCTGCGGGCCTGCCTGTTCGGTATTGCCGACGATTTCGCCGTCGCCCCGCTTAAGGACGTAATCGATGGTCACGGTGTCACCGTTGTTGGGAGTTGTCATGGAAGTCCTTCGAATTTCGTGTTCGCGGCGCAGATGGGCCGCATGGGAAACGCGCCCGCGTACCGGGCGCCTCGCGCGCGATTCTGTCAAACCATGGGGGGGTGAGTCAAATGAAGCGGCACCTGGTGAATGGATCGAAGGATTCAGGAGAGGTGCAGCGGTTCCTTGCCCAGGTGCCACACGCCCCTCCGGTCCCGCATCAGCGTGCCGAGCAGGCGGTCGCCTTCCCACAGCTTCACACTGCGGCGCACACCCTCGGTCTGGAGGAGCGAGAGGGCGGTGGCGGGGCTATCGCTAGTGAATTCCATGCGTTTGGGCTGTCCGAGATCGTCATCCTCGAATTGAAGCGAATAAAGCGGCATGTCCGGCCTTTCGGGAAGTCCCGGAGCGTATCCGGGATCCAGAGCGGTGTTACAAATATGTTTTGCATTCATCAGCTTAGCAGGTCGCAAGGCTGATCTCAAATCGCCTGCGGCACATCGAGGCGTGCGGCAGGACGGTTCGTTTCATGGATCGTCGATCGCGGATCAAAAGTGTTACGCCCGCGCACGTTTTCAAACCCGTGACCTTTCGCCTGCGCTCGCGTCCGCAGCGTAGCGGCGTACAAGGCGGTCCGTGCGTGCGACCAGCCCAAGAAGCGCGGAATCGTCGGCTTTCTGAAGCACCCCGACCTATTTTCCGCGCCCAGGATAACACTCCATATCCCCGTTTCGCAGCGCCATGCCAGTTCGGCATTCGTGACTTTTGAAAGGGGCGCTGTGTCCTCGGCAGAGATCGGCCCTAGCCGCGCTATACCCACCCGCCGCGCGACCTCCGTCACAGAGCGCTTTTCCGCCAACTCGCCGATGAACTTGGTCTGCTCACGGGCGTCGAGCCTTCGCTGCGCGTGTGGCCGGGGGTGATGTGAAAGGAAAGGATGCGGCGAAGGGCCCGCGCGAGAAAGCGTGTCGCTTGTCCGGTTCATTGCCAAGCGTGGAGCACAGGCGGCGCGTGTAGGAAACTGTCCGTACACCATGTCGGTGAAGCAGGCCGCCACCCTTGGATCACTCTGAAGGAAAGCCGCCCCGCGTCCTGTTGGCGATGGCTACCAGCGACAGCATGACCGGCACTTCGACAAGAACGCCGACGACCGTCGCAAGGGCGGCGCCGCTGCCCAATCCGAATAGGCCAATCGCGACTGCCACGGCCAGTTCGAAAAAATTGGACGTGCCAATCAGCGCGCATGGCGCGGCCACCGCATGCGGCACCTTCCATGCTTTGGCAGCCCCGTAGGCGATAAAGAAAATGCCATAGCTCTGGACGATGATCGGAACGGCGATCAGGGCGATGAGCAAGGGGCGGGAAACGATGGTTTCGGCCTGGAAACCGAACAGCAGCAGCACCGTCAGCAGCAGGCCGATGATCGACAGCGGTTTCATGCGCGAGGTGAAGCCCGATACTGCGCTTTCGTCGCCCCCGTGGCGGGCGAGCAAGCGGTGACGCACGTAGGCCCCGGCGGCCAGCGGCACGACGACATATAGTCCGACCGACAGGAGCAGCGTCTCCCACGGCACGGAAATGTCGGTCACGCCCAGCAACAGCGCAACAAGCGGCGCAAAGGCGACGATCATGATGAGATCGTTCGCCGCCACCTGCACCAGCGTATAGGCGGGATCGCCCTTCGTCAGTTGCGACCATACGAAAACCATGGCGGTGCAAGGCGCCGCGCCAAGCAGGATCAGCCCGGCTATATATTGCTGTGCGTCGGCCGGGTCGATCAGGTCGGCGAAAACCACTTCGAAGAACAACACGCCCAATGCAGCCATCGTAAACGGCTTGATCAGCCAGTTGACCGCCAGCGTGATGATCAGGCCCTTCGGCTTGTCTCCCACGCGGCGCACCGCCCCGAAATCCACCGCGACCATCATGGGAAAGATCATCGCCCAGATCAGCAAGGCGACTGCCAGATTCACCGAAGCGTATTCGATGGACGCGAGCAGGGCGAAGGCTCCCGGCGTCAGATTGCCCAGGATAATCCCCGCAAGGATCGCCCCGCCCACCCAGACGGAGAGCCATTTCTCGAACAGGCCCAGGCCTGCAGCGCGGGCGTCGATTTCCGCAGTTGTCGCGGTCATTGCCCCTCCGCCTCCCGCCCGATGGCATGCAATTCGTCGCGCAAGGCGACCCTTTCGAGGCTGGCGACCGGCAATGCCAGCATCAGGTCGATGCGCCGCTTGAGCATGCGGAAGGCTTCGAGGAAGGCTGCTGCCTTTTCGGCATCGCTTCCCTCGACGGCGGCGGGGTCGGGGATGCCCCAGTGCGCGCTGGTCGGGCGGCCAGGCCAGACCGGGCAGGTTTCCGCCGCCGCGCTGTCGCACACGGTGAAAATGAGGTCGAATTCCGGACCATCGGCAAACTGGCTCCAGCTCTTGGAGGAATAGCCCTCTGCCGGATACCCCAGGGTCTTGAGCGTATGGATCGCTAATGGGTTGACCGTGCCGGTGGGATTGCTTCCGGCACTATAGGCCTTGAAGCGACCCGCGCCATTGTGATTGAGGATTGCCTCGCCGAGGATGGAGCGAGCGGAATTGCCCGTGCACAGGAACAGCGCGTTCAGCTGTCGGTCGGACATGGTTCGCCTCAGCAGCAGGCGGGTTTGGCCGGAGCCATTTGCGGTACGCAGCAGGCGCTGGTCGCGGCATTGGCCGAAGCCAGCCGGTCGAGGTCGGGATTGCCGCCATAGACTGTGCTATCGCCGTCGGTCAGGAAGGCTTCCCATACCACGCCATCGGGGTCGGCGATCCAGCTCTTTTCCGACTGCGCATAGCAGCAGGTCGTCGCGCCTTCTTCCAGCACCGGGCGGTCGGCGGCCCGCAGGCGGCCATAGACTTCTTCCAGCTCCTGCCTGTCTTCTACCTGCAGCCCGACGTGTTCGATGCCCTTAACCGCATCCTCGCGCGCGGATATGGCGAAGTTGATCCGCGGATCGTCCAGCATCCACTTGGCATAATCGGTCTTCACGACGCTCGGTTCGCTGCCGAACAGGCCCGAATAGAAGGCGATGGATTTGTCGACGTCGGTCACGCCGACATGCACATGGAAGCGTTTCATCAGGCGCTCTTTCGTTGCTCGGTAGGAAGACAGGCGGCATCTTCGGAACAGGACATGCCGCCGCAGCAGTTTTCGGTGAGGTAGCCCATCAGGCCGTTCATCGCGGCATAGTCGGCCGAATAGATGATGGACCGGCTTTCGCGGCGCTGCGTGACGAGCCCTGCATTGGCAAGCTGGGCAAGATGGAAGCTCATGGAAGAGGGCGGGACCTCGAGCTTCTCGGCAAGCAATCCAGCGGCAACGCCTTGCTCACCTGCCTGTACCAGCAGGCGGAACGCGGCGAGGCGGTGTTCCTGCGCGAGCGCTGACAAGGCGCGGATGACGCGGTCGGGCTGCATCTCTTACTCCAACGATTCGATAAATCTCGAAATATGGAATTAAGAGGGTCGGGTCAAGCCTGTATGGCTGCTTTTGCGTCACAGCCAGAAGCCATCCAGTGTCGGTGATCGGGTCGTAAGCCGACCAGCAGCCTACGACCCGTTGCGGGAGCTCAGCGCGTCAGCTTCTTGTACGCCAAACGCGTCGGACGATCTGCAGCGTCGCCCATGCGGCGGCGCTTGTCTTCTTCGTAGGCTTCGAAATTGCCTTCGAACCATTCGACGTGGCTGTCGCCTTCAAAGGCGAGGATGTGGGTGGCCAGACGGTCGAGGAAGAAGCGGTCATGGCTGATGACCACGGCACAGCCGGCGAAGTTCTCGATCGCCTCTTCCAGCGCGCCCAGCGTTTCCACGTCGAGATCGTTGGTTGGTTCGTCCAGCAGCAGGACGTTGCCGCCCTCCTTGAGCATCTTGGCCATGTGCACGCGGTTGCGTTCACCGCCCGACAGCTTGCCGACGTTCTTCTGCTGGTCCGCGCCCTTGAAGTTGAACGCGCCGACATAGGCACGAGTGCTGGTGTCGTGGCCGTTGACCTTCATGTAATCGAGCCCGTCCGAGATTTCCTCCCAGACGTTGTTCTTCGGGTTCAGGTGATCACGGCTCTGGTCCACGAAGCCGAGGTGGACGGTGCTGCCGATTTCGACCGTCCCGCTGTCGGGCGTTTCCTTGCCGGTCAGGATCTTGAACAGCGTGGATTTACCCGCGCCGTTCGGCCCGATCACGCCGACGATGCCGCCCGGGGGCAGCATGAAGGACAGGTCTTCGAAGAGCAGCTTGTCGCCATAGGCCTTTGAGATGTTCTTGGCCTCGATCACCTTGCCGCCGAGACGCTCTGGCACCTGGATGACGATCTGCGCCTTGCCGGGTTTGCGGTCCTTCTGGCCTTCCTGCAGTTCCTCGAACTTGCGGATACGCGCCTTCGACTTGGTCTGGCGGGCGGCGGGCGTCTGGCGGATCCACTCAAGTTCGCGCGACAGGGCTTTCGAGCGGCCCGATTCCTCGCGGCTTTCCTGTTCGAGACGCTTGGCCTTCTTTTCGAGATAGGTCGAGTAATTGCCTTCGTACGGATAGTAGGAACCGCGGTCGAGTTCGAGGATCCACTCCACCACATTGTCGAGGAAGTAGCGATCGTGGGTGATCATCAGCACCGCGCCCGCGTATTCCTTGAGGTGGTTTTCCAGCCACTGGACGGATTCTGCGTCGAGGTGGTTGGTCGGTTCGTCCAGCAGCAGGATCGACGGCTTCTGGATCAGCAGGCGGGTGAGCGCCACGCGGCGCTTCTCACCGCCCGAAAGGTCGGTAACAGGCCAGTCGCCGGGAGGGCAGCGCAGCGCTTCCATTGCGACTTCGAGCTGGTTGTCGAGCGTCCAGCCGTCGACCGCATCGATCTTGTCCTGGAGTTCCGACATCTCGGTGCTGAGCGCATCGAAATCGGCATCTTCCTCGCCCATTTCCATGCCGATCTGGTTGAAGCGTTCAACCATGTCGGCAATGCCACGCGCGCCGTCCTTGACGTTTTCGAGCACGGTCTTGGTCGGATCGAGTTCGGGCTCCTGCTCCAGATAGCCGACGGTGATGTTTTCGCCCGGCCATGCCTCGCCGGTGAAATCCTTGTCGATCCCGGCCATGATCTTGATCAGCGTGGACTTGCCCGCACCGTTGGGGCCGACGATGCCGATCTTGGCGCCCTGGTAAAACTGCAAGCTGATGTTGCTGAGTACCGGCTTGCTGGCACCGGGGAAGGTCTTGGTCATGTCCTTCATGACGAAGGCGTATTGCGCGGCCATCGGGCGAATCCTTGGATGTATCTGCGAGAATGGGAGAGTTGGTGCGCCAGATAGTCGCGCGAGGGGCGATGGGCAAGGCGGGAGAGCAAATGGTCGGGGCTTGGCAAACGCGCTGGGGCTGTTAGCAAGCGGCCCCATGAAAAGGTCGCTCATCGCGCTTGCCGCGCTCTCGCTCTCCGTTCCCGCCACCGCCGACCGCGCCGACGAGGCGCTGGAAAGCGATACGAACGCGTGGGATTTCGTGGAAGGGATCACCACCGAAGTGGGCCCACGCATGCCGGGCACCGAGCAGGAGGCGAGGGGGCGTGTCTGGGCGATGGACTGGCTGCGCGCCAATGGCTTCGCCAATATCGCCGACGAACCCTTCGACATGGAAACATGGGTCCGCGGCGAGGAGATGGCCGAGGTGACTGCGCCATTCGCCCAGCCGATGGCGATCACCGCACTCTCGACATCGAGTTCGACCGGGGCCGAGGGGATCGAGGCGGAAGTGGTCTATTTCCCGCACTATTCCGATCTCGAGGCTGCCGCCCCCGGAAGCCTTGCAGGCAAGATCGCCTTCGTCAGCCACGATATGCGCGCATCGCAGGACGGATCGCATTATGGCTTTGCCGGTCCGGCGCGCTGGACGGCTCCTTCGCTCGCCGCGAGCAAGGGCGCGATTGCAACCGTGATCCGCTCTATCGGCACCGATAATCACCGCGTCCCCCACACCGGGACCACGACTTTTGCCGAAGGTGTCGAGCCGACGCCCGCAGGTGCGCTGTCAAATCCCGATGCCGACAATCTCGAACGTATGTTCGCCCGCGCTGAGGGCCAGCCGATCCGCATGAAGCTGGTCATGACCCCGCGCGATCTGGGCACGACGCGCAGCGGGAACGTGGTGGGCGAAATTGTCGGCCGCGACCCCTCGCTGCAGCCAGTGCTGCTGGCCTGCCATCTCGACAGCTGGGATATCGGCACCGGCGCGATCGACGACGGGGCGGGCTGCGGCATCATCGCGGCGGCGGCAAAGCATGTGGCGGCGCAGGGCCAGCCGCTGCGCACGATCCGCGTGCTTTTCGCAGGGGCGGAGGAAACCGGCCTGTGGGGCTCGGAAGCCTATGCCGTTGCCCATGCCGATGAACCGGTGTTCGTGGGGCTTGAAAGCGATTTCGGGGCAGGGCGTATCTGGCGTCTGGAAAGCAATTTCACCTCGAGCGATACTGCCCTTTATCGCCAGCTCGCTGCAGCAGTGGCGCGCTTCGGCGTGGCGCCGAGCGGGACCGTGGCGACCGGCGGTGCCGACCTCAATCTGGTCCGCCAGCAGAAGGGTGCGCTGATCGACTTGCAGCAGGACGGCACGCGCTATTTCGACCTGCACCACACGGCGGACGATACGCTGGACAAGGTTGATCCGGCCGAGCTTCGCCAGAATGTGGCAGTGTGGACCGCAGCGGTGGGGGTGCTAGCCAATCACGGTGAAGAGATCGTCTTGCCGGGCGCCGAATAGGGCCCTCAGGCGATCAGCTGTTCGACCGGACGCTCGTTGCGGTCGGGGAACAGCTCGCGCATGACCTTCGCGGAATCGAGGGCGAAGTGCTCGCCCAGCGCGCCCGCGATCAGCGCCTCGAGCGACATTGTCGGCCTGAGATCGCGCCCTTGGTAGAGCTGACCCTGGGCTAGTCCCGGCCAGTCCGAAACCACCCGGCCGCCGCGGACCGCGCCGCCCATTAGCAGGGCTGCGCTGGCGGTGCCGTGATCGGTGCCGAAGGTGCCGTTGATCGCGACGGTACGTCCGAATTCCGTCACGGCGAGAACCAGCGTATCGTTCCAGACCTCGCCCATCCCGCCGCGGAAGGCGGACATCAATATGTCGAGCTGGCCGAAGCCCTTGTCGAGCATCCGCAGCTGCCCGGCATGGCTATCCCACCCTGGCAGGTCGAGCATGGCAATGCGTGCACCTTGGGGATCGCTCAGCATCCGCGCTGCCAGCGTGCCTGCGTCCTTGGCGCGGTTGATGTTGCGCATGCCGGAAGCGTCGGCGATGTCCTCTGCCGCCTGGGCCTGCTGGAACAGCGAGGCCAATTGCTCGTCACCGGCATAAAGGTCGGGCAGCCGGTCAATCAGTCCCTCGCTCGCCTGCGGTAGCGTGCTTGGCGCATAGGTGGAGGCCGGGTTCTTGCCGCGCAGGGCAAGTGGCAGGGCCGAGGCGAGCGCTACTGCGGACATTTTTTCGCCAGCCATCATCCCGACGAGGCGGTTGAGGAAACCGTCGCGCCTTGCGTAGGGCTGCGTACCGCCTGTCTCCAGCATGTTCTGCGCATCGAAATGCGAACGGTCACGATAATCGGTGGCCACGGCATGCGCGATCAGGGCATCGCCCTGGGTATAGAGCTTGCCAATTTCGCCCAACTGGGGGTGAAGGCTGAACATGCCGTCCAGCTTTGACGCGTCGGCGTAGGTATCGAGCCATTTTGCACGGTGCTGGCGGAAGGCGGGATCGCCCAGCGGCGCGGCCAGCGCCAGACCATCGACAGCTCCGCGCATGACCAGCACCAGCAGCCGCTTGTGGCCCGGCGTCTTGGCAAAGGCGAACGTCGGCCCGAGAGAAGCAACTGCAAGGCCGGTGGCGCCTGCAGCCAGCATGGAACGGCGTGTCAGCATGCTCATCTCCTCATCATTTCGGGCGAGACGAGCAAGAGCGCGAAGCCCATCTCGTTGCTTTCGGCCCCGCGAATGGTTTGCGCGGTAGTCTCGGACAGGGAGCCAGGGAACATTGCCTCAGCCAATTCCCGCGCATCGTCCAGCCGGGTTTCGGCGGCAAAACGCTCGGCAGCTTCGATCCTACGCAGAAGCGCATTCGAGCCGGCCCAACTGCCCTCGCGATCGTCCCAACCGGCCGGAGATCCGGGCAACCAGACTTCCTGGCCGAGAGCGCGCATCATCTGGACGAACTGCCGGTCGGCCAGGGCGATGTCGCCGCTGGCACGGAGCATGCCGACGGCCCATTCCCATGGCTGGCGGAACTTGACGGGCTGCTCCACCCATGGCTCTGGCGCATCGATCAGCGCCTCGTAAACCGTGGGCAGGTGCCCGCCGCTTTCGGTGAAAGTACGAGCAAGCCTGTCTACCAGCGGCTCGGGAGGCACATCACCAGCGAAATGCCGTGCCAGCTTGGTGGCGATGAACCGCGCAGTCGATGGATGTTCAGCAAGGTCGTCGAGAATGGCGAACGCTTGTCCTGCTTGCCCCTCCGCATAGGTACGTCCCAGTACCGTTCGGCTGCCGGGTTCGTGGATCCAGCCGAAAAAGGCCGCACCATTTTCCTGCGGGCGAGCGCGCTTCGCGTAAGGAATGCCTTGCAGGGTCCAGCCGGTCAGCGCCTTGGCCAGCTCCTTCACGTCTTCCTGCGTATAACCGCCGCCTACGCCCAGTGTGTGCAACTCGAGAATCTCACGACCGAGGTTTTCGTTGAGGCCTCGCTCCAATGCTCCGCGCTTCTCGCGCGCCTTTGCCGCCTGACTGGCGGGACCTTGCGAACGGAACTGGTCGAGATAGGCGAGCATCGCCGGATGGAGTGAAGCGGCCTTGAGCATGTCCTTGAAATATCCGCCGATATGCGGCCTGATCGCGCCGAATTCATAAGGCCCGACAAGCAGCGGGACATGCGGCTTGTCGGCCGAGACGGCGAAATGGTTCGACCAGAAATGGACCATGCGCTCCATGAATGGCGTTTCGCTTTCGAGGGCGATGCGTGCGCGCAGCGCGATGTCACCGACGAGGCGATTGCGCACCTGCTGCTTCCGCGACTGCGCCATCTTCCGGCGTTCTTCGACATTACCGGCCATCTTGCGCGCTTCGTTGCGCTCGTCGCGGTAGGCAAAGCTGTCCTCGACGACCCTGCGAAACTCGGCGCTACCGATGGCCCTGTCTCCCAGGGCAGGCGGGGCGGGATCGAAAGCCGCGATCTGCCGCTTCAACCAGCCGCTGGCATCGCTCGGCAGCGGGGCGTCCCGGCGATAGCCGAGGCCGAAACGGTTCAATGCGATCGATGTCGGCGTCATATCAATTTCGTCTCATCATCCTTCGCCAACGGAACGAACGGCACCCGGTTATGTCCCCGATCTTCCGAAATGCCGATTTAGGAGCGAGGGCATGAACGCTAGCTGTAGTGCGGCGCGCACGACGAGGAAGAGGCTGAAAGATAGCCACAAACCGTGACTTCCCAACGGCCAGCTGAGCCAAAGTGCCACGGCGTAGACGAGTGCTGCGCCGACCATCGTCACGAACAGGCGCTGCGTCCAGCTGGCGCCGACATAGACGCCGTCCAGCACGAAACCAGCAAGGCCCAGGAAGGGAATGACGATCAGCCACGGACCCAGATCCTGTGCCTGGATCCGCACCGCCTCGGTTGCGGCAAAGCTTGCTAGTATCGGGTCGGCGAAGAGTGCGAAGCCTAGCGCCACGACGGCGGCCACAGCGATGCCGCGCAGCAGGATCGCCCGCACATAGGCCACGAAACCGGACCGGTCATGAGCCCCGGCACGCTCGCCATTGAGCACCTGCGCGGCATTCTCGAACCCGTCGAGCAGCAGGGCGGTGAAGACGAACAGCTGGTACATGATGCCGTTGGCGGCCAGTACCACTGCACCGCGTTCTGCGGACAGCCGGGTTAGGCCCGCCAATGCGATGACGAGGACCAGTGTTCGCAGGAACAAGTCCCGGTTGACCGAGAGAAAGGGGCGAAGTTCGGCCAGCTTCGCGATCCCGCCAGACCGTGCCCGCGCTATCAGGGCTTTGCCTTTCGCGCCCGAAAGCAGGATAGCGGAGAGCGCCGCCAGCTTGGCGAATTCGGCGATGAGGCTCGACCAGCCGATCCCGGCAATGCCCCACTCCAGCTCCAGCACGAACCAGAGACCAAGGCTGACGTTGAGCAGATTGTAGGCGACTTCCACCAGCAGGACCGTCCGCATCCGCCGCTGGCCCACGAGGAAGCCGATGGCCGCGAAGTTGGCCATGACCGCAGGTGCGCTCCAGTAACGGATGTCGGCATAGACGCCAGCTGCCTCGCGCACTTCCCCGGTTGCACCGAGCGCATCGAGGGCCAGGGGCAGCAGCAGAGGCTTTACCAGCAAAAGGATCGCCGCGATG
This sequence comes from Qipengyuania vulgaris, assembly GCF_009827325.1. Taxonomy (GTDB): domain Bacteria; phylum Pseudomonadota; class Alphaproteobacteria; order Sphingomonadales; family Sphingomonadaceae; genus Qipengyuania; species Qipengyuania vulgaris. Next base: position 192,850 of record NZ_WTYC01000002.1, on the reverse strand, counting down.
GCCAGCCCGACCAGAAGCCCGCGCAGAAGGACCGCAGCCTGCTCGTCGGCACCCAAGCGGGTACCTGCCTGCGCGACCAGTCCGGTCGTCCCGGTCTTGAGGAAATTCATGACGGTAAAGAGCACGGCGAACAGTCGCGCGCCGATATCGACCGCGCCCTGTGTCGGTGCATCGCCCAGCCGCCCGACGATCCACATGTCGCCGATTCCGATCAGCGCGGTGGCGACATTCGTGACCATGGCGGGAATAGCGATCACCCAGATCGCGCGGGTATCCAGAGGCGGGGAGGCAGTGCTCGCTGTCACCTATCGCTCCTCCGGATTTATCGACGTGTGGTCGGGGAGACAGGATTCGAACCTGCGACCCCTTGTACCCAAAACAAGTGCGCTACCAGGCTGCGCCACTCCCCGACACATACGTCGATCTTCATGCCGGACGGCGGGTTGGTAGGCCCGGCAGGACTCGAACCCGCGACCTAGCCGTTATGAGCGGCCAGCTCTAACCAACTGAGCTACGGGCCCCCGCCAACCGTCCGAGAAGGCGAAAACGCCGCCTAGCCGCGCTTCAGGCCAAGGGCAAGCGGCGATGCACGCCTTTTGCCTATCCGGCGGCACTTTCCGGCGCAGGGACGGCTTCGGCGCCGGTCAGCAGCGGGAGCGAGAGCACCAGCCGCTCGCCGTCGCGCATCAGGTCGCCGCCTGCGACGCGGGCTTCGGCGCGGGCCAGCCTGAGCGAGAAACCCGCTCCGAATATGCCCGCACTGAGGGCTCCCATGGCGGGACGCGTTTCGACCGAGAAAATGTCCTCCGCCTCGCGCAAGGTCGCGGGCAGGGTTGCCGCGAACTCGATCTGGTCACCTGCCGTATCAAGATCAAGGCGGATCGCCTCGCCTGCGCTGGTCGCCCCGGCCAGCGTGGCAAGCAGGCGCCAGGCCAGTATCTCGGCCTCCGACTGGGCCAGTCCGAGCGGCGCGCGCACTTCTCCCAGGCTCGCATCGAAACGCGCGACACGAGGGCTGAGTACCGTCTGGAGCTGCATCACCTGACGGCGGGCTATTTCGGCGAAGTCACATTGCCCGGCTTCGAGATCAAGTGCGCCCGTCTCCAGCCTTGCCAGCCGGTCGAGTTCGTCGAAGCCCGCCAGGATATGCGCCGAATCGCCAGCGATGGTTGCCGCGATTGCCCGATATTCATGCGGGACCGGGCCGATCACCTGTTGCTGGATGATCTCGGCATAGCCCTGCATGGCGTTGACCGGCGTGCGCAGCTCGTGAAGCAACTGGCGCAGGCGATCCGCCTCGGCACCGCGCGTGTCGGCCACTTCGGGCATCACCCGGCGGAAACGCCCGACATAGCCGTAAAATCGTCCTTCGGCGCGCGTAAATCGCGGGGTGGCATCGACGATCCATTCGCCTTCGATGCGCTTGGCGCCGCGTAGGGTGATACGCGTGTTATGAAGCGGTTGACGCCGCGAAAGCGCCTGCGCGACCGCAGTCGACCCGAGCCCTGCCAAGTCGATCCCAACCACCATGGGCGCGATGTTCCCCTCCGCCCAGTCGATCCTTCCTTGGTAATCGGCACCGAAGAGGAAGTGATCGAGCTCCGAATCGTCATGCCGGTCCTCGTCGCCCATCGGCAGGCGTGGGGACTGCGCGTCTGGCTCGCTCTCCCTTTGCTCCTGACGAGCGCGGCGAAAGCCCTCGATCCGTTCGACCAGCGAGCGCACGTCCTCCTTGCCGGGGGACTGTCCGGATTTCTGCTCTGTTTGCTCAGTGATTTCCGGCTCTGCGGGGGCTAGTTCAACATCGTCCGGCGGAATGAGTTCGTCGATCAGCTCGAACGGCTCGGGTTGCGGCAGCGCGCGGTCGGATACGCCCAGCCGGTCCAGGATTTTCACCGCCTCCTGCGGGAGGTCGCGGCGGTGGCGCAGGAAGCCGCGTGCCCGGATCGGCAGTTTGGGAATGAGTGCGGCCCATTCGGGCCCGGTAAGCTGCGCGCGGTAAAGCGCCGCAGCAGCGATATGTGGATGCGCGCCGCCAAACCACTTCACCAGTTCGGGGTTGCGAAAACGCCATCCGCTTTCGCCGACAAGGGCGGCGCGAACTTTCACGGGGATCATCTCCCCCAGGGCGATCAGGCGAAGATAAGCGGCCGCCTTCAGCGCGGGATCACCCGCCTGCGGACGCTCGCCGAGCAAGTCGATGAGCTGCCGGAACTGCGTGTTGGCCGCACGCTCACCGGTTGCGCGAAGACGCAATACGGTAGCAAGGCGGTCATCGAAATGCATTCCATCTCCGGCAAACGGGGCTTCTCTAGAGTGTCCGCCATCGCAGAATCGCACTCAAGGACGGACAACAGGTATGGTTAAGCGCTCATTTACCCAAGATGGTTGCAACACGGCGTTGCAAAAGAGGACAATTGCTGGCAAACATAATAATGTTAGCCAATCGGATGGTTGCGCGTTTTCAACATTTCATATGCGCAATGTGTTCGCAAAGGCTCCGGACTAATAAAGGAACCGTCTCATGGCCAATCTCGACGAGATCGATCGTCGTCTGCTTCGCGAATTGCAGAATGAAGGCAGGATCACCAATGTCGAACTGGCCCATCGTGTCGGCCTGACGGCACCGCCGTGCCTGCGCCGTGTCCGCTCGCTGGAAGAAGAAGGTGTCATTCGCGGCTATCACGCCGAACTCCACCCTTCTAAGCTGGGCTTCTCGATCACGGTCTTCGCCATGGTCAGCCTCAAGAGCCAGGCCGAAACAGCGTTGCAGGAATTCGAACAGGCGATGAAGGACCTGCCCGAAGTGCGCGAAGTGCACATGCTCAATGGCGAGATCGATTTCATCATCAAGATCGTGGCGCGCGACCTGCAGGCGTTCCAGGAATTCCTGACCAGCAAGCTCACCCCCGCACCGAATGTGGCGAGCGTGAAGACTTCACTGACCATCCGGACCAGCAAGAACGATCCCGGCGTTCCGCTCTGACTTCTGGATGGCGGGCGTCAATCGTCCGCCATTCTAAGGGTTCTCCGACGCTTTTCTCAGCGCACCTAGATCGCGGGTTCGTAGTCCGCGCTTTGCAGTGTCAGCATGTAGGCGACCAGATCGTCGATATGTTCTTCCGGAATCTCGAAATACATCTCGCTCGGGAAGTCATGCGTGGTTTTGAGCCAGCTCGCCAAGCTTTCCCGGCTGAGGCCCGGCGTGTTAGCGACATCTACCAAGCTGGGCGCCGACGGGTTGGGCGATAGCTGCAAGGGCTCGACTGCGTGGCAATCCGAACACCGGTTGCGCGCGAATTTTTGCCCGCGATACTCGGCCGTATCCCTTTCGAAAACGCCCGATCCATATGTCGGGGGCACAGGATTTTCGGCAGGCGCAATCTGGCATGCTGCCAGAAGAGCGGACATGATCAGGATCGGGGTTCGGTTCATGGTACCCGGCATACACCCGCGACGGGCACGCTGGCAAACCGCCCATCCCGATAGGGGGCAACATCGATGTGGGCCAACCAAAAAGGCCTTCGCGAACTTGCCTTAGCTGGTCCGCGTCTTCAGCCATTCCTCGAGCCACTTGATCGAGTAGTCGCCGCTTTTCACGTCGTCCTGTTCGAGCAATGCCTGGTGCAGGGGCACCGAGGTCTTCACGCCTTCGATCACCATCTCCTCTAGCGCGCGCTTCAGGCGCATCATGCAGCGTTCGCGGTCGCGGCCGTAGACGATGAGCTTGGCGATCATGCTGTCGTAATAGGGAGGGATCGAATAACCGGCGTAGAGACCGCTATCGACGCGCACATGCATGCCGCCGGCGGCGTGGTAGTAGGTCACCTTGCCGGGGCTGGGCGCGAAGGTCCATGGATCTTCCGCATTGATGCGGCATTCGATCGCGTGGCCGGTGAACCGGATGTCTTCCTGTTTGCAGGAAAGGTCCTTGCCGTCAGCGATTCGGATCTGTTCGCGAACGAGATCGATCCCGGTGATCATCTCGGTGACGGGATGTTCGACCTGCAGGCGGGTGTTCATTTCGATGAAATAGAACTCGCCATTTTCCCACAGGAACTCGACGGTGCCGGCGCCGCGATAGGCCATGTCGCGCATCGCCTTGGCGCAGGTTTCGCCCATGCGCATCCGGTCTTCCTCGGAGATCACGGGCGAGGGCGCCTCTTCCAGAACCTTCTGGTGGCGGCGCTGCAGCGAACAATCACGCTCGCCAAGGTGCACGGCACCGCCGCGCCCATCGCCGAAGACCTGGAATTCGATGTGGCGCGGATTGCCGAGGTACTTCTCGATATAGACGGTGGCATCGCCGAAAGCGGCCTTCGCCTCGCTGCCGGCCTGCTGCATCAGGGTTTCGAGCTGGTCCTCGCTTTCGCAGACCTTCATGCCGCGGCCGCCGCCGCCGCTGGCCGCCTTGATGATTACTGGATAGCCGATCTCTCCCGCGATACTACGTGCTTCGTCGAAATCCGACACCGCACCATCGCTGCCCGGGACAAGCGGCAGGCCGAGCGCGCCTGCGGTGCGTTTCGCTTCGACCTTGTCGCCCATGGTGCGGATATGTTCGGGCTTGGGGCCGATCCACTTGATGTCATGCGCCTCGACGATCTCGGCGAATTTGGCGTTTTCCGAGAGGAAGCCGTAGCCCGGGTGGATCGCATCGGCCTGCGCGATTTCGGCAGCAGAGATGATGTTGGCGACGTTGAGATAGCTGTCGCCTGCGGCAGGGGGGCCGATGCAGACCGCATGGTCCGCAAGACGCACATGCATGGCGTCGGCATCTGCGGTGGAGTGAACCGCAACCGTCTCGATGCCCATCTCATGCGCGGCGCGGTGGATGCGGAGCGCAATTTCGCCGCGGTTGGCGATAAGGATGCGTGAAATCGGCATGGCTTACCCGATAACGATCAGCGGCTGGTCGAATTCGACCGGCTGGGCGTTCTCGACCAGGATCGACTTTACCGTCCCTGCCTTGTCGGCAGTAATCGGGTTCATGACCTTCATCGCTTCGACGATCAGCAGCGTCTGGCCTTCCTTGACGCTGTCGCCGACCGTTACGAAATCCGAAGCACCCGGCTCGGGGGCAAGATAGACAGTCCCCACCATGGGCGATTTCATGGCACCAGCCGTGTCGGCTTCCGGTGCTGCGGCTTCCGCAGGCGAAGCGGGGGCGGCGGGTGCCGCCGGGGCCGTCTGCGGTGCGGGAGCCGCCGCCATGGCCACGCCGCCACCGCGCGAAACGCGGATCTTGCGGTCGCCATCCTCGACTTCGATTTCGGTGAGCCCGGTTTCACCCAGCATCTCGGCAAGTTCGCGTACGAGAGAGGTGTCGACGTTCATGCCGGAATGTCCGGCGCCTTTGCGATCGGCCATGAATGGTCCCTTGTCTGTTATCGGACGCGCCTATGCTCTGGCTGGCGCGCCAAGACAAGGGGGAGGGGGCGTATTTAGAGCGCCGCCGCCTTCTCCAACGCTACGGAATAGCTGCGTGCGCCAAGTCCTTGCACGCAATCGGCGGCGCCCATGCCGACATAGGACACGTGCCGGAACTCTTCGCGCTTGGTGGGGTCGGAAAGGTGAACCTCGATCACCGGCACCTCGATCGCCTTGATGGCGTCCAACAGGGCGATCGAGGTATGCGTATAGGCGGCCGCATTGAGCAGGACTGCCTTCGCCCCCTGCCGGCTGGCTTCGTGCAGCCAGTCGACCAGCTGGCCTTCGTGATTGGTCTGGTGGAAGCTGATGTCCAGCCCGAGCGTCCCGGCCTGTTCGTGGAGCGCCCGCTCAATATCGGCCAGCGTGTCGGACCCGTAAATTTCCGGCTCCCGCGTACCGAGCAGGTTGAGGTTGGGGCCATTCAGGACAAATACCGTTCCGGTCATGGCCCCACTCTTAGCGGTAAGTCATCGCCCTTCAACGCCTTTCACCTTACTCTATTGCCGAGCGGCGGTATAACCGAGGTAGCCGGTGCCGAAGAGTGCATAGAGTTCTTCGGGAAGACCGCGCAGGTAGGCGGAGATCCCGGCACCGATATCCTTTGCCGTTTCGGCGGAAAAGGCCGCAATGATTCCCATCGGCAGCGCAAACAGGATCATCGTGTACATCACATAGAGAAAACTCGGTCGTGCGCGGCTCGTCCAGGGATCGGGCGACTGGGCCTCCGCAACAATGGCCCACGACCGCGCCTCGATCGCCTTCAGTTCGTGCGAACCCTCCAGCGCGATCAGTTCGAGCTTGGCCTTGGTGCGCGCTTCCTTGTCGGGGATGACTTTGTCGATGATCGAAGCGATAGGGCCGATAAGCGAATCTATAAGTGCCATAATGCTAACCTCCAAATGGTCAGCTGAACCAGATCGGTTTGTGTAGGAAAGTGCGAACCGCTGGCTTGCGGCGCGAACCTTAGCATTCCATCCCGCCACACGGCGGAATTGCTCTTATGTTTGGAAAATCTCCACTGGTCGGGACGACTGGATTCGAACCAGCGACCCCCACACCCCCAGTGTGGTGCGCTACCAGACTGCGCTACGTCCCGAAGCCAGTGGAGGCGGCCCTATAGGCGGGGGTTTTGCGCATGGCAAGCACCTGTCTCGGCCCATCTCGTTGCCAGCCCCATACATTGCTGCTAGTCGCGCGCCACAATTTGCAGGAGGGGATGACCGCGTGCCTTGAAGCGTGTGCGGCCAGCGCCCAACTGACATCGGTTCGACACGCTTCATAAAGACAGGCAAGACTTCCATGCTCGACATTCTCGCCGCCGCCGGCTCCGCCGCTGCCCAGCCGCCGATCTGGCTGCAGGTTTTGCCCTGGGTCGCGATTTTCGCGGTCTTCTGGTTCCTGATGATCCGTCCGCAACTCCGTCAGCAGAAGGCTCATCGGGAAAAGGTCGAACGGCTGAAGAGGGGCGACGAGGTGGTTACCGCAGGCGGACTGGTCGGCAAGATCACCAAGGTCGAAGAACAATTCGTCGAACTGGAACTCGCCAAGGGCGTCAAGGTGCGCGCGGTCAAGCAGACCATCGGCGAGGTCTTGAACGCGAAGCCCGCCAAGCCTGCGAACGACTGAGCGCGCGAAAAGGATAGAACGCCGACATGCTGGAATTCCCGACCTGGAAGAAGGTCATGCTCTGGGGCATCGCCATACTTGGCGTGCTCGCAGCGCTTCCCTCGATCGCTTCGCTGACCAACAATGATTGGCCCGAGCAGCTTCCCAATCCGACCGTCAATCTCGGGCTCGACCTTGCTGGGGGCAGCCACATCCTGCTCGAAGCGGAGCGTGCGCAGGTGGCGAGCAAGCGGCTCGAGGACATGGAAGAAGGCGTGCGCAACGCCATGCGCCGCGCCGAACCGCGGATCCGTATCGGCGACGTCTCCAGCGAGGATGGCCAGCTGAGCTTCCTGCTCGACGATGCCGCGGATATCGACCGGGCGCGCGCCGCTATCGAGGATCTGATGGCAGGCACCGGGCCGGTGCAGGAATGGGAACTCCAGGTCGTCGATGGGCAGCGCTTCGTCCTCACCCCGACCGAAGCCGGGCTCAGCAATGCGGTAGATGCGGCCATGGAAGGCGCGCTGCGCACCATCGGAATTCGCGTCGACGAACTCGGCACGCGCGAGCCAACAATCCTCCGTCAGGGAGATACGCGGATCGTGGTGCAGGTCCCGGGCCTGCAGGATCCCGAACAGCTGAAGGAATTGCTCGGCAAGACCGCGCAACTCGAATTCAAATTGGTCGAGCGCGAAGCCACGGCGGAAGAAGTCAGCCGCGGGTTCGTCTCCGGCGGCGAAGTGCTCCCCTACGCAGACGAAGAGGTCTATCAGGGTTCGGGCGTGGTCGTGCAGCGGCTGGGCGGCATCGACGGGGAAACCCTCACCGGTGCGATCCAGACCTTCGACCAGCAGACCAACGAACCGGTCGTCAGCATCACCTTCAATCCCGAAGGTGGTCGCCGCTTCGCAACCCTCACTACTCAATACACAGGACGCCAGTTCGCCATCATCCTCGACGGGGAGGTAATTTCCGCCCCTCGGATGCTCGAGCCGATCCAGAACGGCCAGTCACAGATCAGTGGCAGCTTCACAACCGAATCGGCCAACGAACTGGCGATCCAGTTGCGTTCCGGTGCGCTCCCGGTGGACCTCGCCGTGGTCGAGGAACGCACCGTCGGGCCCGACCTGGGGGCGGATTCGATCAAGCAGGGCCTTCTTGCGATGGCTATCGGAACGCTGCTGGTCATGGTGCTGATGATTGTCACTTACGGCCGCTTCGGCATCTATGCGACTGTGGCTCTGGTCATCAACGTCCTGATGCTGCTGGGGATCATGGCAGCGCTCGGTTCGACTCTAACGCTCCCCGGCATCGCCGGTTTCGTGTTGACGATCGGTGCGGCGGTCGACGCCAACGTGCTGATCAACGAACGTATTCGCGAAGAGCGTAAACGCGGGCGCAGGGTCATGGCGGCGGTGGAAAACGGCTATATCGAAGCCAGCCGCGCCATTTACGACGCCAACGTCACCAACTTCATCGCCGGCGTACTGCTGTTCCAGTTCGGTTCGGGCCCGATCAAGGGCTTCGCCGTGGTGCTGGTCGTGGGCCTGTTTACCTCGGTCTTCACCGCCGTTCCGCTTACCCGGATGTGGGTGGCGGGCTGGTTGCGCAAGGCGCGGCCGACGGACCTCAACATTTAAGGACGACGGAAGATGAAACTGCTCAAGCTCGTCCCCGACGATACCAACATCAAGTTCCTGAAATGGCGCGTGCCTTTCTTCGTCGTCAGCCTCCTGCTGATCGCGGCGAGCTGGGCCCTCGTGATGACGAAGGGGCTCAATTACGGCGTGGATTTCGCCGGTGGTCTCGAAGTGCGCGCGACATTCACCGAACGGACGGATGCGCCGGTCGCCGAACTCCGCGAGGACATTGAAGGTCTCGGTTACGGTACGCCGGTGGTCCAACGCTTCGGCGAGGACAATCAGGTTTCGATCCGCGTCCGCCTGCCCGACGACGTGTCGGCCAATAACGAGGCCGCGCAGGAAGCTGCGAATACGGTAGTGGCGGAATTGCAGGGCAATTATCCCGATTTCCGGCTGGACGGTAACGACAACGTTTCCGGCAAGGTATCGGGCGAATTCCGCGAGGACGCCGTTTTTGCTCTGCTGGCGGCAATGCTCGCCGTGGCGCTTTACATCTGGATCCGGTTCGAATGGCAATTCGGCGTTGGCGGCCTGTTCGCCCTGTTCCATGACGTTTCGCTGGCTTTGGGGATGTTCGCGCTGTTCCAGATAGAGTTCAGCCTGCAGATCATCGCGGCGATCCTGGCCATTATCGGCTATTCGCTGAACGATACGATCGTCATCTACGACCGCATCCGCGAGAACCTGAAGAAGTATCGCAAGATGCCGCTTCCGGAGCTGCTCGACCTCTCGGTAAACGAGACGCTAGCGCGTACAGTGATGACCTCGCTGACGCTTTTGATCGCGCTGGTCCCGCTGCTGTTCTTCGGTCCGGCCAGCCTCTTCGGCCTGACTGCAGGCATCACGCTGGGCATTTTCGTCGGCACCTACAGCTCGGTCTACATGTCCGCGCCGCTGCTCGTGTGGATGGGTGTCAATTCGAACAGCTTCATCCCTGAGGAGTCCGTGGCCGACAAGCAGGAAAAGAAGCTGCGCGGCGAAGTGTAAGGCTGATGTCCGCCGCCGCAATCAAAGGCGGCGGACCAGCATTTCGGCCACGCCGATCCATGCAGGGCTGTCCACCACCTGCTGCTTTTCCCCATGACCGGGGGGCAGCAGGCCGACCAGTTTGCCCTGCCGGTCGATCAGGCGGCCGAAGGCGAAGCGGCCGCCCTTTCTGGGCACCAGCACATCGCGATTGACGGCGCGGGCGGAGTCTTCCGGTGCCAGCTGGCGAAGCCATAGCTGGTCACCCGGGCGATATTCCCCGTGGGGATAATCGATTGTCATGACCACCAGCGCACCGTCTCCGCCCAGATCGGTGGCGAGGATGGCATCCCGCGTTATGCCGAGCGCTTCCGCCCCCGATTGCCCGAGCGTCGCCACCACCTGCGGGTGGCCTGCCTTTTCCGAGCGGACGAGCATTTCCGGCTCGACCCCGAGGGCCGCACCGATCCGCTCCATCCATTTCAGCGAGAGATTGCGCATGCCCGTTTCCAGCCGGCCAAGCGTCTGCGGCGTGGTCGGCGGGTCGCACGCCTCGGCAAGGTCCGCCAGCGTCATTCCCTTCTGCTTGCGGATATCGCGGATACGGTTGATCACTTCCAACTCCCTGCTAACCAAAACGGTGATTTAGTCTTTCCTACACGAACCGCTTCAACGCAAGGCTTGCCCGCATTATTTGGAGGGAACGCATGCGCAGGAAACTGGTCGAACGCGAACTGACGGAAGTAGGGCCGAAGCGTGGTGACTCGGTCAGGGGAAAGAGGCGCACCGTCACGGTGAACCTCGGCGAATCCCCTCTCGCATGCGCGCGGGCACCTCGACGATCGCCTCTTCGACGCTGGCGAGCGGCTGAGGGCGGATTACGAACGCGCTCAGCTATCGCCATCGGTAACAATGTGCTGGGACCCGGTGCGCGTCGACGGCGGCGGCGGTGATGGCCTAACGCCGACGGAACGCCAGCTATCCGCCAAGGCACGGTTCGACGGTGCGATGGCCGAAGCCGGTGCGGGGCTGAATGACATACTGTGGCGCGTTGTCTGCGCCTGCGACGGGCTGCCCGAAGCCGAAAGGGATCTCGGTTGGCCCGCGCGTAGCGGCAAGCTTGTTCTCAAGCTTGCGCTCGACCGGGTGGCCGATTTCTACCGGATCGAATGGATGCCCAGAACTGTGTCAACTGTGTCAACCTGACAGGCTTATGTCTCCAGTATCCGAGTGATCTCGTCACGCAGGACCGGCAGGACTTCCGCTTCGAACCATGGGTTCTGTTTCATCCAGATCGCACTTCGCCAGGCGGGGTGAGGCAAGGGGAAGAAGCGCGGCAGGAATTCGCGAAAAGCCCGGACGCGTTCGGTCATCGGCATCTTGCGCGTACCGGGCAGGTAATGCGCCTGCGCGTAAGTACCAACCAGCAAGGTCAGCCGCTCATCGGGCAGAACATCCAGCACCCGCGGGTGCCATTGCGGCGCACATTCGGGGCGGGGCGGCTTGTCCCCTCCGCTTGCCTTGCCGGGATAGCAGAAGCCCATCGGCACCAGCGCAACGCACGCAGCATCGTACATCTGGACCTTCGAGAGGCCCGTCCAGTCGCGCAGCCGGTCGCCGCTCTTGTCGTCCCAGGGAATGCCGGTTTCGTGGACTTTCGACCCCGGGGCCTGGCCGATGATCAGCAGGCGCGCGGTGGGGGAGAAGCTGGCAACGGGTCGAACGCCGTGGGGAAGGTGGGCTGTGCAGGCGCGGCAGCCCGCTATTTCCCGGGCGAGTTCTTCGTGATTCAAAGTGCCTCGACCTGCTCGGCCAGTTGCAGCCAGCGTTCTTCGGCAGCGTCCTTTTCGGTCCGGGCGTTTTCGATGCCTTTCGAGACATTGGCGAAGCGTTGCGGATCGGAAGTATAGAGATCTGGGTCGGCGAGGATTTGCTCACCGCGCGCAATCGCGGCTTCCAGCTCCTCGATGCGCGCCGGGAGAAGCTCGTAATCGCGCTGGTCCTTGTAGGACAGCTTGGTTGGCTTTGACGGCGGAGGCGGGGGTGCGGGCTTGTCCCCTGCCTTGTCCGCTCTCGTCTTGCCAGCGACTGGTTGCCGCCGCTTCGCCTGCCAGTCTTCATAGCCGCCTGCGACCACGTCGACATTGCCGGTGCCATCGAGGCCCAGCGTGATGGTCACGGTACGGTCGAGGAAGTCGCGGTCGTGGCTGACGATCAGAACGGTGCCTTCGTAATCGGCGATGACTTCCTGCAACAGGTCAAGCGTTTCGAGATCGAGGTCGTTGGTCGGCTCGTCGAGGACGAGGAGGTTGGATGCCTTCGCGAACTCGCGCGCCAGCAGCAGGCGCGACCGTTCGCCGCCCGACAGCACCGACACGTTCATGTCGACGATCTTGGGGTCGAACAGGAATTCCTTCAGATACCCCTGCACGTGCTTGCGCACCCCGCGAACATCGATCCAGTCGCCGCCTTCGGCCAGCACCTGCCGCACGGTCTTGTCGGCCGTGAGCATTTGCCGCTGCTGGTCGATCATCACGCCGGTCAGCGTTTTGGCAATGTCCACCGTGCCGCTGTCGGGTTCCAGCTCGCCGGTGAGCATCTTGAGCAGCGTTGTCTTGCCGGCGCCGTTCGCACCCACGATGCCGATCCGGTCGCCGCGCTGGATGCGTAGGGAGAAGGGCTTGATGATGGTGCGATTACCGTAAGCCTTGGTGATCTTGTCCGCGGTGATGACCGACTTGGACTTGAACTCCGCTTCCGTCGCAAGCTTCAGCTTGGCGGTTCCGCCAGCAGAGATCATCGACGCCCGCTGCGCGCGCATTTCCCACAGCTTCTCGAGCCGCCCCTGATTGCGCTTGCGCCGCGCGGTTACACCGCGTTCGAGCCAGTGCGCTTCGAGCTTGAGTTTCGCGTCCAGCTTTTCCGCCGCGCGGGCTTCCTCGGCATAGACCTGCTCTTCCCAGGCCTCGTAACCGCCGAAGCCGACTTCCTTGCGGCGCAGTTCGCCGCGGTCGAGCCAGATGGTCGCGCGCGTCAGGCGCTTGAGGAACGTGCGGTCGTGGCTGATGACCACGAAAGCGCCCTTGTAGCGGTCGAGCCAGCTTTCGAGCCAGTCGATCGCGCCGAGGTCGAGGTGGTTGGTCGGCTCGTCCATCAACAGGAGATCGGGGTCCTGCGCCAGTGCGCGTGCAATGGCGGCGCGGCGCCTTTCGCCCCCGCTGGCACCGCTCGTTTCGCGGCTCATGTCGATGCCAAGCTGTCCCGCAATGGCTTCAACCTCGAATTCCTCCGGCGCGTGGGTGCCGTCCAGCGCCCAGTCCATCAAGGTGGCGTGGCCGGAGAGGTCCGGGTCCTGTTCGAGCAGGACTATCTTCGCGTGCGGCTTGATCTTGCGGGCGCCCGCATCGGTTTCGATCTGCCCGTCGATCATGCGGAACAGCGTTGTCTTGCCGACGCCATTGCGGCCGATCAGTGCCAGGCGGTCACGAGGGCCGATGTGCAGGTCGAGCGGCGCGTGGTCGGGCCCGCCGAACAGCCATTTGCCGCCCTGCTGCAGGCCCATGCCTTCGAGGCTGAGGATAGGGGGCTGTGCCATAGGGGGCGCGAGGTAGTCGCGCTGTCCCCATGCTGCAAGCGGTTAGCGCGCCGCTTTTTGTGCTTCCACCATCTGCGCCACATCTTCGAGCAAAGCTGGCGCGTCGTAGACGATGCCGTCCTTGATGGTCCAGCGAACGCCCCCGACCTGCTCGATCTCTCCGCTGTCGTAATTCAGCCTCGTATGACCGGTGCCGTAGAGCAGCTTGAGATTGTCGAGCGGATTACCCGGGACGATCACCAGATCTGCCAGCTTGCCGACCTGGATGGTGCCCATGGGCGGCGCCTCTCCGCGCGGTTCGTAGATTTCCCGGGCCCCTGCGACGGTGGCAGCGCGAACGACCTCCAGCGGCGACAGTCCTGCCTCGCGCAGCATTTCAAGTTCGCCGATATAGGCAAAGCCCCAGGTCTGGTAGATATAGCCCGGATCGCTACCCGCGGTGACGCGTCCGCCGCGGCGATGGAACTCGGCGGTGAGATCGAACCAGTAGCGATAGAACTTGCGCCAGGCGACTTCGTCCTCGGTGCTCCAGTCCTTGTAATAGCTGCCGTGATTGGTTGCACTGGGTGCGTAGAAATCCATCAGGCTTGGGAGCGTGTAACGTGCGTGCCAATCGCGGTTCTTGGCCGCCATGACGTCGCGGCTGGCGGAATAGATGTTGAACGTCGGGCTCAGCGTCACGTCGCTTTCCACGAGGAAGTCGATATACTCGTCCCACTCCTCGCTGCCCGGCTCGACCACCTGATCGGCCAGCCGTGCAACCCAGCCGAAGCGCGATTGTTCATCGCTGTAGTTATAGCCCTGCGGATAACGGGGGAGGGCGTTGTTATCGAGCAGGCTTTCGAAATGGCCGTAGAAATGGGTGATGCCGTCCATCCCGAGCTCGACGGCCTTGCGCGCATTCACGCGCTGGACGCCGGGCTGCGCCAGATGCGCGACCGTGCCGAGGCCCTGCTGCTCGGCCTCGTCCAGTGCTGCTTCAAGGATGGCCGGTTCGAGCGAGTTGAAGAACTTGATGCCCCAATATCCCTGCGCCTTCGCCCAGCGAACCCAGGCACGTGCCTGCGCCTCGCTGTCGATCGCGCCGCCCTCCCATTTGTCGCCCATTGCGGCATAGGGGAACAGGCGCGGGGCGGTGATGGTGTTGGCGGCGCTGCGGCGCGTATCCGAAAGATCCGGCTGGTCCGGCCCCCAGTAAAACGAGAGGCCGCGAACGCTCGTGACCCCGTGGGCGAGCCACAACTTGTAGCCATAGGCAGGCTGCGAAGCCTTGCCGGTGTCGCCATTGTGTCCATGCGTATCGACGAAGCCGGGAAGGACGGTCATGCCCTGCGCATCGACAATCCTTCCGGCCCTTGCGCGAACTTCGTCGGGTGCGCTGCCGCCGTGGATGGCGGTGATGCGATTACCCTCCACCACGATATCCACCGGACCGGTCGGGGGCGCGCCCGAACCTTCGATCATGTTGGCGCCCGAAATGATCAGCACGGGGAAGGGGCCTTCGCCTTCACTCCGATCCGGAACCCGCTCCATCGGCTGGGCTGCAACCTGTACGCTTGCCAATGCCGCAAAGATGATGGCCGTGAATTTCGGTAATCTGATCACTACTCTTCCCCTGCTCAGCCGCTGGCTAGCGACCAATTTCCTTTCCGGCAAAGTATTTAGCGGAACGGCTTTGTTCAGCCGTGCGTAAAGCTGCAAAGCGGACATACCGCTCGACAAAAAGGAGATTTGCCCATGACGCGTTATGCCGTTCCAGCCCTGATGCTTACTGCCGCCCTTCCGATGAGCGCCCATGCCGCCGAAGTACAGATCGCGTCTTCCGGCCCCGTGGTGGAACTGACCGTGATGGAAGAAGTGGAGGCCGAGCCGGACATCGTGACGGTGGGCGCCGGGGTGACGACCAACGCACCGACTGCCGTCGAGGCGCTGCGTCAGAACTCGCAGGCGATGCGCGCGGTGATCGACCGCATCAAGTCGCTGGGTGTTGCTGAGCGCGATATCCAGACCAGCAGCATCAACCTCAACGCGCGCTACGATTACGACCAGCAGCGCCAGGAACAGGTGTTCCGCGGGTATCAGGCCAGCAACCGCGTCACGGTCAAGCTGCGCGAGATTGAGGAAACGGGCGAAGTGCTGGACGCGCTGGTCGCGGCAGGGGCGACCGACCTCAATGGTCCGCAGTTCAGTCTCGAAGATGACGAGGCCGCCAAGGCTTCGGCCCGCCGTGCCGCGATGCAGAGAGCCGAAGCACAGGCGCGTGAATACGCCTCGATGGCAGGCTACTCGAACATCCGTCTGCTGGAGATCAACGAATCCATACAGGGCCGTTCAGGTCCGCAGCCAATCGTGGTCACTGCCAGCCGCATGATGGACAAGGCCGAATCCGCACCGGTCGAACCGGGCCTCGTCAGCACGGGCATCAGCGTCACCGTGAAATACGAGATGACCCGCTGAACCGGTGTGAACAAGGGTATTCACACCTTGTTCAATGCTCCGCCGATAGGCACACAGCCATCATGAAACCGATCCTCGCATCCTTGCTCGCCTTCGGCCTCATCGCCGGGCCGCTTACTGCCACCCCGGCGGAAGCGCAGCGTCGTTCCGACCAGGGCGAAGCGCGCAAGGAAATGCGCGCAGGCAATATCCTGCGCGCTCGCGAGATCGAGAACCGCATCCTGCCGATGATGAAGAATGCGGAATATCTGGGCTTCGATTACGATTCGACGGCCATGGCTTACCGCCTCAAGTTCATTCGCGACGGGCGCGTGCTTTATGTCGATGTCGACGCACGCACCGGCCGGATCCTGCGCCGCAGCCGCTGAGTATTTCGCAATCAGAAACCTCGTTCATCTTGACGCGTTCATCTACATGAACAACACGCGCAAGATTATTAGCGAGGACGGAAATTCATGAGAATCCTGATCGTCGAAGACGAGCCCACGCTCGGTCTGCAGCTCAAGACTACACTCGAACAGAACGGCTATGCGATCGATCTTTCGACCGATGGCGAGGATGGACACTTCCTCGGTTCGACGGAAGATTACGACGCCGTCATTCTCGATCTCGGCCTGCCCGAGATCGATGGTCTCACCGTGCTCGGCATGTGGCGGAAAGAAGGGCGCAAGTTCCCCGTGCTGGTGCTCACCGCTCGCGACAGCTGGTCGGACAAGGTCGCGGGCCTCGATGCCGGCGCGGACGATTATCTTGCCAAGCCATTCCAGACCGAGGAGCTCATCGCCCGCTTGCGCGCGCTGATCCGCCGCGCCTCGGGCAACACCTCCAGCGAACTGACTGCGGGCGATGTACGGCTCGATACGCGTTCTGGCCGCGTCACGCTGAAGGGCGAGCCGGTCAAGCTGACTGCACAGGAATACAAGCTGCTGTCCTACCTCATGCACCACAAGGGCAAGGTGGTCAGCCGTACCGAACTGATCGAACACATCTACGATCAGGATTTCGACCGCGATTCGAACACGATCGAGGTCTTCGTCACACGCATCCGCAAGAAGCTGGGTGCAGAGGTAATCACAACGATCCGTGGACTCGGTTACAGCCTCGACGACCCCGCCGAACAGCCGCGCGCATCCTGAAAAGGACATAGGCGAGGCGCATCCGGCGTCGGGTTCCCCGACCGGAGGTGCGTCTGCGCCTGCTAGCGCCGTCGATGCCGATCCGGTGACGATCGGCACTCCGCTTGCACCAAGGCGAAGCTTGGCCGCACGCATGATGGCGATTGCGGCGATCTGGATTTCCGTCCTGCTTCTCGGCGGAGGGTTTGCGCTCGAGAGGGCGCTGACCAGCCAGGTCCAGAGCAATTTCGACGATCAGCTGGAATATGTCCTGACCGCCCTGATCGCTTCCGCAGAGGTCGACGATTGGGGCGACGTCCGTTTTTATCGCTCGCTTGGTGACCAGCGGTTTCTCGAGGTGAACAGCGGCGTGTACTGGCAGATCACCGGCCCCGGCAAGGATCCCTATCCCAGCCGCAGCCTTTGGGACCGGACGCTGGAGGTCGAAGGCGATCACGTGGACGATGAGCCGCATTTTTACGACAGCAACCAGTTCCCGGACGAGCCGCTGCGTGTGGTCGAGCGGAGTATCATCCTGCCCGACAGCGAGACGCAGTGGACCTTTACCGTAGCCTCGGCGAGGGAAGAACTCGACTTCCAGATTTCGCGCATTCGTTCGATCCTGGTCTGGAGCTTCGCGGCTCTCGGCCTTGGACTGCTGATCATGGCAGTTCTGCAAAGCTATTACGGCCTGTCTCCGCTTCGCCGCGTACGCGCTGCGATCCAGTCGATGCGCTCGGCCGGGGCCAACCGGATCGACGATCCGCTACCGCTCGAAGTTGAGCCACTGGTCGAAGAAATCAACGCGCTTCTCGCCCATAGCGAAAAGCAGGCCGAAGAGGCCCGGACACATGCCGGCAACCTTGCCCATGCCCTGAAGACTCCGCTGACCGTACTCACCAATGCGGCGACCGCCCATGATCCCAGGCTTTCGGATCTCGTCTGCCGTGAGACGAAGACGATGCAGCGCCACGTCGAACACCATCTCGCACGGGCGAGGGCGGTCGGACGCCGCGCATCGGGACATGCCCGTGCAGAGGTATGGCCCAGCGTACAAAGCGTATTGCGCGCCGTAACGCGGATTTACGAGGATACGCGTTTCGATCTGGACGGAAATCGACAGGCCGCCGTCGCCATCGAACGGCAGGATCTCGACGAAATCCTCGGCAATCTCATCGAGAATGCGGCAAAATACGGTGGAGGAAGCGTGTTCGTGACCGTGGATGCCGAACCGCACGGCAAGATGTGTACCATCTGGGTGGAGGATGACGGGCCGGGCATTCCCGAAGCGCAGCGCGCGGGGATCTTCGACCGCGGCGCTCGCCTCGATACAGGTAAGCCTGGCACCGGACTGGGACTGGCGATCGTGCGCGACGTCGCGGAAATCTACGCGGGCACCGTCGAACTTGGCGAAAGCGAGGATCTCGGCGGTCTGATGGTTACGCTGCGCCTGCCGCGACCGGGTGTTTAGTTCACCATCCGTTCAATCCATCGCTGGCAAGACACGGGTCATGGAAAGAATATCCCCCCGCAAATTCCCCCCTCTTCGCATGGGGCTCGTCATGGCTTCCGGCCTTGCACTGTCAGGCTGCGCCACGATGCTCGATCCTTACGGGTCCAGCGTGTCGGTGGGCGTGGGATATAATTCGGGCGGGTACTACGATCCCTATTACGACCCGTATTATGACTCCTACTACGGCTGGTACGACGACTATTATTATCCGGGCACCGGCTACTACGTCTATGACCAGCGCGGCCATCGCCATCGCTGGAACGACCGTCATCGCAACTACTGGGTAGCGCGGCGCGGTGGCGCTCGTGAAATTCGCGACAACTGGGGCGGCTACAGGCGCGACCGAGATGGACATCACCGGGATCATCGCTCCGGTGGTCGCCGCGACCGGGACGAAGGCTTCGCCGCCGGTGCCGTGCGTGGTGCTGCCGAAGCCGCAGCGCGCAACCAGCGTGAGGAACGCCGGGAGTCCCGGCGCGAACGAGCCGCGCCGCCGGCTGCGACTGGCGCGAGACGAGCCCGTCCTGCCCCGCCGCGGTCCAGCGCTCCCGTACGTGCGGAACGCCCTGCAAGGCCGCAGCGGCGCGCGACTGCCGTCCCCAGTCCATCAGGCAGGGACCGCAAGGTCGACGACTAGGCTTCGTCCTGCCGCGCCCGTTCGTGGTGGCGGATGACCTCGTCGATGATGAAGCGGAGGAATTTCTCGCTGAATTCGGGGTCAAGCTCGCTCTCTTCGGCCAAGTGGCGAAGGCGGGCGATCTGCTCGGCCTCGCGCGCCGGATCGGCGGGGGGCAGGGTAGCCTTCGCCTTGTAGGCGCCGACCGCCTGCGTGATCCGGAATCGTTCGGCGAGTATGTGGACCAGCGCGGCATCGATATTGTCGATGCTCTTGCGAAAGCTCGCGAGCGTTGGGTCTTCGGCGACTGGTTGTTGCGCGTCTTGCGTCATTGCTTGCCAGATTAGCGCCAATCCCGCTCTTGCCAAGAAAGGTTAGGCAGGACATGGCCAAGCTGACATGACAGCAGACGTCGTTCCCCTTCCGCGCAAGGCCCCGCAGCCCTCGATCGAGCCCATGCTGGCGCTGACCGCACAGGGCATGAACCAGGTCAACCAGGTCATTCTCGGCCGGATGCAGAGCGAGGTCCCGCTGATCCCAGCGCTGGCTGGGCATCTGATTTCCGGCGGCGGTAAACGCCTGAGGCCGATGCTGACCCTCGCGGGCGCTGAACTGGTCGGTTACACCGGCGCACGTCATTACAAGCTCGCCGCCGCGGTGGAGTTCATTCACACCGCCACGCTGCTACATGACGATGTCGTCGACGGCAGCGACCTGCGGCGCGGCAAGGCGGCGGCGAACATCATCTTCGGCAATCCCGCCACCGTACTGGTCGGCGATTTCCTCTTCAGCCGCAGCTTCGAACTGATGACCGAGGACGGCAGCCTGAAGGTGCTCAAGATCCTCTCGGGTGCCAGCGCGATTATCGCCGAGGGCGAGGTCGACCAGCTGACTGCCCAGCGCAAGATCGACACGAGCGAGGAACGCTACCTCCACATTATCCGCGCCAAGACTGCCGCGCTCTTCGCCGCTGCCAGCCGCATCGCGGCGGTGGTCGGCGAATGCAGCGAGGAAGAAGAACGCGCGCTCGACGAATACGGCCGCAATCTCGGCGTTGCATTCCAGCTAGTCGACGATGCGCTCGATTACGATTCGGATGCCGAGGAGATGGGTAAGGATCGCGGCGACGATTTCCGCGAAGGCAAGATGACCTTGCCGGTGATCCTCGCCTATGCACGCGGGAGCGCGGAAGAGCGCGAATTCTGGAAGGCCGCCATCGGCGGTTTCCGCACGTCGGACGAAGACCTAGAAGAAGCGATCCGCCTGATCGACAGCCACAACGCCGTCGCCGACACCAAGGCCCGTGCCCGCCATTTCGCCCAGCGCGCCATCGATGCCCTGTCGATTTTCCCCGACGGCCAAGCCCGCCGCGCCATGACGCAGGCTGCGCTTTTCGCGGTCTCCCGGGGATACTGACTTCGACGAACATGGCTCCCGGCCGCGCGTAGCGGCCGGGAGATCACATGTTACTGGCGTGTAGCCGACCAGCGTACAACGCTGCCGTTGCGGGGATCGGTAGAGACGCCATTCAGCGTGTCACCGTCGATCGTCAGTTCGGTAGTCCCGACAACCTCGCCATCGCGCGTGTAGGTTTCGAGGAAGCTGTTGTCGCCGGTCCTTTCGACCTTGACCATTTCGCCTGCATCGTTTCCGTCGATCGCGACGGCATCACCACCAAGAGTGGCCGTGTAGCTTTCCGAATTGCCCTGACTGGTGATCGTGTCGCCGTCGAGCCCGAAGCTGAAGCGCAGGCCCGCCTCGTCGATGTCGCTCACGCCGGCAGTAGTCCATTTGCCCGACACCGCGTGTGAGCCTTCGGGCCCTGCCTCGCTACGGGTGTAGTTGGTCTTGCCGGTCACTGGCTGATCGCCGCGAAGGTTCGTCCAGCTGACTTCCAGTGCATTGCCGTCTTCGCTCACGGTCCAGGTCGAACTGCCTGTGTCTTCACCATTCAGGCGGCCCGCGGAGCGAACCGTATTATTATCGACCACTTCCATCATGATGCTGTCGGTTGCGGGGATTTCGACATCGTGCCAGCCGCCATCGGCTGCCACCTCAAAGGGTGGATTGCAGGAAAGGCAGTTGTAGGTGCCGTTGGCAAGTACATATTCGCCGACATCGTTTTCCCATTGTGCCGAATCGACATCGATCATCCAGTCGCCCGCAATGCCGGCGGTTTCTGCAACGGCCTCAGTGTCGTCCGCGCTACTGCAAGCGGTCATGCTCGTAGCGAGTGTAAAGGCGGCAAGCGCCGTCATCATCTTTTTCATGTATTTCTCCCTTGTTTCGCGGCCCTTCGCATGCCCGCCCGTTGGCGGCGCATCGGCAAAAAACCCCGCTCCACCCACCCGATCGGAAGAACAAGGAAGCAGCGGAATAGCAGCTTTCTCTCGGTTTCACCTAATGCAATGGTGAAAGGGTCATTTTACAACGGCTTGAAAAATGCAGTTGGAGTGGGGGCTGTGCAGGGGCGGGATGTATGCGAAGAGCGAATCCGTGACCGAGGCGCTCCCCATACATGCTGTCTTGCCCGACCTTTTGTCGGCCCTTCGCGCAAAAAGTGAAGCTGTGCTTGTCGCGCCGCCCGGTGCGGGCAAGACAACGGCCGTCGCGCCTGCGCTCCTGTGCGAGGATTGGTGTACCGGCACGATCATCCTGACTTCGCCCCGCCGCGTTGCCGCGCGGGCTGCGGCGGAACGCATGGCACAGGTGCTGGGCGAGAAGCCGGGCGAGACCATCGGGTACCTTACTCGCCTCGACAGCAAGCGTTCGGGCAAGACCCGGGTGCTCGTGGTGACTGAAGCGATCTTCGTAAACACGATCCTTGGCGATCCCGAATTGTCCGGCATCTCCGCCGTGCTGTTTGACGAGGCGCATGAGCGGCATCTCGATAGCGACCTTGGATTGGCGCTGGCGCTGGAAACGCAGGCGGTGCTGCGAGAGGACTTGCGTATCCTCGTCATGTCGGCGACCATCGACGGGTCGCGCTTCGCTTCGCTGATGGGCGAAGACACGCCTGTCATCGAAAGCCAGGGCCGCGCATATCCGCTGGACATCCGCTGGCTGGGTTCCTCGCCCCAGACGCGCATGGAAGACGCGGTGACCTCTGCGATCGCCATCGCCTGGCGCGAGGAAGAGGGCGATATCCTCGCCTTCCTGCCGGGCGTGGGGGAGATCGAGCGGACCCGCGAGAGACTGGCGGACCGGCTGCCCCAAGCGCTGATCCTGCCGCTTCACGGCCAGGTCCAGCCCGCCGACCAGCGCGCCGCCATCCGCCGCGATCCTGAAGGCCGCCGGCGGATCGTGCTGGCGACCGCGATTGCCGAAACGTCGCTGACGCTGGAAGGGGTTTCCGTGGTAGTCGATGCGGGCCTGTCGCGAAGTGCTGAATTCGACCGGGCGGCCGGGACGACGCATCTCGTGACTCACCGGGCCAGCCAGGCCGCCGCCGCGCAGCGGGCAGGGCGCGCGGCTCGGCAGGGGCCGGGCGTAGCATACCGTCTGTGGGAGGAAGCCGGACATGCGGGGAGGCCCGCTTTCGATCCGCCCGAAATGGAGACTGCCGACCTTGCGCCGCTGGTGCTCGATCTCGCCAAATGGGGAACGAGCGATCCGGCAAGCCTGCAATGGCTCGACCCGCCGCCAGCCGCCTCGGTTTCAGCGGCGCGCCAGACACTCGAAGGGCTCGGTGCACTGGACGGGGAAGGGCGTATTACGGAGCGGGGGCAGCAACTTGCAGGCCTGCCGCTCGACCCGTCCTCGGCCGCGATGGTGCTGTTCGGCGCAGAGCATGGCGCGGCAGACACTGCCGCACGGCTGGCGCTACTCCTGCAGGAGCGCGGACTGGGTGGGCGCGGCGAGGATCTCGAGGCCCGCCTTGCCCGGTGGAACGGCGATCGCGGAGCGCGCGCCGAGGCCAGCAGCAAGCTGGCCGGACGATGGGCGAAGCTGGCGAACAGGTTGACCGAGCGGCGTGAGAGACGGGACGTCCCGCCGGCGATCCTCCTTGCCGCAGGTCGTCCAGACTTCGTGGCCAAGCGCCGCGATTCTTCGGGCGAGAACTGGATTGCTGCGGGGGGGCGCGGTTTCATGCTCGATCCGGCATCGTCTCTGGCGCGTGCCGAATTCCTGGTGATCGGCGATGCACAGGGACAGGCGAAGGGCGCACGGATTACCTCCGCTATCGCGCTGGATGAGCGCGATCTGGAACGCTGGCTGGACGAGCGGATCGAACGCCGCCCGGTCCTGCGCTGGAAAGGCGACCGAGTCGAAGCGCTGCTGGAGAAGCGGCTTGGCGCCATAACGCTCGCCTCCGGCCCCGATCCTGAACCCGATCCTCGGGCGCTTGTGGATATGCTTGTGGAAAAGGCGTTGAAGAACGCGGCAAAACTTGTTCCTGCCGACCTGCAGGCGCGCGCCGCCTTCATCGGGCTGGACGCGTTCGCTGCCTCCAGGCTGGCCGACACCGCCGATCTCTGGCTGGCGCCGCTGCTCGAGGGGCGGCGCGATTGCGACGTGCCCAGGGGAAAGCTCGTCGACGCGTTGCTCGGCATGCTCGATTGGGACACCCGCCAGCGGCTCGACCGCGAGGCGCCGCGCGAATTCGCCTCGCTCGCCGGGACCTCACACCGGATCGATTACACTGGTGACGATGCCCCAAGCGTCGAAGTCCGCGTGCAGGCGCTGTTCGGCCTCGATCGTCATCCGCTTGTCGGCAAGACTCCGCTCCTGCTCAAGCTGACCAGCCCCGCCGGACGCCCGATCCAGGCGACCCGCGACTTGCCCGGCTTCTGGCGCGGCAGCTGGGACGATGTGCGCAAAGATATGAAGGGCCGCTATCCCAGGCACCGCTGGCCGGAGGAACCTTGGACGGAAAAGCCCAGTTTGAAGACCAAGAACGCCTTTTCAAGAAGCGAAGGCTGAATTACAGGGCTCCACATGACCGCCAGAATCTATCAGCGACCCAAGAACGCGATGCAGTCGGGCAGGGCCCGTACCGATGAATGGGTGCTCGAATTCGAGCAATCCGAGGCGCGTCATGCAGACCCGTTGATGGGCTGGACCGGCAGCAGCGATACGCAGGCGCAGGTGTTGCTGACGTTTCCGACCAAGGAAGAGGCGAAAGCCTATGCCGAAAAATACGGCATTTTCGCACGCGTTCACGCCACGCCGCCCAAGTCTCTCAAGATCCAGGCCTACGCCGATAACTTTCGGTGATTGATTTCTAGCTCCCACGTCGCCATATGGCGCGCCGGGAGTCGGGTGGACGTTTGCGTTCGCTCACCGGGTCAGGTCCGGAAGGAAGCAGCCCAGGTGAATTGCGGCGGGTCGCTCGGCTCCTTATACTCCTTAGATGACTGACAAACCGCGCGTCGTGGCGAGCCGTTGGGCAACGCCTTTCGAGAACGTCGATTCCGATCGACTCCATCTGCTGCGCGTGACGTATCCGTCGGAGGCATTCGTGAGCTATGCTAACGGACCCCACTACGATTTCTCCGAATTCACAGAGATGCACGATGAGTGCGAAATAATCGTTTTCAATGAAGAAGATGGCACAGTTTATCGTATCCAGTCCGATGCCAATACTATTCGTATCCATGACGAGCATGACCTCGAGCAGGTCGACCAGTGGGCCGATGAAACCGGATCATCGACCTATCGGCTGATCGGTTCCGAACTGCACCGCACGGTGAGCGGCTTCATGAATGGGGATCGCCCTTCCTATTTGCTCGTGACCGGGAATGATTGCGTGGAATTTCTCAGTCTGAACGACCCCCAGATCGAGGTCGTAGGAAAGATCGAGGATACTCGCACATCTTTCCACTAGCCTCGGCATGACATTCGCCGCGTCTGCGCCTACCTAATCCTGCATGGGTGATTCACCGGACAGTACTGACGGCCTTCCCTGGGAGACCGATGCGGAAGAGGATGCGCCGAGCGCTGCCGAACTGGAGGCGGCGGGGCAGAATTCGATGTTCGGCGATGCGCCCGAGGCTGAGGCCGAGCGCGAGGCGCCTGCTACCGATCCCGCTCCTGCCGAGGAACCGGCAAATGAACCCGCCAGCGCAGCACCGCCACCGACCGATGCCCCTGCAGTAGCGCCTGCCGAACCGGCACAGCCTTATCGCGTGCTCGCACGTAAGTATCGCCCGCAAACCTTTGCCGAACTGATCGGGCAGGACGCCATGGTACGCACGCTGGCGAATGCCATCGCGCGCGACCGGCTGGCGCATGCCTTCCTGATGACCGGCGTTCGCGGGGTGGGCAAGACCTCGACCGCGCGCCTCATTGCCAAGGCGCTGAACTGCATCGGGCCGGACGGGAAGGGCGGTCCCACGATCAGCCCCTGCGGCGTGTGCGAGCCGTGCACGGCAATTGCCGAGGGCCGCCATATCGACGTGATCGAAATGGACGCGGCCAGCCATACCGGCGTCGACGACGTGCGCGAGATCATCGAGGCTGTGCGCTATGCTGCGGTCAGTGCGCGTTACAAGATCTACATCATCGACGAAGTCCACATGCTCTCGCGCAACGCCTTCAACGCGTTGCTCAAGACGCTGGAAGAACCGCCCGCGCATGTGAAATTCCTCTTCGCCACGACCGAGGTCGAAAAGCTGCCCGTCACGGTGCTCAGCCGGACACAACGGTTCGATCTGCGGCGAATTCCGGTCGAATTGCTCGAGGCGCATTTTACCGAAATCTGCCGCAAGGAAGGCGTCGAGGCGGAGGATGAGGCGATCCACATTGTTGCCAATGCGGCCGAAGGTTCGGTGCGTGACGGGCTGTCGATCCTCGATCAGGCCATCGCCCATGCCGACATGGATGCCGGCGGCATGGTCACGGCGGAGCGCGTGCGCGACATGCTGGGCCTCGCCGACAGGGGCGCACAGCGGCGGCTTTTCGCGCACATTCTGGGCGGCGATGCGAA
The DNA here is from genome assembly GCF_009827325.1 of Qipengyuania vulgaris. Lineage (GTDB taxonomy): Bacteria > Pseudomonadota > Alphaproteobacteria > Sphingomonadales > Sphingomonadaceae > Qipengyuania > Qipengyuania vulgaris. The sequence continues at coordinate 166,976 of NZ_WTYC01000002.1, read as the reverse complement.
GGCCGCGTTGACGGCGGTGGACGACCAGTATGCGCTGGGCGTCGAGCCGCTGGCGCTGATGCGATCGCTGATGGATCTCACGCACCGCATCGCGCTGACACAGGTTTCGGGCGGGGAAGCCGATGCGACCACCGCCGAGGAACGCGAACAGCTGACCGAATGGGCGGAACGCCTTTCCGTCGGCCAGGTCCACCGTCTTTGGCAACTCCTACTCAAGGGGCACGAAGAAGTACGGCAGGCGCCCGATCCGCTGGTGTCGGCGCGTATGGCCCTGCTGCGCGTGCTGCACGCTTCGGCCATGCCCGATCCCGGCAAGCTGGCCAAACAGATCGAGGAACTCGCAGCGCGCGGACCTGCCCCTGCAAGCGAGGCGGGCGAAGGCGGGGCGAGCGCTCCGACGGCTTCGCTCGATTGGGAAGAGCTGGTCGAAAAGGTCTCTGCCGCCGGGAAATTGCAGGCCGAAAGCATCATGCGCCTGCAGATCCGCCCGATCAGTGTGGAGATGGGCAGGCTGGTCTACGCCCGCGACGCGAAATATTCGGATGCTATCGAACCGGTCCTGCGCGATGCACTCTATGCGGTGACGGAGACCCGCTGGCAGCTCGAAACGGGCGATCCGGAGCAGGCGCGCCCCTCGATGGTAGAGCGCGAAAAGGCCGAGCGCGAGGCTGCAAAAGCGGCCATGCGAGAGCATCCCATGGTGAAAGCGGTTGAAGCTGCCTTTCCCGATGCCGAAATAATCGAAGACGGCGCCGAACTCCCCCCGATCCGGCGCGAGGTTCCCTGGAACCGCAGAGCATGAGGACGATCCTATGAAGTCGATGGAAGAAATGATCGCTGCCGCGCAGAAGGCGGCTGAACAGATCCAGACCCAGATGAACGATGTTCAGGCCAAGCTCGACGACATTGAGGTCGAAGGCGCCGCAGGCGGCGGTCTGGTCAAGGTGCGTGCCACGGCGCGCGGCCGCATTATAGGCGTGCAGATCGACGAAAGCCTGATGAAGGTGGAAGAAAAGCAGATGGTCGAAGATCTGGTCGCCGCTGCCTTCAACGATGCGCGCGACAAGGCGGACCGCAAGTCGGCCGAGGAAATGGAAAAGGTCCAGAGCGGCATGGGCCTTCCGCCGGGCATGAATATTCCCGGATTTGGGTAAACGCTGCTGCCCCTTTTCGGGGTGGCGGGATGGGCGGCTGTCCTACATCGGTGACCCGATGCTAGCGCCGGATGGCATGCCTGTTTTCGAGCTGGCTCGGCCCTCGAGTCTCCCGCTGCACAAGTTGTCAGGTTTTTGCCTCCTGGACAGTGGTCCATGTGGTCCATGTCTCAGATTGCGGCTGCAGAAGCTGAACGGATCGCGCTGTGCACAGCTTAACCCGGGGCGGACATTGCGCCCGGGCGGTCCGCTACCCATATTCCATCGCGAGACGCAGGCCCGGTGCCGGGCCGCAAATGGACTGATTATATGACCGAGACCTTTCCCCTCCTTCCCCTGCGCGACATCGTCGTTTTCCCCGGCATGGTCGTCCCGCTCTTTGTCGGGCGCGACAAGTCGGTGGCGGCGCTCGAAGTCGCGATGGAAGGTTCGAAGGACATTTTCCTCCTCTCGCAGCTCGATCCGGGCTGTGACGATCCCGAGGGCCGCGACCTCTACGACACCGGCGTGATCGCGCAGGTCCTGCAGCTGCTCAAGCTGCCGGACGGTACGGTCCGCGTGCTGGTCGAAGGGCAGGAACGTGCCAAGCTGCACGAGCTGCGTACGGTCGGCGAATATGTCGCCGCCGACGTGTCGATGATTGAGGAACCGACAGCTGCGGGCACCGAGATCAGCGCGATGATGCGCCAGGTGATCGAGCAGTTCGGCGAATATGCCAAGCTCAACAAGAAGATCGGCGATGACGCCGCCGAACAGCTCGGCGAGATCGACGATGCGGGCGAGCTGGCCGATACCATCGCCGCCGCCATCCAGGCGAAGGTTTCCGACAAGCAGTCCCTGCTGGTCGAGACCGATCCCCTGAAGCGCCTCGAAATGGTGATGTCCTTCATGGAAGGCGAACTGTCTGTCCTGCAGGTGGAGCGCCGCATCCGTGGCCGCGTGAAGCGGCAGATGGAGAAGACCCAGCGCGAATATTATCTCAACGAGCAGTTGAAGGCGATCCAGAACGAGCTGGGCGACGGTGACGAGGACGGCGGCAACGAGATCGCCGAGCTGACTGAGAAGATCGGCAAGACCAAGCTCAGCAAGGAAGCGCGCGCTAAGGCGGAAAGCGAGCTGAAGAAGCTCAAGGCCATGCAGCCGATGAGCGCCGAGGCGACCGTCATCCGCAACTATCTGGACGTGTTGCTCGGCCTGCCCTGGGGCAAGAAGAGCAAGGTCAAGAAGGATATCGGCAAGGCGCAGGAAATCCTCGATGCGGATCATTACGCGCTTGAGAAGGTCAAGGACCGGATCATCGAATATCTCGCCGTGCAGGCGCGCACCAACAAGCTGAAGGGGCCGATCCTGTGCCTCGTCGGCCCTCCGGGTGTCGGCAAGACCAGCCTCGGCAAGAGCATCGCCAAGGCGACCGGGCGCGAATTCATTCGCCAGTCGCTGGGCGGCGTGCGCGACGAGGCCGAAATCCGCGGCCACCGCCGTACTTATATCGGCTCGCTTCCGGGCAAGATCGTCAGCAATCTCAAGAAGGCGGGCAAGATCAACCCGTTGTTCCTGCTCGACGAGATCGACAAGCTGGGCCAAGATTTTCGCGGCGATCCGGCCTCGGCTTTGCTTGAGGTTCTGGATCCCGAACAGAACAACAAGTTCCAGGACCATTATCTGGAACTCGACCTCGACCTTTCGGACATCATGTTCGTCACCACGGCGAACAGTCTCAACCTGCCACAGCCGTTGCTCGACCGCATGGAAATCATCCGCCTGGAAGGGTATACCGAGGACGAGAAGGTCGAGATCGCGACCCGCCACCTGCTCGCCAAGCAGGTCAAGGATCACGGCCTCAAGGACGGCGAGTTCGAGCTGACCGATGAGGCGCTGCGCGACCTGATCCGCTATTACACGCGTGAGGCGGGCGTCCGCACGCTGGAGCGCGAGCTTGCCCGGCTATGCCGCAAGAGCCTGCGCCGCATCCTCGAAGGGAAGGCGGAAAGCGTCACGATCACGCCCGAAAACCTTTCGGACTTCGCTGGCGTGCGCAAGTTCAAGCACGGCATGGGCGAAGAAGAAGCTCAGGTCGGCGCGGTTACCGGGCTGGCCTGGACCGAGGTGGGCGGTGAATTGCTGACCATCGAAAGCGTCACCACGCCGGGCAAGGGCGAGATCAAGACCACCGGCAAGCTGGGCGAGGTGATGAACGAAAGCGTCGCCGCGGCCTTCAGCTTCGTGAAGGCGCGCGCTCCGCATTACGGCATCAAGCCGAGCATCTTCCAGAGGAAGAACATCCATATCCATCTTCCCGAAGGCGCGGTGCCCAAGGATGGGCCGAGCGCGGGTATCGGCATGGTCACCTCCATCGTCTCGACCCTATCGGGCGTTCCGGTGCGGCCCGATGTGGCGATGACCGGCGAGGTTACTTTGCGCGGCCGGGTTCTGCCGATCGGCGGCCTGAAGGAAAAACTGCTCGCGGCTTTGCGCGGCGGCATCAAGAAGGTCCTCATCCCCGAAGAGAACGTGAAGGATCTCGCCGAGATTCCTGCAAACGTGAAGGAGGGGCTCGAAATCGTCGCGGTTTCCCATGTGGACGAAGTGCTCGAACACGCTTTGACGTCGCTCCCCGATCCGATCGAGTGGACAGAGGCGGACGATCTGGCCAGCCAGCCGGGCCATCCGCATGTCGGCGGCGCTTCGCCCACTGCCCATTAACAATTGATTTGTTGCGCCGCAGCGAGATGTCTCGCTGCGGCACAACAAATGCCCGTTTTGCCGCAGAAACGGGTTTTCAAGGCCAAAAACCGCCGGTTATTGCGGATTTTGCCTTTGACACGCGGACCAAAAGCCTCTCAATTCGCCGCCTCTCGGGTGAAGCGATTCACCGGACCACAAATCAAAACTCGAATGAGGGGGTTCTAAGAATATGAACAAAAACGATCTGATCGGTGCTGTCGCTGAAACCAGCGGCCTGTCGAAGAGCGACGCGTCGAGCGCCGTCGAAGGCGTGTTCGATGCCATCACCAAGTCGCTGTCCAAGGGCGATGAAGTTCGCCTGGTCGGTTTCGGCACCTTCTCGGTTGCCAAGCGCAAGGCTTCGACCGGCCGTAACCCGCGTACCGGCGAACCGATGAACATCCCTGCTTCGAACCAGCCCAAGTTCAAGGCCGGCAAGGGCCTGAAGGACGCCGTCAACTAAGACGCGCCCCTTTCACGATTTTAGCGCCGCAGCAGCCTTCGGGCCGCTGCGGCGTTTTCGTTTGTAGGTTCTGGAAATCAGTCGAACGCGATGAGGGCGGTCGGTGCCTGCTCGGTACGCGGGCTGATCTGCCACACCAGCGCCTGGCCGCGCGCGTTGGCAGTCGGACCCTCATCGGTATTGTTGGCCAGGATACGGCCATCGGTGACGATGGTGAAGGTGCCGTCCGGCACGACTACCTTGCCAAGGTCCTCCCCGTTTTCTTCAGACATCTGCGCCATCCCAGCCATGCCCGACATCATGCCCTGCATGGGATTGCCGCCGCCCTGCGCAGCGAAGCCGGGCGCATCGACGCGGATTTGCCCCTCGTCACGCAGCACCACGGTCACGAACATATTGCCCATGGGCATCTTCTCGATCACCGGAAAGGCGAAGTCATGCGTCGTCCGGCCCTTGATGCGGAAGTCGACGTCGAACAGCCCGTCGCCCATATAAGCAACCTTTTCCCAGCCCCGCTGCCGTTCGAGCTTTGCGGCGAGTTCCTGCGCCGCTTCGGGGTTCGACGGGTCTATCCCGCCTAGGAACGCCTTCATCTGTTCGGCTTCGCGCTTGCTTTCGGCCTCGCGCTCGCTGGCATTCGCATCCCATTCGGCGCGCTGCTCGTTGACTTCGGCAGGTGTGCATTTGCGGGTTTCGTAGTCCTCGTCCCAGCATTCGGCTTCAAATTCTTCGGGCTGGTCGGCCATCTGCGCCAGTTTCGAAAGCGCGAGCATCTGGATCTCGCCATCGTAGCTGTAGCTGAAAGTGCCATCCTGCATCAGCTGCAGCTCACTGGTGAAGGCACCCGGCGTAAGCAGGCAGCCCGTGAGCGCCAGCGAACTCGCCATCGCAAGTCCGCACGCGCGCAGCTTCGTCGAAATATTCATCACAGCAAAATCCCCCCGTTAGAAATCAGCCCCTGGTAGCCACCGCATATAGCGCGATTGCCGCAGCGTTGGACACGTTGAGGCTTTCGATTTCGTTAGAGATGGGCAATTTCGCCAGCGCATCGCAATGGGTTTCGATGTTCTGGCGCATGCCTTCGCCCTCGGCGCCCAGGACGATCGCCACGGGTCCGGCCGGCAGCGCATCCCCGAAGGTGGTTTCGGTGTGACCGGTCAGACCGATGCGCCAATACCCTGCATCGGCCATTTCCTCCATCGCGCGGGCAAGGTTGACCACGCGGATCCATGGCAGCGTTTCGAGCGCGCCCGACGCCGACTTGGCAATGACCCCGCCTTCGGGAGGCGCGTGCCGGTCCTGCGTGACGAGGGCGGCCGCATTGAAGGCGACTGCCGAGCGCATGATCGCGCCGACATTGTGCGGATCGGTTACCTGATCGAGCACGATGATCGGACGCGCCGGATCGCCGTCGAGAACTTCGTCGAGGAAGCGGTCTTCCAGCGCCGCGCATTCTAGAACCAGTCCCTGATGCGGGGCATCCTTGGCGACGAGGCGGGCGAGGTCCTGGACGTCGGCATATTCGACGGGGAAATCTTCCGGCAATTCGCCGTCCAGCGAGGCTACGCCTTCGCGTGTCGCCCACAACTTGCGGTGCTGCCTGTCCGGGTTCTTGAGCGCCGCCTCGACCGCGTGGCGTCCCCACAGACGGACCTGTCCAGGACTCGCCCGGCCGCTTCCCCGACCGCCCTTCATGCGGCCGGCCCGGCCCCTCAATGCGCGTTTGCGTTCGCCTTTTGCCATGCTTCATGTCCTGTATTCGAGATTGCGTCGCGCTCCTGCCAGCGAGGGCATTGACAGGCAAGCGCCGCTTCGCCAAAGGGGCGCCTCTCGGCAGGGGATGGCCCAGAGCCTCCCCGCTCTTTCGCCCGTTTTTCGGGAAAGATGGCGAACCGGTGTGGACAGGTGGCCGAGTGGTTAAAGGCAGCAGACTGTAAATCTGCCCGCGCAAGCGTACGCTGGTTCGAATCCAGCCCTGTCCACCACCGCTCTTTCTTTCAGCATCTATCTGCATCCCCAGAAATCCATGGAAACCCTTGAATTTCTGCGGTATAATGCCCCTATTCCGTCCCCTAGCAGCCGTCGCGATCCACCCGCATCCGAGGCCTAGTGTGGGGAAGGTGTGGGGAAAGATACACTCTTCCCCACACTTGTATTTTCCGGAACGGCCTGCGGAAATGTGGGGAAGGAAATGGGCAAGCTCACGGCGGTAGCGGTAAAGGCAGCTTTAGCGAATCCCGGCACGTATCAGGATGGTGACGGTCTTTTTCTCAAAGTTGGGAAAACCGGCTCGGCTTCATGGCTGCTCCGACTCCAGCAAGACGGGAAGCGACGAGACATCGGAGTGGGGAGCGCAAAGCTGGTCACACTGGCGCAGGCCCGCGAGAAAGCCAACGAACTGCGCAAGGCCGTGAAGATCGAAAAGCGCGATGTTCTCACTGAGCGCAGGGACGAGGCGGCCGCCAAGGTGACCTTCCGCGAAGCCGCCACACAGTATCACTCCGAAAACGAGGCGGGCTGGAAGAGCGCCGTCTACGCGCGCCAGTGGTTCGCCAGTCTGGAGAACTATGCTTTCCCCAAGCTTGGTGACATGCCGACTGGCAGTATCGCCGCAACTGACATCATCGATGTACTCACGCCGATTTGGCAGGAAATCCCTGAAACCGCGCGCCAGGTTCGCAATCGGATTTGCGCCGTGCTGGACTATGCGCATGCCAAAGGCTGGCGGTCGACCGAAGCGCCATCGGGCAATAGTAGCCTGAAAGCAGGGAGGGGCCTGCCACGGCAGATCAAGAAAACCCAGAACCGCAAAGCGATGCCCTATGTCGCCATTCCTTCGTTTCTGACCGCACTGAGGCGCAAGCCATCCTTCGGACGTTTCGCGCTCGATCTCCTTATCCTGACCGGCACGCGCTCGCAGGAGATCCGACTCGCCAAGTGGGAAGAATTCGATCTGGAAGAACGCCTTTGGACGATCCCCGCCGAACACATGAAACGAAGTAAGGCACATGTGGTCCCGCTCTCCAAGGCCGCACTGGGAGTCCTCGCGAAGGCGGATGCGTTCCGCGTCGAGGGGGCTGAAGTAGTATTTTCTGGGGCAACGGGCAAAGCGATGTCCGACATGACACTGCTCAAGGTGCTGCGCGACATGCAGGAACCCTTTCACGTCCATGGCTTTCGCTCTGCCTTCACGGACTGGGCAGCAAATGAAGGCTTCCCCAATCCCGTGGTCGAGGCCGCCCTGGCGCACAAGACGCCCGATGCTGTGCAAGCTGCTTATCGCCGCACAACGTATTTAGGAACTAAGCAAAAGCCGGGGGCGCGGGTGAAACTGATGGAAGCATGGGGCGCTTACTGCTCTGGCACAGTGAACGGTCAGGAGTATACCGCGATTATTGCCTAACGCATACCGAATCGTGCACCTATAGTTGTAAGATAAACGTGGCGCCAGACTGCCTATTTACGACTTCGCTTTCGAATTCATCGGTGACTCAACATAATGGGAACGGCCCGATTATTCTTACTGGCGATTGGTAAAATTTCCCAAGGTTTAGAACGAATAAACCCAATTTGCGTATCACGGCCTTAGCGGGGACTTGGCGCTATTTCAGTGAGTGAGCCGTCTTTCATTTCGAATACTCTATTCGCCTGATCAATGGTTTCCTGCCGATGGGCGATGACGATTCTAGTGATTCGAAGCGTTCTAATTGCCTCGTTGATTTTACGCTCATGCCAAGTGTCCAAGCTTGAGGTCCCCTCATCCAGCAGTAGCAGGCGGGGATTGCGAAAGAGCGCGCGCGCAAGCAAGAGTCTCTGTCTTTGCCCGCCCGAGAGGTTGGAGCCCCTTTCAGTGACGAACGTTTCGTACTTCATCGGCATTTTTTCGATGTCATCCGAGATAGCTGCAGCCTTAGCGGCTTCGCGGATTCTATCTAGGTCTGCGCCGGGTTCGAATAGAGCGATATTCTCGGCAATCGATCCGGAAAACAGAACATCGTCCTGAAGCACAGCAGCGACACTGTCGTGGTATTGCTGGTAGCCGAAATCGCGGATTGGCACGCCGTCGACTGTGACATCTCCGGATGTCGGTTCAAGGAGGCCGAGCAGAATTTTAGCCAATGTCGATTTGCCGCCCCCCGACGGCCCCTTGATTGCCACGTGCTCGCCTGACGCGACACATAGTGAAACCGAATTTAGGACTAGAGGATCGGCATCCGAAAATCTAAAATCAACGTCATTTAGGGCAATAGCTCCCTTCAGTTTGTTTTCATCATTTCCCGGATAGTCGAAGCTGATATCTCTTGTCGCTAGGGCGATATCCGAGATCCGCTCAAGATGGAGACCGAGCATCCGAAACTCGATGAATTTGTCGACGAGTTTGGAGGCACTTTGTAAAAACTGCGTTTTGTAAGCCAAGTAAGCAAACACCATTCCCACAGAAAATTGCTCGTTGAGAACAAAGCTTATCGCAAACGCAACGACAATAATGGTCTCTAATTGTAGGATAAGGATATTCGAAGTTTCCTGCCAGATGCGTACTCGTTCTTCGGATACATCGGCGTTCAAACTATCATTTAACTTGTTCTGCCATAACGAAAAACGTGCACTTTCCTTACTTGAGAGGCGCAACGGTACAATCCCGTCGATGCTTTCTATCAATGTCGACTGCTCTTTCGCCCGCATCGCTATGGCGGTTTCAGTTGCCCTCCGCTCAAACCGGAACAGAACCAAGCGTACTAATAGGTAAAGTAAAAAGGCGGCAAGAGAGATGGATGCGAGGAGAGCACTGTAAAGAAACATCACGATGAGGATCGCGATAGCCAGAACGCCATCGAGAGCCGTTACAACGGAGCCCTTGATCAAAAGGTCTTGGATCGGTTGTAGTGATTGAAAACGCGAAAGAATATCGCCGACATGGCGGCGCTCAAACCAGGCCACCGGCAGTCGGAAGAGTTGCCTTCCGACATTGCTCGCCATGACGAAGCTAAGTAATGTTCCTGATGATAAAAATACAAATGAACGGAGAAACGATGACATCGCGTAAATTATGGCAAAAATACCGAACGCGAGACTCAAAATTAGCAAGAATGGCAAGTCAGAAGCCGGTATGACGTGGTCAACAGCAAGTTGTAGAAAATAAGGAGAGAGTAGTATAAAAGCCTGTGTGACGACCGTTAGTACCGCAATCTGTAAAAGCGTCCGTTTAAGACCGGAAACACCGCGCCAAAGCTGAGAAAAGCGCAATCTCGGGGACGGCTCAGGCTGATGAAAATTTTCGACAGGAGAGAGTTCGAGGGCGATGCCCGTAAAGTGGTCAGAGAGTTCAGTTAGCGTCAGCTTCTTGATGGATGCCGCCGGGTCAAAAATTGTAGCTATTCCGCGCTCCAACTTCTGAATAACAATGTAATGATTGAGGTCCCAATGGAGGATGGCAGGGAACCGAACGTACTGGAGCTCTTCTAGGGGTACCTTTAGAGGTCGTGCCGAAAGACCGAGCTTATTTGCTACGACTATCAGGGTGTTTATGGTTGCCCCTCGCTGAGAAATGGAAAATCGTCGCCGGAGGCTCGCCATATCGAGATCCACGCCCCAATGAGACGCAACCATCGCCACACATGCTAGACCGCATTCCGACATCTCGGTTTGTCGGACCAATTTCATTTTCTCGCCGGGGAAAATGCCCAGATCAATCTTCATCTTATCGCGAGGCTCATAGTTGGACTCTGGTGCGCTCAGCCAAAATCTGTTCGAGTATAGTCGCACGTCCGATATGCATGACGACTTCGACCGGTAGCCCTTGTACTGAGCTCAGGGAGGCACTTAATTCTGAGGATGGGTTCATGCGGGCGTTCACCCTATAATAAGTGGATGAACCATCTGAATCGCTGCGCTGTTCTGGGATTGTCGCAATCCTGGTTATCGTCGCTTCAATGGTTCCGTATTGCTGGTACGGGAGAGAAGCCACGCGTAACTCTACGGCGCCTCCTACGCGGACACGCGATATGGCGCTAGAAGGTACCTGGAGCTCGACCAGCCATTCGAGTTTATCATTGGCAATCAACAAAATCTCTTCGCCCACAGCGATCCGCTGCCCGGGTGTTCGTCTCAGCGCTCCAACTCTTCCCGAAACCGGCGCCAGCAGAGCAACACTTGAGTTTCGGGCTGCTTGAGCGCTTTCCAGACCGAAGGCTTCTTCCGTCGATTCTAAGGAGGCCAGACGGGTTGCCAGTGACTCGGTGTCTCGCTTGATACCGGCCCTTTCAATGGCGATCTGAGATTCGATGTCGACAATCTCCTGCTTCAATTGCGCAAGTACTTGCTCGCGAGCAAGAACTGCCTCCTGACGTCTCGCTAAGTCTTGGCGACTGATAAAGCCGCCTACAGCCACGGTTTGCGCTATCTCGAAATCTTCCCGCGCGCTGGCCAACAGCTCAAGCTGTCGTGTAATCTGGTTTTGTGTAGCTGCTTTCGAAGAAATTAGAGCGCCGATCCTCGATCGACGTTCCGAAATAGCGAGTTCGTTGTCTCTCCGCGCAGCGTCCATCTCATTCGCGACCAACAAACGCCTTGCTTCAATTCCTCTCTCAACAATCTTTGCGGCGTCCTCACCAAAGCCGATAGCGGTGCGATCAGCCACAGTAACGAGCAACTCACCCTCATCGACTAAATCGTCTTCACCTGCCGAAATGGAGGTAATTGTTCCGGAAATCGGGCTATCCAAAGAAACTGGTTTTCCGTGAGGCCAGATGACACCGTCTACTGTTTCCGTTCGAGCTAGCGGTACAAGTGCTACGAACGCTACGCCTCCTAAAAACAATCCCAGCAAGATTGCTGTAATGACGTGCCAGCTGACTGACGGTAGTAAATTGACGCGGCCGTCGTTCTTGGCCTTGCGCGCTTCGAAGACTTCCGTGCGAAATAGACCAGTGTCTCGGTTTTGACCCGAACGTTCAATCGTTTCGTCCCCGCCCAAATTCTGCCCTACTCATAACTTTTGAAAGAGGACATGACTTGTTCATGGCTATCTCGCAACTCCGCTTCGTAATGGAGATACGCACTGTCGGCCAAGGTTTCCTTCAATGTTGGTGTCCTGTCGCGGACATCCTCTCCGGCTAGCATACTAAGGAATGGACCTAAGAGTTTGATCTCGGGGTTGATATCCTCAATCCACAAGAATTGCGCAGCCGGATTTACCTCAAGGAACCAGAGCTTTCCTGAATGATCGACGATCGCGTCGATGCTTCCAAAGGCCAGACCCAGCTTTCTCATCAATTCACGGCAAAGATTGTAGTTGGTTATGTCCAGTTGGTGGTCGACGACAGGGATATCATGTCCTGCGGCTCGCCAATCTACCGTACCGTGATCAGTCCGTTGGCTATCGATTCGAACGGTTACGGCTTCATCTTCGAACATGGTAATCCGAAGCTCAAAAGCCTTCGCAATTTCCTCTTGCCATATTGCTGGAGAATAGCTGAGCGCGAGATCGTCGGACATCAGCTCTGGATCAGCTCTCGAAGTCATGGTGACGTACTGGCGTTCGCTCAGGTCTTCCCAGACGGCTGGAGTGAATGACTTGAACACGACTTTCTGATTCGCAGCCTCAGCAAACGCGCGAATATCTTGAGGATTGTTTGAAATGCAGGTGCGCGGAATATTGAACCCAACAGCTTCGGCAACCTGTAGTTGCCGGATCTTTGTTGCCATACGTGCCGAACGTGGAGCGTTGATCCAGCGTGCTGCGGGGTGCAGAGCATCGAGTATCCCAGTTCCGAAATGTTCGAATTCACGAGATGCTATATCTCGATCTGCCGGATGAAGATCGTCAGGCAGGACTGGCCCACTCCACTTGCGAAAAAGCACCGTCTCTGCAGGTTCGTCACCATGGACTCCCAAGGATACGCGGGTTCCTCCTCCAATAGATATAGAAGCTGTGGTTCGCTTCGGTAGATCTGAAGGACACCAAAACCTCACATCGAAGCCCATCTCAGATAAATGATACGCAGCAATTGTAGAGTGTTGATCTATTGGAAGGGAAATAATGAGTAACCGCAATTTTTTGTCCCTTTAGAATATGTAAAATCTCGCTCAGAGGCTCAGCGATTGACAGTCAGCGCTTGCTAGCTAGTGTGTATGCCGCTCCAAGAGAGCATTAACTAGGGAGAAGAAGCCTATGTCAAAACAATCAGCAAAAAGCACTACCGTCAGATTGGCTCAGAGGCGCATGGCCCGGGAGCTTTCCCAAGACGAACTTCAGCAAGTCGCGGGCGGTCGTTATACAAAAGTGTACGGCTGCGGAGAAATGTGTGATACTGAAGCCTACTGACGGCTGAATTCAAGAGAAGGGTCGCCAACTTCATGTGAAGTCGGCGACCCTTTCTTTTTGTATTAGTTCCAGTGCTTGGAAAAGTTTGTGCCCCTCACCGTAAGGGGAGATGTGCACGAGTTTGCCATTGGCATGCAGCGAAACGATAGGAAGATCTAGGCTGCCCAACTTTTTGAACATTTGACCTGCGTCTCGTTTATCCATCAAGCAACGAAATAGATGGAAGCTGAGACCAAGATCCGTCTCCGCGAGGTGAGAAACGACACGGTCGCATTTACCACAATGCGGAACAGTATAGACCGTGATGGCGAATTCGATCCTAGCTAAACTTTCGTCTAGATCCACCATGCGATAAGTACGCACCGGTTTTGACATTACCGAATCCTCCCCGACATAATTTGCATATTCTTTTTAGTTCTGAGATCGTTCCAGGTACCCCGCCAATACCTGTGATTTTAGTCTGGAAGGCGCAGCATTTAGTGGGAGGCCATATACTGCAGCCAAGTAGGATTCATCGAACACCGTCATTGAGGATTCAATATCATCTGTGGAGTTCGAGAATAGTTTAAGTATGGAATCAGGTCGGCCACCTTGCCAAGCTGGACTAACGTCGCTCGAAATCAGCAGTCGCATCGCCGCATAGTCGGCAAGTTGGACAAGGTTAAGTCCTGCGACTTTTGTCGCGTCAAAGATAACGATCGAGTTAACTAAGGCTGCGCTCTGTTCGAGGCCTACCCTGCGCGCACGCGCGTCCGTGTTGACCTTTGTCGATGCCGCCATGGGGAGTGTCAAACCTGGGATCGTAGCGGTATGCGGCGCAGGCCTACCCAAAGCCGTGCGAACTTCCTGTGAACGCACTGCAACTACAGGATCACCATCCGCAATCGATGCTTCTAATTTCCGATAGTCGCTCGCGCTCACTAAGTTAGATTGCTTTTCTCTTGCTTCATCTAAGAATGACTTGGGGTCGTCGACGATTACGACCAATGCATTCGTCCGACAATCAGTCTTCGCAAAGCGTGCTCCGGCATTCTGGCCGCGAAAGGTTATAAGTTTACGAAACGTAGCTTCCTGCGACGGGCTAAGTCCTGCAAAGTCGAGACAAATCGGATCAATAAAACGTGCAATCGGATCTGTCGGACCGAGAGATGGTGAAATCTGATCAATGCCCTCGCGTATCGCCTCAACATCAGCCTGACGCTGTCCGGTAACTACAATGGTTTCAGGATCATTGACGGGTTCAGACTCTTGCGTGGCTAACGAAGGCGAAGCCAGTAGCATAATTGTTCCGCATAACAGCAGCTTTGACATTGCTATCACAGATCCTCGCTCCCTCTTTCTGTATATTGTCTAACGAACAGGCACTCTTAGAGCAAGTTGCTTCCCCGGAGCCTAACCCTGTAGAGATAAATCTGTCAGCGTTACCGCTATTCATTTTCGGTCATCTTGAAACTTGGCGAGTGACGGACGAAGATTAGGCGCAGCACAACTGATTAGCGCTTCCCTTAATATAGCGAGGTCTCTTTGAGCTACAGCGCATGGCCCAAGCCATGCCGCCTGCCTTCCGGCGAGGATGGGAGGGGGAGGGAAAACCGCAAACCGATGCCCTGGCGCGGGCCAGCGGGCGTCAGCCCGCCACCCGGGGGCGTCTGTTTGCGGTTTCGGGAACGAGAGGGCAAAGCCCTTGGCGTTCCCGCGCAAGGATCGCAGCCGCGATCCGCACAAGAAACGGCACCCTTGCGGCGGCGCGAAGCCGCCGGGCGTCCTGCGCGCGCGATCAGTGCGCCAGCGGGCGTCCGGCAATGAGAGAGGCAAGAGTGCCTGCGGGTTAGCTCAAGAACGCCGCGCCCTCAGGAGCACATCGCGAGATGTGCGGGACAGAGCGCGTCCTTCAGAAACTCCCGCTCCACTTCCACTGCTCCTGATCGTCACCCGAATGGGCCGGGACGAGGGGCCCGGTCCGCGCAGCGGATAGAGCAGGTCGCCCACAGGGCAGCCCTTAATTTCCGTCGAGGATGGCCTAGACCGTTTCTCGCAGTGGGTCGGGGGAGACCGGTGGAAATGGTACCGATATTGGGTCGTTGTAGATCGCTTTCGGACTCCAATCTTTGGTTCCTAGCCGCCACAAATTATCGATGTTCTTGAGGTAGGTGAAAGCCACCTCATCATTATCCTGAATGATGCTTGGCAATTCTGTTTGGTGTCCCCGCGCACTCGTATCGTGACGATCGAAACTACCAATCTCTAGATTCCATGAGTCGCCATTCACGTTTGAAACGATGGGCTCAATCTGCCTGAAGAACTCCTCGCCACGAAAATCGTCGCTCGATCCGCAATAATACCTTGCGGCTAGCACGATCGACAGCCCACCCTTGCGTTCGCCAATGAATTGAACCGGCGAGAGAAAGCCAGCCATGTAGATGCGCTCGATGACATCGATTATCCGCTCATCATGGTCTTCGTCCCAGATCACAGCGAAGTCATGAATCTGGGGCTTGGCGAGTTGCTTTCGCTCGACATCGAGCCATTCGACACTTCGAAAGACTGAATAATGTGTGCCACGGCCAACGTAGCCGATTGGCTCTCGTTCGTCATAAAGGCATGAAAATAGCGTTGAGTAAGATGGAGTTTGAGTCATGTTCTGTTCCAATTTCGTTGGAGATTGCAGCTTCCGCTACCGCGCCGCGACTTTCGGTCGATACGCGCAACAACAATCGCACATACAAGCGGCGTTGTGAAGCAAGACACGGAGCAGCAGCCATCGCGAAATCCAGAACGATCCCGAAGTGCTTAGTTGTCCCAAGTCGGGAACACTCAGTCTCTTAAAATCTGCGGGCCGCTACCGTCTGCGGATAAACTGCCAGCCGCCCTTTCGTTCTCTGTTAGTTCTCATTATGCAACAACCAATAGG
This sequence comes from Qipengyuania vulgaris, assembly GCF_009827325.1. Lineage (GTDB taxonomy): Bacteria > Pseudomonadota > Alphaproteobacteria > Sphingomonadales > Sphingomonadaceae > Qipengyuania > Qipengyuania vulgaris. The sequence goes on along the minus strand of NZ_WTYC01000002.1, from coordinate 151,401 downwards.
TTTCGGCAGGAGCTCCCAGTGACGACGCAACGGCAGAGAGTTTACCTCGATAGTTCTAGCTTTCCACTGCTGCGAGTTGTGTCCGATCGAGTGACCGATCTCGAGCACGGAATCGAAACCGGATTTGTCCGACATCGCGGTCATGACGTTGCAGTATGGCGGCCAGCTAACCCTCATGGCCTCGGGCTCGACTGTAGTTGGCAAGATGGGCAATGGCGCAATGTCTACGAGGCGAATCCTAGAATTGGACGCGGCGAAGGTGGTCGAGCGTTTGAGCGCGGTCGCGTGAGTGTGGGAGAATTCGAAGCGAGGCTGCCTTTGACGTCCTTAGCTCCCACTCAAGCGATCCAGAAATTTGTCAGACAGCACCTTCGCTAGCGGCTGCTTTGTCGCCCTCCGAGTATCTAGGAGCTCATAGTGTCATTGATTACACTTTGGCATGGGAAGTTGGACATTCCCGCATTGCCAAGACGCCGCGTCAATGTCGGGAATAATGCAGTCGAGCAAACCCCGTTTCTGGGGGCCACTACATCTGCAACCATCAAAACAAGCGATGTTGCCGGCCACGATTTGATCGAGACGAATCTCGCCGCTCCATTCGACAGGCTGCTCATCCGCCGGAAGGGCGCGCGACGGATTGATGGTTCGATGGCTGTGCTCATTGGAGACGGTACTGCGCCGGAAGAGTTTCCGCCCGCTGTACAGCTGGCATGGGACAAAGCGAACGAGTTGGCTGACTACGCATCCTCGCCGGAAGCTGTGACACGCAGTTGGAGCGGGACCTTTCAATTCGCGACCGAGGATGAAGAGGCAGGTATAGCAGGACTTAGAGCGCCCCAGATAGGAGCGCTTCACGCTATTTCAGCGCATTTCGCTGTTGGATCGCAGTTTGAGCCAGCAACCGTCGTGCTTCCGACCGGTACAGGCAAAACCGAAACGATGCTGGCGACCTTGGTCTATCGAAGGCTTCGACGCACTCTCGTTTTGGTCCCGAGCGTTCCGCTTCGATCTCAGATTGCTGGAAAATTCTTGTCTCTTGGCGTGTTACCGGATGCGGGAATAGTGCCTCAGGAAGTCGCGCGCCCCCGCGTTGCTGCGCTCTCTGCTGGGTTGCGCACCATCGAAGAAGCGGAGACCCTGCTGCGCGAGGCCAACGTGGTCGTTGCGCTGCCGAACACTCTGGAGGCCTGCGAACCGGTGGCTCGACGAGTTCTATTGGAAGGTTGCACCGATCTAATGGTGGATGAGGCACACCATATCACCGCCTCTACGTGGTCGTCAGTTCGCGACAACTTTTCAGAGAAGCGTGTTGTTCAATTCACAGCGACGCCATTTCGACGCGACAGCCAACGGATCGATGGGCGGATTATCTTCAATTTCAAGCTGGGCGACGCCCAAGCCGCAGGATACTATCGACCAATCAACTTGATCGCGGTCGAAGAATATGGCGAGCAAATCAGGCGCGATCATAAGATCGCATCGGCTGCCTTGGAAGCTTTGCGTCGAGATCGCGAGACGTTGGGCCTAGATCACCTTTTGATGGCGCGTACCCGCACAAAGGAACGCGCTGCTGAGCTTCACGAACTTTACTCCCGCCTTGCGTCAGATTTGCGCCCGGTCATGGTCTATTCGGGTTCGGGGCGCACCGTTCCGAACCGCGAGGCGTTGGCCCAACTCTTGGATCGCGGTCCGGATGGCGCTCGGATCGTTATTTGTGTTGATATGCTCGGGGAGGGATTCGACCTTCCCAACCTCAAAGTGGCGGCGCTTCATGACACCCACAAATCGCTCGCTATAACTCTGCAGTTTATCGGTCGATTTACACGCAAAGGAGATCCCGGAAGCATTGGCGAGGCAACGGTGGTTACGAACATCGCCGATCCAGAGGCCGAAAGGCGATTAGCCGATCTTTATGCGCAAGGTGCGGATTGGGATAAGCTCATCCGTCGATTGAGCGAGGAGCGGATCGAGGAGGAACTGCGACTTCAGGATGTCGTCGACAAGTTGCGCGCATCAGGTGACCTCCATGCGCACTTATCGCTTTGGAACCTCCGGCCAGCACTATCGACGCAGTTCTTCCGGACAAAGTGTGCCTCATGGAATCCCCGCGCCTACACTTCTGTACTCCCAAAGGGTGCCGAGAGTTGGTACGCATATGATGACGACGGAGAGGTTCTGGTCGCTGTAGTTCAGCATTCTGGAAAAGTTTCGTGGGGCAACTACCAAGACGTCATCGACGTCGTGCATGATCTCTTAGTTATGAGGTGGGACAAGGAGAAAGAGGTCCTTGCGCTTTATGCTAGTGATTATTCCGCTCTCCGCTCCGAAACCATGGCCAGAGCAGTGACCGACGATCAGACCGAACTGGTCACGGGCAAGTCTATCTTTCAGATACTGAACAATGTGGAATTGCCTCTTGTTAAAAGTCTAGGCTCATCGCGCGTCGGTGCGATCAGCTTCACTTCTTATTTTGGACCAAATGTAACCGACGGACTCGCAAGCATTGAAAAAGCGGAGTCCTCTCTGAATAACATCGCTTGCCTCGGCTACGAGAACGGCGAACGCGTGCTGTGGGGAGGAACTCAGCGCCGAGGCAAAATATGGCAGCAGAAAGGTGGCTCAATTGCGGAGTGGCTGGACTGGGTCAAATTCACCTGGAGCAAGGTAACAGCCACACACTCAGAAGAGACTAACATCACTCGGGACTTCCTAAGGCCTGAACGCCTCGAGAAGCCTTGGGGGTCCGCTCCGATCGCGTTGCAATGGGGCGAGCAAGCACAGCTTCGTCTGAATGATCGTCAATTCATCGGCTTCGGTAACTCCATGATCCCGCTGTTCCTTGTCGACCTTGAGATCGAAGGCACCGAGGATGATGGCTCGATACTGCTTCGCATCTCGAGCAATGGTCTTGTATCGGTATATCGGCTGCGCATCGATATAAGCCATCCGGGTGGCTACCTGCACGAGCACGTCTCAGGACCGCGCCTCACCTTTCAGAAGGGCAAGGAACCTGCAATCGCACTCGAAGAGTACCTTGCGAAGGACCCCTTCCTGGTGCGCTATGTTGACGGCACATACTCTTACAACTGCTATCATATACCCATCGCACTTAACGCTGGCAGCTTCGACCGAGACCGGCTTGAAAGCTGGGATTGGGCTGGAATTCCGCTCAACCAGGAGTCAATGCACAAGGCTGGCAACCAAGACTCGATCCAATACCGCACGTTCACTCAAGTCGCCGATGAGTATGATATCGTGTTCAACGACGATGGAAGCGGCGAGGCCGCTGATCTTGTCTGCCTAAAGGATGTCGACGACACGACGATCAGGCTCTGCCTTATACATTGCAAGGGTGCGCATGGCGGAGTGATCTCACGCGACATTCGTAACTTCTACACTGTCTGCGGTCAGGCTCAGAAAAGCGTCACGGTCAAGCATGCAGGCATGAATTCTCTTTATCATGATCTTAAGCGCCGACAGGACATTTGGATGCGGGAAGGCGCGAGCAGATTTCTCAAGGGCGACACTAAGCAGCTAGTGTATTTCAAAGACAAAGCGCGCCGCGCGCGGTTGGAGTTTGAGATGATCCTTGTACAGCCAGGTGCTTCAATAGCCACCATAACGGAAGACGCACTGAAACTGCTCGGAACAACCGAACTGTATTTGAAGAAAACGTCGGAAGCCAACTTGAGGGTGATCCTCTCAGCATGAGCGTCGAAAGTCCCGCTAAGCTGCTTGCCAACAGCCAAGATGCAATCGCTGAGGCCGTCCAAGCCCACAAAGCAATGGCCATTTTGCGGCTGCTTGATGGCGATGTCCTACGCGGATCCGCTAACGATCATCTAATGGTAGTTGCACTTGATCTGCTCGGCCTTCGGACCTCACGTGCCGAGATGAGGCAATTGATCGAATTGCTTGAAAAAGAAGGCGCAATCCGATCTTCCTGGGCTGAAGAACTGCTGGTATTCCAGTTGGCGCACCACGGGCGGGAATTGGTAGAGGGACGTGTTTTTGCGGAAGGAATGGAACGACCCAATCTCGATTCATTGTAGTTGGGGCCAAAGTAGGCTGGGAGCGCAGTGTTTGGATTTCTTGCGTTCCAGATTGATTGCCGTCGCTCCTTGAAGCGGACCAAATCTCAGCCATCATTCCTGTCTAATCAGAGGGCCGTTATGCGGGCATTGCATGAACAGTGGGACCAGAAGATGAGCGAGTCTGAGGTCGAACGGACGCAAGAATTGTCAGAGCTTCGACGTAGATTGGTTGGCAGCCAAACGAGAAAGCTGGTGCTTGAAGGCATACCGGGTAGCGGCAAGACCACGTTGGCTTCTCAATACGCGCGAGCTTTCGCTGATGAGTATCCTGGCGGGATCGAGTATTGCACAGGCACTGGCGAGCCTGATCGCGTTCTTAAGACAAAGGCTGATAATCTGCCGAGGCTACTTGTTTTCGACGGATTGGACGAGGTTTGGCCGGGGCGCGAATGGGCTCTAGGTCATTTGGAGGACGCAGCTAAGCACGACCCTAAACTTCACGTACTTATTGTTTCGCGACCAATCCCAGAAACCGGTAAGTATGATCGCCTTCAGATCGGACCTATGTCGGACGACCGAATTGCAGAAATCATCCGCCGACAAGCGGGATTGCAGGGCTTGCCACCCACAGAGTTAATTTCTCTCGCTGGCGGCAATGCACTTCTAGCATCATTGCTCGGCGGGCTTGCCCAAACTTATGCCAGCACTGCTGAAATGATTGAGTCTTTATCATCGTTTTCTCAGTCAGGATTGGTCGATACGTCGGGACGTCCGGTGAACACAAAGACCCGATCGGGTAGAACATTCATCACCGATGTACGTGAGATCAATGACCAAATTTTGAGAGTTGTCAGTCGCGATCCTGAGATTGTTTTCCAACTTGAACCTCGCCGCTTTGAGGAGTTGAGCGCGGAGATGTTTGAGCGGCTCGGCTATAACGTTACCCTGACGCCTGCCCAGAAGGATGGCGGCAAAGACCTGATAATCGCTAAACGCGATGATCTTGGCACTATGCTCTCCTTTGTTGAGTGTAAACGCTATGCTCCAGACAGGCCGGTAGGTGTCGGTGTTGTTCGGGCTCTCAGCGGGGTTGTCGAGCTTGGTCGCGCAACGTCTGGGATTGTTCTTACGACCTCCCGTTTCACGACAGGCGCCGAGATGTTGAGGGAAGAGCTCGAATACCGGATGAGCCTGAAGGATTTTTCCGACTTCAAGCAGCTACTTCAAAAGTGCTTGAACTGAAATTTCTCGCCAATCTGCTTCCAGCTTTTGCTTGTAGAAGTCTCGTCGGCCTAAATGAAGCAAATATTGGCAAAAACTGCGACCCTTCGTTACTCTGGTATTCCCGCTAACGTTGAATTCAAAATGAGACAGTTAATGAGCTTCGCCTATTGGAGGAAGTGCGACTTTCAGGTCCATACGCCGCGCGACCCGAACTGGACGGGTCGAAGGCCAATCGGCATTTCTGAAGAAATCAAGGCAACAGGTAAGAAGGCTGAAGCCTCGGACGTAGATGCCTCACGACAGCAATGGGCGGCAAGTTTCGTTGCTACTTGTGCTGATAAAGGTTTGGAGGCAATCGCTGTCACCGATCATCACGAGATGGTCATGATCCCATACATTCAGCAGGAAATTGCCAACCGCCGAAATGTTGATCCCGGGTTCGATCTGTGGCTTTTTCCAGGTATGGAGCTGACTGCAAGCGGCGGAAAACAGTGCCTCATTCTATTCGATGCAGACTTGTCAGAGGACTGGCAGAGGCAAGCACAGGGCAAGTTAGGGATCGTCTATGCCGACCTCGACGAGAAAGCAGCCAAGAGTCCAAAAGTCCAACAGCTTACTTGCAATTATGCCGACATCGCGAGCGAGCTTGATACACTAGTTGGTCTCAAGGGCCGCTACATAATTTTGCCGAACGTTTCCCAAGGGAACAATCATACCGTCCTGATCGACGGTTCACACGCAGATTTCCGGCGGATGCCCTATGTTGGCGGATACCTAGATAACGGCCAGACTATCAACACGCTTGGAACAAAGAACCGGAAGCGCCTGTCTGGAAAAGACAATAATTGGTCAACACGCGAGATCTATCCTCTTCCCACCTCTGACAGCCGATCTGCCGACTACAATGCTCTTGGTCAGAATAACGCTTGGATCAAGCTCGCTGAACCTACGGCGGAAGGAATTCGTCAGGCCTTTCTTGGTCATCGCTCACGCATAAGAATTGAACCCCCTCAGATTCCGACGTTGGTTGTCGGTTCTTTAGATTTCGAAGGCTCGCTCATACTTCAAAAGACGAGCCTTCCGTTCAGCCCCGAGCTGGTCTCGGCGATTGGCGGGCGGGGGAGCGGCAAGAGTTCTCTACTCGAATACCTCTCATTCGGGTTGGGACGAAGCTGCTATGATGTCCCAAGAAACCATTATTCAGGAACGGAGCGATTGGGTGACTTACTCAATGACACCTTCATCTCCAAAGGTGGGCGGGTGACCTTGACACTCGTGCAGGACAATGCAGTTTTCAAAGTCGAGCGTGGACAAGCGAACGCATACCAACCGCAGGTCACTTACCCGAACGGTGAAACGCAAACTGTAACGGTCAAGGAGTTGCGCGCGCTGTTTCCGGCTGTGGTTTATAGCCAGGGCGAACTTTCTGAGATTGGCAAGCAGGCGGGTAAGAAGGCCCAGCTCGCCGATCTGCTTCAGTTTGTTAACCTAGACTACAAGCGCGAGGATGACCGCCTCGCGCAGGATATCGAGACCGCCAAGGCGAAGGTCAAAGATGGCATTGAGCACCTTGCCTCCTACTGGGCAAAGCAGGCGAAACTGCGCCAACTGAAGACGAACCGTGACTCTCTGTCTCAGCGCGCTCAGGCTCTTGAGAAAACTCTCCCAAAACAGTCGGAGGAGGATCGGAGAACTGTTGCATACTTCGACAAGGCCAACGAGTTTGACCTGAAGCGCATTCAAGCCTCCAAGCACGCCGACCAAATCAATTCGGAATTGGTCGCGATGGAACGCGAATTACTGAACGATCGCGACCTTAGCTCTGATCTTGCCGATGATACCGAGCATGTGCGCGCGGCATATCGTGATCTTTATCGCGCGTTCAGTCAGGGCGTGAAGAAGCTCAAGTCTGAGATGCTCGCCAAACGCAATGTGATGGCCGGAGCAGAGGCCGAATGGGCAGCTGAATTTAAGAAGGCTCGCCAAGCCCGAGATGCAGTACTGGAAAAGCTTGGTGAGCATAAGACCGTGACTGCCCAAATCATCAAGCTGCGGGAGGAGATTACCCAGCTCATTGCTCAGATTGATGATCTTGAAGCGGAGCTGAAGGTCATTGGTGATCCGGCAAAAGAACTCCAGGAGGCCGTAACTGGCTTGAAAGACGCAAGTCGCCAGCGATCTGAACGCACCCAGGATTGGGCGAAAGAGATTGAAGCCCTGTCGAGCGGCAAGATCCGTGCTGTCGTTGATCAGAATGGAGATATCTCCGAGATCACCGAGGCTCTGGATTATGTTGCCAGCAAGACGGGATCACAGGAGGGCACACGCATCAAGGGGCTAGACGATGCTTTGAAGGCTGACGCCGCAATCGACGTAATTGACAATCTCCGGACTGATTGCCTTTCGCTTCTCTATTGGCGGCAAATTGGTGCAGCGGCGGGCGAAGAGCAGCCAAAATGTCCTGATCTGATGAATATGCTTGGCAATACGGATCGGATACACATGGCGATCAGCGAGCGCATCGATACGGCACGCGTGGAGGCAATCAGCACAGCTGTTCCGAAGCCATCAATTGAGCTTTCTTATTGCGATGGCGATAGGCAAATCTCTTTCGAGAAAGCATCGGAGGGACAACGTGCCGCTGCTCTGCTTTTTATGCTGCTAGAGCAACCGGGCGGGCCGTTGATCATCGATCAGCCAGAGGGCGATCTTGATAATAAGATCATTACCGATCTCACGGAAAAGCTGCATAGTGCAAAACAGAAGCGCCAACTCATCTTTGCGAGCCACAACGCAAATATCGTCGTCAATGGCGCGAGTGAGCTCGTTACCTATCTAGACATTGATAGTAGTGGTGAGCGAAAGGTCGCGTGTGCTGGCGCGATCGATACGCCGGAGATTTGCGACGTGATCACCTCGACCATGGAGGGAGGTGAGAAGGCATTCAAAGATAGACAGGATAAGTACGGATATTGAGAGTGGACCAGAATCCCGCTGGGATGCCTTAGTGAGGTTATCCGGCGTGATCGCGTCAACATGGCCTGGATGAGCGTTCATTATTTTACGTTCTCGCTATCATCAAAACCGTCGCGCCTGCGCTCGACTAAACTTTTCAAACTCTCAGTTAGCACCAGGGTGGAACTACCAAGCTTGATGAACTCGATCTCGCCTTCGCCGATCAGTACGTAAAGGGTGCTGCGTCCAATCCCGAGATAGCGACAGGCTTCGGGAACACGCATCGCGATCGGCTCGATGTCGGTTCGACGTTTCGGGCTTGCTCGCTGGTCGTTATCGCCTGATATCGACATGCCGGTCGGTCCTTTCATCTTTAAGGTGATGACGGACCGACCTGGGGACATGGAGGGGGAGCAGGTCAGGCCCGCCATCGAGACCAATTATCGGTGATCGGGTCCCGAACGCGCCACATGACAATTCTACGCAAGGGCCGCCGTTTTCGCGCCATTGCGCCGACCCGTGAAATAGGTTGGGATGTATGCATCTGCACACATCCTTGCGGACTAGCGCGGACCAGTTCTCTTAAGCATGTCGTGACCGTGTGGTGTGCTATTCGGCTAAGCGCCATCGCTATTTAGATTGAAAAGAAACGGGATTTTCCAAATGCCGCCGCACGGTATCTTACGGTGCCGTCGCATATTACGCAACAAAACCAACCACCTGCAGCCCGACCGACGGCGCTGCTTTTATCTCGCCCTCGATTCCTTCTCCTTTTTCAGACAATCACGGACACTGAATTCTTTCACTATGACAGCGTGGTTTGCAGGCTAGTATTCGCCCGCCTCGTTCCAGAACGCGGCCTCTCGCTGTGCTTCCAGCCGTTCCAGCGGTACGTCGATCATATCGAATTTGAGATTGTACATCGGAAGCTGCCAGTAGTCGTAGAAGAGCCGCGCGTGCTGCTCGGTGGCGAGGTCCGTGACCAAACCTTCCGAGTCTAGGCGAGCGCCAAGTTGCTTAGTGAGCTCGCGCGCTTCGACCGGCCCTTCTTCTTGTACAAAGTCGACGTTACCCCAGACATCACTGGTAGCTTGAAGGCCTGCACGGGTTAGAACCCCCAGAGCCTCAAGGGCTTCGACAATCTGCAATGCGATGGGGCGGATAGCCATAGTGGATCCGCCCCAGCGATTGGGATCATTCCACTGCGGTATCCCTTCTTCGTGGACCTCGATGTCGGCATACATTGTGCTCTCACGAAGGTAGAGCGACCAATTGGGAACGATGTATTCGCTCATACCTCCGTCGAGAAGGTGGCCTTGTCGCTCGTTGTCGACATACTCCTGAAGCTGGGCGGTGTTTGTTGGCCGCCATGACTGAGCATTGGCATAGATCATACGAGAGAGATGATCGTAGAGCGTCTTCTTAACGATCCGACCGATCCGCTTACCAACCTCGGGCACCGGGCACCGCACCAGATCGATTAGGATAAGGGCCTTCGCTGACTCTTCCTCAGCGAGGCCTGTGAGCACTGCTGCTTCCCGCGGCTTGGTTTTGATCGCTTCTGCTGCGTCCCAGAAGCCCCGGGCGCTTTGCAGAATGATAGGCAGGCCCTCGGCAATGAAGTCGAGGCGGGCTGCATGGCTCATGTTGCATAGGGCGCGTGCCTGACGACCACCGAACGTGATCTTGGGTCCTTTGTCGCTCATGAGATCACCCTAGCACCGTTCATGCGGTGAAGCGCACCGGGTTACTTGGATCAATGTTTGGCCAGCAATTGCCAACCCGGTGGAGCGTCGCCATCTGGCTGGGCATGACCTTCAACCTATCCGTTCTGACACGAGATTTCGCGATTTGTGCGGTCGATCGGAGGCTGACAACGCCGAAGGGCAAGATCGTCACTGAACGGTCTAACAAACTCACTCTTCTCGAATTCGCTGATGGGCATGGTTTTGTTACCTATACCGGCATTGGAAGTGACTTTCGCAAGCGAACGCCTAGCGACTGGATTGCAGAAATCCCAGACCTTGGCCGACTTTCCATTGATGACGCAGCAGCTGCCCTAAAGGCGGACGCGGAGCCACGGCTTGCCGCGATTGCACGCCAAGGGATCAACGTCCGACACAGTTTTGTGATGGGTGGATTTAAGCGCGGCAATCCGTTTGCGCTGTTAATCTCGAACTATGATTCAATCGACGGCCCAGAGCGTGCGGACGCCGATCCCGTGCTTTCAGTTAGCGGGCGAGAGATGAGCTGGCGGAGCGGAGCCCAGCATCCGTTCCTCGTGCTAGCGATTGGTGCGACGCCGCGTCACCCCGCAAAGATTCAACGACGTCTGGTTCCTGCGATCAAAAAGGGTGCGACGGCCAAGGTATTGCGCAAGCTTGTCGTCAAGACGGTCAAAGACGTGGCTTACCAGGACGACCGAAAGGCATCAGTGGGATCGAGCGTGCAGAGTGTCGTGATCGATCGGTCGGGCAATCAAGAGATACTGGGCCATGTTCCCGGTGGAACCACGCTTCTGGAGGGGCCGAACATCGTCGGAGGCGCGATGAAGATCGCTGATGTCTATGTCGACGTCTCAGGTGAGCCTGGTTGGCGATATGATCGGGTGCTTGGGAAGGCTAAGATCAAAGAAACAAGATGCAAGGAGTGCGGCACGCCAGTTCCTGAGGGATATCGGCGTTGTGGTGTCTGCGATGCTCCCGCACCGTGACCTCGGTGACATCTATTGAGATGCGGCACTTAAGAAGCGCGATGGCCAGTTAGATGAGTTGCTGCTCAAATTCGGTCTTAAGTGCTTCATCGACAGACAAGCATGCTTCAATGATTGCCAACGACGCTTGGATCAGGCGTGTATCGCGTTCCGGTGGAGAGTGCGGGGTGTGCTTGCCGCCGTGGAAGAGGTTGTTACGTACTCGCTTTGCGGCCTCGATGGCTTTCACGCCCGAGTTTTCTCCATCCAGATCGCGCTCCATGAATTCCGCTCGACCGTGGACAAACATTTGTACCTTCGGTGGCTCTTCAAGAAGGTAGGCGATCGCCTTGGCAACTCGATCTGTCTCAACGTCCAAAATTGGCTGACCAAGCCTGTCCTTTAGCTCGTGCCAATGTGGAAGGGCATTTCCGTATCGATCACCAGTGCAGTAGATCGTCGCCTTCATCGCGTACTCGAACCGCCCGAACACCCCGAAAAATTCACAGACCAACGCTGCATCGATTTGTAGATCGTCAAAGGGGGATTTCACCGCGCTCGCCCCCGCATTCTCACTAATCGGCACATTTGCTCCATCGCCTACCGCTTGTCAGGCTTGGCTTTTGCATCGGCTCTCAGCTTTTCAAGTCGCTCGGAGCAGACTTCGTGCACGACGCGGCCAAGCTCCTCGACCTGCTCACCGAGCCATTCCAGCTCTTCCTTGGTGATGCGGTAGTGCTTGGAATAGCGAGCCTTGACGTAGGCTTCCCTGAGCTTCTCGAAGCGAGCTCGATCGCGGCGTGTGTCGCGCGGCCATACGTAGGTTAGCCGAGCATCAATGCGCTCGGCCTGGGTGCGCAGAAAGCCCAGATTGTGCACGTGTGGCGTGTAGAAGGTGCAGACTAAAAGGACCGTATGGTATAGGCGCTCGCAAGCTTGGTGCAGGTCGAACGCCGCCTTCTTCAGATCTCCATCGTCAAGGGCGTGGCCGTATCCGCGCATGAAACTTTGAGCGCTGGGTAGCCATTCCTCGAAATACTCCTGGGCCATGGCCAGCGCCTGTGTCGCCGTTTTTGGCTTGGGTGTGTGCAGCTCGGTGTCATCGGACTGGTAAAGCGCGACACCGTCATCCTTCACGTCCATAAAAAAATACCGCCCATGCGCCAGCCCGTCGTTCACCTCCTGCAGGGTGTGGACGATGAAGTTGACCGGGGTCTGGAGAGTGCCGGTGACGCCATATTCGCGCATCAGCCGGTCATCGAGCTTGGCCCAGTACTTCACTCGGTCGGTCAGCCGCTTGTCGTTGACGATAATGAGCAGGTCATAATCCGAGCGATAGCCTTTCGCGGTGTGAGGCTCGTCGACCCAGGTGCCGCGCGCATAGCTGCCATAAAGAATGACCTTGAGTATGCGCCCGGCCTTCTTCCACTCGTGCTTTGCAAGCGCAAAGGCATCCTCGAACTCTTCGAACACCAGCTGCACCACGCGCTCAAGCTCGCGCTGCTTTTGCGGGGGCAGATGATCAAGGTCGGTCTTCATTATCCGACACCTAGCAAGGTGCTGGAATGGTTGCACCTGTCGATCACATTTCGTCCGCAATGTCTTCTCATTGGACTCGTTGAGTCAGTGTGAGTTTAGTATGTCAATACCAAGAACTGGGGAGGGGGCTGAATTAAGTTCTCAGGCCGAACTTGTAGCCAGGTGCTCGACGGCTGGGAGCAGTGCCTTTAGGTGGAGTTCGGTAGGTCTAGAGCGACCTCGAAAATCGCATGTGTGTACATCGCGAAAGCCCAGAATATTCAGCTTGATTGCCGAAAAGCTGAATCGAACAAGGCTTATATGAACAAAAATGTGGGGGAGAGTGTGGGGGAGCGTTTACGCCGACCCTGAGTACTAAATTGATTTCAAAACGTTATTTTCGAAGTTCGATTCAAGCCCTGCCACCACCCACTTTTCATGATCGCTACGCTCTCACTTGCCGTTCGCCAAGCGTGAGACTAGGCAAATCCGATGACCGATATTGCCCGATTGACCGGCCGCCCCGTCATTTCCGCGACGGGGCTGTTCACACCCGAAGACAGCATCTCGAACGAGGAACTGGTCGCCAGTTTCAACGAATACGTGCGGCGGCACAACGAGGCGAATGCCGAAGCGATCGCTACTGGCGAGATCGAGCCGCTGACCGAGAGCTCGGTCGAGTTCATCGAAAAGGCCAGCGGGATCAAGGCCCGCCACGTGATGGCGAAAGTGCCTGTGCTCGACCCGGAAATCATGGCGCCGCGCTGGCCGCAGCGATCCAATGACGAACTTTCGATCCTCGCGGAAATCGGCGTGAAGGCCGCGCGTCAGGCGCTGGAGCGGGCAGGGCGGAAGGCCGAAGATGTCGATGCTGTCCTATGTGCGGCATCGAATATGGAGCGGCCCTATCCCGCGATGGCGATCGAAATCCAGCAGGAGCTGGGCATCGATGGCTTCGGTTTCGACATGAATGTCGCCTGCTCATCGGCCACGTTCGGCATCCAGACGGCGGCCGATTACATCCGTGCGGGAAATGCGAAGAGCGTGCTTGTCGTCAGCCCGGAAATCACCAGCGGCCACCTGAACTGGCGCGACCGCGACAGCCATTTCATCTTCGGAGACGTGGCAACCGCCGTCCTAGTCGAGGATTCCGGGATAGCTCCGAAAGAGCATTGGGACATCCTGGGGACGAAACTGAAAACGGTTTTCTCCAACAACATCCGCAACAATTTCGGCTTCCTCAATCGCGCTTATCCCGATGAAGCAGGCGGACCGGACAAGCTGTTCGTTCAGGAAGGCCGCAAGGTGTTCAAGGAAGTCGTGCCGATGGTCGCCCAGATGATCGTCGACGAAGCGGCGCGGCTCGAGATCGATCCTGCAGGTTTGCGCCGCTTGTGGCTGCATCAGGCGAATACCGGCATGAACCGTCTAATCGCGCATCGGGTTCTGGGTCATGAAGCGAGCGAGGACGAAAGCCCTACCGTGCTGGATACCTATGGCAACACGTCGAGCGCGGGCTCGATCATCGCCTTCCACTTGCACAGCGAAGATCTTGCCGAAGGCGATACCGGCCTGATCTGCAGTTTCGGGGCCGGCTATTCGGCCGGAACCGTGTTCGTCCGAAGGGCTGGCTGAGACCAGGGCAGTGGCAGCGCGTCCCATGCCTTGAAGACCTGCGGAGCGAGCTTCCAGATCCCCCAGATCGCGGCGAGCGAAACCAGACCGTCCAGCGCATAGTGATAGGCGAGGTGCACCGAACCTATCCAGATCAGCACCATGAACCAGAAGAAGATACGACCTGCCGTTTTAGACACTTCGCGGGCCGTCAGCCAGAACAGCACGCAAACCGCAACATGCATCGAGGGCATGGCGCTGATGCCTCTCCCAAGACCATTGTCGTTGGTATTATAGCTCTCGAGCAGCGTGTCCTGAACCGGTATGGTCATCACAGGCACCTGCTGGTTGGCCCAGTGCAGATATTCCATTTGCGCCGCGAAATCGGGAATTGCCAAGATCGGTTCGGCAAATACCGGGCCGACCGAGGCCAGCATGGTCGCAAGCAGGCCGCCGACAAGGGACCACGCGAGCGCGTAGCTCAGAAAGAAGCGGCGCCGCAGGTCATCATTGACGGAGCCCGAAAGCGCTACGACGGTTACGCCCAGATAAAGCAATAATACCCATAGGTGATAGAAGACCGCGATTGCGGCGGTGATCAGGGGATAGCCGAGAATCGGCTGCATTACCTGCCAGGCATCGTTCCCGAACAAAAGGGTGCGTTCCCACGCTATGAACGTGACGTCCCAATCGAATGGGGTGAACAGGGGGATCATCGCCTTGAGGCTCGAAAAGACGGGGATCAGGATTGCGCACATGGCCAAGGCCGGGGCGCTGGCGATCACGGCGGCCAGCGAGCCGGCGCTTAGGTACCTTTTTTTCGCCCACGCCAGCGGCCGGGCGGGCCTTTCGCGGATCAATCGGTAGATGATATCGAAGAAGAACCACGCGATCGCCACGGTGTAGATGATCTGGAAACTGGTGGTGGAGCCGGCTCCCTCGTAGGGAATATCGAAACGGGACCACAGGTACAGGACGACCCCGCCGCAACCGAGTGCGTACAGGTAGATCGGAACTTCGCCCCACCAACGGCGCGTGATCTCAGCCAGCTGTTTCATAACCCAGTGTTTACCATGCTTTGGTGAAGGAAATTCTAACCGGTCGAATATTGCGTGCCGCAAGCTTGTGAGAGCGACGTTCCCCGCGTAGTGGACGTCTATGGCAGGAGACCTACAGGACAATCAGGGACGCGGGGAAGTGCCTTCCAGCCTCCCGCGGATACATCCGGAAGGGCGAAAGTTCGGTCTCGCAGCGCTTGGGATTTCGCTAGTTCTGGCATGGTTGGCCTGGGAAACACTGGCCTGGCCGGTGGCATTCCTGTCCCTCGGCATCTTTGCATTCTTTCGCGACCCCGAACGCGTCGTGCCGCAGGACGAGCGTTTCATCGTCTCGCCGGCCGACGGCAAGGTGATTCAGATCAAACAGGTCGAGCCGCCGCGCGAATTGACCGTCGATGACGGCAGCGGCGTCGCCGGACTTGCCACTGAACCGGTGACGCGCGTTTCGATCTTCCTGTCGCTGCTCGATGTGCACATCAATCGCACACCGATCGGGGGCGTGGTGCGCAGGGTCGTCTATGTTCCCGGCAAGTTCTTCAACTCCGACCTCGACAAGGCGAGTGAGGACAACGAACGCCAGCATATCCTGATCGAACGCGCCGATGGGCTGAAGGTCGGGTTCACGCAGATAGCCGGCTTTGTTGCGCGCCGGATCGTTTCCTTCGTAAAACCCGGGGATACGCTAGGTGTTGGCCAGAGGGTGGGGATGATCCGGTTCGGCAGCCGGGTCGATATCTACCTGCCCGCCGGCACCGGCTCGTACGTCATGGTCGGGCAAAGAGTGGTCGCGGGAGAAACCGTGATCGCAGCAGTGGGCAGCCAGCCGCTGCTCGAAGGAGTCGCACAATGAGCTTGCTGACAGATCCCGAACCGCGGCGCGAACCGGAAGAACGTGCCCGTCTTGGCCCCAAGTCCGCCGAAGACGAGAAACCCATGATGGGCAAGTCCCGCGGGCTCAGCCTGCGCGCGATGGCGCCCAATGCGATTACTGCTGCGGCGCTGTGTTCGGGCCTGACGGGCATCCGTTTCGCCATTTCGGAGCAGTGGGCGGCCGCGGCGGTGGCGATCATCGTTGCAGGGATACTCGACGGGATGGACGGCCGCATCGCGCGGCTGCTCAAGGCACAATCGCGTTTTGGCGCGGAACTGGACAGCCTTGCCGATTCGCTAAGTTTCGGCACCGCGCCGGCCATTATTATCTATCTGTGGTCGCTTTCGGCGGAGCCTAGTTGGGGCTGGTTCGCCGCGCTGGCGCTGGCGATCTGCTGCGCGCTGCGGCTGGCCCGGTTCAACGCGCAGATCGACATGGAAGAACAGCCCCACAAGTCGCTGGGCTTCCTGACCGGAGTTCCCGCACCGATGGGAGCAGGCCTTGCCTTCATGCCGTTCTATCTTTGGTCGGCGACAGGCCTCGACGTCTTCCGCGAGCCGGTCTTCGTCGCCCCTTGGCTGGTGGCGACCGCGTTGCTGATGATTTCCAACATGGCGACGCCGAGCTGGACATCCTTGCGGCCGCGCAAGGGCATCCGCCTGTGGGTTCTGGCATTCGCGGGGCTGTTGTTCGCGGCGCTACTGGTCGAACCCTGGTGGACGCTCAGCGCAATCGGTATCGGCTATCTGGCAATGCTGCCATTTACGCATTTGCGTTATTCGCGGGTCAAGCGGCGCGCTGTGCCGGTTGCCGAATGACGGGGTAGGTCCGCTGCTGGCGCTCGAAAGCGGCGGCGCTGCTGCCGACGGTCGCGGGTCGCAGTCCGCTACCGGCAGTCGCATAACCGGTCTTCATCCGCTGCCTCAGCAGGCCGAAGGCGGACCACCAGCGCAGTCCGCTATCGGCGAGCACGAGGACCGTCGCCATGCTGGCGAGGGCGAGGGCGGCAATGAGAACAATCGCGAACATATCGGTCATCTCCTGCCCGGCTGCCTGTGCACAAGGCTGTTGACAGCCGGGGTAAATTTACGGGAAAACCCCGGAATGCCGCCGGAGGTTCCGGCGATGGGAACAGTGTTCTCTTTTTGTTCTCACCTGTCAAGCGTTTTTCGCGCCCGGATTCCCCTTTTTCGCGATGAATTGAGTCTGGATTTGTCCGGCGAAGCCCGCTATGCGCGCGGCGTTCGCCATTGAATCGGCCAATTCGGGCCCTTTCGAACGGCGGGCAAATCCACATGGAAGGCGCTCATACCGGTGCCCGATCGCGGGAAGCTCCGCTATCCTCGGGTTCCAGCCTTCCAGAGGTACAACCGGAAAGGAAATGACCATGGCGGCCCCTACCGTCACCATGCAGCAACTGATCGAGGCCGGCGCACACTTCGGCCACCAGACCCACCGCTGGAACCCGCGCATGAAGCCGTATATCTTCGGCGCGCGTAACGGCATCCACATCATCGACCTGTCGCAGTCCGTGCCGCTTTTCGCGCGCGCACTCGACTTCATCAGCCAGACCGCGCGTTCGGGCGGCAAGGTGCTGTTCGTCGGCACCAAGCGCCAGGCGCAGGACGGTATCCGCGAAGCGGCACTCGCTTCGGGCCAGCACTTCGTCAACCACCGCTGGTTGGGCGGCATGCTCACCAACTGGAAGACGATCTCGCAGTCGATCAAGCGTCTCAAGACGCTCGACGAGCAGCTTGGCGGCGAAATGTCGGGCCTGACCAAGAAGGAAATCCTCCAGCTGACGCGCGAGCGTGACAAGCTGGAACTTTCGCTTGGCGGCATCCGCGACATGGGCGGCATTCCGGACGTGATGTTCGTGATCGACGCCAACAAGGAAGATCTCGCCATCAAGGAAGCCAACGTGCTTGGCATTCCCGTTGTCGCCGTACTCGACACCAATGTCGATCCGAGCGGCATCGCCTTCCCGATCCCGGGCAATGACGATGCGGCCCGCGCCATCAAGCTCTATTGCGATGCGGTTGCCAATGCGGCCCGTTCGGGCAAGGGCGAAGGCGTGACCGACAGCGGACGCGATGTCGGCGCGATGGAGAATCCGCCGGAAGAAGCGGCGGCCTGAAGCCAATCCTCGTAAGGCGGGAGCGCCATGCTCCCGTCATACAAGCGGAGTACGCGCCGGGCCGCTGATCACAGCAGGCCCGGTGCCCGCACATAGAATCGAAAAGGAATTTATCATGGCTGCATTCACTGCCGCTGACGTGAAAGCCCTGCGCGAAAAGACCGGCGCGGGCATGATGGACGCCAAGAAGGCGCTCGAAGCCGCCGATGGCGATATCGAAGCTGCGGTCGACGCATTGCGCGCCAAGGGCCTCGCCACCGCCCAGAAGAAGTCGAGCCGTACCGCGGCCGAAGGTCTCGTCGGCATCGCCGTCGAAGGCACCAAGGGCGTTGCGGTCGAAGTGAACTCGGAAACCGACTTCGTCGCCAAGAACGACAAGTTCCAGGATTTCGTCCGCAAGACCACGCAGGTCGCGCTCGGCACCGATGGTGACGATGTCGATACGCTCAAGGCTGCGGGCTATCCCGATGGCGGTTCGGTTGCCGAAAAGCTGACCGACAATGTCGCCACGATCGGTGAGAACCAGCAGATCCGCCGTATGAAGACCGTTTCGGTCACCAACGGCGTGATCGTGCCCTACATGCACAATGCGGTTGCCCCCGACCTCGGCAAGATCGGCGTCCTCGTGGCTCTCGAAAGCGAAGGCGACAAGGCCAAGCTGGAAGACCTCGGCAAGAAGCTCGGCATGCACATCGCCGCCGCTTTCCCGCAGGCGCTGACCGCAGACGGCCTCGACGCCGAAGTGATCGCGCGTGAACGCGCCATCGCGCAGGAAAAGGCTGCCGAAAGCGGCAAACCCGAAAACGTCCAGGAAAAGATGGTCGAAGGCGCGATCGGCAAATATGCCAAGGAAAACGCGCTGCTCAGCCAGATCTACGTGATCGACAACAAGACCCCGATCTCGCAGGTCGTCGAGCAGGCCGGCAAGGACATCGGCGCCAAGGTCGAACTGGTGGACTATGTCCGCTTCCAGCTCGGCGAAGGCATCGAGAAGGAAGAAAGCGACTTCGCAGCAGAAGTCGCCGCTGCCGTCGGCGGTTAAGCGAAAGCGCTTGCTACAGAATTGGGCCGCCGGAGTTCGCTTCGGCGGCCTTTTTCGTGTGGGCGGGAGTTGGTTGACGACCGGGGCAGCGCTATCTTTCGTCTGGGCGGCAAACTGGGATTGGGACCGGACATTCCGCTAACGACGCCATAGCAGACTAGGCGCTCGGCGTGTAATCGGGGCAAATGAAGAAAGAGCTTCCCCTCCATGACGCCACCTTTGATGGCCTCGTGTTGCAAGGCAAAGGCTGCACAATGTTCTTCAGTAGGACAGATGGCAGCGGATGCGAGGTTCACCTAGGCGGTGTCGACGCATTGCAGATGGACGACTTCCGGGAGGGCAACATGGTTGTGTTCTTCGGCACGACAACGCGCGAAGCTCCGAGTAACCTGACCAACCTTGAGCGACTGTATACTCCACCACATATGAGCGCTTCGGCGGAGTATCATGAGAAATATGCGTCTCTTCGTGACAGAAAGATCAGCGCCGTTGTTGCTGGCGAACTTACTTTAATCGAGATGGAGCCAGCAATCGGAGCGAACCTGTTAGCGACTTGCGAGCACGTCCGACTAAGAGCGCACGGCGGCGGCAACTAACCACCCCGTTCTTGCCGTTTTTTCGCGCATAGATGCGACCAGAAGCGGACCGATAGAGGACGACGCCGTTGCAGACATCCTCGCAATAAAACGAATGAAACGAGAGTGCGCTAGTAAGTGGGAATGGGAGCAAGAAAGATTTATGGCTGGCAATACGGGTTGGCTCTGGACGGTGATCGGCTTTCTTCTTGCGGGGTGCAGCGTGCAGTCTGAGCAAGATGAGCTGACTACCGAAATTGCACAGAGCATTCGAGTTGGCGATGAGGCTGCTGACGCCAAGCCCGGTTATGGCTTTGACCTATACCCCGGCGCAGAAGTAACGAGCTCGCTAATGGACGGCATGAGCCTAACTATACAAACAGATGACAACCTCTCGGAAATTGTGTCTTTTTATGAGGATCAGTTCCTTGAGAAAGGTTGGCAGCTTGAGAGCAGCGAATTGAACGAGAGGAAGGCTACGCTGAGCGGCGCCCGAACCGGAAACCAGAAAGAAACAATGAAGATCACGGTGGCAGAGACGCAGCGTGGCCAAGGACAATACCATCTATTATTCATGAAATTGATTAGCGATTAGTAGCTGCTAAAAACGTCCGCTCTCCACCCCGTTTCGGCCGTCAGGGCGCTGCTTGGACGTTCCCTAAACCTGACAGGTTTTTAATGGGACATCTCAAACAAAGCTGCCGGTCGGCTAACGACGCCAATAATCAGCGTGGCTGGCCACTGTCTCCGATCGGCCCTAAACGGCCGCCGTTGTCTCGTGCTCAACTGAATTCAGGCTATGGGTGGAGTCGAGTGTCGAGAGCGAAGCGCTCTTGGCTGCACATCGTGTAATGTCCACGAGCGCGAATTGGATCAAAAATGAGGTTCCAGCTGTAACTCGATACGGCGCTCGGGATAAGTACAAAGAGGTGCGCGCCGAGTAGATCGTTGCCGAAAACCTGTTGTCCGCTGCTGGGAATGCCTGGACGAAGCCAATTCGGGTTGGGCACGTCGCCAGGCTGGATGACATGCGCGTCGGCTGGGTCAATTAGCCGAAGCGAGGTAATGACGTGCGGTACAGTGTCGAGCACAGGGAAGGTCTTGTGCACCGCCACTTCCAAGATCGCGGTAGCCGGGTCGACGGCGCAGTAGACTGCATGCACACCCTTGGTATTCCAGCGTCCCCCAAGTTGGAAGGCGCCTTCGCCGCTGTCCCATGTACTGGCAAATCGTTCCTGATCGAGTCGCCATGCCTTAATCTCTCCGGAGCCTCGTGGGCCGGGGAGAGGCGTCATGTATAAACGCCATATTTGAGGCGCTCGAGATGAGTCTCGACGAGTTCGATGCCCGCTGGCGTGCTTAAAAGCTCGATGGGACGGCGCTGATCAAGTCCGATGGCAGGGCGTTCGAAAAAGGCTTCCGCCTCCTCCTGCGTTCCGAAGACCTCAATCGCTTGTTCAAGTAGTTCTGCAAATTTCCAAGCCCGCCCACTCTGCTCTGCACTCAGGGGCTTGGCCGACGCATCTTTCTTACGCCTCTGGAACGTGCGAAGGCTGACCCCAAGCGCTTGTTCGAACGCTTCTGGGCGCTGAAGCATCGTCACATTCTGGGATAGGCGGATAAGAGTCCCTCCCGGGAATCCCTGCTTGATCACTTCATGCGCATCGAGCCTGGTGCGCAAGGCACGCTTAAATGTCGCTCGGCCTCCCAGCAGCTTGCCGGTGCGGACAACCAACGTTTCGTCGTCTTTTTCAATTACTACCGTCATTGCGCCACCTGTCGTTTCTGGGGCGACAAATGGCGCAAAAGGGTGGTGTTGTCAATTAGTCGGATGCCAAATGTCCGCTTCAACGCACATCGCAACTAATACCAGACAGTCCGCTCCCCACCCCGAACTTGCCGTTTCTGCCTACTGTGATGTTCGTCAAATCCGGACCTTCCGCTGCCGACGCCAAAGCGGCCAAGAAACAGCCTCCTGCTTCCCGATGCCTGCCGTCGTCTCAGCCTATGCGCTTCAGCCAATTGGGGCCGGAAGTGGATTTGGCGGAAGCAGACGGACTGCCCGCTGCCCCTACAATCAACTCTCAAGCTCCCGAAATTTCTAACTCCAATTTGTGCGGAAGTTGTCGCTGTAGAGCTGCTTTTTTCGACCTGGCACGAGAGGCAGAAGAAACCCGGCGACACGACTGTCCCGCAAGTGGTCGCATCGCCGGGTGCTCCTAGTCGGGCGTTGCTGACTAGGTACGGAAGCCCCGGTCAGGACGTAGGATGGGATGCGGCGCTACCGAAGGCGAAAACCTTCCTTTCAGAAAGGTTCGAAGCTCTTCGTGCTGACTCCTCGGCAGCAAGCTGTTGCTCCATATCGTGAATGCCCCAACCATCTTCCGCAAAGATGATATTTGCTTGGTAAAGCTGGTCTGGTCTCACGCCAGCGGGGAGAGTTTCCAATGAGCGTAGTCGGCTCACGGCTCGCATCGCGATGCGGTCGAAAGCCCGCTTTCCAGACTCTCGGTAGATTTTCACGTTGCTGACGCTGCCGTCACTGGCTCGGGTAAATCGAACGATGGAGATGCCTTCTCCGCTCGGTTGTGAAGCGAAAACATTCGTTCGATCCAGTTGTCTATCGAGATCGCGGGTGACCTTCTCGACAAACTCTTGATGTGAAACATCAGGTGTAACAACGATGCTTTGGGAAAGAACGGGTTCAGCAAGTAGGGCTGCCGAAACCGTAGTTGCGAGTGCTAATGCGAGAATTTTATACATCGTGATCATCCTTTTTTCGAAATGAAAAGCGAATGATCGGCCGCAGAGGGTTACGCATTGACCGCGAGCCATGTTTTGTTGTTAGCGAAGACGATCAGTGGTCGATCAAGCTGCCGGAGCCTGCGGGCGATCCGGCAACCACGATGTAGCACTTAGGTAGATCCGCTACATATAGTTTGAACGGATTAGGTCGGTGTCTTCCATTGCGACCGCTCACCGGTCTCTTAACCGAGTTTTAGTGCGTAAGTTGGCTCCTCTAGCACTCTGAATTCTTGTGCGATCTTCCTATGGCAGCGGCTCTGGATCAGGTGATGAGCATACGCACTAAATCAGACTGCCGATTCGTGCCGGTTTTCCTGAAGATCGCGTGCAAATGAACGCGGACAGTGTTGAGGGAGATCTCCAGACAACTTGCGATGCTCTCGAGCGAGTGTCCGAGGAGAAGCATGCCGGCCAACTCCGTCTCGCGTGCTGTCAGGCCAAACAATTCCTGATGGGCGCTCATAGCGGCGCAGGAACGTGCAGCCTGTTTAATCCGGATTATCGCTGCTGGCTCGAAAGCGGCGGAAAGAGACAGAGAGCGGGGAAAAGGGCTTACCACGAGCAATAGATCGCGACAGCCAGAAGGCCTTGGCAATCGGACGGCTCCCCCCGAACCTCCTGTCATGAGAGCATCGATTGCCGAGCGTATTGCTCGCTCTAGTCGCAGGGTGTCTGTCAGAGTAGCTGCTTCAAGCAAGCCCGAGACGAGAGCAAGGCCATCGTTTTCGGCAAGAATTGCTTCCCCTGCGGGGCTCATTTCCAAAACCTTGCCTGCTCGGTCTACGTAAAATATCGCCTCATTGAAACTGACCAGCGAAGGCGGTCGGGCCGCAAGTCTCAGCGCCCGCTCCATATGCTCGAATAATATCTTGAACAGGCGTTCGTCGCGCTCCGGCAACCGACCGACCGAATGATGCGCATGAAGCGATGCCGCGAACGAAATGCCGTCGTTTTCTTTGCTGAACCCGACCAGCCAGTGTGTCGAGCCGAACCTGCTCTTCGTCCACTTAATGTACGGGCTGGCCAGATAGCCGTCCATCGGTATGACATCATCACTACTACAGTATCGCGCATTTGGGTTGCTCAGTGCGAAATGGAGCGTTGGGTCGTCGAGGTAGTAACCATCGCGAGTATACTCCTGAACGCCATTGTCCATCGCGGCGTCATCTGGCCCATAAGGCCTCAGAAAGTTGAATCCCGGATTCAAAGCATCGATCGAAGAGAAAAAAAGGAAGTGCGCGCTGGTTAGCTGCATTAGTTCCCGCGCACATGCGTCCCACGCGTCAGCATCGAACGCATTTTCGTAGATACGACCGATAAAGGCAGCAATCCCCTCATCTATGCTCATCATGCTGCTCCTCGACAGCACTCCCTCGGTTTGTATACGTTCACTTCGAGAAATCAGCTACCGATTTGGTTATGTATCTCTAACGGCAACAGACCGATGGCCATGCGCCCTAGACGGACGACACTCTCAAACTATTCGTCGTCAAAGACTTGCCGCTCCCGAAAACTGCCCTGGCCCCATCGTCATGGGATGACCTCAACGAGGACATTCGATGCGAGGAAGTACCATCAGAGCCAAGCGGCTGCTTTCGGGCTCGTACTTTACCGACCCTATTGTCCGGAACTAAGGCACGTTGCTGCCGGAGCTTGGTACTCGCCTCGACGGCGGCTTTCGCGGCTTAGCCTCCTGAAAGCGGACCGGAAGCTTCCCACCCCGAACTTGCCGTTTTTGCTGCGCATTAGTGAGGACAGAAGCGGACCCTGCGCTAGCGTTCACATTGCGAACATCGAGAGAGCTAGTCCACCGAAACTATCTTGCCTCGTTCCACAAGCTTGTACCCATCCGGGGTTTTTCGAACTGTCGCAGTTGAGCGATCACTAAACACGACTTTGATGTCGCCCCGCGCAAGAGCGTGAAAGCACGTCACTGACGATGCTGGACCAATCGCTTCTAGTATCCGATTTCTCTCTTCGTCGGCAGGCTGGAATACCTCGGACGTCCCCACTTCATCCGTAGTCCAGCCATCGTAACATGTCGCGCTCAACTGTTTCTGGACACACCCGCTAACCCCCAAGCCTGCCAACAACAAAATCGTGAGCGTGATCCGATTATTCATAAGAACAGCTTAGCAAGCCACTGTCTCCTATCCACCCCGAATTTGCCGTTTCGGCCCGGCACGACGCTCACCGTAAACTGCCTTTCTAGCGACAACGCATTGCAGCTAACTGAGCATCGTGCGAGCAATAGGGCATGTCATGCCTCCTGATCATCGCAAGCCTGTGCATGACGGACGTGCATAGTGTCAGTGTAAGTGAACCACACTCAATAGCTCGTTGGGCAACTGCTCAGGTTGGCGAAGGGACGGTCGAGATACAGTTGTCGTCGGATAATGTGACGGAACTTGACCCTGCGATCATGAACCGCGCTTGCGTTCAAACCGTGTGCGTTTCGTATTGGAAGTGGTGCGAAAGCAAAGTTGAGCGGATTACCTGTCACTACTCCACTGATGACCGCGCTATCGCTCCATGGATGACCGTCTCCGCTCCAAACCGAAACGCTTACGCGGCCGTGGAACGGTCCTTGGGCATTCTTGCTGGGTCAAGCGGTGTATTCGTCGCGCTTAGTGCGTTGGACGTTGAGTCGACTCAGAGCACACCGCCATTCTGCCGCCGCAGCGGGCGCGGTCGACAGTGTCCTGTGTAGTCTCGGGACAATGGCCGCAATCCACCCAGAATGTGGCGTTAGAACGGTGCGGGGTCTGGGCCAAAAGCAGCCTAACAGCTAGCGTCATTGCAGATGTCGGTGAATTGGGCGAGTTTGAGGAATGCTTTGTTTCTACGTCTTGGTCCATGGACGATTACGATGGATTATCGAACCATCTGAGGATGACCGGGACGTAAGTCAGCCAGCTGGCCTGTACTGCCACAGATATGTGCTCGCGTCCGACCGACAGGCGGCTACATGGAAGGCCTGCGAAAGCGTTTTCACTAATCTAGATAGTCAAACTGGGTGGATGCGTGATGGTATCGCTGAGCTTGAACTGGAAGCCGAAGAAGTATTGCAGGCGTCTTTTCTGAAAGCATTCTTGCCCGTCAACCGAGGGCATACATTCTACGACAAAGGGTAGGTCCGCACTCCAACCCGCTCTTGCCGTTTGGATCCAGCGCAGTGTTCACCACCTTCCCGTAACGTCGACGTTGCGGACGGGGGAGGCCCGTGCGAAGCATGCGTTATGCGAGCAGTATTTGCGACATTATTGTTTATCCCACTGTCGGCTTGCGCTTCAAATCAGTCAGGTCGCCATGAAGCACTGATGGATGAAATCGAAAGCTCTATAATCTTGCCAGTGGGCGCGTTACCCATACAACGCTATGCCCGTTACTACACCGAATATAGCGGATCGATTCACGCCGCTTACACAACTAAAATAGAAGAGCGGAGACCGATCGATTACGGATGCGAGGAGGCTGAGTTGGACGGCAACTCTTGGCCAGTCGCGTGCCCATCCGTCGCCGACCTTCAACCGGGCAATCGCCGATGGGTGAAGTTTGAAGACTATCCGGCTGTAGCAGGAAGAGATTGCACTGCCCTACAGATCGAGTTTGATCCCAAAACGAAGACTTTTATCTATCTCCAATGTTCGGAGCCTGCACACTGATGGCGGTTGGCTACTGAAGTCGGCATTCCACCCCGTTTTTGTCGCTTTGATCGTGCGCGTCAGATGCCAGAGGCGGACCGCCTTGAGTGCATGAAGATCCGGCGGGGCCGCCACCCGAACCGCGCCGATCAGGCATCCGCCCGCGGGGTCTTTAGCAGAGCAATCTGCAAAAGGTCCCCGTCATTCTCGCTCTCGGGGGCTACGCCTCGCCTCGCGCAAGGTTCGCCCGGCCGCGTGATCTGTTTTTTGTTGCTCTACCGCGCTTTGCGCTACTTGAGAGCACGTCCTTTTCTTTGCGCTACCGCCCTTCGGGCTGCTTGAGCGCAGGTGCTTCCCCCGGCGTTACGGTCCGGGCTCGCCGCCGGATGTTTTTGCATGCCTGCTTGCCGCTTGCGAAGTGCTCGTCGCCCTCCCGCGGCCTTTCCCTTTGCGCCTTAAGCCCTTCATGGCTAAGGAGCCGCAAACCCTGCAGATAGAGACAAGCCCGCATGACCCTCCCGAAGATGAACCGCGTCCTCCTGAAATTGTCGGGCGAGGTGTTGATGGGGGACCAGCAGTTCGGGATCGACCCGGCCTTCGTGCTGGAGTTGGCGCAGGAAGTGAAGGCGGCCAAGGAAACCGGCCTCGAAATCTGCCTGGTCATCGGCGGCGGCAACATCTTCCGCGGCATGGCCGGAGCGGCGCAGGGGATGGACCGTGCGCAGGCCGATTACATGGGCATGCTCGCCACGGTGATGAACGC
This sequence comes from Qipengyuania vulgaris, assembly GCF_009827325.1. Taxonomy (GTDB): domain Bacteria; phylum Pseudomonadota; class Alphaproteobacteria; order Sphingomonadales; family Sphingomonadaceae; genus Qipengyuania; species Qipengyuania vulgaris. The sequence goes on along the minus strand of NZ_WTYC01000002.1, from coordinate 124,469 downwards.
ACTGGCGATGCAGAGCGCGCTCGAGCAGATTGGCGTCCAGACCCGCGTGCAGAGCGCGGTGCAGATGGACCAGGTGTGCGAACCCGTGATCCGCCGCCGGGCCGAACGCCATCTCGAAAAGGGCCGCGTGGTGATCTTTGCCGCCGGGGTGGGCGCACCCTATTTCACCACCGACAGCGGCGCGGCTCTGCGGGCCGCGGAAATGAACTGCGATGCGCTGCTAAAGGGAACCAGCGTCGACGGCGTCTACGACAGCGATCCCAAGCACAATGCCGACGCCAAGCGTTACGAAACCGTGAGTTACGGCAAGGTTCTGGCGGACAATCTCAGAGTCATGGACGCCAGTGCCGTGGCATTATGCCGTGACAATGATATTCCGATCGTGGTCTTCTCCATCCGCGAGAAGGGCAATCTGGCGCGCGTACTCTCGAACGAGGGCGTGCAGACTATCGTGACCGACCACACCGCATAAAAGACGACAGAAAAGACGAGGAAGCCGACCATGGCAAAATACGACAAAGCCGATATCGAACGCCGGATGAAAGGCGCGATCGACAGCCTGAAGGGCGATCTTTCGGGCCTGCGCACGGGCCGCGCCAACACCAGCCTGCTCGATCCGGTGGTGGTGGATGTCTACGGCTCGATGATGCCGCTGAACCAGGTCGCCACCGTGTCGGCTCCCGAACCGCGCATGCTGAGCGTGCAGGTCTGGGACAAGGCCAACGTCACTGCGGTCGAGAAGGGCATCGCAAAGGCGAATCTGGGGCTCAACCCGATGATCGACGGCCAGAACGTGCGACTGCCGATGCCCGACCTGACCGAGGAACGCCGCAAGCAGCTCGCCAAGATCGCTGGCGAATATGGCGAGAAGGCCAAGATCGCGATCCGCAACGTTCGCCGTGACGGTATGGAAGCGCTGAAGGAAGATGAGAAGAAGAAGGAAATCTCGGAAGACGACCAGAAGCGCGGCGAGACCGAAGTCCAGAAGCTGACCGATCAATACGTGACCGAGACGGACCAGCTGGTCGCCAAGAAGGAACAGGAAATCCTGAGCCAGTAACCGGCTTTTGGGATAGTCTTTCGATAATGACCGAAACAACCCAGCATGCGCGCCATGTCGCCATCATCATGGACGGCAATGGTCGCTGGGCGAAGCGCAAGCACTTGCCGCGTGCCATGGGGCACCGCAAGGGCGTGGAAGCCGTGCGCGAACTGGTGCGCGGCCTCAAGGACACCTCGATCGAGTGCCTGACGATCTACGCTTTTTCTTCGGAGAACTGGAACCGGCCCGAAGACGAGGTCGACGATCTGATGGATCTGATGCGCAAGTTCATCAAATCCGACCTGCCGGAATTCATCGCCAATGACGTGCGGCTGAAGATTATCGGCGATTGGCAATCGCTTGCGCCCGATATCGTGAAGATGCTCGAGGATGCACTGGCCAAGACCGCGCAGGGTTCGCGCACTTTGGCGGTCGCGCTTAATTACGGCGCGCGGGGCGAAATCGCACAGGCTGCAGCCAGGGCCGCGGCGAATGGCGAGGTCACCGAACGAAGCATCGCGGCGAACCTCTATACCGCCGACCTGCCGCCGCTGGACCTGCTCATCCGCACCAGCGGCGAGGTGCGCCTGTCGAATTTCCTCTTGTGGCAATCCGCTTATGCGGAAATGATCTTCACCGAGGTTTTGTGGCCCGACTTCACCCTGGAGCACCTGCAGGATGCACTGGTCCAGTTTGCGGGCAGGGAGAGACGTTTTGGGGGAAGGTGAGGCCGGACAGGTATCGCGCAAGCGCGATGTGCTGAGGGACCGCGCGCTCCGCTACATGGCGGTGCCGCTGTCGGTCCGCACATCCGATCTTCCGGTGCGGGTCGCATCGGCATTGGTGATGCTGGCGGTCGCCGGTCTTGCTGCCTGGCTGGATGGATTCTGGTTCGATCTGTTTGTCGGCACGGTGGCGGCGGCAAGCCTGTTCGAATTCTCGCGGCTGGTCTGGCGCGGCACGGAATCGCCGCTCTGGCGGGTCGCGGGGCTGATATTCGGTCTCGGCTATATCGCTGTCGCGGCCTTCATCCTCATGGGCTTCCCGATGACGGTGGTCATGGGCGTGCTTGCAGTAGTGATCGCAACCGATACCGGGGCCTATTTCAGCGGGCGCAGCATCGGCGGGCCGAAGATCGCGCCCCGCATCAGTCCGTCGAAAACCTGGGCGGGCCTGTTCGGTGGGATGACCGCAGCGGGGCTCGTATCGCTGGGCTTCTTCTATTCCAATGTCGGTGAGCGGGCGTTCTCGCCGATGGGGCTGGGCGCCGTGGCCGTGGGTGCCGGATTGGCAGTCCTGGCGCAATGCGGCGACTTTTTCGAAAGCTGGCTCAAACGGCGTGCCCGCATGAAGGACAGCTCCAACCTCATTCCCGGCCATGGCGGCGTGCTCGACCGTGTCGACGGTATTCTTCCCGTTGTACTGGCAGCGGGCATCCTGTGGTATCAGGTCCACCCCTAATTATGCGCAGCATCACCATCCTCGGCGCGACCGGATCGGTCGGCGCATCCACCCTCGATCTGGTCCGGCGCAATCCGGAGGGCTGGCGGATCGAGGCGCTGACGGCCAATTCCAACGTCGCTGACCTCGCCAAGCTGGCCCGGGAATTCGGCGCCAGGCTTGCCGTAATCGCCGACGAATCCCGCTACGCCGAACTCAAGGAAGCGCTCGCTGGCTCGAATGTGGAAGTGGCAGCCGGGCGCACAGCCCTGTGCGAAGCCGCGGCGCGGCCCGCAGACATCGTGATGGCGGCGATCGTCGGCTGTGCGGGGCTGGGTCCGGTCATGGCCGCGATCGAACGGGGACGCACAGTGGCGCTCGCCAACAAGGAGGCTCTGGTCTCCGCCGGCGAGGTGATGACCGCGGCGGTCGAGAAGCACGGCGCGACGCTGCTGCCGGTCGACAGCGAACATAATGCGATCTTCCAATGCCTGCAGGGCGGCAGGATCGACGAAGTCCGGACGATCACGCTTACTGCCAGTGGCGGGCCGCTGCGACTGGTCGAAAATCTGGACGCGGTCACCCCCGCACAGGCCATCGCGCACCCCAACTGGGACATGGGCGCCAAGATCAGCGTCGACAGCGCCACCATGTTCAACAAGGGCCTCGAACTGATCGAGGCGCACCACCTGTTCCCGGTCGGTCTCGACCGCCTGCGGATCGTGGTCCATCCGCAGAGCGTGATCCATTCGATGGTCGAATATCGCGACGGTTCCACGCTGGCCCAGCTGGGGCCGTCCGACATGCGCGTGCCGATCGCTTCGTGCCTTGCCTTCCCTGCGCGGATGGAGACGCCGATGGAATCGCTGGACCTCGCGGGTATCGGCGAACTCAGCTTTTTCCCGCCCGATGAAGAACGCTTCCCCGCGACGAAGCTGGCGAGGCAGGCGGCGGAAGAAGGCGGGTCAGCCCCGGCCACGCTCAATGCCGCGAATGAGGTCGCAGTGGCGGCATTCCTCGCTGGTAAGATAAAGTTCAGCCGCATACCGATAATGGTGGAAGCCGTACTGAATGCCGGAAACCTTCCGCCTGCGCCCAAATCGCTCGATGACGTGCTCGTGATCGACGAGGCGGCGCGCAGGCTGGCGACGGCGCAAATGGAGACTGCCTGAGTTGGACGGTTCGATTCCCTTCTGGTTGTATATCGTCGGCTTCCCCCTGTTGCTGGGACCGCTGGTGACGTTGCACGAGCTTGGCCACTATCTCGTCGGGCGGTGGTTCGGCGTGAAAGCGCAGGCCTTTTCGGTCGGTTTCGGCAAGGAACTGGTCGGCTGGACCGACAAGCGCGGGACGCGCTGGAAACTCTGCGCCCTGCCGCTGGGCGGCTATGTCCAGTTCAAGGGCGACATGGACCCGGCCAGCATCCCCCATCGAGATGAGGCGGACAAGGCTACGCCCGAGGAGCGGGACGGCAGTTTCCAGCATGCTGAGCTGTGGAAGCGGGCGCTGATAGTTTTCGCCGGCCCGGCAATGAACATCATCATCACGCTGGCGATCTTCGCGAGTTTCTTCGCGTTCTTCGGGAAGCCGGTTTCGGCCGATCCCAGCGAAACCAACGTGATCCAGAGTTTTGCAGAACAATCCGCCGCGCGCGAGGCTGGACTGGAGGAGGGCGACCGGATCGTCGCCATCGATGGCGACAGGATCAGCCAGTTCCAGGACATCCAGGACCGCGTCCTGATGTTCCCCGGCGAGACGATCGAAGTGAACGTCGATCGCGATGGTGAAATGGTGACGATACCCGTCACGATCGCCGACAGCGTGGAAACCGATCGGTTCGGCAATTCCTCGCGAGTCGGGCGGCTCGGCATCTATTCCACCGGCTTCGCTTTCGAACCGGTCGGGATTGGAGAAGCAGTCAGCCTGTCTTTCGTGCAGTCCGCCAATCTGGTCGACATGATGGTCACCGGCATCAAGCAGATCATCGTCGGGGATCGCTCGGTCAAGGAACTCGGCGGACCGGTCACGATCGGCAAATATGCAGGCGAGCAACTGAGCATGGGGCCGCTCGCTTTCATCAATTTCGCCGCCCTGATCTCGCTTAACTTGGCATTCATCAACCTCCTGCCAATCCCCGCCCTCGACGGCGGGCACCTGGCTTTTTATGCGGCAGAAGCAATCCGCCGTAAACCGCTGGGTCCCCGCTCTACGGAGGTGGCCTACCGGGCCGGTGTGGCCCTTGTGCTCGCACTGATGGTTTTCGTCACCTTCATCGATATCGCCAAACTTCCCTTCTTCGGGAATTAGGCGGGGACAGGCCGTGTTGCGCAAACCTCAAGCGGCGCGTCACGGCTTGATCGTGGAGCCCGCATCGGGCAGGGGGCCAATCGGCTGCCTGCATGTGGCGGGCAAGGTACTATTTCAAGGACGGGAACCCCCTTGTCGATGACTGGATTTGCGATTGCCGCGGGCAATAGGAATACGCGGACCACGCGTCTCGTGGCCGGCCTGCTTGCTGGAACGATCATGGGCAGCCTGCCGACAATGGCGCTGGCGCAGGAAACTTCCGCAGAAGAGGAAGCCACTCAGCCGGCAGCGGTTCAGCAGCAGGACGTCGTGCGCACGATCGCCGTATCGGGTGCGCAGCGTCTCGAGCCGCAGACGATCCTGTCGTACATCCGTTTGCGCCCCGGCGATGCCTATACGCAGGCTGCCGGCGACGAGGTCCTGAAGGACCTTTACGCGACCGAATTGTTTTCCAATGTCAGCGTTACGAACAACGATGGCAATGTCGTCATCACCGTGGTTGAAAACCCGGTGATCAACCGCATCCTTCTTGAAGGCAACGAGCGGATCAAGAGCGACAAGATCGTTCCGGAAATCCGGCTTGCGCCGCGCCAGATATTCACCCGTTCGAAGGTTCGCGCCGACGTTGCGCGCATCATTGAGCTCTACAAGCGGCAAGGCCGCTTCGCCGCGACGGTAGAGCCGCAGATGGTGCAGCTCAGCCAGAACCGCGTCGATATCGTGTTTGAGATCGAGGAAGGGCCGAAATCGAAGGTCCGCCAGATCAACATCATCGGCAACCAACAGTTCGACGATGGCGAGCTCAAGAGCGAGATGGTAACTGAGGAAACGGGAGGACTACTCAGTTTCCTCAGCTCAAACACGAGTTACGATCCCGATCGGCTCGCTTTCGACCAGCAGAATCTGCGCACATTCTACCTTACGCAAGGCTATGCCGACTTCCGCGTCGTTTCGGCTGTGGCCGAGCTTACGCCCGACAAGGAGGACTTTATCATCACATATGTGGTGGAAGAGGGCGAGCGTTACAAATTCGGTGACGTCGAGGTGCAGAGCGAGTTGCGCGATTTCGACAGTGAAGCACTGACCCAGCGCCTGGCTATGAAGACGGGTGACTTCTACAACGCAAAGCTGGTTGAAGATACGGTCGAACAGATGACCGACCTGGCCGGGACCTTCGGCTACGCTTTCGCGGATGTGCGGCCCCAATTCAGCCGCAACCCCGAAGATCTCACGATGGATGTTACCTTCGTCCTGCGCGAGGCGCCGCGCGTCTATGTCGAACGGATCGACGTAAACGGCAACACGCTAACGCAAGACAAGGTCGTGCGCCGCGAATTCCGCGTGGCGGAAGGCGATGCTTTCAACAGCCTCGCCATCAAGCGCTCGGAAGCGCGTATCAAGTCGCTGGGTTATTTTCAGGAGAACTTCGAGATCACGCAGGTCGAAGGGAGTGCGCCCGACCGCGTCATCCTGGAGGCCAATATCGAAGAGCAGCCGACGGGCGAACTCCAGCTTTCCGCCGGTTTCTCGTCGCTGGAGCGGTTCATTCTTTCCGGTTCGATCCGCCAGCGCAACTTCCGCGGGCGTGGTCAGACCGTCGGCTTGAGCCTGAACTATTCGGGCTATTCCAAGTCGGCGCAGATCAGCTTTACCGAACCCTATGTGTTCGACCGCAATATCTCGCTCGGTGCGGACGTCTATCACCGCGAGGTCGATAACGATTACTTCAATAGCGGATTTTCGACCTACGAACAGGCGACCACGGGCCTTTCGCTGCGTGCCGGTGTGCCGCTCAGCGAGTATATGTCGTTGATTGGCAGCTATACCCTAAATCGCGAGAACGTCTCGATTGCGGGCAGCGACTTTGCCGATCTGGATGGCGACGGCGTGGAGGAATGTATCACCTCGCGCTTTATTTGCGAAGCGGTGGGCAAGCGTACAGCTTCGATCCTTGGGCTTACCGTCAATCATGACACACTAGATAGCCGATTGCGACCGACGCGGGGTGAGACAATCTCCCTGACGGGCGAATTTGCCGGCTTGGGCGGCGATGTGAAGTACCTTCGTATGCGGTCGCGCATGGGCAAGTGGTTCAACCTCGGCAGCGGCTTCATCTTTTCGCTCAATGCCGAAGGTGGATGGATCGAAGCGCTCAAGGACAATCCTACGCCGGGATTCGACGATGTACGTCTTACGGACCGCTTCTTCTTGGGCGAGCCGCAATTCCGCGGTTTCGACATTCGCGGCGTCGGCCCTCGTATCGTACGGCTGAATTATCTCGTCGATCCGGACAATCCGGAGGGCCCCCGCATTCTCGAATCGCTCGAAGACGTGCAGAATCAGGACAATCGGCGCTTCGCCGATGCCCTCGGTGGCCGGGCCTATTATCTTGGCCGTGCAGAGCTGGAAATCCCACTCGGATCCGGCGCGCGCGAGATGGGCCTCAGGCCGTCGATCTGGGCAGATGTCGGTTCGCTCTTCGCGCTCGACGCGCCGAATCTGGTCGACAATCCCGAAGGCAGGCAGCTGACCAACTCGGCCGGCGAACCGCTCTTTACCCAGCCTATTCTAGATGAAGATGGCGAACCGACGGGTGGATTCGTCAACGTGACCGATCCGACTGCGCCGGACGGAACGCCGAACGATCCGCTGATCGGCGATTTTTACAAGGAGCTGTTCCTCGGGGACAGTATTTCGCCTCGCCTCACCGTCGGTGTCGGAGTGAACTGGAACTCGCCCTTCGGTCCGTTCAGGATCGATATATCCCATGCTCTTATCAAGCAGCGCGGAGACGACACCAAGACTCTTTCCTTCAATGTAGGAACGCAATTTTAATGAAACTTCTCTCAAAAACCTTCGCGGCTGCAAGCCTTGCTGGTGCCGCGCTCGTTGCCGGCCCCGCTGTGGCACAGGTCAACGGCACTATTGCCGTGGTCAATCCTCCCGCGACCATCGCTGGGAGCTCGGCGTTCAGCGCAGCTTATCAGCAGATCAACACCACGTATGCCTCGCAGATCACGCAGATTCAGCAGAAGCAGCAGCAGGCGCAGACTCTGATTCAGCAACTGGATACGAATAGCGACGGCAATCTCGACCAGGCCGAACAACAGGCAGCTCAAAATGCCCCGCAGGCGCAGCAAATCCAGACGCTCGAGCGCGAGATCGGACAGCTTCAGAACCAAGTGGAATCGGCCCGCGTCTATGCAATCGAGCAGATCCTCCAGCAATATAGCGCCGCTCTTCAGACGGTGACCACGGCGGACAATATCCAGGTCGTTCTGTCGCCAGAAGCGGTGACTTGGTCGGCTCCGGCGGCGAATATCAACCAGAAGGTCGTCGCGGCCCTCAACACCCGCGTGCCATCGGTCCAGACAACGCCGCCGCAGAACTGGCAGCCGAGCCAGCAGGCCGTCGGCGTTTACCAACAGGTTCAGCAGATCCTGATGGTGGCCGCTTCACGCCAGCAAGCTGCGGCCCCGCAGCAGCAACCGGCGCAGCCGACCGGTCGCTAAAAGCAGCATCGCAGGAGCAGGGGACATGAGCGAGACCGGTTTCGACATCGTCGAGGTGCTGAAGCGCCTGCCGCATCGCTATCCCCTGCTGCTTGTCGACCGGGTTAAAGAACTCGTGCCGGACGAGCGTATCCACGCAGTCAAGGCGGTCAGCTTCAACGAAGATTTCTTCCAGGGCCATTTCCCCGGTTCGCCGATCATGCCAGGCGTGCTCCAGATCGAAGCGCTGGCGCAGGCCGCCGGTGTGCTCGCGGTCGAGAGTCTCGGCCTCGCCGGATCGGGCAAGCTGGTCTATTTCATGGCGATCGAGAACGCGAAATTTCGCGCTCCGGTAACTCCGGGGGTCTTGCTCGATCTCAAGGCCGAATTCGTTCAGAAGCGCGCGCGCGTATGCAAGTTCTCGGGCGAGGCTTCGGTCGACGGCAAGTTAACCTGCGAAGTGGGCTTCACCGCCATGATCGCGGATGCACCCGAATAGCCTTGCGAATCCACGGTAGCGCCGCTAAGGGCGCAGCCTTTCCCAACACAGCTGGATCGGTCGGAACCGCTCCGAAGCTAGAAGGACGTTTTATCATGAAGGCCGAAGGTCACCCCGATTACCACATGATCACGGTCAAGATGACCGATGGCAGCGAATTCCAGACGCGTTCGACTTGGGGCAAGGAAGGCGACACGCTGACGCTTGAAATCGACCCGACCAGTCACCCGGCATGGACCGGCGGCAAGCAGCAGCTTCAGGAAGGTGGCCGCGTTGCAGCCTTCAACAAGCGCTTCGGCGGTCTTTCGCTCAAGAAGTAATCTTGGAGCGCAGACGATTTTCGATGGGCGGTCCCGTGGGGCCGCCCTTTTCCATTTCAGGTCAGGCGGCGCAGTCGATACAGAGCGTCGCGATCGGACGCGCTTCGAGGCGGGCACGCGCAATCGGTTTGCTGCAAGCTGCGCAGGTTCCATAGGTGCCGCTCTCTATTCGGTGAAGTGCCTGGCGCACCTGGGCCAATTCCTGCCGCAAGATCATGTCCACGCCTTCAAGGGCTTCGTCATCGGCGAGATCAACCGCTTGTTCGCTGGAATCGGCGTCGAGCGGATGCCGCAGGTCATCCTCGATGACATCGGCGCGATCGAGCAGGTCGGCGAGGCGCTGGCGAAGTTGTTGCTGCAGGTCGCTGTAGTCGGTCATTTCCACCCCCAGGGCAGTTCTCGATACCACTTGGTTATAACATATTTCACTCCCGAGCGTACTTTCATTCCGTGGTGGATCGTGTTCGGGTTCTCTGTCCCGTCGAGCCGCATGTTGTTCCAGCATAACAGCTTTCCGGTTTCCGGCTGGAAAGTCTTCTTCACAGCCTTGAAGCGGGTCGCGCCGCCAGCATCGACATCGTTGAGATAGACCATGAACGTCCACGTCCGCTGACCTGCGACCGAACAATATCGATCCCAGTCCAGCCCATTGCGGTTGAAATAGTCGCAATGCGGCTTGAACTCCTGACCGACGTCGTAGCGCTGGCCCTGAAGTGGCTCGCCATGTGCGGGATCGATGCCGTTCAATGCCGCAAGCAAGGCCTCCATTTCGCGAACTGCAGGTTCTTGCGGTTCTAGATCGCAGGTCTCGCTGGTCCGGAAATAACGGTCGTCTCCCGCGTCTGCGAGGGTAGACGGACGGCGGTCTTTTTCGATCAGTTCGATGAGGCGTCGGCACAAGCCGGGGTTTGCGAAATTGCGCAGCTGGAGGAGCTCTATCTTGTCGGAAGGCAATCGCTGGACGCCTGCGCGTGACATCAACAATTCGCTCGAAGATTCGCCGGGGCCGTTCATGGATCGGCACGATAGCCGGACGCGATAGCTCCGCAAGTCGCGCAAGATAGTTGCGCGTACCAACCCGAAATCGCTTTTTCACTTCCCATTCTCCCCATGTTATGCAACAGGCGCACGCCGTTGCGCGTGGCGGGTTGACGGCTCGTTCTTCGCGTATATGTGCCGCCTTCCCGGCAGCGTTCCGGGGGCGTGTGGCGATCGTAGCTCAGTTGGTTAGAGCGCCGGTTTGTGGTACCGGAGGTCGGGGGTTCGAGACCCCTCGATCGCCCCATTTTCTCCTTTCGCGCCGGGTCACGAAATACCTGCCAAATGGGGTGACTTGCGATGACGGCATTCTGGACCGAAGCGGATTACGACGATCACGAGCTCGTGCAGTTCGTGCGCGACCCGAAGAGCGGCCTGACCGCAATCATCGCGCTCCATTCGACCCACCTCGGCCCGGGCGCCGGAGGCACGCGTTTCTGGCATTATGCTGAACCCGATGCCGCGATGCGCGACGCACTGCGCCTCTCGCGCGGGATGAGCTACAAGAACGCCATGGCCGGGCTGCCGATGGGCGGCGGAAAAGCGGTTATCCTCGCCGACGAGAACCGCACCAAGACCCCGGAAATGCTCGCCGCTTTCGCCGATGTCGTCGATGCACTCGGCGGTCAGTATGTGACAGCCGAAGACGTAGGCATTTCCGAAGCGGACATGGCTGCCGTTGCGGAGCGCACTCAATATGTTTCCGGCCTGCCCGTTGAGGGTGACGATGCCGCTGGCGGAGATCCCGGGCCCTTCACGGCGCTTGGCATCTTCCTCGGCATAAAGGCCGCCGTGAAGCACAAGCTCGGCAAGGACGGCATGGATGGTGTCCATGTTGCGATCCAGGGCACGGGCAGCGTCGGCGGCGGTGTCGCCCGCCTGCTGGCCAAGGACGGGGCGAAGCTTACCCTGTCGGATATCAATGCCGATCGCTGCGCCGCGCTGGCAAAGGAACTCGCTGCCGAATGCGTCGCTCCCGAAGCGATCATGTCGGTTCCCTGCGATGTCTTCAGCCCCAATGCTCTCGGCGCTATTCTGGATGAAGAGGGTATCGGAAGCCTCGACTGCAAGATTGTGGCTGGCGGAGCCAACAACCAGCTCAAGCGTCTTGAACATGGACCGATGCTGGCCGAGCGCGGCATCCTTTACGCGCCGGATTACGTGATCAATGCGGGCGGAATCATTTCTGTTACGCTCGAATATCTCTGCCGCAAGGACAAGGCGCCCTGCGATATCAACGAGGTTCGCAAGCGGATTGCGCTGATCCCGGGCCGCCTTGAGCAGATCTGGCAGGAAAGCGACAAGACCGGTGTTTCGCCTGATGTCGTGGCCGACAAGATGGCGCAGGAACTCATCGGGCGCTGATCGTCCTTGCGGGCGGGCGCTGGGGCTGCAATAGGCACCAGCGACGGCTTACGACATGCATGGTTTCGCCAATCCCAAGCGCTTCCTGGCCCTTGCTGCCTGGTTGACACCAATTCTGTTGGTGAGCGGACTCGTGCTGACTGCCGGAGCGCTTGTCTGGGGCTTCACCCAGGTTCCGCCCGACCAGCTGATGGGCGAGACCGTGCGTATCCTGTTCATTCACGTCCCGACAGCATGGCTTGGGATGGGAGGCTGGACGGCGATTGCGATCTCCAGTCTCGTATTCCTTGTGTGGAGGCACCCGCTCGCGGCGCTTGCCGCGCGGGGCGCAGCCGTACCGGGCCTGGTCTTCACGCTGATCTGTCTTGCTACCGGCTCCGTCTGGGGGCGTCCAACCTGGGGGGCATGGTGGGTATGGGATGGCAGGCTTACGTCGATGCTGGTGCTCGCTTTCCTCTACGTTGCCTATATCGCTCTGGCACAAGCGGCCGAGCGGGAAGGCGTGTCAGCCCGGATCCCGGCGATTTTCGGCCTGCTGGGTGCAATCAACATTCCGATTATCAACCGAAGCGTCGTGTGGTGGAACTCGCTGCACCAGCCGCCGAGTATCACACTGGGCAATAGCTCGATCGACGGCATATTCCTCGCCCCACTGCTTGTTGCGGTCGTCGGTTTCTCGCTCATTTTCGGCGGCGTGGTGCTGGCGCGTATGCGAGCGCTGCTGGCCGACATACAGGCGGAAGCTCGCCTGCGCCGCCGCGCAATGGAGATGGACTGATGCGCGAGGCACTGGACCAGTGGACTTTCGTCTATTTGGCTTACGCCATCGGGGTTGGCGGCACGCTGGCCATGATCGCGTGGAGCTGGATCGCGATGAAGCGCGCCGAAGCCCGCCGCGCCAAGGCGCGTTCCGGTTCGAAGGCGGATAGATGAAAGCCAAGCACCAGCGTCTTGTCCTTGTAGTGCTTGCTCTCGCCGCGCTGATCGGTGCGGCGTTGCTGGCGTCCTACGCGCTGCGCAATCAGGCGAGCTATTTCTATCTTCCCGAGCAAATGGAGGCCGACCCGCCTGAAGTCGGGCAGGCGGTCCGGCTGGGCGGGATGGTGGCACCGAACTCCCTGCAGACTTTGACGGACGGCATCACCGTGACCTTCACCGTGACCGGCCGCGAGAATTCGGCGATACCGGTGCGCTATGCCGGGATACTTCCCGATCTTTTCGTGGAAGGGTCGGGCGTGGTTGCCGAAGGACGGCTCGCAGCCGACGGGACTTTCGTGGCGGATAATCTGCTCGCCAAGCATGACGAAAATTACGTTCCGCGCGAGCTTGAAGGGATGAGCGAGCACCAGGCCGCGGAGATGGCTGAAGACACGACGGTCGGTCTCGAATGATTGCCGAAATCGGTCTCGCGGCGTTGTGGCTCGCAGCGGCACTAGCAGTGCTGCAGATGGTTGGCGGAGTTCTCGCGCTGAGGGGCGGGACAGAGAGCGAGATTGCCGGGCTGACCCGCCCAGCAGCAATCCTGCAGGGCGGCCTCGTGGCGGTGTCCTTCGCGATGCTCTTGTGGGTTTTCGCCATCACCGATCTCTCTGTCAAACTGGTGGCGATGAATTCGCACACATTGAAGCCCCTGATTTTCAAGCTCTCGGGAGCTTGGGGCAATCACGAAGGCTCGATGCTGTTGTGGGTGACGGTGATGGCACTGGCGGGGGCACTGATCGCCGGGATAGAGCGGCGCCTGCCAGAGCGTACCATGCAGGCAACTCTCGCTGCGCAAGGGTTCGTCGCGCTCGGCTTCTATGCCTTCCTTCTCCTGAGTTCCAATCCGTTCGAACGGCTTTCGCAGCCGGCGGTAGAAGGGCTCGGGCTCAATCCGCTGCTGCAGGACATCGGCCTCGCGCTACACCCGCCCACTCTCTATTTCGGCTATGTAGGTCTGTCCGTCGCCTTCAGCTTCGCCGTAGGTGCCTTGGTGACGCGGCAGGTCACGCCTGATTTCGCGCGGGCAATGCGCCCCTGGATACTCGGGGCTTGGGTGTTTCTGACGCTGGGGATCACTGCGGGCAGTTACTGGGCCTATTACGAACTCGGCTGGGGTGGGTACTGGTTCTGGGATCCGGTTGAAAACGCATCGCTCATGCCATGGCTTGCCGCGACCGCGCTGCTGCATTCGGCGAGCGTCCTGGCAAGCCGCGACGCTTTGCGGGTATGGACGATCATGTTGGGTGTAGTCGCCTTTTCCATGTCGATGCTCGGGACTTTCCTCGTCCGCTCCGGCATCCTTACCAGCGTTCACGCCTTTGCAGTCGATCCTGAGCGAGGGACTTTCATCCTGTTCCTTCTGGCACTCTATATCGGCGGGGCATTACTGCTTTTCGCCCTGCGCGCGGGCTCCATCACGGAGGGCGAACGCTTTTCCCTCGCCAGCCGCGAAGCGGCGCTGGTGGTCAACAACGTCATGCTCAGCGCCATCCTTGCGGTGGTTCTGCTGGGTACTCTCTATCCCCTGCTGACCGAGGCTTTCGATGTCCGCGTTTCGGTAGGGCCGCCTTATTTCAATCCGGTAGGCGCCGTCTTCCTGTTCCCCATGCTGGTGGTGATGGCAGTAGGTCCGCTCCTACGCTGGCGCCAAGACAATTGGGGGCGAATTTCGAAAGAGATCGCGCTGGTTGCGGCGCTACTGCTGGCTGCGCTGATCCTTTGTGCGGTGCTGTTCGGCGCGGCGCTGTTGCCACTGCTGGGCCTGTCTTTCGCCGTCGCCCTTGCTGTGGCGAGCCTCCTGCCGCTGAGAGGGAGAAGCCTGCGGCGGGTTCCGGTAGCGACTTGGGGTATGGTCATCGCTCACTTTGGCCTGGCGGTGGCGCTGTTCGGCATGGCGAGCGAAAGTGCTTTCTCGAAAGAAAGGCTGGCTGCGCTCGAAGAAGGCGGAACGACCACGGTCGGACCATGGGCCGTCCAGCTCGATGCAGTGGAACCGATCGCGGGACCGAACTGGACCGCTTTGGCGGGCCAACTCAACATTGCCTACAAGGGCGAAGAGCCGATCCAGATCGCACCTCAGTCCCGCAATTTCTGGGCACCGCCGCAGCAAACCACGGAAAGCGTACTCGTCACCCGCTGGAATGGACAGCTCTATGCCGTGATGGGTAGCGACAGCACCGATGGTCGTTGGCAGGTGCGCCTGTGGTGGAAACCCTTCGTGACCTTCATCTGGTATGGCGGAATACTGGTAGCGCTGGGCGGCCTGCTGGCGCTGATCGGGCGGGTGCGCGGTGACCTCAGACGAAGGACCATCCGCCGCAAGCTGGCACTGCGACGCATGGATGAGGAGGCAATCGCATGAGCTGGCGTATGTGGCTCCCGTTCCTGGTATTTTTCGGTTTCCTGGGTCTTGCGGCCTACCAGCTGAGCCAGCCCAAGGACGATTTCATCAAGAGCACGATGGTCGGCAAGGAGTTACCCTATTTCACTTTGCCGCCTGCCAGCCTCGACCGGCCGGGCGTGGATAGCCGATACTTTTACGATGGTGGACCGAAACTGCTCAACATCTGGGCGAGCTGGTGTCTGCCCTGCATTGCGGAAGCCGCCCAGCTCGAGCAGTTGAAAGAGACAGGCGTGGAAATCGTCGGCGTCGCCATTCGCGACAAGCCCGCCGACGTAATGCATTTCCTGACCGAACACGGCAATCCCTATACCCGCATAGGGCGTGACGATTTGTCCGAAGTTCAGCTTGGGCTCGGCTCTTCCGGCGTCCCCGAGACCTTCGTGATCGATGGCAATGGCGTGATAACCTATCAGCATATTGGCGATATCCGGCCCGAACACGTACCGGTGCTCTTGGAAGAACTGCGCAAGGCCGAACGATGAGAATGCTCGCGCTCCTGCTGGCAGCCATGCTCGCGGCCCCGTCTGCCGCACAGGATGCAATGCCGCCCGCGCCCTTTGCCTATCGCCAGCTGGACGACCCCGAACAGGAGGCCGCCGCGCAGGAGCTTATGGAGACACTGCGCTGTCTCAAGTGCCAGTCCCAATCTATCGCCGATAGCGACGCGTCGATGGCCGGCGATATGCGCCATCAGGTTCGAATCCGCATCGCGGCGGGCGAGGATCCTGACGAGATTCGTCAGTGGCTGATGAGCCGCTATGGCGACTACGTCAGCTATGAGCCCGTCATGAGCACGACCACCTGGCCGCTTTTCGCCATTCCTGTGCTGCTGGTCTTGATCGCAGGCCTCCTGTTCCGGCGCCGCTTCACGAGGCGCCCATGAGCTGGACTCCGGTGATCGCTCTGGCCGCGACCGTATTCCTGGCTGCTGCCTTCGTGCTCAAGGTCAATCGTAATGGCTGGACCTTGCTCGGAGCGACCTTGCTATTCGGGCTTACTGGATATGCGCTCCACGGATCACCCGGGCAACCCTCTGCACCGGGCATGGCGATGGAACGACAAGGCACTGATGGAGAGCTCTTGATCGAAGCGCGCCGGGAATATTTCGACACGTCGCAATTCCCGTCGCGCTGGATCACGACCGGTGACGGTTTTGCCCGTCGCGGCGATTTTGCGCAGGCTGCTGGCTTCTATCGTAGCGCTACGCAGGAAAATTCGGGTGATCTCGAAGCGTGGCTCGCTTTGGGAATTGCGCTGGTCGAACATGCCGAAGGCCGACTCACGCCCGCTGCGCTTTATGCATTTCAAAAGGCCCAGCAGATCGACGCCGAGAATGCCGGTCCGCGCTATTTCCTCGGCCTTGCGTGGCTTCGTGCGGGCGAGGTTGAGCGCACCCTCGAACTGTGGCGTGAGGCGCTCGAGGCGGCGCCGGAAGAAGCGGAATGGCGCGAATCGCTGGCGCTTCGGCTGATGCAGCTCGAAACAATGGTGGGGCAAGGCTCCGCCGAGCCACGTGATCTGGAATAATATAGCACTTTGGCGCGTATTGCTCCCTCTCTCCCATGGTGCTAAGCGCCGCCCCCTTGCACGGGGGCAGGCTTCCCCGACCTCAAGGTTTTGACGCTATGCGGCAGGTGACACCCTTTATATGAGCGAGGCGAACGCGCCTGAAGCTACCCCCGCACACGACGGGGCGAACGGGCATGGCCGAGGCCATGGGGGATCGAGGACCGCACTCGCCGTCGGTGCGATCGGCATCGTCTTCGGTGATATCGGCACCAGTCCGCTGTACGCTTTCCGTGAAACATTTGCAGGTGCAGCAAGCATCGCGATCGACCGGATGCATGTGCTGGGTGTGGTAAGCCTGATTTTCTGGTCGATGCTCATTGTGGTTTCGATCCAGTACGTCACCATCCTGATGCGTGCAGATAACAAGGGGCAGGGCGGAAGCCTCGCTCTCGTTGCGCTTCTGAGCCGTCATATCGGCAGATCCAAGTACGGTTGGCTGGTTGTGCTGCTGGGCGTTTTCGCGACCTCGCTCTTTTACGGCGACAGCATGATCACGCCTGCAATCTCGGTGCTTTCCGCAGTGGAGGGCCTGACTGTAGTCAATCCCGGGCTGGACCCGCTAGTCATTCCCATAGCGCTGGTATTGCTGGTCTTCCTGTTCATTCTGCAAAGCCGCGGCACGGCCAAGGTAGGGGCACTCTTCGCGCCGGTGATGATCGTCTATTTCGTCACCATTGCCCTACTCGGCGCAAACCAGATCCTACAGAACCCAGACATACTGTGGGCGCTCAACCCCTGGTATGCGGTTCAGTTCTTTCTGACAGACGGCGTGATCGCCTTCCTCGCCCTAGGCGCTGTGGTGCTGGCGGTTACCGGTTCGGAAGCGCTCTATTCGGACATGGGCCATTTCGGGCGCGGACCGATGCGGCTTTCATGGTTCGGTTTCGTCATGCCGTGCTTGCTGCTCAACTACTTCGGCCAAGGGGCGATGATTGCGGGTCTGCCGCCTGAACAGGCAGCCGAAGTGGTGCGTAACCCGTTCTTCCTGCTGGCAAGCGAGGAATATCGCCTTCCGCTCGTCATTCTCGCTACGCTGGCGACTTTCATCGCTAGCCAGGCGGTCATCTCCGGTGCCTTCAGCATCACCCACCAGGCGATGCAGCTCGGCTTCATGCCGCGTATGACCATCCGCCATACGAGCGAGACCGAAGCGGGGCAGATCTACATCCCGGTTATCAATTGGGCACTGATGGTCGCGGTGATACTTCTCGTCCTGACCTTCCAGAATTCGTCTAACCTAGCTGCGGCCTACGGTATCGCCGTGACCGGTGCGGTGACCATCGACACGCTTCTGATGGGGGTTCTGTTCATCGGCGTATGGAAATGGAAGTGGTGGGTCGCCGCGCCTGTGGTGATCTTCTTCCTGATCGTGGATGGTGCCTATTTCGCGGCAAACCTCGTCAAGATTCCCGATGGGGGATGGTTCCCCCTGGTGGTCGGTCTGGCTGCTTTCACCCTGCTCACAACCTGGGCGCGTGGACGCAAGCTGATGCGCGAACGCATGCACGAAACGGCGCTGCCTATCGAGATATTCGCCAAGAGCGCCAAGAATTCGGCCACCCGCGTCCCGGGCACAGCCATTTTCATGGCCAGCCAGACTGCGGGCGTGCCGTCCGCATTGCTGCACAACATCAAGCACAACAAGGTGCTGCACGAACGCGTCGTGATCCTGACGGTCCTCATTGCCGACGCACCCTATGTCGATGAGAACGAGCGCTGCGAAATCCACGATCTCGGCGACGGGTTCTATCGCGCCGTTCTGCACTATGGTTTCATGCAGGAAACCAACGTGCCGCAGGGCCTGAAGGAAATGGAACGCTGCGGCGGCGAGTTCGACATGATGCACACCAGCTTCTTCCTCAGCCGCCAGACGCTGCTACCCAGCGACAAGCCGGGCATGCCAATCTGGCGTGAGAAGATCTTCGCCTGGATGTTGCGGAATGCCGCTACCGCAATGGACTTCTTCCGCCTTCCGACCAATCGCGTGGTTGAGCTCGGAAGCCAGGTCGAAATCTAGGGCCGCATTGGGGCCGTAAGAGCTCCCGGCCCATTTCGTTAGGTTAACGCGCCAAACCATGCTAACAGCCGTCTGCTGACGTCGAAATTTGCGACGGACTTCGGGTTTTGACGACCGCCGCTTGCCTCTATTGGCCCCGGCGCTAACCAGACGACGACTTCCTTTCATTGGACGATTTTACGCACGATCCCCTAGGCATGTCGCCGCGGGGCAACCTCAAGCGTTCTTGAAAGGAACCGCACATGAGCAAGACCGGAACAGTCAAATTCTTCAACGCCGACAAGGGCTATGGCTTCATCCAGCCCGACGATGGTTCGGCCGACAGCTTCGTACACATTTCGGCGGTGCAGGCCGCTGGCATGCAGACGCTCGATAAAGAACAGCGTCTCAACTACGAAGTCGAAGCTGGTCGTAACGGCAAGGAAAGCGCCGTGAACCTCTCGGCTGCTGACTAAGCAGACAATCGCGCACGCCCTTCCTGCCTTGGTGGGGAGGGCGTGTTGTATCCTTTTTCGGAGAGCATGGATGGCCAACACGCAAAACTACGAATTCTGTACTGCCCGCGCCGACCAGGCCGCGGAAGAGGCTTCCGAAGCTATTCTCGACAATGTGCGCGATCGCGCCTTGCGCTCCGAAGCAACCTGGCGTGGACTCGCCGAACACGCCCGCGGTGTCGCGGAAGAACGCGAGAAGGCTCGCGTTGAAAAGCAGACGCGCGAAGAACTGGACGCCTGAAGGCTCCGTTTATCAGCCCGTCGGGGGCTCATCCTTTAGCACATCGTCAGTATCCTCCAGCGACAGGCCATGCTTCAACAGCATCGGTATCTGCGTGAAGGTGAAGAGGAATGTGAGGGGCAGGAAGACCCATAGTTTCGCCCAGAGCCAGCTTTCGAAGCTCATCGTGCGAACCAGTACTTCGTTAAGCGCTGCAAGCGCAAAGAAGAAAAAGCCCCAATTGCGGGATAGCTTCAGCCAGCCTTGGTGGGTCACGCCCTCAAATGCCGCTTCCAGCAGCACTTGCAGCCAGGCACGGTCGCGCAGCCAGCCGACGAGCAGAACCACACCGAAAAGCAGGTAGATCGCAGTCGGTTTTAACTGGATGAAGCGTTCGTCGCGCAGCCAGATCGTCAGCGCCCCAAAACCTACGATCAGTGTCGTGGACAGGATCAGCATCGGACTGACCTTGCCGAATTTCCACTTGCTGAAGACAAGCGCCACTACCGCAGCACCCATGAAGGCTATCGTGCCGTAGATCACTGCCGCGATTTCGCCGAAAGTAGATGTCTCGGGCGGCTGGTAGAACTTGTAGACACCCAGGAAGACCAGCAGCGGACCGTAATCAACCAGCGTGTGCAGCCAGCCGGTCGGTTTCTTGGTCTTGGCGGTTTCGGTATCGCTCATCATGCAACTCCTGCGATCACGCGCGCGACAAGATCAGGATCGAATGGCCGCAGATCGTCGATTTTCTCCCCCACTCCAATTGCGTGGATCGGAAGCCCGTATAGCTCCGCAGCCTGCACCAGAACGCCGCCGCGCGCGGTGCCGTCGAGCTTGGTCATCACGAGTCCCGTCACGCCCGCAACTTCCTTGAATACGTCGATCTGCGAAAGTGCATTCTGGCCATTGGTCGCATCCAGGACCAATACCACATCATGCGGCGCTTCTGGATTGAGCCGGCCGAGCACCTTCCGGATTTTCGATAGTTCATCCATCAGTTCACGCTTGTTCTGCAAGCGGCCGGCGGTGTCGACAATGAGGACATCGGTTCCGATCTCGGTGCCTTTCTTGACCGCGTCGAACACGATACTGGCGGGGTCACCCCCTTCGGGGCCGCGCACGAGGGGCACGCCAACCCGGTCGGCCCAGGTCTGCAACTGACCAATGGCAGCCGCGCGGAAAGTGTCGCCTGCCGCCAGCATAACGTTGTAATCGTCTTCGACGAAAAGATGCGCCAGCTTGGCAATGGTGGTGGTCTTGCCGCTGCCGTTGACGCCTATCACGAGCAGCACCTGCGGGCGGGGAAAGGCGGTGATTTCAAGCGGCTTGGCCACCGGACGAAGGATGGCGGCGATTTCATCCGCAACGGCCTGCTTCAATTCTTCGGCGCTGATCTCGAGCCCGAAGCGCTTTTCGCGGAGGCGTTCGCGGATGCGCGCGGCCGCGCTGGGCCCTAGATCGGACATGATCAGCGCATCTTCGACGTCGTCCAGTGTCGCATCGTCGAGTTTTGCCTTGGTAACCGCTTCGGCGAGATTCTCGGTCAGCCGTTCGGAGGTCTTCTTGAAGCCGCCGAACAGGCGCTCGGTCCAGCTAGGTTTGCTCATGACAGGAGATTGTCCTCAAGGGTCGTTGGCGTCACGGTGACGATCGAGCCGCGCGGAGTGCCAATCGGCAGCGCAACACGGGCGAATTGGGGCGAATAGCCGGTGCCGTCGCGTTCGGCGAGAATTTCCAGCGGCTCATCGACGAGCGTTGCCAGCCAATCTGCACGCATATTGGCGACCTCCGCCCGCAATTCTGCCGCCCGGCGTTTGATGGTTTGCCGCTCCACCTGGGGCATGCGCGATGCCGGCGTGCCGGGACGCGGCGAGTAAGGGAAAATGTGGCCGTGAACGATAGCAAGTGCCCGGATGATGGAAAGGTTCGCGGTATGGTGATCCTCGGTCTCGGTCGGGAAACCCGCGATGAGGTCGGCGCCGACCGCAATTTCGGGCCGCCGCGATTTCAGTTTTTCCACCAGTTCGACTGCGTCTGCGCGCAGATGACGGCGCTTCATTCGTTTGAGGATCAGGTCGTGCCCGTGCTGCAACGACAGGTGGATATGTGGCATCACGCGCGGCTCGGAAGCGAAAAGCTCGAACAGTTCGTCGTCCACCTCGATCCCGTCGATCGACGACATGCGAATCCGGGCAAGGGCGGGAAAGGCTTCGAGCACTGCCCGGACCAGCGAGCCGAGGCTGGGGCTGCCGGGCAGGTCGTGACCCCATGAGGTTACGTCGACCCCCGTCAGCACGACTTCTGCCGCGCCGGCGTTAAGATGCGCCTCGACTTCGCGCAGTACCTCGGCAATGTTCAGTGACCGGCTCTGTCCGCGCCCCTGTGGTATCACGCAAAAGGTACAGGCGTGGTCGCAGCCGTTCTGGACTGCGACGAAAGCCCGGGTGTGCAAGGCGGGAACGGGCGCAGCGCCGGCCGGGACATTCCAGGCCCGTGGGTCAAGCTTTGCCTCGTTGGCGATCAGGCCGTCGACCTCCGGCATGGCGGAAAGCTGGTCGCGCTCGATATCTGCTGCGCATCCGGTCACCAGCAACCGCGCATCGGGATTGGCCTTGCGCGCCTTGCGGATCGCTTGCCGGGTCTGCCGAACGGCCGCGCTGGTCACGGCGCAGCTATTCACAACAACGAGGTTGTCTTCGCCTGCCAGCATGGCGCGAATGCGCTCGCTTTCGGAGATATTCAAGCGGCAGCCCAGCGATACGACCTGCGGAGCGTTCACGCGTAATCGTCCCATTCGAAACTGCCGCGGAAACTCTCGGTCGCCGGGCCGGTCATGCGGATGGACGTACCCTCCCGCCACTCGATGACGAGTTCGCCCCCGGGCAGGGCGACGGTAACCGGGCTATCGACCAGCTTGCGCCGCATGGCATGGATCGCCGTGGCGCATGCCCCGGTTCCGCAAGCACGGGTCAGGCCCGCTCCGCGCTCCCAGACGCGCAAACGGATCCGCTTCCGGCTTTCGACGGTGGCGACGTTCACGTTCACGCGATTGGGAAAGAGCGGATCGTTCTCGATTTCCGGTCCCAACCGATCGAGTGGGATGGTATCGGTATTATCTACAAAGAAAACCACATGCGGATTGCCGACATTCACCGCACCGGGGTCATCGAGCATGTCCCAGCCGACCGGCATGGCAAGCGTGTCCATCGCATAGGCGAGAGGGATGTCATTCCAGCCGAACCGCGGCTCATCCATCTGGACGCTCGCACCGCCGGCGGCGGGTGAAACGCTCAATATGCCGCCAGCTGTCTCGATGCGCGCATCACTGCCGTGAAGGATTGCGACCGCCCGTGAAGCGTTGCCGCAAGCTTCGACCTCTCCGCCATCTTGATTGTATATCCGCATACGGAAATCTGCGTCTTCACTCGGTTCGAGGACGATCAACTGATCGCATCCGATTCCGGTCTGGCGGTCGGAGATCGCTGCAACACGTGACCGTTCGAGCGCCGGCAATTCCTGCGTTCGGGCATCGAGAACGACGAAGTCGTTGCCGAGGCCATGCATCTTGGTGAAAGGGACGCGCATCAGGACCGCGCATCTAGGGTGTGCGGGGCACAGCGTCCAGTGTCGTATCAGACGGCGCGTTGACCGCTGTCGGCTTTCTTTTGCATCTCATCGGCCCCGGAGAACCCGGTTATATCAAGTGACCGGGAATCGGAATCCTGTATCAGCCTTCCACATGCAGCCAAGCGTTCGAGGACCTTGTCCCCGGGTTCGGGGCGTCCATAGTGATAACCCTGCCCCCTCATTTGGCCCCACCGTTTCAGCGCCACGACAATGTCCTCGTTTTCGATCCCTTCCGCTGTGATCGGCATTTTCAGACCGTCGCTCATCGAAATGATGGCATCGACAAGTTTGTCGCTCTGTTCGCCGTTCTTGAGTTCGCTGATGAAGCTGCGGTCGATCTTCAGTTGGTCGAAGGGCAAGCTGCGCAGTTGGGACAGGCTCGAATAGCCGGTTCCAAAGTCGTCGAGGCTTACCCGGACGCCCTGGTTGCGCAATGAGGTGATCATCGACCGTACCATCCCGATATTCTCGTGCAGGCAGGTTTCGGTTATCTCGATGTCGAGCCTGTGTGGCGGGAACCGGTGTTCGACCAACATCTTCAGCATTTTCTGGGCAAACCACGGATCGCGCATCTGCACAGGGGAGATGTTTACCGAAAGCGTGATTTGCGGATCCCAGCAAAGCGCATCGGCAAAGGCCCGGGTGATCAGCTTTTCCGAAAGTTCTGCGATGACTCCGATTTCCTCGGCTATCGGAATGAAGATTTCGGGGCCGACAATACCCATTTCGGGAGAATCCCACCGAGCCAGCATCTCGAAACCGACCAGTTCCCCGCTGTCGAGATCGACCTGCTGTTCGTAATAGGGCACGAATTCGCCGTTCTCGATGCCGCGGCGAATCCCAGCTTCCAGTTCGCTACGGAAGCGTAGTTCGTTTTCCATCGGCGGTTCGAACCAGTAGAAACGGTTCTTACCCTGCTTTTTTGCATGATACATGGCGATATCCGCCTTGTGCATCAGGCCCTGCGCAGGCGTTTCCTTGCTCGCCTCCGACAGGTGGATCGAACTGGCGATCCCGATTGAAATGGTGACATCCAAGGCAGTGCCATCATGAACAACGGGCCGCGAAACGTGCTCGATCATCCTTGATGCCAACAGTTCGATACGTCCCGGTGAGGCAAGATTGTAGGGCACTGCACAGACGAATTCGTCGCCGCCCAAGCGGGCCAGCGAGGCACCGTCGGGCAAAAGTTGACGGATGCGGTCGCAGGCGGTGCGAAGAACGAGATCACCTGCAGCGTGCCCGTTAACATCATTGATCTGTTTGAAATTGTCGAGATCGATCGCGATCGCCGCAAGCGCGCTTTCCGCCTTCGTACCTTCTCCCAGTATCTTCTCGAGGTGTGCCGCGAAACTGCGCCGGTTGAGGCAGCCGGTAAGATCGTCCGAATCGGCGAGACGGCGCGCTTCTTCTTCGGATTTTCGGTGCGTTTCCAGCTTTCCTGTCAGTGCCTTGTAACGATTCCAGCCGAGCAGGATCAGCGCGATGTTGAGTAAGAGGGCATTGGTCAGGATAAGGTCCGGGCGTGCCCCCTGGCCTTGCAACGCGCGGATCGCCGCGGGCAGGACCGTTCCTGCCACTCCGACGAATACAATGATCGCGGCAAGGGCGACTCCCAGCGTCACCAGATCGTGACGCGTCCCATTCACGGTAGGAATAGCCTCCGACAATGTCGGGGTATTGTCAGGCGCTGGCATTCGAGACAAGGGACCCCCCGAACTTGTTCATTCAATCCATCTAGGCTTGCGAGGCTAAAAACCCGTTAACTGCCAATTTGATGGTCGGGGCGGACTGGCCAGCAGGTATCCCGCTCGCTAGTTCCCGTTGCTGGCATTCACGATCGACAAGGAAATCGCGCAGATGGCACGTTACTGGCTGATGAAATCCGAACCATTCAAATACGGCTGGGACGATCTTGTCGCCGAGAATGAGGGTACTTGGGACGGCGTCCGCAATCATCGGGCCAAGAACAATCTTGCGGCTATGGAAGTGGGGGACCAGGCGTTCTTCTACCATTCTCGCGAAGGATTGGAAATTGTCGGCATTTGCGAAATCAGCGCAGCGGGCATCACCGATCCCACCGATCCCGAAGGCAAGTGGGCTGCAGTAAAGATCGTACCCAAGACCAGGCTGCCTCATCCCGTCACGCTCAAGCAGATCAAGGCGGAGCCGAATTTGGCGGATTGCGAATTGGTAAAACTGTCCCGCCTCTCAGTGGCAGAGATCAAACCCGAAGAATGGTCGATCATCTGCTCGATGGCCGGTATTTAAGCTTCGTCGCACGGAGCAACCGTCTGGGCGCATGAGCGCGGAACGTTAGTTCCTTCTGAATGCTTATCCTTCTGTAACCGCGTCTTTTTTTCCAGGCGCCACATTAGAAGGAGCGTCCCATGGGCGAACTAACCAAGAAGATCAAAGGCAATGCCAATGAAGCTAGCGGCAATTCAAAGCAGGCAGTGGCCGAAATGACCGATAACGAGCGTCTTGATCGCGAAGGCAAGCGTCAGGAACGCAAGGGTGAAGCCCAGCAATTTGCCGGTGAAGTGGAAGGTAAGCTGGGTAACGATATCTGATCATCGGCAATACCCAAATAGCGAAAAGGCCGTCTCCCTAATTGGAGGCGGCCTTTTTTGTATCTCTATCGATTGCGAAGGCCGCTAATGCTCGCGCCGCTCGCAGCAAGTTGTTCAATTTCGATTTTGCAATGAATTAGACGCACGCCCGCACGCCCTTGCGCTGCCACGAGAGCTTCCTTGAATTCTTTGGTTTTAGAAGCGCTCGCAGACCAGCCCCCATAAGCCTCCGCCAAGGCGGCGAAGTCAGGGTTTTTCAAACGGGTGGCGCTCACCCGATCCTCGCCGGGAAATTCGCGCTCCTGATGCATGCGGATCGTCCCATATGCTGAATTGTCGACCACGATGACGATCAGGTTCGCATCATGTTGGACTGCGGTTGCCAGTTCCTGGCCGTTCATCAGGAAATCGCCGTCTCCTGCGACTGCGACCACCGTGCGTTGCGGGAAGCGCAGTGCTGCCGAGATCGCCGCAGGCACTCCGTAGCCCATGGCTCCACATGTCGGAGCAAGCTGGGTGGGGAAGCCATCATAACGCCAATATCGGTGCCACCATCCCGCGAAGTTTCCCGCTCCGTTGCAGATGATCGTATCGGCAGGAAGAGTATCGCGCATGAATTGCACGCATTGCCCCATGTCGAGCGCATGGTCCGTCGGATGGGCGGTCGCCCAAGCTTCCCACTCGGCATGGGCTTCGGCACCGGCGTCGAAGTCGATCGCATCCCCTTCATCCCAAAGGGCAGCGCTTTCGGCAAACTCGTCCATCTCGGCACAAATGGCGAGATCGGCCGGATATACGCTGTTTAGCTCCTTCGGATCGGGATGGATGTGGATGAGCTTGCGATCCTGCGCCACGAGCGGCGGGACGGTGTAGCCGTCCGTGGTTGCCTCGCCCAGCCGCGCTCCGACCGCGAGCACGAGGTCGGCGTTCTTGACTCGCTCGATCAGCTTGGGATTCGGGCCATAGCCGAGATTGCCAGCGTACACCCGGCTGGCGGGGGAAATAGCGTCCTGCCGGCGGAAGGCTGTGGCGACCGGGATACCGATCCGCTCGGCGAAAAGCTGGAAGTACTCCCGAGCCTTGGCGTTCCAGCCCGCACCTCCGATTATCGCGACTGGCGAGGCTGCGTCGGAGATCAACGCCATCATCGCCTGCATCGCATCGGGGCAGGGCGCCTGCGCGGGACGTTCGACGCGCGGGCGCGACAGGGCCGAAGTGTCGCGGCTCAACATGTCTTCGGGGAGAGCGAGCACGACCGGCCCGGGACGCCCGGAAATCGCGGTAGCGTAGGCGCGCGCGACGTACTCGGGGATGCGATCGGCGGAGTCGATCCGGGCTGCCCATTTGGCGATAGGGCCGAAGAAGGCTGCGAAATCGACTTCCTGAAACCCCTCGCGGTCGCGCATTTCGCTGTCGACGTCACCGACGAAAAGGATCAACGGTTGAGAATCCTGCATCGCTACATGGACACCGATGCTGGCATTGGTCGCTCCCGGACCGCGCGTCACGAATGCCACGCCCGGGCGCTGGGTCATCGATCCATCCGCACAGGCCATCATGGCGACACCGCCTTCCTGGCGGCAGGTGACGACATCGATTGCGTCCTGCTGTCCCAGCGCGTCGAGCACCTGAAGGAAGCTCTCGCCGGGAACAGTGAAAATCCGTTCGCAACCTTGTGCGATCAAGCAATCAACGAGTAGCGTGGCGGCTGCGGGAGTTGGACGTCTGGTCATAAAATGGCGGTTAGCCTCGCGTGCTTCTTCGTGCAATCGCCGGAAGCAGGCTAACTCGTATCTCCACTAGGCCGGCGAACCGTCCCGAAATGAAACAGAGCGAATTTGCCGGGAAACCAATGGTTAAAAAATCGTTAAACCCGCATCATGAGACGCGCACTTGTCCTGTCGAACGAAGCGGCCCGCCATTGGATGCGAGCCAGCATTCCCCACCGTCGCACGCTGTTTGCCGACGCGCCGCAAGGGCAGCCGGTAGACTGGAAGCTCACCGCGCAGGATGTGCGCGGCGTAGCAACCACCTACTTTGCGACCGTGGCAGCCGTTCTGGCCTTTATCATCTGATTTCATCCGCCGCAGATGCGGCGCGTTCGGCTTCCAGCAACCGGCGGCCAAGCCATGCCGACACTAGGCACATGCCAGCACTGATAAGCACCTGCTCAACGATCGGCACACCTGCTGCGCTCATTCCCATAGCAAGCAGTGAGCCACCCACCATCGCGCCAGAATTGACGATATTGTTCGCCGCAATCGTGCGAGAGGCCTTGTCGGGCGCAACCCGGGTCGTGAGAAAAGCGTATAGCGGAACCACGAACATTCCGCCCGAGATTGCGATTCCCAGGAGGCACAACAGGATAATGCTTGCCATCGGCCAACCGAGGAAGCCTGCCACGTCGAGCAATTGCGTGGGCTTGTCCGCCTCCCAGATCTTGCAGACGACGTAAAAGGCGACGACGAAAACGCCCATCGCGATTACCGATTGGGGGGCATAACGGGCCGAGACCTTGCCTTTGAGCAAGGCTCCCACTGCGACCGATCCGATGGCAACGCCGATCGAGAAAATCACGAGGAATATGCTCGCCACTTCCTTGCTTGCCATGATCACGTTCTTGGCGAGCGGGGGGAACTGGATGAAGAGCACTGCTCCGATGGTCCAGAAGAAGCTGATAGCCAGTATTGCGTAATAGACCTCTCGATTGTGCATGGTATCCCGCACGAGGCGCACGGACGCGCGCAATATATGCCAGTCGAGCTTCTCAACCTCGCCTTGCGGCGGGGCAGGGGGGACCTGCCGGCTCACCATATAGCCGACGATTGAAGTGAAGATGACGCCAACGGCCGCGATCTCGACGGAGATCCAGCCGGCCAGGATCGTCCCTGCCAGAATGGCTATATATGTCCCTGCCTCCACCAGCCCGGTTCCTGCCAAAACCTCCTCCTTGCGCAGATGCTGCGGAAGGATCGCGTATTTGATAGGTCCGAGGAAAGTCGACTGCACACCAGTCAGAAACAGCGCCAGAAGCATCAGCAGGACCGGAAAGCTGGTCTCGATCCCGAAGAGACTCACCGGCATTTCGTAGCCACGCCATGCCAGCATGAGGCCGCTGGCACCGATGATCATCAGAACAATCTCAAACGCCTTCACCTTCCGGATGATCGCCGCCTTGTCACGCATGTCGGCAAGCTGTCCGGCGAGTGCGGAAAGAATAAAGAACGGGATAATGAACAGCCCGGATGCAACGGCAGAGAAAATGCCCTCCGCCTCTTCGGAATTATAGATCTGGTAGACAACGAACAGGACCATCGCGGTCTTGTAAAGGTTGTCGTTGAAGGCGTTGAATAACTGCGTCACGAACAACGGCAGAAACCGCCTCGTGCGCAGCAGATGCGGACTTGTGAACATGAACCCCCGGCGGAAACCTTCCCGAAGGATGCACTTGGTAGCTACATCGTGGCGGCGGACAACCCTGCTTGATGTCTTTTGCGGCAGGGCGAATACGGTTAGGGGGACATGCCTAGATGCTGACACTGCCAAACATCCTCACATTGTCGCGTATCGTCGCGATTCCCTTGCTCGCCTTCCTGTTATGGTGGCCTGGATGGGAAGCGGGCTATCTCATGGCCTTCGTGCTGTACTGCCTTATGGGCATTACCGATTATTTCGATGGATATTTGGCGCGCACCAGCGGGGCAGTTTCGAAGCTCGGAATCTTTCTAGATCCCATCGCTGACAAGATCATGGTCGCATCGGTGATTCTCGTGTTGGCGGCCCAAGGCGTTCTGCGTGGCCCCTACGTGGGCGATATGCACGTGATCGCCGGGTTGATTATTCTGGTGCGCGAAATCGCGGTTTCGGGCTTGCGGGAATTCCTTGGCGGCCTGCAGGTATCGGTGCCAGTGAGCCGTCTGGCAAAATGGAAGACGACCTTCCAGCTGCTCGCACTCGGTTCGTTGATCCTCGGGCAGGGTCTGCCTAGCTGGAATGTAATGCTCGGTACGCTGGAGGCCAATGTACCGCATACAGTCGGCCTCGTCACGCTGTGGGCAGCTGCGGCCATGACTGTCATAACGGGTTGGGATTACCTGCGCGTCGGCCTCAAGCACATGGATTAGCGCCAATCGACTTTCGTAGTGCGACGAGTCGATGCAATGCGTAGATGCAACGCCGTTGCATAGGTGAACCTTTTCTCAACCAAATGCGTTCATGTTGTTAGACATGAGTGCTTCCATCCATATGCTCCTCGCTGCGCTGCTGAAGGTTGGCGCAGTCGCAATGATCTTCAATGAAGTTCGTGGTCTCGTGCTCGCGGCGCCTGTGCTTTACGGGATGTGGGCATCGGGCGGCACCGCGATGGCGATCTGGCTCGGAATATGCGCTCTCGGCGGAATTGCCTTGAGCGTGATTGTGCCTCTGTTCGCTTACCGCAAGCTCGATAATTTTATGAAATCGAAGTCCGAAGCAAAACTCGCCTAACCGGCGCGCAGTTCTTCCGCCAGCAGTTCGAAGTCCTGACGTCGAGGCGAATTCTTACGCCATATCAGAGCGATTTCACGGCTAGCCCGCTTCGATTTAAGGGGGCGCGCAACAACCTCCGTACCGTTGAGGATGCCCGCGTCCACCGCCATTTCGGGTAGCATCGTAAGCCCCAGACCATTGTCCACCATCTGGACGAGCGTATGGAGGCTGGTGCCGATCATGGTCGTCGAGCCGCGCAGTTCGGGGCGGTTGCAAGCCGCCAGCGCGTGATCCTTGAGGCAATGGCCATCTTCCAGCAGCAGCAGCCGCCCGTCGTCGATCATGTCGGCCGTGACTGTTTCCGGCGGATCGCGTGGATCATCCTTAGGGAACGCCACATAGATCGGGTCATCGGCGATATGCGCCTGATCGACTTCACCGGTGACGAAAGGCAGGGCCAAGAGAACACAATCAACCCTTCCATGCTGCAGCGATTCGACAGCATCATGGCTGGTCTCTTCACGCAGAAATAGCTCCAGATCTGGACGTTCGCGCCGCAGGCGCGGCAGGAATCGCGGCAGCATGAATGGGGCTATGGTCGGGATCACGCTCATCCGGAGCTGTCCTGCCAACGGCTTGCCTGCTGCCTGAACGAGATCGGCCAGTTCCTCGGTTTCGCGCAAGACACGGTGCGCCTTCTCGACCACTTGGTTGCCCAGCGCAGTGAAACGCACAACGCGGCGGCTGCGCTCGACCAGCGTCACACCAAGCAGCGATTCCAGCTCGCGGATTCCTGCCGAAAGCGTTGATTGCGACACGAAGCTCGCATCCGCTGCGCGGCCGAAATGGCCATGCTCGTGCAACGCGACGAGGTATTGCAGCTGCTTGAGGGTGGGGAGGTAGGTGCTCACCCGGCGTCCGCTTCCATTCCAGTGATCACTTCATCATGAGCGGCGTCCATCATGCCCGCGTGGACATCGTCGACATGAGTCATCAGTAGCTTCCCGTCTTTCACGGCGAAGGCCAGACGCCCCTCGACCAGCTCGAGCGCGTCCTTGCCGAAGACCTCGTAGCGCCAGCCCTGCAGGATCGGCAGCTTGCGAACCCCTGCGGCAAGCGCCTCCATCTCATCCGAGCGGGTGAGAAGGCGGGACGCGACATCGATTTCACGGGCGCGAATTTTGAGCAACAGCTTGAGCAGATCCGCCACCAGCGCACCTTCCTTGCCCAGTGGTGCCCCTCGCTTCGGTTTCTCCGGCATTTCTTCCTTCGGCAAGGGTTCGGCCTTGTCGATTACCTTCATCAGGCGCTTGCCGATGTCATTGTCTTTCCAGGCGTTGGAAAGGCCGCGCACCTTGATAAGGTCGCCCTGTTTCTTGGGCGGATGACTGGCGATATCGGCCAGGGTTTCGTCGCGCATGATGCGACCGCGCGGGATATTCTTGTGCTGCGCTTCGCCCTCGCGCCAGGCGGCCAGAGCCTTCAACCGGCCCAGCACCGTGGGGTTGCGTCCCGGCGAGCGGATGCGCTTCCAGGCCTGGTCGGCGTTATTGGCGTAGTTTGCCGGATCGGCGAGCTTGTCCATCTCGGCATCCAGCCAGCCGCCGCGTTCCGTCTTGATTAGCTTTTTCAATATCCTCGGGAATATGTCCGATAGGTGCGTCACATCGCCGATCGCATATTCGATCTGTCTTTCAGTCAGCGGACGGCGACTCCAGTCGGTAAACCTCGCACCCTTATCAACCGGAATACCGAGCCAGCTTTCCACGAGATTGGCATAACCGATCTGCTCGTTCTGGCTGATCGCCATCATCGCGATCTGCGTGTCGAAGATCGGATGCGGGGTCTTGCCGGTGAAATTGTAGACGATTTCAACGTCCTGTCCGCCAGCGTGAAAGACCTTCAGGACTTCCTCGTTTTCGCAAAGCAGGTCCCACAGGGGCTTCAGGTCTATGCCGTCCGCCAGCGGATCGATCGCCGCCGCTTCTTCCTCATTGGCGATCTGCACCAGGCACAGCTCGGGCCAATAGGTGTTCTCGCGCATGAATTCGGTGTCGACGGTCACGAAGTCGCTTTTCGCAAGACGCTCGCAAAGTGCGGCCAGCGTATCGGTGTCGGTAATCAGATCGTGTATTTTCATCGTTTCGTTTCTTGTCTTGAGCGGAGTACCGCTCCCGCACCTCTCACGAGCCTTGACAAAAACCCGCTGGTGCCCTGTTAGCGCGCGCGATTCCTGCTAAGGAGCGCGGCGCCTGCGCCCTAGCGGCATAACTCCGAAAATGGAAAGATTTTAGATGCACGCCTATCGTACCCACAACTGCGCACAGCTGACGAAGGAAAACGTTGGCGAGACGGTCCGCCTTTCCGGCTGGGTGCACAACAAGCGCGACCACGGCGGCGTGCTATTCGTCGATCTGCGTGACCACTACGGAATAACCCAGATCGTGGCCGACAGCGACAGTGCGGCTCTGCCCGTGCTCGAAAAGCTGAAACTGGAATCGGTGGTGACCATCGATGGTACGGTGAAGGCGCGGGACGAAGTGGCGGTCAACAAGAACCTGCCCACCGGTGAAATCGAAGTCTTCGCCCGCGAAGTCGAAATCCAGAGCCGCGCCGAGGACCTGCCGCTGATCGTAAACCAGGCGGAAGACTATCCGGAAGAAACACGCCTGAAATACCGCTTCGTCGACCTGCGCCGCGAGCGCGTTCACGCCAACATCATGCTGCGCAACCGGGTCATCACCAGCTTGCGTCAACGCATGATCGGGCAGGGCTTCAGCGAGTTCCAGACCCCGATCCTCGGTGCGTCCAGCCCGGAAGGCGCACGCGACTACCTTGTGCCCAGCCGTCTGCATCCGGGCCGCTTCTATGCGCTCCCGCAGGCACCGCAGATGTTCAAGCAGCTATTGATGGTGGCCGGGTTCGACCGCTATTTCCAGATCGCCCCCTGCTTCCGTGACGAGGACTTACGCGCCGACCGCAGCCCGGAATTCTACCAGCTCGACTTCGAGATGAGCTTCGTGACGCAGGAAGACGTGTTCAACACCATCGAGCCCGTCCTGGCCGGTGTGTTCGAAGAGTTCTCCAGCGGCAAGACCGTCACCCCCGCCGGCGAATTTCCGCGTATCCCCTATGCCGAAGCGATGCTGAAGTATGGTTCGGACAAGCCGGATCTGCGCAACCCGCTGATCATCAGCGACGTGACTTCGCACTTCGAGAAATCGGGCTTCGGCCTGTTCGAGAAGATAGTCGGCGGCGGCGGGCGTGTGCGCGTCATCCCCGCGCCGAATACGCATGAGAAGAGCCGCAAGTTCTTCGACGAGATGAACGACTGGGCGCGCCGTGAAGGCTTCGCCGGACTCGGTTACGTCACGCGCAAGGGCGGCGAATTCGGCGGCCCGATTGCCAAGAACCACGGCGCCGAAGGCATGGAAGCGCTTTATGCCGAACTAGGCCTGGGCGAGAACGACGGTCTGTTTTTCGCTGCGGGGAAGGAAAAGGACGCTGCCAAGCTGGCTGGCGCCGCGCGCACCCGAGTGGCCGAGGAACTTGGCCTGGTCGAGGAGGACTGCTTCAAATTCTGCTGGATCGTCGATTTCCCGATGTTCGAGTATGACGAGGACCTCAAGCGGGTCGACTTCAGCCACAATCCCTTCTCCATGCCGCAGGGCGAGATGGAAGCGCTCGAAACGAAGGACCCGCTCGATATCCTTGCATGGCAGTACGACATCGTCTGCAACGGCTACGAGTTGTCATCGGGTGCCATCCGGAACCACAAGCCGGAAATCATGTACAAGGCATTCGAGATCGCCGGCTATTCGCGAGAGGATGTCGATGCGAACTTTTCCGGCATGATCGAGGCATTCAAGCTAGGTGCACCGCCGCACGGTGGATCGGCTCCGGGCATCGACCGTATCGTCATGCTGCTGGCAGACGAACCGAATATCCGCGAAGTCATCGCCTTCCCGATGAACCAGCGTGCGCAGGACCTGATGATGGGTGCGCCCTCTATCGTGAGTGCCAAACAGCTGCGCGAACTGAACATTCAGCTTTCCCCAACCGCACGCGAGGCGGTCGCAGCGGATGATAGCTCGGAAGCGACCGATATGAACGGCACTGCGACCGACCGCGATCAAAAGCCTGAGGGTTGATTTTAGCTCGACATAAAAAAGGGCGCGGAGGATATCCGCGCCCTTTCCTGTTTGGGTGCTATAGGCCCTAATCGTACTGCTTTTCGATCATGTCGCCAAAACGTTCGCCTTCGCGAATTTCATTATAGACCTGCTGCACGACGGCCAGTTCCTGAGCTTCGAGCTGGTTGCTCTCGATTGCCTCCTGAAATTTGTCCTTGAGGTAATCTTCGCCTTCCTCGACGCGGTGCGCCGCTGCCTTGTCGTCGTTTTCGAACGCGGATGAGATGCTTTGCCACATCTGATGCGCTTCGCCGCTGAGGGTACCCTTTGTAACAAGCTCGTCACCCTGACGCTCGAGTTCGGCATTCATCTGGCGCAGGGAGTTCTCGCGCTGGCTGCAACGCTGCTGCAGGGCCTGCTTGAGCTGCGGGTCGTTCGCCTTTTCGCCTGCCTGCCGGTAACCCTCGACCGAATCGAACGCCGTGTCGGTAAGGCTTTTGAATATGGTGGTGGCCATGATTTTGTTCCCTTTTTCAATATTGTAACTCGTCATGAAACGGGTGAAACGAAGAATGGGATCGACCAACCGGACGAGATGCCCTTGCGCTGCGCCGCGCCGTTGATTAGGGCGAACGCCAATACGAAACCCCCAAGATGAGAGGGAATAGAATGAGCGATACTGCCGACCGCGTGCAGAAGATTGTCGTCGAGCATCTCGGCGTCGAGGCCGACAAGGTCACCCAGGAAGCTAGCTTCATCGACGATCTGGGCGCAGACAGCCTCGACATCGTCGAACTCGTGATGGCCTTCGAAGAAGAATTCGGCGTGGAAATCCCCGACGATGCAGCTGAGAAAATCACCACCGTCGGCGACGCGACTAAGTATATCGAAGAGCACAAGGGTTAAGCCCGAAGCCTTTTGATTGCCCGTGCGACAGGTACGGGACCGGACAGGCCCGACCCGGATGATGGGCCGGGCCTGTTGCCTTTTGAGCGGAGAATTTCATGCGTCGTGTGGTCGTTACCGGACTTGGCCTTGTCACCCCTCTGGGAGCTGATGTCGAAACCACGTGGTCCAATCTGATCGCGGGCAAGAGCGGGGCGGGCAGGATTACCCGCTTCGATACCGAAGGTCAGAAGTGTTTGATCGCGTGCGAGGTCAAACCCAAGGACCATGAATACGGTTTCGATCCCGACAAGCGTGTAGACCACAAGGTTCAGCGCCAGGTCGATCCCTTCATCGTGTACGGTATCGACGCCGCTGGGCAGGCGCTCGAAGATGCGGGTCTCACCGAAATGGACCAGGCCACGAAGGAACGCGCTGGCGTTTCGATCGGTTCGGGCATCGGCGGCCTTCCCGGTATTGAGAGTGAATCGCTCGTTCTGAAAGAACGCGGACCCGGCC
This sequence comes from Qipengyuania vulgaris, assembly GCF_009827325.1. Lineage (GTDB taxonomy): Bacteria > Pseudomonadota > Alphaproteobacteria > Sphingomonadales > Sphingomonadaceae > Qipengyuania > Qipengyuania vulgaris. The sequence goes on along the minus strand of NZ_WTYC01000002.1, from coordinate 89,075 downwards.
GTGTCAGCCCGCACTTCGTCCATGGACGATTGATCAATCTGATCAGTGGTCAGGTTTCGATCAAGTATGGCCTGATGGGTCCCAATCATGCTGTCGTGACAGCCTGTTCCACCGGTGCACACTCGATCGGCGATGCTGCCCGTATGATCGCGCTCGACGATGCCGACATCATGCTGGCGGGCGGCGCGGAAGGTACAATCAATCCGCTGGGTGTGGCCGGATTCGCACAAGCGCGTGCGCTCAACATGAGCATGAACGACACGCCCGAAAAGGCGAGCCGTCCCTATGACAAGAACCGCGACGGTTTCGTCATGGGCGAGGGCGCCGGGGTCGTGGTGCTCGAGGAATATGAGCACGCTAAGGCGCGCGGCGCAAAGATCTATGCCGAAGTCGTAGGGTACGGCTTGTCGGGCGATGCATACCACGTCACCGCACCTCATCCCGAGGGCAAAGGTGCGGAACTGGCGATGAAGATGGCGATCCGGAAATCGGGTCTCGAGCCTTGCGACATCGATTACGTCAACGCTCACGGCACATCGACCATGGCCGACACCATCGAACTCGCCGCCGTCAAACGCGTGCTGGGCGACGATTTGTGCGGTGCCTCGATGAGCAGCACGAAATCTGCGATCGGTCACCTGCTGGGCGGTGCGGGGGCAGTAGAGGCGATCTTCTGTATCTTGGCCATCCGCGACCAGATCGTGCCTCCCACGCTCAACCTCGATGATCCTGACGAAGGGACGGAAGGCGTGGACCTCGTCCCGCACACGGCGAAAAAGCGTGAAGTCAAAGCCGCGCTCAACAACAGCTTCGGCTTCGGCGGGACCAATGCCTCGCTGATCGTCAAGAAGGTCGATTGAAATGAGGAAACTCGGCCTCGCGCTGGGGGCCGTGGTCCTTCTCGGGCTCGCCGGCCTCGCCTGGTTCGCCAGCGGCTGGTACGCCTCGGCCGACGTCGAGGAAGACACGAGTTTTATCGTACCTTCCGGATCGACATTGACCGCCGTGGCTCGCCAACTGGGCGAAGAAGGACTGATCGATTCCTCGGATGCCTTTCTCCTGCGCGCCAAGATCCTTGGCTCGGGTGACCCCATTCAGGCCGGCGAGTTCTTGATCCCGGCGGGCGCGAGCCCATCGCAAATTCTCGATACCTTCCAGCATGGCCAGGTAATCCGCCGGTTCGTGACCGTTCCCGAAGGTTTGCCCTCGATCCTCGTCTGGGAGAGGTTGATGGCGGAGGATCTTCTGACGGGTAAGGTGGAAGTTCCCGAGGAAGGTTCTGTCCTTCCAGACACTTACGACTTCGAGCGCGGCGAGAGCCGCGCCGAGGTCCTCGCCCGTATGCAGGGTGCGATGGACAGATTCTTGGCGGAAGCGTGGGAGAAGCGCACTGAGAAGGCCGTAGTGAAGACACCCGAAGAAGCGATCATTCTCGCCTCCATCGTAGAGAAGGAAACCGCCGTCCCCGAAGAACGTCGAATGGTGGCGGGCGCGCTTTCGAACCGCGTACGCATCGGCATGATGCTCGGGGCCGATGCGACGACGATCTACCCGATCACCAAGGGCAAACCCTTGGGGCGCCGCATTCGCGTGTCCGAACTTCGAGACAAAAACCTCTATAACACTCGCGCCATTGCAGGCCTGCCGGTCGGTCCGATCACCAATCCGGGACGCGAAAGTATCGCCGCCGTGCTCGATCCGGCTGAAACCAAGGCGCTCTATTATGTTGCAGATGGCAGCGGCGGCCATGTCTTTGCCGAGACCTTGGAAGAGCACAACCGCAACGCGGCCGCCTGGCGCAAGCTCCGCCGCGAACGTGGGGAAATGTGACTGCAGCCGATGCTCCCCTGATCCTGACGGCGGAGCTCCCGCCCGAATTGCATCGTCGCTTCACCGACCTCCGCACCAAATATTTCCCGCCTGAACGCAATTACCTGGAGGCGCATGTCACGCTATTCCATGCGATTCCCTCACAATGCGAGGAAGAGGTGCGGCGCTATCTGGCGCGTCTGGCTGGAGAGGTGCCGCCACTGAGGGGAAATGTCGAAGGATTGATGTCGCTCGGCGGCGGTACGGCAGTCAAGCTTTCCAGCCCGGACCTCCTCGCCTTGCGAGACGAAATTGCGGAACATTTTCGCGGTCTGTTAACCCAACAGGACCAACACCGACCGCGCTTGCATGTGACAATCCAGAACAAGGTAACTTCGAAAGAAGCCAAAGCGCTCCAGGCTCGACTTTCAGGACTTTTCGAGCCTCGCGAATTCGCCTTTCCCGGACTCGCTTTACATGTCTATCGCGGCGGCCCTTGGGAATTCCTGCGCCGCTTTGCCTTTCGCGGGAAATGACTGTTGACCGGGGGGCACTCCCGCCCTAAATGCGCCGCCTGCCGAGCGGGCCAAACTGCCTGCCGACACGGCCTTTCGGGGCGGAGTAGCTCAGCTGGTTAGAGCAGCGGAATCATAATCCGCGTGTCGGGGGTTCAAGTCCCTCCTCCGCTACCATAAGTTCTTGATTTCAAGCAAAAAATTCCAGGACTTGGCCTTCCTCCTGATTGTAAAAAGTTTGGTCGGTTGGGCATCTTTTACAGATCGCAGATATAAGCACCTGAAATTGCAGCAAGACTGCCATAGAGAGCGCTGTAAAAACGATGGCTGTGAGGACGAAAACCCCTCGAGATTTGATGCGGTGCTGCGCTAAGCCGCCCTTCAGGCGTTCAGCATCGGCTACAGTCAATTCCATCAGTCACCCCCGTTCGTTCAAGGTGTCTCCAGCAAAGCTTTTGTAATTACAAGGCTAGTGCTGGTTTCTCCCGAAGCTGCCTGGCCGCCAAAGAAGATACAGACCATGCTGGGACATTCGTCCATCACGATGACCTATGACGTTTATGGGCACCTGTTCCACGATCCAGCGGAGGACGTGGATCTCATGGGCGAGATGGAGCGGGGGCTTCTTGCTGCGTAGCCCATAGCCGCCGTGAATGCCGCTGTTCCGCAAACAGCCCATTTCAGCCACAGCTGTGAAACACCAAGACGCTCGTTCACCGCAAGCGCGAGATTATTTCCTTTTCGCGAGTTCCTACATCGTAACGCCGAACCAGTGCATGTCCGGAAACACACACACACACCTTTTTTGCTGCGAGCCACAGCTTGGGTATAAGGCAGAAGTGACGAGGGGCGATTATGAACGACATCACAGATGGACTTGGCACAGCGATTGAGGGAACACTCGCCGGACGATCTGTGGAACCGCGCCAAGGCGAGACCAACCAGCAGCCCGAAGTTCACGAAAAGACGACCTGCCTTAACTGCGGCACTTCGTTCACAAGCCCTCACTGTCCGCAGTGCGGGCAGAAGCGCGAGGTGCATCGCAGCCTGGCTGCAATTGGCCACGATATCGTTCACGGTGTTCTGCATCTCGATGGCAAGCTTTGGCGAACGCTGCCGCTGCTAGTCTTCAAACCTGGCAAGCTCACGCGACGCTATATCGATGGCGAACGCGCCAAGTTCGTCAGTCCGATGGCCATGTTCCTCTTCAGCGTCTTTCTGATGTTCGCTGTGTTTCAAATGGTTGGGCTCACCACGCCCACCGATCTGACAAGTGTTGCGCGCACGCAGGTCACTCGGATGGTCGAAGCCGAGAGCGAAGAGGTTCTTGCACAAATCACCGACATCGATGCGGAACTGGCATCGCCCGATCTTGATGCAGCGCGCCGAGAGGCGCTTGTGACGCAGCGTGCAAGCCTCGAAGATGATCTAAGGCTGCTGGAGACACGTGGGCGGAATCTCTCCCAATGGCTGATATCGGGCGATAGCAGCTACGTCGGTGAGCTAAAGTCAGCTGGCCAAGAGCAGATCGCCGAAGCAAGAGAAAGGCTGGAAGCCCTTCCAGAAGGGTCATCCGAATACGCCGATCTGGCTGCCGAGATCGCTGCCGCAGAAGGGAGCTTATCGGAACTCCAACAACTTGAAGAACAAGCGCAGAGCACAATTCCCTTCCTTGAAAGCAATGAAGGGAGGATTGCAGCCCGAAAGACCGGGGTTGGATTGGTGGATTCGCTCGTCGAGAAATGGAGATCAAACCCGAGCCTGATGCTCTACAAACTGCAAACGAACGGCTACAAATTCAGCTGGCTTCTGATCCCATTGTCCATCCCATTTGTTTGGCTGCTCTTTGCATGGAAACGACGGTTCAAAGCCTATGACCATGCAATCTTTGTGACCTATTCGCTGAGCTTCATGTCGCTCTTGTTTATCGCGATGTCTTTGGTCGCAGCAAGCCCGGTTGATCAAAGTGGTGGCTATGCTTTTACAATCTTTGCGACGGTCGCACCGCTTCATGTCTACAAGCATCTGAGACACACATACGACTTGTCTCGCTTCTCGACCGTCTGGCGCTTTCTGGCTCTACTCGCTTTCGTCTTGATCGTGTTGATACTGTTCTTGCAGGCCCTTCTAGTGCTTGGTGCATTTTGATCCGCATGAAAATGACATGGGTATTTGCCGCTCTTGCGTTGGCTGGTTCAAACCTGTCTGCGAGCGCGGGAAGTTCGCAAGTCGACCCCTTCATCGCAGCCGAACTTCCAGAGAGCGCTGCGCCAGGTATCGCTTACGCCCTAGTGCAAGACGGTGAGATCACAGCAAGAGGATTTGGAAGAACTGCAAGGGGGAGTGACGAGGCGGTCACACGAGATACGCTGTTCCCAATCGGTTCGGTCACCAAGAGCTTTACAGCGCTCGCCATCATGCAGCTGGTCGAAGCCGGGGAGCTCACGCTGGATGACCCCGTATCGCAGCACTTGCCCGTTTTCGCAACGGGACCTGCACGCGGCGTGACGGTGCGCCAGCTCTTAAACCACACTAGCGGGTTCTCGACCGTTCAGGGCAATAGCCAGCATGGCAATGCCGACGCATCACAACTTGGACTTATCCAATATGCGGAGCAGCTTGCGCAGGTGCCTCCCGCGAACGCACCGGGCGCTGTCTGGGAATATTCCAACGCAAACTATCAAATCCTAGGAGCGGTCATCGAGGAAGTGAGCGGTCAAAACTACTCGAACTACATCGACGAACGGATATTCAAACCCCTTGGGATGACAAACAGTTTGGTGGTGAGCGGACCCAATCCTGCGGGCATGGCAACCGGGCATCGTCCTTGGTTTGGCAGTGTCCGTGCCTATGCAAGCGGTGATGGCTATCCGATCAATGCTTCGGCTGGGGGGATCGTGGCCAGCGTGGAGGATATGGGACGCTATCTCGCCATGTGGTTAAACGGCGAAGACGACATCCTCTCGGCCAATACCAAATCCGAAATGGTGATGGCTTCTGGCCCTGCCTCGCCCTCTTATGGACTGGGCTGGTCTATCGATGCTGAGCACGAGGCTGTCTATCATATCGGATTGGTGCCCGGAGCCGAAGCGCTTGTCTCCTTCAGACCCGCCGAAAAGAAAGGCGTAGTGGTGTTGGCCAACGCCAATGGCGGCTTGGGCTTCGCCGATACCTGGTATCTAATCGGTGGCGTTGGGGCGCGAGCCTTGGGCCAATCTCATGATGATGACGGGTCACGGTGGGGGCCAAAAATCGCCTACCTCTCAATTGCAATCCTGCCGCCCTTGTTTGTGCTGTTTGCATTCGTCTCTTGGAGAGGAAGGTCAGCCTTGATTGCGAAGAGAGACAGCATAAGCGGCAAGTTCAGCCTCTGGTTCCCGCTTGTCGCGATGCTTGGCCTTGCGTGGTTTCTGGTCTGGCCGTTGCCGAGCATTTTCGGGGGCTCGATCGCAACCCTTCAACTCTATCAGCCCGACTTCGCCTGGTGCTTGATTGCTTCAGCCATAGTCGCTCCTATCTGGGCGATGCTTCGTTTGGCTCTCGCATACTCTACTGGAGGCCGTCAGCATTCTTCCGAATGAAATTCATAGTCCAAGAGTGGCTGGATCGACGCCTTGTGCAGTCAGGGCTTCGACTAGGTTGCGATGAGTTCGCACCACGTCGTGTTGGGATGCAGCGGCCAACTGATCATCCAACGCAGTTCTGTCGAACCATCTGCCCCCTGCAATGACGGCTGAGACTGATCTGAGGGCTTCCAAGCTTACTGTCGGGTCATCGCCCAATAGAACAAGATCTGCCCGGTAACCTTCGGCCACGCGACCAACCTGATCCTGCTCTCCGAGCGCGATCGCCGAGTTGATCGTCGCCGCGCGGAGAACCGCAACTCGGTCCAGCCCAGCTTCTTCGAGCAATTCGAGTTCCTCGATCAACGAGATCCCCGGAACGTTCGTAAAGATACCGGCGTCGCTCCCTGCAATAATCAGGACGCCTTCCTCCGACATTAACCGCACCATGCTCTTGTAGAACTGGAATGCAGCACGGTTCCGGTCCACGTCCTCGCTGGACCACCGCTCATATTCGGCCTGGCTCTGAGCGACCAACAGGGGATTGAGCATCTCGGTCCCTGGACGCTGAAGATATGCGCCTTTGGTCTCGGCGACCCTTAAAAGGTTGTAGAACGCGAGCAGAGTTGGATCGACAGGCACCTCGGCGGCTGCGATCTGACTCGCGAGCGCACGCCCAGCCGCTTGGTCATGGCGGTCCCTTAATCCGTGCCAAACAATTGATTCAACGTGTTCGATCGTAACAAAGCCGTCATCGAGGATTTCCCCGAATGCTATTTCGAACGGGATTTGGTAGGGCATTCCGGGCTTTCGAACTCCTTCGGGAGTGTGCCCCATGACCGTCATTCCGAGGCTGTCCGATTCGGTCAGGACTGCCTCATATGCTTCACGTGTGAGATTGGAATAAACCTTAAGTCTGCGATAGCCGGCCTCGTGCTGCTGTTGCACGGCATCGCGGGCTTCCGCAGCTGTCGAAACAATTTGGTGGTTGACCTGCTCGTTGGGGCCGGGGCTGTTCAATATCGGTCCGGTCGTAATCAGACGAGGGCCGATCACGTTGCCCCGCTCGATCTCCCGAATTAGCCGAAGATGGAATGGCATCCCCGATGCGTTGCGGATTGTTGTAGCGCCAGCCGCCAGATATGCGCCCAGAGATTGCCGATCCCAAACGTGAACATGCATATCGACGAGGCCAGGCATCACGATCCGACCGTTACCCTCAATGATCATGGCAAGGCCGTCCATTTCGGCCTCCTCGGCCGGGATAATCCGGGCAATCTTGCCGTCCTTGATTAGAATCGACATTCCAGGGACCAAGCGTGCATGTTCCCCTTCGAGATGAAGGATCTGCACGTCCTTCAAGAGCAACGCGTCTTCGTCCTGCGCGCCTGCAGCACTCGCCAGTGTCACCAACAGAGCAGCCGAACTGCAAAGAAGGGCTCTCAAGACTTTCATAGCATCCCCCGTCGCTGGAACGCTAATTTAGCCATGCGATTGTGAAGTCTGCAACCACGTGCTCGTTTGCGTATTGTGCCGCATCCTATTTACTCCGGCGGTAGTGAATTTTTTTGGAGAAGAGGCCCTCTAGCCTGTGTCCGTTTCCCACCCAAAACCGGAGGAGTGACCCTAACTTTGGATATTTCTGTGCGGCTCGCAGAAACTTGGTTTATAGTGAAGAGTATGAGTTTTTCGCCAATAAGACTTTTAGTCTTTTCGATCGTCGGCTTACCGATTGGGTTTATTTTGACTGCGCTAGGTTTTGCAGTTTCAGAGCGTGCGATAATTGGGGGGCAGATCTTTCCTTGGGCGCTTGGCCTTGCACTGATCGTTGGCCTTATCGGTGCCGTTTGGAAACGACCTGACTAATGGCTGCTTTTCATCCCAAAAACAGACGCTGCGCTTGGCTTCCCGCCATTCCAGAAGCAGCGGGATCGCGGAGTGATCATGTCAACGTAGACGCGTCTACGCCCCATTCCGTTGGAATCATAATCCGCGTGTCGGGGGTTCAAGTCCCTCCTCCGCTACCAACATTTATTCCTTATTTACTACTGTTGGACGCATCGGCGGCTTTTGAGAACGGGCGGTTTAGCTCGACAATTTTCAAATTCAGAATGGCTGCAAAGCTGACCCAGACTAGGTACGGCACGATCAGCCAGCTGGCCAGGACCGACCAGTCTCTGAGGAATACGCAGAGAGCCAGCACGGATAGCCAGAGAAATGGGACTTCGATCAGCGCCCAGTCCGGCCGCCGTGCCTTGAAAAACAGGGGTGACCACAGGAAGTGAAACACGCCGTTGGCTACATAGAGGCCGATCAGGAAAATTTCCTGCCCGGCCCTGGCGGCGTTGTCCCAGCTCAACACGAATGCCCAAGCGGCGAGCCCGAGAATGATTGTCCAGGCCGGACCGAACAACCAGTTTGGCGGTTGCCAGGAAGGCTTTTCGAGATGGTGATACCAATCATCGATCTGGGTGAGTAAGCCTCCGCCAAATGCGAGGAAAATTGCCCAGATGGCGGCGAAAAGGATTGAGAAGTCCATTGGCTATCTCATAAGCGCACACTCTCGCTGTGCATAGCCGGATGATCCTGTTGCAGTGGGCTTCTGTATAACCCGCTGCAACGACCGCAGGTAAAGACCTTGCCGCCGACCGAGAGCTGTTGCAGGAAGGTGCAAGATATGGCGCGCTTTCCCTTTTCCGCGATCGTCGCTCAAGACGAAATGAAGCAGGCACTGCTGGTAAGCGCGGTCGATCCGGCGATTGGCGGGGTCATGGTGTTCGGAGATCGGGGTACGGGCAAATCCACCGCCGCACGGGCGCTTGCGTCGCTTCTGCCGCCGATTTCGGCGGTCAAGGATTGCCCATACGGTTGCTCGAAAGAAGATCAGGGGCGCTATCCCGATGTCTGCGGAATTGGGCCGATGCGCCTACGCCCTGTTCCCTATATCGATCTGCCCCTTGCGGCAACCGAGGACCGGGTAATCGGCTCACTCGACCTGGAACGAGCGCTACGTTCTGGGGAGAAAGCATTCGAGCCGGGGCTTTTGGCCAAGGCACATCGTGGCTTTCTCTACATTGACGAGATCAACCTGCTTGAAGACCATCTGGTCGACCTGCTGCTCGACGTTGCGGCTTCGGGCGAGAATGTGGTCGAGCGTGAAGGAGTCAGTCTCCACGAATAGTTGTTGTCATCCCGTTTCGTCGCAATTGCCCCGATGTCGGGCTTCGCGGGTGTCGAGGGGTTTTCCGATGCCGATAAACGCGATTGCGCCCATCCTTCCACTATCGCAACGCCATCAATCCTCTGCCGATGACGTGCGCCTGGATTTCCCCGGCCCCTTCGAAAATATTCAGGATTCGTGCGTCGCAAAGGACTCGGCTGATTTGATATTCCAGCGCATATCCGTTCCCGCCGTGGATCTGTAGTGCGTTGTCGGCATTCGCCCAAGCAACGCGTGCAGCCAACAGCTTTGCCATTCCTGCCTCTATATCGCAGCGCTCGCCGCGATCCTTGTGACGGGCGGCGGAATAGGTCAGTTCGCGTACCATCACGAGTTCGCAGGCCATCATGGCAAGCTTGTCGGACACTCTGGGGAAGGCCAGCAGTGGCTTGCCGAACTGGGTACGCTGCGCGGCGTAGCGCAGGCCGAGATCAAACGCATTCCATCCCACACCAATCGCCCGGGCGGCCGTCTGGATACGTGCGCCTTCGAAGGTGCGCATGAGCTGCTTGAAACCCTGTCCTTCCTCACCGCCAAGCAGTCCGTCGGAATCTACCGCAAACCTATCGAAGCCTAGTGAGTACTCCTTCATCCCGCGGTAGCCGAGAACCTCTATTTCATCCCCTGCAATGCCATCATCGGGGAACGGACATTCCTCCGTGCCGCGGGACTTCTCGGCGAGCAGCATGGAAAGTCCGCCATAGCCCGGGGTGCCGGGATCGGTGCGGCAAAGGATGGTCATCAAATCCGCGCGGGCGGCATGGGTGATCCATGTCTTCGCGCCCTCGATTAGCCAAACACCATCCGGGGCACGGGATGCCCGCGTTCGCACCGATGCAAGATCGGAACCCGTATCGGGCTCGGTAAAGACCGCGGTCGGGAGTATCGATCCATCCGCGATCTTCGGCAGGTATCTGGCTTTCTGTTCGTCCGTTCCGTTCTCGCCGATCAACTCGCCCGCAATCTCGGAACGCGTGCCCAGCGACCCTGCACAAATCCAGCCGCGTGAGAGTTCTTCCGAAACGAGGCACATGGCGAGCTTGCCGAGGCCCAAGCCGCCGTATTCTTCGGAGATGCAAACCCCGAACACGCCAAGATTCGCCATTTCCTGAACCAGTTCGGAGGGAATCAGCGCATCTTCCAGGTGCCACCGATGTGCGTAGGGCGCGATGCGGTTCGCGGCAAATGTTCGGAATTGGTCGCGGACCATGTCGAGCATGCCATCCCCCGTACCCTCGAAGGGGCGCTCGCCTTCAGCGAGTCGCCGGGCCAGAGCCGCGCGCTTTTCCGCAGTGTTGCGAAGCGTGATGAACTGGCTGACGGCATCGTCACAGGCGAATTCCCGTGCTTCCTCGTCGAGCCCGAAATCGCAGGGCCGGACCGTTTCGTTCTGGCTCATCACAACGCCGCTGGCGAGCTGCGCGCAATATTCGCCGATACCGATGCTCAGGACGAGCTCGTCGGTCTCTCCGAAGGCGCCTGCATCATGCGCCCGACCCGCCCAGTTCGCGGCAGCGTCAATCGCGGCGGAGATGGTGGCCATCCACGCAAACCCATGAAGCAGGTGCTGTTCGCGCTCGGCAAGTTTGGCGTCGAGTTTGCCGTCGGGCGCAACCAAGTCGGCGAGCTTCGATCGGACGCTGTCGGTGAATTCCGCTGCAGCATGGGAAGCTGCGCGGGCAAGGGCGATGTCGTCGCTCATAGGAACTCCGCAGTGGCAATCATCGCCACGGTTCCATCGCATCGCACCGCCTCGTAGCGGCTCTTCAGCACAGCGCGCAATACAATGGTCTGGCCCAGAAAGAGCGGCGCCATGGCGCGAAAGGAAAAGCTGGAGAGTATTCCCTCACGCATGGCGAGTTCGGCGAGTTTGGCGGCGGTAAAGGGACCATGGACGATTAGCGCGGGATATCCTTCCACCTCAATCGTGTAGGGCAGGTCATAGTGAATTCTGTGCCCATTGAAAGTTGCCGCGGAGAAGCGAAAAAGATTGACCTCGCGAGGGTGCCAGAGCTCGCCCTCGAGTGTCGTCTGAGCAGCTTTGGGCAGAGAGATCGGCTCTCCTTCTCCGCGATAGACGTAGGTCTGCAGTTCACGAACGCATAACTCGCCGTGTTGTTCGATCCGCTTTTCGACCCTCGCAAAAACGAGGTCCCCGCTTCGTCCGGCCTTATGTTCGAGTTCCATCACGCGGCTCGTCTGACGCGCAGGTGCGCCGGTTTCGAGACGGCGGCCGAACGTGATGTCGGAAGCGGCGTACATTCGGCGAGGAAGCGCGACTTCGGGGAGGAAACCTCCCCTTCGAGGATGTCCGTCGGGTCCAATCGTGCCATCGTCCGGACAAGGAAGGAAGAAGGCCCAGTGGGGCAGGGGGACCCGGTCGGTCTCGTCTTCTCGACCGACAGCACGGGCGAAGCGGCGCAAGGCCAGCGGATCGAGTGTTTCTTCCTCGACCAATTCCCGTCCGACAGCCTGCTGCCATTCGGCGACTTGCGCTTCGCTCACGCCGGTCATGCCTCAACTTCCCTTGAAATCTGCCTTCCGCTTCTGAAGGAACGCCATGGCGCCTTCAACGGCATCCTGCGTGTTTCCCGCCGAACGCTGGGCCTTCGCCTCTGCGCCAAGCGTGGTTGCCAAATCCTGTGAAAGTCCGTCGCGAAGCGTCTGTTTCATCAGGCCGAGCGCCACCGTAGGGCCGTTTGCTAACCGCTCGGCCAATGCTTGAACCTCGCCTTCCAGCGATTCGTCTTCGACACACTTGTATATCAGACCGAGACGCTCCGCCTCTTCGGCATGGATCTTCTCGCCCAGCATCATCATGCGGGTCGCCTGGGCGGTCCCGATGAGTCGGGGCAGCATCCAGCTCGAACCGCCGTCGGGCACGAGCCCGATATTGGCGAACGCTTGGAGGAAATATCCGCTCTTGCCCGCGATGACAAAATCGGCAGCAAGTGCGATGGAGCATCCAACTCCTGCAGCCGGTCCCTGGACGACGGAGACGACCGGCACCGGAAGGGTAGCGAGTGCTTGGATCATCGGATTGTAATGCTGGCTCAGCGATGCATAGGCACGGTCGCCGCCGCTGATCGACATTTCCGCATTTCCAGCAAGATCGGCGCCCGAACAGAAAGCGCGGCCCTCTCCTTTCAGGACCACGGCGCGGGCATCACCAAGATCGCGGATCGCCGCGAAAATCTCGTCGGCCATGCCGGGAGGACAAGCGTTGAGCCGTTCAGGGCGGTTCAGGGTTATGGTCAGGATACTGCCGCTGCTATCCGCGCGGATGGTTTCGAAGTCGCTCATTTCCCGTTCCCGTCAAATCGGTGTTTGCGATGTCTTGGGGAAACAGGTCTGGAAAGGCAACCTACCTGCTCAGTTCGCCTCGAAAGGCGTGTCGTACTTCATGACCTTCAACCGCTTGTCGGACTGGCGCAGGGCGATCGTCAGGGCGTGCGGCGTCGTGGTCAAATATCGCCAGAACAGGTGCTTGGGCTGGGTGAACATCCGGTGCACCCATTCGAGCCCGGAATTCTGCATCCATTCGGGCGCGCGCCGGTATTCTCCAGTGATGAAGTTGAAGCATCCGCCGCAGGTAATGGTCCAGACCGCGTCGATCCGATGAGCATATTCGGCACAAAATTTTTGTTCCAGCGGTTTGCCGAGGCCGACCCAGAGGAAATCGGGCCTCTTGTCCGCGATATCGGCGAGGATTTGCTCTTCGCTGCCATTGAAATAGCCGTGATGGCGGCCGACGATCTTCAGCCGCGGATACATTTCCTGCAGAATCCGAGCGCAATCGGCGTTGGTTTCTTCGGAGGCGCCGAGCAGATAGAAGCTGCGGCCGCTCTGTTCGCAGCGCTTCGCGAAGTCCATGATCATGTCGGTTGTCGGCGCGCGTTCGGGAATTGGCTCGGCACAATAACGGCGAGCCATGTTCACAATGAACTGTCCGTCTGCATGGACGACATCCGCATGCGCCAGCGCCTCGCGGAAATCGGGCCTGGTGCGGGCGAGCGACGTGCCTTGTCCGTTTGCATCGAAGATCAGGCGTGTGCGAACCCGGCCGTGCCTGTCGGCATAATCGGCATCGGCGTGCGCAGCACCGACAAAGTCCTGGCGGCTCGCCGCAGCGACCCACTGACCGGCAACATAGACGTGCCGTATTGGTGTCCATACTTCGTCGGGCATCAGCCTGTCTTGAAAACCTCAATCCGTTTTTTCAGCAGGGTTCGCTGGCATGCGCCAAAGCCCCATGCCTTCTTCATCACGGCTTATCAATCCCGCGCGACCAACCGATTCGGGAGCGCCGGAGGTCAGGAACGAGATGGTTTCCGCATCCGATGGAGGGACAAGCGCCAGTGTTCGCCCGCCGGCAGACGTTCGCGCCACGATTACGCCCGATCGCGGAGATCCTTCGCGGCCGTAATGAACGGTATAGGTCTCGATGGTCGCATCGCCCGAATAGGCCTCGTCGAGTTCCGGAATACTGCCCCGCCGGCTGTCTGCCTCGCCCTGAAAATCAAAATCTTGCGGGAATAGCGCTCCGGTTTGCGCGCCGGACAGAACGAGCGTGTGGTTATGTGTCGCATAACCGCCGTTGGCGAACAGCAGGCCCTTACTGGAAGTTCCCCTGAGGCGCGAAACCATCTCTGCAATCGCATGGCTCATGTAATTGCCAACGGGGCCCCCGCCAAAGGTAAGACCGCCAAAGACGGTCATGGGCTTATCGAGGGGCCAGTCGAGAACACGCCGCGCCATCTTGGGAACGCAGGGGAAGCAGGAATACAGCTCGACATGGGCGAGATCTGAGGTCGAAATCCCGTTCAAATTCAATGCCCGCTCGATCGATACCGCCAGGCTCGGCGAAGCCTCGTAATCGTCACGGGCAAGGAAATCGGCATCTTCATGCGCCGCCGCTCCATAGCCCAGGAATACCAGATGGCTTTCGGGAATGCCCCGCGCCCGCGCTTCGGCCAAGCTGGTGACCAGAAAGCCGGCACCCTGATTCACTGAGGAATTGGCGACCTGCAGCTTGGTATAGGGAAAAGCGATGGGCCTGTTGTCGGGTGTCGGCGTGACGATGGCGCGGGGACCGACTGGCCTGCGTATCCACGCGCTCTCGTTCCCGGCGGCGACCTCGCTCATTTTCGACCAGATAACTCCGCTCTCTGCTTGGCCTTCTTCAAGGGTTTGCCCATAAGCGGCGCGGCTGGCGTTCTCGTAGAGCGGGTAGACGTCGGTCGGCAGCACTAGCCCATAGGTCTGCGCATAACCGGTTCGCTTGCGATGGTTTGCATCGCGCAGCGCATTGGGCTTCTCTCCGTTTTCGCTGGCTTTCGAAGTAACGAGTTTCGCTGCCGTGCGCAGAGCCTCACCTCCGACGACGGAGCATATCTGTGCATCTCCGCGCGCGATCCGGTTCGCAGCTTCGTGCAACAACAGGACCGGGCTGTCTCCACTCGGCATTGCGGTCTGCATGCTATGTACCGGATTGAGGCTGAGCATCTTGGCCAGCTTGCCATCGACCGGGTTTAGCTGCGGCCACGCCAGCTGCGCCACGACCGAAAGCGAATCGCAATCCGCCAGCCATCCGCCGCCCGCATCTTGATCTGCCCTTCGCAAGGCCTCTGCCATCAGGCCGATCGGGTCGAGGCCGTCGCGCGGATCCTCCGGACGGTCGTTGATCTGACCCACGCCAATGATAACGGGAGTTTTGTGCGGATCGGTCTCGCTCATGTCGCAGGGCTTAGCGATGCGGGCTGAATTCGCAAATGTAAGGGAGTGGCGAGGGTGACAGGGACCCGAGCCGGAAATACCCCAAGCATCTGAGAGTTAAGATTTCTCCTTTCAGCGCGCCTGCGGCTTGCCACGTCAAGGTGCCAAGGCAGGGAAACACACCAAGTGTGCGGCACTCAGAACGTCGCCCGCAAGCACGGAACCTATTTTACCGTAAACTCATACGTTCAGGCCTGAAAAACCTTTCCAGTTACGTCTTTCCGTAAAGACCACCTACCGCCGCCGTACAACCTTGCTCGCGCCGGCGCTGACCTTGGTCTGCGAGAGAGTTGCGATCGACATAATGAGGGGAGTTGGCTGGACCGGGGGAACGCTATTTGGTCGCTATGCGGCGGTCCCAGTGTCAGTCTGGTCGGCGCAGCGTGATCATGTAGGCCACTACGTCGTCGATGTGCTCCTCTGGTATCTGGAAATACATCTCGTCGGGATAGTTCTCGTGGCTTTTCATCCACTCTGCCAGGCTCGCCGCCGTCAGATCCCGGGTGTTCGCAATTTCGGAGAAGCTTGGCGCATTTGACAGCGGCGAGGTTTCGGCGAAACCGACGGAATGGCACCTCGCACAACGATTGTTAGCAAATTTCTCGCCCCGCCATTCGGGCGTGTCCTTCTTGAACCCTCCCGCCGAAACTGCGGTAGATGAAACAGGATCGGAGGCTGTCGATTGGCATCCGGCAAGCATCAGGGCCATAAGGCAAGCAGTAACTCTCATTGGCTGAGAATACAGCTTTTTCATCCCATAGAAAGAGACGCGCCGTTCTAACCTGAAAGACTGGGCGCTGGTGTTGGAGAAACTGAGTTGCCAACCCCACAGAAAAGAAGACGCGTTCCATTTCAAGCAGGTAAAAATGTGTATTCAACCGGAATCTCGGGCTGCCGGGATCGATTGCCAACTGCCCCGGAGACGCCATTGAGGCTTTGTCGCACCGAACTTTCCACGCCTAGGAAATGCAACTGCAGCTCGTCGCCGCGATCTGTGGCGGGTATTGAGCGTCACAGATTTCCGGAGCGCAGGAACGCAATCCGCTCCATTTCGAAAAGGACTATTTCTCAATCTCGTAGTGGATGGGCTTGAAGCTCCCTCCATTCGAGGCATAGGCGGAACAGGCAGTGAGACCAATTATCAGATCCATCTCCGCTCGCAGGCGGATGTAGTCACCCGGCATGCTGACCGGCGGGTCAACACGAAGCTTGCCATCGGGAGTAACCGGAACGTTCATAAACACGTTGAAGGCGCAGGGGATCTGATCGGGTTCGATCCCGAAGGGCGCCAAGGCTTCAGCCAGATTGCCAAAGCAGCCGCGATGGACCGGTTCCTCAGGATAGAAATGGCGGAACGTCGCTTCGCTGCACGGCGTGAGCAGGAAATCATGCGTTCCGACGGTGTCTTCAATTATGCTCAACATAATCTGCGACCGGTTCGACCACAGACGATTGCCCGCGCCCATCCGCAACGTTTCTTCATAGTCGAAGGTGCGCCCGTTGGAGAGCGCCTCGCGCACGTCATCGGCTGCAAAGGCTAGCAGGTCGCTGACTTGGGTACCCTCCGGGTCAATGACCTTCAGCAATTGTCCGCGCTCGAGAGTGAAGGCGGTACCGCTCCGGGGCGCAATGATTTCGGTCATGCTTCCTCACTGGCGCGCTTGTCGCGAAAGGGACAGGACCAGTCATCGGCCACCAGACGACCGCTGTACTGACGCGCCTCACTTACTTCGCCGTGCCGCGCCAGCATCGGATTGAGTGAACCGGCCAAGTCTATATCTCGCTCGAGTATCTTTTCCCGCATTCGCTCATAACGGCCTTCTTCTCGCAATTGCTCGAACTGGGCGTGAAGATTGAAAACCAACGTGGGTCGTGGGAATCGTCGTGCCGGCCTCGAGGCGAGGGGATGAAGGCCCACCACAAAGAAAGCCTCGCCCCCGAAACTCAATGAGAAATGCGGATCCGAAGGGTCGGCACTAACACGGTGGTCGTATCGCTGGCCCAGCCAATGGTCCTTGTCGGCAAAGGACTGGATTCGCGTCCACATCAGGGCTTCGAACTCAGGTTCACTTAGCCCATCTGGCCCTGAAAATACCGCTGCTAGACTTCGGAGCCCCGTGGGATCGGACTTGTAGTCCTCTGCCCATTCCATGAGCTCTCGGTGAATGAGCACATCGTCCCAGCCACTGTCGAGGCTATGGCACACGAGCGTCTTTAGCGTGCCCTTCGCCAAGGCCGACTTCGCGCCCACACAGGGAAAGTCAGGCTGGGCGATACGGGCACGCAGTTCGTCTTCACCCTCGATCCGGGTCCGTTCGTCGATCAACATACGGAAGGAACTCCGTGTGACGGAGCCGGTTCCGTCGCCAGCCTTCGAGTTCTGGCTCACATCAACTCTGTTCAGACGCTCTAGGTGACGGACCGAATGCCGGTCCCAATCTGACCGCACGATTACCGCATTGTGAATACCGCAAGCGCCTTTCGACTGCAGCAATTTGCTTGGACCATCCGCGCTCCTGACACCTCAATGTGAGTTCCAGGAGATTGATAATCGCAACCCGGCGGCACTTCAGACAGTCCACGCGCAGGGTATATCCGTGACGGGTATAATCGGCGATCGTATCGAGACGCTTCGAGCTCATGGTTTACGGCGCTCCGACCAGATCAGTGCAGCCAAGGGGTGATCACACAAGCTGTGGCAGCGAACATGGAGGGACTGAGAACAAGCATGTTTATCTCCGAATCGAAACGGCTCATGTTCCATATTTGTTCTGAGTAGGAAATTGCGCGATGAACCGCTAGGTTCCCTCTATGCTTTTCTTTGCCGCCGCACTTGCCGTTTGCTCCACCGGACCACGAGACCACTGTGTTCACGACGGCGACACCGCATGGTTCGAAGGAGAGAAGATCCGGATAGCGGATATTGATACGCCGGAACTGAACGGTGCGTGCGCATACGAACGAGCTTTGGCCATTCGGTCGCGCGACAGGCTTATGCAGTTATTGAACGCCGATGCTTTCGAAATAACCCGTAATGGCAAGGACCGCTACGGGAGGACCCTCGCGACGCTGCACCGTTCAGGACGCTCAATAGGCACGCAGCTGGTAAAAGAGGGATTGGCGCGAACCTGGTCGGGTCGGCGCGAACCTTGGTGCCGCAATGATTGACCGTAGAAAGACCCTTTCGTGCGAATTTTCGTTCTCGCCGGGCAGCCCTGTCGCGAGGCTCGGGCAGGTAACTGGGGAAGTGATCGAATGACGGTTACGCGCGAGCAGGAAATCTGGGCCATGGCTCTGTGGGTGGACCGGGAACACGGTGAAGATGCGGAGCGCTTCATCGCTGAACGGGTGCTTCACTTCGAATCCCAAGGCGACAGCGGCGGGCAGGAATTATGGATGAACGTAGCACGTCGATACGTTGAGTTGCGTGACGCAATTATGACGGAACCCAACTAGCGCTGCGCGGGTCACCCAGACCGCAGCGATAAGTGACGCTTGCCTCGCCCGACAGAGGGGAGATTTCAAAGTTCAAACTTTATGATCTTTGAACAGGTTTCTCAGCCAGTTCACCAAACTAGCGGACATGAGTTTCAGAAATCCTGATGATGATTTCGGCCTTGGAGCGCAGTTGCGAAGGTCCAAGGGACCTGGAGGAGCTAGTTCGCCGCAGTGTTCACAAAACATGGCAGTATCCTCTTTCCGATCCCGTCACATGACTACTGCGCTGATAATGCAGATACCTATTCCGAAAAACGCGACCACTGCGGGGACGATAAGAACCTGCCCGAAAACCGCACCTCTTGGTAAAGGTCCATATGCAGTTTGGAGAACCGAACCGGCGTGGTTCAAAGCGCTACGCGCCTGCGGAGGGGACTGGCGCAGCATCACACGGGCCGTTCCAAAAAACATGGTGACATAAGCTGCTGAAATTGTGATTGCGAACGCGGCATGCGCACCTCCCGTTGCCCCGAGCAGGGCAAGGAGAAAGATAGCGTAGCTTCCGATCATTAACCCCCAGACTGCGGTAGGCAGCTCGAACATCCGAGCTTCTGGCCGTAGCCGGAGTAGGTTAGTCTCGTTGTCGTTCGCTTCGAACGGGGCGACAGAAACCAGAGCTTTCGGACGAAGATCGTGAGGGCTGGGTGTGAATGTCGGGGCTGGTGTGTGAAGAGCGGTATCAGGCATCAGATAGATCCTTTCCGATGCCACCGGTATTTAGTTCGCCGGGGCATCATAGAATGGCAAGCAACACAGCTTTCCGGCCGACCATCCGGTCAGTGACGGTTCGCTTTTTGTGGCGGCGCGTTAGTGGCGCTGCGGATGTCCTGAGTATGGTGATCTTTGGGATCGCGAAATTTGGATGATCACCCTATGGGAGCCACCTTAAGGGATTTACCGGAGGTGCGACTGTGCAAGTTCAAGCCGGTAAGACGATCTTGTATGCTTGAATTCGGTTCCAGAGAGAGGATTCCAAACCAAAATTTCGGGTAGAAAGTGACGGATTTCTGCGGTTTCTAAGAGCTACTGCGATTCTTGTGCTACATTCTTGTGTAGCTGTCCCGTCACTCCTTTTCTCCGTCGCGATCGTCGTTCGCAGAATGAGCATAATCCATGCCTAGGTCCCGGATGGGACACCGAACGTGCGAAGCCTAAACTCGGAGCGTAGATCAACATTCAGTGTTCGGGATACGAACGTGACCACGGGCTCATTGCTTGTTCTCCCGGAGCCTGCGTGAACGCCACTCTTCGAAGAAGGGTGTCAATTCCGCAGGAAGCCCGTCAGCGAAGTCCTCGCTAACATCGTAGTGCGGCATGGCTTCGGCGATGGCATCGAGCAGGGCGTAGCCTTGTGCGGTGTCCTTCCGGCGCTTCAGAGGATTGCGCTTGGCCTGCGCGCCCAGCCATAGCTTGTGCAGCGCGAACCAGCGCGGATCGGGCGCAACGATGCGCGCCGGCGTACCATCGCGGCAGGGCACGACCTGGTCAATCCGGCGCCCGGGAAGCAGCCATTCCTGTTCGGGGAGAGGTACGGGTTTAGGCCGATCCTTCGTACCGAGTGTCTCAGCACGCGAAGGTGCGACGAGGATCTCGACCTCATAAGCCTTGGCGTTGCGCGCCTGGAAATCACGTTCGGAATTAATTGCAAAAGTCGGGTCGACGGCTTTCAGCATGTCCCAAACTAGAGCTTCGCCCGCTTCTTCCTCCGCTGCCCAGGCGAGGTCGAAGTCCTCGGTCTCGTCAGGCACGTCGATGAAACTGCCCGCGGCTTCGATCGAATAGGCCGCCATGGCATTGGTGCCGACAACCAGAAGGTGGGATCCGAGCAGACCGCGGCGATCCGCCTCCCGCAGAATCGGTCCGGCATCTGCGGAGAGGAGGGGTAGGCGGAGCGCGCGAGCAATACGGCTACTTTCGGAAAGTGCTGCGCTCGCACCTTCGCGGCGCTGCTTGGCGGATTTTTTTCGTTCGCGGTATTCGTCAAACAGGCGCTGCTTCTCTTCATCCCATGCCCCGAGGCTCGTGCCGTTGCCCGAGCGGTCGTAGATCTCATAGAGATACTCGTATTCGCCGACTTTCTTGCGGCGCAGGTCGTACGGAAGGGCGATTAAGTCCCGCTCGGCGTCGATCCATGCATCGTAACGTTGGTGCATATTAATCAGCGCGCGTTCCTGCTCCGGCGAAAAGGGGCGAATGATGGCCATGCGCGTGATTTATCCCACGTTTTAGAAATTTACAACGTTGTGGGATAAAGGAGTATCAGGAGAGCAAAATTCTCTCACCGCCCGAGGATAGCCCAACTGCTTCATCTCGTTGAGGTCCTCCACCTTGTAACCTTCCCGATTGCCCATGCGGTAGAATTGACGAAACATCTTGCCCTGAAGGCGGAACTCGGTGGGCAGACGAAGCCGATGGAGAGCTAGATGAGCCGGGACCTCGAAGTGCATTGAAATCGGACCGAGGTAGCCATCGTGGTCTTCGAGCGCGGCATGAAGATCGGACGCCAATGCGCGAGGCATGTTTTCGAAGATCATCCCGAAAAACGGTTGGGAATCCGTCGCACAACCGTTGTTCATGGATCATCCCCCATTCGCTATTTCCAAAAGCCGCCATGAACAGCGCTTGAGGATCTTGTCCCCTCTTTAGTCCGACGAGCACGTCGCCGATCGAGAGCTTCATGTGCTGTCCGGAGTTCTGGATGATTTGCGTTCCGAACACCTCTTTTCTGATCTCGTGCCAATAATTCCCGGACTGCTCGTAGCTCGCCAGTTGAAGAGCAGGGCGATGATCATGGTGAATTCAGTCCTGGGTCGGGGAGTCGATCCGATTGGCAGGCGTCTGCGGATTGCCGCGCCATATCGTTCATCTCAAATCGCAAGAGATTTGCGGTGCTTTTCAATTGCGATACGCACGTCACCGGGGAAGGGGAGGTGGCCGCTTTCGCTGCTCCAGACTTCGTCGAATTGCGCAACGGTTTCTTTCGCCGTCGAGATCAGCAAATGTGCTGGCAGTTTGGCCTTGTCCGCGATCGTCTCGAGTTCGTCGTAGGTGAAAGATGTCCAATTTCGCGAACGATGAAATTTCAACGCCGCATCGTCGCCCGGAATATAGGCGAGCGTCGAAAGCAAGTCATAGGCTGGTGCTAGCAGCGCGTTGCGCGTGTCGGGATAGATCAAGGACCAGTTCTTCAAATGCATGTCGCCATTGCCGATCAGGACCGAGTAGGTGAGGCGGCGAATGAACTCCAATATGCTTTGCTCGTCTGTTTCGATGGCAAGCACACTGAGGATCTGACGGTAGCTGGCATTTTCGTATTTTTGCTCCGCAAGGACGCCGAATACCTGAGCGAAATCTTCGATATGTATCGCACCCTCCGCGCCCCGATCGAAGCGCCGGATGGTAAAAGCGGATTGCCCGTAGCGGTGGATGCCCTCGGGTAGACCGCCGATCCGATCCAGCGGTAGCAGATCGTTGTCAGGTACATCGATCCCAATTTTGCCTGCTAGGCTCATCGCTGCAAACTCCGCCTCCGGCACGTCGGGGTGCCGGGCAGAAGGCAGCTTGACGATCCAGTCCCCCCCGCTGCCAGTGATTGGGATGGTTAGCCCTCCATTTTTCTCATGAGATTTGACCGCTGAAAACTTGAGTTGCACGCCGGCGAGCGAGAAGCGCAGCGCGCGCTTTCCCTGTTGCTCCACGGCATTTTCATCGGGCTCGTCTGCCTCTGTATCCTCTGTATCCACTGGGACGGCCCGCACTGCCCCCGGAAGATCGTGCCCGAGCTGTGTGAGTAGATGATATTCTCGGACCGATTTCACTCCGGCGCGCCGGGCCAGGTAGTCCCGAAGTGTGCCTTCGGGTAGAAGGTTGGAAAAGAACGGCTCGATTACGGTGCGATAGCTTCGCGTATCCGAGAGAATGTCGCCGTTGGCATCTTTGTAGGCGAGTGAAAGCGTCTGCCTATCCGGACTGGCCAGATAGGTTTCGTCGAATGTGAAGATGCTGGCATCTCCATCGAGCCGGGCGATCGTTCCAACGCGCGTTTTACCGAGAAAGATATCGAGGGCTGCTGCGTCGATCATTCGTCGTCCTCCTCGAGCCGATATGCCGGCAGTCGAGGCGCATTCTCTAAATGCGTCGCATGACTTTGAAGATTTCTGATGTTTTGGAGTGCGCGGGTCGCATTCTGGATTTGCCGCACGAGTTTTCTCGTTCCCACCTGGTCTTCAAGAACCCAACCCAGATCTTGCAGGTGTTTTCTGAGGTGGGCGACCGGCTGCAATGCTTCCTGAATGTCTCTGAGCATTTCGGGATTGAAATAAGCCGGCTCGATGTTGTTCAAGGCCTTTTGAAGTTCATCTACTTGGGTGACGCTTGGGAAGTTCTCGCGGATGCGCTCAGCAAATCTTCTCGTTTCGGCAATCGTTGTGAGCGCGCGGCTTGTGTCGTGTCTTTCCCGCTGAGAGCGTACGACGCTCTCGATCGCTGGTAGAGTTTTGCGGGGCACAAGCTTCAACTCCAGATCGAGCGCCCGCGCGATCTCGATAAGGCTGGAGAGTTGGAGGTCCACGGCGCCGCTCTCAATCTTCGAGATATGACTTTGGGGCAGGCCTACCCGTTCGCCCAGCTGTCTTTGGGTGAAGCCTTTTGCTGCGCGAGCAGCTTTAATGCTTTCGGAGATTTCACTCATCGATATGTTTCCACGTATATTGCTCTAGGAGTATATGCGCCTACATATCATCACCGCGGCTGAAAACCATCGAAATATGCAAACGCATATCTCATCACTCAAATATATATTATAGCATATGCATTGCAGTGTGGAACAATCAGAGCTTGATCTCGCATGCGGTGATTGCCGCACCCCTGTGACCGAAGAAGGCGGCGTCTAGCCATAAATATGAGTTATCCCAGTCTTTTAGAGATTTTTACTGCTGTGGGATAAAGGAGTATCAGGAGAGCAAAGTTCTCTCACCGCCTGGGGATTCGCTCCGCGTAACGTGCGTGATCAATGACATGCCTCATTTCTCCCGGGGTTGTCCAATTTCGCTGTCCTCGACTGCCTCATCGTTATCGAGGTGTCCAAAATGTTTAAGGGGGGCCATGATCCATAGTGTGGCGACGGTTATGACCGAAAGCATGATTGCTACATCGAGGCTGCCAAGCCCAACCGCGGCTCCAATAGCTCCGGTTATCCAGAGGCTAGCGGCGGTGGCGGTGCCCTTGACCGAGTCCTTCAGGCGCAGAATGGCGCCACCACCGATAAAGCCCATGCCGGTGATAAGACCCTCCACAATCCGGGCCATCGCTTCTGGAGTGTCGGCCGTCATAGATTCCGCCGCCTGGATAAAGCCGCAGCTGGCAACTGCTACGAGAGGAAAAGTCCGAAGTCCGGCACTTCTTTCTGATTTCTCCCTGTTCCAGCCGATCGGGAACGCCAATAGATAGGCTAATCCAATTGCAACAAGATGGGGCATGATGTCGAAATGATCAGGACCCAGAAACTGCTCGAACATTCAAAGCTCCGCGGTTGTTGTAGTCATTAACCAAAACCAGCTCAGACGTTCCGGGGCATCATAATCACCACCGTTATTTGTTGGGCGCATCGCAAGATGCCGACCTAGGAATTCGCACTAGCGTGACCGAAAAAAGCAATGAGATTGTGACCCACAATTGGGCCGCATCCATGGCGCGCCCTGGCTATGGAAGAAGACAAGATTGGTAGGGTGCAAGAGGCAGCGGCACCGCACTTTTCGCCATGTCCCACGGAACGCTTGCTAGGGTGGTGCCCCATCCAGCACTGCAGCTCCGCAGGAGTGCTATCTCACCTCCTTGATTTCCGATCTCGTAGGGCACATTAAAGGCTGATGGTTTCAGAAAATATCGGACTTGCCGCAGGGACTCCTGCGGGCAGCAGCACCGCACGCCTACATCCCTAGGTCATTCGTGGTGACCTAGGGTGTCGCTTAATATCACGCGATCGTTCGGTCACTATCACTTCCTTGCTGTGACAATGTCAGTCCCCATCGCGCTATTGGCGCGACCGGAGCCATCCCCGTGTTCTTTTCTCGCTTCACCGCGCTCGGCGCGAGCCTGTTTGGGCTATTACTATCTGCTGCCTACGTTTCCGAGCGTTGGGCAGTGCTCACTTTTACCCTTTGTGCGACATTCACAATCTTAGGGCTTCTCGATCTACATCAAACGCGACATTCGGTCCGGCGAAATTATCCCATCATTGGACGGCTACGCTGGCTTTTCGAAGAGATCAGGCCCGAAATTCGTCAATATCTGATCGAGAGTGATGACGATCAGACACCGTTTTCCAGAGCGCAGCGATCTCTGGTTTATGCCCGTGCGAAGGACGAAGTAAGCGATCGTCCTTTTGGCACGCGAGCCGATGTATATCGGAATGGATATGAGTTCATTTCGCATTCGACAAAACCCAAGCCTCAAGCTGATCCCGATACGTTTCGTATAGCGATCGGGAATGCCGAGACTGGATCCCAATATCTCGCCTCGATGTTCAACATCTCGGCAATGAGCTTCGGTTCGCTGAGCGCCAACGCCATACGGGCGCTCAACAAGGGCGCCAGATTAGGGGATTTTGCTCATGATACAGGGGAGGGCGGAATAAGCCGCTACCACCGGGAATATGGCGGGGATCTCATCTGGGAAATCGGTAGCGGATATTTCGGTTGCCGCACGAGGAACGGCAACTTTGATCCAATCAAATTCGCTGACCAGGCCAGCGATCCACAAGTGAAGATGATCGAAATCAAGCTCAGCCAAGGGGCAAAGCCTGGTCACGGCGGCATTCTTCCGGGCGAAAAGGTTACGTCCGAAATAGCCGAGAGCCGAGGGATCCCCATTGGCGTAGACTGCATCTCACCAGCTGAGCACTCGGCATTTGGTAATCCCCTCGAGATGATGGAATTTATCGCCCAGTTGCGCGCACTCTCCAAGCAAAAGCCCGTTGGTTTTAAACTGTGTGTCGGTCATCCCTGGGAGTTCATGGGAATGGTCAAGGCGATGCGCGAAACCGAAACCTATCCGGATTTTGTCGTCGTTGACGGTGCGGAAGGTGGGACCGGTGCGGCGCCGGTGGAGTTTGCGGATAATATCGGCATGCCGCTGCGCGAGAGCCTTTTATTTGTCCATAATACGCTTGTGGGGGCAGGTATTCGGGATCGCGTTAAAATTGGTGCAGCCGGTAAGATCGTGAGCGCGTTCGACATTGCAGCTGTACTAGGCTTGGGTGCTGATTGGACCAATGCAGGACGCGGTTTCATGTTCGCCTTGGGATGCATCCAGTCGCTTTCCTGCCACACGAACCGCTGTCCGGTGGGCGTTGCTACGCAGGACCCGCTGCGCCAACGCGCGCTCGTCGTTCCTGACAAGGCCGAAAGAGTAAGGCGCTTTCACCATAATACGCTTCGTGCTCTGGCCGAGATGACGGCTGCTGCCGGCCTTTCACATCCGTCGGAAATTGGACCGCATCATCTCGTGCGCCGGGTCTCCTTGACCGAAATCCGCCTGTTTTCGCAGTTGCATATGTTTCTTGAGGAAGGTGAACTGCTAACGGGATCCCATGACCGTGATTTCTACAGCGCGGCTTGGAAGCTGGCACGCGCCGATCGATTTGAACTCGCTTCATGAGTCGGCGGTGTGGATGCTTTGCCCGTTTGCCCGGGGTAAGAAAACCTGAACGCGATCGCGAAACAATCTGACTGCGTTCGATTTGTATAATTGAGCAGTCTTATTCAGTCAGGCAGGAGAGCACAGCCGTGGCAAAGTTTTCAGTGGGAGATCACGTAAGCTGGAATTCCGAAGCCGGACGGGTTCATGGAACAATTTCGAAAGTCCATAAAAAGGATTTTCAATACAAGGGCCATACCCATCGCGCATCGGAAGATGAACCGCAATACGAGATCGAGAGCGACAAGACCGATCATATTGCCGCGCACAAGGAAAGCGCATTGACCAAGCTCGAGCGCTAATGCCCACTGTCTTCACCATCGGGCATTCTAATCGCAGTCCGGAGACTGTTCTTGAGATGTTAGTCGAAGCTGGCGTCGATCTTCTGGCTGACGTCCGCGCATTCCCTCGCTCCCGGTCCAATCCTGCTTTCAATGTCGACACATTTCCAGCGGCGCTGGACGAGCATGAAATTGAGTACATGCATTTTGAGAAGCTCGGCGGTCGGCGAAAAAAGCACCCATCGATAGATCCCGCACTCAACGGATATTGGCGCGTCCAAAGTTTTCATAACTATGCCGACTACGCGCTCGGCGATGAGTTTAAGTCAGCCCTCGACGAGATCGAAAAGTTGGCGTGCGATCGACACGTGGCCCTCATGTGCTCGGAAGCTGTCTGGTGGCGCTGCCATCGCCGGATCATCGCTGATCATCTGATGGCACGGGGGCACAAAGTTTGTCATTTAATGGCTCCTGGCCGCCAAGACACAGCCGAGATGACCAAGGGTGCTGTTCGCCGATCCGTGGATGAGGTGATCTATCCCGAAGCGAAAACCGACCAGACATCGACCGGTCATATTCCGCTGTGCCGACATGAACGCCTCGCTATTCGAGAGAATGAATTGCGAGCGCGGCGCGCAGATCAAGAAACTCGTTCGAGAAGTTCGCCCGAGGATTCGATCTCGTAGAGGTCGGCGTCTATCTGCCGGACAGGCCGCCCGTCGGCTGTTCTCCAACTGATAGCACCAAGGCGCCGCCTCGTCCCAAGTGCAGTGACTTCGTTCTCGACGTGCCGATATTGAACGACCTCAACCTTTCTTCCACGATCGCCGCGGCAGAGTAGAGATGCCATCGTCTCTTCGGCGGCGATTGGCTGGCCCGGGTTTTCATCCCTCGGCGTGTCACGGTTCGGATTGTCGGACGGCAATGTCATTCAAACATCGCGTCCCAATGCGTAGCGAGCGGGTTCAGCTTCATCGAGAAAAGGCTAGCAGAAACCGGATCAAGCCGCTTTTTCCTCCATCAGACGGTTCAAACCCCGTGCAACGCATCCAGAAGGATCATTGGCGACCGTGATGGGCAGACCGCACTCCACTGCGACGGCATCGGCAAGAAAACCTGCGCAAATGCCGCCCCCGGTCGCTACTAGCCGTTCGCTTAGCAAATCCGCGGCCAGGTCAGGAGTAATCTCGCCGATAACCAACCGGACGGCATCCGCGAAACGAGCGAAGTGCCGCTTAAGGATCGGAGAAAACTCCGAGGCCGGGAGCGTTATGACCCCGGGCAAGCCGTTGTGCAGGCCGCGTCCCTTGATCTCTAAGATTTGGCTCTCATCATTTTCCAAAGAAAGCCGCATCTTGAGGTTTTCGGCGGTGAGCTTTCCGATCAGAAAATGGTGCCGCGTCTGCAGGTGTTCGATGAGAGCCTCGTCGAGACCCAGACCACCCAAGCGCACGGAGCGCGAGTAACATTTACCATCGAGCGAAAACACGGCGATTTCGGTGGTGCCGGCTCCGCATTCGACAACCATGGAAGCGCGCGCTTCTCGAACCGGGAGATCGGCTCCTATCGCCGCTGCAAAAGGTTCACTCACCAATTCAATTCGCCCGAACCCGGCGTCTTCGGCCGCGGCTAATAGGGCATTTGACTCTGCTTTCGTGGCATCTGCCGGAATACCTATCATGGCAGTGGGACGAGATTTTCGCTTCTTCCCAAGCACAGCAGAGAGTCCGTGAGAGAGCAGTGCACTCGTGGCTTCAATGTCCTGCAATACCCCCCTCGCTAGCGGTCGGCGAACAGAAAAGGTTATCGGAACCCGGTCCACCATTGCGAAAACCTCACTGCCCGCCGCAACGAAATGTGGGCGGCCTCCGCGATCTTCATAACAGCACAGGGAGGGCTCATCGAAGACGACGCCTTCCCCGCGAACCATGATACGCATGTTGGCCGTGCCGAGATCGATAGCCATGTCGGGCCTGCGCGAAGAAGCGAATGAGCGGAAGTTTATCATTTTTCTAAGGTAGGCCTTCCGGCCGGGAATGTCTCTGATAACTCGCCGATCATTAGTTGATTTCCATAATTTGACTTACCTGCCCTCCGGGCCCAGATACTCAGCATGGTCTTTTCTCGGCTTCTGAAGCGACATCTCGCACACGCAGGACAGCTGCCCGCACGGGCGCGTGCCTCGTCTCGTCGGCCGTGAAGCGGTCCGGGGCGAGGCTCCCGGACGATCTTCAGCCAGGCCGCATCTGATATTGCGGCGACTTACGCGAGTTACCGACATGACTGTTTCTGAGAACGGTGGACCCCCGCCAATATACGTTATCGATACCGAAGCCGACGCTCTTTACGAGTTGGCGGTTAGTATCGAGGAGCGCAGCCCCGACGTCGCGCACAAGCTATGCGAGGAGCTTGACCGAGCAAATGTTTTGTCTGTCCAGGATATCCCTTCCGACGTTGTGATCATGCGATCGCACGTCGAATTCGTGGATGAGCGATCAGGCGACAAAAGGAAGGTTGAACTGGTCTGGCCGCGTGACGCGGATATGGACCAGAACCGACTTTCGGTGATGACCCTCGTAGGCGCCGGTCTGATCGGCATGAGGAAAGGTGCCTCAATCAACTGGCCCGATAGATCCGGTGAAGAAAGACGTCTTCGTATCGTGGAGGTCAGTCAGCCAGAGCTTCAGGACGAAGCGGCCTAATTTTTCTCGGGCGCGATCGTTGGCTGGCTGTGAGAACAGCCCGCCCACTTGTTAGCGAGTGGGCGGGCTCCCCTACGTCAAACGAACACAAGAATCAGAGCAAAGATAGCGAGGGATACGGCCCCGATTAGTAGAATTTCGATTTTGCTAAACTTGTCGATATGGTCAGCGCGAAACTTTGCGTAGCTAGCCGGCTGTTTGCTAGCCAGGCTGGCCACTTCAAATGCGCTGGCTTCTCTCTTGAACCAGCGCTTTAGTTCGCCCAGTTGCTCATCGCTAACGTCCGGATAGGAATTGAGTAATTGCTCGATTTCATCGAACCGCGCGGAAGGATCGGCAGCTGCCGCCTTATGGTCACTCATGATATAACACCTTAATCTATTTGGTCAGGCTAAGACCCCGATTGGAGGTCAGATAGATCAGGTGAGGATGGGCGGCCCTCTCATCGGGGGCACAAGTCGCCAGATAGATTTTAGAGGCGGTCCGGTCTTTCGGGGATCGAACGGGTGGTCGACCACGAAATCCATAGCCCGCGATCGAGGCACGGGGACGAGGACTGGCACCGGTGCAGGTTTGAGAATTGGGGCCAGCTGCTCAACGCCATCGCGCTGCGCTAGTATCGCCACCTCGACGGTGGTTGCATCAAATGCTGAACCGCGGTTCCTGATTTCCGCAAATGGAGTGGAGGGTGTGGCCTGACACAGGACAGCAACGAGAACTGATAACAGCCCAAGCCTGAAAACAAATCTGCGTAAGCTGAACCACGCCATCGTTGTAGTAATAATCGCCTGGGCAGCGCACGGCAAGGACCACCGTTGGCGAGATCAGCCCGGTTTGCCATCGATGCAAAGAGTATCACCCGGCTTAAGCGACGTGGTAGACGATATGCCTTCCAGATATATCAGCGTCTCCGCTTCCTGCTGTGTCATACCCATCGCAGTCGCGTGAGCCATAAGCTCCGGGACCGTAAAGCTTCGACCACTAGATGAGCTTATTTCGAAGCCGCTGCATTTACCGTTCTCTCCCACGCAAGCAGCCAAGAGAAGCAGCGCCGCAGAGCTTATTAAAGTTCGATTTCCTACCATACAGACAAGGCTATCAGACCCACGTTTTCGGGTCGACCGGACGCAAACAGTTCCGACCAAAAGAATGTAGGTGCCAATCTACCCTCTCGTGCTACGGCCTGTTCATGGGGTTTCTAGATACTGAATCCACGCTTCTCCTGATTGGCGTGCTGCTTCTGACAACCGTCCTTGCTGGAAGTCTTTCGAGCCGTTTCGGACTACCTGCACTTATCGGGTTTTTAGGCCTTGGTATGCTGGCGGGCGTCGAAGGACCGGGCGGAATTTCTTTCGACAACTTCGTCCTCGCTCAGGCCGTCGGCATAGCATCGCTCATCTTCATTCTGTTCTCGGGCGGTCTGGATACAGATTGGCGGGACGTTAAGAGAGTAGCGGGACCCGCGCTCGTGATGGCCACCGTCGGTGTTCTCATTAGCGCAGGCGTTGTGGCAATATCGGCGGTATTCCTCTTAGGAGTTACACCCGCACAAGCCGCGCTTCTCGGAGCAATCATCGCTTCTACTGATGCTGCGGCGGTGTTCGCGATCTTGCGTTCTACCGGGCTCGATTTGCATGGAGATGTGCCCGCGCTCATCGAAGTCGAATCCGGCTCGAATGATCCCATGGCCATCTTTCTCGTCGGTGCCGTCCTGCTGTTCATGTCAAATCCCAGCGCCTCTCCCTTCGCCCTTGCGCCTGATTTCATGATTCAGATGGTGATGGGAGCCCTGATAGGAGTGGGGATCGGCTTTGCCATGCCCGAGATCCTGAAGAGAGGGGGTTACCGCCAAGGTGGCTTGGCATTCGTGATTTCGATTGCGGCTGCCTTGATCGCATTCGGTGCCGCCGAACTGTTGTTGGGCAACGGCTTTCTCGCCGCCTATTTGGCGGGCCTCGTTGCTGGCAACCGTCATTATGCTGCCAAGCGCACCGTATCGACCTTTCAGGATGGAATGGCATGGCTTGCCCAGGTGGCAATGTTCTTGACCCTGGGACTTCTAGTGACACCCTCTCAACTGGGTCCGGTCATTGTTCCGGGTCTAGCAATAACGGCTATTCTCATGTTCGTGGCCCGCCCGATCAGTGTCTTTGTGTGCCTCGCACCTTTCCGGCAGTTCGGATGGCGGGCAAAAGTATTTATATCGTGGGCTGGACTTCGCGGCGCAGTCCCAATCGTGCTGGCGACTTTCCCCATCGTGGCCGGTGTCGACGGAGCTTTTGCGATTTTCAACGTGGTCTTTTTCGTCGTTCTTCTGTCCAGTGTTATCCAGGGCCCTACAATCAACTGGGTCGCGAAGAAACTGGCCATAGGTGATCATTACGACCGGGCATCGGCACGCGATCGCGCTTTGGAGGATGTTCATTGAAACCACTACCGTTTGTATTTTTGCTGGGTCTCTCACTTTCTAGCTGCGCGCCGGAAGGCAATGAGAGCGGATCCGAGGCGTCCCAAGTTTCGTCGGCGCCCGAGCCTGACGTAGTTCAGGAAACTGCCGTTCACGAGTTCGAGTTGGGTGAGCGAGAGTATACCATTCCTGCCGCGTATATCCCCTCGATCCGAGTGGGCGGTCAGAAAGATTTCATACGGATAAAATTTCCCGATTTTGCTGCGGAGATTGTGCTCGATGAAATGTCTGCGGGAAAATCGGACAAGACGGGTAGGGCTCAGATATTCTCCGTCACTGACCAGGATTACCCGCGTATCGAATATGCCGAACGTGAGGACGGCGCGATCATAGCCTGTCGGCGCGGCATGATGGCGCAATCAGGGTGCGGCACAATCTTCGAATGCGCGGGGGTGGAGTGGACGCTTTTATTCCCGATAGGACTTCGTAACGAGGTCGAAGCGCTCGTCGGTAGTGCCACGCGATTGCTCGAACAGCATTCAGTAGAAATCCGCCAAGAGAGAGCAAAAGAGGGCGACCCGGAAAAAGACCTAGTTCAGGACCAATAGACTTCGTCATTTCCCTACCCACACCCGCTTGACGTAATAGAGGGTTTTAGGGCCTACTGCCGGCCATGCCTCATCATACGCCGCTCATAGCAACGATCGTCGCTGGACTGGTCGTGGCTTTTGCTATGGGGGCCCTTGCGTATCGTCTCCGCGTATCTCCGGTCGCAGGTTATCTGTTTGCCGGTGTCCTCATTGGCCCATTCACTCCCGGGTTCGTGGCGGATACCGATCTCGCGGTAGAACTCGCGGAAATCGGCGTAATTCTGCTGATGTTCGGCGTTGGCCTTCATTTTTCGCTGAAGGACCTGCTTTCTGTCCGCAAAATTGCTTTGCCAGGAGCGCTCGCGCAAATTGCAGTCGCGACGCTTCTGGGGTTTTTGCTGGCTCGCTATCTGGACTGGACCATATTGGCCGGACTGATCTTCGGCCTCGCCCTGTCGGTTGCCAGCACCGTCGTGCTGCTCCGGGCGCTTCAGACCCGAAATGCGGTGCAGACTGAACGCGGGCGGATCGCGGTCGGATGGCTCATCGTCGAAGATCTGGCGATGGTGATCGCGCTGGTTTTATTGCCAGTAATCGCGCAAATCATGGAAGGTGGGAGTGGCGGAAGCACCCAAATTGCCGCACTTGTAGGGTTGACCCTCTTGAAAATCGGCGGGTTCATCGCGCTGATGCTTATAGTCGGTAAGCGTCTCATTCCTGCCGGTCTGCATTGGGTGGCCCATACGGGGTCGCGTGAACTATTCCGGCTCGCAGTGCTCTCAATTGCTTTGGGGGTAGCGTTTGGAGCTGCTTACCTATTCGATGTTTCTTTCGCCCTTGGAGCATTCTTTGCCGGTATGATCTTGGGGGAATCCCAGCTCAGTCGCCGTGCAGCTGAAGAGACGCTCCCGCTCCGAGACGCGTTTGCCGTCCTGTTTTTTGTGTCGGTCGGCATGCTGTTCGACCCATCGGTGGTGGTCGAACAGCCGTGGCCTTTGCTCGCGACGGTAGCGATCATCATTTTCGGAAAATCCATCGTCGCCTACGGAATTGTTCGCGCATTTCGCTTCTCGAATGAGACCGCACTTACTGTTTCCGCCAGTCTTGCACAAATCGGTGAATTCTCATTCATTCTCGCAGGTCTTGGGGTGGGACTTAACATCTTGCCGCAAGAGGGCAGGGACCTGATACTGGCTGGTGCCATCCTTTCCATCTTTGCCAATCCATTCATCTTCACCATGATGATAGGCCGCGCGCCTCTGCGCACACCATTCCCGGCCACATCATCTGACGGCGAGCGCGGGAGTACAGTGTCAGAGAGCGGTAAGACGCACACGGTGCTCGTGGGGTATGGCCGTGTTGGGAAGCTGGTCGCCCGAGAGCTTAGAGCATCTGGCTCATCCTTTTCGGTTGTCGAGTATCAGGAAGATATCGCCCAGCGAGCACCTGGCGGCCTGCACGTCATTACCGGCAATGCGGCAATACCGGCAATTCTGGAAGAAGCAGGCCTTCAGAAGGCGGACCGATTAGTGATCGCTATTCCCGGCGGCTTCGAAGCGGGCGGCATTGCTCAAATCGCCCGCGAGTTAAAGCCAGCAATTGAAATGATCGCTCGGTGTCGAGCCTTCTCAAGGTTTGATCCAAGCTCTATCTCTATGAGAGGCGCGCGATAATCGTTCTTCGTATCAGAAAGAAAAATCACCTTGTTTGCAGCTGTCACTCGATCGGACAGATGGACTTCGACGTGAATCGACTGAAGCCGTCATCAATACGCAATCTACCCAGATGATTTAGGTCCGCTTTTTCGCGTTAGACCCATAAGGCGGACCACCGGAACTTGCCGTTACGAACGAGCGTGGTGTGCGCTAAAAGCAGTCTGACTGCTAGCGAACCAGCGGCGGTCTTTCGCACTCAAGCAGATTTGCTTATTGGAACCTCGTTTCCTAACTGCGCCCGATGGAGCTCACCGTTGAGATCGTAGGCTTTTTGATCGCCGTAGCGTTTCTCGCAGGCGCGATTGATGCCATAGCGGGAGGCGGGGGACTGCTGACCGTCCCGGCTTTATTGGCGGTCGGCGCATCACCCGCTGCCGCCTTGGGAACGAACAAGCTCCAGAGCACCTTCGCCGTCGCGACGGCTGTGATAACCTTCGCCCGAAAAGGCCGCATCGACTTGCGGAGGTTTCTTGGCCCCGCTCTTGCTGCCTTCTTCGGCGCGGCTGGCGGAGCCTTCGTCCTAACCCGTGTAGATCCCGCAATACTGTCCGGTTTGATACCGCTCCTCCTTGTCGCGATGGCGATCTACTATGCTTTGAAGCCAAACCTCGGCGACGAAGACCGTCACGTTCGTGCACGGCCCATCTTGTTGCTCGCGTCTGCAGCCGTGATTGGCTTCTACGACGGCTTCTTCGGCCCCGGCGCTGGCTCGTTTTACACCACCGCCCTGATTGCCGTGTTCGGCTTGGGCACTATCAATGCGATTGCGCACACCAAACTACTGAACTGCTCCAGCAACCTAGCGAGCCTCATAGTCTTGCTCGCCGCTGGAGAGGTTCTGATCGTGGTGGGAATGTTCATGGCAGTTGCAAGCATGGCGGGAGCGTTCTTGGGTGCCCACAGCACCATGCGCTTCGGCACGAAGGCGGTAAGGCCATTATTGATCGTGATGTGCTTGGCACTCACAGCAAAGTTACTTGCCGACCCTGCAAACCCCCTTACCACCGTTTTCTTGGATTGGCTGAAGTAGAAGCCGTGCTGGACCGCGCCTCAGATGTCGGGCGGGCGAGGCCTGTATCGCGGGAGGGACCAACCCCAGGCCAGCGCGCCGGCCCGCAGACCGAAACCGGCCGCGACCGAAAGAGCGACCGACAGTTCGCGTGGCGCGCCAAGCGAGTGAAGGATCACATAGCTCAGTGCTGCCAGCACCGCGGCGGTGACGTAAATCTCGTGCGAGAAGATAATCGAATCTTCCTTGCCAATAACATCCCGAATGATCCCCCCGAAGCAGGCAGTAATCACTCCCATCGTTGCGGCGACCAGTCCCCCTTCACCAAGAGCTATGGCCTTCTCCGAGCCGCCGGTTGCGAAAAGCGCAAGACCAATGGCATCGAGCCAGAGGATCAGCCTGTACCGCGACGCGGCAAGGTGAGCGGTGAAAAAGACAGCTATGGACACCGCGATACACACGGCAAGATATTGCGGCCGCTCGATCCAGAACACTGCATGCGCATCAAGTAGGAGATCACGGATGGTACCGCCGCCAATACCGGTGATGGTGCCAAGCAAAATGAATCCGATTACGTCCATCTGATTGCGAGACGCGACGAGCGCGCCGGAAATCGTGAAGACGACGATTCCCAACCAGTCGAGTGCGATGATACTGTTTTCAAACATGTGCAGATGAAGCGATCATTCGGTGACTTGGCTAACAGGAATGCGCAGCCGCTGTTGGAATCAGATATTCGACTGTTCGGGAGGAACGCTGGCAGGCAGGCGAGCAGCGCAGGACGGATTTTTTCGCAACTCGATGTCTGCATCGAGGCCGTAGCAGGCCATCGATATCGACCCCATCGAGTGCCCCCGTACGAGGGGTTCGAGAGTTGTCCCCTGGGCCGTAGCCAAACCAGCCAGATACAGCACGGGCAAATAGTGATCGGGCGTCGGCACGGCGGCAGCGAAATCGGGATGCTCGGTCAGCTTGCCGATGTCGCCGGGCTCTTGTGCCAGTTGCTGGGATACTGCGTCATCGAAGCGCTGTGCCCAATCGAAACCGAGGTTGGGTTCGTCCCACCGAAGCGCGCGCAGATTGTGGACGACATTGCCGCTGGCAAGAATCATCACTCCTTTGTCGCGAAGACTGGCGAGACGTCGGCCGAGGTCGAGGTGATATTCGAAAGACTTCGTCGCATTGAGCGACAATTGAACCACCGGGATGTCGGCCTCCGGATAGAGATGCGCCAAGACGGACCAGGTTCCGTGATCGAGGCCCCACTGGTCTTGATCCAGACCAACCCATTCGGGCTTAACCGCCTCCACGATCTCTCCGGCCAAATCGGGATCGCCGGGCGCAGGATACTCAAATACGAAAAGCTCTTTGGAAAAGCCGTAGAAGTCATGAATGGTTCGCGGGCGCGCCATCGCCGTGACCGCGGTGGTGCCGAAATACCAGTGGGCCGAAATCGCGAGAATGGCTTTGGGCCTTGGCAGCGTCTCCCCGAATGCTCGCCAAGCCTCCGTGTAGCCGTTGTTCTCGAGCGTGTTCATCGGACTTCCGTGACCGATGAATAGGGCAGGCATTCGGGACATTCGTTAGCTCCCATTCTCTTATCATCAATCCAGCAATCGAGACAATCGCACTGGTCTTTACCCAGTGGGCAGTCCGCTCACCCACTCCGCGATAGTTCAGTCCGTGGCAGCAACGCGTTCGATCCACTCTCCAAACGCATCGATGAAGCTCTTGAAGAATTTGCGAGTGTCGTCGCTCTTCA
Source organism: Qipengyuania vulgaris (assembly GCF_009827325.1). GTDB lineage: Bacteria > Pseudomonadota > Alphaproteobacteria > Sphingomonadales > Sphingomonadaceae > Qipengyuania > Qipengyuania vulgaris. Next base: position 52,534 of record NZ_WTYC01000002.1, on the reverse strand, counting down.
ATTCGCCTGCATCGCCGAACAGATCGAAGCCGCCTCCGACATAGGCTTCGGGCTGCTGGAGCACCGGCATGTCGAGAAAGACGAGTGACTGGCGCAGGTGATGATTAGCGCCAAAACCGCCGATAGCGCCCGGCGATACGCTCACTACGGCCGCCGGCTTCTTGGCCCAGGAACTCGCTCCATAGGGGCGCGAACCGACGTCGATCGCGTTCTTGAGAACGCCGGGGACCGAGCGATTGTATTCCGGCGTGACGAAGAGCACAGCGTCTGCTTCGGAAACCTGCTTTCGGAAGCGGGTCCATTCTATCGGCGCGCCTGCGTCTTCGACATCTTCGTCGTAATGCGGCAGGTCGCCGATCTCGACGAAATCAAATTCCAGATTGCCGGATGCCTCAAGGATCAGGGCCTGCGCAGCCTTACGATTGATCGAATCCTTGCGCAGGCTGCCGACTACGACGGCAATCTTGTGAGGCTTAGGCATGATGTTCTCCTTCATTCTTAATCTGGCCGGGCTTCGATCCAAAGGCGTAGGCATCCATTCTCAGGACGCCGTAAGTAGTGCTGCTATGTATCCGTTCGGCCGCCGCAGTCGGACCTACCGCTCCCAATGCAACGAACAGGGGGAGAAGATGCTCCTCGGTGGGATGATTGCGCTAGGCGTTGGGAGCGAGACGCCGATAGACAAGACGATCGCAGGTGCGGCCGTCTGCCAACGCCGCGTCGAATCAATCGGCAAAGTCGGTCACCCATTGAGGCTCTTCCATGCCCTGCTGTCAGCCCCAGCTGGATAGGTCATGCGTGAAAATGCCGCTGGCCACGATCAGCACCCCATCGCGAGCAAGCGGAGCGATAGCCCGCCCGACCTCGAGAGATCGCCCGCATACGTCTCATTGCCACTAAAGCGGTATTTCGCAGACCAGATATCCTGCGCAATCGGAACGTTAAAGCTCATAAGATCACCTCCGCCTCGCAAAATAGCATCGAGCGGCGATCGGAGGGTTTTGCTATTACCCAATATGACCCCTCGACGCGGTCTCGGTAGGAATGCAGAGAACCTTTGAAGTTGCTTTACAGCATTCGGACGAGAGGTCGCTCAGGGAAGCCGGGCTAAAGTGACCATTCTCACCAGGTCGGATAAGGTCTTCGCCTGAAGTTTCATCATCGCATTGGCACGGTAGACCTCAACCGTTCGTGGACTGATGCCTAGATCATATCCAATGACCTTATAGGCTTTGCCGTCCGCCAAGCCCTCGACCACTTCACGTTCGCGGCCTGACAAGGAGGATAGACGCGTTTCTATTTCTCGGCGTTCCTCGACAAGCGCGTCTCCTTCCGCTTTCTGAGAAACCGCCCGCTCGATTGCCGAGAGAATGATGTCGTCGTCGAAAGGCTTTTCGATGAAATCCGCAGCGCCCGCCTTCATTGCCTGGATTGCCAAGGGCACGTCGGCATGCCCAGTAATCACAATGACTGGAACCGAGGGATCCTTCTGCTTAATGCGTTCAGTAAGTTCGATCCCGCCGACACCTGGCATCCGAATATCGGTAATGACACAGGCGCCGGTGAGTGGGGGCGATGACTTCAGAAATGCGTCACCCGAAGAAAAGGATCGAACCCTAACGCCTGCTACATCGAGTAGAAATTCCAAAGAATTGCGCGCACTTTCATCGTCGTCGATGACATAAACGATCGCATCTTTGGTGGCGTCATTCGCCATCGTAATATTCCTCCTTGGAAACTCTTTGGACTGTAAAGCCGAACTCCGCGCCCCCCTCGGCAGATGGGCCGGCCCATATACGTCCCCCATGAGCCTCGACAATTGTTCGCGAGATCGAAAGGCCGACGCCCATACCGGTCCGCTTGGTTGTAATGAAAGGCTGAAATAGTCGATCTGCAATTTCAGGTCTGATACCTGGACCCGTGTCACTGACAGCGACCCGCGCAAGTTCCTCGCTTGATCTATCGATCACAATGAGGAGCCGACGTTCCGATGATGCCGCTTCGGCCATCGAGTCCACCGCATTGCGCACGAGGTTAAGCACTACCTGCTGTATCTGAACCTTATCGACCAGAACGAGATCAATCTCAGGGTCGAAGTCGTAGAGCACCCGAATGCCATGTTCCTTTGCTCCGACCAATGCGAGCGCGCTGGCTTCTTCGACAAGCTTGGGAAGACTCTCGATGCTCCTTTCGGTTTCTCCCCGGGCCACGAAATCGCGCAGTCTCCGGATGATCTCGCCTGCCCGAAGAGCCTGTCCCGACGCCTGTTCGACTGCATCGGAAATCCGATCAAGCGGCGGGTCTTCGCGAGTAAGCAGCATTCGGCTGCCCTTCAGATAATTCGCAATGGCTGAAAGCGGCTGGTTGATCTCATGAGCAAGAGCAGATGCCATCTCGCCGAGAGCCGTCAGACGCGAAATATGGACGAGTTCGCTCTGCAATTCCTGGAGCCGGTCCTCGGCCTGTTGCCGCTCGGTCAAATCACGGATGAAACCAGTAAAATACCGATGACCTTCGGTTCGCATTTCGCCGACGGCCAGTTCGATGGGGAAAGTGGAACCGTCCATGCGTTCGCCGACGACGATGCGTCCCTTCCCAATGATCCGCCTTTCGCCCGTCCTATAATACCGCTCCAGGTATCCATCATGTGCCGTGCGATAGGGATCTGGCATTAATACACTGACGTTGTGCCCGTTCACCTCATCCGCGCTCCAGCCAAACATCCTTTCCGCAGTGGGACTGAACTCATGAATCAAACCGGCTTCATCGATTACGACCATAGCGTCAGGCACCGTGTCCAGGATGGAACTCAGGTGTGCCTCACGTCTTGCAAGTTCAGTCGCGGCCGCTTCGGTTTCGAGCCGCGCGCGCTGAAACCATTCCCCGCCCACCGCGACCGCGAGGCCGATGACTACGAAGGTTACGGCAGCGATGATGCTTCCGCTTTCGATTGGACCGCTCAAACGATCGCATAAGATCCCCGCCGTCGCACCCGCGACCGAGGCGAATGCACCGGCCCTTAGTCCGGACAGAGCACTGGCAATGACGACGCCTGGTACAAAGAAAATGAAGGTGGCGCGCTGTCCAAGCTCGTCTGCAAAGACAAGCCGAACAATTACCGCAAGGCCGATAGCCAGCAGCGCTCCGAGAACAGCACTTGCGAAAGAAAGCCGCGGAAGAAAGCGGCTGACGAAGCTCTGCCCCCGCACCTCCGTGAAATCCCTTAGGGCGCTTCTCGTAGGGTGATCATCCAAATTTCGCGGTTCCGTTCATCGTCATAGATGGAGGGCATCGGCAGCACTCTCCTTCCAATGGCTGCCGAATGGAGAAGTTTCAATGTCTGCACCGCTCATCGATCTTGGCGTTCACCATCAACCCAAGGGTTTATCGGACAGGATCGCATTCGGCTTTACCAAGGCGCTGCGCTGGACTGCTGACACGTTTTTTGCAGAGCGCTACGGGCACCGCGCCGTCGTTCTGGAAACGGTGGCAGCCGTTCCGGGCATGGTTGGAGCGACGATCAACCACCTCGCCTGTCTCCGCCGCATGTGCGACGACAAGGGCTGGATCAAGACGCTCATGGACGAAGCTGAAAACGAGCGCATGCACCTCATGACCTTCATCGAGGTTTCCAAGCCGACGATGTTCGAACGCGCTGTTATCATTGGCGTGCAGTGGGTGTTCTATCTCTTCTTCTTCGCGCTTTACCTTGTCAGCTCGAAAACAGCGCACCGGGTAGTGGGCTACTTCGAGGAAGAAGCCGTGATCAGCTATACGCACTATCTTGCGGAGATCGATGAGGGCCGTAGCCAGAACGTGCCCGCTCCAGAGATCGCAAAGCGGTATTGGGGGCTCTCTGAAGATGCGACGCTACGCGACGTCGTCTTGGTGGTTCGTGCGGACGAAGCCCATCACCGCGATGTCAACCACGGCTTTGCGAACGAACTCGCCGGTCTGCCAGTCGGCAAAATCGCCGAATGCCCGCCGCATGTCACGCTCGAGCCGAACTGGAAAAAGGCCGCCTGATCGGCTGGTCAGATGAAGGAGGACGGATCATGGTTCAAAATCACGCCATACGGTTGCTGGTTGAAGATCCATCCGTCCTCGCTTCGCTGCAGTTTTCGCTCTCGATCGAAGGTTTCGACGTGGTGGATCATGGCCTCGCAGCACTCATCATCGACGAGCAATATCGCGGGGATGGTGCGCAAGCTCTCGAAGATCTGAGAGCGCAAGGAAACTGCGCACCCGTCGTTTTCCTGGCCACTCATCCTAACCGGAGGCTGCGCAACCGGCTTGCCATTTCTCGCGCAATCCTCGTGGAGAAACCCTTGATGGGCGACGAAATCGGCCGGGCGCTCGGTGACTTTCACAATCCCATAAAGGCGGCCTGAAATGAAACCTGCCGAAATGCCCGTTCTCGAAAGCTACAAGCGCACGCCGACTTTCACGGAGAATACCGTGCCGTCCGGACTACGAACCGATCATTCGACCAAGGACGGGGTCTGGGGTCTCATCCATGTCACTCAAGGCAGACTGCGCTATTTCATCACCGATCCCCGACGCGAACCGGAAGAATACGTCCTGGATCCCGGCACCGAGCCTGGAGTGGTTGAGCCGACAATCCTCCACCGCGTTGAACCGATAGGATCCGTAGAATTCCAGGTCGAATTTCTCCGTGCTCCGAGTGATGTCGGGCCAGTCACAAGCCCCAGGAAAAGTGCCAACTCATGAACAATCACAATCCCATGAGCCGTGCGGATCCGGACGCACTATCCTATGCGAAGCGCAAACGAGAAGAGAAGCGTGCCGAAGCCGAATTGATCGGGATCGACGCGGACTTCATCGGTCACCTCGTCGAGACGTTTTACGTCCGGATCCGTGACGATGCGCTTTTGGGACCGATCTTCGCTGAGCGTATCTCGGACTGGCCCTCACATCTCGCCCGAATGAAGGCATTCTGGAGATCCGTGCTGCACAACAGCGGCGAGTTCTCCGGAAATCCCATGCTGAAGCACCTTGCCATTCCCGGCCTCGAACTGCGTCACTTCGAGCGCTGGCTGCAGCTCTTTTATGAAACCTTGGGCGAAATCGAACTCCATCATAGCGCCACCGAACTTGTCGGAACCCGCGCGAGAATGATCGCCGACAGCCTGCTTACAGGCATCGCAATGAAGCGGGACGGATTGACTGGAGGACGAGCAGGGAAGGACCTTCCTTATGTCTGATCCGCGACCCAGTTCGTCACCAACGCGTGTCTCTCCGGTGAGAGTGTGCCCGACGAAATTCAATTGATCGAGATCAATGAACGAAATCTCCAAGCCCCCCAGTGGCTGCGTTCATGACAATCAAGGATCCTTTCTAATGCCAGCCTCATCGGCGCTTCGAAAGTTCGCGACCTCTTTTTCTGACGAACCGAGGGGCCCCTTAAGTGCTGAGGTCCAGCAACTAGGTGAATTCCTGCATGTTCCTGTTGGGGAAACTGCAAAATTCCATTCTTCCGAGAAACCTCTCATTGTGTTCGTTGCTAGCGGCGCGGTGAAGCTGACTGCCCAGGTTGGTCTCGATCGTGAGCAGATCATCACTTTCGGATTCCGCGATGAAATGATCGTGCTGTCTCCAAATTCGCGTGTGCCCTATGAACTCCAGGCGCTGACAGCTTGTAAGATTGTCGGATGTCCGCTCGCTGAGCTCGCGAAAACGCTCACCAAAAATGAGTATTGCGCCGAAAGACTTGTCGCGCAGCTCTTATCTGCGCTCGAAGGTTCGAGAGAACGTCTGGTTTTGCTCGGACGGATGACCGCGCAGGAACGAGTTGCCAGTTTTCTTCTTGACCTGACCGAGCGGATCGCAACCACCAGAAATGGTATTGCAATGCTCGATCTACCCATGTCCCGGCGCGAAATAGCCGATAGCCTCGGATTGACAATAGAAACGGTTAGTCGTCAACTCAGTCACCTGCGTGAACGCGGCATTCTGCAAACCAACGGAAGGTCGGAACTAGTGATCCTTGACCTTGATCAAATCCGTCGATTAGCCTCCCGGAGTAAGTAGGGAAATGAAATTTCTTTAATTTGATTTGGATCAATGCGGTTTTCGTCAAAACTGCATAGAGGCGTCGAAAAGGGATCGGAGTTATAATGCGGGCAGAAGTCGCACTCGGACGGGTTGGGTTGTGGTTCCTAGTTCTTGTCATCTCAATTGTTTTGGCGGCTACAGCGCGCGACACGGGCTTTGCAGCTCATGCGATTATCATCGCGACCGTCTCATTCGTATTAATGTGGATGTCGGCCGCGCGGTTCGATCCCATGGGGAAAGCACGCGGCTTTTTTCATATGCCGGAAGGCGTCTCGCTTTATGACGATGATCCGGTTCGCTGGGGTGTCCTTGCCACTATGTTCTGGGCTCTCGTGGGCCTGCTTGCCGGCGTCTTTATCGCGTCGCAGCTGGCGTTCCCGCAGCTGAATTTCGAGCCCTATTTCAACTTCGGGCGGGTGAGACCGCTGCATACCTCTGCGGTGATTTTCGCCTTTGGCGGCAATATCCTTATCGCCAGCAGCTTCTATGTTGTTCAGCGCACGTGCCGCGCGCAGCTTGCCTTTCCGACGCTCGCTCGCTTCGTATTCTGGGGTTACCAGCTCTTCATCGTTCTCGCAGCTTCGGGCTATCTTTTTGGCGTCACGCAGAGCCGTGAATATGCCGAGCCCGAGTGGTATGTGGATCTGTGGCTGACGATTGTCTGGGTGGCGTATCTCATCGTCTTCGTCGGCACTCTGGCGCGTAGAACGGAGCCGCACATCTATGTGGCAAACTGGTTCTACCTCTCCTTCATTATCACCATCGCGATGCTGCACATCGTCAACAATTTGGCGGTGCCCGTCGCCTGGAACGGCTCTTTGTCGTACTCCGCCTTTGCGGGCGTCCAGGATGCGCTGACGCAGTGGTGGTATGGCCACAACGCCGTCGCGTTTTTCCTGACCGTGCCGTTTCTGGCGATGATGTATTACTTCGTGCCCAAACAGGCCGAGCGACCGGTCTACAGTTACCGACTCTCCATCATTCACTTTTGGTCCTTGATTTTCCTCTACATCTGGGCGGGGCCGCATCACCTTCATTACACAGCATTGCCGGACTGGGCACAGACACTTGGCATGGTGTTCTCGGTCATCCTCTGGATGCCCAGCTGGGGAGGCATGATCAATGGACTGATGACGCTGAACGGGGCTTGGGACAAGGTTCGCACCGATCCGATCATCCGCATGATGGTAATGGCGCTGGCGTTCTACGGCATGGCGACGTTCGAGGGCCCGATGCTCAGCATTAAAGCGGTGAATTCGTTGTCACACTACACCGACTGGACGGTCGGACACGTGCATTCTGGCGCTCTCGGGTGGAACGGTCTCATCAGCTTTGCCGCAGTGTACTTCCTCGTGCCGCGACTGTGGAAGCGGGAGCGAATGTATTCGCTGCGTATGATCAATTGGCACTTCTGGCTCGCGACGCTGGGAATCGTTTTCTACGCGGCCAGCATGTGGGTGGCCGGTATCACCCAAGGTTTGATGTGGCGCGAATACGGCGGCGACGGCTACCTCGTGAACAGCTTCGCGGAGACTGTCGCAGCGCTGCACGAGCTCTATATCATCCGTGCTCTGGGCGGCGTCATGTATCTCAGCGGTGCCATCATCATGGGCTACAATGTCTGGATGACCATCGCCGGCAAGCTGCGCGAGGAAGCTCCGATGGGCGCCATGCCGGAATACGATCCCGAAAAGGACCGGCCCATCGTGCGCTCCGCAACTCCCGAACCAGCTGAATAGGATAGCGCGTCATGGGTCTCGCCTCCCAGCACAAGAAGCTGGAAAAGAACATCAACCTTCTCGCAATTGGTTCCTTCATCGCCGTGGCGATTGGCGGCATCGTCGAGATCGCCCCGCTGTTCTGGATCGACAACACAATCGAAAAGGTCGAGGGAATGCGGCCGTATACCCCGCTCGAACAGGCGGGGCGTAACATTTACGTGCGCGAAGGCTGCTATGCCTGCCATAGCCAGATGATCCGGCCGTTCCGCGATGAGGTGGAACGGTATGGCCACTACAGTTTGGCGGCGGAAAGCATGTATGATCACCCGTTCCAATGGGGTTCAAAGCGCACTGGCCCCGATCTCGCGCGCGTCGGTGGCCGCTATTCGGATGAATGGCATGTGCAGCATCTCAAGGATCCGCAAAGCGTGGTGCCAGAGAGTATCATGCCGCAATACTCCTTTCTCGGGGAGGCCAATCTCGAAACCGACAACACCGCCGAGATGCTGATTGCGCTGCGGCGCGTGGGGGTTCCCTACTCGGACCGGGACATCGGTGAGGCCATGGCAGATATCATCCTGCAAGCCGATCCCGACAGCGGGGGGGACGTCGAGGATTTCCAGCAACGTTATCCCAAGGCACAGGTCCGTGATTTCGACGGTGATCCGAGCCGGGTGACCGAGATGGATGCGCTTGTTGCCTATCTGCAAATGCTCGGAACGCTGGTCGATGTCGACAGTGCAGCCGCTCAGGAGCGGTTGGCAGAGGAGAAGGGTCGATGAGCCTCTACGATCAGTTGCGGCACTTCGCCGACAGCTACGGCTTGGTCGCGCTTCTCGTGCTCTTCCTGGGGCTTTGTCTGTGGGTGTTTCGACCAGGTGCAAAGGAGCATAATCGGGAGGCCGCACGCTCCATTTTCAAGGAAGATGAGATCGAGGGGCGCGGCGATGGTGAATAAGCGCATCGACGAGCCAACCGGCACCGAAACCGTCGGTCACGAATGGGACGGAATCGAGGAGCTCGACACCCCAATGCCGCGGTGGTGGCTCTGGACGCTCTATCTGACCATCGTCTGGGGCATAATTTATGTGATCCTCTACCCGGCGTGGCCGCTCGTGGACAAGGCAACTGAAGGCGTACTTGGCTGGAGTAGCCGCGGCGAGCTGGCCAAAGAAATGAGTGCCGTCGATCAGGCGCGCGTTAGTGTCCGCGAGGAATTGTCGCGAATTCCGATTGAACGCCTCCCCGAGAATAGCGGCCTGTTCGCTCAGGCGGTGGCTGGCGGCAGATCGGCATTTCAAGTTCACTGCTCTCAGTGCCACGGCTCGGGTGCCGCAGGAAGCCAGACGCTAGGCTATCCCAACCTCAACGACGATGATTGGCTATGGGGCGGTGATCTCAAGGCGATCGAATATACGCTGGTCAACGGCATTCGCGCTCCGGGCGTTGATGACACCAGAGCCAGCGTCATGCCGCCGTTCGAAGGCGCGTTCGAAGCTGCTCAGCTCAACGCGCTCGTGGATCATACGCTTTCGCTAAGCGGAAAAGGATCCCGAAACGCGCTCGGTGCGCAAACCTATGAAGATAACTGCTCAGTCTGTCACGGCCTTGCCGGCGAAGGTAACCGCGAACTCGGTGCGCCGCGCCTGAACGATGCAATCTGGCTTTACGGTAATTCACGCGAACAGATTCGCCAGCAGATCCTGAACCCCAAGATGGGCCGGATGCCGCATTGGAGCGGTCGCCTCGATCCGGTCACGATCAAGATGCTCTCGGCCTATGTCTGGTCGCTCGGCGGCGGCGAGGAATTCGTCGAAGTCGCCGAAGATCCCACGGTGGAGGTTGATGAAGAACCGTGATCCCGGCCGCGCTTCGGGCGAACGTCCTCGCCGGGAAGGCGAGAACCGCGACTGGTCGGTCGTAGTTGAGGACGGGCGCGCGAAGACCAACGAGCCGGTTTCCGGGGCCGTAGCCGAGCCGGAAGCCACCACGCTTCGCCACGAGCCACACGAGCCGCCCAGGCAGCAACTACCGACCAAGTTGTTCGAGAAGCGAACCAAGGTGCACAACAAGCGCATCGACGGTCCCTTCCGCCGCTTCAAATGGTTTGTCATGTTCGTGACGCTTGCGATCTATTACGGCACGCCGTGGATTCGCTGGGATCGCGGACCATACGCGCCAGATCAGGCGGTCCTGGTCGATCTCGCCAATCGTCGGTTTTACATGTTCGGCATCGAGATCTGGCCGCACGAGTTCTACTATGTGGCCGGTCTGCTCATTATGGCTGCACTTGGCCTCTTCCTGGTGACGAGCGCGGTGGGCCGTGCGTGGTGCGGATACGCTTGTCCGCAGACGGTCTGGACGGACCTGTTCCAACACATCGATCGCTTTGTTGATGGCGACCGGAACGCGCGCATGAAGTTGGACGCGGCGCCTCTCGGACCGAAAAAGATCGCGAAACGGACGTTTAAATACACGATCTATCTGGTCATCAGCTTCTGGACCGGGGGTGCGTGGATCATGTATTTCGCCGATGCGCCGACCCTCGTGCGCGATTTCTGGGCGGGGGAGGCTGCATCCGCCGCTTACATCACGGTGGCCATCCTTACACTCACCACATTCACGCTCGGCGGTTTCATGCGCGAACAGGTGTGCATCTACATGTGCCCCTGGCCCCGGATCCAGACGGCCATGATGGACGAGAAGTCGCTGCTTGTGACCTACAAGGACTGGCGCGGTGAACCGCGCGGCAGCGTCAAAAAGGCTAAAAAGGATCCTGAGAAATTTGGGGACTGTATCGACTGCCTGCAGTGCGTGGCCGTCTGTCCAACGGGGATCGACATTCGAGAAGGCCCCCAAGTCGGATGCATAACTTGCGCTTTGTGCATCGATGCCTGTGACAAGGTCATGGCGGAAGTGGGCCGGCCCCGCGGCTTGATCGACTACGCGACGCTCGAGGATTGTGAGAAGGAAGCTAACGGAGAAGCGACACGGCCGCCGTGGAAAGCCCTGCTACGACCAAGGACCATTGCCTATTTCCTCATCTGGGGAAGCATCGGTCTTGCCATGCTCTTCGCTCTCGGCGTGCGCAGCCACGTCGGCCTGTCGGTCTCGCCCGACCGCAATCCTCCTTATATCCTGATGAGCGATGGTTCGGTGCGCAATTCCTATACTCTCAAGCTACGCAATATGGAGAGCCGGCCGCGAGAGATGGAGATAGAGCTTCAGGGGCTTCCAGGTGCGCTCATGTGGACAGACACCATCGGCCGTGAGGCGGCTGGACGCATGCAGATTAAGACAGTGCCGGCCGATCAGGTGCTCGCGGTTCGCGCGTATGTCATAGTTCCCGAAGGCGCGGAAACGCAGGAATTCAGCTTCCGTGTCACATCACGCGACGAACAGCGGGAAAGCGTTGTAACCGAAGCGCGCTTCGATACGCCGGAAGGCAGCGAATGAAGGGCGAATTCACTGGCAAGCACATGGCCGTGACCATTGTGTCCGGCTTCGCCATCATCATTGCGGTTAACCTGTTCATGGCCACGCTGGCCGTCCGCGGCTTTGGAGGGGTGGTAGTCCAGAATTCTTACGTCGCTAGCCAGGAGTTCAACGGCTGGCTTGAAGCTGCCGAACAGCAGGAAGCACTGGGATGGACCGCGGAAATATCGCGCAGCGACAACTACCACCTCGTAGTCGAGACCACCGCGGTGCCTGATGGCTCCACCGTGGTCGCAACCGCCCGCAGGCCGCTCGGAAAGCAGGAAACGATGAGGCTTCGCTTCATCGAGGCGACACCCGGTAATCACGTTTCACTGGACCCGCTAAAGGCCGGGCGCTGGATTGTGCGGCTGACGATCACTTCACCCGATAAGCTGACTTGGTCGATGGAAGAGCATTTGCAGTGAATGTCCGGATGAACCTTGCAGCGGACGAACCCATCCAGCTCACAGATAGCCGCTACACTGTCCCAGGAATGCGGTGCGCCGGTTGCATCGCCAAGATCGAGCGAGGCTTGCAGAAGGTTGATGGTGTGGACGGGGTGCGCGTCAATTTCTCCGCGAAGCGGGTCGCTGTCCGGCATGACCGATCGGTGGATGCGGATACCTTAATTGATGCGATCGGAAAACTAGGTTTCGAAGCGCAGGCCGCAGAGTCCAATCCGCTCGGACAGGATGATGCTGAGAGCCGCATGCTCCTGCGTTCCCTCGCCGTCGCGGGCTTCGGCATGATGAACATCATGCTGTTGTCCGTTAGTGTCTGGTCGGGAGCAGGCGGCGTCACGCGCGAGCTGTTCCACTGGCTGTCTGCCCTGATCGCACTGCCGGTGGTTGCCTACGCCGGGCGTCCGTTCTTTTCGAGCGCGGCAATGGCACTGCGGCATCGCCGGACGAACATGGATGTGCCGATCTCCATCGGAGTCCTGCTCGCGACCGGGTTGAGCGTATACGAAACGGCGACCGGAGGCGAACACGCCTATTTCGACAGCGCCGTCATGCTGCTGTTCTTCCTTTTAGCCGGCCGCGCACTCGATGCGACAATGCGAAACAAGACCCGTGCGGGTATCGGTGCCCTGCTATCCCGCATGGGCAAGTCAGCCAGGGTCTTGGCGGAGGACGGATCGACAACGACGGTAGCGGCGGCAGATCTCCAGCCAGATATGTTGATGCTGGTCGCGGCTGGCGAGGCTCTTGCGGCTGACGGAGTGATTGAAGACGGTCGGAGTTCGATCGACAATGCGATGCTGACGGGCGAGAGCACGCCTCAATCCGTGGACTATAACGACCTTGTGTTTGCCGGGGCGATAAACTTGTCCAATCCCATTCGTGTGCGCGTCACTGCCGCTTCCTCCGATACGGCCTTAGCCGAAATCGCGCGGTTGATGGATGAGGCTGGACAGTCGCGGAGTCATTATGTTCGTATAGCCGATCGCGCTTCGCGCCTCTATGCGCCAGCGGTCCATACCCTTGCCTTGATCGCATTCGTTGGATGGATGATCGCAGGCGTCGGTTTGCACCAGTCCTTGGTCATCGCGATAGCCGTGCTCATCATTACCTGTCCCTGCGCCATGGGGTTGGCAGTCCCAGCGGCACAGGTGGTGGCATCGGGAGCCCTGGCGAAACGCGGCCTACTCGTCAAAGACGGCAGCGCGCTCGAACGGCTCGCAGAGGTTGATACAGCCTTATTCGATAAGACCGGCACGCTCACGATGGGAGAACCGGTGCCGCAGATCGATCGCTTGTCGAGCGAACAAAAGTCTGTCGCCCTAGCGTTAGCGCAAGCTAGTCGTCATCCCTTGAGCAAGGGACTTGCAACTGCACTTAATGCCGAGACAGTCCGGGCTGCTACAATCGGTTCGTTATCCGAAGCAGGCGGGGAGGGCATCAAGGGAGATTGGTCCGGCATTCCAGTTGCTCTGGAGCGGACCGAAACCGTTGGCGAGGGATTGTCCACCACACTTCGGATCGGGGAAAGCTTGGTCGCCATCCCGTTTGTGGACCCGGAACGCCCCGATGTCGCGGAGACTCTCTCTGTTCTTCAAGCTTTCGGTGTCGAAAGCCGAATTATTTCTGGCGATCGGCAAGCACCCGTGGGGGCGCTTACACGTGTACTTGGTATAAAAGGCGATTCAGAGATGCGCCCGGAAACCAAGTTGGCACTGCTGGAGGCGCTGAAAGCGCAAGGTCATCGTCCTTTGATGATCGGCGATGGGATTAACGATGGCCCCGCTCTCGCCGCTGCCCACGCATCCATAGCGCCCGGCAGTGCGAGCGACGTAAGCCAGCAAGCTGCCGATGCGGTCTTTTTGGGCCGAACTCTCATGCCGGTCGCACTCGCTGTTGCGGTTGCACGGCGAACAATGCGGATCGTGCGTCAAAACTTTGGCTTCGCCATCGGCTACAATGTCCTAGCCGTGCCGTTGGCGCTCGCTGGCTTGGCAACGCCCTTGATCGCGGCCATCGCCATGTCGCTCAGTTCTCTGGTGGTCGTTGGCAATTCCCTGCGACTTGCCCGCGTCGGAAACGCGCCATGAACGTTCTCGTGTTCCTCATACCGGTCGCTCTTTTTCTAGGCGGTGCGGGACTGGTCCTGTTTTTCTGGGCCATGCGAGATGGCCAATTCGAAGATCTAGACGGTGCAGCTAACCGCATCCTGATCGATGAGGAGGAAGACCCTCAGTTGACGACGGCCGAAGAAGAGGAACCTCTTCGATGAAAACGAACATCACTACTACTTGCGGTGCTTCCGGCCTCGGTCCGCACTTTGTCCATAGCTTATTTGGTCGCGGAGCACTTCGGCGCGCCGGGACCTCAGCCAAAATGTCGATCTCGCCGCATCGTCTGATAAATATCGCCAGCCATGCGTCTGCCGGGTCAGATCAGCCGTCTGACCGGTCCAATAGGAGTTGATCTATGCCCTTGTGGTTTCTTCCCGCTCTCATCGCATTATTTGCCGTCGTTAGTCTGGCCGCGGGAATATGGCTCGTTCTCCACCTCCCCGATGTTGCTCGTCTTTTTCGCGGCGAGAAACCTGGTCAGATGGTAAGGGGGCCGGGGCGACGGAGGGCGACACCGGCAGCAGTTTGGACGGCGTTGGCAATATTCAATTTGGGCTGGGTTGCGTGCGTCGTGATTTGGGTATTCGTTTTGGACGGCGAGGCGAACGTCTTCATTGACGCGAAGGCTTGAAGGATTGAATATTTCAACTCAAGAATTGCATTTGGCTAGTGTTTCAATGATCTTGTGACTCAAAGACATAGGTAGTGCGGGGTATCCGACACCGCTGCATCATCGGGTGGGAGATTTTACGGATGCCTCTTCGCGAAACACTGCCGATGACCGCGAGCCAACTCGGGCTTATCGTTGAGGACGCGGCGAGCGAGATTTACATATTCTCGGTCACAGATTTTGCCTTTCTTCTCGTAAACAGAGGGGCACGCGAGAATCTGGGATACACTTTCGAGGAACTGCGCAATCTGACCCCTTGGGACCTCAAACCCGAGCTCAGCGAAGCCCAATTTCGCGAGAAGGTGAGACCGCTTCTGGAAAGCGACAGCGGGGATCTGGTTTTCGAGACCGTCCATCAACGCAAGGATGGCAGTCTATACGATGTCTCGGTGCATCTTCAGTTATTGCGGCAGGATGATGGGCGAATTTTCTTCGCAGCCATTCGTGACATCACCCATGAGAACAAGCTTAAGCAGGCTTTAGTTCAGCGCGGCGAAGAGCTGGAACAGGCTCTAGCTAGCCGCGAAGTTCTGCTCCAAGAAGTTAACCATCGCGTCAAAAACAGCCTGCAGGTTGTAACTGCCTTGCTGCAACTACACGCAAGAGAGGTGAAAGACGATAATCTGAAAGCTGCACTCCTCGATGCGCGAAATCGCATTGCGGTAGTCGCGTCGATTCACCAACGGCTCTACATGAACGGCGAGCACTCACTGGTCGATGTCGCCGAATTTTTGGAGGAGCTCGTTACCGCTACAATCCGGTCCTTATCCATCCAGGACAAAATTTCGACAAAGCTCGATCTGCAGCACGGAATTTCCCTCGGCATTGACCGTGCGGTTCCACTCGCATTGGTTGTGGCCGAACTGTTAACCAACAGCTTGAAGTATGCCTTCGCCGAAAAGGAGAAGGGAACCGTTGGTATCGATCTGAATTCTGATGATAGCGCGATAACTGTGAGGATTTACGATGACGGCATGGGGTTTGCCCAAGCCGAGCCGGTTTCTAGTCAAGCTGGTCTAGGCACGAAAATCATCCGTGCGTTGAGCAAGCAGATTAGGGCCACATTATCTGAGAAGAGCGGTCAAGATGGCACTGAGGTCACATTGGTCATGCCGCTAACGTGAAAATTACCCGCGGGCGCACTTAAACGATGAAAATTCTGATTGTTGAAGACGAGGCTCTGATTGCGATGAGCATTCAGGCTGTTCTGGAAGATAACGGCTATGACGTCGTGGAGATAGCGGATGACGAAGCGTCGGCACTTCTCGCCGCGGCTCAACATAATCCTGAACTCGCTCTAGTGGATATGCGTCTTGCGGGAGGCGATAGTGGCCTAAGCGTCGCTCAGAAGCTGAACGCAATGGGAGTGGCGGTAGTATTCGCTACGGGTAACTGCCCGGGTGCAGCAATCGAGAAACTCGCCATCAGGTGCCTGCACAAGCCACTTTCGGACGATCAGATCGTCGCGGGTTTGTCTGTCGCCGATGCGAAACGTCGTGGGGCTGCCAATCCTCCACCGCCGCCACCTGGGATGCATCTTTTCGATTAATGAAGGCAGATAGCGGCGGCCCCGGAATTTCGTATTGCGCCACAACTGAAGCACAGCGAAGTATTCCGCTCCTTCCTAGGGTTTGAACCAAAAATTCAACCCCGGACCACAGCATTCTACCGTCCGGACCGAACGAGTGTCCACACTCTGCAACATAGTGATGTTTCATAAAAAATAACAGCTGCTTATGATTATGGCGCAACTCTACAATTAATCGAAACATTGGTGCGGTAGAAATGCTGTGCGACCCGAAGGGCTCGAAGGGGGAAATCCTACGAGTTCTCACCTATTGAGGGCGGCTCTTGGAGCCGCCCTTTTTTTGAGAGGACAACAGGAGAGCAGGCTCTAGCCGGCATATGAACACTCTCAACTGCTCGGAGATGTGCTAGTTCGGGATTAGCCATGTCCCGCTTTGCCCGGCGTCCATCGATCCAAAACACACGTCGAGGTTACCGATACCCTGGCCTGCGACCCATCCAGCGGCAACGGTAGCTCGCATACCGCTGGCACACATGAGCGTATAGCGTTTTGCCGGGTCGAGCTCACGATATCTTTCGCCAAGTTCGCCCACATAGATATGCTGCGAGCCATCAATGGCGCTACCCGCCCTTTCGTCAGCGCGCGCCACGTCTATTCGGGAGTTTCGCGATGCTCGTCCTGGACGGCTCATTATCCCATTCGCCATGTTTCGAGTTCGATCGCGGTCTGCACATTGCCAAGCAGCTCTGGACAGACGACGCCGACCGCCGGTGCGGTCCTGCAGAAGCAATGGATCCGTTTCTGGGCCGGAGGGACCCACCAACGGCCCAGCTAATCCCAGAATGAAGAAAAGGCTCGGCGTGTTGGCCGAGTAAATAATGAAACAAGAGGGAAGGGTGAGCTCGGTCAGAGCGCTTTCCCCAAAGGATCTTTTCCAATGAATGCGATTACTTTTGACCGCCCACTTATGGGCGAACCTATGCTGCCGCGTACGACGTACAGGACCCGTAGCCGGTTTGGTACCTTTCTCATCGCTGCGGGCCTTGCCCAAGCTGACGCTGAGGGTTTGGACGAAGGCGTCGCTACCGGCTTCTATGCAGATCGGGCTGCAGGTGTGGTGGTCACCGCCACCTCCTGCGATCGGCCGCTGTTTTTTGACGAATGCGAAGCGCTTGCGCAGTTCATGCAGCTCGATCTGGTGTTGCTTCGCTTCGACCCGCTGCAGGGCGCATCCTTCGATGTCTTGCTGAACGGCAGCCCCCATTGGCTCTGCCGGTTTCTTGCCTGGCGCCGAGATGGCGGCGACATCTGGCTCGTGCCGGCCCAAGCTTCGGGTCCGTTCTTTCGGTTGAACGGTGAGGGGCTCGTCCCTTTCGAGGGAGCGCCTTACGAGAACGGATACGAACGTTATGCCGGGATCATTCGCGCCATTGAGCGACCCTCCTTTGAGGGAGAGTTCTAATCATGAGCCAGATCACCTCCACCGATATCGACACCTGCAAAGATACGGCTGAACCGCCTCAGACCAAATTGAGCGTGTACGTCCATCATCTCTGTGACGCGCATCCCGATTTCGAGTTCTCGCGCCATTGGTACAAGAAGAAGGAGAATAGGGTTGGGGTGCAACCTTGGTTCGACAAGAAGCTCTTCCCTGGGGAGGATCGCCGGTTCGGCTACGCAGCGAAGTACGATCTGCTTCTCCCCCCGACGGCTCCGGGCGATCTCGGTAGGTTCGGGACTCTTGTCGATCGGTTTGACGACACGCTTCCTCCGTTCGAGCAGCACGCAATGATCCACGTGAAGATCATGCTCGATCCTGCCGAGGCCTGGCATGTCGGCTTCGAGCGGGTGCGCAGCTACGCGCGCGCGCACTTCGCGCATAGGTTCGCGGCGGTGCTGATCGCGCACATCCCGGGCTTCGCTGGCCTGAAGGGACAGGGCAATCATATCCATTGCGCGGTTCTCTCTCGAGAGATCACTATCAACGGCTTTGGCGGTGCCTGCACTGATCTGTGCAGCGATCGCGGCTACGAGGCAGCCCTTGCTGCATGGCAGGATCACAAGAAGAAATGGAAGGTAGCAGCATGAGCGGTGGAGAGAACGCCAAGCCCTCCGAATTCCTGGCGCAGCATTTCGCCCGCAAAGGACCAGACGAAGTCGAGAAGCTTCAGGCCACCGTGAACCTCGCTCGCCAGCTGCTGGAAAGCGGGGAGGTCGAGCTATACGGGGAGGGGGAGAACCCCTTCGAGCTGCCTCCCTACCCATGGGAGGTCAGCGAGGTTCGATCAAATGCTCCGAGGCGTATTTACCTTGGTCAAGTGAGCGACCTCGCCACCGGGCAGGGCCATACGGTCTATTTCGCAGCCGGTCTCGCGCGGGACGAAGACGAGTTCCGCCGGCAGCTAGTGCCTCACATCGGACATACGCTCACCAACGGCGCCGAGGTGAACCCTGGGCTAGGAGACTTCCCACTCTCGAAGACATTCATTTCGCCGTCCCTGCGGCAAACCTTGGAGAAATTCGACGAGGGGAAGAATGCTCCGGCAGGATTCTTCTTCCTCAGTCGGTGGCACGAGAACCGGTCGTGAATCGCCTCGTTAGTATCAGGTCACCCCCTTGCTCATTGATCACGATTACTCACTCCGGACGGTCGCATGTGGACCTCCCGCCAGCCCGTAACCCTCCCTAATGGCGAGTATCAGAATGATGAAATGTCCAGCATCTTTCAGGTGTCGCGAGTTTCCATCCTCATCGTAAAATCTGATTAGGATGGATCCACGCCTTCCGCGACGAGCCGAAGTGCCAGGTAGATCATGCGAGGTGGCTAATTCCTGATGCAATGCCGTTGACGAGCGATCTTCGAACTTCCCCGTTAGAGAAATTCGAACCTGACGGACGGTGAAACCTAACTTTTTGAGAAGCTCTTGCCACGCAACCGCCTTAGGGCGGCTCCTAAATCGTACACCGCACCTAGTGTAATCCCACTTCTCAACCGCATAGAAAAGGACACGACGCTGCTCCGGGGTAAGTACCAAGTTTGCTCGCCAATGATAATCGACTAACTTCAACCATCTCGCACTATCTAGTATATTCAAGCCATTACGATGGCGCGAGTTTCCGGATTTGTTTGGGAGTTCTCTCAAGAATCTGGCTGACGCTATCCAAGTTTCGTTAGACAGCTGCCGATGGCGCTTCGAGGAGCTAAGAGCGATATCTCGCCAATCCGGATCTTGGGGTACCATTTCGACGGGCTTTCCCGTCCAGGCCTTTACCCGCTCTAGCGTCAGCTTTGAAGCACGGAGCGGTCGCTCTACCCGTGCTGCATGCCGTCCCCTGACTTGAGAAACCTGAAAGGTTCCGGGCGCTAGACCGCCCAGTGGGGCAGCCGAATATGAAGGGCGTCGGTAGGATATCGTTTCTTCCCATATGATCGGCTTGGACACTGTCACACTAGGTCTATTTTGACGGGTTAGGATGCGAACCTCTTGTTCTGGGAGCGTCGCCTCGACCGAAGGTTGAGAAACGTAGTGGCAAAGACTGAGATCAAGGAGGTGGGAGTAAGCCCGAAGGGTGTTGCGGCTTGGATTGTGTCCCATTGCCTCACTCACAGCGTGGACAGCATGCTGTCCCAACTTTTCGTTGCCGAGGAGTCTATCCGCCAATAGCTTCTTACGGTTGTAAGAAATCACGCTAATCAATTGGTTTGGGATCCGAACCCCGCGATCGTCGCTCGGAAGAAGCAATGTGGCCAAAAGGTAGCTTGCAAAGCTGTGGCGGAGGTGATGGACTGTGAGCGCCGCTCCCGTCACCTGTTGAAGTATTTCTCCCAACTGATCCTCGAGCAATCCTTCTCGAAGTGGCTTCTCGCCATCTATCGGCCCAAACAATAGCCCTTTGGCTCGAGTGGGGGTGGCCAGCGCTCGGCGGTATTCGATCCAGGCTCTCAGTTCCGCAAATTCTTCGCGATCCAACAGCAAGTTCAGCGGGAGGATGCGTCGACTTTCGGGAGTTTTCAATCTTCGTAGTTCATTTTTCGCAACCACCAGATCGCAACTGTTATCGTCGTAAAAATGAAAATCTCCGATCAATAGCCCCAAGGTTTCCATCAGGCGAAGGCCTGCTCGAAAAGAGAGTATCAGGATTAGCCGGTGCTGTCGGCTTTGGGACCTCTTTAAGCAGATTTGGTATTCGTCAGGTGACAAGAGATTAGCTGCTGAACGATCTTCCGCCCGATAGTCGGACAGTTCCTCCGAGAGGTCCTCTAAAGCAGAATCCTCGCTTTGAAGGTATTTGTGAAAGCTGCTGATGGAATTATGCGCCTTTGTCCTCCGAGAGCCAGACTCTATCGCCTCGAGGCTCTGGTGATATCGATCATGAAGTTCGGTGCTGCTCCAGGTATCAGGCCGATCACTTGGGCGAAATACTTCGGACACCAGAACCTCAAGGTATCCCCTTACGGTTGATGGCTCCAAACCAGGTGAATGCCTACCTCGCTGGTTTCTCAAAACGAAAACACACCAGAGTTTTACCGCCTTCCACTGCGAGTTTGCATTCGAAGATTTCAAAAGATCCAAAATTTGGTTTTCCGCTATTCTTTTACGATTCCTCAGCCCCTTGGGCTTTTTTAGAATGCGAAATATCTTTGATAATTCTGCATCATCTGCCCGTTTCCTTTTTTGGCGAGGAGGTGCGGTTGATGTTGGTTCTGGTTCCTCGTCTTCGGCCTGGTCTTTCGTCTTTTTCTTTTTGGGTTTAATCTTTCGTCCGAAGCCGAGAACTCTCTGCCAATCTTCGGTCCCAGCAGGAACGGCCCGATGAAAATCTAACGCGTGACCAACTACGACCGGCGGAATCCTCAACTGCCAATGCTTTACTGAATGTTCCCAGAAGGCATCCTCCAAACATTCCTCCGAGGATTCGAAGAAGGCTCGCAGACACGCGCTGGGATCACATTTTGTTATTTCCAGGTGTAAACCGTCGGTGTGCCAATGCGCTAGAAGAAGACGAGTGATGGGGTCAGCAAACCAGCGACGCGTTTGGGTATCAGGTCCAAATCCTTCGGGGTTAGTTGGTGCGATTTCAACCCAAGCGAGATCCTGATCAAGCCAAGCCGTAGTCGTCGCCGCTTCAAGCCAACGTTTCCAAGTTCGCCGGCTCAGCAACCCGCCATGAAATACAGCGGATGCCATCAATTGGCCCGCTCTTTCCTCTATGCTCGCATCGGCACGAGGTGCTATTCTGGAATAGAGAAGGTCGAACTGCTTCGGAATGTCTTGCTTTGCGATTGCGCCTTCAGGCCAATAGGGATCGCTAGCCGATTTAGTCGTCATTTAGAGTGTCTGCTGAGGGGAGCTTAACGCTCTCCAGCCAGCGCTAGAAAGGGTCGAACCTAGGCAGCGCTCCAAGTCTGCACGATACATGAGAGGATCGAGCGCGGATGAAGATCGCCACGCCTCGCTACCAAGCTGCGAATGTCCGAAGAAGGCTGCAAGGGTTTCGCCGCTACACAACCCGGACAGCTTTGAGCGAAGCCAATGCCGTCCAGCATTCTCTTCACCCATCCAACCAATCTTTTGTAGTTCAGCCAGGACCAGAGAAGGTTTTATGCGCTCAATTCGTTTTGGCCTGTGAACCGAAAAAAGAGTGACCCTATGGGAAGGTGCGTCCGACAATAGTTTGCGCGTTTTATCGTTTCCGAGCCAGAGTTTCAGTCGTTTCAGATGCTCTTCGTAGTACCTTAATTGATCCCGCGCCAAGGGCGGAACCCAGACCAGACGCTTGGCATGGGGGTTCGAAACATCTTTGTCGGCTATAAGGCAGAACCCTGTTCGCTCATCGATCGCACCGAACGTTGGTACGCGTCGTATCCCGCGCAAACCCAGCGCAAACGCCAACAAAGCGCAAGTCTGACGAACCATAGCTCGGTGGCAAGTAACCATGCCTTTCGCGTTGTTTAGGTCAGCAGCCAATTTTGCCGCCAATCTGGATACGGCTTCATCCGTTGGCGTGTTTGGGTCGCCCACGCTTAGAGTAGCGATATTATCAGGACAGTCTTGGTGATGATGTCTGTCTACGTCCATCGTAGCGTTCGAGTGTATCTCGATCGCCCTAGGGATTGATAATGCGCCATAATGGGTCATCGGCTTCGCCAATGAACTATGTCGTTCGGTAATGATTGATGCCGCAGCGGGATCACCGCTGGCAACTTGAGTTATTTTCCTCGGAAGCCATCGCTGAGTGCTCTCGATGGTTTTTGCAGACCTTCTTATCCCGCTGTTTTGGTTCTCAGTTAGATGGAGGATTTCTAAAATAAGTTCTTTGATTTTACTTTTTTCGGAGGTGAAGAGAGGCAGGGAAGCTTCCTCCGACTTGCGGCCTCTTGCCGACAGACATCTCTGGACCAATTTGGAAACTTCGACCGAACTCGGTATCCATACATTCGGGCTGGTTTGGATCATGCCAGGTGTGCTCTTGGACCATTTTCCCTTCGGATGATCTTTTAAATCCGGTCTACCGGCTGGCAGCCACCAACTCCAATTTCCGTCGTGATTTATTAATCCGCTCGCAAGGCTCTTCGGATCGGGGT
This sequence comes from Qipengyuania vulgaris, assembly GCF_009827325.1. Classification (GTDB taxonomy): domain Bacteria; phylum Pseudomonadota; class Alphaproteobacteria; order Sphingomonadales; family Sphingomonadaceae; genus Qipengyuania; species Qipengyuania vulgaris. The sequence goes on along the minus strand of NZ_WTYC01000002.1, from coordinate 29,902 downwards.
TCTGAGCAACAAATTGTATTCGAAGGGGCAGGAGCGTCTTGAGAGGGCGGGCAGTGGTGATCATCGCTCGAAGCATGAGACACGCTTCGAGTTGATCCAGCGACGGTGATTTTTCTAGCTGAGTACGCTGCGTTCTATGGATCCGCTGCAGGTCTGACTGTTGTAATTGCCGCCACTCACTCGGCAAGAGTTGGTTATCTCTGGCGATACGGTTGCGACTGCCACTTTTCGGTTTTTGAGCTTTCTGATTCGGCATGCCAAGCGCCATCCATTGAAAACCTTACGGAATCTTCAAGCGGCTCGATTGCAATTTGAACTAATCGCAAAACTCCCGCCGAAATTTCCTGACACGCGGGAGTGTCGTATCTGGTTGTTATGCCGTTACTCTTCGGCGCCTATCAACTAGGCCTACAATGCAGCGCGGCGCCACACCCCAGGTTCCTTTGCAGCAGTCGGCTACCGGTCGTTGGGCGGACATGACCCCGACAGAAGCGATAGGGAAATTCTTTGCGCACAATCCCAAATATTGGCGGCATGGACGCTTCTTGGCGAAGGAAGAACGGGGCAGGCTGGACCAAAATACCCGTGCACATGCCCTCGTGGATGCGCGAATATTCCGCGGGGCGCGGCCTAAACAAAAGGATGTGTGAGAAACCAAATATCAGGCCTCTGATCGTACGCTTGTCCCTTCGCTCCGTTACGCGAAACTATTGTCGACAGAATACGAACAATTCAGTAGCGACAAATTGAACCAAAAACTTGAGACGGTACCTAATCAAATGGATGACACACTTATTACGCTCACTTCGGAAATCGTTGCTGCACACGTTTCCAATAACAGCGTGGCTGTCGACGAAGTCCCGACGTTGATTTCAAATGTTTATGGCGCACTTGCCAGCCTAGGCGAACCGCAGAATGCAGAAGAGACACCTCCGGATCCGGCTGTTTCGATCCGAGCTTCGGTTAAGCGCGATCAGATCACTTGTCTTGATTGCGGTAAGAAGATGAAGATGCTCAAGCGTCACCTTTCGACCGAACACGATATGACGCCTGATGAATATCGTCAGCGCTGGAACCTGTCTTCAGACTACCCAATGGTCGCTCCCGATTATGCAGAGACGCGTCGCGATCTTGCAAAAAAGATCGGCTTGGGTCGCAAACCGGGTCAAAAGCGCGGTCGGAAAAAAGCTAGCTGACGTCCAGTTCCCGGACACTAGACGTCCTAAGGTCGCCGATCGTCTACATATGGAATTGCCGCGCGGGAGAGGGCGCTGGGCTCAGTGAGCACGTCAGATGCTTGTGAGCTCAACGCCCTCTATGATCGCCTCAAGGTCGAGCGAGCTTTCCCATGCGGAGGCCTCAAGAATTAGCCAAGCGTAGGGGCAGGTGTTCTGCGGAACAGTAACGCGGGCATCTCCGGACAATTCCGTTGCGAACCAGTTTGACCCCGTATCAGATGAAGCACATGCCAGCTTGGCTTGCAGTGTTCCGTTGCCCTGCTTCACGGAAATCTCGCTTGAGATCCGATAATCACCAGGGCTTAGAGCGACTAACTTTCTTGCGAATTCGCCCGAGGCGTTGCTCTTCACGAAGACATCCATCGTATCTGTCGAAATAAGACGCGCGCGGACATCGCGGGTTTCAGAAACCCGCCAATCAATCGGCGGGTAGAATTCGTCGGGATTATCCGTCGCCGACCGAGCCTGCTCGTAGAGTTCAAACGCTTCGGGGAACCGTCCGGTCTCAACAAAAGCGCTGAGCAGATTGCGTTCAGTTTGCGGATCGGAGGGAGGAGATAGCCTCTCGCGAAGAGCCGCGTATCGTTCGAGCGAGGCTTCGTCGCGTGGAATCCTGCGCCAAAACGCTGTGGCCCACGATGGCTCATCACGTAGAGCTTGCTCGAGCAGTGACAAGGATCCGGCATCGCTCCAACTCTCCGATAGGACGGAAACGAATTGGGGAGCCAGGTCGGGTTCCACACGGGACAATTGATCAACGAGGGGTAAGACGCGCTCCAGATTATTCTGCGCCACTTCGGCTTGGAGCAGCGCTAGCCCAGTGAGCCTGTTACGCTTGTCCAGTTGTCTCGCTGCACTCAGAACCGCATGTTGCTGTGCGCCTCTGTCGAGCGACAGAACAAAGAGAGCGTCACTTGCGAACGGTTCTTTGGAGAAGGCAACGCGTGCTTTTTCTAACGTATCTTTGTCCGCTTGTATCGCAGCCTGACCACCCTCTTCGGAAGTGCGTATTGCGCTCAATGCTTGCTCGGCTAGCTGGAAGCCATTTAGCCGAACGGCCCAATCGGAAGCTGAGGCCGCAGATGATGCGTGCGCATGAATTGCCACGATCGGCGCGAGCGCAATCGCTAGACCAGCAAGAAAAAGCCGAGAGATCATGTCGCTTGGATGCTCAGGCCGCGCTCTCGTTCGCGCTCTTTTCACCATAGGAGTACCCGTAGCCATAGCCATAGCCATAGCCGTAGGACTGGTTGCGCTGATCGAGCTTCGTCACCACGGCCCCGAAAACCTTGCCGCCGCCACGTTCGAGACGATCCAGCGATTGCGCAATCATGCGCATCTTTCCTTTGTTCGCTTCAATCACCATCACGACGCCATCGACTGCCGAAGCGATCAAGGGGGCGTCCGCGAGTCCCAGGACAGGCGGAGCATCGACGATAATATGATCGTATTGCTCGCCCAGGCTCTGCAAGAATTGGGCAAAGCGATCGCCGGCGAGAAGCTCAGCGGCATTCGGGGGCTGCCGACCGGAGGAGATGACTTGGAAGGCGTAAGGTGCACCGGTCTGGACCATGGGCTGCCACTGTTCTTCGCCCCTCAGAATATTGCTGAGGCCTTTACCGCCGGACACTTCGAGGTACTTCGAGAGACCGGAATGCCGCATATCCGCATCGAGCAGCAGAACGCGCTTGCCGCGGTCTGACAGGATATCGGCGAGCGCCACGCTAGAGAGACTCTTGCCTTCGGCCGGGCGTGTGCTGCCCAACATCAGGTATTTCGGCACGCCACTCTCGGAAAGAAAGCCGAGGTTAGTGAACAGATTGAAGTAAGCCTCGTAGAGCTCGGAATGCTTGCTATTCAGAGCTTCGTCTACGCTCTCATCGGTTACCCGCGGAATACTGCCTAGAAGCGGTATCCCCAGAACATCGGGTACTTCGGCCGGATCGCGCAGGCTTTGGTCGAGCTTTTCGCGAAGCAAGATAATGCCTCCGGCCGCAGCCGCGCCAAGCAACAACGAAAGGAGCAAATTGCGCGGCAGGTTTGGTTCGGTGGGAACTGACGGTATTTCTGCAGCATCCACGAGTGCGATATTGTTCTCGCCTACGCCGGCGACGCCGATCTCGCGGTAACGCTGAAGCAGTGCGTTATAGAGCGAGCGGTTGGTGTCCACTTCACGCTGGAGGATGTTGTATTGTACGCTGTCGCGCCGCTGGCCGACGAATTCGGTCTGTAATTCATTCACACGCTCACGCAGGCGCTGCTCGGTTTCCAAAGCTTGCCGGTAGCGCGCCCGTACGGCCCCGCCTGAGCGAGCTTCCGCTTTGGCGATTTCCTGATCCAACTGATCAATCTGGTCGGTCAGCGCACGGACAGTCGGATATTGTTCACCTGCAGTGGCGCGCAGCTGAGCGCGTTCAGCTGCAAGCTCGGCGCGCCGCTGCCGCAGCGGCTGGATTGCGGCTGCATCTTCAGGAGCCAGCGCTGTGCCGGATCCATTGATTGCAGCTTGAGCGGCAATTCGCTCGGTGGTGGCTTGCGCCAGCGCTGAGTTGAGTGTCTGGAGATCGCTTGCGACCAGTGTTTGTGCCGCCGTATCGTCACTGTCGCCTTCCGCGGGAGCATCGACCGTGAACAAGTTGCGCTCGGCTGCATAGGTAATGAGTTCACGTTCGGCCTCCTCGAGACGCTCTCTCAATTGTTCGAGGCGTCCTTCGAGGAACTGGCGGGCTTCGGTGGTCGCGCCGAAACGCCGCGCCAAATTGCTCGCGATATACTCTTGGGCCCAGAGGTTGGCGATGCGAGCCGAGAGCCCCGGGTCGGGGCTGGTAAAGCGGATATCTACAAGGTTCGAAGTGCCGACGGGTGCAATGCTCACATTGCTCAAAAGTATGCCGACCAACCTTTTCTCTGGATTGTCGCCGAGATTCTCGACCTCAAAGGCCTTCAGAAACTGCTCGTCGGTAGCCAGGTTGCCCTCGCGGACAACCTGCTCCGCAAGCGAGCGCGCCCGGAGCAACTCATACTGGGTCTCGTAATATTGCGCGTCGAGCACCTGGTCCTGCGTTTCCACGCCTTCAACCGCGGTGACGTTGGTTTCGACGCGGCTGATCTCGATCCGCGCGCTCGCTTGGTATTTCGGGGTAATTAGCAGGGTCGCCACTAGCCCGATGATGAGGGCAGCAGCAATAAAACCTGCGATCAGGAGCTTGTTGTTCTTGACGACCTGCCAGATGCGCTCTGCTGCCGGCACGGCAAAATCGCGTAGCGACGAAGGCTCTTCATCGTAATATTCGGCGAACTCGGGACGACCGGCAGGGCTGCTCATTGCATTTCTCATGAGGCCTTACCTTAGCACGCGATCAAGCAAGATGATGGGGGTGGTTACCAGGGGCGCCAATGCGGTGATTGCCTGAATCCTTCGCAGTGTAGGTGAATCGCCTACCTGTACGATATCGCCGGCATAGACGAGAGGGTCCGGATAGTTACCACGCTGGATCGCACCCAAATCATAAAGCCCGATATAGCGCTGACCGCCGACTGTACGAAATACCAAGACTTCGCTGAGTTTAGCCGTGTCCGTGGTCCCCCCACCTGTCGCTACTGCCTCCAGCAACGTCATAGGGCCGGCTACTTCATGGCGTCCTGGACGAGTGACCTCGCCGCCAATCGTCAGCAAGCGGCCCGGTTGTTCGAGAACATCGACGGTGACCTCGGGATTGACGACATAATCACCGCGCAAGCGAGCAGCAATTTCCTCGGAAATCGCGAGCGGAGTACGGCCATCGGCCTGAACCATCCCGATGAGCGGAAACTGGAAAGCCCCCGAATATCCGATCAACAGTTCGCGGCTCAGCTCGGGAAAGCCCAAGACGCTGATGCGCAGACTGTCCTGCGGCCTGACCACGGATACCTCGTCAATTGCCGGAGCGGGCAAAGCGCTCAGTTCGGCCACCTCGATCATGGGAGATTCGCCAATCGGCCCCGATCCAGCGCACGAAGCAAGGGAGGCGCAAGCTGCTGCAAGTATAGTAGTGCGCAAAATCTGCATGTTGGAAATTGGTTTGGAAGCAAGCCTGACGACAGGCAGTCCTTCCGCGACCCCCATATTAAATAAGTTAAACCGACACTTCGGGAGATTTCCCCTTTAGGGCAGGGGCTCCGAACATGGCAAGGGCGATCACCGCAAGCACCATCACGGAAGGAACGCGTAGTGGATAGTCGACCACACTTGCGGCCCCAAGGACAATGAGGATTCCGAGGCCTAACCATGGTTCGCTGCGAGCACCTCGCTCGTAGGGTAGCCGGATAAAGCGCCGGACGCAGATGACTGCCAGCAGAGCAAATAGGATAAGCCCCGGCACACCGGTTTCGATCGGGAATTGGAGCCAGTCGTTGTGGGCCTCATTGACATAGGCGGGTCCGAGCAGATCGACCGGCTCACGCATCCGATAGGCGTATTCGAAGGCGCCGAGGCCGGACCCCCAAGGCTGAAAGTCGCCCACCATATCCAGAAGAATTGGTAGCAACTTTGCCCGCAGGTCCTCGAGTGCGCTGTTCTCAAGGATGCGGGCGAGGGCGGGACTTCGTTCAGCCAAGGCGAAGAGCGGGAGCAGAATGATGGCGACAACCGCTAAGAGAATTGGAAGAAACTTCCCTTGTCTTGCCGCCGCGGATGTTTTCCGGGTTTTTAACCGGTCGATCCCGAGTGTCAGGGCGCCTAGGAAAAGCGACATACAAAGCGCAATAATGCCTGCACGCGAAGCATTCGTAATGATGGCCAGCGCTAGAAATGCCCCGGCCGCTGCCATGCTCCACTTAATCCATGGGAAGCGCCGTTCATCAGAGTGCTGCATCAGGAACAGGCTGACCAGCAAGCAGCAAGCCAGGAAGACCGCATGGTGATTACGGTTAGCAAAGAGACCGACCGCGCTGCCATTGTTGGTGATCTCGTAGAAAAACAGTCCGCTTCGCGGATCTGCAAAAAGCTGCATGATGCCGAGGAGGGCGCTCACGATCCCGATTGCTACGAAGCCCAACAATACGGGGGTATGGTCACGGACCATCGAAAAGAGCAGAAGCGCCGCCAGAGGCACGGTGAGCGAGCCTAATGCGTTGATTGTGGCTGCACTCGAGAGGGTAACGGGCCGCCAGACCTCCAGTCCAAGCAAGTTGTCCAACCGCGCTATCGCCTCGTGTTCGGGCAGCAGCGTCCAAAGATCTGGGGGGAGGGGGACAAGCTGAAGCGATGCTATTAGAGCGATCCCCGCAACAAGCAGCAGCGGAAGTTTGATGCGCGCCAGATCGTCCTTGCGAAGCATCAGAATCGCAGTGGCTATGATTAAGGCAGAGACGAACCGAAGCGCTGGAAGGCTGGTGATGTCAGCGCGCGAGCCGCCTCCGAGAAGAAACACGAAGACGAGGAATGCGAGAAGGCCAATCGCCGCGTGCGGACGAAGTCTTTCGTTGGCAGATTGAAGCAGAAAAATGGCTCTTACTTTCCGACGATCTTGATGGACCGGCAGGAGCGCCCGCCCTGACGAAGGAGGCGTTCTTGGCGGGTCAGGTCAATTTAAGCAAGGACCGACAATTAAAGAGGTTACTTGCCAATCAAGCGGCCGAACCACGAAGGGCGTGACGCTGGTTTCGTCTGCCCCGCTATCTGAAAAAGATAGTTACCCAGTTGCACGGCCTGGTTCTTGTCGATGACGAGGACCGAATGGTGAACATCGTCTCGCGAATGTGGCGGAGGTTTATGGACGAATTGCATGCGAAGCACGATTCGGTCGTGCAGGTCTTCGGCTTTCCATCCTACCAAGGCGCCATAGGAGTCGACATTTCCTTGCGAGTTCCCAGTGTCGATGGCTTCAACAGGCGCTGCGTTAGTAACGTTTTGCAATGATTATCCCTCCCCAGAGACGTCGCTCGGCATAAACTTCATCGTCTCTTTGCTCAAGGGCGAGGTTAAATCAGTCCCAATACGATGCAGTTCTCTACGATTCTCCCGATGACGAGAATAGGCCCATCCAGTAATGCGGGAATCCATACTTGATTGATAAAATTGCCTAATTAGCCTCGGAAATTGGCGCGTATGTCGCTTTCATACAAGCCGCGGGCAACCAAGGTCGCTAGCGTGGCTTTGCGGGGGTGCACGAGAGCGAATTTTGCGCTAACGGGACTTCCGATGGGGCCAATTGTTTCGCAAATGCAATTGCTTAACAATTGTTAAGTTGGGCCATTCATCGGCTGTGTAGATTATTTTAGGGGTCGCAAGTGTTACTGGCCAGAATGCCAGCGGTAAGCAATGGGCGGAGCTTTGTTCATCGGCTTCGTTTCGAATTTGCTTTCGTTCTCGTTGTCGGGGTTTTGATCCCCGCTCTGTTAGCGCTCAGCTTCAATGCCGATGCGCTGCTTGTGGCGTTCGACTTCGCGGAACGGGTGCCGCTTGCATCAGGCGATGCTATTTCGAACTCCGTCTTCGGCGTCACGGTCTGTGCGGTCGCGACCCTTTTGGTCCTGCGCCGCTTCCGCCAATATCCCGGAACGCAGATCGCGCAGTCGATCCTTCCTGTGCTGGCCGCATTCTACGCCGTCTTCCTAGGCCTCGTCGTCCTTCTTCGCCTTGAGTACTCGAATGCCATTCTGCTCTTGTGCTTCGTGGGGACATTGCTCGCGCGCTACGCAATCGAGACCCTCTGGCGCGACAAGGGCATGCTCTACTGCGTTGTGCCGGGCGGCAAGGTCGACCGTATCCGGCGCCTCACTCGCGTGCCAATTCTCGATCTCCACGAGCCGCGCCTCGAAGTTCTCCCTCGCGGTCCGATCATCGCCGATCTCCATGCCGATCTCGAGCCCGAATGGGAGCGACTGATTGCCGAGGCAGCGATTTCGGGACGGCCGGTCTATCACTACCGCCAGGTGTGGGAGACCGAGACGGGCAGGGTGCAGATCAATCACCTCTCGGAGAACAGCTTCGGCGCGCTCGTGCCCAGTTTCGTCTATCAGAAGCTGAAGCGCAGCGTGGACCTGCTCGCCTCGATTCTCGTCCTTCCTGTCGTGCTGCCGCTGATGGCGATCACTGCCATCCTCATCAAGCTCGACAGCAAGGGGCCGGTCTTCTTCCTGCAGCGCCGGATGGGCTTTCGCGGCAAAGTGTTCAACGTCGTCAAGTTCCGTACCATGACGGAAGCGAATGACGGCGAGGACCGCGAGAAATCGGTCACCTTGACTGATGACGAGCGGATCACCAAGATTGGCCGATTCCTGCGCAAGACCCGCCTCGACGAGTTGCCGCAGATCGTGAATATCGTGCTCGGGCAAATGAGCTGGATCGGCCCGCGTCCCGAGGCGGTCAGTCTTTCGACCTGGTACGAAGCCGAGATCCCCTTCTATCGGTACCGCCATATCGTCCGGCCGGGGATCACCGGTTGGGCGCAGGTCAATCAGGGGCACGTCGCCTCGCTCGACGAGGTCGACGACAAGCTTCAGTACGATTTTTATTACATCAAACATCTGTCCTACTGGCTCGACATCGTCATCGCGCTGCGCACGCTGCGCGTCGTCCTGTCGGGCTTCGGGGCAAAATAGCTCGGTGGCCGGTATTCTCGAATTTGCCGCCCCTATCGAGGCGCAGGGGTTCTTCGGGTCGTCTCCGGTGTCCCGCGCGGCGGCGCGTGATGTGACCCCAAGTTCGTCATGCGCCGCCATCAAACCGGGAGCGGGCGAATGAGCCTTTCTCTCGCATCAACGGCCCCTTTGCCGCGGTGGTACGCGGCGCAGGTCAAGCCGCGCCAGGAAAAGCTCGCGATCTCGCATCTGGGGCGCCAGGGCTTCGAAACGCATTGTCCGCTGGTCGCACGCTCTAAGCTCGTCGCGAAGAAGCCGGCGATTGTTCGCGAGCCGCTATTTCCGGGTTATGTCTTCGTGGAGCTGGGTGCCGAGGATCGCTGGCGCTCGATCAATGGGACAATCGGCGTGCTGCGGCTGGTAACATTCGGCAATGACCCGGCGCCTGTACCGAGTGGCTTTGTCGAACGCCTGCAGGACATGGCGGACGAGCACGGCGATGTCGCCTTCGAAGAAGATTTGCAGCCCGGTGATGCCGTGCGCGTCGTGGGCGGTCCCTTCGACGACCTGTGCGGCTCGCTAGCCAGCGTTGCAGGGTCAGAGCGTGTCGTGGTGCTGCTTCGCCTGCTGTCGGGAGACACCAGGGTGACGCTTCCGCGCGCTCAGCTCGTGGCTGCCTGACCACACCTCAGGGTATTTTGCTTCAATAGTTTATCCCGCTGATTGACCTGCGGGATGGCGGCTCCTAGCCAGCCGTTCAAATTTGAACAGGGTGAAGATCGCTGTTCGATAAACGAGATTGGCACTGCGTGAGGGCGATTCCCGCGTAGTGCGGTAGCCGTGCAGACCGATACACAGCCATCCAAGCAGCCTGCGCTGTCCGCGCGCGAGGCGCTCGACTGCGAGATCCTGTATTTGCTCGAGCACGAGCCGGGGATCACGCAGCGCGAGCTTGCCCGGCGAATGGGCGTGAGCCTCGGCCGCGCGAATTATTGCCTGAGGGCACTTGCGGGGAAGGGCTGGCTCAAGATGGGCCGTTTCAGGCAATCGGAGAACAAGGCAGGCTATGCCTATGTTCTGACGCCTGGCGGGATTGCGGAGCGGGCGCGGCTGGCGGGCGGGTTCCTGGCGCGCAAGCGCGCCGAGTACGAGTATCTCCAGGCGCAGATTGCGCGGCTCGAGCGGCAGGTTGATGGGGAATGAGCGGGATATCGCCAACGGATGCTGGAGCGCTTCCAGGCCTCAAGCAGCCGAAGGCGTTAGGCCAACAAGAAACGCCCTCAAGCAGCCGTAAGGCGTTAGGCCAACAAGAACGATTCCTAGTCGGTGTTATCGCGCATGGGGTCGTTGACTGCTGACGAATGGGGCCCGGGTGGGTCATCTGAAACCAACGGAAATGTTCATGACTTCGAATAAATTCTCCGTGCTGGTTACGGGCGGCGCAGGCTACATCGGCAGCCACGCGGTGCTCGCTCTGCAGGATGCAGGCTGGCCAGTCGTAGTGGTCGACAACCTCGTTACGGGCTTTCGCTCGGCGGTGTCCGAGGGGGTGCCCTTCCACGAAGTCGATGTCGGTGATGGGAAGGCGGTGCGGTCGATCCTGCGCGAGCACGGTATCGGTGCGATCATGCACTTTGCTGGCTCGGTTGTCGTCCCCGAGAGTGTCGAGAACCCGCTGAAGTATTACGACAACAATACCGCCCGCAGCCGCGTCTTGATCGAGGCGGCGATCAAGGAAGGGGTGCGCCACTTCGTGTTCAGTTCGACCGCGGCTGTCTACGGCGAGCCGGACACGGCGCGCGTGAGCGAAGACAGCCCGACGCGGCCGATCAATCCCTACGGGATGTCGAAACTCATGACCGAAGCGATGCTGCGCGATGTGACAAATGCGCACGACCTCAACCATTGCATTTTGCGCTACTTCAATGTCGCCGGAGCCGATCCTCAGGGGAGGACCGGGCAGTCGACCCAAGGGGCGACCCACCTGATCAAGGTCGCGGTCGAAGCTGCACTCGGCAAGCGCAGCCACGTTGCAATCTTTGGCGGTGATTTCGAGACGCGCGACGGCACCGGCGTACGCGACTACATCCACGTCTCCGACCTCGTCGCAGCGCATGTCCTTGCGCTTGAGGCGCTCGTCGAAAAGCCGGACGCATCGATGACGCTCAACTGCGGCTACGGACGAGGCTACTCGGTGCGTGAGGTACTCGACGCGGTCGATCGCGTCTCGGGCGGAGAGGTCGAGCGCCGCCAGGAGCCTCGCCGCGCGGGCGACCCGGGTGAACTCATCTCGGAAAATGCGAGGCTGCTAGCGACAGTGCTCTGGCAGCCGAGGCACCAGAACATCGACGAGATCGTCGGTCACGCGCTCGCTTGGGAGCGACAGTCGGCGCTCGAACCTGCTGGCTGATCGCGAAACCCACGAAACCCCACCAGAAAGAGACGCAAGAACACGATGTGTGGAATTGTCGGGATCTTAGGCCGTAGAGACGTGACAAATCGCGTGATCGAGGGCCTCTCGCGGCTCGAATACCGCGGCTTTGACAGCGCGGGCGATCAGCTATATCCACGCGGAGGGCTACGCGGCTGGAGAGCTCAAACATGGACCGATCGCGCTCATTGATCACGACTTGCCGGTGGTCGTCTTCGACAATGAAGGAAATCTCCAAGAAAAGACGCTTTCGAATGCCGCCGAGGTAAGCGCACGCGGCGCGCATGTTTGGCATGTCGGAAAAGTGCCTAGCGCAGACGTGGTGCTTCCGCCCTCCGGCGTCGTGGTGACGCCCTTCCTTCACGCAATTGTCGCCCAGTTGCTGGCATACTATGCCGCATTGGCCATGGGCACCGATATTGACCAGCCTCGCAATCTCGCGAAATCGGTAACGGTTGAATGATTTGGCGAGTCCAATCGTCCCACACGAACAAAAAGACATCCTGATTTCATGCGCACAGTTGTATCGATAGTATCTCATGGTCACAGGGAAGAGCTTGAGAGAAATCGGCTTTTGGAGCGTCTGAGGCCGCTATCCGTAGTTCTTCGTGAAAATTTAAACAGTGAATCTCACAGAGATTGTGTTGGAGTTAGTCTGTTTACCAACTCATCCCCGCGAGGATTTGGCGCTAATCACAACATGAATTTTCGGGAATCTAATCTTACTGGTAATGATTGGTTCGTAGTATGCAATCCGGACATCATTGCCGATGGGGAAAAAATCGCTGAACTCGTTGGCCAAGCCGAAGCAGACGGAGAAAAGCTGGTTTGCCCCTTATTATGGAATGATGTGGCTCGCAAATATGACGATAACATACGGCCATTTCCTCAATTCGGTACGCTTGCACTCTCGTTGATCGGCTTTTCTGGCCCTAGTAGATATAGCGACCAAATGGCAACTACATCGGGCTATCGCGACTGGGCTTCGGGAGCGTTTCTCGCCATCAGAGCTGACCTCTATCAATATCTGAATGGGTTCGACGAGAGGTACTTCATGTACATGGAAGACGTTGATTTCTGCAGGCGCGCGCGCCTGACTGGACATAGGCTAAGATCTTACACGGATATTGAATTCGTACATAACGCCGCCCGGGCAAACCGTCAGATAATCAGCAAGAATTTCGCCTATCATCTTACCAGCGCTGCGCGATACTTGGTCCGGAATTATGCGGCATAGGGCCGCGCATAACCACTTGGTCGACGGTTGGGCGGTGCCACTGGGCGCCGCTGTTCTTATGTTTTTAGGAACGACCAATCTTAGTTATCTCACGGGAAATGAGGGTAATTTCCTCATTCCTCAATTGGCCCTTACAGTTCTCGCCGTGGCGCCGTTCGTAAAGGTGACTAACTTCAACCCTATATACGTATTGATAATATGCTCAATATTGTCGGCTTTATTAATAAGTAATTTCGGCAATAGCGAGGCCGCCTTTACCAGCCCAATTTTTATTTTTTTGACGACAATAGCAATATTCACTTGCTTCCAACTTCGGGCCGGTGCATGGTTAATGGGCCATCGAATGCTATTAACTTTCTGCATGATTGTGGTGGTGTCCCAATTATGGACAAACCTTCAATTTTCTCCAGAAGATTTCGTGCATTCCCGATCAAAGGGTTGGGGTTCAGGCACTCTATATGCTCTATTGGCTGGTTTCGTAATCATTTATATAATGTTAGAGTGGCCAAAGGGCAGTCAAAGTCGTATCTTGCTATTTACAATGCTGATCTTGGCGGGGTGGTCAATATTTCTGACCCAGTCGCGTGGGGTATTTCTATCGCTCATAGTAATGGCTGCTCTACAGTCCGCCATAAAATCCAAACGATACATCGCATTTGCATCGGTTTCGTTGGCTGTTGCCGCACTGCTTTGGCTAAATATCGACACTGTTAGCAGAATTCCAATCATCGAGAGGATGCAGATCTATGACGCGCGGGACCTTGATGCGTTTACGTCTGGCCGGTTGCAGACCCATGTTTGGATCTGGAATTGGCTGCTTCGAGAGGATGAGCTGCTCAGTTTGCTCTTCGGCGCGCAGGGCCTGGGGGGGGTAAAGAACTTGGCCTTGCGCGGGCTCGAGTTCCCTCATTTCGACCTTCTGTATCTCCTATACGATGGAGGGGTAGTGGCGGCACTGGGCTTCGTCTTCTTCTCATGTGCTTTGATCTACAAGACTGCGTACTCCCCAGGTGTGGTGCTCTTTTTCGTGTCAGGGCTGCACACAAATATGGTGCTCGCTCCAAATTTCCTCATTCTTGCAATGGCTATGCATCTTTTTGCCGAGGGTCCGCCTGGAGTGCGAGGCGCGGGTAGGGCCACCACGCCAAGCGGGCGATTAGATTTGCGAAAGCGCCACAGGATGGAAAGGTGAGGTTCGCTATGTTTTTTGCGGGAGGCCTGCATTGCTAGTAATGGTTTACCAGACGAACCCATTTGAGAACGGACAGGGGGGGGGGAGTCAGATATGTCCAGAACTTGACGAATTCACTTCTCGACTCCGTGTCAGAGATGGTCTTCCTCGGAGTTGGGGGGAAAGCGGAGACCCGTGGAAAAATCCGTTACATTCCCGTAGCTCAATCTGCAAACAGCACCTGGCGCTTTTTGCTAGGACTCATCTGGGCCAGGATATGGTATCTACGTGATGTAAGCGCTGTCATTCATGTTCATCGACTATATTATTGCTTGCCTTTCTTGGGTCGTCGCTTTTGCTGCATCGTGACCTTACACGGTAGGACCTTCACAGTTTTCCCTAAGCGCTTCGGTCGGCTTGCTTCTCGAATTGTATTTCCAATATTTCGCAATATCGAAGGTTTTCTTCTTAAACGAGCGACAAAAATTGTTGCAGTAAGTTCGGACGTGGTTGATCAATTTAAACAAAGGCACGGAAATTTAATTGATCAATCTGATATATCCATAATTCCCTCGATGATTGATCTCCAATCCTTTAGTCCAGATCGTCCCCCTTGGCCGGATTCGCCATATCCAGATAGCGACGTTTGTCTCTTCGTAGGGCGGATCGCGCACGTCAAAAACTTGCCGCTACTTTTAAGGACCTGGGAGCTAGTGCTCGCGGAGCTTCCAGAAGCGAAATTGGTCATCGCAGGGGAGGGTGAAGATGCGAATTTGATTAGCAAGCAAATCGAAAATTCCGCGCTTGTTCGGGCGGTCTGCATGGCGGGTGCAGTTCCTCCCGATATTGTTCCCCTCGCGATATCTTCTGCGAAGGTTCTGGTCCTAACCTCCCAACATGAGGCATCGCCCACGGTGGTTAAGGAGGCCTTGGCCTGTGGCATTCCCGTAGTCTCAACACCCGTCGGGGATGTCGCGTCGATCATTTCCGATGGCGAAACGGGTGCTATTGTGGAGCCTGATGAAAAGGCGTTGGCCGCTGCAATCGTCGCAGTAATGGGTTGGAACAGGTCTCGACACCGCATCGCGGAGCATGCGCACCTTAAACTTAAACCGTTTGAGCCTTCCGAAGTGACCAAGAAATATCTTACTTTGTATAGAGCGTTGGGAGCTTAATTTTTAAGCAAGGGCACTACCTCAAAGAATTGACGATGGCAGAGAAAAAGTACAAATTCGCAAACAGGCTAATCAATAAGCCCATACCTGTATTGATATCCTATATGATATTTCAAGGTGTTCTTTATATGACGCCGGGAGAGCGGCTCTTCAAAGTACTGGTTACAATAATATTTGCGGTGCTCTTCTATGCGGCCGGCATTGGACTGCTATGGTCCTTTGTAGCCGGGCATTTCGCGAACTTTTTCGTCAACAGTCAAATTCCGGTGATGCTTCGGTACCTAGGATTGGCGCGCGCTCTCTCGATGCGAGATGTGACGCGGATTATCGAAAAGCTTGCAGAGACGGCTAAGGCCCACGGCATTCGTGAGGTTCTTTTTTACGGAAGTTTCTGCCGCGGTAAAATGCATAGTTATTCAGACATCGATATACGCCTTTACCATCGTTCTGGTCTTCTAAGTTCGGCAAGGGCTTATTGCTACGCGTTAAAACTTAGACTTTGGGCGAATATTAACGGGCTGCCGCTGGACGTGTTCTGCTTTAGTGAATTGAACTTCATCAACAAGATGGATGATAGGGAGGTTCCGGCGCTCTTGTTTTCCAATGATATCTTCAAGAGAAAATTCCCCAATGCGCCAACCCCCAGGCAGGCCCTCGACGGCAATCGGGGCCTTCAATGAAAATCGTCCTTAGCGGACCCGATGGTACTGGTAAGTCGACGATTTTGGAGGAGCTTCTAAAGCAGATCAAAGATCATTCGTTTGCCCACACCTCTTGGCGAAGGTTTGGATTCGTACTGGCGCGGCTGTTCAATCTTCTAGGCCGCCTCTTGGGTTGGAGTTACTATGAGGATACTCCAGGCGGAAGGTTGGGTTATCACAATTATTCAGGAGTAGCTGGACGTATCTACATTTTCAGCATCTGGATCGACTGGAACCTATTCATAAAGCCCAGATGGAAGCTTTCTGATTCTCTGAAAAACGGGAAATTTATTTTAGCAGACCGTTATCTAATTGATATCGTCGCTGATTCCGCACTTTCAAGCGGGAATTTACGGTTCGCCTTGAGGCTTTTTGATGCCGCGATTAAAGACCATGTAGCTTCGTGGGAATGCGTAGTCTTGAGCTGTAACCCGGATCTGGTTCGACGGAGACGCCCGGACATTCGATTTGACAAGAATTATGAGAGAAAAGTCAAAATCTATAGGTGCATTGCTCGAATCTACCGTCTCCACATGATTGACACAGCTGATTCTCGGCCGGATCAGATAGCAAAAAAGATACTCCAGCGATGCGGATAGTCGGTATAGCATCTGGGGGCGGGCATCTTACTGAATTATTAGCGGTCTGTCGGCATTTCCCGGCCTTCGATGTCGTGCTGACTGAGCCTGGGGCTGTGGACCGCGGTTCTTCTGGGGCTTTTGACTTGATGCCAATTGTGGATTGCCATCGGTCACCTTGGCTCTTTTTGAAGAACGTCCTGTGGGCAATACGGTATTGGATGCGGTTAAGGCCGGCTATTGTCGTTTCGACCGGCGCAGGGATGGCGGTCCCGTTCTACATCATATCGCGAATTACCGGAAGTATCTGTATCTTTATTGAAAGTGGTGCGAGAATAAACTCTCCATCGATCACTGGACGTATACTCTATCGATTTTCGAATGTGTTCGTGATCCAAAGTAAAGAGCTGCAAAAGTTTTATCCAAGATCTTTGGTGGCTAGTATTTTACCAGAGGGGTCATTCGGCGATGATTTTTTGTCTTTTCGGGACTAACCCCTACCCATTTAGCCGCCTAAGAGAATTTATCTCCTTCTTGGCGCAGGAAGGTGGCGAGCAGGTCATTGCACAATGCGGGGTCACTGCCGAAGCGCCAAATTGCGAGTGCTTCAAATACGCTCCTAGAGATGAGATCCGAGCGCTCATTGCTCGCTCAGAGCTTGTCATTGCACAAGCAGGATACGGAAGCTGTTTCGACGTTTTGGAGATTGGTCGCCCTCTGATCGTTGTTCCTCGAAAGAAGGAGCTGGGCGAATGCCAAGACAATCAAGTGGAGTTAGCCAACCATCTCCGTCTGACTCGCCGAGCGATAGAAGCCAATTCATTGCAAGAGTTGCGAAGGGGAATTGCAGCTATCAGGGCTCAGCCAGTTGAATCGTGGCGACCTGGTAAAAGCGGAGGGCTGGACTTGGCCTGCCGAATTTCAGCGGAACTTCATCGACAGTTCGAGATGAAAATTTTTCATGAAAAGTAGAGGCGCGCTCATGATTAGGGCCAATGAGTTGCTGCAGCGACTTCGGCGAATGCTCTCCGTAAGGATTTACGAAGAGGGCATTTGGCAGACTAAAGGTAGGGCCATTCAAGAACATTCCCCGCTCACCGCAGGTGGGTTGAAAGTTGCTTTGGTGACTTCCGGGTCCTTCCCTCCTCGGGAGGGCTTGGGTACTCATGTATTTTCCTTAGCCAAATATCTCAATGCCAAAGGCTGCGACGTTACCATTTTCGTCCGTACCGGCGGTTTCCGGCGGCCCTCGATGGAAACCTACGAGTCAATAAGGGTCACGCGAATTCCGTCATCGAGCATACCAGCCATTAGTTCTTTCATCTTCGCTGTCATTCTGACGACCATTTTTAGGCGCAAAGAACTCGATATCATTCATTATCATTCTCCCCTTGTGATTCCTGCAAGGAGGACCGGCTCCGAAAAAAGGCCCAAAGTTATTTCCACCATACATTCGACTATGGTGGCGGATACCAAATTTATTGAACCGATCAGCTTGCATGCCAAGCTTAATAAGTTGATGGGCTACTTTTTAAGTCCGTTAATGGAGCGGTTGCTTATTAAAGGAAGTGACAAAATTATCTCCGTTTCGGAAGGGGTGGCCGAAGAACTTAGAAATTTCTATCACGTTCGGCAGGATAAAATATCCACAATTGTCAATGCAATTGATTTGGAAGTATTTAAGGGCCGTGGAAATCGACGTGAAGGTTTTATTCTATATCTGGGTCGTCTTGGATACCGAAAGGGCTTGCCAGAACTCTTCGATGCTATCGTGCGGTATCAGCGTGCAGGCGGGCAACGCCATTTCGTTTTTGGAGGTGATGGCCCCCTCTCTGAACTCCTAAAGCGACGTATATCGGAACAATTTGTTCCGGATACGGTCTCTTGGCTTGGCTCGCTGGATACCGAGGGCGTGGCTGACGCTCTCGCATCCGCTGAATTCTTGATTATGCCTTCAACATACGAAACCGGCCCCAGAGTAGTGCTGGAGGCAATGGCAAGCGGCACCCCAGTTATTGCTACAAAAGTAGGTTTGGTCAAAGACATCGATCCGGAAGCCTATATCCCAATTAATGATCACACCTCCTCATCGATTTTTGATGCTCTTCAAGCTGCATCGGCACTGTCTCCTCAGGAATACATGAAACTTTCATTACGTTCTGAATGCTTGGCTGAAGGGTTCTCCTCCGAAAATATATACGCGAAAGTATTGGATCATTATCGTGAATGATATTATTATTATAATTCGCGATTATAACGAAAATCTCGCAAAAAGACAGCCTTGGTATACTATAAAATTCCTCATTATGGCTTTGAAAATCAGAGGTTACCGAGTAAGCGTTGCTCCAAGTATTAGAGAGGTCCCGATGGGATTTTCGGGGATCGTTGTAAAGACGTTATCTTTGTCAGATCTTCTCTGGAGCGGAGGCGCGGAAAATCAAAGCTTTCGTCTTTACTATCTCGCGACATTCCCACTTTATCGAATTCGAGATTTTTGGCGCGCTGGATTTGCTGCAGTCTTTCGAAATTTTGGTGATCTTTGGCGGCTTTTAATTGGGGCTACCGTTCCGCGTTTTTGGGTGGAGCGGCACCTCCAAAAGTCACAAGGTGTGATTTTCCTGTCGGATGTGCGGTATCGACAATATCGCGGTGACAATGGTTATTTGATGATCCCGTTCATCAAGGGAAACTGGGGGCAGGCAAGCCTTGAGATGAGCGGCCGGAAGTATGTCAAATATGTTTACGTTGGGCCGCCTTTCGAAACTCGGGGTATTGATCTCGTGGCCCGGTTCGCTTTGGAATCTGGCACCAAAAATTTGAGGCTTCTGGTGCGCCAGGAACGCCCCGAACTCAAGGATAGGTTTAGGCCATATGCCAAGGCCTTCCGAAGGGCTGAGGTAGTCGAAGGGATGCTGTCGCGGAATGAGCTTTTCACCCAGTTGGCTCAGTGCGAGATGGCCCTCCTGCCTTTCCGCCTAGTAATGGCCGAATGCCCAATCGTCGTGCTCGAAGCGATAGAGCTAGGCCTTCAAGTAATCACCACCGAGGAGTGCGGATTCGCTTCATTTCCTTTCTTTCCGGGTTCTGTCGTGTTGCCAGGGTCAACGCTTCGCCACGCAGTTGAAAAGTTCAAAGTAACTTACGGAGCTGACCGAGCAGATGCGGATAGCTTCTTCGGAGCGATCGAAGCTTCGAATTCTGATTTTTTTGATTCAGTATTTCCGGTTTTGCCCGCTGAGCCACCGCGTGGTTGACTGGCGGCTGAGAAAAGTGTTCCGTCTCTCCAATTTCCGGGCTCGGATCAGCATTACACAAAAAATTTCTCTTGCTGGATTGGCGGAGAACTCGGTCGTAATTCGCGCGCTCTCCCTCCGCGCGACCGCGGTTTTGTTGAAAGCCGCTCAGGTTATCATTCTAGTGCGTTTGTTTGGGGAGAGCGAGTTCGGCATCTACTCCATCGCCCTAAGTGTATTCTTGCTAACGATGCTAGTAGGCCGCCTCGGGTTAGATCATTATATTCTTAAGGAGGCAGCTTCCAGCGATGAGGATACCCGGGCGCGCTTAACGCGACTATCTTACTTTTCGTCGATTCCGGCAGTTATAGCTGCAGCTGCCGGATATGCATTTGTAACAGCATTTTACTCTCAAAATGTCGCCACGAGCTTTCTCGTTTTGGGATTATCCGCGCCATTATATGCGACAATGTGGAATAGCATATTTCTACTCCGAGGATTGGGGCGTGTAAATATTTCCATCTTTTTGTTTGAAGTCATCGGCCCATTAAGCCTTTTGGCGATTGCATTCTTGGCAAGAGATTTGCCCTATGCTCTTGCGGCCGCCTTCTTTTTATCGACCTTGGTTGTCGCGGTGGGTGCACGACTAGCCCTAGGTCGGGTTCCAGCGGTTGAAAAAGATACAGCGCGCCGCGGGGAAAGCCCGCTTCGATCGGTGGCGCAGGCAAAATCTTTTTATGCATTCTCTCTGATCGAAGGGGTGCAATCCTTATTAGATAGCTTGGTAATCGGTTTCTTTCTCCGTCCGGTCGATGTGACGTTCTATGCGATTATCATGCGCATCACCACTTTGATCCTTCTTCCCGTAACAATCACAACAATTTATGCCAATAATATCGCTGCAAGATTCTCGAGAAATGACCTCGCGAGTGGCTGGCACGCATTGAGAAAATTCACACATCTAAACTTGGCTTTTTCGCTATTCGCGTTCTTGGGCGCAATTTTGTTGTTGCCCTTGGTGAATATGATTTTCGACGTTGAGTTCACGAATGAAGCCTCAATGGCGTATGTCGCGGTTGCAATGGCGAGATTTTTTCAAGGGGCGACCGCGACGGTGCGAAGTGCTCTCTTCATGGGCGGGCATGAAAGAGGTTTAAGCCTTCTTTCTGTCATGGTCCTTGTCCCATATTCGTGCGCATTGGTCGCATTCACGCCGACATACGGCATCAGCTTCGTCGGATTTTCCGTATTAGGGTTCGCGCTCGCATTCGGAATTTTCTCCTTTTGGTACCTCCGGAAAAAAATTATTTAAGAGATATGAGATGAGAAAATCTCTGGAGCAGATAAGCTTTCTTCGACAAGATTTGAAGCGCTGCTGGGGGAGGCGTGAGCCATTCCCATTCGCGTTCATCCTTTCTCCTTTTCTGTGGCTAACTTCATGGTCATTACTATATTATAGGATCTCTCGAGCAATTTTGCTTCTTCCGTACCCATTGAATGTTATTTTTTCACCTCTGAGGCATTTGATAAAACGTGGAGGGCAATTGATTACAGGCACTGACATATCGGAGAGGGCGAATATCGGTCCGCGCTTTTTTATAGCTCATAACGGGACGTTAGTTCTGGGCGGCGGGTTGATCGCGGGCGCAGATTTTTTCGTTCGGCAAGGCGTTACCGTTGGTGGAGATGGGTTTCGTGAAGGTCACCCGCGATTTGGAGATAGGGTTACTTTGGGGGCAAACGCGGTAGTCGTCGGTGATATAGACATTGGGTCCGGTGTCTTCGTTGGGGCGAATAGTACCGTTACTAGGAGCGTTGCTGATGACACTGTAGTTGGTGGGGTCCCAGCGAAAGTTATTCGTCGCATTTCTTCGTCAACCTAAACGATGACAAAGCTGAGACTTTAATGAGAGTTATCCAGACCAAGCTTCCTGATGTTGTTTTGCTGGAGCCACGGAGGTTTGGTGATCACCGAGGCTTCTTTGCTGAGATCTACAATGCGCGCGCATTTCGCGATGTAGGTATCAGGTCTGAGTTCGTACAGGATAATCACTCGCTCTCCGAAAAAGTGGGAACCGTCAGAGGTCTCCATTTTCAGAAACCTCCGGCGGCACAGGCGAAATTGGTCCGATGTGGTCGCGGCGCAATTTTCGATGTCGCTGTAGATATCCGTCTCGACAGCCCGACCTACGGCAAGTGGGTCGGCTACGAACTCAGTGCAGATAACGGTCTTCAGCTCTTCATTCCTGCAGGCTTCGCGCATGGTTTCATGACGCTGAAGCCGGGCAGTGAGATCGTATACAAATGCTCGGATTATTACGCTCCCGAAACCGAAGGCTCGGTGCGCTGGGATGATCCGGATCTCGGCATCGGATGGCCGAAGGCCGAGAACCCGGTCCTGAGTGAGAAGGACGCCGAGGCGCCTTCCCTCTCACAAATCAAAAGCCCATTTTGCTGGGAGAAATAACAATGAGGCTTTGCGTTACCGGCGGTGCCGGTTTCATCGGCTCTGCCGTCGTCAGGCTTGCGATTAAGCGAGGTCACGAGGTACTCAATCTTGACGCTCTCACCTATGCGGCTTGTCTCGAGAATGTGAGCGATGAAGAGGCAAGTGCACTCTATCGTTTCAAGCAGTGCGACATCCGTGATCGCGAAGGCGTTCAGGAAGCACTCGACGACTTCAAGCCTGACATTGTCATGCACCTTGCGGCGGAATCGCACGTTGACCGCTCAATCGATGGACCGTCCGATTTTATCGAGACCAATATCAACGGGACCTTCAATGTGCTGGAGGCGGCCCGGAAATATTGGGAGGAAGCTGGAAAGCCCGAACGCTTCCGCTTCCATCACATCAGCACTGATGAGGTCTATGGTTCGCTACCTGCTGACCCCGAGGTCAAGTTCACTGAGGGCACCCCTTACGATCCGCGGAGCCCTTACTCCGCCTCTAAGGCGAGCTCTGACCATTTGGTCCGGGCATGGCACGAAACCTACGGTCTGCCTGTCGTCATCACGAACTGCTCGAACAACTACGGGCCCTATCACTTCCCAGAAAAGCTCATTCCGGTCGTCATTCTTAATGCCCTCGCGGGCCAGCCGCTGCCGATCTATGGCGACGGCTCGAATATCCGGGACTGGCTCTACGTCGAGGATCATGCGGAGGCTCTCCTGCTGGTCGCAGAACGAGGAGAGGTGGGGCGGAGCTATAACATCGGCGGCGATAATGAGCGCACTAACCTAGAGTTGGTGCAGGCGATTTGCTCAATTCTCGATCGCGTCCAGCCGCGAAGCGAAGGTCTGTATTCCGATCTTATCACTTTCGTCACTGATCGTCCTGGCCACGATGCTCGCTACGCTATCAATGCCTCGCGCATACGTGATGAACTGGGGTGGCAACCTTCTGTGACCGTGGAAGAGGGGCTGGAGCGGACGGTTACCTGGTATCTCGAAAACGAGGCGTGGTGGCAGCCTTTGCTGGAGCGCAAGGGCGTGGGTGAGCGGCTCGGTACCGGCAAGGCAAAGTCAGCGTGACAATACTCGTTTTTGGTAAGACGGGGCAGGTGGCTTGCGAGCTAAAAGCCTTGGGGAATGTCACCTGTTTGTCTCGGGACGAGGCCGATCTCTCGGATCCTGAAAGCTGTGCAGAAGCGATACGAAAACACTCGCCGAACGGAGTGATCAATGCTGCGGCTTATACGGTCGTGGACCGCGCTGAAGAGGAAGTCACTCTCGCTACCCGCGTGAATGGTTGGGCGCCAGCTGCGATGGCTAAGGCGTGCGCTGAGATGGACGTTCCCTTCATCCACATTTCGACTGACTACGTTTTTGATGGAAGCGGCAATGAGCCTTGGAAACCCAGCGAGCTGACCAATCCTAAGAACGCTTACGGTTTGTCAAAACTGATTGGCGAAAAAGCCGTCCAAGAGGCCGGCGGGCGGTACGCGATCCTTCGCACGTCTTGGGTCTTTTCCTCCCATGGCAGCAACTTCGTGAAGAGCATGCTGAAGCTTTCCGAGGACCGCGATCAGCTGAATATCGTCGCTGACCAGGTCGGAGGCCCGACGCCAGCGGCCGACATCGCACAGACCTGCCTCGACCTAGTGGACCAGTTGGCGAATGATGCTTCGAAGTCAGGCACCTATCATTTCAGCGGGGCGCCCGATGTCAGCTGGAAGGATTTCGCCGAGACAATATTCGCGCAGGCTGGGCGCGAGGTGACAGTGAAGGGCATCGCCACAAGCGAGTATTCAACTCCGGCCACCCGACCGCTCAATTCGCGGCTCGACTGCAGCAGTTTCGAGCAGACCTTTGGCATCGCTCGCCCTGACTGGCGGCACGGCCTGAAAAACGTTCTCAAAGACTTGGAGATTACGCAATGACCGTTCGCAAGGGGATCATTCTTGCAGGGGGATCGGGTACACGCCTCTATCCCGTAACCACCGGCGTATCTAAGCAGCTGCTTCCGATCTATGACAAGCCGATGATCTATTACCCGCTAAGCGCGCTTATGCTCGCGGGTATCCGGGATATCTTGATCATTACCACTCCCGAAGACCAAGTCCAGTTCCAGCGTACGCTTGGTGACGGCAGCCAGTGGGGCATTGCGCTGTCTTATACGGTGCAGCCCAACCCCGACGGACTGGCGCAAGCTTTCATTCTCGCAGAAGGCTTTCTCGATGGCGCACCCTCCGCGATGGTCCTCGGGGATAATATCTTCTTTGGCCACGGGCTGCCCGAAATGCTCGCTGAGGCGGGCGGCGATGATGGTGCCACCGTCTTTGGCTATCACGTCAAGGATCCGGAGCGATACGGCGTCGCAGATTTCGACGAGAGCGGGACTGTTCGCGCGATCGTCGAGAAGCCTGAAGTCCCGCCGTCCAGTTATGCCGTGACAGGTCTTTATTTCGTTGACGGAACAGCGCCCGAGCGAGCACGCCGAGTGAAGCCTTCGGAGCGAGGAGAGCTCGAGATCACCTCACTCCTCGAGACGTATCTCGAGGATGGACTTCTGTCGGTCAAGCTTATGGGCCGCGGATACGCTTGGCTCGATACGGGCACGCATGCCTCACTACTCGATGCAGGCAATTTCGTCCGCACTCTGACTGAGCGTCAGGGGCAGCAAGTGGGCTCGCCTGACGAGATCGCATATGCGCTTGGATGGATTAGCAACGAAGATCTGACGGCCAGGGCGTCGCGTTTCGCGAAGAACGAATATGGAGAATATCTGGGCGCTCTGGCTAAAGGCTCTTAGCGTTCACAACCGTAGCGTGGTTGGAGTGCCAGTCCCGATTGGGCCGGCATTCTTGCTTCTGCGTGTATCTCGGACAGGCGCTTCCACCGCCGGAGATGCATGGAATGCGTTGAGGCATGTTCGACATACCGTGCTAGCACGTTCTGGCTCTTCCATCCTCCGGCCTGCATGATGCCGAGGGTCTCGAAACCTGCGACAAACATGTCCTGAGCCGCGCCAACCCGCATCGAGTGACCCGATAAGGCGCTTACCTCCGGCCGGGTCAGCTCAGCCCTCTCTGCGGCGCGTTTCACGATCCGCCTAACCGAGGCGGTCACCAGCGGCCGTTCCCCCAATTTGCGCGTGTGTAGGCCTTGGAAAAGAGCGCCCTTAGTGATCTGAGAGGCATCTAGCCATTCGTTCAGATGCGCGGTCGTATCGTCCGAGAGGTAAGCTGACCGCCCCTCACCAAACTGATCATTCTTCGATCGGGGGATCAGCAGCCGCGTACGGCATGGGCTTAGATGCTCGATGCGTAGCAGGACGAGTTCACCGCTCCGGCACAATGTATCGTAGCCAACCGAAAGAAGCGCAGCGTCGCGTCTTCCAGAGAGGGTGTCTGGGCAAGCGACGACCATTCGGTCCAAGAGCTCCTTCGTCAGACCGAGAACCTGCTGCTGCCTCGTCGATTTCCTGCGCTTGGCGCGGCGTACGGCCAGACGGACTTCACTGTGCTGGTTCGGACAGGGGAGGTCGGCGATCAGGTGCGCGAAGCGGATCGCGTCGACCCGGTGTTTCACCGTCGACATGGCCTTGGTCTCGGCCTCATTGTCTATGAACTGCGCCACACTCTTCGGTTGAGCGGGGAGCCATTGCTGCTCACGTGCCTCACACCACCTCTGGAAATGACGCAAATCATTGCGGTAGCCACGCAAGGTGTTTTGCGAGTAGGCACCGATACAGCGAGCGAGGAGATCATCGAGCTTATGCACTGTGCTATCAAATATAGCATAAGGAGGGCGGCGTCAAATGGTGTCCGCTAGTCAAATTCGTGCGGCGAGAGCTCTTCTGGCAATCTCTGCCCAGGATCTCGCCGACGCAGCCCGAGTTAGCTGGGCTACTATTCAAAGGTTTGAAGCATTCGATGGGGTGCCTCCTTCGCGTGCGGGAACGCTAGAGCGAGTTCAGAAGGCTCTCGAGAATGCTGGCATCGAATTCCTCGGAGACCCGATTTCCACACCGGGCGTTCGCGTCAAGCGCCGTTAGCAAGCTACCACGACAGGAAACCTCCGATCACTTACCGCCTCTTTGCGATCGCCTTGAGCGCGACCTCTCTTGTGGTCCTGGTCCTTGCCGTCCTGCCTTCTTTCAGCATTCCAGGTAATCCCGACGACAAGCTGCTGCACGTCGTCGCTTTTGCAGTGCTAGCCTTGCTGGCAGCAGGAACTTTTCCGCGTCTCCACTTGCGGCAACTCTGGATGTGGCTTGTGGGCTTTGCGGCCGCGATCGAGTTGATCCAGATGATCATGCAGCAGGGACGCGAAGCGGACTGGAATGACTTTATGTTCGGCATGGGAGGGGCGGCTGCCGCCTTGCTCTGCGTTTTTCTAGGGCGCCGGATCGTCGCGCTGCTGTCTTTGCGACACGAGAGCAGCGAGAGTGACTAGTCGAACTCCCTCAGTGTCGCGAGACTTTCTCGGAGCAGATCGCTGAAGTAGCGACGTTCCTTGATGGCGTCTCGCGTGTAGAACCCGTGTTTGAGCGCGTTCTGGTTGTTCGTTGGGGCACCGCTCCCTTTGGCCCCGCCGTGCATCCGACATCGCTTCTTGCCCGAGACGGCGGGGGAGCGGCAACCCGTTCCGCCACGGGTTCTTGCTCCGCACCTCTGACTGTTCAGCATCGGTTCGACATTGCGCCGGTGGCTAGCCGTTCGAGCTGTCACTTCCCTGAGCCCTTGCGAACCGGTGTGCGATCAACGGTCTCAATGCCCGGGTCTTTGTCCATACTGCGGTCGGCCAAGGCAGGCGGCGGGTTAGTGCGAGGCTGGATGCGTTTCATGGTCACCTGCCTCTGGGAGGTGAGGCGCTGGTAGGCGACCATTTGCTTCATCGATGTTTCCATGGCCTTGATTGCATGCTTCTGGGTTGCGTCGCGGTGGAGAGGAAGTTCTCCTTGGTTCAGTGCGCGGGAATGGCACGCGACGATAACCTCATGATTGGTAATCATCTGTACCGCTAACATCCCTTCGAGCGCGTTAGCAGGGTCCAAGTCACTCAGCGTGATGATGATCGCTTTGATGTAGTTGTCTCGTTCGGCGCGTGACATCGGCAATGCCGTCCAGCGACATACGGTGGCCTGCATCACAAGTTTCAGGAACACCTCGCGCGAAAGGCCTGCAGGCGGTTCAGCGGCGATCTCGTCGAATAGCGCGACGCACCGCGCGTAGGCTTCCCCGTGCAGCTTCATCTCATCATGGTCCATTTCAGTCTCCTTTGGTCTGGTTCGGAGTAGGAGAATAGATGAGCTAAAAACCACTTTGAATTACAGGCCAAGCTGTTGAAATGTAGAGGGTAAATTGAGAGCCCGACGTCGGCTCGTACTAGAGTTTCGTCCGCGTTTCGCCGATTCGGCAGAAAGGCTCGCGGCATTGGTCTCACGCCCCAAGCTTGCTGTAATCGTACCGTTCCAACCGCTACTGTACATGGGGTTGAATTGCGATTTTCGCTGCGAACCACCCATCTGCGAGAGGGCTCGCGCGATAACACCATCTGTCAGGCGAGGGTTCTATCGTTCCCCGTTGTGTATTCGGCTCGACTAGAGCAGTGAGTAATTAGACAGGAAATAGGGAAAAAGGGTCGCGCGATGAATGACTTGCTCGGATTCGAAATCGATATGCATAGGGGCGGCGAGGAGCAGGACCCGGCATTCATCAAGTTTAGCGTCGAATTATCCGATGCATTCTCTCAAGCCCAAACGATCCGACTGTTATTTTGGCCGCAGGGGGATGTCCAAACGTGGGTGACGCTTCACAGAAATCCGGACAATGGGATTTTTGAAGGAGAATTTGCGCTGAATCCTTTGGCCCAGTCTGATCTTTATGAGGTCAGGTCGATCCGGGCCATAAGTAACGAGGGCTCCGAGGTTGATATCACCGACACACAAATAGAAGCGTCAGGCTTTTCCAATAGCTTTGATTTCTACAATGAATTTGGCGATGAGCTCGGGCCAGTAGTCGACGATGCGTCTTTTCTAACCCCTATTAGAGGTGATGATGGCACTTTTTCACTCTCTGTCAGGTTCAATGTCAGCGACGAGGGTGGCGCTGGTATCGACACAAATGATGTCGTAGTCGAGATAGAGGGACCGGGGGGCGAGTCCTATTTTTCGTACGCCCAGGTCGGCGCCGATGGCATAGCTACAGCAGCGTTCGCCCTTAATCAGTATTCACCTTCAGGGACATATCGGGTGAACACTATCCGTGTGGCGGACAACGCCCTGAATTTGACGATGGCACGTCCGGATGCTGCGGTATGGTTGAACAATCCGGACGGAGATCCGGCTGCGCCCAGCCTAAGCAACTTCGACGCCGCGTTTGCATTGGACGAAAGCGATCGCCCAGTGCTGGAATTCTCCATGCGATGGTCTGACGATGGAGCCGGTGCTGATCGAGCATATATCAGAGTTTATTTGCCAGATGGGGGTCACCAGGACCGGTGGATTTATCTTGACGGCGATGGCCGAGCTCAAGGAACTGTCGACTTAGGAATCCCCGCGGCGGCGGGAACTTATAGAATAGAGCTGACCGGATATGACCGAGCCGGGAACCAAGTCCGTTACTATTCTGATGATTTATCAGCATTGGAACTGCCCGGATTCCTAACTGTCGAGGGCCCCGAAGACTGGGGCATAGCGTCTTCTATCCAAGCCTCCATCGGTGGAGCAGCCGTATACGGTTCCACGCAAGGCGACACGATCGTCGCCACCGAAACTGGAAATGCGCTCTTTGGGAATGCGGGGAATGACCAACTTATTGGTGGAACTGGCCGTGATCGCTTATTTGGTGGTTCTGGCGATGATCTCGCCGAAGGAGGGGGTGGAGCGGATCACATTGTCGGTGGTTTTGACAATGATGTCCTTCAGGGAGAGGACGGTAACGACACCATCGATGGAGGCGAAGGCGACGACATCCTGGAAGGCGGCGCCGGTTGGGATACGCTGGAAGGCGGCGATGGCAAGGATACACTTGTCGGAGGCAACGGCAATGACCGCGCGTCATATCTGTCGGCTTCGGCGGGCGTCACTGTCAGCCTCGCGCTCTCCAGCGCTCAGGACACGCGAGGAGCCGGCGTCGACACGTTGGCTTCAATCGAATATTTAACGGGTTCATTTTTCGCGGATACGCTGATCGGCGACGAAAACGGAAATATTTTGTCGGGCGAATTTGGCAATGATTGGCTAAATGGCGGTGACGGTCGTGACTATCTTTACGGCGGGGCGGGGTGGGACACGTTCGACGGCGGTGGGGGCAATGACCTGCTCAATGGCGGCAACGGCAACGACCGGGCGTCTTACCTCTCGGCGTGGGCGGGCGTAACCGTCAGTCTCGCGCTGGAAGGGGCCCAGAACACGCTCGGCTCCGGCTGGGACACCCTGGTTTCGATCGAGGACCTGACCGGCTCGGTGCATGCGGATGTTCTGACCGGCAGCGATGACGACAACCAGATCTTCGGTGCGGGCGGCGCGGACCATGTAATTGGCGGCTTCGGTGACGATTTGCTCTTGGGCCAGGATGGCGACGATGTGATCGAAGGCCAGGCCGGCTGGGATATGCTGCGCGGTGATGACGGCAACGACACGCTTATCGGCGGCAATGGCGGCGACCTGCTGCTCGGCGGCGACGGCATCGACACGCTCTCGGGCAATTCCGGCTTCGACCGCATCTATGGCGGCAGTGGCGGCGACATCATCTCCGGCGGCGCCGACCGCGACCTGTTGTTCGGTGAAGGGGGCGACGACACCATCTCGGGCGATGGCGGGAACGACCTCCTGCAAGGCCACAATGGCGAGGATGTGCTCGATGGAGGGGCCGGCAACGATGTCGTCAACGGCGGCGCGGGTAACGACACTCTGCTGGGCGGTGACGGCGACGATATCCTGATCGGCAACTGGGGCATCGACACGATGACCGGCGGTACGGGCGCGGACACCTTCCTCTTCAAGGCAGGCCATACGGGCAGCTACGCGCACCTTGCCGACACCATCCTCGACTTCAGCCAGGCCGATGGCGACATTATCGACCTCTCGCAGATCGATGCGCTTGCAGGCGGAGGTGACGATGCCTTCGC
>NZ_WTYC01000001.1 GCF_009827325.1 Qipengyuania vulgaris | reverse complement strand
CGATGCACGAACCCGCTTCGCGGGATGGTTGCTTGTGGTGAGGGTGATGTAGAACGACGGGCGTAGCGTCTGGTCCGAGAGAGGCAGACGATCGTGGCTCCTTCAACCGAGGAGTCGAACGATGAACGAGATTATTCCGATTGGGCCTGTCAGCCCGCTGCGCCAGCGGCTGATCGAAGATATGACCCTGCGCCGGTTCAGCCCGGAGACGCAGCGCAACTATCTGCGCGATGTCGGGCGGTTCGCGACCTGGCTGGGGCGCTCGCCCCACACCGCGACCGCCGAGGATGTCCGGCGGTTCCAGATCGAGCAGCGGGACGCCGGCATCCCGGCGCCGACCATGAACAGCATCGTGTCGGCGCTGCGGTTCTTCTTCACTCACACGCTCGACCGTCCCGAGCTTGCCCGTAAGCTGGTCCGCACCGCGCACGCCCGCAAGATCCCGGTGGTGTTGACGCAGAGCGAGGTGAAGCGGCTGCTCGATGCGACCACCTGCCTCAAGCACCAGGCCGCGTTGTCGGTCGCCTATGGCGCGGGTCTGCGCGTCGGCGAGGTCGCGGCGCTCAAGGTGCGCGATATCGACAGCAAGCGCATGCTGCTCAGGATCGAACGCGGCAAGGGCGGGCGCTATCGCAATGCCATGCTGCCCGAAGGGTTGCTCGTGCTGCTGCGCGACTGGTGGCGCGCGGGCCGGCAGCAGGGCGTGCTCCACGCCGATGGCTGGCTCTTCCCCGGTCGAGGCGCCATGCTGCCGATCAGCACACGGCAGCTCCACCGCGTCGTCGTCGAAGCCGCCGAGGCAGCCGACATCGCCAGGCGGGTCGGACCGCACACCCTGCGGCACAGTTTTGCGACCCACCTGCTCGAGGACGGGGTCGATATCCGCGTCATCCAGGTGCTGCTCGGCCACGCCAAGCTGGGCACCACCGCGTTCTACGCCCAGGTGGCGACCAAGACGATGCGGGCGGTGGTCAGCCCGCTCGATCGGCTCGCGCTCGCGGCACCGGACAAGAAGGCGCCAAGCGGCTGAGAGCCGGTGCGCGCCTCACTCGAGGTCGCCGATGTCTTGCGTGCCGCCGGGCCAGCTTATCGGGCTACCCATGCCGGGCATCTGAGCCTGCAGCAGCTCAAGGTCATGTCGGCGATCGAGCACTGCCGCACCGCCGCGCTGGGCGGGCATGTCGAGGCCTGCACCGACTGCGGGCACTGGCGGATCGCCTACAACTCCTGCCGCAACCGGCATTGCCCCAAGTGCCAGGGCGCCGCCGCACGGACCTGGCTCGCCGCGCGCGAGGCCGACCTGCTGCCGGTCGGTTACTTCCATGTCGTGTTCACGCTGCCCGCCGAGATCGCCGAGATCGCGTTCACCAACAAGGCGCTCCTCTACGACCTGCTGTTCAAGACCGCCTCGGAGACGATGCTGACCATCGCCGCCGATCCCAGGCATCTCGGCGCCCGGATCGGCATCACCGCCGTGCTTCACACCTGGGGTTCGGCCATGACCCACCATCCGCACATCCACATGATCGTGCCGGGAGGCGGCATCGCGCTGGACGGGGAGAGATGGATATCCTCCCGCCCGGCTTTCCTCCTTCCGGTGCGAGTGCTGGGTGCACTCTTCCGCCGCCTGTTCCTCACCCGGCTGCTGGCGCTGCACGATGCCGGTAAGCTCGCCTTCTTCAGCCAGCTGGCACCTCTTGCTGACCGGCGCGCGTTGCTGCGCCACCTGTCGCCAGTGCGCAAGAAGCGCTGGGTGGTCTATGCCAAGCCGCCGTTCGCCGGTCCCGAGGCAGTGCTCGCCTATCTGTCGCGCTACACCCACCGGATCGCCATCTCGAACAGCCGTCTCCTCCGGTTCGGCGAGAGCGGCGTCACGTTCCGCTACAAGGATTATCGCCGCTCCGCGCCAGACCGTCAGCAAGTGATGACGCTCAGCGCCGACGAGTTCATCCGCCGCTTCCTGCTGCACTGCCTGCCGCGCGGGTTCCACCGCATCCGCCACTACGGCCTGCTCGCCGCCAGCACCCGCAAAGCCCATCTCGAACGCGCCCGTCAGCTGCTAGCGATCGCACCGCCGGCGACGGACGAGCCCTCCATCGAACCGCCCGATCCGCGTCCGGCATGCCCTTGCTGCGGCGGGCGCATGGTCGTCATCGAGACGTTCCAGCGCTGCCACCTGCCGCGCGGTCCGCCATACCCGATCGTCCCATCCGGCATGCCCACGCCGTGATCCGGCACGGCCCGACACCCTCGCGCCCCGCCGCAGCCACGCTTCCGGCGACAAGGACGTCTGCATATCGTCCGTCCAAGAGCGGTCGTCCCATCGCCAAAATCGGACGGACGCGCTTCCCACGGCTGCTGTGTCTCCACAAAATCGGACAGGCTGCTCTCAGGCACGTCCGCTTATCGGCACCGTCAGCAGACGCCCGGACAAACCCGAAATCAAAATCCCCATAGCTCATCGCGTGCGGCCCGCGGGTTCGGGCACCGTCGACTTTCCGACGCCTCACGGCGTCCGAAACTCTAAACGGGAGGAGACTGTCCGGTTTCGGAAAGCAAGCCCCAAAAAGCAGACGGTCAGCGAGTCCGCTTTTATGAAAGCTCCAGCCCTCTGTTGCGGACATTCAGAGCGCTCCCATAAACTGGCAATGGAAGCCCAAAGTGGCGTGAACGGGCAGAGGTTCGCCGTTCGGCCATTTCGGCCTCAAACCGTTCAATAGCCCCGCGACCTGGGCATTCAGTTCGACAGCTTAATAGTAGTCCTCAGTGTCATCTAGTCCGAAGCAGTCTCACCGATCTTCTCGTCCGCCACCGTGATCATTTCCTGGAGCGCCTTCACGTGCTGCTGAAAGGCCCGTCGGCCCTTAGACGTGAGCGCTGCCCAAGTTCGCCGGCGGCCGTTCCGGGGCGCTTTCTTGATCGATACATAGCCCGCTTCTGACAGTGTCGAGAGATGTTTCGAAAGAGCGGAGTCGCTCACCTCGATGACGTCTCGAATGACCGAGAATTCGGCTTCGTCGGCGCGGAGAAGAATTGCTGCGATCTGCAGGCGCGCGGAAGCGTTGAACATCTCGTCGAGACCCACGCTCATAACCTCCCTTCACGCACATCTCCGCGATACACCCGTTCCCAGATCCAGCTGAGTCCCGATGTCCCGAAAGCGACGATTGACAACGTCACCCAGAACCATGGATCGTCGGTCGGGTCCTCGAACTGGGTGAGGACGATGACCAGCGCGGATAGGTTCAGGACGATGATCGCGGCTACGATCCACACGGTCCTGCCTCGTTGATATCCGCTCACGAACATGCCGTGGCGCTTCTTATCGTCCCGGACAATCAACAACATCAGGACCATTGCCGTCACGAAGACCACGGCTGCGACATTACGAGGGAGAGCTACTGCCGCGACCATCAGCGTCATGAGCAATCCACCGGCAAAATGCCTCCAGATCGGCCACCTCATTCGTCTCGCCAGACGATCATTCGTGGACTCGAGAGCTGCCAGTGCGTCCCGTGGATCCTCAGAGTTGTTCATGTGCTTGCCTCCGTCTCGACAACCGTAGCTGCTCCTGCCGGCATTGCTGGCACAGCCCCCTCACTCGCCTCGGCACTTGCACGTCGCCTAGCCAGATACTGGGAAACCAAAGGCCTGATCACCAAGCCGATCATATCGATGAGCACGTGCATCGCAATCGGCTTGATGATGGATCCGTTCGAGAGATAGAACCAGAAGAAGAGCGCACCCATCGCACTGGTCGCGAGCACGCCCTTCCAACCCTGATACCAGTGCGCCAATCCGAATGCCGCGATCGAGATCATCAGCGACGCCGATATTGATCCGGTAGCTTCTAGCACCAACAGCGGGAGGGCGACGCGATAGAAGATTTCCTCGCTGATGCCGGCATTCAGAGCCAGAGGGATGCAGGATGCCACCTCCTTTCCGTTGCGCGGCAGGAGAGCTTCAATGTCGCCGACCACCGGTTGTGACATCTTCTTCAACCGCCGACGCCAGACCACGGCCGTGATGGTAAGGCCTAGAAGCAAGCCAATGGCCATTCCGAGCACCGTTTCAAAGCTGGAACCTTCGGGTTCCGAAGCTGCCTCGAAGGGAGCGATCAATGGCGCGAATTCGACGGGCAAGGAGTATAGTGAGTCCAGTCTCCCGAAGGTCAGCAGCACGGCTAACCCACCGACACCGAAAAGCGCCATCGGAACGACAGTCCATCGGCGGTAGAAGCGCACCCGGTCCGCGCTGGAATCAAACTTCTTGAAAGCTGCGTAGTCGCGCGCATCGCGCCAAGACATCCACGCGAGCCCGCCCAGCACGACCAGAAGGACCAAACTGTCTACCAAATCCATTGCCAAACCCTCACTTTCCTCGAAGGAAAATGACTAGGTGCGACTTTCCTTCGAGGCAAGTCAAAACTTTCCTCCTGGGAAAATGAACTGCACGCTACAGTGCGCGGGCAACCTGATGGCAGGAGATAAGCGGGGGTTCTGAAGTAAGGCTGGTTCTTTCAATCGTTACCGATCGACAATTATCAGTCGCGACGTCCGCTTTCGAAAGCTTGTTCGATGATCATCTCTTGACCAAAATGGGGCGCAAAGCTGCCATTGCCCAGTGTCGCTTTTTGTTTCTCGGAGCGAAAGTCGAACGTGATCAGGTTCAGGAATAAGGAGTGAGCGAGATGCAGGCGCGACTAAAAGTCAGCAATTCGAAAAAGCTACTCCAACGGAAAGGGGGTAATTGTAGGGGTAAATAGCGAAAAATATCTCAATGAATGATATTAGAATCAATTGTATGAGTCGATTAGGTCGAACCCCTCCCTCTCCGCCATACTTCGGTTTGTCGACTATCCAAATGGGCTTCGGCCCTGTAATCCTCCCGTACGGTCGCCCGAGTTTTCGGAGGATTGAATGTTGCCGCAATGGATATTGCTGCTTCTGTCGGGCGTGGCCGCAGGCGCCTTGCTGACGCTCGCGTGGCAGCGTTATTCTCGAAGCTCAGCCAACGGCGTACACTCAGAGGTATCAGCAAGCGCGACGCATATTCTCGATCCCAAGCGCCTCTATCGGCTTAAATCCATCGCTGTGCTTCTTTTCAGCCTTGCGGTCCTTGCGATTGCGATCGGCTATGGCAATTCTCGCAGTGTGCCTCCTTTGGCTGGACCGCAAAGCCTTGCTCCTGGTACTGCCGGACCAGTTGACCCCAGTATCGCGGATGTCGAGACCATGATCGAGCGGCTCGAGGCGCGGCTGGAGCGAAATCCCGAAGACGGTGAAGGTTTCCGAATGTTGGGTTGGGCATATTTGATGACCGATCGGCCGGCGGATGCGGTCATGCCCTACCGGAAAGCGGTGGCTCTCCTACCGGGCGATGCGACCGCGCACACTGGGTACGGTGAGGCGCTAACGGCGATGAACGATGGGATGGTTTCGGATGAAGCGCTTAGGCATTTTAAGCAGGCCAGAGAAATAGACCAATCTGACGTTCGCGCGCGCTATTTCATTGCGAAGTCCGACTACCAGAAAGGCCGCAAGCGACAGGCACTGGATGAATGGATTGTTCTGGCCAACGAAACACTAGCCGATGCCGCATGGCAAAGCGAGCTGAGCGTCGACATCGCGAAGGCCGCGTCCGAACTGGATGTGGATGTCTCCGACAGGCTCGTCCGAACTGCCGGGACTGAGGCCAATTCGACAATGCCAGTTCTGGATCAGGACACTATTGATGCGGCATCCCGGCTTTCGCAGCAGGAGCAAGAGGCCATGGTTGATCGGATGGTCGAAGGACTAGCCGTTCGCCTGTCCCAGAACCCCAACGACCCAGAAGGATGGTCGCGCCTGATCCGTTCGAGAATGGTACGCGGCGAGTACGATCAGGCTGTGCAAGATCTTGCGACTGCGCGCAGCGTACTGGCACGAAACAGCGCAGGAGTGGCCCGCGTCAATGCGACAGCACGAGAACTAGGTGTGCGTTGATCTTTGTCGATCAGGCAGTTCCATGTTTCCGCTCGATTTCCACCCCTAGCTTTTCGAGCAAGGGGATGGGAAGCACACCGCCAGCGCAGATGATAACCACGTCGTTAGGCAGCGCCTCCTCGATTCCGTCGCTCCGCAGGATCGATACCTTCTCCGCGATCTCCTTGACCTCGCTGGCGAGCATGACGTCGATCTGGCCCGAAGTCGCCAGTTCGTCGATCCGGTCCCGGTTTAGCTTGCGGGCGCGGGAAAAGGCTTCGCCCCGGTAGCTGAGCGTCACTTCGATTCGCTGCGTTTCCGCCATGGCGATTGCGGCTTCCAAAGCACTGTCGCCGCCGCCTACGACGAGGACCCGCTTGCCGATGTGGTCTTCGGGATCCTTCAGCCTGTACAGGACATTGGTGCCGTCTTCGCCCGGAACGCCGAGCTTTCGCGGTGAGCCACGCCGTCCGATGGCAAGCAGCACCTTCTTCGCGCGGTAACTGCCTGCGGATGTCTCGATCGCGAAGCCGGTCTCCGTGGCGTCTATGGAGATGACCCGCTCGTCATAGCCGATCTCGACTCCTGTCTGATCGATTACCTGCGTCCACAGCGCGATCAGCTCCTCCTTGGTGACCGAGCGGAAATCCATCGTGCCATAAAGGGGGAGTTCGACTGGTGCTGTCATCACCACCTTGCCCCTGGGATAGTGGGCGACCGTGCCGCCGAGGCTGTCCTGTTCGGCAGTCTTGAAGCGAAGACCCGCCTTCGTCGCACCGAGGCTGGCTGCGATACCTGTCGGGCCGGCTCCAACGATAAACAAGTCCAGTTCGTCCGGAGCGGCGGGATCGTCTGTGAGGGTGCGCGCGATGTTCTCGACCGCCTCGCGGCCCTGAGTAACCGCATTGCGGATGAGGCCCATCCCGCCCAGCTCGCCTGCGATATAAATGCCGGGCACATTGGTCTGGAACTCCGGGCTCACCCACGGAATGTCCATACCGCGTTTCTCCGTGCCGAAGACAAGCTGGATCGCGCCGACCGGGCACGCTGCAGCGCATGCGCCATGTCCGATACAACGGGTCGGGTCGATCAGCGTCGCCTTTTCTTCGACGATCCCGAGCACGTTGCCTTCGGGACAGGCGAGGGCACACGAATTGCAGCCGATACACTTGTCGGTGTCGATCGCCGGATGGAGCGAGGGCGGTTCGGTCAAGCCCGCTTCAGTGGCATCGGTCAGTATTTCGCGGGCCTTGGCAAGCGATCTGAACCTACCAATCGAATAGATTCCCCAGATCGAGGCGGCAGGCACGGCGTAAGCCGCAACCGAGGTTAGGACAGACATGTTTGAAACTCCGCGACCCGCTGGTTTCTTGAGTTGGCAACCCGCCGCCGCAGGATATCAGTTCGAGATACCGTACGGCCGCAGATGTCCGCTCGGGTGCTAGGCTGGGCAAATGAACGGCAAGTTTATGGCAGTCGAGGCGTTCGTTTAAGACGGCGAAATTGCCGTATGTGTTCTCCAACTGCGGTGAAGCGCGACATCCATAATATATTGTGCTAGTCGCAACTTGCGGTGGCCATCGGGGGCTACTTGCCGCCTCAAAGAACCGGGTCGTACGGTTGACGGACTGCATCTCGTGGTCCGGCGGAGGTGTGCTGTATGGCCGATTGGGTCGGACTCGAACTGAAGCACCCCACGGCGACTGGCCGGAAGGTGCGCTCGGTTCGTACGGTCCGCCGGAAAGGCTACCTATTCGCGACCTTCGTGGTTTCCGCAATCGTCATTGGCTGGCTCACCAAAGACCGCATGGGCCTCAACCCCGGCGAGGGGCTCGGCTATTGGCTCGGTATCATCGGCGCATCGATGATGGTGATCCTGCTCGGATACCCGCTACGCAAGCGCGGCGGTCCTATCATTCCGGGCACTGTCGGCACGTGGTTCAAGATCCATATGACATTGGGAGTGTTAGGCCCGCTACTGGTACTGTTTCACGCGGGCTTTTCCTGGCGCGCACTCAACAGCGGGGTGGCCTTGTGGGCGATGATCCTAGTCTCCCTGTCAGGGCTGGTTGGTCGGTACCTCCACCTGCACCTA
Source organism: Qipengyuania vulgaris (assembly GCF_009827325.1). Classification (GTDB taxonomy): domain Bacteria; phylum Pseudomonadota; class Alphaproteobacteria; order Sphingomonadales; family Sphingomonadaceae; genus Qipengyuania; species Qipengyuania vulgaris. The sequence goes on along the minus strand of NZ_WTYC01000001.1, from coordinate 887,857 downwards.
TATAGCCGCAACTCTCTCCGCCATCGAGAAGCGGCCGATATCATGACCGAGATGAGGCGTCAGCGCGACAGGCTCGATCGCGATGGCGCGCTTGGCAAAGAAGTCGAAGCGAGGCTGGCAGAATACCAGCAGATCGTTTCCCATCCGCGCCGACGCCTTTCCCGCACCATTTTCGCATCGCTGCGATTGAGTGTCGCCATCAAGCTCAACCGCAATCGTCTGATGAAGGCTGCTGCCCAGGAGGTCGAGCAGCACATGGCGCTCCTCGGCGCACCCGAAAAAGAGAGACAGGCGATGCGCGCCGAAGTCCGGAAACACGTGCGGAGCTATCTTGACGCCTTGCTGGACGCCGGCACCTTCGCGACGTTCGAACGCCTTTTCGCCCTGTGGCACGTGGCACACATCCCGCTTTACATCTTCCTCGGGGTAACCGCGATCATCCACATCCTCGCAGCGCATTATTTCTGAGCATGGTGCGCAAATGGATCATCCTGATCTTCGGCGCCATTCTGGCCACAACGCTTGCAGCCTATCTTGCCATGCCCGTGATCGGTGAACTCATCACTCCGGGGCCGCTTTCGAAAGCGCATGCCGAACTGGAGGACAACTGCCTCTCCTGCCACGTGCCCTTTCTGTCCGGGCAGCAGGACAATCGCTGCCTGTCATGCCATGTGGATGTTGCCGAGGACATCGAGCGTGATGAGGGCTTTCACGGCAAATCGCCAAGGGTCGCTCGCGAAAGCTGCGCTTCATGCCATTCGGACCACAAGGGATTAGGCTTCGACATCGCGGCATTCGACGAGCAGAAATTCGATCACAGGCTGACCGACTTTCCGCTGACCGGCGCCCATGCCGAGCTGACATGCGCAAGCTGCCACAAGCCGTCACAGGCTTTCAGGGTAGCACCGACCACCTGCGTGGCATGCCATAAAAAGGACGATACGCATGACGGCCGGCTCGGCGAGAAATGCGAGGGCTGCCACACAACGAGCAATTGGACCCAGACGCGCGCGTTCGACCACTCGATAACCGGCTTCAATCTGCTCGGGAAACATCGCGCGGTCACCTGCGAGGGCTGCCATGCCAATCGACGCTTCGAGGGTACTCCGACAACCTGCGTGGCGTGCCACAGGAACGACGATATTCATGAAGGCTCGAAGGGCGACAAGTGCGAGAGCTGTCATGTCGCTACGGGGTGGGAGTTCGTCAATTTTGACCACAGCCGCGACACCCGTTTCCCACTCACAGGGTCGCACCGCGCAACCACTTGTGTGCAATGCCACGGCAAGGGCGAGCGCATCAAACGCCCACCGATGACGTGCTTCGGCTGCCATGCGGAGGACGATGTCCACAAGGGCAGTTACGGACGCGATTGCGCTTCATGCCACAAGACCACCACGTGGTCGTCCGTAAGCTTTGACCACGCCCGGTTCGGCTTTCCGCTGCGCGGCGCTCATGCTGCGATCGCCTGCAAGACCTGTCACGTGCAGCCCGCAGGAAAGGTAAAGCTTCCGACCACATGTGCCGGCTGCCACAGCTCAGACGATCCGCACCGTGGGCAACTCGGGCGCACCTGCGCTTCCTGCCACACCGAAAGCAGGTGGCGGCCCGCTTCCGGCTTCGACCATGACGCAACCGCCTTTCGTCTCGCCGGGAGGCACCGTGCGGTGACCTGCACCGCATGCCATGCGAACCTGACGTTCCAGGCCAAGGGCACAACCTGCATCGCCTGCCATGCGGACACGCGGCACGCGGGGCGCTTCGGCCGTGCACCGAATTGCGCGCAGTGCCACGATACCAGCGACTGGCAGAGCTGGACCTTCGATCATGGCCGCCAGACGTCCTTCCCGCTCGATGGAAGGCACGCCCGTCTGTCCTGCTACGCCTGTCACGGTCAGGAGACGCAGTCCGCCCGGATCGGATCAACCTGCTCGCAGTGCCATAGCGCAGACGACATCCACCGCGGCGAATTCGGATCCAACTGCGCCGAATGCCACACCACCGGTTCGTGGAGCGAATTGATCACCCGCACATCAATGGTGCGGCGGCGCAGGCGTTTTCGAAAAGGGAAGGTCTCATGATCATATTCCGACTGATCGCCCTCTGCGTCATGCCGGCATTCGCTGCTGCGATATCATTGCCGCAGGAAGCTGTCCCGCCGCCCCAGGACAGCGAACGGGCCCGCATCGTCGACCGTTTCGACCATTTCGAAACTGGCTTTGCGCTGGATGGGGCGCATGCCACCGTAGAATGCCAGGAATGCCACCGCGCCGGGGTCTTTCAGGGAACCCCGCGAACCTGCGAAAGCTGCCACAATAATATCGTCGCCGAAGGCAAACCTTTCCGGCACATCCCGACCTCTCTGCAATGTTCCGCCTGCCACACCGAACAGGATTGGCGACTAGCGCGCTTCGACCACGCCGGCTTCGATTTCGGTTGCGCGCGGTGCCACAACAACTTCACCGCGCCGGGAATGACTCCCGGCCATCCGCCGACCGGGCCGGTCTGCGAAGACTGCCACACAACCGTTCACTGGGATCTGTTCCTGCCCGGTATAAGCCGCGCCTCCCGCAGGGCAGACTGAACTGATGGCGGACCTCGTAATCCAGTTTCAGGAGGTCTTCGATCCCGCTCCGATGGCGGAGGTCGCGGTCAGTACCGAGCGTGGGCTTCCGACGCTCACCGCCACGGGGAACGGTGATTGCCCGCGTTTTGAAATCACGCTTCCTCCGGGGATGTCGGCCCCCTTGGGGGCACGGGTCCAAAATGAACACGCATTCCGAATGTCACTTGCCGGATCAGCGGTCTTACAAGAAGAGCATCTTGCGGTCCCCGATGCCCTCCGGGATTTGATCGAGACCGTGCGGATCGAGCCCGACGCACCGGTGGGTTCTGTGCTGGTGATCGAGCTGTCACAGAACGGCCGAGCCCACCCTGTTTCTTCCGCCGATCCATCGAAGATCATGTTCGAATTCACTGGGCCCAGCTGTTCCGCTGCGCCGCAGACCGCCGGGAATGCGACGCTGCTTGCGCCGGTGGATGCCGGTGTACAGAGCGAGCTGCTGGACCGGGCCGAAGAGCATATCAGGAATGGCGACGATGCCGCTGCCAATCTGCTGATTGCGCAAATTCTTGCAGGCGGAGAGGGGCCTCACTCGCCCCGAGCCCGCGAATTGTCGGGCATGCTTGCAGAGCGGGCTGGTCGTACTGCTGAAGCCCGCGCAATTTTCGATGCCTTCATCGCCGATTATCCCGACCACGATGCCGTGCCGCGGATCAAAATGCGGCTGGGGTCTTTGGGCGAGGCTTCCGCGGGGGAAACGTCAGGACAGCCCGAAATAGTTGGCTCGCAGGTTGCCCCGGACACACCAGAAGCACCATGGCGAACTTCGGTACGGGGATATTTCTCGCAATTCTACATTCGGGATCGCAGCCGGGCTGCGATCCGGGACAGTTCGGGTACGTTCGCACCGGGCTTCATCGACCGGCGCGTCAATGTCGACGAGATCTTGACTGTCGCCGATACCACTGTCGTCGCCACGAATGGCACGACCTCCATCGAATCTCGGGCGAGTGCAGGATACGTTGCGGAATTCAGGCCGGTGCAATTGACCGGATCGGATCGCAATCAGGGCTCCTACGCCCTGCTCGATCAGCTTTACGTTTCGCTTGCCCTGCAAGGGTCCGATCACCGGATGACGATCGGGCGTCAAAAGGAATACGGGCTTGGCATCTTCGGGAGGTTTGATGGGGTGTCTGCCAAGACCACGCTGTCATCGGGATTTTCCGTTCGCGGCGCTTTCGGCGCGTCGGTCTGGTCTGAACGGCAGACCACGATCAACGACAGGCAGACATTCTACGCGATCGGGGCGGACTATTCGCACAATGAGGGAAGACTGGAGGCCAGCGTTTACTGGTTCGACCAGCGCGCCTCAGGCGTAACGGACCGGCAGGCGATCGGCGGACAAATTCGCGTGCGCGGGGACAAGTGGCATGTCGATGGCCTGATCGATTACGACCTTGCTTTCGATACGCTCAACGCAGCCTATCTTCGGGGCACCCTCGCCTTGGAGAATGGGGCGTTGGCGTCCATCGCTGGAACGATACAGCACTACCCGACGCTATCCCTGACCAATGCCATCATCGGGCAGGTGCGACCGAGGCTGGACACGATCCTGGCGCTCGAACCGCTGGAAACAGTGCGCGAGGTATCACGCGACCGCACGTTGCAGATGCGCTCGCTGAGCGCGTCCTTCACCACGCCGGTTGGCGAGAGCTGGCGATTATCAGGCGAGATCGAAGTTTCCTCGCTTTCGGGCGATCCGGGCTCTCTGGGAGTGCCAGCCTATCTTGCCAGCGGAACCGAAGTGCGGGTCAGTGCGCAGGGGATCGCATCGAACCTGTTCCGGCAACGTGATACATTGGTGGGCCTGTTCACGGTCACGGACCGCGAGAGATCGCAGATCAAGTCGGCTGATTTCTATTATCGTTTCCCGCTGGGATCGGAGGCCTATGTCGCGCCGCGGATTAGCGTGGCGCATCGGAACCAGAAGGTGGGAAACGGGTCCGACACCACATTTTACCCGTCGCTCAAGGCTGCGTGGCAGGTGTCTCCACAGGTGGAGCTGCAAGCTCAGCTGGGCTATATTCTACGGGACGAGCGATATATAAATTATGACTGGACAGGCGAGCGCGAAGAAAGAAGCTTTGTTGCCCAAGTCGGATATACACTACGCTTCTGAAGTATATGCGCATTCGAGGAGTCCTGCAGGGCTGCCGTTAAGGCCACCCCGCCATGACTTGTTCGACCGCCGAGAGATACTTCGACCTGGTCAGAACCAGGCGCGCAGACCGATCAGTGCCTTGATCGCATCGGGGTCTTCGCCGCGAAGGCGTGCAAGTTCCGCTGTATCGCCGACCTTCGCTTCGTACTCTACGCCCACATAGGGCGCGAATTCCTTCGCGATTTCATATCGGAGACGAAGGCCCGGCTCCACGTTGCTTATACCGGCACCGACTTCCCTTTCCGGAATATCTTGGGCTGAGAGCTCGACTTCGATACGAGGCTGGAGAATCAGACGCTGTGTTATCCTCTGGTCGTATTCGGCTTCCACGCGCGCGGTGAGATCTCCCTTGTCGGAGATGAACATGGCTCCATCGATATGGAACATATAGGGCGCGAGGCCTTGGATGCCGATTGCCAGGTGGCTACGATTGTCGGGCTCCGGATCGAAGCGTACCCCCGTCTGCAAATCGAAGAACGGACCGATGGCGCGGCTGTAGAGTGCCTGCACTTCTGCATGTTCCAGAGCGCCGCCGAATTCTCCTTCGCCCTCGGTCTTGAGGACGAAACGGTTGATGTCGCCGCCATACCAGGCTTGCGCATCCCACAAATAGCCATCTTCGCCGCTATCGGTGGCCAGCCGCGCCTCAAGCCGTTCGACGAGGACCATTCCTGTGGCCATTCTGCCATGTTCACGCGCCAGCTGCGAACGCGCGGACGCCATCTGCTCGCTTCCCCAGACCGCGTCGGCTGCGTGCCGGGGGCCTTCGAGCGCGCGCAGCGGGACCGCAGTTTCCGGAGCGGCAGCATTAGCCGATTTGTCAGTCACCTCGCCGTGCTCAGCGTGATCAATGGTGCCATGATTTCCATGGTCCATACCGTCAGGCATACCGTCGGTCGTTGGATCGGCGGTAGTTGGGTCGGCGGTAGTTGCGTCGCCTTCAGGTTCATCGATCGGCGGACATTGCTCCGGCGGCAGGTGGCCCATTGCGCAATGGTCCATTGCGGGCGGTGTCGCTTCTTTGTGAGATGCATGGTCCTGAGCATTCAGGGGAGAGACCACCAGCATCGCGCCCACGAGGAACGAAGCTCGGATCATACCGGTTTTCCGTCGGGGAACGGGCGGACCGTCACCACCTGCATCATCCCTGCGTGCATGTGGTATAGAAGGTGACAGTGAAATGCCCAGTCGCCCGGCTCGTTCGCCGTGAGATCGAAAGTGGCAGTACCGCCGGGTTGTACGACTACCGTATGCTTCAGTGGCTGATGCATGTGTTCTGCGCCGTTCACCAGTTCGAAGAAGTGGCCGTGAAGATGAATCGGATGGGCCATCATGGTCTGGTTGACCAGCTTGACTCTAACGCGTTCGTCATAGCCAAACCGGATCGGCTCGTCGGTGACGGCAGAGAATTTCTTGCCGTCAAATGACCACATGTAGCGTTCCATATTCCCGGTGAGGTGAATTTCCATCTCCCGGTCGATCTTGCGGTGGGGGTTCATCCGCTTCGCTTTGAGGTCAGTGTAACGCAGCACCCGGTGATCGACCTTGTCGAGACCGAGGCCCGGAAAATCCATCCGGTCCATAGGCATTGGCGCGATCATATCGACACCCGGGCCCGCCTCGACATCGCCGGGCAGTTTCGAGGTGTCGCGCATGGAGTGGCCCATTTCGTTCACGCCTTCCATGCCGCCATGATCCATCATGCCCATGTCGATCATGGTGAGGGTCGGGATATCACGCAGTGCCGGAGCTGTGGCGATGTGACCGGCATGGCTCGTCAGGCTGGCGAGACCCATCCCGCTGCGGTCCATGGCTTCCGCCACAATCGCGTGGCTGCCAGCGGGCGGCGAAACGATTACGTCGTAGGTTTCTGCGACGCCGATCTGGAACTCGTCGACTTCAACATCGTCTACGTCTTGCCCGTCAGCCTGGATGATCGTCATCGGCACTCCGGGAATGCGCAGATTGAAGAAGGTCATCGCCGAACCGTTGATCACGCGCAGCCGCACGCGATCTCCCGGATTGAAAGCCAGTTCCAGATTGTCTTCCGGACCATGGCCGTTCACGAGAAATGTATAGGTGCTGCCCGTTACGTCGGAAATGTCGCGCGGATTCATGCGCATTCGGCCCCACATGCGGCGCATCTCGCCCGACATCTCTCCTTCAGTGGCTGTCAGCATGTCACGCTGAAAGTAATGTTCCCCGACCTTGAGCTTTCGCATGATGTCGTGTGGGTGCATTGGGGTGAATTCGGAAAGCAGAACAACATAGTCCCGGTCGTACCGGGGGTCGGGCGTCGCACTCTCGACGATGATCGGGCCATAGTGGCCGGCCTGCTCCTGCAACCCCGAATGCGAATGCCACCAATATGTGCCGCTCTGGCGAATCGGGAATTCGTAACTGAAGCGCTCGCCTGGCCGAATGCCTGGAAAGCTTACGCCGGGGACGCCGTCGAACTGGAAGGGCAGCAGCAGGCCGTGCCAGTGGATCGAGCTGCCCTCGTCTAGATTGTTGGTCACATTCAGGCGTGCCATCTGGCCTTCGCGCAGGCGGATCAGCGGCCCGGGTACCGTTCCGTTCACCGCGATAGCGTGTCCTGATCGGCCACCGGTATTGAAATGGTGGTTGCCGATTGCGAGTTCGATATTTTCGCCGGAAACCTCCCCGAAACCCTTCTTCGCGTCCGTTACTGACAAACCCCTTGCCCATGCAGGCATGGGGAGGGCGCTGGCTGCTGCCAAAGCTGCGGTACTTTTGATCAGGTGGCGGCGAGAAAAGGTCATCGGGACTTTTACATTGTTGATCGGTCGAACCAGCCTCTATATACCCCCCTAGGGTATTTCAAGCAGGATTCGAGTATGAGCGACGCGAAAAGCGCAAAAATCAACCGACTTAACCGGATCGCCGGCCAGGTCAGGGGAGTCGCGCAGATGGTCAATGACGATCGCTACTGCATGGAAATCCTGCATCAGATACAGGCAGTGAAATCGGCACTCGCCAAGGTCGAAAGCCAGGTTTTGAAGGATCATGCGGCGTGCTGCGTTGCCGAGGCTATCGCAAGCGGCGACGAAACGATGCAACGTGAAAAGTTCGAGGAACTTGTGTCGCTGTTCGAGAAGGCCAAGCGGTGATCGCTGCGTTTCGTCTCATGGTTGCTTTACTGATGCTCGCCGTAGGACAACCGCTCATGGCGCATGGTAAGGAGAGCCACGGGACCGAGGTAGAAAATCCTACCGTAAACGGCATGCCCGCGGCCGGCGACAAGATCGGAGCATCGCAGAACGCATTGGATCGAGACCGTCCGGTTTCACAGCACGAAGTAACTGACACCTCGATCTGGACGAGCCTCCACCCGGCGATGGTTCATTTCCCGATCGGTTTGCTTTTGGCGGCCACGCTGGCGGAGTTGATTGGCCTTGCCCGCCCTTCGAACCGGCTGACAGCAGCAGTTTCGGTGATGACCTGGGGTGGAGCGGCAGGAGCGGTAGTCGCAGTGATCTTCGGCTGGATCCATACCGGTCTTTGGCTTGGCGGTGATGCGACAATGCATTGGCATCGCTGGACAGGCACTGGCCTAGCGGTCGCAGCGATTGCAGCGGTGGTGCTTGAACGCCGATCTGATCGCAGATCTTTCCGCGTCATGCTGCTTCTTATCGCAGCGGTCCTGTGCGCGCAGGGTTATTGGGGCGGTGAACTCGCCCATGGGCCCAACCATTTAAGTTTATAGGAAGAGGAGAATTCCATGCTTCATATTCTACGCACTGCCATTGCTCGTCGCTCGCTAGCGGGAGCGATGTTGATGGGCGTCGCGCTCTCCGCCTGCGCGGCTCAGGCGGCAACCTATACCATGTATCGCGATCCGAATTGCGGATGCTGTCTCGCATGGGCGGATCACATGGAGCAGGGAGACAAAAACGTCGTCGAGACGATCGATCATCCGGATATGATGTCGATCAAGACGCAGAACGGTGTGCCGGACGATTTGCGTTCCTGCCATACTATGATCGCCGACGGATACGTCATCGAAGGGCATGTTCCTGCTGCGGATGTCGAGCGTCTCCTTGCCGAGCGCCCCGACGGTGTGACGGGCCTCGCTGTCGCCGGGATGCCGATGGGTTCACCGGGGATGGAGCATGGGGACCATCGCCAGGCCTTCGAGGTAATCGCCTTCGGTCCTGATGGCCGCAGCGTGTGGGCCAGCTATCCGGGGAGCGCCTCGTGAGCGCAAAGACGGCAACTGTCTACCGGATGGTCATGCCGGGACATCTCTGTCCCTACGGATTGAAGACGGTCGACCTTCTCAAAAGGGAAGGTTTTTCGGTCGACGATCATCATCTCGAGAGTCGGGAAGATACCGATGCCTTCAAGGAAAAGCATGGGGTCTCGACCACGCCGCAAACCTTTATCGACGGAAAGCGCGTTGGAGGGTACGAGGAGCTGCGCGCGTTTCTCGGAAAATCCCGCAGTCAACCGAAGGAAGGCGAGACGAGCTATCAGCCCGTTCTGGCGATCTTCGGCGTTGCCTTCCTGCTCGGCCTTGCGATCAGTTGGTATGTCTTCGGCACCGTCTTCACCATCCAGGCGGTCGAATGGTTTGTAAGCCTGTCGATGGCACTGCTCGCAATACAGAAACTGCAGGACGTCCGCAGTTTCTCGACGATGTTCCTGAACTACGATCTCCTGGCCCGGCGCTGGGTTCGCTACGGTTACGTCTACCCGTTCGGGGAAGCATTGGCGGGGGTTCTGATGGTGGCGCATGCCCTGCCGATCATATCAGTTCCGGTAGCGCTGTTCATCGGCACGGTCGGCGCAGTCAGCGTCTTCAAGGCGGTTTATATAGACAAGCGCGAGCTGAAATGCGCTTGCGTGGGCGGCAACAGCAATGTGCCACTCGGCTTCGTTTCGCTCACCGAGAACCTCTTCATGATTGGTATGGGCCTGTGGATGGGAGCGAAGGAACTGGGCTGGATCGCGATCTAATCATCGCGGGGAATCCAGTTCCTCGCGCATTTCCGGCGTGATCTTTCTTCCGACCGCGGCTTCGGCTTCCGCCTGCAGTTGGGGCGTCAAGGCTGCGGTACGGGGAGGCAGGGGGCGCTCCGTCCCCCAGCTTGCCGTTCGTCTCGATGTCTTCGAGCAGCAATTCCATCTGTGCGATTTCCTTGACCTGCGCCTCGATGATTGCATCGGCAAGTTCACGCACGCGGGGATCCGAGATTTCGGCGCGGCGGCTTGTCAGCACGGCGATTGAGTTATGCGGTATCATTGCCTTCATGAAGGCTTGGTCGTCGACGGTCGTCTGGCTGCGGGCGAGGAAAAGGAAAATCAGAAAACCGGCAGCTGCCGCGCACATGACCAGAACCTTGGTGGCAAGTCTGCGATACATGCCCCACATGAAACCGAGCATGATGATGATCATCGCCATGCCCATCATCAGGGCCATCCACATGCGGGTCTGGCTGAACCAGACGTGCCCGGTCTCGTAAACGTTCGAATATTTGAGAACGAACATCGTTACGATAGACGTAGCGATCATGGCTGCAAATGTTGACCATCTGCCTTGATGGCGCTGGTGCTGCGAACTGGTTTCGTAAGATTTCATTCGAACCTCCTCACCTGCAACTACACCCGAGCCGATTGGCTCGTTCCGAAATGGCGTATGGCAAATAACCAGTCGTGAAAGGCAACTCGCAAGCGGAACCTTGTCAAGCATGCATCAAAGCGAATAGCTGTTCGAAGCTTCGCACTTCGTATCCCGCAAGAGTTTGCTACTAGTCTTTCATGTTCGATCAAATCGACGCTCTGCTGCTGGCCCGCATTCAGTTTGCCTTTACGGTCAGCTTCCATTTCATCTTTCCGGCTTTCTCCATCGGACTGGCCAGCTATCTCGCGGTGCTCGAAGGGCTATGGCTCAAGACCGGCAGGCAGCTTTATCTCGACCTGTTCAAATACTGGCTGAAGATTTTCGCGATCACATTCGCGATGGGCGTCGTGTCCGGGATCGTGATGAGTTACCAGTTCGGCACCAACTGGTCGAAATTCTCGGATATCGCAGGGCCGGTTATCGGCCCGCTCATGGCTTACGAAGTGCTGACCGCTTTCTTCCTCGAGGCAGGTTTCCTGGGGGTCATGCTGTTCGGCATGAACCGGGTCGGGAAGAAGCTGCATTTCGCCGCGACGCTGATGGTGGCGGTGGGCACCTTCATCAGCGCGTTCTGGATCCTGTCGGTCAACAGCTGGATGCAGACCCCGGTCGGTTACGAAATCGGGGCAAACGGACAATACCTGCCCGGCGACAGCTGGTGGAATATCGTGTTCAATCCGAGCTTCCCCTATCGCCTCGTTCACACGGTCATCGCCGCCTATCTCACCACTGCCTTTGTGGTGGGCGGGGTTGGCGCATGGCACCTGCTGAAGGACCGCGCAAACCTCCATGCGCGCAAGATGTTTTCCATGGCGATGTGGATGGCGGCGATCGTCGCTCCGATCCAGATATTCGCGGGCGACATGCACGGGCTGAATACGCTCGAGCACCAGCCGCAGAAAGTCATGGCGATGGAGGGGCATTTCGACAGCCACCCTGATGGTGCGCCGCTGATCCTGTTCGGCATTCCGAACAGCGAAGAGAAGCGTGTGGACTACGCGATCGAGATTCCGAAGGCTTCCTCGCTCATTCTCAAACACGACCTGAATGCTCCGCTGGCCGGGCTGGACACGATACCGGACGATGAAGAACCGCCCGTCGGCATCGTCTTCTGGTCGTTCCGGATCATGGTCGGCATCGGCTTCGCCATGCTGGGACTTGGAATGTGGAGCCTGTTCGCGCGGTTTCGGAAGAAGCTCTACGACTGGCGCACACTGCACCGCGCGGCACTGGTCATGGCGCCCAGCGGCTTCGTTGCTGTCCTCGCAGGCTGGATCACTACCGAGGTCGGCCGCCAGCCCTATGTCATCTACAATTTGTTACGAACGGCTGATGCGGCAAGCCCACTCGATGCGCCGGCCGTGGGGGCCTCGCTACTCGCCTTCGTCATCGTCTACTTCGTCGTGTTCGGTGCGGGGGTCTGGTACATCCTTCACCTGATGCACAAACCGCCACACACGGGCGAGTATGGTGTGAAGCGCGGCGAAAAGGGGCCGATCCGGACTGCGGGCATCATGCCTGGGCCGACCCAGAACCCGGGTTCCGATCCCGACACCCTGCCGCGCGACCACGAGGAGGCGACCGATGGCCGTTAACGTCGATCTCACCGTCATCTGGGCGTTCATCATTGCCTTTGCCGTGTTTGCCTATGTCGTGATGGACGGCTTCGATCTCGGCATCGGGATACTCTTCCCGACTTTCGAGGTGGGGCCGGAACGCGACCGTGCGATGAATTCGATCGCGCCGGTCTGGGACGGTAACGAGACCTGGCTGGTGCTGGGTGGGGGAGGCCTGTTTGCGGCTTTTCCACTGGCATACGCCGTCATCCTTCCTGCAACCTATCCGCTGATCATCGCCATGCTTCTGGGCCTCGTGTTTCGCGGCGTGGCGTTCGAATACCGGTGGCGTGATCCCGGCCACCGGCGATACTGGGACGCGGCCTTCACTGGGGGTAGCCTGGTGGCCGCGATGGCGCAGGGCATGACACTGGGCGCCTTGCTGCAGGGTATCGAAGTGGTTGACCGCTCCTATGCGGGAAGCTGGTTCGACTGGTTCACTCCCTATACCTTGCTGACCGGGTTCGGCACGGTCGCGGGCTATGCGCTGCTCGGGGCGACATGGCTGGTCTGGAAACTCGAAGGCGACAGCCAGAACCACGCGCGCAAGATGGCCAAGCGCGCGGCCTGGGCGACCTTCATCCTGATGGGCGGTGTCAGCCTCTACAATCTCGGCCTGCGTCCGGAATATGCCGAACGCTGGCTGACCGCACCGGAAATCTATTTCGCTGCTCCCGTACCGATCCTGACCGGCATCATCGCGCTGGCCCTGCTACGCGCCCTCTCGGTCGAACGGCATAGCAAGCCCTTCTGGCTGAGCCTGGCACTGTTCTTCTTCGGCATGGCGGGACTCGGTGTAACGATGTGGCCGAACGTCGTACCGCCGTCCGTGACTATCTGGGATGCCGCAGCGCCCGAACGAAGCCAGGTTTTCATGCTGATCGGAGTTGCGATTACCCTGCCGTTGATCATCGCCTACACCGTCTGGGCCTATTGGGTCTTCCGCGGGAAGGTCGCGGACGAGGGCTATCATTGATGACGCGGCCTGAAGAGAAACCACTCTGGCAAAGGCTGGGCTGGATGGCCGGCATCTGGCTCGCCAGTGTCGCCGTCCTTGGTGTGGTGGCGCTGCTGATCCGAACCTGGCTCGGCCTCTGATCGTCGCGGGTCAGCCAGGCTGGGGTGGCCGCCAGTCAGGCTTCGATGCTTCGCATGTTGATTGGAGTTTGTGATTCTGCGGCGAACCATTACGTTTCTCTCCGCAACCGAATCTGCACGCGAGGAGAGACCCATGACGAAGACCTATGCCAACCTGATAGACGGCGAATTGGTTACTGCCGGACAGACGTTCGAAGTCGTGAACCCGGCTAACGAGCAGGTCGTGGGTCTTGCACCCGCTTGCGGCAAGGAGGAACTCGACCGCGCAGTCTCGGCCGCCCGGCGCGCATTCAAGATCTGGCGCAAGACCAGCTCGGAAGAGCGCCAGAAGGTCGTGCAGGGCATCGCCGGAGTGATCAAGGAAAACGCCGACGAACTGTTCCGCCTGCTGACCACCGAACAGGGGAAGCCGCATGCGCAGGCGCAGCAGGAGATTTACGGCGCTGCCGGACTGGCCGTAGCGCAATCGACGCTCACGCTCGACGATGTGATCAATCAGGATGACGACACACGCCTCAGCCGTACGCGCCGCGTACCGGTTGGCGTAGTCGGCGGCATTGTGCCGTGGAACTTCCCCGTCATGATGGCGATCCAGAAAATCGTGCCCGCACTGATTTCTGGGTGCACCATCGTGCTGAAGCCATCGCCCTTCACGCCGCTTACCACCTTGCGCATTGCAGAATTGATCAAGGACGTTGTGCCGGCCGGAACGGTCAATATCATCACCGGCCCCGACGAACTCGGCCCGCTCATTACCGAGCATCCCGATATCGACAAGATCACTTTCACCGGCTCCACGGCGACAGGCAGGAAGATCATGGAAGGCGCAGCGGGCGATCTGAAGCGCATCACGCTGGAACTGGGCGGCAACGACGCCTCGATCGTGCTGCCCGATGCCGATGTCGAAAAGGTGGCCGAACAACTTTTCTGGTCTAGCTTTTCCAATGCCGGGCAGATCTGCGTTGCTGCCAAACGCATCTACATCCACGAAGATATCTATGACGACCTTTCCAGGGCCATTGCCGAATACGCCAAAACTGTGGTCGTGGGTGACGGATCGCAGCAGGGTACCGGCGTCGGTCCGATCCAGAACAAGAAGCAGTTCGACCGCGTGTGCGAATTGATCCAGGATGCCAAGGACAAGGGCTATGAATTCCTGACCGGCGGTGACGTCGATCCCTCCGGCACGGGCTACTACGTGCCGATCACCATCCTCGATAATCCGCCCGAAGATGCGCGCATCGTGGCAGAAGAACAGTTCGGACCGGTTATGCCGCTGATGAAGTTCGCCTCGGTGGAAGAAGCCATCGAACGGGCGAACAACTCCGAATATGGCCTCGCCGGTGCAGTCTGGACCAAGGATACCGACAAGGGCGTGGAAATTGCCGAACAGCTCGAAACGGGTACGGTGTGGATCAACGAATTCCTTCACATTTCGCCGCTGGCGCCGTTCGGCGGACACAAGCAGTCGGGCTTCGGCGCTGAGTACGGGGTCGATGGATTGAAGGAATTCACCTATCCTCAGGTCATCACCATAAAGCGCGACGCCAGGGTCTGATCTTCCCTTGCATGGGTCTCGCGCGCGCCTAGGGTGCGCGCGATGACCGACCAACAAGCTGCATGGCGCTTCGCGATCGATCGCGGAGGTACGTTCACCGATGTCGTAGCCACCACGCCCGATGGGCGGCTGGTGACCGACAAGCTCCTGAGCGAAAACCCCGAGCATTACCGCGACGCAGCAAGCGAAGCGGTGCGGCGGCTCATGGGGCAGCACGGCACGGGTCCGATCGCGGAACTGCGGATCGGTACAACCGTCGCAACCAATGCCCTGCTCGAGCGCAAGGGAGAGCGGCTGGCGCTGGCGATCACCCGCGGTTTTGGCGATGCGCTGCGGATCGGCACGCAGGCTCGGCCCGATATTTTCGCGCGGCATATCGTACTGCCCGAACAATTGTCCGCGACGGTGGTAGAGGTCGACGAACGCGTAGGCGTCGATGGCGAAGTGATCACACCTCTCGATGAAGACGCGGTTCGGCGCGACTTCGAAGCGCTTCGCGGCGAGGGCTTCGATGCCCTCGCCATCGTCCTGATGCACGGCTGGAAGTATCGCGACCACGAGGAACGTCTCGCCCGGATCGCGCGCGAAATCGGTTTTGCGCAGGTCAGCGTCAGTCACGAAGTCGCGCCATTGATCAAGCTCGTTCCGCGCGGCGATACCACCGTGGTCGATGCCTATCTCTCGCCGGTGCTCAAGCGCTACACCGACACCTTGCGTGCCGCGCTGCCAGAGGCGGATCGCCTGCGTTTCATGCAGTCGAATGGCGGTCTCGCAGAGGTTGGGGCTTTCCGGGGCAAGGATGCCATCCTGTCAGGGCCTGCTGGCGGCGTGGTCGGCATGGTCGCCGCTTCCGAGCCGCTGGGGCACTCCAAGCTCATCGGGTTCGACATGGGCGGTACGAGTACCGATGTCGCGCACTACGCCGGCGACTACGAACTGACGGGGGACAGTGTCGTCGCGGGTGTGCGCGTCGCTGCGCCGATGATGCAGATTCACACTGTTGCCGCTGGCGGCGGTTCGATCTGCAGCTTCGACGGCGCGCGCTTCCGTGTCGGACCGGAAAGCGCCGGGGCCGATCCGGGGCCCGCGTGCTATCGAAAGGGCGGCGCGCTCACGGTCACCGACTGCAACCTGTTTCTTGGCCGTATCGATCCGGTCTTTTTCCCGAGTGTGTTCGGTCGCGACGGTGACCAGCCGCTTGACCCGAAGGCGGCGCGCGGGCGTTTGGAAGAAGTTGCCGCATCGCTGCCGGAACCCAAGCCACTCGACGAAATTGCGAGGGGTTTCATCGCCATCGCGGTAGACAATATGGCCAATGCCATCCGCAAGATCAGCGTGGCGCGAGGGCATGACGTGACCACCTATGCGCTTGCCTGTTTCGGCGGAGCGGGCGGCCAGCACGCCTGCAAGGTCGCGGACGAGCTGGGCATAGAGACGGTCCTGGTCCATCCACTAGCAGGCATCCTCTCGGCCTACGGAATCGGCCTCGCCCCGGTGAAGGCAATCCGCGAGGTAAGCCTCGTCAGGCCGCTGACCGGCGACTTCTCTCAGGACCTGGCATCGCTCCAAGGACAGGCACTTGAAGCTTTGACCGCGCAGGGCATCGAGGCCGAGACGGTCAAGCTGGAAAGTCGCGCGCGCCTGCGCTTCCAAGGCAGCGATTCCATGCTGACCGTCGAGGTTGGCGAGGTAGACACAATGGACGAAGCGTTCCGACTGCTCCACCGCCAGCGCTTCGGTTACTCCGATGCCGAGGCTCCGATCGTGCTGGAAGCGCTCAGCGTGGAAGCCAGCGGAATTTCCGGAGGTCTCGCCACGGCCCAGGCCGATCCGGTTTCGATTGGCGGCGAGGCAAGCGGAACATGGCGCACGCTCGCTCGCGCAGAAATGGGCGAGGGCGAGGAAATTTTCGGCCCGGCCCTGATCGTCGATCCCGGCTCGACTACCGTGATCGAGCCCGCATGGCAGGCACGATTGGCGGAAGAGGGCTCTCTCGTCCTGACCCGCTTCGAGCCGCTTGAACGCGACCGCGCGGTCGGTACCGAAGTCGACCCTGTCCGGCTCGAGATTTTCAACAATCTCTTCATGGCGATTGCCGAGGAAATGGGCGTGGTGCTCCAGTCCACGGCGACATCGGTCAATATCAAGGAGCGGCTCGATTTCTCCTGTGCCCTGTTCGACGCGCAGGGAAGCCTGATCGCCAATGCGCCGCACATCCCCGTCCACCTGGGTTCGATGGGCGACAGTATTGCCCGCGCTATCGAGGCTCGCGGCGCAAAGCGCGACGGCCGCGGCTTCAAACGGGGCGATGCCTATTTGCTCAATGATCCATTTCGCGGCGGCACGCACCTGCCCGACATCACCGTGATCGTGCCGGTCTTCTATGGAGAAGACGGCGAAGAACCGGACGCCTTCGTTGCTGCGCGAGGACACCATGCGGATATCGGCGGTATCGCACCCGGGTCCATGCCGCCGGAAAGCCGTACGATCGAGGAGGAAGGTGTCATGATCGACAATCTCCTCATGGTCGATGAAGGCGCATTCTGCGAAACAGCGGTGCGCGAGGCTCTCGCTTCCGCCAAGTACCCTGCGCGCAATCCTGACCGCAATTTGTCCGATCTGCGCGCCCAGCTTGCTGCCTGCACCCGCGGAACGGAACTTTTGCAAGGCGCAGCGCGCGATCAGGGCGCGGAAGTCGTCGCAGCCTATATGGACCACGTGCTTGCCAACGCCGAAGAGAGCGTGCGCCGCCTGCTAGGCCGCCTCGATGATGGCAGCTTCGCCTACGAGATGGATAATGGCGCGACTGTGAGGGTGGCGATCACGATAGACCGCCAAACGCGATCGGCAGTCTTCGATTTCACCGGCACCAGCGATCAACTGGCTGGAAATTTCAACGCGCCCCGATCGATCACACGGGCCGCGGCGCTCTATGTCCTGCGCACCTTGATCGACGACCAGATACCGATGAACGATGGCTGCCTGCGCCCGGTCGAGCTGGTGGTGCCCGAAGGATCGATGCTGAACCCGCGTCCCGGCGCGGCCGTGGTGGCTGGCAATGTCGAGACCAGCCAGGTCGTAACCGACACGCTCTTTGCAGCGACCGGTAAACTCGCACCGAGCCAGGGGACGATGAACAATTTCACCTTCGGCAATGACCGCCACCAGTATTACGAAACGATCTGCGGCGGTTCGGGTGCAGGGCCGGATCACGACGGCACAAGCGCGGTGCAGACACATATGACGAACAGCCGCCTGACCGACCCCGAGATTCTCGAGTCACGCCTACCGGTAAGGCTCGAAAGCTTCGCCATCCGGCGCGGTTCCGGTGGTGATGGCGCACACCGCGGCGGAGACGGGGTCGAGCGCCGCGTCACTTTCCTCGAGGACATGCGGGCGAACATGCTGGCCAACCGGCGCACGATCGCCCCGCGCGGCATCAATGGCGGCGGCGATGCCCAGCCGGGCCGCAACTGGGTCGAACGCAAGGATGGCACGCGCGAAGAGTTGACGGCGACCGATTCTGCCGAGATGCAGCCTGGTGACACCTTCGTCATCCTGACGCCCGGTGGGGGCGGGTTCGGAGAGGCAATCGAATGAATTACTGGCCCTTGCTGGGCATCGCGCTGGTTGTGATTGGCTTTGCGCTGCGCTTCAATCCGCTGTTCGTCGTGGTCGGCTCGGCACTCGCAACGGGTCTCTTGGCAGGCCTCGATTTCGTCGCCGTGATCGAGGCGCTGGGCCGGGCATTCAACGACAATCGCTATATCTCGGTAACCTGGATCATCCTGCCCGTGATCGGATTGCTTGAAAGGTATGGGCTGCAACAGCGCGCGCGGGCGGTGATCGAAAGCGTCCGCGGCGCCACCATGGGCAAGCTGCTGACCTTCTACCTGCTTTTCCGCCAGCTGACCGCTGCGCTCGGCATGAAGGATATTGGCGGCCATCCTCAGGCGGTTCGTCCACTGGTCGCGCCGATGGCCGAAGCGGCGGCGGAAAAATCGCACGGCAGGCTGGCGGAAGACGACCGCGAGAA
The DNA here is from genome assembly GCF_009827325.1 of Qipengyuania vulgaris. GTDB lineage: Bacteria > Pseudomonadota > Alphaproteobacteria > Sphingomonadales > Sphingomonadaceae > Qipengyuania > Qipengyuania vulgaris. Next base: position 869,121 of record NZ_WTYC01000001.1, on the reverse strand, counting down.
GGTGCTCGCCATGTCCGCTGCAACCGACAATGTCGGGCTGTTCTTCGGCGAGGACATCTTCTTCGCCATCGCCTCGATCCTGCTGATTCAGGGTGTCTTCGAAAGCTACGGTTACCCGCTCACGCCGCTGCAGCTTTCCGTCTGGGCGATCCCGACCGCAATCTGTGCCTTCATCATTCACAGCTGGCGAATCCGCGCCCTCGACCGGAAACTGGGGAGGGCCGCGAAGTGATCACCTATGAATGGCTCTATATCCTTGCGGGCGTTTTTTTCGCGATCTGGTCGCTGCTCAGCCTGCGCAACAGGTTGGTCGGCAATGCCGCGTTTTGGGGATTGCTTTCGGCGAGTTTCCTCCTTGGCAGCCATCTGTCCGACCTCGCGAATGGCTTGCTGGTACTGGCACTGGTCGCGATCGCCGGTGTGGGAGGGCTGAAGCGAAGCGATCCTGCCACCACCGGTATCGAAGATCGCGCCAAGGCATCCAGGGCGCTCGGTAACAAGCTGTTCGTCCCTGCTCTCATCGTGCCGCTCACCGCGGTCGCGGGTACGCTGCTCTATAACTACACACCCCTCAGCGAGACCGGCCTGTTCGAACCGCGGCGCGAGACATTGATCCTGTTCGGCGTCGGTGTCCTGATCGCGCTGGTCGTGGCCATGGTATGGTTGAAGCCCCCGCTGCTGGCGCCAGCCGAAGAGGGGCGACGCCTGCTGGATTCGATCGGCTGGGCCGCCATATTGCCTCAGATGCTGGCAGCTCTCGGCGCGGTCTTCGCGCTGGCCGGAGTGGGAGAGATAATCGGCGGGGTCGCTGCGGACCTCATCCCCGATGGCAGCATTTTCCTGACCGTCATCGTCTTCACCCTGGGCATGGCGCTTTTCACAATGATCATGGGCAACGCGTTTGCCGCATTTCCCGTGATGGCAGCGGCAATCGGCATTCCGCTGCTGGTGGAGACCTATGGCGGCAATCCGGCTGTCATCGGAGCGGTGGGAATGCTCGCGGGATTCTGCGGCACATTGATGACCCCCATGGCTGCCAATTTCAATATCGTACCCGCAGCTCTGCTCGAACTGAAGGATCAGAACGCCGTGATCCGCCAGCAGATCGGCACGGCCATCCCTCTCTGGCTATGCAATGTCGCGATCATTTACTTTGGGGCATTCATATTGTGGAATTGACGCAAGGTATCGCCCGCGCTTTTGCGCGCATCGCTCTCGGCCATGTGGGACAGGAATTTCCCCACAAGCTCGACCATGTGATGGCCAGCGAGGCGGATGTGCGGCCACCGCGGACGCTGCACCCGGTCTTTTTCGGCAGTTTCGACTGGCACAGCTGTGTCCACGGCTGGTGGACGCTGCTGACGCTGCGCCGGAAGTTCCCCGACATGCCCGAAGCCCACGAGATCGAAACGCTTGCCGAAGAAACTTTCACCGCGGAAAAACTGCGCATCGAACTGGCCTATCTCCAGCGGCCCGAAGCGCGCGGCTTCGAGCGTCCTTATGGCTGGGCATGGCTGCTCTTCCTGCACCACGAAGCCGAGCGGCATGGCGATCGCGAATGGGCCGCGAAGATGGAGCCGCTCGCTCGTGCGATCGCTGCGCGGATGGAAGATTACCTTCGCATCCTGACTTATCCGATCACCGTTGGCACGCACTTCAACACGGGTTTTGCCCTTCTGCTGGCACGTGCCTGGGCCGAAAGGCGGGATGTGAAATTGCTATCGGTCATCGACGAGTGGGCGCTTGCCGCTTTTGGCCAGCGGCAAGCCTATTCGGGTTGGGAGCCTGGCGGAGACGAATTTCTTTCGCCCGCACTTTCCGCTGCCATGTTGATGAGCAGGGTCATGCCGCACGGCCTGTTCGTTCCGTGGTTCGAAAAGCTGGTGCTCGAAAACGGCTGGCTGGCCCGCGAGTGCGTGCCTGTCACTGTCTCCGATCGTAGTGACGGCAAGATCGCGCACCTGGATGGCCTCAACCTCAGCCGGTCGTGGGCGCTGCGGGAGATTGCTTCCGCCATGGGACCGCACGAAGCTCGGGAAATGCTGGAAAACCGTGCGTCGGACCATCTGGCAGCGGCAATCGACCATGTCACGGGCGATTATGCCGGCGAACACTGGCTGGCGAGCTTTGCATTGCTTGTGTTGCTGGATGAGGACGGGCGGCGCTAGGCACTCCTGAGAGTGCCAAATGCACCTAGAGTCGGGCTCGGGTGTATGCCTTGTGCTGTCATGGCGCGGGCCATCTGCTCAGAAAGCGTGATCCTGCCGGCAATTCCCCTCTCGCTGCTCAGGCCAAGAAAAACATCGAAGGTTCCCCCTTCGATCCGGAAGCTGCCATCGGGCTGATGTGCTCCCAGTTCCTCCCGGCCGATTTCGATGGTGAGGGTTTCTCGTTCGCCTGGCCGAAGCCGCACTCGCTGGAAATCGGCGAGAGGCATGTGCTTCGATGGCACCCCGTCGTCCACCGTACGGCGCGCGATGTAGAGTTGAACGGTTTCAGTCCCTTCGCAAGTTCCCGTGTTGTGAAGCTGGGCGATGGCATAGAAACGGTCCCGCCCCAATTCGATAGTGAAGTCGGTGAGGGCAAAGTCGGCATACGTATGGCCGTGGCCGAAGGGGAGCATGACTGCCCCGTCGGGCGAAAATATTCCCATGGACAGTTTACCGCTGGGAGAAGATTCGGCGGTCAGCAACTCTGCAATGGCGTGGCCACTCATCGTGCCCAACTGGCCGGCATGCAGGATGCAGGGGAGGGATCGTCCCGAAATCCGCGGATCGATCGGCCGCGGCCCCATGGTCACCAGCACCAGCCGCGGATTGGCGGCAGACAGCGCGTACATCAGTTGCTCGTTCGCTTCTCCGAGTTCGCCGGAGGCGGTGCCGGCGAGAGCCAGCACGACCGTTCCCGCCCGTTTCGCCGCTTCTATCGCCATCCCGATCGCCATGCGGTCGGCGGCAATCATGTCTCCCGGCGCCGTTCCGCCGCCGCGCAACGCAAGGCCCGATACATAGCGATGCGGCACGCCGAGTTGTTCAAACCCGTCGATAATGCTTGCTGCGATACCTTCTCTGCCGGCGAGCGGTGCCGATCGATCGGAGGCGGCGGGACCCACCAGAAGTATATCCCCTGCATCGATCCCCAGCGGCAGCAATGGCGGCTCGTTACGGAGAAGTACGGGGGATCGCCGCGCGAGTTCGAGTGCGATTTCGCGATTGTGAATCGGAGTGGGCAAGGTGCTGGCCTGCCGGGGCAGGCTGGAGGACAAGGCTGCTCTAAGCAGGCCAAGACGGAATTTTGCGCGCAGTACTCGTGAGACCATGGAATCAAGACGCTCTGAAGAAATCAGCCCCTGATCGATTGCAGACACCAGCAAATCCGCCGACATGCCTTCGCGCAGGCCCGCAATTTCGGAAGCCGTCAGTTCGCCTGCAAGCTCGTCCCATTCGCTAAGCCATATGCCGTCGAAGCCCCCCGGCCCTTTCAGGAATCCAAAGGCCATGTCCACTTCACGCTTCGTATCACCGTCTGTGGCGCCGATGGCAATCGACCCGACATTTGCGTCCCTGATAGCGGCGAGCGCAATCTCCAGCGCTCTCGTCGGCCAAACCGCATTGCCTTCCTTTCCACGGCTTGCAACGACCGCCGAAAGATCCAGGCAGGAGAGCAGGGTGAAGGCGCCCCTCGTGTCCGCCTGCTGCAATCCGCGGATCCGTGCCGCAGCTATGCTTGCGGCCAAGTGCGTATCCTGCCCGCACGTGTCCGCAGGCGCCTCACGCGCATTGCTCAGAATGACCTCGGGGCTAAATGCCCAGTTTATGCCGCGCTGATCGGCTTCCTGCGCAATGGCGGCTTCCGAAGCTTCGATGGCATTCATATCCCAGCTGGAGCTTCCGGCGAATGCCGTGGGAAAGATCGTATCGATTCCGGTCCCGGTTTCTGCCGGGAAGAGTAGAGGAATGCCGAGACGCGACTGGGTCTGGGCGACATTCTGGAAATAGTCGGCCTGTTCGTGATTTTGGATTCCGCTGATTGATCCAATCCGTCCCGCGCGAACCTCAGTCGCGAGCCGCTCCATTTCACCTTGATCGTCGGCAGGGGGAGCAGGCCGCATCGTCAACTGTCCGGCCTTTTCCAGCGGAGACATGTAGACCAGGAGATCGGCGATCAGCCGCTGGCATTCCGTATCTGTCGCAGGCTGGATCATCAGATCCTCGCTCGGATAGCCAGGCATGCGGGAGCGATGCGGAGTGATGTCCGGCTTCGATTGCGCACGTTGCCTCCATCTAGCTGCGCCCGGACTCAGCTGTTCGTCCGGGGGCGAAACCCGTGGTTGGATGACCGCGAGGCGCTGAGTCCTTGCGGGCGATACGCAAGGGTGGGAGAAAATGGTGAATATCCGGTAAGCGAGAGCCCGAAACACCAGTTCGCACCAAGGCAAGCAATGCTTTGCCATCCATCGTTTACGGATATAAAAATATCTTTATATGTTCCCGGCGATGCGTACCGAAGTCATCTTTCGTGCCTTGGCGGATCCGACGCGGCTGCGGATCATGCGGCTTCTCGGTTCGATGGAGCTGGCGGTTGGTGAAATTGCGCAGGTACTCGGCCAAAGCCAGCCGCGCGTTTCACGCCATGTGGGCATACTGTGCGATGCCGGGCTTGCGGAGCGTCGACGCGAGGGGAGCTGGATTTTCCTGCGCGCCCGGGGTGATGGCGAAGACGCGCCCGCAATCCGTTCCGATCTCGGCCAGTTTCTCGCCCGGTTCGAAACGTTCGACACGGCTTTTGGTGAACAATGCGAAGGCGATCGTCGAAGGCTTTCGGAGATCCGTGCGTCTCGCGAAGCGCAGGCGCAGGAGTATTTCGCCGATCATGCCCACGACTGGGATGAACTGCGGCGTCTTCACTCTTCCGATGAACTGGTCGAAGAGGCACTCGCCAAGGCGCTCGGCGAAACAACGCTGGGCCGCCTGCTCGATATCGGCACAGGTACGGGGCGCATGGCCGAACTTTTCGCGGAAAAGGCAGACCACATCGTCGCTCTGGACAAGAGCCTCGCCATGCTGCGGCTGGCCCGGGCCAAGCTGCAGCACCTGCCTGCCGCGCGGGTCGAGGTCATACAGGGGGACTTTGCAAGCCTGCCCTTTGCGCCCGACAGTTTCGACACCGTCCTGTTTCACCAGGTCCTGCATTTTGCGACCAGTCCGGCAGCCGCGTTGTGCGAAGCGGCGAGGGTGACGCGGGCAGGAGGGCGAATTGCGATTGTCGACTTTGCCGCTCATCAGCGGGAGGAGCTTCGCGAGAAGCACGCCCACGCTAGGTTGGGTTTCGCCGACGGGCATATGCATGAGCTACTTGATGATGCGGGTTTCGATCCGCGAGAACCGATCTCGCTCGACGATGGTGAGATCGGCGTGAAAATCTGGGTGTGCAACCGCCGCCGCGGTTCGGAAAGGACAGTTGGATGAGCCCCACTCTCGATCAGATGCGCGAAGCGCAGCGGGCATTGGAAAGACCGCTTTTCTCCGGTCTGCCCGGCGATATCGAGGTCAGCTTCGAATTCTTCCCGCCGAAAACCGAGAAAATGGGCGAGACTCTTTGGCAAAGCGTCGAAACCCTGGCTCCGTTGAATCCCCGCTTTCTCTCGGTAACCTACGGAGCGGGTGGTTCGACCCGCGAACGCACCCATCAGGCGGTTCGGCGCATCGTGAACGAAACGGCAATTCCCGCCGCAGCTCACCTGACATGCGTCGACGCGACCCGTGAGGAAGTCGATCAGGTAGCCCGGGAATATTGGGAGGAGGGCGTGCGCCATATCGTGGCCCTGCGCGGCGATGCGCCCAGTGGCTCGCAAGGGTATGCTCCGCATCCGGGTGGCTACGAAAATGCTGCCGACCTGATTGCCGGTCTGAAGAAAATCGCCGATTTCGAAATCTCGGTTGCCGCCTATCCCGAGGTGCATCCGGACTCGTCGGACCGGCAGACAGACCTCGATAACCTCAAGCGCAAGTTCGATGCGGGTGCGACACGCGCCATTACCCAGTTCTTCTTCGAGCCGGAATGCTTCTTCGACTTTCGCGACAAGACGGCTGCTGCCGGAATCGAGGGCGAGATCGTTCCTGGTATCATGCCGGTCCTGAGTTTCGCGGCGGTCCAGCGCATGTCCGGCCTTTGCGGTACGGCCATTCCCGAGTGGATGGGAGGCTTGTTCGACGGCCTGGATGAGAGACCCGAGGCGCGCCAGCTCGTCAGCGCCACTATTGCCGCTGAAATGTGCCGCCGTCTCTATGCGGGCGGCGTCCGGCAGTTCCATTTCTACACCCTCAACCGCGCCGAGCTGAGCTATGCGATCTGTCACATGCTCGGCCTGCGCCCGAAAGCGTAAAGCAATGTCCAAAAGGCACGAATTCGAAACCGCTGCGGCGAAGCAGATCCTCATCAAGGACGGGCCTTACGGCACCGAGATCCAGCGCGCGAAACTGGCACCGGAAGACTATGCAGGCGACACCGGGCTGGCGGACGACCAGAAGGGCAATAACGATCTCGTCAACCTGACCCAGCCACACGTCATTCGGCGGATTTGCGACAGCTACATCGATGCAGGGGCACACATCCTCGCCACCAATACCTTCAATGCCAACCGCATCAGCCAGGCCGATTACGGCGCGCAAGGGCTCGTCCACGATATCAACTTCGCCGCCGCGAGGATAACTCGTGAAGCGATCGACGCCCGCACCGATGGGATTCCGCGGTTTGTCGCAGGTGCAGTCGGGCCGACCAACAAGACGCTTTCATTGTCTCCCGATGTCGAAGACCCCGGCTTTCGCGAGGTGAGCTTCGGCGAGATCGTCGAGGTCTACGTCGAGCAATCCCGGGCACTGATCGAGGGCGGGGCAGACTTCATCCTGATCGAAACCGTATTCGATACGCTCAACTGCAAGGCGGCGATCATGGCGGTGAAGCAGCTGGAACGCGAGCTTGAGCGCGACATCCCGCTGATGATTTCGCTTACCCTCACCGACCTTTCCGGGCGCAACCTTTCCGGCCACACGGTCGAAGCCTTCTGGTATACCGTGCGACACGCAAAACCGCTCACCATCGGCCTCAACTGCAGCTTCGGCGCTGAGCAATTGCGGCCACATGTCCAGATACTTTCGGACATCGCCGACACCTATCTCATGGCGTACCCCAATGCGGGCCTGCCCAACGATCTTGGCGAATATGACGAAGTGCCGGAAACGACCGCGGCGCTAACCAAGGTGTGGGCCGACGGTGGCCGCATCAATGCGCTTGGGGGCTGTTGCGGGTCTACTCCCGAGCATATTGCCGCGATGGCGAAGGCCGTCTCCGGCATCGCGCCGAGAAAGCCGCCCCGCATCGGACCGAACATGCGCCTCGCCGGCCTTGAACCCTTCACGATTGCCGCCTGATGAGTAACCTGACCACAGCCCGCTTCGTCAATATCGGCGAACGCACCAATGTGACCGGCTCTGCACGGTTCAAGAAATTGATCCTCGCAGACGATTACGAAACCGCCGTCGAAGTCGCACGCGACCAGGTGGACAATGGCGCACAGGTGATCGACGTCAACATGGACGAGGGCCTGCTCGACGCCGAACATGCGATGACGACCTTCCTCAAGCTGATCGCCGCAGAGCCCGATATCGCACGCGTGCCGGTGATGATCGACAGCTCCAAATGGGAGGTGATCGAGGCAGGCCTGAAATGCGTTTCCGGTAAGCCGATCGTCAATTCGATCAGCATGAAAGAGGGTGAGAACGCCTTCCTCGAACATGCCCGCAAATGCATGGATTATGGGGCTGCCGTCGTAGTGATGGCCTTCGACGAGACCGGACAGGCCGATACTAAAGAGCGCAAGGTCGAAATCTGCAGCCGGGCCTATGACCTGCTTGCCGGTATGGGTTTTCCGCCAGAGGATATCATCTTCGATCCCAACATCTTCGCGGTCGCGACGGGGATTGAAGAGCATGACCGTTACGGCTTGGACTTTCTCGAGGCGGTACAGGAAATCAAGCAGCGTTGCCCGCACGCCAAGACGAGCGGCGGCCTTTCAAACCTGAGCTTCAGCTTCCGCGGCAACGAAACGGTGCGCCGCGCCATGCATTCGGTGTTCCTGTTTCACGCGATCCCGGCAGGGCTCGACATGGCGATCGTCAATGCGGGCCAGCTGGATGTCTACGACCAGATTGATCCCGAACTGCGCGAAGCCTGCGAGGATGTGATCCTCATGCGCCGACCGGATGCGACCGAAAGGCTGATCAACCTTGCCGAAAGCTATCGCGGCAAGAGCGCGGCGGATGAGAAGGCCGCGGAGGAATGGCGCGGATGGCCTGTCCAGCGGCGGCTCGAACATGCTCTGGTCAAGGGTATCGACGCGCATGTGGTCGACGATACCGAAGAAGCGCGCGAGTTGGTGAAGGCCTCTGGTGGGCGCCCGATCGAGGTTATCGAAGGCCCGCTGATGGACGGCATGAACGTCGTCGGTGACCTGTTCGGCAGCGGCAAGATGTTCCTGCCCCAGGTGGTGAAGTCCGCCCGCGTCATGAAGAAGGCCGTCGCGCACCTCATCCCTTTCATCGAGGCTGAGAAGGACCTGCTTCCGGAAAAGGAACGCAAGGCCAAGGGCAAGATCGTGATGGCCACGGTCAAGGGCGACGTCCACGACATTGGCAAGAACATCGTGGGCGTGGTCCTGCAGTGCAACGGCTATGACGTCATTGATCTTGGGGTCATGGTTCCCTGGTCGAAGATCCTCGAAACCGCACGCGCAGAGAAAGCGGATATGATCGGGCTGTCGGGTCTCATCACACCGTCGCTCGACGAGATGGTCACCGTTGCCGAGGAAATGAAGGCTGCAGACATGGACCTGCCGCTGCTGATTGGCGGGGCCACCACCAGCAAGGTTCACACCGCGTTGCGCATCGATCCTGCCTATGATGGGCCGGTAATCCACGTCCTCGACGCAAGCCGCGCGGTAGGAGTAGCCAGCCGCCTTCTCTCCGATACCCAGAGAGACGAGTTCGTCGAGACGACTGCAGCCGAATATGTGAAAGTGCGCGAAGCACGTGAGGGCAAGACCCAGAGCGTGTTGCTTTCACTGGAGGATGCACGCGCCAATTTCTTCGATGCCTATTTATCGGACAAGGCAGCGCCGCCGCTCAATCCCGGCGTCCATGCATTCGACGACTGGCCGCTCGCCGACCTGCGCGAGTACATCGACTGGACACCGTTCTTCCGGGCATGGGAATTGCACGGCACATATCCCAAGATCCTCGACGATGAGGTGGTTGGCGAAACCGCGCGCCAACTCAAGGCCGATGCCGATGCCATGCTCGACCGGATTATCGAAGGTAAATGGCTGACGGCTAAGGGTGTCGCGGGCTTCTGGCCCTGCGCGCGCGACGGCGACGATGTTACCATTCACGATGCGGAGGGAGAAACGCATACGGTTCTCCCCTTCCTGCGCCAGCAGGTCAAGAAGTCGCGCGACCGCGCCAATATGTGCCTGGCCGATTTCATCGATCCGGCAGGCGACTGGATCGGCGGTTTCGCCGTGGGGATCCACGGCATCGAGGAACATTCCAAGCGTTTCCTCGAGGACAAGGACGATTATTCCGACATCCTTCTGAAGGCCTTGGCAGACCGTTTCGCCGAGGCGTTCGCGGAAGCTCTGCACCGGCATGTTCGCACCGAGCTTTGGGGGTACGCGCCGCAAGAGCAGCTCACCAACGAAGCGCTGATCAAGGAGCAGTATCGCGGGATCAGGCCGGCACCGGGTTATCCGGCGTGTCCCGATCACAGCTTGAAGCCAATCCTCTTCGATTTGCTTGGTGTGGAGCAGAATGCGGGTCTCGAACTGACCGAGAATTTCGCGATGCTGCCCACCTCAGCTGTCAGCGGTTTCTACTTCGGCCATCCCGAAGCGCAGTATTTCGGAGTAGCGCGCATTGGGCGCGATCAGCTCGAGGACTATGCGGGCCGCCGCGGTGTCGATATGGCGACTGCCGAACGATGGCTGCGACCCAATCTGGACTGAGCGCGCTGCCCCGCGGGCGGCTGGCGTGGATTGGCGGAGGCGTCCTGCTGGTCGCCTATGCGGTGCTATGGTTATCCGTTTCCTACGATCCGTCACTGATCACGGGACTGTGGTTCCTTCCCGGCGTCGGAGTCATCGGGGCAATCATCGCCAATACTTCGGGCACGGGCGGCGGCGTAGTCTTTGTACCCGTTTTCAATGCCCTGCGCGAGCTAGGGAAGATGGATATCCAGCCGCTTCAAGTGGTCGGGGTTTCCATGTGCATTCAAAGCTTCGGCATGACCATGGGCGCGCTGCGATGGACCGACCGCCTCTACCACCAACCGGTACCCGAGCCACTCCACTCCAAGGTCCGGCCGCGTGACTTTTTCGCTGCAGCTTTCGCTGTTCTCGCGCTCTCGCTTCCTGCCATGTTGCTGACTCAGCGGCTGACCAACTTCGATCAGCAGACGGTACTGTTGAGCTACAAGGCATTCTCGATCTTGCTTGGCTTATCGCTCATCGCCGCCACCTGGACGGTCAATTGCGAACGCGAGGAAAAATCCGAGCTCGAGCGAGGTGACCTGTTCGTCCTGCTCCTTCTTGCCGTGCCGGGCGGTGTGTTGACCGCGCTATTCTCGGTCGGAGTGGGAGAACTTGTCGCGTTATACCTGTTCATTCGCCACTATCCTGTCTTGTTATGCACGGGGGCCGCTTGTCTGATTTCCTCCGTCAGCGTGATTGTTGGCGCAATCTGGCATATCGATGCCGGTACCATTCAATGGGAAGTGGTTCTTCTTGCGGCACCTGGCGCGGCGCTCGGCGGGTTCTTGGCGCGGCCTATCGCGCTGTGGCTGGGGGCACGGCGCCTGAAAACGCTCGACGGCAGTTGGATCGTACTCTCGGCGCTATATTTGCTGTGGTTGAACACGAATTGAGGTCATTGCGCGATTGACCCCGCGCAACGACTCGCGCAGTGCTGATCCGTCGGCTGCAGGGGCGATTCTGCAGCGGGCGCGCATGGGAGAGACTGTTCGGGGACACCCCGTATAGCGCCGAAGGAGCAACCGCCCCGGAAACTCTCAGGCACATGGACCGTGCGCTGCCATCGACACTCTGGAAAGCGTCGCCCGATCAGGCGGCCACCGAAGGGGTAAGCGCGCTAACCGGCGTGTCAGTCTCTCAGGTTTCCCGACAGAGGGGGCATGGGTTGGTTTGGCGCACGGCGACGGGCGCACCCATGCTTTTGAAGGACGGGACTTGAGCGAAGAAAACGAAACCTTTGAGGACGAAATCGGCACTCTGCCGCTCGATGCATGGCATCGCGGCAAGGGCGCGCGCATGGTGCCGTTCGCCGGCTACGAAATGCCGATCCAGTACGATGGCATCGTCGTCGAACATAATTGGACGCGCGACCAAGCGGGCCTGTTCGACGTCAGCCACATGGGCCAGCTCATGGTGACCGGCGAGAAGGCTGCCGAGGAACTGGAAAAACTGCTTCCCGGCGCGATCGCCTCCCTCAAACCCGGACGCACGCGCTATTCGCTGCTGATGGCCGAAGACGGCGGCATCCTCGACGATCTGATGGTCACCAATGCGACGCCATGGATCGAGGGCGACGAGGAAGAAGGCACAGAGGGTCATTGGGGAGAACCGGCCTATTATCTCGTGGTGAACGGCGCGATGAAGTGGGATGATATCGCCCATTTGCGCGAACATCTCGATGACGACGTCACTCTGACTCACATGGATGAGCATGCGCTGATCGCGCTGCAGGGTCCGAACGCTGCCACCGCCCTCAATCGCGTGATGCGCAACGTGATCGACGACTCGGTCTTCATGGACTCGCTCGTTCACGACTTTGGCGAATGGCCGCTCCGCATCACCCGCTCGGGATATACCGGAGAGGATGGCTTCGAGATCTCGGTTCCGGCCGAGTTCGCCGAGAGCCTGTGCGATCGTTTGTGCGCTGAAATCGAGGTGCGTCCCATCGGTCTCGGTGCGCGAGACAGCCTTCGTCTGGAAGCGGGCCTTCCACTCTACGGGCACGACATCACCGAAAAAACCGATCCGGTCTCTGCCGACCTCCTTTTCGCGCTCACCAAGAAGCGCCGCGAGGAAGGCGGCTGGATGGGCCATGAAGCGGTGGCCAAGGTGCTTGCCGATGGTCCCGCACAGAAGCGCGTCGGTCTTGAGATCGACGGCCGCTTGCCTGCGCGTGAGGGTGCGCTTGTCTATTCTGGCGAAAAGCAGGTCGGCCGCGTCACCAGCGGCGGGTTTTCGCCCACGCTCGAACGGCCGATCGCCATGGCCTATATCGACACCGCGCTCGCCGATGAAGGAACCGAACTCGAAGTCGAGGTTCGTAACAAGAGATTGTCCGCGAAGGTCGCCAGTATGCCCTTCGTCCCGCACCGTTATCACAGAGGAAAGTGAGAGAGATGGCCCGCTATTTCACCGATGAACACGAATGGATCGACCTTGAAGGCAATACCGCCACGGTCGGCATCACCGATTACGCCCAAGGCCAGCTTGGCGATATCGTTTTCGTTGAATTGCCCGACGTCGGCGCGATGGTCGAGAAGGGCAAGGACGCCGCCGTGGTCGAAAGCGTCAAGGCTGCAAGCGATGTCTACGCGCCCCTGTCGGGCGAGGTGGTCGAGGTGAACGAAAACCTCGATGAGGATCCTGCATTGGTGAACTCCTCGCCCGAAGAAGACGGCTGGTTCTTCAAGATGACCGTCTCCGACAAGTCCGAACTCGAAGGCCTGATGGACGACAAGGCCTACAAGAGCTTCTGCGACGGACTCTGAATTCCAATCCTTGCCCCGCATCACGGGGCCAGTGAGGTTGTAAATGCGCTATCTGCCGCTGACTGACGCCGACCGTTCGGCGATGCTTGAGAAAATCGGTGCGCCCGATGTGGACGCCCTGTTCGTCGATGTGCCGGAGGAAGCCCGGCTCGACGGTCCGATCCACGGCTTGCCGATGCATGCCAGCGAGATGGCTGTCGAAAAGCGTATGCGGCGGCTGTCGAAGAAGAATCTTGCGGCCGCCGATGCCGCCTTCTTCCTCGGTGCGGGCGCTTACAAGCATCACGTCCCGGCCAGCGTCGATCACATCATCCAGCGCGGCGAGTTCCTGACTGCATACACGCCCTACCAGCCGGAAATCGCGCAGGGCACGCTGCAGATGCTGTTCGAGTTCCAGAGCCAGGTCGCGCATCTCTATGGCTGCGCGGTGGCCAATGCGAGCATGTACGACGGCTCGACCGCGTGCTGGGAAGCTGTGGCGATGGCCGGCCGCATCGCGCGCGGCAAGAAACGCAAGGTCGTTCTCTCCGGCGCGCTGCATCCGCATTATGCGGAGGTCGTGAAGACCATGGCGAAGTTCACCGACGACGAGATCGCGCATGCCAGGCCCGCCATGCAGGCAGCGCCCGACAATGAAGGCCTGATCGCGCGCATCGACGATGATACCGCCTCGGTCGTCGTGCAGTATCCGGACATTCTCGGCCGCGTGACCGACCTTGCTCCCATAGCAGAGGCAGCCCATGCCAAGGGCGCGCTTCTGATCGTTGTCAACACCGAGCCGGTCGCTCTGGGCGCGCTGAAGTCGCCCGGCGAGATGGGCGCGGATATCGTCGTGGGCGAGGGCCAGTCGATCGGCGTCGGCCTCCAGTTCGGCGGTCCCTATCTCGGTCTCTTTGCCGTGCGCGATCCCAAGCATGTCCGCATGATGCCGGGCCGCCTGTGCGGCGAAACGCAGGATGCCGAGGGCAAGCGAGGCTATGTGCTGACGCTCTCCACCCGCGAGCAGCATATCCGCCGGGAAAAGGCGACCAGCAACATCTGCACCAATTCGGGCCTCTGCGCGCTGGCATTCAGCGTTCACATGACGCTGCTGGGGGAAGCGGGGCTGCGCCGGTTGGCGATGGAGAACCACCGTCTCGCCTGCATCGCCGCCGACCGGCTGGCTAAGGTGCCGGGCATTTCGGTGCTCAACGACAGCTTCTTCAACGAATTCACCATCCGCCTAGGCACCGATGCGCGCACCGTGGTGCGCAAGCTCGCCAAGCAGGATGTGCTTGCGGGGGTCTCGCTCGGCCGGCTGTTCCCCGAACACGCCGACCTCGCCGATGGACTTATTGTCGCGGTCACGGAAACCACGACCGAGGAGGACATCGAAACCCTTGCCGCGGCTCTCGGGGAGGTGCTGGCATGAGCGCGCCCAACGCATCCGGCTGGAAGCCCGGCACGCCCGTGCAGGATCACAACGCCATGGCCGGTCCCGATACCGTCACCGGCAACCGCGCTCTGATGCTGGAAGAGCCGCTGATCTTCGAGATAGGCACGACCGAGACCACCGGTGTCGACCTGCCCGAACCGCAGTCCGGCTCGAACCGCCTCGGCGGGCTCGACCGCAGCGAGAAAATCGGCCTGCCCGGTCTTTCCGAACCCGAAACGATCCGCCACTACACGCGCCTTTCGCGGCAGAACTACGCCATTGACCTCGGCCTCTTCCCGCTCGGGTCTTGCACGATGAAGCACAATCCGCGGCTGAACGAAAAGGTCGCGCGGATGCCCGGCTTTGCCGATGTCCACCCGCTGCAGCCCGTCGACACGGTGCGCGGCGCGCTGGAGGTCGTGAACGAACTGGCCCACTGGCTGATCGAACTGACCGCCATGCACGGCGTTGCGATGAGCCCCAAGGCGGGCGCGCATGGCGAGCTGTGCGGGATCCTCTGCATCCGCGCCGCTCTGGAAGCGCGCGGCGACGCCCGCGAGGTTATCCTCGTCCCCGAAAGTGCGCATGGCACCAACCCGGCGACCGCGGCCTTTGCCGGTTACCGGGTGGAGGACATTCCCGCCAATTCCGATGGACGGGTCGATCTGGAAGCGCTCAAGGCGCGGCTGGGCCCGGACGTTGCGGGCGTGATGATCACCAACCCGAACACCTGCGGACTGTTCGAGCGCGACATGAAGGCGATCTCCGACGCGGTCCATGAAGCGGGCGGCTTCGTCTATTGCGACGGGGCCAATTTCAACGCCATCGTCGGCAAGGTGCGTCCGGGCGACCTCGGCGTCGATGCCATGCACATCAACCTACACAAGACCTTCTCCACCCCGCATGGCGGCGGTGGTCCGGGGTCGGGACCGGTGGTGCTGTCCGAAGCGCTTTCGCCTTACGGCCCGCTGCCCTTTACTGCGCGGACCAAGGACGGCGTGGTCCATCTCGTCGAAGAAGAGAACGCAGCCGAGTTCGAGCATACCAAGGCCTTTGGCCGGATGACTGCCTTCCACGGGCAGATGGGCATGTTCACCCGCGCGCTGGCTTATATCCTCAGCCACGGTGCAGACGGGCTCAGGCAGGTGGCCGAAGATGCGGTGCTCAACGCCAATTACATCCTGCGCAGCCTCGAAGACGTGCTCGATGCGCCCTTCGGCCACAGCGGGCCATGCATGCACGAGGCGCTGTTCGGAGATAAAGGCTTCGCAGAGGACGTCTCGACGCTCGACCTCGCCAAGGCGCTGATCGACGAGGGCTACCATCCGATGACCATGTACTTCCCGCTGGTGGTGCATGGCGCGATGCTGGTCGAGCCCACGGAGACCGAGAGCAAGGCAGCACTGGACCAGTTCATCGGCGCGCTGCGCAGCGTGGCGGAACGGGCGAAGGCTGGCGACGAAAGCCTCAAGACCGCACCGCATTATGCCCCGCGTCGCCGCCTCGACGAGACGCTGGCGGCACGCAAGCCGATCCTGGCCTGGGAAGAACCCAACCCTCCCGGCGGTGCGCCGAGCATGAGCGAGCAGGACGGACGGTAGACGCGGGCCCGCGGCCATGAAGATCGTCTTCAGCCGCAAGGGCTTCGACAGTTCCTCCGGTGGTGGGCCTTCGCCCATCGTGGACGGCAGGCCGTTGAGCCTGCCGATCCCGGCAGGCGCTGCCTCGCGCACCAGCTACCGCGATCTCGGGCTTGGGGACCATGCGGTCGCGGCTAGTCGCGGGAAGCTCGGTGCGGACGATCTCTGCCACCATGATCCCATGTTCCGCGATGACGGGACCTGCCTTTTCGGGCAAGTCGGCGCGGCGCAGACCCACCTTGCCAATCGCGGTGTGGGGACGGGCGATGTCTTCCTCTTTTTCGGCTTGTTCCGCGAGGAGGAGAGCGGCGAGCCGCACCACCGGATTTTCGGGTGGATGGAGATCGCCGAGACGGTTCACCTCGCGGGCGGAGTGCCAAGCTGGCTGGCCGAAGCGAACCATCCGCATGCGCTGGAAATGCACGGCACCAACGACTGCATCTATATCGGACCGGGCGGCACGGCTGCGCGGGCGAGCGAGGGCTTGCGCCTCACCGTTCCGGGCGGGTCGCCATCGCTGTGGAAGCGGCCCGACTGGCTGAAGCGGGGAGGGCTATCCTATCACGACCGTCCGGAACGCTGGCTTGGCAACGGGCGGCTGAAGAGCGTGGCGCGCGGGCAGGAATTCGTAGCCGATGTGGGCAGTGGCCAAGCCCCGCGCGAATGGCTCGCGCGGGTGATGGGCGAACTCAGAGCGTCTTGATGACCGCCGAAAAGTCGAGCCCGCCGCTTTCTTCGGCGAACTCTTCGTAAATTTCGGCAGCATGCTTGCCCAGCGGGGTGACTGCCCCGACATTTTGCGCCGCCTGCATGGCAAGGCGCAAATCCTTACGCATCAGCGCGGCAGCGAAGCCGCCCTTGTAATCATTGTCCGCCGGGCTTTGCTTGCCCACCCCAGGCAGCGGCGTGTAATCGTTGAGCGGCCAGCAATACCCCGTCGACTGGCTTGAGATCTCAAAGAACTTCTGCGGATCGAGGCCGAGCTTGTCGGCCATTTTCAGCGCCTCGCCCGTGCCGATCATCGTAACGGCCAGCAGCATGTTGTTGCAGATCTTGGCGGTCTGGCCGGCACCGGCATCGCCCGCGTGGATCACGGCCTTGCCCATCGGGTCGAGGACTTCCTTGGCGCGGTTGAAGGCCTTTTCGGTTCCGCCGACCATGAAGGTCAAGGTGCCGCCATTCGCCGCTGCGATCCCGCCCGAAACGGGGGCGTCGACCATGTCGTATCCAGCAGCCTCGGCGTTTGAGATCACTTCCCTGGCGGTAGCAACGTCGATGGTCGAACAGTCGATCAGGACAGCACCTGCAGGGGCATGACCGAAAACGCTGCCCTCATAGACCGACTTCACGATTGCGCCACTGGGCAGCATCGTCACCACTGCATCTACGCCTTGGCATGCCGCACCGGCATCGTCGAACGTTGTGCACCCGTGTTCAGCGGCCGAATGAAGCGCTTCATCAGCAAGGTCGAAGGCGTTCACCTCGTGCCCCGCCTTGACGAGATTCGCGGCCATTCCGCCGCCCATGTTTCCGAGGCCGATGAAGGCGATTTTCATTTTCTCTCTCCGCGTATTCTCGTGTTCGAAGGGGAGGGGCTCAGCGCCCCTTCCACTTGCCTTCCCG
This sequence comes from Qipengyuania vulgaris, assembly GCF_009827325.1. GTDB lineage: Bacteria > Pseudomonadota > Alphaproteobacteria > Sphingomonadales > Sphingomonadaceae > Qipengyuania > Qipengyuania vulgaris. The sequence continues at coordinate 851,595 of NZ_WTYC01000001.1, read as the reverse complement.
CTTCTCGACGAAGGCGGCCATGCCCTCTTTCTTGTCCTCACTCGCGGCGAGGATCTGGAAGATGCGGCGCTCGATGATCAGGCCCTGGTCGAGGCCGGTTTCGAAGGCGGCATTGACCATTTCCTTGTTCGCGATGGCGGCCATCGGCGGCATCGAGGCGATCTGCGCGGCGGTTTTCATCGCCTCGTCGAGCAGGGTGTCATGCGGCACGACCCGTGCGACGAGGTTGCTGCGTTCGGCTTCCTCGGCATCCATCATCCGCCCTGTCAGGCACATTTCCATCGCCTTCGACTTCCCGACCGCCTTCGTAAGGCGCTGCGATCCGCCCATGCCCGGCGCGACGCCGAGCTTGACTTCAGGCTGACCGAATTTGGCGTTTTCGCTCGCAATGATGAAGTCCGACATCATGGCAAGTTCGCATCCTCCGCCCAGCGCGAAGCCGTTGACTGCGGCGATCCATGGCTTGCGGGTCTTCTTTACGATCTCGCTCGTCCAGGGGGCGAAGAAATCCTCGAGGTAGAAGTCGGCTGCGTCCTTCTCGCTCATTTCCTTGATGTCGGCGCCGGCGGCAAAGGCCTTGTCGCCCGATCCGGTCAGCACCGCGCAAAGCTGGCTGTCGTCCGCCTGATAGACGGCGAAGGCGTCAATCAATTCTTCGAGAACCTTGCTGTTCAAAGCATTCAACGCCTTGGGGCGGTTGAGGGTGATCAGCGTAACCGCGTCACGCTGTTCGACGGTGATGGTTTCGTAGCTCATAGGGGTTTCCATTCCTCGTCAGCGGGAAGCGGGGCGAAGATGCTGTCGAGCAGTTCCTCGCTCACGCCCTCGGGCGTTGCCGGATCCCATTGGGGGTCGTTCGTCTTGTCCACGATCACCGCGCGCACGCCTTCGGAAAAGTCCGGGCGGGTCAGCACGCGGCTGGCGATGCGGTATTCCATGCGCATGTTGTCGGCGAAGCTGTCCAGCTTCTCGCTCTCCGCCAGCTGGCGCAGCGCCACCTTGCAGGTCTGCGGGCTCTTGGTGCGCAGCGTGGCGAGTTCCTTCGCCGCCCATTCGCTGTCGTCCGCCTCGAGGCTGGCGAGGATGTCCTCGTAGCGGTCTGAGGCGAAGTGTTTCTTGATGGCGTCGAAATTGGCTTCGATCCGCGCCTCGGGCGGGGACACGGAGAGTTCCGAGAGGATGCCCGAAATACGGTCCGGATGCTCGGTGATGCGGGCTTTGGCTTCGGCCAGCTTTTCCGTCGGCAGGTAGTGCGTGGCGATGCCCGCCCAGACGCATTCCGCCCCGTCGAGCCGAGCGCCGGTCAAGGCGAGGAACTGGCCCAGCCTGCCGCCGAGACGCGAAAGGTGCCAGCCGCCGCCCACGTCGGGGAACAGGCCGATGCCGGTTTCGGGCATGGCGAAGCGCGTGTGTTCGGTCGCGACGCGATATTTGCACGGCAGGGCAATGCCCACGCCGCCGCCCATGGTGATGCCGTCCATGAAAGCCACGATCGGCTTGTCATATTCGAACATCTGGTGGTTGAGTTGGTATTCGTCGTGAAAGAATTTGCGGCCACTCCTCCCGTCATCGTTGAGCGCGGAATGGCGCAGCAGGTTGATGTCGCCCCCGGCGCAGAACCCGCGTCCTTCGGCATGGTCGAGGATCACGGCCTCGATCTCGCCGCCCGCGGCCCACTCAGCCAGCGTCTTGCTCATTGCATGGCACATGTCGAGCGTGAGCGCGTGAAGCGCCTTGGGGCGGTTCAGCGAGATGTGGCCGGTTCGGCCATGCGCATGGATATTCACTTCGTCGGTCATGTTACTCTCGCTTACTGACGCAGCAGGTCGCGGCCCACGATCATCCGCATGACCTGGTTCGTGCCCTCGAGGATCGAGTGGACGCGCAGGTCACGCCAGAACCGCTCGATCGGATATTCGCGCAAGTAGCCATAGCCTCCGAAGAGTTGCAGCGCGTCGTTGACGATCTTGCTGCCGCTATCGGTGGCAAGGCGCTTGGCCATGGCGGAGAACCTGCTCTTGTCGGGCGCATTGTCGGTCACCTTGGCCGCGGCAAGATAGAGCAGGGCGCGCGCAGCTTCCAGATCGGTCGCCATGTCGGCGAGCATGAACTGCGTGTTCTGGAAGTCGGCGATGGGCGTGTCGAACTGCTTGCGGTCCTTGGTATAGGCCACCGCCTCGTCGAGGCAGCGCTGCGCACCGCCTAGCGAGCACGCTCCGATATTGAGACGCCCGCCGTCGAGGCCCATCATGGCGAAGCGGAAACCTTCGCCTTCATCGCCCACGCGGTTGGCAACCGGAACGCGGGCATCTTCGAAGATCACCTGCGCGGTCGGGCTGGCGTTCCAGCCCAGCTTCTTTTCAGGCTTGCCGAAGGAAACGCCGGGCGTGTCCTTGTCGATCACCAGGCAGGTGATGCCCTTGGTCTTGTGGTCGGAAGTGCGGACCATGGTGACATAGACGTCATTGAAGCCGCCGCCGGAAATGAACTGCTTGGTGCCGTTGAGCACGTAATGATCGCCGTCTAGCTTCGCGCTGGCTTTGAGGCCCGCAGCGTCGGAGCCGCTGCCGGGTTCGGTCAGTGCATAGCTGGCGATCTTTTCCATGGTGACGAGATCGGGAAGGTATTTCTCCTTCACTTCCGCGCCGCCGAACTGGTCGATCATCCATGCGGCCATGTTGTGGATCGAGATATAGGCCGATGTCGCGGGACAGCCATAGGCCATGGCTTCCATGATCAGCGCCGCCTCGAGCCGTCCCAGCCCGATGCCGCCGCTTTCTTCGGAGACGTAAATCGCCCCGAAGCCGAGCTCGGCACTCTGCTTGATCACATCGCGTGGGAAGTGCGATTTCTCGTCCCACTCCGCGGCATGCGGGGTGATGTTGTCGGCGGTGAAGCGCTGCGCCATTTCCTGGATCTGCAGCTGCTCTTCGGTAAGCTGGAATTGTCCTGTCATGGGCTGCGCTCTAGCCCTCTGGAAGGGCCAAGGGAAGGGGGCGGCGGGTCAGTCGCCAACGATTGCCTCGGCCTCGATTTCCACTTTCCATTCCTTGCGGCAAAGCCATGCGCAGCCGACCATAGTTGCGGCAGGTTTTACATCGCCAAAGAAGCGTGCGTGGATTTTGCCCACCGCTTCCTGATCGTCGAAATCGGTCAGGAACATGCGGGTGCGCACGATGTCGCTTTGCGTCCCGCCCAGTTCCTCGACCGCCTTCACGATCAGCGTAAAGCAGCGTTCGGCCTGTGCGGAGGCACCGCCCGGCGTGGAAGAGCCGTCGTCTTCGACCGGTCCGCTGCCGGCGACGATAATCCGATCCCCCTCGCGAACCGCCCGGGCGAAGCCGAACTTCGTTTCGTAGGGAGAGCCGGTGAAAGCTCGTCGCGATGCACTCACCCGCAGGTGATCTCGGTAATCGTCATGCCTTCGTCATAGCGGACATTCACGCGGTCCTCGCGGTAATCCATGGTCCAGGCCGAATTGGGCGGGCCCCAGCGAAGCGTGCGCGCACCACTTTCATCGAGGATCGCTGCACCTGCCTGCGGCGTCGCTTCATTCCCGACGTAGGATTGCGCGGCGTCGGCATTGCAGGTTCCGCCCGCAGAAGAAGGAGCGGGAGCTTCATCGCCATAGGAGGTGGTGCAGGCGGCCAGCGGGATGGTGGCGGCGGCCATCAGGATAGTCTTCATGCTTATTCTCCTCAGGCGGGACATTTGGTGTAGGTCAGCGGCTCGGCCAGCGCATCTTCGCCGTATTCGCTGCGGACCAGTTGCGTGCCGTCTTCCGATACGCTGAGCTCCATATCGCGGGTCCATTCCATACCCTCGCCAGTGAAGTCGTAAGTAGCCCTGAACTGGCCGGGCTCGCTGGTTTCGACCGTGCCCACCACGCCGCGCGATTCGTAGAACTGGATACCCTCGGCGTCGATATTGATAAGACCCTTGGCATCGCCGCGGTCGGAGGTGCAGTCGGCGGGCACAAGGCCCCAGCGCCCGTGGAATCCGGCGGGAATATCGCCATCGACCATATCGGCGGGCGGAGTCGCTCCGTCACCGATGCCGCCATCGGGTTCGACGGGCATTATGGTTTCGCTGGCGTCCGGTTCCGGCTGCTCCTCGACGTTCTCGGCGCAGGCGGCCAGCGCAAGGGCGGAAAGGGAAAGGGTCAGCAAGGTTCGCATCTTCTGTTACTCCGGGCATCGTTGATATCGGATGGTTTCGGATTCTTCGCCGCTATCGTCTTGTACGACGAGCGACCCGTTTGCCTGAAACGAGAAATCCTTGCGCGCCTGTGTCGGCGTATCGGCATAGGTGGTGTCGAAGGTGGCATCGATCATACGGTCGTTGCGATCATGCACTTCCATGATCCGCCCACCGGTCTCGAAGTAGCCGTAGCCGGTTTCGCGCACAGTAATGAGCCGGTCGTAGTCGCGCGTCGCATCGCTTTCGGGATCGCAATCTGCAGCGGTCGGGGCGCGGCCGAGAGCGTCCTCATGCCAGCGGCCAAGCATGGCGGCGGGCATTGTATTGACCTGCGCAGTGGGGCCTTCTTCCGCGGCGTCCGCCAGCGAGGTTTCCTGAGCCTGGACGTCCGCGTCGTCGGCGGTGCCTTCCGCAGCCACTTCGCTATCGACCGGGGCCTGCGGGTCCTGCGAACAGGCAGCAAGCGCCAGAAGTGCGGTGGGAAGAGCGGAGCGAAGGAGGGTCACCTGTTTCATTCCCCATCCAACGCGCCGCACCGAAATCTTATCCCATGGTCGGGATGACGAAGGCGTTCGAGCCATCGCCGCCGCCGTCGGGCCAGCGCTGGGTCACCTTCTTGGCCTTGGTCCAGAACTTCAGGCCTTCCATGCCGTACTGGTCGATGTCGCCGAAGCCGCTGCGCTTCCAGCCACCGAAGCTGTGGTAACTCACCGGAACCGGGATCGGCACGTTGATGCCGACCATGCCGACATTGACGCGACTGGCAAATTCGCGGGCGGCGTGGCCGTTGCGAGTGAAGATGGCCACGCCGTTGCCATACTGGTGCTCGCTCGGCAGGCGGACGGCCTCTTCGAAATCCTTCGCGCGGACGATCTGGAGGACCGGGCCGAAAATTTCTTCCTTGTAGCTTTCCATGTCGGTGGTGACCCGGTCGAGCAGGGTCGGACCGACGAAAAAGCCCTTCTCATGGCCTTGCAGGCTGAAGCCTCGCCCGTCGATCACGACCTCGGCGCCTTCCTTTTCGGCGGTGTCGATCCAGCCTTCGACGCGCGCCTTGTGTTCAGGCGTCACGACGGGGCCGTAATGCGCATCCGGGTCGTTCGAGACGCCGATGCGCAGGCCGTTGATCGCCGGAATCAGCTTCTCGCGCAGCTTGTCGGCCGTGTCCTCGCCCACGGGGACGACGACAGGCAGCGCCATGCAGCGTTCGCCCGCAGAGCCGAAGGCGGCTCCGGCCAGATCGTTCACCACCTGGTCGAGATCGGCATCGGGCATGACGATGCCATGATTCTTCGCCCCGCCGAAAGCTTGGACGCGCTTGGCGTTAGCCGTGCCGCGCGAGTAGATGTATTGCGCAATGTCGGATGAGCCGACGAAACTGATCGCCGGGATGTCGGGATGGTCGAGGATGGCATCGACCATTTCCTTGTCGCCGTGGACCACCTGGAGCAGCCCTTCGGGAGCGCCCGCCTCGAGGAACAGTTCGGCAAGCCGCACCGGCACGCTGGGATCGCGCTCGGAGGGCTTGAGGATGAAGGCATTGCCCGCCGCGATCGCCATGCCGAACATCCACATCGGGATCATGGCCGGGAAGTTGAACGGGGTGATGCCCGCCCCGATGCCAAGCGGCTGGCGCATCGAATAGACGTCGATGCCGGGGCCCGCGCCCTGCGTGTATTCGCCCTTCAGCGCCTGCGGGATGCCGCAGGCATACTCGATCACCTCGAGGCCGCGCTGCACGTCGCCATGGGCGTCGTCCACGACCTTGCCGTGCTCGCTCGAAAGCAGCTCGGCGAGTTCCTGCTTGTTCGCTTCGACCAGTTCCTTGAACTTGAACATGACGCGCGCGCGGCGCTGCGGGTTGGTCACCGCCCATTCGGGCTGGACCTTCTCGGCCGCATCGACCGCCTTCTGCAGCAGTGCAGCATCACCCAGCGGAACTTCGGCCTGGACCTCGCCCGTTGAAGGGTTCCAGATCTGATGGGTGCGATTGGCGGAGCCGCCGGCCCCGCCAGCGATGAAATGGTCAACCTGGCGCATGGAAAAATTCCTCTCTTTTCTTGCCAACGGCCTTGGCAAGCGAGAGGTCCGAAATCAACCGGTATCAAATGAAACCGGCAAGGATTGCGTCTAGCCGACCGCTGCCATCATCTGCGCGCACAGGATCGCGCCATAAGTGCCCAGCGCATAGCCGAGCACCGCCAGCAGTACGCCGACGGGAGCCAGTGCGGGGTGGAAGGCCGCCGCTACCACCGGCGCTGATGCCGCGCCGCCGACATTCGCCTTGCTGCCCACTGCGACGAAGAAGAACGGCGCCTTGATGATCTTGGCGACGACCAGCAGCAGGACGATGTGGAACAGCATCCAGATCGCGCCGATCGCCATGAAGGCGGGCGCATCCATGATCTTGGTCACATCCATCCGCGTGCCGATGACTGCCACCAGCAGGAAGATGAAAAGCACGCCGAACTTGCTGGCACCGATACCTTCCAGTTCGCGGGTGCGGGTAAAGCTTGCCAGCAGGCCCGCCGTGGTGGAAATCACCACGACCCAGAAGAAGCTGCTCGCCAGCGTCGCGTCTTCGCCCTGCAATTCGGCGAAGGAATTGCCCAGCCAGCCGCCGAGCAGGTGCGAGAGGCCGACCACCGCGAAGGCAACGCCGAACAGCAGGACATAGTCATTGGCCGTGGCGACCCGCTCGGTTCGTGCGGAATATTCCGCCATCGAGTCGCGCAGCCGCTCGATCGAGGATGCGTCCGCGCCCAGCCAGCGATCGACCCGCTGGGTGGCGCCTGCCCCGTAGAGCAGGAAGATCATCCAGATTTCCGCCACGATAATATCGACGGCGAGCAGGGCGGCGAAGCCTTCCAGCGGATAGCCATAGACTTCGAGCATGGCGGTCTGGTTCGCGCCCCCGCCGATCCAGCTCCCGGCCAGCGTCGCGAGACCGCGCCATGCGGCGGTATCGCCCGACCCGATTATCGTGGGATCGAATTGCGCCACGACCCACAGCGCCAGCGGTCCGCCTAGGATGATCCCGACCGTCGCGGTCAGAAACATGATGATCGCCTTGTTGCCGAGGCCGAGGATACCCTTGATGTCGATGCTGAGCGTCATCAGGAACAGCGCTGCAGGCAGGAAATAGTCCTTGGCGATCGGCCAGAGCTGGCTTTCCGACGTGTCGATAAGACCAGTGGTCACGAAGAGCGACGGCACGAGATAGCAGACGAGGATGATCGGCACGAAGACGTAGAAACGCTGCCAGCCGGGCCGGTCGCGCGTGGCGAATACGAAGGCCAGCAATGCGGCCAGCAGGCCGAGGATGATACGATCGTCGGTGATCATGCGGTTTGCGTCCCTCTCTCGTATTCGCCGCGCCTAGCCGGCTGCAAAAGTGCCGGTATCGAAGAAATGCGCGATCTTCTTTTTCTGCGGTAGGATGTCGAGCCCGCATTCCGCAAGCCAGTCATTGTCGAAAATGGTATCCGAATAGCGCGCACCGTCGTCGCAAAGGATCGAAACGATGGAGCCCGACATTCCCCGGTCCGCCATGTCCGCGGCAATTTTCGCGCAGGCCCAGACATTGGTGCCGGTCGATCCGCCGCAGCGCCGCCCGAGCCGCTCGCTCACCTCGTGCGCGGCAGCGATGGAGCAGGCATCCGGAACCACTTCCATCCGGTCGACGACATCGGGCAGGAAGCTGGGCTCGACCCGTTGGCGGCCGATCCCCTCGATGCAGCCGGAGGGATGATCCACTCGCTCGACCGACCTGTCAGCCCAGTGACGATGGAAGACGGAACCTTGCGGATCGGCCACGCAGACGCGCGTGGCAAAGCGGTTGTACCGGGCATAGCGTCCGATCGTCGCGGATGTCCCACCCGTGCCCGCCCCGCACACGATCCAGTTGGGAACGGGGTGCGGTTCACGCGCCATCTGCGCAAAAATCGATTCGGCGATATTGTTGTTGCTGCGCCAGTCGGTCGCCCGCTCGGCGAAGGTGAACTGGTCGATGTAATGACCGCCAAGTTCGTCCGCCAGCGCCTGCGCGGCATCGTAGATCTCGCAAGGCTGGTCGACGAAATGGCACTCTCCTCCGTGGAAGGAGATCGCATCGATCTTGGCCTTCGCGGTCGTGTGGGGAACCACGGCGATGAACCTCAGGCCCAGCATGCGGGCGAAATAGGCTTCGGAGACGGCGGTCGACCCGCTCGACGCCTCTACAATTGCAGTGTTCCGATGTATCCACCCGTTGCACAGCCCATAAAGGAACAGCGAACGCGCGAGCCGGTGCTTGAGACTGCCGGTGGGGTGGCTCGATTCGTCCTTCAGGTAGATCGCGATATCGGGCAGCGACGGGACGGGCAAGGGGATCAGATGCGTATCGGCCGAGCGATTGAAATCCGCTTCGATCCGGCCGATCGCCCAGTTCTGCCATTCGCGCTTGTCAGTCATCGGGGCCTTCTATCGTCTCCGAACCGAAGGGGAACCCCGGCGCCGCCATTTTCCGCGGGCAAGGCCGGAGTGTATTGACCGTTTCGCGAAAATCGTGGCAAGCGCGGCCCGCCTCGCGGGTGTAGCTCAATGGTAGAGCAGCAGCTTCCCAAGCTGACGACGAGGGTTCGATTCCCTTCACCCGCTCCATGCAGGTGTCCAGTTGCATTAGATATGGGCTTCATATGCAGATTGGTGCACCGCGTGGCCTGGGCACTACCTTCCTACATCAAAATTAATCGCGGGCCTGAGGGAATATCAGCTTCGCGCCCCATTTCAGACGTAGCGCCATGCTCAGACCTCGTCTGAAAGCTAACAATCCATTAAAGCGGACTTCCTCGCTCGCGCAATCCAAGTTCGGCCAATCGTTGGCCGAGGTCTCCCGGATTTCTTAAAGTTGGTTTTCGGATACCTTTCTTCCCCAGGCAGTTCTACCGATTAAAGGAGGCCTTTTTGACCGAGATGATCAGCGTAAACGGAACCGCTCATCCCTTGCCTGAAGACCCGCGCGTCAGTCTTCTTGATTTCCTCCGCCACGATCTCGGCCTGACCGGCACCAAGAAGGGGTGCGACCATGGCCAGTGTGGTGCCTGCACGATCATCGTCAACGGCATCCGCATTAACAGCTGCCTGACGCTTGCGGCCATGCACGACGGCGACAGCGTCACGACGATCGAAGGCCTCGGCACTCCCGACGAACCATCCGCTCTCCAGCGCGCCTTTCTGGAGTATGACGGCTTTCAGTGCGGCTATTGCACCCCAGGCCAGATCTGTTCTGCGACCGCCTTGCTGGAGGAACTCGCCGTCAATTGGCCGAGCGATGCCAGCGAATGTCTCGAAGGGCGTATCGCTATTACCCGTGAAGAAATCCGCGAACGGATGAGCGGCAACCTGTGTCGTTGCGGAGCATACGCGAACATCGTCGCCGCGATCGAGGAAGTCGCAACGGGAGGTAAGTCATGAGGCCCTTCGAGTATAGCCGTTCGCCATCCCTGTCCGAAGCATCGCTTCTGACGGCGAGTAAGGACACCCTCGCGATTGCGGGAGGAACCAACCTCCTCGACTTGATGAAGCTGCAAGTGGAAACGCCAGGCCAGCTAGCCGATATCAACCGGCTGGGCTTTGCTGAAATCGAGGACACGGGCGATGGCGGCCTCCGCCTCGGCTCGCTTGCCACTAACACCGAAACAGCCGTCCACCCGCGCGTACGCGCGGACTACCCGGTACTCTCGCGAGCTATCTTGGCCGGAGCAACGCAGCAGCTTCGCAACAAGGCTACCAACGGCGGCAATTTGTGCCAGCGTACGCGATGCCTCTATTTCACAAATATCGACCAACCTTGCAACAAGCGCGAACCCGGCAGCGGCTGCGGGGCGATTAACGGAATCGCGAAACTGCACGCGATACTCGGCACAAGCGATCAGTGCATCGCGACCTATCCGGGCGACATGGCCGTGGCGCTGAGCGCGCTCGGCGCGACAGTCCAAATTTCGGGCAGCAAGGGTGAGCGCAGCGTGCCGGTGCGCGACTTCCATTGCTTGCCGGGCGATACGCCATGGATCGAGAATGTCCTCGAACCGGGCGAGATTATCACCGGCATCGTTCTCCCTGCGCCAGTGTGCGGCAGGCAAATCTATCGCAAGGTGCGCGAGCGTTCGTCCTATGCATTCGCGCTGGTATCTGTCGCCGCCGTACTCAAACTGACCGACGGCAAGTTTTCGCGCGCCGACCTCTCCTTCGGCGGTCTGGCGCACAAGCCGTGGCATGATCCGCGCGTCGGAGAAGCCCTTTTGGGCCAGCCTCCTTCGGATACGCTGTTCGACAAGGCTGCCGATATCCTGCTGGAGGATGCTCGCGGGTTTGGCGAGAACGATTTCAAGATACCACTCACGCGGCGGACACTTCACGCCGTCCTTGCCCAGACGACGGAGGACGCAGCATGACGGTCCATTTCAAGCAGAACGAGCCCGACAATTCCAATCGCCTCGACGGCATGAAACAGGGCGTGCTGGGCAAGCCGTTGCCGCGCATCGAGGGGCTGGCCAAAGTTACCGGAACCGCGCCCTATGCCGCCGAATATCCGATCGACGATTGCGCCGAGGGTGTGCTGGTCACAGCGACCATCACGCGCGGCGAGGTCACCTCCATCGATCGGACAAGCGTGCTGTCCATGCCGGGCGTGATTGCGGTGGTCGACGATGAAAAACTCTGCACCCGCGCGGCGCAGGGAACGGCCAACGAAGCGCCCATGCAGGGGCCGGGGCAGGTCTGTTACTGGGGACAGCCAATCGCGCTGGTGGTCGCCGAAAGCTTCGAACAGGCGCGCGACGCTGCAAAGCATCTCAGCGTTGAATATCGCGAGGACGAAGGCGCGCCGGTCGATCCGGACGCGGTCGAACCGGAGGAGCAGGAGGACGAGACGGTTCATCAAGGCGATCTGGCGCATGCGATGGCCGAGGCCGCGCACAGCGTCGACGTGACCTACACCACCAAGGGCCATGCGTCCGCCGCCATGGAGCCGCATGCCGCGATTGCGGAATGGGACGGCGACAAGCTGACCGTCCACGCCTCGCTCCAGATGCTCAATTACAACATTAGCGAGCTGGCCGATGCGCTCGATATAGAGGAAGAGAACATCCGCCTCATATCCCGCTTCGTCGGGGGCGGCTTCGGTTCTAAGCTTGGGATCAGCGAAGAGGTTGTCGCAGCCGCGCTGGCGGCGAAACAGGTCGGTCGCCCCGTCCGCGTCGTGCAGTCGCGCCAGCAGGTTTTCCAGACGGTCATGCGCCGCAGCGAAACCACGCAGCGCCTGCGTCTTGCGGCCGATAGCGATGGTACGCTTACCGGCTTCGGTCACGAGGCGCTGGTGTCAAACCTCCCCGGCGAGACTTTTGCAGAGCCCGTGCTGCAATCGTCGCACTTCATGTATGGCGGCGAAAACCGCGAACTGATGCTTAATGTCGCTCGCATCCACCGTATGACGGCCGGATCGGTGCGCGCTCCGGGGGAAGCGGTGGGTATGCCGGCGCTCGAAGGGGCGATGGATGTGCTGGCGGAAAAGGCCGGTATCGATCCGGTCGAACTGCGCCTGCGCAACATACCCGAGAAGAATCCTGAGGAAGGTTTGCCGTTCTCCTCTCACAAGCTGGCCGAATGCCTGAAGCAAGGGGCGGAGGCTTTTGGTTGGGACAGGGCCTCCCGCAAGCCGCGCCAGCGGCGCGAGGGCGAGTGGTGGATCGGGACCGGCATGGCCGGCGCCGCGAGAGTACACAACATCTCTGAAGCGAAGGCCCGCGTAACCCTTAAAGCTGACGGCACGGCGCTCGTCGAAACCGACATGACGGATATCGGCACCGGGACTTACACCATCCTCGCGCAGATCGCCGGGGAGATGCTGGGACTGGATACGGAACAGGTTCTGGTCGAACTGGGCGATACGCGCCACCCGCGCGGCCCCGGCTCAGGCGGCAGCTGGGGCGCGGCTTCGATCGGTTCGGCGGTCTATATCGCGTGCAAGGCGATCCGCGAGGAACTGGCCGCGAAGATCGGCGCGAGTGAGGAAGAACTCGACCTGCGCGAAGGCAAAACCGCATCCGGCGAGGCCTTGACGGACCTTCTCGAGGGAAAAGACCTTGCGCGTGAAGGCCATTACGAGCCGGGCGATATCGAAGACGATTACACCGCCTCCGGGTTCGGCGCCTTCTTTGCTGAAGTGCGCGTCAATCACTACACCGGTGAAACCCGCGTGGATCGGATGCTCGGCGCATTCGGCTTCGGGCGCGTGCTCAACGCAAAGACCGCCCGCTCGCAATGCATCGGCGGCATAACCTGGAGCATAGGTGTGGCGCTGACCGAGGCGCTGGAATTCGATCCGCGCGACGGACACCTCGTCAATTGCGACCTCGCCGAATATCACGTGCCCGTTCACCGCGACGTGCCCGATCTGGAAATCGTGCTGGTGGAAGAACGAGATGGCGCTGCCAGCCCGATCCAGGCCAAGGGCATCGGCGAGCTCGGCATGTGCGGCGGAGCGGCAGCCATCGCCAACGCAATCTATAACGCCTGTGGGGCTCGGCTGTACGATTACCCGATGACACCCGATCGCGTTTTGGCTGCAATGCCCGACTGATGCTGGCTGATCTTACAATTGAGATAGTGCGAGACGAGGATCACCTCGCGCTCGCCGCGGCGTGCCAGCCGGGTGTGGGGCTTTGCACCATCGTCCAGATTGAAGGCAGCTTTTCGCGGCGCCTCGGAGCGCAATTGGCGGTCCTGCCGGACGGATCCACCGTTGGCGATCTTGCCGATGGTTGTCTGGAGAGCCAGTTGGCAAGCAATATGAAGCAATGCGTGGAGCGGCGCGTTGTGCGATATGGACGCGGGTCCTCAAGGATTGATTTTCGCCTTCCGTGCGGAGGAGGGCTGGATATCCTCCTCGACCCGGAACCGGATCGCGGAGCCTGTCGATCGGCTTTCGCAGCGCTGCAAGCGCGTCGCCCGGCCCGGATAGCGCTCGGAGGCGAAAGCCATCTGCCGAACCGTACCTACCTGCCAGCGCTGAAACTCGTCGTCCTGGGGGAGGGGCCGGAACTCGAGGCCGTGGCATCCCTGTGTTCGGCCATGAGGATCGGTGTCGAAGTATTTTCGAGAAATGACCTTGCTCTCGGTCAAGCGGCGCAGAATGTCCGTTACGATCCCTGGACGGCCTGCCTGCTGCTCTTTCACGATCACGAATGGGAACTGGCCCTGCTCGAACAGGCGGTAGCGAGCGAGGCCTTTTACGTAGGAGCGCAAGGCGGGGAGAGGGCGCGGTCCGATCGGACACTGGCGCTTGCCGCGCGCGGCGTTCCGGAGGTACAGATCGCGCGCCTGACCAGCCCGGTCGGGCTAACGCCTGCCTGCAAGTCGCCGCGAACGCTCGCGCTGTCGGCTTTGTCAGAAATTGTCGGCCGTTTCGAGCAGATGCGTGCCGTCATCTGAATCGAAGACAGGCGTGGTGCTGCTTGCCGCTGGCCAGGGAAAACGCTTCGGCGGCGGCAAGCTCACCGCCGACTTCCGTGGGCGGCCCTTATGGGAGTGGGCGGCAGAAACCGCAGAAAATGCCAATTTCAGCGAGCGCCTTCTGGTGGTTGGTAGTGATAGCCTGATTGGGAACCGGCGGGGATGGAGGTTGATCGAAAATCTGGCGGCAGAGCGAGGAATGGGTACCTCTATCGCCGCGGGCGTGCGCGCGCTGACAGATTGCGATCGCGTGGTCGTCATGCTTGCCGACATGCCGCTCGTTTCTCCCACTCATATCGGTCGGCTTGTCTCATCGCAGGGCGTGGCCTTCACCCAATATCACGATGGGAAAGCGGGATGTCCGGCGGTTTTCCCGCGTTTGGTGTTCCCGCAGCTCGCATCCTTGAGACGCGAGCGGGGCGCGCGGAGCCTCGACTTGGCGGACGTTGAACTTATCGCTCCCATTGACGAACGTGAGCTTGCCGATGTTGATTGGGCTTACGACATCGAACGGTTAAATTCCGCCAATTGATTGCACTTGAGGCAATTCAACAGTCAATGTGAAAGATTGGCGGCTTTTCGCCGAATTTCGTGGGCATGTTCATCGCGCGCATTTCGCGCGGCCGGACGATACGCGAGTATGTGCTGGGCGTGATCCTCGTACCGTCGCTGATGTGTTTCGTGTGGATGGCACTGGCTGGAGGAACCGCGATCGACCTGGAGTTGAGCGGCACCGCCGGCGAGGCAATCCTCGATACCGAGATTTCGGACCAGCTCTATTCAACGATTGCTGCAATGCTGGACCCAGGTTTGACGACCTTCGTCTCGGGCCTCGTCGTAATCTTGCTCATGACCTATCTCGTCACCTCGGCCGACAGCGCCATCCTGATCGTCAACACGATCAACGGTGCGGGCGACACAGAGGGCGAGCGGCGGCATCATATCGTCTTCTAGGGTGTCGCGCTGGCATTCGTGGTGGGCAGCATGCTCATTCTGGGCGGTATCGATGCCATCCGGATCACCATGATCATCGGGGCTTTGCCCTTCTCGCTGGTGGTCTTGTTGATGGCTGTCGCGATTCTTAAAGCCGTGGTGTTCGACCTGCTGCGCAAGCACCGTGGAGTTCCAACCACCGCCGCAGCTTGCGAAGCCTCGCAAAGTGCCAAGAAAAGGGCCGCGGTGCGCCGCCGAGTTTCATTTTGAAACCGGATGAGCAAATTTGGCTCTACTGGGCGAACTTAAGACGCGAGGTCAGAATTAGGCAGACGCTAGATGCGCATCGGAATGAATAAACAGGAACAAAAATCTTCTATGTTATAGAAAGGAGAGATGTTCTTGTTCTATAAATGATAGAAGTTTGAATTGTGGATTCCGCGCAACACACCTTTACGTCATACGGATAAAGCATTCGCTTCGGTGGCGGCGCGCCATTTCAATCGGTATATGCCCTTCGGGATCTGGCTTTGTTTAAGTCGCTTTCCATCTTGATATCCGGCCAGCACAATCGACCGCGCGATCGGGAATGAATTCTGAAGAAAACGAGGGGCAACTCGGAAAATGAAAAATTACTTCATCGGCGCTTCTGCTGGCGCACTGGCAGTCGCTATTGCGACTCCGGCCGCGGCTCAGGAAACTTCATCCACGCCGCAACAGCGCCAAGGCGGTGTCGGTGTCATCGTGGTGACCGCTCAGAAGCGCAGCGAAGATCTGCAGGACGTACCGGTTTCCGTGCAGGCCCTCGATTCCGAAGGGCTCAAGCAGCTCAACATCGCCACCTTCGACGATTATCTCGAGCAATTGCCGACGGTTTCTGCCGGTGGCGGGGGACCGGGGCAAAGCACGATCTACATTCGCGGCCTCGCGTCCACCACGCCTAACCTGACCACCGCTGGCGTGGCTGGGCTTGCTCCCAACGTGGCGCTCTATCTCGACGAACAGCCGCTTGGTCAGCCGGGCCGCAATCTGGATGTCTACGCGGCCGATCTCGAGCGGATCGAGGTGCTGTCGGGGCCGCAGGGTACGCTTTTCGGCGCCAGCTCGCAGGCGGGCGTTGTCCGCCTGATCACCAACAAGCCCGATCTTTCAGGTTTCGACGCGAGCGTCTCGATGGGCACATCCTTCACCAAGGACGGCGAGACGAGCTACAAGGCCGAAGCCATGGTCAACGTCCCCGTAACCGAGCGGCTGGCGCTGCGCGGGGTGGTCTACCTGGACGATCAGGGCGGCTATGTCGACAATGTCCCCGGCACTCGGACGGCACAAGAAAGCGCGCGCTTCCGCCCGGCGGGAACGGTGCGTGACAACGGTGTTCCAGTAAGCGATCAGCGTGCCGGCTTCCAGTCGACCGCCGATCTTTCCGATGTGGACTTCGTCGCCGCCGACAATGCCGGCCTGGTCGAGGAAGACTTCAACGACACTCAGTATTCGGGCTTCCGCGCGACGGCGCTTTACGAATTCTCGCCCGACTGGCGGCTGACCGTGGCGCACACGCGCCAGAGCCTTGAATCGGACGGCGTGTTCTTCTCCGATCCTGAGCTGGACCTCGATGATTTCGAAATCCAGCGCTACGAGGACGACCGGCTGGAGGACGACTTCTCGAACACCAGCTGGACGGTCGAAGGGCGGCTGGCGATGCTCGATATCGTCTATACGGGTGCCTACACCGACCGCGAAACCGAACAGAAGGTCGACTATTCCGACTATCTCTTCGTGGGGCAGTATCTGCCATATTACATCTGCGATGGCTCGGTCAGCTATCCCGGTTCCGCGGACCCCAGCGGCACCTGCCAGGCGCCCAACCTGTTCGTGAACTCGAACACCGATACCACGGTGTTTACGCAAGAGGTGCGCGCAAGCACGCCTCAGGAAGACCGTTTCCGCGTCACTGCGGGCGCTTTCTATTCCGATCTCGAGCTCAAGGAGCGCAACGACTTCAATTATTTCGGTAGCGAGCGCGCCGAACCCTTCGGCGGTTTCGCGCCCAACTTCCCCTTCCCGGGGGTGTATAACAGCGACCCCGGGCCATTCCCGGCCGGGGTGATTTTCCGCAATGACGTGAAGCGCACCGACGAGCAGTTCGGAATATTCGGCGAAGCAAGCTTCGATGTGATCCCGGACCTGCTGACACTTACCGCCGGCACCCGCTATTACGACATTGAAGTCGATTTCGAAGGCACCGCCAACTCGTCCTTCTGCAATGCCGGAGCGGCCGAGGATGCGAACGCGTTCGGCACCAACATTTCCGATCTTTACGACGGGGATGGCGAATATACCTTCATCGGCAGTTGCGATGCGGATTTGCGGCAGACATTTAGCCGCGGCGACACGCTGGAAGACATTCAGGCCGCAGGCTTGAGCGAGGCACAGGCACAGCAGGTGATAAACGCTCTCGACGCGCCCGATGCAGCACGCACCGAAGGCGTCATCTTCAAGGGTACCGCAACGCTCACCCCGACGCAGGACCTGCTGTTCTACGCCACCTACTCGGAGGGCTTCCGGCCCGGTCTGCTCAATCGTCCCGGCGGCGCACAGGGCCCGGGAGGCTTCGTGGTTCCGTTCGAGCTTGAGACCGACGAGGTCAAGAATTACGAGATCGGCTGGAAGATGGACCTGATCGACGGGCAGCTTCGCTTCAACGGCAGCGCGTTCTATGTCGACATCAGCAATCTGCAGACGACGATCTTCGACCCAAGCATCACCAACCTGTTCTTCTCGGACAATGCGGCCAATGCGGAGATCAGGGGGGTAGAGGCGGACTTCACCGTTGCGCCTTATGCTCTGCCTGGATTGACCGTCACGGGTGCCTTCTCGATTCTCGATACCGAGATCACGGAAGTTCTCACTCCGACCGACGATGTCGTCGTCGGGTCCGATCTCGCCTATGCGCCATCGTTCCAGGGCAATCTGCGGATGCGCTATGAATGGGATCTCAGCGACAGGGTCGGCGCCTACATCCAGCCGCAGGTGAACCATTCTTCGTCGAAGAAAACCGACATCATCCAGATCAATACGATCACGCTCGACAGCTACACCGTAGCCAATCTTGCAGTGGGCGTGACCACCGACCAGTGGAATTTCGAGGTGTTCGGCACAAACCTGTTCGACGAAAGAGCGCAGATTTCGGGCGACTTCTATTACGACCGCGCCCGCATCGTGACCAATCGTCCACTGACGGTCGGACTGCGCGTGTCGTACGACCTTTGATTGCTGGCCGGGCGGCGACGGGCGGAAGATTACCATGAGAGGTGTTTCCGCCCTCGTCGTCGGCTAAGGGTCCGGCATGACAGAAGAAGACGTAAAGGCAGCGCGGGACCAGCTATCGGCGGGCAAATTCGATGATGCACTGCACCTTGCCCGATCAATTCTGGAAGATGATGCGGACGACGCCGAGGCGCTCTACATTGCAGCAGTCGCTGCGCGCTATCTGGAGCTTTACGAACCTGCGGCCGATTACCTTGGCCGCCTCCACGAAGCGATGCCCGAATATGGCCGCGCCTGGCAGGAGGCGGGCCACCTAGCCTGTGCCAGGGGCGAAAACGATAAAGCACTGGCGGCTTTTGCCCGAGCCACGCGGTTCAATCCTGCTCTCGACGCCAGCTGGCGCATTCAGGCCGAACTGCTGGCGAGAGCTGGCCGGAACCTGGAGGCGGATGCGGCGCGTGCGCAGGAGAAGCGCATTGCGGAGCTGCCCAAGGAGCTGGTCGCGGTCACCCATCACCTGCACGAGGGCAGGCTGCTGCGAGCGGAGGAGCTCTGCCGCCATTTCCTGCGCAAGCATCCCAAGAACGTGGAGGGCATGCGCCTGCTTGCTCAGATCGGCCTGAAGCTGGGCATTCTCGACGACGCCGAGTTCCTGCTTGAAAGCGCCGCCGCGTTCGAACCGGACAACATTCAGGTCCGCCTCGACTATATCGACGCCCTTCGGAGGAGGCAGAAATTTGCCCGGGCACTCGAGGAAGCGAAGGCGCTCCATGACCGAGACCCGGGCAACCCGCTGTTTCAATCGCACCTGGCAATCGAGAGCATGCAGACGGGAGACTATGACCGGGCGTTCGAACTCTTCGATGCGATCCTCGAAAAACTGCCTCGCGATCCGGCGACTTTGACGAGCCGCGGCCATGCGCTCAAGACCACCGGAGATCAGGCCCGTGCGGTCGACAGCTACCGCGCGGCCTGTGCGGCCAAGGCGGATCACGGCGATGCCTGGTATGCGCTCGCCAACCTGAAGACCTACCGGTTCACGGATGCGGAGCTGGCGCAAATGCGCGAACAGGTCGGGCGCACCGAACTGGCTTTCATGGACCGGGTCCATTTGTCCTTTGCATTGGGCAAGGCGCTGGAAGATCGCGGAGAATACGAGGAGAGCTTCCGCTTATACGATCAGGGCAATGCCTTGAAGCGCGCACAGACACGCTACGATGCCGAGCGAATGAGCGCCGAACTTGCGAAACAACGAGAGACTTGCGGTCCGGAACTGTTCGCGAAGCATGCCAGGGCGGGGCATCCGGCGCCCGACCCGATCTTCATTCTCGGTCTTCCGCGGGCGGGGTCGACATTGCTCGAACAGATTCTTGCCAGCCATTCGCGGATCGACGGTACGCTCGAGCTCCCCGACATCCTCGCGCTTGCGCATCGGTTGAGAGGGCGCAAGGCGGGCAGCTCGCGCTACCCCGAAATCCTGCACGATCTGAGCGCGCAACAGCTAGCAGGCTTTGGCCACCAGTTCATCGAGAACACCCGCATCCACCGCCAGGGCGCACCGTTCTTCATCGACAAGATGCCTAACAACTTCCGCCATATCGGCCTGATCCGCCTCATCTTGCCCAATGCGAAGATCATCGATGCGCGCCGCGCGCCGATGGACTGCTGCTTCTCCGGCTTCAAGCAGCTGTTCGCGGAGGGGCAGGAGTTCACCTACGGCTTGAAAGAGATCGGCAGCTATTACCGCGACTACGTGCAGCTGATGGATCACTGGAACGCCGTCTTACCCGGCGTCATCCTGCGCGTGGATCACGAAGACGTGCTCGACGATCTGGAAGGCCAGACGCGCCGCATGCTCGATTATCTCGGCTTGCCGTTCGAACAGGCCTGCCTCGATTTCCACAAGTCGAAGCGCGCGGTCCGCACCGCGAGCAGCGAACAGGTCCGCCGCCCTATCAGCCGCAGCGGGCAGGACGCCTGGAAACCCTACGCAAACTGGCTTGGGCCTCTACGCGAAGCGCTCGGACCGTTGGTTGGCTAACCCCCAGGGGGCCCTTCGGAGCTAAATCAACCGCTCAGCGATCCAGAGGTTTGTTGGCCGTGTTTTTTGCGATGAGAGCGTGAAATCCTATGATGCGACCTTATAGGTTTTGATCTCATCCCAGCGCCAGCTTCCCTGCGCCAATTCGAGGATGTGCCTTATTTCGTCCAGCCGCAGCGGGTTTTTCAGAAGCAGGCCCGACGATCCATCCCGGGACCAGCGCACGGTGCATTCCGCAAAAGTCTGGGTGCCGAGGCAAACGGTGACCAGATCGCCAAATCGCAGTTCGCCGGGGTGTGCAATGGACATACCCTTGGTCGAAAGGTTGACGAGTTCGACTGCAGATGAGCCGCCGCGATGATGGACTTCGGCCGGTAGACCAATGTCGAAGCGGCTCGCCCGCGGATGCGATCCGTCGCTGTGTGCGATAGGAGAACACTCGGTGATTATTCCCAGACGATCTCCGTTGAGCCATCCCACCACACCGTCGAGCGGTGCATTGCTTCCCCATTGGACGCTCACCTGCTGTCCCGGTTTGGCAGCGATAGTGCAGCGGACACCAATGCCCGATTCAGAGAGATCACGAATGACGGCGACATGCTTCGTTTCGTTGATGGTCAGACATGCAGGTAGGAAAACCTGACGGACCCGCTCACTTTGACGGCGTTCTTGCACGATTCTACTCCAGATTCCTTTCCCGAAGGATTAGCAAGATCAAGCATATATTCCTGCCGTTCTGGTTAGTTCGGACTGTGTAGTTTCACGTAGCTGGCCGCACTGTTGAACTAATCGCCAAGGCATTTGCCACTTGCGGAATTGTCGTTGATGGCTGTGACGGCGATCACACCATCATGGCGGGAAAAGGCACAGTCAGTCACAAAGCATAGAAGTGGGGTCATGCTATCAAGCGGCTGCTGTCATTTGTCTTACACCTTGCTATCGCATGGGCATGGCAACGCGCCAATGGAGAGTGACATGACCGCCGAACTGCACCGCCGCCAATTCCTGTCCGCTACTGCCAGTGCTTTTGCCGCACTGTCATTGAGCGGGTGCATGACGCGGGGCGCGATGCCTTCCGGTTTCGCCGGTTACGGGCCGCTGGTTGCCGATCCGCAGGGTCTGCTCGATCTGCCAGAGGGCTTTTCCTATCGCCTGCTGTCCAGCCTCGGCGACGCCATGAACGACGGCGGGACAGTTCCCGACAAGGCCGACGGGATGGGCTGCCTGCCGTTGCCAGGGGGTGAGATCGCCCTGGTGCGCAACCACGAACTGGTCCCTACCGACGCATGCGGGCGGTGCCCTTGCGAAAGGCTTCGGCAAGCGGGATGGCGAATTCGCCCCGGGTGGCACCACCACGCTCGTACTCGATGCGGCAACGCTCCGGAAGAAACGCGAATTCCGCAGTCTTGGCGGCACCATCCGCAACTGTTCGGGCGGCGTCACGCCGTGGGGCAGTTGGCTGACCTGCGAGGAAGCGCCGACCGGTCCGGGCCAGCGTTATGGCGACGGGCTGGAACAGAACCACGGCTGGACCTTCGAGGTGCCGGCAGGCGCTCCCGGCCTTGTCGATCCGGTTCCGCTCAAGGCGATGGGACGCTTCAATCACGAGGCGGCATGCGTCGATCCGGCGACCGGCCTCGTCTACCAGACCGAGGATCGCGACGATTCGGTGCTCTATCGCTTCGCTCCCAAGGTGCCGGGCGATCTGGCCAGGGGCGGCCAATTGCAGGCGATGCGCATCGTCGGAGTGCCGGACACCCGAAATCATGACGGCGCGCGGATGCAGGTCGGTCGGCGCTACGCGGTTGAGTGGTTCCCGCTCGACAACGTGGAAGCACCGAAGGATGATTTGCGCCAGCGGGCCGCGGCGCAAGGCGCCGCCCTGATCGCACGGGGCGAAGGTATTCACATGGGGACGGACGAGCTGTTCATCTGCTCGACCAGCGGCGGGGCGAAGAAGCTCGGGCAGGTATTCAAGCTAATCCCCGGGCGGGGCGGCCGGGCCGACGAGATCGAACTGTTCTTCGAAAGCGAGAACGAGGAGCAATTCAATTACGGCGACAACCTGACTGTGGGACCCAATGGCCACCTGATCGTGTGCGAGGACCAGTATACCGACGTGGTCGACAACAGGCTGATCGGGATCACACCTTCCGGCGACCCCTATGTCTTTGGCCGCCTGCGGCTCGAGACGGAACTGGCTGGCGGGTGTTTCTCGCCCGATGGCAAATGGTTCTTCGTCAACGCCTACGCTCCGACCCGAACGGTTGCCATCACCGGACCATGGGCAGCCTGAGGCAGATGCGAATAAATCGCAATAATCGAATAGAGAAAAAGCTCTAATCGAGCGAGGCGATCAGAGCGCTCGAAACCCTTCACGAAACCGGCGCTCATCTCGCTCGTTGGTTGATTGAGATTTCAAGACAGAAGGGAAAACGTCATGGCCGAACTCGGCAACAACGCAAAATCGGGTCTTGTCACTGCGCTCAACGGCGCTCTGGCAGATACCGTCGCGCTCTATTTCAAGACCAAGAACTTCCACTGGCACGTGGCAGGGCCGCGCTTTCGCGATCTGCATGTCCTGTTCGACGAGCAGGCGGCGCAGTTGATCGGCACGGTCGACGATATCGGCGAGCGCGTCCGCAAGAACGATGAATTCACGCTCACCTCTATCGGCAGCGTGGCCAAGCAGTCCAAGATTGCGGATCAGGACGATGTCACGCTGACCGCCGATGCGATGGTCAAGGAGCTGCGGGACGATAACCGCAAGCTGCACGACCGGCTGGAAACGGTGAAAGAAGAGGCCGAAAACGTCGGGGACAATGCCACCAGCGGCATCGTGGACGACTGGATCGACCAGTGCGAGGAACGCATCTGGTTCCTCAACCAGACCAGCAAGTAAGCGCCCATGCGCATAGCAATTCAACCCGCCTGCGGCTTGGCCGCGGGCGGGTTTGCTGTATCGAGGCCGGTATGGAAAACGTAGAGATCATCGAGAACGCCAGCGATGCGGACATTGCGAAGTGGCTTGAGAACCGGCTGACACGGACTCTTTCATCGCGCGATGGGCCGGTGACGATAACCGTGCCCGGCGGATCGACCCCGTTCCCCATCATCGCCAGGCTGCTCGAGGCCGATCTCGACTGGTCGCGGCTGGTGGTGTGGCCGGGTGACGACCGCATCGTGCCCGAAGATCACGAGGCGTCGAACACGGGCAAGCTACGCGCCCTGTTCGAGCCGGCGGGCGCCGAGGTGGTCACGTTGACGATCATGGAGCAGGTGCCCCATTTCGATCTCGCATGGCTCGGAATGGGGGCGGACGGGCATATCGCCTCGCTCTTTCCCAATACCTATCCGCAGCTGGAAGAGGCGCGCCGCATCATCCGCCTGACGCCCGATCCCCTGCCACCCGAAGCGCCTTTCGACCGGATCAGCCTGACGCTTCCCGCCTTGCTCGACAGCGATGCAATCGCCTTCGTCATCCGCGGAGAAGACAAGCGCGCGGTGCTCGACGAAGCAGTTGGTGGGAAAAACGATTTGCCGGTTGCGAGGCTGCTTTCGGGCGCTAAACAGCCGGTGGTATGCTTCACCTGATCCCAGCGCCGCTGCACCGCCTAGCCCTCAAGATCGCCTACCGCATTCGGGAACGCACGCGCCGGGCCAGCGGCAAGGCGCGCGACGGGGTGACCGTGGTGGGGCGCGATTTCGAGGGACAGATCCTGCTGGTCCGGCACAGCTACGGGCCGCAGCAATGGTTCTTTCCCGGCGGCGGCATTGCTGATGGCGAAACGCCCGACGCAGCCGCCCGCCGCGAACTGCTGGAAGAGACCGGCTGCGAGATCGACGGTCTGAAGCTGGTCGGCACGTTCGAGGAAACGCTATCGGGCGCACCGCATACCGCGCATCTGTTCGATGGCGTCATCAGCGACATGCCCGAAGCGGATGGGCGCGAAGTCATCGAAGCGCGCTTCTTTCCCACGCATTCGCTGCCCGAACCGCTGAGCCCGCGCACGCGCGAGCGGCTGAAGCTGTGGCAGGGCCGAAAGAGCTAGAGCAGCGAGAGCTGCGCATCGGGGCGTTTCGGCTCCTCTGCGCCTTTGCGGTCCAGCTTCGACAGCGTCAGACCCATCAGCCGGATCGGCATGGGTAACGGCAATACTTCCTCGAGAAGACTTCGGGCGATCGCTTCGAATTCAGCCCTGCTTGCGATCGGGCTGTCGACCGTCTTCGCACGGCTGAAGATCTGGAAATCGGTGTATTTCATTTTCAGCGTCACGGTGCGGCCGCTGGCCTGTGCGCGTTCGATATGGCCCCAGACGATGTCGATGATGTCCTCCAGCGTCTCGCGCAGTTCGCTGCCGGAGGAAAGGTCTCGGCTGAAGGTCCGTTCGCCGCCGACGGATTTGCGGATGCGGCTAGATCGCACTGGCCTCAGGTCGATGCCGCGAGCGGCGCGGTAGAGATAATCGGCAAAGCTGCCGAAGTTCGCGCGCAGCCAGGCAATATCCTTCGCCGCGAGGTCCGCGCCGGTCGCGATGCCGAGCCGCGTCATCTTCTCTTCCGCCTTGGGGCCGACGCCGTGGAAACGCCGCACCGGTAGCGATTGCACGAAATCCGCGCCCTGGCCCGGACGGATCACGCATAGCCCGTCGGGCTTGTTCTGGTCGCTGGCGAGCTTGGCGAGAAACTTGTTGTAGCTCACTCCTGCGCTCGCGGTCAGCCTGGTCTTGGCGCGAATTTCCTGCCGGATCAGCTCGGCGATGCGCGTCGCGCTGCCGAAGCCCAGCTTGTCCTCGGTCACGTCGAGATAGGCCTCGTCGAGGCTCAATGGCTCGACGAGGTCGGTATGATGGCGGAAGATTGCGCGGATCTGCTGGCTGACTTCGCGGTAGGCCTCGAACCGGCCCTTGCAGAAAATGAGATCGGGGCAGAGCCGCTTGGCCGTGACGCTCGGCATGGCGCTCTTCACGCCGAACTTGCGTGCCTCGTAGCTGGCAGCGGCTACGACGCCGCGCCCGCTCGACCCGCCCACGGCGACCGGTTTGCCGCGCAAGTCCGGATTGTCGCGCTGTTCGACGCTGGCGAAGAAGGCGTCCATGTCGACATGGATGATCTTGCGCAGGCCATCGGCCTCCGCATCGTCGCCGCCTTCATCCTCCGGTCTTTCTGGCATCGTCACCATGTAGGCGCTTTCGCGTGTCGCCGGAAGGTTTCGCGGCGCAAAAACGGGGTCAGGACGGGCTCCCGACAAAAGCGTTTCCTAATGCAACGCTTCCCGCTACCGAGCACGCGATGATCGCGACCACACCTTCCTTCCCGACCCTCCGCATTGGCTTTGGCAGCCCTTTCGAAGCATCTGGGCAGCCTCTGCGAAAAGTCACGGGCGCTCTTTCGTTTTGGGCCGTAAATGCTTGGTTTTGCGTGGATATCCTGAAAAGTCTCGGGTCTGAATTCTTGCTCGTGCGTCAACCGCTTGCAGCGCGGGGCACGGCATGAAGAACGGAACTGCCTCGACCACCCGCCCGCTTCCCGAGAAGGCAAAACGCCCGATGATCGGCGAACGTGAGCTGATCTGGATGATGGCGCTGCTGATGGCCTGCAACGCTTTCGGCATCGATGCCATCCTGCCCGCGCTAGACGCGCTGGCGGGCGATCTGGGGGCGCAGGGGAACGACCGCCAGTTCGTGGTCGGCGCCTATCTCCTTGCCGCCGGATTCGGCACGCTGGTGCCCGGGGCCTTTGCCGACCGTTATGGCAGGCGGCCGGTGCTGTTCGTGGCGCTGGCGTTCTATATCGTTCTTTCCATCGCCTGCGCCTTGGCGACGACGTTCGACATGCTGGTGATCCTGCGCGCCGCGCAGGGTTTCTTCGCCGCCGGGATCATTGCGCTTCCCCCTGCCATCATCCGCGACCGGGTGGGCGGGGACAAGATGGCGCGGATGATGAGCCTGATTTTCGTGATCTTCCTGCTCGTCCCTGCAGTGGCGCCCAGCATCGGGCAGGCCGTGCTGGTGGCCTTCGGCGACTGGCGCTGGATATTCGGGGCCATGGCCATTGCGGGACTGGCCATGACGGCGTGGGTTTATTTCCGCCTTCCCGAAACGCTGCACGAAGAAGACAAGCAGGACATCCACCTGCCCACCATATCGCGCAACATGAAGAGCGCTGTGACACTGCGCGAGACCATCGGTTACACGCTGGGCAGCGCACTGGTTTTCGGCGGCCTGTTCGGTTTCATCAACTCGAGCCAGCAGCTGATCGGCGAGGCCTTCGGCGCGGGCGACGACTTCCCGCTGATATTCGCCATTTGCGCGGGCTGCATGGCTGTGGCCAACTGGTCGAACAGCCGCATCGTGGAACGGTTCGGTGCGCGCCGGGTCAGCCATGTCGCGCTGTTCGCCTTCATTGCCGTGGCCGCCGCGCAGCTGTGGTTCGCCAGCCAGCCGGACGAAAGCCTGTGGACCTTCGTGCCGCTGATGGCCGCCAATATGAGCCTGCTGGGCTTTATCGGTGCAAATTTCGGTTCGATCGCGCTCCAGCCCTTCCGCCATATCGCGGGCGCGGCATCGAGCGCGCAGGGCTTCCTGCGCATGACGAGCGGGGCGGCGCTGGGTGCCTGGATCGGCTATATGTATGACGGCACCGCGCGCCCGCTGGCCGCAGCCCTATTGACCACTGCCGTGCTCAGCCTGGTCTTCGTGCTGTTTTCCGAACGGGGCGAGCTGTTCGGCGAGAAGATGGACGAAGACTAGGCCTCTTCTGCAGGCTCCACCACGCAGAGCACCGTTTCCACCTGGACCTGCCCGCCTTCGCTGGCGGAAAGCTCGGTCACGGTGCCGTCGAAGGGGGCGGTGAGGGCGTGTTCCATCTTCATCGCTTCGAGCACCATCAGGCGCTGGCCTGCGGTGACGCTGTCGCCTTCGGCCACATCGACCGCGATGACCTTGCCCGGCATGGGGGCAAGGATGGCACCGTCACCCGCGGCAGCGGCACCCGAACCCCGGGACTGGCGTTCGAATACGAAGCTCTGCCCGTCGGCGAAGACGACTGCCCGCGCAGGATCGACGAAGCCCGTCGCAGCAGTCTCGGCAGTCGATTGGGCCGCGGAAACCGTCCGCGTTTCGCCCTTGTGCGTGAGCGTGGCCGCAAGCATCCCGGGGGCGTTGAGGCGCAGGCCGATGGGCAGGTCCTCGTGATCTTCGCTCTCGGCGAGGGCGATGAAATCCGCGGCGGTCTGCCAGATCGCATCGTCCGCCTCGTCGGAGGAGACGAGCGTGTCGATCTTGTCCGCGATGAAGCCGGTGTCGAGCTTGGCGTCCTCGAAATCCTCGTCGAGCAGGCAGTTGGCGATGAAAGCGGCATTGGTCTTCACCGGCCAGATTTCCACGCCTTCCGCGATCTCGGCAAGCTGGTCGATGGCCTCGCCCCGTGTTTCGCCCCAGACCACGAGCTTGGCGACCATCGGATCGTAGAAAGGCGATATCATGTCGCCTTCCTCGACGCCGGTTTCGATGCGGCCCTGCACACCGAGATCGAAATGCTCGAGTTGCCCCGTCGAGGGCAGGAAGCCGCCCGCCGGGTCTTCGGCATAAAGCCGCGCTTCGATGGCGTGGCCGTCGATGAACAGTTCGTCCTGTGTGAGCGGGATCGGCTCTCCGCTCGCGACCCTGAGCTGCCATTCGACCAGATCGACCCCGGTGATTTCCTCGGTCACCGGGTGTTCGACCTGGAGACGGGTGTTCATCTCCATGAAGAAGATGCGGTCGGCCCGCAGGCCTTCGCTGGCATCGGCGATGAATTCGATCGTACCCGCGCCTTCGTAGTCAACTGCCTTGGCGGCGCGCACGGCGGCAGCGCAGATTTCCTCGCGCGTGGCTTCGTCCATGCCGGGGGCGGGGGCTTCCTCGATCACCTTCTGGTGGCGGCGCTGGAGGCTGCAATCGCGTTCGAACAGGTGGACGACATCGCCGTGGCTGTCGCCGAAGATCTGTACCTCGATATGGCGGGGCGATGTGATCCATTTTTCAAGGATCACGTCGTCATTGCCGAAGCTCGCACTGGCCTCGCGCCGGCAGCTTTCGAGCGAGGACGGGAAATCCTCCGCTGCATCGACCTTGCGCATTCCCTTGCCGCCGCCGCCTGCGACCGCCTTGATGAGGACGGGATAGCCGATGGAATCGGCTTGCTGTTTCAAACGCTCGGCCGACTGGTCGTCGCCGTCATAGCCGGGAGTGACCGGAACGCCCGCTTCGCGCATCAGCTTCTTGGCCGCGTCTTTCAGCCCCATTGCGCGGATCGAGGATGGCGGCGCGCCGACCCAGATCAGCCCCGCATCCTTCACCGCCTGCGCGAAACCTGCGTTTTCGGACAGGAAGCCGTAGCCGGGATGGATCGCCTCCGCGCCGGTCCTTTTGGCAGCGGCGATGATCTTCTCGCCCACCAGATAGCTTTCGGCGGCTGGCGAGGCGCCGATATGCACCGCCTCGTCCGCGCTGCGCACATGGAGAGCCTTCGCATCGGCATCGGAATAGACCGCCACAGTGGCGATCCCCATTTCACGTGCAGTGCGGATGATGCGGCAGGCAATTTCGCCGCGATTGGCGATGAGGAGCTTTGAAATCATGAAGCTGCGCTAGCCCGAGCGCGGCGCCGCTTCAAGCTACCAGCCGGCAACCGGGCGGAAATCGTGGCGGGACCAGATGATCGGTTCCTGCGGGCCGGGGGGGCGGTTCCACACCGCCTGGAAAAAAGCCGTGCCTACGTGCCACAGCTTTTCCGGGCCGCGCACCACCACGCGCCTGTCCCACGCCTTCTGGCCGCGGTTCAGCACCTTGCGCCCGATCGCACCATAGATGTTCGCCGCCGCCAGCACCGCCCAGCGCGACCGGAAGCGCAAACGCTTCGCGCCCAGCCTTGCTGCGGCCTCGTGCTTTTCCATCAGCGCGATCATACGGGGCATGACGCCAGCAAGATCGAAGCGATTTTCGGGTACCGCGTGATCGCCGGCGGCGAGGCCCGCTTCGGCCAGCCATTCGGCGGGGATGTACACGCGGCCCGCAGCTGCATCTTCCACTACGTCGCGCGAGATATTGGCGATCTGGAAGGCAATGCCGAGATCGTTAGCCCGGTCCAGCGTTTCGCCGTCTTCGGGATCGACGCCCATGATGTGCGCCATCATGATCCCGACCGCGCCCGCCACGTGATAGCAATAGCGCAGCAGCTCGCGCTCGTTATTGGGAGAAAAGCCAGTCGCATCCATGGCGAAACCGCGGATCACGTCATTGGCCATATCGTAGGTCAAACCGCATTCGTCGGCGACGAGGCCGAGAGCGTCGAAGGCGAAATCCGCAGTGGGCTGTTCGTCGAGCGCGCGGCGGGTGAGCACGCGGATGGCCTGGATCCGGTCTTCGGCATCCTTGGGCGTGCCTTGGTTGCCCAACGGGCCGCCCTTGTCTTGGTTGTCGGCGATATCATCGCACCGGCGGCACCAGGCGTAGAGCAGCCAGCTGCGTTCGCGCGTCGTCCGGTCGAACAGCTTGGATGCGGCGGAGAAGCTGTGCGAGCCGACCTCGATCGATTCCAGCGCCTTTTCCACAAGCGACGCACGTTCCCGCCCGCCGCCGGCCTTGGCGATGGTGGGGCGCATGTGCTGCGTGGTCAGGGGGCGGGGCTTGTTCAGAGGTCGGACGCCTTCATCTGGAAGATTGGTGTATGTGGCCGATAGCTTTCCATTTTGTCCAGCAACGCGCTTAACGTCTCTTCGGAAAGAATTATCCCCTGGTGTGCGGGGCGGACGAAACCGACCTCCGCCATTTGGCGATTGAAGGCGATCAAGTGGTCGTAAAAGCCGAAGGCGTTGAGCAGGCCGACCGGCTTGGTGTGATAGCCGAGTTGCGCCCAACTGACCGCTTCCCAGAGCTCGTCCATCGTGCCCACGCCGCCGGGTATGGTGACGAAGCCGTCGGACAGGTCGGTGAACTTCTGCTTGCGCTCGTGCATCCCGCCCACCGTGTGAAGCTCGGTGCAATCGTGATTGGCAACTTCGGAATTGGCCAGCGCATCGGGAATGACGCCGATGACCTCGCCGCCAGCATCGAGCGCGCCCGAAGCGACCGCGCCCATCAGCCCCAGCCTGCCGCCGCCATAGACGACGCCGATGCCACGCTCCGCCAGCCCTGCGCCCACATCGCGCGCCAGTTCGAGATAACGCGGATCCTCGGGCGATGCCGAGCCGCAGTAAACCGCCAGTCTTTTCATTGTTACTTCACCAAATCTTCAACCATCAGGCCTGCAGTCGCCTTGGCGCTGCCGACCACGCCGGGGATGCCGGCGCCCGGATGCGTCCCTGCCCCGACGAGGTAGAAATTGTCCAGCACGTCGTCGCGGTTGTGCCCGCGGAAATAGGCGCTCTGGGTAAGGAGCGGTTCGAGGCTGAAGGCGCTCCCCTGGTGCGCGTTGAGGTCCTGCGCGAAATCGCGCGGGGCGTAGTGGAACTTGGTCTTGATCCGGCCATGAAGGTCGGGGATCAGGCGCCGCTCCACCTCGTCGAGAATGCGCTTTTCGAGCACCGGGCCCATCTTTTCCCAGTCTACCGACAGTTTGCCCATGTGGGCGACTGGGACGAGCGCATAGAAGGTGCTCATGCCTTCGGGCGCGACGCTGGGATCAGTCACGCTGGGATGGTGAAGATAGACCGAGAAATCCTGCGGCAGAACGCCGTGGTCGTAAATGTCCTCCAGCAGGCCTTTGTAACGCGGACCGAACAGGATCATGTGGTGCGGGATACCGGGCCAGGTCCCCTCGATCCCGAAGTGCACCACGAAGAGGCTCGGAGAGAACTTCTTGCGCGCTAGGCTTTTCGCATAGCTCGCCCCGCGCTTGGTCCCGGCCAGCAGGTCGCGGTAGCTGTGCATGATGTCGGCGTTGCTGGCGACCGCGTCGAAGCGCTGCTTGTAGCCCGACTGCGTTTCGACCTCGCTGGCGTGGTTGCCGAGCGTGTGGATCTGCACCACCGGATCGCCGATGCGCACCGTGCCGCCGATCCGTTCCAGATGAGTCACCATGGCGGCGATCAGGCGGTTCGTGCCGCCCTTCGCCCACCACACGCCGCCATCCTTTTCCAGCTTGTGGATCAGCGCGTAGATGCTGCTGGTCTTCATCGGGTTGCCGCCGACGAGCAGCGTGTGGAAGCTCAGCGCCTCGCGCAGTTTTTCGTTTTCGACATAGCTCGCCACCATCGAATAGACGCTGCGCCAAGCCTGTTTCTTTGCAAGGGCGGGGGCGGCCTTGATCATCGACTTGAAGTCGAGGAAGGGCACATGGCCCAGCTTGACGTAGCCTTCCTCGTAGACGCCTTCGGCATATTCGAGGAAGCGCTGGTAGCCCGCGACATCGCCGGGATTGAGTTCGGCAATGCCGCGAAAGAGCTGCTCTTCGTCGTTCGAGTAGTCGAAATTCGTGCCGTCTGGCCAGTTGAGCCGGTAAAAGGGCATGACCGGCATGATCTCGATATCCTCGGCCATGTCGTGACCGGTCAGCGCCCAGAGCTCGCGCAGGCAATCAGGATCGGTGATGACGGTAGGGCCGGCATCGAAGGTGAAGCCGTCGCGCTCCCAGTGATAGGCGCGGCCACCGGGCTTGTCGCGCCCCTCGATGACCGTGGTGGCGATCCCTGCAGATTGCAGGCGAATGGCCAGCGCCAGCCCCCCGAAACCCGCGCCGATCACGCAGGCGCTCTTGCCGCTGGGTTCGGGGATCATGGGGCTTTCGGGCAGATCGGTCGCAAGCGAATGATGCATCGTTTGGGCGTTCATGGTCTTGGTCCTTGGACGAGCGGCGAACCCTTGCCAAGCAGGACCTTGATGGCTCGCCCTAAAGGTACGGGAGGTTTGCCGCTGAGGATGCGTATTTTGTCGAGCGTGGTGGACCGGACCGCGTAGAACCGGTCGATGAGCGGTTCGGGCAGGCGGTAGAAGCGCTGGAACACGCGGTAACGCTCTGCTGGTTCCGCCGCTTCGAACAGCATCTTGCCCAGCAGGCGGTAGAATGCGGTGCGGCGCCAGTGCTCCTGCGCGCGGGCCTCGACAAAAGCAGGGAGATTGGAAAGATCTCCGCGAGCCGCTTCAGCAATGGCGAGGGCGTTCTCGACTGCGATCGGCATGGTGTAGCTGGTGAGCGGGTGCACGAACCCGCCCTTGGCCCCGGCAAGCGTCACGCCGGTTCGGGAGAGCGAGAAGCGATAGGCATCGAAATCCCCGCCGGTGATTACGGGCAGGACGCCCGTTTCCTCGTGGAGGGTCTCGCTCTGCCAGCCCCGCGCCTGCGCATAGGCGGCGATGCGGCTGCGCAGGAGCTCGGCATCGAGGTTGGGGCTGTCCGCGTAGTAGGTGTCCTCGACGAAAATCTCGGTGGCGCTCAGCGGGAGGAGGTAGACGAACCGGTAGGCACCCGGCTGTTCGACAGTCGCGTCCATGATGACCGGGCGGTCTACGCCGTGCGGCGCAGCGGTGCGCAGGTGCTGGCCGAGAAAGACCTGCCAGCCCCCCACGAGATGTTCGCTCGGGCATGCATCGCGGCAATCGATGATCGCCCTGGCGGCGATCCTTTCGCCGCTGGAAAGCGTGACGCCCTGCGCATCGATGCCCTGTGCGCGGCAACCGGTAAGTATGGCGCTCTGCGGCAATTGCCTGCGCAGCCCCGCGTCGAAGTCACGGCTGTCCAGGGAGCGATAGTTGCTGGAGAGGCGGCGGGAATGGGCAGGAAATCGTACTTCGTTGCCGCCCGCCCATTCCTTCTTTTCGAACGGTTCCAGAAACGCGGTGCCGGCGGGTCCAAGATCCTGCTCAAACCAGCTCCAGCGGTGGTTGCCGCCATAACTTTCCCCCGCCTCGAACAGGCCGAGAGACAGCTGCGGCGCGGCGCGGTGTATAGCAAATGCGATCAGCCCACCCGCAAGGCCGCCCCCGATGATGGCTATGTCGATTTTGTCTGGCTGCATCGCGAGGGCTTAGGGTGGGAGGGCAAGGGCGGCAATGTCCTTTTCGGCTTTGGTCAGGAACGTTGGTGGCGCCGATCCGTTGCTTATCGAAGACAAATCGAGGGAAAAATCCGCATGATCCGTTTCGCGTCTGCCGCCGCAGCAACTCTTGCCTGTGCGCTTTCCGTGCCTGCCATGGCGCAGCAAACCGACGTAGAAGACCCGCTCCCCTCCGGCCCGCCCGACACGGTTTTCGACGGCGATTTCGTGAGCGTGGGCGTGGGCGTGGGTTATAACGCCAGCTATTCCGGCAGCGACGATTACAACGTCAACATCCTGCCGATCGTACAGGGTTCCATCGGGGGAATCGACATCAATCCCCGTCCCGCGGGTCTGGCGATAGATCTCGTCCCCGACGCCGACGAGGGCATTTCCTTTTCCGCCGGCCCGATGATCCGCTTGCGCAGCGACCGTAATGATGCCGACGATATCAACGATGACGTGGTTGCGGCCTACGGCGAGCTGGACCGCGCGGTCGAACTTGGCGGATCGGTGGGCATCAAGTTCCCGCAGCTGCTAAACCCCTTCGACAGCCTGAGCCTCAGCCTCGACGCCACATGGGACGTTGCGGGCGCGCATGATGGTCGGGTCCTCAGCCCTTCGGTCACCTATTTCACGCCGCTCAGCCGCGCCACTGCAGCCTCGCTGTCGCTCAGCACCAGCCTCATCGACGATAATTTCGCCGATTACTATTACTCCGTCCCGCCCACCAATGCGCTGCTTCCCGATGGCGAAGAGCTGCCCGGCTTCCAGGCCGAGGGGGGGGTGCAAAGCTATGGGATCAACCTGCTGCTGGCGCATGACCTCAGCGGCGACGTTGCCGACGGAGGCCTTTCGGTGATCGGGATCGGCGGCTGGTCGAAACTGGTCGGCGATGCGGCCGACACACCGTTCACCAGCATTCGCGGCGACGACGATCAGTATTTCGTCGCGCTCGGCGTTGGCTACACTTTCTAGCGGATAGTTTCGGCCACAAGCTTGTGAGGTCGCACGCGGCAACGCAAGCTTCGCCGCATGACCGCCAAATCGCTCAACCCGCACCGCGCGGCCATTGTCGCCGCCCTGGTTCTGTCGCTCGTCACGCTGGCGATCCTCTTTGCGATGGACCGCCCGCCGATCTGCGAATGCGGTTACGTCAGCCTGTGGTATGGAGACATCAATTCCTCGGGTAACAGCCAACACCTATCGGACTGGTACACGCCGAGCCATATCATCCATGGCATGCTGTTCTACGGGCTCGGCTGGCTGTTGTTTTCCAAATTTGGTCTTGGCGGCAAGGCGGCCGGGAAATGGAGTTTCACGCTCGCCGTCGCGCTCGAGGCGGCCTGGGAGATCATCGAGAATACGCCTATGATAATCGACCGCTATCGTTCGGTGACGGTCAACTGGGGCTATTCGGGTGACAGCATCATCAATTCGATGGCCGATCTCGGCTGGATGAGCCTGGGTTTCTGGCTCGCGCTCAAACTGCCGGTCAAGGTCACGGTCGCGCTGGCAGTGATCATGGAGATCGTCGTGGCCCTGGTGGTCCGGGACAATCTCACGCTCAACGTGATCATGCTGATCTGGCCGCTCGAGGCGATCCGCGAGTGGCAGGCGCTGGGCTGAACTGGAAAGGGCGACCGGTTTAGTCGAAACGGGCCGCCCTCTTCGCTTTGGTCAGTCTTCCGAAGTCCCTGCCCCGGTCGTGCCTTCGGGAAGGTCCGGCCGGCTGTCGGGCAATTGCGCATCGCGGTCACCCGTTTTCAGGTAAGTATCGAACCAGCGCATCATACGCAGGTTGTAATCATAGCGTGCGGCCGCCCGGCTGTTACCGTGGCCCTCGCCCGGATAAAGCACGAGACGCACAGGCACATCGGGCTTGCGCACCTTCATCGAGCGGTAGAGCTCGTAGCTCTGGCTCGGCGCGACGCGGGTGTCTTCCGCGCCGTGCATGATCAGCAGCGGCGTATTGGCCTTGTCGACGTGGTAGATCGGGCTCACTTCGAGCATCGCCTGCCAGTCGTCCCAAGGCCACTTGCCCGAGTGGACGTTATACATCTCGTAGGGGATGTCCGTGGTGCCGAACTTGGAGACCTGGTTCGAAATGCCGACGAACATCACCCCGGCGGCGAACTCGTCGCTGAGCGCGGTCGCACCCCAGCCGGTGGCATAGCCGCCATAGGAGCCGCCGGTGATGCCCGTGCGATCGGGGTCGGCGATGCCCTCCGACACCAGTGCGCGCTTGGCATCGACCAGATCGGTGAACTCCGGATCGGTGTAATTGCCGGTGTGCTGCTTGGAGAACGCCGTGCCGTAACCGGTCGACCCGCGATAGTTCGGCAGGAAGACGGCATAGCCCTGTCCTGCGGCGACGTGGCCGGGCTTGGAATAGGCGGTCTGCCAGCCGTTGCTATCATGCGCTTCGGGGCCGCCATGAACGTTGAGGATCAGCGGCGCGCCGCCGCGCGGCACTCCGCCGACCGGTTCTATCAACACGCCTTCGACTTCCTGACCGTCGCGCGCCGTGTAGCGGAAGGTGCGCTGTTCGCCGAAATCGATTTCGGACAGCCAAGGGTTGTGCTGCGTCCAGCGATTGAAGCTGCCATTGTTCCACACGAAGAGTTCGGTCGGGTGGCGCGGACTGTTCGCTTCGACTGCCAGCGTGTTACCGCCCGCCTCGACACGGGTGAGGATCAGGGCGCCGCCATCATGTTCTTCGGCTACGGTGCCATCGGCGTTGTAGATCCGCAGTGCGCTCTGTGCGCCCTTGTGGATCACTGCCGCCAGGCGGCGATCGGCAAGCCACTCTGCGTCCACTGCCGCTTCCGGTGCTCCGGCATTGAGCGCACGGTAACTGCCACTGGCGACATCGACGAGATGCAGGGTCGTTTCCGCTGGATCGTTGATATCAACGCCCGCGATCATGGAAAGCTGGCTTCCATCGGGGGAGACCTCGATATCGCCCAGCTTGCCGGGCGTTTCAACCACGCGGAGCACCTGTCCGCTGGCAAGATCGATTACATGGGCGCGCTTCGAGGTATAGGCATCGTCGATCTGCGGAGTGGGCGCGCTGTCGACCACGGCGGTCCGGCCACCCGGCGCGATCTTGAACGCGCTGACATAGCCCGGAATGGAAACAGCTTGCGGATCGGCGTCCACTTCGGTGCCTACATTGGCCGAAAACAGGCGGTTGAGCTGTGCTTCTTCCTCATAGACGATAGCGTTGAAGCCGGCTTCACTTTCCTTGTCGCGCTCTGCGTCATCTTCGGCGGAAGCGAGCATCCAGATGCGCGATCCGTCGGGCGCCCAGGCATAGGAGCGAACGCTCGCATCCCTCACCGAGGCGAGCTTCTGCTGCGCGCCGCCATCTACCGGAATGCCCCAGACGGCGCGATCTTCGTCCTCATCGGCCCAGACGAAGCTGACCATGCGGCCATCGGGCGAAAAGGACACGCCCGAAACGCTCATGTCTTCGGGCAAGAAGTCGCGCGCGTTCATCGGCGCATAGGCCATCTTCAGCTGCTGCTGCGTACTTCCGTTCTCTTCGCCTTCGGTAATGTCGGGCAGGCTGGCTGTGGTGTAGGCGATGCGGCTGCCATCGGGCGAGACGGCGATGGTGCCGACATTCTCGAGCTTGGCGACATCTTCAGGCGTCATCGGGCGGGCCTGGGCGGTGGCGGATAGCGAGACACCGGCAAGCAGCGTGGCGGCGATGGCAATTGGGCGAATGGTCATGGGCGATCCTCTGTTGGTTCGATTATTGCGCGCTTTCATAGCGTTCATGTCGCAAAGGGCAAACCGGGGCTTGTGGGCGGCAGGCCGAGCGGGCATCACCGCGCGCAATTCAGGAGGAGAGACTTGATGCGCAAACTGACCGCCGCCCTTGCCGCGATTATGTGTGCCGCCGCCAGCCCGCTGCTTGCGGAGACGACCATCATCCATGCCGATGGCGTGATCGTGGACGCCGACTCGCCGCCGATGGGCCGGGCCACCGTGACCGTGACCAACGGCCGCATCGTGAGCGTGGAGGAGGGCTGGGCCGATGTGCCCGAAGGCGCGCAGGTGGTGCATCTTGAAGGCAAGACGCTGGTCCCGGGTCTCGTCGATCTCCATGTCCATCTCACCGGCGATCCGGGCGGCGATTTCTGGCGCGGCGCGGTCGAGCCGGATGAGTGGGGCGTGGTCGTCGGTGCCAAGAATGCGGAAAAGACCCTCAAGGCCGGTTTCACAACGGTGCGCGAGGCGGGCAGTTCGCAGCACACGGCGTTCTCGCTGCGACGCGGAACCGAGGAGGGGCTGATCCAAGGGCCGCGTATCATCGCCGCCGGCCCGCCACTGGCGATCGTCGGTGGGCATGGAGACGTCTCGGGCTTCCTGCCAGAGGTGAACGAGGTGCTTTCGAGCGGTTATACCTGCACCGGCGCGGTCGAATGCGCGGAGAAGGTTCGCCGCGCCAGCCAGAACGGGGCGGACACGATCAAGATCACCGCCACGGGCGGTGTCCTCAGCCAGCAGGGCCGCGGGCTGGAAGCGCATTTCAGCGATCCCGAGATGGAGAGCATCGTAGAGACCGCGAACTCGCTGGGGCTCGACGTCATGGCCCATGCCCATGGCGCGCGCGGGATCGAAGCCGCCGCCCGCGCAGGTATCGATACCATCGAACACGGCACCTATCTCGACGAGGCGGCAGCGCAGGCCATGCGCGAGAACGGTACGGTGCTGATCCCCACGCTGATGGCGTTCAAGGGCGTGACCGAGGGTTTGGGCAAGGGAATCTACACGCCCGTGGTCGAGGAAAAGATACGCGCCGTCGCCGAAACCGCGCAGGTCTTCATGGGCAAGGCCCATCGCTGGAACGTGCCGATTGCCTTCGGCACCGATGCGGGCGTGTTCGAGCATGGCCGCAATGCGGAAGAGTTCGCGCTGATGGTCGGGCAGGGCATGAGTCCCCGCGCAGCGCTGGCAAGCGCTACTATTGTGGCGGCCAAGGTGCTGCATATGGAATCCGAAATCGGCCGCATTGCGCCGGGCTATTCGGCCGATATTATCGCTGTCCAGGGCAATCCGCTGGAAGATGTAACCGTGCTGGAAGATGTCGAATGGGTAATGGCGCGCGGGCGCGTGGCGGAATGATGTACGATGGAGAGCTTCGGGGAGTTCGTTCAATCGGCTTCGGCAAAGCGGCTCCAGCCGGCCGGAACCGATCGACCTGCAGACTTGCGAATGGCAATCGCGCGCTGCATCATCGCCCTTGATCCTGCGATACCCTCCGCCCCTTGGAGAATGGCAAGGTTTGCGAGGCTGTCAGCGTCTTCTGGATGATGCTTTACCACGTTTTCCAGTCGTCGGATCGCTCTGATCCTATCATTCTCGGAGAGAGCAAGCGCGACGAGAGTGCGTCTGGCAGAGCGGGCCTCACCGGGATTAAGGCCCCCATTGGCTAAGAGGGCGATCAATCCCTCTTCTCGTAACTCAGCGGATCCGGATTGATCGGCAGCGGCATAAAGCTTCTCGCTCGCCACGTGCCTTTCACGCGCGGAATTCTCGGATGAATACGCAATGCTACGGTACATTGTCAGGGCGCCATCCATATCACCCGCCGCCAATAGATCATCTCCGGTAGCGAGCGTGCATATGACGACTTTCCCCAAGGCGGGGTCTTCGGAAACGCAGTCCTTTTTCTTGATGCCTCGCACACTGCTGTGGGGCGACATGCCGGATTGGGGGCCCAAACCTCTCGTGCCAACACTCGAGGCGATCGCGCTGTTGGCGAATATGTTTTTCTGCGGTAGGCGAGAACCCGCAGTCACTACCCGTTCGGCGGCGTCGGGATTGGCGATTACGACGATAGGCGGGTCCGGCAGGCGTTCCGCATTCTGCCCGTCCGACGTCTCCTGCGCTGCAACCGGAAATGAAGCCGAGAGCCAAATTCCCAAAAGAGCCGGAAGTAGAGGTTGTCGCATTGGAATCCCTCGCAATAATGCCTGGACCCCGGCATGCTATAGCGACTTGAGAGCCGGGTCCAGTATTTGACCCGCGGTCGGCAGCGAACGTGAAACTACTGCCAGAATCTTGATTTCCAACAATCGAGCCTCGCTGTTTGTCGGACGGCATGGCGTTACTGTCGGGCGACAATTTCAATTACACCGGATATTGGTCAGCTTGCTCAAATCAATGTCCAAGTGGGGTACTTGAATGAAATTTGTGAACGTCGCGCTAGCTAGCGCATCCGCTTTTTCACTGGCCGCCTGCGCGACCACGCCGGGAGAAACTGTTTCGGTCTCCCAGACCGGCGAGAACGAACTGTCTGGCACGATGGAACTCGCCGACGCGGGCGAAGCGGCGGAGCACGAAAAGCTCTTCGCCCTGTTCGCCGATTCGGACGAACGCAGCCTCGAGCTGAACCCCATAAGTGCGTTGTTCCGCGGCGACATGCGCTATGCGGACAGGCTGGGCGATTTCCTGACCGACGAATATAACGAGGCCAGCCGCGCCGATGCGCAGCTCAATCTCGCCCAGCTGGCAGAGATTGACCGCGCTGCGCTCTCTCCTACCGACCAGCTGGCCTACGATGTCTTCGAATATGATCAGGAAGAAACGCTGAAGGGCCTGACTCCCGAAATTCTCGCAGTAACCGAAGTGCGACCGGTGAACCATTTCTCCGGCTTTCACACCTTCTATCCCAGTTTCGCCAGTGGGCAGAGCGCGGCGCCGTTCGAAACGATCGAGGATTACGAAAACAACCTCAGTCGGCACGAAGAATATGTGGCGCTGACCGACCGTGCGATCGCTAAGTTTCGCGAAGGCATGGACACCGGTGTGTTGGAGACCAAGCTGACCATCGGCAATGTCATCAGCCAGCTCGACACGCAGCTGGCCATGGATGTCGAGGAATCGCCCTTCTGGATGCCGGTCACCAACTTTCCGGACGATTTCAGCCCCGCGGACAAGGCGCGCCTGATCGAGGAATACCGCGCCTCTATCGACGACATCTATGCCGTCCACGCCCGGATGCGCGATTTCCTGCGCGACGAATATTATGCCGCCGCGCGCGACAGCGTGGGGCTGGGTCAGATGAAGGGCGGTCCGATGCTGTACCGCCAGCTTATCGAGAGCACGACGACGCTGCCGCTGACCGCCGATTACCTCCACAATCTCGGCCTCGGCGAAGTGACCCGCATCAAGGAGAGTATGGAGCAGATCAAGGCCGAAGTCGGCTTCGACGGCACGCTCAACGAGTTCTTCGATCATGTCCGCACCGATCCGCAATTCAAGCCGGAGAGCCGCGAAGCGCTGACGCAGACCTATTACGGCATTGGCAAGGAGGTCGATGCCAAGATCGGCGAGTATTTCTCGCTCGTCCCCGAGACCCCGCTGCTGATCAAGCCTTACGAGGAATATCGCGAGAGGTTCGAGGCCGGGGGATCGTATCAGTCCGGTTCGCCCGATGGCGAGCGACCGGGCACGTTTTATTTCAACGCCTATGACCTGCCGAGCCGCCTCACTACCGGCAATGTCACGCTCTACCTCCACGAAGGGGCGCCGGGACATCACTTCCAGATCAGCCTCGCACAGGAAAACGAGGACCTGCCCAGTTTCATGCGCTTCGGCGGCAAGACCTCCTATATCGAAGGCTGGGCGCTCTATGCGGAGACGCTGGGCTACGAGATGGGCTTCTTCGAAGACCCGTGGAACCGGTACGGGACGCTGCAGGACGAGCAATTGCGTGCCATGCGCCTGGTAGTTGATACCGGACTGCATTCCAAGGGCTGGAGCCGTCAGCAGGCGATCGACTTCATGCTCGAAAATAGCGGCATGACGGAGACCGAGGTGGTGGCCGAGGTCGAGCGTTACATCGCCATCCCCTCGCAGGCTCTTGCCTACAAGGTCGGCGCGCTGAAGATCCAGGAATTGCGCCAGCGTGCGGAAGATCGGCTGGGCGCCGATTTCGATATCCGCGAATTCCA
Source organism: Qipengyuania vulgaris (assembly GCF_009827325.1). GTDB lineage: Bacteria > Pseudomonadota > Alphaproteobacteria > Sphingomonadales > Sphingomonadaceae > Qipengyuania > Qipengyuania vulgaris. The sequence continues at coordinate 810,677 of NZ_WTYC01000001.1, read as the reverse complement.
CGCACAGGTGCTGAACACCGGCGCGCTGCCTCTGCCGGTACTCGAGGACAAAATCGACCGCTGGATCGCTAACGGCGGCGGGTAAGGGCTTCCGCTTCTAGCGCACGTCAGGACGGTTAACGTGGCAGATTGGCCACGCTTGCCGGATCAATTTGGAGGGGCGCTCGGGAACCTGAAGCCCGCCACGGCAGTTTCATCGCCCGGACGCAGGGAAAAGATTTCATGGAGGAGTAAACCATGTCGAGCTTGTCCTATCGCAGCAGCAGCCCCGATCGGTGGGTGAAGCCCAAGGCCTATAGCGATGCCAGTCTTCGCTATCAGCAACATGGGAAGATCCTGCCGATGGAAGAGCCGGGCTTTTTCGCCCGTCTGTTCGGCGCTCGCTGATAAAGGCTCAGAACTAAACGAAAGGGGCCGGGAGATCGCTCTCCCGGCCCCTTTTTGTGTCTCCAGCAAGAGCGGAAGGATCAATATTCTTCCGGTTCCTCCGGCGTTTCGGCCGTGTGTGTCGGGCCGGCAGTCCGGTCGCCGCGCGCCAGCTTGAAGACCACGCCGCTCAACAGTGCCAGCGCCAGCAGGTTGGGCAGGGCCATGGCGGCATTCGAGATATCGCCAAGACGCCAGACCAATTGGCTTGGCTGAGTTGCGCCTACAAAGATCGCGATGCACCAGATAACACGCCACGCGATATGCAGCTTCTTCTCGCCACCACGGTTTGATCCAGGAACGCGGTCGTAGAGGAAGGTGATCGCGCGCTCGCCGTAATAGCTCCAAGTCAGGAGGGTGGTGAAGACGAAGAGGATCAGCGCGACACTGGCAATCAGCGTGCCCAGCGGGATGCTGGCGATCTCGAACGGGAAAGCCGCGGCAAATGCACCGCTCGTGGTCACGAAGCCCGATGCGGCAGTGGTACCAAGATCGGATTGCCAGACATGCTCCACCGCCTGCCCCTGATAGGTGAAGTCACCCTGCACGGTCAGGATGACGAGAGCAGTCATGGTGCAGATGACGATCGTATCGATGAACGTTCCGAGCATCGCCATGCGGCCCTGCTGTTCCGGATCGTCGGTCTGCGCAACGGCGTGGGCGATCGGGGTCGAACCCTGACCGCTTTCGTTGGAGAACAGGCCGCGGGCGACGCCTGCACGGATCGCGAGGATAATGGCAGCCCCGGCAAAACCGCCGCTCGCGCTCTGGACGTTGAACGCCCCGTCGAAAATGCGGCCGAACGTTTCGGGCAGGTCGCCGAAGTTCAGGGCCAGCGCGATGATGGCCATCACGATGTAGGCTGCGGCCATGAACGGCACGACGCTTTCGGCGACACGGCCGATCGACTTGATTCCGCCGATGATGACCACGAACACCGCGACTGCGACGATCAATCCGCCGAGCCAGCGTTCGAAGCCGAACAGTTCGTTGAGCCCGCTGGCGACTTCATTCGCCTGGATCGAATTGCCTGTTACCAGCGCGCTGAACAGCGTGCCGAGACAGAACAGGATGGCAAGCCAGGTATATTTTGGACCCAGCCCCATCATGATGTAGCTCATCGGACCGCCGCGATAGACGCCGTCGCTGGTCTTTTCGCGATAGCGAATGGCCAGTGACCCTTCGGCAAAGCCCAGCGCCATGCCGAACAGGGCGGTCACCCACATCCAAAACACCGCGCCCGGTCCGCCCAGGGCGATAGCGGTGGCGACACCGGCCAGATTGCCCGTTCCCACCTGACCGGAAAGCGCGGTCGACAACGCGGCGAAAGGCGAGATCTCGCCCGCACCCGCACTCTTGCGGCCGCGGAACAGTCCGGCGAAGGCGCTGCCCAGCTTGACGATGGGATAGAAGCGCAGGCCGATCATGATCCATAGGCCCACGCCCAGCAGGATCAGTGCCAGCGGGGGGAAGGGGATCACGGCAACACCGTCCCACGTACCACCCCAGATAAAGTCTGAAATATTGGTGACCGGTTCGATCATCCTATCGCCGAAACTCGGCGGTGTGGCATTTGCCATTCTGGTATTCCCCTCATGCGTCCCGATGTTCGGTAAAGCATGCAGGCTAGCCATGCCGGAGCCGCTTGAAAAGCCGGAACTGCGCGGCCCTCCACGGCTTGCGTTTTTGTTTTGCGCGGCCTAAGTGCGTCCGCGTCTTCCGACATCGATGAAGGAAAAGCCCCTCCCGACCTTGTATCGGGGCGGCAAAACCCCCATCCCGGAAGCGACACAGAAATTCAACGCGAGAGAGCGCTAGAGATCATGGCCGACAAAGCCGACAAGACACCGAAGGTCGCCAAGGGCAGCAAGACCTCGCCCGCCGAATTCATCCGGCAGGTCCAGACCGAAGGTCGCAAGGTAGTGTGGCCGACCTGGCCCGAAACCGTCCGCATCTCGATCTTCGTCTTCATCATGATGATCATCCTCTCGCTCTTCTTCCTCGGCGTCGATTCGCTGTTCGGCGCCGTGGTGCGCTGGCTGCTGACGCTGGCCTGATCTTCCGCAAGGGTAACGAGAACACATGGCACGCTGGTACATCATCCACGCCTATTCGGGCTTCGAAAACAAGGTCCGCGATTCGATCATCGCCGAGGCCGAACGTCTGGGCCTTTCCGAAGGCGTTGAAGAAGTCGAAGTCCCGACCGAAACGATTACCGAAGTGAAGCGCGGCAAGAAGGTCCAGGTCGAACGCAAGTTCATGCCGGGCTACGTCCTTGCCAAGCTCAACATGACCGACGATGTCTATCACCTTGTGAAGAACACGCCGAAGGTCACTGGCTTCCTCGGTAACAATAACAAGCCGCAGGCCATCTCCGAGCGCGAAGCCGCACGCTATTTCGGCGGTGTGGAAGAAGCCAAGTCGGCACCGAAAACGCAGGTCAGTGTCGATTACGAGATCGGCGACCAGGTGAAGGTTCTCGACGGTCCCTTCGCCAGCTTCAACGGGCTGGTCGAGGAACTCGATTTCGACAAGCAGAAGGTCAAGGTCTCGGTCTCGATATTCGGCCGCGCGACGCCGGTCGAGCTGGAATTCGAACAGGTCGAACTGGTCAAGTAAGACCGTTCGCAAAACATCGGGAAAGGGCGTTCCTCCATGCGGAGGGGCGCCCTTTTCCGTATCAGGTGGTGGGCATCAGCCCGAGCCTGGTCGCATAGGAAAGGCTCATCATGATCGTATCGACCGCCATGTGCGCCAGTACGCAGGCCCACAGGTTTCCGCCGCAGCGATAGCGCAGCCAGCCGAAACCGATCCCGACAACGCCGGTGATGATCACTCCGCCAAACCCCTGGTAGAAATGTGGCAGGCCGAACAGCGCCGCCTGCAGGAAGATCACCAGCCACATGCGGCTGCGCAGGCCTCCTAGCCGGGCCAGGCGATCCATCAGGAAGCCGCGCCAGAGCAACTCTTCGCCAAGTCCCGCGGCGAAAAGCGCAACCAGGACGATCCACAGGATGAAATGGAACTGGCTCTGGGTGACCCAGCCCAACACCTGTTCGACATCGGGGGTGCTCAGCCCGACTGCTTCGACCAGCATACTGCCCAGCGTGAACCAGCCGATGATGGCGATCGTCGCCAATACCGCCCAGCCGAGCGTGTGCGCCCATTTCGTGGGCGCGCGCAAATTCCAGGCCTCTGCAACCATCCCTTCGCGCTGCAGCCACAACCAGGCTACGAGCAGCGCGCCGGCCATGCTGGATGCGACCGATACCGCCGCCCCAGTCGATGTCTCGCCCCATATCGCCACACCGGGAATACCGCATGCGAAGTAGACGACGATGACGCTGAGGAACTGGAGGGCAAAACCGCCCCATCCCAGCTCTTGCCTTTGGGGTTGGCCGGCTTCCTGGGCCGAAACGATCGTCTGCTCGGTCAAACTGTAACTTTCTCTGTACGCTCCACGTCCACGAAGAACCGGAAGTCGTCTAGCATAATGCTGTCATCGGAGGTGGGCTATCATGCTGCCTTAGTGCGTTTGCCGCTTTTCTTCGCCGGGGCGCTCGCCGAGTTACCGGCAGTACCGCGAAGCGCGGCAAGCTCTTCCTCGATTTCCTTGTCGCGGCGCATGTCCTCGATCTCTCGCTCGACAGAGGCGTTGCTGCGGCTTGCCGCTCTATCTTCGGTGGCGAAGTCGGTACGCTTTTCGAGGGCTTCTATATGGTCCAAGCGGCGCTCGGTCCGGTTGACGAAGCCTTGGTTCGAGACCTTGCCGCTGGCGTTGCCGTCAGCGGCGAATTGGTCGGCATAGCGCTGACGCACGTCCGCACGCTTGGTTTCAAGCTCGCGTTCCGCCGCTTCAATTTCGTCGATATCGGCCCGGAGGCGTTGGATGTCCCGCTTGATCAGTTCGTTTCCGGACCGGCAATCTTCGCGCGCGATAAGCGCTTGCCGAGCAAGATCTTCGCGGTCGTGATCCATCGCGATCTTCGCCTTTTCGGACCAGTCCGCCTCACGCTGCTCCGAACGGGTCATCTCGGCGTCGAGTCTGTCCTTCTGCCGGCGTGCTTTTGATAGTTCTCCGTGAAGGCCAACCAGTGCCTCTTCAATCTCGCGCTGGAGATGCGCCAGCATTTTGGCCGGATCCGATGCGCCTTCGAGCGCACTCGTTACATTGCTAGCAATGAGTTCCTTCACCTGGATAGCGATACGAAACATAAAGTTGCCCCCTGAGTCAGTCCCAATGATCTCTATCAGCCTAACTCTTAAGGTATCGCGACGATAGCGATAGGGTGAATTTGACCAGCGGTTGCCAACTGGCATTTCCGCGAGCGCTCTGTCACGCGCCTTGTGCTTGCAATTACGGGCAGAATCGCTATGTGCGCGCCTTCCCAAGCGACAGTGACGGGAAATCCACGCGGGAGGCCTGCCAAGCAGACCGCTCGACCGCTCAACATGAGGCTGGATCGAAAGATGCAGCCGACAGTGTGAAAGGAGGCCAGTAATGGCCAAGAAGATCGAAGGCTATATCAAGCTGCAGGTGCCCGCGGGCACTGCAAATCCCTCGCCGCCCATCGGCCCTGCGCTGGGTCAGCGCGGTGTGAACATCATGGAATTCTGCAAGGCGTTTAATGCCGCTACGCAGGAACTCGAGAAGAGTGCACCGATCCCGACGGTCATCACCGTTTATGCGGACCGTTCGTTCACCTTCGTCACCAAGACGCCGCCGGCATCGTATTACCTGAAGAAGGCTGCCAAGCTGAAGTCGGGCTCGAAGGAGCCGGGCAAGGTTTCGGCCGGGACTATCAAGCAGAGCGCGATCAAGGAAATCGCCGAAGCCAAGATGGCCGACCTCAATGCGAACGATATCGATCAGGCCATGAAGATCATCGAAGGCTCCGCGCGTTCGATGGGCCTCGAAGTGGTGGAGGGCTAAGCACATGGCAAAGCAGACGAAGAACCAGCAGGTCCGCGCAAAGCTCGACAACGAGAAGCTTTACACCGTGGATGAAGCAATCGCCACGCTGCGCGAACACAAGTCCAAGTTCGACGAGACCGTCGAAGTCGCCATGAACCTCGGCGTCGATCCGCGCCACGCCGACCAGATGGTCCGCGGCATGGTTTCGCTCCCGAGCGGCACCGGCAAAGACGTCAAGGTCGCAGTGTTCGCGAAGGGCGACAATGCCGAAAAGGCGCTCGCCGCTGGAGCCGACAAGGTCGGTGCCGAAGATCTCATGGAAGACATGCAGAACGGCAACCTCAACTACGATCGCGTGATCGCGACCCCGGACATGATGGGTGTCGTCGGCCGTCTCGGCAAGGTGCTCGGCCCCAAGGGCCTGATGCCGAACCCGAAGCTCGGCACCGTGACGCCGAACGTGGAACAGGCCGTGAAGGACGCCAAGGGCGGCCAAGTCGAATTCCGCGTCGAGAAGCAGGGCATCATCCACAGCGGCATTGGCAAGCTGTCGTTCAAGGATGAAGACCTGAAGAAGAACTTCAAGGCGCTGACCGAAGCCATCGTGAAGGCCAAGCCGACCGGTGCAAAGGGCAAGTATGTCCGCAAGGTCACGCTGACCAGCTCGATGGGTCCCGGCCTCAAGGTCGACCTCGGCGAAGTCGAAGGCGCATAAGTTTCAGCCCTGCCGCTTCGCTGCTCGAGGGCTGTCAGCGCTCAAGCGGTCGATAAGTGGCAGCGAACAGGAAAAGGGCCGGGGGGAAACCTCCGGCCCTTTCTTATTGTCCAGGCGGCGCGACCTTCAATTGGCGTGAATAGAACCAGCCGATGCCGATCAGGCTGGCGCCCAGAGCGACAAAGCTGGCAATACGCAACAGTCCTTCGAGACCAGCGGTGTCGAAGATGAAGACTTTCAGTACGGTGCCCGTCATCAACACCAGCGATCCGACCCGCCACAGCCGCTCGCCTCGGGCGCTACCGATCAGCAGGAAAGCGATAGCGAGCAGGATTCCGACGAGCGAGCGCAGTAGGTCCTCGCTCTGCGATAGGGGCAGTGTGTCCAGAAAAGACCCTGCGAAGACCTGCCGGAGCAGCGTCATGGCGCCTAGAGTCGCCAGCACCATCACCGCAATGTCGATCCAGCGTCTCATTGCGGGAAGCCAGTGCCGGATAGACAGGAGCGACCCAATTCCCACCGCGTAGGCGGCAAGTGCAAGGTTGGCGAGCGGAACCGGCCCGACTGCCTGATGGTCCCACAAGGGATTGTGCAACAGGCTGGTAAACCAGAAGAAGTGGGCGGACGCAGTCGCAGCAAAGGCGGTAGCCAGCTGGCGCTGCTTGAGGCGGAACCAGGCGCCCCACCCGACAGCAAGAAGAAGAGCCTCCCAGAGGGTGCGCTCCGCCAGCCCGCGCGAGGCGAAATCGGGCGAGGAATCGAGCGCAAGAACCTGCTTGAAGAGCACATGCGCCACGATCAGGGCTAAAGGCACCGCGGCCCAGAACAACGGCACGGCTCGCTCCAAATAGCTCAGGATGCGCACACGCGTCATGGCTAAGGCAATTGTCAGCGGAAGGACAAAGCCGAGAACCTGCCGCAGGCTGGGCAGGTAGCTCAGCAGCATTGGCTCGCCGGAAAGCGCTCCAATCCCTTCGGCCAGCCAGTCTCCCAAAGGTGCGAGGGCCCAGAGGGCAATACACAGGATAAGCGCCAGCGTAGCGATCGACCTTTCCGGCCATTTCACACTTACCCCCGCGACCAGTGTCGCTGCAACCCAGACTAGCCAAATGGGGGCCAGCATTTGGGCGAGTGCGGCGAAGAGCAGGAGGGCGGTAACGAATTCCGCAACCGCGCGGTCCCGGCCTTCCGGACGGATCAGGGCAATCGCTGCCCAAGGTAACCCGGCCGCGAGCCAGCGAAGGAACGACAGCGGCGACCACTCGCTCGCACCCGCAAACAGGGTTTCAATCTCGGCAAATCGCGTGTCGCTGATGGGCAGTGTCAGTAAAGTACCAACGGCCGCTAACCAGAGCAATGCGGAGAGGGAGCGGCTCTCGCCCATCCGCCCCCGCAGGAGCCATGCGAGCCCCACTGCTATGGCACTGGCGGTGAAAGGCATGGTCACGTTGGGCAACAGGCAAGCAGTGGCGAGGAAGACCAGCAGCCCTGCGCTGGCGAGGTTGGCCGCAAGCTCGCCCTGTGCCTTGCGCGCCCACAATATCGTCACGGCAGCGGCGGGCAGGGCGGAGAGTACGAGGAGCCCCATTCCCTCCCATGCGCGCACCGTATCGCCGTCGAGACTGCCAAACGTCCAGAGCGTCACCAGTCCGGTGGCGAGCGGCACAGTGGCCACGCTCAACGCTTCCAGCGAATCACCGTCTTTCCAGCGGAGCAGGCCGAGCGCGACCAGCGCGAACAGCGCCGCGAGTCCCGCCGCGACCAGGGCGAAACTCATTGGATCGGGAGCGGGCCACAGGGCAAGCAGGACAATACCAATGGCCGCAGCCATCGCACTGCCGGCACGCATCTCCGGCCTGCGCCATCCGAACCATGCCAGTGCTGCGCCGAGGAGCAGGTAGAGGCCCCAAGCCAGCAACTTGTACCCGCCTTCGTCGACCAGCACTGCCAATTGCAGGCCAGCGAGAGCGGCTGCCGCGATGCGGATGGGTTGTTCGAACCGCTCGATCTCGAGGAAGGCCGGAACGATTGTGCCGAGCACAATGAAATAGAGGCCGAGCGCGAGAATGTCGGCAAAGGCAAAGTCTCCGCCTATCAACAGTAGCGCGCCCCAGCCGAGCCCGCCTGCCAGCGCACCGAGGCCCAGCCAGGAGCGGCTCTGGCGATTGGCGGTTTGTGTGAGGCCACCTGTGACCAGCGCGAGATAAAGCGCCAGCATGGGCAGGTTGGCGTCTTCTCCCCCGACAAGAGCGGGGGCGGCAAAACCTCCAACCAGGCCAAGCACCGCGCTCGGCAGTCCGAAACGGTAGGACAGGAAGATGGCCAGGGCGGTCACGGCGGCGAGACCGAGGAAGGCGACGCTCTGGCCGATCAGCCCGTATTGTGTGCCCGCAAGGTAAAACCCCGCATATAATGTCGCGAGACCGGCGCCGGCCAATGCCTGCCTCACGCGCTCGTCGCGGATGCGGTCCTCGTAGCGGTAGGCGATTTCGGCTCCCGCCAGGAGTAGAAGCCCAAAGAGAAACGAGAGTGCGACGCGCACGACAGGTGTGAGCAGACCAGCCTCGATCGAATACCGCACAAGAAACACGCCTGCGACGGCGAGCGTTATTCCGCCTGCCCAGATCGGCAAGCGGCGCCCGAAGATGTCTTCGAAATCGAGGCTGAAGCGGGATGGCTGGCCATCGGCTGCAAGTGCCGGTTCGCTTGGCTGAGTCTCGCGTTCGGATGCTTCCGATGGAGGTATCTCTGTCGTAGCCACCGCCTCCGCCGACCTGCGAAGGGTTACGGCAGGTGCTTGGGCGGATTCAGCCAACTTCTCCGGCGAGGTCTCCGGTTCGATCCCCTGAACATCGTCGGACTCCTGCGCGGATGGGGCGGAAGCATCGGACGATGCCAGCGCGAGCAAACGCAATGCCTGCTCCGTATGCCGATCTTCCAGTTCGCCGATCCTGCGCTCGGCCGCCTGTGCGCTGGAAAAGGAGAACGCAGGCAGCGATGAGAGCGAAGACGAAGAGCCAGAGCATCGAAATTCAGGCTAACCCCAGTGCGGCGCTGCGCAAGTGCCGGTCAGATTCCGCCGGGGGTAAATGCAAAGCCTGCCTCTTCCAGCCCCTTGCAGAGCTCTGCCATGCAGGCATCGAGTTCGGCCGGGTCGGTGGAGCGGATGACGAAGTTCGAGCCGACGCGGCCTTCGCGGAAGAAGGGATAGCTGCCGATCTGGCAATTCTCGTGGGCCTTCTCGACCTCACGGAGCAGACCGGACACTTCGCTCTCGGGGATGAACCCGCCAACGGTCTCGGCAATGAGCGGGGCGCCGCCCTTGAGCGTGCCTGTGAGGGCATCGAGCATGCCTGCGGTAATGTGCGGAACACCTGCCATAAGGTGGATACTACCGATCCGTATGCCCGGCGCGCCGGACATGCGGTTGGGTATCAGTTCGGCACCCTCGGGCGTCCGCGCCATGCGCAGTCGGCCTTCGTTGAGCCCGCCCTTGTCGGTATAGTATTTTTCCAGAATGGCGCGCGCTTCGGGATGAATTATCACCGGCACGCCAAGCGCTTGAGAAACCGCGTCGACGGTAATGTCGTCATGCGTGGGCCCGATCCCGCCCGTTGTGAACAGGTAGTCGTTGGCTTCGCGCAGCGCGTTGACCGCTTCGACGATCCGTTCGATCACATCGGGCACCACGCGCACTTCGGAGAGGCGAATGCCCTGCACCTGCAGCCAGCTGGCGACTTGCGCGATGTTCTTGTCGTGCGTCCGCCCGGAAAGGATTTCGTCGCCGATCACTACGAGGCCGGCGGTGTAGATACGATCAGTCATGCCCGACCACGTAGTGCGGCTGGTTCGCGAAAGCTACTCCGCAGCTTCGAGCCTTTCGTGGGTTTCGCGCGCATTCGCACCCCGGCGCCGTAGAGAGAGGATGCCATCGTCGACCGGATCGGCGCGCATGCGCTTGCGGTCGATCACGTATTCCTGGTTCAGCCGCCATGGGTAATTCACAGCGTTCTTCGGCATGATGTGCTTGGCACGTTGGATATAGCCGGATGAGAAATCGAAGATGTCGTCTTCTTCAAGATCAAGGGAGTCAGGAAGGACGGGAACGGCGACGTCGCTGCCGCTCGCCTTCATTTCAGCGAGGACGCGGCAGACGTAATCCGAGTTTATATCTGCCCGCAATGTCCAGCTGGCATTGAGATAGCCGAAAACCACCGCGAGGTTGGGCAGGTTCGAGAACATGCAGCCCTTGTAGTAGAAACGCTGGGCCAGATCGACCGGTTCACCCTCGACTGTCAGCGTGATCTTGCCGGCTACGGCCAACTTGAGACCGGTGGCGGTCACCACGATATCGGCGGGGAGGAAACTTCCGTCCTCGAGTCGGACGCCGCCCTTCTCGAAGGCCTTTATCCGGCCAGTGACCACATCGGCCTTGCCGCCTTTTATCGCTTCGAAAAGATCGTCGTCGGGCACCAGGCAAAGGCGCTGGTCCCAAGGATTGTAAGGGGGCGTGAAGGGCTCGAGATCGAAATCCTCCCCCATGATCTTCCTAATCTTCTTGTGCAGGAACTCGCCGACCTTTTGCGGGCTTGTTCGCGCGCGCTTGAAACCGATGTCCTGCAGCTTGATATTTTTCCAGCGCGTGATGCGGTAAGCCGTCTTTTCGGGCAAGATCTTGCGCAGGAAGTTCGCAAATCCGTCCTTCGCCGGGCGCGAGAACATCCATGTCGGCGTGCGCTGGAGCATGGTGACCTTGGCCGCCCGCCGGGCCACCGAAGGAACGATGGTCACCGCTGTCGCGCCCGAACCGATCACGATGACTTTCTTGCCCGCGTAATCGAGATCCTCGGGCCAGAATTGCGGGTGGATCACCTGACCGGTGAAATCGCCGAAATCGAAACCGGGATCATAGGGTTCGTCGTAATCGTAATAGCCCGATCCGAGATAGAGCCAATTCGCGGTGAGCAACTTGCGCTCGCCGTCCGAAGTTTCGAGCGTGACCTGCCAGCGGGCATCTGCACCGCGCCAGTCCGCAGAGATGACCTTATGTCCGAAACGGATGTGGCGGCGAATGTCGCGTTCGTCCACGATCTGGTCGAGATATTCGAGGATCGCAGGCGCATCGGCTATCGACTTTTCATGTTTCCACGGTTCGAATTCGAAACCGAGCGTGTGCATGTCGCTGTCCGACCGCACGCCGGGGTAGCGGAAAAGATCCCATGTCCCCCCGAGGTTCTCGCGCTGCTCCACGATGGCGAAACTGTGATCCGGGATTTTCTCCCGCATATGTGCGGCCATGCCGATGCCGGAAATGCCGGCGCCGACGATAAGCACGTCGAAATCGGTCGCGCGGTTGCTTGCTGGTCTCTCTCCCATGCAGGAACGTTACTAAATGCGGGCGCGGAGGGAAAGCGTAAGTTGCGCCGTGCAACCTATCCACGCATTCGGCGACGTCATCCGGGCACTCGCTTTCGCCAATTCTCTGGTCTAGGGCTCGGTCGGGCTTGAGGAGATAGCATGACGAAAGTTGGAAACGGCCGTCCGCATCGGGTCACGTCGATCGACGTTGCGGAGCGCGCCGGGGTCAGCCAGTCGACTGTCAGCCGCGCGTTGTCGGGTTCGGAAACCATCACCGAATCCACCCGCCGCCGCGTCGAGCAGGCCGCAGCGGAACTCGGCTATCATGTGAACACGAGGGCTGCGGGCCTGCGGAAGGGCGAAACGGGCACCATCGCCATCGTCGTGATCGGACGCGATGGCCAGGGGCCGGCTGCCATCAATCCTTTCTACTACAGCCTGCTCGGCAGCACCTGCGCAGCCGCCGCCGAACGCGGCTATGAAGCCTTGGTATCGTTCCAAGCGAGGGAAGACGAACTCTTCGGTCATTATGTCGGACGCAGGCAGGCGGACGGCGTGGTGGTGATCGGTACGGCAACGAACGAGGCGGCCTGGAACTACTTTCGCGAGGTTGCAGCCGCCAGCGACTCCATCGCTTTCTGGGGTTCTCCGTTCGACGATGCCGTATGGGTCCGCTCCGACAATGCCGATGGCGGACGGCTGGCGGTCGAGCGACTGTCTGCGGGAGGGGCGAAGAATATCGTTTTCGTGGGCGATCCCCATTCCTCGCAGAAGCAGTTCCGTGAGCGTTACGAGGGCTATCGTCATGCTATGGAAAAGGCCGGTCTGCCTGCGCGGGAGCCGGTCGTTTCGTCGGGCGAAGACCGTGTTTCCCAAGGGCGGATCGCAGTCAGTCAGCTATGCGATGACGGCCAAGCTTTCGATGGTCTATTCTTCGCATGCGACGCCATGGCGTTGGGAGCGCTCGAAGAGCTGGCCTCTCGCGGTCTTGCGGTGCCTGGGCAGGTGGGTGTAGTCGGCTTCGACGGTCTGGGTTCGGGCGAATTCAGCAATCCGCCGCTCACGACTGTCGAGCCGGACTTCGCAGAAGCGGGCCGGATGCTTGTCGAAACTGCACTGGCGGGCGATGGAGAGCGCGCCGAGCGGCGGGTTCCCGTTCGCCTTGTGGAGCGTTCGAGCGTCAAATAACGCAGCTTGTCGATTGGCGGTTTGCCAAGATCGCTTCGCACCGTCTAAGCCTCCCCGCCTATCTCAAGGGGAGAGACCCAAATCATGAAGACCAGTATCGCTTCCGCCCTCGCACTCGTGCTCTGTGCAGGTTCCGCCCATGCACAAAGCGAAGAACCCCAGCCGAGCCCCAACCCGGTCGAAGAGCAGGAAGTCGATGCCTCGCAGGACGAATTGCCCCCCGAAGGAAGCGGGGAGGCCGTGGATGCGGCACCTGCTACCGTTCCGATCCCCGGTGAAGGCGAGAAGGAAGAGGGCTGGGACATCACTGCGCCGCGCGGCGCGACCTTGCGCGAAGTTGCCATCAATACCGACGAAGGCACGTGGATGGATGTCGACGTGTCGCCCGATGGCAGCACGCTCGTCTTCTCCATGCTTGGCGACATCTATACCATGCCGGTTTCGGGCGGTACGCCGACCCGCATTGCAGAGGGGCTAGCCTGGGAAATCCAGCCGCGGTTTTCGCCCGACGGCAGTCGCATCGCCTTCATTTCCGACCGTGCCGGCGGCGACAACATCTGGCTGATGGATCGTGACGGTTCGAACAAGCTGCAGGTGACCAAAGAAGACTTCCGCCTGCTCAACCAGCCCAGCTGGTCGCCGGACGGGCGCTATATCGTCGCCAAGAAGCATTTCACCACGCAGCGCAGCGCAGGGACCGGCGAAATCTGGCTCTACCACGTTTCCGGCGGCGGAGGGGTTCAGCTGGTCAAGCGCGCCAGCGAGGCTCTGCAAAAAGAACTCGGCGAACCGATCTACGCGCCCGATGGCAACGCGATCTACTACACCCGCAACGTTACCACGGGGCCGATCTTCGAATATGCGCAGGATTCGACCCAGGGCATCTTCAACATCGAACGCTACGATATAGACACCGGCGAAGTGACGACTGCCGTCGGCGGCTATGGCGGCGCCGTCCGCCCCACGCCTTCGCCCGATGGCCAGAGCCTCGCCTTCGTGCGGCGCGACAAGGACCAGTCGCAGCTTTGGGTGAAGGACCTCTCGACCGGGGAGGAGCGCATGATCTACGGTGCGCTCGATCTCGACCTGCAGGAGACCTGGGCCGTTTACGGTGTCTATCCGATCATGGACTGGATGCCCGATAGCGAGAGCATGGTGGTCTGGGCGGGCGGCAAGCTGCGCCGTGTTGCCGCCGATGGTTCGGGTGACAGCGTCATTCCGTTCTCCATCTCCGACACCCGCTTGGTCGCGGAAGCACCGCATCCGGTCATCGATGTCGCGCCGGAAAGCTTCACCGCCAAAATCCCGCGGTTTGCCACCGTTTCGCCCGACGGGCGCACCGTGGTTTTCGAAAGCCTCGGCAAGCTCTATGTTAAGCCGGTGGGCAGCGATGCCGCGCCTCGCCAGCTTATTGCGGGCGAGCGCGATGGCCTGGAGCTATGGCCCACGTGGTCGCGCGACGGGCAACGGATCGCCTTCGTGCGCTGGACCGATGACGGTCTCGGCAACATCGTCACGGTGGATCCTCGCGGCCGGGGAGAGCGGGTGGTAACCCGCCAGCAGGGACATTACGCGGTGCCCCAATTCTCGCCCGATGGTGAGACCATCGTGTTCGAAAAGCGCGGCGGTGGCTATCTGACCTCACCCAACTATTCGGAAAACGAAGGCGTCTATGCCGTTTCTGCCAATGGCGGCACGCCGCGCCTGATCGCACGCGATACGTCCACGCCGCAATATGGTGCCGATGCCGAGCGCATCTTCATGCTCGCGCGAGAAGGCGGCAATCTGCAACTCATCTCCAGCGACACCAATGGTGAAGCCCGCCGCGTTCACGCACAGGGCGATCTGGCCAATGACTTCAAGGTCAGTCCACGCGGCGATTATGTCGCTTTCCGCCAGAATTACGAAGTCTTCGCCATGCCCCTGCTCCCGGGCGGACAGACCGTCACTGTAGGAGAAAAGGCAAGTTCGCTTCCAGTGACCAAGGTTAGCAAGGGCGGGGCGGATTATATCGGCTGGACCGAAAACGGCTCGACCCTGCACTGGTCGATGGGGCCGGTACTTTACCGTGCCAGCACCACGGCGCTCACGCCGAGCGCACCGCAAGCGGCGGAGGCGCCCGGGTTCACTCCGCCAGACAACGGAACCTCGCTGGCCCGGACCATCCGCGCCGACAAGGCCAGCGGGACGGTCGCAATCACCGGCGCCCGTATCCACACCATGGCTGGCGACGCGGCAGGCACGATCGAGAACGGCACGATCTTGATCGAGGGCGATCGGATCGCCGCAATCGGTCCGGCATCTAGCGTTACCGTCCCATCTGGTGCGACCGTGGTCGATGCGGCCGGGCGGACGATCGTTCCGGGCCTCGTCGATGCGCACGCTCATGGCCCGCAGGGCGTAGGCGATCTCATCCCGCAGCAGAACTGGTCGCTGGTCCAGAACCTCGCCCTTGGCACCACGACGCTGCACGATCCATCCTCATCGGCCAGCATGATCTTTGCTGCGGCCGAACGGCAGCAGGCGGGCAGCCTTCTGGCTCCGCGCATCTTCTCGACGGGCGAGATCATCTACGGTGCCAAGGCCCCAAGCGTCTATGCCCGGATCGACAGTTATGAGGATGCGCTGGCGCATGTTCGCCGGATCAAGGCGCAGGGTGGCATTAGCGTGAAGAACTACAACCAGCCGCGCCGCGAACAGCGCCAGCAGGTGGTGGCTGCCGCACGCGCCGAAAACATGTTGGTGGTGGCGGAGGGTGGCTCGCTCTTCGGGATGGATGTCAACCTGATTGCAGACGGCAATTCGACCCTCGAACATAACATCCCGGTCGATGTCATGTATGAAGACCTGCTGCAGATGTTTGCCGGATCTGACACCAATTACACGCCCACATTGGCGGTGACATATGGCGGCCTGGCAGGCGATCCCTACTGGCGTCAGGCGACGGATGTTTTCGACAACCCGCTAATGGTCCATACGCCGCCCAAGATGCTCCTAGCGGAAACGGGGCGGCGGATAACCGCACCGGATTGGGCGTTCGTCGACGACAATGCTGCTCGCGAGGCCAAGAAACTTGCAGAGCGTGGCGTCAAGGTCAGCATCGGTGCACACGGCCAGCAGGCGGGTATCGCGGCGCATTGGGAACTGTGGAGCTTCGTGCGCGGGGGCATGTCGCCCGTCGAGGCCCTTCGTGCAGGTACGATCGAGTCAGCCAAATCGCTCGGGATGGAGCGCGATATTGGCAGCCTCGAAGTCGGAAAATTGGCCGACCTCCTGATCCTTACCGCCGATCCCGGACAGGACATTCGCAATTCCGACGATATCGCCCAGGTCATGCTTGGCGGGCGGCTCTATGATTCGCGCACGATGAACGAGGTCGAGACCGGCGACGAGCGCCGTCTTCCGTATTGGTGGGAATGACGAGAAAGGGCGGCACCGGCTTGCGCCGGGCCGCCCTTCTTCAGGCATAGCGGCGACCGGTCAGGCTGCGCGGATATGGAACAGGAATTCGTCGACCTTGTCGCGCAAGGTCGAGGCTTGCGTCTCGAGATCGCTCGACGAAGCCAGAACCTGGCTTGCAGTCGCTCCGGCCGCCATGCTGGTGTCCCGCATGCTTTCGAGATGATTGGCGACTTCGTCCGTTCCTTGCGCTGCGCGGTCGATGCTGCGCGCGAGATCCTGACCGGCAACCGATTGCTGGTCGACTGCGCTGGCGATCGAGATTGCGGTCGTCTCGAGTTGCTTGATCTGGTCGCCGATAGAGCGCAGCGCGCTGACACTGGCACCCGTCGAGGCTTGCATGGCCTGGATCTGTTCGGAAACTTCCTCGGTTGCCCGGCTGGTCTGTGCGGCGAGTTCCTTCACTTCGCTCGCCACCACGGCGAATCCGCGGCCAGCCTCGCCGCCGCGCGCAGCCTCAATGCTGGCGTTGAGAGCCAGTAGGTTGGTGCGCTGGGCGATCGACTGGATGAGTTCTACGATCTGGCCGACCTGGTCGGCCGAGGTAGCAAGTGCACCGATCGTTTCGTCGGCTCCTTCCGCGTTCAGCGATGCCTTGCGCGCCAGTTCGGCGGAATTTGCTGCCTGACGACTGATCTCGCCGATCGACATGGCGAATTCATCCGAAGCCGCCGCGGCTGCGGTCACACCGCCGGAGGCCTGCTCCATCGCGCCACTCACCTGGCTCGCCTGCCCGGCAGCATGCTCGGCAGTATTTGCCATCGATCCCGCCGCCGCGTTGAGCTGGCTCGAAGCCGCAGCCACGCCTCCCACGACATCGCCGACACTTTTCTCGAAACTGTCTGCGAGACGAATAAGCTCCTGTTTGCGCTGCTCGGAAGCCGCCTTCCGACCGGCGAACAGTTCGTCGAGCTTGTGGCCGGACTTGGCAAACACCTCGAGCGAACGGGACAGCTCGCCGATTTCGTCCGAGCGCCCGGTATCGCCGACATCGATATCGCGCGATCCGCTGGCTAGGCGGCCCATTTCTCCAGAAACATGCTGGAAGGGTTCGATCACGTGGCTAAGGATGAAACGCAGGCTCAAGACGCCGCCGAGTAGCGACACGCCTGTTACACCGATCACCACCCAGCGCGCTGCACCCGCCTGTTCGGGGTCTGAAAGCCCGAACAGTGCGGCAGCCGCGACGACTACCAGGCCGCCAAGTGAGAACAGTGAAGCGATCTCCGCCTTATCCTTCAGCGGTTTGTCCATGAGCCAGGCCGTCAGGCCCGAATAACGCGTGGTCGAGGCGGCTATGACGCCTTCGACTTCAGCAATCTCACGGCGCAGTTCCTCGCCAATCATCGTGCTATGCGCGTTCATCCCAAGCCTCTCCCCCAATTCGTTCTCAATTCACCGTCTGAAACCGGCCCCCGGTTCAGGCAGCCCTCACATGCTGCAAAAACTCATCTACCTGCCGGCGCAGCACGCTTGCCTGCGATTCCAGCGAAGTGGCGGAGCCAAGAACTTGGCTGGCTGCCGCCCCAGTCGCGACACTGGCTTCACGCACCTGGACGATGCTGCTGGAAACTTCGTCGGTCGAGCGGGCGGCTAGGTCGATGCTGCGCGCGAGGTCTTGACCGGCCACCGATTGTTGATCGACGGCGCTGGCAATGGAGATCGCGGTCGTTTCCAGCTGCTTGATCTGTTCACCGATCGAACGAAGCGCACTGACGCTTGCCCCGGTCGAATCCTGCATGGCACGGATTTGATCGGCGATTTCTTCGGTCGCCCGGCTGGTCTGCGCCGCGAGTTCCTTCACCTCGCTGGCGACTACCGCGAAACCGCGTCCGGCCTCGCCTCCGCGTGCAGCCTCGATCGATGCATTGAGTGCAAGCAGGTTTGTGCGCTTCGCGATCGACTGGATGAGTTCGACGATTTGCCCGACCTGGTCGGCCGAGGTTGCGAGTGTGGATATGGTTTCGTCAGCACTTTCGGCATCGTCCGATGCCTTGCGGGCCAGTTCGGCCGAGTGCGAAGCCTGTCGGCTGATCTCGCCGATCGACATGGCAAATTCGTCCGATGCCGCGGCAGCGGCGGTGACGCCGCCCGAAGCCTGTTCCATGGCGTTCGATACCGATCCGGACTCGACCGTTGCCTGCTCGGCAGCTGCAGCCATTGAGGATGCAGTAGATTTGAGCTGAGTCGATGCCGCCGCGACCCCGTTTACTACCTCGCCCACAGTGCTTTCGAACTGCATCGCAAATCGCCGAAGGTCCTGTCCGCGCTCGGTACGCAACGCATCCTTTTCCGCCGACATTCTTTCAAGCCTGAA
The DNA here is from genome assembly GCF_009827325.1 of Qipengyuania vulgaris. Lineage (GTDB taxonomy): Bacteria > Pseudomonadota > Alphaproteobacteria > Sphingomonadales > Sphingomonadaceae > Qipengyuania > Qipengyuania vulgaris. The sequence continues at coordinate 792,299 of NZ_WTYC01000001.1, read as the reverse complement.
GGCTGCGCGAAGGAACACGTGCAGCGAGCGAGCGAGGCCGCCGAGTTCGTCGCGCCGTTCGAGCCCGGGTATCTGGATCGACTTGTCGCCGGTTGCCAGACGTTCGGAAGTATCGGTCAGTTCGCTGACGGTACCGGCGATGTCCCGTGCAATAATGCGTGTCGACAGAAGGATCGCGGTGATGCCGATCAGCGCAACCGAGAAAAAGGCCATGAACAGCCACATGATCGTGTTCTCGCCCGCGGCATCGCTTGCCTGTCCGCTTCGGAAGAGGTCTGTCTTCAATTGCCGGGCAAGTTCACCGAAAGCTTCGCCCTCGGCGAGTGATGTTTCTGCCAAGACGGATCGACTCGTCACGTCGATTGCGGTTTGCTGGCGCGCGAGGGTGCTGACGAGATTGTCCAAAGCCGCTCGTAATTCTTCGATTTTGCCAATCTGAGCGGGTGCCACAATACGCGCTCCGCGCTCGAGGGAGTTGAGGTCGCGGCGAGCCTCTTCAAGACTTTCTCCGGCAGACGAAAGCGCGGCAACGTTGCTCCCGTTCGTGAAACGCTGCATCTGCAGCAACGCGCGGTCGGTGTTCGATTGAAGCTCGGTCGAAAGGATCAGCATCTCAGAGATCTGCATGCGCTCTTGCCGCATTTCTATTGCCGTCCAGCCGCCTACCACGATGGAGAGCAGGATGAAGACGACCGCACCGATGTTTGCAAAAGCCACGAGGCTCAGCTTCCCGCCGATCGACAGGTCGGCGAACTTGCCGCGCAAACCTTCGCCGCCCGTACCAATGTCTGCCAGAATGGCGCGATCTTCGGCAATTTCATCCGAATAATATTTGCCAGTGTCCAACTCGGCCGTGGCGAAGTTGTCCGTCATCGCGTTCATGCTACCTTGGCCTCCCGGCCGTCATTTTCCCCGGCATCGACCACATCGATCCTTTTCCCGAGATGTTGCTTGATTTCGTCTGCCGGCATGGCCTTGAAATAGAGCCAGCCTTGAATCTGGTCGCAGCCTGCCGCGCGGACCATGTCGGCTTGTTCCAGCGTCTCGACACCTTCGGCGGTTACCGACATCTTCATCGCTTGCGCCATGGTGATGCTGGACAGCATCATCGCCCGGCTGGATTCGTCTTTGGAAGCTTGTACCACTAGGCTCCGGTCAAGCTTGAGTTTCTGAAAGCGGAACTGGCGTAGGAAACCGATCGACGCATAGCCGGTGCCAAAATCGTCGAGTGCAACGCTGACTCCGAAACCCCGGATCAAATTGAGACTGCGCTCGGCCACGACCGGGTCGAGCACGAGGCACGTTTCCGTGATCTCCAATTCCAGCAGTTCGGGATCGAAGCCGGTCTCCTCGAGGATATGACCGAGCTGGATCGGGAATTCCGGATTGCGGAGCTGGGCGGCCGAAATGTTTACCGACAGCGTAACGCCCTTCCATTCGAGCGCATCGCAGCAAGCCTGCCGGAGCACCCACAGCCCGATCGGATTGATGAGGCCGGATTCCTCGGCTACCGGGATGAAGGTATTGGGGCCTACGGCCTTCCCATCAGGCCGATCCCATCGCAGCAGGCTTTCCACTGAGACTATCTTGCGTGTCGTGCTGTCCACCAGCGGCTGGTAGTGCATCCGGAACTGGCCGAGTGCCAACGCCTGACGGAGTTCGTCGTCGAGCAGTTTTATCTGTTCGCGGCTGCGGTCGAAAGCTTCGTTGAACCATGTGCAACGCATCTTGCCGCCGCGCTTGGAGGCATACATGGCGACATCTGCGCGGCGCAGCGTTTCGGAGGAAGACAATTGTTGTCCGGGAGCGTTTCGCGCGAGACCGATGCTGGCGCCCAGCGTAAGGCGCCGATCGTCGATCTTGATGGATTTTGCCAGTCGCTCGATAATTCTTCGGCAGTGGCCCTCCAGCAGGGTGCCGGCCAGCTCTCCGCTCATCAGGATGGCATATTCGTCACCGCCAAGCCGATACAGGTTAGCGTCCTCGCCGCAGATGTTGCGAATGATCCGGGCAATTTCCTTGATGGTCGCATCACCCAGGATATGGCCGTAGTGATCATTAATGATCTTGAACCCGTCCAGATCGACTATTGCGAGTGCAACTTCCTGATCCGGCGACATGATTTCGGAAATGTCACGATGCAGCGCGCGGCGATTGGGTAGCATGGTCAGCGCGTCGCTGTTGGAAAGCCTCTCCAGCTTTCGCAGGTGCCTGACGCCCATGACCGCGAAACTGCCAATGCTGGCAAGCAGGGCGATGAAACCGCCACCTAGGATGGCGTTGATCGAGCCAATCCCGAACCGCGGCCCAAAAACGGCCAACACGGCCGTGACAATCGCGATACCCGCAAGCGACGCGAGAGGTGCGAAAATCATCAGGCTGGTGGCTTGCCGAGCCGTGTCGGAATGTGATCGCACGCAAGTTTCCCCTCGGTGGCGCGGTCGGATCGATATTCGATATCGCTAGCGCGCATTCGCTAATTAACGGTAAACCCTATATTTACCTTGTACCTTCGCTCACGGAGTTGACCGGACACGGAAGAGTGCCGGGGTGCTCAGCCATTAACGGCACGTGCTGGAATGCGGCCGAGCACGGATGACACTCCGGCTGCAGCCTTAGGCACATACATTGCCGAACCGCAGGGTGCAGGTTCGAACCGGTCGGTCTGTCCTACCACCGTCTCGCCAGCGCCAAGCATGAGGAATCCGTCGGCTGCAATGCCTCCAGCGATCCGTTCGAACGCATTACGCCGTGTCTGCGGATCGAAATAGAGCAGGCAATTGCGACACAGAACGAGATCGAACTGTCCTGGCGCGGGTGGCAGATCGAGGATGTTGCGCTGTTCGAACCGGGTCATCGCCAGTACCTTGTCGGCGACCTTCCAGCCCCGCGGCGTTTCCGAAAAGAAGTTCAGCATCTGCGCGACCGAAATTCCGCGCTGAATTTCGAACTGCGAATAGGTGCCCGTCCGCGCCTGTTCGACGGCCTTGCCCGAGACGTCGGTGCCGAGAATCTCAATCGTCCAGTCCGCCCAGCGACCCGGTTGTTCACAGATGGTCATTGCGAGACTGAGCACTTCCTGCCCAGTCGAGCAGCCTGCCGACCAGATAGTGATTTTCCTGGTATCGGCGCGCTTTCTCGCGAGTTCGGGCAGGACAATATTCGCCAGGGTCGAAAAATACGCGTGGTCGCGGAAAAAATAGGTTTCGTTATTCAGCAGTGCCTCGACCACGCGGGTGGCAAGCCGATGCTCGCCCGGGCGCTCGAGCATGCAGGCCAGCTGATCGACGTTCTCGATCCCGAACTCGCGGAACAGGCCCGACAGTGCCGAGGAAATCCGCCAGCGACGGCTTTCGGAAAGGGTTTGTCCGGTACGAGCATTGAGGAGGTCGGCAATGATGTCGTGGGAAGCGTCTTCTAGCGCCATGCATCGGCTCCGACACTGGCGAGGATCTTGTCCGCCAATTCTGCAGGGGGGGCGACTGCAGTAGCCAGCCCGCGTTCGGTGATGTCGCGCGGCATTCCCCAGACGGCGCAGGTATCTGCGCTCTGGGTGTAGATCGAGCCGCCGGCATTGATGATTGCGTCCGCCCCGTCGGTACCGTCGCGGCCCATTCCGGACAGCAGGATACCGGCGACCTTGCCCTCGTAAGCTTCGGCGAGAGTTTCGAACATCGGATCGACCGAAGGGGTACAGCCGCTTTTTACCGGGTTGAAGGCTAACCCTGTGACGTAGCGCGTTCCCTTGCGGCGCACGACCATGTGGCCATGACCCGGCGCGATGACGATGCGGCCGCGCATGATCTCCACGTCCTCGTCGGCGAGCACGGCTTCGCGCCCCGCGGCAACTTCCATCTGCTTGGCAAAGACTGGAATGAAACTGTCGGGAAGATGCTGGGTGATAAGGATCGGGAGGTCGAACGTCTTCGGTATCTGCCGCAGGAAAAGGTTCAGCGCATGGATGCCGCCCGTCGATGCGCCGATCGCGAGAACTTGCGGCTTCTTGCCTGCCCGCCGCTGGGCGGGGCGAGGTGCTGCGGGCCTGGGTTGCTCATAGGGCGCCAGTCCCTTGAGAGCGCGGATCTTGCCAAGCAGTTGCTCGCGGTAGTCATCGTTGAAACCGCCCGGTCGCGGCTTGAGCATCGTGTCGGCGGCGCCCATGCGCAGCGCTTCGACGGTATGCTCGGCGCCTTCGGCAGTCAGCGACGAGATCACCAGCACCTTGGTGTCCGGCGATGCCCTGAGGATCTTTGGCAGCGCCTCGATTCCGCCCATCCCGGGCATTTCGAGGTCGAGCAGAACCACGTCTGCCCGCCGATTGTCCAGCTCTTGCAGGCCGCGTTCGGCCGAGCTTGCGCTCGCGACGATCGTCATGTCGCTTTCCCGCTCGATCATTCGCGAGAAGACGGTGCGAACGGTGAGCGAGTCGTCCACCAGCATGACACGAACGTTGCCGGGCGACGATTGTCGGTCAGGTCTGGCGGCTGTTGCCGATCGGAGCGCGGTAACCACGGCTCGTATCCTTTCGGATCAAGCCATGCCGACGAGCTGGAGCTTGATCTGCAGAGTTTCGTGGTCGAACGGCTTCATCACATATTCGTCGGCACCGGCGCTGATGGCTTCGCGGATGTGGGCCACGTCGTTTTCAGTCGTGCAGAATACGACCTTGGGCTTGTCGCCGCCCTCGTGCTTGCGCAACTGGTGGATGAATTCGATACCGGTCATCACCGGCATGTTCCAGTCGAGAAGCACCACATCGGGCATGTTCTCGAGGCACTTGTTCAGGCCTTCCTGACCGTTCTCGGCTTCGTCCACCGAAAAGCCGAGGGTTTCAAGGATATGGCGCGACACCTTCCGGATTACGCGCGAATCGTCGACGATAAGACAGTTTTTCATTCTTCGTGATCCCTTCACTTACCTGCTCCTTATACGTGCAGGCGGTAACCAATCGCTTAAGCGGCTTCCCGCATTGGTCCACAAATGAGGCTGGCAATCTCCACCAGCAATGTGGGCCCGCCGTCGGTTTCGACCATCCCTTTGGCGGCGCGTTGCCAACCTTCGCCGAAGCCGCCAGGAACTGCGACCGGCTCGCTTCGAGCTTCGCCCACGTCATGCGCTTCTTCGACGAGCAGGGCATATAGATGCCCTTCTACCTCGACCACCGCAGCTCGATTGTCGAGCGAAGCGCTTGGAGCTTCAACGCCGAGTGCTAGGGCACAATCGATGACTGTCAGGGCCTGGCTCCTTAGGGCGGTAAGGCCGAGAATAAAGTCGGCCGTGCCGGGAATAGGAGTGATGGCCTCGACTTCGATCACCGACTGGACTTCGATCGCGGGAATTGCGGCGCGGCGGCCGGCGATGGTGCACATGAGTAGCAGTTCGTTCATGCCGCCCTCCCGGTGCGGATGCGTTTGAGCGCGGCGAGCAAGCCGTCGCGATCGTAGCGGTAGATGGTATCGTCACCGGCGTCCTCCGGGTCGGGACGCAGGCGGATGATTTCGCGCGCTACGGCCGAAGAACTTTGGCCTTCCTCCGCCAGGGCGATCGCGAGATCGGCCTCGAACTCGTCGTCGTCCGATGCGATCCGATAACCGGCAGCCGCCACCAGCGGTTCGAGGATGGTGCGTGCCCACTCGCTTTCGCCCGGGAGGCGGCAGGTAAGCGTATGTTCGATCTTTCTCGTGGCGCGATAGCGTGAGAACACGGCATGGCCGTCGAGCAATGGAATCGGCTTGCCTCCGACCAGTGTCACGCCTTCGATCGAACGGTCGGCTTCACTAGGAACGACATCGTCGGTTATATCCGCAGCGTCGAGCACTTCCTTGACGATGTAGACCAACTCGTGGTCTCCGTCGGAAAGGCGCAGCAAACGGCACCGACCGTCGGGCAGCGGGCCGGTGTCATGGCCAGCCAGCGTCACGATCTCGCCATCAATGACTGCCTGTGCACGCTCGCCCTCGATGTCGAGCGCATCGCGTGAGATGGTCTCGATGCGGCGGACCAGTTCGAGACGCACGGCCCGGTGGCGGCCGTCGAGACCGGCGAATAGCATCACGGGCACAGCCTTGCTCTTTTGTTGACGTCCATCCTTGTCGGATTCGACCGTCTTTGTGCGAACGCCGCCGACCATCCCGCGCATCTGTGCGATGGAGGGGAGATCGATGAGCATCATCGGGCGTCCGTCGTCCAGCAATGTCGTCCCCGCATAGAGCCGGGTTTCCATTATCGCCGGAGCGATGGGCTTTACCACAACGTCTTCGTGATCGAATACGCGATCGACGGCGAGGGCGAAAATATCGTCACTGGCCAAGCGCACTAGAATGAGTGTTTTTTCTTCCCAGCGGCAATTTGCATTGCTTTCGGCACCGAGAACTTCGCCAAGCGAAAGGCATGGCACCCGCTTGTCGCGGAACGTGACCAGACGGCGGTCGCCGGCCTGTGCAAACTGAACATGGCTCGAATTGCCGAAAACGATTTCTTCGACATAACTGCGCGGGATGGCATAGCGCTGATTGCCGGACCCGACAGTCAGGGCTGCGATGATCGAGAGGGTTAGCGGCAACTGGAGGTGGAAACTGGTGCCTTCACCAAGCTTGCTGGCAACTTCGATCGAGCCGCCGACACGCTCGATATTGGAGCGCACAACATCCATCCCGACACCGCGGCCGGAGACCGAGCTAACTTGGTCGGCCGTGGAGAGGCCCGGTTCGAAGATCAGGTTCTGCTTCTGCTTGTCCGACATCTTGTCGATCTCGGAACGCGAGTAGAGACCGTTGGCGATCGCCTTGGCAGCGACCTTGTCGATATTGATGCCGCTGCCATCGTCGGTGATGACGAGGCTGATCTGGTTGCCTGACTGGCGCGCTGCGAATTTCAGCATGCCGATCTCGCGCTTCCCGGCCTTGAGGCGCGTTGCCGGCGTTTCGACGCCGTGGTCGATCGCGTTGCGGATGATGTGGGTCAGCGGGTCGCGGACCATTTCGATCATTTCGCGGTCGAGCTCGACTTCGCTGCCTTCGAAATCGACCATGACCTGCTTGCCGAGTTCGTTGGACAGGTCGCGCACCAAGCGCGGGAGCGAAGAGAAGAGATGTTCGAGCCGTTGCATCCGCATCCGGGTGATCGAGGTGCGAACATCGGCCAGAATGGCGGACAAGCGTTCGAATGGGCCGTCGATGGTCGGCTGTTCGCCTGCCTCGCGCAGACGCCGGGCGAGGTCGTTGCGCGCCAGAACCATGTCCGACACACCCTTCATGACTTCGTCGAGCAGATCCACCGGAAGGCGGATCGAACGTTGCACAGCCTGGCGCGGTGCCTTGGGAGCCGCGGCTTCACTTTCGGCATTGGGCAGCGCTTCGACGACCACCTCTTCGACGATTTCGAGGTCGCTCTGGACCTCGATCTCGGCGTCGGGAGCAAGTGCGGAAATCAGCTCGTCATCGCTGCCTTCGGAGAAGTCTTCGCCCGCTTCGATCGCGTCGGTCATTTCGGAGATGCGGTCGATAATCGCGAGTACGGCGGTGACCAGCGAACTGTCGGGCTCACGTCTGCCTGCACGGCATTCGGCCAGAGCGTCTTCGGCAGCGTGGCTCAGCTGTTCGAGGCGAGGAAAGTCGAAGAAACCGCAATTGCCCTTGACGGTATGGACGAAGCGGAAAATCGTATCGATGCGCTTCTTGTCCGAGGGATCGGCTTCCCATGCGACCAGCTCGGTGCCGCTTTGCTCGAGCATCTCGCGCGTTTCCGCGACGAAATCGGCCAGCAATTCATCCATTGGTCTTGGACCCCCAATTCTTATCGGGAGCCGCTATGCACGAGGATGGTTAACGTTTCGTTGGAAGCGCGAGGGTCTTTTCTCGCGCCCCGCCGAGCACCTTCCAGACGACGAAAGCGGCCAGCGCACCGCCCGCGAGATTGGCTACCAGTTCGGCAGCATAAATCGCATCCGCGCCCCAACTTGCCCGCAAGATCCAGCCGAAGGGCAGCATGACGAGGAAGACACGCGCCGCGCTTTGCGCGAGCGCGAGTGGCGCGTGATCCACTGCGTTGAGGGCGCCATTTCCCACTATCAGCAGGCCGAAGCCGGCATAGCCCCAGACGGATATCGCGAGGTAACGCGAGAATTCGTCAATTACTGCGGGGTTGTCGGTGAAGAAATCCGCAAGCCAGTCGCCGAAAGCGAAGAGGATGACGGCGATTGCGAGACCGTAAAGAATGCAAAACCCCCCGGCCCAGACCATTGCGCGGCGTGCGCGATCGACGCGTCCTGCCCCCCAGTTCTGGCCGATGATAGCGCCGATCGATCCCGACAAACCGAGCAAGGGCACGACCGCGAAGCTTTGCAGCCGGCCAGCGGCACCGAAGCCCGCTACGGCCGCCTCTCCTTGGCTCGCAAGCAGGGCGGTCAGCACGGAGAGGCCGATGGGGTTGATGGCATTGGAGAAAGCGGCCGGTCCCGCCACGCGCATGATGGCCCGGCTCGAAGCGCCAAGGTTGCACTCGCGGATGCTTGTGGGATTGATGGATAGCGGGGTCCTGCCAATGAAGACCAGCGCGATGAGGCAGGCGACGGCATAGCCGGTAATCGAGGCATAGGCTGCGCCTGCTACGCCGAAACCTTCGAAGCCGAAGGCACCGGTGATCAGGACCGGGTCGAGCACCCAGTTTACCGTCGCATAGGTTATCGATATCATCGAAACGTGGCGTGCCTCGCCCTGACCTCGCAGCACGCCGCCCAGGCCCATCTGCAGCAACAGAACGGGCAGGCCGAGCGCGAATGGCTGCATGTACTCAAAGATCAGGGGCATCAGCGCTTCGCTTGCCTGCATCAGGCGAAACAGCGGGCCGAGAAGAGCGAACAACACCAGGCCGAGCACAACGCCAATGCCGAGGGCGAACACCGCCCCGAAATTGGCGCGGCGTTCTGCGCGGTCGATATCCCCTTCGCCAAGCGCACGGGAAATGACCGAGTTGATGCCAACCATGACGCCGACGCCGAGGCTGGAGAGCGCTATCGTGATGGGGAAGATGAAACTGACCGCAGCGAGTTCGGCCGCGCCCAGTTGCCCGATGAAATAGGCATCGATCAGCCCGACCGACATGATCGCGGCCACGCCGATGATCATCGGCAGGGTCTGAGTGACGAGATGGCCGCGTATGCTCCCGCGGGTCAGTTTTGCCGTCTCGCTCATCGCTCACGGCGCTAGCGGGGCGGGGCGCGGTTGGGAAGCGCCGATTTGCCCCCCGGCATCTTGCTCCGGCCGCCCCGTCCGTGCGATAGAGGTTTCAAATAGAGACTGAGGAGAGAGTGCGATGGCGACGCAGATGAAGCCGAAATTCGAATGCAGCGAAGACGAATGGAAGGTCCGGCAGGATCTTGCCGCATGTTACCGCATATTCGATCATCTCGGCTGGGGCGAAAGCATCTACAACCATATCTCAGTGGCGGTGCCGGGAGAGAAGGACACCTTTCTCATCAACCCTTTCGGCCTGCTGTATGATGAAGTGACTGCCTCGAACCTCGTGAAAATCGATGTGGAGGGCAACAACGTCGGCCAGTCGCAATATATGGTCAACAAGGCCGGCTTCACCCAGCACGCCCATTTTCACAAGCACCTGGGCGAGCGGGCAACGGCCATCTGCCACGTCCACACGACCGCCACCATGGCGGTGTGCAGCCACAAGGATGGTTTGCTGCCTACCAATTTCTATGCCTGCAACTTCCAGGGGCAAATCGGTTACCACGATTTCGAAGGCGTGACCGTCCGTGCCGAGGAAGGTGACCGGCTGGTCGAGAACCTAGGCCAACATTCGATCCTGATGCTGCGCAACCACGGTCCGGTTGTGATGGACAAGACTATTCCGGGCATGTTCGTAAAGATGTGGGCCCTGCAACGCGCCTGCGAAATCCAGGTTGCGACGCTAAGCCAGGGCGAACCCAATATCGTCAAGCAGGAGGTGGTTGACGTGCACCAGCGCGATTTGTCGACCATGCAAACGCAGGGCGGGGCCGGGCTGTTCGATTTCGAGGCTTGGAAGCGCCGGGTATCCAAGATCGACGACAGCTGGAAAAGCTGAGACCTCTCGACTTTTCCCGCAATTGAGGCAAAGGCGCCGCCATGTCGCGCATGACGGTCAACGACCGCCCGGTCGAATTCCTGATGGACCCGGAAACGCCCCTGTTGTGGGCGCTGCGCGATGCCGCCAACCTAACCGGTACCAAATACGGCTGCGGCAATGGCGATTGCGGCTCCTGCATGGTCCATATCGATGGCGAGGCGCTACGCAGCTGCCTCGTCACGATCGCCGAGGCGGAAGGTCGCTTCGTCACGACCATCGAGGGGCTTTCGGGTGATCGAACCCATCCAGTTCAGCAAGCCATGGTGGCAGAGCAGGCGATCCAATGCGGCTTCTGCACGCCGGGAATCGTGATGGCTGCGGCGGCGCTGATCGATCGTAATCCGGGTGCGAGCGAAGAGGAGATCAAGGCCGCTATCCCCAATATCTGCCGCTGCGGCGTCTATCCTCGCCTCGTGCGCGCGGTCCAGCGGGCGGGGAGGGTTGCGCGGCGCCAGGAACGGATCAGCGCCGCCCCAGCGCCCGGTATCAGCGCAGAAGACGCAGCGCAGGAAGTCCCCGCGCTCAGCGCACCGGATTAAGGCCCGGCGCGCCAGTGAGATAGGGCGAGAATGGCGACCGTTGCCGGCCGCCTTTTTCATCTTCTGCCACCGAGCGTTACATTTCGAGACGGACCCCGATCCGCGCGCTGAACGGCTCGGCGGGCTGGATATTGTTGTCGCCGTGAGCGCTTGGGTAGTATGTCTCATCGAAGAGGTTCTCGATGTTGAGCTGCAGGCTAAGCTTATCGCTGACCGTGTAAAATGCCGCTGCGTCGACGCGCCAGTAACTGGGCAAGACCACATCGTTAGAGAAACTCGCAAACTGTTCCGACTGGTGGATTACGCCGAGACCAAGACCAATCCGGTCGTTGAAATCGAAACGGTTCCATGCGCTGATCGAATGGCGGGGCAACTGCTGGAGGCGCTGGCCGGCAGCGCCAAAGGCATTTTCATTGACCAGTTCGCCGTCGAGATAGGTGTAGCCGAGATTGGCCTTCCAGAATTCGGCTATCTCACCGACTGCGCCGATTTCGAAGCCTTCCGCACGGCTTTCTCCGGCGAGGACAGTCAGTGTCTGATCGGTCGGAGACGGGGCCTGAATATTGGTCCGTGCGAGACGGAAAATCGCGGCGCTGACCAGTACCTTGTCGAGGGGAGCCCACTTGGCACCGATTTCGTAATTGGTGAACTTCTCTGGCTCGAACTGCGTATCGTCCTGCGACAATATGAAAAATTGGTCGCCTGCCTGCGGAAGAAAGCTCTGGGAGTAGGATCCGTAAAGGGACAGATCCGGCGTTGGCTTGATGATCAGGCCGAGACGCGGGCTGAGTTTCTCGTCGACACGGTCGGTCTCCACGCCCCCGAGCAAATTCTCGGTCTCGAGGTCGAAACGGTCCCAGCGAACCCCTCCCACCAGCTCAATGTAATTGCCGATTTCGAGCTGCTCCTGGATGTAGAACGACAGGGTCTCAAGGTCGCTCTGATGCGAGCGCGACACCGGATTCAACCCGAAGGGCGGGATGAAAAGGACGTCCGCCAGCGGCGTTTCGTTCGAACGGAGGCCATCGACTCCATCGGGGCGCGTAAAGTTCACGGTGCTGCGCTGATTGGCTGAATCCTGACGGCTGGCTTCCATGCCGATCAAGAGCGTCGAGGCGAGGTTGCTGCCAAAATCTGCCTCCCAGACAAAATTTGTCTGCCCGATCCAGTTGGTCCTCTGCTGCGAATCCTCATAGCCGCCTAAGAGCACGGTTTCCCCATCGGTGCTCGAGGGGACGATGTTCGCATAGAGCTTGTCATAGTCGGCGAATTGCAAGGTAGCATTGGCAGTCACGCCGCGGTTGAAGTCGTGCTCCAACCTGACGCGGCCAATGTGGACCTGCGCCTGGGCTCGATTGAAGTCGCGGTCGCCGAAGAATGTGCTTTCGTACCCTTCGAGCGGTTCTGACCCCAGGGAAGGAGCGCCTCGGTCGGTTACGCGGCTGTCATCATCATAGGTGTAGCTGGCGACAAGGGTCGTGTCCGGACCGAGCGCAGCGGTGAGCGTGGGTGAGACACCGATGAAACGACCTTCGTAGAAATCACGATCATTGTCGAACTCCTCGTACGTGGCGTTGAGGCGCAGCGCGATGGTATCGGAAACAGGCTCATTCACGTCGGCAAGCAGGGCGAAGGCACCGAAGCTGTCGACTGACGCTTCGCCGCTGATGGCTGATGTCCATTCCGCGCGCTTGGCCACGCGGTTGATCGCGCCGCCACCGGCGCCCCGACCGAAGATGAGCGCGTTTGCTCCCTTGAGTACTTCGACGCGCTCGATATTGTAGAGTGAGCGATAATACTGGGCGTCGTCGCGCAAGCCGTCGACGTAGAAGTCGGCGGTAGTCTCCTGTCCGCGGATGAAAACTTCGTCCCGGTGCCCTTCGCCGGATTCCATGCTGATGCCGGGCACGTAGCGCAGCGCATCGTTCAATTGATGGACTGCCTGGTCCTCCAGCTGGTCTTCGGTGATGAACGCGACCGACTGTGGAACGTCGATCAGCGGGGTGGGCGTCTTCGTGGCTGTCGACCCATCGTCGGATCCATATTCTTCCGCGCGCTCGCCTTTCACGACGATGTCGCTCGGAAGGTAATCACGCTCAGGTTGTGCATCTGCCCCGGTGTTTGCCATGGCAGGTGTCGCAAATGCAGTTCCGGCCAGCAGGGCGGCGACAGTGGGGGAGAACCTCATGGACTACTTTCTTCTTGAGAATGATTATCAGATTTATCGCGCCTGCTATTGCGAGCTATTCGCATTTGCAACCCTAAATCTTCCAGCAGCGAGGAAAAAATCTGAAGAGGCGCTTTCGCTTATCGGATCGCTCAATTACCGCTGCGCCAAAGGAGATAAGGAATGAAAGCCACGATCTGGCACAACCCGAATTGCGGTACTTCGCGCAAGACGCTCGCGATCCTCGAAAATCTCTCGAAGGTCGAAGTCGATGTGATCGAGTACCTAAAGAATCCCCCGAGCCGGGAAAAGCTGGCGCAGCTCTATCGGGATGCAGGTATCAGTCCCAACCAAGGACTCAGGATTCGCGGCACCGATGCCGAGGAGCGCGGCCTTCCCGATGCGAGCGCCGACGAAGTTCTGGCCGCGATGGTGGCCGATCCCATCCTGATCGAGCGCCCGCTTGTGGAGACGGAAAAGGGCGTTCGCCTCTGCCGTCCGCAGGATGCGGTGCTCGAAATCCTCTAGCTGCTGCTACGGGTGAGAGCGCTGTCTTTTTGCAGCGCCTTCCAGCCGTAAAGAAATACCGCCACGCACAGGGCCGCGATCAGGCCGAAGCCCAGCCAATCCGAGTGACCGTACAGCCAGACGCCCAGCGCAGGCGCATAAATGAAGCTTGCTCCGGCAACCGAGGCGGTAATTCCGGAAGCTTGGCCCTGTTCAGAGCGGGTAACGGCAAGCGATGTCCCGGCCGTGCTTCCAGGACGGAATAATCCGAAACCGAGCGACGCGATCGCATAGGCCAGCGCGATCGAATGAAGATCGTCGGCGACCCCGAGATAGACGACGCCTGCGGCAGCGACGGTGATGCCCGAGAGGGTTGCCGCCCTCGGGCCGAGGTCCAGCCGCGGAATAAGCCCCCATTGTGCGAGCAGGGTCGCGATGGCCCCGCACATCAGCACCAGCCCGACCGGTCCGGTTCCTTCTGCAGGGGTTGCGCGCAGGCCAAGCCGGTCCAGCACGAGGAATCCAATGATCCCGAGAACCATCGCCTGTGCATGGCCGCCGAGCAAGCCGACCGTGACCCAGGGCCTCAGGCGTGGCTCGAACCAACGCAGCTTGTGCGGCTCTACCTCATCTTCCTCTTCGTGCTCGTCCTCCGGCACCTCTTCCGAACGCTCGCTGGAGGTCGAACCACTGGTGTAGGGCGCATCGTAAGTGCTTCCGCGCGCTGGAAATTGCGGCTCATCATTCGGCAACCTCAATCGCAACGCGGTGAGCGTGAGCAGCCCGATAAGCGCGAAAATTATGAAAGGGCCGGTCAGGCCGACAAAGGGCAGCACCATCAGAGGCGCTAGCGCGGGCCCGATTACCGTGCCCAAACCGAAACTGGATGCAATCAGCGAAAGTGCCTGCGTGCGTTCGGCACGCGGTGTGCGGCTGGCTACATAGGCCTGCACCGCAGGCGGCGCCGCGCTCCCGAAACCGCCATAGAGACTGCGAGCCACGGCAAAGGCGATTAGCGCTGCCGTGCCGCCCAGCAATCCGATCAAGCCGAACCATAATGCTAGGCCGCATAAGGCCATGGAGGCGATGAAACCGATCAATCCGACCGCCATCATCGCCTTCCGGCCGCGCCGGTCCGAGCGTTCAGCCCAGAGCGGAGCGCAGATCACCCAAAGAAGGGCGGACCAACTGTAGGCCAGACTTATCCAGACGTCATCGATCTCCAGCGCCGTCCCTATCGAAGGCATGACCGATTGCATCGCGGTATTTCCGGCCGCCGTTGTCAGCATCACCGCGAACAGCAGCGCCATACGCTCGCGCGAAATGCTTTTCGGCCGCGATGGCGGCGGTGTCAGAGCGTTCTCGGCATCGGCTTCAGCCATGGGTTTCTCCGCTAAGCCTGTGGTCCCGTGCTTGCAATGCTCCATGCTCCCTGCCAAACCCGCCCACTTTCTACCGGGTTGCAAAAGGTAAATGACTTGAGCGGACAACAGGGTATCGGGGTGATCGAACGACGCACTCTGAAGGATCGCGCATCGCGGCTGTTGGGGCAGTGGGGCGTATTCTTCAAGGGCTTCCTCGAAGAACCGAAGATGGTCGGCTCCATCATTCCATCATCGCGCTTTACCATCCGGAAGATGCTTGCCCCGGTCAAATGGGACGAATGCAAGGTCTTCGTGGAGTATGGTCCGGGTGTCGGCACTTTCTGCCAAGCTGTGCTCGACCGGTTGCCGCGCGATGGCCAACTGATCGTCATCGACACAAATCCCCTTTATATCGATTATCTCAAGAAACATTTCCGGGACAGCCGCTTCAGCGCGGTTCACGGCTCAGCTGCGGACGTGGAGGAAATCGTCAGGGCGCATGGGCACGAGCATGCAGATTACGTGCTTTCGGGCTTGCCCTTCTCCACGCTTCCGGACGGCGTCGGACCGGCCATCGCTGCGGCGACCCACCGCGTAATCCGCCCCGGCGGGGCGTTTCTCGTCTACCAGTTCTCTGCCAAAGCGCGAGATTTCATGGAACGTCATTTCGAGCGTATCGACAGCGGTTTCGAACCGCTGAACGTTCTTCCCTGCCAGCTTTTCTGGGGCTGGAAGGACGCGGAGGCTTAGTCCCCGTTCGCGGAATTCCGCTCGGCTGACGTGCTGTGAAGGCGTGTCAGCTGCGTGTGGATCGCAGCGAGCACGCAGGCAAAGAACAGCGCTAGCAAGGCGTTCATCAGGCTTGCGCTGATCGCTTGACCGAAGCTCTGCACCTCGGCCCCGCCCATCGCGAAGAGGAGTGCGAAGATCATCGAGACGATGGTCGAAATCACGATGTAGGCGATGAGAAGAAGGAAGAAGAAGAAGAACAATCTCACGCTATTGCCCTTGGTCAGGCGCCATGAGCGGGTGAGTGCGGCGACCGGATTGAATTGGCCATCTATTGCAATGACCGGTGCAGCAATCGAGAGTTTGGTCAGCACATAGGCGACGACAACTAGGCCTGCGATCCCACCGATGACGGCGAGGGGCGTCAGGCCCGTGGCCACCGGAATTCCAATCAGCAGGAAAACCACGATGGCGAGAACCATCGCCTGCAGCATCTGTGCCGCGAGATACGAGAGGACGGATTTGCCCCCTGTGGAGATGGCTTGTCCGACAGTGGGGTTGGCCCTCCTTCTCAATAGCGCGAGCATGGCGAGAAGGCCGGTTCCCTGTATGATGGCCAAGAGGACCAGGGCCCACCAGTAACCGGCCAGCATCTCGTTAGCCATGGATTCCATCTCGGCGGAGGACGGGTCGAACTGGCCTATGGCCAACTCGGCAAGGCCTGGAATCCAGAGCAGGGCCGCAGCATATGGGATGAAGTAGAACACCCCGGCAACGACAGCCAGCAAACCGAAATTGTCACGCAACAGGCGCGTTGTATCTTTCCAGGCAGTGTCGAGATCGAATTTCATCGTGGCTCCTTCGGATCTTGGCTCTTGATAAGCGTGAACACAATCGCCACGCAATCGCCGATGCCTGTCCCGTTCCCCGAAAACATCGAATGGCGCGCCGAAAATGCGCAAATTCCCTATCGCGAAGCGCTTGTGACGATGGAAGAGCGCAACGCTGCGATCAGCGAAGGCGACGCCAAAGAACAGATCTGGCTGCTCGAACATCCCCCTGTTTACACCGCCGGGACCAGTGCCGACGGCGCGGAATTGCTCGATCCGCGCTTCGAGGTCGTGGATGCAGGGCGGGGTGGCCGCTATACTTATCACGGCCCCGGACAGCGGATCGGGTACCTGATGTTGGACCTCAAGACGCGCGGACGCGATGTGCGCTGCTTCGTGCATTCGCTTGAAGGCTGGATCATTGCTACGCTGGACGACGTGGGGGTGGAATGCTGGCGCAGCGAGGGCCGTATCGGCATCTGGACCCGCGATATCGACGGGCGTGAGGCCAAGATCGGTGCGATCGGCGTGCGGGTCCGGCGCTGGATCACCATGCACGGTTTTTCGGTGAATATCGCGCCGGATCTCTCGCATTTCGCTGGTATAGTCCCCTGCGGAATCGGAGAGTTCGACGTCACGAGCCTCGCAAAGCTCGGTCTCGATCTTGCGCCATCGGCTTTCGATGAGGCATTGAAGAACCGCGCAGGCGATTTCCTCGCCGCGCTCGAAGGAAAGGCCTGTTCGCTGCCATGATCCGATTTTCCGCCCTTGCCGCTCTGTGCGTGGTTCTCGCTGCCTGCGGAGACGATCCCGCCCCCGGCGAGCAGGAAGACGTTGCCCGCGATGCACGCGGCGAAGTGCTGGGCGGAACGATAAGCGACGACATGTTGCCGCTCGATACCGTGCGCTCGCAATCGCCGCCGCTGGTCGAGGCCAAGGAGGGTGGTGAGGATCCTTCAGGTATCGACAGCACCGACGAACCTGCGGCCGCTGATCCTCCCACCGATGAACCGGCGCCTCAGGCAGAGCCGATCGAACCGGAAGCCGAAGCGGACGAATAAGCCGGCCCGGTTAATTCCTGGATCTCAGGACCGGGCCGGCTATCGCAACATGTTACGCGGTGACGGTTTCACCGGTTTCGGCGAGCGTGGGATAGTCGATGTAGCCTTCGGGTCCAGGCAGATACCAGCTCTGCGGCACGTTCACGTTGGGCTGCAGGTTGGCGCCATTGCGGAAGCGATCGGGAAGATCGGGATTCGAGATGAAATCGCGGCCCCAGCTTACCGCATCGCAGCGCCCCGCCTCGATTTCGGCCACCGCCTGATCAGGTGTATAATCGCTGTTGAGGATGAGCTTGCCAGAGTAGATCGAGCGGATCAGCGGGCTCTGCTTGGGCACATCTGTCGAGCCGAAGGTCCCTTCGGGCCCCGGCTCGCGCAGTTCGAGGTGATCGAGGCCGAGATCCTCGATCATCCTGGCGGCTGCGCCGAAAGTGGCGGCAGGATCGCTGTCGTCGCATCCTTGCGTTTCGCCATTGGGCGAAAGACGAACGCCCACGCGCTGTGCGCCCCAGACGTCGACCAGCGCAGTCAGAACTTCGCGCAGGAAGCGCGTCCGGTTCTCGGGGCTTCCCCCATATTCGTCTTCGCGCAGGTTCGTACTGTCGCGCAGGAACTGGTCGACGAGATAGCCATTCGCCCCGTGGAGCTGGACGCCGTCGAAGCCTGCCTTTTTCGCGTTCTCGCCAGCATGGCGATAATCCTCCACCACTCGGGCGATTTCGTCCTTGGAAAGCTCGCGCGCCGCTTCGTAATCCTTGCGTCCTTCGAAGGTATGGGCATGCCCGGGGGCCTTGGTGGCGCTGGCCGATACGGGCGGATTTCCTCCGAGGAAGTCCGGGTGAACAAGGCGACCCATGTGCCACATCTGGAGAACGATCTTGCCGCCTTCCTCGTGTACGGCTTCGGTTACCTGTTTCCAGCCTTCGGTCTGTGCTTCGCTCCAGATGCCGGGCGCTGCCGGCCATCCCAGGCCTTCGACACTGATACCCGTGGCTTCGGTTATGATCAGGCCAGCGCCGGCGCGTTGGCGGTAATAGGTCGCCATCATCTCGTTGGGGATCGATCCCGGCTGGGTCGAACGGCCACGGGTGAGCGGGGCCATGAATATCCGGTTCTTCGCCTCGATAGCGCCGAGGGTAAGCGGTTCGAAAAGTTTTTCGTGCATGGAGGCGTAGTCCTTTTTTGGCTGGCCTTGTGTGACGCAAGAGCTAGGGGGCGGGTATGGGCGAGACAAGCGCAGAGCCGGACAAGAATGGCTTTCAGGCCAGCGCGTGGCACTTCGTCGCGCTGCTTGCCGGTAATGCTGCCTTGGCGCTGGGCCCGTGGCTGGTTCGGTTGACCGATACCGGACCGATTTCCGCAGCGTTCTGGCGCCTGCTTCTGCCTATTCCGATTATTGCCCTTCTGGCATGGCGGGGAAGAGCACCCGGTCCTATGGACCTCCGGCTGGCGCTGTTGGTGGTAATGGCAGGCGTGTTCTTCGCTCTGGATCTGGCAAGCTGGCACATCGGCATCGAGCAGACCCGGCTGGGGAACTCGGTATTGTTCGGCAATTCGGGGAGCGTGATCCTGATGATCTGGGGCCTGATTGCGCTGCGCCGGGCCCCTTCATGGCGCGAGGCGGCTGGCGTGATCGCGGCCCTTGTCGGTGCGGCGATACTGCTCGGTCGCAGCCTCGAAATTTCCACGACTTCATTCGTCGGAGACCTGCTCTGCCTGTTCGCCGGGGTGTGCTACGCCTTCTACCTGCTCCCCGCACAACGCGCGCGGGCGGTGCTGGGGCAATGGAGCGTCCTG
The DNA here is from genome assembly GCF_009827325.1 of Qipengyuania vulgaris. Classification (GTDB taxonomy): domain Bacteria; phylum Pseudomonadota; class Alphaproteobacteria; order Sphingomonadales; family Sphingomonadaceae; genus Qipengyuania; species Qipengyuania vulgaris. Next base: position 773,186 of record NZ_WTYC01000001.1, on the reverse strand, counting down.
CTACTGGTCTGCATTGCCGCGTCGCCCCTGTTGCTCGGTATGGCGGTCTTTGCCGGAGAGCCGATCTGGCCAGGTGAAAAGGGCTGGACGCCTGTGCTGCTCCTCGCTCTGTCCAGCCAGATTATCGGTCAGGGACTGTTGGTTTATTCGCTCCGCAACTTTCCGCCGCTGATAATCGGCATGGCATTGCTCACCCAGCCCGCACTCGCGGCGACTGTCGGTTGGCTGGTCTTCGGGGAGGTACTGGTCCCGCTCGATATCTTGGGAATGGCGCTGGTCGCAGCGGCTTTGATGCTGGCAAAGAGCGCACCGCCCCCGCGTCTGGCTAGCGTTCGATCCGATTGAGAAAGGTCTGGTACCGGGCGGCGACGGCATTGAGCTCGGGTCCGACCAGATGTTCGTGAGCCTGCTGTGCGAGAAGTTTGCCTTCGCCCTTGAGGACTGCGCGGCGGGCCTCGTCATCAAGCGTGGAAGCCGCGTCCACTAATGCATCGAAAGTGACCAGCGTGGCAATACGATTGGTCGCTACCCCGCTCCTCATCGCTCCGAATCCGCGCTCCACGAAATGGGAAAAGTCGTCTTCGAGGAGGACGAGATGGGGTTCCTCGCCGTCCTTGGCGAAGCTTCGCGTCAGATTGCGCCGGGCAAGTTCTGCGGTGGCGGCGCCTAGCCAGTGAACCGCGGTCACGGCCGTGAATGGATCGTTGATACCCGGAGAAAGCGCCCGCAGACCGATTTCGACAAGTTCGTCGATGAGGAACTGCATGTCTTGGCTCGGGGTGCGCATGCTCCCTAGAGTAAAAGCACTGCGGACGTCGTCGTCGGGGCAATCTGCGGTCACATCCATGTCGGCCCAATAGGCGAGCGGAACTTCGGGATGGACAAAGTCGCCCGTTCGGACAGCCAGTTTCAGCTTCCCGTTTTCCCGCTGCGCGAGCCTTTCAAGGTGCGAAAAACCGATGGCCTGCACATAGCCGGTGTCGGAAGCGCGGATCGGGGTGCCCTCTGGAGCAGAGTGCGCCTTTTCGCCCCTGTTTTCATCGGGAAAACGGTCCCTGATATCCTCGAGCAGGCGTGCCCCGATCCCCTTGAGAACCGTATTGATGCGGATCGATGCAGGTATGTGGTTGAGAAAATAGACCAGCACGGCAACGGACAGCATCATCAGGGCGAAAGCTACCAACAGCGATAACTGGGGTACAAACCCCGGCAGGAAAGAGGCGGCTGCATCCTCCAAGTTCGCTGGCACTTCATCCTCTGCCCGGACTGTCCGCAGCACGGTGATCGCGTAAACGAAAGTGCCGATGAAGGTTGCGAGACTAAATTGGTTGCCGCGGTCTTCCATGAAATTGGTGAGAAGTCGGGGGCCGTAATTCCCGCTGGCGTAGGCGACCGCGGCAATGGTGATGGAAAACACGGTAGAGGCCACTCCGATCATCGTGCCGGAGATGACGGTTAGCATGTTGATGGCACCATCGGGCCGTGCGGGCTGGAGCCAGCTTACACCGTTGAGGAAGCCAGCCCAGCCGTTGCGATCGAGCCAGAGGGTGAGCGTTGCCAGCAAAAGCGCCGCGATCGAGAAGAGTGCCGGCAGGAACCAGTAGCTCGCGTTCACGTCGTGCCACAGCTTCATCAATCGGGCGGTCATGCGATGCTCTGCAGTTAGAGGGCGGGTTGATCAAAGCGGCGAAAAGCGTCCGCAATATCCGTGCGATCGCATTCCTGCTCGGCGTTGGCAATCGCGTGATCTCGCAATTCCTCCCCGCAGCGCCGCAGATAATGTAGCAGGCCCGGCGGACAACCCTGCTCGCCCATCAGCCTGCAGACGCGCGCATAGTTTTCAATCATGCGAATTGAAACCGAAGGGTAATCCGCAGCGGCCTGGCGAAAAGCCTTGAGCGGACCGCCAAAAAGGCCTCGAAAATCCTGTCCCGGCAATTCGAAGCGCGGGTCTCTCTCCCACCCGGCGACCTTGCCTTCGTCGACCCACGTTCCGGCGTGCCCCGAAATGGCAACGGCCAGCTGGTCGGCGCACGCCATCGCAGAATAAAAATCGTTGATCCCCGGCGACAGGGCACGGGCCGCGACCTCCACCAGCAGGCGCACCTGATAAACGGTCGATTCCACTGAAGACCGGAATTCGCCGATTGGTATGAACTTGAGAAGGCGGTCTGCATCACCCCGGACAGTCTCGATCCTGACCAGCGGTTCGCCTTCTAGGACGTGCTGGCCCGGCGCGGCGCAGAAGCGGACCGCTCCAGTTTCAATTGCCAGTTCTTCCTTGATCGTGGAGAGATCGATGCCTTCGACATACCCCCCTCGTTTCGCGGCAAGGGTACAAGACCACTCACCCGCGTAAGGATCGGCGGCGACAATGGGAATCGCGACGTTGCCTGCTTCGGTGCCGAGGTGCGCAATGGAACGGTCGACGAACATCGTGCGCCCAAGGTCGTGGATCGCCACGCCCAGCATGCAGATATTGACCAGTTCGAGTGCGAACATCCCTGCCAATGCAAAGTGGGGAAGCTCGGCCACGGACGATTCCGGATCCAGGCGGCTCAGAACTATGATCGAGAAAACAAGACAGAAGGTGAGGCCCGCCATTGACAGTCGGACCAGCCCTTTGTCGAGCCAGCGGTCGACCAGCCGGACCCCGAGATTGCCGGTCGCCAGAGTAAGTACGATCAGCGTGACCGACCAGTACAGTGTCAGGAAAGCGGCATTGATCCCGACGATGGCGACGGCGAGATCTTGAGCTGTGTCGCCCGCAACCAGCAGAGTGATGCCGTGCTCATAGAGCCAGCGCCCGGCCACGGCCCAGTCTATCCAGAGCACGAGAGCGCCCACCAGCGGCGCGGCGACGACTGCGACGAGCGGCAACGACCAGTAATTCGCTACCAGCCGATGGATCGCCCAATCGCGAATCCCCTTGAGCGGACCTTTTGCAGCCAAACAGCGAATTCCCCTGTCATTGCGGACAAGGGCCTAACGCTCGGTGTGGTGAAGGGTGCCTAGACTTTGCCCAAATCGCCCTTGCCGATGGTGCCGCTGGCCATTTCGAGCATGCGGTCGAGGCTCTGCTTGGCCTTCAGCCGCAATCCTTCTTCGATCTCGATGCGTGGTTCAAGCGTGTCGAGACACTTGTACAGCTTCTCAAGCGTGTTGAGCGCCATGTAGGGGCAGATATTGCAGCTGCAGTTGCCGTCCGCTCCGGGCGCGCCGATGAAGTTCTTCTCGGGTAGCACCTTTTCCATCTGGTGAATAATGTGCGGCTCTGTCGCCACGATCAGCGTATCGCCTTCAAAAGTCTCCGCAAACTGCAGGATGCCGCTGGTCGAGCCGACATAATCGGCATGTTCGATGATGGTGGGCGGGCACTCTGGATGCGCTGCGACGGGGGCGCCAGGATGTTGCTGCTTCAGCTTGAGCAGTTCGGTTTCGCTGAACGCTTCGTGCACGATGCAGACGCCCGGCCAAAGCAGCATTTCGCGATTGAACTTGCGGCTCATATAGCCGCCAAGATGCCGGTCGGGCCCGAAGATGATCTTCTGATCTTCCGGGATCTGGCTGATGATCGTCTCGGCACTGGAAGACGTTACGATAATATCGCTGAGCGCCTTCACCTCGGTCGAACAGTTGATGTAGGTCAGCGCGATATGATCCGGGTGCTTTTCGCGGAAAGCCTTGAACTTTTCCGGCGGGCAGCTGTCTTCGAGGCTGCAGCCGGCATCCATATCCGGCAAGACGACTATTTTTTCGGGGCTCAGGATTTTGGCGGTGTCGGCCATGAATTTCACGCCGCAAAAGGCGATGACATCGGCGTCGGTTTCTGCCGCCTTGCGCGACAGTTCGAGGCTGTCGCCGACGAAGTCGGCCAGATCCTGGATTTGCGCGCTCTGATAATAATGCGCGAGGATGATCGCGTTCTTCTCCTTGCGGAGGCGATCGATCTCCGAGAGCAGGTCTTGGCCTGTCGGCAGGCTGGTTTCGGCGGTCATAATTTCGTCCCGTCTGATGGCTTTGCGGCGCTTATAGACGGAACGGGCGGCGAGGCGAGGGGGTTCCTTGGTCCGCGATCACATCGAAAAGCCAGGAGGAAGAAATGCCTGCATCGGCCTTTCAGCTCCGGCGCTTCCGGCAATGACCCATTCGGTGAAAGCGTATCCGAGTGGTGAATATGCTACCAGCATCGAGCCGACGAACGTTCCGACTACAATGCCCGTGCCCCACCAGTAGGCTAGGTGTACGTGACCCAGCTTGCGCTTGTCCGCGATCATTCCGATGATTGGAAATAACAGCGTGACGCAAAAGATGATGATCCATGCATTGGGGATCAGCAGCGGCAGGGGCAAAAGGCGTCCGATCCCGGGGCCCGTGAGGATGCTCATGGAAACAAGCATCAGGCGGCGATGCCACCCATTGTATCGCTGTCGGCGCAGCGCCCACCAAGCCAGTCCGCCAAACGTCAGGACGCCGACGAGATTACTCACGAGGAACTCCTTCACATCGAAGAAGAATGGTCCGCCCGTACGGCGCGCGACGACTACCAAAATCATGCATGCCGCGAGAACCATCGTGGGAATCCAGATGTAGGCGATCTTGCCGAAGGAAGCATGCAGCTTCCAGTTCTGCGCTGACGCAATGACATGCTGGGCGAGGTAAATCCCGATCCACCCCATGAAAATCAACGCATGTACGTGATAGGCCAGCGGCGCATCGAAGCTGGATCGCCCCATCGCCAGATTGAGCGAAAACCCCGCCAGGATGACAGAGCCCATGACGAAGGCCATAATGGTGAAGAAGCGCGTGTTGCCGCGGATCGAAGAATTCTGCGGCGCTGCGATAGTGGCCATGCCCGTAACCTCCCCAAAGACCGAGCGACCATCTATGCTTTAAAATTACTCCGTCTCAGGCCTTCGGTCAACGAAATTGACGCGCATGGCCGGAGGTGTGACGCACTGTCAGTTGGCTCGCCATTCGTCTCCCGCTCGTGTCACAAGTCCGCGGCGCTCCAGATCGATGAGGTGGGCGGTGACCGACATTCTGGCAGCCCCATGTAGGCGCTCGTCGAGACCCTTGTACATCTTTGGCACGAAATCGGCTGCCTCATGCGGAGCCTCGCTTAGATGGCGCAGGATCTGGTTTTCGCGCTGGCGCCGATGGCCGATCATTCCCCTGACCAGCTGACGGGGTTTCTCGATCGCCTCGCCATGGGCGGGGTAATATATGCGGTCCTCTTCGCGCCCGTAGAGCTTTTCGAGGCTTGTCATGTAGTCGGCCATATCGCCGTCGGGAGGGACGACGACGCTGGTGGACCAGCCCATCACATGATCGCCGGTGAAGACGGCGCCGGTCTCATCCAGCGCGAAACAGAGGTGGTTCGAGACATGCCCGGGCGTGGCGATAGCGCGCAAGGTCCAGCCGGGGCCGGTCATTGCTTCGCCGTCTTCCATCACCCGGTCGGGTTCATAGGTTCGGTCGAAACTCGCATCAGCGCGCGGCCCGCTATCGTCGAGTACGAGCGGTGCACATCCGACGATGGGCGCGCCGGTGCGCTGGGCCAGAGACTTCGCGGCAGGCGAGTGATCGCGGTGCGTATGGGTGCACATGATCGCACAGACATGTTCTTCGCCGATTGCGGCGTCGAGTGCGAGCAGATGGTCTTCCTCGTCCGGACCGGGATCGATAACCGCACAACCATCGCCAATGCCGACAATGTAGGATTGGGTGCCGGTATAGGTATAGGGCGACGGGTTTGGCGCCAGCACGCGCCGCACCAGAGGCTCAAGCTGAATCGCCTCGCCGGTCGGCCAGGGTTTGGGGGGAGGGCCTGCCATGTCCCAAGCCTGTAGCGGATGGCATCGCTTGTCGATAGGGAGGGCCTCATGGGAGAGAAAATTCTTGTCCTCGACGCGGGGACGACCTCGACACGCGCTATGCTCTTCGACCGTCGGGGTCGGATGGAGTCCGTCGCACAAGCAGAATTGACGCAGCATTATCCAAAACCGGGCTGGGTGGAGCATGATGCTGCCGAAATCTGGGAAAAAACCCTAGGCTGTATGCGGGAAGCGGCGGGCGCGAATGCTTCGGAAATCGCGGCGATCGGCATCACCAATCAACGCGAGACCGTGGTGGCCTGGGATCGAGATGCCGGCGAACCCTTGGCGCGGGCGATCGTGTGGCAGGACAGACGGACCGCCGGTTCCTGCGCGCAGCTGAAGGAAGCCGGATACGAACCCGAACTGCAGAAGCGCACCGGGCTTGTGCTCGACCCCTATTTCTCCGGCACGAAAATGCGCTGGATGCTCGAAAATGACGATGCCGTACGTGCGGCCGCCGGGACGGGCCGGCTCGCATTCGGTACGGTCGAAAGCTGGCTTGTGTACAAGCTTTCCGGCGGCTCCCATGTGTCGGATGCCAGCAATGCCAGCCGAACTCTGCTGCTCGGTCTCGACAGTGGCGAATTCGATCAGGACCTTTGCGAATTATTCGGGGTGCCGAAGGCGTCGCTGCCCGAAGTGGTCGATACACACGGGAAGCTGGCGAACTGCGCTGCCGAGTGGCTGGGGCGCAAAATTCCTATTTGCGGACTTGTGGGCGACCAGCAATCGGCAACGATCGGGCAAGGCTGCCTTTCGTTCGGCGAAACCAAGGCGACTTACGGAACTGGTGCTTTCGTCCTGACGAACAATGGCAGTGATCTCCCGCGGTCGGATAATCGGCTGCTCGGCACCGTCCTTCACCAGTCGGAGGGTACCCGCACCTACGCCATCGAGGGCGCGTGCTTCGTCGCAGGAAGTCTGGTCCAGTATCTTCGTGACCAACTCGGCCTGATCGGGAGTGCCTCGGAGACTGAAGGTCTAGCACGCTCGATCGAGAGTAGTGGTGAAGTCGTTATAGTCCCTGCGCTTGCCGGTCTCGGCGCGCCGCACTGGCTGCCCGATGCCCGCGGGGTGATTTCCGGCCTCAGCTTCGCCAGTGGGCGGGCACAGATTGCACGCGCCGCGCTGGAAGCGATGGCTCATCAGACCCACGATCTTTGCTCGGCCTTTGCGGCCGACGGCGCGCCATGGAAAGCGTTGCGGATCGACGGCGGAATGAGTGCCAACGATTGGATGGCTCAGGATCTTGCGGATATTCTCGACCTCGACGTCGAGCGTCCGGACTTCGTCGAGACTACTGCTCTGGGTGCCGCAATCTGTGCCAGCGTGGGGGCTGGCATTTATGGGTCGTTGATTGAGGCCGCAGAGGCGATGCGCGGAGACACGCAGGTATTTGTCCCCGTCATGGAAGAAAGTACGAGGAGCGACCGATTGGCGCGTTATGTACGCGCGCTTTCTGTGGCTTAGCTGCCGGCGAAGGCTGCGGCGATGCGGCCTTGCATATCGCGCACGGGGTCGCTCGCCTCGCCGATCTGGCGTTGCTCTTCATCCAGCCGCTTTATCCGTTCGTGGAGACGCTCGGTATCGCGGATCAACGCCCGGGTTGCAGGTTCCAGCAGTTCCATATTATCCGGGTCGGAAGGGCGCTCTTCGCCGAGCGACCCGTGCCGCAGCATCTGCAGCTTGGTCAATTCACCCGCATGATAGGCCCGTTGGTTCAGAAGCCAGGCAAGGGAATGCATCACGCGGGTAGTGGTTCGGAGACCTTCGACGGAAACGGCCATCCGCACTTGGTCGGAAACTATGCCTTGCCGCGCATCTTCCCGCAAATCGAATACCGCACGTGCTTCGTCCGCCAGTGCAAGCGCTTCGGTGTAAAGGTCTTCGACAACCTGTTCGTGAATCGTACGGTCCATGTCCATGGTGAACGAAGAGCTACTGTTTTGGGTCCTGTAAGACCACGGATCTGTCGACAGATGTCCCGCTTTGAGACTGCGATCAGGCGATAATATCGGGAATGAGATTGTCCTCGATTACGGAAATGCGATCCTTGAGCTGCAGCTTGCGCTTCTTGAGCCGCGCAATCTGCAGTTGGTCGACGAAACCGCCGTCTCCAGCTTCACTTAGCGCGGCGATTGCAGCATCGAGGTCGCGATGCTCGCTCTTCAGCAATTCCAGGCGCTTGCGCAGTTCCTGCTCGTTCACAGCTATCGTTCCCCAATCTCGCCTCGTCGCATGGCGCTTCTATGGGGGTTTGTAAATTCGTGAAGCTGTGGTTTGATCATCGTACCGCGGCGCGTGCCGTCTGGCACGAGTCGCTTCCGGGGTCGCTAACTCTAGAAGGAGCCAAACCTATGCAATCATCCCATGTCGCCGCACTCAAGGCCAAGCATGCAGGGCTCGAAGCTCGGTTGCACGACGAACAGGCACGGCCTTCGCCCGACATCACGATGATCCAGCAACTCAAGCGCCGAAAGCTGAAGATCAAGGAAGAAATCGCCGCAACCTGAGAGGCGTGAAAATCTGCGGGGCAGGAAGGTAATGCCTTCCCGGCCCCGCTTTCGCTATTTAACTTTCTTGCTATAGCTGCAGATCATGTCAGCAGCTTCATCCGCCCGTCAGATACTCACGCGATTGCATGAGGTCATGGCCGGTCGCCATCACGCCCAGCACAAGCTGGATCGGGTTGTGGACATCATCGCAGATAGCCTGACCAGCGAAGTGTGCTCGATCTATCTCCTCCGCGAAGGCGAACTCGAACTCTTCGCCACCCATGGTCTCAATGCCGAAGCGGTTCACGTCACTCGGATGGCTGTGGGGGAAGGGCTGACTGGCACTATCGCCAAGAATATCGAGACTTTGAACCTCGCCGAAGCGAAGGCACATCCAGACTTTCTCTATCGTCCGGAGACGGGAGAAGAGAAGTTCCATTCCTTCGCCGGCGTCCCCATCGTCTACCGTGAACGTGCGGTCGGGGTGCTATGCGTCCAGCATGTCGAACCTCGTCGGTACGAGGAAGTCGAGATCGAGGCCCTTCAGACGACGGCCATGGTGCTGTCCGAATTGATCGCGCACAAGGAACTGGTCGATGGTGAGGAAGCGATCGATCTCGACGAGATCCCGACCGAATGCGAGGTGATCGAAGGCTTGACCCTGGTGAAGGGGCTGGCAGCAGGGCAGGCGGTGTTCCACCAGCCGCGTGTCGAAATCGACCAGGTCGTCGCCGAAGACATCGAAGCCGAGCGACAGCGGGTCTATCGCGCCTTCGACAAGATGCGCGACCAGATCGACGCGATGGGTCGTGAACCCGAATTCGGCAAGGGCGGCGAGCATGACGAGGTGCTCGAAACCTACAAGATGTTCGCCTATGATGAGGGCTGGAGCCGTCGGATCAACGAAGCGATCGACAGTGGACTGACCGCGGAAGCCGCCATCGAGCGCGTCCAGCAGCGTACCCGCATGCGCATGCGCGAGATCGACGACCCGCTGCTGGCGGACCGGATGCATGACCTCGAGGACCTGTCGAACCGTCTGCTGCGGATAGTGTCGGGTCAGCTTGGCACAGCGGCCACGCAAGGCTTGCGGCGCGATTCCATTCTGTTCGCGCGCAATTTGGGTCCCGCCGAACTGCTCGAATACGACCGCCGCCGCCTCAAGGGCGTCGTGCTGGAAGAGGGCTCCCTGACGGCGCATGTGGTCATCGTGGCACGCGCGATGGGTATTCCCGTACTCGGCCGAGTGCCTCGGGTACGTTCGCGCGTTTCCGAGGGCGATGAGGTGCTGGTCGACGCCGACAAAGGCGCGGTCACGCTGCGACCTTCGCAGACGTTGCTCGAAGCTTTCGATACGCGCTTTGCCCGCAGTCGCGAACGAGCGGCAGCTTATGCGGAACTGCGCGATGTCGAACCTTTCACGCGCGACGGTACCCGGATCACGGTGATGATGAATGCGGGTCTGCGCGATGACGTCAGTGCGCTTCAACTGACCGGTGCTGACGGGATCGGCCTGTTCCGGACCGAATTCCAGTTCCTCGTATCTTCGACCTTGCCGGCGCGCGAACGGCAGATGCGACTGTACCGCGACGTGCTCGATGCGGCCGATGGGAAGCCCGTGATTTTTCGAACCGTCGATATCGGCGGCGACAAGGCGGTTCCGTATCTGGATAATGACACTGCGGAAAAGGACGAAAACCCTGCGATGGGTTGGCGCGCCTTGCGCCTGTCGCTCGAGCGGGAGGGGCTGCTCAAGGCGCAGGCCCGGGCACTGCTCGAAGCCGCGACGGGAAGACAACTTTCCGTAATGTTCCCCATGGTTGCCGAACCTTGGGAGTTCGACGCGGCGAAAGCGATTTTCGAAGAACAGGTACAATTCCTGCGCGATCGGCGAAAGCAGATGCCGGAAAGTATCGAATATGGCTGCATGCTAGAAGTGCCCTCGCTTGCCGAAGTACTGGATATCTTGCTGCCGAAGCTTTCCTTCATTTCGATCGGAACGAACGACCTCACACAGTTCCTCTTCGCCGCAGATCGGGCCAATCCCAAGCTTGCTGAACGCTATGACTGGGTCAGCCCTTCTATCCTGCGATTCCTAGCCCGGATCGCCACCCAAATGGTCGGCAGCCCTGTCAGGATCGGTGTGTGCGGCGAGATGGGCGGGCGCAGACTGGAAGCTCTGGCGCTCATGGGCTTGGGTTACACTCGCTTTTCGATCACGCCCGCGGCTGTGGGGCCCATCAAGGAACTGGTGCGGAAAGTCTATCTGCCCGATCTGACCGCACAGATGCAGCGCTGGATGATCAGCCCGCCGCCAGATATGCGCGAAGCGTTGAGCGATTGGGCGATAACGAACGATATCGATATCGATTGAACCGTCGCTCGTCCGGCGCACTTCGTCGGTTTCGGGTCGTTCCGGTACCGACTGGCCGGTTGACATGGTAGCTGCTACACCTTCTGTGCGTTTTCGCGGGACCGAAAATACCCGCGGGGCCTCAGGAATTCGGGAATCGCATGGAAGAAGAAGACGACATCGTCGAAGAGAACACCGCGCCTTCAGGACGGGTGGGCGATCGATTGCGCCAGGCGCGCGAGGCGAAAGGCCTCGAAATTGATCAGGTCGCAGCCGAAACGCGTATTCCCAAGCGACACCTTCAAACCATAGAAGCCGGTGATTTTGCGGCCCTGCCGTCGCGAACCTACGCGATCGGTTTTACCCGCACCTATGCCCGAACGCTCAATCTCGACGAGAAAGAGATGCTGGATATGGTGCGCGCAGAACTTGCAGAGGATCGTCCGCAAGCAATCGAACGACCGGCCAAGTTCGAGCCTGGCGATCCGGCGCGCGTGCCGGGTCGCGGCTTGGTGTGGTTCGCTATCCTAGCTGGTGTTTTGCTGCTCGGCGGGGTTTATGCCTTTTATTCGAGCTACTTCGCGCCCGGACTTGGACCTGCTCCCTTGCAGGGACCGGAAGAGCAGGTCGCGAGCAGCGACACGCCTCCCCAAGAAGCAGTGCCCACGCCTCAGCCGGTTGGGGGACCGGTTGTCTTCACAAGCGAGATGGATGGCACATGGGTGAAGTTCTACGACGCGAGGGGGACGCGCCTGTACGAGGCGCAGATGGACCAAGGGGATAGTTACACGGTACCTGAAGGTGCCGAAGGTCCGCAGCTTTGGACCGGTCGTCCCTATGCGCTCGCCATCACGATAGGCGGTCGCGAGGTACCCAAGCTGACTGAGGAAGACACCATCGTACGTGATGTCCCCGTCAGTGCGGAAGCGCTACTGGCGCGCAGTGACCAGGCGACCTCTTCGCAGCCCCCGGAATCTGCTGGGGCAGCTTCTCCTGACACCTAGCCGCCGCATCAACGCCAGCGGCGGATAAGGTGCCTTCATCCCCTCGACAGCATCGCCGGGCTACGGCATTTTTCGCATCGATGAATTATCCAGCAAGGAACTTGCACCCCATGATCTTTCGTAGTGCTCGCATTTTCGGCCTAGGCGGCATCGCAATGGCTCTGATCGCCACCTCCATGCCGCTAGCAGCGCAAGATGGTGAAGAAGCGAGAATCCGCAAGCTGGAATCGGAAGTTCGTGCATTGCAGCGCAAGGTATTCCCAGGTGGGGATGGGCGTTATTTCGAGCCGCAGATCACGGCCCCGACGACGGGCGGAGCGACTGCTTCGCCCGCACCATCGACCACGGCGGTGACGGATATTCTCGCCCGTCTCGATGCGCTTGAAAGTCAGCTTCAGCGTCTGACCTCCGAATATGAGGAAGGAGCCAATTCAATGAGGCTCCTGGAGACTCGCCTCGAAACATTGGAAACAGCAAGGGCGCCTGCTCCGGAACCTGTCCGGACAAATCCCTCGGCCGGAGCAGTTTCCACGCCTGCGCCCGTTTCCCGGCCGGACCCCGCGCGCCTTGCCGCCGTTCAGGCTATTGCCAAGCCGCAGACCGACGATGCCGGGGACGATGAATATTCCTATGGTTTTCGATTGTGGGATGCAGGCTTTTTTCCCGAAGCTCAGCAACAACTGACGATGTTCGTTGAGAAGTATCCGAACCATTCCCGCACCAGCTATGGCCGCAATTTGCTGGGCCGCGCCTATCTGGACGATGGTAAGCCCACCGAAGCTGCGCCTTGGTTCTTGCGCAACTATCAGGCTGACAAGAACGGCGCACGGGCCGGCGATAGCCTGCTCTATCTTGCGAAAGCTATGATCGCCCTGAAAGACACCGAGCGCGCCTGCATCGCACTGTCCGAGTTTGGCGCGACTTATCCTGCGCTCGCGACCGGTCGATTGCAGGGAGACTATGCTGCCGCGCGTAGCAAAGTGACTTGCAGCTGAGATGATTGTCGATCCGGAACTGGTCGAGCGGTTCCGGGCGGATCTTTCCGCACTGTGGCCATACACCGAGGGCGGACCGCAGAAACTGGGCATTGCGTTGTCCGGCGGGGGTGACAGCCTTGCCCTGCTGCTGCTGGCCCATGCAGCTTTGCCGGAGAGGGTAGAGGCGGCAACTGTCGATCACCGTTTGCGTAGGGAAAGCGCCAGGGAGGCAGAATTAGCGGCGAACTATTGCTCAGAGATAGGCGTACCCCATCAGACGCTTCAGGTCGAAGTGGCCGAGGGTAACCTCCAGGACCGCGCCCGCGCCGCCCGTTACGAAGCGCTTGGGCAATGGTGCGTGGATCGCGATCTCGACGGGCTTTCCACAGCACATCAGATGGACGACCAGGCCGAGACCTTCCTGATGCGGCTCAATCGCGGCAGCGGAATATCAGGCCTCGCATCTATTAGAGCTTTGGGAAGTTTGCCCAATGCACCGATAAGACTGGTCAGACCGCTGCTCGGCTGGAAGCGAGCCGAACTGGTCGACTTGGTGAAGAGTTTGGGATGGTCGCCTGTCGAGGACCCCTCGAACGAGAATGTCGATTTCGATCGGGTGCGAATGCGGCAGAACCTCTCCCGTTGCGACTGGCTCGATGTGACCGCAATCGGTCGAAGTGCTCGCTACTTGGCGGAGGCCGATGAAACACTGAAATGGGTGGTCGACCGCGAATATATCGAACGCGTGAGTTTCGACGGCGAGGAGGCGATCTATCAAGCACTGCGCACAGGCGTCCGCGGGACGTTGGTGAAGGGCGGTGTGATCCGCGCAATCTTTCGCCGCTTTGGTTTGCAGATCGACCAGCGCGTGGGGGCGGCTCTGGTCGAGAGTCTCACGCGGGGTATCAAGACCAATATTGCCGGGTTGCAAGCGGACGTGCGCGATCTGGAAGGCGAAAGATTGTGGATTTTCCGCCGCGAAAATCCCCGACGAACCGGCTAGCTGGCCAATGAAGCCGCTTCGCGTGCCACCTTCTCAACCGTGACTTCATCGACCGCGCCGCGCGGCGCTACCCAACTGCCGCCCACGCAATGGACCGGATCGAATCCAAGCCATTCGGGTGCATTCTCGAGTGTGATGCCGCCGGTCGGGCAGAAGCGGCATTGCCCGAACGGTGCTGCAAGTGCCTTGAGCGCAGGTAGTCCGCCTGCCGCCATGGCCGGGAAAAACTTGAAGTGGGTGAGGCCGAGATCCAGGCCTCGCATAATGTCGCCCGCATTGGCGATGCCCGGAAGGAAAGGGATACGCTCGCGGATCGCCGCTTTCCCGAGGGTATCGGTAAGGCCTGGCGAGACAATGAACTCGCTGCCCGCCTCGATGGCAGCGGCAAGTTCTTGCTGATTGGTGACAGTGCCCGCGCCCACGATGGCGCCGTCCACGTTTTTCATCGCACGGATCGCATCGAGCGCTGCGGGCGTCCGTAAAGTGACTTCGAGCACGCGCAATCCGCCTGCTACGAGAGCGCGTGCGAGCGGTACGGCATGTTCCACCTCGTCTACCACGATCACCGGGATAACCGGCGCGGTCTGCATGATGTCGGCGATGGTCGTCATGAGTCGGAAATCCCGTGTTCTGAAGCATAGGCTGCCGCGGCACCGAAGAGGCCTGGCTGCGGGTGAACGATAAGCTTGACCGGGATTGAGGCCATAAGCTCCTGAAAGCGGCCCTTGGCCTTGAAACGCTCGGCAAAGCCTGACTTCACCAGCGTTTCGCGAATTCTGTAGCCCAAACCGCCTGCGATAACGACACCGCCGAAGCCGCCTTGGGCCAGCGCGATGTCGCCGGCTACGCTGCCGAGAGCCATACAGAAGCGATCGACGGCCGCAGCAGCGAGGCTGTCGCTGCCATCCTGCCCGCGGGTCCAGATCGCGATATCGTCTTCCTCCGCGACCGGCTTGCCTTCCATCACGGCGAGCGTCTGGTAAATGTCGGAGATTGCCGGCCCTGCAACTACGCGTTCAACGGAGACGCGGTTGTGGCGCTTTCGCAACCGGGCAAGGATCGCATCGTCGATCTGGTCGAGCGGAGCGAAATCGATGTGGCCGCCTTCGGTGGCCGACACGCGATATGTCCCGTCGGGCTCGCGGTACAGGTGGGCGACGCCAAGACCCGTGCCCGGGCCGAGCACGCTCAACCGCCCAGTGGGAGAGAGCGGTTTGTCGGGACCAGAGAGGTGAATGAACTCGTCTTGACCAACCCGGGCAACTGCATGCGCCACGGCCTCAAAATCATTGACGATGGTGTATTTTTCGGACCCGAGCTTTTCCTGCACCAGCGCTGGGCGGATGATCCACGGGTTATTGGTAAAGCGGATGACTTCGCCGCCCACCGGGCCAGCGATCGCCATCGAAACGCGCGGGGGGAGATTGCCCCCCATACGCTCGCGGAAATCCTCCCAAGCTGTCTGGAAGCTCGCATGATCCTCTGTGTGGATCGTTTCAGGGTCGCTGAGCGAGATCGATCCATCGGCCAAAATGCTGGCAATCGAAAAACGCGCATGGGTGCCGCCGATGTCGACGCTGACGAGGTCCATCTTACAATTCCGCCATGGCTAGCATTGACGAAGCACCCTGCTCGGCACCATCTGCGTTAGCCCGGAACATGGCGAAGAATTCGCGTCCCATACCGATTTTGGGCTGGGGCTCTGGTGCCGGGTCCCGGGTGCCGAGGTCAGCGGTAGTCGCAAGCGTGCCGGTTTCGGCACACACCCGGACCACGTCCCCATCGCGCAGTCTGGATAGAGGGCCTCCCCCCAAGGCCTCGGGCGTGCAGTGGATCGCCGCCGGGACCTTGCCGCTCGCTCCAGACATGCGTCCATCGGTTACCAGCGCTACCCGGTAGCCCCGGTCCTGTAACACCCCAAGAGCAGGAGTGAGCTTGTGCAGTTCGGGCATTCCGTTTGCGCGCGGACCCTGAAAGCGGACGACAACCACAACGTCGCGGTCGAGTTCTCCTTTGCGGAAGGCCTCGTTGACCGAGGGTTGGTCCTCGAAAATGCGGCAGGGGGCTTCCACCGTCCAGCGCTCGCGGTCGACTGCGGAAGATTTGAAGCAGGCGCGGCCAATGTTGCCCTCGACCAGCCGCATTCCGCCATCGCTTTGAAACGGGTCGGAAGCGGGACGAAGCATCTCGGTATCGCCGCTAGGCCCGGGATCACGCCAGGTCAGCGTATCGCCATCCATGCCCGGCTCGTGCGAATAGGCTTCGAAACCGCCATCCCAGACCGTGAGGATATCACCATGCGCCAGCCCTTCATCGAGAAGCGTCCCGATGACATAACCCATGCCGCCCGCGTCATGAAAGTGGTTCACGTCGCCCGATCCGTTAGGATAGACGCGTGCCACCAGCGGTACGGCGCGCGAAAGTTCGGCGAGGTCGGTCCAGTCGAAGATGATGCCCGCCGCCCGGGCCATGGCAGGAATGTGGATTGCATGGTTCGTCGAGCCGCCTGTGGCGAGGAGTCCGATGGCGGCGTTGATGATCGCCTTTTCGTCTACTACGCGACCGAGCGGACGGAAATCGTCGCCGTCCTTGTTTATCGCGGCAAGCCGCTGCGTCGCCGCCCGGCTCATTTCCTGCCGAAGCTTGACACCCGGAGGCACAAAGGCTGCACCCGGTACGTGGAGACCCATCATCTCCATCATCATCTGGTTGGAATTGGCGGTGCCGTAGAAGGTGCAGGTGCCTGGCGAGTGATAGCTGCCCATTTCGCTCGCCAGTAATTCCTTGCGCCCAACCTTGCCCTCGGCATAGAGCTGGCGGGTCCGCTGCTTTTCCTTGTTCGAGATGCCCGTCCCCATCGGTCCCGAAGGCACGAAGATCGCTGGCAGGTGTCCGAACCGCAGAGCGCCCATCAGCAAGCCGGGCACGATCTTGTCGCAAATTCCCAGCAGTGCCACGCCATCATACATCGCGTGGCTAAGCGCGACGACGGTGGAGAGCGCGATGGTATCGCGGCTGAAGAGCGAGAGTTCCATCCCGTCTTCGCCTTGCGTCACGCCGTCGCACATGGCTGGCGTACCGCCAGCAACCTGCACGGTCGCGCCCACTTCGCGCGCCCAAATCTTCATTCGTTCCGGGTAGCGATAGTATGGCTGGTGGGCCGACAGCATATCGTTATAAGCCGATACGATGCCGAGGTTTGGTCCGCGCGCGGCCATGATTGCCGTCTGGTCTTCCTCGGCCCCCGCGTAGGCATGCGCGAGGTTGGAGCAGGACATGGTTCCGCGGTTTACCTGCCGATCACCCTCGCGGTCCATCAGGTCGAGATAGTCGTTGCGCGATCTGCGCGAGTTTTCGATCACTCGCTGGGTTACGCGGTGGATCGTATCGTTAAGCTGTTTAGTCATCGTGCCAGGTGACCCCGTCTCGTTCGGCGAGCGCGATGGCGGCGCTCGGCCCCCAGGTGCCCGCAGCATAAGGCTTCGGCTGCGTGCCGTTCTCTGTCCAGAGCCTTCGAATGTGGTCGATAAAGTCCCACTGTGCTTCGATCTCGTCACGACGGACGAACAATGTCTGGTCGCCGTTGATGAGATCGAGCAGTAGTCGCTCGTAGGCGATGCGACGCACCACGTCCGAAAATGCATCGGGCATGGTGATATCGAGCGGGACAGGCCGCAGTCGCAGCCCTTCGTTTCCGAGGCCCGGTACCTTCGCCATCATGGTCAACTGAATGTTTTCCTTCGGCTGGATTTCTATCACCAACCGGTTTGGCTCGGTCTTCGCGCCACGACCTTCGAAAATCGAATGCGGGATGCAGCGAAACTGGACCACGATTTCGGTTACGCGTTCAGGCATGCGTTTGCCGTGCCGAAGGTAGAAGGGCACGCCGCGCCAGCGCCAGTTGTCGACATGTGCCTTGAGTGCGACATAAGTTTCGGTAACGCTGTCCTTGCCCAGTTCCTCATCATAGCCGGGCACGCTTTTCCTTTCGACCGCACCGGCGCGATACTGGCCGGTGACGACCTCCTCCGCATTGACCGGCCGCAATGCGCGCAGGACCTTGACCTTCTCGTCGCGCACAGCCGTAGCTTCGAAACTGGTGGGCGGCTCCATCGCAACGAGCGCCAGCAGCTGCAGCATGTGGTTCTGAACCATGTCGCGCAGGGCGCCACTGTCATCATAATAGGCAACGCGCGATTCCAGGCCGACGGTTTCCGCAACCGTGATCTGGACGTGCTCTATGTAGTTCGAGTTCCAGACGGGCTCGAGCAGAATGTTGGCGAAACGCAGTGCCAGAAGATTCTGCACTGTCTCCTTGCCGAGGTAATGGTCGATGCGAAAAATACGGTCTTCGCTGAATGCCTTTGCTACCGCATCGTTGATTTCGCAGCTGCTGGCCAGATCGGTGCCGAGCGGTTTCTCGAGCGCGATGCGGGCAGTGCCATTCGTCAGTCCGACCCACTTAAGTCCGGAAATTGTTGGTTCGAAAAGGCTCGGGGCAGTCGATAGGAAAATGGCAAGGCCGCGGTACTGGCCCACCTCTGCTGCGAGCGCGTCATAGCCTTCCGGGGTGGTAGCATCGACCGGGATGTAGCTAAGCCGGTTAAGGAAGTCGGCCATCGGGCCGCGCCTGTTCTTCGGCAGATGTTTTTCCAGTGCTTCGCGCGCAAACTGCCGAAAATCCTTTGTCGTCATTTCGGATCGTGCGGTGGCAATGATCCTCAGGTCTGGATCGAGCAATCCATCGGCGTGTAGTGCGCAGAGCGAGGGCAACAGCATCCGCTGCGACAAATCGCCGGTCGCTCCGAACAAAAGCAGCCGATCGGCCTCGAACTTCACTTCCGCCATATACGATCCATTGACACGCTTCTCCCTTGGTCATCGTGTTATCAGCGTGGCAGGAACTGCGCCAGACCGCCGCATTCCTATTCGTTAAGGACGATCAAAATGCCTTCACCACCACGCTCTTGTCGCCGAAGTCGGCGATCCCGAAGCTGGTAAGGAAACTCACATCCGCAGCGTCACGACCCACGCCAATCTTCACTGTTTCTGACGGGTCGGCCATGCCGGTCGGATCCACCAACTGCCAGGTACCACCGCCATCTGTGTTCGGATCGTCTAGAAATACTTCGGCCACGGCGTGAAAGTCAGGCGGGTCAACGCCCGGTGCATAGCACGCTACATAACGCGCCGGTATGGTGCTGGCTCGGGCAAGAGCGATCATGACGTGCGCATAGTCGCGGCAAATGCCGCGTCGTTCGATAAAGGTATCGAGCGCGGTCGTTTGCGGGCCGGAGGCGCCCGGGCTGTATGTCAGCTTGCGCTTCATCCAGTCGCTGATGGCTGCGATGCGTTCGCCTCCGTCAGTGCCGGCGAACTCTTCATCGACAAAGGTCTGAAATCGGTCGGCAGCGCAATAACGGCTATCGAAAAGATACTGGACTGCCTCGCCCGGCATGTCGTGAGGCTCAAGACGGCGAAGCGTGGAAATGTCGGCGAGTTGGCGTTCGAGCTCCACTTCCGCCCGATATGAGACACTGAAATCGCCTTGCGCCCTGATCCAGATGCGTTCGCCGATGTCATCTTGCGCCGGGACCCAAGCGCAATGTTCCGCTTCGGTCAGGTTAGTGTCGCTCGACAAGATTCGCTGCTCTGGGATCGCAGCAGCCTCGAATTGAAGGAGTATATCTGTTGTCTGGGGCAGGCAGAAGGAGAAGCGAGACGCGATAGAGATAGTCATACCGTCTCAACGTTGCAGTGCCCTTGGAGTTTCTAACCGCGCGGTCAAACATGCACTCAAAACAGAAAGGGCCCCTTTCAAGGGGCCCTTTCAAAACGTTTACAAGCTTGTGGGCTTACTTGCCCATGAGCCATTCCCAAATGTTCCACATAATTTGCCTCCTGTTGACGGACAGGAGCAGATAGTCTGTTAACTATGATTGTTTGTAAAGCATTAACTATACTTTTAGAGCATTCTTAAGATCAAATCCTTGAAAATTCATAAGGTTATCGAGGCTCATGGGCCTAGCAAGTATATACCCCTGCACGTGCGTGCACCCGATTTCCGTTAACAATTTCAAAGTCTCAGTGTCTTCAGCACCTTCCGCGACCACGCCGATTCGCGCATCGCGCCCCATCTGGACAATACTAGCGACTATTGCCTTGGCTTTCTGGCTCCTCGCCATATTCGCGATAAAAAGTCTGTCGATTTTCACCTCATCGAACGGCAATTCGAAGAAGGTTTCGAAGTTTGTCTCGCCCACCCCAAAGTCGTCCATCGAAACTCTTGTACCCAATGCCTTGAGTTCGTTGAGAACCGTTTCGGCGGTTTCGAGATTGCCGATACGTGAGGTCTCCGTAACTTCGAGTACGAGGAACCTAGGGTCAAATCCGGTTGCCTGAAGAATATTGCGTACCATGCCGACAATTCTCATGTCCGCAAGCAAGGTTGCGGAGATGTTGATGGACATAGAGATCGTTTGCCCGCTGAAGTGCATTAGACGGCCGGCAGCGCAAGCATGTTCAAACACAAATTCAGTTAAAGCTTCCATACGCCCTGCTTTTTCGCACTGGGCGATGAAGTGCATCGGTGGAATGAAGCCGCGTGCAGGATCCTGCCAACGAACAAGTGCTTCTACACCGGTCATAGTACCATTTCTGGTATCGAACTTTGGTTGGTAAACGCAGAAAATTTCACCTGCCGCCATCGCTTCGTCGATACGTGCACGCAATGAGAGATCCCAAAGTTCGTCAAAGCGCGAACTGCTTTCGGCAATTTTGATCGGTTGAAGAGCCTCTGAGCTTTCCTCGGCGGCTGCCACAGCGGCAGCGAGCCGCGCTGCAGGATCGCCATCCAGCTTTGCGACACCAAAACTGATACCTACATCGATCGAAGAGCCAGCGACATTGACTGGAGCTGCGAACATGGCTCGCAAACCTTCGAGATGCTCCGCCAGCCTCTCACCATCTTCTTCCTTTGCATGCCAAGCAAGATGGTGACCTTCCGAATAGATCGTAAGTGCCGCATCTGTCGCTCGAAGCCTATCGACCAATTTCAGAATATACTGGGCACGTTCCACCCTCGGGAGCGTCTTGAATACATGCTCGTAGCCGTGAATCCGCGCTACTACGAAGTGGCCGCGGATATGAATATCCTGCGAGGTATTGAGTTCGAGAGCGCGAAGTTTCGGCAGCCCGGTCTCGTTGTCGACCAGCGCCATCCGGTTCTTCCATCGGGTGCGTGATCGAAGCATCGCGTAGGCGACAAGGGTGGCAGCGCAGTAAGACAGTTCGGCACGGAAACCAACTAGGCTGCCTGCAAAAAGCCCTAGGGGAAGAGAAGCGATAATAATGGCATAGCCAATTCGCCGCCGCTTCCGCGAACGGGCAACCATCACAAGTGCTGCGAACACCGAAATAAAAACTGCAAGGGCAAGGAGGGCATTGAGAAAGCCCGTCCTACCAGCTTTGAGGGTTTCTGCCCCGTAAATAGCGACAAAGCTATCGGGAACGGAATAGTTACCCGGCACTCTTTGCTGCGTCTCCGACAGGCCCGCATCTTCCCCGATAATAACGGTGCGACCGGCCAGTTCAACTCCACTGGTACCAGAATTGATCTCGGCCAAATCCAATGCTGCAATCTCTTGCGAATTTATTGCGTAGTCGATTTGAAAGCTGCCTTCCCGCATATCCTCTATTCCGGCCATGGAGGCCGCTAGGGAAGGCAGGCGCTGACCATCAACGACATTGGTAAATTCTCGAGTCCAAGAAAAGCCGAGCCAATTACTCGCTTGACGGGAAACAACCCGCTTTGCGTCGCCGGCAATGCCGGGCATGGTGGTAATTACGCGATCGTTCGACGATCCCGTCCGCTCGATTTTATCGACGATAATCGCCCTTGGGCCGAGTGCCCCGATGGCCTCTGCTAGCCTCTGGTCCGCGTCCACCGAAGAGTGTTCCGGAAATGGGATATCGAGATATACTCGGCCGACGCCCTGCTCGTCGAGTTTGCGCAATGCATTGGCCAGTTCCACACGGCGATAAGGCAAATTCGGGTCCGCCATGTCGCGCTCGGTACCGACGAATACGATGTCGCCTGACGGATCGTGTTCTGCGATGCGTGACTGGAAAATCCAGCTCAATTGATCCACCGGATCGAGAACACTTAGCAGGAAGAGAACAAGTGCCAAGATTCCTCCCAGCAGCAATTGCTTCAGGCGCTCCCATACGTCCGCCGGCAAGCCGGAGAGCTGGTTTAGCGGGCGCGCTTCATCGCGGTCCAGGGTGCGGACGAGGTTCATCTCGCACCCGTATGGTCAGATTAGGTTTAAGAATGTTTTTACGCGGAGGTCACTTTTTTCACCAACCGACGTAAATCCGCGCTTTCTGGTGGTTAAGGCCGCAGAAGAAGAATAGGTTAAGGAAAGCTACGAAATCCAACCGAACGCGTTTGATCCTGTCGTATTTTACCTATTTTAAACAGGTTCTTACTATGTGCTGCATATCTAAACACTCGATACAGCGCCACCTTCAATCGCTAGTCTACGTGCACGAGGCCAAAAAGATCATGGGGATCGGCGTCCTCGATCTCGACCTTCACGATATCGCCCGGGGCCATCGTTTTCGGTACATTGCGCAGGTAAACCGCGCCGTCGATTTCTGGCGCATCGGCCTCGCTGCGGCCAGTGGCTCCAACATCGCCATCCTCATCCGGTTCGCCAACTTCGTCGATGATTACTGGGAAGATCTTTCCGACCTTGGCTGCCAGCTTGGCTGAACTGATCCGTTCGGTAACCTCCATAATTCTGGCGTAACGCGCTTCTTTAACTTCTTCGGGTACAGGGTCGGGCAAGGCGTTTGCCTGCGCTCCTTCGACGGGTTCGAAGCGGAAGGCGCCAACGCGATCGAGCTGCGCTTCTTCCAGCCAGTCGAGCAAATACTGGAAATCTTCTTCGGTCTCACCCGGGAATCCGACAACGAAGCTCGATCGAATGGCGATTTCAGGGCAGATCTCACGCCAAGATTTCAACCGCTCCAAGACCTTGGCTTCGTTGGCCGGCCGTTTCATCGATCGCAAGACTTTGGGGCTCGCGTGCTGGAAGGGTATGTCGAGATAGGGGGTCAGTAATCCCTCTGCCATCAGCGGGATGACCGCGTCGACATGGGGATAGGGATAGACGTAATGCAGCCGGACCCATGGCGGGGTGCCGCCGCCGATGTCCAATTTACCGAGCTCCCGCGCGAGATCGGTCATATGCGCGCGTACTTCGCGGCCCTTCCAATCACGGCTCTCGTGGCGCGTATCTACACCATAGGCACTAGTATCCTGGCTGATTACCAGCAATTCCTTGGTTCCGGCCTCAACCAGCTTCTCCGCTTCGCGTAGCACTGCATCGATCCGGCGGCTGGCGAGCTTCCCACGCAGGTCAGGAATGATGCAGAAAGCGCACGAATGATTGCAGCCTTCGGAGATCTTCAGATAGCTGTAGTGACGCGGCGTCAATTTCACATCGGGCTGGGGTATCAGGTCGATGAAGGGCCCCTGGGTGGGCGGGGCGTATTGATGCACCGCTTCTACAACCTGTTCGTACTGGTGCGCGCCGGTCACTGCCAACACCTGCGGATGCGCCGCGCGGATCGCGTCGGCTTCTTCCCCCATACAACCGGTCACGATTACCCGGCCATTCTCAGCGATGGCTTCCCCGATAGCTTGCAAGCTCTCTTCCTTCGCACTGTCCAGGAAGCCGCACGTGTTCACCAGAACGACGTCGGCACCGGCATAATCGGGGCTCATCGCATAGCCGTCGGCGCGGAGGCGGGTCAGAATGCGTTCGCTGTCCACCAGCGCTTTCGGGCAGCCGAGGGAGACCATGCCGACCTTTTTCTGGTCGGGGATCGAGGTGGTAAAATTGTTCATAGCAATGTCCGTGAATCGGGCGCGGCCCTACACGGCTTCGCTGCTTTGCGCTAGCATCACCTTGGGTTGCTACAGGGAGAGGGGAAATGAATCTGCTAGATGTGAACTGGCTGGCGGTCGTCTTGGCGGCGCTCGGAGGATTTCTGGTAGGCGGCATCTGGTATGGCCCTGTCATGGGCAAACGCTGGATGTCTGCTGTCGGCAAGACGGAAGACGATTTCAAAAGCAGCAATCCGGTAAAAACGTATGGCTACACCTTCCTGCTCGCCTTGCTGGCGAGCTGGACTCTGGCCCACACCTTCGCGACCTACGCCATCGACCTCAGCGACATCGTCAAAATTCTGACTGCTTTTGGCGTTGCTCTCGGGTTTATCGTGCCCGCTTTGTGGACGAATTATCTATTTCAGGGCGCTAAGCGACCGCTCTATTGGATAGACGCCGGCTACTGGCTGATTTTCTATACGGTCATGGGGTTGGTTCATGCGCTAATGAGCTAAAAATTCATCAGCGACCTTGGCGTATCACATCATCCTTGATGTGCCCGTCGCCCTTGCTTTCGCCATTCGGAGTGGCGATGATTTCGACGATGATGTCGCCGGCTTGCAGGTTTTCGCATTCTTCTTCCCAGAACCCGATTGCCCGTCCTTCGCGGTAGACTCGCAGTCCCCGGCCGCCGGTTCGCAGTTCGCTAATTGCAAATCCGATCTCTTCCTCCGTGACTTTGCGTTCCACCAATTGTACGCGGCCGGAAATACTGGCGAGATCTGCCAGGTACTCGGCGATATGTTCGCCCTTTGCGCTCCCGGCAAGCAACAGGCCGGTGAAACGCACGGGATTGATGACGTTGTTCGCGCCTGCTTGACGGGCGAGAGATTCGTTGTCGTCCGCACGTACCACCACGCTGATCGGCACGTGCGGCGCAAGCGCACGCACGGTAAGCGTTATCAGGATGGTGGTATCGTCGCGGCCAGCGGAAATCAGAACATTCTGAGCCTCGGCAATCCGTACCGCTTTCAGCGTTTCGTCGCGCGTGGCATCTGCGGCCATCACATTGCAGCCAAGCGATTCCGCTGCAAGAAGTCTCTCCTCGCTCGGGTCGATCACCACGATCGTGCTGGGATCGGTGCCGCGTTCTATCAATTCGGCCACAGCCTCGCTGCCCGAAATACCATAGCCCAGCACGACTATGTGTCCGCTGAGTTGTTCCTGGATGCGGGCCATACGGAATTTCTCCCAGGTTCGTTTGATAAGAAAGTTGTAGGCAGTGCCCACGAAAATAAAG
Organism: Qipengyuania vulgaris; assembly: GCF_009827325.1. GTDB lineage: Bacteria > Pseudomonadota > Alphaproteobacteria > Sphingomonadales > Sphingomonadaceae > Qipengyuania > Qipengyuania vulgaris. The sequence continues at coordinate 748,277 of NZ_WTYC01000001.1, read as the reverse complement.
AGGACGGCGAAACGCACGGGTGTCACGATGACTGCTTCCACCAACCGCGCGCGATCCGAAATCGGGGCGATATCGCCAAAGCCGGTGGTGGTGATGGAAATCATGGTGAAATAGATCACGTCGAGGAAGCTGACCTCTCCGTCGAGATTGTCGACGAGACCCTCTCGATCCCACCAGTGGATCATGACCACCAGGAATATCAGGAATAGCGCCAGACCCAGCCGGATTCCCAGATCGCCCCAGACGGGAATTCTCGTCGCACGACGCAGCGGCTGGAATCGCGGGCCACGATATACCCGATTGGTGCGACCACCCGGTGTAATACGGTCGAGTTGCTTTCTCTCGCTCATCCGGCGCCTAGGTGCGGGACCGCAGGGACGCGGTCAATAGCAATCACCTCAGGAAACGCTGTCCGAGCGCTTCCAGAGAGGAATGATGAGTCAGATCCAGTTGCAGGGGTGTGACCGAGATGTAACCGTCTGCAATTGCTTCAAGATCAGTCCCATGGTCGGGCGTGTGTTCGATGGCCTGCAAACCGAACCAGAAATAACGGAACCCGCGAGGATCGCGGCCTTCCACGACTGTGCCGCGCGAATAGTCGTGGAAGCCTTGGGAGACTGCGCGAATACCCTTTACGTCAGCCGGGGCGCGTGGAGGGAAATTCACATTCACCAGCGTTCGCTCCGGCAAGGGAGTATCCAGCAAGGGAGCGAGCACTTTGGCGCCCCATTCCTGCGCCGCTGCGAAAGACATGTCGCCACCCGCGTCTTCTCGCCCGATGACTTGGCTCATCGCAATCGATCGGATGCCCGCAAGCGCGCCTTCGATGGCAGCGGAAACCGTGCCGGAATAAGTAATGTCATCGCCCAAGTTTGCGCCTCGGTTGACGCCGGAAAGGATAACGTCGGGCGGGCCGTCCATGACTTGTCTGAGGCCCATGGTTACGGAATCGGTCGGCGTACCGGTAACCGAAAAGCGCCTCTCGCCATGCTTGCGCAGGCGGACCGGACGGGTGAGGGTGAGCGCATGGCCCATGCCGGACTGCTCTTCGTCCGGGGCACAGATCCAGATATCGTCCGAGAATTGGCGCGCTATCGCTTCCAGCACTTCCAGACCGGGTGCGTGGACGCCGTCATCATTGGTCAGGAGGATCTTCACGCCGCAGGCTCCAGTTTATCGACACCGCCCATATACGAGGCGAGGCATTGCGGGACGGTGACGCTGCCATCCTGGTTCTGGTAATTCTCCATCACCGCCACCAGCGTGCGGCCCACTGCTAGCCCCGAGCCGTTGAGGGTGTGGACGAAACGGGTCTTCTTTTCGCCTTCGGGACGGTATCTCGCATTCATGCGACGGGCCTGGAAATCGCCGGTATTCGAGCAGGAGGAGATCTCGCGATAGGCCCCCTGGCCCGGCAGCCAGACCTCAAGATCGAAGGTCTTGCGCGCGCCGAACCCCATGTCGCCGGTGCAAAGAAACACTCGGCGGTAAGGCAAATGAAGCGCTTCAAGGATGTGTTCAGCGCATCGAACCATGCGCTCGTGCTCGGCGGCGCTATCATCCGGGCGGCAGATGCTGACGAGTTCCACCTTTTCGAACTGGTGCTGGCGGATGAACCCGCGCGTATCGCGTCCCGCCGAGCCCGCCTCGCTGCGGAAGCAGAGCGTATGGGCAGTAAGCCGCACCGGTTCGGCGAGATCGCCGAGAATCTGGTCGGCCACCGAGGCGGTCAGGCTGACCTCCGAAGTGGGGACCAGCCAGCGGTCGTCGGTGGTCCTGAAACTATCCTCTGCGAACTTCGGCAGCTTGTCGGTGCCATACATCGCCGCATCGTTTACGAGCACCGGCGGATTGCATTCGGTATAGCCGTGCTTGCGCGTCTGCGTGTCGAGCATGAACTGGGCGAGGGCACGGTGGAGGCGGGCGATGTCGCCGCGCAGGAAGGTGAACCGCGCACCGGATAGTTTCGCCCCGGTTTCGAAATCCATTCCGAGCGCGGGGCCCAGATCGGCGTGCTCCTTGGGCTCGAAGTCGAAATTGCGCTTTTCGCCCCAGCTTGCAACCTCGACGTTCTCGGTTTCGTCGGCCCCTTCGGGTACGTCGTCGGCAGGTATGTTGGGCAGGCGGGCGAGCAGGTCTTCCAGCTCGGCATCTGCAGCGTGCTCCGCCTCTTCCCACTGCGGCATGCCCGCCTTGATCTCGGCCACTTCGGCCTTCAACGCCTCGGCCCTGTCCTTGTCACCCTGACCCATGGCCTGACCGATCGCCTTGGAGGCTTCGTTGCGGCGGCTCTGGGCTTCCTGCACGCGGGTCTGCGCCTCGCGCTTCTTGGCATCGAGGGCGACGATACGGTCGGCGACAGGGTCCGCCCCCCGCCTTTTCATGGCGGCATCGAAGGCTTCGGGATTGGCTCGAATGAAAGCGATATCGTGCATGGGCTGGCGCTATGCCGATTGGCGGGCTTCATTTCCAGTGCAGAAAAGGGCTGGCACCGATTGGATGGCAGACTGTTTGTCAGTCTATGGCGCTCCTCCCGACCGCCGCCGAACAGAAGACGAGGCCGAGAGACTTGCAAAGCCAGAATTACGCACCTCCGCGGCGCAGCCGCTTCATCGACCTCGTCGATGCAGGCATCAGGACCGGGCGAAAGTTCGGTATGGTGGAGAATGCCCGATGGAGCCGCGACGATCTGATGGGCGAGGCGGCTGATGCCTACGGTCTTGATGATTTCGGGGATGAATGGTTCACGCGGCCTCTCGACGTGCTGCTCGATTCCGCTCGTGCCGAAGCCCATTTGAACGCGGCTGGCGATTTTTCGGCGATGCAGCAGTTCCACCACCTGCTCCGCGACCGGTTGTATGCGCAGATGTGGTACAACAGGCATCCGGAAATTCTCGCGCGCCCGATAAAGAACCCGGTTGTTATCGTGGGGCCGATGCGATCCGGGACGACACGCCTCCACAGGCTCCTGTCGGCCGACAGGCGATTTGCGCATTTGCGCAGCTTCGAAACGATCAGCCCCGTGCCGCGTCCAGACTTCGAACAGGTCATGGCGGGCGAGAAACAGGATTTCCGGCCGGTCCTCGCCCGGCGGATCCTGAAGGTTGCGCGGCTGGCCAATCCCCGCACACTATCGATCCATCCGACCGGGCCCTTCGAACCCGAAGAGGAACTCGGGCTGATCGCTGCCAGCTTCTACGGCATGAAGTTCGAAGCGCAGTGGCGCGTGCCCACCTATACCCGCTGGTGCGAGCAGGAGAGCGCCGTACCCGCCTACCGGCACATGGCCAACCTCTTGCGCCTGATCGGGTGGTCGCAGCAGGAAAGTTCGCTGCGGCCATGGATACTCAAGACCCCGCAACACATGCTGGACCTGCCCGCCTTGCTGGAGGTCTTTCCCGATGCGAGGCTGATCTTCACCCATCGCGATCCCAAATCCGTGGTGGGCAGCGCAGCGTCACTCGCCTGGAACCAGACGATCATTTATTCCGACGATGTGATGCCGCAGCCGCACGGACGCGAGTGGCTCCGCAAGACAGAACTGATGATCGAACGCATGCGCAGCGCCCGCGAAAGCATCCCGGCAGAGCGGATGATCGACGTGCAATATGATGACATGGACAATGATTGGCGTTCGTCGATGGAGCGTATCTACCGCTTCCTCGATCTCGATATCGAGCCCGCGCTGCCCGGAATGAAAACCTATCTGGCGCGAACTGCTGCATCGAAACGCGTCCCGCATTCCTACTCGCTCGAGGAATTCGGCCTCAGCGAAGGCGAGGTCTATGAACGGCTCGGCGAATACGCGAGTTGTTACGGCATTCCGGTGGAAGGTGGCATTGGAGAAACGCGACCAGCGATCGCTGCAGGATAAGATGAAGGCGGCGAACCGGTTGCCCGGTCGCCGCCATCAGAAAAGAATGCAGGTCGTTCAGTAGGTGAAAGTAACTGTAGCGAAAACCTGCCGCGGGTTGCCGTAGAATGCCGTCAGCGTCCCCTCAGGCCCGAGGGTCGGTATCGGGAAACCATTGGAGCCGTTCGCGATCTCGCCGGTAGTCGGGTCGGTCGCCACGAAGGTATAGCCGCTGGTCTTGTATTCCTTGTCGAGCAGATTCTTCCCATAAACACCGAAAGTCCAGCGCCCGCTTGGCGCGGTGTATACAGCGCTGGCATCGAGCAGGCCGTATCCATCCTGGTCGAGGTAGGGGTTCGGAATTTCGAACTGGCTCGTTTTGCTACGGTAGGAGAATGTCGAGCCGAGATAGAGGTCGCCCGCGCCCAGCTGCGCATCGTAACTCGCAGTGATGCTGCCGGTGAATTCGGGCGTATTCTGCACCACGCGGAACTGGGCGACATCCGTGGGAACGCCGCCAATATTGGTTATATATTCGTCATATTCAGCGTCGATGTAGCCAAGCGAACCGGACAGGCCGAAGCCGCCATCGAAGCGGGCATTGGCTTCAAGTTCAAGTCCCTTGAATGTCGCGGCGCCAGCGTTCGATACGACGCCGCAGAACGACGGAGTACCAGCCACTTCGCAAGCTACCGAACCGGGGATCTGCACGTCCGTGTAATCCGCATAGAATGCAGCTGCAGCCACGTTCAAGATGCCTAGGCTACCCTTGTAGCCGATCTCGTAGCTGTCCACTTCCTCTGGCGCGAAGCTGAGAAAGTCAGCGACTTCCGCGTCTGTCGGATTGCCGGGATCAGCTGCAGGCGCGTTCCTGCCCACGCCGCGAGGATCGAAGCCGCCACCCTTGAAGCCTTTAGAATAGCTTGCGTAGAGGTTGTGATCAGGCGTGGGCATGTAGCTGATCGAGGCGCGCGGCGTGAATTTCTTGAAGTCGGCGCTACCGTCGAAATTCGTGTCCGGCGGCGTCAGGACGAGACCTGTGCCTCCGAAAAATGGTGAGCCGCCGCCGAAATAGTTCTGTCTGAGAATTTCTGCAGAGCGCTCGTCCCAAGTATAGCGGCCGCCAATTGAAACGCTCAGCTGCTCGGTCAGATCGTAGGTGAAGTCACCGAATATCGCATAGGTTTCGGTATCAACATTTGCTTGAGTGAATGCTGTCAGGCCCGGAACAGTCGTGAAGATACGCACATCGAACAACGTGTCCGCCTTAGCATCGAGATAATAGAAGCCCAGCAAACCGTTCAGCGCTCCGCCATTGTCCAGAAGGATCTGGAATTCCTGGCTGATCTGCTCGTTGAAATATGCCCCAGGTACGTCGAGGTCGACGGCGGGCAGTGCATCGAAATCTATTGGGGAAAAGCTGTCGTCCTTGCGCCATGCGGAGATGGAGCGGAGTGTGAACATATCGCCCAGCTCGATTTCGGCGTGAAGCGAAAGTCCCTTGGATTCGACATCCTGTTCCGGGTCGAGCAATCCACCACGCGTGTCGTAGACATTGTCGAGGATCGGAGCGCCGGAAGCGAGGCCGGGGATCAGGCGATGTCCACCGCGCGGATTGCTCTTGTCCTTGGTGTAATCGCCCTGGATTCGGATGAAGCCCGGTTCGCCGTAACCGCCGACTTCCATGCTCAAGCGTCCGGCCCAGATATCCTTGTTGTAGTTTTCGAGGCCGGTGGTGAGATTGTCTCCGAATCCGCCACGCGAAAGGCGGGCGACCGAACCGCCGACGCGAACCAGATCGCCCATGGGAACTGAAGCAGTGACAACACCTTCAGCCTGGTCGTAGGTCCCGTAGGTGGCGCGTGCCTTGAAGGAAGGGTCGAGCGGGAGGCGCTTGGTCACGTATTTGACCGCTCCGCCAATGGTATTGCGTCCGTAGAGTGTACCCTGCGGTCCGCGGAGCACCTCAATCCGTTCGACGTCGTAAATATCGAGCACGGCTGCCTGCGGGCGGTTCAGATATACATCGTCGAGGTAAATGCCGACGCCCTGCTCAAACCCCGAAACAGGGTCCTGCTGCCCGATGCCTCGAATGAAGGCAGAAAGCGTCGAGTTGGTGGCGCGGCTCGCCTCGAGAGTGACGTTCGGTACCGTCTGCGCAATGTCCGTTACATCGAGTGCGCCTCGTCGCGCGAGTTCTTCGCCACTGAAAGCGGAAACTGCCACAGGGACGTCGATCAGGCGCTCTTCGCGGCGGCGCGCGGTCACGATTATGACATCGCTCTCTTCCGCATCGGGATCGGCAGCAGTGCCGCTGTCGCTATCGGCAACGGTTTCTTGCTGGGATTGAGCCGCTGCGGGCAGCGACCAGCAGAGCGACGCAGTGCCAGCCATCAAGGCGGCGAACGAACGTGAGACGTGAAACTTCATTGATTCCCTCCCAAAAATATCTCTCTCCAGCACCATTATTGAAAACTGAACCACCTTTCAAGTTTGTTCTTGCAAGAGATGCGGGCGGTGCTTAGCCAAGAGAGGCTGGAGGGATGAAAATGGCTGCAAGCGCGACGGAAGATCACAAGGCGCCGCGAACCGAGCGGGGGCGCAAGACGCTCCGCAAGTTGTTGGATGCTGCGGCCGGAGAGTTCGGCGATCACGGGTTTCACGAAGCGTCGATCAGTTCGATAACGCGGCGTGCGGGTGTGGCGCTCGGCACTTTCTACACCTATTTCGATAGCAAGGACGAAATCTTCCGCGCCCTGGTCGCGGACATGAGCGAGGCCGTTAAATTCGCTGCCCGCGAGGCGATCCGACCCGATATGCAGGCGCTCGAGATCGAACGCGCCGCGCTGGAAGCGTTCCTTCAATTCGCGGGCGATCACAAGGAAGTTTACCGGATCATCGACGAGGCCGAGTTCGTGGATCCGGACAGTTATCGAAGCCACTATGAAACTGTCGGAACGCGCATTGTCGAGCGTTTGCAGCGCGGAGGACAAGACGGGGCCATGCGCGGCGACCTCGGCGAGATCGAGGCGTGGTCGCTCATGGGGATGAACGTGTTCCTGGGGCTTCGCTATGCAATCTGGCGCCGCGAAGGGGACCCGGGACCGAAAGAGGTGGCTAGGGTCGCAAATCGCTTTCTTCGCAAGGGGATCGAGGGCTGATCCATACAGGAACGCTTGCCGGTCGGCGCCGTTGGTTGACCAAAGGAGAATTTACATGATCGGCAAGATTATCGGAGCGTATGCGGGCGACAAGCTAGCCAAGAAGACAAGCGGCATTGGTGGCGCCGGAGGCGCGGCACTGGGCGTGGTTGCGGCAACGGCGCTGCGCCGGATGAGCCTTCCTGCGATGCTGGCATTGGGTGTCGGCGGTTTCGTGGCCAAAAAGCTGTTCGACAAGAACGAACGCGAGAAGGCTGCGCCCGGCGCGAAAGCGAGTTCCCCCAAGACAGGCAATACTGCGGAAGCCGCGTAACCAATTCCTGATATCAACGAGAAGGCTTCCTGATATCAACGAGAAGGCCGTCCGGATGGGCGGCCTTTTCCTTGGCCCGTCGTGAAGCGCAGGTCTCGAATAACGGCTAGCCGTTGTCCTCGCCTTCCAAGACGGAAGCCATCGGTGTCGTGCGGGGCAGGCTCTGAAAGGCCTGCTGATCTTCCGCCGGGACAGCACTTCGGGCGAAACTCCGCCAGATGCCGAAAATGCCGCCCATCAGTGCGAGGCTCCCGAGGACAGCGAAAAGCCCCGAGGGGCCGAGAATGCCCATCCCTGCAGAACCGAGGAGGGGACCGGCCACGGCACCTGCCGAATAAGTCAGGACTAGTCCGCTGCTTGCCCCCACCCGTTCCTGTTCGTCCAGATGGTCGTTCGAGTGCGCGACGCAGAGCGGGTAAAGGGCGAAGGCAAAGCCGCCGAACAGGCTGCCCAGGGCGATGGTGGCCGTCGCGGGAAGGACAAACAGACCGAGAGGGGCGCAGATCGCCGCCGCCGCCAGGAAGCATCCGATTACCACCAGCCGCCGGTCGAACCGGTCTGACAGGACACCGAGCGGATACTGGAGAAGTACTCCCCCCGCGATCACGCAGGAGGTGAACAGCGCGACCTGCGAAAGCCCCATGCCGATGCGCTGGATGTAAACCGCGCCGAGCGCGTAGAACGCCCCCAGCATCGCCCCGTTCACCAGTGTGCCCACAATGCCCAGTGGCGAAACCTCGTACAGTCGCCTGATCGAGAAAGGCTTGATGGCCTCCATCTTCGGCTGCTCCATCCGAGTCAGAAGGACGGGCAGCAAGGCGATCGACAGGAGTATTGCCGAAACCATGAACGGCAGATCGGGAGACCTGTCACCGAGATTGAGCAGGAATTGCCCTGCCGCCTGCCCGCTATAGAGCGCAATCATATATGCCGCGAGCGCAGTGCTGCGGGTCTGCGGGCTCGCCTGCTCATTCAGCCAACTTTCGAGGCAGACGAATACCCCTGCCATCATGAACCCGTCGAGAAAGCGCAGGGCTATCCAGATGCCGGGATGGTCCAGGATAGCGTAGGACAGGCTGGTCGCTGAGTAGACGGTCACGAAGGCAGCAAAGGCCCGGATGTGCCCGATGCGTGCGATCACCCTTTCGACGCGGAGCGAGCCGACCATCAGGCCGCCGAAATAGCTCGTGGCTACCAATCCGATAAGAAGCGCGGAGGCCCCTGCCAGTTCGAGCCGGATAGCGATCAGCGTTGAAAGAAACCCGCTTCCCGCCATCAGCACGAAGATCGCCAGCAACAAGGTGCGCGCGGGGATGGCGGGGGAAAGCATAGCCTGTCCCGTATTCCCGCAATGCTCCGGCTTCAACCTGTGTCTGCCGTTCGACAAAAACGGCAGGCGCTCCTAATCATCGGGTATGGATAAGATTACGTTCGACGATTTCCTCAATGTGGATATCCGCAGCGGCACGGTGATCAGCGCAGAGCCCTTTCCGGAAGCACGCAAGCCCGCCATCAAACTGCAAGTCGACTTCGGCAGCGAAATCGGCGTGAAGAAGAGTTCAGCTCAGATCACCGAGCTTTACACTTGCGATGGGCTGGTCGGTCGAAGGTTGATGGCCGTAGTCAATTTTCCGCCGCGCCAGATCGGACCTTTCATGTCCGACGTCCTGGTGCTCGGTTTTCCGGACGGGGAGGGCAGGATAGTGCTCGCTTCGCCGGGCGATGTACCCAATGGCGCGCGGCTGGCCTGAACGGAGTTGCAAAGAACGGGCTGGAATTATCCTGCCCCTGTGCGGCTATTTCTGCCCGGTCCACTCGGCGCAATCGGCGGCAGTGGTGGGCACGCCGTGGCGCTCCCGCTTCAGGTCGTACACAACCGCCTTCACGATCGATACGGCCATCAGGGCAACAACGAAAGAGAAGGGCAGGGCGCCGATTATCATGGTGATCCGGATGGCGTCGATCCCGCCGAGAATCAGCATCGAACCGACCACAAAGGCCAGGGCGACGCCCCAGAACACGATATGGCGGCGGCGTTGACCCTCGGTTTCCCCCGCACCGTTGATCGTGTTGACGATCAATATGGCGCTGTCGGTCGAAGTGATGAGGTAGGTCATTAAAAGAATCACGACGAGGCCCGAGACGACGGAAAATACCGGAGGGGACAGAAGCACGGACAGTGTCGCGAAGAGCTGGTCCGAAATACCGGAGTTCACGATCGTACCGCCAGCGGCTCCACTCAATTCCAGGTCGATGGCCGTTCCCCCGGCCAGCGCCATCCAGACGAAACACATCAGTGAAGGAACGAGGACCACACCGAGGACATACTCGCGGATTGTTCTTCCCTTGGAGATGCGGGCGATGAACATGCCCACGAAGGGCGCGAATGCGATCCACCAGGCCCAATAGAAGACCGACCAGTCCAGCTGCCACCGAACCAGCGCGTCGCCTATCTCGTTGCCGCCGGAAAACAGGGTCAGGGAATTCGGTATCAGCGTCCGGAAATAGTCCCACAGGCCTACGCCCAGAATATTCAGGCCCACCATACCCGAGCCAATAATAGCGAAAAGTGCAAGAAGCGCGAACGATAGCCCCATATTGAGGTTCGACAGCCACTTGATCCCGCGGCCGACGCCCGAAAGGGCACTCAGCGTCGATGCTCCCACAAGGATCACGAGAGACACGACTACCGCGGCGGCAGAGGATGATCCATCGGCATCCAGAAGCCAGTCCCCCAAACCAAGGCGGGCAAGCCCGGCAACGAATTGCTCGACGCCGAGGCCCATGGTTACCGCCACCCCCAGTATCGTCGCCACTACCGCAACGATGTCGATTAAATGGCCGGAAAGGCCTGACAAGCGAACCCCGAACAGTGGGGCAAGCGCCGAACGTATGGTGAGGGGCAGGTTTCGCCGATAGGCGACATAGCCGATGGCCAAGCCCACGAGGGCATAACTTCCCCAGGCGGCAAAACCCCAATGGAGGAAGGTATAGATAAAGGCCGGACGCACCGCCTCGGCGGACTGGGCCTCGATAGAACCGCGAATGATCTCGGGATTATTGGCGAAATGGGCCAGTGGCTCGCCGGTCGAATAGGTGAGCATACCGATGCCGATCCCCGCACCGAACAGCATTGCGAACCAGGAGAAACGATTGAATTCGGGTACCTCGTCCTCGGCACCGATCCTGAGTCGTCCGGCACTCGGCCAAAGAGCCAGGAGGAAGCAGACGGCCATGAGTGCCGCGACAAGATAAACGTACCAGCCTGAAAAACTGGCGATAATGCTGGAATTGGCCGCAGATAGCGTTTCATTGGCGCTGACCGGGAAGAAGATCGCCCACATGATCAGCAGCGAGACGATGATCTTCGATGGGATCGTTACAGCCCGGCTGAACCCATCGTAAAATCCACTGTCGTGGGTGGCAATGGGCAGATCCACCAGCGGCGGTGTCATGCGGGTGTCGGTTCCTGAAGCCATTCCCCATTCATAGGGAAGCGGTCAAGGGATGCAAATTCAGCGCTAACTGAGAACCCCGATTCCGCCATATTCAACCCGTACTATGCAGACATTACGAGTTCTTTCTGATCCGAATCCGAGGCAATCGCAGACGCGGTTGCTCAGTACATTGAGCGGCATTCTGAAGGATGGCGTTCGGACGGCTATAGCGAGCTCAAGTGGATTGAATTTCGAACGATGAGTAGCTTGGCGTTTTCTTTGGAGCGCACTGGGCAATCTTGTTGACAAGAGACTACGGCGGTCGCTATCGGCCCGCTCCTACCTGCAGTGCGGACCTAGATGACCGCTCTCTGCAAAGTGTGCCCAGATGGCGGAATTGGTAGACGCACCAGCTTCAGGTGCTGGCGCTCGCAAGGGCGTGGAGGTTCGAGTCCTCTTCTGGGCACCATTTGTTCTTCTCACGTTCTCCCAAATAATCTATAAAACCCGCAGAAATCCTAGGGATTTGGCCCTTGGATCGTTCCGGATCGTCCCGCCTGTTCTCGGGGGTTCCAGACACTTTTGTGGGCCTTTTGAGGCCGTTTCGCAAAGGCCCAGATGAAAAGGCCCCCACATGCCGCTGACAGATACTCGCCTCCGCGCACTCAAGCCCAAGGATAAGCCGTACAAGGTAACCGATGAGCGCGGCCTATATGTTGAGGTCACGCCGACCGGCGGCAAACTTTGGCGATTCCGATACCGGATCGGCGGCGCGCAAAAGAAGCTCTGCATCGGCAGCTATCCCGACATCAGCCTCAAGCAAGCGCGAGACGCGGCCTACGAGGCGCGACGAGCTGTTGCTTCAGGGGGCGACCCGGCTTTTGAGAAGCGGAAGCGGAAAATCCGCGCAGAGTTCCTTTCTGCACAGACGTTCGAGGCAGTCGCACGTGAGTATATTGAACAGATGATGGTCCAGAACGGCCGCGCCGATGGCACGATCGTCAAGGCCAACTATTTCCTCGACAAGCTTGCGCCTGCCATCGGGAACCGACCCATCAACGAGATCGAGCCGTTCGAAGTTCTGGCTCCCCTCAAACGGCTGGAAGCCACCGGTAAGCACGAGACTGCGAAGAAATGTCGGTCGTTCGCAGGCCGCGTGTTTCGCTACGGTGTTGCTACCACCCGCTGCAAATCCGATCCGACCAGTATGCTGAAGGGCGCTCTCGTAACGCCGAGAGCCACGCATTATGCAGCAATCCTCGAGCCCACCGAGCTAGGTGGGCTGCTGCGCGCAATCGACGACTTTACTGGCTACATGGTGACGAAGTTGGCCTTGCAGATAGCGCCGCATGTGTTCGTACGCCCCGGCGAACTCCGGCACGCCGAATGGCATGAGATCGACCTCGTCGATGGGGTCTGGAAGATCCCTGCCGGTAAAATGAAAGCGCGCCGAGCGCATGCCGTCCCACTTTCCAAGCAGGTTAGAGGCTATCTCACTGATCTGGCCGAGATGCTCGGCCGCGAAGGATATGTTTTCCCATCTGCGCGCAGCTCCAAGCGTCCCATGAGTGAAAACACGCTCAATGCCGCATTCCGTCGCATGGGATACTCGAAGGAAGAAGTCACCGCTCATGGACTCCGGGCGACAGCATCGACATTCCTGAACGAGTCGGGCCTTTGGAATCCTGATGCGATCGAGCGTGCCTTGGCACATGGCGACAGCAATGTTGTGCGTGGCATCTACCATCGCGGCAAGCATTGGGACGAGCGCGTGCGGATGGCTCAATGGTGGAGCGACTACCTCGATGAGCTCCGGACTGGAGGAAAGGTCATCATGGGGAAGTTTGCGAAGGGTTGATCGGGAGATCGAATTTCTTCTCAGCCAGTGCAGGATTGAAGGCTCAGGACCAGCCCTATCAGGGACACTGACGCGAGCAAGGCGAACTCAATTCTGATGCCCCAGACCTTAAGCCACTTCCGCATCGTGCCGAGCCTCAGTTCGTAGAGCTTTGGCAGCTAAGCTGATCGAACCGTTCAGCAACAGTCTTCCACGTTGCTATGCCAGCCTCGTCCCCTTCGTTGGATAGCCGCTGGATTTGCTGCGCGATATACGCGGTTCCCTCTCCGCCATGGTTCTTTTCGACCCAGAGCGCGACGGCCCACAATTCCTGATCGCGGTTCAGCACCATGGTTCACGTCTCCCGGTCCAGGTTCGCGCCAGGCCTTCGCTGACCAGCTGATCGCCAAGCGAGCGGCCGCCGCGCGTTACAACCCGCAATTTGCGACCGTACTGATCCTCGTCTCTGCTACCGATGGTCCTCAGTTCAAAGGGCCCGCCATTCAGCAATTCGACAAGGCGGTGCGTCGCGCGCATGCCGAGCTGGTATTCATAGTCGCAACGAGGCTCGCTGATCTCGGGAGTGTCGATGTCGGCAATCCGGATTTTCACGCCATCAAGCCAGAAAGTATCTCCATCCACGACGCATGTGCGCCGGACGGATCCGCAGATGTCGAATTGTGGGGAGCTTGCTTGCTGGAATAAAGCCTGAGGCTGCTGATCGTCGTTAGCAAGGCTGGCATCATGGACTGACCAGTTGAGTGCCAGCATCCCTCCAGCAAATACGATCGCGAATGCTCCCAAACCCAACGCGATCTCCTTTCTCAGCTTCCGGCGCTTCTGTGCCTTCAACGCCTTGCGAAAGTCGAACGGCTCACCGGGGGTCTCATTCACTGGCGTTGTCCGTCTTCATTCCGGCACATGATTTCAGACAATAGCCGGAAATCAGGTAGTTTCGTCAATTGTACGTACCAATTGCTTGCCAACGTCCCAACACAGACCGGACATATTGCGGCGTTTCACCATTGTTGGGAATGCCGCGTGATCGGGAGACGGCACCTGGGCCCGCATTGTAAGCAGCCAAGGCCAGGTGGACCGCGTCGAACCGGTCCAACATGTCGCGAAGGTACCTGGCGCCACCGTCGATCGATGCAAGAGGGTCATGACGGTTCCGGACGCCCAGTTCTCGCGCCGTGGCTGGCATAAGCTGAGCAAGCCCGGCAGCACCGGCTGGACTCACAGCCATCGGATTGAAGCGGGACTCAGCCCAGATGAGAGCACGAAGCAGATTGGTCGGAAGCCCGTAACGGCGCTCGGCCTCGGCTATTGCCGCCATATACAGGCCTTCCCGGTAGGATACGTCTGCTGGCCCTGTTTGGTAGATTGCAGGTAGATATTGCCTTGCCGGCTGCTGGTCCGTCTTTGGTGGAACGATCGCGTGCTCGAACAAAGTGAAATCCTGGGCGCGGACCTGCTGTGAGGAGGTCGCGATCATCCCCAGACAGGCGACCGCTATCGCAGTCAGACGATTGAGGGAGGTCATCTCGACTTGTGCTCCATTGATTCGAATCGAAAGAGAACATAGATAGAACATATCCCTGTAGGAAAGCGGCGAACGCCTGCCTTTGGGAGAGGAGAGGAGCGCTGATGAGGGGGCTACTTTGCATGCTGAGGAGCTCGCATGTCCCTGTCTGTCCAAACTCATCCCAACCGGTCGCTTGCCGAGACCGCCCGTCGCATTTGCGAATCGCGAGGGGGCAAATGGTCCGGCACAAAGGGCATGGCCTGTTGCCCCGCGCATGATGACCGCACGCCGTCACTCGGTGTGTCGCTCGGTCGACAGGCTATCCTTTTCCATTGCTTTGCGGGATGTGATCAGCAGAGCGTATTGTCTGCATTGGCGCGTGAAGGTTTCGAGGCACCGGCGCTCTTTTCAGCTTCTGCGACTACCGAAGGTCCCGAGCAGACCAGAACGCGCAAACCCTCGGCGGCAGCGCTGAGGATCTGGCGCGATGCACAGCCACTGCGTGCCAGCCCGGCAAAGGCATATCTGGAGAGCCGCGGCATCCTTGCCGCATCTCCGGCGCTCCGCTTCCATTCACGAACGCCGCTTGGTCCGAAAGGACGAACCCGCTTTTTGCCGGCGATGATTGCGGCGGTCAACCTCGACGAGGGGCCGATCGCCATCCATCGCACTTTCCTTTCGGGCGATGCCAAGGCTGATTTCGACAAGCCGAAGCGCGCGCTTGGCGCGCTCGGTGAAGCTGCTGTTCGTCTCTTCGCTCCGGCCTCCGGCCTGCTCGGCCTTGCTGAAGGGATCGAGAGCGCAATGTCGGCTTATGCTCTTACCGGCATCCCCGTCTGGGCGACCCTGGGCAATGAGCGCTTCGGTCTCGTCAGCGTGCCTGAGAGCGTGACCGAGCTTCACCTCTTCGTCGATCACGATGCTGGCGGCGAGCTGGCTGCGTCGCGTGGCCTGGCCGCTTATGCCCGCGATGGGCGGACGATCCACGTTCGCAAACCATCCTCACGCGACACCGACTGGAACGATGAACTTACAGCATGGCTGCGCCGCAAAGCGGCGCGGTAGAGGAGAGAGAGCTTCTCGAATTCCTGATCCGGCAGAGGGCGTGTCCCGATGCCCCCATCAGGAGGACGAATTGCCATGTTTCAATCAGACCTGTTTCCCGCCGGCGAGCAGTTGCCGTCCATGCCCTTGGCCTATGCCATCGGCACCCGAGTTGCCGCGCTTCTTGCTTCGGGACGTCATCTTACCCGTACCGACATTTCCGGGCTGTTCGCCGAGGAGACTGGATCTTTGGACTGGGGAAGCGCCTGGACCATCGCTGACTACAATAACGCGGTCGAGATCGGCGCACTGCTCTGGTTGCGAGAGTCCTCACGGATCGATCTGGCGACGAACGTGCATGAAGCCGAAGCGCGGTTCGACTGGCTCCAAGCTGCCTTTCCGCCGCGGCATGTGCGCAGCGAAGCACAGGTCGAGCTCCAGCAGTTCTCGACCCCGCCAATGCTGGCCTGGCTGATGGCGAAGGCCGCAGCTGGCTGCGCGCAAGACACGCTCCTCGAACCGTCCGCAGGCAATGGTGCCCTTGCTCTTTGGGGCAGCGTCCAGAACGCTTCGCTGCTCCTCAACGAGATCGATCCGGCAAGACGAGACGGTCTGGCCCACGTCTTCCCCACGGCCACCATCACTGCGCATGACGGGGAACTGATCGCCGACTTGCTTCGCGGCCCTGTTCCGTCTGCCGTGCTGATGAACCCGCCGTTCGCTCACAGCCTGGAACGCGGCAAGGACGGTGAGACCGCTATGCGTCACCTACGCGGTGCAATCCGGGCCGCTGCTAATCGGGCGAGGATCGTCGCCATTATGCCTGAAGGCTTCGACGCCTCCGCCTTCGCCAAGGAACAGGACGAAGCATCGCTGCTCCTCGATGTTCGCCTGCAGCAGATGTTTCGCCGGACAGGGACGGGGATCGCTGTTCGCCTGGTTGTGTTCGACAAGACGCCGACTGCGTCCTCGCCTGCGATCACCGGAGATACTGCCGACCTCATCTCGCTCCACGAGCTTATCACTGCGCTTCCGCCACGCATACAGACCTCCGCCAACATCCACCGCCTGCCGCTCGGCAAGCCAGTGCGCCTCGTTGGCAAGACTTCGGCCCAAAGCGCGCCGGTTCGGCCGGTGGCGCCGTTCGCCGCGACACCAGCAGCCACGGCGAATGCGATCGACCTTGCCTATTCGGTCCTCGCCGACCCCGCGCCTGTGCCCGAACAGGCAGGCATCTACCTGCCTTACCGGCCCAGCCGCATCGCGTTCGAAGGCGCTCCGGCCCATCCCACCCCGCTCGTGGAATCGGTCGCCATGGGTTCGGTCGCGGCACCGCAGCCCGATGTTTGCCCGCGCCTTCCCGCATGTTGGCAGGCCGATGGCCTGCTGTCCGAAGCGCAATGCGAGACACTGGTCTACGCTGCCCAGGCATTTGCGCGCGATCTTCCGGGTCAGTTCAAGGTGAGCCAGGAAGGCACCTCGCTGGAACTCTCCGAGGACGGACACTCCTACCGCCAAGGCTTCTTCCTCGGCGACGGAACCGGAGCGGGCAAAGGACGGCAGATCGCCGCGGTCATCATGGATCGCTGGCTCGCAGGCGAGCGCCGACATGTCTGGATCACCAAGAACGAGGCGCTGCTCGAAGATGCACGCCGCGACTGGGAGGCGCTTGGCGGGCTGCCGCTCGATCTCCAGCCGCTCTCGCGCTGGAAACTCGGCCAGCCCGTAACGATGTCCGAAGGCATTCTCTTCGTCACCTATCCAACGCTGCGCTCGGGCCGCGCCGAGGATACGCGGCTCGACCAGATCCTTGCCTGGGCGGGCGAGGATTTCGACGGTGTGATCGCCTTTGACGAAGCCCACGCGATGGCCAATGCGCTTGGGGGCTCTTCAACCCGCGGCAAGGTCAAGGGCTCCGAACAGGGCATGGCGGGCCTCAGGTTGCAAAACCATCTCCCACGCGCCCGCGTGCTCTACGCGTCTGCCACTGGCGCTTCGGATATCGCCAACCTCGGTTACACTTCCCGCCTCGGCCTTTGGGGACCCGAGACCGCCTTTCCGACCCACGAGGCATTCATGACCGAGATCCGCGCTGGCGGCGTCGCGGCGATGGAGCTCGTCGCCCGTGATCTCAAGGCCCAGGGTCTCTATCTTGCCCGTGCGCTGTCCTTCGCCGGGGTCGAGTACGAGATCCTCGAACACAGCCTGACCGAAGCGCAGATAAAAATCTATGATGCCTATGCTGATGCCTGGGCGATCATTCACCGCAACCTCGAAGCTGCGCTCGAAGCAACCCGCGTGGTCGACGAGGACAGCGGCGACACGCTCAACCGCAATGCCAAGGCTGCGGCGCTATCGATCTTCGAAGGCACCAAGCAGCGCTTCTTTGCCCAGCTCCTGCTTTCGATGAAATTGCCGAGCCTGATCCCCGCGATGGAAGTAGCGCTTGGCGAAGAGCATTCGGTTGTCGTGCAGCTGGTCTCGACCGCCGAGGCCATGCTCGACCGGCGCCTTGCCGACCTTACCGTGGAAGAACGCGAAGCTCTCGATATCGATCTGTCCCCGCGTGAATACGTCATCGACTACCTTACGAAGAGCTTCCCGATACGATTGATGCAGGTCTTCGCCGACGAGGACGGCAATCTTCGCTCCGAGGCGATGAGCGACGGAGAGGGCAATCCCGTTTTCTGCCCGCGCGCCATTGCTGCGCGCGATGCGCTGATCGAACAGCTTTGCGCACTGCCGCCCATCGCCACTGCGCTCGATGCGATTATCGAACATTTCGGAACCGACGCCGTGGCCGAAGTCACGGGCCGGACCCGCAGGCTTGTCCTCGGCCGCGATGGTGAGCAGCGCCTCGAACGGCGTAGCCCCAGCGCCAATGTCGCCGAAGCGCAAACCTTCATGGAAGGGACCAAGCGCATCCTGGTCTTCTCGGATGCGGGCGGCACGGGGCGTTCCTATCATGCCGACTTGGGCGCCAGGAACCAGCAGCGCCGGGTTCACTTCCTGCTTGAACCGGGATGGCGCGCCGACAACGCCATCCAGGGCCTTGGTCGCACGAACCGCACCAATCAGGCCTCAGCCCCGCTGTTCCGCCCGGTCACCACAGATGTGAAGGGCGAGCGCCGGTTCATCTCGACTATTGCGCGAAGGCTCGACGCTTTGGGCGCGCTTACGCGCGGCCAGCGCCAGACCGGCGGACAGAACCTGTTCGACCCGGCCGACAATCTCGAAAGCGATTATGCGCGCGACGCGCTCAGCCGCTGGTTCCAGCTGCTCTATGACGGCAAGCTCGAAGCCACCACTTTCGGCCACTTCGTCGAGCGAACGGGCCTCCGTCTCGAAAACCCAGATGGGGGACTGACCGACAATCTCCCCACGATCCAGCGCTGGCTCAACCGCATCCTCGCGCTGCCGATCGCGCTCCAGAACGCCATCTTCGATGAATATCTTGGCCTCGTCGAAGCGCGGATCGAAGCCGCGCGCGAGGCCGGAACGCTCGATCAGGGACTGGAAACCGTGAAGGTCGATCGTTTCACGGTCCTCGCCGATGAACTCCTGCGCACCGACCCCGTGACCGGAGCGGAAACCCGCCTCGTCTCGCTCGAAGTGACGAGGCACCTGCGGCCTCTGCGCCTGCAGCGCCTGCTACGGATGCACGAGATTGGCAGCCCGCACGCAATCCCGATGCGCAATGCGCGCTCGGGCAAGGTCGCGCTGTCGATACCAGCCCGGCGTCTCATCGCCGACGACGGGGAGGTGATCGAACGTCGGCGCCTGCTGCGACCGCTCAAGTCCGCGAACTGGACGCTTGAGGCACTGGGTGAAAGCCACTGGGAAGAAACTGGCGTCACCGCGTTCACGAGCGCCTGGCGTGCCGAGGAAGAAGAGGCTGGCGCTTCACCGGTGACCGAGCGCGTCCATCTCGCTACCGGGCTGCTGCTCCCGGTCTGGAAGCGCCTGTCTGGCGATCATGTCCGGGTCACCCGGCTCGTTGCCGAGGACGGCCAGTCGATCATCGGACGTGAAGTGCTCGATGTTGATCTCTTTGCGATTTCCAAAACCTTTGGCCTGTCCGGGGTTACCGGACCATCGGCAGAGCAGATCGGCGACCTCGTCCTCGCAAGCGGAAAACCGCTGGGCCTCGCAAGCCATGATCCACTTACCGTGAAGCGCTCGTTGGTCGGCGGCGAACAGCGCCTCGAACTGACTGGCTTCTCGCCCGATCGGCTCGACTGGTACAAGAACAAGGGCTGCTTCACCGAGATTATCCGATACCGCACGCGGCTGTTCGTGCCAGTCTCCGCAGCCTCGTCGGTCCTCCCCGCGCTTGCCGCCTGATCCCTCGGGCAGACCCCAATCTCAGAATGAGAGTGGAGGGAGCCCTTTGGGCTTGTGGGCCTCGTGATCCTCACCTGCGCCTGCATCCTATCAGGAGAACACCCATGATCCAGTCAATTCCCTTGAAGAAGCTCGTCCCGAGTCCGCGCAACGTTCGCAAGTCGAGCGACGTGCTGGCCGACCTCCAGTTGCGGGCAGACATTGCTGCGCGCGGCCTGCTGCAGAACCTCGTCGTGCGCAAAGGAAAGCGCGGCAAGTTCGAGGTCGAGGCCGGCGGTCGCCGTCTCACCGCGCTGCAGGCGCTGGCCGAAGAGGGCACCTTGCCTGACACGCACGAAGTCACTTGCCTCGTTATCGAAGGCGAGGAAAGCGAAGTGCGCGAAGCAAGTCTTGCCGAGAACTTCCAGCGCCTCGCGATGAACCCCGCCGACGAGGCGCAGGCCTTCGCCTCCATCATCGAGGCAGGGGCTACCACGGAAAACGTGGCGCGCCGCTTCGGCCTCACTGTCCGGTTCGTCGAAGGACGTCTGCGCCTTGCAAGTCTCGCGCCTTGCGTCTTCGAAGCGCTCGCCGAAGGCACGATCACGCTCGACATGGCCAAGGCCTACGGCGCGATCTCCGACGTGGAGCGCCAGGCGCATGTCTATGCCGAACTGCAGGACGCCTGGTACCAGATCACGCCCGACACGATCCGCCGCATGGTGCTCGATGCCACGGTGCGCGGTTCCGATCCGCGTGCTGTTCTCGTCGGACGCGATGCCTATATCGCCGCAGGTGGCCGGATCGAGCGCGAACTGTTCGACGATGATGCCAGCGAGAGCTGGATCGACGTCGCGCTGCTCGAGGACCTAGCGCACAAGGCCATGGACGAAGCCGCAGAAAAGACCGCGCTCGAATATGGACTTGCCTGGATTCGGCCGACCCTTGGCAATTACGTCAGCCACGACCTTGTTGAAGGTCTGAGCCGTCTGCCTTGCGAGCCTGCGCCGATGACCGAACAGGAAGCGAAGGAACTTGGCGAGCTCGAGGCCGACTACGACCGCGTCGCCGCTGTGCTCGAAGACGAGGACAGCGACGAGGATGAGGTCGCCAAGGCCGAACAGGAACTCGTGGTAATCGACCGCGCCATGCGCGCGATCAATGATCGGCCGCCGGTACTCGCCGACGAGCTGAAATCCGAAGCTGGCGCCTTCCTAGTCCTCTCGCGAAATGGCGAGCCGACATTGGTCCAGCAATACTACACCGAGACCGAAGTCATCGCTGACGAATGTGTGGTCGAGGCCGTCGAGGAGAGCGGAGCGGCGAAGCCTAAAGGGAGCTCGCTGTCCCAGCGCCTGCTCGACGAGCTCGCGATGCAGCGCCGCGACATCCTCGCGATCCATCTCGCAAACGATCCGGCACTGGCACTCGACTTCATGGTCTTCACGCTCGCCGATGCCGATGGGCACGACTGGCGCGCCAAGAAAGCGTCGACGCTTGTCGGATCGGTAGCGTCCGGCCCGGTCACCGGGTTTGAGGCCAAGGATGCGCCGGCGAGTGCTGCTTTGGCCGAATTCGCGGGGTCGCTCGATGAAAGCTGGCGTGCTGGCGAGAGCGATGTCGAGCGGTTTGCCAGGTTCCGGGCGCTTACCGACGAGGCGCGCTCGGCCTGGCTTGGTCATGTCGTCTCGCGTGCACTCGTTGCCAGTCTTGCCTGCGAAGGCGAGCGTTCGGTGCCGATGCACGAGGCGCTCGGCTCGCTGCTCGAAATCGAGACCGCGCATTGGTGGCGTCCTACGGCTGCCAACTACTTCGACCGTGTTGCCAAGACCCGCACGCTCGAAGCGCTCGATGCCGCTGGTGGTCCCGAAATGGTCAGTCGCTACGCTGCGTCGAAGAAGGCAGAACTCGCGAGCGCTGCCGAACGCATTTTCTCGGGCAACTTCATCGGCGAGGCAGATATCAAGGAACGAGCGCAGGCCTGGGTGCCTTCGAGCATGCGTTTCGCCGGTTCGGAAGAAGTCGAATTGGCCGACCACGAAGGAGACGAGGCGGTGAACGCCGAAGCAACTGACGAAATTGCCGAGCAGGCTGCCTGACCCCTCCTGACAGGTCCAGGTCACTCGGCGGGCGGTCCGTCCCAATCGGGACGGGCCGCCTTTTCCATGCCAGATACTCGGCAGAAAACTATCAGTCCGCGTTTGGGTAAAAAGACAAGAGCAGACCTTGCAATGCTGGCAATCGACTTAGGCTGAAGGTCGATGGCTGATCGCTCCAAGGGGAGCGGTCAGGCGCGAGATGCCCTTGCTCTTCATATAGCCGCATAATTCTCCACATCCGGCGCTTAGACCTTCTCCGCCGATCGCAACGGGGCGATGTTTCGAAGGAATTTCGGAGTTTGCCCATGGATATCGAAGCTATCGCACCGTTGAAACGGTGCGCAATTTACACCCGCAAGAGCACTAACCAGCGCCTCGAACATGATGTCAATTCACTGGTTACGCAGCGCGAAATCAGTAGCGCCTATGTCAAGAGTCAGCAGTACAAGGGTTGGGTCGAGCTGCCCAACCGATACGACGATGGCGGCCATTCGGGGAGCGGAATGGATCGCCCTGCGCTCTCGCAGCTCATGCAGCATATCGAAGCAGGAGAAATCGACGTTGTCGTGGTGTACAAGATCGACCGGCTGACCGGTAGCCTTGCCGATTTCGTTAGGATGATCGAGATCTTCGATCGCCTTAACATAGCTCTGGTCTCCATCTCACAGGCCTTTGATACTTCCGACAGTATGGGCCTGATGATCCTCAATGTGCTGCTTACCTTCTCCCAGTTCGAACGCGAGCTTATCGCGGAAAGGGTGCGCGACAGCATCCGCACGCGCAAGCGGCACGGGAAAATGCACGGTGGTTTGCCGCCATTCGGCTATGTTGCCACTCCTCAGGGGTTAAAGGTCGACGAGCCAGAAGCTGAGATCGTCCGGTTTATCTTCGACGAGTTTCTGCGGACACGGCGATACACCCGCGTCATGACGGCCGTTCGCGAACGGGGTCTTTGCAGCTCGGTCAAGTATTCGCCGCGGGGCAAGCCTCATAACCTGAAGGTCGCAGGTTCAAATCCTGCCCCCGCAACCAACCGACAAAATGATTAAACCATTTTTTTCATAGGGGTTTTTTCTTTGTCTGCGGCACGCATTTGACGCTCAAAACTCCCCCGTGATACACTAAAATGGAGTCGCACAGCGCTCACACAAACGCACACAAAGGGAGGCGCTTTGGAAATACATCGAATCTTAGGTGACAAGGTCCGCCTCTACCGCCGTGCGGACGGCGGTAACTGGCACTGCTCCACATACCTCGACGGCAAGGAGTGGCGCAAAAGCACGAAGCTGCGCAGCCTCGGTCGCGCCAAAGACGTTGCCGAAGATTGGTATCTGGAGCTCTGCGCCAAAAAGAGATTTGGCGAGCTCGAGTCCGGCAAAACCTTTGCTCAGGCCGCAAAGCAATTTGAAAAGAGTACGAAGCGATCACCCGTGGCCGGCGCAGCCCCAAGTGGGTGCAGGGCCACAAAGACCGGATCAGGCTTCATTTACTACCTCACTTCGAAAAGATGCCCGTTAAGAGCATCACCTCCGGCACCGCTCAGGAATACCGTGTGAAGCGGATGACTAAGCCGGAAGGCTGGAACGATGACGAGAAGGAGTGGAAGCCGCCTGCGCGCAACACACTTCACAACGAAGTCGTAACGCTGAGCATGGTGCTGAAGACCGCCTACCGTCACGGATGGATCGAACACGTCCCAGATCTTTCAGATCCTTACCGTCGCCAAACCAAGGTCGAACATCGACCCTGGTTTACGCCAAACGAATATAAGCTATTGTATCAGGCCACGCGATCCAACGCGGCGGACCCGCAGCGTCCGCACTATCGGTGGCATGCGGAGCAGTTGCACGACTTTGTACTTTTCGCGGCCAATACCGGGCTCAGGCCGGACGAGCTCAAACAGCTTGAATTCCGCGATTGTCCGTCGTCAGAACATTTGGCACAACTCGCGGCGTAGGCTTACGGAGTGTGGGCCTTGTCTGGGTTTGATGTTTAGGCGGCGAGCCTGCGGTGTTGCAAGCGCCGATGTTCGAGTGTCTGTCGCTTGATCCTTTCTCTTCGTTCGATGATGGCGGTTGCCCTGCCGAAGTAGGCATCGGCAGGCGTCACGTTTTTCAGGCTCTCGTGGTAGCGCTGATGGTTGTAGTGCTCGGCGAAGGCCTTGATCTGCTGTTCGAGATCGCCAGGCAGGAAGTAGTTCTCCAGCAGGACGCGGTTCTTCAGCGTCTGGTGCCACCGCTCGATCTTGCCCTGGGTCTGCGGATGGAAGGGCGCACCGCGTATATGATCCATGGCCTTGCCTTCGAGATAGCTGGCCAGTTCTCCGGCGATGTAACTGGGACCGTTGTCACTGAGCAGGCGCGGCCTGTGCAGGACATTGGCATGGTCGCAGCCTGAGGCGGTCAGTGCCATGTCGAGCGTCTCGGTGACGTCCTCAGCCTTCATCGTCGTGCAGAGCTTCCAGGCGATGATGTAGCGTGAGTAGTCGTCGAGCACAGTCGAGAGGTAGACCCAGCCCCACCCGATGATCTTGAAGTAGGTGAAGTCCGTCTGCCACATCTCGTTGGGCTGGGTGGTCTGGGTGTGGAACGCCTCTGCCGCCTTGATCACCGTGTAGGCCGGGCTGGTGATGAGGTCGTGGGCCTTCAGGAGGCGATAGACCGTGGCTTCCGACACGAAGTAGCGCTTCTCGTCGGTGAAGCGCACGGCCAGCTCGCGCGGGGACAGCTCGGTCTGCTCCAGTGCCATCTCGACGATCTGCTGCTGGATATCGTCTCCGATGCGGTTCCACACCCGGCTCGGCGCTGAAGGGCGGTCCTGAAGCGCCTCGGGCCCGCCCTCGAGGAAGCGATCGTACCAGCGGTAGAAGGTGCGCCTAGCCACACCGAGCTGATCCAGCGTGCGCTTGGCAGGCAGATGCGACTGCTCGACGATCCTGATAATCTCGAGCTTCTCGGATGCGGGATACCTCATTCGTCGTCACCCCCATCCGCGATCATGCTTTTTTTGAGCAGCCGGTTCTCCAAAGTGAGATCGGCCACACACTCCTTCAGATCGCGTGCCTCACGGCGCAAATCCTTCACCTCGTCCGTGGTCGCAGCACGCGCAGTATCGCCAGCCAGGCGACGCTTGCCGGCTTCCATGAACTCCTTGGACCAGGTGTAATACAAGCTCTGGGCGATCCCTTCGCGGCGACACAGCTCGGCGATGGAGTCATCACCGCGCAGGCCATCGAGCACGATCCGGATCTTGTCTTCTGCAGAGAAATGCCGACGGGTCTTGCGGCGGATGTCCTTCACCACCTGCTCGGCAGGCGATTTGGACCTTGAGGATTTGGGCTTCATCTTCGTTCCTTCGTCACTACGACGAAGCCCAAATCCTCCTTAAATCACAACCGCCAATCTGTGCCATAGGTGCTGACGGGGGACACCACACCGAACAGAGCCTTGCGTTGTTCCGCCGCAGCTTTGTCCAGGCAGATGGTGCCTATCAGGCATTCCGCGAGCAGGCGCGCAACAAGGGGCTTCGGCATGCGCAAAACGAACTCCTGAGACGGCCCTCCCAATTTGGCGAGGTCGCGCTTGCGCCTACCCCGGCGGACCTAGAGGCTGTGGCGCCTTCACTGCGAAGCATTCAATATACCGAGAAGAAGATGTTCGAGGTCCGCCTTAGCGCAGACGACACACTTCTTGAAGCTGCCGCGCTGGAACGGGCGATGAGCGAGCATGGCATCTCCGGTCCGCGGTGGCAGCATTCCGCCCGCGCAAGACAGAATAGTCTTGCCGCGCAGATCTCGGCAGGGCGAGACGCACTTGAACGCGCTTTGAGTGAACCCGATGGACGCAGGCTTATTCTGATGGCCGAGGCCCGCGCCGCGAGCATCAAGCTCGATCAAGATACCTACAGGCGTCTTGATCAACACCAGAGGACCAAACTCAAGGCTATTGCGGAAGCTTTAAAGAAACCTGAGAATGCGGAGCGCCTCCGCGCCTTGGAGAAGGCGCGGACCGAGCAAGAGCGAAAACCGTTCCAGGATCAGGCTGATCCTCGAAAGTATCAATACTATCAGCGATGAGCCCGCGCGCTTCCAGACAAGCGCCGGGCGGTATAAATTTCACAGTGGACGCTAACGCCAATCCGCCGCCCGACGCCGTGCCTCTCGAACCTATATTCGAGAGGCTCATTAATCCGAAGACCGGTGAGCAGGTAATTCGACCGCTTGCGCGTAGCGCCACTCGAAATGGCCGCATCTATTTCCAGCCCATGCCGCTCATCTTTGGTGTGCCAGTGCGCGCGAAGATGCCGGTGCGACGGAGCACAATGAGCTTGCCGCCACGCAGCGACGCCGACGGGAAGAACTATGTTTGGGGCGGGCACCTAGAAAAATGCGTCGACCCCGATACCGGGGCAATTTGGTATGAACCGGTGGTCTACATCGTCGAGCAAGCTGCGCATCCAAATGGACGGCTGGTGCCCAAATAGATCCATGTCCGAGGCAAATAAGTCGGCGACAGAGGAGCTTGGGAGCCCACATTCCCTCGTCCCGACTATGACGTTGGCGTCGACGCCGACTAAGTGAAAAAGGGCGTCTACGGGCGCCCTTTTTTCGATGGCTTTGCTCAATAGGGTCGCAATGCGAGAGGACCGATTTACCTTACCGGAATGCTCACCGCACCTGACGGAACGATATTGTGAGCTGGAGAGTGTCGTCACCTCGCTCAACCGATACTACGAAAATGCAGTGTGGCGGAGCTACGGGAGCGAAGTTCGAGCCTCGGGACTCCTGCAAACTGTTTCTTTGCACGATGAGCGCATAGCGACGCATCCTCGGATTTCTTACCGCGCGCCGAGCCTGGCGACCTTTCAAGAAAGGCTATGCTCGGAGCCGGTTCTCGTCGAGCGATGGGAGCAGTTCCTCGATTGGCAAGTCAACCCTGAGTGGGCCATTGAGATGGGCTCAAAATTGCTCGGCGAAGTGGCCCAATTTCGCAACAATGAAATAGTCAAGCCACGGATGGGGCATGTTGCGGGTTGGAAATACATAAATGTAGAGAATTCGCGGCTATGGCATCCGGAATTGAAGAATGTCCGAGCGCGTCGATCCTTTCCTCCGTTGTTGGAGGCGGTAATTCTATACGCGGTCTTCGTAATTTTTCATCCTTTAAAAGAAGGCAATGGACGTGTGGCGCGCGCAATTTTTCATGGAAATCTTGCAAATCGAGGAGTGATTTCAGCACCCTTTCTTCCGCTAGGCCCCATGATTTATCATTATGGAAACTCTTTCACGCCGGCATTCCGCGGCATGGCCCAAGACGGAAGATGGGAGGAATTTCTCCAATTCATGTTAGATCTCATCGAACTCTGCTGCCAATTCACAGCATTGGAGAGAGGTATCTCGGAGCTTTAGAATGACCAATTTTCGATCCCCACGTGTGCTTATCGTCGCAGAGCCCCAAGATCACACGGCCTACGTAATGGCATTTTTGCTGGAGAGGAGGGGTGTTCAGGTCGAATTCTTTATGCCAAGCCTCATTCCCTATTACGATGAGCAAACCACTTACGTGGGCGACGGGTGGTCATTCTCAACCGAGAGCCAAACGATCCTGGGTCCTGATGTCGTCTATGATACCGTCTGGCTCCGACGGACGGCGGGAGACTCCGTCAAGGAGTTTGAAATCCACGAAGATGATCGGCCATATATAGAGCAAATTCACAAAGCTCACCGGAAATCAATTCTGTCGATGATTGATGTTATGTGCAAGAATGCCGGGAGTCTGATGGTCAACGATTTTCCAGCTAAGATGATTGGAAACAGTAAGCATCTGCAACTGATTATTGCGGCACAACTCGGCTTGCAAATCCCACAGACCCTAATCACCAACTCACCTGAACAGGTGGAGCGCTTCCGTGAGAAAGCTCGAGGACGGCTCATTTGCAAATCGCTTCTTCCTCACACTTGGAAGGGAGAGCAATCGAGTTGGCACGCCTATTCGGCAATTTTCCCGCCACGTTCCTCGCGCACTGACGAAGCTGTAAGACTTCAGCCGGCTATCTTCCAACAATATATAGAAAAGAAGTATGAGGCGAGGGTAACTATCTTCGGGGAGAAACAATTCGGCATAGCGATCGAATCCCAGGGACATGAAAAGGCAATCGTAGACTGGAGAATGTCTGGTTTGAGTGGCGTAAAGTGCTATCCCTATGAGCTATCACCGTCCTTATTCGAGAAGTGCTTGCAGCTAATGAAGGAGCTTAACCTAACGTATGGGGCGTTTGATTTTATCATAACGCCTGACGATGAAGTTGTCTTCTTGGAAGTGAACGAGAGCGGACAATTCCTTTTCTTGGAGAATAAATGCCCAGAGGTTCCTATCACCGACGCGTTTTGCCACTTTCTGGCTTGGGGAACCCTAAGCGACTGGGATGCGTCCAGCGCCCAAAACCTGTTTCCCGATGTGCTGAGTGACCCGGAATACCAAAAGTACATTGAGCAGTTTAAGTTTTTCCCTAGCCCTGATTTGGGCTTTGTGACCGATATTGGTGAGCAGGTCCCCGCGCTTTCTGCTTAGCTATCTGGAGTGCTTTGTAATGGGATATGATCAGGTCCTACGAAGTGGCGCATTCCTGAGAATGTTTAGAACTGTGCCGATATCTCTTTGCCTCCTAGGGGCGGGTGCTTTGCATGCGGGGCGGACAGACGCCAGCAGCTTGGCGGGTCTACAAGGTTCATGGTACGTTTGTGCAGAAAGTCAGGCAATTTTCCGAATTGATTTGACCAAGGAGGAAGCGTGGAGTGCCTCTCTTCTTGCACCGTCTGAATATCTGACGGACGGAGAAGATTTTTGGCAGGTGTCCGGCCCCGCCGTCTCGCGAAGATCTCTTTGGATTGAGGAACAGGAAGGTACTCTCGCAATTGCGTTTGAAGATCCCGGTGACCCTGACAACCCCGACATCATCGAGTTAAGTCCCGTAGATCAAACCAAGGGGGAATTTTCATTTAAACTGCTACCCTTTGAGCCTTTCACCATGCTGAGGGCTCCGAGTGAGGGAAAATGCGCATTTGAAGATTGGGACTCAAACGCCCGCTATAGTCACCTTAGATTTCGCCCAAGTAACCGCGAAATCGCGTCGATCTTTGACGAAGACCAGCGCGAAAGAAGCGACGCTGCCTCGTTAGATGACCAAGGGCTGCATTTGCTGGCACTCCGGGATCGAGAAAGGCGGAATCGAGCAAAGAGTTTGCTGCGGGAAGGTCAATTGAAATCAGGAAGGGACTTTTATTTCGCTGCATTCATCTTTCAACACGGCGAAGAGCCATCGGATTATTTACAAGCACACGCTTTGGCGATGGTCGCACTGGCACGCGGTGAACCGTCCGCACGCTGGATTGCGGCAGCTTCCCTCGATCGCTTTTTGCTGGCGACAAATCAGCCGCAAATCTTTGGCACACAGTTCCAGGTTGAGGATAAAAAGCCGTCGTTGCGCCTCCCGTATGATCCTGATGTTATTTCTCCTCACGTCTTGGAGGCCTTGGGGGTTCAGAAGTCGCACTAGCGCTGTAAGGATGACAGTTCCAACTACTCGAATTTCGTGGGGGCCTTACCCGTGTATTGTGGGGCTTGATCCCAAGAATGTGATCATTAGGTGCGCCAATCTAATGTGCGCGGCTGAACGGAACTAGGGACGATCTCCTACTGCCTGGAACACGAAACTGCCGTTTCGCTCGTGTTCTCGAACAGTTCGAAGTTATGGTGCTTCCCAGACCAGCGCCGTGCCTAGGCGATCAAAATGTGAGATACGAACCTGCTCGGACATCTGTGCAAGTGCGAACTCCAATGGAACCGGGTCCGCAAAAACTAGGTGGCTCTCGACGTCGGTCAAATCGGCGACCTTGGTGAACCTCGCCACAGCGTCGATATTGCCGCGAAGAATTTCGACGCGATCAAGGTGTTTACGCAGATAATCGGGCTTTCCATTCTCACGGATGACGCCCCGGAAATCAGCGAGTTGCTCCGCCACTTCGCCGTAGGTCTTCCGAAAATGCACATCCTTGCACTCAACGATCAATACCCGGCGGCTGTTCGAATCCCATGCTAGAACATCGACGTCGCCGTAGTTCCTGTCTTGGCGCTCGCCCAAGATCTTGGGGATTGTCACCTCGGTCTCGGTGCACCATCCGAGTTCTCTCAAGCGCTCCGCTACTTTCAGCGTGAAATCGTGTCCTTTCTTGTCGGCAGCCTTGCCAGCCCAACGCTTCATTTTCGGCGAAAGCTGAGTTTGCGGGAACTCACCGCGAAGCAGATTTCCAAGCATATATTTGAAACTGTCGCGCATCTGGCCAGGAGCAAATATGAGCGTTGGATCGCTATCCTCATCAAGCTGGATCAATGGGCGCCGTAGTAGCGAAAGCTGTCGGCGGAAGCGCCAAGGATGCCGGTCGCGATCCTCGAACCCGTCAGGCGTTTCCCGCCATGTGGAACGCGGCAAGTGGATAAGTGCGTCTAAGAGGCTCGCGACGGAAGAGGAGGTAATTGGCCAAGCCCCGTCACCGATCGCTAGAAGTTCACTTTTCTTGAGCTGCTGAACAGCGGACTCCGCCTTGATGCCAATGTCTTCAATCGCATCTACGAGCGCTCGGGTTTCGTCAAAACCTGCGCCGAACTGCTCTTGCCACGCCTCAACGAATTCCGGGGAAAGAAGGTGTTCGGCTTTCGGTGTCGTTTCATATTCCGTCAACTGCTCGGGATAGCTCTCGGCATCTGATGCAATCCGCCGCTCATTCGTTACGTGCGCATGAGGCATGATGATGTCATCGATAAACCCAAACCTCGCATGGATGTCGCCTAACGGGGTGTGAATAGCCCCTAGATTTGTGGACGCTTTCTTTCCTAATTTTGAGGACAGGAGGCGACGATGGGGAAGGCTAATTTCAGCGATGAGTTCAAGCGCGATGCGGTGGCCCAGATCACCGAGCGGGGCTACCGGGTGGCGGAGGTTTCCGAGCGACTCGGCGTGAGCCAGCATTCGCTGTATGCATGGAAGAGACAGTTCGCAAAGCGGCCCGAAGATGGATCAAAGGACGCCGAGATCCGGCAACTGAAGCGCGAGCTGCAGCGGGTGACCGAGGAGCGCGACATCCTAAAAAAAGCCACCGCGTATTTCGCCAGGGATGCAAAGTGAGATACGCGTTCGTGGCCGAGCATCGCACGCTGTTCCCGGTGCGCGCGATGTGCCGGTGTCTTCGCATCCAGCCCAGCGGCTTCTACGCCTGGTTGAAGAACCCGCTGAGCAGACGGGCGAAGGAAGATGTTCGCCAGACTGCGATGATCCGGCAGGCGTGGGAAGACAGCGGCAAGGTCTATGGCTACCGCAAACTGCACGACGACCTGCTCGATCAGGGCGAGACCTGCTGCCCGAACCGGGTGGCGCGTCTCGCCAGTCGTCTGGCGGGTATTAAAGCGAAGATCGGCTACAAGCGCAGGCCGGGCAGCTATGGCGGCAAGCCATCTAGGGTGGTCGACAACACGCTGGCCCGCCAGTTCGATGTCGCGGCACCGGACAAGACATGGGTGACCGACATCACCTACATAAGAACACAGGAAGGCTTTGCCTATCTGGCGGTGGTGATCGACCTTTACTCCCGCCGCGTAGTGGGCTGGTCGATGCAGAACCGCCAGACCACCGACCTGGTCCTGCAGGCATTGCTGATGGCGGTGTGGCGCAGGAAGCCAAAAGGGAAGGTTCTGATCCACTCGGATCAGGGATCGCAGTTCACCAGCATGGACTGGACGTCCTTCCTGAAGGCCCACAATCTGGAGCACTCGATGAGCCGCCGTGGCAACTGCCATGACAACGCAGTGGTCGAGAGCTTCTTCAACCTGCTCAAACGCGAACGCGTCCGGCGGCGGACCTATCGCTCACGAGACGAGGCCAGACAGGATGTGTTCGATTACATCGAGATGTTCTACAACCCGATACGCAAGCATGTGAGAAACGGGATGCTGTCACCCGTAGAGTTCGAACGGCAGCAGATGATGAGCACCGAGGGCGTCTAGAAAACTAGGGGCTATTCAGTTGCGACAAGGTTTTGTCTGGCCGGCAGCCTACGAAGCGGTCTTTAGTTTGGAAGGGCTGAAGGCGCTCTTCACCGTCTTGCTCATATCCCTTGATCGATTGGCCGCTTTGCCGACGAAGCTGATGATTTCACTATTGCCAGTGAGTCCACGCCGCGATCGCTGGCCATACCGGACGATCCTCCACCGCAGAGCAAGTCGAACGACAATTTTGAGGCGAGTTTTCGACAAAGTCTTTGGTTCGAAGCGCCTGTCCGAATTGCGTGGTGATCGACCCAGGTTGATCATAGTCGCCTGTGAGTTGCGCGCAAAGGCTGCGTTCTACTTTACAAGAGAAAAGTTGCATTGCTGGCGATACGGTTCAGCGACCTCCGAAGATACAAGCCTGGCAGATGCAGTCGCAGCATCAGCAGCATACCCGTTGGCACTGCCAGCGCTTGATACCACCGTTGAGTTCGAGCGCAACGGAACAAAGCGCTCTGATCGGATCTCACTCACTGACGGAGGAGTCTACGACAATCTCGGCTTGATGCCGTTTTGGCCGGACCGCGATCACTCCATAAGCTTGGAGGTTGATCCGGTTTACAAATTGATCGCATGTCGTGCGGGCTACTCGCTGGATGTTGGCGAGCCCTCGTCGTTAATGCCAGCACGCATGGCAGCAGTTTTTGAAAGCATTTTTGCGAGGGCTCAGAACGCATCCACCACTCGGCTCTTCGATCTGCAACGAGCCGGAAGGATCGGTGGCTTCATAATGCCGTATCTCGGACAAGACGACGCGCGACTCTCGAACAAACCAGATGACTTTATATCCGGCGACACAGTTGCTGGTTATGGAACCAATTTTTCGGCGATGGATGATGAATGGATCGATCGCCTTTCTTTAAGAGGTGAGCAGCTCGTGGTCTCCTTGGTGAGCGAGCATTGGCCAGAGATCCAGGCGAAAAACTAGCGAACGAGGAGTTCTGAGGTCTGTCCGGTGGCAACCGCGATGCATGCCTTGATCTTCGAAAGTCGCCTCCTGAGAAAAGGTTTGGGCTATCCTCCGCGCTCGACACCTCTGGAAGTGTCTATTGAACAAATAGCGCGTGAGATGAAGCTCGCGCCTGCGGTAGCCGCCACATGTAAAAGAGAGAGGAGGGAGCTTTGCCTTTCCTGAGCCGGGGCATGCCCGTCCCGGCGATCAGGAGAGCTCCCATGACCAAGTCCCGCCGCACTACTTCGACTTCGCCAGCCCAGCGCATTACCGCCGCCATTATCGAAAAACTCGAGCAAGGCACAAAGCCCTGGGTCAAGCCTTGGCGCGGTGTGCCCGTCTCGCGGCCGTTGCGCTCCTGCGGAACGCCCTATCGCGGCATGAATACCTTCTGGTTGTGGATGGTGGCCGATGGCAACGGCTACGTCTCGCCCTATTGGATGACTTACCGCCAGTGTCAGGCGCTCGGCGGACAGGTCCGCAAAGGCGAGAAATCGACCATCGCGATCTTCTACAAGAACTACACCAAGGAGGTCGAGAACACCGAAGGCGAAGCTGACACCGAGTACCGGCGCGTCCTCAAAGCTTATGCCGTGTTCAATGCCGACCAGTGCGACGGCCTCCCCGAGTTCTATCATCCCAAGCCACTCATTGCCGCGCTGGAGCCCAAAGGACGCGAAGAGCGGCTTGATACCTTTTTCGCCGAGATCGGCGCTGACCTGCGGCATTCTGGAGCCCAGGCCTATTACGAGCCGCAGCGTGACCGGGTCACCATGCCGCCAGCCGAACTCTTCGAAGCCTATGACCACTACTACGCGACGCTTGCACACGAGCTGTCGCACTGGACGGGGCATTCTTCGCGGCTCGACCGCGATCTCAAGAACCGCTTCGGGAGCGATGCCTATGCTGCCGAGGAACTGATCGCCGAGCTGTCCTCGGCCATTCTCGGGGCCGAACTGGGTCTTCCGGTCACCCACCTCGACCATCACGCCAGCTACATCGCGTCCTGGCTCAAGATCCTCAAATCGGACGAGCGCGCGATCCTGACCGCTGCGGCCAAGGCCGAGGAAGCGGCCAGCCTGTTGCTTGATCTTGGGGGTCACCAATTCGGCGAGAGCGAGGACGATATCGACCTTGCTGACGCCGCCTGAGGAGCAGTGAGATGGGACGTTCCGTCAGTTATCCGACCGGCTCCGTGGTGGCCTTTCGCCTGCTTGATGAGGGCGAAGGCGACGATGTCGACTGGGTCTACGAGTGCCTCGTCGACGAGGTCATCGATAACACGAAGGCGACCTTTCCTTCTTTCGAGCGTTTCGATGGATGGCGCGGCCGCGAGGACAGAATCCTCTTGCGCAACGCCTTCGCCGATTGCGGCATATCGACCTATTGCGGCCTTGCCGCGATCTGGCTCGCCGAGCGTGACGATGCCCGGTACTGGGAGGCGGATTTCTACAACCCACGAACGGCGAGGGCACGGCACTGGCTTACCCAGGTGTCGGATAGGTTCATCGACCTGTTCGGGGATCTGCGCCTGGTCGGGCGGTTCTCGAATGGCGAAGCGATCTTCGAGCGCTCCCGATCGAAGTGCGACACCGGGTCCTGATCCTGCCTCATCCCAGTCCGCCGGGAGAGGCCCTTGGGCCGGTCGGGGCGCGCCGCAACCTGCGGCCCGTCGGCCCGTGTTACCCGCGCCAGCCTAGGGCCGCAGGTTTCCCGCTTCGCGGTGCGTCTCGCCCCTTGTCCCGGCCCTGATCGGGCTCCGGCGGACAGGACCGAGGCAATGGTGCCTCCTCGCCTTGTCCCCGCGATCAGGAGACACCTCATGTACGACAGCTTCATCGACCAGTTGAGCGGCCTCGATCTCTCAGGCCTCAGCATCAGGCCGGCCCCATTCAACGAGACCGACTTTCCCTGCGAGGATGCGATCGAACAGACGCTTGGCGCAGTCTGGTCCGACCTTTTTGCGATGTTTTCCGACACTGCCCTGGAAGCAGATGCCGAGGATATTGCCTGGGGTATGGTCAACCTTTTCCACCGCGCCGCCAGCCGCAAGTCGGCTCAACTTGACCAGGCCAGCGACGAGATCCGGGTCCTCCTTGCATCCGCCGATGGCTCCGAAGTGCATTCGAGCAATCTTGAAGAGCAGGTCGAGCGCGCGCAGGCCGCCGAAGCCAGCATGCTGGCCTTCGAGCAGATGCGCGAGGCTGCGGCAGCACTTTACCGCGACGAGACCGGTTCCTCGTGGAAGCCCGTTTCCGGCTCGCGCACGAGCCATTCGCGAAACCTTACCTCGGCCGTGATCGATGCCCGCGATTTCCTCCGCGCACGCGCCGAGAACCGGCGTAATGCCCTGATCCCGGAAGGCACTCCGGTGGTTTTCGCCGGTGGTCGCCAGAGCTTCGAAAGCGCCGAGGACGCGCGCGTTTATGCCGACAATATCTGGGCGACGCTGGACAAGGTTCGCGACGTGGTTCCCGATCTCTTCCTGGTCCATGGCGGCGACGGCAAGGGTGCCGATCGCCTGGCCGCCAGCTGGGCCGAACGCCGCGAAGTCCAGCAGCTGACCTATTCGCTCGATCGTCGGCTTGGTGCCCGCGCCGGGTTCAAGCGCAACGAGCAGATGCTCTCGCTCAATCCGCGTTATGTCGTCGCCTTTCCGGGCAATGGCGTCACCGAACGACTGGTGATCGATGCTAAGACGCGCCGGATCACCGTGGTCGATCGTCGCGGCCTCTTGGGCACTTCTCCTGGGTCCTGAGGGGCCCTTCATCATCTTCATCTGAATTGCCTGGATGTGCATTCAGCGCCGACCCGAATATGAACCGGTCATGCAACTTGACGTTCTGCTACAGCGCTACTTTGCCACCAGCGACCTTTCCGGGGTTGCCCCAGACACCTTTGCAGCCGGCATTGAACATTGCCGGGTCGATCTCGGCCTTGAGAAGGATCGGGGCAAGCGCTTTGCATTGTGGTCGTTCCTACACATGTTCGGGTCCGCCCCCGATCTCGATGTGGCGTTCGAGAACGAGGAAGACCGGGAAGCAGCCCGCAACTTCATGGATCTACTGGCGGCATCGGAAGGCGATGGAGCAGGCTGATTGCAGTAGGGTCTTGGCACCTTCAGACCCGCACCCGATACCCATCCGGCTTTCTTCGCGAACAGTCCTGAATCAGGTCAGCTGAGTACAGCAACCCGTTCCTTTCCGGCCGTGTGGTCGCGCTTCGCGCGCCTGCCCGCACCACCCGTCATGAACAGGTTCCCCTTGGAGCTTCGCTCCTGCGGTGCAGTCCTCCCATGCCCTGCTTCTTTGGCAAGTTCGCAAGCCGGAGATGGTCTCCGGTTTGAGGAACTGAAGGACTACTATCATGACCAATATCGCAATCCTCACCGGCCGCATCGCCCGCGATCCCGACACCCGCGAGACCAAGGGAGGCACCAACGTCACCGGGATCACCG
The DNA here is from genome assembly GCF_009827325.1 of Qipengyuania vulgaris. Lineage (GTDB taxonomy): Bacteria > Pseudomonadota > Alphaproteobacteria > Sphingomonadales > Sphingomonadaceae > Qipengyuania > Qipengyuania vulgaris. The sequence continues at coordinate 712,179 of NZ_WTYC01000001.1, read as the reverse complement.
TCGTCACCGATCGCCCCGCACGCGACAAGGACGGCAAGACCTACAAGGACGAGAACGGCTATACCGCCAAGGAAAGTGAGTTCCACCGGGTGACCTGTTTCAACGGCCTCGCCAAGACCGTCGGGCAGTACTGCTCCAAGGGCCAGTTGGTCAGCGTGCAGGGCCGCATCCACTACACCCAGTGGGAGGACAAGGACGGGGTCACGCGCTACGGCACCGAGATCCTCGCCGACAAGGTCGACTTCCTCTCCCGCGGTAGTGGTTCGAGCGACGACAACGACAACACCGACGCTCCCGATATCGACTGACATCGATCCCGATCGTCCCCTTACGAAGAGGCTCTGCCGCAAGCGGCAGGGCCTCTTCCTCTGGGGTTACTGGGTTCCCGGCGCTGCATTCGAAGCACGTGTTGCACCGCGCCCCGTCAGTTTCTCGATCGCGGCATCCTCGCCGAGTTTCCCGAGTTCTTCGGCAACCTTCCTCAGGCCCCTCTTCGAGAAGCTTTCGAGACCACTTCCCAGGATGATTTCGCCGAGTTCTCTGGCCGCCTGCACTTCAAGTTCGCGTTGTCTGGCGTCGAGCGCCTCGCGGTCTGCTTCGAGCTTTTGCAGGGCTGCTATCGCGCTCCTGTTTCGGGGCATGTTACTTGTCCTTTTGTCCCCCTCGGATCTGCTCCCCGGTTGGTTTCATGCCCGCGTCATCGGGGTGTAGGAAAGACAATTCGCACGCAGCAGATGTTTGATATTGGGCGGAGGTGGTGGGTCCTTGCTCACGGTTCTCCCAGCATGATGGCCTTGCGCCTCCCGCCTCAAGGACGGCGGGGCCCCACCATTTTGCCCGCCACCGGATTGCATCCGGCGGCGAACAAAATCGTTACCCCCACCGCCGCTATCGCGGTCGCCCATCCGGGCGATCCCTGACCCGGGATGCACAAGACCATCGCGCGCACCTCCTGTCGTCTCACGACAGAAATCAGGAGGATTATCATGGCTTATTCGATGCATTGCGCCCTTCCGTCACGGAGCTATTTCGAGGCTCTGGAGACAGCCGAGAAGAGAGCGCTGCACAGCTTCTTCGATCAGCACGTTATCGAGGATGACGAACTCGGGTACTTTGCCCTCGACGAGGGTGACTACAACATATTGCCAGTGCATCTCGCAGCGCGGGTGGTCCACACGGTCCACGGCGGCATGCTCGACGAGTTTTGAGACTTCCGACAGGGCGGGAACCGGAAGCGGTTCCTGCCCTTTTTTCTTGTTCGCCGGGTAGTCCATCGAAGCACAAGAAACCGGTTCGGTCGGTTGCTCTGACGGCCGCCCACCGCAATGCGGCGCCGCCCGATAAGTGGAGCGGGGCTGTGGACGCACTCTGTCCCGCGCATCTTGCGATGCGCTCCTGAGGGTGCGGCGTAATTTGTTCTTGGGCCCCGCGCGCACTTGCGAACCGGCACCGGGTCGGGCGGCGGGAAGCTTGGGCACGCGACAGGTCCCGCTTGCTTTGCTTCCCACGCGCCCTTGGCCGCTGCCTCTTTCGCAGGTGCTGTCTTCGGCTGGAGGCGTCCAACTGCTTTCTATCTGCATGCTGTGAGCTGCCAGGCTTGGTTGCTCGCGCTCCAACATGGAGATCGGGAAAAGTCGTCCTTGATGAATCCCCCTCATTGCCTGGACCACCTCGCGCACTTGGGAACAAAGGAGCACACCCTACCCCGCGATTTCGGGATTAATCTTTCTGTTATTGCTAAAGAATGTGGTTTTGGGCGAAATCAACCCGTCTGCGAGTAGAGCGGCTTTGCGCTGATCCGCTGACAACTCACATCCATCTATCACCTTGAAATATAGTCCGAATCTTTCGATTGACTGCGAGTTGTTCACGATTTATTCTCATTGCCACCTTCCGCAAGGTGAGCCAGGTTCCGTCGGCCCGACAAGGAACCTGTTTCATGACCCGACAAGATCGGCTTCAGACATTCGTATCTCTCTCCGTGGGTAACTGGGTTCGCCAGTGTGCCGCGGACCATGGCGTCAGTGTCAGCGTCTTTATTCGTGACCTCATCGTCGCAGCGTGGCAGCGCGATAACGAGGCGAAGGACAGGCCCGCAGGGCTCGATCCCGCGCGCCAGGCAATCTTCATTTCGGTGGCGCTCGATGCGCTTCTGGCCAGCCACCCTGACGCGAGTTTGCGCGACCGTACTCACGAGGCATACCGGCGACGCCTCGAGCGTCTTGGCCTCCTCGTCAACGCAAACATGGGAGGCCAATCCCATGAAGCATAATCTCCTGAATTTCACCCGCGGGAGCCAGTTGCTCGGCCACTTTGGTTTCATGTTTGCAGCCGGCCTGAAGGGCCCCTTGATTGTCACCGGCCTGGTAGCGGTCGGCACCTGCTATTGGGAGGTGCGGTCGGCTCTGAGTGATCACCAGATCTACCTGGTCTGGATGCATATCTACGCCAGTCTCTATGCCTTCATGGAGTTCGATCCGGCCAAGCTGGTCAACCTTGAACTGCTTGACGGCGAAAGGGTCGGCCTCCCGTTCGGCATCGTTCGCGAGTTCCCGCCGATGCGCGAGGCGGTCGAGGCGTTTCGTACGGCAGTGAAGCAGGGATTGCTGGTTTCGGCAGTACTGCTGATCCCGGCCTTCGTGTTCTTCTGGTGGTTCGCCGAGCGCTTTGGCGGTCGGTCAAAGGAGCGCAAGCACGAGCGCGGCGCAATGCTTGTTTCGCTCGACGAACTCGAAGAAGAAATCGAGCGTCACAACAAGGCATTCAGGGCCGAAGAACTGGGCCGCAAGTTTGGCTGGAAGTGGCGGCTTGCGAGCTCGTCGGCGCTGGCCGAAGCAGGCCATTACCAACCCGCACATCTCGCCGGTGTAAGCTGGCCGTGGCGGCTCGAGCAGAGCCACGCCATGCTCATCGGTACGACCGGAACCGGCAAGACCGTGGCGCTCACCGAACTTGTTGCCGAAGCGCGTGAACGCGGCCAGCGCGCGGTCATTTTCGACCTCACAGGGGCATTCATTGAGGCCTTCTACGATCCTGCACGCGACATCATTCTCAATCCTGTCGATGTGCGGTGCCCGCTTTGGAGCGTGTTCAACGACTGCACGACGGAAGCTGAGTTTCATGCTGCCGCTGAAGCGCTCGTGCCCCATGACGGGGGTGGTTCAGAACAGTTCTGGGTGCTTGCGGCGCGCATGCTGTTTGTCGAGATGTGTCTTCATCTTGCCCGTACCGGCACTGCAACCAATGAGGCGTTGGCACGGCGGCTGATGACCGCTGATCTGTCCGAGGTGCATAAGCTGATGCGCGGTACCATGGCCGATCCGCTGACCGCTCCGGAAGCGGCCCGCATGGCGGAATCGATCCGCGCTGTGTTCAATGCGAATGCGAAAGTGCTCAAGCTTTTGCCCTCATCCGGACCGCGCTTTTCGGTCCGCGACTGGGTCAAAGGCGACTACCAGGCGGGCTCGATCCTGTTCCTTTCTGCCCGCTATGTCGACATGAGCATCTCCTCGCAGTTGCTGACGCTGTGGCTCGACACGGCGATGAATACGCTGATGACGCTCGAGCGCACACATGACCTGCGGATGTGGTTCCTGATCGACGAGCTCGGTGCCCTTCACCGACTACCGGCGCTTGAAAAGGGGTTGCAAACGGCGCGCAACTTCGGCGGTGCGATCGTCACCGGGGTGCATGCGTTTGCCAAGCTCAAGGAAGTCTACGGCGAGAACATGGCCATGACACTTTCCTCGCTTGCGCGAACGAAGCTCATCCTAGCGACGGCCGATCGAGAGACAGCGACCTGGTGCTCCGATTTCATCGGCCACCGGCAGGTGCGCGACATGGAAGAAGGCTATAGCTACGGGTACAACAATGCGCGCGATGCGGTCAGCCTGACGCCGAGGCGGCAGATCGAGCCATTGCTCCTGCCCGACCAGTTTATGAACCTTCCGAGGTTGTCGGCCTACATCAAATTTCCCGACGGATTCCCCGCTGCGCCGGTATCGCTCATTCCGCGCACGCGTGGCCGTATTGCCGAGGGATTCATCGCCCGCGAGAAACCGCTCATTAAGCCTGACCAGGGTCCTGCGGCAACGGCGCTTCAAGCAAGACCGGGTTCGAAACCGATTGATGAGCATCCCGCCTCGAACGACGACGGTGCCGGTAAACCTGTCGATACAAAGCAGCTCAAACTCGACTTGGAGGGGCAGCGCCGTGTCGCCGATGAACCGCAGGATCGGCAGGAGCCTGTGCCGCTTGAAAAGCTGAATGCAGGACGCGCTACTGGTGAGCTCGGTGCCGAAACCCGTTCCGATACGCATCTGGATGCAGGTCCAACGCTACCTCTCGCCGCAGTGCAAACCGGTGAGGATGCACCAGCAATGGGCGCGGAACAGCATCCGTCCGAACCCGGAACCGCCGGCGATGACACAGGTGGCAAGGCTGGTTCGACGCAACGAGGCCGTTCAGCTGCCAACGGGCGCCAGCCTCTCATACCGGTCGAGAAAGACCTGCGTGAAGGTGCGGTCGCAGATCCTCCGGAAAAGGATTTCGGCGAGTTCGAGCCCGACATGTGAAAGGCAAATAGGGAGGGATTACCCGGCCGCGAGGGGAGCCGTGACGAGGACCAAACTGGATGCTTTCCGTCGCCAATGTGCGCTCCCCTTCGGCTGCTGCGAGCTATTTCGCGGCAGACAATTACTACACCGGCGCCGATGCCGATCGTTCCGGAACCTGGGTCGGGAAGGGAGCGGAACGACTTGGCCTTGAGGGCCGCGTCAGCGCCGAGCAATTCGATGCCTTGCTGCGGGGAGAGCTTCCCGGCGGTATCCAGGTCGGCAACGCGGGCCAGGCCCACAGGCCGGGAACCGACCTCACATTTTCACTCCCGAAAAGCTGGTCGCTGCTCGCGCTGGTGGGCGGCGACCAGCGGATTATCGATGCTTATCGTGAGGCCGTCATCGAGACCTTGCGCTGGGCAGAAAAGAACGCGGCGCAGACCCGGATGGGCAGTCAGGCTGGTTACGGGAAGGTCGCGACAGATAACCTGACGATTGGTCTTTTCCAGCACGACACCAACCGCAACCAGGAGCCAAACCTGCATTTTCACGCGGTCGTGGCGAATGTCACGCAAGGCAGCGACGGAAAGTGGCGCGCGCTTCGCAACGACAAACTTTGGTCGTTCAACACGCTGCTCAACTCGATGACCATGGCTCGCTTTCGTCTGGCAGTCGAGAAAATGGGCTACGAGGCTGGGCCGGTTGGAAAGCATGGCAACTTCGAAGCAGCGGGCATTGCCCGCCAGCAAGTTATGGCCTTTTCGACGCGGCGCGAAGAAGTCCTCGACGCGGTACGCCAGCTGGGGGAGAATACTCCGAAAACCCGCGACATTGCTGTGCTCGATACAAGGAAAAGCAAGGCGCCCGTTAGGGACCGGGAAGGCCTTCTCGATGGGTGGCGGCAGAAATCCCAGGAAGTCGGGATTGACCTTACCGGCTTGATCGATGCGTCGCAGATGCGCGCTGCAACAAAGGACATTCCCAGCTCGAAAGAAGGGAACCTTCTGCAGCGTGGAATTGCGAAGCTGAGAGAGTTCGCGCAGCGGATCAAGGGCAATCCGGCGGATCCACTGATCCCTGCCCATGTCCTCAAGCAAGATGCACCGACCATCGCGGCAGCGCAGGCCGTTGCTTCCGCGGTGCGCCATCTCTCGCAGCGCGAGGCAGCCTTTCCCCGTGAGGGATTGCTGAAGGCGGCGCTCGATTTTGGGCTGCCGACGACGGTGGACCACATCGAAACCCGTGTGAACGCATTGATCAGAAGCGGCGCACTCGAATCCGGCAAAGGCGAGCACAAAGGCTGGCTGGCGAGCCGGGAGGCGCTTGACCTTGAAAGCACCATTATTGCGAATGTCGACCAGGGACGAGGTGCGGTGTTGCCCATCCTGGATCGGGCGGACGCTGCAGAGCGGGTTCAGGCTGTTGCTGCGCTCAACCACGGAATTTCGCTCAACGAAGGACAGGAGAATGCGGCTGGCCTTGTCCTTTCGTCGCGTGACCGGACCGTAGCGATCCAGGGCATAGCCGGGGCGGGCAAAAGCAGCGTGATGAAGCCTGTTGCCCAGCTGCTTCGCGAGGAAGGCAAGCAGGTACTGGGGCTCGCCGTGCAGAACACGCTCGTCCAGATGCTCGAGCGCGACACCGGCATCCGTTCGATGACCATCGCCCGCTTTCTCGCGCAATGGGGCAGGCTTCTGCACGAGCCGGGAAATGCCACGTTGCTGCGTGAGGCTCGGAGCGCTCTCGGAGACCATGTCCTGGTGCTCGATGAGGCGTCGATGGTGTCGAACGAGGACAAGGCCAAGCTGGTACGGCTGGCGAACCTTGCAGAAGTCCAGCGCCTGGTTCTCGTCGGCGACAAGCGACAGCTAGCCGCCGTCGATGCCGGTAAGCCCTTCGACCTCGTCCAGCAGGCCGGGATCGAGCGCGCCAACATGGATGTGAATTTACGCGGCCGCGATCCCATACTGCGGCGAGCCCAGGCCGCAGCGCAGGAGGGACGCATCGACGATGCGCTCCAGGCTCTTGCTCCTTCAACCATCGAAGCTCGTGGGGACAGCGCGATTGTTGCTGCCGAAAAGTGGCTTTCGCTCAGCCCGGCGGATCGGGATCGGACGTCGATCTACGCTTCGGGACGGGCCTTACGTTCTGCGGTCAACGAGGCTGTGCAGTGCGGACTCAAGGCCAACGGCGAGCTCGGCCCACGATCGGGCCGGCTGACCGTTCATTCGCGGGTGAATGTGACACACGAGGAGCTGCGCTATCTTCGCACTTACCAACCAGGCATGGTCCTTAACTTCCGCTCGCGCGACAGCACCCAGAAACTCTCCAAGGGTGACTACACCGTCAAGACCATTGACCATGCGCGGAAGCAGCTCGTGCTTGAGGACAGGAAAGGACGGCTTCGCAAGTTCAATCCCGCGCGCTTGCGGCCGGGCGCAGACGATAGCCGGCTGTCGCTCTTCGAGCGCAAATCGCTGTCCATCATTGAAGGTGACAAAATCCGTTGGACCGACAACGACCACAAGCGCGGGCTGTTCAACGCCGACCAGGCGAGGATCGTGGCCATCGACACAAAGGGCGTCTTGGTCGAGACATCAGTGGGCAAGGAGCTCCGCCTGAACCGCGGCGACCCCATGCTCAAATGCATGGACCTCGCCTACGCCCTCAATGCGCATATGGCGCAGGGACTTACTTCGGATCGCGGGATCGCAGTGATGGACAGCCGCGAACGCAATCTCGCCAATCGGCAGACTTTCCTGGTCACGGTCACCCGGCTTCGCGACGGCCTTACGCTGATTGCAGATAATGCCGAGAAACTCGGCCGGGCCATCAAGTCCAACAGCGGCGAGAAAGCGTCGGCCCTTGAAGTAACGCAAAGGCTCAAGGCGGCAGCGGCCAAGGGCCTTTCGCAAGACGAGGATGTCCGCAGCCCTTCGCCTGCAAGTGACAAGCCCGAACTCACGAAGGAAAGGGTAAAGCATTTCGAAATCGGGATCTGAGCCGACGAGAGCTTTCTATACCGCCCGCCCAAACCAGATGACCCGTCCGACCACTTGGATCTCGGACCGGTCGACATCGTCCCAGCTCGGATAGGCCGAATTATCGCTGCTGATGGTGATATTGCGGCCACCGGGCTTGAGCGTCACGCGCTTGACCACCAGCGCATCGTCGGCGCGCAGGACGTAGATACCGTCGCGCAGCCGCGAGCCTTGGTCCGATGCATCGACCAGCACCTCGTCGCCATCGCTGAGTGTCGGCTCCATGGAGTCGCCCAAGACGTGGATGATCGAAAGGCTGGCGCTCTTCGCCCGGGTCAACCGGCCAAGCCAGCGTTCGTCGAAACCGAAGCGGGTATGGGCGGTCTCGCTTTCGGCAATCGCTCCAAAGCCCGCCGATGCATCGACATTGAGCACGGGTATTTCGATCAACCCGTCACGCATGGGTGCGGGCGGTCCGCCAAGCACTTGCTCGTCGACCCCGAAGAAGCTGGCAAGCGTGCGCCGGTCATCGTCATCCAGTTTGCGCGGCGATCCACGCTTGATGAATTGCTGAATGTAGGACGAGTTTCTTCCGATCATCCGCGAGATCGAGGAATATCCGAGCCGTCGCTGCTGGATCAGGCGATCGAGCTCCTCTCTGACATGTTCCATGTGTCGTTCCTTCTAGCGGTCTCAGGAGAGAAGGAAATCTCCTAGACTCGATGGAACCTTCCTACTAAGAACAAAACAGGAACACAAGTGTTGAGTGAGTCGAGGAAGGCCATGAAATTGCTGGATCGCATTGAACGACATCTGAAGGAATCGCACATTTCGGCGACACGGTTCGGTCGTCGCGCGGTTGGCGATCCGCGCTTCGTGCTTGACCTACGAGCTGGCCGCAGGCCGCGCCGCCGAACAGTCGAGAAGGTAGAGAATTATCTAGCTCGACGCTCGTGAGGCTGCTTTCAGCTCCAATTGACAGTGGAACAAAAAAAGAACAAAGGTACACTTGTAACCCGTAGCGTTACAGGGCAATAGACTGCAAAGGGGATACCAAATGGGTACTGCGACACAGTTTAGAACGGAGCATCCCGGGCACCCTGGTCGGTTCTTGAAAATCAAGTTGATTGACGAGCGTGGGATATCCGTCACGGAGGCAGCAAAGGCTCTAGGCGTCGCGCGTCCTTCGCTATCCAAACTCATCAACCAACGAGTTCATTTGTCTCCAGAGATGGCAGTTCGGTTGGAGAAGGCATTCGGATTTCCATTGGAAGCGATGATGCAGATGCAGACTGCATTTGACATCGCCGAAGCTCGCAAGAAAAACAGAGAAATTGAGGTGCAGCCGTTCCAATTTGTTGGAACCACGTCGATGAGCCAAAGCGCAAATCGGGAGGCGGTCCGATGACTGATCTCCCCATTCTCTTCGCGTCAGAGAAGGAACTGATTTCGGCAGCCTTGCAACTCGGCGCGCTCGATGTCGGGCATGGGTTATCGGAGGCTGAAAAGAGGCTCGCTGCAAGCTCTGCCAAGCAGCGAGTTTCCGCAAAGAGAGTGGCTCTGCTGCGTGATTCAATTCTCAGCGGAAATGACCCTTTAGGAGAAGGGTTCTCGTCAATCCGATCTGCGGAGACACGCCGGTCTGATGGGGCGACGTACACTCCTGAGGGCATTGTTCAGTCGATGGTGCAGTGGGCCGCGAATAACTCAAGTCCATCGCGCGTTGTCGACCCAGGGGTTGGCTCAGGCCGCTTCCTCTCAGCCGCCGGGCGAGCGTTCCCAAATGCTCAGCTTGTCGGCATTGATGTGGACCCGGTCGCAACCCTGATGGCCCGTGCCAATCTGTGTGTGAATGGGTATGCAAAGCGGGCAAAGATCATACTCGGTGACTTCCGAAATTTCACCGAGAGGACTGCTGGACAGACACTGTACATCGGTAATCCACCATACGTCAGGCATCATCAGATCGATGCTGTGTGGAAGGATTGGCTCGCGCAAAGAGCGGCAGAATTGAAACTGCCGGCGAGCAAACTCGCTGGGCTCCACGTGTACTTTTTCCTCGCGACAGCACTTGAAGCCGAGAAGAAGGACGTAGGGGCATTCGTTACAGCTTCCGAGTGGCTTGACGTGAACTACGGCTCGCTCGTTCGGTCGCTGATGCTCGGCGAACTCGGCGGGAAGAACATTACCGTAATCGAACCGACCGCGCAGCCATTTCCCGATGCTGCCACGACCGCAGCGATCACAACCTTCGAAATTGGTGCGGAACCCAAGACTGTTAGCTTTCAGAGAGTAGATGACCTCGCAAGTCTGGGTAAACTCGGAAGTGGTCGACGCATTAGGCGAGACCGTCTCGCTACCGAGAAGCGGTGGTCACATCTGACGCGGGTAGCGGAACGTCCACCCGAGGGATACGTCGAGCTAGGAGAACTGTGCCGGGTTCATCGCGGCACTGTTACCGGGGCAAACGGCGTATGGATCGCCGGAGAGCATAGTGCTGGTTTGCCTGACTCGGTGCTTTTCCCAACCATCACGCGCGCTCGCGAGGTCTTCAATTCCGGCGGCTTGTTGAAAGATCCCGACTTGCTCAGGCAAGCCATCGATCTGCCAACCGACCTAGATGAACTTTCTGTCTCAGACCGCAAGCGCGTTGAAAGCTTCCTGAAGGTAGCAAAATCGATGGGTGCACATAGCGGGTATGTCGCACGCAATAGAAAGGCTTGGTGGTCAATTGGGCTTCGCGAAGCGGCCCCGATCATATCGACATATATGGCCCGACGCCCTCCTGGCTTTGCCCTAAACAAAGCCGGAGCAAGGCATATCAATATCGCTCATGGGTTGTATCCTCGTGACCCGATGAACGAAAAGTTGAAGCGCGCCTTGGTCTCCTATCTGCAGCACAACATCTCGCAAAAGTCGGGACGGACTTACGCGGGTGGTCTAACCAAATTTGAGCCTCGTGAAATGGAACGGGTGATTGTGCCGAGCCCGGAGTTGCTCACAAGCGGAGTATGCCTGTGATTGATCGGCCGCTTTGGAGCGACGAAGAATTAGAGGTCGAAAGAGAAAAGGCAATCGCGGCCTTTTGCACCGAACGTCTCGAAGAACCTCTGGAAGACTATCTCGACGCTTTTGACGAGTATCAGGGGCATATCGAGGAGATACTCGAGACCACCGTCGACCTTTCTCGTCTTGAGGATACGGCGCTCGATGTTTTGGGCGATCCAAATTTGCTTGAGGCGTTCAGGTATCTCGCAGGTCCTCCGATTTCTCAGGACGATCTGAAGACCCTTTCGGATGCACAATCGCTCACGAAAGGACATCTTGCGGCCACACCGGCACTGGTCCAGCGCGTAATAGCTGTAGTCCGCCAGGTGCTTGACCGTCGGCGCTTCGCTTGGGTCGTTGAAGATCGTGAACCGACCGAGGCTGAGCGCAATGCAGCCGTGCTTGCCTCGGCGGCGTTGATGGCTGCGAGTCGAGCTCAGACAAAGCGTCGGACATCTGGCAAAGATCGTCAGGAAGGCGCGGTGAAGGATTCACTCTTGAAGCTCGGTTTCGAAGAGGTGGAACCGCGAAAGATCACTACGATCGCCCTGGCACCCGAGCCAGGACAATTCTGCGGCGAAAGTGTGCTCGGCAACCGCAAAGGCGATATCATCGTGCGACTTTGGGACCATCGCGTGATGCCCATAGAGTGTAAGGTGTCAAACTCATCAACCAACTCGGTCAAGCGGTTGAACAATGATGCTGCGGTGAAAGCTACGAGCTGGAAAACGGACTTTGGCCTGCGGCAGGTTGTGCCAAGTGCGGTCCTCAGCGGCGTCTACAAGTTGCACAATTTGTTGGATGCGCAGGAACGCGGCCTGACCATCTTCTGGGCACACGATCTGGAGCCATTGACGGAATGGATCGCCAGCTCAAAGAAGTGACCAGCATCAATGACTAAAGGCGGCCATCTTGCTCTTTAGTCGTCGAAGCATTCAAGCACGTTTGGACGCAATCCGGCCCTGCACTCCGAGCGAGTGGCATGCGGACTTAGTGCGCCGATTAAATCAGCCAAATCGCGATAGGCTGGCAGCCGTTTATGAACTCATGGTTGTACACGGCCTCAATCAAGTCGGGTCGGTAGCTGTTGAAGCGGAGCAGGTGAACGGCAAAAATCCCGATATCGAGTACGCAGGCCTAGGCATATCGTTTGTAGCAGACGTGACTACCGTATCCGACGCGGGGCTCGACAAGAAAAATCCATATGAAGATCTGAGCAATCTGGTTGAAAGTCTGAAAACCAAGCTCGGAATGCCAATAGGCGGAGTGGATATCCGAATAGGATCGAGTCGAGAGCGAAAGGATCGAGGCGAGCAAACGACCTTGCAGATGCCCAATCGGTCAAGCCTGCGCCAATACTTCAAGACAGCCATCGAGCCTGAGATAAGGCAACAGCACCGCTCTGGGCAGTGTCCGATCCGCGTAGACATTGTGGACGAGGAAACTGAAATTTCAGTCAGTATTGATCCGGCCAAGAGCCCCTACAGTAGCGGCGGCTATGCCTCATATGACCGCCCAAGCATCAAAAATCGGAACCCCTATTATAAGGCGCTGAGATCGAAGGTTCCGCAGTTGAAGGGGGTGGATGCCTTAACCGGGATAATCATCTGCGATGCGGATTGCGCCACTATGGCCGATGGTGGCTTCGGCAATCGCATCGATCTCATGGATACTCTGACACGCGATTTCTTGCGGCAGAACAGCTCGGTAGACTTCGTTTTGGCGATTAGCGTTCGTGAGGAGAGACGTGGCTGGCATCCCGCCGAGGGCTACGACCGGCAAATGTTTGCAATGCTGCGCACGCAAGACGCATTAAAGATTGCTGGCGATCTCGACACGACCTTTCGTTCGATGATGCGAAACTTCCCTTATCCCCGAGACATGCCAGTCAATGCTGCACGAAGGGCGATCGAAGCAGATTATGGATGGGGGCACCATGGAGGCTGCAAAATGTCAGGCGATAATGTCAGATTGAGCTCTCGCATGATTATGGAGGTTCTCACTGGCCAAATCAGTGTGGATCGTATGTCAGAACTTCAACGTGGCAATCCATTCAAACTGCCGTTCGCGAACGGGAGGCTTCCGACAAAGATTGAGGTGATTCCTGGCGGCGAGGACGATAACGATGATTGGATCGAATTCACGTTCGGCGGCTCCGATCCAGCCATCACACCCTTTAAGTAGCACCATTCTATGATCTCAGATCGCTTCGAAACTCTAGCCCAAGCGTTTCGAGTTTTTGCCGAACAGCATCTTCGCTTTCGCCAACTTTTTCTGATCGATGCACCAGAAGCCGTCGGCAATCTAGACCACGCAATCGATGGGATTCTGAATGCATTCCATGGCCTTTATGACGCAGTGAAATTGGAAGCGCCGGAAGCTTTCAATTTCTACGATGACCCCTTGTGCGCATTTGTCTTGCGACTGAGAAACGCTCGACACCATAACCAAGCCAACGGGCTTCGAAGCGTTTATCGACGGGCTAGAGCCGAAGAGCATCCCAGAGACTATCTGCTGATCAATTTCGAAGCAGGTGAAAGCGAAGATGGTGGAAGTTTCGCTGAACACTATGTCAGCTGGTCTGACATCCGCGCAATTCTAGATTTGCAATCAGCCAAGTACGCGGATTCTGTTGCTGCGGGGCGTGAAGCCATTGCTGCGGACCGCTTCGAGGATTGGTGTCTTGCTCACAGCTACGAAGTGGACCGTATGTTTGCCAATTTGATCCCGATCCTGTCAGCGGCATGCTCTCGCTGTACTGGGGCGATCTCTCAATACATTGAACCAGAAAGCGTCGAGGCGGAGGCATTTCTGAATATATTTCAGAACGTCGAACCAGCGGACTTCGATCGTCAGGAGTACGTGGAGCTAACAAGCGCTGTTTTCTGGCCAACCTAGAGACAGCACTCCCAAAGATTCAATTTTGCATGCCAATTGCGGTGGCCGTTTTGAAAATCAACCTACAGCTTCTCCAAAGTCTAGTCGGTATGCCACGATGTGTAATCGAACTGACGGAGATGATCCCAAGTTTATCACCTTGGAAGCCGCGATGACACCGCACAGTAGTTTAGCCGCAAGGACTGGCGTGAGTCCTGGTCTCGGATCACTTTCAGTGTGCAATTTTCATTATAGTTCGGCTCGGAATCCGGCTTTCGCACGCGCAGAGAGTCGTTTCGAAAGACCCGCCAAGTCCGTAAATCTGTCCCAAAGGCTGATTGCGGATCTGATTTCGGCAATCATGTTTCTGATCTCACCTGCCTTCAGGTCAGCGAACTTGCCGAACGCTAGCAAGTCATCAAGCTCGAAGCCGTCAGTCTTTCCGGCCAGAGACATCTGGTGTTCGTTGGTCCAGTCCCCGTCAGGATTGTAGGCATAGACGACATCGAATGCGGGCGAGAGGCTCCAGCGACCCGAGCTATCCATGAGGAATGCGATGTTCTTGGTGTGGTCGTCCTGGTTGCGGATGAAGATATTGAGCAGCGCGCGGCGCACCTGCTCCTTAATCGCTTCGCGGCCGAGACCGAGCATGCGGATGGTCTCGATCGCCTGCTCGTAGCTGTATGCGCGAGCGAGGTTGAAATCGAAATGGCGCATTGCGCAAAGCGACTGCATGTGAAGCTTCTTGCCATCAGGCGTGCGGTCGAAACGCTGTGTCATGAAATGCGCCCGGCCGCCTTCTTCATGCAGACGAGAACGAGCCATGTCGATGCCGGCCTCTCGGGCTAGCAGATAGCAAGCGTATTCAAGTCGGCCGAAGCCCATCGGATCGGCTAGCTCCTTGTCGGCACTGCCCGACACGCCGTCGAACTTGACGAGCCATTGCGTATACCTGGGCCCTGCAGTCAGCTGCCCTGAATGGAATTCTCCGGTCTCCTCATTCCAGGCGAGGACGGCCTTGGCCCGGGCGCCACCAGCAGAGGTGCCGACGCGCAAGATCTCTTGAAGTGCGCGATGATCATCTTCACCCTTGAGCACACCGGCCAGTTCTTCACGCGCGGCAATGACCCTGTTGGCGAGTTCGACAAGCGGAGCGATATCGACCGGCCGACCCTGTTCACGGCGCTCACCGGTAGCGGGCTCGAATTCGAGCGCACCCATGCCTCGGCGACCGGTATAACAAAGGCGCTCGACCGGATCGAAGCTGTCGGCTGTGCGGCCTTGCTCGGCAAGCCAGCGATTGATCAGCGCGTTACCAAACTTGTCGGGCAGGCTGTCTGCCAGCATGCCCGGTAGCCCTTTAAAGGTCTCGTAATTCAGCGCGGGAAAATCGTAGACGCCGCTTCGTAATGGCATTGTGAGCGGAGCGACTTCGATGCCGCTGCGACTGAATTCCGGAGTGTATTCGAAAACCCCGACATCGCGATCTTCATCCCACAGGACGGCGCCGATCTGACGACCCCAGAGATTGACTACCGCACGCGTCATGGGGCCTCGTCACCCCAGCTCCATTCCTCGCCAGCCTCACCTTCAGAAGACTTGCGCACCCTTTGCCGCGCCTTGCCGGTGTCGGACCGGGGATCGAGCGGTCTCAGCTTGGCGTCCGGCATGACATCCAGCAGGCGGTCTTCAATGTCGAGCGCACGCATTATCCTGGCGAGGCTATCGATGGTCCCGCCATTACCGGCTTCCAGGCGGGCGAGCGTTGAACGCGAGATACCTGCCATTTCCGCAAGCTCGGCCTGCTTGAGATTGCGTGATATGCGATATGCTTCGATCTGCTTCCCGAGGTCGGATAGCAGCACCGAGAGCGGACGCAGATCTGGTGAATCATAATGTGGCATTATCGAGACATTATCTCCGTTATGGAGCTTTGTGTAGCGATTTTGCGTCTTTACGTGATGATATTTAATGTGTCAATATCGAGACGTAAATTGGCTTATGCCCGATAATGCATCAAATTTGCTACTTTATTTAGGTCGGAGTGATGGAAATGGATGACGAGAAGGAGCAAAACGACCAGACGGACTGGAAGGGCCTGCGAGAGATCGACCGTGCCATCTCCGAAAATCGGCGCATGGAATACAGCTGGAAGAAGGCTCTAGCAGATCCTTGGGAACGACGCGGACTCTGGCTACTTGGGCTGGTCGTCGTCGCATTTGCGGTGTTCGTCATCCTGCAGGATTTCGTGCTGTAGCTATCTATTGCCCCATTCTTTGACGTCGTCTGCAGCTTCCTCACTCGCGCCCGTGGCGCCTTCCGTTTGGCGATCAAGATAAGTTCGCACGGTTCCGATCCTGCCACGACCCTGTCGGCGCACCCGCTCGACCTCATCCGTGATGTCAGACCGATCAGGAGCATCGGGCATTGAGGGACCACCCGCAGAGCCCACGGCTCCTCTTGCGCGTACCTGCCCAGCACTTCCGATCCCGGGGCGGCTGACAGGAGCGAAGTCCGGCAGCGAAAGGTCGGCTTCGATGTCGTCTTGTAGGCGATCAGCATAGCTCTCGACAAACCGCGATTGCAGTTGTTGGCCGCGCGCGCTCATCTGGAACTCGATGTCGTCGAAGCGCACCGGCCCGTAATAGTCGCGATTGGCTTCGATCTCGGCCATGCCCCATTCGCGATAAGCCTGGCTCAGGTTTAGCGTGCCTGCGGCACTATTGGCCTCGTACCAACTGGCCTGGTTCTCGAGGCGGCTGGCCACCTCTTCGGCCCGACGCGCCTCTCGTGTGTAGCTTTCGGCTTCGGTCAGCGATCGGCTGAGACCCGACGAGCTGGTTGACACCTGCGATACCGAACTCGAACTCGTCTCGCGCAGGAAGCCTTCACGCGTGTTCGACCAGTTGCGGCTATCCGAAAGCTGCCGCAGCGTACCCATTATCCTGCCGCGATCTTCCGAGGCGATCCCGATATCGCTGTCGGTCCACGACTGATTTCGGCCACCGCGGACGCCCGCCTGCGCGTTTAGTACTCCACCTTCGGCCTTTGCTCCGGCTCCTGCTTCGCCGTTGAGGAACCAAGAAATAGTAATGTCGTCTGACGCGCGCCGGGACAGGCCGAACTGCTGCTGGAGCGTCCTCGAGGCATTGTCGACTTCGCTGAATGCCGTGCCGATGCTGTCGTTCGTACCAACGCCGCTGACAGTATCGGAGCTCTGACCCTGGCTGTAGGCGTTGCGGATCTCGCTGAACCGGGTGAGCGCAGAGCTCGTCGATTGCTGGGCGAGGTTGGCATAGGTCTCGCTCTGCGTCCGGCTCTGGCTCGCCATCGTTCCTAGGCGGCCCGTGAAGTCCTGCCCGAGCGTCGGCGTGAACGGATAGCTTGAATTCGGGACTGCAGCGAACTCGCCATCGGGGAAGCTGGTCGTCTGCGTGCCGCTGTCGCTGAATCCCCGCGTCTGTGCCGCGCCATAGGCAATGTTGGGGGCAAGATTGCCCTGCGCAAACTGGCGGGAAAACACTGTCGAATTGTCGATGCTCGAGTTGCCGAGTGAGACGTTGCCGGTGCTCGCTTCGCGCGAGGCTTCCTCGGCTGCATTCTGGCTCGGGTTGAGATAGCTCGTTGCCTGGCCCGAAATCGCCAGCGCACCACGCGCCACGCCGCCGGCAAGGAACGGGATCGAGGCGACAAGATAGCCTGCCAAGATGCCGATATCGCTGTTGACGTCGCTCATGCCAGCAAAGGTCGCGAGGCTGAGGCCCGTGCTGCCGCCAGCGGCGGCGACATCGCCCGCGCCTTTGAACATCAGGATCATGTGCAGGATGACGAAGAGCGGTCCCCACGCCGCAAGATAGAAGAAGCCGGTGACGTAACCTCTCAATGCAATGGGTCCGGTCCGCGGCATCAGGAACAGCGGAAACAGGACAGGGAACAGCGCGTAGAACACCACCGTCAGTACGACATTGAGGATTGGGACCCATTTCATCGCGTTGTGCGCGATCGAAGAATAGGTCCGCTCGGTCTGAATATCGGCCCGGGTCTGCGCGAAGACGTCGATACTGCCCGTGCCGCTCGCCCCTGCAAAGCCGTGCATGGCCTGGTTCATGGCATTGATCGTCAACACCTGGCGGAAAATGTCGCTCGCGCTGCGCGAGATGCCGGTAAGATACTGATAGGCAATCGGGAGGTCGGCCATGAGCTTGGCCTTGGCGAGCGCTTCGGTCTGGCGCGGATAGAGTTGGCGTCCCGCGACAAGCGTCATCTCGTCAATGAGGCTCGCCCATTGCCCCGAAAGCGCGGTGTAGGCTTCGCGGCAGGTGATGATCGAGGCCGTCACGCTGTCGTCGGCCTGCCGGGTCAGGAATTTCTGCGCGCGCGCCGCGCTGCCGGGTGCGATCGTCGCCCAGATATCATCGCTCTCGGACAGCTCCTTCATCGAGTAGCGGCCGAGCAGCAGATCGTAGAACACGCATTGCCTGACATGCTCGTCGAAGTTCGCAGCAAACTCCGGATCGGAAATGCGCAAGCTCCGCGTCGATTCAAGCAGCCGCGCGCCATAGATCATGCCGTTCTTCGAGTAGTTGAGGTCGTCCGGCAAGCCGAAGACGAGCTCGGCCGAGCGGGTCAGATAGTCCCCCGCCTGGCTGGTGAAACTTGCCATCAGGGCGAGCCCGAGCGGAACATTGGCCACCGTTGCCGGTGCAAGGCTTGGATTGACCCGGTCGGTCACATGGACGTCCATGCGCGGCACCATCAGACACATGTAGATGAGCGTCGCACCGAGGAACCAGTTGAGCCATGCGCGCCAGTCCTGGTTGAACGCGACCACGATGACCGCGAGCACCATGCCCATCACCAGCGCGACCTGAATCAGGCTCTTGTAGCCGCCCGCTCCGGTCCAGGCGGCAACGGCATTGAGGACATTGACGATATACTCGCCGCCGCCGACCGTGAAAATCTCGACCATGCTGCCTCACCCTTATGGAACGATGGAGCGGGACTGCATCCCGCGCGACCAGTCGAGCGCGGCGGCCATCGATGGCGACATCGAGGCGGCGAGCATGTTCTCGATCATCGCGGTCTTCTCGATGATCTGCATGATCGCGGAGACCCGCGCCTGTCCGGTCGCTTGCCTCTGGGCGAGGCTTGACCGGACTTCCGCGACCTGAGCGCGCCAGATCGCGAGTTTCGCTTCATCGGCCGCAATGAAGCTCGCCATCGAGCGTCCGGCCTCGGCTGTGATGCGTTCGAGGATGGCATAGAGAAGATCGATGCTGGCGATCTCGGCCAGCGTGTCGCGGTCGTCGGTTGCCATCCCGCGTCCATAGGCCGCCTGCACGGTGAGGATCTTGTAGAGCGGCACCGATGCCACCTGGAGCAGCTCCTTCTCCTCGTCGCCGATCGCTGTGTCGCTGCGGATGGCCTCGACCATGCTGCCGATGAGCTGGGCAACGCGGGGCCGGATGGCCTTCGCGCTCGTGAGGCTCATCTGCTGGAAAGTGGGGTTGAGGCACTGGTCGGGCTCGTCACACTGGAACACCCGCACCGACTGGCCTTGCGTCCCGTCGAGCAGCGCGGTCACCAGCGTCGAGGAGGCATCGCCTGCGAAAGGCACGAACTTGCCTGGTTCGTCATCGCGGGGCGGCACGTAGATCACCGTGCCGATGAGCGTCATCGCATACTCGGCGAGGTCGCGGTCGAAGGTGCCACCAGGGTTGAAGAAGGCGCTCTGCTTGAGGACATGCCAGGTGTAATTGCGCGGTACACCGGGATTGACGTCGGCATAGTCGGCGCCGGCGCTCTCATTGGTCGAGGCGCGCTGACCCCTGGTGCCGCAACCGTGTTTGGCGGCAGCATAGTCGGTGAAGATACCTTCGGAATTGCCGATCGCTTCGCAGATCGCCTTGTCGGCGAGATCGCCCTTGGGCCAGACGCCGCCGACCAGCCCCTGCGCCATCTCGCAGGAGTTGATCGAGAGATTGTTCATGAGCTGCGCCTTCTGGCTGAACTCCTGCATGATCTTTGAGCACTCGGGGCAGACGGTATCGATCGCGAGGCTGAAGGCGAACCCCACCGCATTGTTCGCGACGGCCTTCAACAGCGCGACCATCTCGCTCGCGTTGATGAAGGAGAAGGACCCGGCGAAGATATCGATGCCGCCGCAACCTGCGCGGGCACGCGGCAGCTGGAGGTTGGCGATGCTGGTCGTCTTCTGCGGGAAGCGCGTCCAGACATTGCCGAGGCTGTAATAGCCCGCCGACTGTCCTTCGAATGCGCTCGGCCCGGTGACATTGGCCGCAGCGCCCATGTCGTCCATGAAGCGGTCCATGCTGTCGCCGACGTTTGCGGCGACGGGGGACGCGACCATGCTGGCGGCAGCTATGGTGAGCGCCGCATTGCGGATGCTAGTAATCATGTCCGGCTTCCTTCGAGGTGAGGAGGTAGATGCGGTCCTGCAGCTCGTCGGCCGAGAGCACGCCGTATCCGATCGGGATCGGGCGCCTGGCCACGCTGTCCCAAAGCACGAGCGCCGGGGTGATGCCGGGTTCGAGCCCCATGCGGGGCCGCTGGCCGCTTTCGACCTTGTAGTCGGGGAAGTGCCTGGACGGCCCGCCATCGGTCGAGATCGCCCGGACCGTGATATGCCAGCGGTCCGCCACCGAGCGCACGATCGGGCTCATCACTTCGCAGGCGCCGCAGGTCTGGGCGAAGAAGTAGAACAGTCCATAGCGTTCGGAGAGCCTGGCCATCACCGCGTCGCGGTCGGCAGCGCGCGCGTCCTGCCATTGCTTCTTGGCGAGTGCGCCGACCGGTCGTTCGAGCGTGTAGTCGAGCTCGGGATCCTGCCAAATCGCGCGTTGCCAGACATCGGAGAACAGCGAAGCCCGGTCGAGCTGGGCACGCTGGAAGCGGATATAGGCGGTGACGTTTTCCGGCGTCGGATAGAGGATCGCGCGCGCCTTGAGTTCGCGCAGTTCCCCCGTGACCGCGTCCAGCTCCTGCGTGGCGGTCACCTGGGCTGGTGGCTGCGCCATCTGCGGCTCGTCTGCCGGCACCGGCTTTACGCAATAGAACCAGTAGCCGAGCCTGCGCTGCTCGCAGTAGAGGCTGTCTGCCGAAGCAGCTGGCTTTGCCTGGCGCGCTTCCTGGGCGGCTGCCCGAACGGGGAGCAGTGCAGCGAGAATCATGGCCAGTGCTGGGAGGGCCAGCATCGGCAGTGATTGGCGGCGCGTCATTGGCCACTCCTTGCGTAATAATCTTCGATTTTCTGCTGGATGAGGATGCTGGTCTCGAGCTCGTCGGGGAGCCGTGCAGCCTCGGTGAACTCGGCATAGACTTCGCTGAAATCCATCTGGCTGAGGTCGAGCCGGGCGAACTCGTCGAGCGTGAACCCCTCGCACTGCTCTTCCTTGGGCTTGTCCCAGGGCTTGCGCAGCTGGCGGCGACCCTGTTCCTGCAGGATCCGCGAGAGCTTGCTCTCGAAGCAGCAGTAGACCTTCTTCTTGGTCAGGCAGACGCCGAGGAACTTGTCCGAACAATAGGTCCCCACGTAGGCGCACAGCCCCTGCGCATCGCGTTCGTGGAGCAGAACTTCCTCGCGGTTGCAGCCGAGCGCGACCAGCAGGCTGATGCCGGGGATGAGCGGGAAACCCTTGCCCTTGCAGCAGTTGAGCACGCCGAAGACCTTGGACGAGCAGGTGTTGCGCGTGCCGCGGAACAGCGTCAGCGTCTCGGGATCGAACTGCCCGCGGGCCTCGTCCATCGCATGGAGCGCGGTGACGGCATCCTTGAACTCGTCGTTCGCGGTGCGCTGGATCGTCTCGCAGCTGCCGTCGATGCAATAGACATCGCCGTCGCAGACATACTGGGTGGAGCTGTCGGTCCCGGGAAGCGGGCACTCGTAGATGCGCTCCCAGGTCTCGCAGGGGTCTTCGTCGGTGAGGCATTCCTCGCGAACAAAGCGACAGCTGCCCTGGCTTTCGATGTCGGAGCAATCGGTCGCCGCTTCGCGCGCGATGCAGGTGTAGCTCCTCTGCCATTCCCAGCAGGGCTTTGTGACAGAGACGCCATCGACCACGCGGGTCTGCGGATCGGTATCGGTGCAGATCTCTGCGTCCAGCGTGCAATCGCTATTGTCCGCAAAACCTGTGCACTGGCTTTCGTCCGGGGTCGTGGTAACGGTGGTAGCGTTGGCAATGCGGTAGGGCGTCTGACCTGCGACCTGTTCGTCGCAGGTCAGCTCGGTAAGCGGATCGCCCGGCTCGGTGCACCACTTGCGACCACCGGACCAACCCCACTGCAAGCAAGGACCATCGCGGTGCCCGGTCACCCGGCAAAGAGCGCCCGAAAACTCTTCGCAGTCCGGCTCACCTGATAGGTTGAAGCTGCCCAATGGGCTGCAAAGGTAATGATACTGCGGTTGCTGGCTGACCCTGACGACGAGTGGTACCGCGCATTGGCCAACCGACTGATCGATCCGTGTGCCCGTATTGCAGGTCGCGGTATATGTGCCCGCCGCGCCCGAACCGGGCGGCAGCGGAACGCAGGATCCCTGGCTGCCCGAAATTGCCATGCCGCTGGTGTAGTCGAGCGGCGTCTCGTTGATGGCGAGGCTGCGCGCGATCACGTCCTCGATCTCGTTCGGCTCGAACCGTGCGCGATTGGCCATGCTGTCGCGGATCGTCCGCATCGGCGTGCTGGTCGTAGCGGCGCTGCGGGCGCGGGTCTCGATCTGGTCGGGATCGCGCGCAAGATCCTGCAGATCGCGCGTCGCTTGCGGATCGAAATTGGGAACGCGTGCTGCGTCGGGATTGGTCGTTGCTGCCTCGCGCGCTTCGCCCAGCAGCTCGGTGGCAAAGTACTTCCCGTCAGCCCTTGCCGCATCGCGGGTCTGAGCCTGAATGGAAGCCGCGCTTGTGAGGGTGACGAGTGCCACAAGGAGATGGGCGAGGGTTTTGGCGGTCATGGCCGTTCCTCCCTGGAGAGCTGGCGCAGATGGAGGCGGGCAAGTTCGGCGCCCGGACCCTTGCCCGAGGCAAAGGTCTCGAGGACTTCGCCCACGCTAATGTTGCCGGCGATGCGGTCGTGCGGCGGCACCTCGCTGGTGCAATCGAACCCGTCGCAGGGACTGAACTCGGTGCTCAGCATAATGAAGCTCGGTGCAGCTTCGATGTTGAAGGCGCGGAACAGCCTTGGATCGATGCCGAGCGAACCGGCCGCGTCTCGGGTGCTCCAGATGGCGGCGAGCCGCTTCTTGAATGCCTCGCTGTTACCTTGCGGGAAGCCGCGCAGCACGGTGACGCCTCCCGCCCTGGTCATGTCGTGGACCAGTGCTTTCAGCGCTTCGGGCGGCATCGACAGGCTGGCAAAGGCAATGAAGCGCGGGGTTCCCCCGAGCGACGCCTTCTCTGCGGCGGCTTGCCCTGCGATCATGGCGTCGAAGTCGAGGACGGCGTCGGTCTCGGTTGCCTTGATGCTGTCCGCATAGGCTGCGCGATTGGCCTGCGCTTGCGCCTGGATAGCCTGTGCGTCCTCGGTCAGCGCCTCGGCGCGTTGGCGGACATTGGTGCTGAGCGCCTGCGCATCGTCGGCGTGTTCGGCCGCACGCTCGCGGATCGCTTCAAGGTCGATGCCTTCGGGCGCGCTCTGGGCGAGAGCGAGGCCACCGAGAGTGACGGCAAGGCCGACGGGCAAAAGGAGGAGGTGCTTGTTCATAGCGCGCAGCAGTTCCGCTTGCGCCAGACGAGGTATCCCATGTCTTCGCCGATGGCGGGAATGACCTGTCCGGCCGATTGAAAGGTGGTGGAGGCGCCGATGGGCGGGCAGGCGTAACGGCCCGAAGTCGCCGGGTTGGGGTTGGTGGCCTGGAAGCGGTATTGTTGCTTGCGCATCACCGGCATCAAATATTTGCCGCACAGGCCCTTGGACCCCATCGTCCCCCACGAGACGAGTTCGCGGTGGAGCTTGTAGGCAAAGCGCGAAAGCACGAGGCGCGAGGCCTGGACGTGGCCTATGCTGGCCGAGACATTGCCGTTCATCGGGTACATCGACCCCTGGCAGCCCGCGCACCAGAACATCTCGTCGATCGGCAGCTTCGCGGTCGAGGCGACGCAGTCGGCCGCACAGGCAGCGAGCGCCAGCGGGTTGGCGAAGAGCACGGCCTCGGGGTTGATGATCGCGGTGAGCTCGGAATCCTGCCACAGCGGATCGATCTCGGAGATGTAGAGGATGTCGATCGAGCCCGATTCCAGGCACAGAAAATCGGCGACGATCTCCATCCAGTAGATCAGCGGATAGGCATACCAGTGGACGTGCCAGCTCGAATAATACTGGCTCGCGCCGCCCACTGCTGATGGACCCGAGATCGAGCGGAAGCCGATATCGAAGCCGGGATCGAGCTTCATGCCGCCGAGGTTCACGAAGCACCACGGCTTCATGCTGACATCGGCAAGCCGCACGGGCTCCCAGAAGCCCATCGCAATTCCGGGCCTCAGACCGCACAGGCACACCGGCAGGTCGGGGTTATCGGGATCGGGCCGGCTCGAGGGCCAGATGTCCAGCCCGCCGATCGAGATCGGGAACAGGCACGACCAGCAGATGTCGGTGATCGGGTTGACAAAGCTTCCGGTGCAGCGTCCCGGACCGGCATCGGCCATCGCGGGCGTTGCAGTGGCGAGACCAAGAATGGCGGCCAGCATGAGCGCCAGCTTTCTTAAGTGCGTCATTGGGCCGTCCTCCTTTTCGGTGGCAGCGCGATTTCGCTGATCTCGAGCAGGCGGCCCTGCTGGCGCACGCGTGCGGGCACCGATCTGATCCCGAACCTTTCCGTGAGCTTGCCGCCCTGGTCGAAATAGAAGCGGCGCTGGCGGGCCTTCATCAGCTCGAGCGGCGCACCCTTCACCAGGATCAGCTTGGCATTGGCGGCCTGCTTGAGCGCCCAGGCGAGCTGGTCGGGATCGTCGCCGTCGAGGAAGAGAAGTTCGGCGCGTAGCTGCACGCTGTCGAGCGGATTGACCCTCGTGCCAGCGGCATGGATCAGCTCGCCTTTTGCCCCGCGGATATCGGCAGCGAGCGTGATCGTCGGATCAAATTGCCAGCGACGGGCTTCGCTGGCCCGGACGATTCCGGCGACGGGGTCGGGCCGGTTCACGCGCGCGATCGTGCGGCGCTTCAGGTCTTCATTGAGCCGCGCGGTCTCCCCCGAACGTTCCATCTGGGTCAGGCGCGAATGAATCTGCTCGAGGAGGTCGCGCTCGATCACGGGAAACACCGTGCCGCGCTGGCCATAGTCGCGCGCCAGCACCTCGGCAGGGCAGAGCAGGACTGCAAGTAGCGCTGCAGGGAGGATGAGCTTGCTCACAGGATCGCCCTCCCGCTGCCCAGGATCTGGCCGCGGCAGACGAAGCCGATCTCGGCGTAGCGGCTGTCGAGGCCGCGCTGATGGCTGGTCCCGGTGTAGAAGCAGCCGTCGGGGATCGGGCCTTCGGGGCCCTTGTGAAGCGCAATGCCGAGACGGGTCTCATCGAGCCGCGCGGCGATCTTGCGGCCGTTGATGAAGACCTCGTGGCCACGGTGGCTCACGACATCGCCCGGCACGCCCAACACCCGCTTGCCGAAGAGCTGCGCGCCTTCTCCGAAATGCGCTTCGACGAGTCTGCTCGCCGGCGGCTCGAAGAAGATCAGGCTGCCGCGCTCGATCCGCGCATGCTTGTCGAGCCAGAAGGCCCAGTTGGGCAGGCTCGGGCTGGCATTGATGAGGAAGGCATGGTCTTTCGCGAAGGCGTCGACCGCGCCCCATCCAAGTGGCAGCAGCACCAGACCGGTCAGGACGAGCGGTCGTTTGAGCGTGCGGACAAAACGAGAGGCAAAGCGCGTCACTGGCCGCCTCCCTGCCCAAGCTGGCGAGCGATCCGCACGCGCAGTTCATCGGTAGCATCGGGGGCATCGCCCGCGAGCACTGCTTCGCCGACCAGCACCACGCGGCCATCGGCCCCCATTTCCGCAACAGCGCGCTCGGACGCCTGAAGGAAGGCGAGCACGCGCGCCTGGCTGGCTTCGGGATCCTGCTCTGCGCGCGCTTCGGCATCGACGAATGCGGCGATGGTCTCGGCAAGCCGGACGGTGACGATCTGCTGGCGCGGCTCCGACAGTTCGCGGCTGACCCAGGCTGCCCAGAGTAATGCGACCACGAGCGCGAGCACGCCGAGAATTCTCAGCAACAGCGGGCGATTGAAGGATGGTAGTCTGCGCGTCTCAGTCACGTTTAGCCTCCCGGGCCGGATGGTTGTCGAGATCGGCCGCAAGCCGCCTCAGGAAGCGGGGCATGCGAAACAGCGTCACAGCGCCAGCGAGGGCGAGGAAGCAGCCCTTGAGGTCCTGGCTGAACAGGCTGCGGCGCAGCCCGTCGGCTTCGAGATATCGGTCCGACAGATTGGCGAGCTGGGTGAAGAGGCCGCCAAGGTCCCAGCCCGCAACGAACAGGAACAGCGCGAGCGGCAATCCCAGCACGATCAGCAGTGAAGTCGCGGCAAAGCGCGCGGTCTCGATGAGGACGAAACAGCTCCCTTGCAGGAACGGCAGCAGGCTGCGGAGATTGGCCGGAGGGGTCCGGTCGACGAGATGCGAGACCATCATTGTCCGCCTCCCGCCACGATCCGGATGGCATCGGCGAGGCTGTGCCCGCGCCGCTCGCAGTCCTGGATCGCCGCATAGGTGTCGGGATCGGAGGAGTAGATCGTCGCCGAGAAGGGATCGAGCACGAGCCGACCGACCGCCTCGGTCTCGGGGCCTTTGATGAAGACCTCGCTGTACTCGGTCCCCGAACGCTTGAGGCTGCGGATCAGCGTCTCGGTGCGGTCGTCCATGTCGAGCCGCGCGTTCGCCCTGAAATCGGCGATCGTCTCGGCCTTCTGCTGAAGTACCAGCATCCAGTCGCTATTCTCGAGCGCGGCGCGCGCGCCGTCGGACTTGTAATAATCATTGAGGGACTGGGTCGCGGTGGCGAGCGCGCCGCCGTACTTGCGGGCAGTGCGGGCATAGGTTTCGACGAACTCGCCCATCGACCCGCCCTTGAGCATGGCCCAGGCCTCGTCGATCAGCAGCAGCTTCTTGGTTGCTCGCGACGAGCGGGTCATCGCCTGGCTGGTCATGAACATGATCGCCGAAAGGACGACGCTGCGCAGTTCCTCGCGGCTTGCGAGATCGCTCATCTCGAAGACGGTAAAATCATCGTCGAGCGCGAAGCTCGCCTTGCCTGCAAAGAACCCGCCGTAGCTGCCGCCGCGGCAGAAGGGCGCGATCGCGGTGGCGAGATCGCGGCCCGCCTCGCTTTCCGATCCATGGAGCGCATGCGCGACATCGTCGACCGATGCGCCGCTGCCGAGTGCCTCCCAGGTCGCGGTCACGGCCCGATCGATGAGCCCGCGCTCGGTATCGCTCGGCGCGGTGCCGGGACGCGCCATCTGGCCAATGATTGCCTTGATCATGGCGAAGCAGTCGAGGCGGTAGTCCTCGTCTTCGTGTGCGCGGGCATCGTCGACCATCGAGAAGGGGTTCAGGGAAAAGCCCGAGGCGAGCGTGAACTCAACGAAGCGTCCGCCCTGCAGTTTGACCGAATGCTCGAAGCTGCGGCCGTCGTCGATCACCACGACCTTGGCACCGGCGCCGCGCAGGGCGGCGCAGAGTTCCTGCAGCAGCACCGACTTGCCCGAACCCGACTTGCCGCAGATCGCGATATTGTGGTTGCCGGCACCGTTCTCGAATGGCGACCACCAGAAGGGCTGGCCGCGGCGGCCAACGAGCAGGAGGTGCGGGATTACGCCGCCGAGATATTCGCCCTGCATCGGCGCGATATGTGCCGCTGTCGTCGAGAGCATGGTCTTGAGACGCTTCAACCGCGCCATGTCGTCGGCGAGGCCATCGGCGAGGCACAGGGGAAAGGCAGCGACGAGGCCTTGGAGCTGGAGGAAGCGCTCGTCGGCAAGGTCCCAGCCCGCCGCCTTGTAGATCGCCTTGATGATGCGTTCATGCGCGTCGCCCTGGCCGAGCGGCGAGATGCTGGTGAGCCCGTAGAACAGCTTCACGAGCTTCTTGCCAGCCTGGAGTTCGGCCTGGACGTGGCGCCACTCGGCCGACTGTTCGGCAAGCTTGGGCAAGAAACGCGCGCTCTTGGTCTGGCTGAGACTGGTCGTGCGCATGAACTTGAAGCCCGCGCGCGCCGAAGCAGCTTCCTGGTCGGGGTAGACCAGGCACAGCATGGTTGCCGTCGGACAGGGGAAACGCAGCTTGTCGGTGAACATGTCGCCGATGAGCCGCGCGCATTCCCAAGGTGCCCAGCGCTCAGGGGTAGAGCGCACGGCATAGTGCCGCACATCGAAATGGTCGGGATAGCATTCGCCGACTTCAGGATTGCCCTCCTCGTCGCGGCCCGTCTCGCGAAAGCGCTCGGTCCTGAGGATCAGGCGATCGTCGCCGACCTCGAGCTCGATGTCGCGGCGGATCGCTTGGGACTGAAGCGTATCGTGCGGGTTCCACGCATGGATATCGGTCTCGTGCGCGGTAGTCGGCGAGGTGAGCTCGTCGATCAGCGCCAAGAGGCCGCCCGGACGCAGCTCCTGCGCGTGCAGTCCGAGCGAGTGGAGCATGCCCATCAGCCCTTCGCGGCATTCCGAAAGTTCCGCGTCGGTCACGCTTCCGGGCACCGGCACGCCGAGCGAGACGATCAGCCGGACGTTGCGAGCATGGAACGGCGCATGCGCCGAGCCCGAGCTCCAGACGAGATCGTAAAGGCGCCTGGTGCGCGCTCTGGCGATGGCCTCGTAGATCCCGCCCTGCTCGTAGCGCGGAGCGAACCAGGGGCCGACCACGCTGCCGATCCGCGGAGATGCGAAGTTCAGGACCTGGAGGCAGGCGCCCTGCGGCAGGCCTTCGGAGAAGAACTGACCGAGGATCTCGCCGGTCCGTTCGTCGGCCCCGATCAGCGGGGTGACTTCGAGCACGAAGCCTTTGGAGCGGGCGTTGCGGTAGAGCTTCGCCCCCTCGTCATAGACCCGGTAGGGCAGCCAGTCCGAGAGCATATCGAGCCCGAAATGCGCCCGCGGCTTTTCGGGCCGAGCCGTGTCGGCAAACAGGCCCCGCGAGAGTGCGTCGCGCGCGGCAGCAAGGGATAGCGTCACTGGCTCTCTCCTTCGGTCATGTCAGGTTGGGGGACCGGCTCGCGGGGAGGGGAAAACGAGCCAGGTCCCCCGGGTTCCGGCGCGTCAGCGCCGGGCATCGCCGGAACGGGCTGCGAGGGGATGAACAGCTGTTCCGGCAATGTGTCTGCCTCTTGGATTTTTGGCGGTTGGAAATCGGTTGCGGGGTTGCTCTCGCGCGTCGCGGCAATAGTCGATGCCAGCGAGCGCAGGACTTCGCGGCGGCCCTGCGGCGTGCGCCAGCCTGTCCCTGCCTGTTCGGGCAGCGTCAGGTGAACGACGCGCGCCTCATGGTCGCGGCCCGCCGCGTCACGGTAGCCTGTCAGCACGACCAGCAGGCGACGAACCGCTTCGCCGGTCGGGGTCACCGTCCGATGCGCGTCAACCGTGTCAGCCTTTTCAATGCCGGTCGCCCCGGCATCGATCGCGGAAGTCGGCGCGCAGGTCCCTTCCGGAGCCCGGCAGGCAAAGCTGCCTTTGACGTTGCCGCCGAGGCTGGCGCAGCCACTGGCCAGGAGGAGCGGCGCAGCGAGCACCATGGCGCGAAGGATTGGAAGCCGGCTCATTGCGCCACTCCCTTGCCTTCGGCGACGAAGCGGCGGATCGCCGCGGCATCGCGGTAGCCATGAAGCACCGCCCCATCGCGGGCGCGCACGATGACCGGAGTTCCGGCAAACCCGTTGGCCTTCGCGAAGGCTTCGTTGGCATCGAGTGCCTTGGCCTCCTTGCAGGTCTTATCAGTCGCCAGAGCCTGGCCGGAATAGGCCGCATGGAGTGCCTTTGCCGGATCCTTAGCGCACAGCACCGCCTCGGAAATCTTGCGGCTTGCCGCGCCGAAGATCGAGATCGGTCGCTCTTCGACATGAACCTTGGCCTTGGCGAGTTCGGCGGTCAGGCGCTGGCAATACCCGCACTGGAAATCCGAGAAGACGACCAGGCGTTCGCCCTTGAGGTTGCCCCAGTGGATCGCGCCGGCAGCCGGAAGCGACGAGAGGTCGACATGGCTGGCACCCGCCTGGACAGGCGTTTCGTCGCGTCCCGCCGGCGCGTCACTGGCTACGCGCGCCGCACCGGCCGCGAGCAGATCGGGATTGAGTTCGAGCAGGCGGGCGGCAGTGACGTCGCGCCGTTCTTCCATGTCGTAGAGACGGCCTACGAACAGGTAGCGGGCGGTCTCGTCGATGTAGAACAGCGTGTCACCCGAGACGACTTCGCACCAGGGCCCGAGCGTGTCGCAGCTGATCGCATCGATCGGGGTCTTGGGCAGCCGCAGTTTCAGCGCCTGCGCGACATCGCTCGCCATGCCCGCGGCGCTCGCAGGCATCGCAGTGACGGCAGAGACGCCGAGCGTCAGCACGGCGGCGGCGCTCGAAAGGGCCAGAGACATGTGGATGGCAAGGTGGGCGGCGCGGGCCTTCAGGCCCGGCCGGTGGTTATTGTAGTTCATTTGGAGGGGCTCCTGACGTGGACGCCGTCGAGAAAGACGATCTCGACCTCGATGCCGGTCGGCATCTCGACGACGGGTTGGTATTGTTCGGCGCGTTCGATGAGGTATCGGCTGACGGTGTCGGCGGCTTCGCCGGCACCCTGGCCAAAGCCACCGGCGAGGATGTCGGTCGGCGACAGCGCCTCGCGCTGACCGTTGGCGCCGACCTGGCCGGTAAAAATGCCGTTGGCGTTGGCGGAAAATCCGCGGCCGAAGCCGCCCACAATCCCGGCGAGCAGCGCCTGGCTGACAAGGCTGCCTTCGCGGCTGACCACGCGGCCGCGCACGCCCGACTTTCCGGCGAAGGAGATGAACCCCTTGACCTCGCTCACCGCGAAGCGCCCACCGGGCTGCGCGCAGGTCATGCGCACCAGCTTGACGTAGACCTTCTCCGCCGAGAGATCGCCGCGCGCCGCGCCATTGACGAGGCAGCCGGTGATATCGGTGGTGAGCAGTTTGTTGCCGCGCATCACCGAGCGGGCCGGACCGGTGATCCGGAGCACCACGGGAAGCGGATCGCTCTGGCTGGCAACGCCGGTCGAGGCATCGACACCCACGATGACCGTTGCCGGTGCGTAGCTGTTGGGCGGAAGGTAATCGCGGCTCGCTTCGAGCAACAAGGCTGGCGCAGTCTCTGCCGCACGCGGCTTGCCGTCCTTGCCCGTCTCCGCGCTGAAGCTCATCAGGCTGAGCTGTCCGCCTTGCGTTTCCGGCGCTCCTTGCGGTGGCTGGACAGCTCCGCCGGTGCCGACGCCGGGTCCATAGGCAGGTGGCGGTGGCAGTGGCGGCGCGGCGGCAGGTGCCTTCGCAGCTTCGCTCAGCTGTGATCGCAGATTGGCATTCTCGGCCGAGATCGCGTCGATCGCCGCCTGGCCGTCGGAGCGCATCTGCGCGTTCTCGCTGCGCAGGGCTTCGAGCTCCTGTTCGATCTCGGGGCGCGGCAGCTGGGCCTGCTGGAGATCCTTGATCGCGCGGCCCTGTGCATCGAGCCGGTTACCGTAGCTCGCGACGAACTCGCGCTGCGAGAGGTTACGATTGACGAGGCCGCCGGTGTCGATTGTCGCCGCACCATTGGCATCGGTGCCAGCCTCGTCGCCGTCGCCGCCGAAAATGAACATGCCGCCGCCGATGAGCGCGATGGCCCCGATCCCGGCGAGCAGCATCTTCTGGCGCTGCGCGATCTGCGAATTGAGGTTGCGCCGTCCGCTTTCTCGCGCTTCCGGCGAGCCCGGCAGAGGCCTCTTTCCGGCGTCCTTCTGTGGTGCCTCGGCCATCAGTCGAGTCCTCCCTTGGCAAAGACTAGGAAGGCACTGGTCGCTTCACCGGGAGCGAGTGCATCGCGGCCATAGGCAAAAGCGAGCGCGCCTGCGGCACCTTCGCGCTCGGAGCCAAGCGCAAGGCTTTCCTGGCCGAGGTTGCGTACGAGGAAGCGCTGTCCGGTAAGTTCATCGCCCTGGTATTCGGCGACCAGCTGGACCTCGATCCCGCCGGTACGGCGCGGAGCCGACAGTTCGGCGCGGGCAGTGAATCCGGGCAGGACGGCATCGCTCGCCATCGCCTCGATCAGGCGGATCGCGGCGTCCTCGGGACCGGTCTCGGTCTCCCATTCGGTGGCCGCGGCTTTAGCGAGCGCGGGATTGGTGATGAAGAGCTGGGTCGCTTCCTCGCCGCCGAGACGGCAGGCGAACTTGTAGACGTAGCCCGCCTTGCTGGTCGCAAAGAAGCTGACCCGGGCAGCGGCAAATTGCGGGGGCACGGAGATATAGATGTCTCCGCGCACTGGCTCGTGCGTCACCTGGAAATCATTGTAGGGAAAACCGCTCGCGATCTTCGAGACATTGGCAAAGCCGTCATCGATAAGCGCGATCCGGGTGAGTTCGCCGCGAGCGAGCTCGCAGTCGATGGTCGCGTTGTCGGCCGCTTCGACGAATTGGTCGGCATACGCCGGGACCGGCGCGAGCGCGAAGGCAAGCACGGCGAGGCCGGTCAGCTTGAGCCCGGGATCGGGGCGCCTTGTCGCGCCGATCGCGAAACAGGCAAGGCCGGTTCCGGCAAGCGCAGCAGCGAGGGGAGATGGGAGAAGGCTCATTGGCCGGGTTCCTCCTTGTCGGTGGGAAGTTGCTCAAAGCCGGCGAGCGCAAGGCTGAGGCCACGCTTCGACCAGCGGAAACGGAAGGAGCGGCGCTGGCTCGCGATCACCTGCGTGCCGACAAAGGTCTTGAGCGTGCCGGTGACGGTCGAGGTCAGGGCCTTGGGGTCGACGTGCATTTCCGCGATCACGAAGGCCTGGCTGATGTCCGAGCCGCGCTGTTCCTCGACGATTTGGACGAGCTCGGCCTTGAGGCGGCCGTGCGCGGCGGGATCGGCGAGCTTCAGGATGTTCGTCATCCAGTAATCGAGGCTTTCGGGCGCCCGGTTGAGGAGCATCAGTGCCGTGTCGCGGGTGACAAGTTCGAGATAGGGCGCGTCGATCCCGCCGCTCGAGACGGTGATCCGCTCTGAGGTGATCGGCACCAACACAACCTGCTCGTCGCGGGTGACCGCGGCGCCGAGGCTGACCAGCGTGGTCAGGCCCAGGACACCTGCCAGCACGGCAAAGCGGTTGCGTTGCCGCAGGTAGGTCTGCGCCTGTTCGTGCGCGAATTCTGCTCGCATGGTTCGCCTCCCTCAGCCCGCCAACAGGCGGCAGTGGGAGGGCGGCGTGGCCTTCAACCCGAGAAAGCTCCCGGGTAGGTACCAGTACGCAGCATGCACCAGTGCCGAACCGGCGCCGCGTGCCTTTGCCTTCCGCAAGGCAAGCCAGGCCCCGGCGGCCAGGCCGATACCGATGAAGATATGCTGCGAGAGAATGCCCCAGGCGAAGGGAATAAGGATCCCTGCAAACTCGTCGATGGTCCAGAAGCCGATGAGCTCCGGGTCGTCGAGCCGCCGTGGAACGAGGTACCTGTCGGCCATGCCGCCCTCCTGTCGTGACCGGATCCGCTGATCAGATGACCGCGGTCACGACCGAGGTGACGATCGGAACGCCGGTGCCGACACCGATGCCGACGCCGACCGGCACCGCGACCTGGCCGAGCGAGAAACGCCCGGAGGCGAGACCGATCAGGCCGCCCGCAAGGCTGAGCACAGTGATGATCTTGCCGCCCGAACCTTCGAGGAAGTCGGTGAACTTGGTCAACGCGGGATCGAAGGTGGTATCGGCGCCGGCAAAGGCGGCACCGGCGCAGGCCAGCGCCACGCAGGCGGGAAGAATGTAGTCGCGGCCGCGAGCCCCGTTGGGCGAGCGCTGCTGGACCGGAAGGGCAGTCTTGGTGGTCATGGATGGAACCTTTCGAGGGATTGAACATCAGCCAGCGATGCGTTCGCTGTATGTTCTTTCCTCTCCCCGGAGCCGGGCTGTAGGAAATCGGGAATTGGATTTTGGGGCTTTCGACCAAGCAAAAAGCGACATCGGGAGGTGCGATGCACGGGATTCGCGCAGGCTGATCGCGCAACAGCGCTGACTGTGCCGGCATCTGAGCGAAGAGAGCCGCGATATGCGCGCAGGCGACCGAAATTCGCGCGAATCGTCGGAGGAAGCTGATCGTTCCTTCCTCTATGTTCTCTAAATGTTCTTTTTGTTTTCCTACAGGCTTCCTTCGCGGTTAGCCGGAGAGTCGATCACTCTGGAGATAAGGATTCGTCGATGACCAACATGGCGCTCTTTGCCGAACAACAGGTTCGCGCCGACCTCGCCCGGCTGCTTTTGGCCGCCGTCGAAGCCAGCGGCCGTGCCCGCTGCGACATCGCTCGCGACGCGCAGATCCATAAGGATGCCCTGCGCCGTGTTCTTGCGGGCGAACGCTCGGCCAGCCTCGGCGAAGCCTTGCGCATTCTTGCCGCGAGCGGCGTCGCTCCTCATGCCCACCTGCTGCTGTTCCTCGTCAGCAGCGGCGATCACGCGATTGCCTGGCTGCAATCGGACCTCGCGCAATTCTTCGAGGACTTTTCCGGCGAACTGCCTTCAGCGCTCGAGCGTGTCTTGGGCAACCAGGTTCACGATGTGAAGCCGCGCTGGGCCAAGGGGACCGCGCACCGCGTCGCCCGCTTGCTCTCCGACCACATCGACGAGCTCGAACGCAAGGATGCGCTGCTTGGCGATGTCTTTGCCGGTGCCGAGGGAGGCCATCGTGGGTGAAGAGATAGACAAAGGAGCGACCGAAACCCGGCGGGTGACGCGGCTCATTCGCCTGCCCGAAGTTCAGCATCGCGTCGGGCTTGGCCGTTCGACAATCTATCGCTGGATGGCCGAGGGCAAGTTTCCGAAGCCCGTGCAGCTGGGTGGATATGCGGTCGCATGGGCAGAAGACGAAGTGGAGGCCTGGATTTCGGACCGCCTGAAGTGACCGCTTATTGGTCTGGAGCTGACTGGTTGGAGGCGGACGTGCCATCGACAGGGGCAGTCAAAGGCATCCTTTGCGCGGTCGCCGGATCGAAGCAGTCGGCCCGATACCCTCGAGTATTGGGAGCGCTCGTCGCTGCAAGAACCGAGCTGCTTTCGGAAGCCACCGGCGCCTATTAAGGAACATACAATATTGAGTAGGTCGAGCCGATCATGACAAAGTGCATCGAACAAGATTTCCCGTGTCAAAATCAAGAGTACGATGCGTTCGATCAAATAGCGCTCTTAGAACTAAGCCAGCCAATTTCTGCCCATGAGTTGGTGAACGAGAGCGCATTTTGTGCGGAACTGCCGGTCGACGACGAACTCCGTATTGGGAACATAACGTACAAGCTCTATCTTAAATTCCTCCGTGGTCAGACAGGCCTCTATCACCTGTGGGTAGACTATGACGCCTGCGACGACCATGGCAATTACACGATGTTATGCGTGTATGTCGGGAAAGGGTTTGCTGAGCTTCGCGTTGATAGCCACGTCAGAAAAAATGGCCGAAGAATGCCCAGCTATACGTGACATTCACCAGCATGGAGAATCGTCTCTCTAAGTACTACGAGCAATTGTTTCTCGATGTGTACGATTTCGAATTAAACAACATTGAGAATCCTGGCGCAGAACATCTGTTTGTGGTTTGGGATGAGGAACGCCATCACTTGGAAACGCACTTGAATGAGGTTTCCAATCTGAGCAAAATTCAAAGTTTCGACGACTGGTAAAAAGTCGTAATCCGACCGGCCTCAGGTCGAACGAACTCCAGTCTACAGCCCACGCCGTTACCGGTCTGGACGTCTGGTGTTTTGGCGCAGAGCGACGGCGATATTACACCCCAAAAGCGACCGCCGAGCACGAATATGGCCGCATGATTCTTCAACAGATCGCACACCTGCGTGGAGCAATGAGAGCTTCCGGATCAGATCGGCTTAATGCCTTCGAATTGGACATCGGCAGCGTGTCCCCGCCAGATGGGCGTTTCAACGTTTTCCGCCAACGCAAAGCCAAAAGATGCGAAATTCCCCAAGTGACTGAGAGCTTCGCATTGCTTATCGATGGCCTCTACGTTGCTCGGGATCTGAGCCACCTTTTCTGGATATCGCGCTGCTCGTACGATTACCCACTCGGGTCCATTGTCTCCGACAAACCAGATGTTCGGATCGACGTTGGGATTTGAGTGAGTGGACATGATCTCGAAACCTTTCCTTTGGAGCCATTGCTTGACAACTTGAACTGCAAAATCAAGTAGTTCCCAGTCGGCAACCTCAATGAGTTCATCTGAGACCAGGGAAAACGGATCGACCGATTGCGCGTTTCTAAGGTCGATCAAGCCCCAACCGCCCAACTGCGGTTTCCAGCCTGTCAGCGTCCTTCCCATCGGCCAGAGGTGACCTTCCCCCCGAAAAGTGGTCCGTTTTGAGAGTTAGGATTTCGGCTATTTACGGCTTGAAAGGAGCTGATGAATGGCACGGAAGAGATACACGCCGGAACAGATTATCGGGATACTGCGTGAGGCCGAAGTTCGGCTCTCGCACGGAGAGAAGATCGGGGAGATCAGCCGATCGCTGGGGATTTCGGAGCAGAGTTACTATCGCTGGCGACGCGAGTACGGTGGGCTGAAGGTCAGCCAGGCTCGGCGATTGAAGGATCTCAAGTAGGAGAACCAGCGGCTCAGGAAGGCGGTGTCTGATCTTACGCTCGATGCGCTGATCCTGAAGGAGGTTGTCGAGGGAAAGTACTGAGCCCTTCACGGCGTCGGCTGGCCATCGACCATGGCAGGAGGCATTGGATATCTGCCAGCGCCGTGCCTGCCGGGTCGTTGCCCAGCACCGCTCGACCCAGCGCAAGCTGCCCGCACCACCAGCCGACGAGAAGCCGCTGACAGCTGCAATCATCCGGCTGGCCCAGCAATATGGTCGCTACGGCTATCGCCGGATCACGGCGCTGCTGCGCAATGAAGGTTGGTTGGTGAACGCCAAGCGGGTCGAGCGGACCTGGCGCCGTGAAGGGCTCAAGGTTCCGCAGAGACAGCCAAAGCGCGGGCGTCTGTGGTTCAACGATGGATCATGCGTGAGGCTGCGTCCGCAATATAGTGGCCATGTGTGGAGCTACGACTTCGTCATGGATCGCACCCATGACGGCAAGGCCTTCCGCATGCTTACCGTGATCGACGAGTACAGCCGCCAGTGCCTGGCGATCCATGTCCAGCGCAAGCTCAAGAGCGATGATGTCCTGGCCGTGCTGACCGAGCTGTTCCAACGCCATGGTCCGCCTGATCACATCCGTAGCGATAATGGCGCTGAGTTCACTTCTCATGCCGTGCGCGACTGGCTCGGGCGGATTGGTGTGAAGACTCTCTACATCGAACCCGGATCACCATGGGAGAATGGCTACAACGAATCCTTCAACGGCAAGCTCAGGGATGAGCTTCTCAACGGGGAAATCTTCTACACTCTGAAGGAGGCAATCATCCTGATCGAGCGCTGGCGTATCCACTACAACACCGTCCGGCCACACTCTTCGCTGGGCTACCAGCCGCCGGCCCCACAAACGATCTTGCCTCGTCCTGCCATGCTGCCTTACGCTGCGCTCCAGGCCGCCCAGCAGGGCGACCCCAACCGCCGGAACTCTAACTTAACCGGTGGACCACCCTGATGGGGCAGGTCAGGTGGAAGACTACAACCGAGAGAGAGCGCCCTCATCCCTTGGCTACGCGACACCGGCGGCGTTCGCCGCCGAACTAGATAAGCAATGGCCTCCTTCGCCACGCCCTACGGGCTCCGCTGCGCAGCCCATTGCTTCAACCGCGCTCATACGCATCAACGCGGCTCGGCTCTAATCCCAGCTGGGGGAAGATCAGGGGGTCACGTCACTCATTGGAAGGCGGCTATCGCGACGCAATTCGCTCTGAAAGTCGTGGGACAATTTTGCAGGTCTTCGAGGAACAGACCTGCTAATTTTCGCCCTGCAGTTAGTTCCATTAGGATAACGCTGTTAGCATACGTAGGCACCGCGGCCGCTAGCCAAAAGGTTGCCAGTAGGACCGTATACACGTGTTTCAGCGACCGAGATATTTTTACCGATCTTGATTATTTTGCCCGATGCTATGAGTGGTCCCGAGGTTGCCGGGCGGTGGTAGTCGACCCTCAGATCGGCGGTCGCCTTGGCCCCTGTACCTTGCGACAATAAGGTGTAGAGCCCGGTTAAATCGATCAGAGAGGCGAGCACGCCGCCATGCGCTGAACCGATTGCCGGGTTTGACACGATCTCGTCGCGCCAAGGCATCTCCAGTTCAAGCTGCTCGTTCGAGCATGACCGTAAAGTGAGGCCAAGCCACCGGTGAAACGGGGCAATCTGCAGGATCTCTTCGAGGCGCTTAGGATCGATCCTTGTCGGATTATCGGTCATGTAACGGCTCCCTGCGGACTGTGATTACGCTTGAGAAAATCGAGTATCGCTGCCGAAAAGGCATCGTTGGCATCGCCAACCACCATATGTGTTGCCTCTGCGATGTCGGTGTATTCAGCGTGTGGAACAAGTTCGAGCAATTGCGCGACCGCGTCTTCGGAAACCAGATCGCTCGATCCGCCGCGAATAATATGCAATGGCAGAGAAAGCCTGCTGGCTGCATCGTTCAGCGCATCAAACTGGCGTTCCTGATGAGCCGGATCGCTTCGCTTGGCTAGTGTGATGTTGCGGATAAAGGCCGGATCCCAATGCCAGTAGTAGCGGCCGTCTTCCTTCTCTCGCAGATAGCGCCGTAAACCCTTGCCGGCTCCGCGCTTGCGGCGATGTGGCATGTAGCGCGCGATGACCTCTGCCGCTTCGTCCGGTGAAGAGAAACCGGTCTCCACGTGCTCCTCCATAAAGCCGACTACGCGCATAACGCCCCCCGTCTCCATACGCGGCGCGATGTCGACGAGAGTGAGCGACGCGAAGCGGCCCGGCGCAAGGTGTCCTTCGGCGATCAGTCCGGCCAGCCCGCCAAGGGAGGCCCCGACGAGCGCTGGCTTGCGGTCCATTTTTGAAGCGATCGCAACGAGATCTGAAGCGAAGTCGCGCGTTTCGTAAGCGCCCTCGGCAGACCATTCGCTGTCCCCGTGACCGCGCATGTCAATTGCGATCGGACGAAATCCCGCACTGGCGAGATCGGCTGTGACACGTTTCCATGCGTGACGGGTCTGGCCGCCCCCATGCGCGAGCAAGACCGGTAAAGCATCGGCATTTCCGGTCGCTTCGGCTGCTATGGAGATGCCACCATCTCCCCCGATATGGAAAGTTTGCGACTGCATATCGCAACCTCTATATTGTAAATTGGTTTACAGTAAACCGCTTTATTTCCTGATCGGCTATGGTAGGTTGCCCAGGATGGCTGCCACGACGGACTATGACACGGATACAAAGGGGGCAAGTTTCCTCACCGATACCGATCGGCTGTTCTTTCTTATGGAGGAAGTGACGCGGCGTTTGCGCAGGACCTTTGATTCTTCGGTTGAACAATTCGGGCTCACGCGGACGCAATGGCGTATTTTGGCTTATCTCTTTCGGAGCCCAGGCATGACCCAGACCGAGCTGGCTCGGGAACTGGAGTTAGAGCGCGCTAGCATCGGCCGGACTATTGATCGCCTGGAAGAACTTGAGCTGGTGGAAAGACGCAGCGCGAAGAACGACAGGCGCGTTTGGCGGGTTCATTTACGCCCTGCCGCAATCGAGCTACTTCCCAAGATGCGAGTAGAAGCTGATGCAATGTATGCTCGCTTGCTCGGGGGGATCCGTTTTGGGGAACTGGAGCGCTTACGCGGATCGCTGGCCAGGATGCATGACAATCTGGCCAGCGAGCCATAATCACTCGAAATCGAGCCAATGCCCCGCGTTCATGCCCCACCTTTGCCCTTCAGGGGGGGGCTGATGTTCAAGTGATGGAGGCCGAGCGCTTGCGATCATAAGATCCCGGCAGTCGTGGCAGGCGAGGTGGCCGGAGCCCTCGCACTCACCCAGCGCCGTACGGTTCCTTATCGGCTTGAGCGACCATTGGATTCAGTTTCTGCTGTAGCGTGAAATCAGCGAGTGTTTGCAGGGCGGCACTGCTAGCGAATATGGTTGACCCTGAGATTGAGCACGCCAGGCTTGCGCGAGCCTTTCAGGATAGCGCGATGGATAAGCATATGCCGAAAGATGAAATACGTGATTACGCCCCCAACGAAAAGGATGACATCCTATATTTGCTGGAAGAGGTGAACAGGACCGCTCGGCGGACGTTCGACGCTCTGATCGTGGGGCTCGACCTCAATCAAACACAATGGCGGATCATCGCGTCCTTGTTGCGGGAACCTACGCTAACACAGACCGAGATTTCTCGCCTGTTCGAGCTTGAATCGGCGACGATAGGACAGGCTGTCACAGTTTTGGTTGAAAAAGGTTTGATCGAGCGAGAGCGGGCGGCGCACGATCGAAGAGTTTGGAACCTCCACCTCACCGAGCAAGTAAGAACCATCTGGCCGGAACTGCGCGAAGCGGCTGATCGACTCCACGAAACGCTCTGGAAGGGAATGTCTGCGCCTCAAATCGACTTCCTGCGTGCCATGCTTCGAAAAGTTGCGGAGAATCAGAAGCAGGCTGACACTTGTGAAGCAAGCCGATGAAGCGCGATCTGGAAAACAGTGTCGGTGAACTGACGCGGCTAGCAGAACTCGGTCAGATTTTCGCCCGGCACGGTCTGAAAAATCTCGGAAGCTTGCTTGGCATTATGCCGGTTTCGGAGAAGGAGCCAGATACCGAGGACTTGCGTCCTGCATCGGTGGTGGCGCTATTGCGCGATGTCGGCCCTGTCGGGATAAAGCTTGGCCAGCTCCTCGCGACCAGAAGCGATCTGTTTACACAACCCTGGATTTCCGCGTTCGGCACTCTCCACGACCAGGTGGAACCGCTGCCGTTCGATAAGATCGAACCGGTGATTGTATCGGCTTGGGGCAGCGACTGGGAACGTGAATTCGCGGCTTTCGAGAGAAACCCGATCGCCTCCGCCTCTATCGCACAGACATATGTCGCAACCCTGCTGGACGGAAGCGAGACTATCGTGAAAGTACGCCGACCCGGCATGGCGTCCAGGATCGAGGCGGACATGAGGCTGTTGACACGGCTCGCGGGCCTCGCCGAGCGTCGGTCAAGCGACATTGCCCGCTATCGACCCGTGGAATTCCTTCAGACTTTCGGAAAGAATTTAGCGCGGGAGATGGACCTGGCGGCAGAAGCACGCGCCTGTGAACGGATTGGCGGTTATCTGGAGATGCTTGGGGTGAAGACCCCCGAGATCCATTGG
Source organism: Qipengyuania vulgaris (assembly GCF_009827325.1). Classification (GTDB taxonomy): domain Bacteria; phylum Pseudomonadota; class Alphaproteobacteria; order Sphingomonadales; family Sphingomonadaceae; genus Qipengyuania; species Qipengyuania vulgaris. The sequence goes on along the minus strand of NZ_WTYC01000001.1, from coordinate 671,289 downwards.
GAACTCACAGGCATGACGATCAATGTGCAGGAAGCCCTGGTCGGAAAACCCGCGTCGCGGCACCCGGCAACTGATCCGGCAGGGAATGCCCGGTTCGCGAAGCGCTATGCCGATGCAGTGTTGCGGATGATCCTTCTCAATGGAGAGTTTCATGGCGACCCGCATCCCGGCAATGTTTTCTGGATGGAAGGGAACCAGGTAGGCTTTATCGATTTCGGCTCGGTGGGCTTTCTCAGCGGCGCGCGGCGTCAGGAAATTGTCCGCCTGATTTTTGCTATCGCGAACGATCAGATAGACAAGGTGGCCGATCTGCTGCTTGACTGGGCAGGCAATCCACTCGTGGACCGCGCGCAATTGGTGATGGATCTGGACGAGCTGATCGAGGAATTTCGCGGCACAGCTCTTGTGGGGATTGAATTCTCGGCAATCTTCGATCGGGTTTTCGGATTGTTGCGCGATTATCGCCTCGCATTGCCGCCCGACCTCGCTGTTTTGCTGCGTACCTTGCTGACCGCAGAGGGCTTCGTTCGCTCTTTGGCACCGGACTACAATATTGCCGAAGAAACGAAGCCGATCGTGATGCAATTGTTTGCCGAGCGATTTTCGATCGGAGCCGCGCGGGATCATTTGGCCAAGGTCCGCAGTGGCCTGCTGGATTTCTCGGCATCGCTGCCCGACCTGATCGATAACGTTGCCTCGGTCGCTCGATCGGGTACGATTCAGGTATCCATCGACCCAGCCAGCCTGAACCATCTGACGCGGGAAGAGGACCGCAGCACCCCCGTCAAGGGTCCGGTGGTGGCAGCGTTGATCATCTCTGCCGCATTGCTGGCCGACCAATCGTTGTTACTGGCAGGAATTGTTCTGGCTTTCGCGGGAATAGCACTCATTCCTAGATGGAACTGATAAGACCACACACAATGAACGCTTCGATCACGGCCGCCCGGCACCGATATTGGCTACATCAAGGGAGAAGAGTGGAAATGACCGAACAGAAACCTGCCGAGGCGGTGCCTGCCGCCACCATGCTGCTGGTGCGGGATGAACCGGAGTTTCAGGTTCTCATGGTGAAGCGACATCATCAGATCGACTTCGCATCTGGAGCACTGGTCTTCCCTGGCGGGAAACCCCATTCAGATGATTCTTTGGAGGAATGGGCCGCTTACTCTGACGGGTGGGATCAGGTCGATACGACCCAAAGAGTTTTAAAGATCGCTGCGATCCGCGAAGCTTACGAGGAGGCTGGCATTTTGCTGGCGGTCAACCGCGATGGCAGCCCTTTCGAAGGGGCCTGTGACCCGGACAGCCGCCGGGCAGTCGAACAGGGGGAAAGATCGTTCCTCGATGTCGTCCGGCAGTCCGATGTGATCTTGCGGCTCGACAGTCTCACCGATTTTGCCCGGTGGATTACCCCGGTCTTCATGAAGAAACGGTTTGACACCTGGTTCTACGTCGCTCGAGCCCCCGAACGCCAGATTGCCGCGTGCGATGGCTATGAGACGGTGGATGCAGAATGGCTGTCACCCAATCGTGCTCTGGAGATGGGCAAATCGGGCGAGCGCACGGTCATTTTCCCGACCCGACTGAACCTGGAACTGTTGTCCGAGGCGAACAGTGCTGCGGACTGCGTAGATCGCGCGCTGGCGCGCACGATCGTGCCTGTCCTGCCGCGGGTCTTGCAGCGAGATGGCAAGAATATCCTGACCATCCCGGAGGATGCAGGTTACGGCCCGGCGAGCGAGGTAGTTGGGTAAACAGTGCATCAAGGCAGTCAGTCGAAAGAGATCAGCTAAATGCCTTGAGTGTCTTGCCCCGGACGGTTTGAAACCGAACGATCTGGCCCCGCTCCTAGGTTGGCGACCGCTGTTTCATATCCGTCTGCTCGATCGCGATTGAGAACCTCAAACAGCTCGGAACGGAGACTGTTCTTTTAATCCCGCGCGGCCGAACTTTGGTCAAAACGCTCGCTGCCCTGCGCAATAGATTGAGTGGCCAACACCAGACTGAATAGCCCCGAATTTTCTAGACGCCCTCGGTGCTCATCATCTGCTGCCTTTCGAACTCTACGGGTGACAGCATCCCGTTCCTTACATGCTTGCGTATCAGGTTGTAGAACATTTCGATGTAATCGAACACATCCTGCCTGGCCTCGTCGCGTGAGCGATAGGTCCTTCGCCGGATATACTCGCGCTTGAGCAGGTTGAAGAAGCTCGCGACCACGGCGTTGTCATGGCAGTTGCCACGGCGGCTCATCGAGTGTTCCGGATTGTGGGCCTTAAGGAACGAGGCCCAGTCCATGCTGGTGAACTGCGATCCCTGATCCGAGTGGATCAGAACCTTCCCCTTCGGCTTCCTGCGCCACACCGCCATCAGCAATGCCTGCAGGACCAGGTCGGTGGTCTGGCGGTTCTGCATCGACCAGCCCACCACGCGGCGGGAGTAAAGGTCGATCACTACCGCCAGATGGGCAAAGCCCTCCTGCGTCCTGATGTAGGTGATGTCGGTCACCCATGCCTTGTCGGGTGCAGCGACATCGAACTGGCGGACCAGCGTGTTGTCGATCACCCTGGACGGCTTGCCGCCATAGCTGCCCGGCCTGCATTTGTAGCCTATCCTCGCCTTGATCCCGGCCAGGCCGGCAAGACGAGCCACCCGGTTCGGGCAGCAGGTCTCGCCCTGATCGTGCAGGTCGTCGTGCAGCTTGCGGTAGCCATAGACCTTGCCGCTCTCTTCCCACGTCTGCCGAGCATCTTCCTTCGCCCGCCTGCTCAACGGGCTCTTCAACGAGGCGTTGAAGCCGCTGGGCTGGATGCGAAGACACCGGCACATCGCGCGCACCGAAAACAGCACGCGATGCTCGGCAACGAACGCGTATCTCACTTTGCATCCCTGGCAGAACGAAGTGGCCGTAAGTCAAATATGCATCGTCGCCGCCTGTCCTCAAAATTTGGAAAGAAAGCGTCCACAAATCTAAGGGCTATTCAAAATTTGCGATCCCAGGTGCTAGAGCGGTTTCCGCCCGGTCCGAATCGCGAGGGATTCCCAAGCCGGTGATTTTCTGATTCATCATGCTGGCAGGTGAAGGAGGCCAGTATGGAACGGGTCGGCCTCTCTCGATGGATTTACGTTCGCGGCTGCTGGGCGCGGTTGACGCGGGGATGAGTTGCCGTTCGGCGGCCGACCGGTTTGGTGTTGCCCCTTCGACAGCGATCCGGTGGCAGGAGCAGCGCCGCGCGACCGGGAACTTTGCACCCAAGCCGCAAGGCGGGACCACGCGCTCGCGCCGGGTCGAGGAGTATCGGGAGATGATCCTGGCTCTGTGGGAAGCGCGCAAGGACATCACGCTCGACGAGCTTCGGGCGGAACTGAGCGGCATCGGTCTGGTAGTGGCGAACTCGACGCTTCATCGCTTCTTCGTGCGTCACGGCATCACGCGCAAAAAAGACTGGCCACGCGATCGAGCAGGACCGGCCCGACGTCCTGAGCCAGCGCCCCGCCTGGTTCGAAGGGCAACTCGACTTCGATCCGGAGCGTCTGGTCTTCATCGACGAAACGTGGACCGCGACCGACATGACCCGCAGCCATGGCCGGTGCGCCAGGGGCGAGCGTCTGAGGATGGGCTTCCCGCATGGGCATCGCAAAACGACCACGCTGGTGGCCGGCCTGCGGATGAGTGGAATGATCGCTCCGATGGTGCTCGACGGGCCGATCAACGGCGACTGGTTCGAAGCCTATGTCGTCCAGGTTCTCGTACCCGAGCTGCGCTGTGGCGACATCGTCATCATGGATAACCTGTCGAGCCATAAGCGCGCGTCGGTGCGCGAGCTGATCGAGGCGGCAGGGGCAACACTGCTGTCCCTCCCGCCCTACAGTCCCGACTTCAATCCCATCGAGAAGGCCTTCGTCCGGCTCAAGGCGATGCTCCGCAAGGCAGCGGAGCGAACCGTATCCGGCCTCTGGGACCTGATCGGCAGGCTCGTCGACCTCTTCCAGCCCGACGAAAGCGCCAACTACTTCAGCTCCTGCGGCTATGACCCAGAGTGAACGGAATCCGCTCTCAACCTTGTATATCTTGGGGCTGGCACGGCACCGAGCGGGGACCGGATCGAGGCATTCCTGGCTGATCGCGGCTATGATGCCGATGCCATCCGCGAGGAGATCGTCGCTGCCGGCGTCGAGGCTGTGATCTCCGCAAGGAGCAACCGCCGCAACCCCGCCCCACATAATCGGGAGAAATGCCGCTGACGTAGCCTTATCGAGCGATTGTTCAACAGACTGCAGAACTGGCGCAGGGTTGCCAACTCGCTACGATAAAACCAAAGGGTCTTACCTTGGCTTCGTAGCTCTCGCCTCAGCCAAACTACGGATATACTTTGTCCACACGGCCTAGAGCACTGCTGGCCAAAATCCTCGTCGAGCGGAGGCACGCAATCTTCCTGCAACAGGTCGACGGCCCGCCAACGCCGTATAAAATGTATTGGCGCTCCGTCAGGCTGCGGCTCGGTTATAGGTTTCTGTCTGGATAAGTCGGATAATCTATCTGCCGGGTGAACTACGGTAGAGAGACTTATAGCCCGTTTGAACCTTCGAAGGAGATGTTTGCATTCTTGTTTTCCAGCACACCCGATCCCATAACGAAGAAATGGGTTCTGGCGCGTAATCGCTCAAGGCTGTTGTCAATACCCACCCTGTGACTGATCGCGTCTGCATGTACGTCGCTTACGAATAGCCCAAGAAACAATTCAGCAAGTATATGCGGTGGCGCGTTCAGTTCGATCCCTCCTTCTTGCCAGTCCGCAAAGAGCTGTTGGAGCGAATCAAGGGTCCGCGTTGCCGTACGTTCGAAAAACCGTCGGGCGAATTCCTTGTTGCTCACGCTGCGCGCGATGACGATTCGAACCAAAGCGACCACTTCCGGATCTAGGAAGTGGGCCTGAAAACTTATTGCAAGGCGGTGAAGGATTTCCTGTGGCGTACCGCCTTTTTCAGCTGCCTCGCGGACCAGCGTCGCACCGGAAGATGCCTTTTCGAAAACAACAACCTCGAGTATCCCTTCTTTGTTGCCGAACAGCTTGTAGACCGTAGCCAAAGAGCCGCCTGCACGATCGACTATGTCACCCAGCGTCGTGCGTTCGTAGCCCAGTCTAACGAACAATTCCCTGGCAGCTTCGATGAAGGCTCGCCTGCGGCGGTCAAGTCGGTCACGTTCGGTTTGATCGGTCATTTAGCGCAAACCTCGACGAAAACGGGTTGCGGGACAAGGGCGTAATATCTATTACATCTTCGCACATGCACAAAAGCTGACTGAAAGCCGCCACCCGTGAAATCTAAAATTGTATTCTTAGCCGCAGCCCTGTTGCTCGTCGGCTGTTCCGAACCGAATGAAGAAATGGCGGCTCAGGCGATTCCGGTCCGCACGGTAACAGTAGCTGTGCAAACCGTTCCGAACATAATCGAACTACCTGGACGGGTCGAGCCGGTACGCGTGGCAGAGGTGCGCGCCCGGGTTACGGGGATAGTGCAAGAGCGGCTTTACGAAGAAGGAACCGACGTAAGGAATGGACAACCACTTTTCCGCATCGATCCGCGCGAACTGCGCGCAAGTTTGAACCAGACGAGGGCTGCACTTGCCCGCGCGCGGGCCACAGCAGCCAATGCCCGGGCCGTGGTCGAACGTTACCGCCCGTTGATCGAAGAAAACGCTATCAGCAGTCAGGAATACGACGCGGCGATTGCCGCTTCGCGCGAGGCGGAGGCAAATGTTGCCCAGATTCAGGCGCAGCTGGAGGCGGCCTCTCTGCAACTCGGTTATACCACCGTGCGCGCGCCGATCAGCGGCCGTGCGGGCCGTGCGCAGGTTACCGAAGGGGCCCTTGTCAGTCAGCCGGAAGGCACGCTGATGACCCGAATCGAACAGATCTCGTCAGTCTATGTGAGCTTCGCACAGGCAGCCAGCGAGGTTGTTGACCTGCGCCGCGCCATTGCTTCGGGCGAAATCGATCTGAATGATGGCGAACAGATCGAGGTGCGCCTCACCTTCGGCAACGGGACCGAATATCCTATTAGGGGTTATATCGATTTTCTTGATTTCTCGGTCGATGAGCAGACCGGGACCGTTGAGCTGCGTGCCGAATTCAGTAATCCCTCGCGCATCCTGCTTCCTGGGGAGTTCGTGCGGGCGAAAATTTATGCCGGCAAGATCCCGAACGGGATCACTATCCCGCAACAGGCAGTGACTCTGACCGGTGACGGCGGATCCGTTTTCCTGGTCGACAAGGAGGGGCAGGCCCTGGTCCGGCCGATCGAGCTGGGGGATATGGTCGATGGCAAATGGATCGTCGAAAGTGGTCTGAAGCCAGGCGATACGGTTATTGTCAGTAATCTTCAGAAAATCCGACCGGGCGTTCCGGTCAAGATATCCAACACGCCTACCGGACGTCGACCTGCCCCCGCTCCCTCTGCCGCCGCTTCCGGCAAGGTTCGCTAGCACATGGCACGTTTCTTCATCGATCGACCAATTTTCGCCTGGGTGGTTTCGCTGGCCATCCTTCTTGCGGGGCTGCTTGCCTTGCGCTCCCTGCCGGTCGAACAATATCCCGAAGTCGCGCCGCCGTCACTGACGATCAATGTCGTTTATCCAGGCGCCGGGGCAGAGACGCTCGAGCAGAATGTTACTCAGGTAATCGAGCAGCAACTCAATGGGGTCGATGGCTTTCTCTATATGTCCTCGACCAGCACCTCGGCGGGGCAGGCCAGCATTACTCTGACCTTCGAAGCGGGCACTGACATCGATATCGCCCAAACCGAGGTGCAGAACCGCCTCAGCACGGTGGAGGCCCGCCTGCCCGAGGAGGTGCGCCGCCAAGGCATTACAGTTCGGCAGGCGAGTGAGGGGTTCCTCATGATCGTAGCCTTGACGTCCGCCAGCGGAAGTCTTGATTCCACCGATCTTGGTAATATCGCATCCAACCAGGTGATCGACGAACTACGCCGGGTAAACGGCGTGGGCGACGTTATGTTGTTCGGATCGCCTTATGCAATGCGCATCTGGCTCGATCCCGAAGCGCTGGCTTCCTACAATCTGTCTCCGTCAGCCGTGCTGACAGCAGTCCGCGAAGAAAACGCTCAGACGGCAGGCGGTGCCATCGGCGCACAACCACTTGCCGAAGGGCAACTCATTACGGCCAACATCTCCACCGAGGGCCGCTTCTCTACCGTGGAGGAGTTCGAGAACATTATTTTGCGGGCCAACACAGGTGCAGCAGTGGTGCGGTTGGGTGAAGTCGCGAGGGTCGAGATCGGGGCTCAATCCTATGCGACCTCCGCCACCCTCAATGGCCAGCCGATGGCCGGGATGGCGATCCAACTCGCTACCGGTGCCAATGCCTTGACCACGGCCGAAGGTATCCGGGAACGCCTGGCCGAAATCGACGAAGGCTTGCCACCTGATGTGGCATGGGAGATCCCCTACGACACTACCCCATTCGTCGAAGCGTCGGTGGAAGAAGTCGTCATAACGCTGGTCGAGGCAATGGTCCTCGTCTTTCTCGTTATGTTTCTCTTCCTGCAGAATTGGCGCGCCACGCTCATCCCCACACTTGTGGTGCCGATCGCCTTGGCCGGGGCGTGTCTGGGATTGTGGCTGTTCGGTTTCTCCATCAACGTTCTGTCACTTTTTGGCATGGTCCTGGCTATCGGTATCCTTGTGGATGATGCCATCGTGGTCATTGAAAATGTCGAACGCATCATGCGCGAGGAAGGGTTGCCGCCGCTGGAGGCTACCCGCAAGGCAATGGGGCAAATCACCGGTGCGATCATCGGTATCACGCTGGTATTGATTGCCGTTTTCGTCCCGATGGCGTTCTTCCCCGGCTCCACCGGGGGAATCTATCGGCAATTCTCGGTCACGCTGGCAATCGCGATCTTCTTTTCAGCTTTTCTGGCTCTTTCGCTTACCCCCGCCTTGTGCGCGACCTTTCTCAAGCCGATGGATCATGGACACGATGATGCCGGAGAAGTGAACGTTGATCCGGAGGTTGAACCAGCGGCGGGTTGGCGAGGCATGCTGGCGCGTACCCGCGGTTTCGGAGCGCGCTTTTTCTCGCGTTTTAACCGTTGGTTTGCGCGAATGCAGGAAAAATACGGGCGCACCAATGACCGTATCCTGTCGCGGCCATGGCGCGGCTTCGCGGTTTTCCTCACGCTCGTCCTGCTGACGGTGGTGCTGTTCGCCCGTCTTCCATCCGCTATGTTGCCGACCGAAGACCAGGGATTTCTTATCACTGCGGTACAGACCCAACCTGGTGCGACCCAGGCTCGAACTGACGAGGCATTGGAGCCAATCACCGGATATTGGATGGATCGTGAGGAGACTGAGAATCTCGTACTCGTCCGCGGTTTCAGTTTCTTCGGACGCGGGCAGAACAACGCCTTGATGTTCACAACTTTCAAACCCTGGGAAGAACGGAATGGGCCCGGCAGTAGCGCCGGCGAAATGCTGGCAGATGCGATGGACCGTTTCATGCAGCTCGACAATGCCAGTGCCTTTGTAATCCAGCCTCCTGCAATCCAGTCGCTGGGCAGAGCCAGCGGCTTCACCCTCAAGTTGCAGGATCGTGGCGGGGTGGGGCGCGAAACTCTGACAGCAGCGCGCGACCAACTGCTGGGCATCGCTTCTCAAAGTCCAGTGATCGCCAATCTGAGACCGGAAGACCAGGGCCCCAGCCCCGAGGTCGAGGTTGAAATTGACAGGGTTCAGGCCCGTGCACTCGGCCTTTCGCTGTCCGATGTGAACACCGCGCTATCGATCACTTTCGGCTCAGCTTATGTCAACGATTTCAACCGCGACGGACGTGTGCTGCAGGTGCAAATACAGGCAGACGCCCCTTATCGGATGACGCCCGAGGATATCATGGCCCTGCGCATTCCCAATGCAAGCGGGGAGCTGGTGCCATTCAGCGCCTTTGCGTCCGCCCGTTGGTCGGCAGCACCTGCCAGCCTGTCGCGATATAATGGATACCCCGCGATGACACTTTCGGGAACGGCCGCCCCCGGCGAGTCCTCTGGCACCGCGCTTGCCGAGATGGAGCAACTCGCAGAGCAATTGCCGCAAGGCATCGGCTATGAATGGACTGGCCTCTCTTACGAAGAAAAACAGGCGGGTGGGCAGATCGGCTTTCTTCTCGCCTTGTCGGTAGTTGTCGTGTTCCTGGTGCTTGCTGCGCTTTACGAAAGCTGGGCGGTGCCGCTAGCAGTCCTGCTGATCGTTCCCACCGGCGTGCTGGGCGCAGTCGTGTTTTCCATGCTGCGGGGCCTTTCGGCCGATATCTATTTCAATGTCGGCTTGATCACGATTATTGGACTGGCTGCCAAGAACGCGATCCTCATTGTCGAATTCGCGATCGAGGAAGAAGAACGTGGGTTGCGACGGATAGATGCAGTAAAGGCTGCAGCCCGCCTGCGCCTGCGACCAATCATCATGACTTCGCTGGCGTTTACCATGGGTATGGTGCCTTTGGCGCTCGCTTCAGGTGCCGGCGCGGCGAGCCGCATCTCGGTGGGTACCGGAGTGATGGGCGGAATGGTCGCAACAACGATTTTCGGCATTTTCCTCATCCCGATGCTCTATCTGCTGGTGCGCAGGAATGTCAGCCGCAAGCAGCCGGTCGCAGCCGGACATCTGGACGAGGCTGATCCCGAAAAGGCAAAGCCGGACGACACGGAACCGGGTCCGGATGAGGAGCCAGTCCGATGAAACGTTTGATTGCCCTGGCCTTGGCATCGACGATGCTGGCAGGTTGCGCCAGCATGGCGCCCGACCATGTCCGACCCGCGCCAGCCACGACGCCCACATTCGACAGTGAATACTTGCCCGATGGCGAAGTCGTCGCTTCCCAGCTCTCCTACCGCGAATGGTTCGTGGATCCTCGCCTGCAGGGCCTCGTCGCCCTTGCGCTGGAGAATAATCGTGATTTGCTGGCAGCAACCGCGCGCATAGAACAGGCTCGCGCGCGTTATCGCATCCAGGACAGCCGCAGACTCCCTGATATCGTTGCCGATGCAGGTGCCGTTCGCACACGTCAGCCGCTTTCGGCCAATCCCGCGCTCGACACAGGTGATGTGGAGGGTGCTCCCGATGCGATTACGTTTAACCGCTTTGACGTAGGCGTTGGCGTCAGTGCCTTTGAATTGGACTTCTGGGGCCGGGTCGCGAGCCTAAGCGATGCCGCGCGCGCCGAATATCTCGCAACGGTTGCCGCGCAGCGTGCTTTCTATCTCTCGCTGATTGCGGATACCGCGACGACCTATTACGAAATCGTCGAGACAGAAGAACAGATCGCCCTGGCCGAAGCCACCGCCGAAAGCAGGCGCGAAGGGCTGCGGATTGCAAAGGTGCGTCTCGATAATGGCGTGACCTCGGCACTGCCTTTCCGTCAGGCGGAAACACTGCTGACCCAGGCAGAACAGCGATTGGCAGCCGAGCAGCTAACATTGGCGCGTCTACACAATCAGCTGGCAGTATTGGTGGGTGGTACTATTCCCGATCCGCTTCCCGACGGGCTCGCTCTGGCGCAGCAGGGTAATGAGCGGCGGCTGGCCGCGGGCCTGCCGTCCACCTTGCTTTTTGTACGGCCCGATATCGTCGCGGCCGAAGAACAGCTACGGGCAGCGCGTGCCAATATCGGTGCCGCTCGCGCAGCATTCTTCCCCACTATCTCGCTGACCGGCAATACCGGCTTTTCGTCAAGCAGCCTTGATGATCTGTTTTCGGGCAGCGGTTGGGGATGGAGCTTCGGTCCAGCCATTTCGCTGCCGATTTTCGACTGGGGCGCACGCGAAGCCAATCTGGCTCTCGCCCAGGCCCTGGAGGTCGAGCAGGTGGCGAATTACGATCGGACCGTCCAGGGGGCCTTCCGTGAAGTCTCGGATGCACTGGCCGGACGTCGTTGGTTGGCCGAGCAGGTTGCAACCCTGGAACGCGCCGTGATCGCACAGGAACGGATCGCCCATATCGCGCGCCTGCGCTATCGGGAGGGTGTAGCCAATTATCTCGAGGTTCTCGATGCTGAACGAAACCTGTTCAACGCCCGCCAGGAGCTTCTCGCGACCGAACGGGCCTTGCTCCAGAACCGCGCCACGCTTTTCGTAGCTCTGGGCGGCGGGATTGGGGACGAAAATCCCCTCTGGCAAGGGACTTACTAGAACCCTTGCAAATACGGCAAAGGTCAACTCGGGCGGACGTCGTTCAGACGGCATTTCACCTCGAGTCTGCGCCAGCCTTCGGGCCAAGTGCCGCCGTCGTCCGCCAAGCTCCGATATCCCCGCAGCGCAATGTGAGGGCCTTGTGTCTTTGACTCGCTATAGGAGCAAACGAGCCACCCGAATAGCAATCGAGACCGGGGCAGAAGGTCTCACACGTTCGACGGCAGGACGAAGATCGCTTCGCCTCAGGCAAGGTCGATGCGAAGCGAGACAATGGCGCAGAGCCGTACCGTACCAGGCTCTTCCCGGGCGATGTCTGCCCGTACGTGCCTAGCCGATTCGATATGGTCGGCGGTTTGCAATAGGCTATCCTATGACGATACAGTATGTCCCGCGTCTGCGCGATAAAGCTGAAGTTGCGAATTCGATACATGGCTTGAGCGACCTTCAGGCGCACTTGCTTACCCCCTAAGTTAATGATACGAATCAGTTTACTTAAGGGTCAGAGACAGTGCGGCATGAGCTATTTGTTCAAAGTGGATCGGACTGATTCCGGCGAATTTGGAGTGTATCCCGGGTGCATTGCTCGACCAGCTCCGGTTTCTGTTGATGCACCTTTGTTTCCAGCTGTTCTCTTCGCTCGATGAAGCCGGGATCACGGCCAGAGATTTCCGTTCGAGAGGAACAGGAAAATACCACGTTGGTCGTTTCGGGCGACTGGACCACGCAAAACCTCGCAGAACTCCCACAGACAGGTTCGTATGGTTCTTCGGATCATCCGGAAATCGACTGCAGCGAGCTAGGTCGGGTCGACAGCGTCGGCGCGCTTGCAATCCTGACGCTTGTGCCCGGAGCGGCAAAAATTGAGGGGCTGCCTGAAAATCTGGCGCGCTTGTTCGAACTCGTGGACGCCGCCACCCAGGGAGAAGATGCTTCGGAGGCCGCCCGCCACCCGCTGCACGTTCGCTTGGGGAAAGTGGTTTATCGGGCAGGACAGTCCATAAAAACAAGCGCCCGGTTTCTGGGGAAGCTAGAGGTTTCTCTGGTTCGTTCGATCGCAAACCCCAGCCGCATCAGGCCCGTTGCCCTGGCATCGTCAATCCAGAAAACCGGACTCGAATCCTTGCCGCTGATTGCCATCATGACGTTCTTCATCGGGGCGGTGGTCGCCCTGATTGGAAGCGATCTGCTGGAACAATTGGGGGCAGCGGAACTGGTCGTGGAACTGGTCGGCATATCGGTCCTGCGAGAGTTTGGCGTGTTGATACCCGCAATCCTTCTTGCCGGGCGATCGACATCGACCTTTGCCGCCCAGATCGGTGCGATGCGCATGAACCAGGAAACCGAGGCAATGCAGGTTATGGGTATCGATCTGTTCGACGCTCTTGTCCTCCCCCGTTTCTTGTCCTTGCTCATCACCATGCCGTTACTTTCGGTCATCGCCATGATCGCTGGCCTGGCCGGGGGCCTGGTCGTCAGCTGGGGCATTATGGGCGTAAGCCCGGTCCTGTTCATCGAGCGGTTGGAAAGCGCGGTGGAAATTCGCCATTTCTGGGTCGGGATAGCGAAGGTTCCGGTTCTTGCTGCCGTGATTGCCATTGCCGGATGTCGGCACGGCCTTGCTGTCAAAGGCGATGTCGAGCAACTCGGCTCCCGAGTCACCGTGGCAGTTGTCCAGGCGCTGTTCGCCATCATCTTTCTTGATGCTGCCTTTGCCGTTCTTTTCAATGTGTTCGGCATATGAGCGAAGAGAATGACCAGATTATCAGTGTCCAGGGTCTGACCACCCGGTTTGGCGACCATGTCGTTCACGAAGATCTGGACCTGGAGGTGCGCCGGGGAGAGATTCTTGCAATCATTGGCGGATCGGGAAGCGGAAAGTCGGTTCTGGTAAATGCCATCCTCGGCCTTTTTGAACCGCATAGCGGAACTATCGAAATTTTTGGCAAGGAAATGTCGAATGCCTCTGATCGCCTTGCCGTCGATCGCCGCATTGGCGTGATGTTCCAGCATGGTGCGCTATTTTCATCGCTGACCGTTCAGCAGAATATCGAAGCGCCTTTGATCGAGCATGCCGAATTGCGCGGCGAATGGCTAAAGCGTGTCGCCTTGATGAAGATTGGTCTGGTGGGCCTCGAAGCGGAAGTCGCGCGCCAACAGCCGACCGAACTTTCAGGGGGCATGAGCAAGCGCGTCAGTGTTGCCCGGGCCTTGGCCCTCGACCCTGAATTACTCTTTCTGGACGAGCCTACTTCAGGGCTTGATCCCATCGGTGCGGCAGAATTCGATCAACTTATCCGCACCTTGACCGACACGCTCGGCCTCACCGTAGTCATGGTAACTCACGATCTCGACAGTCTCTACTCCATTTGCGACCGCGCCGCTGTGGTTGCTGACCGTAAAATTGTGGAGATTGCTTCAATTCCCGAGTTGGAACAGTCCGATCATCCATGGGTCAAGGATTTCTTCGCGGGCCGGGCGAAACGCGCCAAGGAGAGGAATTGCTAATGGAGCGAGAAGCGAATTACGGTCTTATCGGCGGGCTGACGCTTGTCCTGCTGGGCGCTGCCTTCGCGTTCGTGCTGTGGTTGGGGCAATCGCAGTTCACCAGTGATTTCGACGAATACCGTGTCGTTTTCGACGGTCCTGTTCGCGGCTTGAACCAGGGTAGCGAAGTTCAATTCAACGGGATTCCCGTCGGGGAGGTCACGTCAATCCAACTCGATCCGGACAACCCGAATCTGGTTGTGACCGAAATCCGTGTTCGAGAGGATACGCCGGTACGATCAGATTCAACGGCAACGACCGAGTCCGAGGGAATTACCGGTGGCAAGCATATTCAGATCGGCGCCGGAACGCCAACAAAGCCTTTCCTAATGGAGAGCTCGAGCGATAAGCGACCGACCATCCAGGCGGAAGAAAGCTCGATGGAATCGCTGATGGATGGCGGCGGAGAGGTGCTTGCCGATGCTTCGGAGGTCCTGAGCCGCGTTAATCGGGCTCTATCCGATGAAAACATCGAGAACATTTCTTCCGCGATTGCCGATGTCAAGACAACCACCGAGCAACTGCGCGCCAGTCGTGGTATGTTTGAAACAGCGGAACAGACATTGGTCCGGCTGGACCGCGCTGCTGCAGATGTCGAAGGTGCTGCGCAATCCGCACGGACGGCGATTGAAGGCGATGGCAGGGAGGCCTTCGCGGACGTGTCGGCAGCCGCAAGAGATTTGAAGGCCGGGATCGCCGAGGCGCGCACCGTCATCCAGCAACTCGATACAGCCACAAGCGGATTGGCCGGGCCGGACGGATCAGGGATCGCCCAGACACTGGAATCGCTCGATAAAGCCGCGACTGAAGTAGAGCAGCTTTCTCGTCAACTGCGCCGTAATCCCCGTGAAAGGAAACTGTCAGAATGATCAGATTGCTATCGAAGAACCTTCCGATCATCGTGGTGCTGGTGGGTCTGACAGGGTGCGGCGGCGGTGTTTTGGGAATTGGCGACGAGACGTCCCTGTACCGGGTGGGCAACAATGCAGACACGGCACCGGCTGTCGCGCAAGGCCGTTTACCTCTTTATATCGCTCGACCCCAGATGCCTTCAGGTGCTGATGCAGACCGGATCCCCACTGTCGAAATGCAGGAGATCACATATTTGGCCGAGGCCCGGTGGGCCAGCCCTGCCCCTGAGATGATAAGCGATCTGCTCAAGGAGAGCATAGAGCGCAACGTAAATCAGGCCTATGTGCCGATCCAGTCGGGATTACCCGATCATCATTTGCTCTCTACGAGATTCACCTCTTACGCGGCCTATTACGAAAATGGGTCCGAAAAGCCGCCGGTTATCCGTGTGGTCGCTCAAGCCGAACTCGCTCGCGCTGCGAACTCTGGCCCCCTGGCAGTTGGGAAATTTTCCCGACAAGTGCCGGCAGTAGAGAACACGGTTTCGTCAGTCATCGACGCTTTCAACACTGCAAGTGTGCAAATTGCTGACGAGATGGCTGTCTGGGTCGGAGAAAATATGGGCGAATAACTAGTCGTGCAGTTTGGATAACGGGTTCCACATACCCCCGCTTATCGTGAGGGACTATCGGCAACGGACGGTCGACAACCGTAAACGAAGAGGTTTACCGATCGATCCATTCGTTCGGCAATTTCAGGGGTGTAGCCAGCTTCAGTTATGCCCAGCGCCGCACGACGAAACGGTGAAAGGATCACCGCCGAAACGAATTGCTCAGCGGCAAAATCGGGATCTGACACGGCAATCTCGCCTTTTTCGTTCGCTCTCTGCAACACTCTGACCACCAGTTTTGTGGTGCGGATGAACCCGAACTCATAGACTTTATTTGCAAGTGCGGGGAACCGCGTGGCCTCCCCCAGCACGACGCGCTCCATAGCGACATGCACATCGGAAAGCATCCACGAAAGTAGCTTTTCGGCTAAGACCACAAGATCGAGAGTGATATTGCCAAGGTCCGGTATGTCCTGTTCGAGAGCGTTCAACCGATCGTGGATTTCCGTCAAGATCACAGTCTCGAACAGTGCCGATTTGCCCGTGTACCGAGAATACAGGGTTCGTTTTGATATCGCCGCTTTCTCGGCAATGTGATCGGTTGTTGTTCTGACGAATCCTTCATCCAGGAAGGCTTGACGAGCGGTCCGAAGTATCTTTCTCGACAGAACCCTCGAAGCTTGGCGGGTAGGCCTACCCATTCAACTTGATTCCATCACCTGGCACGCACTTCTCTCCGCCAACATGTTTCGCCCGTCTCGCCATTGCCGCCATCTTAAAGAAGACAGAGGCGTTAGCCAACAGTTTCGCAAGTGGTCTGAGCCCCTAAATTTCCTCCAATGATAGGTAGAGTCCGGCCCTGACAAGGAGACGGACTGACGTGCTCCCCTGAAATGTGACCGGCTTTTGGTAGAGTCCGACGCGAAGGAGTCGGACGAAAATGAAACGAAGCAGGTTCAGCGAAGAGCAGATCATCGCGGTATTGAAGGAGCAGGAGGCTGGGATGCCGACGGCGGAGGTGTGCCGCCGCCACGGGATCAGTTCAGCCACGTTCTACAAGTGGAAGTCGAAGTTCGGCGGGCTGGAGGTCTCCGATGCCCGGCGGCTGCGGACGCTCGAGCAGGAGAACAGCCGGCTGAAGAAGCTGCTGGCCGAGGCGATGCTCGACAACGTGGTGCTGAAGGATCTGGCATCAAAAAAATGGTAACGCCCGGCGCGAAGCGGGAAGCCGTCGCCCATGCCCGTGAGCAGCACGGGCTGAGCGAGCGTCGGGCGTGCAGTCTGGTTGGTGTGAGCCGCAGGGTGATCCGTTACGAGCCGACAAGGCCGGATGACGGAGCACTGCGGCAACGGTTGCGCGAGCTGGCAGCGGAGCGTCGCCGGTTCGGCTACCGCCGTCTGGGCTACCTGCTGGCGCGGGAAGGCATGAGGCCCAACCACAAGAAGTTGCTGCGCATCTACCGCGAGGAAGGGCTACGGGTGCGCCGCCGTGGCGGCCGGAAACGGGCACTGGGCACGCGCAGGCCAATGGTGTTGCCAGATGGTCCGAACCAGCGGTGGTCGTTCGACTTTGTATCCGACAGCCTGATCTGTGGTCGCCGCTTCCGCATCCTGTGCGTGGTCGATGACTTCTCGCGAGAATGCCTGGCGCTGGTGGCCGACACGTCGCTGTCAGGCGCGCGGGTCGCCCGGGAACTGACCAGCCTGATCGGGATGCGCGGCAAGCCACACACGGTGGTCAGCGACAATGGCACCGAACTGACCTCATCGGCCATCCTGCGCTGGTCACAGGAGCGGCGGGTCGAGTGGCACTACATCGCGCCGGGCAAGCCGATGCAGAACGGCTTCGTGGAAAGCTTCAATGGCCGTCTGCGCGACGAATGCCGCAACGAGACGCTGTTCACCTCGCTGGCGCACGCCCGGTTCGTGCTCGCTGCATGGCGGCACGACTACAACACGGTCAGGCCACACTCGAAACTGGGCGGGAAGACCCCCGCCGAGATCGCCGGCGAACGTGTCTGGGGGCATGCCACCAGACACGTTGCCATCCCATCAAACATCAATCATGAAGGCGCGAGACTCTACCTCTGAATGGTAACAATCAGGGGAGCACGTCACTCAGACCAGTTACATTGGCTGAGAAGAGAGGGTCAAAAAAGAGGGTCCGACACAACGAAGCGCCGAACCCTCTTGCAATTAGCGAGTAAGTTTAAAACTTGCCGCGCACGGTGATGCCGTAAGTCCGCGGTTCCGCAAGAAAAGCGGAGAACGTTTGTTGCGGAGCCACGAAAGGCGTGTTGAAGGCCACCTGCGTATATCCAACGTCAAACAAGTTATTGACCCAGCCCTCGATCGCGAAGCGATCCGCAATATTGGTCAGACCCACACGCCCGTTCACTACGACGAAGCTGTCCTGTTCCTTGCCGAAGAGCAGGTCGGAGCCGGTGTTGTAATCACCAGCCATACGAGCGTTCACGAAGACCAGGCCTTCGAGCCCACTGTCGCCGATTGGCGGCGTCCACGTAAGCGACGATGTTGCCACGATCTCTGGTGCATTCGACAGGTTGTCGCCTGGCAGCAAGCGTAGTGCGGGGTCGAGCGGTGCCCCGGTATCGTCCCCGATAAGATTGTCTTCAAAGCTCGCATCAGAATAGGTGACGCCAAGGGTAATATCCAAATCACGAGCGGGCCGTAGATAGGTTTCGATCTCGACCCCTTGAGCGATCACACCTGGTGCAACTTCATCGGAAGAGCATGCACCGGTTGTCGCGCTTGCGTCTCTGTCGGCCCCGCCGAGATCGCTATCGCAACTATTGACCGTCTGTACGATGTAGAACGCCCCATTGAACGTGTTCAACTGGAAGTTACTGAACTCTTGCCGGAAGCCTGCAATGCTAACCCCGAACTCGCGTGTCGAGTATTTGAGGCCGATCTCATATGCATCGACTGTTTCTTCATCGAACTGCAGCGCGGCTGCCGAGATATTGGCCGGATCGAACGCAAGCGGATTTGACAGTGCAGACCTGTCGAGGTTGAAACCGCCCGCCTTGTAGCCGCGTGAATACGAACCGTAGACTAGCAGATCGGGAGTTGGCTTCCAGCTCAGGATAGCCGTGCCGGTAAACTCCTCTTCTTCGCGCGAGTCTTCGAGAGAAACTCCATCGAGCTCCGATGTCGAATTGCCTTGGCAGGAAAGGCTGATGATACCACCGGCCAGAGGTGCCAAAGTCGGAACACCCAGAAAGCCTCCGAGCAGATTGCGGTTTGTCGGACAAACCGTGTTGTCGTTGCGGAAAGTTGCGTCGAAGTCCTTGGTTTCGTTTGTATAACGAAGCCCCAGCGTCAAATCGAGCGTATCCGTGATCGCAAAGATATTATGCGTGAAGAACGCGAAGTTCTCACTCGTCTGATTGTAGACCTCGCTGACCGTTCCCAAATCGCTGATGCTTGCAAGGTTGTTGATACCTGCGAGGATCGCCGGGGTTGCAGCGCCGAATGCCGGGCTTCCGGTCAGCGTACCGTCCAATGCCGCCACGTTGGCACCCAGGCAATTGGAAGCCCCCGGATTGACCAAAGCCGGGTTGATCGCGATAGCGATGCGGCACGCTACGAAATTGCCGTACTGGGTGCCGAACCGCAGATTGTCACGCACCTGCAGTTCTTCATTGGCGTAATACGCGCCGATCAACCAGTCCAGTTTACCATCGAAGGCCTCACCGGTAAGGCGCAGTTCCTGAGTGAATGTTTCAAAGTCTCGAGCCAGAGCATTCTCGGTCGGAGCGCGGTAGAGAATATCGACAGTAGTGTAATCGGTGTCAGATCCCTGGCTGTTGGCATATTCACGGTAGCCCGTGATAGACGTCAACGTGACGTTCCCGAAATCCCAATTCATCTCAGCCGAAATACCGTAGTCTTCGGTTTCGCCTTCGTAGCTTCTGCCTGGCGTAGGGTACAGGTCGCGGTTGAATGTATCCTGGGTGAGGGCACGCGGATCCTGCCCAAGCGCAAGCAAAACGGGAACGATCGGATTTTCGGTACTCGTCAGGGCGGCCCCATCCGATGGCCTCGTAAAGGGATCAAATCCGGCGCTGATCCGTGCAAGCGGGGCAAACTCGGGCTGGACGAACGTCGCGGCACAG
The DNA here is from genome assembly GCF_009827325.1 of Qipengyuania vulgaris. GTDB lineage: Bacteria > Pseudomonadota > Alphaproteobacteria > Sphingomonadales > Sphingomonadaceae > Qipengyuania > Qipengyuania vulgaris. The sequence continues at coordinate 651,939 of NZ_WTYC01000001.1, read as the reverse complement.
CACGCTTCGTCCTTTTTGGAATAATCCCCGACAAGGCGAATGGACAGGTCGTCATTGGGTTCGAACAGGAGCTGACCGCGGACCAGATAACGATCGCGATTGTTGATCGTCCCGCCGTTGGTAATATCGTTGTAGAAGCCGTCGCGCTCAAAATACACGCCGTCAACGCGCGCAGCTACTCTGTCGCCAAGCGGAGCGTTTATGCCGCCTTCGACGCGGATCGCATCATAGTTGCCATAAGTGAAGGCTCCATACGCGCTGAAATCGAACTCGGGCGGTGCGGTATAGATATTGATCAGGCCTGCCGACGAGTTCCGCCCGCCCAGAGTACCTTGGGGACCGCGAAGTATCTCGACCCTGTCGATAGGGCCGAGCTCACTCAGGGCGCTTCCCGAACGAGAGCGATAGACTCCATCGACGAAAACCGCGACCGAACTTTCCAGACCAGGGTTGTCGCCGACCGTGCCGATACCGCGAATACGCGCGGAACCGTTAGCTTCGTTGCCGGTGGAAGATACAAGGAGGGACGGCGCAACCTGGTTCAGTTCACGAATGTCGCTGGCGCCCGAATTCTGGAGGGTTTCTCCGGAGACAGCCGACACGGCAACCGGAACATCCGCCAGGACCTGCGATCGCCCTTGCGCGGTAACGATGATTACGTTCTGGTCTTCGACATCGGCCCCTTCGACCAGATCCGCATCGGGTTCGCCACTGTCCTGGGCGAAGACGGCGGTCGGCGTGAAGGCCAGTGCCACTGCCAATGCACCAAGGGCGCAATGGTGGCGTGATGGAATTCTTTTCATGTCTCTCTCCTCTACGAATGTGCCCCATCCTGAGCACTTCACGGTGTCAGGACCCGATGCCGACAGGCGCGATTCATTTCAAGACGTGTGGGTTGGGTTGACAGATTATTCCGCATTTTCGACCAGCATGTGGCAAAAATGCAATGCAGGTCTCTACATGAAGGTCTCTAGTAGCTCGACAGCTTCGCGAAGCGATCCTTGAGGTAGCTCGACGAACCGAAGCTCTGCTCCAGCACGCGGGCGCGCTTGAGGTAGAAGCCGACGTCGTATTCGTCGGTCATGCCGATACCGCCGTGTAGCTGGATCCCCTCGTTCGCCATGGTGTGCATGACACGGTTGGCCTCCGCCTTGGCGATCGTCGCCGCGCGCGCCACACCGAAGCCGCCATCGACGGCTTGCAGCCCTGCCTCGACAGCCGAACGCATCTGCGCAAGATCGGCGAAGAGGTGGGCCATGCGGTGTTGCAGCGCCTGGAAGCTCGCGAGCACCTGGTTGAACTGCACGCGCTGCTTCAGATAGGCGAGCGTATCGTCGAACACCTGCTGCGCCATGCCGAGCATTTCGGCCGCCGTCAGGACACGCGCCCGGTCGAGGACGTCGTCCAGCAGGCTGTCGCCGCCACTGGCCAACTTGTCCGCCGCGGCGCCGTCGAAGGTGACGTCGGCATGGCTGCGCTGGTCGGTGAGCTTGCGCGTGGCTAGCGACACGCCGTCGCCTTTCTCCACGAGATAAAGCCCGTCCTTTGCGGCCACTACGAACAGGTCGGCACCATGCGCCTCGTGGACGAAAGCCTTGGTGCCCGACAGCTTGCCGCCCGATACGCTGGTCTCGATCTTCGACGGATCGTGCTTTGCGCCCTCATCGACCGCTAGCGTCGCAATCGCCTTGCCGCTCGCCAGTTTAGGCAGCCACTTCGCTTTCTGCTCGTCGCTGCCACCCAGCACGATGGCACTCGCGGCTACCGTGTTCATCACCAGCGGGCTGGCGGTCAGCGTCTTGCCGAGTTCCTCGACGACGAGGCCCGCGGACAGGAAGCCGAAGTCCGACCCGCCGTGCTCTTCGGGGATGATGACCCCGGCCCAGCCCATCTGCGCCATCGTCGCATAGGCGTCGCGGTTGAAGGCTTCGGGCTCGCCGCTGGCGCGGACCTTGCGGAATTCGGTGACCGGGCTTTCGTTGACGACCCATTCGCGCGCCATGTCGCGCAGCATTTCCTGTTCTTCGTTGAGAACTGCCATTGTCCTTGCTCCCCTCTCTTACTGGTGGTCGAGCATGCCGAGCACGCGCTTGGCGATGATGTTGTTCTGGATTTCGGTCGAGCCGCCATAGATCGTCGTGGCCTTGCCGAAGAGCCACGCGCGCACGGCCCCGAGCTCGCCGTCCGAAAAGCCGTCGCCTTCCCAGCCGAGGCCCTGCAACCCGCGGATTTCGATCAGCAATTCGCTGCGTTCCTGGCTCAGCTTGGTGCCGAGCTTCTTGAGCACAGAGCTGATTTCGGAGACGCCGCCAGCTGCCTTGCTCTCTTCCATCGCGCGGCGCGCGGTGAGCAGGAAGCTGTTCCAGCGGATTTCGAAATCAGCGATCTTGTCGCGCAGCACCGCATCGGCGAGTTCGCCGTCGGCGCCCGTCGGCTGGTACTTCTTGGCGATATCGCCAAGGCTCTGGCCCATGAGTCGGGCGAGGCTGCCGCCGCCCGAGATGTTGGTGCGCTCGTGCTGCAGAAGGCGCTTGCCGACGGTCCAGCCCTGGCCTTCCTCGCCGACGAGGTTTTCCTTCGGGACCTTCACGTCGGTGAAAAAGGTTTCGCAGAACGGGCTGGTCCCGCTGATCATGGTGATCGGGCGGACTTCGACGCCGGGCGTGTCCATGTCGATCAGCATGAAGCTGATGCCCTTGTGCTTGTCGCTCTTGTCGGTTCGTACAATTGCAAAGCACTTGTCGGCCCATTGGCCGCCGCTGGTCCAGGTCTTCTGGCCGTTGACAAGGTAGTGGTCGCCCTTGTCCTCGGCAAAGGTCTGGAGGTTCGCGAGGTCAGAGCCGGCATTGGGTTCCGAATAGCCCTGGCACCAGCGGATTTCGCCGCGGCAGATCGGCGGAATATGCTCCTGCTTCTGTGCCTCGTTGCCGTATTCGAGCAGCGTCGGGCCGAACATCATGACGCCCATGCCGCCGATCGGGTTGTAGGCACCCGCCTTGGCGAATTCCTGGTCGATGATCTTGGCCTGCGCCTTGGTGAGGCCGCCGCCGCCGTATTCCTTCGGCCAGGTGGGGGTGCCCCAGCCGCGCGCGCCCACGGCTTCGCGCCACTTGGTCTGCGCCGGCGTTTCATTGGTGGGGCCGTCCACGCCGGCCAGCGCGTTCGACTGGCCCTTGAGTTCGGCGGGAAAATTGTCCGCCAGAAACTGCTGCACTTCCGCGCGGAAGGCGTCTTCGTCGGTCTGGGTTGCGGGCTCGATTTGTGTGGCCATGGGTGTTTTCTCGAAGAATCAAGGAAAGACAGATAAGAATGTAGGCTACGGGGACGAGGATCCCTCCGTCAGTATTGTTGTTCGGGTAGGTGAAGAACCAATCCATCCAGCATCGGCTTCATCGGAATCTGACAGGCAAGGCGACTGTATTCAGTGGTGCCTTCGGCGAACTGCAAGAGGTCGGCCTCCATTCCATCATGCATAAGCCGACCCACCTTGTCGATCCATTCGGGATCGACATGCACATGACAGGTCGCGCAAGCACATACCCCTCCGCAATCGCCATCGATACCCGGCACGTCATTGTATAGCGCCGCTTCCCTGGCTGTCTCGCCTTCTTCTATTTCGACCTCCCGTCGCTCACCATCGCTAGCCACGAACGTAATTTTGATCATCTTGAACTCCGCATTTCGATCTCGAGAGTCAGCGGGCGCGGAGCCGCACCGGCAGCCTGGTGATTCCGCGGACGAGGTTTGAAAAAAGACGCTCTGGTTCACCTGTAACCTCGACCCGGGAAAAGCGCTTGTGAATTTCTTCCCAGATGATCCGCAGCTGCAGTTCCGCGAGCCGGTTTCCCATGCAGCGGTGAATGCCATAGCCGAATGAGAGGTGATGGCGCGGATTTTTGCGGTCGATGATGAACTGGTCCGCGCGCTCGATAGCACTCTCGTCGCGGTTGCCTGACAGGTACCACATCACCACCTTGTCGCCCTTCTTGATCTGTTTGCCGCCGATCTCCCAATCTTCCAGCGCGGTGCGGCGCATATGAGTGAGGGGGGTCTGCCAACGGATGATTTCCGGAACCATTTTGCTAATGAGCGAAGGATCCGCGTCGAGTTTCGCGTACTCGTCCGGGCTTTGGTTCAAGGCGAGCACGCCGCCGCTGATGGAATTGCGTGTTGTGTCGTTTCCACCGACGATCAGCAGCATAAGATTGCCGAGAAACTCGAGGAACGGCATGTCGCGCGTGGCGGGAGAATGAGCCATCATCGAGATGAGGTCGTTCTTCGGCTCCTCGTTTATCCGTTCGTCCCACAGAGTCTTGAAATACATCGCGCAACCGATGAGTTCTTCGCGCCGCGCCTCGTAGGATTCGACGATCCCGGTTTCAGGTGCCGCAGTTGCTACATCGGACCAGCGCGTCAGCTTGCGCCGCTCCTCCCAAGGGAAATCAAACAAGGTTGCCAGCGTCATCGTCGTCAACTCGATCGCAACCTTATCCACCCAGTCGAAATCTTCGCCAATCGGGAGTTCATCGAGAATCTCTCCCGCGCGCTTGCGGATGATCGGCTCGAGCAGTTGCAGGTTGGACGGAGCCACTGCCGGAGTCACCGCCTTGCGCTGCTGATCGTGCTTGGGCGGGTCCATCGCTATGAACATTTCAAGTTCGAGCGCGCCTTCCACCGAATGCATGTCCTGGATTGCAATTCCGCCTAGCTTCGCTTCCGAAGAGAAGACCTTATGATTGGTGTCCACCGCCATGATGTCGTCGAACTTGGTAATGGACCAGTAAGGGCCGACATAGCTCTCGCGGCAGTAGTGGACAGGTTCTTCGGCGCGCAACCTGTCAAAAAATAGACCGATGGTATCGTTCTGAAACAGGCTTGGCCGGGCCACGTCGATTTCCTCGATCGGAATTGACGCGATCCTCGCCGCGGCATCCGGCTCGGCGATCTGGCTGTCCATAAGAACTATTCCTTCTACATCTCAGGCCTGATCGGCCTTCAGTCATCCTTAAGGGAGACATCTCGTGCAGTCAATAAATCGTATACTCTTTTAGTCCCTTGCAGACACCAATCCCATCGGATAGTGTGCCGATCCAACGAAGGTTTGCTAATATCCTTATACTTTTTATTCGAGAGGTGCGGGTGTGCTGATGAGTGGCGGATGTCAGCGGTGAAGAAGGCCAAGCGTGCCCTTTCTCTTGCGCAAAGCATCGTGCGGGACATCGAGGCGGGTCGCCATAACCCGGGTGACAGGCTTCCGCGCGAGGATGAAATGCTCGCGCGTTACGAGGTTGCGCGCGCAACTTTGCGGGAGGCTTTGCGGTTCCTGGAATTGCAAGGGGTCATCCATCTCCAGCTCGGCCGTGGTGGAGGTCCCGTCGTAGCCCGTCCGCAGACCGGCGATTTTGCAAGCAGTTTGTCATTGATTCTGCATTTCATGGAAGCCGATTTGCGTGGTTTGCTTGAATTGCGCGAAGCAATTGCTCCCGATGTCGCAGGGTATGCAGCCCAGCGTGCAACTACCGCTGATCTCAGCGCGTTGGCAGGGTGTCTGGCGGAATTGAGGCATCATGAAGCCTCTGATCAATTCGAGGAACTTAATCGCAGATTTCACGACTTGTTGGGTTGGGCGAGCGGCAATCCGCTGTTCGGTTTGCTGACCTCTGCGATGCATCTGTTGACCCGCGAGTTTTCCCATTCGCTGGGATATTCGGCACAGGAACGGGCGGTGCAGATGAAGTTTCTGGTGCGGGTGCTCGAGGCAGTGCGGACTGGCGACAGCGCCGCGGCCCGTCAAGCAATGAGCCGGTTGGTGGCCGGCTCTGCCGTCTATCTTTCGGAGCGCAGCCCCGAGCTGGTCTCGCAGCGGGTGCGGTGGGGGCAGCTGTAGAATTTTCAATAGTTTGAGTGTGCGTTTAGGCAAGTGGCTGGAGAGGAAGAATGGCGTTGAAGAGCCGAATATGCGAAATGCTGGGGATCCGGTACCCGATCCTGCTTGCCGGGATGGGCGGAGCGAGCGTTCCGGCGCTGGCGGCTGCGGTTTCGAATGCCGGCGGGCTCGGGGTCCTGGGTGCCGCGGCGTGTTCGCCCGATCAGTTGCGTGACTGGATTCGCCAGACCCGGGAATTGACCGACAAACCTTTCGGTGTCGATACGCTGCTCCCCGCGTCGGTCAGGCGCGGCTCTGCCCCTCAAAGCGGTGCTGCACCCCAAAATCCCATGGATCTGATGGGTGAATATCAGCAGTTCGCGCGCGACTTCATGGATCGTGAAGAGCTTCCGGAGGTCGATGCTGCCGCCGCCATGCGGGCGGCGGGCGCGCCTGAAATGGGCAAGGGCGGCCCGCAGTTGTTCTCGAAGGAATTCTTTGAGGCGCAGATGGAAGTGGTGATCGAGGAAAAGGTGCCGGTTTATGCTGCCGGCCTTGGCAATCCTGAACCGTGGATGGATCGGCTCCATGCCAATGGCACCAAGGTCATGGCGGTGATCGGCAAGGTCAAGCACGCCGAACAGGTCGTCGGGTCGGGCATCGACATGATCGTCGCGCAAGGGCACGATGGCGGAGGTCACAACTCGCCGATCGGGACTATTTCCTTGATTCCCCAGGTGGTCGACGCCGTTGGCGATCGTGTTCCTGTCCTTGGGGCCGGCGGTATCTCGGATGGCCGGGGTGTTGCCGCTGCGATGATGCTGGGGGCAGAGGGCGCGTGGGTCGGCACGGCATTTCTCGCGACCGAGGAAGCGGGCATCGAGCGCTTCCAGAAAGAGGCGATCACCGAAAGCGGCGATGCCGATACGGTCGTTAGTCGATCGCTTACCGGCAAACCGGCGCGCATGATCCGTAACAAATGGGCCGACGCCTGGGTGCAGGCCGGAAAGGAGCCTCTGCCGATGCCCTATCAGTCGATGATCTCCGGCCCGGTCATGGCCTCCGGGATCAAGGCAGAGCGCAAGGATGTCATCCCCGGCTTCGCGGGGCAAGGCATCGGCCTGATCGATTCGATCCGGCCTGCCGCCGAAGTGATGCGCGACCTGGTCGATGGAGCCGAGAAGGCGTTGGCGTCCGCTGGTATCTACAAGTGAAGCGCAGGAGGCAAGAAGATGGCTTACGCCAAAGGTCATGAATTGCGCCGCCCCGTAGAGCCTCTCAGAGCGCTGGGGCAATGAGGCAGTTGATTGCCGACAAGGAGGATACGGCGCAGGTGTTCCGTATCGTCAAGGCATTGTCGGGCAATTCCTATTATCGGAATTTCAATCGCTTCATGAAGTCGAGCGATGGGCGGCGTATCGCTTCCGACCGGGCCGACCTACTTGAAACCTTGTGCGATCGCAAACGCCTTGCGACCTGTGCGTCTGGCACGCTTGGCCGAGCCTACCTCGATTTTGTTTACGGGGAGGGTCTGACAGCAGAAGGTCTGGCGGAAGCCAGCGAGGCCGGAGGTCTGGAGGACCTCGGCGACCCCGATGTTTCCCTCTATCGTCGGCGCCTTCGCGATTCGCATGACCTGTTTCATGACGTCGCCGGATACGGCAGGGACGCACTGGGCGAATTGTGCGTGCTGTCCTTCGGAAACGCGCAATTCTATAATCACGGGATCGCTTTCATCTTGGGCGTCGGCATTCCCAAGATGAAACTGGAAGCTGCCCAGTTGCCAGTGGCGCGCGCTGCATTTGAAGCGTGGCGCCGGGGCCGGGCTGCAGCCGATCTGACCACCTTCTACTGGGAAGAAAATCTCGATCGTCCGTTGGAGGATGTCCGCCGCGGGTTGCGACTGCGTCCGCCGGAGACCTATCAGAGGGTGCGCGCTCTTTCCGAACAGCTCGAACGCGATTACCAGGCGGTCAGGCAGGCATGAGCTTAAGCGACAAATCGGCCATCACCGGAGTGGGCGAAACCGCTTTCGTGAAAGGCACCGAGAAAACCGCGGTCGACATGATGCTGGAAGCATCGCGCAAAGCCATAGCAGATGCAGGGCTGAAGCCGTCGGATATCGACGGCATGGTTCCTCCGCCGATCTACACCACCTCGGAAGAGATGGCGGCTAACCTCGGTATCGAAGTTCTGCGCTATGCCTCTACGGTCCACATGGGCGGGGCGAGCCCTACCACGGCACTCCAGAACGCCGCGATGGCAATTGCCAGCGGCTTATGCGACCATGTGCTGGTGACGCTCGGGTGGAACGGTTATTCCGCCTTGCGGCCCAAGCCTGGCGCACCGCCGACGCGGCCGATGAACATGAACACCCTGACGAATACGATCCAAGGCTATTACATTCCGTATGGCGTGTTCCTGCCGGTGCAGATGTATGCCTGGCTCGCCACCCGGCACTCCCGAATTTACGATATCGGCCCGGAAGCGATGGCGGCCGTTGCACTGGCGTGCCGTCGCCATGCGCAGATGAATCCGCAGGCCTTCACTTATGGCCGGGAACTGGATGCCGAAACCTACCATTCCGCGCGCTGGATATCCGAACCCTTTCGCCTCTACGATTGCTGTCTGGAGACTGACGGGGCATGCGCAGTCGTGGTTTCGCGAATGGACCGCGCCAGGGACATGCCGCATGTTCCCGTGAGCATCGCCGGTGCGGCTGAAGGGCATCCTTACCCCGCCGACGATATCCCTTCGCGTCCCGACCCCTTCAAGATCGGCCTGAGCTACGCCGCGCCGCGCGCGTTCGAAATGGCGGGGGTCGATCGCGAAGACATGGATTTTCTGCAGATCTACGACTGCTTCACCTACGTGGTTCTCCTTCAGCTGGAGGCCCTGGGCTATTGCGAACCAGGTGGACAGGCAGAGTTCGTCGCGAATGGCCAGATCGAGCTGGGCGGGCGCTATCCCGTCAACACCCATGGCGGCCTGCTGAGCGAGGCCCATGTTTGGGGACTGAACCATGTCGTCGAGGCGGTGCGTCAGTTGCGCCACGATTGTGGGGAGCGGCAGGTCGAAGGCGCCCAGACCGGCCTGGTGACCGGCTGGGGCGATCTGGGTGACGGCAGTATAGCGATTTTGAGGAGGTTTGCGTGAGCGACGAGAAAGATCTGCCGCCCAAGATGCGCCCCTCGGCGCAGGCCGCACCAGCCAAGCCAAAGCCGCGCCCGCAGGATCCGGTGGAGCAGGAATTCTGGAACCGGTGTCAGGACGGCAACCTTTACTTCCAGCAGTGCGAAGGATGCGGCAGTTTTCGGCATTTGCCGCGCTATATGTGCGCCCGATGCGGTTCTCCTGAATGGTCGTGGGAGCGTAGCACCGGCAATGGCACGCTGTTTTCCTGGACGGTGACCCATCAGGCACTGCATCCCGCCTTCGCCGGCGAGATTCCCTTCATCGCTGCGGTGGTGGAACTGGAGGAGGGAGTGCGCATGGCAACCCGGCTGGTCGATTGCGCGCTCGACGAGCTTGAGCTCGATCTGCCGGTCACGCTGGATTTCGAGCCGATCTCCGAAGATTTTCGCCTGCCAGTATTCCGACCCGTCGCGATCGCGCGCGCAGAAGGATAGACCAAGATGGATCTCGACTACGGACCCCAGTATGACGCGTTTCGCGAGGAAGTGCGCCAGTTCCTGCAAACCCACGGTCACCGCGCACCCGATGGCCAAGGCCGTGCCGCGCGCCCTTCCCCCGAAGCCGTCGAATGGCAAAAGCTGTTGATCCTGCATGGTTACACGGCGCGTACGATTCCCAAGGAATACGGCGGATACGGAGCCGAGCCGGACATCCTGAAATCGCGGATCATTGCCGAGGAATTTTCGCGCGCTGGCATCCCCGCAGGCCTTGCGAACCAGGGCATTTCCATGCTCGTTCCCACGCTGCTGGAACTCGGAACCGAAGCCCAGAAACGGCAATGGATCGAGCCGACCCTAAATGGCGAGATAGTCTGGTGTCAGGGATATTCGGAACCTGGAGCGGGATCGGACCTCGCCGCGCTCAAGACCAGCGCCCGCGTCGAAAATGGCGACTTTGTCATCAACGGACAGAAGATCTGGACCAGCACGGCCAAGCAGGCGGACATGATCTTTTGCCTTGTTCGGACCGAACCGGACGCGCCCAAGCACGGCGGCATCTCCTACTTGATCTTCTCGATGGACACACCAGGGATCGAGGTCCGACCACTCAAGACCATGACCGGTCATGCCGAGTTCAATGAAACGTTCTTTACCGACGTGCGGGTTCCCCTGGATCAGATCGTCGGGCAGCGCGGGCAGGGGTGGTACGTGGCCAATGCCACACTGGGCCATGAACGTGGCATGCTGGGCGACCCCGATGCACTGGAAAACCGGCTCCAGGCGCTGGTCAGGCTGATGCAAAAAGAACGCATCGGCCAGGGTTGCGCAATGGACAACGCCGTTCTGCGTGACCGGCTGGTTGCATTGCAAGCCGAAGTCGCGGCGATGAAATTCAACGGCATGCGCATCCTGTCGAACAGCCTTAGGGGGGATGCCGGCGGCATGGCGAAACTTGTCGTGAAGCTGCAGAGCTGTGAGCTCGCCCATCAGATTTCCGCGCTCGCGATCGACGCAATGGGCGAGATGGGCATACTCTATCACGGAAGCGAGCGCGAGCGCGAAGACGGTGCCTGGCAGTGGAACTACATGTTCCAGCTTGGTCTGATCATCGGTGGAGGCACCGCCCAGATCCAGAAGAACATCATCGCCGAACGCGGGCTGGAAATGCCGCGCGAACCCAAGTTCGCAACGCCTCCCGCCGTCGAACAGGCGACGGCCGTTGCAAGCGGGCAGAATAAGGGAGCCGCCTGATGGATTTCGGACTTTCGCAAGACCAGGAGATGCTCTGCGACGCGATCAGCCGCACTCTTGCTGATACTTGTCCGCTCGATCATGTGCGCGAATGCGCGGAGGGCTCGGTTCCCTTCAGCGACAACGTGCGTTCGGCGCTGGGCGAAATCGGCATTTGGGGAATGATGGTTCCCGAGCAACATGACGGGCTCGGGATGACAATGCTCGATGCCGCCGCTGTGGCCGAGCAGCTCGGCTATGCCGTCGCGCCGGTGCCTTTTATCGGTGCCCATGTACTGGCACCCCTTGCGCTGGCACAGGGCGGTAGCGAGGAGTTGAAGGCGCACTGGCTGCCGAGGATAGCGAAGGGCGAGGCGCAAATCGCCGTCGCGATCGCGGAAACGGTGGAGATCCGGGACCGGGCAGGCGTGGACTTCGACGGCGCAAAGCTCGACGGAACGGCTTTGTTCGCGCTCGACTTCCTGGAAGCCGACGCGTTTCTGGTAGCCGATACCGCCGGTCGTATGCACTTCGTAGCTGGCGATGCTGCGGGTCTGGAGAAGGTTGCTCTCAAAACGATCGACCGCACCCGGAGCGTAGGGGAGCTGCGGTTTTCTGGCGTAGCGGGCGAGGCTCTCGCGGACGATGGTGGGGCCACAGTCAGGCGCCTGCGGGACGCCGGCCGGGTGCTCCTGGCCGCCGATAGCCTCGGTGCGGGCCAGGCTATGATCGAAAAAGCGGTCGACTATGCCGGGCAGCGCGAACAGTTCGGACGAGTGATCGGCAGCTTCCAGGCGGTCAAGCATATGTGCGCGGAAATGGCTGCCCGCCATGAACCATGCCGTTCGCTGGTCTGGTATGCCGCCCATGCGTTCGATGCGACGCCCGACGAGACTTCGCTGGTGGCATGCCATGCCAAATCACATACGGGCGAAGTCCACCGTTTTGTCGCCCGAACCTCAACCGAGGTGCATGGGGGGATGGGTTTTACCGATCTCCTAGGTCTGCATTTCTGGTTCAAGCGAATCGGTTTCGACCGCCAGGTTCTGGGAAGTCCCGAAGCGGTCCGGGCCGAAGCAGCGGCCTTGCAGGGGTGGACGCAGGTCGCATGAGACGATGAATTAGGCGCACGCTACCGACAAAATCGTGGCCACCAAGGAGAGAGGAATTAATACGTGATCGACTGGAACCTTGGCGACATCCTTGATGCAATCGAACCTGCGGTCCCGGAAGATGCTCCGGCGCTGATTCACGGCGACCGGATCATTAGCTGGCCCGAAATGTCGAAGCGTTCGAACAATTTGGCGCGCAATCTGCGCGCGCAAGGTGCAGGCGACGGGGCGAAGATAGCCTTCTACATGCGCAACCGTTCCGAATACGGGGAATTGATGGCCGCGTGCTTCAAGGGCCGCCTCACGCACGTGAACATCAATTATCGTTACCGTCCCGAGGAGGTTTTCTACATCTTCGACGATTCCGATAGCGAGGTAATTGTTTACAGTTCCGAGTTCCGCGACTGCATTCTTGAACTGAAGGAACGGTTGACCAAGGTTCATACATTTGTAGAAATCGGCGATGCTTCGCAGATCGCTTCCTTCGCGCTTCCTTACGAAAAACTTGTAGAAGGTAACGGCGCGCCTCTCGATATCGAGCGTTCTCCCGATGACCTGCTGTTCATATATACAGGCGGTACCACCGGCATGCCCAAGGGCGTGATGTGGCGACACGATGATATGCGCAAGGCTCAGCTCGACGCGCAAAAGCTGCTGGGTCCGGTTCCCCAGACCATGGAGGAAATGGTGGCCCTGGTGAAGCAGGGCGAGCTTGCGCGCATCACTTTGCCGGCGTGCCCGCTGATGCATGGAACCGGGTTCATTACTGCTATTGGCACGCTCATGTCGGGCGGGGCCATCGTCACGCTGTCCGATCCATCCTTCGACGCGGAAGAATTGTGGGATGCGGTGGACCAGCACAAGGTGCAGAGCATCGCCATTGTCGGTGACGCTTTTGCCAAACCCATGCTGCAGGCGCTGGACGCCCACCCGAAGCGCTGGGACACGAGCAGCCTGATTTCGATCATCTCGTCCGGCGTCATGTGGAGTAAACAGGTAAAGGCGGGCCTGTGCAAACATATCCCCCAGGTCATCCTCATGGACAGTTTTGGCGCTTCGGAAGGGCTGGGCTACGGCTTGTCGGTGACGACCGCACAGGGCGGCACCAACACCGCGAAATTCGGGATCGGGGAATTTTGCGACGTATTCGACGAGAACGACCGGAAGGTCGAGGCGGGGAGCGGCGTGCCCGGCTTTATTGCCCGCAAGGGCGCAATCCCCACAGGATACTACAAGGACCCGGAAAAGTCGGCCAAGACTTTCAGGACGATCGATGGCGTGCGTTACTCCATCCCGGGCGACTGGTGCCGGGTGGAATCCGATGGAAGCCTGACCTTGCTGGGCCGCGGCAGCGTCTGCATCAACACCGCAGGTGAAAAGGTTTACCCCGAGGAGGTGGAGGAAGTGCTCAAAACCCATCCCGCCATTGCCGACGCGCTTGTCGTCGGGGTGCCTGACGAAAAATGGGGCGAAGCGGTGACCGCTGTGGTGCATTTGACCCAGGATGCGGACTTCGACGCGCAAGCGATCAAGGATCACGTGCGCCAGCAACTGGCAGGTTACAAAACGCCCAAGGCGATTTGCCCAACGCAAACCGCCTTGCGCGCGTCAAACGGCAAGGCGGATTATACTACGGCTAAAGACATCGCGAAAGCGGGTGCCGGGGCCTCGTGAGCCATTCGCCCCCTCCTGACTATGATGTCGTAATCGTCGGGGCCGGGTTCAGCGGAATATACCTGCTTTACAAGCTGCGTCAGGCGGGGTTCGATGTTCTGCTGGTAGACGCAGCGGAGCAGCCGGGCGGAATCTGGTACTGGAACCGCTATCCGGGAGCACGGGTCGATTCCCAGGTTCCACTTTACGAATTTTCCATTGCGGAAGTATGGAAAAGCTGGACGTGGAGCGAACGATTTCCAGGCTGGGAAGAACTGCGCGCCTATTTCCTCCACGTCTGCGATACGCTCGACCTCTGGCCGGCAATGCGAATGAAAACACGGGTCGAAAGCGCGCCGTTCGATGAAGACACCGCCTGCTGGCGATTGAAGCTCGACGATGGCGGAAAAGTAAGCGCGCGTTTCCTCTTGCCGGCCCTGGGGTTCGCCTCGAAACCCTACATTCCCGATATCCCGGGCCTTAGCGATTTCGAAGGCGAATGGTGCCATACCGCCCGCTGGCCGCAGGAAGGCATCGACCTTTCCGGCCGCCGGATCGCCCTGATCGGCACGGGTGCCAGCGGCGTACAGGTGGCGCAGGAGGCGGCAAGCTGCGCGGAGCAGCTGACGCTTTTTCAGCGAACCCCGATTCTCGCCCTTCCCATGCGGCAGGAAAAACTGGACGCTGATCGTCAGCTTCGCGAAAAATCCGAATATCCCGCTGTCTTCCAGAAAAGGCTTACGACAAGTGGCGGTTTCGAATGCCAATCGCTGGACATTTCGGCCCTGGCTGTGACCGAGGAAGAGCGGACTACGCATTTCGAGGATTTGTGGCAGCGAGGAGGGTTGCGCTTCTGGTATCATAATTTCGCTGACATACTGACGAACGAGGACGCCAATCGCCACGCCTACGAGTTCTGGCGTGACAAGGTGCGCGAGCGGATCTGCGACCCGACCATTGCCGAGAAGCTCGCTCCCGATGAGCCGCCACATCCCTTCGGGACCAAGCGACCATCGCTCGAACAGAATTATTACGAGATCTTCGCACAAGACAATGTGACGCTGGTCGATCTGAACGACACCGCGATCACTCGCGTCACCGAGGCCGGGATAGAAACAGCCACTGGCATGATCCCGTGCGATCTCATTGTCTTCGCGACCGGCTTCGATGCCGGTCGTGGCGGGCTCATCGACATGAACATCACCGGCCGCGGTCGGCTGGCGCTGGCAGAAGCATGGAAGAGTGAGATCAAAGCCTATCTGGGCATGGCCGTCGCCCAATTTCCGAACATGCTGTTCGCCTACGGCCCGCTCAGCCCTTCAGGCTTTTCCAACGGTCCGACAAGCGCCGAAATCCAGGGTGACTGGATCTGCGATTTCCTGATCTGGCTGCGCGATAACAGGATCGGCCTTTTCGAAGCCGATGCGCTGGCCGAGCGAAGCTGGACCGATATGGTCGCCCAAGTAGGGTCGATGACGCTCTTCCCCAAGGCTGAATCGTGGTACATGGGCGCCAATATTCCCGGCAAACCCCGACAACTGATCAATTTCCCCAGCGTATCTGGTTACGCCGATCTATGCCACGATGTCGCACGGCACGATTATCGTGGTTTTATCAGGAATACACTATCCGGTATGGAGACTGCGCCGAAATGAATGAAATGAAACCAATCCACGACGGGTCAACAGATATTGATCCCGTATGGGCCGGCGACGGGGCGGATATACCCGAATGGTTCGCCTGGGCGCTGAGCGTGCCCCGTGAGGAAGGCTTCGTAGAGGTTGGTGGCGCGCGGGTGCATTATCTTCGCTGGGGCAGGCGTGACCGGCCCAAATTGCTCATGACTCACGGTTTTCTCGCCCATGCCCGCTGCTTTGCCTTCATCGCACCGTACCTTGCCGAAGACTACGACGTGGTGGCGTTCGATCTGGCCGGTATGGGCGATAGCGAGATGCGCGGCGTGGCCGATATAGCTGCGCGGGGAAAGGAATTTGTCGAGATCAGCGAAGCGCTCGATTTGTTTGCAGATGGAAGCAGACCGACGATCATCGCCCATAGTTTCGGCTCGGGTGCAGCGCTGACCGCCGTTTCCCAATCGCCGGATGCCTTCGCCGGCGTTATTGTCTGCGATCTCATGGTGATGCGGCCCGAAAAGCTGGAGAAATACTGGACCATGGGCAGATCGAGCCCCGGGTCGGGTAATCCTGACAAACCGGTGCGACGCTACCCCACCTACGAAGCGGCGCGCGAGAGGTATATCCTGTCGCCGCCGCAGGCAGTTGGTGAGCCGTTCCTGATGGATTACATGGCCTATCACTCTCTCCGCCGCGATGGCGAGGAGTGGACATGGAAGTTTTCTCCCGAAGTGTTCCGGCGCAGCAACAAGCCCGACGAATGGCTGACAGTAGGCCAGAGGCTGGTCGATGCGCCCGGGCGCAAAGCGATTGTGTACGGCGAGAAAAGTCAGCTCTTTGATCGCGATTCCGCCCGCTATATCCGGGAACTGGGAGGGGGAAAGATACCAATTGTTGCAGTGCCCGATGCACGCCATCATCTCATGCTGGATCAGCCGCTCGCGTTCGTCGCTGCGCTACGGGCGGTACTGGCCTTTTGGAGCCTCTGAGATCCCCCATACTAAGAGGCTGGTTCCTGGTCAGAGGCCAGCGAGATGGGGGCAAAGGGCGTCCATATTCATCTTGTACTATATCCGAACTATTGTCGCCGTCGGCACGGCGAACGCTTCGTTGGTCTCGATGCCAGCTGGGGCAAAAGCTTTATCGGGAGCAACTCGCTTAGCGCGCCAACCATTGCTGATCTTTAGCAAACGTTCACTCCGCGTGCGGTCTGGATCGTGGCCCATGGGGTCAAAAGATAAGGCGCTTTACTAATATCACGCGGATTTATATGCCCATGGACGGGGATTGGGCTAATTCTCTCCCTCTCCTCTCCTTAGACTAAGGGGCGACCCTCGAGGTCGCCCCATTTTGCAGTAAGCGGCGGAGCCAATTATCGTTGCACTGAAGAGATGGGAAGGGATGCTATATGACACTGAGAGCGATGGTGCTCGCCACTTCGGCCATCTTGGCTTGGCCGCAGATGGCTTTAGCGCAGGATTCCACAACTGATGAGGCGGAACCCCAAGGATCCGTAATCATCGTGACGGCCCAACGCCAATCTCAGAGTCTGCAAGAGGTGCCGATCGCGGTCAGTGCCTTCGATGCTACGGCTCTCGAAAGCCAGCAGATCGAAAACGCTGCTGACCTTCAATTGACGCTCCCGAACGTCTCATTTTCGAAGGGCAACTTCACCGGGTCGTCCTTCACCATCCGTGGTATCGGCGATCTTTGTGTTGGTGTGACGTGTGACGCAGCGACGGCTATCCATATCAATGGTTCCCCTCTTTTTGGTACCCGGCTGTTCGAAACAGAATATTTTGACCTTGAGCGAATTGAGGTCCTACGGGGGCCGCAGGGCACCCTCTTCGGCCGCAACGCTACCTCGGGTGTTGTCAACCTTGTGACAGCCAAGCCTGACCTCGGTTCTTTCGGCGCGGCCGGAGAGTTCGAGTATGGGAATTACAACAGCATCAAGGCCGAAGGGATGGTCAATGTCCCGATCGGCGATTCTATCGGCGTTCGGGTAGCCGGATTCTTTCTGAATCGCGACGGTTACACCACAAACCTTTTCGACAATTCGGATGTCGACGACCGAGACATGTACGCTGTTCGTGGTTCTCTTCGTTTTGAACCCGGTGCCGATACCACTCTCGACTTCATGGCATATTATTTCAGGGAAGATGACACCCGTTTACGTAATCAAAAGCAGGCCTGCCAGCGTGACCCGCTCGGCGTGCTGGGTTGTCTGAACAATCGCCGCGACTTTGACATCACCAATGCCAATTCCACAGTCGGCGCAACGCTCAGTTCGCAAGAGTTCTTCGCTATTCAGGGAATTCCCTCAGTACTGGGATTGGGAAGCCTGTACGGCCCCGATGCATTTGCAGGATTCGATAAGCCCGACGATGTGCGCACGGTAAACACGGCGTATACTCCATTCTATTTTGCCGATGAAGTGCAGCTACAGGCCCGTCTCGAGCAGCGCATCGGAGCTATGACACTGACTGCAACCGGTCTTTATCAGGACACCGAAGTCGATTCCCGGCAGGACTACTTTCTGGGCATTCAGGATCGTACCGGCTTTGCTACGGCCTTGAACGTGTTGTCCGGCTTCGCGGCCAACGGTTTGCCTACCGGCCTCCCCGCACCTGCACCGGCGTTCGTGCCAGGTTCGTCGGCGTATTTTACCCCGATTGTGGAGGCTCTCATCCCCAATGGCCCAGGGGGCGTATTGTGCACCTCCGATAACGATGATGGGAACAGGGGCGCGTTCGAAGGTAATGTATTGTGCGGCGAAACGCCGCTATCCTTCGACAGGTCTTCAGAGCAACGCGAATCCTGGAGCGGCGAAATCCTCCTTTCCAGTGATTTCGACGGAGCATTCAATTTCCTGCTCGGAGGGATCTATGCAAAGTCCAAGACTACCGACAACAGTTACTATGTAAACTCATTCGCGCTTGACTACGCCAGTGCCATTCTGGGATCGTTTGGTACTTTGGCAGGCGGTGCACCGCCATCCTACTTCGCAACATCCATGTACCGCAACAATTCTCTCGAGGCTAATCTTGAGAGCTTCGGTGTGTTCGGGGAGATCTACGTCGACCTGACCGAGCGTCTGACCTTCACCGGAGGTTTGCGGTATAACGACGACAAGAAAGACGTGACTGCGCGCACGACCTTGATTAGCTTCCTCAATCCTTACGCGAATGACGGGGAGCCGTTCGACAGCCCGATCACTCCCTTAACCGGTCCCTCTGGTCTTTTTGATGCCGATCCTGGTACGCCAGGTGAGCAGCTAACGCAATTTAGAGAAGTAGGTTTCGATGAAATAACCGGGCGTGCGGTGCTCGACTACGAAGTTACGCCTGACAATTCGATTTACGCATCTTATGCCAGGGGCTATAAATCCGGGGGTATCAACCCGCCCCTTTCGCCCGTTTTCGATGTGGCTGAAAGCTTCGGATCAGAAACCATCGACGCATTTGAAATCGGATCGAAAAATACCTTTGCGAATGGCGCACTGCAATTAAACGCTACTGCATTCTACTATAAGTATAGCGGGTTGCAGCTTAGCCGCATCGTCGCCCGTACCTCAGTTAATGATACTATCGATGCCGATATCTGGGGTGTGGAACTAGAGTCCGTTATCCGGCCCGATCCCGATTGGCTTGTCAACTTGACGTTCAGTTATCTCAACGCGGAAGTTGCCGGCGACCAGTTCTTCTCCAATCCGCGCGACCCGGGTGGCGGCGATCCTGATGCCGTCATCATCAAGGATATTAGCAACGGTGCTAATTGTGCCGTAACCGGGCCAGCCCCCGGCGTGGCCGACGCATTCGTGGCCGGAGTGAACGCAGCTCTGGGTCTTCGTGGTCCCGAAGAATTTCCTAATGACGGCAATCTTGCGTCAAGCGGCGCATTCAGCATTTGCGATGTCTTGGCCGGAGCCGTTCCGGCGGGCAGCGGCCTTGCGGTATTAAGCCCTGGCGTAGAGGTCAACATAAAAGGGAACAAGTTGCCGCAGGCCCCCGAAATGAAGGTTTCGATGGGTGTGCAGTACACCGCCACTTTCGACAATGGCATGACTCTGGTTCCTCGCGTGGACGTAGCGCTGACTGGTGAGCAATACGGCAATATCTTTAACGGCAGGGTCAACCGGATCGAGCCATTCGTGCAAGCCAACGCGATCGTGCAGTTGAACAGTGCGGATGAGCGTTGGTTCGTGCGCGGATTTGTTCAGAACATTTTCGACAGCAGCTCGGTGACAGGATTGTACTTGACCGACGCATCCTCGGGGAATTTTACCAATATCTACACTTTGGATCCTCGTAGATATGGTGTTGCTTTGGGGTTCAGTTTCTAACAGGTCCAGATCGTGTTGGCGGGGAGATCGGTGGTCCTCCCAACGACCCGAACGGACAGTGCCAGCTAGTTCGTATTTCGACCCATGACTTTATAGCTTTTCCAGAGCGGCGTAATGCTCGATGACCGCCTCGTAAGCCTACCGACGAGGCGGTCATCGAACCGGCCAAATGCGAGCTGCACTCGAAATGCCTGTACGATCGCTCGTTGATGTCGCTACGAGATGCTCGCGGAAAGCTTAAGGCCTTACATAGAAACGACAATGAAGAGTCACCGAATAGTGCAATCGGGATATCCGATGGTGATACTGGCAAACGCACTCTGCGAAAGGCGGAAACATGCTGACCCCTATGATCCAAGATTGGGTCGTAGTGCACGAGGTGCTGACGCGTTAGGAAAAGTTGGAAGGGGCTGCGGGGCAGACTTCTGAGAAAACTTATCCTAACTCTGTTCAGGTTTCATAACTGATTTTCGATCGACCGGAGCTGGCTCAACCGACGTGCGATTGTCGCGAGACAATTCGACCCATCCCAACCCAAGCGACTTCTGGATCGCGATCCAGCCATTTGTCATGGCGGCGATCGCCCGATCGAGATTTGCTCTGGCCTGTTCGCGCTTGCGGATCGAAGTGTTGAGTTCGCCTTGCGAGATTACCCCCGCGGCGCGGCGTTGCTCGTTAAGCTCCGCAGCCGTGTCGGCCTGCCGACTGATCTGCGCCAGCGCGGCTACGTTGGCTCTTTGTTGCCCGAACCGAGCAAGCGATTGTTCGGCGTCGCGTAGTGCGCCCAGGACCACTTCAAGATAGCGCGCTTCGGCCTCGTCGCGCGCACTCTCGGCCTGATCGATCGATGCTGCCGTGCGGCCGGAATCAAGCAGGTTCCACTGCAGCCGCGGCAAAGCGATTGCCGATAAGTTGCCCGGGTCCAGGATGTCGTCGGGCTCCGATCCGCCCAAACCGAGAATCCCCATGAAGGAAATCTTGGGGAAGCGAGCAGCCTCTGCCACGCCAATGCGCGCATTCGCCGCGGCCAGCATGCGTTCGGCGGCTCGAACATCCGGCCGCCGCGCTATTAGCGCTGCGGGATCGCCCACCGCGACCCGTTCGGGGGGAAGCGGAATTTCGGCCTGAGCCGCCAGGAGCCCGTCGAGTGCGCCGGGCGCTTCGCCCGTCAGCACCGCGAGCGTGTCTTTGAATACATCGATGTCCGCTTGAGCTTCCGCGATCTGCGACTTGAGCAGTTCGAGCTCGGCGTTCGCGTTACCGACCGGGAACAGCGCGAGAGCGCCCTGTGTATAGCGCTGATAGGTCAATTCGAGAATTTGCTGCTGCAAGTCGCGCTCTCGCTGGACAAGCTCGAGCCGCCCTTGCGCTTCTCGCAGGCTCACATACGCCCGCGCGATTTCGGCGGCGAGCTGGACTTTCGCATCCTCGGCGTTCGCCACCGAGGCCGCAGCCTGAGCGTTAATGGCCTCGACACGCCGTGCCTGCCCCCCAGCGAAATCGATCTCCCAGTTTGCATTGAGCCCGACGTTGTAGACGCTGAGGCTGTCCTGCTCTTCGGTGTCTGCAGGAGCGCCGGGCGATCCCGGGGGCGGGCCGCTGCCGATATCTAGCCCTGGGATATTCGCCTGCACCGCAGTCGCCTGCGCAGCCACGGCGGGTAGCCGGTTGGCGCGCTCCTGGCGGAGAGAAGCCCTTGCCTGTTCGATGCGAGCGCGCGCCGCGGCCACGCCCGGATTGCCGACCAGCGCGCGCGCCTCCAGTTCATTGAGAACCGGATCGCCGAGCAGCGTCCACCAGTCGCCGGCAATCGGCGCAAACGGATCGATTTCGGGGCCGGCGCGTACGAACGCATTGCCTGCGGCGGTCGCAAGTTGCGGGGGACCGGCATAGTCGGGACCGGACATGCAACCCGCGAGGAGCGCCATGGGAGCGAGGAGGGTTAGGGTCTTGCGCATAGAGTTCTCAGTGCATCGAAAGGGATAAGTTCTTCGGGAGAGGCTTGAGGAACAGTACCAGCGGCACCGTGACCAGGGTAATCGCGCCCATGGCGAAAAAGACATCGTTGTAGGTCATCACGAACGCATCGCGCTGAATGATGCCGGAAAGCATCTCCAGCGCGGCCTGGGGGCTGCCCAGCGACGCCGTCATGCCGTCCAGGTATTCCTGTAGCCGGGGGCTGTTGGCGTTGAGGGTTTCTTCCATGCGTCGACTATGATGCCACAGGCGCTGATCCTGGAACGAGGCAAGCCCCGCGAGCGCGAACGAGCCCCCGAGGTTTCGCGCCGCGTTGAAGATCCCGGAAGCATCGCCGGCATCCTCCTTGGCAACCGAAGCTACCGTCGCCTGGTTGAGGAACATCATCGTGAGGATCATGCCGATGCCACGCAGGAACTGGCTTTCGGTGAACACTCCACCTCCCGATTCCGCTGTCAGATTTATGCTGACGAAACAGCTTAGCGCCATGATGAACATGCCCGCGCCGACCGCAATGCGGATGTGAATCCTGCGGATCATGAACGGGAGAACGGGCATCAACAGGAAAGCCGGAACGCCCATCCAGAAGATCACAAGTCCGGTCTGCAAGGCATTATAATCGGAAATTATCGCGAGAAATTGCGGGATCACGTAGGTCGAGCCATACATGACCATGCCAAGCGCCAGTGCCATCACCACGACGCTGGCAAACTGCCTGCTGAGCATCAGGCGCAATTTGAGCACGGGTTTGCGCGCGTAAAGCTGTCCGTAGGTCAGAAGTGCAAAACCCACGACCGTCATCAGTGTGAGCTGGACGATCAGCGTGGAATCGAACCACTCCTCACGGTGGCCTTCTTCCAGAACGATGGTCAGCCCACCCAACCCAAGGATCATACCAGCTATTCCCGCCCAATCAGCCTCGCGCAGGTAAACCCAGTCGGGCTTTTCATGGGGTAGCCCGATGAATAGTAAAGCAAGGAGCAACGCGCAGACGGGCACGTTGACGAAGAAGGCGTAGTGCCAGCTCAGGTTCTCGGTAAGCCAGCCCCCCACCAACGGGCCCATTACCGGCCCAAGAACCACGGTCATTCCGAAGAGCGCCATGCCAATCGGCTGTTGCGATGGAGGCAGTCGCTTTGCGACGATGGTCATGGCGGTTGGAATAAGCGCGCCGCCCATGAACCCTTGACCGGTGCGACCGATGATCATCGTCGTCAGATCGGTGGCAATGCCGCACAACACCGAAAAGGCCGTGAAGGCAGAAACCGCGACGATGAGCAGCGTGCGAAGGCCGAGCAGTCTTTCCAGCCACGCGCTCAGAGGGATGATGATGATCTCGGCAACAAGGAAGGCTGTCGCGATCCAGGTGCCTTCGGTTCCGGTCGCGCCGATTTCCCCCTGGATCGTCGGCAGCGCCGAATTGACGATCGAGATGTCAAGCGTTGCCAGCATCGCCCCCAGCGCACCGGCGGCTACGGCGATCCAGGCCGTAGCATCGGCCTTTTCGACCGGCGGCGAAACCGCTGCAGCGGCGCCTGCCATCGGTCAGTCTCCGGCCGCGTTGCGGATCGAATCGAGTTGGTCTCTAGCGGCGCGCGTATCGACACTCGCGACAACAGACATGCCCGGCACCAGCAGACGCAGGATCTCGGGCGAAGCCTGAATGGATATGCGCACCGGGACGCGCTGAACGATCTTGGTGAAATTACCCGTCGCGTTCTGTGGCGGAAGGATTGAGAATTCTGCCCCGGTACCCGGCGCGATGCTCTGCACTCTTCCTGATAGCTCGAGGTCCGGCAGCGCGTCGATTTCCAAGGTGACGGGTTGCCCCGGGCGGACAAGTCCGAGCTGCGTTTCCTTGAAATTTGCTGTCACGTAGAGGCGGTCGGTCGGTACGAGGCTCATAAGGCGTTGGCCAGGCTGGACAAATTGTCCAGGTCGGACCGTGAGGTCACCCACCCGCCCGGAAATACTGGCCTGGAGCGTGGTCGATGACAGGTTCAGACGGGCGGCCTCGAGTTGCGCACGAGCGGCGTTGGCTTGCGAATTGGCCTGGTCTATCTGCTCGCTAAGCGTGTTCTGTCGGCGCTGTGCCGCCGTGAGCGCGGCGCGCGCTGCCGCGACTTGAGCCTGCGCTTCTCTGGCCTGGGCCTCCAGCTGATCGAGCCTCTCGCGCGGCTCCGCTCCCGAAGCGGCAAGGGGGCGGTACCGGACAACCTGCTCAGCAGCGAGACCAGCCTGTGCAGATGCCGCTGCGAGCTGTGCACGGGCCTGGGCAATTGCCGCGTCCTGCTCTTGTTGCTGGGCGCGTACCGTATCTGCTCCGGCGAGCGACGCGGCGATCTGGGCTTCGACCTGGTTCGTTTGGGCACGATAATCTCGCACGTCCAGCTGGACAAGCGCATCGCCCGACGCGACCGTTTGATTCTCCGTCACTAATACGCGCTCGACGTAGCCCGCAATTTTGGGGGAGATGATGACGCTGTCGGCGGCAATATAAGCGTTGTCGGTGGACTGCTGGAATCTGCCGTACGTCTGATGATTGTAATACCAGTAGCTCCCGGCGAGCAGGACCAGAATGCCGGCGATCAGCAGACCCAGCCGGACCCGCGGACTGGACAACCCCGTCGGACGTGCGCCTTCATCGCTAGCCCCTGCTGTCTCGTCCGCCATGATTATTTCGCTCCTCGCCATCGTTTGAGCCGCTGCGCGAGCGATATAGCGGCCAAAACAAAATGCGAAAGTCCTTTACTATTTTTCTCCGATCGATAGGAATGTCTCATGCCAGAAGATGAGGGCACTCTCGCACTCGACAATGTCATCACCCACGATGATCGAGCGATCTTCATGATGGACCAGATCAGCCGCGCCGCGCGCAAGGCATTCGATGACCGAGCACAGCCGCTGAGCCTCAATCCTACGCAGTGGCGTGTGTTGGCGCAGCTCATCAGAGCTCCTGCCCTGAACCAGACGGACATCGCCAGGAGACTTGAAATCACATCCTCCAGCAGCGGCCTGGAAGACATGACGCCTTCGCGCTTGAGTGACCGGACGCGGCTTGCGCAAGTCATAGCAATATTCGGTCGCCACGGGCGGGGCGGCATCACGCCCGTGTTGGGACTAGGCCGATCTCAAACCAAAACACATTCGACGCGCCCGGATGCCCCGCTCGTGGCGATTGCGCCAGGGGACGAACCTCGGTCATGTTCTATAGCGGACAACCGAATGGAGCATGCGGGACGCGAACTTTCATTGCACCGGCCCTCTGCCGGACGAACAAACCGCTGGCGGCGTGCTAGATGGAAACTAACGCAAACTTCTCCCTAGTGGCGTGGATCGTTGGCATTCTGATGCTTACGACCATCGCTTTCGCGATGTGGCTAATCGATCCCAGACCAAATCAGGAAACATATCAGATCAAGTTTGATCGCTCCGTGGAAGGCCTTCAGTCGGGATCGACTGTAACACTATCGGGAGTCCCTGTGGGACAGGTAACATCGGTTCGTCTGGCGGAAAATGAACCGGAAAACGTGGTCGTTGTTCTGACTCTCGATCCTTCTGCGGCGAAAGTCCACGGCCTTGAAGCGACAATCAGCACGGATCTGATAACTGGAGAGGCTGCGCTCGTGCTCGAGGGCCGACGGGGTCGTCAGGGCATTTACACCGACAAGTCAGGAAAAAAGATCATTCCCGCCGCGGACGAAACCGGACTATTGGGGAGGGATGCGACCGCCACTGTAGAGACCGTGGCAAATAGCATTCGCGCTCTGAACGAAGGACTGGAGCCAGAAAAGCAACGGGTGATCACCTCCGATCTTGTCCGGCTTCGAGTCACGACGGCCGCACTCGCATCGGACGCCGAAGGTTGGGACGAACGATTGGCCTCAACAAAAGGAAGATTGTTAGACTTAGGGCAAAGGGTTGGTGGATGGGGAAATAATCTTCGAGATGCAGATCGGCGGATCTCAGGGCGGAGCGCTTCTGCTATCGCGCAACGACGCCTTCGCCAATTCAGGGAGGGGGTGCAGAACGCTGAAAACAAACTTTCCCAGATAAGGAGTGGCATTCCGGCGGTCGAAGATTCTTTGGTTGAAGGTGAAACGGACCTTCGCGAGCTTAGTCGCGAACTTGCTCCTCTCAGTGAAAAAATCGAAGATATTCAGGTTGAGGGAATTACATCAAATCCTCCCCTCCCAGACTATCGGCCAAAAAGAAGAGAAGCTGGAACGAATATCGATGATTTAAAGTAAACCGAACGGATGACTGCTTCCGGGCAGAGCGCGCAGCCCGTAGAATAGCGGAGATTGGAGCGCAAAGCGGATAACGACCTACTCCGCGGTCAAGTTTGAAATTGAAATTCCGAGTCCTAAAAAAGGCATCGAACCAATACATTAGAGGGATTTTGCGGGCCTTTTGCGGGCTTTTCAGCTTGACCGAAATATCTAAACATCAGAAATTAAACGGAAAAGAAGTTCGAATGTGATGCCTCTTCTGGCACCATTTCTTTCAACATACTGATATTGTTGGGGTACTGTCAGAATGACTGTCCCTCGACAGAGCCTGCTGGGTGAGATGGTCTAGCATCGCTTCGAGAGGATCGCGAAACCGTCAAATTCCCAAGAGATGTAGAGAATTGGCGCACTGAGGTATGAAATCGCGCGCCAAAAGGGTTTCATGATCTTGGCAAGAACCCGGATTACAATCCAGTCTCTTTTCACGTCCTACCACTTGTGGTGCCGGCTAGAGGATTCGAACCCCTGGCCTGATGATTACAAATCAACTGCTCTACCAACTGAGCTAAGCCGGCACATCGCAAAGCAGGGCGCGCCTCTGGCGCAAAATCATTCTCGCGTCCAGTCCGATTGCGTCACATCGCGCGCACGCCTATCGGCCATGCCATGGACCTGGGCGCAATCGTTACCGAAACATGGAAAGAACTGGCTGACGAACGCGGCAGCGGTAACCCTGCGCGATATATCCCGGCGCTTGCGTCGGTGGACCCCCGGAAATTCGGCATCGCGCTTGCCACCAAGGAGGGCGAGGTTTTTTGCGCCGGGGATGCCGACGAAGCCTTTTCGATCCAGTCCATCTCCAAGGTTTTCGCGCTGGCTCTGGCGCTGGAGCGACAAGGGGCGGCGCTGTGGGACGTTGTTGGCCGGGAGCCTTCCGGGGATGCTTTCAATTCGATCGTCCAACTGGAACGCGAAAAGGGCATTCCGCGCAATCCCTTCATCAATTCGGGCGCCATTATCACCACCGATAGATTTATCGACGACCGTACGCCGGACGAGGCGGTGGACGATCTGCTCGGCCGTCTGCGGCGCATGGGGCGAGACGACACGATTTCCTTCGATCCGGAAGTGGCGCGAAGCGAAAGCGAGACCGGGTCGCGGAACCGCAGTCTTGCCTGGTTCCTCGCTGATTTCGGTCGCCTCATCAATCCGGTTGAGGACGTTCTGTCAGTATATTTCCGCCAGTGCGCTCTTTCGATGAGCTGTCGTCAACTCGCGGAAAGCGCCCTATTCCTCGCGGTCGACGGGACTGACCCCGTCACAGGCCAGCGGATGTGCAGCGCCAGCCGCGCGCGCCGCATCAATGCGTTGATGCTCATGTGCGGACACTACGACAACTCCGGGCAATTCGCTTTCGAGGTCGGGTTTCCGGGAAAATCCGGGGTCGGCGGCGGGATTCTCGCCAGCGTACCGGGCAGGGCCGCAATTGCGGTCTGGTCTCCCGGATTGAACCGGGCGGGAACGAGCCTGCTGGGTGCCAAGGCCTTGGCCTCGATTGCGCTCAAGACGGGCTGGTCGATCTTCAGCGGGCAATGGACCGAGCCCTAGAAGGCGCCAAACGTCCACCCTTCGGTGCCCGCGACATCGTTGGTGAGCATAGGCGGATTCCATCGATGCGGCTCGTGCGCGACGCTGCGCAACCACGCAGCGGTGAGCAGCGCGTCGGTGGCGTGATCGTCTACCGGACCGGTATCCATTACGGGCGGCGAGCCTAGAACCGCCAGAGCCTCGTTCAGTTCGTGATAGCTTCGCATCTTGGCTTTCGACGGGGATCTTCCGGCCTCAAGGGCAGCAAGGCTGGTGTATATCTCGACCAGTACGGAGCCCTTCTGCGGTAGCGGATCGACCGGCCAGACGGGGAGGTGGCCGCGGAGCCGGTGGAGCATCCGCATCCCAGTGAGGCTCGACTTGCCCACTTGTGCAGCGCCTACGAGATTGAAGTTCGAATAGGGTTTGCAGCCCATCGCCGCCTGTGCCTGCTCGGTAACGCGGAAACGGCCACGTCCGTGATTGGCACCGTCGCAACCGAAACGAGAACCTGTTTCGGCCCCATCCCGGAAGTAGGGACGCAGCTCCGGGTGAGCGACAAAGGCATTGGCGCCCAGATTGGTTTCTTCACCGGCAATGTGATCGATGAGCGCCCAAAGCGAAGGTCCGTCTGGGGGAGAGTGGGTCCAGCCGGGGAAGTAGGCTCCGCAATCGGCGTTAGGCAAAGCGATCCCGAGATCGAGCCCGACCAGCGTATCGGCTGGAAGCCGCTCGCGTAGGACATAGAGCACATCCTCCCGGGACCATTGATGCCTCACCAGTACAGGGGGCCCACCGCCGGCATCGGCGATGGCCAGAGCGATCCCTTTTTGCCGGGCGCCCTTTGCACCGGACCAGTCGATGGCAATGAAATGGCGAAATCTTCTATTCACGTTCGCGCCGGAGCTTGTCCCAGTACTCCAGGCGCTTCGTCACTTCGCGTTCAAAACCGCGTTCGACCGGCTCGTAATAGCGTTGAGGCTCCATTTCCTCGGGCCAGTAATTGTGGCCGGAAAATCCATCCTCGGCATCGTGATCGTAGCTGTAGCCCGATCCGTAGCCGATATCCTTCATCAGCTTGGTCGGCGCATTGAGGATATTTTGCGGCGGCATCAGGCTCCCCGTTTCCTTTGCCGACCGGTATGACGCTTTTTGCGCCTTGTAGACCGCATTGGATTTGGGCGCCGTGGCGAGATAGGTGCAGGCCTGAACCAGGGCGAGCTCGCCTTCGGGGCTACCCAGGAATTCGTAGGCATCCCTGGCCGCCATGCATTGGACCAGCGCCTGCGGATCGGCCATGCCGATGTCTTCCACTGCCATGCGGACGAGCCGGCGTGCCAGGAAGCGTGGCTCTTCACCTGCGGTCAGCATGCGCGCGAGGTAATAGAGACTCGCCTGCACGTCGCTTCCCCGGACAGCCTTGTGGAGGGCGGAGATGAGGTTGTAATGGCCCTCGCGGTCCTTGTCGTAGACCGCCACGCGCCGTTGCAGGAACTTGCCGAGCGCGGCGGGATCGAGCGGCTCCTCGATCTTCGCATTGTAGAGCGTTTCGGCCTGGTTGAGCAGGAAGCGACCGTCACCGTCGGCGCTGGCAATCAACGCATCGCGCGCCTCGGCGGTGAGGGGGAGGGGGCCTTCCAGATCTTCGGCCCGGCCCAGCAAGTGTCCCAATGCCTCGCGGTCCAGCCTCTGAAGGATTAGCACCTGCGCGCGGCTGAGAAGCGCGGCATTGAGTGCGAAGCTCGGATTCTCGGTAGTGGCACCGACCAGCGTGACCGTTCCGCGCTCGACGAAAGGAAGGAATCCGTCCTGCTGAGCACGATTGAAGCGGTGGATTTCATCTACGAAGAGCAAAGTGCGCTGGCCTGCCTCGGCGGCCTTGTCAGCAGCTGCGAAGGCCTTCTTCAGATCGGCTACCCCGCTGAAGACGGCCGACACGCTTTCGAAGCGCATTCCCACGCTGTCTGCCAGTAGCCGGGCGATGGTGGTCTTGCCTGTGCCGGGGGGACCCCAAAGGATCATGCTCGACAGGCGACCCGCAGCGACCATACGTCCGATGGCCCCCTCGGGCCCAGTCAGGTGATCCTGCCCGATGACCTCATCGAGGTTCACGGGGCGGAGGCGGTCGGCCAAGGGCGCATCCTCGCGCAGGGCGTCCGGACGAGGCGTCTGAGGTATATCGTCGGCGAATAGGTCTGCCATGGGGGTGCGACTTAGGGAGTGTTTCGGCATTTTGCCATCGCCGAGCAATAGGTTATGATTCCTTCGGGTATGCGAGTTGATGGGGAGGCTTGTGATATGAACGTGGAAACCAAAACACCGTGGCACCTGTGGGTCGTGGGTATCCTGACGCTGCTGTGGAACGCGGTGGGATGCTGGAGCTATACGAGCACGCAGCTTGGCATGCTCGATGGCTATGGAATGTCCCGGGAGGCGATTGACTACGTCACCGAATTTCCCGCTTGGGCGGATGCCCTGTGGGCCTTGGGTGTATGGGGTGCGCTGGCTGGTTCGATCCTGATCCTCCTTCGTTCGCGCCATGCCGTAACTGCGATGCTGGTCGCGCTGGTAGGCCTCGTCGGAACTACCATCTACCAGCGCGTGCTGACCGAACTGCCAGTCGATATGGCGGGGATCGGTCTGCCCATCGTTATCTGGGCGACCACATTGTTCCTGACCTGGTATGCGTTCCGGATGAGATCGCAGGGCGTGCTGCGGTAAGCTAGGTTACCGCAGATCGTTGGCTGCGCAGGCGCAAATAGGTGTTCACGACCGCCTGGTTGATCGCATCCCAGGAATAGGCTCGCGCAGCCATTTCTCCGGCCCTGCCGTGGGCGAGGCGCAAGGCGTCATCGGTGCAATAAGGGGCAAGTGCCTCGGCGCAGCCTTTTGCGAACGCGTCCGTCTTGCTCGGCGGGACAAGGCGACCGGTCTCGCCATGTTTGACCAGGCTGGCGGCGCCTGTCGCTCCCGCCGCTACCACAGGTAGCCCGCATGCCATTGCCTCGAGTGTCACGTTGCCGAATGTTTCGGTAATCGAGGGATTGAAGAAGACATCACCGCTGGCGAGCGCGCGTCCAAGGTTCCTGCCGGTCTGGAAACCGACGAAGGTTCCGCCCGGAAGTGCCTTCTCGAACCAGCCGCGAGCTGGACCATCGCCGATTACGAGCACCTTGTGCGGTATTTGCCGCTTGCGCAGTTCGACGATGGCATCGGCGAATACGTCGAGGCCTTTCTCCATCACCAGACGCCCCAAGAACACGATCGCAGTGTCTTCGTCGTTCAGTCCGTTGGCGCGGCGCCATTCCATGTCGCGCCGCGAAGGATCGAAAACCTCGCGGTCGACGCCGCGGGACCAGATCGAGATATCGTGATGCATCTCCTGCGATTTCAGCTCGTCGATCTGGCTTTGCGAAGGCGCGACCAGTGCATCGCAGCGATTGTAGAAGCGGCGCAGCAAGGCTTCGACGGCCGGCTCGAGGAAAGCCAGGCCGTAATATCGCGGGTAGGTTTCGAACCGGGTATGGACACTGGCAAGCACTGGCACATCATGCTTTCGCGCCCATTTGAGCGCTGCGTGCCCGGTGGGGTCTGGCGAGGCGATGTGGATCAGGTTCGGTGCGAACTGCGCGAGATCGCGGCGGGCTTTTTCGTCGAGGCCGAGGGGCAGGCGATATTCGCCGCGCCCCTTTACCGGCATGCGCACATTGGGGACCCCCACGAGATCGCCGGTCGCTTTGAAGTCGGGCTTTTCCACGACAGGAGAGTAGACCCTCAGCGCGGCCCCCTGCCTGAGCAGATAATCCGCAAGGCGATTGAGCGCCTGATTCGCACCGTCACGGGTATAATTGTAGTTCCCGCTGAAGAGCGCGATGCGAAGGTCGGTTACATCCATCGCGTGCGGCCATAGGAAAAGGCGCAGCGTTTGGCGAGTAGGCAGAGCACTTCGCTGCGACGACCGATTGCGTCGGCCCGCCGCATTCTTAAAGTCCCTTCGGAACTGCAACCCATGTCGTGGACTGATCTCACGAACATCCACTTGGTCAGCGCATACCTATTTCGCATTGACTTGAACTCAAGCAACTTTATTGCCGCCGGCGGGCCACGCGGTCCCAACGCCGCGCGAGCTCTCTGCAAGGAGAGAATACATGACTGCCGAACCGACGCTCAAACCAGAGCGCCCATTTTTTTCGTCCGGACCGACCGCCAAGCACAAGGGCTGGTCTGCCGCAAATCTCAAAACCGAATCGCTCGGACGCTCGCATCGCAGCGCCCTCGGCAAGTCGCGGCTGAAATACGCCATCGACCTGTCGAAGGAGATGCTCGGCGTGCCCGACGACTATCTCGTCGGCATCATGCCTGCCTCGGACACAGGTGCGCTTGAATGTGCGATGTGGACGATGCTTCGCCCCGATCGCCCGGCCACCGTCGCGGCATGGGAAAGCTTCGGCAATGTCTGGATCCAGGATGCTGTCAGGCAGCTCAAACTCCCGAAGCTGACGACGCTCGATGCCGATTACGGCGAAATTCCCGATCTGGCCTCGATCCCGCAGGACAACGATGTGGTCTTTACTTGGAACGGGACCACCTCCGGGGCGAAAATCCCGGATACGGAATGGCTCGCCGCGGGGCGGGAAGGCGTGACGATCAACGATGCGACCAGCGCCGTCTTCGCGATGGAGATGGACTGGGCAAAGCTCGATGCCACGACCTACAGCTGGCAGAAGGTGATGGGCAGCGAAGCCCAGCACGGCATGCTGATCCTAAGCCCGAAGGCTGTCGAGCGGATCGAGGAATACGAACCCGAATGGCCGCTGCCCAAGCTCTTTCGCTTGAAGAAGGGCGGCAAGATCAACACTGGCATTTTCGAAGGTGCCACGATCAACACGCCCTCCATGCTGGCGACGGAAGATTACATCGACGCGCTCGAATGGGCGCAGGCGATGGGTGGACGTAAGGCCATGTTCGAACGCGCCGATGCCAATGCCAAGCTGGTCAAGGACTGGATCGAGGCGACGCCGTGGCTGCGCAACATGGTCTCCGATCCGGCCAAGCAGACGAACACCGGCGTGTGTTTCGTCTTCCAGGGTGATTGGTACGACAGCCTTTCCGACGAGGACAAGGCAGGCGTTCCGAAGAAGATCGTCAAGCTGCTCGAAGAGCGCGATGTCGGCTACGATTTCAACGGATATCGCGACGCCCCGCCGTCCCTTCGTATCTGGTGCGGCGGTACGGTCGAGCAGGAGGACTTGAAGCGTCTCCTGCCATGGATCGAGTGGGCCTACGAAACCGTCAAGAACGGCTGATCCGGCTGGCGGCCCCGATACGGGCCGCCGCCTCTCTCCTAATTCCCCTACCCGGCGCTTTTTCCGGGAGAACGACAGGACAATTCCGTCATGACCAAACCCAAAGTTCTCATCAGCGACAAGATGGACCCCAACGCAGCGCGCATCTTTGAAGAGCGGGGCTGCGAAGTCGATGTGAAGCCGGGCATGACGCCCGATGAACTCAAAGCCGTCATCGGGGAGTACGATGGTCTCGCCATTCGTTCGGCGACCAAGGTAACGCCCGAAATCCTCGACGCTGCGACCAATCTCAAGGTCATCGGCCGCGCAGGTATCGGCGTGGACAACGTCGATATTCCCTATGCCAGCGGGAAGGGCGTGGTTGTAATGAACACGCCGTTCGGCAATTCGATCACGACTGCCGAACATGCCATCGCGATGATCATGGCGCTTGCCCGACAGATACCCGCCGCCGACCGTCGCACGCAGGCAGGCGAATGGCCGAAGAACGATTTCATGGGCGTGGAGGTCACCGGAAAGACGCTTGGTCTGATCGGTGCGGGCAATATCGGGTCTATCGTCGCGGCCCGAGCTCAGGGTCTCAAGATGAAGGTGATCGCCTTCGATCCTTTTTTGACTGCGGAACGCGCGCTGGAGATCGGGGTGGAGAAGGTCGATCTCGACACGTTGCTCGCGCGTGCCGACTTCATCACGCTTCATACGCCGTTGACCGACGAAACGCGCAACATCCTCTCGAAGGAGAACCTTGCAAAGACGAAAGCAGGCGTCCGCATCGTCAACTGCGCGCGGGGCGGGTTGATCGACGAGGAGGCATTGGCCGAGGCGCTCGACAGCGGGAAGGTTGCGGGCGCGGCGCTTGATGTGTTCCAGACGGAACCCGCCAAGGACAGCCCGCTGTTCGGCAAGCCCAATTTCATCTGCACGCCGCACCTCGGCGCCAGCACGACAGAAGCGCAGGTCAACGTCGCACTGCAGGTGGCCGAACAGCTTGCCGATTATCTCGTCAATGGCGGGGTGACGAACGCGCTCAACATGCCGAGCCTTTCGGCGGAGGAAGCGCCAAAGTTGCGCCCCTACATGAAACTTGCCGAAAACCTCGGCAGCCTCGTGGGGCAACTGGCCCACGGCAACCTCACCAAGATCAATATCGAGCGGGAAGGTGCAGCGGCCGAGCTGTCTGGAAAGCCCATCGAAGGGGCCGTCCTGGCGGGGCTCATGCGCCAGTATTCGGACACGGTGAACATGGTCAACGCGCCCTACCTCGCCAAGGAACGGGGGCTCGATATCCGTTCGATCCGTCACGAGAAAGAAGGCGCCTACAATACGCTGCTCCGGGTAACCGTCGGGACCGACGCAGGTGACCGGTCGGTGGCAGGCACGCTGTTCGGTTCCGATGCGCCGCGTCTGACCGAAATCTTCGGCGTCCGGATCGAGGCGGAACTCGATGGGCACATGCTCTATATCGTGAACGAGGACGCGCCGGGTTTCATCGGCCGCATCGGCTCGCTGTTAGGCGAGAACGGCATCAATATCGGCACCTTCAACCTCGGCCGGCGCTCTGCGGGGGGCGAAGCCATCCTGCTGCTCAGCGTCGATCAGCCGATTCCGGATGGTGTAGTAAAGAAAGCCTGCGCGCTCGAAGGCGTAAAGACCGTCATGCCGCTGGAATTCTGATCCGCGATAGGGCAGGGGACGCCGCGCAATGAACCAGCTCGACGATCTCCTGCCCATCGGCCTTGAAGATGCTCTTCCGGAGCGCTCGGCGATTATCACGCGCGCCATGCGCGAAATCCTGCGGGCGATGGACAGTCATGGATATGACCGTGTCCGCCCACCACTGATAGAGTTCGAACGCTCCTTGGCGGGCCGAATGGAAGGTGTGGCGACACGCCGGATGGTCCGGTTCACCGATCCGGAAAGCCTGCGCACGCTTGCTTTGCGAGCGGATATGACGGTTCAGGTCGGACGGATCGCCGCCACCGGACTCGCCGATGCGGCGCGCCCCTTGCGGCTTTGTTATGCGGGGGATGTGGCGCTACTCAAGGCGGACCAACTCGATCCTGCTCGCCAGCGGCTGCAACTGGGTGCCGAATTGATCGGGAGCGACAATGTCGCCGCGGCGATCGAGGCGGTTACGGTGGCGCTCGATGCACTGGAAGCGGCAGGCGTCACCGGTCTTTCCGTCGACTTCACGCTTCCGGATCTCGTCGACACTCTGGCAGACAAGGCGCTGCCGCTTGA
This sequence comes from Qipengyuania vulgaris, assembly GCF_009827325.1. Lineage (GTDB taxonomy): Bacteria > Pseudomonadota > Alphaproteobacteria > Sphingomonadales > Sphingomonadaceae > Qipengyuania > Qipengyuania vulgaris. Next base: position 617,121 of record NZ_WTYC01000001.1, on the reverse strand, counting down.
CGCTAACAGGCGTGAAGCGGTGCGGCGCGAACTCGATATGAAAGATGCTGGTGCGCTCAAGGCAGCAGGCGGCGCGGACTATCTTCCCCTGCTTTATGCCACCGGTCCCTTCGACGAGGCGATCGAAAAGCTGGCCGCGCTGGACGCGGGCGGTGCACTTGCCACACGAATTGCAGGCCTACGCAAGATCGCATCCGCGCTGGGCCACCGCGTAAGACTGACGCTCGATCCATCCGAACGGCATGGCTTCGAATACCAGAGCTGGTTCGGGTTCACCCTGCATGCACAGGGCGCACGTGCAGCGCTCGGTCGCGGCGGAACCTACGCCATCAAGGGTAGCGAAGAGGCGGCCACCGGCTTTTCGCTCTATATGGAACCTCTACTGGAAACGCTCGGTACCGGCTCTGAGAAGAGCCGCAAAACGGCGTTCCTGCCGCTGGGACATGATCGAGACGCCGCCGCGCTTCTACGCAGTGAAGGTTGGCGAACCGTTGCGGCTATCGATGACCAGGATGGTGCGTCATCATTGGGTTGCTCGCACATCCTCAAGGATGGGACTCCGGTCGAGCTCTAATCGGCAAACCATCGGTCATGCTTGGCCATTATCCGGGTAAACAGTTCCGAACCGACCAGACCTTTGAGCCAGCGCCCTACGTTGGTCAGCCCCTGCGCATCGAACCAATCCCGATCGGCATTCGCGAATTGGCGGACGAATGGAAATATAGCGATGTCCGCGAAGCCACGGCTTGCGCCGCACAGGTACGGCGTATCGGAAAGACGACCGTCCAGATCGCACAGGTATTTCACGGCTGCTGAACCGTGTTCCTCCGGATCGACATCATCGTACCGCGTGGAATATTTGTACCGGTCGAGATGGTGCTTGAAGGGACCGTCATTGGCAGCAACCAATGCGGGATCGTCACGGTCCAGCCAATCTTCGGGATCCGATCTCGCGAGAGCCCAGCGCATAATGTCGGTGCTCTCTTCCAGCACTTCGCCATCCGTCGTTACGAATACGGGTACTGTCCCTTTTGGTGAGGCCTGGAGCATCTGGGGCGGCTTGTCCCGCAACACGACCTCGCGGTGTTCGTACTCTGCGCCGCTAACTGCCAGCGCCATACGGGCGCGCATGGCGTAGGGGCAGCGCCTGAAGGAGTAGAGGAGCGCTTCAGCCATCGCCTGTCTTACGCCCCACATGCTCTTCGCCGCGAACCTCCGCCAGCTTCGCCTGACGCTGCCGTTCGGCATACCGAGCGCGCTGTTCGTCGCTCCGTTCCGGATAGCATTGATGGCAGGACACGCCCTCGACGTAGTGCCTGTGCGCAAGGTCAGATTCTTTCAGCGGGCGGCGACAGGCGCGGCATAGAGTGTGTGATCCCAATTCGAGACCATGCTTCACGCTCACGCGCTCATCGAACACGAAACATTCGCCGTGCCAGCGGCTTTCGGCCTCGGGTACTTCCTCAAGATATTTGAGGATTCCGCCTTTGAGGTGATAGACCTCGTCGAGGCCCTCGGACTTCAGGAACGCGGTGGATTTTTCACAGCGAATCCCGCCGGTGCAGAACATCGCGATCTTCGGCTTACGCCCTTCAGTTTCGAAGTCAGCCTTCCTATCGCGGAACCATTCAGGGAATTCGCGGAAGCTCTGCGTTTCCGGATCGATCGCGCCTTCGAAGCTGCCGATCGCAACCTCGTAATCATTGCGCGTGTCGATCACGATTGTATCGGGGTCCGAGATCAGTTCGTTCCAGTCCTGCGGATCGACATAGATCCCGACGCCCTTCAGCGGGTCTAGATCGGGCTGCCCCATGGTCACGATCTCTCGCTTCAGCCTGACCTTTGTGCGGTGGAAAGGCATTTCGGCAGCGCGCGATTCCTTCCATTCTAGATCGCTGCAGCCGGGCATGTTGCGAATGTAGTCGAGAACCTTTTCAATCCCTTCGTCGCTGCCGGCGATCGTGCCGTTGATGCCTTCCTCTGCCAGCAGCAGCGTACCGCGCACGCCGTTCTCTTCTGCGCAATGAAGCAATCCCTCGCGCAGGACGGAGGGATCCTTGAACCGCGTGAAATGATAGAGTGCGGCGATACGAATGGGTCGCTGGTCGGTCACTGGCGGGCCGATAGCAGCCATTCCGTCACGCCGCACCCCCGTTTGGTCAGTCGTTGAATTCGGCAGGATCGGGACCCATCCGGCCCTTCGGATCATCGAGGCCATCGATGCGCGCCATCTGATCGTCGCTCAATTCGAAGGACAGCGCCTTGAAATTGGCCTCGATATGGTCGCGGCTCGATGCCTTGGGAATGGGAGCCAGACCATGCTGCAAATGCCACCGCAAGATAACAGCGCTCGCCGGTTGGGCGGTTTCTTTTGCAATTTCTTCGATCACCTCGTTCGACAGGCCTTCGCCCTGACCCAGCGGTGACCAGCTTTGCGTGACAATGCTCAGTTGCTCGTGAACCCTGCGCATTTCGCGCTGCTGGAATGCGGGATGCAACTCGATCTGGTTCAGCGCCGGGGTCACTCCTGTCTCATCAATGATGCGGCGCAGGTCTTCCTCGCGAAAATTGGATACGCCGATGGACTTCGCCTTCCCGGCCTCGCGCAATTCGATCAGCGCTTTCCAGGTCTCCACGAAGAGGCCCTTTTCCGGACACGGCCAGTGGATCAGCAGCATGTCGACATGGTCGCGGCCCAGCCGTTCGAGACACTTGTCTGCTGCGCGAAGGGTTCGTTCGTATCCCTGGCTTTCGTTCCAGATCTTGGTCTGGAGGAAGATATCGGACCATTCACCGATGCCTTTGCCTACGCCCTTCTCGTTCTGGTATATCGCCGCCGTGTCGACCAGCCAGTAGCCGACATCGATCGCGGTCGATACGGCATCGGGCGCCTTGTCTTCTGCCAGCTTGTAGGTGCCGAAGCCTAACTGCGGAATCTTGCGGCCATCATTCAGATCGAGTGTGGGATAGTCGGTCATAAAGTCTCCTTTGCCCACACAATGGAGAAGTGCGGCGAAGTTTCCAGCGATGCGCCTTGCCCCGTGCCCGATATACCCCTAACGCCGCGCGCGTTTGAGCATCCGACATTGCGAGCAAAAAAGTTATGGCCAACGTCACCGTGATCGGCGCCCAGTGGGGCGATGAGGGCAAGGGCAAGATCGTCGACTGGCTTGCCAGCCGCGCCGATGCCGTAGTCCGCTTTCAGGGCGGTCATAACGCCGGCCACACGCTGGTGATCGACGGCACCACCTACAAGCTTTCCCTGCTTCCTTCAGGTATCGTGTCGGGCACGCTGTCGATCATCGGCAATGGCGTGGTGCTCGATCCTTGGGCATTAAAAGCGGAAGTCGAAAAGCTGGAAGGGCAGGGGGTCAGGATCAGTTCCGACAACCTTGCTGTGGCGGACAACTGCCCGCTCATCCTGCCCATTCACCGCGACCTCGACGGTCTGCGCGAAGCGGCAGCGGGTTCGGGCAAGATCGGCACAACCGGGCGCGGGATCGGCCCAGCTTACGAAGACAAGGTCGGCCGCCGTGCGATCCGCGTCTGCGATCTGGCGCATCTGGATGACCTGGAGCCGCAGCTCGATCGACTCTGCGCACACCATGACGCCCTGCGCGCCGGCTTCGAACAGCCGCCGGTGGATCGCGAACAGCTCCTTTCCGAATTGCGGGAAATTGCAGGCTTCGTGCTGCAATATGCCCAGCCGGTCTGGAAACGCCTTAAGAAAGTCCGCAAGGCCGGCGCGAAGATCCTGTTCGAGGGCGCGCAGGGTGTACTTCTCGACATCGACCACGGCACCTATCCGTTCGTCACCAGCTCGAACACGGTGAGCGGCACCGCTGCCGCCGGAAGCGGGCTCGGCCCCAACGCGACGGGTTATGTACTCGGCATCGTGAAGGCCTACACCACCCGCGTGGGCAGCGGCCCCTTTCCGACCGAGTTAGAAGACGAAATTGGCCAGCGTCTCGGTGAACGCGGCCATGAATTTGGCACGGTCACCGGTCGTCAGCGCCGCGTGGGGTGGTTCGACGCGGTCATCGTGCGTCAAAGCTGCGCAATCAGCGGAGTGACTGGTATCGCGCTGACCAAGATAGACGTTCTGGACGGGCTCGACGAGGTGAAGATCTGCACCGGCTACCGCTTGCGCAACAACGTCTACGATTACTTCCCTAGCCACGCTGCCGACCAGGCCGCGGTCGAGCCGATCTACGAGACGATGGACGGCTGGAGCGAAAGCACCGCGGGTGCGCGCAGCTTCGCCGATCTTCCCGCCAACGCAGTGAAATACGTGCAGCGCATCCAGGAATTGATCGAAACGCCGGTTTCTTTGGTCTCAACCAGCCCAGAGCGCGACGACACCATCCTGATGCGCGATCCCTTCATGGATTGAATTCTTTCGGCATCAGCGAACGAAAAGGTTTCGGAATTTGCCGGCGCGTTTAGGAAGCTCGGCACCGCTATAATCGCGGCGCAAGGCAACTCAAGGTCGGCCCAAGATTATTGAATCAGTCGCAATCGCCCACGTCGCCCCACGGAAATTGCGTCCTAGCCTTGCTCAATGTCTTCGAGCGCAGTGCCTGCGGCCAGCCATTTCTCCTCAGCGATCGCCAAGACATCGACGGCCTCGGCCCGGGCCCGAAGCGTGTCCTGCATTTTCGCACCGGACTGATTGCTGTGTTCGAGTATCATCGCATCGAGCTTTTCTAGGTCTGCAGTCAGGCGAACTACTTCCTTCTCCGCCTTCGCCAATTCCGATTTTGCGGTCCGTATCTCGTCCGCGGTATCGCGACTTCGAGAACCGCGTTGTTTTCCCGCGCCGCCGCGACGGCTTTCCCGTGATGGTTTTCGGCCCAGGACGAAATCAATGTAGTCCTGCATGCTTCCGGCATATTCGCGCGCAGTGCCACCATCGACCAAGACCAGCCGATCCGCCGTCAATTCGACCATGTGCCGGTCGTGGCTGATCAGGATCACCGCGCCGGTATACCCGTTGAGCGCCTGGATCAGCGCCTCTCGCGCGTCGACGTCGAGATGGTTTGTCGGTTCGTCCAAGATCAGAAGATGCGGCGCGTCGCGCGTAATCAGCGCAAGAGCCAAACGCGCGCGTTCCCCACCGGACAGCTTGTCCACACGCGTCTGCGCACGCGAACCGGAAAAGCCGAAGCGCCCCAGTTGTGCGCGAATGGCACCCTGGGCTCCGCCTTCCATCGCCCGGGTCATCAGATCCAGTGGTGTGTCTTCGCCTGCTAATTCTTCGACTTGATACTGGGTAAAGTAGCCGACTTTCAAGCGGCCGGGTGCGTTGACTTCACCTTCCGCCGGTTCAAGTTGGGACGCGAGAAGCCGTGCGAGCGTGGTCTTCCCGTTGCCGTTGCGGCCCAGCAGGGCGATACGATCGTCGGCTTCGATCCGGAAATTGAGCCTCCGCAGGATGGGCGGGGCTTCACCATAGCCCACCGCGGCCTGATCCAGCGTGATCATCGGCGATCGAAGCTCTTCCGGATCGGGGAAGTCGAAGCTGAGCGTGGGATCTTCCATCAGCGCCGCGATGGGCTGCATCCGCGCCAGCATCTTGGCGCGTGACTGGGCCTGCTTGGCAGTCGATGCACGGGCGCTGTTGCGGGCGACATAATCCTGCAGCCGGGCACGCTGAGCATCCTGCGAAGCCTTCGCTGCGGCCAGTTGCGCCGCGCGTTCGGCACGCTGCTTCTCGAACGCATCGTATCCGCCCGGATAAAGGGTCAGCTCGCCCCCCTGCAGGTGCAGGATATGATCGACCACCTTGTTCAGCAGGTCGCGTTCGTGGCTGATCACCACCAGTGTTGCGGGATAAAACCTGAGGAAATTCTCGAGCCAAAGGGTCGCTTCCAGGTCGAGGTGGTTGGACGGTTCGTCCAGCAGCAGGATGTCCGGTTCGGAAAACAGCAGTGCGCCCAAGGCAATGCGCATCTTCCAGCCGCCGGAAAAGCTTTCCACGGGGCGCTGCTGCATCACTTCATCGAACCCCAAGCCACTGAGAATTTTGGCCGCGCGTGCCGGTGCGCTGTAGGCGTCGATCGCCAGCAGACGGTCGTGCACATCGCCCATCCGATCCATATCGGTGCAGGTCTCGAGTTCTTCGAGCAGTGCCGCACGTTCGGTAGCGGAGGCCAGCACGACCTCCTCCGGCGTCATGTTGCCGCTGGGGGCCTCTTGCGCGATATAACCGATCCGGGCGCGAGACGGCTTGCTGATTTCGCCGGCATCGGGTTCGATTTCCCCGATCAGTGCCTTCATGAGAGTGGATTTGCCCGCGCCATTGCGACCGATCAGGCCGACGCGTGCTCCCACCGGGACCGTCGCGCTGGCGCGTTCGAGAATGGTCCGGCCGCCAAGCCGCACTGTGACACCGTCGATGGTAAGCATGCGGGGGCCCCTAGCAGCCAATCTCCGTTCGCCCAACGGAAATACCAATCGGGTAACGTGCTATCGCTACGCTGTATCGGTTGTCGGGAAGTGGGTCGTTTTCCCACCGAAGAGTTCTGTGTGAATGGACCGCAAGCCGACTGCGTCATTAAATTGCTGGTCTCAGTGTTTTCCGATGGTGGTCACTCGAATCTGACCGTGACAAGCGCCTTTCGTCAGTTCCACGTTGCAAACGAGACGAACATAAGTTGCCATGAACCGATCCTAGGAGTAATCTAATTTTGCGCCGTCGTTGGTAAGAACGGGGCGAAAGAGAACGATTATGACTTTTCGCGCTGCCCTCGCTGCTGCCGCTCTAACGCTCGCGATACCTGCTGCGGGTCAGGACCAACCAGATTGGAACGCTGCCGCGGTAACGGAGGTAACTCTTGATTCCTTTTCCTTCACACCGAAGGTCGTGAATCTTCTTGCGGGCACCCCGACCAAGCTGGTCCTCCGAAATGAAAAAGGCGGGCACAGTTTTTCGGCCCCGGCCTTCTTTGCGAGTTCGAGGATTGCGCCAGAGGATCGAGAAAAAATTAAGAATGGGAATGTCGAAGTTGATGGCGGCGAGACGGTGACAATACGCCTTGTCCCCGTCGCAGGAACCTACAAGCTGACCTGCACGCATTTCATGCACAACACCTTGGGCATGAGCGGAAAAATAGTGGTTCAGTAAGAACAGCAGCGACACAAGTTCGCTAGCGCCCGTTTTATTTCAGCGAAAGCGCAAATTCATCCTATGTAGGCAAAGCTTGGTTTGATGTCGGACGAACGGCAGGTTCTCGACCGGAACTCTTCGTCCGCCTGGAAAGTTGGTCGAACGAAACGAGGATTTCCGTCAGAGTGATAGCACGAATCAATCGCTTGGCTACCGCCGTGCCCGATTGCGACTTCGAACAGGACTACCGTGCTTGGGCGTTGCGTCAGCTTGAGGGGCGCCGCGAGGCGAAGCTCTATGCCCGCATGGCCGAACGTTCGGGAATCGACCATCGCTGGTCGGTGCTATCCGAAGAGGACGCTAGGCTCGATGAAGGCGATGGCTTCTATTCGGCCGAAGCACCGTCAACCGCGCGGCGAATGGAGATGTATGCCGAGGAAGCGCCCAAGCTATCGCTGGCAGCGATTGGCAAGCTGGGTGACTTGGGTGAGATCACGCATTTGGTAGTAGCTAGCTGCACTGGCTTCGTCGCGCCTGGGATCGACCAGATCGTGGCGCGTCGTCTCGGGCTGGCAGACGATGTCGAGCGCGTGCTTGTGGGCTTCATGGGCTGCTATGCTGCCGTAACTGCGCTGCGGACAGCGCGTCATATCGTGCGCTCCGAACCGCAAGCGCGCGTTCTGGTGCTAACGATCGAGCTATCGACGCTGCATCATCAGGAGACGGTCGATATCGAGCCGCTGCTGGCAGGCGCACAGTTCGGCGACGGAGCCGCGGCTGCGATTGTGAGCGGCAGTGGTGAGGGCCTCGCGATAGGCACCGGACTAACGGCGGCGCTGGAAGAAAGTGACGAGCTGATCACTTGGCAGATTGGCGACACGGGCTTTCATATGCGCCTTTCGGGCGAAGTCCCCGTACGTATCCGCGCCGCGCTGAAGCGCGACGATGTGCGCGCCCGCGTGCTCGGCAAAGACGACAAGCCTGCAGCCTACGCCGTGCATGCGGGGGGGCGCTCGATACTAGACGCGGTCGCCGACGGTCTCGATCTAGACGAGTGTGCGCTCGATCACTCCCGTGCAGTGCTGCGCGATTTCGGCAATATGTCCTCGTCGACGCTGATGTTCGTGCTGGAGAGGATCATGCGCGACCGGCCGGAAAGCGGCGTTGCACTGGCGTTCGGACCCGGGCTCGCGATGGAGGGGTTCCGCTTCGGACGGTGCGATGCTGGATAGGCGGGCGCAGGCAGACGAAATCATGGACGATCCCGCGCTCGATGCGGATGTCTACGCCGCGGTCCTGTGCGATCTGGCCAAGGTCAATACCGTCACAATGGCACGCCGCCCGACACTGGAGTTTCTGGAACGGGCCGTGGGTGGGCGGAGCGAAATTTCGCTCCTCGACATCGGCTTTGGTCAAGGAGACATGCTGCGCGCGATTGCCCGTTGGGCGCGTAACCGGGGCAAAACCGCGCGCTTGGTGGGGATCGATCTCAATCCGCGTAGCGAGGCTGTCGCTCGCGGCATGACAAACGCGAGTGAGCCGATCGAATATTGCACCGGGGATTACGCCGACCTCGCTGGAGAGAGCTTCGACTGCATAGTCTCAAGTCTCGTTGCACATCACATGACGCATGCGCAGCTTGTTGCTTACCTGCGCTTTGTGGAAGCCGAAGCCACTGCAGGCTGGTTCGTCAACGATTTGCACCGTCATGGCTTCGCTCATGCGGGCTACCCGCTGCTCGCACGATTGGCAGGCTGGCACGAGATCGTACGTAAAGACGGCCAGCTTTCGATAGCGCGGTCCTATCGCCCTCGAGAGTGGTTGCCGATCCTCGCGGAGGCTGGCGTCACGGCTGCGGCGGTCAAACGGGTTTTCCCCTTCCGCCTCTGCGTTGAGCGATTGAAATGATCCGCCCGATTGTGCTCGGGGCGGGGCCCGCAGGAAGCGTGGCCGCGCTGCTGCTCGCGGAAGGCGGGGCGGAGCCAATCCTGATCGATCGTGAGCCCGACATTGGCGATGCAATTTGCGGGGGGTTCCTGAGCTGGCGAACTGCCAAGGCATTGCGCGAGCTGGGCTGCGACCCGGCAGCGCTTGGCGCAAGGCGCGTGACGCGGCTGCGACTGTATGCTGGGGAGCGAGAGGCAGAAGCTGCACTACCAGAAGCCGGCTATGGCCTTTCTCGCAAAGCGCTCGACAGCACTCTGCGGCATCTTGCGGTAGAACGAGGTGCGCAGCTCGAAATCGATCGCGCGCGGAGCGTTGCGTCCGGCCGCATCGAAGGTGAGCGTCGAACGTGGGAAAGCGCCGCCATCTTTCTTGCCATCGGCAAACACGACATTCGCGGCGAAGCGAGGCCGCGCGACGGTGCCGACCTCGCGCTCGGTCTGCGTGTGCGTATCCCCGCCTCGGACAAACTCAATCGAATGATCGGCGCCGCGATTGAATTACATCTGTTTCGCGGTGGCTATGCCGGCGTCGTACTTCAGGAAGACGGCAGCGCGAATATCTGCCTCGCGGTGCGCAAATCTGTACTGGCCGATGCCGGTGGCGATCCTTGGGAGTTGCTAAAAGCGATTGCGCGCAAAAATGCAGGTTTCGCCCGCCGTATGGCCTACGCCGAAGCTGAACTGCCCGTCGATACGATCGGCGCAGTTCCCTATGGCTGGATCGCGCATGAGGCTGACAGCGGGGTCTACCGCCTGGGCGATCAGGCGGCGGTCATCCCTTCACTTGCTGGGGAGGGAATGGCGATTGCGCTCGCCAGCGGCCGGGCGGCGGCACAAAGCTACCTAGAGGGCGAGGGGCCGTCGATCTATCAGCGCCGCTTCGCACAGCGGGCAGCGCGGCCCGTGCGGGTGGCGGAGACACTCTGGCATTTGGCTGAAACTTCGCGTGGCGCGGCGGTGATGACGGTCGCGGCACGCCTCATCCCCGGGCTTGCTGGGATGGCGATGCGGATGAGCCGGATTTGAGTTCTGTCATCCAGCATGGTCATCGTTCCAGAGGGTGAGGCGCTCGGGTACAGCCGGGTGTTCGGTCGCATCGCATCGGTTTCAAAGTCCACCTTCATGGGTTCACCATGGGGAGCTAAGATTTTTACAATAGCGTCTGAAAAGATGGTGGGCGCGGCAAGGATTGAACTTGCGACCCCACCCGTGTGAAGGGTGTGCTCTACCACTGAGCTACGCGCCCGCCCTGAATTGGCGCTCCAGCGCCGGGCAGGGGCGCGCCTCTACCCGGCGAATCAGAGCATGGCAAGCGTGTCAGTTCGAGAGAAACGCTCCGATCTGTCGCAGGAATCCATCGAAGCCCCGCTCCGCCTGTGCTTGTGCGATACTGGGCGATGGACATAGCAGACAATAGGCCTGAATTCCGCTGGTGCCGAGCAGGCGCTGAGCGTCCAGCACGACCATCCCCGCCGTGGCGCGCTGCTGGCCGCTCATCATGGCAAAAACGTCGCGACCACCAGCGTCTTCCTCGCCGATTAGCCACTGTCGCAGGATGGTGTCGGCAGTGCCGCGGTCATCGCCGAGATAGACGGGCGACCACTCCTCTTCGCTGAGTTCCGCCTGACCGGCGACCCAAGCCAATGCTTCTTCCATCCCGCCATATTCGTCGACGAGGCGCAATTGGCGGGCGGTTCCGCCATCCCAGACGCGGCCCTGGCCTACCCGATCAACCTGATCGAGTGTCATATCCCGCGAGGCTCCAACACGCGTCAGGAAGTCGCTGTAGCCATCTTCGATCGAGGCTTGCAGGATGCGATCCACTTCGGGAGTGAAGCCGGCGATCGGGTCGGGTTGTCCCGATAGCGGCCCCGTCTTGACGCCGTCGCTCGTCACGCCAAGGCTGCTCGCAGCGTCTTCGAAGGTCGGGATGAAGGCAAAGATGCCGATCGATCCGGTAATCGTTTCGGGTTCGGCGAATATCCGGTCGGCCGGGGTTGCAACCCAATAGCCGCCGCTCGCGGCGACATTCGCCATCGACACCGCGACAGGAATGTCCTTTGCCTTGTGGCGCAGGATCGCGTTGCGGATTTCTTCGCTTGCCAAGGCTGAACCGCCCGGTGAATCGACACGTACCACCAGACCTGCAAAATCGCGCTCCAGCGCCTTGTCAAGCAGCGTGGCAATCCGCGTGCCGCCTGCGGTGCCGGGCCCCGCTTCGCCGTCCACGATTTCGCCGGCAATCGTGACCACGCCGATTTCGCGTCCGTCAGTCGGCCAGGGATTTTCTTCGAGCCACGCCGACAGAGACGTCGACGGATAGGTCCCGGGCATCTCGTTCCAGTCATCTTCGCCAACGATTTCGGTCACGCGCTCGCCGAATTCGATTCGGGTGCCAAGCTTGTCGACCAGACCGGCATTGAGCGCCGCGGTCGCGAGATCGCCCTCGGCCGCCTCGACCCACGCCGCCGGATCGCCGCTTACGAGCGCGAGATCCGCAGCCGGCCGCGCTTTTTTGACGCTGGCCTGCCACTCTTCCCAGAGTGCACCATAAAGGGCCTGGGCGTTTTCACGCGCAGGATCGGACATGCCGGCTTCGGTAAAAGGCTCTACCGCGCTCTTGTATGTGCCCACCTTGTACACCCGGGCATTGACGTTCAGCTTCTCGAGCAGGCCAGCGTAGTAAAGGCGGTTGCCACCCGGACCTGCGACGAAAGCGCCGCCTTGCGGATTGACCCAGACTTCGCTTGCGTGGGAGGCTAGGAATACGCCGTCGTCGGCATAGGCGGTGGCGTAGGCAAGTACGGGCTTCTCGGCGGCGCGAACCCGATCAAGCGCTTCGCCCACTTCGGCTAGGTGGACTTGGCCTGCACCGAGGAATCGGTCGAGATCGAGCACCACGGCATTGATGCGTTCGTCAGTTGCCGCAGCATCGAGTGCGCGAACCAGATCGCGGGCCTGATATTCGCCGACCGGTGCGCTTCCTGCCAAGAGAGCCGCGAACGGATCGATCGGCGTGCGCTCTTCGACGATTACGCCGTCAAGTTCCAGCAGAAGCGCCCCTTCACGGACCTGAGCCGGGCTGGGACGCGCGGTGAGTATCGCGAAAATCAGTCCGAAAAAGAGCAGCATGAACAGAAGGACGAGACCGTCCTTGATGCCAACCAGCAAGCGCCAGACTTTGCCTGCGAAATGCATGAAAACACGTCCCCTGAAATACCTTCGCGCTAGACCTAGGGGAGGCCGAAGCGTTGCGCCACCGGATTATGCTTGAGGGGTAGATAGCTCTCGACTAAGGGCGTGGCTTTAATGACAAGTTCGGAACCTTCGCCTCACGCGGCCCGCTATCCCGCGGGTGCGCTGGCATTCCCGCACCGCGACCTGCTTGGCATCGGCCAACTGGAACGGCACGAAATCCTTTTCCTGCTGGACGAGGCAGAACAATGGGTCGCACTGAACCGACAGCGGTCGAAACATGTCGATGCGCTGGCCGGGCTCACGATCATCAACGCCTTCTTCGAAAACTCTACCCGCACGCTTCTCAGCTTCGAGATCGCGGGCAAGCGGCTGGGCGCGGACGTGGTCAATATGCACGCCGCGCAATCCTCGGTGAAGAAGGGCGAAACGCTGATCGATACCGCGATCACGTTGAACGCAATGCGCGCCGATGCGATCGTGATCCGCCATGGATCGAGCGGCGCTACGGGGTTGATTGCGGACAAGGTCGACTGCCCTGTCCTGAACGCAGGCGATGGCCAGCACGAACACCCGACACAGGCGCTGCTCGATGCGCTTGCACTACGTCATGCGCTTCGTGAACGGGGCGAGGCCGCAGACGATTTCACCGGTCAGACGATCGTGATCTGCGGAGATATCCTGCACAGCCGCGTCGCGCGTTCCAACCTGCTCTGCCTCCAGGCGCTGGGCGCAAGCGTGAGGCTCTGTGCGCCGCCCGCCCTCATGCCAGTGGGCATCGAAGCGATGGGTGCGGAGGTGTTCCATGATTTCGATGCCGCTCTGGACGGCGCGGACGTGGTGATGATGCTCCGCCTTCAGAGCGAGCGGATGAGCGGCCAGTTCATCCCATCGGCGCGCGAATATCATCACCTCTACGGGCTGACCAAGATACGGCTTGCGAAAGCCAAGACCGACACGCTTGTGATGCATCCCGGGCCCATGAACCGGGGGGTGGAGATCGACAGCGATGTCGCCGACATGATCGATCGCTCGATAATCACGCGGCAGGTGGAGATGGGTGTGGCAATCCGCATGTCCTGTCTCGATGTCCTGACCCGCCGCGCACGGGGAGTCGAAGGCTGGGGAGACGCGGCATGAAGCAGATGTCACCCGTAACGATCATCAACGGCCGCGTCGTGACGCCCGATGGCATCCGTGAAGGTTCGCTGCACATGGCGGACGGCAGGATAGCTGCCCACGGTGATGGAGATGTCGTCGATGCGAAGGGGAAGCTGGTCGCCCCTGGTCTCGTCGACCTCGGTGTCTTTGCGATCGACAAGCCTGCGTTTCATTTCGGCGGGATCACGCGCGCTGCCCTGATGCCGGACCAGTCACCGCCGCTCGATCTGCCGAGCCGTGTCTCCTACATAGCGAAAAGCGGCAAGCCGGACCTCTGGGTTCATCCGCTGGCTGCCGGCACGCGAGGACTTGCCGGAAGCGAGATCGCGGAAGTCGCCCTCATGCAAGAGGCAGGTGCAAAGGGTATTGCCACGGGGCGGCAATGGATTGCCGATAGCGGGGTCATGCTCCGATTGCTGCAATATGCCGCGATGTTGGACCTGCCTGTTTTCTGTCATGCGGAGGATGCCGCACTGGTGGGCGATGCCGTTGCAACCGCCGGCGAATATTCCACCCGCCGCGGCCTGCCGAGCGCGCCCTGCGAAGCCGAGGCCATCGCAATCGCCCGCGATCTGGCGCTCGCCGAGATGGCGGGTGCGCAGATACACTTTCGGCAAGTCACTACGCGTCGAGGCCTGGAGCTTGTGCGAAGGGCAAAGAAAGATGGTCTGCGCGTAACGAGCGGTGTGACGCCGGCACACTTCATGCTCTCCGATCTCGCCACGGCTGAATTCAGGACATTCGCCCGCCTGTCTCCGCCCTTGCGATCCGAGGACGACAGGCATGCGGTGCGCGAGGCGATCGCCGACGGAACGATCGATGTAGTTGCAAGCGGGCACGATCCACGCGGCCCCGAGGACAAGCGCCTGCCCTTCAGCGATGCGGAACCCGGCATGGCTGGGGCGGAGACCCTGCTCGCAATGGTGCTTTCGCTGGTGCGGGACGAGGTCATCGACCTCGGACGGGCATTCGAACTGGTATCCACCAATCCCTCGCGTCTCCTCGGAGTGCGTGCTGGCAGCCTTGTCGAAGGCTATGAGGCAGATGTCGCTGTGATCGACCCGGACAAGCCGTGGGTCATCCAGAGTGCGAAGATGGCCGCAACCGCCGGAAATACCCCATTTGACGGTCAGCCGACGCAGGGCCGGGTCACCGCTCTATGGAAGGGCGGCCTGGCAATCGAGATCTAGGTAAAGAAGACCCCTCCAGAACGGCGTTCGGGAGGGGTCTTAATTGACAGTTATGTATCGCCAAGAGGCGTTTCAGCGGGCGGCCACCCTGATACTTCCATTGCCAAGCGCGCCCGGAAGTGGGTTGCTGCTGGCATAGGCAATGCAGCCACCACCCTTGCCCTTGACTGTGGAACACAGTGCACGGGCAGAGTCCCTGGCATATCCGACGGCAGCGACACGGTAATAGATCTTGCCGTTTACGCGGGCCTTGCTGATCACGCGTTCGGCGTCACCAAGCTCCGGATACATTGCCTGGAATTTATTCCATCCCGCTTCCGCATCCTGCATCGAGAAATAGGAGCCGAGCTGGATGTTGTAGTCGCCGCGAGCAAGCGAAAGGCTTGGTGCGGGCTTCGATGCCTTCCGAGCTGCCGGAGCCGGTGCAGCAACCTTCGTCGGTGCGACTTGACGCGAAGTAACACCATCCGCCGGGAGTGATGCAGATTCGGAGCGCTCAGAATTACTGGCGGCGGGCTGCGGTACAAAAGCTTGCTCGTCTTCTAGGTCGATGCGCTCGATCGCCGCTGGTCGGATGGCCGGGAGTTCCTGCGCATAGGCGAACTGGGCTTCCGGCATTTCCTCAGCGACAGACTCGACATTCTCGGATGCGAGCATTTCCACGTTCGGATTGTTCGATAGTGCGAGCATTGTCGGCTGACCGGGATCGGCCACGATATCGACCTCGAGAAGTGCCGCGATGCGTGTCCGATAGTGTTCGGGGTGCGCCATCGCGCCCCATTCGGCCATGCGTTCGCCGACCTTGTCAGCCGAAACATCTTCGGCAACCATCAGGCGCGCTTCACGCCATTGCCCGCTCATTGCATATGCATAGGCGAGGTTCTGACGGACCTTGGCGGTGTTGTTACCTGCACGTAGAGCGTTGGAGAGGACGTGGACGCCGCGCTGCGGCTGTCCTGCAAGCGAGATCGCGAGGCCGAAATCGGCTGGATCAATGGCGGTTTCATAACTCTCGAGGGTATGGATGGCGGCTGCTCGGTCGCCCATGCCCGCCTGCGCCAGCGAGAGGCTGACCACCGTTCGAGGGGAGCCATCGCCAAGCGCAATCGCATCCTGAAAAGTGGTGGCTGCCGAAGCGAAGCGGCCCGCTTCGAGATATGCATTGCCAAGCAGGGTGCGGGTGTAGGCATCTCGCGGACTTGCTAGAACCGCTGCTTCCGCATGTGTGACAGCCTTGTCGGCCTTGCCTTTGGCAAGTGCCACTTCGGCCTTACCCGCGGAATTGGCGGCCGTCGGCGCAACCTTTCCGGAGCAGCCCGCGAGCGCGGTTGTCGCGAGAGCCGTGGTCAAGGCGAGCCGGATGAAGGCGGAGTTCCTGGTCGTCATATTGTTATCCCTCAAAAGGCGATCCCACGTCCTTGGAATTTAATTCGGCCTGCGCTGCACCTGGGCGGCGAGCATGGCGATTTCCGGCATTTCGGCCAGCAGGCCATCTAGAGCGTCGGTCACGAGTTGCTGGGCGCTGCTACCGCGAACGGTGCAGGCCAGGCGCAGCATGAGATGGCGCTCTGGATCGAGACGCAGCGTGAAAGCTGCGCGTTTTCCCTTGGCGACCCCTTTGGAACGGGCCGACGCAGGCTTGATGGCTTTTGGAAGAACAACTTCCGAAGCGGTCTCTTCCGCATCGTCGGAATACTCTTCCTCGTCTTCGTTATCGGCCTCGAAAACCCTCTTGCCCTCCAGCTTGGTGGCAATGCGGTCGAGCGATTCGCGAACTTCGTTGTGACCGTTGCTGCTTTCCTTGGATTGCAGCGGACTGATCGACACGACGCGGGTAGAGCTTTCACTGCCCTCGGTGCCGAGTTCGTAACGTTCGTCCAGCGGAGGAAGCGCTGGTTTCTTGATCAGGCTCGATTCGGCCAGAGACCGTGGGCCACCCATGGGAGCAGAGGTGCTGTCATGCACAGGCTGGGGGGCAGGGGCATCCTCGCCCATGTCATTCCAGCCCAGATCTTCTAGATTCGCGGCAGCCGAGGCGCCGTCAACTGGTCCGAGAGCGGCCGATTGCGGGCGCATGGCAGGCTTTGCCCCGCCCTTGCGTGCAAGGAGGGTTGAGGAAAGAGAAGCGAAATTGGCGTCCGACATCCGGCTGGTCTCCGCCTTACCTTGTTGCTCTTACTGGGCGACCCGACGGCCGAAGCCACCGGCGGGGCGATAGGCACCTGGCTGCTGCGCGGCCTGCTGGCCGGGCGCTGCAAAGACGGTGCGTCGAAACTGCTTTTCGAGCCGGTCGGAAATGTACTTCCACAGGGCAGTGACCTCGGCCGCCGATCGGCTTTCGGGATCGACTTCCATGACTGTGCGGCCGTCGATCATCGATGCGGCGAAATCCGTGCGGTGGTGAAGCGTAATCGGCGCGACCGTGCCATGCTGCGAAAGTGCAACTGCAGCTTCCGAAGTGATCTTGGCTTTCGGCGTTGCAGCGTTGACCACGAATATCAGCGACTTACCTGCCCGTTCGCACAGGTCGACCGTGGCGCCCACGGCGCGCAGATCGTGCGGGCTTGGGCGGGTCGGAACGACGATGAGTTCTGCCACGGAAATGACCGACTGGATCGCCATGGTGATCGCTGGCGGGGTGTCGATCACCGCCAGCTTGAAGCCCTGCTGACGCAGGATAGCTAGGTCGGCGGCAAGCCGTGCGACGGTCGTCTGGGCGAAAGCGGGAAGTTCCGCTTCGCGCTCGTTCCACCAGTCTGCGAGTGACCCTTGCGGATCGATGTCGATCAGGACGACCGGGCCTGCGCCCGCTCGCTGAGCCTGAACGGCGAGATGTCCCGAAAGCGTGGTTTTACCCGATCCGCCCTTCTGTGATGCCAAAGCCAGTACACGCAAGGCTAGGTCCCCCTGTAGCGCCTGTATCAATTCCCTGTGCCGCTAGTTTGCGGCGGTCTCGAAACAGGGGGATCGCAGACTACCCCTAATTTAGGGTTAATTCCCTGAAACATTTGACGCTCCGAGATGCATGGCAATTGAAACCAGGTAGAGATTGCCCTTGCTTCAGCCGTCCGCCGGGATGCACTGGGCCCGAAGTTGAAATGCACAAAGGCTTTGCGCTTCAGGGGCAGGAAGATGACCGCAAGTATGATTCACGAAGAAGCGACCCCGGACCGTCCGCAGCCTGTTTCGGTTCGAGGGGAGCGAAGCGCCAGTCTCGATTTCATTCGCGGCATCGCTGTGATGGGCATTCTGGCAGCCAACATCTTTTCGATGGGTCAGCCTTTTACCGCGTATATGTATCCCGAGGCATTCACCACCGGTCACTCTGACGCAGAGGACTGGATGTGGGCGGCCCAACTGGTCCTGATTGACGGCAAGATGCGCGGCCTGTTCACCATCCTCTTCGGCGCAGGCCTCTACCTGTTCATGGAAAAGGCCTGGGGCAAGGGTGCGAGCCGTTGGCTCCAGGTTAAGCGCCTGCTGTGGCTGGGCGCGTTCGGGCTGATCCATTTTTATCTGATCTGGCGGGGTGACATCCTCTTTTCCTACGCCGTAAGCGGCTTTATTGCGGTGCTGCTGTTTATCAATGTGAGCGCGCGAAACCAGTTGATCCTGGGTATCCTCGGGTACATTGCAGGAGGTATCTTCTACGCCATCGGCATGATTTTCATGCAGGTGACTGCCGATGGACCGGAGCCCGACAGCGCGGCGATGAATCAGGTCAGAAGCGAGTTCATCAAGGCGGCAGAAACGGATTTGGCCGACGGCAGAGCCGAGACTGCGATCCGGCAGGAAGGAACCTACCTGCAGTTCGTATCCCACACGATCGACGAACACGGCACGGATCCGCTGGTCAACGTCTGGCTCGTCGTGTTTGAAACCCTGCCCCTTATGCTGATCGGAATGGCACTCTACCGCCTTGGTCTGTTCGGGGGAGGGTGGAATCCGCGAAGCCAGCGCCTGTGGGGCTGGGTGGGTTTGGCAGTGGGCGGGGCGCTGACGACCATTATCGCCTTGAGGACCATGGACGGAGGTTTCACCTATTACGGCGTGCTGGCCGCCTTCCTCGGTTGGTCTCATTTTCCGCGCCTGTTGATGACACTGGGCCTTGCTGCGCTTCTGGCTCTGTACGTGCCTCGCGCAGGAAACTGGATCGGGGACCGCATTTCGGCTGCCGGGAGGACTGCCTTCACCAACTACATCGGCACATCTCTCGTCATGCTGATGGTTTTCGGCAACTGGGGTTTCGATCTGTTCGGCCAGTTGGGCCGCGGTGAACTCTATCTCGTCGTATTCGCAGCGTGGATTGCGATGCTGGCATGGTCACAGCCTTGGCTGGTTCGCTTCCGATATGGCCCCCTGGAATGGCTTTGGCGTTGCCTGACTTACGGGAAGGTCTTCGCACTCAGGCAATGACGGCTTGCTAATGCGAGTAACTCGCATTACATACGCTCTTGCGAATCAATCGCAAAGGATCGCGCAACGCCATGTATGTCTGCATCTGCAACGCAATTCGGGAAAGCGACCTGCGCCATGCGGCCCGCCGTTGTCCGGGCGATGCGGAAGCCTGTTATGCCTCTTTAGGTAAGCAACCTGCTTGCGGTTCCTGCCTCAACGAGGCCGATGCAATCTTGCTGGAAGAACGGGAAATGGCCTTCAAGCCTACCTCCGTCGCGGCGTAGTATTCGCTACTGACTTTCGCTCGCAATGGCGGAATTCTGCCGTTTTTCCCTAACCCGCCCTTGCCGGGGGCCGCCTCACAGCGCATAAGGCCGCAACTTGAAATGTAGCGGAGCGACAAGTCATGAAGGGCGATTCCAAGGTCATCGAATTCCTCAACAAGGCGCTCACGAACGAGCTGACCGCGATCAATCAGTACTGGCTACATTACCGCGTTCTTGCCGATTGGGGTGTGACCAAACTTGCCGAATACGAGCGGCATGAATCCATCGACGAGATGAAGCATGCCGATGTCTTGGCAGAACGGATCCTCTTCCTTGGCGGCCTCCCGAACTTCCAGGCGATCCACAAACTCAAGGTCGGCGAGACGGTTGATGAGATCCTTAAAGCCGATCTGGCAGTCGAGATGGAGGCCATCCCGCTATTGAAGGATGCGATCGCCCATTGTGAAGAAGTGCGGGACTATACCACTCGCGAAATCTTCGAGCGGATCCTCGAAAGCGAGGAAGAGCATGTCGATTTCCTCGAAACGCAGTTCGACATGATCGAACGCATGGGCCTGCAGAACTACGTCCAGCTCAATTCGAAGCCGGCGGGCGAGGGTGAAGCGGGCTAGTCGGGACCCAATTCCCAGAAAGTCCCGTGCCCTGCTGCGTGTTTGGTGAGTCTGCCAATTCGCTTGCCGTCCTGCCACAATTCGGCATCCCCGGCAGATACGTTTATGTCGGTGATGGTCAGAGCGGTGGGCACATCCAGCGCCTCTATCTTTATCGTTTGGCCCTTTTCGTCAAAGCGCGAACACAAGGCTATCTCGATGCGCGGCATGGCACCTCTCCTATGATGTAGGAGAAAAGCTGCGCCGCTATTCCTTAATGCAGCACAACTAAAACGTGCGGCCTCGCCGTAAAGTCAGCTTGCCGAAATCACACACTAATTTTGCGACGGATCGTCGTCTGGGCCGAACCGGCGTTCCTTCATCCGCTCCAGATTTCGCCGTGCTGCGGTTCGCGTTTCGAGCAGAAAAAAGGCAAGTCCTGCCATGAGCAGGCCCATTGTGATGACCCATGTGACCGCTACCAGCGTCCCCAACGGAGTCCGCACAAAAGCACTCACGAACAGGAGAAGAATCACGATACTGATCGTCAAGGCGGCGGCAGTGCTGAACATTACGGCACGCTGCGCAAGGATTCTTCTCGACTCGAGCGCCGGAAGTTCCATCAACTGATCGCCAGCCTCATCCTTCGCGTCCGCCGCCAATATGCGCTCGATCTTATTGGCGACCCAGAGCAGGCGATTGGTCATGACATTCATGACCGCCCCGATCCCTGCGAGCAGGAAGGCCGGTGCCAGGCTCAACTGAACCACGTTCTGGACGCGCAAAGTGGAGCTGGTGCGTTCGATCAGTTCCAGTCCCGGCAGGATCGCAAGCAATTCAGTCACGATCGGAACCGCGACTGTAGTTACCTCCACCACCCCGGTTGGCATTGTACGGATTCTTCGGGCTCTTCAGGACAACACGCACGGGTACCGCCTCGAACCCGAGCTTCGCCCGGATTCCGTTGATGAGGTAGCGTTCGTAACTCTTTGGCAAATCGTCGAGCCTCGTGCCGAAGACCACGAATCGAGGCGGGCGTGTGCTCGCCTGAGTAATATAGCGCAGCTTGATCCTGCGGCCGCCCGGTGCAGGCGGCGGATTGGCGGCGAGCGCATCGTCGAACCAGCGGTTGAGCGCTGCCGTCGAGACGCGGCGGCTCCACGCCTCGCGTATCTCGAAAGCGGCGGAGAGCATCGTATCGAGCCCCTTGCCGGTCTTTGCCGATACGGCAAAAAGGGGCACGCCGCGAACCTGCGAAAGCCCTTCGTTCAGCGCCTCGCGAATGCCATTGAACAGGTATGACGGGTTCTCGGCGATGTCCCATTTGTTGATCGCGACCATAAGGGCGCGGCCTTCTTCGAGGACCTGCGATGCAATCTTGAGGTCCTGATGCTCGAGACCCTTGGTGGCATCGAGCAGCAAGACGACGACCTCTGCAAAGTCGATCGCGCGTTTGGCATCGGCAACAGAAAGTTTCTCCAGCTTTTCGACCACGCGGGCGCGTTTGCGCATTCCTGCAGTATCGATCAGCCGGATCTGGCGCGTTTCGTTTGCCTTGGGATCATGCCATTCCCAATCCACGGCAATCGAATCGCGCGTGATACCTGCCTCGGGACCGGTAAGCAGGCGGTCTTCATCCAGCAGCTGATTGATCAGCGTCGACTTCCCAGCGTTGGGGCGGCCGACGATGGCCAACTTGAGAGGCCCGGAAATTTCGTCATCTTCGTTGTCGGCTGCAAGATCAGCCTCGGCTTCGGCTGCTTCGGACTTTTCGCCGATAATGGGCCACAAGCCTGCAAACAGGTCCGCAATTCCTTCGCCATGTTCGGCGGAAACGCCCAGCGGCTCGCCCAGGCCCAGGCTGTAGCTTTCGAGAATGCCTGCTTCGGCGGCTCTGCCTTCTGCCTTGTTGGCGACCAGCACAACCGGCACATCCTGCCCGCGGAGCCACCGGCCGATTTCTTCGTCCAGCGGTGTAAGCCCTGCGCGGGCGTCGATCACGAATAACGCGGCATCGGCGCCCTCAAGGCTTACCTCGGTCTGTTTGCGCATCCGGCCGGGGAGACTGTCGGCATCTTCGTCCTCCCAGCCCGCCGTATCGACAATGGTGAATTCCAGCCCCGCGATCTCGGCATCGCCCAGACGCCGATCGCGCGTCACCCCCGGCTGGTCGTCGACCAGCGCGAGTTTCTTGCCGACGAGCCGGTTGAACAGCGTCGACTTGCCGACGTTGGGTCGGCCGATGATGATGACGGTGGGTTTATCAAGGGAAGTCATGATGCGTGCCTGCGAGCAAGTGGGCGCAATGCTCTACTTTGGCAAGGCCGGTTGGAGGTTCCTGGAGGATGGAACACCTGGAATAATGTCTGGGGACAGAAAATAAACCCCGCCCGCCATAACTCTGTCAGCGGCAGCTTGCGAGGGTCGGTTTGGCCAGAAGAACTTTGCTGTCCTGCCGTTCCACAGACCATTGGATATTAAGAAGGCGCCCTCAGTCCGCCGTGGCCACCGGGGGCTCATCGCCCAAGTCCTCAAACCATGCCTCGACCGGCCCGTTGAGTTTGAGGGTCAACGGATTCCCGTTGCGATCGACGGTCTTGCCTGCCTGTACACGCACCCAGCCCTCGGGAATGTTGTATTCCTCGATATCGGTGCGGGTGCGCCCCTTGAACCGGATTCCAACACCGCGCTGCAACACGTCGACGTCAAAATGCTCGCTCTTCGGATTCACCGAAAGGTGGAGCGGCGGGGTCTGGGGCTTGCTGTCTTCACTCATGGCGCGCGCCTCTACTGGCGAACGGCCCCGCAGACAAGCTGATTTGCCTCCTAATCAGGCGGTGGAGTCTCGACCGGACTGCGGTCAGGCCGATCATAATCGGGCTGGACCGGCTCGATTCCCGGCGGCTCCTGCATTGGCGCTTCGTCGGGCGGGCTGGCAGGCGGCATCTCGGGCGGTGCGCCGGGATTGATCGTATCGGGGTCTGGCTGGGTTGCCATCTGGTCTCTCCTCAGTCGGGGGGTAACATCGTTGCTGCGTCGAGTGCTTGTTCGCCGTGACCTTCACGGCCTTTTTCCATGGCGGGTCGCAGCGCCTCTTCTGTCTCGACGTCGATTTCGTCCGGTTCGCTCTTGCCGGCGATGACATCTCCTTCGCTCTCGCCTTCAGCTTCCATTTCCGCGGCCTTCTTCGGTTCGACATCGGGGTCGATCACGGGCGGTGTGGCAGGGGGCACTTTGGGGGTGTCGTAGCGGCTCATGTTCGCGATCCTTTCCCTTCGAGAACGGTCTGTCGTGGCGGCCTGTTCCCCTGGCCGTCGTCACGCTTGCCCTTTTGGCCGCATCCGACTAGAGGCACGCGCCTATATGCGCGGCGTACCCACGCTGGCGCACGACTTCGTTCGGGTTTGCGGGCGTGGCGGAATTGGTAGACGCGCTGGTTTTAGGTACCAGTATCGAAAGATGTGGGGGTTCGAGTCCCTTCGCCCGCACCAATTTCGCCCGACGCGGGCCTTCGCTCAGATAAATAGTAGAAACTCGCGAGTCCTTAATCCCATGCAGATCAAAGAAACCGCCAACGAAGGCCTCAAGCGGGCCTACGCGATCACCATCCCCGCGAAGGAAATCGATGCCCGCATCGATTCGCAGATCAAGAAGATTGCTCCGCAGGTGAAAATGCCCGGTTTCCGGCCAGGCAAGGTCCCGGCCAATCTCGTGCGCAAGATGCATGGCGAACAGCTTCATGCCGAAGCCGTGAACGAGATGATTCGCGAATCGGTCGACAAGACGATGGCGGACAACAAGCTGAAGCCCGCAATGCAGCCGAAGGTTGAAATCGGCGACGGCTATGAAGAAGGCAAGGACGCGACCCTTACCATCGAGCTCGAAGTGCTTCCCGAAGTCGATACGCCTTCGACCGACGATCTGAAGATCGAGCGCCTGACCGTTCCTGTCACCGACGAGCAGGTCATGGACGCGATCGGCAAGCTGGCCGAGAACAACAAGAGCTACAAGGACGCCGCCAAGACGAAGAAGGCCGCAGAGGGCGACCAGCTGATCATCGACTTCGTCGGCCGCGTGGACGGCGAGGAATTCGAAGGCGGCAAGGCCGAAGACGCCGCCTTGGTGCTTGGCTCCGGCATGTTCATCCCCGGTTTTGAAGACCAGCTGACGGGTGTGAAAACCGGTGACAGCAAGACCATCGAAGTGACCTTCCCCGAAGACTATCAGGCGAAGCATCTCGCTGGGAAGAAGGCCGAGTTCGACGTTACCGTGAAGCAGGTGAAGGTCGAAGGCGACACCAAGATCGACGACGATTTCGCCAAGAACTTCGGTCTCGACGGGCTCGACAAGCTGAAGGAACTGCTGCGCGGCCAGCTCGAGCAGGAAACTGCCGGGCTTACGCGCACACAGATGAAGCGCTCGCTGCTCGATCAGCTTGCAGCAGGTCACGATTTCGCCGTCCCGCAGGGAATGGTGGATGCGGAGTTCGACCAAATCTGGAACCAGCTCCAGCAGGAAGCCGCTCGTTCGGAAAATCCGGGAGAGATGCTCAAGGAAATGGAAGCCGAGAAGGAAGATTACCGCCACATCGCCGAACGCCGTGTGCGTCTCGGCTTGCTGCTGTCGGAAATCGGACAGGCCAACAACGTCCAGGTCACTTCGCAGGAAATGAGCATGCTCATCCAGCAGGCGGCCCAGCAGTATCGCGCGGAAGATCGCGAACGGTTCATGCAGTATATCCAGCAGGAACCGATGGCTGCTGCTCAGCTCCGCGCACCGCTTTATGAAGACAAGGTCGTCGATTTCCTCTTCGACAAGGCCGAGATCACCGACCGCGAAGTGACGCGCGACGAGCTCGAAGCCGCGATCGAGGCCGAAGAAGACGCCGAAGCTGCGAAGAAGCCGGTCAAGAAGAAGGCTCCGGCTAAGAAAGCCGCTGCCAAGAAGGCCGACACGAAGAAGGCTGACGAGAAGAAGCCAGCGGCAAAGAAGGCACCTGCAAAGAAGGCCGCGGCGAAAAAGGACGAAGGCGAAAAGAAGCCTGCAGCCAAGAAAGCCCCGGCCAAGAAGCCTGCGGCCAAAAAAGATGATGCGAAGCCTGCCGCGAAGAAGGCTCCGGCCAAGAAGGCTGCTTCGAAGAAGAAGTAAGCGGTTCGACTACGACCAATCGCAGAGGGCGGCAGGAGTGATCCTGCCGCCCTTTTCGTTCCTATTCCGAATCGTTGGTGCCTTCGACCATGAACGGGCGGCCGCTTGGCGTATGGGACAGCATCGTTTCTTCCTGCCCTGAATGTATGTGCGATTTGCGCCTTTCGGCGAAGAGAATGAACGGTCCCGAGACGATCCCGTGCACCACTATGGAGACGAGGATGGCGAAACTGGTTACGGCCCATAGCTGGTCGAGCTGGGCGAAATCGGCATGGTTCTGGCCGTAGGCCAGATAATAGATCGATCCCATTCCGCGGACGCCCAGAAAGGCGATAGCCAGAGTCCCGATCATCGGAAGGTCGGATCGTGCCTCGGCGAGGAATCCCGCTATCGGACGGATTACGAAGACCAGTGCAAGTGCGATCAGTGCGCCGGGCCATGTGAGTGGCGCGAGTACTCCGCTCGCCAGCATCGCGCCGAAACCGAAAAGTACGGCTACGAGCACGATCTGTTCGATCTGATCGATGAAGTGATGGCTTATCTTGTGATAGCGACTGCGGTTCTCGCGCTGGCGGGCCGTGACTGCACCCACGAAAACGGCGAGAAACCCGTATCCTTCTACCAATTCGGCCAGTCCGTAGGCGAGGAGCAACGCGCCGAGCACAATCAACCCTTCACTGGTCGAATACTTGGGCTTCCCCGCGCTATCTTCCTCTTCCTCGCCGATCTCCTCGATGGGCGCATCGGCTTCACGTTCGAACACGTACCATGAGCCGGCTCGCCCGACAGCCCACCCTACCGCACAGCCCGCCAGTATCCGCCAGCCCAGATCCAGCGCAGCCCATTCCAGCGTCCATGCGCCCAGGCTCGTCATGCCAACCGCCGCAATCGCAAGGTAGGTGAAAGGGAAAGCCAGTCCATCGTTCAGCCCAGCCTCGACGGTCAGACTGAAGCGGACGTCATGACGCTTGTTCTCGCCCGGTGGGCCGACCTGCACGCTGCGCGCCAGAACGGGGTCGGTCGGCGCGAGGGCCGCGCCAAGCAGGATGGCCGATGCGGGGGCAAGGCCCAGCGCCCACCAGCCCAGAAATGCGACCGAAGCAATGGTGAGCGGCATTGCGACGACCAGCAATGGCCAGATTTGCCGCCAATTGGCCCAGCTCACCGGCCGGTCGATGGCGATGCCTGCCGCCATGAGCGATGCGATCACGATAAACTCGGTCACATATTCCAGCGTAACCGCATCGAAGCCGTCCACCGTAGGGTTGATGTGCGGCAACCCCAGCGGGAGGGAGAACAGTATGTAACCCGCCCCGACGTAGATGATCGGAAGGGACAACCAGAAGCGTGCCAGGTAGCGTTCCAGCGATACCGCCAGCATCAGGCCCAGCCCGAAGATGACGAACATGAAGATACGCGGGTCGAATTCCAACAAC
Organism: Qipengyuania vulgaris; assembly: GCF_009827325.1. Classification (GTDB taxonomy): domain Bacteria; phylum Pseudomonadota; class Alphaproteobacteria; order Sphingomonadales; family Sphingomonadaceae; genus Qipengyuania; species Qipengyuania vulgaris. The sequence continues at coordinate 590,662 of NZ_WTYC01000001.1, read as the reverse complement.
GCTTACTCCGCTTCAACCGGGGCGGGGACCCAGGGTTCGAGCGACGGGGAGGGAAGCTTGGCGCTCCGTGTGCGTTCGTAAGCGACGCCTAACTGGAGCACCTCGAAGTCACTCCATTTCGCGCCGAATATACTAATGCCCACAGGTAAACCCTCTATCGAACCCATCGGCACGGTGAGGTGCGGATATCCGGCAATTGCCGCGGGCGAGCCGAAACCGATGCTGCCGTTGAAATTATCCCCGTTGATGAGATCGCTGGTCCATGCCGGCTCCCGGGTAGGAGCAATCAGGAAGGCCACATCATTTTCTTCCATCAGCATGTCCAAGGTTTCTTCCCCAGCGATCCGCACTGCAATAGCCCGCGCCTCCTCATACTCTTCGCGGTCGGTTGAGATTTCCGCCAGTTCGAAAAGATCCTGACCGAACCAGCGCATCTCGCGATCCTCATTTGCCTTGTTGAAGGCAATCAGGTCCGCAAGACTGCGAGGCAAGCCGTCCCCTGGGAGGCTACTGAGATACCTGCCCATTTCTTCGCGCAGTTCGAACATCAATACGGTGAAACTTGCACCGTACATCTCTTCATTCGGTTCGAACTCGATATCAACCAAGGTGGCGCCCGCGGCTTCCAGATCGGATAGCGCGGTCTCGAAGACATCCTTCAGGTCCTGCCGGTCGCCGACCTGGCTGCGCATCACGCCGATGCGCACGCCTTCCAGCGAGAATTCTTCGAGGCCGGTGTGGAAATCTGTCCTGCCCGGACCAGCGAGCGTTGCTTCGTCCTTCGGGTCACGCCCGGCAATCGCCGAGAGAAGGAATGCGGCATCCGCAACCGAGCGCGCCATGGGCCCTGCGGTATCCTGCGTGCTGGAGATCGGGACCACGTGGGTGCGGCTGACCACACCGACACTTGGCTTGAAACCCACCACACCGTTCACGCTTGCCGGGCAGGTAATCGATCCGTTCGTCTCCGTGCCGATTGCGGCCCATGCCAGTCCTGCAGCTACCGCCGCCCCGCTGCCCGAGGACGAACCGCAGGCGTTCCGGTCGGTCGCATAGGGGTTGCGTGTGAGCCCGCCGACCGCGCTCCATCCGCTGGTTGAATTGTTGTCGCGGATATTGGCCCATTCGGAGAGATTGGCCTTGCCCAGCACCACGCCCCCGGCAGCGCGCAGATTGCCGATCAGGTGCGCGTCGCGCCCGGTTCGATTCTCCGCCAGCGCCAGACTGCCTGCGGTGGTCGGCAATTCCCGGGTTTCGATATTGTCCTTTACCAGGATCGTGCGGCCCTCGAGCAAGCCGCCGCCTGCCTCGGCAGCGCGTGCTTGCTCTACCGCCTGAGGGTTGACTGCGATCACGGCGTTAAGCTGCGGTCCCGCATCGTCAATCGCCGCGATCCGTTCTAGATAGGCTTGGGCATCTTCTTCCGCCTGCTGGGCAGTCGATGGCGATGCGGCAAGGGTTAGGACAAGGGCGAGCGGCAGGGCGCGGAGGATCATATCCGCACCCTGACAGCGCTCCATGCGAAAGCAAGCGCGCTTTAGAAGTCTCCGCTTATCGTGAGGCGATAGATCGGCCCAATCCTGCGATCGACATCTTCGCGGAACAGTATGTCGCCATCCGTGCGAGAACCGTCGAACACGGTGCGCTGGAAGCGATTGCGAGCGTCCAGCAAGAGGTTGGTTGCCTGCGCGCGCACGGTCAGGCCCATCACGTCCTTGTGTTCGACGAACAGCGTATCGAAGAAAGGCCCCTCCCATTCGCGCCCGACTTCGAAGCGCCGTGCATAAGGCGCATTGTCGAAATGGCTTATGCCTGCACCATAGGCCCAGTCGGTCGAGGGAATATCGTGACGATAATCGATTTCGAGGCCGCCTTCCTGATCGTAGGAGAAGCCGCGCTCCACACCGGTGAACGGATCATCGACGTACATGTAGCGTTTGATCGCGGCAATATCGAAGCGCGCTCCTTTCCAGCCGATCGGTTCGAGGTTGATCGTTGCATTGGCCTGCAGGTGGAGCCGGTTCGCATCACCGATGTTGCCGCGCGCTTCCCCGCCGTTGGGCAGGGGAAACCAGTCGATGAAATCCTCGAACCATGCCTGGCGGGCCTCGAGTTTCAACGACCCCCACGGGCCGAGCCGCTTGTTCGCCTCAACCTCGATGTTCCAGCTTTGATAGGGGACCAGCTCGTTGTTGCCGCCATTCTGATTGTCGTTGTTCAGTGAAACGCTGGCAAGAAAATCGCCGAAGCCGAGCTGGCTCACGCGGCGCGCAAGGGTCAAGGAGACATCGAAGTCGTCCGCAGGCTTCCAGGTGGCGGCGACGGATCCTTTCGGGCGCTTGAAGCTGCGTGAATTCGGCATGTCCCCGGTTTGCTCTATCTTGGAGAACTCGATGGCGCCGATCGCCTGTACCGAAAGTGTCGGGGACAGCGCGCGCGAGAAGCTGAGACTGGTTTCGTACCGTTCTTCGCGCACTCCGCCATTGCCGCCGGGGAAGGGCAGTTGGACGAAATCCTCGTCCGCATCGAGTTCGAACAGGGATGATCGGCGATCGAGGCGGTTAAAGGCGGCTTCTCCCGAAAGCTGCCAGTCAGCCTCCCAAAGTTTCCAGCTGTATTCCGCGCGTCCGATACGTTCGCCGATCCCGTTCGTCTGCAGGAAACGGAAGCCGGTCGGCGCGGTGCCATCGTCGAAGCGATCGATGAGGGTCTGGGTGAAATTGTCTCGCTCGTAGCGTTCAAGCCCGATGAGCTTGAGCGTCCCGGGACCCACAGGAAACTGGATATCCCCGCCGATCTCGTACTGCGGGCCATCCTCGTGTGTATCGACCGTCCGTGTCCGCACCGGTCCGGAAACCGGATAGCCGATCTCCGGCTCGTTGCGATAAAGGAAGTCCTCGCCATAGTTCAGGTTGAGATTGGCCTCGACACCTCCGCCAAAGTCATAGCCGAATGTCGTGGCCAGCTTGGGCTCGTCGAACTTGCCAGAGAAGCGCGAATATTGCTCTTCGATCAGATTGCCGGCTCCGTCCGTTATCAGGATCGGCCCATCCGCGCCGAAGCGCTCGTTCGGGTTGGACAGCGCAACCGTATAGTCGAGCCTTCCTTCACTACCGGTGAGCGAGATTTCCCCGCCAAACAATTGCGCCTCGGTATTGTGGGGGCGGAACCCGGTGGTCCAGCGGAACTGCCCGGACGCGCCGTTGCTCTTGTAGATCACATTGGCGACCAGTCCGGTCAGCCCCGGAATGTCGAGCGTGTTTCCGTCGACGAGTTCGATCCGGATTACATCGGTGGCCGGTATCCGGCGCAACTGGTCCTCGATGCTGTCGGATTTGCTCGAAAGGCGTTCACCGTTGACGATTACGTTCTGTGTCGCCTGCCCCAGACCGCGCTGGCCCTGATCGTTGCCGCCGGTGACGGTAAAGCCCGGGATGCGCGTGACCATGTCGAGCGCATTTCGAGGGGCGAACTGCTCGAAGTAGACGGGCTCGAACACGCGGGCTGCGCCGGGCATGGGGGCGGCGGGCGCTGCACCGGCGTCCTCATCCTGCGCAGCAAGGCTGGCAGGCAGGCAAAGCGCGCAAGCGATGGTAATTGCGCTGGCGGAAAACGAGTGCGGCATTGTATCTCCTGTCTTTCTCGCCACGCCGTTTACAACTGTAACTGAGGCGCCCCAGTCTCGGTCGATCAAGGACATTTTTCTTACGATGAGCGCCTAACGGGTCCGACGAATGTCAATTTCGGTGGCTGATCAAAACCATTGGAGCGGGGATGGGTGACAAAGGCCGGTATCCGCACCGTCAGGCCGTTGGAGGTTAGTTGCGCATTTGGGCGGAAAGACCCTTGAACATTCCGGGTGCTATGGCGACATAGACCCTCGATATTCAGACGGAAGGATTTTCATGATCGACCTCTTCGGCAGCGACGCGCACGGTTCGCAGGGCCAGTTCGACCGCGACCCCCTGACCGGGGCGCTGGTGCCCACCGTGGTCGAGCAGTCGAGCCGCGGCGAGCGCGCCTTCGACATCTTCAGCCGCCTGCTGCGCGAGCGCATCGTCTTCATCACCGGGCAGGTGGAAGACAACATGGCCTCGCTCATCGTGGCGCAGCTGCTGTTCCTTGAAAGCGAAAATCCGTCCAAGCCCATCAGCATGTACATCAACTCGCCCGGCGGCGTGGTGACTGCTGGCATGGCGATCCACGACACAATGCAGTACATCAAGCCGCGTGTTTCAACTGTCTGTATCGGTCAGGCCGCCTCGATGGGCAGCTTCCTGCTTGCAGCGGGTGAACCCGGCATGCGTATCGCGCTGCCCAATGCGCGCATCATGGTCCACCAGCCTTCGGGCGGGGCCCGCGGCATGGCGAGTGACATCGAAATCCAGGCGCGGGAAATCCTGCGCATTCGCAAGCGGATGAACGATCTCTACGTGCAATATACCGGCAAGAGCCTGTCGGACATCGAGAAGGCGATGGACCGTGACACCTTCCTCGAAGCCGATGAAGCGATGAAATTCGGCATCGTCGACAAGGTTTTCGAGGCCCGTCCCGAGAACGAAGGCGACGACGAGCCCATCAAGGACGCGGACAAGGGTTCGGGCGGAGCGCCCGAATAGCCATCCTTTCAACGTCCCCCGTTTGTCTCTCTGGGGGACTGTTGCATTATTGTCCTAGGAAATCGGCAACCTTGCGCCTTCAGCTTATGGCAAGGGGTTGCTGGTAGTGAAATGTTGACCGAATCCCGTACCGGCCTAGAGTCGGCGAATCCCTGTATTTTGGGCTGGCGGGGCAGAGCAGGAAATGACCAAGTTGAGCGGAACCGATAGTAAATCCACGTTGTACTGCAGTTTTTGCGGTAAGTCGCAGCACGAGGTGCGCAAACTGATTGCGGGCCCGACCGTGTTCATCTGCGACGAATGCGTCGAGCTGTGCAACGACATCATCCGCGAAGAAACCAAGGCGGGTATTTCCGGTAAAAAGGACGGCGACGTTCCGACGCCTTCCGAAATCTTCGAAACGCTCAATGACTATGTGATCGGGCAGGACCGCGCGAAGCGTGTGCTTTCGGTCGCGGTTCACAACCACTACAAGCGTCTCAAGCACGGCGGCAAGGCAGGCGATGTGGAACTCGCCAAGTCGAACATCCTGCTCGTCGGTCCGACCGGTTGCGGCAAGACTTTGCTGGCGCAGACGCTGGCTCGCACATTCGATGTGCCCTTCACCATGGCCGACGCCACCACGCTGACCGAAGCCGGTTACGTGGGCGAGGATGTGGAGAACATCATTCTCAAGCTGCTGCAATCTTCGGACTACAATGTCGAGAAGGCGCAGCACGGCATCGTCTACATCGACGAGATCGACAAGATCACGCGCAAGGCCGAGAACCCCTCGATCACGCGCGACGTGTCGGGTGAGGGCGTCCAGCAGGCGCTGCTCAAGCTGATGGAAGGCACGACCGCCTCTGTCCCGCCTCAGGGCGGCCGCAAGCATCCGCAGCAGGAATTCCTGCAGGTCGACACCACGAACATCCTGTTCATCTGCGGCGGCGCCTTCGCGGGTCTTGAAAAGATCATTGGGGACCGCCTGCAGAAGCGCTCGATCGGCTTCGGCGCGCATGTCGCCGATCCGGACAAACGCCGTGTGGGCGAACTGCTCGAGAAGGGCGAACCGGAAGATCTGTTGAAGTTCGGGCTGATCCCCGAATTCGTCGGCCGTTTGCCGGTCATCGCGACGCTGCGGGATCTTGACGTCGATGCGCTCATCACCATCCTGACCGAGCCGAAGAACGCGCTGTGCAAGCAGTATGCGAAATTGTTCGAACTCGAGAATGTCGAACTGACCTTCAAGAAGGATGCCCTGCAGAAGATCGCGGAAAAGGCCATCATGCGGAAGACCGGCGCACGCGGCCTGCGCTCGATCGTCGAAGGCATCCTGCTCGATACGATGTTCGACCTGCCGGACATGGACGGGGTGACCGAGATCGTCATCGATGCCGATGTGGTCGAGGGCAAGAAGGATCCGATCCAGGTTCACGGACCCAAGGAAGAAGCGGCCTAGCTTTCACTCTCCCAGTTATTAAAAACGCCGCGCGGTTTTCGAACCTCGCGGCGTTTTGCGTTTGGGGCTAGAAAAAGGCCCCGCCAGGCCGATGGGGTGGCCGGACGGGGCAGTGACGCCGCTCTCTCGAAAGGGGGAGGTAGCCCTAGCGGCGTTGTTGACTGATTTAGGGATCAACCCGGCAGGAAGACACCGTCGGTGACGTGGATGACGCCATTGGTGGTTTTCACGTCGGCCATGGTCACGGTGCTGGTGCCGCCGGCACCGTCAGTGATGACGATGTTCTCGCCTGCGAAACTCGCGGTCAGTTCGGCGCCTGCAACCGTCTCGAAGGTGTAGCTGCCGCCATTCGTCTTGATTGCAGCGGAAAGCTGTGCGGCGGGAATTCGGCCTGCCACGACGTGGTAGGTGAGAATGTTCTGCAACTGGCCCTTGTTAGCCGGCTCGAGCAGCGTGCTCACCGTGCCATCGGGCAGGGCGGCAAATGCGGTATCGGTCGGCGCAAATACGGTGAAGGGACCGGGCGAGGACAGCGTGTCGACCAGGTCTGCAGCCTGAACAGCGGCGACCAGCGTTTCGTGCAAGCCCGTTCCGATTGCGGTCTGGACGATATTGGTCTGAGCCTGTGCGGGCTTTTCCTTGTGATTATGGGCGAGCGCAGGGCCGGATGCAGCAATGGCGAAACCGCCCATGGCAAGAACAGATGCCGCTGCTGCGGCTTTCAACTGGGTCGAAATGGTCATTGGTATAACTCCTCTATCTCACAAGCCCCGTCCAACTTGTGCATGGAGTTACGAAAGCCGCCGCAATGCGGATGCAAAAAATTTTCAGATCGTTTGCATGCGTCCTTCGGCCACGACCGGACCTGCATCAATGCCGGGTGGTTTGCCGCCCAGCGGTTCCCGGGTGAGGAGGAGAGGAGAGCCATCCGCCATTTGCTCGGCGACAGCCTGGTCCAGAGATATACGGCGTTCTTCGCCGGGCGCGACCACACCGAGGGAAAGCAGCGGCATATCCTCGGACCGGGGTACCAGCCAGAGCTCGTGGTCGTGCACTCCATCAGCGGTCAGTCCGCTGGCCGAGACCAGCAATTCCTGACGGTCGGGGAGGTATGTGACAGCCAGCCGCAACTGCGTATCGGCAATCGGGATCGATGCGGCGAGAGGTGCCTGCGGCTCGGCGGTGGGCGCGGACGAGGGTGTCTGCGAAGGGGAAAGAACCAGCACGGATATGGCCGCAACAGCTGCGGCAGCGGCCGTTCCGGCGGCCATTTTCCAGCGCCGGAGCCGCGTATTCAGCGAGATGATCTCGGCACTATCGCCAAGCGTATCGAACTCGTCCCGGATCCTTTTCCAGACTTCCTCGCGCGGCGTGCGCGCATCGATCGTATCGAGCAGCGGCGCCAGCTGGTCCTGCCAACGTGCGACCTCGACAGCGAATTTTTCATCGGATGCCTCCCGTGCGCGGGCTGCGAGCAAATCCTCTCCTTCGAGTAGGCCGAGCACGTATTCGGCCGCAAGAAAGTCGTCGGGGCGGAAATCCTCGCTCATTCGCCGCGCTCCAGACATGCTTTCAATTTCTGGAGTCCCCTGCGTACCCAGCTCTTCATCGTGCCGAGCGGTATCCCGTCAGCCTCCGCGATCTGGGCGTAAGTGCGGCCGTCGAAAAAGGCGCTGCGGATCGCGCTGCGCGGCTTTTCGTCCAGCCGATCGAGACAATGATGGATGCGCGCATCATGCTCTGCATCGATCAGCAAACTTTCTGCAAGCGGTGCCTCGTCGGCAATCGGCGCGGCGTGTTCGGCGGGCACGCTGCCCTGCCGGACCTTGCCCACCCTCAGCCGGTCCACCGCGCGGTTCCGCGCGAATGTGGCAAGCCAGCTTATCGGACTCGCCCGCTCCGCATCGTAGCGGTCGGCCCTGCGCCAGAGAGAGATGTAAACGTCCTGCAACGCGTCCTCGGCTTCCTTTTCGTCCTTCAAGATACGAAGGCAAATTCCAAAAAGTTTCGCCGAGGTGCTCCGATAGATTTCCTCCAGCGCGCTGCGATCGCCGCCAGCAAGGCGAGCCATTGCCGCTTCGAGCCGATCGCGTGCATCGCTTCCGGATGGCATCATCAGCACCGGGACCTGCAATGCAGGCCCGCTTGTTCGATCTGGATGGTCGCGTGGCCGATCCGGTGATGGTGCTCCAGCTCGTGGCCGATCTCGCGCAGGAAAGCGTCACCCGGATGGCCATCCGGCATCACCAGATGCGCGGTCAGCGCCGTTTCGGTCGTCGACATGGGCCAGATATGCAGCTCGTGAATTTCGCTCACCCCTTCCAGTCCGACCAGATACCCGCGAACGCGGCTTTCCGATACGCCCTTCGGCACACCGAGCAGGCTCATGGCAACGCTATCCTTAAGCAGCCCCCACGTCCCCCAGGCAATGACTGCCACGATCAGCAGGCTGACCAGTGGATCGATCCAGAGTGCGCCGCTGAGCAGGATCGCGATGCCTGCGATGACCACGCCGAGACTGACCAGTGCATCCGCCGCCATGTGAAGGAACGCTCCGCGAATGTTGATGTCGTGCTTGCGCCCCCGCATGAACAGCATGGCTGTTCCAGCGTTAATGAAGATGCCGATACCCGCCACGATGACCATCGTCGTGCCTTCCACCGGTGCTGGATCGGCAATGCGCTGGATCGTTTCGAAGGAGATTGCCCCGATCGCGATAAGCAGCAGCCCTGCATTGGCAAGCGCCGCGAGGATGGTCGAACTCTTGTAACCGTAGGTAAAGCGCGCATTGCCCGGCTTCTTCGCGGCTACGCTTGCCCCCCAGGCCAGCATCAGCGCCATTACGTCCGAGAGATTGTGTCCGGCATCGGCAATCAGCGCCATCGATCCGGAAAGCCAGCCATAGACCGCCTCGATGATCACGAATGCGGTATTCAGCACGATGCCGATCAGGAAGGCGCGGCCGAAATCCTTAGGCGCATGGCCGTGTCCCGCCCCGTGCGCATGTCCGTGTTCGTGGCTGTGACCCGCTTCCATCGAACCTACTGGTAAACGCAGGAATCGAGCCCGTCACGGGCGACGATACCGATACGTGCGGAAATCGTATTGCCATGGCCGCGCAGCCAGCCGCCCGGGTTCTTGACCGACCGTTCCTTCGGGAGTGGGAGAGCCGCCGCCATGCGGGCGGATTCGAGAGGGCTCAGCGATGCCGCGCTCTTCCCGAAATATCGCTGCGCCCCGGCCTCGGCACCATAGGTTCCGATGCCGGTTTCCGCGACATTGAGGTAAACTTCCATAATGCGCCGCTTACCCCAGATCTTCTCGATCAGCAGCGTGAAATAGGCTTCCAGTCCCTTGCGGAAATAGCCGCCACCCTGCCACAGGAAGACATTCTTGGCGGTCTGCTGGCTGATGGTGGAGCCGCCCCGGATACGCCCGCCTTCTGCGTTCTCGCGCATGGCCGTCTCGATCGCCTCGCGGTCGAAACCGTCATGGCTGCAGAATTTGCCGTCTTCGGCGGCAATCACCGCGCGCACCATGTTGCGATCGATCTGCGAAAGCGGTTCCCAGTCCTTGGTGATTCCGTTCCCGTCGAGGACCATCGTGGCGGTAACCGGAACCGGGACGAACTTGAACAGCAGGACGAGCGCCACGCTCAGTCCGAGGAAGCCGACAAGGAACTTGAACAGGAAACGTGTCAGCGACCGTATCATCATGTGGCCCATAAAAGAAAACGGCGTGAAAGGTCCATCCTCTCACGCCGTTTTCATGTTCAGTCTGGCGGATCAGGCCACGCCGGGCAGCAATCGGTCGCCAGCGATGCGCTGCATCGCCTTCTGCAGCTTCTCGAAGGCGCGAACCTCGATCTGACGGATGCGTTCGCGGCTGACGTTGTAGACTTGGCTAAGTTCTTCGAGCGTCTGCGGGTTCTCCGTCAGGCGGCGTTCGGTGAGGATGTGCTGTTCACGCTCGTTGAGGCTGTCCATCGCCTCCACCAGCATTTCGTGGCGCACTTCCTTTTCCTCGGTATCGGCAACCGTCTCGTCCTGCAGCGGACGATCGTCGGTCAGCCAGTCCATCCACTCGCCCGAGCCTTCTTCGCCATTGCGCATCGGCACGTTGAGCGAACCGTCACCGCCCATCATCATCCGGCGGTTCATGTTGACCACTTCCTGCTCGGGCACGCCGAGATCGGTCGCGATCTTGTTCACATCGTCCGGGTGAAGGTCGGTGTCTTCATAGGCATCGAGGTTCTTCTTCATCCGGCGAAGGTTGAAGAACAGCTTCTTCTGCGCGGCGGTGGTACCCATTTTCACGAGCGACCAGCTGCGCAGGATGTATTCCTGGATGCTCGCCTTGATCCACCACATGGCATAGGTGGCGAGGCGGAAGCCGCGGTCGGCTTCGAATTTCTTCACGCCCTGCATCAGGCCGACATTGCCTTCGGAAATGAGATCCGAAACGGGCAGGCCGTAGCCGCGATAGCCCATGGCGATCTTCGCCACCAGCCGCAGGTGCGAGGTGACGAGCTGCGCCGCAGCTTCGCTGTCCTCATGCTCTTCGTAACGCTTGGCGAGCATGTATTCCTGCTCCTGCGTCAGCACGGGATATTTCTTGATTTCGGAGAGATAGCGATTGAGGCTCTGCTCACCACCGAGCGCCGGGACGCTCAAACTTCTGGTATTGCTCACTTTACCCTGACCTTTCTAGCGTCGACCTCGTTTGCCGGACCCCTGCTGGGCATCCGATCATTCGGGCCACTGGTTTGCTTGTAACAGGACGCGGCCGAATTTGCACACGCGTTTCATCGATTTCAACGAGCGGTTTCGTCGATGAGTTCCCGCATATCGAGGGGTAATTCGGCGCAGAAATTCAAGCTTTCACCGCTGATAGGATGTATGAATCCCAAACGGGCCGCGTGCAGCGCCTGGCGCTTGAAATCGAGGCTTTCGAGAAGTCCTCGAAGCGGTTTGGGCGTGCGTCCATACGTAGGGTCACCCAATAGCGCATGGCCGATTGACGCGCAGTGAACGCGCACCTGGTGCGTGCGCCCCGTTTCCAAGCGGCATTCGATAAGCGAGGCATGATCGAGACGCTGCAAGGTTTCGTAATGGGTGACCGCGTGTTTGCCGCGTGTGGCCTTGTCGGGCAAGACGGTCATCTTCTTGCGGTCCTTGTCCGATCGCCCGATACGAGCCGAAATGGTCCCCGACGGCGGGTTGGGGTGGTCCGCACATACCGCCAAGTAACGCCGCATGATCGAATGGTCGGCAAATTGCCGTGCCAGCCCTTCATGCGCAGCATCGCTCTTGGCGACGACGAGCAGGCCGGACGTGTCCTTGTCGATCCGGTGCACGATGCCCGGACGGGCGACGCCATTGATCCCCGAAAGCTGTCCCTCGCAATGATGCAACAGCGCGTTGACTAGCGTTCCGTCGCGATTGCCTGCCGCCGGATGGACCACCATCCCTGCCGGCTTGTTCACCACCAGCAGATGTTCGTCCTCGAACACCACATCGAGGGGAATGTCCTGTGCGATGGTTTCCAGCGGCTCGGGCGGGGGCAGGGAGACGACGTAGCTTTCGCCGCCCGCCAGCTTTGCAGAACCCGATTTCGCCGACTTCCCATTTATCTCGACAGCGCCATCCGCGATCAGACCCTTCACCCTCTCGCGCGAAAGGCCGGTCGCTTCAGCCAGCGCCTTGTCCAGGCGGCCACCCATTTCGAGCTTTCCGATGAGGACTTGGGGCGAAGACATGCTAGGGCCATGCGCGATGACGGTGGAACTCTCAAGCGATGTTCTGGATGGGCTGAACTCGGAAGCGATCAACGCTCACCCCCACGAATGCTGCGGAATCCTTCTGGGTAAAGGGGATGTCATCTCCTCGATCCATTCGGCGAAAAATGTCCATCCGCGGCCCGAAAGCCATTTCGAAATCGACCCGCAGGCGTTGGTCGAAGCGCACCGCGCGGCACGCGGAGGAGGGCCGCAGGTGGTGGGCTATTATCATTCCCACCCCAACGGCCTTGCCCGTCCTTCCGCGACAGACGAAACCATGGCGACGGGCCAGCGGCTCATCTGGGCGATAATCGCGGCGGGCCGCGTCACTTTCTGGCGCGAGGGGGATGCGCGATTCGCCGAGCTTCCCTATGTGGTCTCCCCCCGCTAGAAGGCGGTCAATTCGAGTTTCGACGGGATATAAATGGACGACAGCCAATCGATCGATCTTGCGGCAATGCTTTGCTCGCGCCTTTGCCACGACATGCTCAGCCCGGTCGGTGCCCTGAACAACGGGCTCGAGCTTCTGGCGATGGAAGACGATCCCGAAATGCGCAGGAACGTCATGGCGCTGCTTGAACAGAGCGCGACGACTTCGACCAACAAGCTGAAATTCTTCCGGCTGGCCTTCGGGGCTGCAGGCGGTTTCGGTGAGCGCGTGGACGTTCACGAACCCAAGGCCCTGATCAACGCGCTGGTTGCAGACAAGCAGAAGGTCGAGGTCAACTGGGCGATCGATGCGGCCAATCTTGCCAAGCCGGCGGTCAAGGTCCTCCTCAATTTTGCCCAGATCGCGATGGATGCGCTGGTGCGCGGCGGTACGCTCGATATCGGTGCCGAGGTGCGCGATGGCAATTGCGAGATCGTGGTTCGCGCTGCCGGCCCGAAGATCGGGTTCGACGACAATATCGGCCGCGCTCTCGACGGAAGTCTTGCGCGCGAGGAGCTTTCCAGCCGCACGGCCGCAGCACATATGATCCGCTTGCTCGCCGAACAGTCGGGGGGCGGATTGCAATACGCCAGAACCGACGAAACGCTGGTGCTCGGCGCGATCCTGCCCGAAGGCGAAGGACTGATCGGGTGAGCGATTTCGGCAAGCTGGGCGAAGGCCTGCCCGCCAGCAAGGACGAACTCGTCGACCGCGAGGTGCTTTCGCCCAATCACGACGAACGCAAGCATCCCATTTCGATGCTGGTCATCCATTACACCGAGATGGAGGACAAGGGCTTCGCCATCGAACGCCTGTGCGATCCGGAGGCCCAGGTTTCCGCGCATTACCTGATTGGCGAGCATGGCGAAGTCGTGCGGCTGGTCCCCGAAGAAAAGCGGGCATGGCACGCCGGCGTCTCCTATTGGCGCGGGCACAAGGACGTGAACTCGGCCAGCATCGGTATCGAACTCGACCATCCGGGCCACAAATACGGCTATCGCGAATTCAACGAGGCGCAGTTCGAAGCGCTGGTTCCGCTGGTCGCGCGTATCGTGAAAGAATACGACATCCCGCGCGCCAATGTGGTCGGCCATTCCGACGTCGCGCCAGCGCGCAAGATCGATCCCGGCGAGCTGTTCCCGTGGGATCGCCTGGCCGAATACGGACTATGCCTGCCGCGACCGGAAAAGCTCGAACGAGGCGATCCGTTCGATAACGACGCCGCGTTCTACCTCGCGCTCGAACGCTTTGGTTACGACGTTTCCGATGGGCACAAGGCGGTCGAAGCCTTCCAGCGCCGGTGGCGTCCTGAAAAGATCAACGGCGAGATCGACGGCGAAGTGAGGGCGATCCTGTTCCAGCTCCTGCTGGATCGGGATAGGGGGATCGCAAGGTAAGGGGGAATAAAATGTCGAAGTATCGGGTCGCTGCCTTGGGAGTTATGCTCGCGTTGTCGGCAAGCAGCGCTTCGGCGCAGGATGAGAGCGAGGCGCGAGGTGCTAGCCCGCGCGATCTAATGGAATGGGCACGCCAGATTCAAATGGCTTATCCGGCTGCGGCTCTTCGAAATGAGGAAGATGGCACCGTCACCATGCAGATTCGCATTGGCGCGGACGGGCGAGTGCAGGGTTGCGACGTGACCGGCTCAAGCGGTTCGGCAGCTTTGGATGAAGCGGCCTGCAGCGGCATGAAAGAGCATGCGCGCTACAATCCGGCTCGCAACTCGGCTGGCGAACCTATTGCCAGCAGCACCGCACAATCGGTCCGGTACGTCTTGCCTGACGGTGGATGGGATGCAAACGGCTTCAAGCCTGCCAGTCTGATCAATGGCCGGGATTTGCGTGAACGCATCTTCGACGAAGATTTCGTTTCGGCAATCGAAGCAGCTCCCGGCGATAAGGCATTGTTTGCCCTGACAATCGACCCGACTGGCAATCCAACGGGATGCGGGATGATATTTTCTACCGGTAATGGGGCGCTCGATCAAGAAACCTGCGCGGCATTGATGGAGGAGGCAGAGTTCTCGCCCGCGAAAGCGGCTGATGGGACGAATGTTCCCGGCTTCTCCGTCGTGCCTTATCCGGAAATCGACACGTTGTAGCCGGCAGTTCTCGCTGACTAGGCTCGAGTCCCGGACCCGGGTGGGTGGCGGGGGAAAGAATACGCAATGGAGTGCTGCGCCTGGCGCGGTATCCTACAGGCGTAGTACCGATGTAGAAGTCGGGGATGCACCTTGAAACGCCTCGTTCCGGTTCAGGAAAACCTACGCGGATCGGTTCCGGTGCTAGAACCGGCATGAAGTCCGCAGTCGATGTTCGTTCTCGCAAAAGTCACGCCCCTATCAGCGAAGATAGGTCCAAAGCCTTGGAAAAGAACCAGAAAGCTGGAAGGTCACGGGTTTACAAACACGTGTACCCGTCACACTTCGAAGCGGTTTCGCTTGGCGAATTGCGCGGCGCGCATTATCTGCCTTCTCGCCAGGGGGCCGGGCAGCCGCGTGACTTCGGTCGCGAGGAAAGTCCGGGCTCCACGAGACAAGGGTGGCGGGTAACGCCCGCCGGATGCAAGTCCAGGGAAAGTGCCACAGAGAGCATACCGCCGATGGCTTCTTCGGAAGATCAGGCAAGGGTGAAAGGGTGCGGTAAGAGCGCACCGGGGTTCTGGTAACAGCGCCCGCATGGCAAACCCCACCCGGAGCAAGGCCGAATAGGGGCGGCGTGCCGAAAGGCAGGGGTGTTTCTCCCCAGTCGCCCGGGTTGGCTGCTCGAGCCATGGAGCAATCCATGGCCCAGACGAATGGCTGCCGCCGTGCGGCTGGTGTGCAAGCATACCGCGTGCGGAACAGAACCCGGCTTACAGGCCCCCTGGCATTATAGCGGAACTGTCCTGCTTACCCAGCGATTGGAGTATCATGATCCAACGACAGCCCCGCAGCGCGCTGCAACGAATCGCCATCGTCCTTGCAGTGGTAATCCAGATTGGCGCCACTTTCCTGCCGCAGCTGGGCTTCGGCGAACCCATCGGCGACCGATCCGACAGCGTCCGTACGCTCATTACGCCTGCAGGATGGGCCTTTGCGATCTGGGGCCCCTTGTTCTTCGGCAGCGCGGTCTATGCCATCTGGCAGGCGCTTTCGGCCCAACGACACAATACGCTTTTGGCGAAGATCGGCTGGAGTTCGGCCGTGGCGCTTTCGATGCAGGGCGTCTGGGCGATCTATACGCAATTCGCCAATCTCACCTTCATTTCGGCTCTGATCATCCTCGTTTCACTGATCGCGTTGCTGGCGATCATGCGGACGCTCGTGGCCGCGGAGCGCCCCTTCTCCGCTGCGGAGCGGATCATCGTGGCCATCACCTTCAGCGCACTGGCCGCATGGCTGACAGCTGCGAGCATCGTGAACATCACCGCGTCGCTGGTTTATCATGGCGTTGGCGGCGAAGCTGCCTTCCCGATGATCGCAGCGGGAATCGTGCTGGTTGGCGGCGTTTTCGCTGCCCTTGCCGTGGCACGCTCACGCGGCAATCCGTGGTACGCACTGGTGTTCTGCTGGGCGCTGCTGGCGATATACTTCCGCGATGGACAGGAAAGCGGTGCCATCGCAGCCAGCGCAGTTGTTTCCGGAGTGCTGGTGCTTGGCTCGGCGCTAATCGCGCTCCGTCACAAGGCCCATCGGTATCACTGGCTGGGCTGACCGAGTTCCTCGCCAATCGCTGCCGGAAGACTGGGCTTCGGTGCAGTCTCCGGAACGGGAGGCGAACCTTCGATTTCCAGCCCCTCGAACGGGCGGCATGCCTCGTTCATTTCATCGGAATGCAGGTGCACCTCCAGCATTGGATTGGCATTGCTCCAGTCGGTTCGAGGATCGTCGCGCACGACGCACAGGGCACGCCATGCCAAAGGTAGCTCTGTCAATTGTTCGGTGCTCGGCAAACCCTCTATACGCACCTGATGGTCTGAATAGACCCCCTTCGCATAGCCGACGAATTTCGCTTCGCTGCCGCGAATATGGATTTGGCCGGTTTTCTCGTCGACACGCGTGACCGTCTCCAGCGAAACGGAAACGGCGAGCCATGTGGCGACCGCAAGCATGATGACGAGCGCCGCCATGGTCGCGATGACCGTCCATTTGGCGACCGGGTTATCCAGCCCTTCGGACTCGTCCATGCTCATCGGGAGATCTTTCGCCTAATTTACTCGTGCAGGGTGAAATGCTCGAGGTTCGGATCAGGTCCGGCCGATACTTGAATACTCGAAACCCAATGCTCGCACGTCATCGGGACGGTAGATATTGCGCAGATCCACCAGGACGGGTGCATTCGCGAGGTCCTTGATCCGCTTCAGGTCGAGGGCGCGGAAAACATCCCATTCGGTGACGATCGCGATGGCATCGGCACCTTCGATTGCGGCATAGGGTTCGTCTACCATCGTCACGTCGGGCATCAGCAGTTTCGCCAGTTCCATGCCCTCGGGATCGAAGGCAGCGACTTCCACGCCTGCATCGGTCAGCGCTTGGGCGACTGCAATTGCAGGGGAATCGCGCATGTCGTCGGTATTGGGTTTGAAGGTAAGACCGAGGAGCGCAACCTTCTTGCCGCGAGCCGCTTCGGCACCGCCCAACGCATCGAGAACCTTTCGGCCCATCGCCCGCTTGCGGCTGTCGTTCGCCTTGACCACCGCTTCCACGATCCGGGTCGGGCTGTCGTAATCCTCTGCCGTCTTGAGCAGAGCCAGCGTGTCCTTGGGAAAGCATGAACCACCGTAACCGGGCCCTGCGTGAAGGAACTTGGAGCCGATACGGTTATCCATCCCGATGCCGCGCGAGACGTCCTGCACATTCGCCCCCACTTTCTCGCACAGGTCGGCCATCTCGTTGATGAAGGTGATCTTGGTCGCGAGAAAGGCGTTTGCGGCGTATTTGATCAGTTCGCTCGTACGCCTGCCGGTGAACAGGATCGGCGATTCGTTGAGGAAAAGCGGGCGATAGACTTCGCGCATGACTTGGCGGCCGAACTCGTCCTCTGCGCCAATAACGATGCGATCGGGGCGCTTGAAATCGCCGATGGCGGCCCCTTCGCGCAGGAATTCGGGGTTCGAGACCACGGCGAACCGATGCGAGGTGCCGCTATCGGAAAGGATCCGCTCGACCTCATCGCCCGTCCCGACCGGGACCGTGGACTTGGTGACGATCACGGCATCATTGGAAAGGCTCTCGCCAATTTCTTTCGCCACTGCATACACGTAAGAAAGATCCGCATGCCCGTCGCCCCTGCGGCTGGGCGTGCCCACGGCGATGAAGATGGCATCGGCTCCCTCGATCCCGTCGGCGAGGCTGGTGGTGAAAGTCAGCCGGCCCGCATCAACATTCGAGGCAACCAGTTCGGCTAGGCCGGGCTCGTAGATCGGCATGATGCCATCGTGCAGCCGGTCGATCTTCGACTGGTCCTTGTCGATACAGACAACATCGTGGCCGAAGTCGGCGAAACAAGCGCCCGATACCAGGCCCACGTAGCCCGAACCCACCATTGCGATTTTCATTTACGCATCTCTCTTTTCGATTGCGATTTCGCCGTCCTTGTCCGCGATGGCTTGTATGGTGCGCCGGCTAGTCCCTTCAAGTGCCAAGGCGGTAAGCCGGCCAGTCCGAAAGGCCCCCGTATCAATCCCGATCCGGTGCTCGCGGTGTTCCATTTCCTCGAAAATAGTGTGGCCATGCACGACAACGTGGCTGAACGCCTCTTCGTGCTTGAGAAAACGCTCACGTATCCAGCGCAGGTCGGATGGCTTTTGCTCGTCCAATCCGAGTTTCGGATTGATACCTGCATGAACGAAAACATAGTCGCCGATCACGATCATGTCTTCAAAGGAGGCGAGGAACTTGCGGTCCTTCTTGGGGACAGCCTCCTTCATCGCCTCCTGCAATTCGCTCATCTTCATTCGCGAATAGGTTTTCCGTTCCAGCCCGTAGCTGAGGATGGTTTCCTTCCCGCCATGCTTGAGGAAATGGCGCAGTATCTCGCGATCTTCGAAGCTTTGCAGGAACATCTCTTCATGATTTCCTGCAAGATACCGGACCTTGCGGCTTTCGCCCCATTTCCGCGCGGACTTCACTACTCCGGCGCTGTCAGGCCCGCGATCGACGAGGTCGCCCAGAAGAATGACCGTCGTTTCACGAGGCGGTAGCGCCGCATCGTCATTTTCTATGGCGTCCCGAAGCGCCCTGAACAGGTCCAGCCGGCCGTGGATATCTCCGATGACATAGAGACGTTCTCCATCTGGAACTCGCGCGTTTTGCAGGGACGCCGTGTCGGACGCAAATAGACGGCGGATGCTTTCGAACATGGTTTGGGTGCAGGTATCTTTCGAGGGTTTGCGAGCGCTTAGGCCACAGTGCCGCGAGCGGCAAGCCGCCGGGAGCAGCTAAGCCTTCTTCGCAGTTGCACAATAGCCACGCTATTTGTTGCAATAGCGAAAACTTGGTGAAGCTATCTTGCGCGTAAAATGCATTTCCTGCACGTTCATTACGAATTCGATCGAGGATCCCTACAAAAAATCGGGGCCCGGCGAATGCGCAGGTGGGACGAAGCAACAAACCGAACCCAAGGAGTTCGCAAATGCTCACGTCCTTTCACGGCAAGATTGCCGTTTCGCTCGCCCTAGCCGGTTCCGGCGTCGCTTTGCCTGCTGTGGCAAGCGCGCAAGAAGAAGACAGCGGCCCGATAACAGTTTCTGCCAATGCCGCCCTGACAACGGACTACCGCTTCCGCGGTGTGTCGCTGTCTGGAGGCGATCCCGCAATTCAGGGCGGCGTCGACGTCGCTCATGAAAGTGGGTTCTACGTCGGCACCTGGGCATCATCCATCGACGGCGGAGACGCATATGGCGAGATGGAGTTCGACATTTATGCAGGTTGGTCGGGCGATGTGTCCGACGGCGTCGCTCTCGATGTCGGGGTACTCTATTACGCCTATCCTACCGAGGAACTGGGCCTCGACACCGACTATTGGGAGCCTTACGCTTCGGTCGGCTTCACACTCGGCCCTGCGGAAGCAACCGTAGGCGCGGCCTACGCCTTCGAACAGGATTCGCTCGGCGGTGACGATAACCTCTACGTCTATACCGACCTGGGGTATGCTTTGCCTTCGACCCCAATCTCGCTTTCGGCGCATCTGGGTTACACGGACGGCGCTCTGGCCCCGCCATTTCTCGCCGGGTCCGCCGATGACAACGGATTGGACTGGTCGGTCGGCGCAAGCGTTTCCTCGGGCATTCTCGAAGTCAGCGTAGCCTATGTCGGCGTAGAAGGCCCTTCGATCGACGGGTTTACCGATGATGCAATCGTCGGGACCATCAGCGCCAGTTTCTAGAGAATTCACTGGCGATGTACCAAGGGGCGCGCCTTCGGGGGCGCCCCTTTTCGAGTGCAATGCATGCTCCTACCTGAGGGCCATGACAAAATATCTCCATAGCATGATCCGCGTCGCCGATCCCGAAGCGACAGTCGCGTTCTTCAATCTCATCGGTCTCGAAGAGGTCCGCCGGAAGGAAAGCGAACAGGGACGGTTCACCCTGATCTTCCTTGCTGCTCCCGGACAGGAAGACGTTGCCGAGGTTGAGCTCACCTACAACTGGCCGTCCGAGGATGGCAGCGCTCCCGAGCAATACGACGGTGGCCGCAATTTCGGCCATCTCGCTTATAGGGTGGATAACATCTACGAGACCTGTCAGCGCCTCATGGATGCGGGCCACACCATCAACCGGCCGCCCCGCGACGGTCATATGGCATTCGTCCGCTCACCCGACGGCATTTCCGTCGAGTTGTTGCAGGATGGCTATCTCGAGCCTGCCGAACCATGGGCCAGCATGGAAAACACCGGAAGCTGGTAAACGATATCGCTCGCCTTCAATCGATGTAAGGTGAGCGTTGGTCGTCCGGATGGGTAGTCGTCAGGCGCAGGATGGTGAAGCCCACCACCGCCGATATCAATGATCCCATGAGAATGCCGATCTTGGCTTCCTCGACCAGCAAGGCGTTTCCGGCAAAGGCCAGCCCGCTTATGAAAAGCGACATGGTGAAGCCGATACCGCACAGGATCGACACACCCCAGATTTCAGGCCAGCTTGCCCGGTCGGGCCGCGGAGCGAAGCCGACCTTGTCTGCCACCCAGATCGCCGAGAAGATACCGACCTGCTTCCCGATAAAGAGACCCGCCGCAATCGCAATTGGTAACGGCGCAAAGACACCGGCCATGCCAAGGTCGCCCAATTCAACACCGGCATTGGCAAAGCCGAATACGGGCACAATCAGATAGGCACTCCAGGGAGCGAGCGAGTGCTCCATGGTCTCGACCATGGTTTCGTCATCCTTACCGATCATAGGAATGGTAAGTGCCGCGACGACCCCGGCAATTGTTGCGTGGACGCCAGAGTTGAGCACGAAGAACCACAGGATCAGCGCGCCGACAATGAAGGGCCAGTAAGCCTTCACCCTCATCTTGTTCATCGCAAACATTACGGCGGTGATCACAAGAGCGCCGAGCAGCCAGCTGAGCTTGATCTTGGCAGTGTAGAACAGGGCAATCACCATCACGGCGCCAATATCATCGACGATCGCAACGGTGAGAAGAAACAGGCGGAGGGAGGCCGGCACGCGGTTGCCCAGCAGACCCAGCACACCCATCGCGAATGCAATGTCGGTGGCGGCGGGGATGGCCCAGCCTCGTGTCAGACCCTCGGCACCTTCTGTATTCACAAAGAACAGGTAGACCAGCGCGGGGATCGCCATGCCAGCGGCTGCGGCGAGCACGGGCATGCGGCGCTGTTCCGCAGTAGAAAGCTGGCCTTCGATCCATTCGCGTTTCACCTCGAGACCGACGACGAAGAAGAATATCGCCATCAGCCCGTCGTTGATCCACAGGTGGAGCGTATTCAGTTTGAAGACCTCCGCATCGAACATCAGCCCGTGGAACAGGTGATGGTATTCTTCCGCAAAGGGCGAATTCGCCGCGAGCATCGCCGCGACCGCAACAAGGATCAGCAGGATACCGGCAGAAGCGTCGCTGACGAACAGCGCGCGCACGGGAGCGAAAACGAGGCGGATGGCTGATGGGCGTTCGGTCATGTCGGCTGCTCTTTTTCGGAAAGCCAGCCTCGTTGCAAGCGCCGATTCCCGCAAATCGAATAACTCCGGGGAGAACGGTGTCGCAGATCGGCCATCCTGGACGTCGAATCCCGGTAATTCATTTGAATAATCGAGCGAGGGGATGATTGGACCAGCAGTTCCGCTTTTATACACGTCACGCCTGCGATAGGGGCTGATCAATGGACGTTTACCTCCCCATCGCGAACCTATCGGTGAACGGTCTCTGGATCGTGGCCCTCGGCGCGGTGACCGGGGTGCTGTCGGGGCTGTTCGGCGTAGGGGGAGGCTTCCTGACTACCCCTCTCCTGATTTTCTACGGTATTCCACCGACGGTGGCCGCCGCTTCCGCATCGACGCAGGTCACCGGTGCGAGCGTTTCCGGAGTAGTTGCCCACAGCAAGCGCAAGGGCGTGGACTATCGCATGGGGATGGTGATGGTCGGCGGCGGTGTCATTGGGGCCGGGATCGGCGCGCTGCTGTTTCGCTTCTTCCGTTCGATCGGGCAAATCGATGTCGTGATCAATGCGCTCTACGTCGTGCTTCTCGGCTCCATCGGCTTACTGATGGCTAAGGAAGGCCTGCAAGTACTCCGCGGAACCGCCGGCAAGCAGGCGGCACGACGACGACACCATCCACTGGTCGCCAACCTGCCCTGGCGGTGGCGCTTTTATGGTTCTGGTCTGTACATCTCGCCGCTCGCCCCGGCGATTGTCGGCGTGGTGGTCGGCATTCTAACCATGCTGATGGGAGTAGGAGGCGGGTTCATCCTCGTGCCGGCGATGCTCTACATCCTCGGGATGAGCGCCAATGTCGTTGTCGGCACAAGTCTCTATAACATTCTGTTCGTCACCATCGCGACCACCATCATGCATTCCCTGACCACCCGCGCGGTGGACATCGTGCTGGTGGCCCTGCTGCTGATCGGCTCCGTGACAGGAGCGCAATTCGGCTCGCAGCTCGCGGGCAGGGCAAAGCCCGAAATCCTGCGCCTGGTACTGGCCGCCATCGTGCTCGCCATCGCATTCCGCATGCTTCTGGGCCTGTTCTACCAGCCCGACGAAATCTACACGATTTACGCGCTGTGAGAGCGTTCTTCCTCCTGCTCGCAGCATTCGCGCTGATGGGTCAGAGCGACCCGGTGCTGGTACCCGAAGTCTCGCAGCATGAAGTGCGGGTGAGGCAAGGTTTCACCGGAACCGAACTGCTGTTGTTCGGAGCGGTGCTCAACCCCGAAGGCAGGGCCGGGCAGGGGTACGATATCGTAGTTGTGCTCAAGGGACCTGCCGAACCGATCCGGCTGCGTGAGAAGGAGCGCTTCGCCGGTGTCTGGGTAAACGCGCAGAGCAACGATTTCCGTTCGGTGCCCAGCTTCTTCGCGGTCGCCTCTTCGCGCCCAATTTCGGAGATCGTCGATGAAAAGACCGCGGCGATATACGAGTTCGGCACAGCCTATATCCAGCTTTCCCCGAGTGGCAGCATCGATCCCGAAGAGCAGTTGCGCTTTGCGCTCGGCCTCGTCGATCTCAAGCAGCGGCAGGGCCTCTACAAGGAGGACATGGACGGGGTGCAGATCACCGAAAACGTTCTGTATCAGGCGCGCATATCGCTGCCATCGAACGTCACGACCGGAACATATACGGCCGAAACCTTTGCCGTGACAGAAGGTCGCGTCATCGCCTCGGCCATTGCGGAAGTCGAAGTTCGCAAGGTCGGTATGGAACGCCGTGTCGAGGAGTTTTCCCAGGATTTCGGGCTCGCCTATGGCTTGGTCGCAGTTCTTCTTTCGGTTTTCATGGGCTGGGGCGCTGGACGGGTTTTTGCGCGCCTGTGACGCTTTGACAAGGCGACATCGTTGACCCGATTTTAACCCTTATCCGCCATCACTTCGGCCCGACACATGTGTGCCAATTCGAAGGGCCTGGGCTGAATAATGAACGATATGGGCAACGGAAATCCTGGTTCCTTTGGTGACTCGCGCCAGATGGAAGGTGAACAGCCGGAACAGCGCAGCAATTCTCTTCGTGACCGTATCCGTCGTTCGGCCGGGCCTGAGGACGCCTCACCCGCAAGCGGAATGACTTCGCGTTCGGGGTACGTGCACCAGCAGCAAGCCGCATCCTCCGAAGCAGAAGACGTAGCTCTGTATTCAAAGCAGGAAGTTCCGCCTGCTCTAGCCGATAGCCAGGGCTCCGCTGAAGCGCAGCCTGCTCCAGCGCCCAGGCTGAGCGAGACACCTGCGCCGGCTCCGGAGCGAAAGTCCGAACAGCTTGCCGAAGAGGAGCTTGCGGCGCCAAGCGATAATGCCCTGCAACCTATAGGCGTCGTACTGGAAATCGCCGGTTCGGGTTCCATGATAGCTATCGATATCCAGCGGCTCGGCGAATGCTCGGAAGATTCCGATCCCGCCATCGCCATGGCCGGCCAAGTCGGTTCGCAGATCAAGATCCGTGTCGGCAACAGCTGGCTCCTAGCCAGCGTGCGCAACCAGCGGCAGGATCGCAAGGCCGGAAGCATCCTAGCCAATATCGATTTCCTCGGCGAAGGGATGGAGGAGAAGCTGACCGGTCGCCTGCATGGTTTCCGGCGGGGTGTAACCCGCTATCCGGTCCCTGGAGCAATGGTCTATCCCGCGTCCACCAGTGATCTCAAGCAGGTCTATGCCAGCGACGGGCGCAGTGCGGTCACGATCGGCAGGGTCTATCCGACCAAGGACATTCGCGCGGGCATTTACGTGGACGCCATGCTTGGCAAGCACTTCGCGCTCCTCGGTTCAACCGGTACGGGTAAATCGACCAGCGCAGCGCTCATCCTGCACCGTATCTGCGAGGCCGCACCCGACGGTCATATCGTCATGATCGACCCGCACGGCGAATATTCCGCCGCTTTCCGGCATACGGGAGTGATCCTCGACGTATCGAACCTCCAGATGCCCTACTGGATCATGAACTTCGAGGAACACTGCGAAGTCATCCTGACCAGCAATGGGAACGAGCGGCAGATCGACGCCGACATTCTCGCACGGTGCCTTCTCAAGGCGCGCAGTAAAAGCCGACTGGCCGAAACCATGGGCAAGATCACGGTCGATTCGCCCATTCCCTACCTCCTTTCGGACCTCTCGAACGAGATTCAGGACCAGATGGGCAAGCTGGACAAGGCGACCAATTCCGCGCCCTATATGCGGATCAAGAACAAGCTGGACGAGTTGAAGAGCGACCCGCGCTACCAGTTCATGTTCTCGGGTATGCTGGTGGCCGACACCATGGCGGATTTCATCTCCAAGATCTTTCGCATGCCATCGAACGGCAAGCCGATTTCAATCATTGATGTCTCGGGCGTCCCTTCCGACATCACCTCCACCGTGGTGGCGGTGCTCAGCCGCCTTGTCTTCGACTTTGCCATCTGGGGGCGCGACGACAAGACGACTCCGATCCTCTTGGTCTGCGAAGAAGCACACCGATATGTCCCGAACGAGAAGAACGCCGATGGCAACTCGGTCGGCACGATCCTCGGCCGTATCGCCAAGGAAGGGCGTAAATACGGGATATCGTTGGGTCTCATCACGCAGCGTCCGTCTGACCTTGCCGAAGGCGTCCTGTCGCAGTGCGGCACGATCATCTCGATGCGCCTCAATAACGACCGCGACCAGGAATTCGTCCGTGCGGCCATGCCCGAAGGGGCGCGCGGCTTCCTCGATGCCATACCGGCGCTCCGCAACCGCGAGTGCATCATTTGCGGCGAAGGCGTCGCTATCCCGATCCGCGTGAGCTTCGACAATCTCGAAGAGATGAAGCGTCCTGCTTCGGAAGATCCGAGCTTCATCGAAATGTGGAACAACCCCGGCGGCGAGGAGGATCTTGTCCTTCGCACCGTCCAGCGGTGGCGTTCGCAGGGCTAGGTTCCGCGGGTATCCCCGAAAAGGTGGATGTGCAGGCGGTCGCTCAGGCGGAAGCCGTGTTCGAGGCATAGCGGGGCGAGCCATTTCTCTCGGGCGCGGATGGTCTCGCTGTCCGTCCCCTCCGGCATCAGGAAGACGTGTCCGGGTTTGAAGCGATAACGGTCGCGCAGCGCCAGCACCTCCTCGACATCCGAAGGCTCCGCAATCACGAATTTGAACCATGCACGCGGATCGGTGGCGTAAGCGTCAAGCCGTTCGGGAAGCAGTGCCAGATCGGCGGGATTGCCGCTGTGCGCCAGCTTGGGGCTGACGTTGAACTGATCGATGCGGATATCGAGCCGGGATGTCGCCTTGGTGGTCCCGTTGGTTTCGACCTCGACCGCGATATTGGGCAGCAAGTCGAGCAATTTCGCCAGCGCGGGTGCCTGCAGAAGCGGTTCCCCGCCGGTTATGACCAGCCGGTCCTGACCCAGCGAAAGGATGCGCGCGGCGACTTCGTCTTCATCAAGCGTCACCTGGTTGGACTTACGCACAAATGTCGCGTCATCGCGGTGGGGCCGGTCATCGCCCTCGAAATGCCAAGTGTATGCGGTATCGCACCACACACAGGCGAGGTTGCAGCGCGACAGACGCATGAATGCGACCGGCATCCCCGCGCTCGGCCCTTCGCCCTGGACCGATGCGAAAATCTCGGGCTCGCCATTGTCGTCGGTAGCTAGAACAAGCTGGCCCATAATCTACCTGCCGCTCTGCGCCCCGAGCGAACCAAAGTTCACTCCAAGTTCACTCGAAAATCGACTTGGCGAGCGGGCCGTGCCGGACCCCGGCAAGCCATGGCTGCGGTTCCGCTGCGCAGGGCGGCGTGACAGTCCGGGCAAGGCGTTTGCTATTCTCACAGCCCGGCATTGTCAGAAACGCCCCGTGTAGGGAAGACCTAGCCCAGCCGGGCCAGAGCCGTTTCCAGCCGCTCGATCTCCGCCGTATGGTGCGCAAGGTCGGCACGGGCCTTGTCGACCGCTTCCGGCTTGGCACGTTCGACGAAGTTCGCATTGCCGAGCCGCCCTTCGAGCGATTTCGCTTCCTTGGCGGAGGCTTCCATTGCCTTGGTCAGGCGCGCCTTTTCGGCATCGATATCGATCACGCCCTCCAATGGCACGATAAAGGCATCCTCGCCCGCGGCCACCTGCATCGCGGCACCGCCCGGAGCTTCGGCGAAATGGACCGGTGTGAGGCGCGCGAGGCGTTCGATAGCGGCGGCGTTTTCCTCGACCACCTTGCGACCCAGCGCGGAGGGTGAAGGGCAATAGGCTTCCAGCTTTGAGCCGGGAGCGATACCGAGTTCGTTTTTCGCCGTGCGTACCGCGCTGGTGAGCGCGATAAGCCAGTCGATTTCCGCCTTCGCGTCGGCATCCACTTCGGCCCGCGGATCGGGCCATTTGGCGGTGATCAGCGGATAGTCCGGGCGGTTGCCCTGCTTCGACCACAGTTCTTCGGTGATGAAGGGCATGAAGGGGTGCAGCATGACGAGGATCTGGTCGAGCGCCCAACCGGCGACTGCCCTGGTTTCCTCGTCGAAATTGCCCTTGATGAGTTCGATGTACCAGTCGCAGAACCGATCCCACACGAAGTGGTAGATCGTGTTCGCTGCGGCATCGAAACGCAGGTCGGCCATGGCCTGCTCGAGCGCGTCCTTCGTTTCGACAACCTCGCCGATGATCCACTTGTTGACCGCCTGCGTTGCGGCAGGGGCGGCGATGCTCGTGCTCGCACCGATGCCGTTCGACTGGCAGAAACGCGTCGCGTTCCAGAGCTTGGTCGCGAAGTTGCGATAGCCCTCGACGCGGCGCTCATCCATCTTGATGTCGCGGCCCTGGCTTTCCATCGCCGACATGAAGAAGCGCAGCGCATCGGCACCGTATTGGTCGATCAGGCCGAGCGGATCGACGACATTGCCTTTGGACTTGGACATCTTCGCCCCGTCCGCCGCGCGCACCAGCCCGTGCAGGTAGAGCCGTGGCCACGGCGCCTTGCCCGTCAGGTGCATGCCCTGCATCATCATGCGCGCATCCCAGAAGAACAGGATGTCGAAGCCGGAAATCAGCAGGTCGTTGGGATAGTGCTTGGACAGGAGATTGGGGTTTTCTTCCCAGCCGCCTTCCCGAACATCCAAATCCGTTCGGGCTGAGCCTGTCGAAGCCCCGTCCTTTTCTTTCTCCGCTGATCCAGAAGTGAAGTGCGGCCCTTCGACAAGCTCAGGGCGAACGGGCTGGTAGGTGTCACCGGGCCAGCCGAGCGTGGCGAAGGGCCAGAGCGCAGAGGAGAACCACGTGTCGAGGACGTCGTCGTCGCGAGATATATAGACAACGTTGGCCAGCGGTAACCTAACACGGTCCGAAATTCTGATCTGAGTATCAGCACCGTAGTATTCTTTGGCCTTTTCGATCGCTTCCTTCTCGGTCATCGCGACGAAAGCCTGAGGGTTCGTGTAGGATGCGGCTACTTCACCCCCCTGTCTTCCCACAGTTACCGCGCCGTCAATTCCTTTTTCCGGCCCATACCACGCCGGAATCCGGTGGCCCCACCATAACTGGCGGCTGACGCACCAGGGCTGGATATTCTCCATCCAGTTGAAGAAGGTCTTTTCCCAGCTCTTCGGGACGATTTCGATGGTGCCGTCCTTCACCGCCTCGATCGGGGCCTTCGCGAGCTTTTCGGCATCGACATACCATTGGTCGGTCAGCCAGGGCTCGATCACCACGCCGCCGCGGTCGCCGAAGGGAGTGGCGATGGTGCGCGGTTCGGCGTCGTGCTCGACGCGTTCGCCGTCCTTGTCCTTTGTGACATGCGGGATGAGGAAGCCCAGTTCCTTCATCCGCGCGACCACCAGTTCGCGTGCGCCATCGACACCGTCGCGTTTGAAGCGGTGCATGCCGAGGAACTCTTCCGGGACGAGCCCATCGGCGGTCTGGCAGACGCTCGCCTCGGCATCGAGCATGTTGAGCATTTCGCCGGCCTTCATGCCTGCGCGCTTGCCGACCTCGAAATCGTTGAAGTCGTGACCCGGCGTGATCTTCACGCAGCCCGAACCGAGTTCGGGGTCGGCATGTTCATCCGCAATCACCTTGAAGCGGCGACCGGTAATCGGCTGGAGGATGTCCTTGCCCACGACCGATTTGTAGCGTTCGTCGTCGGGGTGCACAGCCACGGCCATATCGGCCAGCATCGTCTCGGGCCGCGTGGTCGCCACCACGAGATAGTCCTTGCCTTCCGACGTCGTGACGCCATCTGCCAGCGGATATTTGAAGTGCCAGAAGCCGCCCTTCACATCGGTGGTCTCGACTTCGAGATCGGAGATCGCGGTCTTGAGCTTGGGATCCCAGTTCACCAGCCGCTTGTCGCGATAGATCAGGCCGTCGTTATAGAGATTGACGAAGGTCTTGAGCACGGCGTTCGAGAAATGCTCGTCCATCGTGAACTGCTCTCTGGACCAGTCCATCGAACATCCGAGCCGGCGCAGCTGGCGGGTAATCTGGCCGCCGCTTTCCTCTTTCCACTTCCAGACCTTGTCGACGAAGTCTTCGCGGCTGTAATTCGTGCGCTTGTCCTGCTGCGCCTCGAGCTGGCGTTCGACCACCATCTGCGTGGCGATGCCCGCATGATCCGTGCCTACCACCCACAGCGCATCCTTGCCGCGCAGGCGTTCATAACGGATCACCACGTCCTGAAGCGTGTTGTCGAGCGCATGGCCAATGTGGAGCGAGCCGGTGACATTCGGCGGCGGGTTCACGATGGTGAAGGGCTCTGCGTCCAGGCGTTCGGGACGGAACAGGCCGTTTTCTTCCCAATGCGCGTACCAGCGCTGCTCGATTTCTGCCGGGTCGAAAGTCTTGGATAGCTCGGTGCTCATGGCTGCCGCCTTTGCCAGCGCCCTTTGTGCGATGCAACGGCGTATGGAAAAGGACTTGATACAAGCTTGTTTAGCGGACCATTTCCCCTCATAGCGCGGGCTGATGGCTGGATTGGCAGAATACGAGCTTGAGCAGGGGCAAGAGGGAGCGGTGCTTACCCTCAGCGGCCCCTATCTCGTTTCGACCATCGGCGAGGTCGACGAAGAGCTGCGCGACCTTGAGGGACCGATCGCGAAGGTGGACCTCGCCAATGTATCGGAAATCGACACGGTAGGCGCTTGGGTGGCCTGCCAGATCGCCGGCGAGCATGAGGCGGAGATCGTCGGGGCCAGCGACCGGGCCAAACGCCTGCTGGGCGCGCTCGAAGGACTCAGCGGCGATTACGACATTGCCGCACCACGTGCGCCGGTGTGGGAGCGCGTTCCCGAGTCAGTGGGCGAGAAGGTGTTCAACGCCAGGTCGGGCGCCATCGGCGTCGTCAGCTTCCTCGGTGCGCTGATCTTCTCCCTGGCGAGACTGGCGCGGCATCCGCGTAATTTTCGCATGGTAGCATTGGTGCGCCAGGTCGAGCTGGTAGGCGTTTCGGCGCTGCCCATCATCGGCCTGATGAGCTTCCTCATCGGGATCGTCATCGCGCAGCAAGGGGCGGTGCAGCTTGCTGCCTTCGGGGCGGAAACGCTGACGGTAAATCTGGTCGGCCGGATTACCCTGCGCGAACTGGGTGTGCTGATGACCGCCATCATGGTCGCGGGCCGGTCGGGAAGTGCCTTTGCCGCCGAAATCGGCACGATGAAGCTGACCGAGGAAATCGACGCGATGCGCACCATCGGAATTTCGCCGATGGAAGCGCTGGTGGTCCCGCGCATCCTGGCTGCGGTTCTGATGATGCCGCTGCTGGGTTTCTATGCGTCGTGCATGGCGATCATCGGCGGGGCGTTCGTCGGCGAAATCATGCTTGGCATTCCGTTTTTCACCTTCCTCTCACGCATTCAGGAAGTCGTGCCGACTTACGATGTGTGGGTCGGCATGATCAAGGCGCCCGTCTTCGGCCTGATCGTGGCCTTGGCCGGATGCTATCACGGCATGCAGGTGAAGGGGAATTCGGAAGAGGTCGGCCTGCGCACGACGATGTCGGTGGTTTCGGCCATCTTCGCCGTCATCGTGCTGGATGCCATCTTCGCCGTCTTCTTCACCGAGCTTGGGTGGGGCTGATGGCAGAACAAAGACACAAGAAATCCACCAGGCGCCACGAACGCTATCGCGGTGAACATCCCATCGTGGTGAGGAACCTGAAGAACCAGTTCGGCGATGCGGTGATCCATGAAGGGCTGGACCTCACGGTAAATCGTGGTGAGATCCTGGGCGTTGTCGGCGGTTCGGGGACTGGCAAATCCGTGCTTATGAGGTCGATAATCGGGCTGCAGCCACCGACCGAGGGC
Source organism: Qipengyuania vulgaris (assembly GCF_009827325.1). Classification (GTDB taxonomy): domain Bacteria; phylum Pseudomonadota; class Alphaproteobacteria; order Sphingomonadales; family Sphingomonadaceae; genus Qipengyuania; species Qipengyuania vulgaris. The sequence goes on along the minus strand of NZ_WTYC01000001.1, from coordinate 560,009 downwards.
GAGATCGAGGTATTCGGCAAGTCCATCGTCGATGCGGAACCGGATCAGGAAATCGGCGTGCGCGATCGCTGGGGGGTGCTGTTCCAGGGCGGCGCTCTCTTTTCGACCCTCACGGTTGGTGAGAACGTGGAAGTGCCGCTGAAGCAGTTCTATCCCGAGATTTCGGATCGGCTCCGCGTCGAGATTGCGCGCTACAAGATCATGCTGTCCGGCCTGCCGGAAGAAGCAGTGAACAAATATCCGAGCGAACTGTCGGGCGGGATGAAGAAACGCGCTGGCCTGGCCCGCGCGCTGGCACTCGATCCCGAACTGCTGTTTCTTGACGAGCCGACCGCCGGTCTCGATCCGATCGGTGCGTCGGCCTTCGATAATCTGACCCGCGAACTCAAGGAAACGCTGGGTCTGACCGTGTTCCTGATCACGCACGATCTCGATACGCTGCATGAAATTTGCGACCGGGTTGCAGTGCTGGCCGACAAGCAGGTCATTGCCGTCGATACGGTGCCCAAACTCATGGAGCTCGACCATCCGTGGATCCAGGAATATTTCAACGGGCCGCGCGGGCGAGCGGCGCTGACTGCGCAGGCGCTCGACGAACTGCGGCGGCATATGGACGAGCCGGTCGCGGCGCATGCGGTCAAAGCGTTGGACAACGCGCCTCCAAGCAGGGATAAGGCCTAACCAATGGAAACACGGGCGAATTACATCTGGGTGGGGGCGGTCACACTGGCGGTGCTTGCGGCACTGGCGCTGTTCGTCGTGTGGATCGCGCGCTGGGACGAAGGCGCGCAGAAGGATTACGACATCTTCTTTGCCGAAAGCGTCTCCGGCCTCGCCAATGGCAGCCAGGTCAGCTTTGCCGGTGTGCCGGTGGGCCAGGTGAGCGAAATCGTTTTGTGGGAAAAAGACCCCGGCTTCGTGCGCGTGCGCATCAAGGTGAAGGAGGAAGTTCCGATCCTCGTCGGGACGACTGCAACCATCCAGGGCAGCTTTACCGGCGTATCTACCATTCTGCTCGACGGTGCACGCAGCGGCGCGCCGCCTATTTCGTGCGAAACAACCGCCTGTACCGAAGGCGTGCCGATCATTCCGCCCAAGGACGGCGGGCTCAACGCTCTCCTGTCCAACGCGCCTCTGCTGCTCGAGCGGCTGGCAACGCTGACCGAACGGCTGACCCAGTTGCTGGACGAGGAGAATCAGGGCGAGATTGCCGGCATCTTGGCCAATACCAACCAGATGACTGCCGAACTGGCGCAGGCTGCGCCGCAGTTCGAACGGACCATGGCCGAATTGCAGGTCACGCTGCGTGAAGCATCGGGAGCGCTCAATGAATTCGAGAATGTGACCGCTTCGACCGACCGACTGCTCAATCAGGAAGGTGCGCAATTGGCCAACCAGTTGCGGACCACGCTGAAGCAGGCCGGCGATGCCTCGGAAGAACTGCAGGGCGTCCTTTCCGAAGCGCGCCCGGCTACGAGGCAACTGACCGAAAGCACGCTGCCCGCAGCCGAAGCGACCCTGCGCGACCTGCGGGCGACCAGCAAGGCGCTGCGCGACGTGACCGAAAAGATCGACGAGAAGGGTGCCGGCGCGCTTCTCGAGGGGCAACCATTGCCCGAGTACGAGCCGTGAGACAGGGGTTCCGCGCGATGACCAAGCATTTCAAATTCGCCATCCTTGCCCCCGCGCTGCTTCTGGGCGGTTGCCTCTCTTTCGGGAGCGAACCGCCCGAGAGCCTCCTGACGCTGACACCCACGGCGACCGCACCTGCGGGGACCGGAGCATCCAGCACTTCCGGGACAGCCATCGCGCTGACCGAATTCGAAGCGCCCAGCGCGCTCGATGTCACCCGCGTCCCGGTGCAGATCACCGACACCGAACTCGCCTATCTTCAGGATGCCGTATGGGTCGAAAAACCTGCGCGCCTGTTCCGCCGCCTGATCGCGGAGACGATCCGCACGCGCAGCAACCGGGTGGTGATCGACGGTGACGATCCGGGGGCACTTGCCGAAAACCGCCTTACCGGCACGCTCCGCCAGTTCGGCTACGACGCGCGCACGTCTAGCGTGGTGATCGTGTTCGACGCCGTCCGTCCGGGCGAAGGAAGCGCGGTGACGACGCGCCGGTTCGAAGCCGTGGTGCCGGGCGTCGCAGCCGATGTTGCCAGCGTTGGACCGGCACTGAATCGGGCGGCGAACGATGTTGCTGTGCAGGTTGCCGACTGGGTGGAATAGCTCGGCCGGGTGGCTGATATTCTTAGGGGAAATATGAAGGCTTGATGGACGCGGAGTTTTCGGAAGATATTCGCACGATTGGCGCGATCGACGCGGTGCCAACTATTCTCGATGTTGTTTGTCAAACGACCGGGATGGGCTTTGCCGCGATTGCGCGGGTCACCGAAAATCGCTGGATTGCCTGCGGCGTACGCGACGAGATTGCCTTTGGGCTGGAGCCCGGCGGCGAACTCGATGTCGAGACTACAATCTGCAATGAAATTCGCGACCATCGAAAGCCGGTGGTGATCGACGATGTCGATACCGACCCGCTTTATTGCAAGCATCACACGCCCCAAATCTATGGCCTGAAAAGCTATATTTCCGTTCCGATCATCCTTTCCGACGATAGTTTCTTTGGCACCCTGTGTGCCATCTCACCTAAGCCAGCACAGGCCAGTGAACCCAGAATTCTCAGGATGTTCAAGTTGTTCGCCGAGCTGATCGCGTATCATATCGAGGCAGGCCGATCGGTAGAGCAAAGCAAGACGGCGCTTCTCGACGAACAGGAAGCATCGGCTTTGCGCGAACAATTCATCGCTGTGCTTGGCCACGATTTGCGCAATCCTCTGGCCGGGATCGACGCAGGCGCGAGGATCCTGAAGAGGGAGACGCTGAGCGATCGTGGTATATCGGTCGTCGATCTGATCGAGGGCAGCGTCAGACGCATGGCCGGGCTCATCGACAACGTGATGGATTTTGCGCGTGGCCGACTCGGCGGAGGCATTCCGCTCGAGCAATCGCGCAAGAACATTGCCGATACCCTCCGGCAAGTCGTCTCGGAACTTCGCACGAGCCATCCTGAGTGCGATCTCGTTCCGGAAATCAAGACCGAAGTGGAAGTCCTTGCCGACCATAGCCGGCTCGGTCAGGTCTTCTCGAACCTGATCGGCAATGCCATCATGCATGGCGATCCGGAACATGCGATAGGAGTAGCATTGCTGGTGGAAGACGATGAACTGGTCTTCCAATCGATCAATCAAGGCGATCCGATCCCAGAGGATGCGATGGAAAGGCTGTTTCAGCCATTCTCGCGGGGAGAGGTGAGATCAAGCCTCCAGGGGCTTGGACTTGGCCTCTACATAAGCTCTCAGATTGCAGCAGCGCACAATGGTAGCTTGACCGCCCGTTCAAAAGACCGGGAAACCGCCTTCACCTTTCGTATGCCGTTGACCGGGCAAGCCGAGCCTACATGACCGCGTCGAGAGCTGGTTAAACGGCTCGCGCGAAGGCAATGGCGGCAAGGAAGTCGGATTTCCGCCTCGTACGGCGCTCCTCCGCCTCCTCGTCACGGCCCCAGAGGTCAGCTTGCCAGTCTTCTTCGAGATTGGCTGCATTCCACAGCGCCTCGGCATCCGCGTTTTCCTGCAGAGCTTCCAGTCCGATGCATAGCGATGCGGATAGGGAGGTAGTCTGTTCCAGCGCGGTCAGCGTGAAGGGATCGAGCGCCTCCAGCCTTGCGCGCAATTTCTCGCGCGTGTCCGCAGTCTGTGGACGGTGAAGGATGCCGCTGATGCGGTGCAGCTTCACACCCTCGCGCGCCTCCATCGTTTCGAGGATCGGATCCCACATTTCCTGCTGGCGGCGATAGAGCGGGTCTTCCGGATCGGAGCGGAAGCAGAGCGTGTCGGTTTCGGCATAGCCGAGCAGTTTTTCGACCACTTCCGAGCTGTCCGCGCTCACTACGTCGAGCGCGTAATCGGCCATATCCCGGTGGCGGAAGGAGGCAGGCTCAATCACTTCTCCCTGTTCGCGCCATTCCGCGGCGATCCGTTCAACGAGGGCTTCGGACGGCACGACTTGCGGCTGCCCGCCCTGAGTTTTGAGCGGGCGTTCATCGAGAGACACGATCCAGCCCTGCTCGGTCCGAGCAGTCGTCACATCCTTGTAGAAACGCTTCACCTTTCGGCCTTCCACTTCCGGGCGAGTGCGACCGGCAGACCGAAATATATGCCTACGCCGGCAGCGAGCAGCAGACCGGCGGCCCATTGCGGCATGGCCAGTTTCTCGGCCACTCCCGCAGCACCCGCCATCGCAGTCGCGATGCCGGCGAGACGGATTCCCTGCAGCGTCCAGAATTTCGCGGCGGCAGGATCGCGCCCCTGTTCGCGGCCTGAATCGCGCCCCAAATCGCGTCCCGGATCCCGGTCAGATTTGGGCGGTTGCTCATCCGGCTGCACAGATCATCTCCTCGAGCTGTTCCATTGTTTCGGCAATGCATTCAGCCCCGGCTTCGAGCAATTCGCGCGGCTCATGATAGCCCCAGGCCACGCCGATTGCGCGGACGCCCGCAGCACGGGCCATCTCCATGTCGAAGCTGGTATCGCCGATCATGACGGCTCGGGACGGGGCAACTCCGGCTTCCGCGAGCGCCACTTCGAGCATCGCTGGATGGGGCTTCGATGGATGCCGATCCGCCCCCTGAAGCGTTACGAAATGGTGCTTGATGCCATGCGTGTCGAGACAGGCATGCAGCCCGCGGTCGCTCTTGCCGGTTGCCACGCCGAGCAGCCAGCCCGCCGCCGCGAGACGTTCTATCAGCGCAGCCATGCCATCGTAGAGTGGTTCTTCGAGCAGACCCGACGTCCGCCGCTCCCGGTAACCCGTCTTGTAGGCTTCGAGCGCCACGAGGTGCTGGTCCTCCTGGGCATCCGGGGCGAGCCGCCGCAGCGCCTGGGGCAGGCTCAATCCCACCATGCGGCGCACTTCGTTGCGGTCGGGCGGGGGGAGCTTCGCGGCAGCGAATGCCTCGGCCATAGTGTCGCAAATCGCGGCCTGCCCGTCGACGAGCGTTCCGTCGCAATCGAAGATAACGAGGCGGGTCACTTCTTCTTGCCTGCGCCTTTCGGCTTGCCGCCGGAACCTCCGCGCGCGCGCCGCGGACCGCGCTGCGCCTTCTTGTAGGTCTTGGCGTGCTGGCGGGCCTGCTGCTTCTTTTCCTCGCGCGACTTGGGCGGGGGATCGTCACGCATCGGCAGAGCGTCGCTCGCCTTTTCGTCGAAACCGATCTGCTCCATGCTGGTCGCGAAATGTTCGGGCAGTTCGGCGGTGACGTCGAGCTTGCCATCCGGACTGTCGATGATCAGCCGGCGCGCGTGGAGGTGCATCTTGCGGCTGACCGAGCCGGTGAGGAAGGCGTCTTTGCCGCCGTATTTGCCATCCCCCACGATGGGGTGGCCGATCGCCGCGCAGTGGACGCGAAGCTGGTGGGTGCGGCCGGTGAGCGGTTGCAGTTCGAGCCAGGCGGTCTTCTTTCCCGCGCTGTCGACGACCCGGTACTTGGTCTTGGCAGGCGCACCGCCTTCGTGATCGACATGCATCTTCTCGCCGCCAGAGCCCGGCTGCTTGGCGAGCGGGGCCTCGATCACGCCTTCCCGGATATCCGGCACGCCGACGACCAGCGCCCAGTAGATTTTCTTGGCCGATCGGCCCGAGAAGCGCTTGGAAAAGAACGCCGCGCTGCCGGGAGTGCGCGCCACCAGCAGGACGCCCGACGTATCCTTGTCGAGGCGGTGGACAAGGCGGGGGCGTTGTTCGTCATCCTCGCCCATATAGGCATCCAGCAGGCCGTCGACGTGGTTGAAGGTGTTCGTTCCGCCCTGCGTGGCGAGACCCGGGGGCTTGTTGAGCACCAGGGCGCTCTCGGTTTGTTGGATCAGCATGTCCTCGGCCTGTTGGATTTCGGCCTTGGTGAGCTCGCGCTTGGGCTTTGGGCCCTTGTGCGGTGCATCGCCGCCCGGGGGGACGCGGATCTGCTGGCCTTCGCTCAGCCGGTCGTCCGGCTTGGCGCGGCTTCCGTCGACACGGATCTGGCCGGTGCGCGCCCATTTGCTGACCGTACCGAAGCCGACCTGGGGCAGATGGCGCTTGAACCAGCGGTCGAGACGGATGCCGTCGTCGTCGGCCGTGACGGTGAAATTGCGGACTTCGTCGGAGGTCTTCACGTGGCCATCCTCATGATAGCAAGCCCCATCAGCAATCCGCTGATCCCGAGGGCGAAGGAAAGGACCGCGTAAAGCGAAGCGAAGAGGTATTGTCCGCGCTGGATCATCAGCACCATTTCGAGGCTGAAGGCGGAGAAGGTGGTGAAACCGCCAAGCACGCCCACACCGAGAAGCAGCCGCAGCTGTTCGCTGTTTTCGCTGCCGTGGCGGACCAGCCAGCCGGCCAGTATGCCCATCAGCAAGCTACCGATCGCGTTTACGGCGAGGGTGGCGAACGGAAAGGCGGATACGATCGGCGCGCCGAGCCAATGCGTCATGGCGCGGCCGGTCTGGTAACGCAGCGCTGCGCCCACACCGCCGCCAATGGCGACGTGCAGCGTGGCGACGAGTGGGGACAGGGTGGACATGATCACGCCACTAGCGGCTTGCGCGCCATTACGAAAGCCGCTCTAACGCACTTGCCTTTTTCCCGCCGAATCCGTATGTGCGCGCCATTCGAGCCGGTCCGGAACGGATTCGGCGCGCTTTTCGTTGAAGAAGCAGAACCCAATTCAAGGAGGCATACCCCGCTTTTGAGCGGGCTCTGGCCCGCAAAGTCGAGGTATTGAAGTTTATGCAGATCATGGTTCGCGATAACAATGTCGACCAGGCCCTCCGCGCGCTCAAGAAGAAGCTGCAGCGGGAAGGCGTCTATCGCGAAATGAAGCTGCGTCGCCACTACGAAAAGCCCAGCGAAAAGCGCGCCCGTGAAAAGGCAGCAGCCGTTCGCCGCGCCCGCAAGATGGAGCGCAAGCGCATGGAGCGTGACGGCATCAAATAAAGCGCCGTCAGCAAAAGCGGGAACCGGTTTGCGCCCATACGGGCCGCCCGAAAATTCCCGTTGATGCAACGCACCAGACAAGCCATGAGGGCGCGGAGAAATCCGCGCCCTTTGCGTATCAGGACGAATTCCACATGACCGAGATTACCCGCGTACCGCTCCAGCCTATCAAGAAAGGCTCGCTGACCAAGCTCTGGCTCGGCGTGATCGTCGCAATCCTGCTGGGCGCGGGGCTCGCATGGGCCGCGGCGCCTAAGTCTGCCGGTGTCGAGGTCCTTACCGAAGGCAATGGCCAATCGCCTCAGATCGGTGATGTCGTGTTCGTGAATTATGTCGGCACGCTGGACGATGGAACCGAGTTCGACCGTTCGCGGCCGCTACCCATTCCGCCGGGCTTCTTTCCCGAAGGCAGCCCGCTGCTGCTGGAAGAAGGCGCGATCATCCCCGGCTTCCTCGACGGACTTTCGCAAATGGAGAAGGGCGGCAAGTACCGCCTGACGATTCCTGGCGACCAGGCCTATGGCGCCGAGCCGCCTCCCGGCTCGGACATTCCGCCCAATGCCGATCTGACATTCGAGGTCGAGGTCGTCGACTTTCTGCCGCGTGCGGAATTCGAAGCGAAGGCGCAGCAGTTGCAGGCGATGATGGGCGCGATGGGCGGCCCGCAGGGTCCCGAAGGCGAACCTGCGGCTCCCGCAGCGCCGGAGTAATTTTCCGCAATTCCTCAGCTTTTCCTCATGCCGGGACGCTGACTTTCGGCTAGTCCTTCCTCCCGATGGAGGAGGGACTGGCGATGACGGATACCGATACGACGCGCGATACCGACTGGTCGCTGCGCCCCTGGATGCTCGCGCTGCTGTTGGGCGTCGCAGGGCTACTGATCCACTACGCCAGCGATTGGCAATACGACAATGTCCCGCCCTGGCGCGCCGCGCTGACGGGTTTCCTGTTCTTCGGCCCGCTTGCCTTTGCCTTCACGCTGGTCCGTGAACGCTGGAGAGGACCGCTGGCTTTTGCCCTGCTGGTCGGCGCCGTGATGGCGGGTATCGCCTGGCGGGTCGCACGGGCAGAGGATCATTACGCCGACGAGGGATATTGGCTGGCAGCAGGTATCGTCTCGATCGCGCTGGCCTTGCCGCTATTCCAGGCGCGTTTCCATCGCCTACGCTGGCGGACGTCCTACGACGACACGCACTTCCATGTCTGGACCGATGCCATAAGCGCAGGCGGGGCGCTGGCATTCACCGGCCTGTCCTTCCTGCTCGCCAATCTTCTGGCCGAGCTGTTTGCCGCCATCGAAATCGAATTTCTGCGCGAACTTTTGCGGGAGGAATGGTTCAACTGGACCTTCGCAGGGGTGACCTTCGGCGCTGCGCTCGGGGTTCTCCGCAACCAGCTCAAAGTTATCGGCACGCTGCAATCGGTCGGGATGCTGGTTCTGTCGCTAATTGCGGTTCCCTTCGCGGGGGCGCTGGCGATCTTCATTCTCGCGGTACTGGTGAGCGGCCTCGACGTACTCTGGGGTGCGACACGCAGTCCGACGCCGCTGCTGCTCTCCTGCGCGGCCGCCAGTTTCGTGCTGGTCAATTCAGTCGTCCGAAACGGTGATGCGGAGGCCAGTGGCAGCCGTGTGCTGCGCTGGGCGGCACTGGTGCTGGCGCTGGGTATCCTGCCGCTTTCGATCATGGCGGCGATTTCCACCGGCACGCGCATCGCGGAATACGGCCTGAGTCCGGAACGTATCTGGGGTCTGATCGCGATCATGGTCGCAGTGGCATACGGCGTGGCCTATTTCGTCGCTCCGATCCGCGGACGCATGACGCAGTGGATGGAGCGCGTGCGTAGGGCCAATCTGCATCTCGCAGCCGGAACCTGCGTGCTTGCGTTTATCCTTGCGCTGCCCATCCTCGATTTCGGTGTCATATCCGCGCGCGACCAGCTGGCGAGATTGCAAGCGGGCGAAGTCTCGGCAGAGGATTTCGACTTTGCGGCCCTGCGCTGGGATTTCGGCGATGCCGGGCGTGAAGCGCTGGCGAAGCTGGCGAAAAGCGGCAACGCCCAAGTGGCGAAGCTGGCGCAGGAAGCGCAGGCGCAGACGGAGCGTTCTTGGCCGCCGGACGGACTGGATGGTCGCGGAGAGCTGACCGACCGTTTTGCGGTCTATCCCGTCGGTACTGCGCTGCCGGCGGGACTGAAGGATGCCATCGCGGAAGTTCATGTCTGCCGGGGAGAGGTGGTCTGCCGGGTCTACCTTCAGGCAGATGACGAGACGGTCGCGGTTTTGGGCGACGGATGCACCGCGCCGCAGGTCACGGAAGGCGAAGCGGTCGAGCCCGGGCGTGACTGCGCGATCGATATCGAGCCGTTCGGGTTTCGCGATGGCGGCTGGAAGATCCTGACGGGCGATCCGCCCGCCAAACCGATGTCCAAGGAGGAAGAACGCGTATCGCTCCTTCGGGAAAGACGCGCCATCGAAAGTGGCGCGGTGACGATCGCGCCCTCCCGCGAAAGGGAGATTTTCGTGGGAGGCGAACCGACCGGACGAAAATTCGAATGATGTTGCACCGCCGCATAGCCGCTTGAAGAGAACCCCCTGCGCGGCTAGTGCGCACACCCATGTCAGTCACACGCGAAGAAGTGGCCAAGATCGCCTCGCTCGCCCGCATCAAGATGGGCGACGAGGAACTCGATCGAATGGTCCCCGAACTCAACAATATCCTCGACTGGGTCGAACAGCTGGGCGAGGTCGATACCTCCGGTGTCGAACCGATGACCGCTGTCATCCCGAACACGTTGCGCCTGGGTGACGATGTGGTCGATGCGATCCCCGAAACTTCGGGTGGTCGGCGCGAGGATATACTCGCCAATGCACCGGCGGCCGAACACGGCTTCTTCGGTGTGCCGAAGGTGATCGAATAATGCCTCAGAACGCAAACGAACTGACCAATCTGGGCGTCAAGCAGATCCGCGACGGCGTGGCCGGCGGCGAGTTCACCGCACGCGAAGTGGCCGAGGCGTTCAATGCTGCGGTGGCTTCGGCGAGCGAACTCAACGCTTTCATCGTCACCACCCCCGACCACGCTCTTGCTGCGGCCGATGCCGCCGATGCGAAACGCGCCAAGGGCGAAGATCTCGGCAAGATGGGCGGCGTGCCTATCGGCATGAAGGACCTCTTCTCGACGAAGGGCGTCCAGACCACCGCCGCCAGCCACATTCTGGAAGGCTTCACGCCGCAGTATGAAAGCACCGTCAGCCAGAAGCTGTGGGATGCAGGCGCGGGCATGCTGGGCAAGCTCAACCTCGACCAGTTCGCCATGGGCTCGTCGAACGAGACGTCCTTTTTCGGCAACGTCAATTCGCCGTGGAAAAAGGATGGCACCAATGCCGCGATGAGCCCGGGCGGTTCGTCGGGCGGGTCGTCCTCGGCCGTTTCCGCGCGCATTGCGCCGGCGGCCACCGGCACCGATACCGGCGGTTCGATCCGCCAGCCCGCAGCCTTCACCGGCATTTGCGGGATCAAGCCGACCTATGGCCGTTGTAGCCGCTGGGGCGTGGTCGCCTTTGCCAGCTCATTGGATCAGGCAGGCCCGATGGCGCGCAGCGTCGAAGATTGCGCGATCATGCTCGAAGCCATGGCCGGTTTCGATGGCAAGGATGCGACCAGCCTGGACATGGACGTGCCCAATTGGGAAACGGCACTCGATGCGGACCTGACAGGCAAGAAGATCGGCATCCCGCGCGAATACCGCATGGACGGTACCGACCAGGCAATCCTCGACAGCTGGGAACAGGGCAAGGCCATGCTGCGCGATGCAGGCGCCGAGATCGTCGACGTCTCGTTGCCTCACACCAAGTATGCGCTGCCCGCCTATTACATCATCGCCCCGGCAGAAGCCTCGTCCAACCTCGCGCGCTATGACGGCGTGCGGTACGGGTTGCGCGACCTGCCCGAAGGGGCCGGCCTGCAGGACATGTACGCCGCAACCCGCGCCGCGGGTTTCGGCGACGAGGTGAAGCGCCGCGTGCTGATCGGCACCTATGTGCTCAGCGCGGGCTTCTACGATGCCTATTACACGCAGGCGCAGAAGATCCGCACGCTGGTGGCGCAGGACTTCGAGAAGGCGTTTGCGGAATGCGACGCGATCCTCGCGCCGACCACGCCGACCGCCAGCTTCCCGCTCGGCTCGCTCAACGACGATCCGCTGACGATGTATCTGAACGACGTGTTCGCTGTTCCCGCATCGCTTGCAGGTCTTCCCGCGATGAGCGTGCCCGCCGCGGTCAACCCGGACGGTCTGCCGCTCGGCCTTCAGATCGTCGGCAAGCCTTTCGACGAGCAGGGCGTGCTCAATGCAGGTCTGGCGATCCAGCAGCGTGCCGGGTTCGAAGCGAAGCCGGAGAAGTGGTGGTGAACGAAGCCATTTTCACGCTGATCGCCGCGGTGGCCGTTGTCGGCGTGATGGCGGTGCCGGCAATTCTTGCCAAGCGGATCGGCCATGGCGAGGCGCGATTCAAGAGCGAAAACCGAAAGCAGAATGAAGATGACTAACTACCGCATCCAGGGCGCAACCGGCGAATGGGAAGTCGTGATCGGCCTCGAAGTCCATGCGCAGGTCACTTCCAATGCCAAGCTGTTCAGCGGCGCTTCGACCGCTTTCGGCGCGGAACCGAATACGCAGGTCAGCCTCGTCGATGCAGCGATGCCGGGGATGCTTCCGGTGCCGAACCGCGAATGCATCCGCCAGGCGGTACGCACGGGGATGGCGATCGAGGCGCAGATCAACAAATGGAGCCGGTTCGACCGCAAGAACTACTTCTATGCCGACCTGCCGCAGGGTTACCAGATCAGCCAGCTCTACCACCCCATCGTAGGCGAAGGACAGCTGCTGATCGACGCCGACGAAAAGGCGGGCATTCCGGAAGAAAAGGTCATCGGGATCGAGCGCATCCACGTCGAGCAGGACGCGGGCAAGCTGATGCACGACCAGCATCCGACCATGTCCTATGTCGATCTCAACCGTTGCGGCGTCGCCTTGATGGAAATCGTATCCATGCCCGATATGCGCAGCCCCGCCGAAGCGGGCGCCTACGTCCGCAAGCTGCGGTCCATCCTGCGCTACGTGGGTAGCTGCGACGGGAACATGGAAGAAGGCTCGATGCGCGCCGACGTGAACGTCTCCGTCCGCCGCCCGGGCGACGAATTTGGCACGCGCACCGAAACCAAGAACGTGAACTCGGTGCGCTTCGTGATGCAGGTCATCGAATACGAAGCCAACCGCCAGGTCGATGTGCTGGAGAACGGCGGAACGGTCGATCAGGAAACGCGCCTGTTCGACGTGGCGACCGGCACGACGCGGACCATGCGCAGCAAGGAAGACGCGCATGACTATCGCTATTTCCCCGATCCGGACCTGCTGCCGCTGGAACTGGAAGACAGCTTCCTCGAGGATTGCCGCGCCAGCCTGCCCGAACTGCCCGATGCCAAGCGGGCACGCTACGAGAACCAGCTTGGCCTGACGCCTTACAATGCGCGCGAGCTGACCGCAGAGGTCGAGACTTTCGGACGCTTCGAAACCCTGCTCACCGCGACCGCAGCGAAAATCGGCAAGCCCGAGGCGAAGGTGGCAACGCAGGTCGCGAACTGGGCCCTCTCGGTAGCTCCGGGCGTGGTCAAGTCGCTGGGCGAAGAGGCCAATATGGCCAACGCCACCGCCGAAGCGCAAGCCAGCATCCTCGCCATGCAGGACAAGAGCGAGATCTCCGGCGGACAGGCCAAGGAGGTCTACGAGATCGTCCTTCGCACGGGCCGCGATCCGCAGGAGATCGCCGATACCGAAGGCCTGAAGCAGGTCAGCGACACCGGTGCGATCGAAGCGGCCATCGACGAAATCATCGCGGGCAATGCCGACAAGGTCGAGGAATACCGCGGCGGCAAGGACAAGCTGTTCGGGTTTTTCGTCGGCCAGACGATGAAGGCCATGCAGGGCAAGGCCAATCCGGCGGTGGTCAACCAGCTGCTGAAAGACAAACTAGGCTGAGTTTTCGTGCTCCCGGACGGCTGATTGCGCGGGATTTGGTCGAACCCAGAAGTAACCCGCCGAGCGCATGCTTGATCCGCGGATCGTTGGTCCTTACGCCACCTGCCACCGTGCGTTCTTCGCGCACAAGGTAGGGGACTGTACTTCAATGAGAAAAATCACGACCGTCGCCGCCCTCCTGGCGTGCGCCGCATCCGCGCCACTTGCCGCCAAGGAAGGCATGTTCACGCCGCAGCAGCTTCCGGAGATCGCCGATGATCTTCGCGAAACCGGGCTGGAAATCGATCCCGAAGCCCTGACCGATCTGACCGGTTTCCCTATGGGAGCCATCGTTTCGCTCGGCGGATGCTCGGCCAGCTTCGTTTCGCCGGCTGGTCTGGTGGTGACGAACCACCACTGCGCCCGCGGATCGGTCCAGTACAACTCGACTGCCGAGAACAACTATCTGGTCGACGGCTTCCTCGCGAAAGCTACGGCTGACGAACTGCCAGCCGCGCCGGGTTCGCGCATCTACGTCACCACGGCGCTGACCGACGTGACGCAGCGCATGCGCGAAGGGACCGAAGCCCTGTCGCCGACCGAGCGGTATGAGACGGTCGAGCAGCGCATGAAGGACATCACCGCCGAGTGCGAACAGAAGGCGGGTTACCGCTGTCAGGTCGCCAGCTTCTATGGCGGTGCGGAATATACGCTGATCGAGCGGCTTGAAGTGCGCGACGTACGTCTGGTCTATGCACCGGCCGACTCCATCGGAAAATACGGCGGCGATATCGATAACTGGATGTGGCCGCGCCACACGGGTGATTTCGCGTTCTACCGTGCCTATGTCGCGCCCGATGGTTCGGCTGCTGATTATGCGGAAGAGAACGTGCCTTATCAGCCGGAACATCACCTGAAGGTGAGTGCAGGCGGCCTGAAGGAAGGTGATTTCGTGATGGCCGCAGGCTATCCCGGATCGACCTCGCGCTATGCCACGCTGGCAGAGGTGGAGAACACCTTCAGCTGGTCTTACCCGACCTACGTGACCCTGCTCAACGAGTGGATCGACACCATCGAGGAAGCGGCGCCCGAGGGTTCGGATGCGCGGGTCAAATACGAATCGCTTCTCGCCGGATTGAACAATTTCGAGAAGAATACGCGCGGGCAGCTCGAAGGCGCACGCCGCGTGGGCCTGGTCGACCTGCGCCGTGAGCGTGAGGAAGCACTGGCTGGCTGGATTGCGGCCGACGGTAGCCGCGCCGCATATGGCGAGGCCATTGCCGGCCTGCAGGCGCTGTCACAGGAAAGCGCCGAGGCTGCGCAGGAAGCCTTCTGGTATGGCTTCGCGACCCGTCCTGCGCTGCTTTCTGCGGCGCAGCGCCTCTATCGCCTCGCACACGAGCGTCAGAAGCCCGACGCAGAACGTGAGCCGGGTTTCCAGGAACGCGACATGACCTTCTTCCGTCAGGGGCTTCAGGCGCTCGACCGCCGGTATGAAGCCTCAGTCGACAAGGCGCAATGGATGCTGTTCCTCGATAGCTATCTTGACCAGCCTGCCGAAAACCGCGTGGCCGTGTTCGACAATGCGCTGGGTCTGACAGGCCAGATCGACGAGGCGATCCTGTCGGCCAAGCTCGACGCATATTACGCGGGCACGTCGCTCGACGATGCGGAAACGCGCCTGTCGCTGATGGATGCCACACCTGAGGATCTTGAGGCATCGGACGATCCCTTCATGCAGCTTGCAGTCGCGCTCTACGAGTACGAGCGTGGGCTGGAAGCCGAGAGCGAGGAACGGTCCGGCCGCGCGCTGGCGCTACGTCCCGGCTACATGGAGGCGATCACCCAGTGGCAGCGTTCGCAGGGTCTGGCGACCTATCCCGACGCGAATTCCACTTTACGGGTTACCTACGGCACCGTGCTGGGCGGTTCGCCCAAGGACGGCATGGCCTATATGCCGTTCACCACGCTTGAAGGTATTACCGAAAAGGATACGGGCGAAGAACCGTTCAATGCTCCCGAACGGCAGCTGCAGGAAATCCGCGAGAAAGATTACGGTAAGTACTATTCGCCCGAAGTCGGCTCGGTCCCGGTAAACTTCCTGTCCGACCTCGACAGCACCGGCGGCAATAGCGGCTCGGCCACGCTCAATGCGCGTGCCGAACTCGTCGGCCTGCTGTTCGACGGGACGTTCGAAAGTGTCAATTCCGACTGGCATTTCGATCCGCGTACGACGCGCACGATCCATGTCGACACCCGTTATATGCTCTGGGTGATGGACAAGGTCGATGGTGCCCAGGGCCTCATCGAGGAAATGGACGTGGTCGAGTAACCCTCGACAGCCAAGACAAACAAAAAGGGCCGCCGGATCGCTCCGGCGGCCCTTTCTTTTCGTTTGGGGCGATCAGCCCTGGCGTTCGCCGGTCAGCGGCATGTCGCCGAAAGCGCCGGCATTGACGGTGCCGGTCAGCTGGTCGCCATTGACGGTCGCCTTGCAGTTGAGCGTCATTGGCATCGGGACGGTCATGTCCATCGCCCAGGTCAGCTCGTCGCCGTTAATTTTGCCGTCCTTGACGTCCATCGCGCCCATTCCGCCGGCCATCGAACCGGTGAAGGTGTTGCCATCGTCACCCGGGACGACAGTGAAGGTCCCCTTCTGATCGCCCATGGGGCTTTTGACGACGGTTTCATAAGTTCCGGCTACGGACATGCGTATTCTCCTTGATTTGAACTCGCGTGGTCTTCGTGCTTGCTGACATGAATGTCAATAAGCCTCAATTCGCGGTCGGGGCCGACTGGACGACCTCGACATCGAGCCCGAGGCTTTCCAGCTGCGGCTCGACCTTCTCGGCGTCACCGACGATCACCCATACAAACCGGTCCGGATCGATTGCAGCCCGTGCGGCCGCATCGAGGCTGGCGCCAGTCTGCGCACGGTACCGGTCGGAGAGCAGCTCGTAGTAATTGTCCGGACGGCCGTAGAGCGCATTGTTCTGCATGGCCGAAAGAACTGCACCGGACGTTTCGAACTGGCCCGGGAGCTCCCCGATCTGCGCCGCCACGATGCGGGTCAGCTCGGCTTCGGTAACCCCTCGCGTGTCGAGGAATTCGCCGGTCTCGCGGATCAGTTCGGCGAGTGCATCGCCCGTGCGGTCAGCCTGGACAGGCGCCGATACGCGATAAGCAACCGCATTCTCGTTGGTTTGCGGCGCGCCGCGAACGCCGTAGCTCCAGCCCTTGGTCTCGCGCAGGTTCATGTTGAGACGCGCGAGGAAGTTGCCCCCCAGTGCGTTGTTCGCGTTGAGGAAGTCGACATAGGTTTCATCGCGGGCATCGACCGGGGTGATCTGGCCGCCGAGGATATAGCTCTGCGGAGAATTGGGCCGGTTGACCAAGACAATGCGAGCTTCTTCCGGTTTCGCCGGCATTGCCGGGAAGCTCTTCTCGCCCTTGGCTACCGCAGGCGCATCCCAGTCACCGAAGACGGTGTTGAGCGCGCCAACGATTTCGGCGAGCGGACGATCGGAGACGACGAAGACTTCGCCATTGTCAGGCCTGATCCAGCGCTGCTTGAAGGTCACGATGTCGACGCGCGTTATGCCCTGGAGCGATTCCACCGATCCGCTGGCAGCGCCGCCATAGGGATTGTTTTCCCCGTAGATGAGCGGTGTCAGCGTGCGCGCGGCAATCGAAGCCGGAGTGCGCAATTCCTGCTGGACGCCAGTGACCTGTTGGGTGCGAACGCGTTCGATCTCGGCCGGATCGAAAGCAGGATTGCGAACCACGTCCGACATGAGTTCGAGCGAAGGTACGAGATTCGCGGACAAGGCCGACAGGGTAAAGGTCGAGCGATCTTCACCGCCGCCGAGCGAGATGTTGGCACCGAGCCGCTCTTTGGCTTCGGCAAGTTCCTGCGAAGTGCGGGTCGTGGTGCCTTCGTCGAACAGCGACAAGGTCAGGGTTTCGAGCCCGCGCTTGGCGACCGGATCGGCCGCGCTGCCGGCATCGAAGCTCATCGTGACATAGGTCGCCGGAACGGCGTCGCGCATCGCGTAATGCAGCGTCATTCCATTGGCCAGCGTGGCATGCTGGACATCCGGGAAATCGAGATCGGCGCTGCTGGCGATCGGCGGGGCCGGACGTGTTTTGGTCACGGTGATTTCCTCCGCTGCCGCCGTTTCGTCACTGGCGGCCTCGGCTTCGACCGAGGCGGCTTCTTCATACTCGCTGTCACGCTCACCCGGCTCTAGGACTAGCGTCATCGCAGGCCGCGTCATCCAGCGCTGCATGGCCGCCTGGACTTCGCCGGGGGTCAGCGTGGCTAGCGTTTCAAGCTGCTGCGCGAAGAAGCCGGGATCGTCGGCCAGGACTTCGCCCGAGGCGAGGGTCACGGCCTTGCCGCCGAATCCGCCAACCTGTTCGAGACCGCGGATGGTCTGGGCAACAGTTGTCGTCGCGGCGCGGCGGACTTCGTCTTCCGTCGGGCCGTCGGCAATGAACTGTGCGATCAGTGCGTCGAGGCGCGCTTCGAGCACTTCGGTTTCGACGCCCGGCTTTGCGGTTGCGCCGACGTTCAGGATGCCGACGCGCTGGAAGGCGAAGTTGCCACCGGAAACGCCGACAGCGAGCTGTTCGTCGCGTACCAAGGCGTTGTCGAGGCGGCTCGACGAGAGGCCGCCGAGGATCTGGGCGCCGACGGTCAAGGCGGTCAGTTCGCGGTCGGTGATGCCGGGGGCGGTCCAGTATTTGCTGATGTTGGTCGCTGCGACCTGGTCACGCATCACTGTGCGCACGGGCGCAGCCAGTTCGGTGATCTCTGCCTGCGCGGGTTCATTCACCGGGCCCCGTTCGATTGCACCGAAGTATTTTTCGGCGAGTTGGCGGCCCTCGGAAGCCGAGACGTCACCGGCGAGAACCAGTGTGGCGTTGTTGGGACCGTATTTGTCACGGAACCAGTTGCGCACGTCTTCCATGCTGGCTGCGTCGAGATCGGCCATCGAGCCGATGGGCGAGTGGTCGTATGGGTGCGGCGCAGGGAAGAGCGTATCGATGATCTCATAGAACACGAGACCGCCGGGCTGGTTGTCCCCTTGGCGCTTTTCGTTCTGGACGACACCCCGCTGGTTATCGAGCTTTTCCTGCGTCACTGCACCGAGCAGATAGCCCATGCGGTCGCTTTCCAGCCACAGCGCGCGTTCCAGCGCAGCGGTAGGAACGGTCTGGAAATAATTGGTGCGGTCGAAATTGGTCGTACCGTTGTAATCGGTGGCGCCCATTTCCTGAAGGTACTGGAAATAGTCTTCAGGCGCATTCTCCGAGCCGTTGAACATCAAGTGTTCGAACAGGTGGGCAAAGCCGGTCTGGCCTTGCGGTTCGTCCTTTGATCCTACGTTGTACCAGACCGCGACACCGACGATCGGCGCCTTGCGATCCGTGTGCACGATGACATCGAGCCCGTTCTCCAGCGTGAACTTTTCATGGGGAATGGCGACCTCGTCGATGAGCGAGGTCAGCTCGGCTGGTTCTGCCGTATCGGTGGCGGCGACTTCGGCGCTGCCGGCATCGGCGACGTCATAGGCCGGCGCAGTTGCGCAGGCGGCAAGGATGAAGGGCGCGGCCGAAACCGCCAGCAAAGTCTTAAAACGCATGAATTCTCCCCTGAACGCGACTCATACAAATAACTATTGGTACGCTAGCCAGTGATTAGCGGTGCGTCACCGTCTTTCGAGTGACGGCATTGGCCAATACATCTTCGCGCCAAAAATGGACCGGTTTCAAACGGTGCTGGATGAACAGTGTGGACTGGTCAGTATAGTGCGGCGACTGCGGCTTTGTGGTTGCTGCTCCGAAAGGCTGGATCGAGCGCGATGCAACACGCTCGCCCGGGAGCCATTCGACCCATTGGATGAAACTGTCGCCGTGGCGCACGGCAAGCCTTCCGTCTTCTTCGACGTCCCACAGCGTAGAGGCGCGGAGCGTGTCGGATCCGCCGTCCAGCGGAAGGTCGACTTCGCCCTGACGCAAGCGGAGTAGGTCTCCCATCGGAGGATCGATGCGCCCGAAATGCGTTTCGAGATGATCGACCGCCTTTGCGAGTTCCTCGCGTACATCGGGCCATGGATTGTTCTGATAGGACGACGACATAAATTCGCGGATCATGAGCAAGGCGAGGCTATCAGCCCGTCCGATATTGTCGGCCCGGAAATCCCAACCGAGAAGCAGGTTGCGGGCTCGGTCTAGGTCAGGATCGTCGGAAAGATCGAGTGCGGCGAGATCTTCCCACAGATTGGCAACGTATCCGCTGCGCTCGTAATCCGTATCGTACTTGATCTCTTCAAGCGTCTCGCGATCTAGCCGCTCAGCCTCGGTCATCAGCTTCCACGCGCGACGCGAGCGGTTGGTCTGTTTGAGTTCGACGCCCAGTTCCGGCGCAAATTCATCAGGCGAAAGGTCGCTGCCTTCGCCTGCCGCCGTAAAGGGGGCATTGTTCGCATTGTAGAGCCAGCCCGAGGCCGGGTTCAGATAACGCGGCAGTTCTTCGTAATCGACTGGCCCGCCCCACACGAGCGCCGGGTCGGAACCGTCCAGCACGCCGCGCCAGTTCGGCCCCTCCGGGCGATCCGGCAGGGCGGCGTTGTAGACGTAGGCGATGTTCCCTTCCTGGTCGCCATAGATGAAGTTGGTCGAGGGAATGTCCATCCGCGCGAGGATGGCCTCCCACTCTTCCAGACTTTCGGCCTTGTTCATCCGGTAATAGGCATCGAGCTGGCCCAGATTGTCGATCCCGCCATAGCGAAAGGCGAAGGCACCGCGATCGTTGATGATGACTGGGCCGTGGACACTGCGATGGACATCGCGCCGGATCGGAAGGACAATCGGACCAATCTTGACCGGCAGCGTGACGGTGCGTGTTTCAAGGTCGCGCCACTCGCCGCCAAAGCGGTAGCGGTTACCCGTCTCGTCCAGTTCGAGTTCGTACACATCTACCATGTCGGGCGTGTTGACCGTGTTGGTCCACCCAAGCGCCTCGTTATGGCCAAGGAAGGGGAAGGGCGATCCGGGGAAGTTCGCACCGGCATAGTGCCAGCCTTCCTCGCTCTCCACGACCAGTTCGTACCATGCCACGCCGCCGCGCCAGGGCTGGTGGCTGTTGGATACGAGGATGGTCGGGCCGCCTGATTTCTCCGGCGTGACTGCAAAGGCATTGGATCCGTTGTGTGCGGCGTCCTTCCCGAATGGCGAGTAGGCGACTTTTTCGGCTTCATCTTGCCCTTCGGCACGGGCTGGCGTGCCTTCGCGGGGATAACCGGGAATATCTGGGCCGTACTCGGCGCGCAGGTCCTCGCCCGCCACCAGTGGTTCGATCACGTTGTTGAGGCCAAAGAAGAACGGCTGGCGCAGTGCGAACCCGGCGGCAACATCCTTGCCGTTTACCGGGAAGAGATTGCCCAGCTTGATCTCGTCCGGGTTCTGTTCGGCATAATCGTTGAGGCCGGTGGCATAGGCTTCGAAAAGCGCACGCGTGTCTTCGGGCAGTCCGGGATAGTGCCGATCCGCGGTGCCGCGTGCGTCGAGGAGGTGATAGACATAATCGATGGCGGCACCGTCTTGACCCGCAATTGCACCGTAGCGCCCGCGGGCCATGGCGACGACGTCCTGCAGGGTCGCGAAATCGTCTTCCGAATGGGCAATGGCGACGCCGTATGCCACGTCGCGGTCGCGCTCTCCGTAGATGTGCGGAACGCCGAATTCGTCGCGGATAATTTCGGCGGAATAGCTGGCCTGAGGCGGTAATATGCCCTCGCGCTTTGCCCAGAACGGTTCCCACGTCGCCAATGCCACGAATGCGACAAGCACAATTACCACCAGGGCGGCTGCGACACGCCCGATCCATTTTTTCATGAAATTCAGTCCTCTCTTGCAACCTGCCTAGCGAGGGGATGGCGGTGAAGCAATCGCCGCTGGGCAAAACTGTTACGGGCGGCCTAGTCGCCAAAGGATTCGGCACGCTAGCCGTGGGCTTGTGACATCGCAGATCACCATCGGCCACACGACCACCGGCAAAGCGGTTGAGTTCGACATCGAGGAGCTCCTCGCAACCCGCCTGCTCGTCCAGGGGAATTCGGGCAGCGGAAAGTCGCATCTGCTTCGCCGCCTGCTCGAACAGAGCGCAGGCATGGTCCAGCAGGTGGTGATCGATCCCGAGGGTGATTTTCCCTCGCTGGCGGAGGAATTCGGGCATGTCGTGATCGACGGATCGGCGTATTCCCCCGGAGAGATAGAGGCGCTTGCGCGCCGTATCCGGGAACACCGCGCCAGCGTGGTTCTCGATCTTGATGGGCTGGAGGTCGAACAGCAGATCCGCTGCGCCGCGCAATTCCTGACCGCGCTATTCGACGCCCCGCGAGAGCATTGGTATCCCGCGCTGGTGGTCGTCGACGAGGCGCAGATGTTTGCGCCCGCAGCCGCAGGCGAGATGGCCGAAGACACGCGCCGCATGACGCTGTCTGCCATGACCAATCTCATGTGCCGTGGCCGCAAGCGCGGCCTTGCGGGAGTGGTGGCAACCCAGAGGCTGGCGAAGCTGGCGAAGAACGTGGCAGCCGAAGCCTCGAATTTCCTGATGGGCCGCACCTTCCTCGATATCGACATGGTGCGCGCGGCTGACCTGCTCGGCATGGAGCGGCGCCAGGCTGAGCGTATCCGCGAGCTCGAGCGCGGACACTTCCTCGCACTTGGCCCTGCTATCACCCGCTTGCCGCTGGCGGTAAAGATCGGCGCGGTAAAGACCGGCAATGCTGCGCGGAGCGAAGGGCTGATGGCCATGCCCGAAACGGCGCCCGAGGACATGGCCGACCTCTTGACCCGTGACCTTGCCAGCGATGTCGCCAAGGCGCCGCCGCCCCCCGCTCCCCCGCTTGCGCCGCGTCTGGAAGAGATAGAGGACAGCATTGCCCATGCAGAGGAACGGCAGGTCGAGCCGGCTGCCTTACCGGTCGACACCTCCTCCGTTGCCTCGCGGATCGAGGAGATCATTGGCGAACTGGCGGGCGAAGAGGGCATCGCCTTTCAGTCGGCCAGTGCACAGTACCAGACCTTCCTCACCCGCTGCCGCCGCGAACGGCTGATCGGACCCATGCCCGACATGCGTGCCTTCCGCCGCCGCTTCGCCTTTGCCGGCGCAGGGTTGGCAGAGCTGGGAGAGCATTTGCAGGCGCGCATAATGAGATTGGCAAGCGGTGTTGAGGAGGATTTGCTCGGCCCGTTCCTCGTCATCGCCAAGGCAGCCCACGCGGGAGAGACCGAGGTGGACGAACAGGAGCTTGCGCGCGCCTATGGCACCAGTTCGCCCGGACGTATCCGCCGGCTGCTCGATCATCTCGAACGTCAGGGCCTTATCGTGGTCCGTGAGGACTTCGGCGGCGGACGAACCGTTATGGTGCCCGGACTGGAAGGCGTAGACGCCGAATAAATTTCGGCACTGCTCTCCCCTTCGCGCATTGCACCCCTATATCCGGCTAACACACCTCGTGGTAAAAAGTGGGGCAGGGCTTGTGTTGCATAATCGCAACACCATATTCGAGCGGTACTTCAAGGATAGGGGTTTCGAATGAATCTCGAAAAATTCACGGACCGGGCCAAGGGCTTTCTCCAGGCGGCGCAGACGGTCGCCATCCGCATGAACCACCAGCGGATCTCACCCGCGCACCTTCTCAAGGCCTTGCTCGACGACGAGCAGGGAATGGCCGCGCAGTTGATCCAGCGGGCAGGCGGCAATCCTGGCGTGGCGATCACCGAGATCGATACTGCGCTGGGCAAGGTCCCGGCAGTGTCCGGTGGCGGGGCGCAGGCGACACCCGGCCTCGACAACGATGCCGTACGGGCGCTCGATCAGGCTGAGCAATTGGCGGAGAAGGCGGGCGACAGTTTCGTCCCGGTCCAGCGCATTCTCCAGGCACTGGCAATCGCCGACAACGCAGCGGGCAAGGCGCTCAAGGCTGCAGGCGTGGATGCCAAGGCGCTCGAAACCGCAATCCAGGAAGCCACCGGCGGCCGCTCCGCCGATAGCGCAAGCGCCGAAGAGAGCTACGACGCGATGAAGAAATATGCGCGCGACCTGACGCAGGCGGCTCGCGACGGCAAGCTGGATCCCGTGATCGGCCGCGACGAGGAAATCCGCCGCACGGTTCAGATCCTGGCCCGCCGCACCAAGAACAATCCCGCCCTTATCGGCGAGCCCGGAACCGGGAAGACCGCGATTGCGGAAGGCCTTGCGCTGCGGATCGCCAATGGCGACGTTCCCGACAGTCTCAAGGGGCGCACACTTATGTCGCTTGACCTCGGCGCGCTGATAGCAGGCGCCAAATACCGCGGCGAATTCGAGGAACGCCTCAAGGCGGTGCTCGACGAGGTGAAGGGCGCCGAGGGCCAGATCATTCTATTCATCGACGAGATGCACACGCTGATCGGAGCTGGTGCCTCCGAAGGCAGCATGGATGCTGGCAACCTGTTGAAGCCTGCTCTTTCGCGCGGAGAACTGCACTGCATCGGCGCGACCACGCTCGACGAGTACCAGAAATATGTCGAGAAGGACCCAGCGCTGCAGCGCCGTTTCCAGCCCGTCTATATCGACGAGCCGAGTGTCGAGGACACGATCAGCATCCTGCGCGGCATCAAGGACAAATACGAGCTGCATCACGGCGTGCGCATCACCGACGGGGCGATCGTCGCTGCGGCCCAGCTAAGCAACCGCTACATCCAGAATCGCTTCCTGCCCGATAAGGCCATCGACCTGATGGACGAGGCCGCTTCGCGTATCCGCATGGAGGTGGAGAGCAAGCCCGAGGAGATCGAAGGACTCGACCGGCGTATCATCCAGCTGCGGATCGAGGAACAGGCCCTGCAGAAGGAAACCGATACCGCGTCCAAGGACAGGCTGGAGGCCCTGCGCAAGGAACTGTCCGAACTGGAACAACAGTCGTCGGAGCTTACCACGCGGTGGCAGAACGAGCGGGACAAGATCCATGCCGAGGCGCGGATCAAGGAAGAACTCGACCAGGCACGCATCGAACTCGAGCAGGCACAGCGCGGCGGCGATCTGCAGAAGGCGGGTGAACTGCAGTACGGCAGGATTCCGGAGCTGGAACGCAAGCTTCAGGAAGCGAGCGGCCACACGGAAAACGCTCTGCTCAAGGAAGAGGTGACCGAAGACGATATCGCCGGTGTCGTCAGCCGCTGGACTGGTATCCCCGTCGACCGGATGATGGAGGGTGAACGCGAGAAGCTG
The DNA here is from genome assembly GCF_009827325.1 of Qipengyuania vulgaris. Classification (GTDB taxonomy): domain Bacteria; phylum Pseudomonadota; class Alphaproteobacteria; order Sphingomonadales; family Sphingomonadaceae; genus Qipengyuania; species Qipengyuania vulgaris. Next base: position 535,668 of record NZ_WTYC01000001.1, on the reverse strand, counting down.
CTCGACATGGAAAACATCCTGTCGAAGCGGGTAATCGGCCAGTCCCAAGCGATCGATGCAGTGTCCAAGGCAGTGCGCCGTGCGCGGGCTGGCCTGCAGGACCCGAACCGGCCGCTGGGCAGCTTCCTCTTCCTCGGCCCTACGGGCGTGGGCAAGACGGAGTTGACCAAGGCACTTGCCGGTTTCCTGTTCGATGACGACAGCGCGATGGTTCGTATCGACATGAGCGAATTCATGGAAAAGCATGCGGTCGCCCGCCTGATCGGCGCACCTCCGGGCTATGTCGGTTACGAAGAGGGCGGCGTGCTGACCGAGGCGGTACGGCGCAGGCCTTATCAGGTCGTCCTGTTCGACGAGGTCGAGAAAGCGCACAGCGACGTTTTCAACGTGCTGCTGCAGGTACTCGACGACGGGCGCCTGACCGACGGGCAGGGAAGGGTCGTAGATTTCAGCAACACCCTGATCATCCTGACCTCAAACTTGGGCAGCCAGTACCTTGCCAATATGGATGACGGCCAGAAGGTCGAGGACGTCGAGCCGCAGGTGATGGACGTCGTGCGCGGACATTTCCGCCCCGAGTTCCTGAACCGGCTGGACGAGATCATCCTGTTCCACCGGCTGGCGCACGAGCACATGGCTCCGATCGTCGATATCCAGGTGGCGCGGGTGCAAAAGCTGCTGAAAGACCGCAAGATCGAACTCGACCTGACTGAGGCTGCGAAGAAGTGGCTCGGCCGGGTGGGCTACGATCCGGTTTATGGCGCCCGGCCCCTGAAGCGCGCCGTTCAGCGCTACGTACAGGATCCGCTAGCCGACATGATCCTGCGCGGTGACGTTCCGGACGGTTCGAAGGTCAAGATCGACGAGGGTGACGGCGCGTTGGAGATGGTTATCGGCTGACAGGGCGCACCATTTGTCATGAGCGTGCAACAACAGCGGTGATTCGCAGACTGCATACGAGTTTCGGGAAGTGTCCAAATGTTACCTTGAAACTTTAGTAGGCCACGGTCGCACTCAGTAGGCGAATCTTTCTCGAAGAGTTGATTTAACCGTCGCAGCAGGCCCTATGTTGTGGGAATTGCGCAACACCAGCCTCCAAAACCGCTAAGGTGCTTTGACAGGTGGCAAGGGTTAACGCACTAAGCCCTCTGTTGGGACTGGGGGCTTATTCGCCCGGACATTTCATGCAAGCTTGCGCCACTAGGGGGGCGCAGAATTTGCTGTCCGTTGGGTGGGAGCGCAGTTCCGGTTGTCGCAACTGGAGTTCAAAATGCGAAAAATTCATACAACTACTATAAAGGGTCTCGCCGTCTCGGTGTCCGCTCTGGCTCTCGTTACGGGTGGCCAAGCGTTCGCTCAGGACGCTGACTGCGCCGAAGGCTACGATGACGTCGATGGTGAATGTGTTCTGCAAGACACCGCTCCCGATGGCGTATCGAGCAATGACGGTAACACCGACGAGGTCGTCGACGTAACGGATACTGGTGCTACCGGTCAGCAGACTGAAGGCGCCATCGTTGTGACCGGCTCGCGCATTAAGCGAGATACATACAGCAGCATTTCACCGCTCCAAGTCATCACTACTGAAGCTTCGAACGAGACTGGTCTGTTCGACCCTTCACAGATTCTCCAGCGTTCGGAAAGCGCTTCTGGCCAGCAGATTGATGCCACCTTCCAGGGTTTCGTGCTTGATAACGGCCCGGGTTCGCAGACGCTAAACCTGCGTGGTCTGGGTGCCGATCGTACGCTGCTTCTCGTCAATGGTCGTCGGCTTGCGCCCGCCGGCGTAGAAGGCGCGCCGACCAACCCTTCGATCAACCTCCTTCCGGGCTCTTTGATTGATCGCTACGACTTGCTGCTGGACGGCGCATCCTCGATCTACGGGTCGGATGCTGTCGCTGGTGTCGGTAACGTAATCCTCCGTAAGGACTTTGATGGCCTTGAGCTTTATGCACGCGGCGAAATCAATCCGCAGGGCTCCGGCGAAGACTATACCATCAGCGGTGCTTACGGCTTGAATTTCGATCGTGGTTTTATCGGGATTGGTGCGGAATACGACTATCGCGACGAAATCCGCCTGCGTGACCGCGACTTTTTCCAAGGCTGCGCAACACATCGCGAATTCACCGAAGATGGCCAAATTCTTACGACCGACCTGCGTAGCAACGCCGTTGTTCAGTCTCAGAGTGGCGGAGACATTTCCGTTATTGAGCAGGATTGTGTCGTCACAAGTCAAGTCGGACGCATTTTGGCGCCCGGCACCTATTTCGGAAATCTCTGGTATCAGCCCGAAATCGCCAACTCTGGTGTTCCGAATTACAGCATTTTCCGGGATGCCTTCGGACGCAATGTCGATTCCGACGGAGACGGCTTCCGTGATGTCGACTTTCCTAACGGTTTCAACCGAAATGGTGCTGATCCGGACGAGGTATTCCTGAGCGAGCAGAAGCTCTACAATGTGATGGCTTACGGTGAATACACCCTTGCGGGTGCGGGCAACATTACGCCTTATTTCGAAGCAAATTACACAAGGGCTGAAATTTTCGCCGATAATACAGGCGCAGCGCAGGTGTTCCCGGTCGTTTCGGGAAGCAATCCGTTCAACCCTTGCAACATTGAATTTGGTGTTGATTGCCGGGCTGCGAACAATGAGTACGAGGGTTTCGCTCCGGGAACGCCCAACGCGCTTGCGACTGGTACCTCCCTTAATACTCAGCCCGTTTTTTCGGTGCAGGGCGATCGTGACAATACCGACGTGGTTCAGGAACAGTACCGCGGTGTTCTCGGTGTCCGTGGAGACCTGCCGTTCATCGGCTCAAGCTGGACCTTCGACACGTCGCTGGTTTACTCGCGGGCTGAAGGTAGCTCGGTTCGCCGTGGTATTCGCGAAGACAAGCTGCTCCTCGCTCTCGGTCAGGATCCAACCGCCGACTATAATGGCGACGGGATATTCGACAACGATGGTGACGGTATCGCGGATGACTACAATAACCAGCCGATAAACCTGCTACCAGGCGGCGCATGCGATGTGGCTAATCTTGCAAATCCCGGCGCTGCACTTCCGGATCTTACGGAAGGCTGCGTGCCGGTTAACCTGTTCGCTGGAAGTTTGCTCGGCAATGCGATCGGTACGTTCTCCAGCCAAGCCGAGACCGACTATCTTTTCGGGGTACGCTCTTTCGACACAGTGTATGAGCAAACCCTGTTGTCCGCCTTTGTCACAGGTGACCTTTTCACGCTGCCGGCCGGACCTGTCGGTGCGGTGCTGGGCCTTGAATATCGGAAGGATGAGATCGACTCGCAGCCGGATGCAGTCGCTTCTAACGGTCTCTTCTATGGCTTCTTCGCCGATAAGGGCGCAGTAGGCAGCAAGGAAATCAAGGAAGCATTCGGCGAGATCGATATACCTCTTCAGGCTGGAAAGCCGTGGGTCAGGGAACTCAACGTCAATCTCTCGGGCCGTGTGACGGACGAAGAATTCTACGGAACGAACTTTACCTATGCCGTCAAGGCAGGATGGCGTCCGATTGATCCGCTGCTGCTGAAGTTCAGCTACGGGACATCATTCCGAGCCCCCAACCTCCGCGAGAACTTCCTCGCCGGGCAGAGTGGTTTCAATAATGGGCTGTTCGATCCTTGTGCGGTCCCAGCCGCCGCTTACTCGCCCATCCTTGACGGCGAAGGCGGTTATGATGCGGCCGAAGACACTCGTGAACAGAGCGTAATCGATAGCTGTATCAGAGAAGGTCGCGATCCCTTTACAGTCGGCACGACTCCGACGGACACGACCCAGTTCGCGAGTGCCGAGATTGCTTCCGGAGGCAGTTTGGATATCGAACCGGAAACTTCCCGTTCGATTACTGCAGGCTTCGCTTTCGAGGAGACGTTTGGTGACGGCTTCGACATGAGCCTTGGCGCCAGCTACTTCGATATCAAACTGAAGGACTCGATTATCGAGCCCGCGTCGCAATTCATTGTCAATGACTGCTTCGCATTGCGGGAAGCAGATTCGCGCAGCCCGTTCTGTGATCGTCTGACATATGATCCGAATGGCCGGATGTTGATCTCGGATGTCGAAGCCGGGTTCATTAACTTGAACCAAGAAAGTGTTCGTGGTGTCGACATTAATGGTTTCGTCGGCAAGGAAGTAGGCGCTTTCGGACAACTGATCGACCTGGGCCTCAATCTGAGCGCAAACCATCTTATCGAACGTAGCTCTTTGTTCATTGGAGATGATGGCGAGCCGACGTTCGACGAGGATGCTGGTGAGTTCGGCCTGCCGAAGTGGACTGGTCGACTGACCTTTACAGCAGATATCGATAAGTTCCGTTTCACTTGGCAGACCCGCTATACGGGGCCGGTTGAATTGGACGAAGATATCCAAGATGAATTCAGCGACGCGTTCAACAACCGTCCGGATGGTCAGCCGATTACCGACGACACGCCCGCTCCGAACGCTGTTAGCGATACTTGCACGGGTGCTGGTTCTGCTAACGGTGTAGTTGCAGGAGACGGCGTATTCTGTCGTGACGTCGATTTTGCCGACGAGCAGTTCCTGCACACGGCATCGATCCGCTATCGTGCCGATCGGTTCACTGTCATTGCGGGCGTCGACAACATCTTCAACACTGCTCCGCCATTGGTGGATCCGAGTGAAGTTCTGTCGATCGCCAACACCGCGATTGGTAACGGATACGATTACGACGGACGCGAGTTCTTCGCATCGGTTCGCTTCGACTTCTGATGTCGTTCATCTTGAACGTGTAAATGAGGGCGGCTCCAGCTTCAGTGCTGGAGCCGCCCTTTTTACTTTCGACAAATGTAGGATCTTGTGAGAGTCGCCTTTATGAAAAAGTTTAGATCAACCCTCATGGCAGCAGCGGCAGGTGCGCTCTGCCTCGCTCTGCCGGCCGTGCCTGGACTGGCGCAAACCGCCATCTCCGGCCAACCGACCGTCCCACTTGACGTGTGGGCACTGCGCGACGTTGTGAATGCAGTCGAAGTATCGCCTGACGGCAAGCACGTGCTAGTTCAAAAGCTCGAAAGCAAGGAAGGCGAGTATCTCCTCGAGATCTACAAGATCGACGACATGTCGAAACCGTTCCGCCGCCTAAACGCCGACCCGATGGAAATCATCCAGGTGCAGTGGGTGAGCGATAACTACATCTTCGGCACTGCCTGGGAGCAGAACCGCAGCAGGGTGAATGGTCCCGAGGAGGGGACTTATGACTACAAGGCATTTTCCTACAATCTCGATACGAACAAATTCGCAGAGTTGCCGGGAAATTTCGGACTCGCTAACTTGCTTCCCAATGAACCTGACCACATCCTGGTTTCTTCGGGCAATGCCGTCGCAGACGCAACGGGCGTGGATCCCTTCGCCGCCTTCCGTCCGCGCTCTTATTACCGTTTCAATCTCAAGACGGGCGCTCGCTCGCTCGTGCTCAAGGGGAGTGAGAAATACCCCGACGCGGTGTTCGACAATGACGGCAATCCGCGCTGGACCGAAGGCTACGATCAGGGATCGAAGGAGCAGATTACCTACTACCGTTCGCCCGGCGACAGCTCGTGGAAAGAATTTCAACGCTATGACCAAGGTGAGCACGAAAATCTCTATCGCGTGCTTAGCGGTTTCATGGGCCTCAAGGGGTTTGATCCCGAAAATCCCAATATCGGCTATGTGATCGACAACCGTGGCGAGGACAAAGCCGCGCTGTGGGAATTCGATTTCAATACCGGCCAGTTCGGTGAGAAGCTTGCCGCCACCGACCAGGCCGATATCATGTGGACACAAACCCACTCGATTCCCGGTAATGACACGCTTGTGGCAGCTCGTTATCCATGGGCCAAGCGCGAACGCGTGTGGTTCGATGCCGAGGAGAAGGCTTTATACGATGCGCTCGAGGCGCAGATTCCCCAGTCTCACGCAGTCTCGATCACCAGCCGTTCGCGCGATGGCAATACGATGGTGGTCTACAATTCCGGGCCGCGCGATCCGGGGTCGTACTGGCTGATCAAGGATGGCCGGATGTCGAAACTCGGCAGCCGCAACCCGCTGATCCAGCCAGAACAACTCTCCGACGTGGAATTCATTCGCTATCAGGCGCGCGATGGCAAGATGATTGCGGGCTACGTCACGAAGCCCAAGGGTGAGGGACCATTCCCGCTCGTCGTACTTCCGCATGGCGGCCCTCATGTGAACGAGGTCATCGGTTACGACGAATGGGGCCAGTTGCTGGCAAATGCCGGCTATATGGTGCTCCAGCCGCAATACCGCATGTCAGTTGGCTGGGGTCAGGAATTGTTCGATTCCGCCTATGGGCAGCACGGGCTCGCCATGCAGGACGACAAGGACGACGGCGCGAAATATCTGATCGACCAGGGTCTCGTGGATCCCGACCGTGTGGCGATGTTCGGTTGGTCCTATGGGGGCTATGCCGCGCTCGTGGCCGCTTCGCGCGACCCGAATGTGTACCAGTGCGTCATCGCTGGCGCCGCCGTTGCGGATCCCGAGAAGGTCTACAAGCTACGCCGGAATCCCTATAGCCCGAAAGCTATCGATGATTGGGCGCAGCGTCGCGGCATGATTGGCATCAATCCGATCGATGAAGTTTCGAAGGTCAACGTGCCTTTGTTGATGGTTCATGGTGACGTCGACGCACGGGTGCTCTATTTCAACATGACCGACTATCGCGATGCGATGGAAGAGGCCGGCAAGACTGATGCCCAGTACCTTACGCTGAAAGGTGCCGATCACTTCTACAACACGCTGATGTACGAGCATCAGACGCAGTTCTATACGAAGATGCTGGACTTCCTAGCGAACGATTGCGGACCGGGCGGCCTTTGAGGCCTCAGGTCCTGTAAAACTAAAAGCCCGGCCGCAGTGCCGGGCTTTTTTGTATGAAGTCGCGAAACTCGACGCGGATTATCGGGCATATCCGTCGGCCCACGGGTTTTTCGATTCTAAAGCAAGGTCTGGCGTAAGGGCATGTCAACATCCATCTGCCCGGCAATGAGCCCCAGCCAGTGCTCAACCTGCTCGATTTCTTCTGATGTCGGCTTGTCTGCAGTGGTTTCGACCATCGGGCCGCCAAGCTTGGAATGGTTCGTAAACGCCGGGTTTGCCCCAAGGACCTCGGCAGTGTGTTCGCCAAGATCGACGCCGCCAAATGCGAGGACTGCCCGAATGGTTTCGCCGCGATTCTCGTTGAAGAAATCGCCGTCGAGCGTGCGCACTCTATCCTTGAAATCGCCCGTTGCGAGGCGGGTGAAGTAGTACTGGCTGAGAAGCCAGGCAAGGCCGGCAGCCTGCAGGTCGGTCATCGAAAACTGCTCTTCGGGCGACATGCCAAGGTCGACACCGGTATAGTTCTGCAGTTCGAGATATAATCGGCGCCCCCAGCGGTGCCCCATCAAGCCGCGCTTGCGCACGCTTTGCAAGAATGGCGCGACCGAATTGGTCATCAGCACCGCGCGAGCGTCAGGCTGAGCGCCGAGCAACTTTGGAACTAGGCGATTGGCGTGATTTGTTGATTTGACGAAGATCGCGTCGATTCCAGCCTTCTTTCGGCCCAGCAACCGCAGCAATGGCTTAATGAGCGGCTCTACCCCGGGGCCGCCGGATGCAAGGCTCGCAATGATGCCGGGCTCGCTCATGCCCATCGAAATGCCGGGAATGTTCAGCGCCCGGGCCAGCAGCGTCGAACGACAGAACGCCGTGTGGAAAATGAAATGGAGGGGCAAAGCATCGACCTCCATTTCGCTCACCTGATCGAACGATATCGAGATTCGGTCGGCGGGGTCGGTCGGTGCGTACTCAAAAAGAAACCCGGCTGCGGAATACCTTTCCTCGGGAACCCTGAGGAACTCGACCGTTCGTGTCTCCGAATTGAGCGCGTGCGGTATCCATTCAGGATTGGACTCGACATCTGGAATCATGAGACTTGAGGAATATCGTTCTTGAGGGCTAGGAATTCAGGACTTTGTTCGCAGGCCTGGCCGTGATCATCGAATACGGCTAGCCTTAACGCCCAGCGCCCCGTTCACTCGCAGCCAATACGAGGCCATGGCAGCTTTTTCCAACTCGATCTCGTCTCCGACTTCGGGCCTGAACTGGCGCGGAGTGTTTGTGGCTCTCCAGACACTACCTTCCGAAATCTCGATTTCCCAGTGATCGCTGCGAAGGCGGCGCAACCCGGTTATCCGCGACTGCAGAATCGTGTTTTCTTTTTCGTCGTCAGAGGCAAAGATGCCGATTTTGGGTAGGCTGAAGCCGAATAGGCCCCGTCGGGTCTCGGCAACATCTTCTTTGTCCAGCACCTGCAACTCGCCGCTGTCCTGACGTGCAATCACACTATCCACGGCCGCATCGAAACACGCTAGACGCGCCTCGTTTTGCTCGATTGTGCGGCAATCGCGCAAAGCTTGGAGCTGATTCCCGCGATCTTCCGCATCTTGAGCGTTCGCAGGAGCTGCAACACACGCAGCCACTGCCAAAGTGGATATGCCTGTTGCGCGGAATATGCTCATGAAATTGGTCACCGGATAATCCTCTCGATCGGCAAATGCCCTCCTACTCGCCGGGATTCGGTCACCAAAGTCAACTGTGACTCCATTGTCACACTCGCGGATTTCCATACCGCTTCCTCGCATCTGAGATTGCAGTGGAACGCGCCGTTGAAGTACGCCCCGCATATTCAGACTAGTTTCTGGATCAACTTTCTTATGGGGCACCGAAATGGTGCCCTCCTCAGAGGGGATAGAAATGTCTTACAAGTTTAACAAAGCCGCGTTGCTGACGGGCACGATCATGGCCGGTGCCATGGTTGTTTCGCCAGCCTATGCGCAGGTTGACGAACAGGTTAACGAGCCTGCACTTGAGCCGGGCGCTGCCGATGCTGAAATCGCGCCGATCATCGTTACGGGTTCGCGCATTGCGCGTCGCAACGTCGAAACGGCTGCTCCTGTCGCTGTTGTGCAGGACGAAGAATTCGAACTGTCGGGTACGGTCAACGTCGAAAACGTGATCAACACCCTGCCGCAGGTCATTCCGGGAACCACTTCGTTCTCGAATAACCCGGGCAACGGTGCTGCGACCCTGAACCTTCGTGGTCTCGGTGCCGCCCGTACACTGGTCCTCGTGAACGACCGTCGCTGGATGTTCTACGATACTGCCCAGATCGTCGACCTCAACACCATCCCGTCCTTCTTGCTCGACAGTGTCGATGTTGTTACCGGTGGTGCTTCGGCCGTTTACGGTTCGGATGCGCTTGCTGGCGTCGTTAACTTCCGTTTGCGCGACATCGAAGGTGTCGAGCTCGGCGGTCAGTACTCGATCACTGAACGTGGCGATGGCGCCCGTTACGAAGTGCATGGTGCGATCGGCACTAGCTTCGACGATGGCCGTGGTAACGCAACCGTATTTGCGGAATACTTCAACCGCAGCTCGATCTTCCAGTCGGACCGCGGATTCTCGAACTTCGCCCTTGGTGGTGAATCCTTCGGTGCGCCGTTGCAGCAGTTCGGTTCGGGCACTGTTCCTGAAGGCCGCATCAACGCTTCGGCAACCACCACGGTCCGTCCCGCGCTCGATCTCAACGGTGACGGCGATACATCCGATGCCGGTGAAGCAGCTGTAACCGCTCCGCTGGCTCAGGGCCTATTGGTCGATAACGGCGTATTCTTCACGCCGGGAACGCTCGGTGACGGCAACGGCTACACCTACAACTATGCTCCGGCCAACTATCTCCAGCTCCCGCAGGAACGTTATCTGATCGGTGGTTATGCCGATTACGATATCGGCGGCGGGCACACGATGTACACGGAAGTTGCTTTTGTGAACAACCGTGTGGCGCAGGAACTTGCTGCTACCCCGGTTACCGGCACCTATAACGTCAACATCGACGCTGTTTCGCCGTTCCTTGATCAAGCTGCGATCGATGAGTTGAACATTCTCGACCAGCGTGAGGCAGCCGCTGCTGCCCAGCGTCAGGCATTCAACGACAGCCTCGGCTATTGCGGTCCGGGCGGCATGGTGCCTGAAGACGGCACTCCCTGCTTCGGTGCTCTTCCGGGTGCAGAACTGGGTGTTGTCAGCACCGGCATCAACCGCCGTGTCATCGAAACCGGTTCGCGTAACTCGCTCGACGAGCGTAACGCATTCCGCGTCCTTGGTGGTATGCGTGGTCCGATCAACGATTACCTGAGCTACGATGCGTACTACATGTATGCACGTACCCGGAATGCCAACGTGCAGGCCGGCAACATCTCGCGTTCGGCTTTCCAGGCTGCGCTTGACGGTTCGGCTCCGGCGATCAACATCTTCGGTCTGAACACGCTCACACCGGCTCAGGTCGATCAGATCTCGATCCAGGCACAGAATGGCGACATCTCGACTCTCGAGAACGTTGTAGGCACCGTCTCGGGTACGTTTGGCGATTTCGCCATCGGTACCGCAGAGCCGGTCGGTTTCGCTCTAGGTGGCGAGTACCGCAGGGTCGCTTCGCAGTTCCTTCCGGACACCGCACTCGCTTCGGGTGACGTGATCGGCTTCAATGCCGGCTCGCCGACTGAAGGCGCTTACGATGTGAAGGAAGTCTTCGGCGAATTGAACATTCCGATCGAGTTCGGCAGTGCCCGTCTCGAGCTTACGGGCGCTGCGCGTTATTCGGACTATTCTCTTGAGGCTGTTGGCGGAACCTGGACTTACGCCGGTGGCGTGCAGTTCTCGCCGATCCCGGATATCACGCTGCGTGGTCAATATCAGCGTGCAGTTCGTGCGCCTAACGTCGGCGAACTCTTCGGTGGACAGGCAATCGGCTTCCCCGGTGCAACCGATCCGTGCGGTAGCGCGGACTTCCTCGCCGCTAATCCCGGCGCCGGTGACCTTTGCGTACAGAACGGTGTTCCTGCGGGTAACTTGGGTACCGGTGACGTCGTACAGCCGAACGCGCAGATCCCTGCCCTGTTCGGTGGTAACCCGGACCTCCAGGAAGAAACCTCGACCAGCTGGACGGCAGGTGTTGTCCTTCAGCCGAGCTTCTTCCCGGGCTTCACGCTTACGGCCGATTACTTCGACATCAAGGTCGAAGACTTCATCTCGATCGCAGGTGGTAGCTTGGCCGGTCTTCTGAACCTCTGCTTCGGTGAAGTTCAGGACCTCAACAGCCCGGTCTGTGAGCCGTTCGTGGGTACCCGTAACGGAGACGGTACGATTACTGTCGATAACCCGCCGCTCGTGGCAGGTGTGAACGTTGCAGAATATTCTGTCTCTGGTGTCGACCTTCAGGCGACCTACAGCACGGTTCTCCCGTTCTCGCTGCTGACCGGCACGGGTGAGCAGGATCTCAACCTGTCGTTCTTGGGAACTTGGACCGAAAGCAACAGCTTCCGTCCGGTTGCTGATCTCGAACGTACGATCGTATGCGACGGCCGCTTTGGCGTCGAGTGCGGCGATCCGACCGCTTCGTTCAAGTGGACGGCTCGTGCATCGTTCATCGACGGTCCGCTCACGACCTCGGTTCGTTGGCGTCATCTTTCGGGCGTCGAAGACGACGACGATACGGTGAACTACAACGACTTCAACGGTGTAGAGCGTATCCCGGCATACGATCTGGTCGACCTGACGTTCTCGTTCATGGCCAGCGAATCGACCACGTTCACCATCGGTGTGAACAATCTGTTCGATACTCTGCCGCAGACCCCGACGTTCAACGGTATCATCGTGTCGAGCGACAACAATGGTACGCTGCTTGGGGATAACCAGGAGCAGGCCAACACTTACCCGAGCACCTTCGACGTGCTGGGTCGCGACTTCTTCGCCTCGATCAACTTCAAGTTCTGATCGACACGTTCGAAGTAGCGTAAATACGGGCGGTGGACTTCGGTCCGCCGCCCTTTTTCTATTGGCACTGCAGCTTGCGAAGTTCGTCGCAGGCGGAACAGCGTGAATGCGCCGGTCCAGAGCCAAGCTTACATGATAATCAGTTCGGCGAAGGCAGGTTCACCGGGTAGGCGCACGGAGACCGTTTCGATCGGTAACCGACCCTGCCTTTGGAATCCCACCAGAAGGTGTTCTCGATTGTCGGCAGCCGCGCAGGCGTCTGCAAGCGACGCTATCCGTCCAAGTTCAGCCTCTGCTTGATCCGAGATAAGATCCAGCGTTGCGACCAAGTTTTCGTGCGCTCCGCCTTGTGCCATAATCAGTGTACGCCGAACGGCCTCGGGTAGCTCCCACGCTACCGAACCCTTGCCGAAGCGGGCCGCTCCATCAACCGCCATGTTCTGCGCTAAACCTATCGCCGCTTGTCGATCGGAGTCCTCGTCGTGGAGCATCTCCTTCACGTAATCGAAGAGACCCTTTTTGACTTTTACCCAAAGAATTTGCTCTTTTCGCTTGAGATTATGAGCAAGGATGGGCCCTCCGCCGAGATGGACCATCAGCCCGATAGAACTACCGGTTTTCACGACACGGAGAATCTCATCGGAGATAAGATCCGTATCGCCATACTCAAAGCCAAACTGACTCACTGCCGCATCGAAATGGCTGTCGGGGAAGGGAAGGTTTTCCATCGATATGCCGCCAATGAGTTCTATCCCGTCAGGCGCAGCGGGCAGGGGGCTGGAAAGGTCTATCCCCACGATCGATAAATCCGGCCGCGCCTGCAACAGGATCTTGGCAAGCTTCCCGCCACCCGTTCCGAGATCTAGAACCCGCGCGCCTTGTTTAAGATGTGCGGAAAAGTCCGCCCAGGCATCGAATTGGGCCCGGGTGATCGGATCCGGCCCGGACGAGACCACGGATCCAGCCGTTGAGGATTGCTGACGTTCCCAAAAGGCCTTCCAGGCCTTTTCTTTCTCCACCCTATCCATGGCGAGCTACACCGTCGGCTACAACGTCGAAAGCTACCGTCATTCGCAAGCCCCTCCCGAAACTGGTGGTCCCGTGATAAAGTGTACTTGGGAACAGGGCTAGGCATCCTTCCTGCGGTTCGATGGTTGTCAGCGGTCCGAGGTCCAGTCCCAGGTCGGGCGGAGGACGCCCGATCTCAAGCCACCCTTGCTGGTTTGCGGATTTCGCCTGGTCTGGAACGATAAGGTAAAGCGCGGAGCTCAGCATGCCCTGGGGGTGGATATGCGATGTGTGGAAATCGCCTCCGCCATGCATCCTGACCGACCAGGATCCTGCCAGAGACCATGGCGCGCTGCGGTGGCGCAAGAGTGGATGCGTTTCGTCATAAGGCGGTAAACCCGCTCGATAATCTTCCAGCGTCCCGACAATCGCTTCCTGCAACCGGGCGAACTCGGGTTCATGCCGATGAAACAGAATATGGCGCGTTTGCGTGCCTCCGCGCAGCGACTGGCCGAGAGGGAGAGGCGAATTTTCGTGAAGCTTGTGCAAGGTTTCGATGGCAGGTGGCAGGACGTTCTCGCTGTTGCGCAGTGGTATTAGCCGGACCAGCCCTGCCTGACCGTGTAGCCAATTCGCGCGGGGATCGTCATTCAGCCGCCAGACCAAGCCTAGCAGGGCGTAGGCGGAATGCGACACGGATTCATCGCCGATCGCGGTATCGAGCAGCGCTTCCGCCCGGGCCAACTCGCCGATCCGGATCCTGTGACGCGCTTCGTGGATGGCACGTTCGCTGGTGTCGAGGTCGAGATCGGCAAAGATCTTTTCAGCCCTTTTAGGCTGGCCGGCAGCGCCGGCATGGATGGCTTCGAGGAGAGCAAAGTATGGGAGTGAGCTGAATCTCTTGCGTGCTTCGGCTGAAACTTCGGCGGCTTCCTCGTTATAGTCCAGCCCCGCCAGCACTGCCGCATGGGCGGAAGGAATACCTGGGTCCGTGGGAACGCGCCTTGCCGCCTCGCGATAATGCGCGGCGAAGTCCTTTTCTCCTGCGGCCAAGCGCAGCTGAGAAAGGAATTTCAGTCCTTCCAGCCACTGCGGCGCCTGTGTAACGAGTTGTTCCGCAATATCGCGCGCGGCTGTGTGCTGTCCGGCCACATCCAGCGCCTGAGCTTTGCCCAGCCATAGATCGGCCTCCGAACTGTTGACCGCCAACGCCGCATCGAAGCGGGCAACTGCATTTTCTTCGCCCCGATCAAGTGCGGTGCGGGCTCTACCGTGCAAACCCTTTGCATGGCTGGGTTCAATGGCAAGACAGCGATCATAAGCCGCCGCCGCTTCCGCGGGCCGACCAGCAGATCGCGCGGTTGCTGCCCGGACCGACCAATAGCGCGCCTCGCGAGATCCGCTTTCCTCATGCTCTGTAAGCAGAGCCAGCCCCTCTTGATGGAGCCCCCGTTTCCCGAGAGCAATCGCTCGGTTGATGACAAATTCGAGGTTACGTGGCTCGAGCGCGAGTGCGCGGGAAAAGGCGGCGTCTGCAGCTTGGGGATTGCCGCTGCGCATCGCCATAGATCCCAAGGAATTGTGCAGCTGAGCATGCTCGGGATGTTCGGCCAATCCCCGTTCGAGAAGCCGCAAGCCCTCCTGTAGATTTCCCGACTGCTCTGCCGATATTGCGCGAGCAAACCAGTCTTGCGCAGTCGTCATCACTTGTCGCGTAGCCAGCCGACTATCGCTGTACGGCCCATCGGTGCGAATGGAGGGACATAGGAAACCATGTGGCTGGTCGGCACGGCGAAGAGATTGAGCGCGTTGAATCGCGGGCGGAAGCCTTCGACGATATCGCCCTCCTCATCAAGGAACAGCAGGTATCCTCCCCAATCCGGATGCCAGTTGTCCGGCGCAAAGTTGAGGGTGTAGGCAAAGCGCCATCCTTCGGCGACGTGGCTGTCGATGTGACGTCCCAGATAGTGGTTGGGTGCGAATAGCGAGGCCTGCCCATCGGCCTTGGTCAGTGTAGGCGTTGCGGTGATCTCGCGGGCCAGATCAAGGAATTCGGGTGCATTGATATATTCGAGGATCAACTCGTGCGGACCGCCCGGATCCCAGCCTTCCTGGATCGCAGTCAGTATCGGATATTGCGCAAACCGAAAGGCATAGTCGCCCCTTGCAGATGCCTGATGTGCTGCCATCGCCGCAGCGTTGACCCGTTCGGCACCACCCGGTGCCTGCACTTCTTCCTGGCGGAAGCTTTGCGGTTTGATTCCCGGTCCGTCGCCGGCCTGAACCGCCATGCCCCACTTGGTTGCGCGCGCGAGGATCATCTGGATCTCGCGCGCCGTTTCTTCGGTCAGGACATCGCGAACCTGGACGCGCCCGTTTTGCGCAAAGCGTTCGGCGAGCGCGGCTCGATCGAGGTTGGGATTGATCTCGAAAAGCTTCTTTTCAGCCATGACCAAGCCTTACGATGCGCTCTGCCTCCCCGCAAGCACAGGGCACCAACCAACGCCGCAAGCCGCACTTGACGTAAACGGAAAGCGGCCATAGTCCCGTATCAAATTGCAACGCAACTGGAGAGACCGATGCCCGAAGCCTATATCGTCGAAGCCGTACGCACTGCGGGCGGACGCCGGGGAGGGCGGCTTGCCGGGGTCCATCCGGTCGACTTGGCAGCGCAATCGCTCGATGCGGTGATGGAGCGTTCGGGGCTGGAGGCAAAGGCCGTCGACGATGTCGTCATGGGCTGCGTCAGCCAGGGCGGCGAACAGGCGATGCAGGTGGGACGAAATGCCGTTCTTGCCAGCAAGCGCCTCGGCGAGGGGGTACCCGCCGTGACCATCGACCGTCAGTGCGGCTCCAGCCAGCAGGCGATCCAGTTTGCTGCGCAGGCGGTGATGAGCGGAACGCAGGATGTCGTCATCGCCAGCGGAGTGGAGAGCATGACGCGGGTGCCCATGGGTTCGACCGCGATGTTCCATATGAAAGAGGGTCTGGGGAACTACAAATCGCCGGGTCTCGAAGAGAAATATCCCGGCATCCAGTGGTCTCAGTTCATGGGCGCGGAGATGATCGTGAAGAAGCATGGCTTCACCAAGGACGATCTCGACCGCTTTGCCTTGTCCAGTCATGAGAAGGCGATCGAGGCAACCCGCTCCGGCGCATTCCAGGGCGAAATCGTGCCGGTGGAGATCGATACCGCCGAAGGCACCGAGATGCATACGGTGGACGAAGGCATTCGCTTCGACGCCACGCTGGAAAGTATTGCAGGAGTGAAGCTGCTCAGTCCGGAAGGCACCATCACTGCCGCTTCGAGCAGCCAGATCTGCGACGGTTCCAGCGCGGTGCTGGTGGTCAGCGAAAAGGCGCTAAAGGAATATGGACTCACGCCACTGGCGCGCATTCACAACCTCACTGTCACGGCCGGTGATCCGGTCATCATGCTGGAAGAGCCGCTTTTCGCTACGGACCGTGCACTTGAACGCGCGGGCATGAAGATTTCCGACATCGATCTGTTCGAAGTCAACGAAGCCTTCGCGCCGGTGCCGCTGGCATGGCTGAAGCATACCGGTGCGGATCCGGAGAAGCTGAACGTCAATGGCGGTGCCATTGCGCTTGGCCATCCGCTCGGTGCATCGGGGACCAAGCTTATGGCCACGCTGGTTCACGCTCTGAAAGCGCGCGGCAAGAAATACGGCTTGCAGACGATGTGCGAAGGCGGCGGTGTCGCCAATGTTACGATCATCGAGGCGCTCTAAAGAAGACAATTGCTCCCGATCCCGTTCGTGCTGAGCCTGTCGAAGCACCGCTTTTCTTATGGCGCGGGATTTCAAAAGAAGTACGGCCCTTCGACAAGCTCAGGGCGAACGGAACCGAGAGGTAGATATACAATGGAAGTTAGCAGCAATACCCCCGCAGTCGTCACCGGAGGTGCATCGGGCCTTGGCGAAGCCACTGCCCGTGCCATCGCGGCCAGGGGCGCAAAGGTCGCCATTTTCGACATGAACGAAGAGAAGGGCGAAGCCGTCGCGAAGGACATCGGCGGGATCTTCTGCAAGGTAAACGTCACCAGCGATGAAGATGTAGACGCCGGTTTCGCCAAGGCGCGAGAGGCGCACGGACAGGAACGGATTCTGGTCAACTGCGCAGGCATCGGCAACGCGATCAAGACTGCCAAACGCGATAAGCAGACGGGCGAAATCAGCCACTTTCCGCTGCAGGCCTTTGAATTCGTGATCCAGGTGAACCTTGTCGGCACCTTCCGCTGCATTGCGAAATCGGCCGCCGGCATGATGACGCTCGACCCGTTGAGCGAAGACGGCGATCGCGGTGCGATCGTCAACACTGCATCGGTTGCCGGTGAAGACGGCCAGATGGGCCAGGCCGCCTATTCGGCATCAAAAGGCGGCGTGATCGGCATGACCCTGCCAATCGCGCGCGACCTGATGAGCGAAGGTATCCGGGTGAACACCATCCTCCCCGGCATCTTCAACACGCCGCTGATGAACGCCGCACCCCCGCAGGTGAAAGAGGCGCTGGCTGCCAGCGTTCCGTTCCCCAAGCGTCTCGGCAACCCGGACGAATATGCCATGCTCGCCATGACCATGATCGAATGCGGCTACTTCAATGGCGAGGACGTCCGGCTTGACGGCGCGATCCGCATGGCTCCGCGGTAGTCGTCGCCCCCTCTGATCAAGAAGCGCCGCCCGTTCGAACAGGAACGGGCGGCGCTTTGTACTTCAGTGCGTGAATTCAGCCGACCGTTTCCATCAGTCGGATTGCGCCCACCCATTCATCCTGCTCTGCTGCGTCGGCGAGTAGTACCGCGACATCGCCGCGAGCGGCTTTTCCCTTTGGATCGACGTCGTCACCGAGCCTGACTGATCCGGTCGGACCATCATCCGTCAAGGCGACTGGTCGCAGGATCGCGTATTCGAGCGAACTGCTTTTCAGCCGCTCGTCCGCCGCGTGCTTCGCTTCGAGGTAATGCGCCAGTTCGCTGTCCGGATCGGGATCGTCGGCGCCCACCGAACTCAGCATCACGAAACGGCGCACCCCGGTTCTCTCGGCGATATCGATCAGGCTGATCGCGCCGTCGCGGTCGACCTTGTCGGTCATTTCCGGGCCGGTATCGCCGCCCGAACCGGCAGCAAAGATGACGACTTCGTAGCCCTTTGTTACATCGTCTTCGAGGTCGGTAAGATCTCCCTCTCGCTGTGTCACGCCTTTCGGCAGGTTCTCCGTATCGGACGATGATCTTACGAGCGCGATGGGTTCATGGCCGCGTTCGCAAAGCTCGCTGACGAGGCGCAGGCCGGTGTTGCCGGTAGCTCCGGCGACTAGGATTTTCATGGACGGTCTCCTGTTGTTGTGCGGGCGATCAGGGAAGGAAGATGGACTTCGCGTTGACGAATTCCTTCATGCCGAAGCCGCCATGTTCGCGGCCATATCCGGAATCCTTGACGCCTCCGAAGGGCATGTTCGGATCGGCTGCTCCGAAAGAGTTGATGCGGATCATGCCGGTATCGAAGTGGTCGCGCGCGAGACGGATCGCCTTGTCCTGATCCTTGGTGAAGATGCCGCCACCAAGTCCATACCGGCTGTCGTTGGCGATGCGCATGGCGTCCTCGTCATCCTTCGCCCGGATGACTGAAGCGACGGGACCGAACAATTCATCGTCGTAGGCTGGTGTGCCCTTCTTGCAGTCGGCAAGGACGGTCGCCGGGTAATACCAGCCATCCGGATCATCCTCCGGGTCTCCGCCGCAGAGAAGGGTGCAGCCACCGTCGAGGCTTTTGCGTACCTGCTCCACTAGCGTATCGAACTGCTCCTTGCTGGACACCGGGCCGAGCTGGGTATTCTCCTGCGTGGGATCGCCCATCTTCGTTGCCTTCATCTGCTTCACGAAGCCCTCGACGAACTCCTCGTAGACCGCGTCGGTAACGATAAAGCGCTTGGCCGAAACGCAGGTCTCGCCGTTATTGTAGAGCCGCCCGGTAACGCAGGTTTTAACCGCCAGCTCGATGTCGGCGTCTTCAAGCACCAGATAGGCATCGTTCGATCCCAGCTCCAGGACTGTCTTCTTCAACGCCTCGGCAGCCTTGCTTCCGATGTGCCGACCAGCGCTATCGCTTCCCGTCATCGTGACCGCGCGGACTTTCTCATGGGTGATGATTTCGTCCGATGTATCGTGATCGACCAGCACGACTTCGAAGAGGCCCTTCGGAAGACCGGCCTCCAGACAAAGGTCGCGCAACAGCAACCCGCTGCCGGTGCAGATGGAAGCATGCTTGAGAATGCAGGCATTGCCCGCCATCGCATTGGCCGCCAGCACGCGCACCGGCTGATACAGCGGAAAATTCCACGGCTGGATGGAATAGATCACGCCGATAGGCGAATAGGTCACGATGCCGCGCTTCTTGCCGCCCGTATGTTCGCGCTCCTCGTCGGCAAGTTCAGAAGGGCCGTGATCGGCGCTGTATTCGAAAATACGCGCGCAAATTTCGACTTCCATCTTGCCGTCTTTCAGCAATTTGCCGGTCTCGCGTGTCATCAGGTCGCTGATGCGGTCCGAATTGTCACGAAGGGTCCCTGCAATCTTGCGCAGGACCTTCGCGCGATCTTCGTGGCTTCGTGTCTTCCATTCGACAAAGGCGTTGTGCGCTGCCTCGATCTTGGCGAAGGCTTCGTCTTTCGACATGAGATCGTAGGTTTCGATTGGTTCACGCGTTGCGGGGTTGCAGGTCTGGATTTGCGCCATGGGTGCACCTTGATGATGATTGATTGAAGGTTCGTATTTGCAACGGATCCTTCAGGCTCATGTTCCGGACTCTATTTCCCGGACCCTGGGGAACCCTCGTCGGCGAGGCCTTTCAGCGCACGCAGAAGCCAGTCAGGTTTTACAACGAGCCGCTTCCAATTTGCCGAGGAGCGTGTTCCAAGTGGACCCGACAGAGAGGCCTGAGGAAATCAAATGAGTGACTACACCCAGATCAAACTCGATATCGCCGATGGGATCGCCACCGTCACGCTTCATCGCCCGGAAAAGATGAATGCGTTCACGCGGATCATGATGCAGGAATTCATCGACGCGCTTGATGTGACCGATGCCGACGACAGCGTGCGGGCGGTTATCGTGACGGGCCACGGCGAGCGTGCGTTCTGTGCGGGGGCGGACCTTACTCCCGAAGGCGGAGGTCACGTATTCTCGGATCCGAACCCTGTCGAGGACCTGTCGGATGAGCGAGTCCGCGATGGGGGCGGGCGGCTGACCTTGCGACTGTTCAATTCCAAAAAGCCGCTGATCGGGGCCTGCAACGGGGTCGCCGTGGGTGTCGGCGCGACGATGCAATTGCCGTTCGACATTCGAATTTGCAGCGAAAATGCGCGCTTTGGCTTCGTTTTTGCGCGGCGCGGGATCACGCCGGAGGCTGCCTCAAGCTGGTTCCTTCCACGGCTCGTCGGGATGCAGACCGCGATAGAGTGGTGTATGACTGGACGCATTTTCGATGCGAATGAAGCGCTTCATCGGGGTCTTGTTCGTTCAGTTCATCCGTCCGATGGTCTGATGAAAGCAGCTATCAAACTCGCGCGGGAGATCGCCGACAACACCTCTGCGGTGTCGGTCGCCATGACCCGGGCAATGATGTGGCGGCTCGGAGCCGGCGGACACCCGATGGATGCGCACCGGATCGACAGCCGTTCGATCTACCGTCTCAGTCGTAGCGCCGATGCCAAGGAGGGTATCGCCAGCTTCCTCGAGAAGCGCCCGCCCAACTACCCGGATACCGTCGGCGAGGACATGCCCGATTTTTATCCGTGGTGGGATGAGCCCGGATATAATTAGTTGCAAGTGAGATGGTCACAGTTGCAACCTTGTAAATCAGGGTGATCGGACTAGACGTGTGAGCCATGTCCACTCGTAAGCCCGCCAAGCGTCTCGCCGAATTCCTCCCCTATCAATTGTCGGTCGCCTCGAATGCGGTGTCTACCCGCATTGCCGAGCAATATCGCAAGCGTTTTGCGCTGAAGACCACCGAATGGCGGGTCATGGCCGTGCTCGGAGATAGCGGCCCAACCACCCAGCGCGAACTCACCCAGGCGACGTTGATGGACAAGGTGCCGGTCAATCGCGCGTGCAAGACGCTGGAGCAGCGCGGTCTCGCGGAGCGCAAACCCAATGCGAACGATGGCCGGTCGCACATGCTTGAACTGACGGCGGAGGGCAGGGCGGTGCATGCCGGGATCATGCCTCTTGCGCTCAAGATCGAGGCAGAACTGTTTTCGGTGCTCAGCCAAGAAGAGCAGTTCGCCATGCGCGACATGCTTTCCCGCTTGCGCGAAAGTGCCGGAGATTTCGATGCAGAAAGCCTCGCCGACTGATCAGGTCGACGAGGCTTCGAGCTTTTCGGGACCTTTCTGAACCTGTTAGTTCATGAAGGAGTCCGAGATGTCGCAGGCTGCCGGACCCAGGATCACGATGAAGAGAACCGGCAAGATGAACAAGATGAGCGGCACGGTCATGATGGCCGGCAGGCGCGCCGCCTTTTCCTCAGCGCGCATCATGCGCTCGTTACGGAATTCCGCTGACAGGACGCGCAGCGCCGACGCGAGCGGCGTGCCGTAGCGCTCTGTCTGTACCATCGTGGTGACCACGCCTTTTACCGCTTCCAAATTCACGCGAAAGGCCAGATTGTCGAAGGCTTTTTTACGCTCGTTCAGGAACGAGAGCTCGATCGCCGTCAGGGCAAATTCGTCGCCCAGTTCGGGGTAGGCGCGCCCCAGTTCCTTGGCGACGCGATTGAACGCAGCATCGACGGTAAGACCGGCTTCTGCGCAGATGACCAGCAGATCGAGTGCATCGGGCAAACCTTTTCGGATAGCGTCAGTGCGTTTGCCAGCGATGTTGCTGAGATAGATTTCCGGACCTTTGTAACCAAGGAATAGCGCTGCACCGAGCGCGGCCACGCGCTTGAACTGCCAGTCGGGATAGATTTCGATACCGTAGAGCAGGATGGCGGCGACAGTTCCCAATACGACCGGCAGAATCATGCGCAGGCCGATCAGGATGACAGCGACTTCCTTGTTGCGGAAACCTGCCCAGGCAAGCTTTTGCTGCATCTCCACGACCTGGCTGTCCTGAAGCACCTTCATATTGCCGAGGGTTTCGCGTACCTTGTCGGTCGTGTTCGTCTTGCGCACGAGACTTTGGCGCTTTTTCGCACTTGCGGTCACAAGGCCGAGCTTGAGTTCTTCGCGCCTGCCTTCCAGGGCCTTTACGCGCTTCGTCATCGGATCCCTGATCGTGATCGCCGTATAGATGGCGAGCAGGACTGCCATTGCAGCAACTCCCGCAAGGATAGAGCCGACGAGGATGACATCGAAGCCAAGTAGAGTAGGGCCGGTTCCGCTTTCCATTGTATCTGTCCCTAATCAATTAGATTTCGAAGCTGACCATCTTGGCCATGATGAAGCCGCCGATGCTCATCCACACCAGGCCACCCAGCCCGGTCACAATGAGGCGATCATCTTCGAAAAAGCCGCCGACGTAGCTGGGGTTGATCCACCAGATCATCGTGAACACGATAAAAGGTAGCGAGCCCACGATATAGGCCGAGGCTTTCGATTCCGAACTCATGGCCCTGATCTTGAGCTTCATCTGCGCGCGTTTGCGAAGCACATCCGAAAGATTGGATAGCGTCTCGGCAAGATTACCGCCGGTCTCGCGCTGGATCGCTAGAGTGATGCAAAAGAAATTGAATTCGGGAATGTTTAGCCGGTCTGCAGTTTCCTGGAGAGACTCCTCCATCGTGCGCCCGATCTTGATACGCTCGACGATGGCCTTGAACTCCTGACCAACCGGGCCGGGAACTTCCTGTGCTACCACGGACAACGTCTCGGTCACTGGAAGCCCGGAGCGCAGTCCGCGAACCAGCAGTTCGATCGCATCGGGAAACTTGACATTGAACTGCGCTGTGCGGCGCTTGATCGCCTGGCCCACGACGAAGTGCGGAATGCCCGCGCCCGCGAAGATGCCTACGCCGAAAGATAGCGGCAATGAACCGGACCGCAGGAAGAGTATTATGGCGACGAACAGACCAACGCCGATCGTCGCATAGGTATATTGGGTAAGCGTCCAGTTCTTTCCTGTGCGATGCAAACGCAAGGCAAGCGCTTCGATCCGGGAATTGGAGCCGGCCTGCCTGAACTGCTTGGGCTTCCGAGCAGCAATCGCTTTTTTGAGCTGCGATTCCACCTTCGCGTCTGTGCTGTCGGAGTGGCGGAAACGCACTTGCTGCAGGCGGCGCTGGCTAGCCTTCGAGGCATTCGAGCCGGATACGGCGACGAACGCAAGGATCAAAAGGCCGAAAACGCCGCCGATCATTAGCACGAGCTGGATCGTGTTCATTTATCTACTCCGTCCGGTCCGTTCCCTAAGCCCCGGAGACAAACGGAAAGGCTTCCAATGCTTTTCCGTTTGTCTCCGGTTCACTCGTCAGGCGTCGGCCTTGTCCTTCTTAGACATCAGCGATTTCAGGTCGAAGTTACCCAACAGGGACTTCTTGCTGTCTGCCTCAGCAGCATCTTCGCCGTCCTCATCGCCGATCCCGATGATCTTGCTTGCCACCTGCTTGATCCCTGCGCTGACTTTGCTTGAGCTATTGGCATCGATAAAGGTCTTGCCGAGCTTGGCAGCAACGCTTGATCCCTTTTGATCGAAGGGTATCACCACATCGATCTTCCGCTCGATCGATGCTTCGAAATCGGCTTTGCTTATTTCGGCACTACCCGGCTGGACCTTGTTCGCCACGATGAGCGGCTTCACATGACCCGCATTGGTTTTGAGCCAGGACAGGACGCGGATCGTGTCGCGTGCCGACGCAAGCGTCATCTCGCACACGATCGTTGCCACGTTCACATCGTTCAGCACATGCGGGAAGTTGATCAGCATGTTGCGCGGAAGATCGACGAGGGTCATTTCGAAGGCGTGCCGAAACTCTTCCTGAAGCTGGAGGAAGGCCGCACCATCGGTCATTAGCGGCGAGTTGATCGGGGCCTCTGCCGAAAGAATTGCCAGGTTCTCATTCGCGCGGATCATGGCGCGTTCGATGAACAGGCCATCGATGCGGCTCGGATTGTCGATCGCGTCGGTGAGGCCACGGCCAGGCTCGAGATCGAGTGTCAGGGCGCCAGTGCCGAAGTGCACGTCGAGATCGAGGAGTGCCGTCGGCATTTTCCGGTCGGCGCTATAATGCCAGGCCAGCGAAGTCGCGATTGTGGAAGCGCCAACTCCCCCGCGGGTTCCGATGATCGCAGTCGAGATGTGACGCGTGATCTGCTCCCCCTCGCCGGAGCGCGGAGCGGCAAAGACCGCCTGCGCTGCGTTGAGCGAATCCCGCAATACAGGCGCTGATAGAGGCTTGAGCAGATAGTCGTGAATCCCGCTCGCGAGCAGGTCGCGATAGAGACGAACGTCGTTGACCTGGCCGATGGCGATTACCACGGTACCTGGCTCGCACACTTCGGCGAGGCCGTTGATGTCGTTGAGGGGATCGCCGCTTTCCGACAGATCGACCATCAGGATGTTGGGGCTGGCCGACACCGAGAGCGACTGGACTGCGTTGCGCAGGCCGCCCTTGTTGCACTTCTCCGGCTGCCAGCCGAGCTCGATCACCACCGGACGCAGGACGTCCAGCGCAGTCTCGTCGCAGATATAGGCTGCGAACGGATCGCGATTGCCGGGCATGCCGCCCGATTTCGGAAAAGCGCTCATGGCTCAGTTGCCTCCCTGGCTGCTTACCTCGGGAAGCCCGCCAGTTCCGGTCGGTGCCATTTCCCGATAGGCCTCAATGGCCTTGGTCGAAGTGGTTACAATCGTTTCACCTGTGCCCTGCTGACCTTGGACAAGGTCTTCCGGGTTGGCGATCATGGCCGCCAGATTGCCGTTGGTGGCGCAGCCATAGTTCGGATTTGTCGCGTTGAGGTCGTTCGATTCGTCCGTGTGCGACCAGTCCGGACATCCGGGCACGGAAGCGCTGGTACGCGTGATGACGATGCGTGCCTGTCCGGGGCCGGCGGGTCCGGCAGTAACCGGAGCGCCTTCAGCGACCAGCAGGCCATAGCGGCCGGCAATTTCCGCGACATCGTCGCGCAAGGCGAGGCTGTTGCTGCCATCATCGATCGAAACACGATCGCCGAACCGCAGGTCCATGCTGTCGAACCAGCCAGCCAGGCGCTGCTGTTCGGAGACCGGCAAGCCTTCCGAAGTCGTGTTCAGATCGAACACGTAGTTCGAGCGTTCGACGACCGGCTGTTTGACGCTGTAAAGAGTCCGGTTGGACATGTTGGACGGACCGCAGGCGCCAAGGGCGAGGGCCAGCGAGGCCATCATCGGAGCTGCGAGAGCGCGAGTGCTGAATTTGCTCATGGTTCTCGGGTCCCTTATTCGAAGCTGAAGCCGGGCGTGGCCGCCGCGGTCTTCTCGTTACGACGTGCCTCGGCGGGCATCGCCACCTGTTCGACCGGCTCGGCCGGGCCTTGCGACACTTGCGGCGCCACGTCCGTAGCTCTCGCGCTCGGCATCGGGCGCGATCCACCCGACACGCCATCGGCCTCGCGTAGTTCCAGCAGGCGCTGGTATTCGGTCGGCTTGAGGAAGCCGTCCGTGGGCAGGCGGATGTCATTGGCGTTGACCGGCTTCACCAGATAGGGGGTGACCACGATCACCAGTTCGGTTTCACCCTTGCGATAGGTGGTCGAACGGAACAGATTGCCGAGGATCGGAATGTCGCCCAGACCCGGTGCCTTTTCGAGTGCGTTCTGTGCATTGTTCTGCAGCAGTCCTGCGATCATGAAACTCTGGCCTGAACCAAGTTCCACGGTCGTTTCGGCACGGCGCGTCGTCAATGCCGGCACCTGGAACCCGTCGACCTCGATGGCTCCCTGGCTCGACAATTCCGAAACTTCCGGGCGCACCCGGATCGAAATGCGGCCGTTGGCCAGAACGGTCGGAGTATAGGCGAGGCTCACTCCGTAGTTCTTGTATTCGATGCTGGTCGTGCCGAGGCCGCCACTGGAAGGTATCGGAAACTCTCCGCCAGCAAGGAATTCCGCCGTCTCGCCCGAAAGGGCTGTCAGGTTCGGCTGCGACAGGGTTGTCACAAGGCCCTGCGTTTCGGCAAGATCGAGTGCCGACAGAATATCGAGACCGAGCAGTTTCCCAGCGAAGCCGAGCGTCGAGCCTTGTCCGCTGGTGGGAACGTTGGTTCCACCAGCAACGGCGTTCGTGAATCCGACACCCAAGCCGGCAGGACCGCCGGGGGTATAGCTGGGAATACCTGACCCGAAGCCTTGGCCGATCCCGAAGCGGAAGCCGCCGGTTGCATCGACAGTAGCGAGGTTCACACCGATCGTCTTGACGACGGAGCGGCTGACTTCGGCAATGCGGACCTGCAGATTTACCTGCAGAGGCGTTGCCATGCGCAACCGGCTGATAACGTTTGTGCCTTCGCCGACATAGGCTTCGACCAGCGACTGTGCATCCGCGGCATCTTCCGGCGCCGCGACGGTTCCGGTCAGGAGCACCGTGTTGGTGCCCATGGTCGCCACGTTCACTTTTGCCTCCGGCATTGCGAGGGCGAGCATCTGGTCGATGCTGGAGATGTTCGAACCGACGCGGACGTTGGCAGCCCAGATAATATCGCCCGCGGCATTGCTGGCATAGACAGTTGTTTCACCGCCAGCCTTGCCGAACAGGTAGAGCTGCCGCTGCGACTTGACCTGTACATCGGCAACGCTGTCGTTCGAGATGAACACATCGGCCATCGAACCGGGAACGTTGACGAGTTCGCCGCGTCCGATCGAGAGTACGATTTCCTGGCTCGGACGAACGACCGACTGGGCCGTGGCCGTAGTCGTCGGGACTGCCGCCAGCGGCGCGAGAGCGATACTGGCACACAGCAATTTGGTGGTAAGACGACGTTTCATGGAATTGCCCCCTGAATGGCTTCCTGTCTGTTCTATTTTCAACGAAGAGTGCTCAGCGCGGACGGCACGGTCTGTGCAGCCCGGCCAGTACCTTCGGCGACCGAGGCGGCAATGCCGCCGGTACGGCCAACTGGTACGGCCTGGGCATTCTTGCCACGCGTGACGATCACGGTCGGGCCCGTACGAACCGGGGCGGCGGCTTCGCTTCCACCGGTATTCGTCGGGGCAGCGGCGTTGCGAGGCGCGCCCTGTGGCGGCATCGAGCTGCGCTGGAAGCGCGATACGTCGCCGCCAGTGACATAGGTGCTCTTGCCGTCATCCGGACGACCGGCGACTTCGCGAAGAAGGCGTTCCTCCTCCTCGGGGCTGGTGCCGTCGGGGATGACCAGATCGCCCGAAGCTATAGCCTTTTCCAGTTCGCCCTGGCTGTCCGCCAGCGGACGCAGTGCGAGGCTCAGCGTGCCGAGAGTTTGTGCGACAGCCACCTTTTCGGCGATCGTCGGCGTGACTTCGAGCGTTACCGTGCGGAAGGCACGTACCTGCGTCTTTCCATCAACTGTGTTTTGCGTTGTGGTCTGGTCGGTTGCCAGTACGCGAAGATTACGAAGAATGGTTTCCGAAGCTTTCAGTGACTGGCCCTCGTTGCCGTTTACGGCCTGAGTTAAAACCATGTCCACGCGGTCACCAGGGAACACGAAACCGGCCACACCGCTTTTCGCATCCACGGGGACGGTGATGGCACGCATGCCGGGCGTCAGAGCAGCCGCCAGGAATCCGCGGTCTCCCGGCTTCACCAGCGAACCCTGCGTTACGGGCTCTCCTGCAGTGACCGGGTAGCGGACCACTGTGCCGATCAGCTGGGATACGTCTGCCTCTCCATCGAGGAAGTAGGCATCCTGGACCAGTTCTTCGGGCCACAGCTGATATCCGATGGCATCCGCTGTGATGATGGTGCCGACGGGCAGAGCGCGCTGCGCGACAAGAACCTTGGGGCCTTGAGCTTCGACCGCTGCGGCCTCAGCCTGCGGAGCCGCAGCCCCTGCGAACATGCTGCGGGCAACGAGTGCGGTACCGATCGCAACGATCAGTGCGCCTACCAGCAGAACCAGCTTCTTCCTATCCATGGCTTTTAAGCCCCCTCGTATGGCCCGCGCAGATTCGAATGCGGGCAGCTATGGTTTCCATCACTAAGCGCCGATTGGTTAAAATCGGGTTTCAGCCCCCTGTGACCGGGGCCATGCCCGAAATCAGTCCGCCGCCGACTATCCACAGCCCTGCCATGGAAATGGCGAGGCCGTATGGAACGCGTGGCTGGTGCTCGTGACGGCGAATGATGCGAATCGACGCAATCGTGACGATGGCGAGGACCGCTATCGGAAGCATCGCGACAAAGATCGCCGTGTCGGGATTCGAACCGAACGCGTCGATCAAACCCGGAGGAATTGCCAGTTTCGGTCCGCCCAATACTGCGCTCGCGAAATTGGCCGCGATCAATGTGCAGGCGACAAGCAGCGCGGTATCGCGAACGGGCTTGGCGCCTACAATCTTCGAATGCGCCACACCCCAGATGCCCATGACCAGCGTCAGGACCCAACCGAGCATGGCCATGATCAACACCAGACCCAGGAAATTGGTCGGCGGAAACCAGAGTGCGAGGGCCGTGAGCAGTTTGACGTCCCCGCCGCCCATCTGCCGGATTGCGAAGAACAGGCAGCACACTGCGAAAGTTGCACCGGCGATACCCAGCTGGATCGCCACGCCCGGCCAAAGGTCGAGACCGCTGGCCCACCAGAACAAGGGTGCACCGGCAGCAATTACCAGATTGAGCTTGTTTCCGATGGTTCGGCTCTTGAGGTCGGTAAATGCCGCAACCAGCAGCGCCATTGCCAAGGCGCCGAGCAGAACATAGGTGAAAATCTGATGGTCCATTACCCGTCCCGAAAATGCTTCAGGCGGGAGAGCTACAGAAACATGCTTACCAAACAGTAACCATGGCCGAAACGGCAACGGAGGTACCCATTTCCGATATCCAGCAATCCGGGGCGGTCAGTCCAATCGATCGCCGGTCTATACCGGCGCATGCCGTGGAAGGCTTTTGGCAGGCTGGCGATGGCCATGAACTGCGCAGGATCGATTGGCCGGGTGCAGCGGGTGCCGAGCGCGGTTCAATCCTGTTCCTTCCCGGCCGCGGCGACTTTTACGAGAAATACATCGAAAGCCTGGAAGAATGGCATCGTGCGGGCTGGAAGGTAACCGCGCTCGATTGGCGGGGCCAGGCCGGGTCGGGCAGGCTGGGCGACGACAAGCTCACGGGACATGTCGAGGATTTCGGCGATTGGGTGTCGGACCTGCGCCACTTCTGGTCGGCATGGAAATCGGCTTCGCCCGCACCCCACGTTCTTATCGCTCACTCGATGGGCGGTCACATTGTTGCGCGCGCACTGATCGACGACGCGGTCGATCCGGATGCCGTTGTTCTTTCCGCCCCCATGCTGGGCATGGCTGGTCCCCCGCTGCCGCTTGCGGTCCTCCATTCGGTTGCGCGGGTCATGGCGAGCCTCGGGTCGCCCAAACGCCCCGCGTGGAAATGGAGCGAGAAGCCGGGCGAGATGCCGGCCCGCCGCCGCGATCTCTTGACGCATGATGACGAGCGCTATGCCGATGAGTTGTGGTGGCGTGAAAAGCGGCCCGAGTTGGCGATGGGGCCGGGAAGCTGGCGCTGGGTCGAACGCGCCTATGCCTCGATCCGCGAACTGGAAGCTCCCGGCGCGATGGAAAGGGTCGATATTCCGGTGCTGGTCGTTTCGACCTCCAACGACAGGCTGGTGAAGCACGAATCGGCTGTACGGGCATCGCAGCGCTTTCCCAACGGAGAACTGGCCGAATTCGGCGAGGAAGCGCATCACGAAGTCCTGCGAGAGGTGCCTGAAGTACGCTCGCGCGCAATGCAGGCCATTGTCAACTTCCTCGACCGGGTGGCGCCCCCGGTACTGTGAGCATTTACGATTTCGCCATCGTCGGGGCCGGGATCGCCGGGGCCAGCCTTGCCGCCGAATTGGGCGAAGGCGGTGCGCGCGTGCTGTTGCTCGAGGCCGAAGACCAACCCGGCTATCACGCCACCGGACGCTCCGCAGCATTCTGGGAGGAGTGTTACGGGGGCCCCGAGCTCGTGCCGCTCACGCTCGCTTCGGGGGATTACCTGCGCGACAACGGCTTTTTGACGCAGCGGGGCGCGCTCTACATAGGGCGAGAGAGCGACACTCGGGCACTCGATGCCTTCATGAAAAGATTCCAGCCGACCGGCGCGACGATCGAGCGGATCGGAAGAGAGCCCCTGCAGGGGATGATCCCAGGATTGCGCGAAGACTGGACGGGCGCGGTCTGGGAGCCGGCATGCGCAGATATCGACGTCGCTACCCTGCATGCTCATTATCTTGCCCGCGCAAAATCCGCGAATGTCGTGCTCGAATGTCGCGCGCAGCTTGGCGAGGCTATCCGGAGGCAGGGGACATGGTCCTTGGCATGCGCTGGCGAGCGAACGTTCGCAGCGAAGGTACTAATCAATTCGGCAGGCGCATGGGCTGATGAAGTCGCCAGGACGGCTGGAGCAAGGCCACTGGGAATCCAGCCGTTACGCCGGACCGTGGTGCAGTTGCGGACCGATCCCGCACCCAAGCCGGACCAGCCGCTGGTGCTCGATATTTCGGGAAGGTTCTATTTCAAGCCGGAGGCGGGGCGCCTGTGGCTCAGTCCGCACGACGAAGAGCCAAGCGCTCCCTGCGACGCTGCCCCCGAAGAACTGGCCGTCGCGGAAGCGATCGGCCGGCTGGAGCAGGTGGTTGATTGGAAGATCGAAGCTTTGGAGCGCCGCTGGGCAGGTTTACGCAGTTTCGCGCCCGACCGGCTACCCATCTACGGCTACGACCCTCGCACCGAGGGTTTCGCATGGTTTGCAGGGCAAGGCGGCTATGGCATCCAGACCTCGCCCGCCGCTGCCAGGTTGGCAGCGCAGCTCCTGCTCGGACAAGCGCGCGATGGCATGACGCAAAATTTGGATGCAGCGCTTTATGACCCAATCCGCTTTGGCTAGCCGCCCTCGTATCACTCGTTAGATTGTGGCGGGGAGGCTCTGACGCCTTAGTCTTTACCGCCTGAAGCGATCCGCTCTGCGGCGTCGCTGGCGAGTTGATCCGCCCGGTCGTTTTCCGGGTGCCCCGAATGTCCCTTCACCCAATGCCAGTCGACCTTGTGGCGCGCTGTCAGATCGATCAGCTCGTGCCACAACTCGGCGTTACGTACGGGCTTCTTGCTGGCATTGACCCAGCCGCGCTTTTTCCAGCCGTGGACCCATTTGGTGATCCCGTCGATCAGGTACTTGCTGTCGGTATGCAGCGCGACTTCGCATGGCTCTATCAGTGCCGAGAGCGCCTTGATGGCAGCGGTCATTTCCATCCGGTTGTTGGTCGTGTCGGGTTCGCCGCCCGACAATTCCTTTTCGTGATGGCCCATGCGCAGTATCGCGCCCCAGCCTCCAGGGCCGGGATTTCCCTTGCACGCGCCATCGGTGAAAATCTCGACTGTCTTCATGGTCGCGCCTGTAGCGGCTCGTTGCCGTCAGGCAAACGCTGTAGCACCCTGGTCGGCGTAGAAATTCCACCGGCGGACGAAATCCATCGGGTCCTTGCGCAAGACCTGCGCGCCTGCGGGTGTGTCGAGCCAGTCCTCTGCCCGGCTGGCGACAAACCGAAGGCATGCCCCTTGGGCCAGCAAGGGCAATGCATCGCGTTCTTGGCGGTCGAGTGGTCGGATCGAATCATACCCTTCGATCAGCGCATTTCCGACAGATGCGTCGTATTTCTCACCGGACTGGTCAAAGCACCAAGCCGCGTGTGTTACAGCAAGGTCGTATGCCATCATGTCATGCGCAGCGAAGTAGAAGTCGATCATTCCCGAAACCTTGCTGCCCACCATCAGGACATTGTCGGGGAAGAGGTCCGAGTGGATGATCGAGCGCGGCAGGCCAGTTGGCCAGTTCGATACCAGTTCTCGGGCCCTGCCGATCAAGGATGGAAAGCGCGGATCGATATCTGCCAGAGCTTGCTCGCCCCAGCGTTCCAGTATCGCCGCCGTATGCCGAGGCGCGAGATCGTTTTCTCGCTCGGGCGCAAAGTCTTGTGCTGCGACATGCACGCGCGCCAGAGCCGCACCAACCGAGCGCGCCTGGGCAGGTGTAGGCCGGGTTGGCGAAACGCCCGGAAGAAATTCGATCAGGGCGACAGACTTGCCATCGATTTCCCGGAATGCTGCGCCCGACCGATCATGGATCGTCGCCGGGACGGCGCAGCCGTGGGCCGCCAGATGGTCGAGCAGGCCAAGGAAGAAAGGCAGTTGCCGGATATCGATCCGGCGTTCGTACATGGTGAGGATGAAGCGACCGGTCGTTGTCTCGATCAACCAGTTCGAGTTGGAGACGCCTTCGGCAATGCCCTTAGCCGATACCAGTTCGCCGACGTGGTATTCCGCGAGCAGCCGCGCGAGATCTTCCGCACCGAGATGGGTGTATACCGCCACTTATTCCGTCAATTGGCGCGGCAGTTTGAAAATCATGTTCTCTTCCGCTGCGGTGACGGGCTCTTCTTCGACCAGCCGCCATTCGGACAGACGATCCACGACCTCGCGGACCAGCTTCTCCGGTGCCGACGCGCCTGCAGTCAGGCCGAGTGTCCCCACGCCCTCCAGCCATTCGGGTTCGATTTCATCCGCGCGCTGGATCAGCTTCGCATCGGTACCGAGCCGTTGAGAGACTTCGACGAGTCGCAACGAGTTGGAGGAATTGGGGGCGCCGATCACCAGGACAAGATCACTCGAAGGAGCAATGATCTTTACGGCCGCCTGACGATTGCTCGTCGCGTAGCAAATATCCTCTGCCTTGGGCGCGACGATCCGGGGGTGGCGTTCTTCGAGCGCAGCAGTGATCTCCGCTGTATCGTCTACCGAAAGCGTCGTCTGGGTGAGGTACGAAAGATTGTCGTCCTGCGCGAAGGGAAGCGAGGCGACATCCTCGAGCGTCTCCACCAGGGTGATCTGCCCCTCGGGAACCTGCCCCATTGTGCCGATCACCTCGGGATGCCCGGCATGACCGATGAACAGGATGTGCTGACCCTTCTCGATCTGACGTTCGGCCTGACGATGAACCTTGCTGACCAGAGGGCAGGTTGCATCGACATAAAGCAGTTTGCGGCGATCGGCTTCGGCCGGGACGGCCTTGGGCACGCCATGGGCGGAGAACACTACTGGTGCGTCGTCGGGCACCTCATCCAGTTCCTCGACGAAGATCGCGCCCTTCGCCTTCAACGAGTCGACGACATAGCGATTATGGACGATTTCATGCCGCACATAGACCGGAGCACCATACTTCTCGAGCGCGCGCTCCACGATCTCAATCGCCCGGTCCACGCCGGCGCAAAACCCGCGCGGAGCCGCGATCAGGAGTTTGAGTGGCAGGCGAGGATCGTTACCGCGCGAGCTTTCGCCCGGGGATTGAAAGGGAGCGTTCATGCGAGCCCCTCTAGCGCTTTGCGTCGCGTCAAGCTAGGGGACGCAGCGCCCGCACCGGGGCATGAATACGAACACACGAGGAATGCCGCCAAGATGACCACTCGCTATCGTCTCCTTACCGTGTTTGGACTTGGTCTTGCGCTGGCAGGATGCAACTCTCCCGGTGAACTGGTGGTTGACGGCGGCGCTGCAGGCATCACGGCAGTACGTACCGCGTGTCCCGCGGTCGGCATTCCCGATTATACTGGGGACGTTACCCTGTTCAGCAGCGAGACGTCGAAAACCCTGGCGGACCTCGATGTTACGGCCGCGATGACGGACCTGACCTCGACTTGCAACGAAGAAGGCGAACGGGTTTTTTCCGAAGCTACCTTCAACGTAGTGGCCCGCCGCAGCAATACGAGCGGCGCGCGGAGCGTGCAACTTCCTTATTTCACGACGGTGCTCCGAGGTGGCAGTGCAGTCGTGACGAAGCGTGTCGGAACCGTCACCGTCAACTTCGCGGACGGGCAAGAGCGCGCCATGGCGAGCGCCAAGGCCGGGGCTTACATAAATCGTGCGGAAGCCACATTGCCCGCCGATATACGCGAGCGGATCACGCGCAAGCGTGAAGCGGGCGATCCTGACGCGGCACTCGATCCGCTGGCCGATCCCGAAGTGCGTGCCGCTGTCCAGCGGGCGACCTTCGAATTGCTCGTCGGCTTCCAGCTGACCGAGGACCAGCTGCGCTATAACGCCACGCGTTGATGCGCTGACATCTTGCCATTTCGCGCCATTCGTCTAGGCGCGCGGGCATGTCGGACATCCAGACCCTGCACGCCGGCTTTGCCGCGAAAATCGACGCCGTTCTCAACGCTCTCGAGATGGAAGGCCACCTTCCGTCCGACGCGAACCGATCGGGCGTAACGGTGGAGCCGCCGCGCGATCCCGCGCATGGCGATCTGGCGACCAATGCCGCCATGGTGCTGGCCAAGCAGGCTAAGACCAATCCGCGCGCGCTTGCCGAATTGATCGTCGAGCACCTGCAGCGTGAGCCGGACATTACCGAGGCGAGCATTGCCGGTCCCGGCTTCATCAACCTGCGCCTGTCGGAGCAGGCATGGCTGCGCGAACTCAAGGCAATCGCCTCCCTAGGCGTGGATTACGGCCGTTCGCGTCTCGGTGATGGACAGACGGTCAATATCGAATATGTCTCTGCCAATCCGACCGGCCCGATGCACATGGGCCATTGCCGGGGCGCGGTTGTCGGCGATGCGCTTGCCGGACTGCTCGAATATTCCGGCCACAAGGTCATCCGCGAATATTACGTCAACGATGCGGGAGGTCAGGTCGATGTGCTCGCGCGTTCGGCGCATCTGCGTTACCGGGAGGCGCTGGGAGAGGACGTCGGCGCAATTCCCGAAGGCCTCTATCCGGGTGATTACCTGAAGCCGATCGGTGAGAAGCTGGCGCAGGAATTCGGACCGGCTTATCGAGACGCTCCGGAAAGCGAATGGCTCGAAATGTTCCGGGAGCGCGCTGTTGCCGCCATGATGGACATGATCCGCGAGGATCTCGCGCTACTTGGCATCCATCACGATCTGTTTTCGTCCGAAGCCAAGCTGCAGGCGGCAAAGAAGCCCGAACAGGCAGAAGCATGGCTCCGCGAACACGGCTTCGTCTATGACGGCATGCTCGAAGCGCCAAAGGGCAAGGCGCCGCCCGAAGATTGGGAGCCAGTCGAACTGCCGCTGTTCCGTTCGACCGAGTTCGGCGACGACCAGGACCGTCCGATCAAGAAGTCGAACGGGGCCTGGACCTATTTCGGGGCCGATCTCGCCTATCACTTCCAGAAGGCCGAAAACGCGGACGCACTGATCGACATCTGGGGTGCCGACCATGCCGGTACCGTCAAGCGTATCAAGGCCGCCGTCGCCGCGTTGACGAAAGGGGCGGGCCGCGATGTGCCCTTCGACGTCAAGCTGGTGCAGATGGTCAATCTGATGCGCAATGGCGAGCCGGTGAAGATGTCGAAGCGCGCCGGAACCTTCGTCACGCTGGCCGATGTGGTCGAGGAAGTGGGAAAGGACGTGGTCCGCTTCACCATGCTGACCCGCAAGCCCGAAGCACAGATGGAGTTCGACTTCGCCAAGGTGGTCGAAACATCCAAGGACAACCCCGTATTCTATCTCCAATATGCCCATGCGCGAATTCATTCGACGCTGCGCAAGGCGGGGGTGGGCCCATCGTCAGATCATCTCGATAGGCTCGGGGCCGACGAGCTAGCGCTGGTGCGCGAAGCTGCCCAATTCCCACGCATGGTAGAAGCCTCTGCCAAGGCGCGCGAACCGCATCGGATCGCCTTCTTCCTCGGCGACCTCGCAGCCGCCTTCCACAGTTTCTGGAATGCAGGTAACGACGATCCGGCGAAGCGCATCATCCAGGAAACCGATGCCGAACTGACTGCTGCGCGACTCTTCGTCGCGGCGCAGGTCGGGCAGGTGATCCGCAACGGTCTCGGCATATTGGGTGTCGAGGCGGTCGAGGAGATGTGAGCCATGGCGCGTTCGCCTTACGAAAATGACGCAGATCGGGAAGACGCTCTCGAACTGATCCGGGATGACGAGCATCTGCCTTGGCTCGATGCCGACGAGGGGGCCGACGATCGCGATGCGGGCTTTGCGACTTCGCGTCTGGTCATGCTCGGGGTTCTGTCGTTGCTGGTCGTAGGTGCGCTGGTTGGCATTGCCTGGTTCGCCATGGGTGCCGCGAACGACGAACCGCCCGCTGACGGCAGTCTCGTCGAAGCGCCCGAGGGACCATACAAGACGAAGCCCGAGAATGCGGGCGGCAAAACTTATGCGGGCACCGGCGATACGAGCTTTGCCGTGGGCGAGGGGCAAACGCGCGAAGGCCGACTTGCTGTCGAACCTGCAGCGCCACCATCGAACGAAGATGCGGTGGGACCATCGCTGGCAACCACATTGAATGAAGGTCCCCGCGCGCCGCAGCCGACAGGAACGGCGGTGCAGGTCGGGGCCTTCCCGAAACGCAGCGATGCGGAAGAAGCATGGAGCAATCTGATCAGGCAGACCGAAGCGCTGAATGGCGTTCGCCACCGCGTGGTGGAGGCGCAGGTCGATATCGGTACGGTCTACCGGCTCCAAGCGATGACCGGCGACCGCAACTCGGCTAACGCATTATGCAACCGCCTCAAGACCGATGGGCTGGCCTGTTTCGTCAAATAGACGGCCGGCAATGCTCGGCTGGGCTTGATTTCCACACCTCACGACTCCGCCGCGCTTGGCAAGTCAGGCGAAAAGCAGCACCTTCACACCATGATACCTGCCATTTTCGGCATTTCCGGCCTCGAACTCTCGGCCGACGAACGCGCATTCTTCAAGGATGCGGATCCGGCGGGCTACATCCTGTTCGCCCGGAATTGCGAAACCCGCGATCAGGTGCGCCGTCTCACCGATGATCTGCGCGCAATCCATGGACGTGATCGGCTGATCGTGTCGATCGACCAAGAGGGCGGGCGCGTTGCACGGATGAAGCCGCCCGAATGGCCGAAATACCCCGCGGGCGAGGCATTCGCAAAGCTGTATGAAATCGCCCCGGCTTCGGCCATTGAGGCCGCGCGCGTCAACGCGGAAGCCATGGCCCGCGAACTGGCGATGGTCGGTATCAGCGTCGATTACCATGCGCCGTTCGATGTGCGCCGCCCCGAAACCGACGATGTCATCGGCGACCGTGCCTTGGGCAGCGAACCCATGCAGGTCGCCGCGCTGGGCAGGGCAGTCCTGGACGGCATGGCCCGTGCCGGCGTGGTGGGCTGTCTCAAGCATATGCCTGGTCACGGGCGGGCCACCTGCGATACGCACAAAGAGCTTCCTGTCGTCACCGCGAGCGATGAAGAGCTAGAGATCGATATCGAGCCTTTTCGCACGCTGTCCGC
The DNA here is from genome assembly GCF_009827325.1 of Qipengyuania vulgaris. Classification (GTDB taxonomy): domain Bacteria; phylum Pseudomonadota; class Alphaproteobacteria; order Sphingomonadales; family Sphingomonadaceae; genus Qipengyuania; species Qipengyuania vulgaris. Next base: position 498,340 of record NZ_WTYC01000001.1, on the reverse strand, counting down.
GCATCCCCTCGGAATGAGCGCCCACATCGTTTTCAGCGCTTGGGACACCAAGAATCCCGCGACACTTTCTGAGACGGTTATCGGCGATGTTATACGCGGCAAAATAGGGTTCGACGGACTATTGCTATCGGACGATATCGATATGCAGGCGCTCCAGGGTAGTATTCCCGACCGCGGTGCTGCGGCTTTGGCGGCAGGTTGCGACATCATCCTCAACTGCTGGGCCAAGATGGACGACCAGAAGGCCATTGCCGAACGCAGCCCGGAAATGGCCGAAAAGACCATGCTTCGGCTCGAACGGGTCCACTATGCGATGGGCGGCCCGCTAGACGATATTGAAACCGCAGAATTGCTCGCCAAGCGCGATGCGCTGCTCGCCATTTCGGAGCAGGCGGCGTGAGCGACGGCCTGCTGTTCGCCTCACAGGAGGACGCTGAAGACTGGGATGGCATCGCCGCCGAAGGCACGGTGGATAAGGACGCGCTCTACCTCGATCTTGACGGGTGGGAAGGCCCGCTCGACCTGCTGCTCGATCTTGCACGGCGCCAGAAAGTGGATCTGCGTGAAATCTCGATCCTCTCTCTCGTCGAGCAATACCTGACCTATATCGAGCAGGCCGAAGCGCTGAAGCTCGAACTGGCGGCCGATTATCTCGTGATGGCCGCGTGGCTGGCCTATCTCAAATCGGCGATGCTCCTGCCGAAGGAAGCGCAGGAAGATCCGAGCCCCGAAGAGTTGGCGCTGAAGCTGCAGCTCCGTCTCCAGCGACTGGGCGCCATGCGCGAAGCGGCAGGTCGCCTAATGGGCGGCGACCGGATCGGGCGGGACGTTTTCCTGCGGGGAAGGCCGGAAGGTCTCGACATCGTCCGCAAGACCCAGTGGCAATGTGACCAGTTCTCGCTGATCGAAGCCTATGGCCGCGTGAAGGCACGCACTGCGCCGGCAGTCCACATTGTGCGTGACCGACCGGTGATGACACTGGAATCGGCACTCGATCGCGTGTCGAACATGCTTGGCGTGACGCTGGAGTGGATGGAATTGCGGGATTTCCTGCCGCCGCATGCCGAACCGCGATTGCGCCGTTCGGCGCTGGCTTCCAGCTTTGTCGCCGCGCTCGAGCTGGCGCGACTTGGCAGGGCAGAAATCGCGCAGGAAGAAGTGTTCGGCCCCATGCGGCTCAGGCGGGTGGCGTGAACCAGCTCGGACGCGCCATCGAAGCGGCGCTGTTCGCGGCGGAAGAGCCAATGAGCGTGGACGCTTTGGCCGGTTTTCTGGGCGATGCGGAAAAATCGGAAGTGCGCGAGACGTTGAAAGAGCTTGCGCAGACATATGAGAAGCGCGGAGTACACCTCGTGGAGCGCGGCAAGCGCTGGCATTTCGAGACCGCGCCCGACCTCGCTCATCTGCTTCGCAAGGAACGCGAACAGGTTCGCCGCCTCAGCCGCGCAGCGACCGAGGTCCTGGCGATCATCGCCTATCACGAGCCGGTCAGCCGGGCAGAAATCGAATCGATCCGCGGCGTACAGACCAGTGGGGGCACGCTCGACGTTCTGATGGAGGCGGGCTGGGTGAAAATCGCCGGACGACGGGAGGTGCCGGGTCGACCGACAATCTATGCCACCACACCCGAATTTCTCGATCATTTCGGTTTGGCCAGCCGCCGCGACCTACCCGGTATCGCGGAATTGCGCGCCACCGGCCTGCTCGACCCTGTGGACGACGTATATGACGAGCTGGTGGGCGAGGACGAGCAACCTTCAGATGAGATCGACGAGCGTGGCGGTGCGGTCTGACTCGCTATTGCATGCTCGAACGCCTATAATGAACCCAAGACCCTACGCTTAGAAGGTATTCCCCATGTCGCTCGGCCCCTGGCAGCTCGTTATCATCGCCATCCTCATCCTCGTCCTGTTCGGACGCGGCAGAATTTCCGAAATGATGGGCGATTTCGGCAAGGGTATCAAAAGCTTCAAGCAGGGCATGAACGAAGAAGATACCAAACCTGCGAAGCAGATTTCCCACGAAGCCAAGCCAGCGGAAGAGGGGTTGAAGGACGAACAGGTCAAATCGACCTCCGATCCCAAATAATCCGCTAAGCCGCGGAGACCGCTTTCATGTTCGATATCGGCGCTGCCGAATTGCTGGTGATCGTCGTCGTGGCGATCCTTGTGATCGGCCCGAAGGACATGCCGAAAGCCATGCGCACCGCGGGGCGATGGATCGGCAAACTGCGCCGCATGTCCTCGCATTTCCGCTCCGGCCTCGACGAGATGGTCCGGCAGGCCGAGATCGAGGAGATGGAAGAAAAGTGGTCGCAACGGAACAAGGAAATCATGGCCAAATACCCCACCGGCAGCGAACCGGAGGGCGGAGCGCCGGAGAACCTCCTGCCTTCCGATGAAGGGATGGAGCCGCTTGCCTCTGCTGACGAGGTGGTCGATCCTGATGCCGCAGCCGAAGCTGCCATAAAACGGGCGGCGCCTAAGAAAGCGCCCGAGCACGGCGGTGAAGTGTCGAGCGACGAACCCGGCCTGCCCTTCGATGAGCGGGACAAGGACCGCTGAAATGGCATTCGAGCTCAAGGATATCGACGATTCGCAGGCGCCCCTGCTCGATCACCTGATCGAGCTTCGATCGCGCCTAGTGCGTTGCGTAGCAGCCCTGGTCGTGGCGTTCGGCGTGTGCCTCTATTTCGCCGACCAGATCCTCGGCTTTCTGATCCAGCCCCTGAAGGAAGCGTTTGCCGATGGCGAAGGGCAATTGATCTTCACCAAGCTCTACGAAGTCTTCTTCGTCGAATTGAAAGTAGCTCTCTTTGCAGGTTTCTGCATTTCCTTCCCCTATATCGCCAACCAGCTTTGGGCATTCATCGCTCCGGGTCTCTACGCGAAGGAAAAGAAGGCCTTTCTGCCATTCCTGATCGCCACGCCCTTCCTGTTCCTCGCCGGAGCTTCGCTGGCCTATTACGTGGTCATGCCGACTGCGTTCGAATGGTTTCTCGGCTTCGAGGGCATGGCCGGCGGGCTGGAGATACAGGCGCTGCCGACGGCGAACGAGTATCTGGGCCTTGTGATGCAGTTCATCCTGGCATTCGGGCTGAGCTTCCTGCTTCCCGTCCTGCTGCTGCTGCTGCATCGGGCAGGCATCGTGACCCGCGCCCAGCTGGTTGCTGCACGGCGCTATGTGATCGTCTTGGTGGTTGTCGTGGCGGCGATCATCACGCCGCCCGATCCGGGGTCGCAACTTTTGCTGGCAGTGCCGCTCCTGCTGCTGTTCGAGGGCTCGCTGATATTGATGCGTCTCTTCGATCGGCGAGATGCCAAGGCGGAAGCCGCTTCGGCCGCCAATGCCGAAGGCGATCAGTCCGCGTCGTAGACTTTTCGGCCGCCGACCCAGGTCTCCAGCACTTTAGTCGACCGGATTTCCTCGGGAGCGGCGAGCAGCGGATCGGTATTGATGAGTACGAAGTCGGCGCGTTCACCCGGTAGCAGCCTTCCGAACCGCCCTTCCGCAAACCCTGCATAGGCTGCTTCGGAAGTGAAGCCCGCCAACGCCTGTTCGCGTGTAACCCGCTCAGTAGGCCGCCAGCCGCCGAAAGGCTCGCCCGCTGCATTGCTGCGCGTGATCGCGACCGCCAAACCGGCGAACGGATCGGGCGATTCTACCGGCGCGTCCGATCCGAAAACCAGCCGTCCGCCCAGGCCGAGAATTGTATTCCAGGCATAGGCCCCCTGCAGGCGATTTTCGCCCATGCGGGCTTCGGCCATGAACATGTCACTCGTCTGGTGAACCGGCTGCATACTGGCGATGATGCCATCCTGCGCAAATTTCTGGAGGTCGGTAGGGTCGACGATCTGAGCGTGCTCGATGCGCCAGCGAAGATCCTGCGGGAAGCTATCGGCAATTTCGGTGATCGCATTCAGTGCCTCGGCATTCGCGGCATCGCCGATAGCATGCACGGCGGGCTGAAAGCCGCCCTGCGCCGAGCGCACGAGGATGTTGCGCAGTTGCGCCGGGGCCATGAGCGGCAGGCCGGTGTTGCCGGGATCGTCCGCATACGGTGCCTTGAGCCATGCGCCGCGGCTGCCGAGTGCGCCGTCGAGATAGAGCTTCACGCCGTTCAGGCGCAGCTTGTCATTGTAAAGCCAAGGCGAGGGATTGGCGCCTGCTATCAAGGTCGCCTCGTCGATCCCTGCTGCGTAGGACATGATGCGCAGGGTCAGCGAACCCTTGTCCCCAGCCCGGCGATAGGCCTGCCAGTCTTCAATGGTAGTGCCCATATCAGCCACCGCGGTGATGCCGTGGCGGTGCAACACCTTTTGCGCTTCGACAAAGGCAAGGTCACGTTCGTTGGGGCGCGGAGCGGGGATCGCGGCGTTCATCAGTTCTTCCGCTGCATCGACGAAGATGCCCGAAGGCGTCTTGCCGTCGGACAGCTTCTCGATGCGTCCGCCACTGGGGGCCTTGGTGCTGTCCGTAATGCCAGCTGCCTGCAAGGCGAGCGTGTTGGCCCAGCCAGCGTGTCCGTCGACCCGCTGGAGGTAGACGGGCCGATCGCTCACCGCGCTGTCGAGTTCGGCCGCCGTGGGGAAGCGGCCGAGTCCCCATTTTTCCTGATTCCAGCCGCGCCCGAGAATCCACGGGCGGGCTTCGTTCTCAGCAGCGAAAACACGAATTTTCTGAAGCGCTTCCTCGAGCGAATTGGTGTCAGACAGGTCGAGTGTCAGTGCGCCGAACCCCAGACCCATAACATGAGCATGTGCATCGATCATGCCGGGGATCATCACACGGCCTTCGCCCTCTTCACGGTAATCGGTACGGGGCCTTTCCTGCCCGCGCGAGAGGATCTGCGCGATACGCCCGTCGTCATCGATCACCAGCGCTTCGAAACGCTTTACCTGGCCTTCTTCGTCCATCGTGATGCCGGTCACATTGTCTATCAGCACGTCGGCACTGGCCGGCATGGCAAATGCGGTGGCGAGGAGGGCGGCAACAATCTTGAATTTCATCAGGCGATCCCGTGTCTGCAGTCGGTCATCGGGATAAGGCATAGCTTGACGGAGGCAAACCCTTTCGAAGATTGCGTGCACACGTCCCGCGACGTAGGGGCACTTTCGATGACACAGGCTTCTTCCTTGCGCGCCGATGAGAGCGCGACCGAGCTTCTGACCCTTGCCGATGTGCGCGCCGCGGCGCAGCGCGTCGACGGCGCGGTTGTGAAGACGCCAATGATGCGATCGATCACCTTGTCGGAAATTACCGGCGCGGACATCTGGCTGAAATTCGAGAACCACCAGTTCACCGCAGCCTACAAGGAACGCGGCGCGCTCAACGCGCTGCTTCAGCTGTCGGATGAACAGAGAGCGAAGGGCGTCATCGCTGCCTCGGCCGGGAATCACTCGCAGGGCCTTTCCTATCATGGCCGGCGGCTTGGCGTTCCGGTCACCATCGTCATGCCTTCGACCACACCGAGCGTTAAGGTGATGCAGACCGAGAGCGTCGGTGGCAATGTTGTGCTGAAGGGCGAGACTTTCGACGAGGCATACGCACATGCACGCGACTTGGAGATCGAGCGAGGTCTCACCTTTGTCCACCCCTTCGACGATCCGAAAGTGGCTGCAGGGCAGGGCACAGTCGCCCTCGAAATGCTCGAACAGAAGCTCGATTTCGATTGTCTGGTCGTGCCGATTGGCGGCGGCGGATTGATGAGCGGAATGGCCACGGTGGCCAAGGCTCTCAATCCCGACATCCATATGATCGGCGTACAGGCGAAGCTCTATCCTTCGATGTACTCCGCAGTTACCGGAGACGTGCTTCCCTGCGGCGGCGATACGCTGGCAGAAGGAATTGCGGTCAAGGAACCGGGCGCATTCACGCGCCGGATCATTTCCGAACTCGTCGACGAGGTGCTTCTCGTGGATGAGCCCGAACTTGAACACGCCGTTTCATTGTTGTTGCAGATCGAGAAGACAGTTGTCGAAGGTGCCGGCGCTGCGGGCCTCGCAGCCGTGCTTTCGAATCCTGAAAAGTTCGCCGGCAAGACTGTGGGCCTCGTCCTCTGTGGCGGCAATATCGATACGCGCCTGCTTGCCAATGTGCTTGTGCGCGATCTTGCCCGGTCAGGCCGGTTGGCGCGGCTGCGGATCACGCTTCAGGATCGACCTGGCGCTCTCTACAAGGTGATGCGCGAGTTTAACGAGCACAACGTCAACATCATCGAGATCTACCACCAGCGAATCTTCACGACGCTGCCTGCGAAGGGATTGATCACCGAGATCGAATGCGAGGCGCGCGACGCGGCACAGATTGACGGGCTTGTGGAAGGCCTGAGGCAAAAAGCCTATACGGTCGAACTTGTCGAGCTGGCCTAGCTACGTTTGAGAATCGGCCGTGGCTGGGTGGTTTTTCCCGGAGATTTAACCATCAGGTTCGAACGACTCGCGCTGCGAGCGGATTTTTCATGGTTAAGAGTCTTTTAACGCGGGCACTCGTCATGCATAAAGGGGTTGTTAACGATTAGAACGTCGCATCAATGAGGACCCGATCGCCGTGACGGCACCCATTCGCTTTCCCCGGTTTTTCGTGACCAGCCCTGCGCCGTGTCCGTACCTGCCCGGGCGCAGCGAGCGGAAGGTGTTTACCGAACTGCGCGGTGAATCGGCCGATGAATTGAACGAAGCGCTGGGCCGTATCGGGTTCCGCCGTAGTCAGACGGTCGCTTACCGTCCTTCCTGTCTCGATTGCCAGGCCTGTGTTTCAGTTCGAGTTGTCGCCACGGAATTCAGGCCCTCTTCGAGCCAGAAGCGCACAATCAAGGCCAATGACGACCTGATTACGTCGGAATGTCGCCCTTGGGCGACAGAAGAGCAATATGAATTGCTGCGCAGATATCTTTCCGCCCGCCACCCTGGCGGAGGCATGGCAGAGATGGACGAAAGCGATTTTGCGGATATGGTGGAACACACGCCCGTATCCAGCTATGTCGTTGAATATCGGGAGCCGGGAGTAGGTGCCGAGCCGGGTCGTCTGGTCGGAGCTTGTCTAACGGACGTTCAGGGCGACGGGCTGTCGATGATTTACAGCTTCTACGACCCTGAGATTGAGGATCGCGCCGGGCTTGGTAACTACATTATTCTCGATCATATCAGGCGCGCTGCGGGAAGCGGCCTGCCGTATGTGTACCTCGGCTATTGGGTCGAAGGATCGGACCGGATGCAATACAAGGTCCGGTATCGCCCGCTCGAACGCCTTACCCGTGGTGGGTGGGAACGCATGCCGGAAGCCGAACAGAAACGGCTCATCACCAGGGCAACTGCACCGCGGCGCAGACAAGATGGCGAACCAATGCCCTCCAAGGACGGCAGCCATCTGGAGTACAAGCTCGCCGACTGAGGGATTTCGTTTCCGACTGACATGCTGCGCCAGCGCGCTTGCGCTGGCGTCGGTACCGCTTGCTGCGCAGGAGACCAGTCCTCCTCAAGAACTTGACGATCTCATCCCCGATTCGGCGGTCGATAATCCAGAGGCGTGGGCACAGCAGAGCTCGGACGAAACACCCGCAAGCCCCGACGCTGCCGCGCCGGACACCGAAACTCCTATCGGAGAACCGCTGGGGTTCGATCTGCCATGGCCGGACGATATTGCGATCGAGGATTTCGAGCCTCTCGCTCCTGAAGAAGATATCGAATTCGCCGATCTGGACCTCGGGCGGGCAGAAGTGACGTTCGAGGGCGCCGATAAGGAACGGGTCGCGGACAACATTCTCCTTGGCTTTCCCCAGACCGAACCGCCATTCACGGATCGAGGCGATTTCGTCGAACGCTATGCTGCGCTCTCGACGATTGAAGAGCTTGAGGATTCCGACGCAAATGTGGCGCAACTGGCGGCGCGCGCGCGGGAAGACGAAGAACTCCTGAATAACCTGCTCAGGGTTTACGGATATTATGATGGTCAGGTCATCCAGTCGATCGCAGGGGTGCAGGCCGGTGAGGAGACGGCTGATCAGTCGCCTAGGGTCCGCTTCGATATCGTTCCGGGAGAACGGTACCGGTATGGGAACATTGAGCTGGGTGATTTGCAGGCTGCGCAGGACTTTGAGGCGCTGCGGGAAGCCTTCGAAATATATCCCGGCGATTACCTGCAGAGCGACACGATCGTCCAGGAGCAATTCGATCTGGATCGGGCCTTAGGGGAAACCGGCTATCCTTTTGCTGCAATCGACGAACCTCAGCTGCTGATCGATCATGAACGGGTGGAAGGCGATCTGACACTCAATGTCGAACCTAACGGCAAGTACGTATTCGGCGAAGTCGTCAGCAACGATCCCGAGTTCCTGTCTGGCCGACATTTGTCGACCATCGCCCGTTTCGAACCGGGCGATACATTTCAGCGCAGTCTTTCGATGGATCTGCGCCGGGCAGTGACTGCAACAGGTCTGGTTTCGTCGGTGGTGGTTACCCCGCGGGAGGTCACACCGCCGCAGGGTGACCAGCCGGGCGTGGTTGCGATGGATGTAGAGTTGAGGCGAGCCAAGCTGCGCACTATTGCAGGCGCGATCGGCTACGGGTCGGAAGAAGGCATTCGGGTCCAGGCGAGCTGGGAACATCGGAACTTCTTCCCGCCCGAAGGCTCCATTCGCGTTCGCGGAATCGTAGGGACGCAGGAACAGCTTTCGGGCATCACGTTCCGCAAGAATAATTTCGGCGGTCGCGACCGTGTTCTGACGATCGATGCATACGCCAATACTATCGACAGTCCGGCATTCGAAGCGCGCACTGTCGCGCTGACGGGAATTTATGAGCGCAAGTCGACGCTCCTTTTCCAGAAGGAAATCAGCTGGTCGGGCGGTATCGAACTGATCGCCACCCAGGAACGTCCGCCCGAAATCGGCGGCATCGTGCAGCCGCGCCAAACGTATTTCGTTGCGGCTCTACCGGGCACCATCCTGTTCGACGAAACGGATGACCTGCTCGATCCGACCAGTGGTTTCCGTCTGGGCGGCCGCCTTTCTCCCGAAGCCTCGACCACGAATGGCGTCGAGAGCTTCTATGTGCGCTCGAGGATCGACGGGAGCTACTATCAATCGGTCGGGTACAATCTCGTATTGGCAGGCCGTGCGAGCTTCGGTTCCATCCCTGGGGCGGAACTGCTCGATATCGCACCCTCGCGCCGGTACTATGCTGGAGGCGGTGGTTCGGTTCGCGGTTATGGTTTTCGGAAGATCGGCCCGAGCAACGAGCTGGGCGAGCCCACAGGTGGACGTAGCGTGGTCGAACTCGGAGCGGAGGCGCGTATCCGGACAGGCTTTCTGGACGGTGCAGTCTCGGTCGTTCCGTTTGTCGATGCCGGCTCGGTGGGACCTGATCCGACTCCAAATTTCGATGAAATCAAGATCGGTGCTGGTGTAGGGCTGAGGTATCACACCGGCTTCGGTCCGATCCGGGTGGATGTCGGCGTGCCCATCAACCCTGACGAAGACGATGCACCAATAGCGGTTTATGTATCGCTGGGGCAGGCGTTCTGATGGCCGACACCACAGTGACTGAAGAACCGGCGCCGCGCCGCCGTAGCCGAACTCGACGGGTGGGCAAATGGACGCTCATCCTGATCGGTGCTCCGATCCTGCTGCTCGTAGCCGCACTCATTCTTCTCAACACACCGCTGGGAGAGCGCTTCCTCGCCAGCCAGATTGCCAAGCAGACATTCCCGAACGGTCTCGTGATCCGCATCGGGCGGATCGAGGGCAACATTTACGGCGAAGCGGTGATGCACGATGTCACCCTTTCCGACCCGCAAGGTGTCTTCCTCACGATACCGCGCGCCGAAGTGGACTGGAACCCGCGGGCATGGCTGAACAACCGGCTCGATATCGACAGTTTTGCTGCTCGGCGGTCCACCTTGGCGCGCCTGCCGGAATTCCTTCCCAGTGAAGAAGAGAGCCCGATTTTACCGGGGTTCGATATTTCGATCGATGAGCTGACGATCGACAATTTGATGCTGGCACCCGGGATTGCCGGGGAGGAGAGCCAACGAGTCGATCTCACCGCGGAAGTGCAGGTGGAGAATCGCATGTTGTTAGTCGACGGCGATGCGCGCCTCGGAGAGCGCGACCTGCTTGCTTTGCTGGTACGCGCAGAACCCGATGGCGACGATTTCGATCTGTCGGCAGATATTCAGGCTTTCCAAGATGGCCCCTTGGTCGAGATACTTGGTCTGTCGAGCGGATATAGCGCGAAGTTGCATGGCGACGGGACTTGGTCCCGGTGGACGGGCGGATTGTTGGTACGGTCACGAGGCGACCGCATTGCTGCGCTCCGAATCACGAATGAGGCCGGTACGTTTGGCTTGCTGGGCAAGGTCGATCCGAGCGACTTCGTTAGCGGGACACTGGCTGATGCATTGGGCGAAGACGTAGCGATCAAATCGCGCATGGATATCGAAGATCGTGCCTTCGACGGAAGGACGGTCCTGCTCGGAAGTGGGATACGTCTCGACGGTGAAGGTCTTGTCGATCTGGCCGAGAACCGCGTCGAGGATTTCGAACTGGCAGCCGTTTTGCGCAATCCCGCTTTATTCGGCGCCAGCTTTCGGCTGGAAGGCGCTCGGGCGAACGCCACACTGGATGGCGCATTTTCCGATCTGGCGATTGTTCACGACCTGACGGTTGATCGTTTTGTCTCCGGTACCACAAGGATTTCAGGCCTGACCCAGGAGGGCACGGCCCGCTACGATGGCAAAACCTGGACCTTGCCACTCTCGATTGGTGTCCGGCGGATCGAAACGGGCAACGCGCTCGTCGATCCGAGGCTAGTGAACGGGACGGGTCGAGGAACCCTTAGACTGTCGGATAGCAGCTTGGTCGGCGACGATCTTCGGATCGCGTTTCGGGGGCTGGGTGCCAACCTCGCGCTGCGCGGCGACCTCGAGGCAGGCCGCTACCAGCTCCGTGGACCGGTCAGGGCCGATCGGCTTGCGCTCGACAACGTCGGAACGGCAGGCGGTACGGCGATGATCGATTTCGCTCTCGTTCCTTCGGGCTGGCGTCTCGGCGCGAACCTCGATGCCAGGATTTCTCCCGTTACCAACGATACGCTCGCCGGGCTGGCGGGTCCTGCGATCCGCGTGCGTGGCGGCATTGCGACAGGCAGCGGGGCAGAGATCGATTTCAACCGCCTCCGGGTGAATTCGGAAAAGCTCACCCTAGCCATGGACGGATCGATCAGCGGTAGTACGACCACTCTGGCCGGTCGAGGCGAACACAGCGATTATGGTCCCTTTACCGTCGAGGGTAAGGTCGAGGACGGTGCACCCACCGCCCAACTGGTTTTTGCGCGGCCCTTTACCGGACTGGAAAATGTCCGCCTAGCAATCGCGCCGACTGAGGAAGGTTTTGCCATCGACACTGAGGGCGGATCGGTTCTCGGCCCATTTGCGGGCAGTCTGGGGCTCTATTCTCCCGCAGGCGGCCCCACCCGAATTGTAGTTGAACAGCTAACTGTTTCGAACACCGAGGTTTCGGGCGATCTGACGCTGCTCGAAGGAGGCGCTCGGGGTGCATTGACGCTGGGAGGAGGCGGTCTGAATGGAACGATAGCCCTTGCACCGCGTCAGGGCGGGCAGGGGGTGGATGTGGACCTGTCGGCACGCAACGCAAGCTTCGGCGGCGCGACTCCACTGCGCATCGGTCGGGCGGAAATCGATGCTTCGGGGGTGATCGGCGATGGCACCTACAATTTCAACGGAAATGCCAGCGCCCAGGGCCTGCAGTACGGCACGCTGTTCATTGGCCGCATGGCCGCGCAGGGCGAGGTCGAGGATGGCATCGGCCGGGTCGATGCCGCGATAGCGGGGCGGCGTGGCAACCGTTTCGCTCTAGACCTCAACGCTCTCTTCCGGCCCGACCGTATTGCCGTTGCAGTCGACGGGCAATTTGCTGGGCGTGAGATCACCATGCCGCGCCGAGGCGTATTGACGGCTCTCGATGCTGGTGGTTGGAGGTTGGCTCCCACACAAGTGAACTATGGCGATGGCGGCGCGATTGCTTCCGGGCTGTTCGCTTCGGACGAGACCGCGCTCGAGTTCAAGCTCGCCCGCATGCCGCTCTCGCTGGTCGATGTCGTGGTCGAAGATCTCGGATTGGGCGGCACCATATCCGGCAACATCGATTACCGCGCGCCGAAGGGCGGTCTGCCGACAGGAACCGCGCGGGTGAAGGTCGACGACCTCACCCGGTCGGGATTGGTCCTGTCGTCCAAGCCAGTCGATCTATCACTGGTTGCGCGATTGGACACGAACAGCCTCGAAGCGCGCGCGGTTCTCGCCAATGAAGATATCCGGCGCGGCCGAATACAGGCGCAGATCACAGGTCTTCCCGGTTCCGGCGACCTTACGCAGCGGCTCAGGGCCGGGCGGCTCAACGGCCAGCTGCGTTATGTCGGGGCGGCGGAAAGCCTTTGGCGTCTCGCTGCAATCGATGCCTTCGACCTTACCGGACCAGTAGCCATCGCAGCCAATGCCACCGGTACTCTGGCCAATCCCCGCGTTCAGGGCCGGGTGTCCAGCGATGATTTGCGTGTGCGCAGTTCGCTGTCGGGAACGGATATCCGCGATGTCACGGTGCGTGGCCGCTTTGCGGGTTCGCGCCTCAATCTCTCCAGCTTTTCCGGCACGACCCGAAACGGCGGAACGGTAACCGGGAGCGGTATTGTCGACCTGGAAGGTCTGGGTGAGCGGGTCGAGGGCCGTTTCCTCGAAGTGCGCGGACCGACCCTGGACCTGCGTGCAGCGGCAAATAACGCGCGCCTGCTGGATGCCAATGGCCTGAGCGCGACGATAAGCGGGCCGCTGCGGATCGTATCGAATGGCCTCGGCGGCACTATCGCTGGCCGCGTGCGGATCAACCGAGCAAGTTGGACGCTTGGAACGGCGGCAGAAGACTTGCGGCTTCCGCGCATTTCTACTCGTGAAATCAATACTCCTGCAGATCGCGCCCCTCGTGTGGCCCCGGGCCGTCCATGGCGCTACCTGATCGATGCGCGGGGACCGAGCCGGATCGATGTCGACGGGATGGGGCTCGACAGCGAATGGGGCGCGAACATTATCTTGCGCGGCACCACGGACGATCCCCGTATCGGCGGCTCGGCAACTGTCGTACGCGGCGATTACACATTCGCTGGCACGCGTTTCGAGCTGACCCGCGGCGAGATCGACTTCGACGAGAGCGTTCCTATCGATCCGACGCTGGACATTCGCGCCGAGACCGAGCGTGACGGAGTGGATGTCATCGTGACGGTGACTGGAACGGTCAGCCAGACCGAGATCGCCTTTTCATCCGATCCTGCCTTGCCGGAAGAGGAAATTCTCGCTCGCCTGCTGTTTGGCGGTTCAATTACCATGCTATCGGCGACCGATGCTTTGCAATTGGGCGCGGCGGTGGCGAGCCTTCGTGGTGGGGGCGGACTCGACCCGATCAATCAGTTGCGTAGCGCGATCGGTCTCGATCGGCTGCGGATCGTTTCAGCCGATCCTGCCCTTGGCCGGGAAACCGGCGTTGCGCTCGGCAAGAACTTCGGACGGCGGTTCTATGTGGAAATCATAACAGACGGCCGCGGATACAGTGCGACCGAGGTCGAGTTCCGCGTGACGAGCTGGCTTTCGCTGCTCGCAAGCGTCTCGACCATCGGCCGTGAAAGTGTAGTCGCGGAGATCAGCCGCGACTACTGAGTTTTCGAATGTCAGGCTTCCGGTGGCTCCGTGGGGACAAGCACTGTGTCGAGCGGGATGATAACGCCATTCGTGGCTGCAGTAGCACTGCTCGCAAGCTGCGCAGTCGAGCCGGCATTGTTCGTGACCATTATCGTCTCGCCCTCCCGAGAAAAAGTGACCTCGCCCCCGCCCAGCGTTGTCATGGTCACCTCGCCTTCCTGGCCTTCAAGAGCCTGAGCAATATTCTCTGGGGTCAGATGACCCGGAAGGATATGCTCGCGCAGAAGGCCAACCAGTACCGGGCGTTGTTCCTCGGTCATGAGTACGTCACCCTCTTCCCCCAGGGCATCGAATGCCGCATCGTTGGGGGCGAGAAGCGTATAACTTCCAGGACCATCGAAAATCGAGCCCAGTTGCGCCGCTGCAATAGCTCCGTTCAGGCTGGCCATGTCGGGCATATCGCTCAAAGATGCCGCTAGCGTAAGCGTCGCCTCTTCTTGAGTTTCCGCGGCATTTCCGCTGTCGGCAGTGTCTGCACCTTCTGAACATGCCGGAAGTGTGGCGAGTGCTGCGATAGCACCAGCCAGCACGAAGGGTTTCGTGAATCGAGTCATGATGTTTCTCCGGATCAGATCAGCAGGTCGATGGCCGCGGCCACCAAGCGCGTTTCAGGATCGACCTGGTATACGTAGCCATCCGAATATCGATACATATACTCCGGCGTATCGTAATAGCGATCGCGATAGGCGTAAGGCACGTTGTACACGTCGTATCCCATCGGCATCTGCTGGCCGACGGCGAATTCGTCGCCCGTGATCAGCGCCGCGATCGATGTGATGGCGGCATCGTCCGGGTTAACGCGGTAGATTACATTATCGGCATAGCGATATCTATTGGGTCCACCGAGATCATAGTAATCGACGTAATAATCAGGGACGTCGTAGCTCTGGTAACCGCTGGGCCAGACGTTACCGATACCGAGCGCACCTCCGAGCAGCGGAAGCCAGTTGGCTATGCCACCACCATCTCCGTAGCGCACCAGATAACCGTCGTTGTAATAGTAATCGCCGCGGCGATCGTAGTTGCTGAGGCCAAACAGGCTGGGCCGATAATCATAGCCGAACAGACTGCGCTGATAACGGTCGCGAACCTGTCCCGGAGGATTACATCCGTTACGTTTCTTTGCGAGGCCAGGCGGGCAGCCTGCAATTAGCCCGCGGCTGCGATCCTGAACGAGCCAGCGCGTGTCTATCGGGCTGCGAATGATCCGGCGGTCGTCTCGGCCATCATAGCGAACGCGCACTTCGCGGCGATCATCGCGATCTACGCGGCGTTCGATGGTCCGACGATCATTGTCATTACCGCGATCATTCCCGTTTCCGCGATTTGGCTGCTGCCTTTGCGCCGCGCGACTATCATTTCCGTTGTCGGGCTTGCCATTGCCTTGATTGCGTTGGGCCTGCACCTTGCTAGGAGGACCACGTTCGGCCTTCTTGCCGGCATTCCCGTTACCCTTGTTTTGGGCGGCGGTGGGCCTATTGTCACCACCATTGCCATTCCCGTTTCCGTTGCCTTTACCTTGAGCATAAGCACCGCTTGCTGCTAGCGCGAGGGCTGCAACTCCTGCCATTAAAACACGCATTTGTTATACTCCTTTGAACAACGCAACGGGGTCACGCAGGACTCGGTTCCGGTTAATCACGGAGCAAGGCTTTCACTGGGCGACACCCGAACGGTATAGTTCGGCCTCCTCGCGCCTTCGCCGCACGAGGCCTTTGAGCACCCGCCCGCCAGCGTATCTCCATTTGCCAAATTCTCCGGCTGCCAGGTCGAATTCTCCCTGGCAGTGGAATTTCGTCAAACTCGCCTTACCGATGGCACCGGTGTTGAAGTGAAAGCTGACGAGCGCGTCGAATTGTGCCTGCGAGGTTTGGCAGCCGTCCAGAACGCGTTCGACGTCGGTTGCATGACGGGCGATGTCCGCTTCGAGACGTCGATCACATTGCTCTTTCGTCCAGACGATGCCCGGCCGGACATCAGCGCCCGTCGCTCCCCAGCCAATAGTCCATGGCGCCCCGCCAGTACCGGGGTCTGGATAAGCCTCATAACGCCCATCGGCCCTTAGCCGTGCACATCCCTCATGTGCTTTGATAAGGCGTATACCCGCAAGAGAAACTCCGTGGGATGGGATGCGGATATCCGGCCCCGCCCGCATTGCTTCGTCGAGTACTTGGTCCAAGATACGGACCTCGAGGATAGTGAAGCCACGTCCCAGCATGCGGCGAACAGCATCGAACACGATTTTGCGTTTCATCGATATCACCTCTTCCAGATTGGGGAGGCGGAGCGAGTACGCACATTTTGTGGGAGTAGGAAAACGGGATTCCACACACAGAATGACAAGAACGCTTGACTGTAAAGACCTCTTGTCAGTAAAGAGCTCTTTACAGGCATGCAGGATCGTTCGTTGAAGAACCGATTGAAGGAATATCGCGAGGGGCGGGGTTGGAGCCAGGGAGAACTGGCCCGCAGACTTGGCGTCTCTCGTCAGACGATCAATGCGGTTGAGACCGACAAGTACGACCCGTCACTGCCGTTGGCGCTGCGCATGGCGAAGCTTTTCGCCGTGAGCGTGCCCGAACTGTTTATCGATGATTGGGAGCCCACCGAATGAGCAACGCACCTGCCAGCAAGAGTACGGTTCGCAAACTGATATTGCCCGTCACTGTGGGAGGACTGGGCGGCTTCCTGGGGGCCACGGCCTTTTTGCGACTGACGGATTTCGACGGCGTAGCAGGGCTTTCGGTTTCGCAGGAGATCGCGGGCCTCGTCGGATTGCTCTATGTCTTCATCAGCGCTTCGGTGCTTTTTGGCGTCCTCATACCGAATGCCGGTGCGCGCATCCTGAACGTGGAAGATGCCGATGAGCTTCGCGAACAGAAAAAGCAGCTCACACTCAGCGGTGTCGGGTGCGCGGCACTGGGGGCCGCGCTCGTGGTACTCGCTCTGACGGGCCCTGAATTACCTATCCAGCCGGCCTCTGGGGCCGTTATCGCGATCGGGCTGGTACTTGCAGGCACGCTCGCGACTATTGCCATGAAACGCCATACGGACGAACTGCAAGCCTCGCTCTCGCGCGATGCTATCGTCACGGCATTCTATCTGATGTTCTATATTGGTGGGTGCTGGGCTGTGCTTGCTCACGCCGAACTCGTTCGTTCTCCCCTGCCGCTCGATTGGCTTACCATGTTTGCCTGCACGATACTGATCGGGGCGTTCTGGCAGGTGGGCAGACGCGGCATGCTTCTGCGCGGCCGTAATTGAATTGGCAGAAATTTGCAGGTCTCAGTGAGTGAGCTCAGCTGTCGGGGGTTATGCCGGCCGACCTTTGGGATATAGTGTCGAATAGACTTCATCGAGCGTAAGACGACCGTACTCCATCATCGGTGGCTGATGAGGATTTTCGACGTTTCCCAGACGTATTTGCAGATCGCCGCCGATCTCGGATTCGAAGCTTTCGGGACCGTTGTTGGCTATCAAGCTGGATCGATCTTCATATGGCGCGAGTTCCGCGCAGTTCTCGTGGCCAAGCCTGGTCACATCGAATTCTCCGAGGAATTCCAGTCCGAATTGGTGGCCGAAACCCCATCGCACCTTTGCGCTGATCGCCCCGACCTTTGCCAGGACGAGTGAAGCAATAGACCCTTCGGGCATATCGACCCTCTCGGAAAGTTCGATCATCGCTCCTGTGCGGGAGATGTTGCGTAATCGCGCTGTCGTTTCGCGTCCGGCCGATTGGAGTTTGGCCACCCATACCATGCGATGGCGTTCTGCCGCATTGCGCTTCTCGGCTCCGACCATCGCCGAGCGGTTGCCCGAGATCGAATTCTCGCGCGCTATGGTCTTGAGGATGAATTCCTGGACGCCGGCTTCCGCGATGAGCACTGTTTCCGCCAGGAACTCCAGCCCGATCCGCTCGCGCCTGATCCAGCGAACGGCCGTGGTGACCGGAGCACAATCTGCGAGGATCAATCGGATTTCCTGACCGATTTCCACCTTGCCGTCGAACCCTACCATCACCCCGTTCGAGGACAGGTTCAGCACTGTTACCTCATGCTGTGCGCCACCGATTTGGGCAATCGCCGTGGTGCCTTCGAGAACGTGTCTATCCTCATTGCGTTGATGGACGGAACGCGGACCGCGCCGGTCTATGGCTACAGCGCTCAGCCCTTTTGCCTGCGGATCCTGTTTGCGCCGCTTTTTCTGAATGATCACATCCGCGCGATTGTCTTCGGCTTCGGCCGTCATCTCTTTGCGCCAGAAATCCATCTTGCCTCGCCTCGCAAAAAGCCCACGGTGCGGCAGCGTATCGGTCACACACTAAGAAAGGGTATAGGGCCGCCACTCGTCCGCATCTCCCAAATAAAAGGGACGTCCGACTTTCGCCGGACGCCCCCAATTCGTAGGTGCGTGAAACCTTAGGCGCTGTAGTACATGTCGAATTCTGCCGGACATGGCGTGGTTTCGACCCGCAGGACTTCGTCCCATTTCAGCTCGCAATAGGCGTCGATCTGGTCCTTGGTGAAGACTTCGCCCTTCAGCAGGAACTCGTGATCGGCTTCCAGCGCCTCGAGCGCTTCACGCAGGCTGCCGCATACGGTCGGCACGTCGGCGAGCTCGGCCGGCGGCAGATCGTAGAGATTCTTGTCCATCGCTTCGCCCGGGTGGATCTTGTTCTGAATCCCGTCGAGGCCTGCCATGAGCAATGCGGCATAGGCGAGATAGGGGTTCGCCATCGCATCGGGGAAGCGGAATTCCACGCGCTTCGCCTTGTCGCCCGCACCATAGGGAATGCGGCAGGATGCCGAACGATTGCGCGCCGAATAGGCAAGCAGAACCGGCGCCTCGAAGCCCGGGACCAGCCGCTTGTAGCTGTTGGTGGTCGGGTTGGTGAACGCATTCAGCGCCTTGGCGTGCTTGATCACGCCGCCGATGTAGTAAAGGCAATTTTCGCTGAGACCGCCGTACTGGTTGCCAGAGAAGGTCGGCTTGCCGCCGTCCCAGATCGACATATGGGTATGCATGCCCGAACCGTTATCGTCCTTGATCGGCTTGGGCATGAAGGTCGCGGTCTTGCCGTAGATATGGGCGACCTGATGCACGACATACTTGTAGATCTGCATGTTGTCGGCGGTTTCGACCAGCGTGCCGAAGGTGAGGCCCAGCTCGTGCTGCGCGGCTGCCACCTCGTGGTGGTGCTTGTCGCAGGGAAGACCCATCTCGATCATGGTCGAGACCATCTCACCGCGGATGTCGACAGCGCTATCCACCGGGGCGACGGGAAAATATCCGCCCTTGGCGCGCGGACGGTGCGCGAGGTTGCCACTCTCGTATTCCCTGCCGCTGTTGGTTGGCAGTTCGATGTCGTCGAGCGCAAAGCCTGAGCCCGCGTATCCGTCCTCGAAGCGGACATCGTCGAACATGAAGAATTCTGCTTCAGGGCCGACGTAGATGGTGTCCCCGATGCCTGTCGACTTGAGATAGGCTTCGGCGCGCTTGGCGGTGGTGCGCGGGTCGCGCGCGTACCATTCACCGGTCGAGGGCTCTACAATGTCGCAGAACATGATCATCATCGGCTCTGCGCTAAACGGATCCACGTAAACGCGTTCGAGATCCGGCTTCAGGATCATGTCGCTTTCGTTGATGACTTTCCAACCGGCGATCGATGAGCCATCGAACATCAATCCGTCTTCGAGTTGGTCTTCGTCGAGCGTCTTGGCCACCATGGTCAGGTGCTGCCACTTGCCTTTGGGATCGGTGAACCGCAGGTCGACCCACTCGATCTCCTCGTCCTTGATACGTTTGAGGACGTCGCTTGCACTTGCCATGTCTATTGTCTCCGTGAGAGTGTTCGTATTGCGCCCGGCTGTTGCACGGGCAGGAAAATCAGATTGCGTCTTCGTCCTTTTCGCCCGTGCGGATGCGCAGGGCACCTTCAATCGGACTGACGAATATCTTGCCGTCACCGATACGGCCCGTCTGGGCGGCAGCGGCGATGGCCTCGACGGTTCGCTCGGCAATGCCGTCGGACACGACAACCTCAAGCTTAACCTTCGGCAGGAAGTCGACCACATATTCCGCGCCGCGGTAGAGTTCGGTATGGCCCTTCTGCCGACCAAATCCCTTGGCTTCCGTCACCGTGATACCGGACACGCCGATCTCATGCAGCGCCTCCTTCACCTCATCGAGCTTGAAGGGTTTGATGATCGCTTCGATCTTTTTCACGTGTCCACCGGTCCCGTCTGTTGCGTGCGGAGAATGGCCCGCACAGCAACCCAATACATCCTTGCGCGCGACGTTCCAAGAAACGTGCCAACTTCAGGAATGGCGCGATTGCAGGCTTGGATATCTGGACGGCCGGGCAGGGTGCCCAATAGGTAGACGGCTACTGCCTATTTATTAGGCAATGGGGAGATGAAGGCCGGTGGTTTCCGGCAGGCCGCAAAGCAGGTTGAGGTTCTGTACCGCTGCTCCGCTGGCACCCTTGCCGAGATTGTCGAGCTTGGCGACGAGGCGTGCATTCCAGCCCCCTTCGTTCCCGAATACGAACAACTGCATCGCGTCGGTTGGCGCTTCCTCCTGCTCGAGCACAAGCTCGCTCGGTGCATGGCTCCCCTCGACCGAGACGATCTGCGAACCTTCGTAGAACCTCGACAAGGCATCGCGCAGGGCATCGGCATGGGGATTGCCTTCCATCGCGCCGAGATGCAGCGGCACCTCTACGATCATACCGCGATAAGCCGGGATAACGGCGGGCGCGAACAGGACGGGATGGTCCAGCCCAGCATGCGCCTTCATTTCAGGCAGGTGCTTGTGCGCCAAATCATAGCCGTAAGCCCGGAAGGCAGGCGTCGGATTGGATATTTCGTACCGCTCGATCAGCGCCTTGCCGCCGCCCGAATAACCACTCACGGCATTGACGGTGTAGGGCCAGTCCTTCGGGATGAGGCCCTCAAGCACCAAGGGTGCGACGAGTGCGAGAAAACCGGTCGGATAGCAACCGGGATTGCTTACCCGGCGGGCATCGGCAACTCGTTCTCTGCCGACCAGTTCGGGAAAGCCATAGCACCAGCCTTCGGCCGTGCGGTGCGCGCTAGACGCGTCGATAACGCGGGTGCCGCCTGCAGGATCGATCATCTCGACTGCTTCGCGTGCAGCGTCGTCCGGAAGGCAGAGAATGGCGACATCGGCTTCGTTCAGCGCTTCGCGGCGTGCATCTGCGTCCTTGCGCTGCGCGTCATCCAGCGTGAGAAGCGAGAACTCGCTGCGACCTGCAAGCCGCTCGGCAATCTCAAGGCCCGTCGTACCGGCAGCCCCGTCGATAAAGACCTTATGCGTCACTGTCGGGTTTCAGTGCTGAAGTCCGGACGTATCCGCTGGGTCCTTCCGGGCCGCAGGTGATCCACAGCCAGTCACCTTCGCGATCCAGCACTTCCACTTCGGAACCCGCCGGGATCTCCGCACCATTTTCCGCGTCATCGCGCGAATTGAGCTTGAGGGTGACGTCCTGATCGCCGACCACGCGCAAGAGCGGAATCACGTAGTGTGCGGCAAGGAAGCGGTGGGCGAGAGCGACATGTGCCAAATCGCCGCGCAAGGGGAGCGTGCCGGGCGCAGGTTTCTGGATCGGACCTTTCAGTCCGACAATTCCTTCGGGCAAAGAGTAGCTGGCCTTGGCGCTCACGGTCGTGGGGAACTTCAATGATTACGGTTGCGGGCGCTTAACCGCAGCACGGCGCTGCGGCAAGGCCCGCGCACCGCCTATGCCGGTTTGAAACGCTTCTGCAGCATGTGCCAGGCTGCGCGCAGACCGTACGCATCACCGCCCTTGGGGCGACCGGGCTTGCTGGCAGGCCGCCATGCGAAGGTATCGAAATGCGCCCAGTCAATGCCGTCGCCCACGAATTTGTCGAGAAACAGCCCTGCAACGCTGGCCCCGGCAAAGGCATTGGGGTGAGCGTTGTTGGTGTCGGCGATATCCGAATTGAGCCATTCGGCATACACATCGGGCAGGGGTAAACGCCAAGGTTCGTCATCGTTCGCCTTGCCCGCTTCGATCAGTGCAGCGGCGGTCTCGTCCCGCCGAGTCATGAGCGCGGGAAACTCGGGCCCCAGTGCCACGCGCGCCGCACCGGTCAGGGTTGCGAAATCGATGATAAGCTCGGGCTTTTCCTCGCTCGCGCGGGTGAGTGCATCGCCCAGGATCAATCTGCCTTCGGCGTCGGTGTTGCCGATCTCCACGGTTAGGCCCTTGCGTGATTTGAGCACGTCGCCTGGTCGGAAGCTGTTGCCGGAAATGGCGTTTTCCACGGCGGGCACAAGCAAATGCAGCCGGACAGGCAGTTTCGCACTCATTACGAGACCGGCCAGCGCAATGGCATGCGCGGCGCCGCCCATATCCTTCTTCATGAGAAGCATGCCGGAAGAACTTTTCACATCCAACCCGCCGCTGTCGAAGCATACGCCTTTCCCCACGATGGAAAGGACGGGATCCGTTTCCTTGCCCCAGGTCAGATGCATCAGGCGGGGGGCGTGATGGCGCGTCGCCGCGCGACCGACTGCATGGATCATCGGATAATCCTGCTCGAGCTGGTCGCCGCGCGTCACTGACAGCTGACCGCCATGCGTCCTGGCCAGCTTCTCGCACTGTTCTTCGAGCGCGGCGGGCCCCATGTCTTCGGCCGGTGTATTGACCAGATCACGAACGAGGCAGGTCGCCTTTGCCTCGGCAATCGCGGCGTCGATGCTCTTCACGTCCTTGGTCAGCAGCACTCGCGCGCCGACCGGCTTTTCGGGCTTCTTGTACCGGCTGAACTGGTACTGCGCGGTCTGCCATCCATGCAGAGCGGGTCCTGGCTCGCCCTTTGCACGGCGATAGGCGCCTTCAGGCAATGCTTCGGCGAGCTTAGCCATGCACCAGCTCGACAGATCTTCGGGGTTGGCGACCCCACTGACGGCGAACCAGCTATCGCCATCGGGGACGATGCCCACCTGATACCCGCTGCCGTCGAACTTCTGGGCATTCAGGGCAGCGCGCTGCCCGCCAGACAATGTCTTGACCCAATCGGGGAAACCGTCCTTGTTCACCAGATGGATGGGGATAGCTTCCTGTCCACGGTCTGGCTGGATTAGTTCGGCTTTGTCGGCCATGATATTCCCCTCGGGTTAATCTGTTTCGTGCCAAGGTAATTCGATGCGAAAGTCCCTGTTCCTGATTTCCCTCCTTCTGTCGAGCGCAGCCTGTTCGCAATCCGAAGATGCGATCGTTCCGCCCGGAGCCGTCGCAGAATCCAGAGCTGGCGTAACTGCGAGCGCTTCGGCAACCGCTCCAGACGAGCCCAGTGGAACAAACTTCGAAGCTAATTCGAGCAAGGGCGAAGCGAAGCGGGAATTTTCCTATAGCTGGCCTGCCGAAGTAAGCGCCGTTCCGCAATTGGTGCGCCGTTTCGAGGAAGAACGCGACCGCGAACTGGCGGCGCAAAAGGCCGAGTGGCAGGAATCGCTGGATTCTTCGCCTGAAGACTGCGTGAGTTGCAGGAACCGGGGGTTCGAGAAGGAGTGGAAGGTCGTGTCGGATTTGCCTGACTGGCTGAGTCTGTCGGCCGATCTGTATGTCTATACAGGCGGGGCGCACGGAAACTACGGCAGGACTTCCTTTGTCTGGAGCCGGAACGGCCAGCTGGCGCTGGAAGGAATCGACCTATTCAATTCCGCTGTGGAACTGGAAACTGCGCTCGGCGCAAAACTTTGCGATACGCTTAACGAAGCACGCGCGGAACGGCGTGGCACCGAGGTGGATCGGGACGGCGAAGGCTATTTCAACGACTGTCCGGGCATTGACGAGGCGAGCGTATTCGTCGGATCTTCCAACGGCCAGACCTTCGATCGCATCGGGATCTACTACGGGCCCTATGTGGCCGGGTCCTATGCCGAAGGCGCGTATGAACTTGATTTTCCCGTAACCGCCTCGGTGCTCGATGCCGTCAAACCCGAATATGCGGAGGCTTTCAGCGTCCGGCGCTGACGCTCTCGCAATTTGCGCGGGTAGTCGCTACATGATCGCGCATGACCGAATATCAGGTGATCGACAGCGAGCAGACCGTCTATCGTGACGGGACCATCAAACTCCACGGACCCGAAGGGTACGACGGCATGCGCAAAGCCGGACGCCTTGCAGCCGAAATCCTCGACGAACTGACGGATTTCGTGAAGCCGGGAGTTACCACCGGCGAGATCGACGACAAGGTTCGCCAGATGACGCTCGATGGCGGCGCAGTTCCGGCAACCATGGGCTATCGCGGTTATTCGCATAGCTGCTGTACCTCGATCAACCACGTGATCTGTCACGGAATTCCAAGCGACAAGGCTTTGAAGGACGGCGACATCGTCAATATCGATGTCACCCCGCTGCTCGATGGATGGCATGGCGATACGAGCCGCATGTACTTTGCTGGCGAACCGTCACTGAAGGCGCGCAAGCTGGTGGATGTGACCTACGAATGCCTCATGCTGGGAATCGAGGCCGCCAGCCAGCCCGGAGCACGGCTGGGCGATATCGGCGCGGTGATCGAGGCGCATGCGCGCCAGCATCGTTACGGCGTCGTGCAGGAATTTTGCGGACATGGCCTGGGCCGTTTGTTCCATGATGCGCCCGAAGTGATCCATACCGGCAGGAAAGGCACGGGACCGCTCCTGAAGCCGGGCATGTTCTTCACCATCGAACCGATGATCAATCTCGGCCGTCCGCACGCCAAGATGCTCAATGACGGGTGGACCGCGGTCACGCGCGACAAGTCGCTATCCGCACAGTTCGAACACTCCATCGGCATAACCGAGGACGGGGTCGAAATCTTTACGAAAAGTCCGAAGGGCCTGCATCAGCCTCCCTATTGAGGCGTGCGCTAGATCTCTCGCGCCGCCTGTTCGAGCAGGAGCTTCTCCTTAGCCGCGCGGCTGTTGGAGATGACGTGATCGACCCCTTCGATGGTAATCGCCAGCTCGCTCTGCTGGGTAATCTCGATGTAGCCCTTCGATTTCAGATACCAGGTGTGAAACTCGAAGCTTTCGTCCGAACAGTCGAGTCCGCGCTGGACGTAATATGGCATCACACCCGGTTCGCGGGCATTCTCGCGGCGCTGCCGGTAGAGCGCCAAAAGGATTTGCTCGTGCATTTCGGCGTCCTGCACAGCAGTTGCACCGTCGATGATAATGTCTTCTCGCGGCGTCCCAGCAGGCTTTTCACCCCGCTCCAAAATATACCGTTTGTCATATTCTGACCGCTTGGCCGGATCCTTGAGAATCCGGTAGGCTTGAGTCAGCTCCTGGAAGCGATCCACGTCGGCTGTTTCGGTGTGATCAGGGTGATAGAGCTGGGCAAAATGCCTGTACGCCTTGTCAATTATTGATCGCTCGCAGGACGGGTCGACCTGGAGCAGCGCGTAGATGTCTACGAATTCCTCATCATTTTCCAACGCCCAATCCCCCCCTGTGAGATGCCATCTGCGTTTGCTTAAGAATTTTGTAGCTGGTTGTCATCCGTTCGATTTTGCATCCCGAAGTAGTTTGAAAACCTAAACTTCGCGCGCCGCCCGAAGGGCCGCTCCAGCCGCGAAGGGGGCGACGGCGCATAAACCGAGGCTTATTGCTGCGGTGAGCAAGAGGGCAGACGGATCGGGCCGCGCAAGTGCACCTGCGCCGAAGATCAGTATCGGCACCGACAGGGGAATTACCATGATGCCAGCGAGCGCCGCCCCTCCGCGCAATGTGGCGGAGAGAGCTGCAACGGTGAGACCCACTGCAGCGAGGCCGGGCGTACCTGCCAGCAAACCCAGCAGCAATGTGCGCGTCGTTTCGCCTTGCAGTCCCATCAGCGCAGCCGCCGGAAACGTAGCCAAAAGCAGCAGCGGCGCGAAAGCCAACCAATGAGCGACGAGGCGCGTTGCCATCGACAGTTCTTCCGAAATTCCGCGCAGGGCCAGCTGGTCGAAGACGCCCGCTTCCAGATCGTCCCTCACCAGCCTGTCAAGGGGGAGAATCGCCGCGAGCAGCGCCGCGACCCAGATTACTCCGCCGCCGGTCCGCGCCAGC
Source organism: Qipengyuania vulgaris (assembly GCF_009827325.1). Taxonomy (GTDB): domain Bacteria; phylum Pseudomonadota; class Alphaproteobacteria; order Sphingomonadales; family Sphingomonadaceae; genus Qipengyuania; species Qipengyuania vulgaris. Next base: position 472,489 of record NZ_WTYC01000001.1, on the reverse strand, counting down.
AGTTGCGCGTCGGGTCCGACCGCGAAGGGATAGAGCATCGCGACGGCCAAAAAGAACAAGAGAGGCAGGATGCCGCCTCCGCTGCCGCCCGGCATCAACAGCCCAAGGTCCCGGCGCAGAATGGTCAGCGGCGCGCTCACGCTGCATAGTCCTCAATGGCGATGGCCTCTTTGACGCGTAAGCCGATATCCTGATGAGAAGCCACGACTGCGATGCCGCCATTTTCGCAATGCCTCGCCACCAAAGCCTCGACGCTCTTCTGGGCCTCCATATCCAGCCCGTTGAGCGGTTCGTCGAGGAACCAGATCGGACAATCGCTACCGGCGAGGCGAGCGAAGGCCGCACGCTTTTTCTGTCCGGTAGAGAGATAGCGCACCGGCACATCAAGCAGAGGTTCCAGCTGCAAGAGATCCAGCGTCCGTTTGGTATCCCGCGTCATGTCGAGCCTCTGCCAGAATGCCAGCGCCTTGCCGAGCGGCTGGTTCGGGTCGAGAGCGAGGCGCTCATCAATCAGTCCAATTTCGCCACTTGACCTGACTTGCCCCGCAAACGGGCGCAGCAGACCTGAAAGAATGCGTATCAGGCTGGATTTTCCGACCCCGTTTGCGCCCGTAATCTGTACGATATCCCCGGGTCCGCAGGTAAGTGAGAGCCCCTTGAAGAGCAGCCTGTCTCCGCGTCGGCAGGCAATGTCGGTCGCGGTGAGCTGCGCTTGCATGGCCGGATGCGATAGGCAAAAGGCGCGGCTGCGACAAGCAACAGAGGATTCGCCGATATGGCCATCGAGGAACTTACCCCCCAAGAACGTGACAGCTGGCTGCGCGCGTTGCCGAAATGGTCGCTCGCCCGCGACGGTAGAGCGATCGAGCGCAGCTTCGAATTCGCCGATTTCGCCGAGGCTTTCGCCTTCATGACCCGCATCGCGATCATCGCGGAAAAGCGCGACCACCATCCCGAATGGTCGAATGTCTACAACAAGGTCGAGATTGCCCTGACCACGCATGACGCAGGCGGGCTTTCGCTGCGCGACGTCAACATGGCCAAGAAGATCGACAAGATCGTCTGATTGCTACTTGCCCATCGGTCTGATGCTGGCACGGGTCTGCTTGCGGACCCGGCCGGGCATCCAGCGCGCACCGAAGGCGAGCTTTTTGGCGGTCTGGCCGACGGTGGTGTGCAGCTTCTCGCCATGGACGGCGTCCCAGGCAGCCTGGGCTACGTCTTCGACCGGTGTGATTTCGAGGCCTGCCTCTTTGACCCGGGTCCGAATGTCCTCGTTGGTCTTGGCATTGGGGCTGTGATCGAGAAGCGGGGTTTCGATGAACCCCGGCATGATCGAGCGCACCTTGATGCCGTCTGCGGCCCATTCGCCGTCGAGGCTTTCAGTGATCGCCCGAACGCCGAATTTGGTTGCCGAATAAACGCTCGCACCAGGTGTGCCGTAGATCCCGGCAGCGCTGGCCGTGTTGAGCAGGCATGATCCGGGCGCGGTTTTCTGCAGGTGCGGATAAGCCGCCTGCGCACCGAACAACACGCCTTTCAGATTGATGTCGAGGCAGCGGGTGATCTCCTCCTCGCTATTCTCGATCAGCGCGCCGCCAAGCGGGATACCGGCGTTGTTCGCCACCACGTCGATCCGGCCGCCTGCAGCGGTGGCGAAGCTGTCGAGCGCCTTGTCCCAGGCAGCCCGGTCACGCACGTCGAATGTGTGCTGATACACGAATCCGTGGCCGATCAGGTCGCGCGTGACCCACATGTTGTGCTCGTCGAGATCTCCAAGGCCGACGAACCAGTCGCGCTTGCCGAAATGTAGCGCGATGGCCCGGCCGATGCCCGATGCGCCGCCGGTGATGAAGATCGCCTTGCGCGTGCTCATTAAACCACTCCCCAGTTAAAGCGCCGGATCGGCGTATGCATGCCATGTGAAGATAGCCATCGCCCCGCGGTGTGGTTTCCACTTTTCCGCCAGCGCACGCGTTTCCTTTTCGCTGGGGCGTTCGGGCAGTTCGAGCATCTTGGCGCAGGCGGCCTGCACGGCAAGATCGCCCGCAGGCCAGATGTCCGGTCGCCCTTCTGCGAAGAGCAGGTAGATTTCCGCCGACCAGCGGCCAATCCCCTTGATCCGGGTAAGCTCGGCGATAGCGTCCTCATCGTCCTGGGGCAAATTCTCCAGGTCGAGTTCCCGGCCATCCACGAGTTCGCACAGCGACCGGACATAGCCCTGTTTCTGCCGCGACAATCCGCAGGCGCGCAACGTGTCGAAGTCGCGCGCCAGAAGCTCGTGCGCGTGCATCTCTTCGCCGAGCTCGGCTTCGAGCTTGCGCCATACCGACGAAGCCGCCGCCACGCTGACCTGCTGCCCGACGATTGTGCGCAACAAGGTGCGATAGCCAGTCTCGCGAATGCGTTCGGTCGGATAGCCGACGCGTTCGATCGCGCTTGCGACAACGCGGTCCTTCGCCGCCACGGCATCCAGATGATCGCGTATCGTTGCTGTCGTCAGCCCCATGGCTATGGCTTGCCTTCCCGCGCCGGTTTGAATAGCAGCGCCTCGCATACGGCCCGCGCAACGGCCAAGGCAATACAGGACACGCATTCGATGCCCAAGCTGATCGTTACTACCCGCGAAGGCGAGACTTCCGAGATCGAGGTCGAGGACGGCCTGACAGTCATGGAAGCGATCCGGGACAACGGGTTCGACGAGCTTCTGGCGCTGTGCGGGGGATGTTGTTCCTGCGCGACATGCCACGTCCACGTCGATCCGGAATTCACCGGGAAGCTGCCTGAAATGAGCGAGGACGAAGACGACCTGCTCGAAAGCAGCGACCACCGAGTCGATACCTCGCGCCTCTCCTGCCAGATTCCTTTCACCGGCGATCTGGACGGGCTGAAGGTTACTATTGCGCCTGAAGATTGATGTTGATTGCGCGGATGGCGGTGCGACACTACCTCCGTAATCATGACACAAGTTCCCGTTCGTGAGCAGACCCTCGACCTGATCGGCAATACCCCGCTCGTCCGCCTTGCCGGACCTAGCGAGGAAGCCGGATGCGATATCTACGGCAAGTGCGAGTTCGCCAATCCCGGGGCCTCGGTAAAGGACCGGGCTGCGCTCTACATTATCCGTGACGCAGAAGCGCGGGGTGAATTGAAGCCCGGTGGCTGCGTGGTCGAAGGAACTGCCGGCAATACCGGCATCGGCATCGCCTTGGTCGCCAATGCGCTCGGTTATCGCACCATCATCGTGATGCCCGATAATCAGTCGGCCGAGAAGATGCAGACCTTGCGCGCGCTCGGCGCGGAACTGGTTACCGTGTCGCCGACCAAATATGCCGATCCCAATCATTTCCAGCATGTCTCGCGCCGCCTGGCGGAAGAGACCGAGGGAGCGATCTGGGCGGGCCAGTTCGATAACACGGCCAACCGCAAGGCCCATATCGAGGGTACGGCAAAGGAAATCTGGGAGCAGATGGATGGCCGGATCGATGGGTTCACATGCTCGGCAGGTACGGGCGGCACGATCGCCGGCGTCGGCATGGGCCTCAAGGAATTCGACGAGAATGTCGTCATCGCCTTGACCGACCCGCACGGTGCAGCGCTTTTCAACTATTATGCCAAAGGTGAGCTGAAGGCCGAAGGCTCCTCCGTCGCCGAAGGCATCGGGCAGGGGCGCATCACCGGCAATCTCGAAGGCGCACCGATCGATACGCAGTTTCGCATTTCGGACGAAGAAGGCCTCGAATGGGTCGCACGCCTGCTACGCGAGGAAGGGCTGTGTCTCGGCCTGTCTAGCGGTATCAATGTGGCCGGCGCCGTTGCGCTGGGCAAGCATTTGAAGGCTGAAGGTCGCGAAAATGCCCGCGTCGTCACCATCTTGTGCGACAGCGGTTTTCGCTATCTTTCGACGCTCTACAATGCGGAATGGCTGGGTTCGAAGGGCCTGCCGGTTTTCGACTGGCTGGCCCAGAGCGATTGACGGGAACATAGGAGATGCCCAGAATTCCCGGAATGCCGCGTAGTTTCGACCTGACCCGGAGTGCGTCTCGCGTCGGCGAGCCCTCCGATGTGCCGCTCGGCGGAACGCGTTCGCAGTCCTTGCATCGTCTGCAGATCGGAATTGGCGGCGTGGTTCTCATGGTACTCCTCGTGGGTCTTGCCAGCCTGATCCAGGATCGCACCCGCGAAGTGGACGCAGCGGCAGTGCCGGCTGCCGCGCCAACCACCGAACCCAGCGAAGCGGTCCAGCAGAGCGACCCGCTGGTCGAGGCGGGCGTGGTTCCCGACTTGCCCGAAGGCCCGGCACCCGTGGCGACCCAATCCCCCGCAACTGTTCCAGAACAGGGCGCGCAGAATGAGCCGGCCAATCCGCAGTAAGGCGCTGATAGCGGCTTCGCTTGCGCTTCTGGCGGCCTGCAATGGCGGTTCTGCGCAGGAACAATCGCCGCCGACAGACGGGGAGGCAGGTCCGAGCGCGAGGATCGGCCTGTTCTCGACCCTTCCCATCTATTGGGGTGAGGGCGGAGATATTAGTTCAGTCCTGCAGGGCAATGAAGAACACGGGTGGGTTCGTGGGGCGCTGGAAGAAGAAGGCGAGCTCGTCCCGCTAGATACCCTGGAAGAAGATTCGCTTGACGGGCTGAAGCGCGTCGTGCTCGCCCAGCCTCGCCCGCTCGCGCCTTCGGAGAATGTCGCCTTCGACACTTGGCTGCGCGAAGGAGGACAGGCGTTGATCTTTGCCGATCCGATGTTGACCCAGCACAGCGATTTTCCCCTGGGTGATCCGCGCCGCCCACACGACATGGTAGTGATCTCGCCGATCCTGAACCATTGGGGGCTCGACTTGCTGTTCGACGAGGAACAGGCTGCCGGGGTCCGCACGATAACCGAAGGCACGATTGAATTTCCCGTAGATCTCGCCGGCAGGTTCGAGGCGCGTGGAGGGGCTGCCGACGTAAAGTGCTCGGTATCTTCCGGCGGACTGGTTGCAGATTGCCGGGTGGGCGAGGGGCGCGTCCTGCTCGTAGCCGATGCGGCTGTGCTGGATGACCATGTCGAAGAACCTGCGAGACACACGGCCCTAGGCGCATTTTTGGATCGCGCTTTCGCGGACTGAACACACCTGCGGGAATTCGCGGGACTCGGGCGGGGATTTCGCGGGAAAAGCCCGCATCAATTCAAGCCATGCCGGTGATTCTCCAGTCTTTTCTGTGGCCTATGGTGACGATTCGTTAAGGATACCAACAATTTCTGGAAGTCTTTTACTTATATAAAACAACATGTTGCCTGCTTATCCCGTAAAATCCCGCAATTTTCCCTTCCATCCCCGCGTCACCCGCGATAAATCATCCAGACATCGGACATGCCATTGTCTTGCGCGAGCCGCCTCGGCGTCTCGGGCCGCGAAAGCGTCTGCTTTTGCGGAGGGGGTAGGTGTGGCCGGTGAGGAGGATGTCGAACGCCAGCTGGGGACAGGGCAGTGCAATTCGGAGGGTACAGCGGACAAGCCTATTCGCCTGCGGGCGATAAGGGCCGCTTCGTGCTTCCGCCGCTCTTCCGCAAGGCCGTAAAGGAAAGCTCCGACGGCCGCGTCCTCTGCCTCATGAAGCACCCAATCTGGAATTGCCTCGTCGGCTTCGGTCTGTCGCGCAAGGAAGAGCTCGACGCCCAGTTGGACCGCGAAGAGGAAATAGCCGTTCGCGTTGGTAAGGATTTCGACCGCGACACCCGTGCCAGCCAGCTGTTCGGCTTCATCGAACTGCCCTTCGACGACAGCGGCCGCTTTGTCATGCCCGATCACCTGCGCACACTCGGCCGGATCGAAGACGGGCTCTACTTCCAAGGCGGCGGCCGTTTCTTCACTCTCTGGAACCCGGCGCAGCTCGCCGAAATGGGCGACGATTGGGCCAGTGCCAAGGCCGCCTGCGAAAGCCTGCTCGCCGATGCGAAGGCCAAGGGCAAATGAGCGGCGCACCCCACATTCCGGTCCTGCTCGACGAAGTGATCGAAGCGCTCGACCCGCAACCGGGCGATGTGCTGATCGATGCGACCTTCGGGGCGGGTGGCTACACGCGCGCGCTGCTCGAACGCGGCGCAACGGTCCATGCATTCGACAGGGACCCCGACGCTGTTGCTTCGGGTCGCACCTGGCGGGAGACTGAGCAAACTCCGCCCCGCCTCATTCTTCACTCGCACCGCTTTTCCGAGATGCTCGATGTCATGCACGCTGCCGGTGTGGAGCGTGTGGACGGTGTCGTGATGGATATCGGCGTATCGTCCATGCAGCTCGACCAGGCAGAGAGAGGTTTCGCCTTTTCCGCCGATGGCCCGCTCGACATGCGGATGAGCCAGGATGGCGAGAGCGCGGCCGATTTCCTCAATAGTGCCGAGGAAAGCCAGATTGCCGATGTGATCTACCAGTATGGCGAGGAACGCCAGTCGCGCCGCGTCGCACGCGCCATCGTGGCAGCGCGGCCGCTCAAGACGACCGGTGAGCTGGCCAGCGTGGTGCGTAAGGCACTGGGCTACAAGCCGCACGACAAGAAGGACCCGGCCACGCGGACCTTCCAGGCCATCCGGATACATGTAAACGGCGAGCTCGACGAACTGTCCCAAGGGCTGTCGGCCGCCGAACACCTGCTGTGTGAAGGAGGCTGCCTTGCGGTGGTCAGCTTCCACAGCCTCGAAGACCGGATCGTCAAGCGCTTCCTGCGCGAGGCATCCTCAACCCCGAGCGCCTCGCGTCACGTCCCCATGGCGGCGCAGGTCGATCCGGTCTTCTCCCCCGTTTCCAAGGCGATCAAGCCCACCGAGGCTGAGATCGCCCGCAATCCGCGTGCGCGTTCTTCGGTGCTGCGCCACGCGGTGCGTACCTCCACACCAGCACGGGAGGCCGCATGATGGCCCAGACTTCACGCATCAGGCAGATCGGCTGGCTGCTGGTCCTCGGCGCCTGTGTTGCCGCTTTCCTCGCGCTTACCTTCAAGGTCAACGCAGTGAAGAGCGACGTGCGTCTGGTCGAACGCCAGATCATCGCGGCGGAACGCTCGAAGCTGATGCTGGAAACCGAATTCCAGACCCGCGCAAGCCAGCACCAGTTGGCGGCGTGGAACCAGGTCGAATTCGGCTATAGCGCGCCTCGCGCAGATCAGTATGTCGAGCACGAGCGTCAGCTGGCCGCGCTGGGTACCCCGCGCGGGCTGGGCGCGCCGCAGCCGATCCGCTTCGCCAAGGCAGACACCGGGCCGGTCGAAGAGGAGAGCCTGTTCGGCGACTGGCTCGACGAAGATGACGGCGAGGGCGTCGCCCTCGCAGTGGCAGGTGCCGATCAGCCTTCGCGGCGGTTTGCTACCAGTCTCGCGCAGCGTCTTGCCAGCCCGGCAGTCGTGACGGTCGCTGCAGCAGAGGTCACCCGGTGAACGCATTCTCGGCTCTCCATGGAGGACCGGGGGCGGTAAGCATGGCAATGGCGAGTGGGCGCGTGCAGCTCGTCAGCATTCGCCAGAGATCGCTCGATCTGGCCCGCTGGCGGGTGCTGTGGATCGCGCTGGCATTTGCTCTTCTCGCAGCGATGGCGCTGACCCGCATCGTCTATCTCGGCGCGGGCGGCGAAGGTGCGCGTGCGACTTCGCTCGAAGCGGCACTGCTGCCCGACCGCGGCGAGATCGTCGATCGTAACGGTGTGCCGATGGCGCGCGCGTTCCCGGCCTATGCGCTGTGGTTCAACCCGGAAGCGCTGGGCGAGGACCAGTCGCCGCTCGTGGAAAAACCGGCGGCAGTCGCCGCGCAGCTGAAGACCATCTTCCCCGATCTCGACGAGAAGGCCGTCACCGCGCAGCTTGCCAGCGGTGAAGCGGGTTACATCCGCCGCCGCCTGCTGCCTGAAGAGGCAAATCAGGTGCAGGACATCGGCGAACTCGCCCTTGAAATGCCGATGGAGGAAGACCGCCATTACCCGCAAGGGCAGATGGCGGCGCATGTGCTTGGCTATGTCGCCGCGGACGGCAAAGGCCGAGTGGGGATGGAGCAGGTCTTCGACGAGCACCTGTCCAATCCGCTTACGCGCGGCACGCCTGTCGCGCTTTCGGTCGACGTGCGGGTGCAGGGTGCGCTCGAAGACGAATTGCGGCGCGGCATGAAGCTGACGCAGGCGCAGGGCGGTGCGGGCATCGTCCTCGATGTGGATACGGGCGAAGTGCTTGCGCTTGCCTCTTTGCCGGAATTCGATCCCAACAAGATCGATGCCGAGGGCGAGAAGCTGATGTTCAACCGGGTGACCAATCAGGTTTACGAACTGGGATCCACCTTCAAGCCGCTGACCGTGGCGGCGGCAATCGATTCCGGCACCATTCGCGACCTCGGCCGGCGCTTCGATGCCTCGCCGGTCAAGGTCGGTCGTTTCACGATCCGTGACGGCCACGCCATGGGACCGACTCTCAACGCGGTGGAAACGCTGATCCACTCTTCAAATACGACAACCGCCCGGATCGCGGACGATGTCGGTCCAGAACGGATGCGGCAATACATGATCGATCTGGGCATGAACGCACGTCCGGAAATCGAATTGCCCGCCAAGGGCTTTCCGCTCTGGCCGGGTGACAAATGGGCGCGACTTACCAACATGACGGTCGGCTTCGGTCACGGCATCGCGGTCACCCCGCTGCACCTTGCCAGCGCCTATGCCACGATGGTCAACGGCGGTATCTATCGCCCCGCAACCCTCAAGAAACTCGGCCCGGGCGAAGCTCCCAAGGGCCGCCGCGTGTTCAAGGCTTCGACCTCCAGCCGGATGCGCCAGATGATGCGCGCCATCGCGGTCTACGGCACGGGCCGCAATGCCGATGCACCGGGTTACCGCGTCGGTGGTAAGACCGGTTCGGCCGAAAAGCCGGGCGGAAAGGGCGGATACCGCCGCACCGCGCTGGTTTCCACCTTTGCCGCCGCCTTCCCGATGGACCGCCCACGTTATGTCATCGTTGCCATGCTCGATGAGCCCAAGGGAACGCTCGCCAGCTCCTACCAGCGAACGGCAGCCTGGAATGCCGCCCCTATCGTCGGCCGTCTCGTGCCGCGTATCGGCCCCTTGATCGGCGTGCGTCCCGACGACACGCGTGATATCGATATCTCCGCCATCACACCGTTGATCCCGGAGGCGCGCAATGAAGCTGAGTAAGATCTGCGCGCAGGCCGGGATCGACTGCCCCCAAGCCGGTGATGCGCCTGTGACCGGCTTCGCGATCGACAACCGCAAGGTCGCTCCCGGTACCGTATTCGGCGCCTTTCAGGGCACGCAGGTCAATGGCGAGGATTTCATTCCCTCAGCTATCGAGGCAGGGGCCGTGGCGATCGTTGCCAGGCGGGAAGCAACTGTCGAAGGCGCCATCCACATCGCGAGCGAGACGCCGCGCAAGTCCTTTGCCGAGTTGGCGGCGCAATATTTCACACCGGTGCCCGAGCACATCGTTGCGGTTACCGGAACCAACGGCAAGACATCCTGCGTCGAGATGACCCGTCAGATCTGGCGCATGTCCGGCGAACGTGCGGCCAGCATCGGCACGCTTGGCGTCACCACCCCCGACGAAAGCGTATCGACCGGGCTGACGACGCCTGATATCGTCACCTTCCTGTCGAATATGAGCGGGCTGGCCCGCGAAGGCGTGACCCATGTCGCCTATGAGGCGTCTAGCCACGGTCTTTCGCAATATCGCAATGAAGGCATTCCGGTCGAAGCCGCCGGTTTCACGAATTTCAGCCGCGACCACCTCGATTACCATGCCGACATGGAAGACTATTTCGCGGCCAAGATGCGCCTGTTCGATGAGGTGGTCTCGGATGATGCAACGGCGGTCGTGTGGATGGGCGCAGGCGACAGCGGCTGGAACGCGCGCGTCGTCGAACATGCGCAGAAGCGCGGGCTGAAGATCATGACCGTCGGCGAGCAGGGGGAGGACATCCGCCTGATCCGCCGCGAGCCGACCCAGCTGGGCCAGTCGCTCACCGTCGAACACGACGGGACGGAGCGGACCATCAACCTGCCGCTGATCGGGGCTTACCAGGTGTCCAATGCCCTCGTCTCCGCGGGTCTTGCCCTTGCCACGGGTATCGACGCGAGCCGCGTCTGGGATGTCGTCGCGCGGGTTCAGCCCGTGCGTGGACGGCTGGAACGTGCAGTGATCGCGCCGAGCGGCGCGCCGGTCTATGTAGACTATGCGCACACTGCCGAGGCACTTGCGGCTGCAATTGAAGCGCTTCATCCGCACCTGCGGGGGCGACTTATCACCGTTTTCGGTGCCGGCGGGGACCGCGATCGCGGCAAGCGCGCGCCGATGGGCGAGGCTGCAGCCAAGTCCAGCGATGTCGTCATCGTAACGGACGACAATCCGCGCGGCGAAGAACCTGCGGAAATCCGCCGCCAGGTGCTTGAAGGTGCGCCGCAAGCGCGCGAAGTGGCCGGGCGTCGCGAAGCCATCCATGCAGCCATTGCCGAAGCGGGCAGGGACGACATCGTCCTCGTCGCGGGCAAGGGCCATGAAACGGGTCAGATCATCGGATCGGGAGAAAACATGCGGGTCCATCCCTTCGACGACGTGGAAGTCGCACGCGAATGCGCGGCGCTGATTGCCAAAGACAGCACTGGCGGTGACGCATGAGCGCCGCCATCCTGCGTCACCCGGCCTATATGGAATGGCCAGCCGATCCGCGCGATCGCCTGCCGCTGACTTTGTGGGATGCAAAGTCCATCGCCGAGGCGGTGAATGGCACCGCCAGCTGCGATTTCCAGGTTGCGGGGGTCGAGATGGACAGCCGCGATGTAGTCAGCGGTGATCTCTTCGTTGCGCTCAAGGGCGAAGCGATGGACGGCCACCGCTTCCTCGACAAGGCGTTCACGAATGGAGCAGCCGCTGCATTGGTCGATCGCCCGGTCGACTATCCGCATATCCTTGTTGAAGACACGACCGACGCGTTGAAGGCGCTTGCCCATGCCGCGCGTGAACGGACGGAAGCGAAGATCATTGGTGTGACGGGGTCTGTCGGCAAGACCGGCGTCAAGGAAGCCATTTTCGCCTCGCTCGAGCGGGCCAGCCGCGGCGCGGCGCACCGTTCGACACGGAGCTACAACAACCATGTCGGCGTGCCGCTGAGCCTTGCGCGCATGCCTGCGCGCAGCCGCTTCGGCATCTTCGAAATGGGCATGAACCACGCCGGCGAGATCGAGGGGCTCACCACACAGGTCCGCCCGCATGTCGCGGTCATCACCACCATCGCGCCAGCGCATATCGAAAACTTGGGGTCGATGGAGGCCATCGCCGAGGCCAAGGCCGAAATCTTCGCCGGTCTTGAACCGGGGGGGATCGCGGTGATCCCTGCCGACAGCGAACATTTCGAGCGCCTCCGCCTCGCCGCATTGAGGATGGAAGCCAAGGTCGTAAGCTTCGGGCGTTCGCCCGAGGCGGACATGCGCCTGCTGGACGCGATACCGAGCGCGAATGGCGGCAGTCTCGTCACCTGCGAATTTGGATTTTCCGAAGGCGGCTGGGGCCGGCTGTGCTATACCGTTGCCGAGCCGGGCGATCACTGGGTGATCAACTCACTCGCCGTCATGGCGGCAGTTCGCGCGGCAGGCGGCGATATGGCCGCTGCCGGACTGGCACTTGCCGAAATGGGCGGGCTCAAGGGACGCGGCGCGCGCCACGGCATCGACGTGCCCGGCGGCAAGGCGCTGCTGATCGATGAAAGCTACAATGCCAATCCCGCCAGCATGCGTGCCACGCTTGCGCAGCTTGGCCAGACACCGTCGGCGCGCCGGATCGCCGTGCTGGGATCGATGAAGGAACTGGGCGATTTCGCCGACAGGTTTCACGGGGCGCTCTCTGAGCCGCTGATCGCGGCCGATGTCGACTATGCGGTGCTGGTAGGCGACGAGATGCGCGCATTGGCCCGCGAACTGGGGAAACCCGCCTTCAACTCGCTTGGCAAGCCGCTCGAGTGGGAGCATTGCAATTCAGCCGAGGAGGCTATCGCGCGGCTGGAGGATTTCGGATTGATTGCCGGAGACGCCGTGCTGGTCAAAGGCTCCAATTCGGTCGGGCTGGGCAAGCTCGTGGACCACTTTACCTAGGAGCCGACGAGGCCGATGCTGTATCTCCTCGCCGAGTATTTCAATTTCGAAGGGCTATTCAACCTCGTGCGCTACCAGACGGCGCGCGCGGGTGCGACGTTGCTGACGGCATTGCTGATCGGGCTGGTTATCGGCCCGCGCTTTATTGCGATGCTGCGCGTGCGGCAGGGCAAGGGCCAGCCGATCCGGGAAGACGGTCCGCAGACCCATCTCGCCAAGGTCGGCACGCCTACCATGGGCGGGCTCATGATCCTGGTCAGCCTGTTCATTTCGCTGATGCTGTGGATGGATCTCAGCAACCCCTTCATCTGGGCCTGCCTCGCGGTGACCGGTGGCTTCGGCCTGATCGGATTCCTGGACGATTACGACAAGGTTTCGAAGGCCAGTCATCGCGGCGTTTCGGGGAAGGTCCGGCTGCTGTTCGAATTCGGGGTAGCGGGGATCGCCAGCTATATCATCGTCAGCCAGATCAACACGTTCGTATATGTGCCCTTCGTCAATGACTTCGGGATCGAACTGGGGCCGCTCTATTATGTGTTCGCCGCCACGGTGATCGTGGGTGCGGGCAATGCGGTGAACCTGACCGACGGGCTGGACGGGCTTGCGACCATGCCGGTGATTATTGCAGCGGGCACCTTTGCGGTGATCGCCTATCTGGTCGGCCGGGTGGACTATTCCGGATATCTTGGCATCCCTTATGTCGAGGGTGCGGGCGAACTGGCGATCTTCTGCGCGGCGATCATGGGGGCGGGGCTCGCCTTCCTGTGGTTCAATGCGCCGCCCGCCGCAGTCTTCATGGGTGATACCGGCAGCCTCGCGCTCGGCGGCGCGCTGGGAGCGATTGCCGTGGCGACGCATCACGAGATTGTGCTTGCTATCGTTGGCGGACTGTTCGTGTTCGAGGCGCTGTCGGTGATTATCCAGGTCTTCTGGTTCAAGCGAACGGGGCGGCGGGTCTTTCGCATGGCCCCCATCCACCACCATTTCGAGCAGCTTGGCTGGTCCGAGAGCAAGGTCGTGATCCGGTTCTGGATCGTCGCCATCGTGCTCGCACTTCTGGGGCTGGCAACGCTCAAGCTAAGATGATCACCTCGCCCGCCTGGAAGGACAAGAAATACGCGGTGCTCGGCCTCGCGCGGTCCGGCCGGGCGGCGGTTGAGGCGCTGCTGGCTGCCGGAGCCGACGTGCTGGTGTGGGACGACCGCGCCGAGGCTCGCGAACCCTATGCCGGGCGCTGCGCCATCGGCGATCCGCTTGATGCGGACCTCACCGGCTATGCAGGCGTCGTGGTCAGCCCTGGGGTGCCGCTCAACACCCACCCCATAAAGCTGCATGCCGACAGCTTTGACGTGCCAGTGATCGGCGACATAGAACTCTTTGCGCAGGCGAGGGGTGACCTGCCGCCGCACAAGGTCGTCGGGATCACCGGCACCAACGGCAAGTCGACGACTACCGCGCTGGTTCACCACATCCTCAAGGCCGCCGGTGTTCCGACGACGATGGGCGGCAATATCGGACTGCCGATCCTTGAGCAGGAGCCGCTTCCCTACGGCGGCGTCTACGTTCTGGAGTTGTCGAGCTACCAGATCGACCTGACCTATTCGCTCGATTGCGATGTGGCAGTGCTGCTGAACATCACGCCGGATCATCTGGATCGGTACGATGGGGATTTCGGAAAGTATGCGGCAAGCAAGTCGCGCCTGCTGGCGATGCAGAATCGCGGGCAAAATTCCATTGCCCGCTTCACCGATGCCCGAGTGTTGGGCAAATTTGCCGAAGGCACAATTGCTAGCATCCTTGAAGATGTTCTGAGCAACAGGGGCTATGTGCGAAGCGAACAGGCGCATTGGCCGTCGCTCCAAGGTCCCCACAATCTGGAGAACGCGGCTGCAGCTATCGAAGCTTGCGACATACTAGGACTTTCCGGGAAGCAGATTCGCGCTGGACTAGAAAGCTACCGTGGCCTCCCTCACCGCATGGAACGTGTCGCTGAAATCTCCGGTGTCGACTACGTCAACGACAGCAAGGGCACCAACACCGCCGCCTCCGCGCCTGCGCTGGCGGCGTTCGACAACATCCACTGGATTCTCGGCGGACTAGCGAAGGAGCCCGGGTTGGGCGAGTGCGAGGCGGAACTGCCCCGCGTCAAAGCCGCTTACACCATCGGCTTGGCGGGGCCGGACTTTGCAGACCTTCTCGAAGGTCGCGTGCCGGTGGAGCAATGCGGCACACTCGATCGCGCCGTGAACGCCGCCGCCGCCAAGGCCGAGGCGGGCGACACTGTCCTCCTTTCCCCAGCGTGTGCCAGCTTCGACCAGTACCGCGATTTCGAAGCCCGCGGCGAGCATTTCCGCGAGCTGGTGGAGGGCCTCAAGTGAGCACCGTTCAGCCCTATGTTCCCGGTGCGAAGCGCAAGCCTGCACACATCCCCGGTGGTAAGCTTTCCCGCTGGAGCCAGCTGAAGATTTGGTGGCGAGAGATCGACCGCGTGCTTGTCGGTTTGGTCCTGTTGCTGATGACACTGGGCACAATCGCCGTTGCCGCCGCCAGCCCGGCGAGCGCTGACCGGCTTTCGACCTCCAGCCAGACGCTTGATCCGCTGTATTTCTTCTATCGCCACCTCGCCTGGCAGGCGATCGCGCTATGCGTGATGTTCGGTGCATCCCTGCTCAGCCGCCAGAACGCCAGGCGTTTCGGTGTCATGCTGGGTGCAGGCATGCTCTGCCTCTTGTTCCTCGTCCCGTTCATCGGGGTGGAGATCAACGGTGCGCGGCGCTGGATATCAATCGGCATGCAGTTCCAGCCGTCGGAATTTCTGAAGCCCGCCTTCGCCATTGTCCTCGCCTGGGTCCTGTCTTGGCGAATGCGCGATCCGAACCTGCCGGTTCTGTGGATCGTGACGGGTTTAACCGGTCTGATCGGCGCGCTGCTGATGATGCAGCCCAATTTCGGCGAATTCATGCTGTTTGCCGGGGTATGGCTGGTGATGATCCTGCTCGCTGGCATGCCGATGAAGCGGCTGGGCATCGTCATTGGTGGCGGGCTGTTTCTGCTCACGGCGACCTATTTCCTCTACGACAATGCTCGCCACCGTATTGATGCCTTCTTCGGCGGGGGCACGGCTTACGACCAGGTCGACCTTGCCAGCCGCACCTTGCTGGCAGGCGGCTGGACCGGTGCGGGATATGGCCTTGGCCTGCGCAAGATGAGCCTGCCCGAAGCGCATACCGATTATATCTTCAGCGTCATCGGCGAGGAGTTCGGGCTCATCGTCTGCGCCTTCATCGTTTTGGTCTATCTGGCGATCGTCGTGCGCGTGCTGATGCGGCTGTTCGACGAGGAAGACCTCTTCGCCTTACTTGCGGGGACGGGCCTTGTCGCGCTGCTGGGCGGGCAGGCCTTCATCAACATATTGGTCAATCTGCAGCTTTTCCCGTCCAAGGGCATGACCCTGCCGCTGGTCAGCTATGGCGGTTCGTCCACCATCGCGGTCTGCCTTGGCGTCGGCCTGCTGATCGCTGTAACGCGCCGCAATCCCTATCTCAAAACCACGACGAGGGGACTTGGCGACCTGTTGGACATCGGGCAGGGAAGCACGATGAACACGCAAGAGGCGCGCATCACGCGCGAAATCCACCAGTGACCACCTCCAATCGCCATTACGTTCTGGCTGCCGGAGGGACCGGCGGCCACCTGCTGCCTGCCTTCGCCTTGGCTGACGAACTGGAAAGGCGTGGTCACCACGTGGCGCTGATCACGGACGAGCGAGGCGCGCAGATCCCCGGCAAGCCCGATTTCATGCCTGCCCATGTCTTGCCAGCGGGCCGTTTCGGCAAGAACCCCCTGCAATGGATAAAGGGCCTGATGGCGGTGCTCGAAGGGCGCAAGATGGCGCTGCGCCTGTTCGAAAGTTTTCAGCCGAGCGCGGTAGTCGGCTTCGGCGGCTATCCCTCGCTCCCTGCAATTCTCGCCTCGACCTCGGCCGACATCCCGACAGTGGTCCACGAACAGAACGCCGTGCTTGGCCGGGTCAACCGCCTGCTGTCGGGCCGCGTGCAGGCCATCGCCACCGCCTATCCCGACGTGCAGCGGCTGAAGCCCGCACACCGGGGCAAGGTCCATCTTGTCGGCAATCCCGTGCGCGCTCAGGTACTCAACCTGCGCGAAGAGCCTTTCCCGCCCTATGGCGAGGACGGCCTTCTGCGCGTGCTGGTTACCGGCGGCAGCCAAGGCGCGCGGGTCCTCTCCGAAGTGGTGCCTGACGGGCTCGCCATGCTTCCGCCAGCCATCCGCCAACGGCTGCAGGTCACGCAGCAGTGCCGCCCCGAAGATCTGGACGCGGTACGCGAACGCTATCGCAACCATGGAATTCCTGCGGAGCTCGCCACCTATTTCGAGGACATGGCGGCACGGCTTGCCGATGCGCATCTGTTCATCGGCCGGGCGGGGGCTTCGACGATTGCCGAACTGACGGCGGTAGGGCGCCCCGCGATTCTGATTCCGCTACCCATCGCGACCGACGACCACCAGGCCTTCAACGCGCGCGAGATGGCCAAGGCCGGCGGCGCACGGATGATCCGTCAGGAAAATTTCGAGGCCAAGGAACTCGCCAAGCAGATCCGCGTGCTGGCGGACGATCCGCAGGGTCTTTCCAACGCCGCCCACGCTGCATGGAACTGTGGCCGCCCGAAGGCCGTAGAAGACCTTGCCGACCTCGTCGAAAGCTTCGGCGGGGCGGACATGATGGATGTGATCCGCGTGGGCGGAAACAATGCCCGCGGCGCTACCCAGGGGCAGGTTGCAGGCCAGGGAGCGAAGAAACTGAGCGCGAAGCGGGAGAGCGCGGAATGAAGGGCGTACCAACCGATATCGGCACGATCCACTTCGTAGGGATCGGCGGCATCGGCATGTCGGGCATCGCCGAGGTGATGAATAACCTCGGCTACACCGTTCAAGGCTCCGACATCAGTGAAAGCCCGACCGTGGAGCGTCTGCGCGGTCAGGGCATCGCGGTAAAGATCGGCCACGAAAAGGAAAACGTCGAAGGCGCTGCGGTCGTCGTCACCTCTACGGCGGTCAAACGCACCAATCCTGAAGTTGCACATGCACTGGAAAACCGCATTCCTGTGGTGCGCCGCGCCGAAATGCTCGCCGAGCTGATGCGGCTCAAGTCTACCATCGCGGTAGCCGGGACGCACGGCAAGACAACCACGACCAGCATGATCGCGAGCCTGCTCGACTGCGGCAGCATCGATCCCACCGTCATCAATGGCGGCATCATCGAACAATACGGTTCGAACGCCCGCCTCGGTGACAGCGACTGGATGGTGGTGGAGGCCGACGAGAGCGACGGCAGCTTCCTGCGGCTCGACGGCACTATAGCTGTGGTCACCAATATCGATCCCGAGCATCTCGACCATTACGGCGATTTCGACGGCGTGAAGGACGCTTTCGTCGAGTTCATCCACAACGTGCCATTCTATGGTGCGGCGGTGCTGTGCATCGACCATCCCGAGGTTCAGGCAGTGATCGGGAAAGTCCGCGACCGCCGGGTGGTCACTTATGGTTTCAATCTCCAGGCGGATATCTGCGGCGTCAATGTCCAGCCCCATGAGGGCGGCAATCGCTTCGACGTGATCGTGCGCCAGCGCGGTGAGGAAGACCGCCGGATAGAGAACGTCTGCCTGCCCATGCCGGGCCGTCACAACGTCCAGAACGCGCTCGCCGCGATCGCTGTCTCCATCGAGATGGGTTGTCCGGACGAAGTGATCTGCAACGGCTTTTCCAACTTCGGCGGAGTGCGGCGTCGTTTTACCAACGTCGGAACTGTGGCCGGCGCGACGATCATCGACGATTACGGCCACCATCCAGTCGAGATTCGTGCGGTCCTTTCCGCAGCGCGCGAAGCGGCACGCAATCGCGTGATCGCGGTCATGCAGCCGCACCGCTATACGCGGCTTCACGATCTGATGGATGACTTCCAAAGTGCTTTCAACGAAGCCGACCAGGTCTACGTCACCCCGGTCTACGCCGCGGGAGAAGACCCGATCGAGGGGGCCGATGCCGAAGCTCTCGTTGCGGGACTCAAGTCGCGCGGCCACCGCTCTGCCATGACAGTGGATGACCGCGAAGACCTTGCGAAGAAGCTCGCCGCCGATCTCGAGGACGGCGACCTCGTCGTCTGCCTCGGCGCGGGCGACATTACCAAATGGGCTGCCGGTCTTGCCGATGCGGTTGCTGCGGAGCGCAGCGCCTGATGGACCAGGAGAACGACGTCTGGAACTGGGATGACGGTATGGCTCCGGATTGCGCCGTTGACGGCGGGATCGAAGCGCCTATCGATACCGATGGTCTGCGCGGCAAGCTGACACCTGATGCGCCGCTGGCCAAACTGGTCTGGTTCAAGAGCGGCGGCAAGGCCGACTGGCTGTTCGAACCGGCCGACATGGACGACCTCAAGGAATTCCTCCGCCGTCTGGACGGTGATCTGCCGATCATGGCGCTGGGCCTCGGCTCGAACATGATCGTGCGCGATGGCGGTGTACCCGGCGTGGTGATCAAGCTTGGCAAGCAATTCGCGGATGTCAGCATCGATGATGCAAGCTGCATTGTCGAATGCGGCGGCGGCGCACATGGCATCCTCGTCGCCAGCGCCGCGCGCGATTGCGGTGTGGCGGGCCTCGAGTTCATGCGCGGCATTCCCGGCACGGTTGGCGGCTTCGTCCGGATGAACGGCGGCGCCTATGGCCGCGAGGTGAGCGACGTACTGATCGATTGCACAGTGGTCATGCCCGGCGGGCAATGCCACACGTTGCCGGCGGCCGACCTGCAATACTCCTATCGCCATTCCGCCCTACCCAAGGGTGCGGTCGTCGTGTCGGCGAGGTTTCAGGGCGTCAAGGGCGACCCTGAAGCGATCGGAGCCAAGATGGACGAGATTGCCGACGCACGCGAAAATTCCCAGCCACTGCGCACGAAGACCGGCGGTTCGACCTTCAAGAACCCTCCCGGCAGGAAAGCTTGGGAGATGGTCGACGCGGCCGGATGCCGGGGTTTGACGATGGGCGGTGCGCAGGTGAGCGAAAAGCACACCAACTTCTTGATTAACATGGGTGATGCGACCAGCGCCGACATCGAAGGTCTGGGCGAGGAAGTGAAGCGCCGCGTCTATGCCAATTCAGGCGTCGAACTCGAATGGGAAATCCAGCGTGTGGGGCGACCGTAAGGAACAAGAATGACCGATCTCCCCAAACTTCACGTCGCCATCCTGATGGGGGGCTGGGCCAATGAGCGGCCCGTTAGCCTGATGTCTGGCGAAGGTGTGGCCAAGGCCCTCGAAGAACGCGGGCACAAGGTGACGCGGATCGACATGGACCGTCAGGTGGCGGCACGCATTGCCGAGGCCGGGCCCGATGTCGTGTTCAACGCGCTTCATGGTGTGCCGGGTGAAGATGGCAGCGTGCAGGGCATGATGGACCTGATGGGCGTGCCTTATACCCATTCGGGTCTCGCGACGTCGGTGATCGCCATAGACAAGCAACTGACCAAGCAGGCGCTGGTCCCGCATGGCATTCCCATGCCCGGTGGACGGATCGTGAAGAGCGCGGACCTTTTCGAACGCGATCCGATCGCGCGGCCCTACGTGCTGAAGCCGGTCAACGAGGGCAGCTCAGTCGGTGTCGCCATTGTCACTGACGAGGGGAATTACGGCAATCCGATCGCGCGTGATGCCAAGGGCCCCTGGCAGGATTTTGCCGAGCTGCTGGCCGAGCCCTACATCAAGGGCCGCGAAATGACTGCTGCAGTACTCGATTTCCCCGACGGTTCACGCGCGCTCGCAGTCACCGAACTCAAGCCCAAGAGCGGCTTCTACGATTTCGATGCCAAATATACCGACGGCATGACGGATCATGTCTGCCCGGCGGACATCCCCGATCACATTCGCGATCTGTGTCTCGAAATCGCGCTCAAGGCGCACAAGGAGCTGGGATGCCGCGGTACCAGCCGAACCGATTTCCGCTGGGACGAGGAGCAGGGTGAGGACGGGCTCTTCGTGCTGGAAACCAACACCCAGCCCGGCATGACGCCGCTCAGCCTCGTGCCCGAACAGGCGCGGCACGCCGGGATCGAATATGGCGAGCTTGTAGAAACGATAATCGCGGCGGCTCTGCGCCATCATGAAGGCAGGGGAAGCGATGGCTAAGGTCAGCCGCAAGCCCACCGGAGTTCGCCGATCTGCTGCTGCACGCAGCCGCAGCCAGAAAGCGCGGGCAGCCAAACGTCATACCTCAGGCCTGCTCGACCGCGTAATGACTGCGCTGCCGTTCACCGAGGACCAGTGGCACAAGTTCTTTCTCGTCATTCTTCTTGCGATCGGGATGATCATCGCCGGGAGCGTGGCGAGCTACGCTGGCGTGCCCGAAATGGTGCGCATGGAACTTGCCAAATCTGCTGGCAGAGCGGGTTTCGAAGTGGACCGGGTGCGCGTTACGGGTGTCGAAAGGCTCAACAAGCAGGTGGTTTACGAACGCGTGCTGGGTGAGCAGGACCGGCCCATGCCGCTGGTGGAGGTCGAGGAAATTCGCGAGCGGTTGCTCGACCTGTCATGGGTGGAGGATGCACGCGTGTCGCGTCAGCTTCCAGATCTTTTGCGGATCGACATCGTTGAGCGGGAGCCACACGCTGTCGTCCAAAAGCCCGACCGGCTGATACTTGTCGATGAAACCGGCCACGAATTAGAGCCGGTTTCCGGCGAAGAAGCCAAGGACATGCTCCTGATTTCCGGCCCGGGTGCGCAAAAGCAGGTTGCCGAGCTGGGCCGCCTGCTGGATGCAGCGCCTGCGCTCAAGCCGCAGATCGCGGCGGCTGAATGGATCGGCAACCGCCGCTGGAACCTGACGTTCAAGACCGACCAGATGCTGGCCCTCCCGGAAGGCGACAAGGGCCCGGCGGCGCTGGTCAAATTCGCAGAGATGGATGGTCGGAACAGATTGATAGGCGGCAAAGCCATAGCCATCGACATGCGCGTGCCCGACCGGGCTTATCTGCGCTGTGCGGACGGTCCTTGCCCGCGCGGAATGTCCGCCGCGGTGAGTGCGGAATAATGGCGACGTCTCCGCATTTGCCGCTGCCACGTATTACCCGCGTCCTTGCTGCAGTGAATATCGGCTCGTTTCGTATTTCGGCCATGGTTATGGGTCAGGGCGAGGACGGCGAAATGATCGTGCTGGGCTCCTCGCATCGCAAGAGTGAGGGCATCAAGCGCGGCTACGTAACCGACATGGAGGCCGCGACCCATGCTATCCGGGCGGCTGTGGAAACGGCGGAGGCCAATGCCAATACCAGCGTTTCCGGCGTATGGATTGGCTGTGCGGGGGCAGGGCTTTCCAGCAAGATCGCCAGCGTCGAAATCGCTATCGGCGGCCGGCGCATTGATGAGGATGACGTCGAGCACCTCCTTTTCGCCGCGCGCGATCACATCCAGCCCGATGGGCGAATGGTGCTGCACGCGCAGCCTGCGCATTATACGCTCGACGGCGCGCATGGTGTCGCCAACCCCATCGGCCTGCATGCGGAATCGCTGGGTGTCGACATTCACGTGACGCTGGCGGAAGGCGCGCCGGTGCGAAACCTGATTGAGGCGGTGCAGAGCGCCCATCTCGACGTAGAGGGTGTCGTCGCGAGCCCGCTTGCCGCGGCCTATGCCTGTCTATCCAACGAGGAGCGCGATCTTGGCGTGGCGCTGGTCGAGATCGGGGCGCAGGTCACCAATGTTTCCGTCCATGCGGGCGGGATGCTGCTGGGTCTCCGCTCCATCCCTGTGGGTTCGAACGACATTACCGACGCTATTGCAAGCTCGCTTGGGATTCGTCGTGGCCAGGCGGAGCGACTGAAGTGCGTGTCCGGTTCTGCCATCGCCACGCCGAGCGATCACCGCGAGATGATCCCCGTCAACGGTCCCGGAGAAGATACGGGCGGTCGGCCCGCGCGCGGAGCGGACGAGCAGAACAGGATTGCACGCGCGGAACTCGTCTCGATCGTCACCGACCGGCTTGGTACCATGACTGCGGAGATCGGCAAGGGTTTGAAGGTGCTCGGGTTTTCGGGTGCCAATTCCGGCCAAGTCGTGCTGACCGGCGGGGGTGCCGAACTGCACGGCATTGCGGAATTCATGCAGGGCGCGCTGGGCCTCCCCGTCCGCCGCGGCAAGCCGCCTGCGTTGCGTGGTTTGCCCGAAGCGCATGCCACGCCGGGCTTCGCGACACTGGCCGGGCTATGCCTCTACGCATCCGAAGATCCCGTGGACATTCGCTCGATCGGGCCGAGCTATCAGCCGACCCGGCGATACTCCGGACTGGGACTCGTGAACCGTGTCGTCCAGGCTGTCCGGGAATATTTCTGATATGCTTGCAAAACCAGCCGAAATTCGGCGCGAGTTGCGGTGGATAACGCCATTTAACCTTTGCATGCGTGATTCGCTTTGTGCCAAAAGCGAGAGTGATACGGCTTCGGCCCAATTTTTGTCCCGAGGGAACACCTGATGAGCATCAATATCGGACCCGCCTCCAGCGACGACATGCGCCCCAAAATCATGGTGGTTGGTGTCGGTGGGGCGGGCGGCAACGCCATTGCGAACATGATCGATTCCGAAATCGAAGGCGTCGATTTCATCGTCGCCAATACCGATGCGCAGGCCCTCACCAGTTCTCCCGCTGAAAAGCGCATCCAGCTTGGCCCCGACATTACCGGCGGGCTCGGCGCTGGCGCCCGTCCCGAAGTGGGCAAGGCGGCCGCAGAAGAGACGGTCGAGGACATCGAAGACGCGCTCGAAGGCGTGAACATGTGCTTCATCGCGGCTGGCATGGGCGGCGGCACGGGCACGGGTGCTGCTCCGGTCATCGCTGAAGCTGCCCGCCGCAAGGGCGTGCTGACGGTCGGCGTCGTCACCAAGCCCTTCCTCTTCGAAGGGACGCGCCGCATGCGCGCAGCAGAAGCCGGCATCGACGAGCTGCAGAAGCATGTCGATACGTTGATTGTCATTCCCAACCAGAACCTGTTCCTGGTCGCCAAGGCGGACACCACATTCAAGGAAGCCTTCGCGCTGGCTGATGAGGTTCTGCAGCAGGGTGTCCGCTCGATCACCGATCTCATGGTCATGCCGGGCCTCATCAATCTCGACTTCGCCGACGTGCGCAGCGTGATGAGCGAAATGGGCAAGGCAATGATGGGCACCGGCACGGGCGAGGGTGACAACCGCGCTCTCGAAGCGGCCGAGCGCGCCATCGCCAACCCGCTACTTGACGGCGTGTCCATGGCAGGCGCGAAGGGTGTGATCATTTCAATCATCGGCGGCGAGGACATGAAGCTCCTCGAAGTCGACGAAGCGGCAAATCACATCCGCGAGCTGGTCGACGATGATGCAAACATCATCTGGGGCAGCGCCTTCAATCCGGATCTCGACGGCAAGATCCGTGTATCCGTTGTCGCGACGGGTATCGAGAACGATGGGTCGGTAGCTCCCACGCAGCAGCGTAACTTCAGCCTGTCGCCGCAGCGCGCTCCTCAGCGACCGGTGCTCGACCTGCAGGAAAGCACTCCCGAAGAAGAGCCTTTCGAACTGAACGAGGGACTATCGGCCGAACCGGAATCGAACCAAGAACCCGAACCGGCTCCTACCTATCAGCAGCCAGCCGCCGAGCCGGTCGAAGCGAAATATGATGATAGCCAGGACGATGAAGGGCCGCTGGTGAAACCGGCCGGTCTTTCTCCCGCCGGGGGCGGCGATTATGGCTATGAGTCGGATGAGGACGACTATGACGATGTGGATGGCATCGTCGATCCCTTGGCCGGCATGCGCAACGACGACACCGATAGCTTCGACGACGAGGGCGATGCTGGCGTACCTCCGCCGGCAGACGACAAGGGCTATGCCCACGGTGTCGGCGAAGACGAAGGATGGACCGACGAGGAGGGGCGCCATGCTTCGCCTCCGCTGGACCTGTCGGATGAAGCCGATGACGACGCGCTGGAACTGGGTAGCGATCAATATGCCGACCGGGGGAGCCCGCTCTCACAGAAGCCGGCACGCAGGCCCCTGTTTTCCGGCCAGGGCGAAACCGGCGGCGAAGGTGCGGGCGGCGCAAGCGGAGCGGCCGGGGGCGGTACCGGCAGTGGCGGTGCGGCTCCAAGCGGAGGCTCAACCCAAGGCAGCACGCTGTTCGAGCGGATGGCTAATCTTTCACGCGGATCGAGTTCCAGCCAGGACGAAGATGAAGAAGACGATGAAGATGAGGGCGGAAGCGGCCTCAACATCCCGCGCTTCCTCGGTCGTCAGAACAACCAGTAATCTTGCAGAACCGATGCGCCACCCTGCGCGTTGGTGAATTGAGATGGCTAGATGCAAAGCCAAATTTTGGGCCACCGGGGCCGCGGTCGTAGCGCTTGCTGCGAGCAGTCAGGTGCTGCGCGCGCAGGAAATCGTTCAACCGCTGCCGCCGCCCGGTTCGCAGGAATTGAGTGCTGCCCTTCAGCGGCTGGCCGACGATGGCAACGACGTGTCAGCGCTGCTCGATGCGGGCGATGCGGCCATCAAGCTCGGCGATGTGACCGCGGCAATCGGGTTTTTCGGACGGGCCCAGGCGCTTACGCCTTCCAACCCCCGCATTTCGCTGGGGCTCGCGCGTGCCTATACGATGACGCGCCGTCCGGTTGAGGCGCTGCGCCTGTTCGCAGAGGCGGAAAAGGGCGGAATTTCCCAGCAGGTCATGGCTGCCGAACGGGGCCTTGCTTTCGATCTGGTGGGTGATGCGCGGACCGCGCAGGAATTCTACCGTATCGCTTTGGCAGCAGGCGCGGGCGACGAAGTGCGGCGCAACCTTGCCCTGAGCCAGGCGATCTCGGGCGACAAGGCCGGGTTTGAGGCGACGCTGCTACCCCTCCTAGAACAGGGGGACTTCGCAGCTTTCAGGACCCGATCCTTTGGCTTGGCCATCCTCGGCGAAACCGATGCCGCCATCAAGATCGCGCGAGACATGATGCCTGCGCAGATGGCTTCCCGTGTCGAACCGTACCTGCGTTACATGGCTCGTCTTACACCGGCTCAGCAAGCTGCTGCTGGCGCACTGGGTGTTTTCCCGGGCTCAGCATCGATCGGTGAGGATGACGCCCAGATCGCCGCGTACACCCCCATTCGGGATCGCCCGGCGAGCAGTACCGATAGCCGCCTCGAACCCGCAGGCCGGCCACTTGGACCGCAGCGTTCATCACCTTCGGCAACTCGCGCGGCCGAGCAACAATCGAGTAGTCCAAGACAATCCGCAGCAGTACCGGCGATTGTGCCTGCATCGCGTCCTGAGGCAATGTCTTCGGCGGAGCGTACGGATGAGTTACCCGCGGTAACCAGGGAGCCCGCAACACAACCCGTCGATATGGGGCAACAGCCCGTTAGGCAGTCACCGCCGCCGCAGCCACCGCGCCGAAATGTCGAACAAGCCTTCGCCGCTTTCGACCTGAACGAGGCCATTTCGACGGCCCCGCGCAATGGAGCGGTGGACATCCGGACCATCGATGCTCCTCGCGAAACGGACGAGCCCGCTGCCCCTGTCCATCCACCGCGTCATTGGGTTCAGGTGGCAACAGGGCGGGACATTTCGGCGCTGGGCTTCGACTGGCGCCGGATCAGCCGCAGTGCCGAGGGCGAACTGGCTGGCAAATCTGCATTCACCGTTCCTTGGGGTGAGGCGAACCGTCTCCTTGCCGGACCATACGACACTGTTCGCGAAGCGCGCGATATCGTCGGCAGACTCAAAGCGATCGGGCTCGACAGTTTCCCCTTCAGCAGCGCGAGCGGTGAGGAAGTCTTCCCGCTTGACGGAGCAAGTCCGGCTCCGGCTGCGGAAAAGCCCGACCACCCTTCACGCCACTGGGTGCAGGTCGCCACGGGAAGGAACCGGGACGCCCTGGGTTTCGACTGGCGGCGTATTTCACGCGGGGCCGAGGGGGCGCTGGATGCCAAGGGACCATTTGTCGCCGAGTGGGGCGAAGCCAATCGCCTGCTGGCCGGACCTTATCCTTCGGCGAGCGCTGCGCGTGACACGGTAAACCGCCTGAGGGAGCTCGGTCTCGACAGTTTTCCCTTTACAAGTGACGAAGGCGAGGTCGTCGAGACGCTCGACTGACGAAACGGGTTTATCCGTATTTAGCGTCTTGTTCACAGCCTTTGCACAGGCCGATTGCGTTCTCCCCAACACCGATCATCAGGCAGATTGCCAAGCACCCACGCCATTCTGCAAATGGACAGCATGAATTGGACCGGACCCTACTGATGCACGCCGTTGAACCACGATTCGAGGTCGAGGATGACGCGGCACCGCTCGACATGCTGATGGCATTGTTCGGAGCACGCGGTTGGCCGTGTGAAGCCAATGCAGAGGAAATTTGCGGCGAAATTCAGGGCAGCTGGGCGAAATATCAATTGCGCGGAGTTTGGCGCGGGGAAGACCGCGTCCTCCAGATACTGTGCCTGCCCGATGTTCGCATTGCGCCGGAAAAGCTGGCTGCCGCCCACGAATTGGTCGCGCTGGCAAACGAACAGATGTGGCTGGGCCATTTCGATGTGTGGTCCAATGGCGGCGTATTGCTCTATCGCAACGGAACACTGCTCGGTAACGACGGAATGTTGAGCCTCGATCAGGCACAGTCTCTGGTGGAGATAGCGGTCGAGGAGTGCGACCGGTTCTATCCCGCATTCCAGTTTGTTTTGTGGGGCGACAAAAGCCCGCAGGATGCCCTCAAGTCGGCGATGGTCGACGCGGCTGGTGAAGCTTGAGAAAAGTCCTGCTTTTCCGTTAATCATATGGCTTCCGGTTTCGCTTGAAATCCGGGGCGAATGACCCGATATTACCGGTAGAAGCGGGGCTTGGGTTCGCCCTGCACAAGGGAGTTTATTACAAATGGCCAACTGGAACGAAACCGACCGCAGAACGGACCCGGCGTCCGTTCCGCGCACTGGCGATGCGGTTGCCCGCGGAACCACGTTCGACGCGGGCCTGCGTCAGCACATGCTGTCGATCTACAACATGATGGCATCGGGGGTATTGCTTACCGGTATCGTCGCCTTGCTGTTCGTCAACACCGCGCTGTTCGAAGCTGCCTATCAGGTCACTCAGACCCCTTACGGCCGTTCCGTGCAGCCGACCATATTGGGATGGATCATCTCACTGTCGCCGCTGGCCTTCATCCTGGTATTGAGCTTCGGCGGAGTTCAGCGTTTCTCGAAAACCACTCTGCAGGCCTTTTTCTGGGGTTTTGCGGTGCTGTTCGGTATGTCGATGTCGACGATCTTTGCCACCTACACCGGTGAATCGATCGCTTCGGCCTTCTTCGCTGCAGCCGCTGCATTCGCTGGTCTCAGCCTGTTCGGCTATACCACGAAAAAGAACCTTTCCGGCTGGGGAAGCTTCCTGCTGATGGGCCTGATCGGCATCATCGTTGCGATGCTGCTCAATGCCTTCTTCTTCCAGTCGGGCGCAATGGGCCTCGTGATCAACATCCTCGGTGTGCTGATCTTCGCGGGCTTCACCGCTTACGATACGCAGCGTTTGAAAACTGAATACGCCCATGTTCGCGGTACCGAATATGCCGGCAAGGCAATCGTGATGGGCGCTCTCAGCCTCTATCTCGACTTCATCAACCTCTTCATGTTCCTGCTGCAGTTCCTCGGTAGCCGCGAGTAATTGCGCACTGCCGACCGCAGCAGCGGAGCAAGTGATCGTGCCCGGGGCGAAACTCTCGCTCCGGGCATTTTCTTTGCCTGCTCAAGGCGCTAGGACGTCAGTGCTTCAGCTTCCGTCAATAAAGGACGGACGAAAATGACAGCCAGAATCTTGAGGAGGGTCGGCGCATCGTGAGCCGCATATCAGTACAATCCATTCGTCTCGCCGCGCTGGTCGCGGGCCTTAGCGCAATCGCCGCTTGCACCACGCCGCCGCCTCCACCTCCACCGCCTCCACCCCCGCCGCCTCCGCCGCCGGTCGTCATTCCGCCCAAGCCAACCCCGCCGATGAATGCGACGACGGGCATGACCATCCCGATGGTTGCGACGACGGGTGTTCGCCAGACCGTGAACGCGAATATCAGCTCTGCGCAGACGATCTGGAACTTGCGCTCGGCGCTGAACGTCGCGGCGCTGAACTGCCAAGATCCGGAATACA
This sequence comes from Qipengyuania vulgaris, assembly GCF_009827325.1. Classification (GTDB taxonomy): domain Bacteria; phylum Pseudomonadota; class Alphaproteobacteria; order Sphingomonadales; family Sphingomonadaceae; genus Qipengyuania; species Qipengyuania vulgaris. The sequence goes on along the minus strand of NZ_WTYC01000001.1, from coordinate 444,163 downwards.
CGGGTCTGGTCGACAACTATGCTGCTTTCCTGAAGCGGAACGAAAAGCAGCTTTCGACCACCAATCGGGCCCTGACCAGCGAGTTCCGGGAGCGTTATGGTGTGACCTATCGCGACCAGCAGGACATCTACATGACGCAGGTCTACAACTACTTCGCGCTACCGCCCGCGAAGAACGAGTTCTGCGACGTGTCGTTCGCGATCAGCAACGAGGCACTGCAAGTCGTGCCTGCCGATCTCGAGACATTTGCCGCAACGGCCTTGCCGCGGATTGAAGGGGTATTCGAAGATTTCTTCCGGTCCTACGAACAGTATCGCGTGAATTTGCAGGCCTGGATTTCGCAATATGGCCCTCCGGCCGTCACGACCCCGGTCCAAGGTTATACGAACGGCACGGACACTACTGTGGGCCTGGGGACTACGGTTGGTTCTTCTGCACCAATCACAGTGAATTCAGCGCCAAGCGACGCTCAGACCGCGATCGATATGGAACCGACAACGAGCCAGACGCCGGTCGTGATCGCCACGGGCGACACCGCCCCCGATGGTGAGCCGGTCGTGACGTTGCCGACCGAAGGTCCGATCTTCCAGTCGGGCGAGGTGGTTCAGGGCGAGCAGTCCGAGCCCACGATAACGATCGACGATACGCCCGACCCGCAAAACTGATTGTGGGCATTGACCGCGATGAAGGGCGGCTGGATTGATCCGGCCGCCCTTTCTGCGTCAATCGTGCGGATTCGAGATTGCCGCCATTTCGGACCCACTGCCGCATGACACCTACCGCGATTTCGCCAGCGGAGAACGGGTTACCGTAGACTAGGGCCATAAAGTCGTATTACCGGCGTGGGGCTTCCGCCTACTAAGTCACGGATCGCAGTAGCTTTTCGATCGTTGTGCGAGGCTTCGGCTAGCGGATATAATCTCTGCCACCCCCATTGTGCGGAAAGGCAAATTCTCCTATCGGGCCCGCGACCATTCGCTGCTTGTAGCTGAGCGGTGTACCATTCACATGGTCGCTTTCCGGCACACCTGATCGAATATTACAAACGAGACCCAATGACACTCACCCATCTGCAGCGGCTCGAGGCCGAAAGCATCCACATCATGCGCGAAGTGGTGACCGAGGCTGAAAAGCCCGTGATGCTCTATTCGATCGGCAAGGACAGTGCAGTCATGCTGCACCTCGCCAAGAAGGCTTTCTACCCGTCGCCGCCGCCGTTCCCGCTGCTCCATGTCGATACGACGTGGAAGTTCAAGGCGATGTATGATCTGCGTGAAAAGAGCGCGGAAGATGCTGGCATGGAACTGCTGGTTTACCACAACCCGGAAGCGGAAGAGATGGGGATCAACCCGTTCGACCACGGCCCGCTCCACACCGACATGTGGAAGACGCAGGGGTTGAAGCAGGCACTCGACAAATACGGGTTCGACGCGGCCTTCGGCGGCGCACGACGCGACGAGGAAAAGAGCCGTGCGAAAGAGCGTATCTTTTCCTTCCGCACCGCCAGCCATGGCTGGGATCCGAAAAGCCAGCGCCCGGAACTCTGGAACCTCTACAACGCCCGCAAGAAGAAGGGCGAGAGCATCCGGATATTCCCGCTGTCGAACTGGACCGAACTGGACATCTGGCAGTATATTCATCTCGAGAATATCGAGATCGTACCGCTCTATTATTCCGCCAAGCGTCCGACCTTCGAATACGAAGGCGGGCTGTTTATGGCCGACGATATCGAGCGGCTCGAGAAGGTCATGGGCAAGCGTCCGGAGATCACCGAACGTTCGATCCGTTTCCGCACGCTGGGCTGTTTTCCGCTGACTGGCGCCGTGGAAAGCGAAGCCGCGACACTTCCCGAAATCATCCAGGAAATGCTGCTGACCACCACTTCGGAACGGCAAGGCCGCGTGATCGACAAGGATTCGGGCGACGCGTCGATGGAGAAGAAGAAGCAGGAAGGCTACTTCTGATGCTTCCGGCCGTGTTGCTCTACATATCGACCCGGGATGGATGTGCGAAATGATTTCGCATGAGCACAAGGCGGTCTTCGTCCATGTACCGAAAGTGGCGGGTCAGAGCGTGGAACTGGTCTTCCTCGATCTTCTCGGCCTGAGCTGGGAACAGCGAGCCCCGCTCGTCTTGCGCCACAACCCGGATCCTGCGCGTGGACCGGAACGGCTCGCTCATCTTCTGGCTCGGGAATATGTCGAGTTAGGCTATATTGATCAGGTCGATTTTGACGCCTATTTCAAATTCGCTTTCGTAAGAAACCCTTGGGCGCGGCTTGTTTCCGAATACGAGTATCGCCGCCGCGAAAAGCGCCCTTTCGCAGAGTTCGTTGAGGCAGAATTTGCGAGTATCGACGACTATTCGGATCATTCGCGACACATCATCCCCCAGTCGGATTATATCTACGACAGCAATGGCGAACCCATGTTAGACTACGTGGGTCGCTTCGAGACGCTGAGCCGTGATTTCCGGAAAGTGGCGGACCGGCTGAAGCTCGGAGTGGAGACCTTGCCCCGGAAAAACGTTTCCGGGATGGGCCGCTTGCAGAAGCTGTTCCGTAGCAAACCAAAAGAAAAGAAGCCGTTTCAGGAATATTACGATGCGCGCCTGCGGGACCGCGTGGGCGAATTCTATCGGCGGGACATCGAGCATTTCGGCTACAGCTTCGACGGATCTTTCCGTGATGAGCCAATTGTCGGAAGCCTTCAGAAATGACGAGGACGGATTTGGAACCGATCTACAAGACCGATGCGCTGATCGCAGAGGACATCGACGCCTATCTCGAGAAGCATCAGCACAAAACCATGCTGCGCTTCATCACGTGCGGTAGCGTGGACGACGGCAAGTCGACCCTGATCGGTCGCCTGCTTTACGATTCCAAAATGATCTTCGAGGATCAGCTTGCCGCGCTCGAGAACGATTCCAAGAGGGTCGGCACGCAGGGGCAGGAGATCGATTTTGCGCTGCTGGTCGACGGGCTTGCCGCCGAACGCGAGCAGGGCATCACGATCGATGTCGCCTACCGCTTCTTCGCGACCGAAAGCCGCAAGTTCATCGTCGCCGATTGCCCGGGTCATGAACAATACACCCGCAACATGGTCACTGGCGCGTCGACCGCCGACCTCGCCTGCATCCTGATCGATGCGCGCAAGGGTGTTCTCGTCCAGACCAAGCGTCACAGCTTCCTGTGTCACCAGCTTGGTATCAAGAACCTCGTACTCGCGGTCAACAAGATGGACCTGATCGATTACGATCAGGCCAAGTACGACGCGATCATCGAGGACTACCGCAAGTTCGCGGAAAGCATCGGTATCGAGAACTTCACTGCGATCCCGATCTCGGGCCTCGCAGGCGACAACATCACCACCCAGTCGGAGAACACGGGCTGGTACGATGGCCCCACGCTGATGCAGCACCTCGAGGCGGTCGAAGTCCGCTCCGATGCAAACCTGGCCAAGCCGTTCCGCATGCCAGTGCAATGGGTCAATCGCCCGAACCTCGACTTCCGTGGTTTCTCGGGTCTTATCTCGACCGGCTCCGTCAAGCCGGGCGACAAGGTCCGTTCGCTGCCTTCCGGCAAGACCAGCACGGTGAAATCGGTTGTCACGATGGACGGCGATCTCGAAGAGGCGATCTCCGGCCAGTCGGTGACCATTACACTCGAGGACGAGATCGATTGTTCGCGCGGCGATGTGCTCTCAGCGGCCGACAGTCCGCCCGAAGTCGCCGACCAGTTCGAAAGTACGATCGTCTGGATGGACGAGGAGCCGCTTGTCGTCGGCCGTGCCTACTGGATGAAACTGGGTTCGCAGATGGTCAGCGTGACTGTCGCCGAGCCCAAGTTCGAGATCAACGTCAACACGATGGATCATCTGGCGGCCAAGACGCTCGAACTCAATTCGATCGGCGTGAGCGAGATCACGACCGACCGGGCGATCGTCTTCGATCCCTATTCGGAAAACCGCGCCTTGGGCGGTTTCATCCTGATCGACAAGATCAGCAACCGGACCGTTGGCGCTGGCATGCTGCACTTCAGCCTGCGCCGCGCGCAGAACGTGCACTGGCAGGCGGTCGACATCACACGTGACGATCACGCCGCCATGAAGAACCAGAAGCCGCGAGTTCTGTGGTTTACCGGCCTTTCCGGATCGGGCAAATCCACAATCGCCAACGAAGTGGAAAAGAAGCTGGCGATCATGAACCGCCACACCTTCCTGCTCGACGGGGACAATGTGCGCCACGGTCTCAACAAGGATCTCGGTTTCACCGAAAGCGACCGGATCGAGAACATTCGCCGCATCGGCGAAGTCGCCAAGCTGATGACCGATGCCGGCCTGATCGTGTTGACCGCTTTCATTTCTCCCTTCCGCGCGGACCGCAAACTGGTCCGCGACATGATGGGCGAGGGCGAGTTCATCGAAGTTCACGTCGATACGCCTCTCGAGGTAGCGGAACAGCGCGACGTGAAGGGGCTCTACAAGAAGGCCAGGGCAGGGGAACTCAAGAACTTCACCGGCATCGACAGCCCGTATGAAGAGCCCGAAGAACCGGAAATTCGCGTCAACACGGTGGCGATGAGCCCAGAGGAAGCCGCGGACTACATCATCAAGCAGATCCTGCCGCTCAAGTAAGCGGCGGGATCGAGCCCCGACGGATCGAGACCCATGCGGACATGCATCCTTGCCGGCCCGACACGGACCGCAACGACCTCGCTCTTCCGCTATTTTGCGAGGACGAGGGGTGTGGCTCCGTCGATCCACAAGGAAACGGACTTCTTCCTTTCGCGGCTGATCGACGGGGTCGATTGCCCGTACGACAGTTATGATTCATGTTTTCGGGAGGTTGCCGGTGCCTCGGCGCGGCTCGAGGCTTCACCTCTCTATTTCGCCTTCGGCAAACGTGCGGCGGAGGCGATCCATGGCGAGGTGCCTGACGCGCATATCGTCTTTACCCTGCGCGAGCCGGTTGAACGCTTCTTCTCCGCATGGACGATGATCAACAACAAGCGTTGGGTCACGCGCAAGGACTTCGAGCGCTATAGCGCGTCCCAATTGGTGGATTTGGGCATCGGCCAGCGCGATGCGAACATTGCGCACTGGAACGAGATCGACCGGTTGACGCTACGTGAAGGCGCCTATGCGTCGATCCTGCGCGAATGGCTCGAAGTCTTCCCGAAAGAACAGATCCATATCGTGTTCCAGGACTGGATGGGCGACGCCGCCGGGCAAGCGCAGCTACGCAAAGTTCTTGCCACGGCGATGGGCGTCAAAGTGTCCGCGCTGCCCGCCGAACCCCTGTTCCACGAGAACAAGTCGCGCGATGTGAAGCTGGGCCGGCTGCATGATCTCGCGGTGCGTCTGAACGCCGTGCTGGAACCTGCCTTCAACCGCATCAAGCCCGCACGCGACCTGCTGCGCGATACCTATTATTTCTTCAACGAGGACACTCGGGAGATGCCCGACAAGGCATCACGCAAGCGCGTCGAAGGATTTTACGCGCCGGAGATTGAACGCTTGCCCGCAGTTTTGGAAAAGCTGGCCGTCACAGACTACCCCGATTGGGTAAGCGCTTCGCGTCTTTAGAGGGTCGGCGGGCCTTTAGGCTGGAGCCCATCCCTATTTACAGCACGCGCCATTGCCGGGAGCCGTAAAATCATGAGCGGATTTCCGATCACGTACCGCCGAAACAGACGTGCCGGCTCCTTGCGGAGGCGATAGACCCATTCGAGGTTGTTGCGACGGTAGAATTCGGGCGCACGTTCGAACCTTTCTGATATCCAGTCCAGAATTGCACCACCGCAAATGATCAGGACGGGCCAGTCGGCCGCTTCCTTGATGAGGGCAGCGACTTCTTCCTGCTTTGGCATGCCCATCGCCAGCAGAACAACGTCCGGCCGATCCGCGAGTACTTGGTTCACATAGAATTCCGGACGCTCGAACCCATGATGCGCCGATACGATCTTCGCACCACGATCACGTAACCGTTGCGCTGCCACTTCCAGCCATGGCGACTGCGTGCCAAGAACGGAAATGCTCCCACCGCGATGCTGGAGAAGACGCGGGATGAAATCCGTTCCGTTGAGGTTCTCGCCTCCTTTCCAACCCAGCCTGCGGCAACACAGGTCGACCCCGATCCCGTCACGCAAGAGATAGTCCAGATCGGTGAAATTGCGGGCCACCGATGATCGGTCCCAGCACAGGTTTACGCCATGGGCATTCAGGAAACCGAGTGTGGTGGGCTTGTCGATAGCAGCCAGTGCTGGAAGCAGGCGCGCGTCTACCTCGCCCTCGGGGACGATGGTCAGGTTGCTCAGCACAGAAGCGGCTCTATCCGCACTAGACGAGCGCGACAAAATGACTTGCCCCTATAAATTTGCGAGTGTTATCGCGGGGATGCTCTCAAACACGGACGCGCAGTAATGGCAAGGCCGGTAGACGCGTGCGATTGACTTTACGCCTATTCACTCTAAGCGGCCCCAGCCCGGAACCGCGCAAAGGCGCCAAGCAGATATCTGCCGCAAGGCCCAGCGCAAATTTCAATCAGGGGATACAGATGTTACTCTTTCGCGGGCGCGAGGCGCATTCGCGCAGTTTCGCCAAGGCCGTGAGCTGGCGCATCCTGGGCAGCATCGACACCTTCCTGCTGAGCTGGTTTTTCACCGGGAGCTACAAGGCTGCAGGTGCCATTGCGGTCACCGAGGTGCTGACCAAGATGGTGCTGTACTATTTCCACGAACGCGCTTGGGCGAACGTCTCCTGGGGGTTCGCCGAAGACAAGGAAGAGGCGCTGCCCGGCGACCGGCCGGCCTGAGACAAGGCGTCAGTCGGCGAAGTCGTCGACACGCTCAATGACGATGGCAGGTGCCATGCCGCCCGCCGCACACATAGTGACCAGTCCGTATCGCTTGTTCTGCCGCTCCAGTTCGTCCACCATCGTGCCGATCAGGATGGAACCGGTGGCGCCTATGGGATGGCCCAGCGCAATCGAGCCGCCGTTGACGTTGACCTTGTCCCAATCGAGATCGAGATCGCGCACGAACTTGGCCGCGACTACGGCAAAGGCCTCGTTGATCTCGTAAAGGTCGATATCGTCCTTGGTAAGCCCGGCCTTTTCCAGCACTTTCTTCGCCGCCGGGACGGGCGCATTGAGCATCAGCGTGGGGTCGTCTCCCATGTTCGCCGTAGCCACGATCCGGGCGCGCGGTTTGAGACCGTGTTTCTTCGCATAGTCCTTGCTCGTCACCAGCACCGCCGCCGCGCCATCGACAACGCCCGAACTGTTGCCGGCATGATGGAAATGCCGGATTTCCAGGTCGGGATATTTCGCGTTCACCAGACCCGCGAAGGTCGTGCCGCTCTTGTCCAGCGGGACGTTGGCAATCTTGGCGAAGGCCGGCTGCAGCTCGGCAAGGCCTTCACGGGTCGTCTGCGGACGAGGGAATTCCTCTTTGGCGAGCACGACATTGCCCTCATCGTCGGTCACGGGGACGAGCGACTTGTCGAAGCGGCCTTCCTCGATCGCTGCGGCAGCGCGCTGCTGGCTGCGATAGCCGACCTCGTCCAGCTCTTCGCGGGTAAAGCCTTCCATCGTCGCTATGGCATCGCCGCACACGCCCTGATGGCTCTGCGGATGTCTTGCCTGGAGGCGCGCATTATAGCTCCCCATCATCGGGGGCTTGAGACCTGCGGCCATTTTGTCCTTCGCCATTTGCGCGGTCAGGCTCATCATCTCGGTCCCGCCCGCGACCACGCAATCTTCCATGCCGCTCATCACCTGTGCCGCGGCCAGCGCGACCGAGGTAATGCCGCCCCCGCAGAAACGGTCGAGTGTGGTACCGCTGGAGGTGACGTCGTAGCCGGCGTCGAGCGCGGCCATCCGGCCCAGATCGCCCGCCTGCATCCCGTCCTGCGAACTGACGGACCAGATCACGTCGTCCACCGTCGCGGTGTCTAGATCGTTGCGGTCCTTGATGGCCTTGAGCACCGTCGCCGCGAGATGCTGCGGATGCATCGCCGCCAGCGCACCCTTGCCCTGCTTCCCGATCCCCCGGGGAGTGCGGACGGCGTCGATGATATAGGCTTCGGACATGGGCGGGTTCCTCTCTCGGCAGAACGATAGTTGCGGCGATTGCCGGTTGACGTTTGCGTAAACCTCAAGCAGCAAGGGCGCAAGAACAGTTTCAAATCGCAATGGAGAGAGAGCCATGTCCGAGCAATCGTCCGCCGACGTCCTGACCGAAGTCGATGACGGCGTCCTGATCGTCACCATCAACCGGCCCGAAGCCAAGAATGCCATGAACAAGGCGGCGGCGGAAGGGATCGCCGCGGCGATGGACCGGCTGGACGCAGAGGACGATCTGCGTGTCGGCATTCTCACCGGCGCGGGCGGGACATTCTGTTCGGGAATGGATCTCAAGGGTTTCCTGCGGGGGGAATCGCCCAGCGTCGAGGGCCGCGGGTTCGGCGGCGTGGTGCAGGCCCCCCCGGCCAAGCCCCTGATCGCCGCGGTGGAGGGCTATGCGCTGGCCGGCGGGCTCGAGCTGATGATCGCCTGCGATCTGGTGGTTGCGCACAAGGATGCGAAATTCGGCATTCCCGAAGCCAAGCGTGGTCTCGTTGCCGCGGCGGGCGGGGTCATGATGCTGCCCGACCAGATCCCTGAGCGGGTGGCGATGGAACTGGCGCTGACCGGCGATTTCATCACCGCCCAGCGCGCGTACGAGCTGGGCCTCGTCAACCGTGTCACCGACGGCTCGGCGCTGGACGGGGCAAAGGAACTGGCGGCCAGCATCGCGGCAAACGGCCCCCTTGCCGTGCGCGTTTCCAAGCAGATCATGAAGGAATCGCGCGGCTGGTCGATGGACGAGCGCTACGACAAGCAGGCGCAGCTGATCGGTCCGGTATTCATGTCGGAAGACGCGCGCGAAGGTGCGGCTGCCTTTGCCGAGAAACGCAAGCCGAACTGGAAGGGAAAGTAAGATGGCCGTCATCGACGTACCCCAGCCCGCCTTCATGGATGACGAGGAGATTTCGATCTTCGCCGATGCCGTGGGCAAGTTCTACCAGAAGCACGCGCCGGAAAAGCGGGTGCTCAAATGGCGCGAGAATGGCCAGGTCGAACGCGAATTCTGGCGCGAGGCGGGCGAGGCCGGACTGCTCGGCTCCTCCGTGCCCGAGGAATATGGCGGCCACGGTGGCGATTTCCGGCACGAAATGGTCGTCATTGACCAGCAGGGCAAGCATGCGGTGGAAGGCTTCTCCGCCAGCCTCCACAACACCGTGATCCTGCCCTATCTCGTGCGCCACGGGACAGAAGAGCAGAAGAAGAAATACCTGCCCCGGCTGGTCAGCGGCGATTTGGTGAGCGCAATTGCCATGACCGAACCGGGCGTGGGCAGCGATCTCCAATCCATCACCACCACCGCGCTGAAGGATGGCAATGGCTACCGCATCAACGGAGCCAAGACCTATATCTCCAATGGGCAGACGGCGGATTTCATCATCGTCGTCGCCAAGACCGATCCCAGTGAACGCGCCAAGGGCATTTCGCTCATGCTGCTGGAGACTGAGGGGGCGGAAGGCTTCCAGCGTGGCAAGAAGCTCGACAAGATCGGCCTCGATGCGCAGGACACCTCCGAATTGTTCTTCGACGATGTCTTCGTGCCTGCCGAAAATGTGCTGGGCGGGGAAGAAGGCAAGGGCTTCTACCAGTTGATGGGCGAACTGCCGCAGGAACGGCTGATCATCGCCATGGGCGGCATGACCGTGATCGAACGTGCGCTGGAAGAAACGGTGAAATACGTCAAGGAACGCAAGGCGTTCGGCAAGACCATCTGGGATTTCCAGAACACGCAGTTTACGCTGGCCGACCTCAAAGCGCGCGGCACGGCGGCACGCATTTTCGTCAACGACTGCATCGCCAAGCATCTGGAAGGCAAGCTCGACGTGCCGACCGCCTGCATGGCGAAATACTGGGTCACCGAACTGCAGGGCGAGGTCGTCGACAAGTGCCTCCAGCTCCATGGCGGGGCAGGGTATATCAACGATTATCCCATCGCCCGCATGTACCGCGACAGCCGCATTAGCCGGATATTCGGCGGATCGAACGAGATCATGAAGATGGTGATCGCGCGGTCGATGTAACTTCCGCAGCAGCACTTGCACACGAGCGGCCGCCGCATGGAGATTCGGCGGCCGTTTCTGATGCCTGCACCTCAACGCTCGGCAGGGCCGCCGCGATGCTGTCGCTGGAAGGCACGGCCTCCCGGCGCCGCTGAAACCGGAGCTATCCTGCCAGGATGGCCGCAGCCGTCTCTTCGATGCTGCCGGCCACGAGGATCGCATCGCTTCCCACCATCCCGACTTTCGTCTGGCCATGTTCGTGCGCGCGCAGCCATGCAACGTTTTCGGCGATGACCATATAATCGCCACCTCGTGACTTGAGCGATATGAATTTCATGGCATTGCCTCCTTGGAATGCCCCATTTAGGCGCTCGACCTCTGCGTCACGTTAACGCCCTGTCGATTTTCGTCCGGGTTTGTCGTTGTCGAGACCAGGCCCTGGGGAGGCAGGCCCAGTGCCGGAACTCTCCCCTTTAACACGCGAGTCCGCTTGCGACCCGATTGTGGCCATCATAGGTACCGCCATATATGCTCGAAACCAGTCTTTCGGATCCCCAATCTTGCGAATGTCGGCATAATCAGTAGTCTGAAGAAGTGTGAGCTTTTGAGAATAGGAGATATTCCATGCTCAGTCTTCTTGTGGTGGCATTGGCCCCGCCTCAAAGCTCTGACGTCATGCTTTCCCGAAATGAAGCCGAGGCGATGTCGTCCGATCAGCTAGAGGATTTGCTTTTGGCAGAGTTTCCTCATGACGATATCATCGGGGTCGAACTGCCAGACACCGGCCCTGGACCCCACGGAGAAATCGGCGATCCATCTCTTAGCCATATTTCCTTTCAAGAACGGGGCAGCGCGGGCAATGGCCGCCTGTGTAAGGCGCGAAGGATAGTTACGACATTCGACGTGCCTGATGGTGAAACGGGCAAACCGCTCAGTGGACGCAGTGCTGATGATCCCATGCGTCTATTCAGAGTATACGGTCTGCCGCAAACTGCAGTCTTGGACGAAGTTGCAACAGACGCTGCGTGCGCGTCACTACCCATCGAACGTTATGCCAGTCTTAGTCCTTCACCAGAACACGAGCGACGCTTACGGCAATTTCTTGAATTGACCGATGCCTTCGATGAAGGGCGCCAGCGCTCCGTGAATATAGCGTGCGGGGATTGGTCAAAAGGAGCGGAAGAGAAGCCCTGCGATGCTGACGAAGCGCTCGCAAAGATTGATTGGGCCGGAATGCTCTCCGTCAGAGCTATTGATTGGCCGCACGGTGTTTCTGCAACGCGCATCACTTTCTCCCAGTCCGACGGTCCGCTTATTCACGCCTATCTATCTGAGCCGGATACGATATCCGCGGCAAAGATTACTTATGCATGGCCTGCGCCATTCTGACAGTTTAGCTATGGCGTCTTTCCTAAGCTTTATTCTAAAAGCAGACTGTCAAAAACCCACTCCAAATCGGACGTAGACCCGCACCAACCATTCCCCCAATAGCGGACAGCAAATGACTGCCGCACGCTTCTGTAGGCACCGCCCTCCGCAAAACCTATTTCTCCGCTAGATTCTTGACTTTGTCACCTATTTGGTTAGGTGTGGCGGCGGATCGGGAGGGCGCGAAGCTGGTACCTCCCTTCCTTGCCCGGAGGGCCCGCGACGGCGGTGCCTGCATGGGCGGCGCGGCCGGTGCGAAAGGCGCGGGCGTCCAGGTCGGGAGCGAATGACCTCTTCCAGGCCCAGGACACCTTCTCTCCTTCGCCCGGATGCGGCTGGCAGCACGATACAGGTCGCGGGACCTTCTTCGCCCGCGCGGGATAGCGGCAGGGGCTCATGCTTGTTAAGGCGAACCCTCCCCGTCGCACCCGCTGCCCAAGTCGCACATGAGTCTAAGCTGGGTTCAGGTTCGGTGTTTGTGTGCGGGCATCCTCATGGCTGCTCCTCGCGCAATTTTTGTGCACTACCGCCCTTCGGGCTCCTTGAGCGCAGGTGCTTCCCACGGCGTTAGGTCCGGGCTCGCCGCCGGATGTTTTTGTGTGCCTGCTGGCTGCGCGTCCGCGTGGCGGTCAGGCCTCCACAACCTTCTGCTCTATCGCGCCGAAAATCGAGTGGCCCTCTGCATCCTTCATCTCCACCCGCACGGTATCGCCCGGCTGCATGAAGCGCGTCCTGGCTTCGCCGCTGGCGATGGTTTCGATCATGCGGATTTCGGCGATGCAGCTGTAGCCGAGCCCGCCTTCGGCCACCGGCTTGCCCGGATCGCCGCCCGGTCCCTGGTTGGAGACGGTGCCCGAACCGATGATCGTGCCGGGGCCCAGATCGCGCGTCTTGGCAGCATGGGCGACGAGATCGGCCAGGCTGAAGGTCGCATCGACGCCTGCATTGGCGCGGCCGAATGGTTCGCCATTGTAATCGACCATCAGCGGCAGGTGAATGACGCTACCCTTCCATGCATCGCCCAGTTCGTCTGGCGTAACCGCGACGGGGCTGAAGGCGCTGGCGGGCTTGGATTGGAAGAAGCCGAAGCCCTTGCCGAGTTCACCAGGGATCAGACCGCGCAAGGACACGTCGTTCACCAGCATGACCAGCTTGATGTGGTCCGCCGCCTGTTCGGATGAGACGCCCATCGGCACATCGTCGGTGATGACCGCGATTTCGCCTTCCATGTCGCAGCCCCACTTGGTGTCCTTCAGTGGGATATCGTCACGCGGGGCGAGGAACTTGTCGCTGCCGCCCTGGTACATCAGCGGGTCGTGATAGAAGCTCTCCGGCACCTCGGCACCGCGCGCCTTGCGCACCAGTTCGACGTGATTGATGTAGGCCGAACCGTCCGCCCACTGATAGGCACGGGGCAGCGGCGAATGTGCCTCGCGCTCGTGAAACCGCTCGGTCGGGCAGGCCTGGTGTTCGACATCGCGGTAGAGCGCGTCGAGCTTCGGGGCGAGCTCGTCCCAATTGTCCAGCGCATGCTGCAGCGTGGGCGCGATATTGTCGGCGGCGCAGTAGCGGGTGAGGTCCCTGGAGACGACGACCAGCTTGCCGTCGCGGGTTCCGTCCTTGAGCGTGGCGAGTTTCATGGGTGTCCTCTCTTACTGGTTTTCGGGATTGTCTGGCTGCGCGTCCGGATGGGCGCGCTGGAACTCTGGCAATGCAAGGCAGGCCTTTTCGATCCGTTCGATATGCGGCTTGTCGGCAAAATCGAAGGCGAAGCGGCGGGCGTTGTAGACCTGCGGCAGCAGCACGACCTCGAAAAATCCGGGTCGGCTGAACAGGAAATCTCCCGTGCCGAGCTGCGCGAGGCGCGCCTCGACCGGATCGAGCGTGCGCGCCAGCCAGTGGCGATACCAGTTGTCGATCTCGTCCTGCGAATGGCCCAGCGGATCCTTGAGGTATTTGAGCACCGGCAGGTTGAGCGGGGCGTGCAATTCGGTGGCGATGGCATAGGCCAGTTCGCGCGCGACATAGCGATCGTCGATGACTTGCGGCAGCAGGGGCTTGTCCGGATAGGCTTCGTCCAGCCATTCGATCTGCGCCATCGACTGGACGCGGTCCTTGCCGTCTGCTTCGAGCAGCGGGACCGAGCCGAACGGGTTGCGGCTGGTAAAGGCCTCGCCCTTCTGTTCGGAGGTGAGCAGGTTCACGGGGACATATTCGTAACCGATCCCCTTCAGTTCCAGCGCGATGCGCAGGCGATAGGAAGTGGAGCTGCGATAATATCCGTGAAGCTTCATCAAAATGCTGCAATCCCCGTGATGGCGCGCCCCAGGATCAGCGCGTGGACATCATGCGTGCCTTCGTAGGTGTTCACCGTCTCCAGGTTCACCATGTGGCGGATGACCTGGTATTCTTCCGAAATGCCGTTACCGCCGTGCATGTCGCGGGACTTGCGCGCGATATCCAGCGCCTTGCCGACATTGTTGCGCTTGACGATGGAGATCATGTCGGGCGCGAACTTGCCTTCGTCCATCAGTCGGCCGACGCGCAGGGAGGCCTGCAGGCCGAGCGAAATTTCGGTCATCATGTCGGCGAGCTTGAGTTGGTAGAGCTGCTTGCTGGCGAGCGGTACGCCGAATTGCTGGCGATCAAGCCCATATTGGCGCGCGGCGTGCATGCAGAATTCGGCCGCGCCCATCGCGCCCCAGCTGATGCCGTAACGCGCGCGGTTGAGACAGCCGAAGGGGCCCTTGAGACCCTGTACCTCGGGTAGCAGCGCGTCTTCGCCAACCTCGACCTCGTCCATTACGATCATGCCGGTGGTGGAGGCGCGGAGTGAAATCTTGCCTTCGATCTTGGGGGCGGAGAGGCCCTTCATGCCCTTTTCCAGCACGAAGCCGCGAATGCCGCCGCCATGCTCCTCGCTCTTCGCCCAGACGACGAAGACATCGGCGAAGGGCGAATTGGAAATCCATGTCTTGGAGCCGTTGATGACATAGCCCCCGTCGACCTTCTTGGCGGTCGTCTTCATGCCCGCCGGGTCGCTGCCCGCATCGGGTTCGGTCAGTCCGAAGCAGCCGATCAGCTGGCCGCTGGCTAGGCCGGGGAGATATTTCCTGCGTTGATCTTCTGAACCATAGGCATGGATCGGATACATAACGAGGCTGGACTGGACGCTGGCCATCGAGCGATAGCCGCTGTCCACCCGCTCGATCTCGCGCGCGATCAGGCCGTAGGCGACATAGCCAGCGCCCGCGCCGCCATATTCTTCCGCTATGGTCGCGCCGAGCAGGCCCGCCTCTCCCATCATCGGGAAGAGTTCGGGGGCGTCGAGTTCCTTGGAAAAACCCTCTATCACGCGCGGCTGTAGTTGCGCCTGCGCAAAACCATGGGCAGCGTCGCGGATCATCCGCTCTTCCTCGGTCAGCTGGTCGTCGAGATTGAACGGGTCCTGCCAGTCGAACGGCACCATTCCGGCCATGGGGTCTCCTTTGAATTTCACCTGCCGATGGCAGTTAGCGCATCGGCGCGCAAGGGGTTGTCAGACCGGCTCGGCCTCACCCGGCGCGATGAGCGTGTACTGCTCCTCGTCGCACAGTCCCGTTACCCATTCATCGCCGACCTTCAACCAGGCATGGATGCGCGGTTTCCTTTGGCCGTCGCTTTGGGTGCCGATGAATAGGCTAGCTGGAATTCCGCGACGTTTGAGCATCCATCTGGCAGCGATCGCCTGCGGTAGGCAATTGGGTGCACCCGCAATAAGCGACAAGGCCCTGAGGATTGCGAGCCTCACCCTGCGGATGGTGGCGATATCATGCGATATGCCTTCTGCCGCGGGTGCGGCGGTGAAGCGGGAACGCCAGCGACCGGGAGGAACACGGGCGATGAGGAACTTGGCGTAAAGCAACAGGCCGATCGCCTCGAGGGAGGCGAGCTTGTCTGCGCCGTCGAGCGCGATGAAGTTGCCTATCCTGGGCATTGCGGGTGCATCATATCACGCCCCCAGCAAATTGCCTCGCGCCATTAAAGCTATTTCACGAACGGCAGGGCCTTGCGACAATCCTCAGCACATTCGCGGCACATCTTGGCGCAGAGCGCGCAATGCGGATTGTCGTGCTGCTCGCATTCGGCGGCACAGGTTTCACAGGCCTTTATGCAGGCTTCCAGCTGGGCGCGCAGGAGTTCGATATTTTGCGCGGTCCGCCGTACGGCAAGGCGCGCAGTGGCGGCGCAGACATCGGCGCAGTCGAGGCAGTTACGAATGCACTGCGCCATGTCCATCTCTTCTGCCGTGCAGGCGTCCGCACAGCTAGTGCAGAACAGCGAACAGAGCATGGCGTGACGGGCGGCAAGGACAAGCTCTTCGGTTTCATCCTGCACCTTCGGGTGTGCGGCGATCATTTTTTCCAGGGACATGGTCTTCCTTTCCAATGAGAGGGTTTCTCAAGGAAAGGTTATGCGGAGCCCTGCGTTCCGCCTCGGAAGGGGCAATGCGACTAGTGGTGTCGGGCAGCACGCCGGACCGAGTGAATCACTTCCGCCGGAGGGCAGGGTTTTGTCAGCATTTCTACGTCAGGAAAGCGGCTTGCGACTTCCTTCGGCGTCAATTGGCCGGAATGGAAAATCACCTTCACGTTCTCGGCCATCATCTGTTCGGCGAGCGGGTAGACTATGCCGTCGCCCAACTGAACATCGAGGATCGCGATATCCGGTTTGGATTTCTGGAAGGCGAGCATGGCGCTGGACAGATCGTCGAACGGACCTTCGACCATATATCCGGCCTCGGAAACAGTGTCGCACAGATCGTGGCCAACGATCATCTCATCTTCGGCGACGAGTACGCGTATCTGCTGGGGCTGTCCCATTCAGGCTCTCCTCGTTCAATCCGACCCAGTTGTTTTCAATGGATCGGATGTGAGAAGGTTCCTGCTCTAGCCGCCAGCCCCGTATTTGTGCTTGAAACCGGCGCTGTCGCCTTCCGCCAGAAAGCGGGCCTGCCCGGTCCAGTCATCGCGGCGTATGCGGCCCTGGAAGCGGCCGAGCTGGGCATCGACACGCTCGATCTCGGCGTCGTCCCAGGCGGCGATCTGGGTGAAGCTCGTGACACCCAGTTCGTGCAGCGTCGCGGCGAGCTTGGGGCCCACACCCTTGATGCGGGTCAGATCGTCATCGGCGCCGGCGGGAGCCACGGCTGCAGGCTGGCGCGGCACGGGCGAGGGATCCTTCGAGGCTGCCGGCGGTGCGTCGACCAGCGCGGAATTGCGCTGCGCCCGTTCTGCGCCATCATCCAGAACGTCCCGGCTCGCGCCCGTCACATGCGTGCGGCGATTGCTGCGGAACAGGTACCAGGCGACCACCAGCCCAACGATCAGGGCGATTACCAGCAGGATCCAGTTATCGGCGAGCAATTGGCTCATCTTTCTTCCTCCGTTGTCTCATTGTCGCTCAGTGAAGCCCGTCCCCAGACGACCCACCCCAGGGTGAGGCCGAGAATGTAGGCGACGAGCATCAAGGCGATGACTTCGAACCAGATAGGCATCAGCGTGGTCCCGGCGTGTCGACAGGGGTGGGGGTGAGCGGCTCCATGCGGATGACCGAAAATTCGATGCGGCGGTTGGCGGGGTCTTCCGCCGTCAGACGTTCCGCCGGTTCGCTCGACCCCATTCCGCGGGCGCGGAGCCCGGAGCGCGGGATGCCGCGGCGCACGAGCGCTTCGCGGACGACGCGGGCCCGGTCCATGCTGAGGGCGACGTTCGCTGCCTCGCTGCCGGATTTATCGGTATGTCCGGTGATCGCGATGATCGCGCCGACGCAGGGTTCGAGCGCTCTGGCGACCTCATCCAGCAGCATGCGGCTGGCGGGCAGCAGTGCAGCGCTTCCTTCCTGGAAGCGGATGGTGCGGGTGCGCAGCAGGCCATCGACGTCTTCCTGGCAATGGAGCGGCTCGAAGGAAGGCTCCCCGGCGTTCGCATTCACGATCCCGTCTTCCCAGTTCACCCCGCCAACGCCGGGCAGGGAACGGACAAGCTGGGCTGCGCGCGTGCGGTCTTCATCTTCGAGGCTTTTGCCGCCCGAAAGCAGCGGGTGGCGAGAGGGCGAGCCGTAGCTGTTGGCGAAACTTGCCTGAACCATGCCCAGATCCTCCGCAACCAGTGCTTCGCGCGCATCCTCCGACAGACGCTCCGCCATGCGGTCGGCCCGCCCGGACATGCTCGCGATAGAGCCAATCGCGACGACCACGAGAGCACCAATCAGGATAATTACACGCTGGAACATGCTGGGGTCCTTAGCCGCCGCTTGCTCCGGCTGCCAAGGTGCTTGTGCCCGCGCGCTCCGCTTATTCCGAAACTGCCGCCGCTTCCGCCTTGCCCGGCTTGTCCTTGCTCCGGGCGAACAGGACCCGGTCTTCAGGGCCGAACCCGCGTTTCCAGATCACGAAACCATAGGTCGTCAGAATGAGCGGAATTCCGAAGGCGAGCTCTGCCCATTCGGGCAGGTGGGTGGCGAGCCAGCCGACCAGCACTGCAGGGGCGACCGCATAGACCAGGGCCCAACGCCAGTTGTTGATGCCATGGCCGAGGATCTTGGTGAGCAGCAATGCCTTGACCAGGCTTGCCACCGCGAGCGCGACCAGGAGCGAGATGGCGGCAGCTGCTGCCTTGTAGGGCTCGCCATAGTCATTGGCGACTACGGCCTGGATGAGGACGATCGTCAATATCGCCTGAAACGCGATCGTGCCGATGGAAATCCACAGATTGCGTACACGCGCGACATAGATCAGCACCGCTTCGGAGACGACCGCCGTCGCAGCGACCACTTCCGCGGCCAGCAGGAAGGCGAGGGCACCCGTACCGCCGACATATTCAGGGCCGAACAGACCCATGATGGCTTCACCTGGCAGACCCAGCGCGAGCGCGATACCCGCCTGCGCGGCGATGATCCAGAATCCTACCTGGCAAACCTGTTTGGCGATGGCGGCATAATTCTTCGTCTTGAGGTTCTTGGTAATGACCGGACCCAGGATCGGCTCGAAACTGGTCTTCAGCTTTTGCGGCAGACTCGCGAGTTGCTGCGCCATGTAATAGACACCGACGGCCGACGGCGCGGCAAAAAAGCCGAGAATGAAGATATCGACGCGGCGCGTGCCCCATTCGATCGCATCGGCCGTCGCGAGCGGCAGGGCGCGTAGGGTGATCCTGCCCATGTAGCGCGGGCTCGGACGCCATCCGACAGGGCGACCGTAACTGCGAAAAAAGGCCCACAGGCCCACAGCGAGACCGGCATAGATCGATACGAGATAGGCCATCGAAAGGCCGGATTCGGTCAGGCCGGGAATGAAGAAGAAAGCGCCCGCCATGATCGAGATCGTCCACGGTTCCACGACCGCGCGGGCGCGCACGGTGGTGGCGATATCGTATTTGTAAGCCTGCGCGGCGAGCACGATCTCCGTCAGCGCATAGGCCGGGATTGCGAGCACGATCAGACGGTCGAGTTCGCTATATTGACCGGCGGGGAAGAGCGGCGCGGGGACCAGCCAGAAGAAGAGCGCTGCGATCGACGAGAATATCAGCGCCAGCAGCATCCCGTCATATACCAGATTGGCCGGGTGCTGCTCTTCACCGTCGGACAGCCGCTGCGCGAGGCCGCGCTTTTCGCCCATCGAGCAAAGCAGCGCGACCAGTTCTACCAGCACCAAAGCAGAGGCAAACCGGCCCACCTCGCTCACGCCGTAGAGACGCCCCGCGATGAACAGGAAGGGGATGCGCGCCAGCAACCTCAGCAGGAAGCCGAGTACGTTCTGCTTGCCGCCCTTGGCGATGGCGGAGAGATCGTCGTCACTGGTGGCGGAATTCATCCCGCGCTTTCCTGCTCGGCCTTGAGCGGGCGGGCGAGAATACCTTTGACCACCTGACCCGGATCGTCACCCTTGAGCAGGTCGTAGACCGCGGCGACGATCGGCATGGCGATGCCGTGCCGCGCCGCCAGTTCGACGAGTACCGGCGCAGTGTGCGCGCCTTCGGCGACTGTTTTGCGGTCGGCCATGAGGGCTTGTGCGCTCTGCCCTTCTCCCAATGCCTTGCCGAGCGAGAAATTGCGGCTGGACGTGGAGGAGCAAGTGAGCACGAGGTCGCCCAATCCGCACAGGCCGGTAAGGGTTTCAGCCCGTGCGCCAAGCGCCTCGCCGAAGCGCAACATCTCGGCATAACCGCGGGCGATGAGGGCGGCGCGGGCATTCTGGCCAAGCTGCAAACCGTCCACCACCCCGCAGGCGATGGCGAGCACGTTCTTGACCGCACCGCCGATCTCCGCGCCAGTCACGTCGTCCGAATAATACGGACGGAAGGCCGGCCGGGCGATATGCTGAGCGATCCGGTCCCACTGCTCCTCGCCGCCGCTGCAGGCGAGGGTCACCGCAGCGGGCAGTCCTGCGGCCACCTCATGCGCGAAGGTCGGGCCCGAGAGGACCGAGACTTCGCTTTCCGGGGCGTTGTCGCGCGCAACCTGGTTCATCAGGCGGCCGGTGCCTGCCTCGATCCCCTTGGAACACAGGATGAGGTCTTGAGGGAATGCGGGCATGGCTTCGAGGACGCTGCCCATGTGCTGCGCCGGCGTGACCACCAGCATGGCATCGAGCCGCGCCATCTCGCCGAGATCGTCCGTGGCACGGATAGAGGCGGCCAGCTTCGCATCGGGCAAATAGGTGGAATTGCGCCGCTGCGTGTTGATTTCCTCCGCCAGCTGCGCCTCGCGCGCCCAGAGCAATACCTCGCTCCCGTCGCTCGCTACCATCTGCGCCAGCGCCGTGCCCCAGGCTCCGGCTCCTAAAACGCCGACCTTCATGCTTTCACTCCCGCGCCGCGAACGGGTTCGGCATCGGGGTCGAGCGGCCAGCGAGGGCGGGCCGAGATGTCGAGCGGATCGGGGGCGAAATCCTTCAGCGCCAATCGCTCGATGCCCGCCCAGGCGATCATCGCCGCATTGTCGGTGCATAATTTCGGGGGAGGGGCGGTGAAGCGCATGTCATGAGACGCCGCCAGTCGTTCCAGCGCGCCGCGCACCGATGCATTCGCGGCGACACCGCCGGCGACCACCAGCGTCCGGCAATCCTGCATCTTCGCGAGCGCGATGCTTAACCGGTCCACCACGCAATCGATCGCCGCCTGCTGGAAGCTCGCCGCAATGTCTGCGGGTTGGTACTTCTCGCTTTCGTGGGCGCGCAGCACGGCGCTCTTGAGGCCCGCGAAGCTTAAATGCGGTTCGCCACTGCCCTTCATCGGGCGCGGCAGCGGGACGGCAGACGCATCGCCTTCTCTCGCCAGGCGTTCGACTGCGGGGCCGCCGGGAAAGCCGAGGCCAAGGATCTTGGCGGTCTTGTCGAAGGCTTCGCCCAGCGCATCGTCGATCGTTGTCGCGAGGCGGCGATATTCTCCGACGCCATCGACGCGCAGTATCTGGCAGTGCCCACCGGAGACCAGCAGCAGGGCATAGGGAAATTCGAGCGTCTCGTCGGCCAGCCGCGGGCTGAGCGCGTGTCCCTCGAGGTGATTAACTGCGATCAGGGGCACGTCGCTGGCCATGGCAAGAGCCTTGGCGCTCACCAGACCGACCATCACGCCGCCGATCAGGCCCGGACCGGCGGTGGCCGCAATCGCGTCGAGATCGGTCAGGGAAACATTCGCATCCTGCAGCACGCCCTCGATCATTGGGGCCAGCCGTTCGGCATGCGCGCGGGCGGCGATTTCCGGCACGACGCCGCCGAAGGGCGCGTGCTCTGCATCCTGCGATGCGATACGCTGCGCCACGATCTGACGATTGCCGTCGACGAGTGCGGCCGCCGTTTCGTCGCACGAACTTTCTATGCCAAGAACCAATGCCATTGTCCGCTTTCCCTTAACGGTATCGGGCGCTAGAGCAAGCGCGCACCATGCCTTCAAAGCCTTCTCTCCGCCTTGGAACTCGCCGCTCCCCGCTTGCGCTGGCGCAGGCACACGAAGCACGCGCCCGGCTGTGCGCGGCGCTCGGCTGGGACGAAGACCAGGTCGAACTCGTCCTCGTGATTGCGAGCGGGGACAAGATTCAGGACCGCCCGCTGGCCGATATCGGCGGCAAGGCGCTGTGGACCCGTGAACTCGATAAGTGGCTGGTCGAAGGCAGGATCGATGCTGCCGTGCATTCGATGAAGGACGTGGAGACCCTAAGGCCGGAAGCGATCGCCATTGGCGCTATCCTGCCGCGGGCGGACAAGGCCGACGTGCTGCTGGGCGCACGGTCGCTCGGTGCGATCCCGCAGGGTTCGCGTGTGGGGACCAGCGCGCCGCGACGGGCTGCACAGTTGCTCAATGCAAGGCCCGACCTCGAAGTGGTCGGCATTCGCGGCAACGTGGCGACCCGCATGGCGAAACTGCAGGCGGGCGAGGCGGATGCGACGTTCCTTGCCGCCGCAGGACTTGCCCGGCTGGGTGAAGGCACAGTGGGAACCCGCCTCGATCCGGAAGAATGGCTGCCGGCCCCGGCGCAGGCGGCAATCGGCCTTGAATGCCGCGCCGGCGATCAGGAAACGAGGGAATTCCTGCAGGCGATAGACCACGCGCCAAGCCGCGAGGAAGTGCTGGCAGAGCGCGCCCTGCTCGAAGGGCTGGGCGGATCCTGTCACAGTCCCATCGCCGCCCTGACCCGCCGCGAAGGGCAGCGGCTGCATTTGACCGCTGCTATTTTCAGCCCCGACGGTTCGATCCGGATCGCGGGCGAGAGCCTGTTCGAACCAGCAGACGTCGATGCCCCGCGCAAACTGGCGCAGGAATTACTTGCCGAAGCGCCGGAACATGTAGCCGCGCATTTCGGTATTGCGGGGTGATGCGCAACCTTTTCGTCTTCCGCCCCGAACCCGGTCTCCGGGTAACACTGGAAACGGCAGAGGCCTCTGGTCTCGATGTTAAAGGATGCTCGCTTTTCGAGGTCAGACCGGTTGAATGGTCCGCCCCGCCACGCAATGATTTCGACGCGCTGCTGGTGGGGAGCTCCAATGTCTTCCGCCACGGTGGCTTCGAGCTGGAGAAGCTGGAAGGCTTGCCGGTCTACGCGGTAGGCGAAGCCACTGCCGAGGGCGCGCGCGAAAAGGGCTTCATGGTCACGCTCACGGGCAAGGGCGGGTTGCAGAACGTGCTCGACGATGTTGCGGGACGCGATCTTGCGTTCCTGCGGCTCGCTGGGGAGAAGAGGGTCTCGCTGACGCCGCCTCCGGGTATCTCCATCGAGACTTGCGTCGTCTATCGGACAAAGCCGCTGGAAATGTCACCTTCGGTGAGCAAGCTCCTGCGCGAGGAAGGCGGCGTGGTATTGCTGCATTCGGGCGAGGCTGCGAGGCGATTGCGCGAGGAATGCGAGCGCCTGGGTATCGACCGCAAAACCATCACCATCGCCGCGCTCGGCCCGCGTATCGCCGGCATCGCAGGAAATGGCTGGGAAGCCGTTCATACCGCCGGGCAACCGGTCGATGCCGAGCTACTGGTCTTGGCGAAGGCTTTGTGCCAAGGCTGAACGCCGGGAATGACGCGGCGCCGGGGTAGCGGCGCGCGGGTCACGGATTGGAGTGAAATGGACGAGTATTCGAGCAATCGGGTCAGGCGCACCAGCATGCGGCCCATGTTGCTGGCCGTTGTCGGGTCTTTCGCGCTGGGCGCGGGGCTGGTCGGCTATATAGCCTGGCGCGCCAATTCGGCTGCTGAAGAAAATGTGGCCGAGACACCTCAAGCTGCGGTTGCGACGCAAGCTGCCGAGGAGCGCAGCCCGTCACCGACACCGCGCGCTACGGAAACCTCCTCCTCCCAGGACGTCGAACAGATGGCCGAGACGCAGGGCGGGATCGACCAGCGCCTGGCGGCTGCGGAGCAGCGCCTCTCGCGCCTCGACCTGCAGGCACAGGCAGCAGCGGGCAATGCGGCGCGCGCCGAAGGGCTCCTGATCGCCTTCGCAATACGCCGCGCCATCGAAAAGGGCGCGGAACTTGGCTATCTTGCCGACCAGTTGAGGCTCCGCTTCGGGGATGCCCTGCCCAATGCGGTCAACACCATCCTGACCTTTTCACGCGATCCCGTCACGCTGGACCAGCTCACCGCGCGGCTCGACGGGCTTTCGCCCCAGCTCCAGTCGGGCGACGATCGGGGCGGCCTCGAACGATTCCGCGAAGAACTGGCCGCACTGTTCACCGTCCGCCGCGAGAGCGCTCCTTCGCCGCAGCCTGAAATGCGTATCGAGCGGGCCCGGCTGTTCCTGCTAAGTGGCCGGGTCGACAGCGCCGTAGCCGAAGTACGCAACATGCCCGGGGCGGCGAATGCTCAGGGCTGGCTGCGAGATGCCGAACGCTTTGCCGCGACCCAGCGTGCGCTCGACCTGATCGAAACGGCCGCCGTGCTTGAACCTCGCCGCCTGCGCGACGGAGCGGGCAACCGGATTTCGCAGCCCAGCCCCGGCAACGAGTAGATTCAGTAGTAAATCAGCTCAGGATTTCATGAGTTCGGGCACGTCGCCCGAAACGCCGCGCGCCTCGTCCATGAAGAAGCGCTTGAGCCAGCCCGAACGCTGGACCCCAGCCATGCCGAGACGGCGGACGGCGCTGGCGGCCTTGCCGGGCACGCCGAACAGGCGGGTGAGTGTGTCCGTAGCGCCCATGACCATGATCGAATCCAGCGCCCGCCATTTTTCGTAACGCTCGAGCACCTGCGCATCGCCCAGATCGAGGCCGAGCCTGCGCGCTTCTTCCAGAACCTCTATCAATGCGCCGACGTCGCGCAGGCCGAGATTGAGGCCCTGGCCGGCGATGGGGTGCATGCCATGCGCGCTGTCGCCCACCAGCGCCATGCGCTCGCCCACGATCCGTGCAGTATGCTGGAAGCTGAGCGGATAGGAGGACCGCCCGCTGTTGAGTTCGAGCGTGCCGAGGATAGTGCCCATGCGCTTCTCGACCTCGGCGAGGAAGGCACGGTCCCCCATCTTGAGCACGCCTGCAGCGTCCTTCTCGTCGACCGTCCACACCAGCGCGCTGCGGTGCTCTCCGCCGGGCCCGTCCAGCATCGGAAGGAGGGCAAAGGGCCCATCCTCGTAGAAAATCTCCCAGGCGACGCCTTCATGCGGCTTCGAATGGTTCAGCCCGGTGATGATGGCGCGGTGCGAATAATCCCAGCTCGCCATCTTGAGTTCGGCTTCTTCCCGGGTGGGCGACCCGCGCCCTTCCGCACCGACGAGGAGATCGGCGTCGAGGACCGTGCCATCGGACAGCGTCGCACTGACCGAAAAGGCATCGCGGTGGCGGCTCGCCACTTCGACTGGCGCATGTATGGCAATCAACGGCTCCGCCTTGGCTGCTTCGAGCAGCGCGATGCGCAATTGCCGGTTGGCGAACATACGACCCAGCGTGCCTTCATGCGGCTCGGGACGGAAATCGATCCTGCCCGGTTTCATCTGGTCGACAACCGCAATGGCCTCGATCTCGCAGCCATGCGGCTCAAGGGCCTCGGTAAGGCCGATATTGCGAAACAGCCGCCAGCTTGCGGTGGAAATCGCCGACGCGCGGCCATCGAAACCCTCCGCGGTCAGGTCGGCAGGATCGGCTCGATCGACGAGATGGCTGGAGAGCCCCTTCTTCGCCGCGGCAAGTGCCAGCGTGGTGCCGACGAGGCCGCCGCCGAGGATGAGCAGGTCGCGCTTGTCTGTCATGGGTGCAGTCCCTAATGCGCAGGGCGTGATCGAAGCAAGCAGAATGGACGCGGTGCGCGGCGCGCTGGCGCTTGTAGTGGCGGCGCTGTTCTGCCTTCTTCCGGCAATGCTGCAAGCGCAGGACGCGCGTTTCGGCGACGAGAATATCGCCGTCGAACTGCGCAGCGATGGTCCACCGGTACCGGGCGAGACCTGGATGCTCGCGCTGCAATTCACGCCCAGGAGTGAGGATTGGCACGGGTACTGGTCCAATCCGGGCGATGCCGGGCAGGGCATGGCGCTCGATCTCGAGCTGCCGCAAGGCTGGACCGCTGGCGAACCGCTCTATCCCGTTCCCCAGACGCTGGTGATCGCCGGGCTGATGAACCATATTTACGAGGGTGAATATGCGGTCCTGGTACCGGTCGAGGTTCCGGAAAGTGCGGCGGTTGGCAATTTCGCTCCGGTTACCGGTTTCGTTTCCTATCTCGCCTGCACCGACCGGATTTGCGTTCCGCAGGATGCACGGCTGGAAGTGCGCGAAGGCGGCGATTTCGGTAGCTGGCAGGCGGCCATCGCGCCGCAACTCGACAGCACCGCCGGGTTCGAGATCACGCAGAAGACCCTGCGCATCGGCCTCCCGCTGCCGGCCGATCTCGAACTCGGTGATCTTCACCTGTTCGTGGAAACCACCGAACTGGGCGGCGGGCTCAAACCAGACTACGCTGCGATCCAAAGCTTTATCCGCGAAGGCGATCTTCTGGTGGCGGAGATTCCCCTGAAGCAGCTTGCGGGGGTGGAGTCCGGGACCCGGCCCGAAAGCATTTCCGGCATCCTGTCCTTTGGCGAGGGGCAGGGGGTCCGCTTTACCGCCGAGCCCCGCGATGTCCCTCTGGAAGGGGCTGAGCCGCTGACCGGCCCGGTCGAGATGCCCGACCTGTGGGTGCTGTTGCTGGCTTCGCTGGCAGGCGGTGTCCTGCTGAACATCATGCCCTGCGTATTCCCGATCCTCAGCCTCAAGGCGCTGTCGCTCGCGAAGGCGGGCGGCAACGAACTGTCGGCGCGGCGCGATGCGCTGGCCTATACGGCGGGTGTCGTGCTGGCTTGTGCCGCGCTGGGCGCGCTGGTGCTGATCCTGCGTTCCGCAGGCGAGCAGGTGGGCTGGGCCTTCCAGCTCCAGGAGCCCCGCGTGGTGGTGGGTCTCCTGCTACTGGCAGTCGCGATCACGGCCAATTTCCTCAGCCTTTTCGAGGTTCCGGGTATGGCGCTTTCCGGAAGCGCAGCCTCGCCCGGGGGATCGTTTGCAACGGGCCTTCTGGCAGCCTTCGTCGCCACTCCCTGCACGGGGCCGTTCATGGCCCTCGCGCTGGGCGCGGCGATAGTCCTGCCGCCCACCGAGGGCATGCTGATCTTCACCATGCTCGGTGTCGGCCTTGCGCTGCCGTTCCTGCTTGTCGGGTTCATTCCTGCGTTCCGCCGCCGTCTGCCGAAGCCCGGTGCATGGATGGAACGGTTCCGGCGCTGGATGGCGCTTCCGATGGGGCTGACGGCGCTGGCACTGGCGTGGCTGGTATGGCGTATCGGGGGTGCTCAATACCTGCTCATCGCCGGGGCGTTCGTGGCTTTCCTGCTGGTCCTGCTTTATCTCGCAGGCCGAATGCAGCGCGGTGCAGCTTCGCACTGGCGCGCGGTGCTGGCTGGAACGCTGGTCCTTTCCATTGCGGGACTTGTGTTGCTGCCCGAGCCATCCGCTACTGCGCGCACCGAAAGCGAAGGCCTGCTGAAGCCCCTGCCGTTCTCCGAGCGCGCACTGACCGAAGCACGAGCCAGCGGCCAGCCCGTGTTCGTGTGGTTCACTGCCGACTGGTGCGTGACCTGCAAGGTCAACGAAAGCGTGGCGATCGAACGCGAGGAAACCCGCGAGGTTTTCG
The DNA here is from genome assembly GCF_009827325.1 of Qipengyuania vulgaris. Taxonomy (GTDB): domain Bacteria; phylum Pseudomonadota; class Alphaproteobacteria; order Sphingomonadales; family Sphingomonadaceae; genus Qipengyuania; species Qipengyuania vulgaris. Next base: position 416,991 of record NZ_WTYC01000001.1, on the reverse strand, counting down.
AGAAGGCAGGTGTCGTTACCATGCGCGGAGACTGGACACGGCGCGACGAAGAAATCGCAGCCTTCCTGTCCGAGCAAGGGGCCGCGGGCGTTCCGCTCTATCTCTGGTACCCACCCGGCGGCGAAGCGCGGCAATTGCCGCAGGTGCTTACGCCGGATCTTCTTGCGGGGCTGGCGGCGGAGTAAGCTCGGCTGCGCAGGCGGTGACGAATTCGCCCGGCGCGCGGCTTGCGTTGAGTGCTACCGATCCCGCTCCCGGCACGGTTGCCTCCACGCGCCGGGGACCGGTCAGGACTTCGAGGCGCGGATCGTCGGCGGCCAGCCTGCCGCGCCAGAGCCAGCGCTCCTCGTCCTCTTCGGCATCGATCCAGAGCCGCTCGACATGGCCATTGCCGATCAGGGCAAGCACCGCTTTCGCATTCGGGTCCGCAGCGACGTACCGGGTGTAGACCAGCGTGCCATCTTCGCAGGCCAGCGACAGCAGCGGCGCATGACCGGGCTTGCCATAAAGCAATCGCCCGCTGGTTTCGCTCATCGCCCAGGCTGCACCTTCAGTATCGGGCGAATCTATCGGTTCCGTCGGCGAGGTACGCTCTTCGACTACGCTGGGCCGGCTCGCGTAATCCTCCGAAGCAGGAGGATTGCACGCCGCCAGACACAATACGAATGGGAAGCAGCCGTAGCGAACCATTGGCGCTGCTATGCGCATCGCCTCAGCATCGTCAACGCGCCCGGATGAATTCGCGGAGATCCGCGGATAGTTTTGCCCGGTCTTCGTCGCGAATATACATCATGTGGCCGGCATCGTAATATTCGAAGGTCAACCGGTCCTGCGGGATGCCGAAGCGATTGAGCGAATATTCCGCCCCGAAGAAAGGGGTGGCGAAATCGTACCATCCCTGCGCGTTGAACAGGCGCAGCTGCGAATTCTCGCGCATAGCCTTGCCAATAAAAGGTGCGACGTTGAGATAGGCGTTGCGGCCACTGAGAGACCAGTCCCAGTGCTGGCCCGGTTCGCGCCCGATAGACTGGTATTCGCGGTCGGTTTCGAAGCCGAGCGTCTCGCGCGCCCACTGGTTGATGGCGGCGGTATAGCCCGCGTCGATTCCGTAGAAGCTGGGATCGTTGTCCGGCGTTTCACCCGCATTGTCGAAATCGCGGCCGGTATAACGCGCGTCCAGACGGCCGATGGTAAGTCCGCGGTCGCGCAGCAGTTCCTTGTAGAAACGCTGCGAGGTCACGCGCAGGTCGGCATTGTCGAGATAGGTTTCCGAAAGGCCCGTCAGCCGGGCAAGTTCGGCGCGAACTGCGGCGCGTTCTGCATCCGGCAGGTCCTGTCCCTTGAGCAGGGCGGTCGCATAGGGACCGATGGCGAACTGGCGCGCTTCGTCGGCGATCGCTTCCACCGAAGGGGCTTCTACCTTGCCGTGGTAATAGGCGGCGGCGGCCATGTTGGGCAGCGTGACGATATAGGCCATCTCGTTGCCCGGCGTGGGCTCCCGGCCGGCAAAATCGAGGATGGTCGAAACGAGGATCAGCCCGTTGAGACCGACGTCGTTATAGGTGCTGCCTTCCAGTTCATCCACGACCATGGCGGTGCGGCTGGTGCCGTAGCTTTCGCCGCCAAGGTATTTGGGGCTGTTCCAGCGCCCGTTATCGTTGATCCAGCGGCGAATGATTTGGGCCACGGCCCGTGCGTCCTGCCGCAGGCCGTAATATTTCTCTGGATCGGTCCCTTTGGTGAGATAGCTGAAGCCTGTGCCCGGGGGATCGATGAAAACGAGATCGGCCACGTCGAGCAGGCTGTCGGGATTATCGACAAGGGGATAAGGCGGCGCGCCGTCGTCCCGCGCATCGGAGGGTATGGCCACGCGCTTCGGGCCCCAGGCCCCCATCTGCAACCACACCGATCCCGAACCGGGACCGCCGTTGTAGATGAAGAATACCGGGCGCGAGCTGTCGCGCGGATCCTTTACATAGCTGGTGGTGACCATCACCGCTTCGGGTTTGCCATCATCCGATTCCAGCACATTCTCGCGAATGGTGGCGGTATAGGACATGCGCTGTCCGCCGAAGGTGCCTGTCAGTTCGCGTGACCTGACCTGCGGATCGATGTTTTCTGCAGCGCTTGCTTCGGAGCCTTCGCCTTCCTGAGCGGAAACGGCCTGCGGTGTCAGCGCAAGGGCGCTGGCGGCGGCAAGGTGGGCGATCAGGCGGCGGTTCGATATCATGTTCAGTCCCCTCATGTGCCGGACCTATGCACAAGCGGGGCGAAGCGCGTCAAATGCGCTTGTCGATCAGGGTTTGCCGCCCATCCGTTTGTAACGCGTCTTGCCATAGCGGGTCTTGCGCGTGCCGGGGCGGCCCGCATCGCTGCGCCCTACGCGCGGCGCCTTCTTCTCTCCGTCGCCCAAGCCGAGTTCGTCGTTTTCCAACTGGCGAATTTCGTCGCGCAGCCTCCCGGCTTCCTCGAATTCGAGATCAGCAGCGGCAGCGCGCATTCGTTTCTCGAGGTCCTCGATATAGGCGCGCAGATTATGCCCGACGAGATTGTTGCGTTCGTCGTCGCCGGTGTCGACGGTGACACCATCCTGCGACGCGGTATGAGCGACGATATCGGCGATGTTGCGCTTGATCGTAGTCGGCGTGATGCCGTGTTCTTCGTTATAGGCGCGTTGCTTTTCGCGGCGGCGGTCGGTTTCCGCGATGGCGCGTTCCATCGAGCCGGTCACTCTGTCGGCATAGAGGATCACGCGCCCTTCGACATTACGCGCGGCGCGGCCGATGGTTTGAATCAGTGAGGTTTCCGAGCGCAGGAAGCCTTCCTTGTCGGCATCAAGGATGCAGACGAGCCCGCATTCAGGAATGTCGAGCCCTTCGCGTAGCAGGTTGATACCCACCAGCACATCGTAAACGCCAAGGCGGAGGTCGCGGATCAGCTCGATGCGCTCCAGCGTCTCTACATCGGAGTGCATGTAGCGCACCTTGACGCCAGCCTCGTGCATGAATTCGGTCAGATCTTCCGCCATGCGCTTGGTCAGCGTGGTGACAAGTGTGCGGAAGCCCATCTTGGCGGTCTTCTTGCATTCCTCGATGCAGTCCTGAACCTGATCCTCGACCGGCTTGATCTCGACTGGCGGGTCGATCAGCCCGGTGGGGCGGATGACCTGTTCGGCGAAGACACCGCCGGTCTGTTCCATTTCCCACGTGCCGGGAGTGGCCGATACCGCAAAGGTCTGCGGGCGCATCGCGTCCCACTCGTTGAAGCGTAGCGGGCGGTTGTCGATGCAGGACGGCAGGCGAAATCCGTGCTCGGCGAGCGTGATCTTGCGCCGGTGGTCACCCTTCGACATTGCGCCGATCTGCGGCACGGTCTGGTGGCTTTCGTCGACGAACAGCAGCGCGTTCTCGGGCAGGTATTCGAACAGGGTCGGCGGCGGCTCGCCGGGAAGGCGTCCGGTAAGGAAGCGGCTGTAGTTTTCGATCCCGGCGCAACTGCCGGTGGCTGCAATCATCTCGAGGTCGAAATTGGTCCGCTGCTCGAGCCTTTGCGCTTCGAGCAGGCGGCCCTCCTCGTGGAGTTCCTTGAGTCGCTCGGTCAGCTCGAACTTGATCGCCTCGGCGGCCTGTTTCATCGTTGGGCCGGGGGTGACGTAGTGCGAATTGGCGTAGACGCGCACCTTTTCGAGGCTGGAGCCTTTCTTGCCCGTCAGCGGGTCGAACTCACTGATCTCCTCGATTTCGTCACCGAAGAAGCTGATCCGCCAGGCCATGTCTTCATAGTGCGAAGGGAAGATTTCGAGACTGTCGCCGCGTACCCGGAAATTGCCGCGCGCAAAGGCGGTGTCATTCCGCTTGTACTGGAGGGCGACGAGCTTGCGGATCAGCTCGCGCTGGTCGACCGTCTGGTTCTTCTTGATGTCGAAGATCATCGCCGAATAGGTCTCGACCGAACCGATACCGTATAGGCAGGACACCGAGGCCACGATGATCACGTCGTCCCGCTCTAGGAGGGCGCGCGTGGCCGAGTGGCGCATCCGGTCGATCGCCTCGTTTACCGAGCTTTCCTTCTCGATATAGGTGTCGGAGCGCGGAACGTAGGCTTCGGGCTGGTAATAGTCGTAATAGCTGACGAAATACTCGACCGCGTTTTCGGGGAAGAAGCTCTTGAATTCGCCGTAGAGCTGCGCGGCGAGAATCTTGTTGGGCGCAAGGATCAGGGCCGGGCGCTGCAACTCCTCGATGACCTTGGCCATGGTGAAGGTCTTGCCGGAACCCGTCACGCCGAGAAGGACTTGGGTCTGCTCTTCTTCCCGCGCCGAACCCACCAGCTCGCTGATCGCCGTCGGCTGGTCACCCGCAGGTGTATATTCGGAGACGAGCTTGAATGGCCTTCCCGGCATCGACTTTTCGGGACGCGCAGGTTTGTGGGGGACGAACTCACCGGTGGTATCCGGCTCTTCCAGTCCTCTGCGAATGACGAGTTCGGCCATGCGTGCACATATGGGGAACGTGTCGCACGGGTGCAACGCTTGTTGCGCTGGCCCGCGATGTTGCTAGCCTCGCGTAAACTTTCGAAGGATATTTTCATGTTTCGTTTCGCTACCGTCACCTGTGCTGCCATCGCCCTTGCCGCCTGCTCGTCGGGTAGCGATGAAGTCGATGCCGACGGGGATGGCACGGTTTCGAGCGAAGAAGCTGCCGAGGCGGTTGCCAAGGTGCGCCCGCTGGAGCCGGGCCAATACTCCATGAGCATGGAACTCATCGAACTGACCGATCCCACCATGAGCGAAGAGGAGATCGCTCAGGCCAAGCAATTCTTCTCCTCGATGAGCGGCATGGCTCCGCCGCGCTGTCTCAACGAAGAAGAGGCGAAGGAAGGCATGATGGGCGTCGCCGAGACGATTCAGAACGGCGACTGCACGATCGACAGCATGACTTCCGATGCAGATGGCATGCGCGGCGAGATGACCTGCAAGGCTGAGAATGGCGAAGCCAAGGTGACGATGCAGACGACCTCGACCGGCACGGAATCGGAAATGACCATGAATGTCGTCGAACCTACCGCGGACGGAGAGGAAAAGGCCGTAACGATGAAAGTCGGCATGACGCGAACGGGCGATTGCGCCTGACCTGAATACGATCCCGCGTTCAGGAACCCGCCATGAGGGCGGTGCATTATTGCCAAACGATGGCAACGTTACCTTTTTATGAAGCGCGTCAGGAGTGGGGGCGGCGCCTAGCTTTGGCGGCCGAGCCGTGCCCTGACGAGGTGCGCGGTCCGAAGGCGCTTCTTCTGCTGCGCGAATTTCTCTGGCCGATCGAAACGATAAGGCGGCGGCTTTCGCCGCTCGAAATTGCCGAAGCAAGACACCCGAAGAACGTCATGCTTCTGCCCGGCTTCGGTGCGCATCCCATCCGTATGCGCTGGATGGCGAAGCAGCTGGAGAAGGCCGGGCACACCGCGAAGAAGTGGGGCCTCGGCTATAATCTGGGGGCGACCGCTGACCGGTTTGAGAAAGTCGAGAACCGGCTGCTCGCCTTGCACGAGGCCAAGGGCGAACCGCTCGTGCTGGTGGGCTGGAGTCTTGGCGGCGTGATGGCGCGCGAACTGGCCAAGAAGCATCCCGACAAGGTGGCAAAGGTCGTAACGATGGGTTCGCCCTTTTCGGGTAGTCCGCGCGCGAACAATGGCTGGCGTGCTTATCAGGCCATAGCCGGTCACCGTGTCGACGAGCCGGAAATCGATACCGTGGTATCCGAAAAGCCGCCGGTGGAAACCGTTGCCATGTGGAGTCCCAGAGACGGGATCGTGGCACCGAAGTGTGCCTGCGGAAGGCCCGGTGAACGCGACCGCGCAGTCGCGCTGCGCTGTTCGCACATGGGTTTCGTCCTGACAAACGAGGCCATGTCCGCGCTTCTTTCGGAACTGGACCGCGCCTGAACCCTTTAGTTTGGTAAGACAGCTAGGCGTCCTGCCTGGCGTTTACCGGACACTTAGGGGATCCATGAACGGCGCAGCCGAATTCTTCGATGAAATGCGGCAGCCCGACGGAACGGTGCGCCCCCCATACGCCGACTATTGCAAGTGGTATGACGGGCAGGACCAGAGACTGCTGCGTCGCAAGCATTCCGAAGCGGAAACGAATTTTCGCAAGACCGGGATCACTTTCAATGTTTATGGCGAGGATGAGGCGGAAGAACGTCTTATTCCTTTCGACATGGTCCCGCGCATCATTGGCGCGGGCGAATGGCGCCGACTTACACGCGGAATCGAGCAGCGTGTCAGCGCGCTTAACGCCTTCATGCACGATCTCTATCACCGGCAGGAGATTGTGAGGGCGGGTAGACTGCCTGAGCGCCTGCTCCGACATAACGATGCCTGGCTGCCCAACATGGTCGGTTTCACACCGCCGGGCGGCGTTTATACCCATATCGTCGGGATCGACCTCGTGCGGACCGGGCCAGACGAGTTCTATGTGCTGGAGGATAATGCACGGACTCCGTCGGGTGTCAGTTACATGCTGGAAAATCGTGAAACGATGATGGCCATGTTCCCCGAGCTGTTCCTGCGTTGCCCGGTGGAAAGCGTCTCGGATTATCCCCGCCGTCTGGCGAAGAGCCTCGCAGCCAGTGCCCCACAATGTTCGGGCGACCGCCCTGTCGTTGCGGTACTCACGCCGGGGATTTATAATTCAGCGTATTTCGAGCACGCTTTTCTGGCCGACCAAATGGGTGCGGAACTGGTCGAAGGCAGCGACCTTCGCGTTGTTGATGGCCGGGTCGCGATGCGTACCACCAGCGGCTACAAGGCGGTCGACGTGATCTATCGCCGGGTAGACGACGAATATCTCGATCCCCTGACCTTCAGCCCGGATAGTGTGCTGGGTGTGCCGGGCATCATGGATGTCTATCGTTCGGGCAAGGTCACCATTGCCAATGCACCCGGAACCGGCGTCTGCGACGACAAGGCAATCTACTCCTTCATGCCGGAAATCGTCGAATTCTACACCGGCGAAAAGCCCCTTCTGCCCAATGTCGAAACTTGGCGCTGCGCTGATCCGGACAGCCTGAAGTACGTGCTCGACAACCTCGGAGAACTGGTCGTGAAGGAAGTGCACGGATCGGGGGGCTACGGGATGCTGGTCGGACCCGCGTCGACCAAGAAGGAAATCGAGGAATTCCGGGCCAAGCTCGTCGAGAGACCGGGAAATTACATAGCGCAGCCTACACTTTCGCTCTCGACCTGTCCGATCTTCACCAAGAAAGGCCTCGCTCCGAGACACGTAGATCTCCGGCCGTACGTGCTCGTTTCGCCCGACAAGGTCGATATCACGCCCGGCGGTCTTACGCGCGTGGCGCTCAAGGATGGATCGCTGGTCGTGAACTCCAGCCAGGGCGGCGGCACCAAGGATACCTGGGTGCTGAAGGACTGATATGCTTGGACGCACCGCCAACGGCCTCTTCTGGATGTTCCGCTATCTTGAGCGGGCGGAGAATACGGCGCGCCTGCTGGACGCGGGGCTGCGCATGGCCCTGACCCGGGATCTCGTCACTGCGGAAGAAGAATGGCGTTCGGTCATTGCCACTTCCGGACAGAAAGCGAGCTATGAGGCGAAGCATGCCAGCTACACTGGTATGCAGGCATGGAACTTCATGCTGCGGGAAAAGGGCAATCCGGCCAGCATCCTGTCCATGTTCGGCCTCGTTCGCCAGAACGCGCGGCTTGCGCGAAACGCCATCAGCGGGGAATTGTGGGAAGCCATCAACGAAAACTGGCTCGTGGTGGAAGAGCAACTCTCGAAGCCTGTCGGTGAGAACCGGGTGCTGGATACAGTGGCGACGATCCGCCGTGCGGGTACGCTCGCCCATGGCGCGATGTCCGGGTCGATGCTGCGTGATGAAGGTTTCCATTTCGCGCGTGCCGGCACCTTTATCGAGCGCGCCGATTCCATCGCGCGCATTCTCGACATCAAATACTACCTGCTACTGCCCTCGCTCTCGTACGTCGGCTCGAGCCTCGACACGGGGCAATGGGACACGGTGCTGCGGTCGGTTTCTGGCGACCGTGCCTATCGATGGCTGCACGCGGGACAGATCGACGCGCGCGGGATTTGCGAATTCCTGATCCTCGACGATCGGTTCCCGCGAAGCTTGGCGTTCTGCCATTCGGCTCTACGGGAAAACCTTGCCGCACTGGCACGTCTTCATGGTGCTGAAGGAGAGAGCAATGCTCTGATGCGGGACGCGGATACTCGTCTCAACGATCTCAGTATCGATGAGATTTTCGAGCAGGGACTCCATCAGTTCCTTATCGATTTCACCAAGTCCAATTCTGCCATCGGCGAAGCTATCGCCACTGATTACAGGTTCCTTGCCTGATGCGCCTTTCGATCCGCCACACCACCCGATATCTGTTCGATGCTCCGGTCGTTCATGCCCTTCAACGCCTGCGGTTGACGCCGAAGGCGACGCAAGGGCAGGAAATTCTCGAATGGGAAATGGAATACGAGAATGCCCATGAGGAGCTGACCTACGAAGATCAGCACCACAACACCACGACGCTGGTCGGGGTGGAGCCGGATGTGCGCGAGGTTAAAATCACCTGTAGCGGAATGGTCGACACGCACGACCATGCAGGGGTGATCGGCAGACACGCAGGGCACCTGCCGCTGTGGAGCTTCCTTTCGCAGACGCGTCTAACGCGGCCGGGGCCAGGTATTGAAAAACTGGTGGGCGAATTGAGGAAGTACGAGGGCGAGCGGCTCGACATGTTGCATGAACTTTCCCGCAACACGCTGGACAGGGTGGAATACAAGATCGGGACCACCGACTGGAACACCACCGCCGAACAAAGCTACGCAGCGAGAAACGGTGTCTGCCAAGATCACGCGCATATCTTCATCGGCGCAGCCCGCGCTCTCGATGTGCCAGCGCGATACGTGTCCGGCTACCTCATGATGAACGATCGTATCGAGCAGGAAGCAACCCATGCCTGGGCCGAGGCCTATGTCGAGGATCTGGGCTGGGTAGGCTTCGACATCTCCAACGGAATCAGCCCTGACGAGCGATATGTCCGCGTCGCCACGGGACGAGACTATCGCGACGCTTCTCCCGTCACCGGCATCAGCTTCGGCAATACCCAGCAGGTTCTGGAGGTCGATGTCGAGGTTGAGCAGCAGCACGTGCAGCAGCAGTAACGAAAGACTATTATGACCTATTGCGTGGGAATGAAGCTCGACAAGGGCCTGGTGCTCATGAGCGATACGCGCACCAATTCGGGCGTCGACAACATTTCGGTGTTTCGCAAGATGTTCACCTGGCAAATCCCGGGCGAGCGCATCATCACCTTGATGACGGCGGGCAATCTGGCGACCACGCAGGCTGTGATCAGCCAACTCGAAGAACGTACTAAGGAACCCGACGAGCGCGGCAACATACTGCTCAAATCGCCCACCATGTTCCAGGTCGCGACCGAGATCGGCAAGCTCATGCGGAACATCATCGGTGAACGGCAGGAGGCGAACGGCACGAGAGGCAGGGGCCGATTTACTGCCTCGATCATCGTGGCCGGACAGATCAAGGGCATGGAGCCGCGTCTGTTCATGGTCTATCCGGAAGGGAACTTCATCGAGGCCAGCCTCGACACGCCCTTCTTCCAGATCGGCGAAACCAAGTACGGCCGTCCGATCATCATTCGCGGCTACGACCGGCAGATGAGCCTCGAGGATGGGGTGAAGCTGCTGATGGTCAGCTTCGATTCCACGTTGAAGGCCAACCTGTCGGTCGGGCTGCCGCTCGATCTCCAGGTGATCGAGCGCGATACCTATGAAGCCGGACACCAGCACCGCGTCGCCCATGACGACAGCTATTTCCAGGTGATATCCACCGGTTGGGGCGATGCGCTCAAGAACGCTTTCCATTCGCTCCCCGATTACAGTTTCTATCGCGAGGACGACTAGGTAATTTTACGGAACCCGTGTGGACTTAGGTGTTCTTACCTACCGGGATTCCTGATGGTTAGGTCTACTAAAGCACTGATAACGAATATCTTTGATTGATATTTTTGATGGCTAGGTAATCTTGCGGAATGCGAATTCTGCTTGTTCGTGCATCCTTTGCCAATGGACAAGCACACCACTCTTCACATCGTCGATAGCTCTTCGCAATCACGCGCTCAGCAATCGCGCCTCGGTTTCACGATGGGCCATCACTGCGAGATATATTCCACCATTACGGAGCTCGTTGAAGCTTCGCCGACAGAAGGTATTGTCGTGCTCCGCGACGAAGGCAGCGGAGTGCCCGCCAATATGATGCGCGACCTTTCCGACCGCGGGATTTGGCTGCCGGTCGTTGTGACTTCCGACGATCCACGGCCGCGCCGGGTCGTCGAAGCGATCAGGGGCGGTGCTCTCGACTATCTTCGTCTGCCTCTGTGCGAGGATCGGCTAGAGAAGGCGGTCGTGCGAATTCTGCAGGAAGCACAGGCCTATATCCAGGCCCGTCGCAAGATGGCCGACGCCCGAAATCGAATTGCCGGTCTTTCCCCGCGCGAGCGGGAAGTGCTCGACTGGCTGACGGAAGGACGCAGCAACAAGATGATCGCGCATGAGCTGAGCATCAGCCCGCGGACGGTGGAGATCCACCGGGCCAACATGATGAGCAAGCTCGGTGCCCACCATCCCGCCGAAGCGGTCCGACTTTGCATCGAAGCGGGTCTGGACGCCGCAAGACAGGCTAGCGCCGCTTAGGGCGAAAGCGCTGGGGGATCGGTTACCGGCAAAAACTCCCATCCCCCTGCTCGAGGTGCAGATGATCATGGTGCGCCGCATTGTAATCAGGGCCGAGGACGGTGCCGAAACGCTTGCAGGCGCTACGATGAACGACACGCAGGAATTCGCGTTCTTTCGCACTGGCATTCCAGCCGTCCCTGACGCTGATACGCCTGCCATCAGCGAGCAGGAAAGCGCCGATGTCGACGGCTTCTGCCCGGGAATGGGCCGAGAGCCGCCCGGTCCCGGCAACATTGCGGCAGGAGTAGCTGCCCATTGTCTCGATCCGCACCAGCGGGCTTCCGAGGATCTGCCGGGCTGCGCGATCGACACCGTAGCGCGCCCAAGCCGCGAAGTCGTTCGCGAGCGGGCAGGCAAGCGGCCCGAGATTGGTCACAGTGAGCGGGCCGAGATCTCCGCCGACCCGGTCGAGCTGGACGCTGTCGAGCGTCGAACAACCGGCACCATACATCCGGTCGGGAAGGGGGGCGAACTGCGAGCCTGACCGGCCCAGTTCGGTTACGCACTGCCGCGCCTGCGGTCGTTCCCAATTGGCCGAACCACTCCCCGAAGTTGGCGCGCGTGCTGCCGGTTCACGCGTATCCGGCGCTACGCCGCAACCGGCGAGTGCCGAGGTCAGGACTATGGCGGCAAATGGAGCAAGGCGCATGAAGTGAGCCTAAGGCGATGTTGGTGAACCGGAAACGAATGCGCTTTTGGTCATGCGGGCGCTTCCACCTGTTCCCACAGTTCGATCTTCACCCCGTCGGGATCGAGCAGCCAGGCGAACTTGCCATAGCCTTCATCGACGCTGTCGAGCACATCGACGCCCGCGCCTTTGAGCTGCGCGACGAAACCGTCGAGATCGTCGACCCGCAAGTTGATCATGAAGCCGCCCTTGCCGGGCTGGATGTACTGATCGTCCTTGAAATGGCTGACCAGCGAATAGGGCTTCTCGCCGGTTTCCTCGGACCAGTTGAGCTGCGGCCCGTATTCGCCATCCAGTCCCAATACGTCGCGGTACCACGCCCGGGTGGCTTCGGGATCCTTAACCACATAGAACACGCCGCCGAGCCCGGTAATCTTCGCCATCTCACCCTCCGTCTATTCAGGGCAGACTAGGCGCGGGATTGCCGCGGAGACAAGCCCCTTGCGTAAGTTCAGGCCGCTCGTGCTTCCGGCGCGGAGTAGGTCGCCTTGCTCACCAGCACGATGGCCAGCCATGCGGCGATGAAGCCCGGCACGATCTCGTAGAGCCCCCCGTCGAGGCCCGGCAGCTGGCTGTTCCAGCCGAGCGCGATCCATGCCGCGACCGTGCCCGCGCCGACCACGAGGCCTGCCACCGCACCCTAGCCAGTCATCTTGTCCCACACCAGCGAAAGGATGATCAGCGGGCCAAAGGCCGCGCCGAAGCCCGCCCAGGCGTTGGCTACGAGGCCGAGCACCTGGCTTTCGGGATCGCTTGCGACCCAGATAGCCGCCAGCGCCACCAGCGCCACGCAGACGCGCCCGACGTTGACGCTTTCCCGCTCGCCCGCATCCTTGCGCAGGAAGAGCTTGTAGAAGTCCTCGGTCAGCGAACTCGACGCCACCAGCAATTGCGAGCTTATCGTCGACATGATCGCTGCCAGCAGTGCCGCCAGCAGGAAGCCGGTGATGAGCGGGTGGAACAGGAGGTTCGCCAGCACGATGAAGATCGTCTCCGGATTGTCCACCACGATGCCGTTACGCTCCACATAGGCGCGGCCCGCTATGCCGATCCCGATCGAGCCGATCAGGGCGACCCCCATCCATGTCATGCCGATATTGCGCGCGGCCTTGACCTTTTCGACCGTGCTGATCGCCATGAAGCGCACGATGATGTGCGGCTGGCCGAAATAACCGAGGCCCCAGGTCACCGCACTGATGAAGCCGAGCAGCGTCAGCCCCTGCGTCAGGCTGAGGAAGCCTTCGACCGGCACGTCGCTCAGCGATCCGCCGGCTTCGCCGCCCGCGCCGAACATGACCACCAGCGGCATCAGCACCAGCGCCACCACCATGATGCAGCCCTGCACGAAGTCGGTCAGGCTGACGGCGAGGAACCCGCCGACCATGGTGTAGGCCAGAACCACCAGCGCGGTGATCCAGATGCCCGACATGTAGTCGCTCATCCCCCAGTCCGGGAGGATGCCTGCGAAGCTGGTTTCGAACAGCAGACCGCCGCCGACGAGGCCCGCCGCGGTATAAACCGCGAAGAACACCACCACGATCAGCGCCGACACCACTCGCAGGGCCACGGCCTTGTCGGGGAAGCGGTTGGCGAGGAATTCGGGGATCGTCAGCGCATTACCCAGATCCTCTGTCTGGCGCCGCAGGCGGGGCGCCACCACGATCCAGTTGACCAGTGCGCCGAGGAAGAGGCCGATGCCGATCCAGGCTTCGACCAGCCCCGCGGCAAAGAGCGCGCCGGGCAGGCCGAGCAGCAGCCAGCCGCTCATGTCCGAAGCCCCGGCAGACAGCGCCGCGACCGCTGGATGCAGGTTACGTCCGGCGAGCAGATAGCCTTCGGACGTATCGGTCGAGCGCTTCCACGCCCACAGTCCGATGCCGATCATGGCGATGAAATAGAGGGCGAGCGATATGAGTGTTCCCGTCTGCATGAGGGGGCAGGTAACAAATGATACCGTCTTTGACTACAGGGGCGAAGTGGGGAGACATGGACCGGGTGTTACACGGTCCAGGGGCTAAACTTTGTCGTCTTGCGAAAAAGGGCGTCAGCTTGCGGCAATCGGCGTCGGCTTGGGGTGGAATTTTGTCGGCTTATAAGTGCCGACTGTCGGATTGGAGGCGCGCCGTGTCGGCTTGCCGGCCGCGAATGTCGGCTTGCGGGCGAACCCCGACCTGAAGCGGGCCTGACGGGAATGGACGAGAGGAAAGAGTCTTTGCTCGTTTTATCACGAGGGATCCGGTGTAGGAAAATCAATCCATTGCCGGGTACCTGTAACGGTAGCGTCACAATGTCTTGATTTCGTCCCGCAAGCGACACGATTGCGTCAAACGCCGGTCCTAGACGCGCCTCCAACTGGAGGGCACCTATGACTAAAACAACCCGAAATTCTCTCAAGCTGGCTGCGAGCGTGGTCGCATTTTGCGTCGCGGCACCTGCGTTTGCCGGCGATGTCACCGGCACGGTGACCGATGCCAATAACACGATTGCACTGCGGGCAGCCGAAGTTCGTATCGTCGAACTGGATCGCACAGTGTCGACCGAACGCGACGGCTCTTTCCGTTTCGCAAATGTGCCCGAGGGCACCTACACGCTCGAAGTACGCTACGTGGGCGCCGACCCGGTCACGCAGAAGATCGAGGTCCCGGCAGCAGGAACGGTGGGCGCGACATTGCGCCTGTCTGGCATCGGTAGCGACGATGAAATCCTGGTCATCGGCCAAGCCGCCAACCTTGCCAGCTCACTTTCGCGCAAGCGCGAGAACGACGTGATCTCCGACGTCCTGTCCCGCGATGCCATCGGCCAGTTCCCGGACCAGAACGTTGCGGAGAGCCTGCGCCGCCTGCCGGGCGTCAATGTGCTCAACGATCAGGGCGAAGGCCGTTTCGTGTCGATCCGCGGCCTGTCTCCCAGCCTGAACGCGACCTCGCTCAACGGCGTGCGCTTGCCTTCGCCGGAAAACGACATCCGCGCAGTGGCGCTCGATGTCATCAGCTCCGACATCATCGAATCCATCGAGGTGAAGAAGTCTCTGACGCCCGACATGGATGCCGACACCATCGGTGCCTCGGTAGAGATCGAGACGACCAGCGCCTTCGACCGCACCAAGGACCTGCTCACCGTCAAGCTCGAGGGCAGCTACAACCAACTGGCCGATGAAATCAGTCCCAAGGGCAGCGTCGACTTCTCTTACCGCGTGAACGAGAACTTCGGTCTGAGCGGTGGCCTGTCCTATTACAAGCGCACTTTCGAGACCGACAATATCGAAGCCGACGGCTGGAACGAGGAAGACGGGCAGGTCTATTTCGAAGATTTCGAATACCGCGATTACGATGTCGAACGCGAGCGTATCAGCGCCACCCTGGGCCTCGATTTCCGCGCCGGCGATAGCACGAGCCTTTACGTGCGCGGCATATATAGCCAGTTCGACGACCAGGAATTCCGCCGCCGCCTGATCTTCGACCTCGGTGATGCGAGCGTTTCCGGCAGCAGCGACAGCCTGGTTTACGAAGACGATGAGGCTATCACGATCGAACGTGACATCAAGGACCGCTTCGAAAGCCAGCGTATCCGCAGTATTGCTCTTGGCGGTGAGAGCGATTGGGGCGACTGGTTCGCCGATTATTCGGCAAGCTGGGCGAAATCCAGCGAACGTGAGGACGGCAGCCTTGATCCGACCAGCTTCGAGCGTGAATACGAAGGGGAAGGGTTGCAGGTCGGGTTCGACGTATCGGACCCGCGGTTACCGCAATATTCGATTATTTCCGACCCGGGCGACTTCTTCGACCCTTCGGCTTATGAACTGAACGAGGTCGAGTTCGTCGCCTTGTCGGACAGCCAGGACGAGGAATATGCAGCGAAGTTCGATATCGGTCGCCGCTTCGTTTCGGGCGCCGGCGAATTTACCGTGCAGGCGGGCGCAAAGGGTCGCTGGCGCGAAAAAAGCTTCAACGGCACGGTCGAGTTCTACGAACGAGACGATTACACGCTGGCCGATGCGCTTGGGCTGGAGCAGACCTATCGCATAACCGATATCGAGCCTGTGCCGGGATACACCCAAGCGAGCGACTTCTTCTTCGGCAATTTCGACAGCTTCGAACTGCAGGAAATCGACGGTACTTTCGACAGTGCGGTCGAGGATTTCGTGGTCGAGGAAGATATCCTCGCTGGCTATCTGCTCGGTCGCTGGGATAGCTCCACCCTGTCGATCATCGGCGGCGTGCGCTACGAGAATACATCGAATATCCTGTCCGGCAACGATGTGCTGCTGGTTGAGGAAGATGGCACGCTTCCCGATGGCAGCACAGCTACCGACGATACGGTAATCGTCACCCCGACATCGATCGAAAAGGATTACGATCATTGGCTGCCGAGCCTCAACCTGCGTTACGAGGCGTCGCCCAACCTGGTTCTCCGCGCTGCGGGGTATCGTTCGATCGTGCGTCCAGGTCCGTTCCAGCAGGCTCCGCGCTTTGCCGTGGAGGAGGCCGACGATGGCGAACGGGAAGGCGAATTCGGCAATCCCGAACTGCGTCCGGCCGAAGCATGGAACCTCGATGCTGCGGCAGAATACTACTTCGACACGAACGGCGCGATCTTCGCTTCGGTCTTCTACAAGAGCATCGAGGATTTCTTCGTCGAGACCGTGTTCGAGGCAGACGACGGCCCTTACAACGGCGTTTTCCGCGGCGTTCCTTTCGATGAGGCGACGATCTGGTTCAACGGTGACAAGGCCGATGTGCTCGGCTTCGAACTCGGCGCCTCAAAGGCCTTCACCGGTGCCCTGGACGGGTTCGTGGTACGGGCGAACTATACGTTCACCGACGGAGACGGCACGGTCACGCTGACAGCCGCCGATGGACCGCGCGACATTCCCCTGCCGACGACCTCGAAACACACCGGCAACATCTCGATCGGTTATGACAAAGGGCCGACCGATATCCGGCTTTCGGGCACATATCGCGACAAGTATCTGGATGAACTGGCACGCGAGCCGGAACTGGACCGCTATGTCGACGACCACTTCCAGCTGGACCTGAGCGCGAAATATCGTCTGAACGACAATATCCAGCTGTTCTACGAGTGGATCAACATCAACGACGCCAAGTATTTTGCCTACAACAACCTTGGCGGCCAGCGTAACCTCTATCAATACGAGGAATACAACTGGACTATGAAGGGCGGCGTGAGGTTGACGTTCTGATGCCCGGCACATTCAAACTCTTCGTTCTAGCATCCCTCGGTATCGCTGGCGGCTGCGCTTCGATACCGATCCAGGGAGAGCCTGCCGTCCCGGTTTTCGCCAAGGCCGAAACCGTGCCGGTAGGGACCGCGGCAGAAGATGCCGCCGATGATCCGGCCATCTGGCGCAATCCGGAAAAACCGGAAAAAAGCCTGATTGTCGCGACCGATAAGAAGGCTGGCCTGCATGTGTATGACCTGCAGGGCCGGCAGCTTTCCTTCTTCGACGGTGCCGGCTTGAACAACGTCGATCTCGCCGAACTGGAGGATGGACGCATACTGGTCGCGGCGAGCGACCGGAGTGATATCGCCACGGCCCATATCCTGCTCGCCTTTCTCGATCCGGCTACCGGGGCATTAAGCCAGGCTGCCCGCCTCTCGGTTGGGCCAGGCGAAGGCTATGGCATCTGCTTCGGCAAGGACGAACTGGATGGCTCGGTGTCGATCTTCAGCGCGCCGAAGAACGGCGTGATCTATCGCACCGTGGTGAAGACAAGCGGCGGGCAGATCGCCGGGCGGACCGAGGCTGTCGCCCGCGTAGCAAGCCAGCCCGAAGGCTGTGTGGTCGATGATCGCACCCGCACTCTGTACATCGGCGAAGAGGTTACAGGTATCTGGGCGTTCGACATGGACAGCGCGGACATGGACGCCAGCAAGAGGCTGGTTGCCCGGGTCGACAATCGGATGCTGGTCGCTGACGTAGAGGGGCTGGCGATCTATCCGCAGGGCGAAGACGGCGGAATGCTCGTCGCGTCGAGTCAGGGCGACAACACCTATGCCGTCTACGAATTGCCGGAGATGACACCCGTGGGCCGCTTTCGCATCGCCGCCGGAACATTCGGCAGTACCGAGGAAACCGACGGTATCGAATTGGCTTCGGGCAGCTTCGGTTCGCTCTATCCCGGCGGGCTGTTCGTGGCGCAGGATGGCGCGAACGAACCTGAGGCACAGAACTTCAAGCTCGTGTCCTGGGCAGAGGTAATGGCAGCATTGTCCACCGACTAGGCTGCTTGCTGCAACCCCGGAGGGTGGACTAGGCAGGAGCGATGCCCGCCACCCTCATCACCTTCCTCATGGCGCTCGCCTTTTGCGCGGTGCACGTTTTCGTGGGTCGGCTGCACTGGCTCGACCGGACGCCGCGCAGCAAGTGGCTGTCCTTTGCGGGCGGGGTGGCGGTCGGATACGTCTTTCTTCACATCATGCCCGAACTCGGCGCGCATGCCGGGACGTTCGAGCGGGCGACGGGCCTGCCCGCCCAACTTGCCGAGGCGCTGGTCTATACGCTTTCGCTGGCGGGGCTCGCGCTGTTTTACGGGCTGGAGAGGGCGCTGTCTGCTTCGCGCGACACACGCAAGCAGGCGGAGGGGCGGGACCGGCCGCACCACCCGGTATTCTGGCTGCATATCGCGGCCAGCGCGCTGCTGATGGTGATGATCGCCTATCTGCTCAACCACCGCGAGGACCAGACCCCGGCGGGCCTCGTGCTGTTCTTCGCCGCCATGATGCTGCATTTCGTGACCGCCGATTTCGGCACGCGGACGCATCATCCTGAAATCTACGATGCACGCGGGCGCTGGGTGCTGGCGGGGGCGACGCTGGTCGGCTGGCTGCTGGGCGTGCTGGTGGGCCTGCCGCAGATCGCCATCGGGGGCCTGTTCGCCTTCGTCGCGGGCGGGATCGTGCTGCTGGTGCTCAAGGAAGAACTGCCGGAAGAGCGCAAGAGCTACTTCCTGCCGTTCCTCGGCGGGGTGGTCCTCTATGCCGCGCTGGTGCTGGGCGAACAATGGTCGGTGGCGTAAAGCTTTCGGTGGAGACAGCCGCGAAAGGAAGATGCGACATCACCGGTTTTCTGTGCTTTTGCTAAGCAATTCATAACCCTACCAGGCTGTTTACCCGCCGGATTTACGCTTTGGTAAGGGGATTTTCCTATCCCCGACCGTGATTTCATGCCGGGATTTACGATCTCCCGGCGTCGCAGCCGGTGGGGACGCAGCAATGATCAGGACCGGGGCCTTTCTCCGCCGTTTGGCGGACGACACCGCTGGCAACGCACTCATGCTGACGGCCGCCGCGCTGGTTCCGCTGACCATACTGGTGGGCAGCGCGGTCGATCTCAGCGTTGCCTATATGGCGCAAGCCAAGCTGCAGAACGCATGCGATTCCGCGGTGCTGGCGGGCCGGCAGTCGATGCAGGGAACGGACCTGAAAAAGGGCAACCGGGACGAAGCGCAGAAATTCTTCGACTTCAATTTCACATCGGCCAGCGCGAATGCTCGCAACGTGCGTTTCGATCTGGAGCAGAACCCCGATGACAGGCAGGAACTCGTAGCCACCGCATCGGCCGATGTCCCGACCTCGATCATGGCGATCTTCGGTTTCGAAACACTGCCGATTAGCGTTAACTGTGATGCCAAGCGCGATCAGGCGCATAACGATATCGTGCTCGTGCTGGACGTAACCGGATCGATGGCGGATGTGCCGTCTGGTGGGGTGATGCGAAGATCGTTTCCCTGAGGGACGGCGCATCCGGGCTCTACCGCGCATTGGCAGACGCCCCCAATTCGCAGACGCGTTACGGCATCGTGCCCTATTCGCACACGGTCAATGTCGGGCGCAGCCTCGTCAATCGGGATATCCTGTTGGAGCAGGAATTCGTCGGCGAGAATTGCAACGGATGGGGGTGCTGGACCACGAGCAAGACCGTCCATGTCAATCAGGAGAACTGGGGAAGCTATTCGGGAAATAGCGGCAGCAACCGTGAGCATTTCCGGAACAGCGGAGAGGCTTGCATCGAAGAACGCCCGAGCATTGGAGAAGCTGCCACGCCTGTCGAAATTCTTGATACGATCACCCGTGCCGATATCGACACCCGGGCCGGCAACGCCGCCGATACCGAACTGCAGTTCGGCCGGTATTCACCGCGTAGCCACACCAGACGATCAGCTACGACGAGCGGCGGCGTAACATTCTATAATATCAGAAACAACTGGGTGCAAATGGGCTGCCCAGCAGAGTCCACGCGCCTGCAAACCTACAGCGACGAATTCGCCTTCAACACCGCGATTTCAAGTGCGACCAGCCGAGTGACCGGGGGGACCTACCATGACATCGGCATGCTCTGGGGTGCGCGCTTCATTTCGCGGACCGGTTTCTATGCGGGCGACAACCCGACCGAGATTGGCATCATCCCCGTCAACCAGCACATCGTCTTCATGACCGATGGCGAACTCGATACTGGCGGAACTCTCTATTCGGCTCATGGCATCGAGGACTTGCAAGGGCGCACGCAGGGCTGGGGTTCGCAGGATGCGAAGCATCTCGCGCGTTTTTCCGATGCCTGCTCGGTGGCCAAGTCCATGGGCATCACGATCTGGGTCATCGCGCTGGATGTCGGAAGCACTTCCGATATCGAACCCTGCGCCACCAGCGGCGATCACTTCTTTATTAGTGACGGCAGCGATCTCGAAGAGGTCTTCGCGGCTATCGGCCAGGGGATCGGTAATCTGAGGCTCACGCGATGAGAATGAAGAGCTTTCTCGCCCGGGTGCTGAAGCGCGACACGCGCGGGGTAAGTACGGTTGAATTCGCGCTTATCTCGATCCCGTTTTTCGTGATCCTGCTGGGAGGCTCCGACCTTTCGCATCACGCCTATGTTCGATCGCAATTGCAGGGTGCGCTGGCAGACAGCGCGCGCCGTGCCAGCGTCGAGGACCCGGCTTTTGCCGCTGCCGGAACGACGCTTGAAGAGCGGATTGAAAACACGGTGAAGGAGCGGGTCGATCCGATCGCGCCGGGCGCCGAATACACCATAACCATCAGCAGTTTCTATGACTTCAGCGGTATCGGAAATCCCGAAAAGCTGCTGACGGACAACAATGGCGACGGCATTTACGACGCGGCGGAAGACGACTGCTTCGAGGATCTGAATGCCAATGGCGAGTATGATCTCGATACCGGGCGCAGTGGGGTTGGCGGCGCGAATGATGTGGTATTCTACCACGCCCGCGTGACGATGCCGCGCCTGTTCCCCGTCAGCAAACTCCTTGGAGGGTCGGGCACGATCGCCCTCGAGGCGAGCAGCGCGGTGCGTAACCAGCCCTATGCCGACCAGGCCCTGCCGCCGGTCCTGTGCGGAGTATGACGATGCGCAGATTGATCAAGGACGAACTGGCGCACGACACCGAAGGGGTGGCGATGGTGGAATTCGCCATGGTCGCGCCGGTCCTGCTGGCGCTGATACTCGGCGGGCTCGAACTGTCGAATTTCGCTCTGGCGCACATGCGCGTCAACCAGATCGCCATGACCGTGGCAGACAACGCCGGACGCATTCCCACATCCGTCGACGAGGCCAATATCTACGAGGTCTTCGCAGGGGCGGAAGTGCTAGGCGATAATCTGGAGTTCGAGGACAATGGCCGTGTCGTGCTGTCATCGCTGCAGGACAACAAAGGAAATGGTGGCAAGAAGGGCCAGATGATTCACTGGCAGCGGTGCTGGGGGGAACTCGACATCGAACCGGCCTATGGCGAACAGGGGAAGGGCCGAAGCGACAACAGTCTGTCCAAAGGCGTAGGCAAGGGCCCCAAGAAGATGACCGCCGCCGACAACACTGCAGTGATGTTCGTCGAAGTGACTTACGACTACCAGCCGCTGGTCGGTCCGAACTGGATCGCCGCCCGTCAGATCCGCCACGAAAGCGCGTTCAACGTCCGCGCCCGGCAGAATCAGGACATCGGCAATGCACAGGCGCTCGACGTACTCGACTGCGACTAGGAATTATCGCAGCCGAGTTTGCCGAGACCGGGTTTAGCCGTCCATCTTGCGCGAGTGGCGCTTGCGCTCGTGCGGATCGAGGATCGCCTTGCGCAGGCGGATGTTTTCAGGCGTCACTTCGACCATCTCGTCGTCGTCGATATAAGCGATGGCCTGTTCCAGCGTCATCACGCGGGGCGGGGTGAGGCGGATCGAATCGTCCTTGCCGGTGGAGCGGAAGTTGGTCAGCTGCTTCGACTTCATCGGGTTGACTTCGAGGTCGGCAGGCTTGGCGTTTTCGCCGATGATGATGCCTTCGTAGATCTTGGCACCGCCGCTGATGAACAGCTCGCCGCGTTCTTCCAGCATGTTGAGCGCGTAAGGGACAGCCTCACCCGACACCATCGAGATGAGCACGCCGTTCTGGCGGCCCTCGATCTTGCCGCGATAGGTATCGTACTTCTCGAACAGGCGGTTCATGATGCCCGTGCCGCGCGTGTCGGACAGGAATTCGCCGTGATAGCCGATCAGGCCGCGGCTGGGGGCGGAGAAGGTAATGCGGGTCTTGCCCTGGCCGGAGGGGCGCATTTCGGTGAGCTCTGCCTTGCGGCGCTGCATCTTTTCCACGACCGTGCCCGAATGTTCGTCGTCCACGTCGATGACGACGGTTTCGAAGGGCTCCATGCGCTGGCCGTTCTCTTCACGGAAGAGCACGCGCGGACGGCTGATGCCGAGTTCGAACCCTTCGCGGCGCATCGTTTCGATGAGCACGCCGAGCTGGAGCTCGCCGCGACCGGCAACCTCGAAGCTGTCCTTATCTTCGCTTTCGGTGATCCGGATGGCGACGTTGGTTTCCGCTTCGCGATAAAGGCGATCGCGGATCATGCGGCTGGTGACCTTGCTGCCTTCGCGGCCGGCAAGCGGGCTGTCGTTGACGGCAAAGCGCATGGCCAGCGTGGGCGGATCGATCGGCTGTGCTTCGATCGGGGTTTTTACCGAAGGATCGGCGATCGTGTTCGACACGGTTGCC
Source organism: Qipengyuania vulgaris (assembly GCF_009827325.1). GTDB lineage: Bacteria > Pseudomonadota > Alphaproteobacteria > Sphingomonadales > Sphingomonadaceae > Qipengyuania > Qipengyuania vulgaris. Next base: position 394,491 of record NZ_WTYC01000001.1, on the reverse strand, counting down.
TTTTCAAGCCCTGCAAGCGCGATGATGTCGCCCGCCTCTGCGCTTTCCACGGGTACCCGGTCGAGTCCGTCGAAGGACATAAGCTTGGTCGCGCGGCCGACTTCGATGATCTTGCCATCACCATCGAGCGCGTGGATCGGATCGTTGAGCTTGACCGTGCCGGACTGGACGCGGCCGGTGAGAACGCGGCCCATGAAGTTGTCACGGTCGAGCAGGGTGGCGAGGAAGCTGAACGGTGCTTCCGTATCGAGGCCCGGCGCGGGAACATGATCGATGATCAGCTTGAACAGCGGTTCGAGATCGCCTTCGCGGGCGTTCTCGTCTTCGCTGGCATAACCGTCGCGGCCCGAGGCCCAGAGGCTGGGGAAGTCGAGCTGTTCGTCGGTCGCATCGAGGCTGGCGAAGAGGTCGAACACTTCGTCGAGCACTTCCTGCGGGCGCGCATCGCTGCGGTCGATCTTGTTGACCACCACGATGGGGCGCAGGCCGAGGCCCAGCGCCTTGCCGGTGACGAACTTGGTCTGCGGCATCGGGCCTTCAGCGGAATCGACCAGCAGGATCACCCCGTCGACCATGGAGAGGATACGCTCCACCTCGGCGCCGAAGTCGGCGTGTCCGGGGGTGTCGACGATATTGATGCGCACGCCGTGCTTTTCCACGCTGGTGCACTTGGCGAGGATCGTGATCCCGCGTTCCTTTTCGAGGTCGTTCGAATCCATCGCGCGCTCTTCGACGCGCTGGTTTTCGCGGAACGTGCCCGACTGACGAAAAAGTTGATCGACCAGAGTGGTTTTGCCGTGGTCGACGTGGGCGATGATCGCCACGTTGCGAAGGTCGCGGGACATAGTAGTTGCTTTCGTAAGGATGCCGTAGCGGCGGACGCAAATCGGCCCTGCCAATTCGTGCGCGCCCCTAGCCGATATGGTGCACTGCGGCAAGCTTAGCCGTGTGTGACTCGAAAACCACAGTTGAGGTTTCGCTGTCGATAGCAGCGGCTAAACCCTTGAGAGCAGGGGGCGGACCAAATAATCCGCATACGTCTGCGTGGTTTGGGGACTGCATGTCAGGCCAAGATACGCATCGTTTGAGAGGACGCCTTAATATGAAATTTTCTGCTTTCGGTCGCGCCGCGACCGTTCGTTCCGCCCTGCTGGTCGGCACCGCCGCCCTCGTCGTGCCTTCGGTGGCATCGGCACAGGAAGAAGGTCAGGAACAGGCCGCCGAATACGATACCGCCGAAGAACAGGCGGAAAGCCCCGATCCGAACATCATCGTCGTCACCGCCACCAAGCGCGAACAGACGCTGCAGGAAGTCCCCGTCGCCGTCAGCGTGACCACGGCCGAAACGATCGAGCGTGCGCAGATCCGCGACATCGCCGACCTGGCGACGGTCGTTCCCTCGCTCCGCGTCAGCCAGCTGCAGAGCGCTTTTGCGACCAGCTATTCGATCCGCGGCTTCGGCACGGACGGCAACAACATCGGCCTCGAACCGTCGGTCGCCATGTTCGTCGACGGCGTCTATCGCAGCCGTGCGGTTTCGCAGATTTCCGACCTTCCGGACATCCAGCGCGTCGAAGTCCTGCGCGGTCCTCAGTCGACACTGTTCGGCAAGAACGCCAGCGCGGGCGTCATCTCGATCGTGACCAAGGAACCGTCCTTCGACTTCGAAGGCATGGTCGAAGCGAGCTACGGCAATTACGATGCCAAGGTCGTGAAGGGCTATATCACCGGCCCGATCACCGACTCGGTCGCCTTCAGCGCAGGCGCAGGCTGGAACAACCGCGATGGTTACCTGACCAATGGGGTCAACGGCCAGGACGTCAACGATCGCAACCGCTGGTTCACCCGCGGTCAGCTGTTGTTCGACAATGGCGGCCCGTTCACCGCCCGCATCATCGGCGACTACGACAAGATCGAAGAGCGTTGCTGCGGTGTCGTCAACGTCCGTCCCTCGGCGGAAATCGGCGCGATCCAGCTGCTCGGCGGACAGGTCAACGACTTCCGCGATAATCCCGATGGCGACGTGATCTTCACCGATGTCGATCCGATCAACGAGATCGAGAACTACGGTATCTCGGGTCATCTCGACTACGAACTGGGCCCGGTGACGCTGACCTCGATCACCTCCTATCGCGAAACCTCGCTGATGGCGGATCAGGACGTCGACTTCACCAGCCTCAACGCGGTGACCGGCGCCAACATCGGTGACGCCGCGATTGACACATTCACGCAGGAACTGCGCGTTGCGTCGGATTTCGACGGCCCGCTCAACTTCCTGCTCGGCGGCTATTATTTCGACGAGACCGTCGACACGTCGGACCAGATCGTTTTCGGCGAAGACTTCCGCGACTATGCCAACCTGCTGCTGCAAGGCGCAACCGGCGGCACGCAGACCGTCGATTCGCTTGAAGCGACGCTTTCCGCACTGAACGGCACGGATTACACCGGCCAGTTCTTCGCCGAGGGGCAGGGCTTCTTCAACAACATCGTGCAGGACAACGAAGCCTATTCGATCTTCGGCAACGTGGACTTCGCCTTTACCGATCGTCTCGTGCTGACGCTGGGTGCGAACTACACCAAGGACAAGAAGCAGATCGTGACCAATTCGACGAGCACCGACGTGTTCTCGAACGTCGATCTGGTGGCCACAGGTAACCGCGCAATCTTTGCGCAGGGTCTCGCTGACCAGATTGGCGGCTTGCTGATGTTGGGACGTCCTGCGACACAGGCGGAAATCGGTGCTTTCGCTGCGGGAAATCCCGCTGCGTTTGGACAGGTTTCGGCTGGCGTACAGGCCTTTGCCGATGCCAACGATACCAACCGGGCTGTGAACCCGCTATTGGCGCTCACCCCGCTCCAGTTCCTGCCGCCGTTGCAGAACTGCCCGAACGCAGTCGAAGATTGCGCGACGGATGACGATGACTGGAGCTACAGCGTACGACTTGCCTACGAAGTCACGCCGACGCTCAATGTCTATGCAAGCTGGGCGACCGGCTACAAGGCGCCGAGTTTCAACCTTTCGCGTGACAGTCGTCCGCTGCCGGGCGATTTCGCCCAGTTGCAGGCGCAGGGCCTTGCGGTAACCAACCTCCGTCCCGGCACGCGCTTCGCTGAAGCAGAGAACTCCGAAGTCTTCGAAATCGGCATCAAGGGCAATTGGGACTACGCGGCCGCGAACCTCACGGTCTTCCAGCAGAACATCAAGGATTTCCAGGCGAATACCTTCACCGGTACGTCGTTCATCCTTTCGAATGCCGGCAAGCAGGAAACCTTCGGCATCGAGTTCGACGGCAACGTCCGCCCGACCGACTCGCTGACGCTGAATGTCGCGATGACCTATCTCGACCCGATCTACGACAGCTTCGAGAATTCGCCTGTGGGCGACCTCTCGGGCGTCCAGGTTGCGGGTGTGCCGGAACTGTCGGCAGTCTTCGGTGCGACCTACAACCGGGAAATCAACGACGCGGGCGACCGTATCATCCTGCGCGGCGATTTCTCCTACCAGTCGCCGGTGCAGGTGCTGAACGGCCTGACGAACTACATCGTCACGGATCCGGTCACGGGCGAGCGTGATTTCGAACCGGCCCGCGATGCGGCGCTGCCGTTCACCCGCGAAGTGAACAGCCTCAACGCCTCCATCACCTACGCGATGGATATGGGTCTGGAGCTTACGCTGTGGGGCCGCAACCTGCTCGACGACCGGTACATCACCACGATCTTCCCGGCGGTTGCCCAGGGCCAGGCGATTTCGGGCTACCCGAACCAGCCGCGCACCTACGGCGTCGCCGCGAAGTTCAAGTTCTGATCCGAAAGATCAGATCGGAAATGGGGAAGGGGGCTTTCGGGCCCCCTTTTTCGTGTCCCGACTAAAGCGCTCGCAATGCCTGTGCAGGCTTCGCACGTAGCAGCGGCAGCGATCCGCCAACGGCGAAGATCAGCACCACCGCCAGCCCCATGCCCAGCACTGCGAAGACTTCGCCCCAATCGGGCAGCCAGTCGAACTCGAACAGCTGCGTCACAACCAGCCACGCGGTCAGGCTGCCAAGGCCGAGCGCTACAATTGCAAGTGCCCCTGCCAGCAAGGCATATTCGGCCAATTGCATCGTCAGCACCTGCCTCCGGTCCGCGCCCAGCACGCGCAGGACCACCGTGTCGTAGGTACGCGAGGCGCGTGCGGCGGCAATGGCGCCCAGCAGTACGGCAAGCCCTGCCAGCACCGCAACGCTCGCAGCGGCCAGCGTTGCCAGGCCAACCTGTTCGAGGATCGTGCGCGCCTGTTGCAGGACACCGCCGACCTCGATCACCGAGGTCGAGGGGAATTCGCGCACGAGGGACTGCAGCAGCGGACCGGTGGGCGTACCTTCTGATAGCTCGATGGTCGCCGCCAGATTGTGCGGGGTGTCGCGCAGGGCATTCGGGCTGAGCACGAACACATAGTTGAAGCCCATGCTTTCCCAGTCGATGCGCCGGGTGTTGGCGATGCGGGTTTCGATCTCTGCGCCCAGCACGCCGAAGGTCAGCTTGTCGCCGATTTCGAGGCCCGCGGCTTCGGCGAATTCCTCGTCCACCGATACCAGTGGTTCCCCTTGGTACATCGGGCCCCACCAACTGCCATCGGTCAGTTCGTTGCCTGCCGGTACCTCTTCGGCATAGGTCAGGCCGCGCTCGCCCCGCAGCGCCCAGGCGCCGTCCGGAATGTCTTCGAGGGTGGAGGTGCGGGTCATGTTCCCGTCCGACCCGAAAGCCAGCACGGCACCGCGCAAAGCGGCCACGGTGCGGATTTGCGCCTCGTTGTCGGTAGCTTCCACCACCGCGCGGAAATCGGCCTCGCGATCGCGGGGCACGTCGAGCACGAAGTAATCCGGGGCCTGCTCGGGTACACGGCTTTCGATATTGCCGTCGATCGAACTCTGGATCGCGGCGAGGAGGACGAAGGCGGCAAGGCCGAAGCCCAATGCAGTGACCAGCGCACCCGTGCTCGAACCGGGCCGGTAGATATTGGCGAGGGCCGCGCGCGCGATCGGACTGGCGGGGCGGGGCAGGGCGGCCGCGCCCTTGCGGATCAGCCAGCCGAGCAGCGCCAGCAGGCCCAGCACGACGGCTGCACCGGCGAGGAAGCCAGCGGCGAGCATGGGACGGCTCGATGTCAGAAGAGCGAGCGCGACGATGGCGGCCAACCCTGCGACCACGACCAGAATTGCCGATCTGTCGCGAGCCAGCGGCGCGACCCGCGCACGCATGAGCGCCATGGCCGGAAAGTTCCGTGCGCGCATCAGCGGAGGCGCGGCGAAGACGAGCGCGACCAGCAGTCCGTAAGCGGCTGCGAGCAGGAGAGCGCCGGGATCGAAAACGAACCCTGCGTCGACCGGCAGCAAGCCTTCCAGCGCGGAGGCCAGCAGCGGGACGGTCGCCACGCCCACTGCCAGACCGGCCAGCGATCCGACTGCGGAAGCCGCGAATATCTGCAGTGCATATATCCGCGCGATATCGCGGCTGTCCGCGCCCAATACCTTGAAGGTCGCCACCGATTGCCGCCTCGCGTCGAGATAGGACGAGACACCGCCGCCGATCCCGATCCCCGCAATCACCAGCGCCGCGAGACCGACGAGCGTCAGGAATTCGCTCATCCGTTCGACAAAGCGGTCGGTGCCCGGCGCGGCGCGTTCGGCGGTGTCGATATCGAACCCGGCGTCGGGAAAGCGCGCTTCGAGGTCTTCCTCCACCTGTTCGAGGTCGGTGGGGGTGGAAAACGCGACGCGGGTCTTGCTCTGATACATCGCACCCGGTGCCAGCAGGCCCGCGCGCTGCGGCACGTCTTCGGCGACGATGATCGTCGGGCCGAGCTGGAAGCCTTCACCCAGACGGTCGGGCTCATCATCGATAATCCCTTCGACGACCAGCGTTTCGGTCCCGACGGCGATACTGTCGCCCTCGCCTACGCCCAGCCTGTCCGCTGCGCCCGGGGCGAGATAGGCCTGGTTGCCACTGGGCGCACCCACTTCACGGTCACCCTCCAGCGTCAGCGTGCCGTATAACGGATAGGCGCTGTCGACGGCCTTCAGTTCGATAGGCGCTGCGATATCGTCCTTGCGCGCCATGGCCTGCAGGCGGGTACCGGCAGAGACGGTCCCGAGTTCTTCCAGCGCGCTGCGCTCCTCATCGTTGAGCGAGCGCTGCCACAGTTCGATCTGGAGATCCCCGCCAAGGAAGGCCTGACCATTCGCCGACAGTTCGCGCTCGATGGCTGCGGTCAGCGAGCCGATTGCCGCAAGGGCAGCGGTGCCGAGGAAGATGCATACCAGGAGAAGCCGCAGCCCCTTGAAGCGTGTATTGAGATCGCGGCGCGCAATCCGCCAGGCCGTACCCCAGCTCATGCGGAGGTGTCGCTGGCAATGCGGCCGTCGCCCAGCGTCAGCACCCGCTCGCAGTGATCTGCCAGTTCCGGGTCATGCGTGATCACCAGCAGGGTCGCGCCCGTTTCCGCGCGGCGTTTGAAAAGCAGTTCCACGATTTCGTGGCCGGTCGCGGCGTCGAGATTGCCGGTTGGTTCATCGGCAAAGATCAGGTCGGGGCGGGGCGCGGTGGCGCGGGCGATGGCGACGCGCTGCTGTTCGCCGCCGGAAAGCTGCTGCGGATAATGTTCCAGCCGGTGCCCGAGGCCGACGGCCTCAAGTTCGGCCTTCGCCCGGACCTGTGCATCGCTTTCACCGGCAAGCTCCATCGGCGTGGCGACGTTTTCGAGTGCGGTCATCGTCGGCAGCAGGTGGAAGGCCTGGAGCACGATGCCGATCCGCCCGCGGCGGGCCCGGGCCAGTTCGTCTTCGTCCAGCGTGGCGAAGTTCTGCCCCGCGATCTGCAACGTGCCCGAACTGGCACGTTCCAGTCCCGACAGCACCGCCATGAGCGAGCTCTTGCCGGAGCCGGACGGGCCAAGCAACGCCACGGTTTCCCCGGCCTTGATGGTAAGGTCGAGGCCCTTGAGGATTTCTACCGGTGCTTCGGAGGAGCCGAGGGTGAGGCGCAGGTCGCGCGCGATGATCGCATCTTGAGAAGTTGTCACATGGCTGCGATGGCAGAAGCGCCATATCCACACAAGGAAGTCCGCCGATGCGCCTCAGTAGTTTGTCGATACCCCTGCTCGCCCTTTCGCTCGCCGCTTGCGGAAGCGAGGCGGAGGATGCGGAGATCGCGGATGCTCCCTCCAGCGAAACCGCGGCACCCGAGGATATTGCGGTGGAGGGAGAGGAGCGGCGCATCCTTGCGTTCGGCGACAGCCTGTTCGCGGGATACAATCTCGCCGAACACGAGGGGTATCCGGAACGGCTGGAACGGGCACTGCGGCAGCAGGGCATCAATGCCCGCGTGGTCGATGCGGGCGTATCGGGTGACACGAGCGCAGCCGGGCGCCAACGGTTGGGTTTCGTGCTCGACCAGCAGGCGGAAAAGCCCGATCTCGTCCTGCTCGAACTGGGGGGCAACGATATGCTGCGGGGTATCCAGCCTGCCGATACGCGGGCCAACTTCGAAGAAATGCTTGAGGAATTGAAGAGCCGCGAGATACCGGTCCTGCTGATGGGAATGCGCGCGCCGCCGAATTACGGCCCCGAATACCAGCAGCAGTTCGACGGACTCTATGGCGAACTGGCCAGCGAATATGATGCGCAGCTGGTGCCCTTCTGGCTGGAAAGCATCTACCAGAACCCCTCGCTTTTCCAGTCGGACCGCATCCACCCGACGGCGGAAGGGATCGATGCGCTGGTGGCCGATACGCTGGACGAGGTTCAGGCAGCTCTGCCCGACGAGGGCTAGGCGGGATCGACCGTTCCGCCTGACACGCGCCAGATCGCCGCATCACCGGCGATACTGTCGAATGGCGCGATTTCCGTCCCGGTCATCCATACCTGCGCACCGCTGGCGGATAGCTGTTCGAACAGCGCCGTGCGGCGCACCGGATCGAGATGCGCGGCAACTTCGTCGAGCAGAAGCACGCCCGCGCGTCCCTGTGCCGCCAGCGCGGCATGAGCGAGGGTGATCGCCACCAGCATGGCCTTCTGTTCGCCGGTCGAACTCTGCGCTGCAGCTACGCGCTTGGCCGCATGGATAACTTCCAGCTCGTCGCGATGCGGGCCGGCAAGCGTGCGCTGGGCGGCGCGGTCGCCCCTGCGGCCCTCGAACAGCGCCTGTGAAAGCGCCTCTGCACTATCGGCACCGCCCGGCGCATAGGTGATGGCGGGGCGGGCGAAGGGTTCGCTCGGCATATGCGCGATCCGCGCCATCAGCGTATCGACCAGCGCTGCGCGGCCCGCGATCAGGCGGCCGCCATGTTCCACCATCTGCGCTTCGATGGCATCGAGCCACGCACCTTCGGGGATGCGCTCGTCCGAAAGCAGGCGATTGCGTTCACGAAGCGCGCTTTCATAGCGAGCCGCGTGCTGCGCATGGGCGGGATCGAGGGCGAGGGCCATACGGTCGAGGAAGCGGCGGCGGTCGGCAGATGGGCCGGTGAAGAGCCCGTCCATTGCCGGGGTGAGCCATGTGAGCGCAATCCATTCGCCCAGCGCGGTGGCCGTGTTGTCGGCCCCGTTGATGCGGATGCGGCGTCGCCCGGGATGGGGACTCTCGCAATAGGTGGCGAGGCGAAGGGGTTCGTCACCCATATCGCCTGCAGTCAGGCTTGCGCCGACGCCGAAACCGGCACCAGCACCATGCATGACGATCTCCGCCAGATTGGCCCGTCTCAGCCCGCGGCCCGGAGCGAGCAGGGAAATCGCTTCGAGCACGTTGGTCTTGCCCGCACCATTGTCGCCGACGAGCAGGTTGAAGCGCGAAGTGCCGACCAGATCGGTGGCTTCGTGGTTGCGAAAACGGCTGAGGGAAATGCGGTCAAGCATGGAGGCGCAACCCCTAGCGATAGCGAGTGAAGCTCACCAGCCGAAACGCCAAATCCAAATGTTGGGAAAAATCACCAACCTTTCGGATAGGTGAACGAAGCCGAAGCTCTCGGTTAAGTTTGGAATGGCTGAATTCGGCCGTTTTTCAAGTTTGGCACGCCCGTTGCAAGGCTGTTTGTGTTCGCCGGATGGTCCGACGAACCAGTCAAGGTTCAAGGGAATTATCACAATGTCTGCTTTCGAATTTGCCAGCAACAAAGCTCTCGCCGCCGTTTTCGCCATCGGCGCATCGGCGATCATGATGGCTTACGCAATCGTCCCCGCTTCGCCCGCCGGCCTGCTGGCCTAAGGCATCCGCAGCCACTCAAGTCTCTGAAAGGAAGGTTCTCATGTTCGATATCGAAAAGTCCGGCGGCAAGATTCTCGCAGCCGTATTCTCGCTGGCCGTCTCGGCGGTGTTCTTCGCCACGGCCATCATCCCCGCAACCCCCGGTGGAGTTCTGGTATGAGCCAGCTCAAATTTCGCGACGATGACAATGCCGTAAAGCCGAGTGGCGGGTTCCGCCTCGATCGCCAGAACGGCAAGCTGATGGGCGTCTGCGCCGGGATCGGCCGCCACTTCGGGATTGATACCACGCTGGTCCGCGTCGGCTTCGTGCTCGGAACACTGCTCGGCTTCGGCAGCTTCATCCTGATCTACCTCGGCATCGCGCTGATCGCCGATTGAACCGGGACGCGGGGGCAATGCCGCGTCCCAATTTCTACATGGCCGAGATACCGCCGTCGAGCTTGAGCTCCGCACCGGTCATGAATTTGCTCTCGTCGCTGGCGAGATAGACCACCGCATTCGCGATGTCGTCTGGCTCCCCCACTTTCCGCAAGGGTATCTGACGGGCGAGCTTTTCCAGCAATATCCCCTTGTCGAGGCTATGCGCCTTCGCCGTCCCGTCGAGGATCGGCGTGTCGACGAAGGTCGGATGGACCGAGTTGCAGCGGATATCCATATTGTTCTTCGCGCAGTGCAGCGCAATCGACTTTGACAGCATCCACACGGCCGCCTTGCTCGAATTGTAGGCGGGCATAGTGTCGCTGGCGATCAGTCCGGCGATGCTGGAAATGTTGATGATCGATCCCGGCGCATGTTCGCGCATCAGGGGCAGGGCTTTCTGGCAGCCGTGGAAGATGGAATCGACGTTGACCGAAAAACAGCGTTTCCAGTCTTCGAAGTCGCAGGTCTCGATATTCCCTGCCACGCCGATCCCGGCATTGTTTACAAGCACGTTGAGCCCGCCGAGATGTTCCCGTGCGGCATCGACTGCCGCTTCCCAGTCAGAAGGATCGGTAACATTGTGCGAAACAGCGAATGCAACCTCCCGATCAAGCGCTTCATTGACAAGCCTCGCGGTGTCTGCGGCGCCGTCTCCGTTGATATCGGTGCACAGCACTCGTGCGCCTTCTTCGGCGAGCCTGCGGGCATGCGCGGCGCCAAGCCCCTGGGCGGCGCCGGTCACCAGCGCCAGCTTTCCTTCGCAGCGGCCTGCCATACTCACTCTCCCTCGATAATGCCTTGCCCGAGCAGCAGGAGCATACGCACGTCCACGCCGCAACCTGCCTTTCGCTTTTCGTCGAGAAAGCGCGGTAATACGGTGCGGGGAACGCGGTGGACAGTGATATTCTCACCTTCGACCCCGCCGCCATCGCCGACCTTCGTCAGGCCGCGTGCGCGTACAAGCGTGAAACTTTCGCTGACCATTCCGGGGGAGGAATAGAAACAGCCCATGTCCTCGAGCCGATCGGCGCGGTAGCCGGTTTCTTCCTCCAGTTCGCGCCCTGCGGCGGCCAGCGGATCCTCGTCGGCGGCGCTATCGTCATCCCCGATCAAGCCTGCGGGCAGTTCAATACAGCTACGCCCCAGCGGAACGCGATATTGTTCGACCAGAAGGACGTGATCCTCCTCGTCAATCGCGAGGATTACCGCCGCCCGGATTCCCCGGCTGCGCGACACATATTCCCAGCGCCCACGCTTTTTCGCCGTGACGAAACGGCCCTGCCACATCACCTCTTCAGGTGCATCGTGATCGGGAACAGCCACGGTCAGACTTCGATAAGCCGGTCGGGCAGCTCGTTCTCGTCATATTTGTCGCGCGGGAAATGCTCCGTCAGGACCAGACCCACGTCGCGCACGCCGGCTGCCAGTCCGTCCGCGATACGGTCGCGGCTGACTTCGGCCAGCATGTCGGCCATGGCTTCACCCCAGATTTCGGCGTGGACCCGCTCTGCGATGGGTTCGTCGGCCACGATCTCTGCGCGGTGTTCGCGCATCGAGAGGTAAAGCATCACACCCGTACGGCCATGCGTTCGCCGTTCCGCACCGATCTTGAAGTTGCGGACCGCCGCCTCGCGCACACGTTGCTGTTTGATGGGGCCGGGAATGAGGGCGAATTTGAGCGGCTGCCAAAGCTGGATGGCAAGCACCCCGAAGAATTTTACCAGGCCCAGCGCAAGCACGAGGGTCAGTACCTGCCCCTGCGTCCATTCGACGGTCCAACCGCCTGCCAGCCAGTCGAACCAGCCGAGGAAGAATTCGGGAAAGGCAGCGAATATGCTCATTGCGGTGAAGCTGGCACCGATGGCCCACCACAGCGCGATATCGGTATAGCCGTCGGACCGGTCGGCCAGAACGGTGACGATTTCGCCGCTGGTCGTACCTTCGGCCGCCGCGACCGCATCGCTGACGATCTTGTGCTGTGCTTCGTCCAGATAACCCATTTACCAGCCCCCCGAAGCGCCGCCGCCACCGAAACTGCCGCCGCCACCGGAGAACCCGCCGAAGCCGCCGCCACCAAAGCCGCCGCCGCCACCGCCGCCCCAGCCATCGGAATCGATGCCGCGCGCGATCGCCTTGCCCGCTTCCCACAGGATGATGTCCCTTGCCGCATTGCCCCAAGGGCCGCGGCGATAGCGCCTGCGGCGACCACGTCCGCTGAACATCGGCAGGATGAAGAAGAAGACGATGAAGGCGAGCCAGATCAGCCCGCCGATGGGAAATCCGCTGTCCTTGCTCTCGCGCTGCTGCTCGGATGCCTGGGCGACCTGCGCCGCTTCTTCGGGCGGGAGCTCGAGCTGGCGGATGATCTGGTCGGCGCCCCAGCTGATACCGCCCGAATAATCGCCTTCACGGAAAAAGGGCTTCATGCCTTCGACATATTCAAAGGCGAGCCCGTCGGGGATGATGCCTTCGAGCCCATAACCGACCTCGACGCGCATCTGCCGTTCATTCGGGGCGACAAGCAGGATGATCCCGTCATCGTTCTCGGCATCGCCCAGCTGCCAGTTGCGGCCGAGCTGATAACCGTATTCGGCGATATCGTATCCCTGCAGGTCGGGCACGGTCGCAACGACGAACTGGCGCTGGTTGCGCGCTTCGAACTCGGTGAGCTTGCGCGTCAATTCGGCTTCGGTCGCCTCGTCGATGATATTGGCTTCATCAACGACCGGCGCAGTGCCGCGTTCTGGGAATGCCGGTTGCGCCAACGCAGGCGACCCGAGGCCGAACGCGGCCGCCAGAAGCAGCAGAAGGCCGGGGATGCGGTTCATGATCGCGCCTCCCGCGCGCTTCAGTTGGCTTCGGCGTTGCTGCGCATGTCGAGCTGCGGCGCAGTTTCCGCGCCTTCGCTGACGGCTTCGTAAGGCACCAGCGGTTCCGCACCATGGATGATGTTCGCGCCGATCGTGTCGGGGAAGGTGCGGATTGTGGTGTTATATTGGCGAACCGCTTCGTTATAGTCGCGAATGGCGACCGCGATGCGGTTTTCACTGCCTTCCAGCTGCGTCATGAAGCGACCGAAATTGTCCTGGCTGCGCAGTTCTGGATAGCGTTCGACCGAAACGAGTAGTCGGCTGAGTGCACCGCCCAACTGGTTCTGCGCCTGCTGGTATTGCTGCATCCTGGCGGGATCGTTGAGATCGCCTTCGCCAAGCTGGATTTCGGGCCGTGTCGCCGAAGCGCGCGCCTCGATCACCTCGTTGAGCGTCTGGCGCTCCTGCTCGGCGGAGGACATCACGATCTGTTCGAGGTTGGGAATCAGGTTGGCGCGGCGCTGGAACTGCGCTTCCACATCGGCCCACTTGGCCTTGGCGTTTTCTTCTGCGGCAGGGACGGAGTTGATCCCGCAGGCTGAAAGGGCAAGCGCAATTGCGCCCAGCAGGAAGGTGCGAATGGCGAAGATACGGTTCATGTCGGCAATTCCCCTTGAACAACCTGAATGCGAAACTGTCTTATCCAGATAGCACGGCTGCGCGGGCTTTCAAGCGAAGCGGACTTGAGAGCGCACATTTGTCATGCCAGTAAGGAAACCAGGGTCAACCGGATTGCTGGAGGGATAGCACGTGCTCAAGGATTTCAAGGCCTTCATCGCGAAGGGCAATGTCATGGATTTGGCCGTTGCGGTGATCATCGGCGCGGCTTTCGGCGCAATCGTCAAGTCGCTGACCGACGAGATCATCATGCCGCTTATCGGCGCGATCTTCGGCGGGGCGGATTTCTCGCGCTATTTCATCCTGCTCGACGTGCCCGAAGGGTACCAGGGCCCGATGGACGATTATGCCGCGCTCCAGGAAGCCGGCGCGGCGATGATCGGCTATGGCAGCTTCATTACTGCGGTGATCAACTTCCTGATCCTGGCGTTCATCGTCTTCCTGCTGGTGCGTTATGCCAAGCGCGTGATGGCGGAATTCGAGGACAAGCCCGAAGAGGTCGTGACGCCTCCCGGTCCGAGCGAAGTCGATCTCCTCAAGGAAATTCGCGACGAATTGCGCGCCGCGCGACCCGACTATGCGCCAGAGAAAGGCCCTATGGGATAGGAATGCTCCCATTTGCCTTTGCGGCAGAGCGATACACTTCACATTAAGCGATCGATCGCTATATGGGAGTCGCCGGTTTCGACCGGATATGGCGATAAATGGCGCTGTGTAATAGGTACAACGGACCCGGGGGCAGTACCCGGCGGCTCCACCATAACCCGCGGAAAGATCGCGGTTTCTGACGGGGCCGAACTAGGATCGACGTGTGCTGAAAGACAGTGTTTTTGCCCGGGCTGAGTACCCCGTAAAACTGTTCGCAACACACAAGTGCCAACGATAACGAAGCACTCGCTCTCGCAGCGTAATTTGACGGCCTAACGGCCTGAATTTACAAAGCTAAAGCGCGGTTGGACCCACCGGGCAACAGAAGCGGATTCCGGGGCTCCGGGGGTAGCTAGCAACAGAAACCCCCACCTTCATTCAGTCCTGCGTTTCATCCGCGAGTTTCACAATTTGCGAGACCACGTCGTCGGCCGGCCTGGGCTTGGCAATGACGGGTGCCTTGAGCCCCCTCAGATGCTCTCCCGCACGGTCGAGATCGCCCGTATGCAGCACGAAGGGGATCGAAAGCTCCTTGAGCTTCATTGCCGTGGGCTCGCAGGTCTGGCCGCAGCCTAGATTCACGTCGAGTATCGCACCCTTGATGATGCGGTCCGCAATGTGGGCGAAAGCCTCTTCATTATCGACTGCGGATACGGCCGAATATCCGGCATCTTCGAATGCGAACTGGAGATCCATCGAGATGAAAGGCTCGTCTTCGAGCACAAGAAAGGTGTTCATGTAGAGGCTTATCCGTTCGAGATCGGAATGATGAGTCGAGCTTTCAGCCCGTCGGGCTCCCAATCCCGCTCGAGCACTCCGCGCGAGTGAGCAAGGAGTGAATCGGCAATGTTGAAGCCGGTACCGTTGGAGTCAGGCGGCCCATCGATCTTCGGCCCTCCGCTTTCTACCCAGTCGACCTGCAGGGCGGCCCGGCCGTGTTTATCCTTGGTGTGTTCCCAGGAAATTTCGACGGTGCCGCCGTCTTTCGACAGCGCACCATATTTCGTGGCATTGGTCGCCAGCTCGTGCAGTGTCAGGCCGATAGCAGAAATAGCATTGGGTTCGGTTCGCACGCCGTTGCCGTTGAAATGTACCCGGTTTCCTTCCGGGTCATAGGGAGATAGAACCGAACGAATGGCTTGCCCGACGTGGATGGTCCCGAGCGCCGCTTCGTCTAAAGTGGGTTCGTAGGAGCGGCCAAGGGCCTGGACGCGTTCGTTGATTTTGACGGCCACTGGCTTTGCATCCATCGACCGCCCGGTGATGTTCACGATCCGGCCGATCACTGCGAAGACGTTTTTCAGTCGGTGAGATACTTCTCTTGCCATGGCCTTTGCATGGCGTTCCTCGTCCCTCGATTGATGGACGTCGGTTACATCCCACTGGCTTCCGAAGAAGTATTTGAGCTTGCCTTCCTCGTCGTAAATCGGCCCAAGATGGAGCGTATTCCAGAAGGTCGTTCCATCCTTGCGGTAGTTGAGAAGTTCCACCACCACCACGTCTTCGGTGCGGATCGCCTCGCGAATCTTGTCGACTTGCCTCTGGTCCGTATCCGGGCCCTGAAGGAAGCGGCAGTTCCGCCCGATGATATCTTCTGCATCGTAACCGGTAAGCTGCTGGAATGCCTGGTTGCAAAAGACGATAGGATCATCGGCGATATGGGGATCGCTCAGGCAGACGGCCATGCGGGTCTGCGCCATGGCCTGTTCGAACAGCAGTCCAGTTGAACCGGCGAATGGACCTGACGGATGCCCGAGATCCTTGACCGGTTCATGGGCCTGACGCGAAGGCCGCAATTGGCCTCTATCGTTATTTCCCCGAGACATGGGTGTCCTCGATCCTACCGGTTAATCCAATCGGTAATACTGATAAATTAGAGATAAGGTTCCGCTCCCGGGCGGAAAGCCCGCCGTTGGCTAGTTTCTTGGAGCCGCTTTTTGGGGTTCGGCTTTCTTCGATTCGCGCTCGTACCGGATCGCGTCGAGAATTTTCGCACCGCCAAGGAATACCGCACCGGCAGTGGCTGCCATCAGGAGGTATCCGCCGACACCGGGGTATTCGACGGTATATTGAGCGCCGCGCGTCATCGCGCCCAAGGCAAGGGCGTAGATGATCAGATACGCTTCGAAGCGCGTCTTGATCACGAACAGCCTTTTGACTTTGGTCCACATGGACGCGTTACGCTCCTTCCTTAACCTTCCTCTGTGCAATGCCCGTGCCAGAGACACGTTCCTGCCCATTTGCGTGGTTAACCAGGGAACGAATGTAAGATCGCCCGACGCGCTGTCGAGGCGATTAACCTTTGTGAGCCGGGATTATACGAGAGTGTCCAAGGATAGGACACTGAGCAAAGCTTCGCGTGCTTCGATTACGCGCTTGGCCAAGGCATCATCGCCGATCTCGGCGGGCTCTATCGTCTCGGGCCACATTTCTGCGATCACGGCCTCGATCCGCTCGGCCTTGGCCTCGTCGAGCATGAAGCGCTGATCCACCGTCGCCGGGTCCGCCACCACGCGAAGGCGCAGGCAGGCGGGGCCGCCGCCGTTGGCCATGGACTGACGCACGTCGACAGGAATGACCTTGCGGATCGGCCCGTTGCCGGAGAGCATGTGTTCGCACCAGCTCCACACGCTCGCACTTTCCTGACATTCGCTCGGCACGACGAGCGCCATTTCGCCGCTCGGGAGGGTGATCAACTGAGCATTGAACAGGTACGTGCGAATGGCTTCTTCGAGGCTGACCGCACTGTCCGGCACCTCGACCACTTCCAGCGAGGGAAATGCCGCTCGGATTGCTCCGTAGGCGCCTTGCTGGTCTGCAAACGCGCGCTCGTGCGTGAACAATACGCGTTCGTTCGCCACGGAAACGACGTCGTTGTGGAATGCGCCCGCTTCGATGGCATCCGGGTTCTGTTCAATGAAGACGCATTTGTCTGGATCGAGGCCGTGTAGGCGCGCAATGGCGCGGCTGGCCTGTTCATGCTGACGGGCAGGGAACTTGCCACCCTGCCTGCCCCAGACGAACACCTCGACCCCGGGCGTACCGTGGCCTTCGCAGAACCGCATGTGGTTGGCGGCGCCTTCATCGCCGAACGCAGGAAGGACGGCGTCATGAATGGTGAAATGCCGTTCGTCGCCGAAGGCCAGTTTGAGCTGCGCCTGCGTATGGCGCCATTCCTGTGCCCGGTGCGGCATGGTCACGAGGTTGGCAGGCGTCAGGTGGCAGCGGCCATCCCTGGTGTCCGGCGCGGGGCTGACCGTGGCCGCATTGGCGGTCCACATGCTCGATGCAGACCAGGCGGCCGCGAGAAGCTGGCGAGGCGTGCTGTCGTCGATTGCCAGGTCTCGCATCAGCTGGAGATTGGGTCGGGGCAGCGGCAAGAGAAATCCCTGAGCCAGACCCAAGGCCATATTGGAGCGCATCTTGGCGATGCCCTGCAGCGCTGCGGCGCGAGGAAAGGAAGCGTCGCCCTTGTGACTTGCACTGGCGATATTGCCGAGGCTGAGACCGGCATAATTGTGGCTTGGACCGACGATACCGTCGAAATTGATCTCGACGAGGCTCATCGCGCCACGCTCCAAACGGTGTCTCCCACGCCGACCTCAAGTGCAGTGGCGCTGATTTCGTCGATCGACACACTGCCATCCTCGCTGAAATCCCGCATACCGTAGGCTGACTTGAAGCCGGAGAGTTCACCCGTGGCAATCAATGCGCGTTCCCCGATGTCGAGATCGGTTGCAGCCACGCGTGCTGGCTTTGCCTCGCGGACGCTTTTCACCTGATCGGTACGCGCGGTCATAGTGGGGCCGCCATCGAAGATGTCGACATAGCCTTCGGCCGAAAAACCTTCGTTCTCAAGCATCCGCATCGCCGCGCGCCCGGAAGGGTGGGGTACGCCGATCACTTTCCTCGCCTCGTCATCCAGCATGGCTACATAGACCGGATGCTTGGGCATCAAATCGGCAATGAACTGGTTTCCGTTGATCGCATTGAAATAATCGGCCTCTTGGAAGGTCATGCCGAAGAAGCGCCCGGCAACGCCGTCCCAGAAGGGTGAACCACCGCGGTCGTCGATCACTCCGCGCAATTCCGCGATTATGCGATCGGCGAACCGGCTGCGATGCATCGCGACGAAGAGATAGCGGCTACGTGCAAGAAGCAGGCCCAGCCCCCCGGCGCGTTCACCCGGATGGAGAAATAATCCACCGACTTCGGACGACCCTTCGAGATCGGTTACCAGGCTGAGCAATTCGGCGCGTACCGTACGGTCGAGTTCTTGGCTGTGCTGGGTCAGCGTGGTCAGGCGATACGAGTAGAACGGCCACTGCTGTCCGACCTGGCTGAACAGTTGGCAAGTGCCGCGAACCTGGCCAGTCTCGGTGTTCTCCAGCACGAGTGTGAACTGGTCGTCGCCCAGATCGCCGTCGGTTCGTGAGAACGCTTCATCGGCGCGATTGAGCTTCTTGGTCAGCGCATTCCGGTCGGCAGGCAGGTTGGTAAAGCCGCCACCGGTCAGCTTGGCCATTTCATAGAGGTGTTCAAGATCGTCGATATGCGTGGCGCGCAGGCGAAAGGTCACAAATGGTCTCCGGTGGATAGCTTCGTGAGGACCAGCGCGGAGAGTGCCGCACGCTCCCGCAGCGAAGATACGATCATGAATTCGTCGGGGCTGTGGATCGCCCCGCCGCGCACGCCCATGGTGTCGACCACAGGAACGCCGGTGGCGGCGATATTGTTGCCGTCGCACACCCCGCCGGTGGACTTCCAGCCGATCTGCTGGCCGAGTTCGGCGCCGCATGCCTTCACGAGGTCGAACAGGCGTTGGGCCCTGTCGTCCACCGGTTTGGGTGGCCGTGTGACCCCGCCATGGCGGTGGATGCCGACTTCGTGCTCGGCTTCGATACCCCTGAGGATCGCGCCAAGCTCACCGTCAAAACGGTTCATGGCGTCGGTCGACTTGGGCCGGATATTGAAGCGCAGGATGGCGAGATCGGGCACGACATTGTTCGCTGCGCCGCCTTCGATCTTGGCAGGATTGACGGTAATGTCCTCCGCCTCGAGCCCTTTGATCTTCAGGACGAGATCGGACGCCGCGACGATGGCATTGCGCCCGTCCTGCGGGTTGCGACCTGCGTGGGCGCTGCGCCCGGTAATGGTGATCGAGTAATTGCCGGTTCCGCCGCGCGCGTGGGCGAGCGTGCCGTCGGGCAGGGCGCTGGGTTCATAGGTCAGAGCGGCGTATTTCCCGCGCGCGAGTTCCTCGATCAATCCGCGGCTGGCGAGGCTGCCCGTTTCCTCATCCGAGTTGATCATCACCTCGTAGCCCACTCGCGAAGAGCCTTCGATCGTCTCGAATGTCCTGAGCGAATGGAGAATGATATTGAGGCCGCCCTTCATATCCGCCGTGCCGGGGCCGTTGATGGTGTCATCGTCGAGCCACTTCACTGTCTGGAAGGGGTGATCCGCCGGAAACACGGTGTCCATGTGCCCGGTCAGCACGAAGCGGCGTTCAGCCTCGGGCCGCACACGCAGGACAAGGTGCTTGCCATGCGGCTTTTCGTATTCGCGGCCCTCGGCGGAAATCGCGGTAACCGTTGCAGGCTGCACCAGTTCGACATCGCCGGGAAGGGCAGAGAAGGCATCGGCCAATACGCCTGCCATTTTCTCCAGTCCCTCGATATTCGCCGTGCCGGTGTTGATCGCGGACCAATCCTGCACTTCGCGCAGCATCGTGTCCGCATCGATTGCGTCTAGAAAGGCTTGGGGCGCAGTATCCGGTTTCATCGGCAACTTCCTTAAGGCTCGCGCGGGTCAAGTCCACCCCGCACCTTGCATTCGTCAACCACTGGCGGCATAGGTCGTACCACTCCTCCCCGGGTCTACATCGCCAGTCGCACGATCTACCCAGAGGAGTTCCATGACCAATTACGTGACCCGCGCCGGTATTCAAACCGATCCGGCTCTTGCCGAGTTTTTCGAGCGGGAGGTTCTGGCTCCGCTGGATCTCGATGTGAACCAGTTCTGGGAAGGGTTTGCCGGTCTTCTCGGCGAATTCGCTCCCCGTAACCGCGCCTTGCTAAACAAGCGCGAGGAACTGCAGGCGAAGATCGATGCCTGGCATATCGAACGCAAGGGACAGCCGCACGATGCAGGTGCCTATCGCCGCTTTCTGGAAGAGATCGGCTACCTCGTAAGCGAGCCGGGCGAGTTCACCATCGAGACAAGAAACGTCGATCCCGAGATCGCAACCATGGCTGGCCCGCAACTCGTCGTGCCCATCCTCAACGCCCGCTTCCTGCTCAACGCAGCCAACGCGCGCTGGGGCAGCCTATACGATGCGCTTTACGGCACCGATGCACTCGACGCTCCGCCGGCAAAGCCGGGCGGCTATGACGAGGATCGCGGCGCGGCCGTTATCGCGCAAGGGCGAAAGTTTCTCGACGAAACGCTGCCACTGGCGGAGCGGAGCTGGGCCAATCTTGAAAGTGAAGATTACGGGAATCTGATAGATCAGGAGCAGTATGTCGGACGTACCGACAAGGGTCTCCTGTTCCGGAATAATGGTTTGCACATCGAGGTGCAGTTTGATCGGGAACATCCGGTAGGTCGCACAGACAAAGCGGGTATTTCGGACATCGTCCTTGAAGCCGCGCTCACCACCATCGCCGATTGCGAGGATTCGGTCGCGGCAGTCGACGCCGAGGACAAGTTACTGGCCTATCGGAACTGGCTTGGCATCATCCGCGGCGATCTATCGGAAAGTTTCGACAAAGGGGGAAAGACCGTCACGCGCGAGCTGGCAGGCGACAAGCATTTCACCGATGCGAACGACACGCGCCGCTCCCTTCCGGGCCGCAGCCTGATGTTCGTGCGCAATGTCGGCCACCTGATGACCAACCCTGCCATACGCTGGGACGGAGAGGAAATTCCCGAGGGTATTCTCGACGCGGTCGTGACCAGCGCGATTAGCGCGCAGGACATCGCGGGACTGGGGAAATACGGCAATAGCCGCAAGGGTAGCATCTATATCGTGAAGCCCAAGATGCATGGGCCGGAGGAATGCGCCTTCACCAACGACCTGTTCGATGCGGTAGAGGATCTGCTCGACCTGCCGCGCCATACTATCAAGGTCGGCGTGATGGACGAGGAACGCCGCACCAGCGCCAATCTTGCTGCCTGCATCCACGCGGTGAAAGACCGGATCGTCTTCATCAATACCGGCTTCCTCGACCGTACCGGCGATGAAATCCACACTTCGATGAAAGCGGGCCCGATGAAGCGCAAGGGCGAGATGAAAAACTCTGCCTGGCTCAGGGCTTACGAGGCCCGCAATGTCGGGATCGGCCTTGAGCACGGTCTTTCGGGCCGCGCACAAATCGGCAAGGGCATGTGGGCCGCCCCGGACCTTATGGGGCAGATGATGATCGAGAAAATCGGTCACCTGCGCGCCGGAGCAAACACGGCGTGGGTGCCAAGTCCGACCGCTGCAACCCTGCACGCCATCCACTATCTCCGCGAGGATGTATTCGAAATCCAGAAGGGGCTGGGTGATGCGGCGAAGCTCGACGAACTCCTGACCATACCACTGGCCGACGGGGCCAATTGGTCGGCTGACGAAATACGGGAGGAACTCGACAATAATTGCCAGGGTTTGCTTGGCTACGTCGTGCGCTGGATCGACCACGGAGTGGGCTGTTCAAAGGTCCCCGACATCAATGATGTAGGGTTGATGGAAGACCGTGCGACTTTGCGCATTTCCAGCCAGCATATCGCCAATTGGCTTCTGCACGGGGTGATATCCCAAGAGCAGGTGATGGATTCGCTGCGGCGGATGGCCGCCAAAGTGGATCAGCAGAACGCTGGCGACCCTTTTTACGAACCGCTGCTCGAAAACGAAAATGGTCCGGCGTTCAGTGCCGCCAAGGATCTTATTTTCAAGGGTGTCGAGCAGCCCAGTGGCTATACGGAGCCCCTGCTTCATCAGTGGCGACAGCGCCGGAAAGCGGCTTTCTGAAACTTCGGTCAAGCATATGGTAAGCGTTTGAGGATAGGCGGATCCCGGCACTATAAGAAAGGGGTCGCGAACCTTGCCTGCCGATGGTTTACACAATCGCCGCGAAGAGCGGGTCGACCTGCTGGTGCAGGCGAATATGCATGCCCTACCGGGCAACTCCGTGGTGCGGTTATGCAATCTGTCCCCAGTGGGCGCTCTGATCGAAGGACAGAGTTTGCCGAGCATCGGCCATGAGGTCGAGCTGAGACGCGGGGCATTGTCCGCGCCCGGCCGGATTGTCTGGCGAGGCGTCGATCAGGCCGGAATATCCTTCTTCGAACAGGCAGAAGTGGCAGACTGGTTTCCGGACGCTCCGCCACAGGCGTCCGTGGACCGCGCATTCCAGCGCATCATGGAGGAATTTCGCGAGCGGGACGAACCTGCCAGACGCGCGGTGCCCGCGCCGCTTCACAGGTCCTTGATCACGATCGACGATATGGATCGCGTGGCGGCCTCGCTCGACGAACTGGGCGATGCGCTGGCCGACAATCCGCAAGTTGTGGTGCAGTTTGCCGAGAAACTGCAGACGCTGGATATTGCCGCGCAGCTGCTGCGCAAGCTGTCAGCACAGGAGAGCCAGACCTCCTAGCTTAGCTTTCGGGCGATCGCCACGAAGTCTGACACCTCGAGCGTTTCAGCACGCCGTTGAGTATCTAGTCCCAAGGCCTCCAGCGCGCCTAAAGCACCGGGAACCCCCTTGAGACTTTGCCGAAGCATCTTGCGCCGTTGACCGAATGCTGCCTCGGTCACACGTTCCAGAACTCTGGCGGAAACGCCCTTCGGCATAATGCCCGGTTCCACGTGGATGATAGCACTCATCACCTTGGGCGGCGGCGTGAAGGCGCTGCGGTGGACTTTCATCGCCAGCCTGGCCTGCGCACGCCATTGGGCAAGAACCGCAAGGCGTCCATAGGCGGACATGCCCGGTTTCGCGACAATGCGCTGAGCGACCTCCTGCTGGAACATCAAGGTCAGCGAGGTCCATTGCGGCGGCCAGAGTTCCCCGCCCATCCAGCGTGTGAATAGCGCGGTACCGACATTGTACGGCAGGTTGGAGAGGATCGCGAAGGGTTCGCCGCCCATCAGTTCGTTGTGGTCCAGTTTGAGTGCATCTCCTTCGATCACACGCAATCGATCAGGGAAAGCCATCGTCAATTCGGACAAGGCAGGAAGGCATCGCCTGTCCATCTCGATCGCCGTGACATCGGCTCCCGCTCGCAGCAACGCACGTGTCAGCCCGCCCGGTCCGGGCCCGATCTCGAGCACGCGTTTTCCCTCGAGGCTGCCCGGCACTGCTGCGATGCGGTCCAGCAACTGTTCGTCAAAGAGGAAATTCTGGCCCAAGGCCTTGCTGGCCGAAAGTCCATGCCGCGCAATGACTTCGCGCAGGGGAGGGAGGTCAACCATGGGAGGCGCGTCGCACTGCCATTTCGCCTGCCATCCTGAGGGCGGCAATCATGGCTCCGGGATCGGCGATACCTTTCCCGGCAATATCGAAAGCCGTCCCGTGATCCGGGCTGGTTCGAACGATCGGAAGGCCGAGAGTGACGTTCACACCCTCGTCGAAATCGAGCGCTTTGAGAGGAATGAGCGCCTGGTCGTGATACATGGCGAGCGCAGCGTCATAAGTTTCGCGCGCGCGAGGCGTGAAGACGGAATCCGCGGAATGGGGACCGGTAATGGAGAGGCCGTCGGCCAGCAGTTCCGCGATGGCAGGCGCGATGATATGCGATTCCTCGTTCCCGAAACGCCCGTCTTCGCCAGCATGGGGATTCAGGCCGCAAACGGCGATTCTCGCGTTCTCTATGCCGAAATTGCGCCGGAGGGCGGTGGCCACAATACGCGCCCGTCTGATAATCAATTCCTGTGAGAGGCGCTTGGGTACGTCGGCAAGAGCGCAATGAACTGTGAGCGGGACAGCGCGAAGGCTGGGACCTGCCAGCATCATGACGGCATCATCTTGGTTCAGACCGCAAAATTCGGCCAGGAATTCTGTCTGACCCGGAAACTCGAATCCAACGGCGGCCAATTGAGCTTTCGCCACCGGCGCGGTGACTACCGCTGAAGCCTTGCCCAGAAGGGCAAGGCGAGTGGCTTCGGCCAGCGAGTGCAGTGCCAGGGCCGCACCCTCTTCGGTCGGCTCGCCGGGTGTATATTCGGCATCCGAAGTGTCCAGGACCGGCAGGCGATCGTTGAACACTTCGAGTGCTTCTTCTGCGCTTCCGACCAGACATATGATGTCCTGGAGGCCACGAGTGCACGAAGCCGCATCAAGAACCCTTGCGCCGCCGACTACGAAAAACGGCGAAAGCCTCTCTTCCTGGCGTCGCGCCCAGCTTGCCGCGATAATTTCCGGCCCTATCCCCGCCGGATCGCCTAGCGAGACGGCGAGGGGAAGCAGCAAGGCGGTCAATTGTATTCGATATAGGCGTCGTTGCGGAGATCGCGCAGGTAGCGCTGCGCAGCCTTGTTAATCCGCTCATCCTCGATCTGCGCCATCAACTCTTCGAAATCCGGTCCTGATGTAGTTTCCGGATCGTCGCGACCGCACAGCATCAAGACCCGTACGCCTTCTTCGACCGAACCGAAGGGAGGAGTGGTCTCGCCAACCTGAAGGTCGAGGATTATCTGTTGCAACTGCTCCGGCAGAGCGCGGGCACGGATCTGGTCGTTCGTTACGACGTTCGCACCCAACGCGGCAGCCATTTCATCGACACTGCCGCAGCCCTTCAAACTCTCTAAGCCAGCGGTGAAGCCCTGTAGTTTCGCCTGGTTCTGCTCGATGGGAGCAGCGGGATCGAAAGCGATCTGAATCTGCTTCAAGCTGAGCAATGCATCACGCGGATCAGCCATAAGTATCTGCCGCTTGTCGCGCAGATAGACGATCCAGTAGCCGCCCGGTATCGTGATGGGTCCGACCAGTTGTCCTGCCTGCATCTGGCTCACAACGGATTCAAGCTGCGGGTCGCCCAGTTGTGCGAGGCTGATCCAGTCGAGGTCACCACCGACGGCGGCAGTAGACGCTTCCGAGAACTGACGGGCATATGCGGCAAAACTTGCACCCTGGCGGAGTTGTTCAACGATCTTCGCTGCGTTGGCTTCGACAGCCGCCTCGTTCTCAGGTGTGGAGGAAAGGAAGATTTCCCAGAGCCAGTATTCGTCCGTTCCCTTCGACGCTTCGAGCCGCTCCATCATCTCGTTGACCTCTTCCGCCGAGACGTTGACGAAGAACGCAACCTTCTGGCGGAGAAGGCGCTGCCACGCCAGTTCGCCGCGAATCTGGCGCTTGAGCGAGGCGGAAGAAGATCCGACTTGCGCCAGATAGGCTTCCATGTCTTCGACGCGCTGGTTGTTCTGCGCCGCGACACGGGCGAAAGTCTGATCCACCTCGGCATCCGAAATCACGATTTCTTCGGCTTCTGCGGCCTGGATCTGCAATGTTTCGTCGATCAGGTTGCGCAGCACCTGCGCACGCACACGCTGAAGCTCCTCATCGCTGATTTCCGCCTGATTGGCATTGAGCAGCAGGGCGACACGGCGATCAAGATCGGTGCCGGTGATGACGTGTCCGTTCACAACAGCTGTCGCTTTGCGGACATTCGGATTGGGATCGGCCAGCAATGTGGGCTGGTCTGGTAAACCCAACGGATTTGCCTCCTGCGCGGCTCCTTGCGCCAACACGTTCGGTGCGGAGGCGGCAAGACCCAATGCGGCAGTAAAACCCAGCAGTTTCGTTACGATATTTGCGTTCACGCGTGTATTCCCTTGCGGCGCCTGATTTGCGCCCGAGTAGTCAAGGCCTGCACGAGGCCGGCTTAACGGTAGCTGATTGCGCGGTGCCGGATAGCGTGTTTGCCACGCGCTGCCAACATCACCGCTTCAGCGAAAACCGAGATTCTTCAGGCTGAAATACAGCTGGAATGTATCGCCCCGCCGTGCATCGCCCGCCGAGATATAGTCCCGCCGCCAGGTCACGCCCATCTCAAGGCAATCGTCCTGATAGGCGAGCCCCAGCCGTGTGCGGATCGGCTGAAAGCCGTCGCTCGACAAAGTGGGGTCTTCCTCCCGATCCGTAAGGTTGAACACGCCCGAGCCGAAAACCGACCAGTAATTGGCGAAGGCCACACGAACCGCGGCGCGCAGTTCTTCCCGGTCCTGCAGGTCTTCGACGCTGGTGATGTTACGGTCCAGTCGAAGGTAGCCGACTTCGGCGTAGGTTCGGCTGGAACCCACCGTCGCGTCGAATTCATTCCGCCTTACTGCGAGGTTGTCCTTGTCCAGCCGGTAACGGTGAGTCAGCTTGACGAAATCGCGATATCGTATCTCGGTACGGCCCACGAAATCGCTGACCTTTTCGGATAGGCCGGTTCCGTCAGGCAGGATTTCGCGATCGTTGTCGAGCCGGTATGACTGTCCGAGCGTGGTGAAAAGCTCCCAGCCTGGTCGGCGCAGATTCCAGTCGAACCCGTAAGTGACACGGGCGCCATCCTCAATCCGGTCGTAGCCCGGGAAACGGTTGAGCGCGAAGAGATTGGAGTCTTCCAGATCGATGGCGCGCGCATCCTCGTTCGGGATAGCCATGTTCTTGATATCCGGCGTCGCCACCAGTTGGACGCGCGGGGTGAAGACCTGCTGACCCCCGAGAAATTCGCCAACGAACGGCCATTCAACGTCGATGGCGCCCAAGGCCACACCGCGTGTCTCCCATCCGGGGTTCCCACGGTAAGAGGCCGTCTCGTTCAGGAAATTGTCGTCCGAGTGGTAGACGTCTCCGCGCAATAGCGCGGTAGCTGTCACCACCTGGCCGAGACCGGTAATCGCTTTCCGGCTCCATTCGGCCTTCGCAAATGCGCGTTCGGTGTCCTGCCCTGCCTTGCGCATGATCGCGAGACTGTTGAATTGCAGTTCGATCAGTCCACCGGCGATCGGATCATCGATACGCTGGCGCCAGTCGATGACGGGCAAAGCTACCGGAACCTGATCCTGATCCTGGTTGAGGCGCAGGGTCTGGGTCGCCCATCCGGCAATCGACAGATAGGAATCGTTGTCGATACGTTCCAGATCGACCATCGACCGCAGACGGTCATCGCGGCTGATATCGTAGCGCCGCAGGAAAGTCTTGTCGCTGGCAAGTCTGATCGAGCTGGTCAGGCTCCATTCGGGGGTAAACTGGAAGCGACCGTTTGAGAAAAGATATCCTCGCGGATCCGACTCCGAATTATCGGTCAGACCGGTAAAATCGGAAATGCGCCGACTGTGGGTGGCATAGCCGGTAATCTGGTAGGCGCTCTTGTCCGTCAGGTGGCGCCATTGTGCCGAGACCATCGGCGTTGTTTCGGTGAACAGATAGGCCGACAAGGTGAGGTCCTTGTTATCGGCCATGCGTATGTAATAGCTTCCCGAAACCTCGACACCGTTGTTTTCGGAGATGCGCAAATCGGGGACGAGAAAGCCCGACACCGGCCCCCCATCGGTTCGCACCGATAGGCCCGGGAGTGGGAGAATGCGCGCTCCGAAAAGCTCAAGATATGCTCCGCGGAAGCGAACCTGAGAATCCGATGGATCATAGGTCACCCGGTCGGCAGTAATGCGCCAACTCGGTTCCTTTTGGCAGCCTTCGGGCGTCACGATATCACAGGCGCTGTACGCAGCCTGTTCCAGCGAGATCGTGCCGTCGCTCTCGCGAACGCCACGATTTGCGGCGAGGCGACCGCCCTGTCTGAGTGCGAGAAGTAGGTCTTCCATCGCGCCAGCTTCGAACTCGTCGGTTAATTCGACGCTTTCGGTATATAGCTGGTTACCGTTCTCGTCGACGAAGCGGACATTGCCGCTGGCGGTGATTACACCTGTGCGCTGGCTCCAGCTGACGGTATCGGCGCGCAAAGAACGGTCACCCGATCGCATCAGGACGTTGCCTTGGGCAATAGTGACCTGTGCTTCTGAATCGTAGCTCAGAATGTCGGCAGCGAAGGAAATCTGGCGTTCGCCCGCAGCGTTGTATTCAGCACCTTCTGGCGGGAGGTTCTCGTCGGATGCAATGATGACCGGATCCTGAGCATCCGCGGGAGCGTCGGGAAAATCGCCGGGGCTTTCGCCTTCCGGTTGTTCGATCGTAACGGTGCCAGTCGCTGCGCCATCCTGAGCCAGAACCGGAGTGCCGGACAACAAGGCAATGGCGGCCCCTGCGGTCCCCCACAAGTGCATGGCATCGATGGAGGTTTTCGCGCGCGCCCGGTGCATGGCTTGCCTATCGCACCGGCCACGCCTAATCGCAATCGCGTTCATCCGGGATGCCCACGATTTGGGCGCTTTTCGGTCATCAGAGAATTCGGGAGAATCCATGCACATCCAGTTTAGCCAGTCCCGTCCGCAAAGCGCGCGCCTCATTGCGCATGTGGTAGACAAGGGCAAGCTTCCTTCCGTCACGAATGCCGCCATGCGAGCCGGAGCCGATGCCGCGCGGTTCAAAGGGAGTGCGGGCCAGACCTTCGACGGTTTCATCGAACTTGGCGAAACGGTTGCCCGGCTCGCCATTGCAGGTGCCGGTGACAGGAACGATGAGGCGCGTCTCGCAAATTTGGAAAAAGCAGGTGCCGCGCTCGCAGGTAAATATCAGTCCAGTGGTGACAAGGAGATGGTCCTCGACCTGTCCGAAAGCGGGCTGTCGGCAGACGAAGCGGCGCATGTCCTGCTGGGTCTGCGCCTGCGCAACTGGCGCTACGATGTCTATCGCACGAAGATGAAGGACGAGCAGAAGATCACGCTCGAAAGCGTCACGGTAGTAGGCGCTCCCGATGGTATCGAGGCCTCTTGGTCCGACACAGCGGCTCTTGCAGAGGGCGTCGAGTTTACCCGTGAGCTGGTGACCGAACCTGCCAACATCATCTATCCCGAAAGTTTCGTGGCGCGCTGTCAGGAACGTTTTGAAGGCACGGGTGCAGAGCTGATCGTCCTTGACGATGCCCAGATGGAAGAGCTTGGCATGGGCTCGCTGCTCGGCGTTGGGCAGGGTTCGTCGCGAGATTCACGTATCCTCGCGATCAGGTGGAATGGAGGTGGCAGCGAAGCACCCGTCGCCTTCGTCGGCAAGGGTGTGACCTTCGACACCGGGGGAATCTCGATCAAGCCCGGACCCGGCATGGAAGACATGAAGTGGGACATGGGCGGCGCAGGCGCGGTCGCCGGCGGAATGCTGGCGCTCGTCAAGCGCAAGGCGAAGGCCAATATTGTGGGTGTCATGGGGCTGGTCGAAAACATGCCCGACGGGAATGCCCAGCGTCCGGGCGACGTGGTCACTTCCATGAGCGGACAGACGATCGAAATCCTCAATACCGATGCCGAGGGGCGTCTTGTACTCGCCGATGCCCTTCACTGGACGCAGAAGGAGTTTCAGCCTTCGCGCATAGTGGACTTCGCGACTCTCACCGGCGCAATCATCGTTTCGCTGGGCCATGAATATGCGGGGCTGTTCTCGAACAACGACCAGTTGTCGAAGGATCTCGCGGACGCTGGCGAAGCGGTGGGCGACAAGGTCTGGCGCATGCCGATCGGCAAGGCTTACGACAAGCTGATCGACAGCCCGATTGCCGACATGAAGAATATCGGCGGCAAGGCGGCGGGGTCGATCACGGCCGCACAATTCCTCCAGCGCTTCATCACCAACGATACACCCTGGGCGCATATCGACATCGCTGGCATGGCCTGGTCGGATAAACCAGGCCGTACTTGGGGCAAAGGCGCCACAGGTTACGGCGTGCGCCTGATCGACCGCCTCGTTGCCGACACGGCCGAGAAGTAATCGGGCATGGCGTCATGGTGAAGATGAGACGCAAGGCAGACCTTCCAACGAAGGTCTGCGCCACTTGCGGCCTCAGCTTCACTTGGCGCAAGAAATGGGCGCGCGACTGGGACAACGTGCGCTATTGCTCGGAACGCTGCCGCCGGAATAAGCAGGCAGGCGACTGACCGAAGCGAAGGGAGCGACCCATTCTCGTAGATTTCTACCAGCTTAGTCGCGACCCGGTCGACGTCACTGTGGCGAAGCTCGCCCGGAAGGTGTTGCAGGCGGGCGAGCGGCTGGTGGTGGTCGCTGCGGATGAGGTGCTTCGCCATAGGCTTTCCGAAGCCTTGTGGCAGCAGGGCAATGGCGGGTTTCTCGCCAATGGCCTGGCCGATGGTCCCCATGCCGCACGCCAGCCGATCCTTATTTCGGCGACATGCAGCGCGCCGAATGAAGCGCGCATGATAATTCTTGCCGATGGGCAGTGGCGTGAGGAAGCAATCACTTTCGATCGTGCAATGCTGCTCTTCGATGCGGAAAGTGCCGACGCAGCGCGCGGACTATGGCGCGAGCTTGCTGAGCGCGCCGACATCGATAATCGCATCTTCAAGCAAACTCCCGAAGGCAATTGGCGCGAAGGTCGCTGATTCGCAGGAACTTGGGGCCCTTTCGCCCGTCGATTAGGGATGAAACATACCTCTTCCTGCCTTGCGTTGGCCGTACTTCTCCTTTCCGCCTGTAATAAGCCGGACGAGGGTGAAAGCGCAGGCGGCGAAACCGAAAGTACCGAAGCACTTGGCTCTTACGACATCAATCCTGAGAGCGGCGAAGTGCGCGCAACGCATACCGATGCGGCGGGAGTTACCACCACTATGTGGGCCGGAAAGGATGTACCGACCGAGTTAGCCGATCCGTTCTTACCCTATCCCGGCGCTGAACTGGTCAGCACCACCCGCGTTGATCAGGGCGACGGGTCCTTTGTTACGCTGGATTTCACGACGCCGGATAGGCGTAACCAAGTCGTCGCCTTTTATCGCGAACTGGCGTTAGACGCGGGCATTGACCCTGAAATCGACATCAGCGGCGAAAATGCGACTACGTTGGGAGGTGAAAGCCCCGATGGCGGGATCAGCTTTACTCTCAGCGTCAGGAGCGACGGCAGCCGAACGGAGGGGCAACTGAGTGTTGCCAGCGGTTTCGAGTAATTCTTGCCCACTGACGCGCGCAGCGCTAGGGGCGCGCGCGAGAACTCTCTCCCCCAAGACATCAATACGCAAGGAAATCAATCATGGCGGTTACCCGCACCTTTTCGATCATCAAGCCCGACGCCACCCGTCGCAACCTGACCGGCGCAGTCACCAAGATGCTCGAGGATGCCGGCCTGCGCGTCGTCGCTTCGAAGCGCATCCAGATGACCAAGGAACAGGCCGAAGGCTTCTACGCAGTGCACAAGGAACGTCCCTTCTTCGGTGAACTCGTCGACTTCATGATCTCGGGCCCGGTCGTCTTGCAAGTCCTCGAAGGTGAAGACGCCGTGAAGCGCAACCGCGATGTGATGGGCGCCACCAATCCGGCGGATGCCGACGAGGGCACCATTCGCAAGTCCTATGCGGAATCGATTGAAGCGAACTCGGTCCACGGTTCCGACAGTGACGAGAACGCCAAGACCGAAATCGAGTTCTTCTTCGCCGAAGACGAAATCGTCGGCTGATTCTCTGGCGGAGAGCGGACTTTTTCGAAATTCTCCGCAGGAAAACAAATGTGTTATTGAACGGGCGCATGTTTTGCTAAGCATGCGCCCGTTATGGTTTTCGGGTCGCTCCTTCTCAAACGTCCACGCGCTGTGCGCGAAGAGAAAGTGCGCGAGCTGGCCGATGCGCTCAACGCGCTCGACTACCGGCGTGTCACCAAGCTGCTGACCGAAGATGTTGTAGTGTCCAAAGTAATGGGATGGCGTACGCGAGGCATCGATGCCTTCGTCGAAAAGGACCGTGCGTTTCGTGCAGGTGTCGGTCGGCCCAAGATCAGGATCGACGAGGTGATCCACCACGATGACGAACTCCTCGTCCGGGGTAGCCTTGAAAGTGACCTACCCGAGGTCGGGGGCCCCAGCATGTGGCGCATCGAATTCCAGGGTTCGCTGATCTCCAGCATTGAAATCACGCGATTAGAGAACCTCGGTCCCGCCGCAGCCTAGGCGAAAAATTCCTTCATCATTTTGCCGTGTTGCACGTGGGAATCTCGCCGTAAACGTCCTTGTTCGCCCGCCACCGATTGCTCTGCTGCCGAGGTGAACTCCAGACCGAGTGTTTTATAGGCCGCTGCTATGGTCCCGCGCCAGTCTCGCCCAAGATCGGCGAATTGGACGTAAGCTGTAGCACCGCCGAAGCCGCGCAATGCCTTGTGCATTCGCTGCTCGCGGAGCCCTAACTTGCGGACCCATTCGCTCTCCAGCGCGGTCAGGTCGCGACGGTCGCTCTGAAAGGCCATCTGGCTGGCGACCATCGATACGCTGCTCGCCAGCACTTCCTGGAAGTCGCGGTGACTCTGCACGACCCGTGCATCCGGGAACTGCGCAAAGAAGGCAGCGGCATCCTCCGTAAATTGGGGGCATTTGAGGACGCGGGGTAAATCCGCATTCCCTCTGATGGCAGCATCGGTTCGCAGTATCCGTGCGAACTCTCGATAGACGGGGCCAGCGTCTCGTTCCTCGTTGAATGCGACAAAGGACGGGATATGCCACTGGGCCTCGAAGGCGGGCGGAGAAAGGGCGGCGCTGAGCCAGCCGATTTCCTCGTCGGTGCGGGTGGGGCCGAAAGGATGGAGCGCGTCCAACCAAGGATTGATCCGACGCGCCATAAAAAGCGCCCCCCAAGCCTTGATCGGCCTCAGGTCGGGCGTGGCGGGTACCGGGTCATGACTGTCACAGAAGCGTGTTCCCGCATGGCGCGGGTCGGCAGCAATCAGGCGTTGCAAACGCGTCGTACCGCTTCGCATTTGCCCCAGAATGACAATCGGCGCAGCGATCGGCGTTTGGGCAAGCGCCGGCTTCTCCAGCCACAGCCGGCCCAACGCGTGCCGCTTGCGAACCGCGTTTTTCAACTGACCATAAGCCATGGTATGGCCGAGCGCGTTAAGCTGCGCTTCCCGGTTGAGAGAGGCACATATGCGCTCGAGCCTCAGGCGGAAATCGGCAACATCCTCTTCGCTGCGGATCGAATTTTCGTCTTCAGGCGCATAACCCTTGCTGCCGGCTCTCCAGATATATTCCGGCTCGAGGCTGGGTTTTTCGTCCCAGCCGCGCGCCCACACTTCGGAGATCAGCCGGTTGGCACGCTCGGCCATCGTCGAACGGGTAAAGGGATGTGGGCGCGGAGGGATCAACGCCGCCGGTCTTTCCAGTGCGCGTAAAAGGCTTGGCCCAGTTTGCGCAGCAGATGCGCACCGATCAGCACGCCCGCAGTGATCAGGACAGCGTCGACCATGTCGATTTCTTCGGTCTGCCAACTGTCATCCGGCTGGAGCGCGATCATCGCGAACGCAAGAACTGCGAGGAGGAAAAAGATGTAAGGTGTAAGGCGCCCCATCAGAATTCTTCCGCCACGTTCATGAGCCTCGTTACGGACTTCGGAGCGATGCTGCGCCAGCTTCGTTCAAGCCATTCGCCGACATGCTCCCAGTCCAGGTTCGGGCGGTTGAGGATGAGCCCAATCCATCCGCTCGCTCCATAATACGCTGGCTTGAAATAGGCGTGCGGCTGCGCTTCGACGAGATTCAAAAGTTCGTCCATTCCGCTTGTCTTGACCAGCAGGGCGACATGATCGCTGCCGTGATGCTGGTCATTGAAGTAGGCGAAATACTTGCCGGATTTCTCGCTCCCTGCACGCCAGCCGGGCGCGCCATGACTTTCGCGTTCATGTGTCTGCGGCAAGGCAAGGGCGAGCTTGCGGACCCGTTCGAGCAAGAACGAAGGATCGCTCTCGCGGCTGACGTAATCGCCAAGGATGCGCGGATAGAGCTGGTGTTCGGCATAGCGGACCCGCTCGGCCAGACTTTCTGCAGTTTCTCCCTCGCGGATCGCGACTTTCATCTGGCCAAGCACTTCGCCGGCATCGAGATCAGGCGTAACGAGATGCACGGAAACTCCGCCATGGCTATCGCCTGCATCGATCGCACGCTGGTGAGTATCTAGACCCGGATATTTCGGCAAAAGCGAAGGGTGGATGTTGAGCATTCTCTCCTGCCAGCGCTTCACGAACCGGTCGGTGAGAATTCGCATATAGCCGGCGAGAATTATGTAGTCGGCCCCGGCTTGTCGCGCTGCCTTTTCCATTGCCGCCTCGTGGTCGGCACGCGGCATCCCTTGGTGCGACAAGGCGAAGGTGTGCACACCTTCTGCCGCAGCCAATTGCAGTCCGTCCGCGCTCGGATCGTTTGCAGCCACGAGTACCACCTCATAAGCTGCTTCCGGCAGTTGCGAAGCATACAGAAGGGCGGCCATGTTGCTGCCACGACCAGAAATAAAGATCGCAACCTTCGCCTTGTCAGCCAAGGTGCACGGCCTCCCAGTCCGCGCGGGCCGACCATGTGCCTTGCGAGCCGCGAACAGTACAGCCCTTGTCGCCGTCGACGATCCGGCCGATTGGCAGGACATCCTCCCCTGCCTCTTCGAGGCGGCTGCGGACGAGTTCGACCTTCGACGGGGCGACCGCGAGAACCATACCGACACCGCAATTGAAAGTGCGGGCCATTTCACCGGGCTCGATGTTTCCCTGGGCCTGGAGGAACGCCATCAGTCCGGACTGCTCCCACCCGTCGGCATCGACCTGGGCGTGTGCACCCTGCGGAAGTACGCGGGGAATGTTCTCCAGCAATCCTCCCCCGGTGATATGGGCCATGGCATCGATCAGCCCGTCACGCACCAGCGGAAGCAGTGTCTTCACATAGATCCGCGTCGGTTCCAGAAGGATCTCGATCAGCAGCCGTTCCTGATCGAAGAGGGCCGGACGATCGAGCTTCCATCCCTTGTCCTCTGCAAGACGGCGCACGAGCGAGAAGCCGTTGGAATGCACGCCGGAACTGGCAATACCGAGCAGGATGTGGCCAGCAGCGACGCGTTCGCCGGTCAGTTGTTCGCCGCGTTCGACCGCTCCGACACAGAAACCGGCGAGATCGTAATCCCCGCCGGCGTACATGCCCGGCATTTCTGCGGTCTCGCCGCCGATCAGCGCGCATCCGGCCTGCTTGCAGCCCTCTGCGATGCCCGCGATCACGCGTTCTGCAACACCGTTCTCGAGCTTGCCGGTGGCGAAATAGTCGAGAAAGAACAAAGGCTCCGCGCCCTGGACGATAAGGTCGTTCACACACATTGCGACGAGGTCGATCCCCACCGCGTCATGCCGGTCGGTATCGATGGCGAGCTTCAGCTTTGTGCCGACGCCATCGTTGCCAGCGACCAGTAGCGGGTCCTTGTATCCAGCAGCCTTCGGATCGAAAAATCCACCGAAGCCGCCGATTTCGCCGTCCGCTCCGGGACGCATGGTGGCTTTTACCAGCGGTCCGATCGCCTTGACGAGCCTGTTGCCCGCATCGATCGAAACCCCGGCCTGTTCGTAGGTATAGGAGGGCGTATCGCTGTTCATCCGAGCGCCTTTGCGCAATTTGCCAACAATTTCCAGCATTCCCGCTTGGATTTCCCGAATGCTTTGGGCAAAAGGCCCCGCAAGTACCCCATGCGGACGTTTTTCCCCCTGACTCGGCGCACTCGTGTCGCCCTCGCTGCTTCCGGCCTTGCGCTGGCGGGTACGGCTGGCTGGCTGGCGCACGCACAGGTCGGGGGCGAACGTGGCATCGCGCCAGTCGCGGCTTCGCGTGATATTCAAGTCTCCGGCATTGAAGTCGACGTCCAGGCGGATACAGGTCTCGAAGCACGGGAAGAAGCCTGGCTCGAGGCGCAGGTGAAGGCCTGGGAAAGGCTCGACGGGCCAGATTTGCCCGAATCGCGAATTGCCGGGCTCGTTTCAGCTATCGTGATCGAGCGAGAGCGGCTCGGGCCCAAGCGTTACGTTGCTACTCTGGGCGTGGTGTTCGACCGCCAGCGTGCTTCGGCTTTTCTCGGCGACGGGGGCAGCGCCGCCCGCAGCGCACCGATGCTGCTGCTGCCAGTGACCTTTTCCGCCGGAACGCAACTGATGTACGAGCAGCGGAAGGATTGGCAGCGGGCCTGGGCTGAATTCCAGTCCGGACAGAGCCGGGTGAACTATGTCCGCCCCCAAGGTTCGGGCGGCGAATCGCTTCTACTTACCTTCGGCCAGACCACCCGCCGCAGCCGGGTGTGGTGGAGCAACATCCTTGACGAATTCGGCGCGGCCGATGTCCTGATACCGATTGCGAAATTGCGTTACACCTATCCTGGCGGTCCGGTCGAAGGCACCTTCACGGCCCGGCATGGACCCGACAGCGAATTTCTTGGCAGTTTCACCATGCGTGCGGAAAGTCCGGATCAATTACCGGCGATGCTCGAACGTGCGGTCCGGCGCTTCGATGCGGTTTTCCAAACTGCACTGGCGGAAGGCACCATCAGGCCCGATCCGACACTCAATGTGCAGACCGGTGACCTCAATCCTGCCATCCAGCGGCTTGTGGACCTTGGCCGTAGCCTGCGGGTGCAGGACGAGAGACAAGAAGAAGTTGCGCTCGAGCCGACCGAGGCAAGCGATGGCGCCATCAGCGCAGCGCCGATCAACCGGCCACCGCCAGAGGGCTCGGTTGCTCTCTATACGGTCCAGTTCCAGTCGCCCGATGCCGCGGCTTTCGGGGCGATACTGGCCGACGTTCGCGAAACGCCGGGGGTACGCTCGACCGGAGTGCGCTCGACAGCCATCGGCGGTACATCAATCATGACGGTCAGTTATTCTGGATCGATTGGCGGGCTTGCCGAGGCACTCCGCGCGCAGGGCTTTACGGTGCAGCAGGGAGCTACCGCGCTCTTGATCAGCCGCTAAGCGCCGCGCAAGCTGTCCGCATGACGCAAATCGCGCTTCCCCTTTCCCATCCCGGGCCTCAGGAGCCCGCCAGTATCGTGGTGGGAGACGGCAATCGTCGGGTAGTCGAGGCTCTCGCGGCCTCCCATGACTGGCCTTTCGGCACTGCGCTGCTCGCGGGCCCGGCACGCTCGGGCAAGTCACTCTTTGCCAGCTGGTTTGCTTCCCATACGGGTGGTGGGGCATTGGACGATGCGGACATAAGGGACGAAACCGAGATTTTTCATGCGTGGAACCGTGCACGGGAGGACGGATATCCCCTACTTCTCACGATCAGCGGTGACGGGTGGGAGATTGCGCTGCCGGACCTGAAAAGCCGCATGGGCGCCGCGCTACAGCTCGAGATCGGTCCGCCCGATGACGAAATGGGTGCTGCATTGATGCTGAGCCATGCGATGCAACGGGGGCTGGCGCTGGGCGACGGCGCGCCTGCCTATCTCATACCCCGGATGGAGCGGAGCTACGGAGCTATCGAGCGGATCGTCGGCGAAATCGACCGGCTCAGCCTTGAACGCAAGCAGCCCGCCACCATGTCGATCTGGCGCGATGCGCTCGAGGCCGTTCAGGGTCCCGAACAGGCGCGCTTGCTTTGAATTGCGACAAGTGAGAGGATTGAGGCCATGTTCGAACGGCTGATTGCCTATCTGGACTCGATCAAGGCGCGCGATCCTGCGCCCCGAACCCGTTGGGAGGTGCTGCTTTATCCCGGCGTCTGGGCGCTGGCATACCACCGCGTGGCGCATTGGCTGTTCGAAGCAGATCTCTTCTTCCTTGCCCGGCTCGTCAACCACTGGAGCCGCATGGTCACGGGGATCGACATTCACCCTGGCGCCATCATCGGGCGCAACTTTTTCATCGACCACGGCTTTACCGTCATCGGCGAAACTGCCGAGATTGGCGACAACGTAACCATCTACCAATGCGTAACGCTTGGCGGAACCAATCCGACCAACGGCCAGGGCGGCAAGCGGCATCCCACAATCGGTGACGATGTCATCATCGGTTCGGGCGCGCAGGTTATCGGCCCCATAACGGTCGGCCGCCGCGCCCGCATCGGCGCCAATGCGGTGGTGACCGACGAGGTGCCTGAAGGTGCCACCATGATCGGTCTGAAGGCTCGCAGTACGCTGGTCCCTGCCGAAGACTGGGTAAAAGAATTTTTGCCCTACGGTACGCCTTGCGACGATCCGTGTGCGCCGAGCCGCGACTGTGTTGAGAAGCTTGAAACCGAACTCAAGGCGCTGCGCAGCGAACTCGATGCCCTGCGGTCTGAACGACAACCCGTCTCGGCGAAGCGTAGCGGAACCGACGATTGATGGCGCAGCTTGCCGGCGCGACTGTCGTACCTTTTCCCGGCCGCAAGCCCGAACAGGTCGGCTTTACGCGCGAAGAGCTCACCAAGATACTCGATGTTTACGGGCGAATGGTCGCGGCCGGGCAGTGGCGCGATTACGCCATGGATTTCACGAAGGATGCCGCGACGTTCGCGGCCTTCGTCCGGCATGCCGAGCGGCCACAGGCGCGGGTTGAAAAGCGGCCATCCCTGCGGGGCAAGCAGGGCATGTGGACACTGTTCGGCGAACATGGGCAGGTGCTCAAGCGCGGGCATGAACTGGCCGGCGTCATGGCTCCGGTTGAGCGCCGCTTGCTGAAGGCGATCGACTGAAACGAAAAGAGGGCCCGTCCTTGCGGACGAGCCCTCTGCTCAGTGGTCTGATTGTCAGGCTGTGGCGGGAAGTCGGGCCTGCATGTCTCCCGGAAGTCCCTTTACCACGTTGCGGCGGATCGAGGTCCAGAGGGCGCTCAGCGTTAGCAGAGCCGATCCGATGACCAGCGCGGTCAACGCGAAGTTGAGTTCGACAGCGCCGAATTCCCGGAACAGGAAAGTCAGGGCTATCAGAACATAGGCCAGTGCCGAAACCAGCAGCGCACGGCGATCGACTGCCAGCGCTACGAGGCCGAAGGCAATGTAGACCCCGAGTACTGCAACCGCTGCGCCCGCCCCTATATTGTCGCCCTCGGTCACGCCGATTAACGCGAAGACCGGATGGGCGATGGCAGGAGCGGCGAGCAGGTGAAGCCAGAAGGCCACGTCGCTGCGGCGCGTTTCGCGGCGCGGGTCGCTCATGTCCCAGCGCATTGCGAAGGCGAAAATCACCAAGCCGGCCACGAAGACAAGCGCGAGGATGATCGTCTCGATGTTCGGATTGTTCGGACCTATCGCAGCGATAATCAGTGCGATCACCGTGCCCGCAATGGCTGCCGTGCCTGCTGCAATCGTGATTGGCACCATAAACCGCTTCCAGTGAAGCCATGCGGCACCTGCCGTCACCAACCCCGATGCCGCAATGAGCAGCGTTGCCAGCGTTTCATTACCTTGGCCGTTATCGATTCCAGCAATCGTGACAGCGAGCCCGAGGAGTCCGAAGAACACACCGCCCACGAATCCGAGCAACAAAAGGATACTCGGCAGCGCCATGCGCCTTTTCGCGGTGAAGAATTCGGCCAGCATCCAAGCGGTACCTGCGACAAGCACGCCGCTGACGGGGGAGGGGCCATCCTGATTGCTCCAGATTGCATCACCTATCGCCCCCATCGCCATTAGCATGATTACCACGCCGATGCTGACGAAGATGTCGTTGAAGCCGGTTATGAGGCGGAAATGCTCCGCGTCTGCGGGCAAGGCATCACGCGACGCGGCAACATGCGCGCGCAGGGCAGTTGCGGCGTCGGCGCTGATCGCACCTGCCGCCACTGCCGAATTCAGATCTTCCTGGCTGTACATAGCCATATCTCCCCGTTGAGTAACGATAGGGACATAGACTTAGTGTATTAATACGTCAATACGGACCAGAGATGTCATGAGGTGATGACGTTTACCGACATCCGTGACGGTTCTTCCATTTCGGGAGCACTAGCCGCTATCTCGTGCAAATGTTCGTGCTGCGCTGCCGTTATCTTCCGCGCGAGACCGGAAAAGAGATAGGCTGCGAGCAGAAGCAATATCAGCGCGAAGGCGATAATCGTGAACTCCATCCAGATTGGGGTCATGATGATGAGACTGGTTCCCGCATCGAGCATGAATTTGACGATCATCGCGCTGAAGATCAGCAAGCCTACGACAACCGACGTCCACCAAGCGGTGACGTCTTCGACCGTGGAATGTGCGAAATCCTCGGGCTCGCCGTGGCTGCGATTGTAAAGTTCGCGCATCGCTTCGAACGGCAGGATCAAGTTAACTGCGGGGACAAGGTATGCCGCGATTGCCTTGCCGGGTCCGTAGCGGGTCCGGACCCCGGCTTCGGAGAGATTGCCATGGGCCCGCCAGACCCAGATCATTGCTGCGACAAGAAAGCCGAGGCCAAATAACAGGAGCGCAATCGCGGCAATGACAGCGGGGTCGCCCAGCGTGAGCCCATCCGTTGCGGGCATGAAGCGACCTTCGAGGAAAAAAGCGGTGCTCGATCGATTGTATTCTGACTCGAGCGCCGAACGTTGGCTCTGGTATCCATAGAACGTCGCCGATTGTCGGGCCATCTGCTCGACTTTCTCTATACGCTCGTATTCCTTGCTTACTGCAAGGCCGCCCAGTCCGATCTGGACTAGCCCGGCGCAAACAAGCAGCAGAGCAAATACGGTAACCACGATCGAACTGCTGCGCAGCGAACGCAGCTTGCTTTCGATACTCATGCGAGACCCCCAACAAAAAACCCCGCGCCATCCTGCAATGGCGCGGGGTTTCCTGCAATGCTTTTGGGCCGATTATCCGCGAGCGGAGGAAGGACCGGTGCCCGTCACTTTCTGCATGGCTGTCAGGATGTTGCCCGACTGCTCGCTGCCCGACTGGGGAGACTTGAGGTTCGAGAATTCGCTGATCTTGTCCCAGTTGGCGGCGAAACCTTCGACCGTGCGCTCTTCGTCTTTGAGCCAGACGGCGTCGTTCATGACAACCCAGGATGAATGGAAACCGCCCGCACCGGCGCCAACGATGGCATTGGTGGGTGCGTCTTCGCTGACGAGGAAGAGCGCGGCCGGGACCACGTTGACCGGATCAAACAGCTTGAAGGCTTCTTCGGGGAAGAGGTCTTCGGTCATGCGCGTGCCAGCGACCGGCGAGATCGTGTTGACCTTGATGTTGTACTTCGCACCTTCGAGCTGGAGCGTCTTGGTCAGGCCGGCAAGGCCCAGTTTGGCGGCGCCATAGTTCGCCTGGCCGAAATTGCCGAACAGTCCGGTCGACGAGGCAGTCATGAGTACGCGGCCGTAAGCCTGCTCGCGCATGGTTTCCCACACTGCCTTGGTGACATTGGCCGAACCGTTGAGATGGACGTCGACCACGAATTCGAAGTCGTCCATCGTCATTTTCGCGAATGTCTTGTCGCGTAGCACACCGGCGTTGTTGATGACGATGTGTACGCCGCCCCACTTCTGCTTGGCGTCCGCAACCATCTTTTCCATCTGGTCGAATTCGGTCACGCTGCCGCCGTTCGACACAGCTTCACCGCCGGCCTTCTCGATTTCCTCGACGACCTGCAATGCCATGTCCGAATGGCCAGTACCGTCGCGCGACCCACCAAGATCGTTCACCACGACCTTCGCGCCGCGGCGGGCGAGTTCGAGTGCGTACTCGCGGCCCAGGCCCCCGCCTGCACCGGTTACGATGGCTACCTTGTCCTTGAAATCGATGCTCATGGGGCTGCTCCTGCTTTGTCGTTTACGTAAAGGTCAATTGCCGTGACGAAGTGGCACTTTCGGATGGCTGTTGCAACCGTATGCGCGCCCATCCGCCGTGCCGTAGGGGCAGGGCGTGCAATCAAAGCTGCTCGAGCAAGTCCACCAATTGGCCCAACGAATCAATCTCGGCATCGGCGCCGAGTTCCTCGCGGGACTTGTCGCAATAACCATAGCATGCAGCGACGACCGGCACATTCGCCGCTCGCGCAGCTCTCATATCGTAGCTGCTGTCGCCAATGAAGACCATGCGCCCGCCGCCACAGCTTTCCCGCGCCTTCAGCAGCGGCTCGGGCGAGGGTTTGGCGATATGCTTCCCGTCGGGTCCCTTGCCGATACTGTCTCCGCCGATCACGCAATCGAAGCGGTCGATCAGGCCGAGCGTCTCGAGAATGCCGCGGGCGAAGCCTTCGAACTTGTTGGTGACGACCCCGAGGCGCACACCTCGTGCGG
This sequence comes from Qipengyuania vulgaris, assembly GCF_009827325.1. Taxonomy (GTDB): domain Bacteria; phylum Pseudomonadota; class Alphaproteobacteria; order Sphingomonadales; family Sphingomonadaceae; genus Qipengyuania; species Qipengyuania vulgaris. Next base: position 352,635 of record NZ_WTYC01000001.1, on the reverse strand, counting down.
ACAATTTGTCCAACGTTTCAATAGCGTGGGGGTAGGGACGCGTGTGAACGGCGTAATTTTCACCGTAATAGCCCAGCATCGCCTTGTAGAGCTTGTGAAACTCATCCTGTGGCAGGCCGCCTTGCGCATCCACGGCCTGCTTCAGCATGATCTTGGCACCGCCGCCTATCAGGTCGCTCGCGCTGTCGATCGGGACGGCAACAAAGCCAGCTATCGCCAGTGCATGGTTTACCGCTGTGCCAAGATCGCGATGCGTTTCGAGGAGCGTGCCATCGAGGTCGAAAGCGACGATATCAAAAGGGAAATCAGCCATCCGGGCGGAAGTGAAGGATGGTTCTTCAAACTGCAAGCGATTGGTGGCATGGCCCCATCCCATGAACAAAAGCCGTGAATTCGCAGTCGTTATCCTCGCAGCCGGCAAGGGCTCGCGCCTCAAGAGCGGGCTGCACAAGGTCCTGCACAACATCGCCGGAAGACCGATTATCGAACACCTGATGGCACAGGTGCAGATACTCCAACCGACGAAGACCATCGTGATCGTTGGCGACGAGCGCGAGCAGGTCATCGGCCAGGTTTCGGACCGAGCAACCTGCGTGGTGCAGGAACCACAGCTCGGTACAGGTCATGCCGTGGCACAGGCCAAGGACGCGCTGGCAGGGTTCGATGGGGACGTCATCATGTTGCTAGGCGATGCGCCGTTCATCACCGCGGTGACGATGATCGAAATGCTCGAACGTCTCCGTGCCCAAGATGAACCCGCGGTGGTCGTTCTCGGCTTTGAGCCGGAGGACGCATTGCAATACGGCCGCGTCATCACGCATTCCGACATGACGATCGAAAAAATGGTCGAGTTTAAGGATGCGAACGAGGCAGAGCGAGCCACGCGCCTGTGCAATTCGGGTCATATGGCTGCCCGCAGCAAGGATCTGTTCGATCTCTTGGGCCGCGTCGACAACGACAACGCGCAGGGAGAATATTACCTTCCCGACATCGTCAATGTTGCGGTGCGCGAAGGGAGGACCTGTGCGGCAGTGGTCGCCGACAATCCCGAAGAGGTGCTCGGCATCAATTCGCGCAAGGAACTCGCCGCGGCCGAGCGCCAGTGGCAGGAACTCCGGCGAGAGGAAGCGCTGGAGAACGGTGTAACCTTGAAAGCGCCCGACACAGTCTTTTTCAGCTACGACACCGAGCTCGCGGCCGATGTTACGATCGAGCCCAATGTCGTTTTCGGCCCGGGGGTGAAAATTGAGCGCGGTGCACGTATCCGCGCTTTCAGCCATCTCGAAGGCGCGCATGTCGGTGAAGACTGCGAAGTGGGGCCTTATGCGCGCCTGCGTCCCGGCGCAGTCATGGAGAAGGCCTCCAAGGTCGGAAATTTCGTCGAAATGAAAAAGGCGACGTTGGGCGAAGGCGCGAAAGCCAATCACCTGAGCTATCTGGGTGATGCGACCATTGGTGCTGGCGCCAACATCGGTGCGGGCACGATTACATGCAATTACGACGGCTATTTCAAGCATCAGACCAAGATCGGCGAACGGGCCTTTATCGGCAGTAACAGCGCCCTGATCGCGCCGGTCACTATCGGCGCGGATGCGATTGTCGCTGCCGGCAGCGCTGTGAGCCGTGACGTGGCAGCGGGGGAATTACGGATGGTGCGGGCCGAACAGCTGGTAAAGCCGGGCTGGGCCGACCGCTTTCACGACGCGATGAAGAAGAAGAAGGCTGCGGAGAAGAAGGGCTGAGCGAACCGACGCTCACCTGCTGGCTATGCGGGCGTCCCCTCGGTCCCCGCGTCCAGTGGCACCATCTCGTACCGAAGTCGAAAAAGGGCAGAGAAACGGTCCCGGTGCATCCGATCTGTCACAAGACGATCCACCATACTTTCAGCAATGCCGAGCTGGCTCGTTTCGGGGAAGACCACCGGGCGATTTCGCGGAACGCGGATATCGCCAAGTTTCTTCGGTGGATCGCAGACAAACCAGCCGAATTCCATGCGCCAGTGAGGCGAAGCCGATAGAAAAAGGGCGGCCCTCGCAGACCGCCCTCCCTCTCCAAATCTAAAGAAACGCCTACTCGCCTTCGTTGTCGTCCATCAGTCGCTGCATCAGATAAACCATCTGCAATGCCTGAAGCTGGGCTCGCTGTTCATTGTCGACGCCGCCCGAATGTCCGCCGGTAGTTTCTTCATAGTACCAGTAAGGTTGGCCCAGTGCCTTCAGCTTGGCGGCACCCTTCCGCGCATGGGCAGGGTGCGTCCGGTCGTCGGCAGTCGAGGCCCAGAGGAAGGGTTCGGGATACTCAACACCCTCGACCAGCTTCTGATACGGTGAATAGCCTTCGATCCATGCACGCTGTTCGGGGATACGTGGGTCGCCATACTCGCCGATCCATGAAGCGCCGCGGCCGATCAGATGATAGCGGAGCATGTCGAAGAGCGGAATCTGCACGATTGCCGCATCGAACAGGTCGGGCCTCTGGGTGAAGGCCGTGCCCACCAGCAGACCGCCCTGCGAACCACCTTGGATACCCAGGTGATCGGGCGACGTGATGCCGCGCTCAACCAGGTCTTCGGCAACCGCAATGAAATCGTCCCACGTGCGCTGCTTGTTTTCCCGAATGGCGCTCTGGTGCCACATCGGGCCGAACTCGCCGCCACCGCGCATATTGGCGAGGACATAGGCGCCGCCCTTTTCGAGCCATAGTTTGCCCGTGGTTCCAAGATAACCCGGAAGGCGGGGAACTTGAAAGCCTCCGTAGCCGGTCAGGAGCGTGGCAGTGCTGCCATCCATGACCATGCCTTCGGGCTTGACTAGGAAGTAGGGAATTTTCGTCCCGTCCTTGCTGGTGGCTTCGAACTGTTCGACATCCATCCCTGCGGGATCGAAATAGGCGGGTGAAGTCTTGATGATTTCCGGAGCAGACGAGCCATCTGAGTAATAGAGCGCACTCGGTTCCAGGAAATTGGTCACCGAATACATGATGTCTTCGGATTCGTTCGACGTGGCCGCAACGCCAACCGTGGCATTGTCGGGCAAGGCAATTTCGCTGCTGACCCACTGTCCGCCTTCGTAATCAAACTTCAGGACCTTGCCGATTACATTGTCGAGGATGTCGACATAGGCGCTGCTGGCAGTCGATCCTCCGCCCTGCTTCGTCTGACGCTCGCCCGGTGCCCAGACGAGGGTCTTTTTCGCGCCGTTGGGATCGGCAAGCCACTCTTCGAGATTGGCTGAAACCAAGGCATCTGCCGGGAATGTCTGGTCGCCCACGGTCCAGTCGACGTCGGTAGAAAACAGCATCTGGCCATCGATAATTCCGCCGAGAGATGACTTTTCCGGCATTTCCAGCCTGACCCATTCGCCGTCCTGCTGCAGATACCACGCGCGGTCATGGAACGAAGTTCCGCGCATGGCGGTGTAGCCGTGCACCGTGCCGGCGGAATCGCGTAGCAGGCTTGCTCCGGCCCACACGTCGGCAGCTTCGCCGCGGTAGATTTCCGGAGCGCTGGCCAGATCGGTTCCGCGCTTCCAGAGGCGGGTAGTAAAGGGATATTCGCTTTCCGTGAGAGTTCCTTCACCGAAGTCCCGGCTAACCAGCAACGTATCGCGATCGAGCCATTCGATGCCGCCCTGGCTTTCGCTGTCGATGACGAAGCCATCTTCCATGAAGGTCCGGGTCTGCATGTCGAATTCGCGCAGGATGGTGGCGTCCTTGCCTCCGTCTGACAGGGCAGTCATGCAATAGCGCATTTCCGGCGGCAGGCAGGTCGAACCCTTGTAAACCCATTCCTTGCCTTCGGCAGCGGCAAGTGCGTCGATATCCAGCACGGTTTCCCACCGGGGTTCATCGCTGCGATAGCTTTCCAGAGTGGTACGCCGAAGCACACCCTTCGGATTCTGCTTGTCCTGCCAGAAATTATAGAGGCCATCCGGGCGGAACGACACATAGGGAATTTTGTCTTCGCTGTCGTAGATCGCCAGCGCTTCGGCCTTGAGCTGCTGGAAACGCGGATCTGCCGTCATGTGCGAGGTGGTTCGGGCATTTTCGGTCTCGACCCAATCGAGAGCCTTTTCGCTCCGCGCTTCCTCCAGCCAGATGAAAGGATCTTCTTCGGGGCCGGGTACACCGCCGTCTTGTGCCATTGTCACACTATTCATTCCGAATGCCATGGCTACGCCAATGGCGAGTGTCGATACGCATTTCATGATGTGCGTCCCTCCTTGCAGGCCTGTCGGTATGCCCGCAGGTCCCCAAACTGTAAAATCACTTGTCGGCTCCCGAATGCAGTTGGTCGAAACGTGCTCTAGCGGTCGGTATTGGAATCGAGCATCGGGCGTCGACCAAGCGCCAGATGACGTCCCTCTAGCCAGCCGAGATATCTGCCTGCCAGCCACCAGACGAGCAGCACCAGGGGAGCGGAAACGAGACCGTCGGTTGCATAGTGCCAGCCCAAGTGAATCGATCCGACGTAGATGGCTGCTGCATAGGCCCAGCCGGCGATCGTGAGTATTCTCACCCGATATCGTTGCAACCAGAGGGCCGCTGCGACGGCAATCGCCACATGGATCGACGGCATGGCAGAAATGCCGCTGATCAAAAGTGGATCATCCATGGTCGCGATCAAGGCGTCCTTGATCCCGATAACGGACGGAGCACGCTCCCGCAGGACCGCGAGCATGGGATCGAAACTGCGATCTGCAAAAAAGTCTCCGACCATCACCGGCCCGACTGAGGACATCAGCAAGGCTGCTCCGCCGCCAAGCGCCAGCCAGATAAACTGCAATAGCAAGGTGAAGCGGATCTTCTGGACCTCGTCGAAGGAGAAAGCCACCCAGACGGCCAGACCGATGTGCACGAAGTGCCATGCATTATAGAGCCAGACGATCGGCTGTGTCGCCCAACCGAACAGGGCGTGAGTGATCCTCCACGGGTCGGTTCCGAAGAACAGGAACCGGTCAAGTTCGACCAGGAAAGCATCAAGGTAGAACGGTATCACGAAGGGGATCGATTTCTTGATCCCGCTGAACGCTTCGAGCGTGACGGCAAGCGAAAGGTAGAGGGCAACTGCCCATACGAGCTTGGGCCAGTATCCTCGCAGGTCGCTGACGAGCTGGCGCGTGGGTGATGGATGACGTTTCAGCATCAGGCGAAGCGGCTGCGCGCAGATGAAAAGGGGAATGACCAGAACGGCTATCGTGACGAACGAGTTGCCCCGGCTGTTGTCGGGCAGGGGCAGGGAAGCAGCGGCAAGTGCGATCGCTATGACGGTCAGATAGCCGAACGAAATTCCGCGAAGGACCATTGTGCGGAGTTATCCCGCACAAGCGGGCCGCGAAAGCTCCGACTTCGCCTTACCCCCAGCTTGGGGCAAAGAAAAAGGGCGGCCCGAACAGGCCGCCCCCATAAATGTTTAGTTCCAAGGCAGGCTCAGCCTTCGACGTGTTCCGCCAGAACGGTGAGACCCTTCTCGCTGACTTCGGCGAAGCCGCCGCGGACTTGTATCGTCTCGGGGGCAGAGCCTTCGGTCTTGTACACCTGTACGTCGCCATCGTGGATGGTGGACATGAAGGGTGCATGGCCCTCCAGCACGCCGAAATCGCCTTCCGCACCGGGGACGACGACCATGTGGACATCTTCCGAGCGGACCAGTTTTTCCGGCGTGACGAGTTCGAAGTGCAGGGCCATGTTCTCAGGATTCCTCGGCGAGCTTCTTGGCCTTCTCGACCGCCTGATCGATGCCGCCGACCATGTAGAAGGCACTTTCCGGAAGGTGGTCGTATTCGCCGTCAACGACAGCTTTGAACGACTTCACCGTGTCTTCCAACTGGACGAACTGTCCCGGAATATTGGTGAAGACTTCGGCAACGTGGAACGGCTGGCTGAGGAACTTCTGGATCTTGCGGGCGCGAGCGACCGTCAGCTTATCTTCTTCCGATAGCTCGTCCATGCCCAGAATGGCGATGATGTCCTGCAGGCTCTTGTACTTCTGCAGGGTTTCCTGGACGCGCCGAGCCGTCTGGTAATGCTCTTCACCGACAACGCGCGGTTCAAGAACGCGGCTGGTGCTGTCCAGCGGGTCGACCGCCGGGTAGATGCCCAGCTCCGAAATCGCGCGGTTCAGCGTGGTCGTTGCGTCCAAGTGGGCGAACGAGGTTGCGGGAGCGGGGTCGGTAAGGTCATCGGCGGGAACGTAGATGGCCTGGACCGAGGTGATCGACCCCTTGTTGGTCGAGGTGATGCGTTCCTGCAGGTTACCCATGTCGGTCGAGAGGGTCGGCTGATAACCCACGGCCGAGGGAATACGGCCGAGCAGTGCAGACACTTCCGAACCAGCCTGCGTAAAGCGGAAGATGTTGTCGACGAAGAACAGGACGTCCTGGCCTTCCTCGTCACGGAAATATTCCGCCATCGTCAGACCCGACAGGGCTACGCGGGCACGAGCGCCCGGAGGTTCGTTCATCTGGCCAAAGACCAGCGCAACCTTCGAACCTTCCGAAATGGCCTCGCCTGCTTCGTTCTTGGCGATGACGCCGGCGTCGAGGAATTCGTGATAGAGGTCGTTACCTTCGCGGGTACGTTCACCCACGCCGGCGAAGACGGACACGCCGCCGTGACCCTTGGCGATGTTGTTGATCAGTTCCTGGATCAGCACGGTCTTGCCGACGCCGGCACCGCCGAACAGACCGATCTTACCGCCACGCGCATAGGGCGCGAGCAGGTCGATGACCTTGATGCCGGTGACGAGGATGGCCGCTTCGGTCGACTGGTCAACGAAAAGCGGGGCTTCCGCGTGGATCGGCATGGTGCGTTCTGCACCGACCGGACCGCGCTCGTCGATCGGCTCGCCGATGACGTTCATGATGCGACCGAGCGTCTTCGGACCGACCGGGACCGAGATCTGGGCGCCGGTGTTGATGACTTCCTGCCCGCGGGTAAGGCCGTCGGTGCCATCCATCGCGATGGTACGAACAGTGTTCTCACCGAGGTGCTGCGCGACTTCGAGAACGAGCGTGTTGTCGCCGTTCCGGGTCTCGAGCGCGGTCAGGATCGGCGGCAGTTCGCCAGGGAAAGCAACGTCGACGACGGCGCCGATGACCTGGGCGATGGTGCCGTTGGGGCTCTGGTTAAGCTTGGGTGCGGTGGCCATGATATCGGTATCCTACTGGCTCAAGAGTCTTGGTGGTGAGCGCCATGCTCGGCGCAAAGGGCTTCGGAGTCTTCGAGCATCCAGCCGGTCTTGTCTTCATTGGCGGCCAGAGTGGCTTCGTGACGCAGATACTCGTCTTCGCCGAGGCTGAACTCGCAGAGTACGGTGTCTGCACCCATGGCGCGGCGGCAAACGGCTTCGTTTACCGGCTCCGCGCCTTCGCAGGTTTCGGCAAAGGTCGTCTTGAAGAAATCTTGGTCGGGCGGGGGTAGCGTGCTTTCCGGTTCCGGCGCAGCCACTTCGGTGGCAGCCGGTTCGGGCGCAGGCTCTTCACCGCAGGCGGCGAGCGCGAACATCGGAAGGAGGAGGGCGAGTTTCTTCACTTGTAGCTTCCTTTAAAGGGCTTCCGCACCGGCAATGATTTCGATCAGCTCAGTGGTGATGGCGGCCTGGCGGCTGCGGTTGTACTGGATAGTCAGCTTCTGGATCAGGTCGCCCGCATTGCGTGTGGCGTTGTCCATTGCCGTCATCGAAGCGCCCTGTTCCGACGCCTCACGTTCAAGCAGCGCGCCGAACAGCTGTGTCTTCACATAGCGCGGCAGCAGTTCTTCGAGAATTTCCTCTTCGCCCGGTTCGTATTCGACCACGGCATCACCGCCGGTGCCTTCGCCTTCCGGCGCCGGAACGGGAATGAGCTGGTCGACCGTGGGGTCCTGCGCAAGCGCGGATTTGAAGATCGGATAGACGAGGTGTGCGACATCGAATTCGCCGCTCTCGAAGCGGGCGATCAGATCGTCGGCGATTTCCTCGGCTTCCTCGAAGCCCGGCTGGCGGACGTTGGAGGTATCGTAATGCTTCTTGATCCGGTCGGCATAGTCGCGCTTGATCGGTGCACGGCCCTTCTTGCCGACGAGGTAGAACTGTACGTCCTTGCCTTCGGCGATAAGCGCGCGGGCCTTGACCTTCGCGGCCTTGACGATGTTGGCGTTGAGACCGCCGCACAGGCCCTTGTCGGTGTTCACGACCACCAAGAGGTGGCGTTGGTCCGAACCAGTGCCGCGCAGCAGCATCGGCGCGCTGTCGCCGCTGACCTTGCCGGCGAGCGAGGCCATCACGCCCGACAGCCGCTCGGCATAGGGGCGTGCTGCTTCGGCAGCGGCCTGCGCACGGCGCAGCTTGGCCGCAGCGACCATCTGCTTGGCCTTGGTGATCTTCTGGGTCGACTTGACCGAGTTGATACGGCCCTTGAGTTCTTTAAGCGAGGCCATGACGGCTCCCTGTTAGTCTCGTGGGTCTCAGGCGAACTGCTTGGCGAAGGTCTTGAGTGCGTCGACGACCTTGTTCTTGGTGTCGTCTTCGAACTTGCCGCTGGTGCGGATTTCCGCAAGCACATCGCCATGTTCTGAGCGCATGTAGCTGAGCATCTGCTCTTCGTAATTGGTCACGCGGTCCACCGCGACATCGTCGAGGTAGCCGTTGGTGCCGGCGAAGATCGAAACGGTCTGCTCTTCGAAAGGCATGGGCGAGAACTGCGGCTGCTTGAGCAGTTCGGTCAGGCGCGCACCGCGGTTGAGCAGCTTCTGCGTCGCGGCGTCGAGGTCCGAGCCGAACTGAGCGAAGGCGGCCATTTCACGGTACTGGGCAAGGTCCAGCTTCATCGAGCCGGAAACCTTCTTCATCGCCTTGGTCTGGGCGGCACCGCCCACACGGCTGACCGACAGGCCGACGTTGATGGCCGGACGGATGCCCTGATAGAACAAGTCGGTTTCGAGGAAGATCTGGCCGTCGGTGATCGAGATCACGTTGGTCGGGATGTAAGCCGACACGTCGCCAGCCTGCGTTTCGATGATCGGCAGTGCCGTAAGCGATCCGCCGCCTTCCGACTTGTTCATCTTCGCCGCGCGCTCGAGCAGGCGGCTGTGCAGGTAGAACACGTCACCCGGATAGGCTTCGCGGCCCGGAGGACGACGTAGCAGCAGCGACATCTGGCGATAGGCAACTGCCTGCTTGGAAAGGTCGTCATACACGATCACGGCGTGCATGCCGTTGTCGCGAAAGAATTCGCCCATCGCGCAGCCGGTGTAGGGTGCGAGATACTGCAGCGGAGCAGGCTCCGAAGCGGTCGCGGCGACGACGATCGAATATTCCATCGCGCCGTTTTCTTCGAGGCTCTTGACGATCTGGGCGACGGTCGAGCGCTTCTGGCCGACGGCGACGTAGATGCAGTAAAGCTTCTTCTTCTCGTCGTCGCCCTGATGCGCTTCCTTCTGATTGATGAAGGTGTCGATCGCGACGGCGGATTTACCCGTCTGACGGTCGCCGATGATCAGTTCGCGCTGGCCGCGGCCTACGGGAACGAGCGCGTCGATGGCCTTGAGGCCCGACTGCACTGGTTCGGAAACCGATTCACGCGGGATGATTCCCGGCGCCTTCACTTCGACGCGGCGACGCTCGGTCGATTCGATCGGGCCCTTGCCGTCGATCGGGTTGCCGAGAGCGTCGACCACGCGGCCGAGCAGGCCCTTGCCGACGGGAACGTCCACGATGGTACCGGTACGCTTGACGGTATCGCCTTCGCCGATTTCGGTGTCGGCGCCGAAGATAACCGCACCCACGTTGTCGGCTTCGAGGTTTAGGGCCATGCCCTGGATGCCGTTGGCGAATTCGATCATCTCGCCGGCCTGCACGTTGTCGAGGCCGTGGATACGGGCGATGCCGTCACCGACCGAGAGAACGGAACCGACTTCGCTGACTTCGGCTTCGCTACCGAAGTTGGCGATCTGGTCCTTGATGACCTTGGAGATTTCTGCGGCGCGGATATCCATGTGTTTTGTCCTTTAAGCCTTCATGGCCTGGGCGAGCGAATTGAGACGGGTACGAATCGAGCCGTCGATACGCTTCGATCCGATGGTGACGACGAGGCCGCCGAGCAAGTCGGGGTCGACCTTCGTGGAAAGTTTGACGGTGCGGCCTTCGCGGGCCGTGAGCTTGCTCTTCAGATCGGCAAGCTGCGCGTCAGTCAGCGCGTGAGCGCTGGTGACTTCGGCGGAAACCTCGCCCCGCTGGGCGGCGGCGATGGCGCGGAACGCGCGAATGATGCCCGGAAGCTGGCCCAGCCGGCGGTTCTGCGCCAGCGTGCCCAGGAATTTCTGGGTCAAATCGGAAAGGCCCATGATCGCCGACACACCCCAAAGCGCCTTTTCGGCCTGCCCGCGCGTCACGCGGGGATTGGTGGTGAGCAGCTTGAGCTCGGGCGATTCGCTAAGGCCTGCCTCGAGCTTTTCGAGGTCCGATTCGACCGCAGTGACGGTCCCGGCCTCGCTGGCCAGATCGAATAGGGCCGAGGCATAACGCCCTGCCAGGCTAGCCTGAATACCGGCGGAAATATCCACGCGTCTCTCGTCCTCTAAGGGTCGGAAAAAAGGGTCTGTCGGTCCCGGCCGTTATCGGACGATTATGAATCGCCCCGGCAAGGTTGGCGCGCGCCTAGCAAAGGGGGTTGGGCAAGGCAACCCGAGTCACGCGGCTTAATGTTCGGATTTCGGTGCGGCAGTCCGCCGATTGGCCGGTCGCGAAGGGCATGGTGCGATCACGACAGCGGGCTCCACCTTGCTCTGCCACAGGCGCTGGTAGCCATCGCACTCTCTTATATCTAATGGCGCGCCTCGCACTGATAGACGAGTCGTTCATTGGGCTGATGCGGCAGTTGGCCCAGGACTTCGCCCTGCAGATCGCCCAACTGACTGGCGGCGCCTTCCTCTCCGCATTTGGGAGCGGAATATCTGCTGCGCGCTTCGCGCGCCTCGCTCATGGCGCTGCGCGGAAGCAGGTAGCGTTCGGAGCGGAAGACCCGCCGGTCCGGATCGAAGCTGTTGACCGAGACCGCGTCTTCTTCATTGGGAACGAAGACGCGCGACCAGCTGCCCGAGGCATAACCATACTGGGTCCGTTCGTTTACGCAGCCCTCGGCAGTCCAGTCGAACTCGATGTCGGGCGCTTCGGCGCTGGTGATGCGGCTGCGTTCGGGCAGCAGGCGGCACACAAGCTCCGCATCACCACCGGAATTCACGGCGAGCGGATCCTCGCCGCCCGATTCCGTGGCGCCTTCCTGCATCTCGGCCGCCACGCGGCGGTCGATCTCGTCCAGACCGGGCCGGGTCAGAAAAGCGATGAGTGCGACCACAACCAGGAAAGCGGCGATCCCGAAGGCGATGTTGATCTTCCGGCGATGCAGCTCTGCATCCTCTGCCTCGGCATCGAAACGCTCGTGCCTGCTCCAGCCCCATAGGCCGATGCCGAATGCGGCGAGCAGCAGGACGAAGGCAAGCGCCATGCGATCCTCGCGGTCCTGTGCCACGCTCAACTGCGCTTTCAGCAGGGCGCGCTCGCGCAGTTCGCGTGTTTCCTCGGCGCGCTGGGCGAGGCTTTGCATCGCTTCCATCTGTTCGCGTTCGAGGCGTTCCTGCTCTGCAGCGTCGAGATCTTCGAGACTGCGGCAGACACTGTCGTTCAACTTGGGTTCGACGTCGTTAGCCCGCAGGAAAGGAACCAGCTCGCGGTTCGATACGGCGAAGAAGAATTCCGCATCGCCGCCTTCATTGTCCGCGCCGAAGCTGTTCACCCCGACCACGCGGCCGCAGGGGTCGAGCAGCGGGCCGCCCGAACTGCCGCGCGCGATCGGCGCGGTGTGAAGGATCGTATCGAACTGGCGGCTCGGACGTTCGCCGGAAACATAGCCGAGGCTCTTCACCGGAGACGTTGACCGGAAGATATCGGCCATGGCCAGCCCCTGCGCCCGATCGACATTCATGGGGTAACCCACGCTCGTCACCTGCCCGGCACCTTCGACCGGCCGTCCCGCCAGCGCCAAGGGAGGAAGACGCAGGCTACCCGTCAGTTTCACTAGCGCCAAGTCGTTGCGAGCGTTCACCGCAGCCAGCTGGCCATACACCGCCTCGCCGCCGCCGCTCGGCACGATACCGATCCGCAAATCTTCGTCATTCATCGCATCGCGTACGACATGAGCGTTGGTGACGATCAGATTTTGTCCGACCGCAAATCCCGTTCCGTGGCTGACAGGGTAGATTTCCTCGCCGTCATTGCTGATGATCACCACGCGCACCACACCGCGTGCGGCGGCATCGATGTCGGCAGGATCGGCATGGGCCAGCGCGGGCGCCAGAAGCGCGAGCAGGGCGGCAATAAGAGAGAGAGTTCGTCCCATCCGCGGCCCTCTTAGCTGGCCCGAGACATTGACCGCAAGCTTCGGGATGCGCCGGTCCGCAGCTTTTGCAATGGTCATGCTTGCAAGAATGCCATTGGCGATGAAGGATAATAGACATGATCGGAACCGAAGTCCTGACAGATGATGATCGCTGGCGCATTGCGCTGGCTAAGGACCGGCAGTTCGACGGTGTATTCGTCACTGGCGTCCACTCGACAGGTATCTATTGCCGCCCATCCTGTCCGGCGCGGGCACCCAAGCGGGAGAACGTCCGCTTTTACGCGAACTGCGAGGGAGCCGAAGCGGCGGGCCTGCGCGCCTGCAAGCGTTGCGCACCGGACCAGCAAAGCCGGGAGGAGGCGGCCGTTCTTGCCGGGTTAAAGGTGTTGCGGGAGGCTGAAGAAACGGTTTCGCTCGATCGGCTGGGGCGGCTCACCGATTATTCTCCCACGCACTTCCAACGCATCTTTACCCGTGCGGTCGGCCTGTCACCTGCTGCATACCAGCGCGCCTTGCGCCGCGAACGGGCCGAAGAGGCACTCCGCCAAAGCGGCAGCGTCACACAGGCGATCTACGAGGCCGGCTACGGCGCACCCTCTCGCTTTTACGAGAACAGGAAAGACAGCGGAATGAGTGCCAGCGACTGGAAGGACGGCGGCGCGGGCCGCACAATCCACTGGACCTTGGTGGATACGTCACTGGGTAGTATGCTCGTCGCAGCAACGGATAAGGGCATTTGCTGTCTTTCTTTTGGCGAGGGCGAGGCGGAATTGCGTGCCCGCTTTCCCAAGGCCGAACTAATCCAAGCTGGCGAGGATTTTCGCGCCCTGTTCGAATCGGTCACTGCCGCAGTTGAACAGCCAGCGACCGCTGCCACCGCAGACATTCCGCTCGATGTAAAAGGCACCGCATTCCAGCAGCGCGTCTGGCAGGCGCTCCGCGAAATTCCTTCCGGCGAGACGCGCAGCTACGGCGAACTCGCCGCCGCGCTGGGCAATCCCAAGGCCAGCCGCGCGGTGGGCGGAGCAAACGGCGCGAACAACATTGCCGTCCTCATCCCGTGCCACCGCGTCATAGCCGCCGACGGTGGTCTTGGCGGCTATGCCTACGGTACGAAGATCAAGGCGGAACTGCTGCGTCGCGAAAAAATCGAATGAGGACGGTCGCCGCAGTCTAGCTTCGGGCCCATCCCTCTCCGGCAGGCTGCAGGGACTCGAGAAATACCTCCGCGCTCTCTAGGTATTCCACCTGCTTCCGTTCGCCCATCCGGTCCCAGGTGGCGTAAATCCTCCCGATGCGGTGGTTCTTCTCAAGCCGCTCGCGGTGGCGATGCATGAAATGCCAGTAGAGCGGGTTGAAAGGGCAGGCCCCTTCGCCGGTTTTCTTGTGCGGTGAGTATTTGCAGCCCGAACAGTAGTTGCTCATCTTGTTGATGTGATTGCCGCTCGCCGCATAGGGCTTGCTCGCCATTGTCCCGCCGTCGGCATAGAGGATCATCGCGGCGACGTTCGGCAGTTCGACCCATTCATAGGCGTCGGCATAGACGACGAGATACCAATCCTGCACTTCGCGCGGGCTGATCCCGGCAAGCAGGCAGAAATTGCCGAGCACCATCAACCGCTGGATGTGATGCGCATGGGCGTTGTCCCGCGTAGAGCGGATGCAATCGGCGAGGCAGGCCATGTCGGTCTCGCCGGTCCAGTAGAATTCGGGCAGGCTGCGCTGCGCATTGAGTGCATTGGCTTTTTGCAGCTGCGGCATCTGGTGCCAGTAGAACCCGCGCACATACTCGCGCCAGCCGATGATCTGACGAATGAAACCCTCGACCGAATTGAGCGGAGCCTTGCCGTCCCGATAAGCGTTTTCGGCCCGCTGGCACAATTCCAGCGGATCGAGCAGGCCGAGGTTTATGCTGGTCGAGAGCATCGAGTGGAACAGGTCGTCCTCCCCCGCGACCATCGCGTCCTGATACGGGCCGAAGCATTCGATCCGCTCGGCGAAGAAGGCATCGGCTGCCTCTTCGGCTTCATCTCTGGTCACCGGCCACTGGAAACTCTCGAGCGAGCCGAAGTGATCGCCGAACCGGTCCGCAACCAGTTCGATCACTCCACGCGTTGTCTCATCGGGTTCGAACTTTGGGCGCTCAGGCGCGGACAACCCGTCCTTGGGCGGTTTGCGATTCTCGCTATCGTAGTTCCATTCGCCGCCTTCTGGTCTGTCTCCGTCCATGAGCAGTCCGGTCTTGCGGCGCATCTCGCGATAGAAATACTCCATGCGGAGAGTGTCGCGGCTCTCCGCCCACTCGTCGAATTCTGCCTGGGCACAGATGAAGCGGCCGTCGCGCAAGATCTCGATTTCGCTGGCGAACTTGTCCGCCCACTCCTCCATGTCATGACGGATGCGCCATTCGCCTGCTTCGACTACGCTGACGAGGCGTGGAGCGTGTCTCTCAATGGCGCGAGCGACCTCGCCGGTGAAGCTTCCGGCATTATCCGGATCGTCCAGCTTCACGTAGTCGACCGTCCAGCCAGCATCGCGGAGTTCTTCGGCGAAATGGCGCATGGCGGAGAAGACCAGCACGATCTTCTGCTTGTGATGCCTGACGTAGGTTGCTTCGTCCGAGACCTCCATCATCAGGACGATGGTATCGTCCTTGGCCCGCCCACGCAGGCTGGCCAGAGTGCGGGTCAGCTGATCGCCGAGAATGGGAACGAGGACGGGACCGGGCATTTCTGGCTCAATACACAAGTGCCGCAGCTGTGCATCAGACAAAGCTATAGGGATCCACATCCACCGCCACACGCACGCCGGGCGGGTGGTCGAGCCTTCCGAGCCATTGGCGGATCACATCCTGCAATTGCACGCTGCGCCTAGCGTTCATCAGCAGGCGGTAGCGATAGCGGCCGCGTAGCAGGGACATCGGGGCGGGGGCGGGGCCAAGGATCATGCAGTCAGGCACATCGGGCCTCGTATCGCCGATACGGCGGGCGGCTTCGCGCGCTTCGGTCTCGTCCTCGGATGAGACGATGATCGAAGCCCAGCGGCCGAAGGGCGGGGCACCGGCATCGCGGCGCATTTCGGTCTCGGCGGAATAGAAGGCGTCGCGGTCTCCGGCCGCCAGCGCGGCGATGACGTTGGCCTCCGGATGGCGGGTCTGGATCAGGACCTCACCGGGTTTGGAGCCGCGACCTGCGCGCCCTGCGACCTGCGCGACCTGCTGATAGGTCCGCTCGCCTGCGCGCAGATCCCCGCCTTCGAGGCCGAGATCGGCATCGACCACTCCAACCAGCGTCAGCTCGGGAAAGTGGAAGCCTTTGGTGACGAGCTGGGTACCGACGATCACGTCGATCTCCTTCGCCTCTACCGCAGCGATGAACTCCGCCGCGCGTCCGGGCGAATTGAGCGTATCCGATGTGGCCACGAAAACTCGTGCTTCGGGCAGGCGTTCGGCCACCTCGTCGGCAATGCGCTCCACCCCCGGGCCGCAGGCGACGAGGCAATCGGGTTCGCCGCATTCCGGACAGGCTGCCGGGCTGGGCGTTGCATGACCGCAATGATGGCAGGCGAGGCGGCGGGTGAAGCGGTGTTCGACGAGCCAGGCGGTGCAATTGGGGCACTGGAAGCGGAAGCCGCAATGGCGGCACAAGGTCAGCGGGGCGTAGCCGCGCCGGTTGAGAAAAAGCAGCGACTGTTCGCCGCGTTCGAGCCGTTCCGCGATCCCGTCGACCACCCGCTGGGCGAGCCACATGCCCTGCGGCGGTTTCTCCTCGGTCAGGTCCACGATGTCGATGCCCGGCAATTGCGCGCCGCCGAAGCGGCTGGGCAGTTCGACCTTCGCGTAAATACCGCTTTCGGCCATCTGCAGGCTTTCGAGCGCGGGCGTCGCGCTGGCGAGGATGATCGGGAACTGCTCGAAATGCGCGCGCATCACGGCGACATCGCGCGCGTTGTAGCGCACTCCGTCTTCCTGCTTGAAGCTGGTTTCATGTGCTTCGTCGACGACGATCAGGCCGAGGTTGGCGAAGGGCAGGAACAGCGCCGAACGTGCGCC
This sequence comes from Qipengyuania vulgaris, assembly GCF_009827325.1. Lineage (GTDB taxonomy): Bacteria > Pseudomonadota > Alphaproteobacteria > Sphingomonadales > Sphingomonadaceae > Qipengyuania > Qipengyuania vulgaris. Next base: position 336,213 of record NZ_WTYC01000001.1, on the reverse strand, counting down.
AACCACCACCTGCGCTTCACCGCTGGAGACGCTCCGCCAGGCGCGGCGACGCTCGGTCGATTTGAGCGAGCTGTGCCACAGCACCGGCGCAGTGCCGAACCGTTCCTCGAAGCGGTGGAGGAAATTCTCGGTCAGCGCGATTTCAGGAAGCAGGACGAGGACTTGCCGGCCCATCCGCAGCGCCTCCGCGACAGGTTCGAAATAGGTTTCGGTCTTGCCCGATCCGGTCACCCCGTCGAGCAGGAAGGGTGCGAATTTCTCCGCGCGCACCGCCTCGGAAAAGATGCCCGCCGCCTCCCGCTGCTGATCGCTAAGTTCAATCTGCGCGAAATCCGGACGTGCTTCATCATATGGCCGGTCGCAATCGACTTCGACCGGTTCGAGCACGCCCTGGTTGACCAGTCCGCGCAGCACCCCTTCCGATACGCCCGCGATTCCTGCCAGTTCACGAATGGTCGCCTGTTCGCCCTCCAATGCCTCCATCGCGGCCTGCCGCTGGGGGGTCAGGCGTTCGGGCATCCCTCCGGACAGGCGATATTCGGTGATGCTCGCCGGGCCTTTCAGCGCGCCGCCCGATGACAGGGCCATTCGCGCCACGCTGGCCAGCGACGCGACGTAATAGTCCGCAGTCCATTCGATCAGGCGGCGTAGCGGCGCGGGCAGGGGAGGGATCGGGTACAGGCCCCTCAGGTTGCGAAGTTTCTCCGCCGGAACGTCCGTGCCGGGAAGCCGTTCAGCCTCCCAGACGATCCCGACCACGGTGCGCGGCCCCAACGGGCACTCCACCACTTGGCCGAGTTCGACCCTCATGCCGTCCGGCACCTTGTAGTCGAGCGGGCCGAGGGCGGCATTAAGGACGAGGCAGCGGACGCGGTTCATCTGGCGGCTCATATGGGCCGCGTAAGCGATATGAAACAAGGGTGGGACTTTGTGAGGAGACAAGAAATGACCGATATTCTCGTGAGACCCCCTATCCTCGAACGAAAAAGCGGACGGCGCGCTTTCTTGGGTGGACTATCGATCGGCAGCGCCGGCTTGGCCTTGTCCGGCTGCGCGAGCCTGCCCGGTTTCAGCATGGTCGACGCGGTGCAGCGCATCCTCTTCCTGTCCAGCGAGCGGGCCTTCGCCCGCATGCTCCAGCCGGATGGGTATTGGGACCAGCAGGTTGCAACCATCGGATTGGAAAATCTTCTCGGTACGCGCGGCGGGGTGCTGTCGAGCATCCTTACTTCGGCCCTGTTCAAGGACCGTCTCTACGATGCGTTCGGCGATATCGCTTATGAAGGAGCCTATCGTGCAGCGCCGCTGGTTACCGACGCGGTGCGGGTCGTCGGCATCCAGAATGCGATCGACCTCGTGCGGGGCGGGCCGACTGCGGCGACCTCCTTCCTGCGCAATTCCATGAGCACTTCGCTGGTCGAGGCAATGGTCCCCGAGCTTGGCAATGCGATGCGCGTTGCGCAGGACCCGCTGGTCGGCCAGGCGCTTGCCGCCCTGACCGGTGTCGATATACCGCAGGTGTCCAGCCGCGTGGCATCAAGCATCGACAACACGATCTGGCGCGAAATCGGGGTGGAGGAAACAGCCATTCGCCGCGATCCGCAATCGACACGTGATCCGCTGATCATCGGAGTGTTCGGGGCGGGTTCGCGCCTCTGACTTCGCGAAGACCGGAGAAGCTGGCATGATCGGGTGATGAGAATCGCCCTTTCCGCCTTTCCGCTGCTCTATCTGCTTTCCTGCACCGGCGTGACCACTCCGCCGCGCACCGACATCGGCGTGCAGCTCTATACCGTGCGCGGCGAAATGGAACGCGATGCCTTCGCCACGCTGCGACATGTTGCTGCGCTGGGTTTCGGGGAAGTCGAATTTGCCGGAGCCTACGGCAACCCGCCTGAGGCACTGTGCGCCGAAACTCGCAAGCTGGGGCTGGGCGTGGCTGCGGCTCATGCCGACTGGCAGAAGCTGCGGCGCGATCCCTCGGCGGCTATTGCCGAGGCGAAGGCACTGTGTGCCGATACCGTCATGCTTGCGTGGTTGCCGCCGGAAGAACGCCGGACGCGCGAACAATGGGAAAACTGGATAAACCAGCTCAACCGCGCCAACGAATTGGCGCGGGCCGAAGGGCTGGCGCTGGCATACCACGCGCATGATTTCGAGTTCGAGCAGGTGGGCGGCATACGTCCTATCGACTTGCTGATGGAAGGTCTCGATCCGCAAATCGGCTTCGAACTCGACACCTACTGGATCGCGAAAGCGGGGCTTGATCCGCTGCAATTCCTCAAGGACCATGCCGACCGCGTCACGCACCTCCACCTGAAGGACATGGCGGCCGACGGATCGATGGCCGATGTTGGCAATGGCGTGCTCGACATCGAGGCCATCGTTGCGCAGGCGCGGGCACAGGGAGTGAAGCACTTCCTGGTCGAACGTGATGATGCGCCCGATCCGTGGGCGAGCCTTGCAACAAGCCTTGACTCGCTGCGCCCGATGGCCTTGCAGCGTCGGGCACCTTCAATCCCCTCGGGAGCCACGAAACCATGAAATTCTTCGTCGACACCGCCGACATCGCCGACATCAAGGAAATGGCCGACACCGGCCTGCTGGATGGCGTCACTACCAACCCTTCGCTGATCGCCAAGTCGGGCCGCGATTTCATGGAGGTGACCAAGGAAATCTGCGGTCTCGTCGATGGTCCGGTGAGCGCCGAGGTGGTCGCTCTCGATCACGACACGATGATGAAGGAAGCCGAAACGCTACGGAAGATCGCAGACAATGTCTGCATCAAGGTCCCGCTGACGATCGACGGGCTCAAGACCTGCAAGAAGCTGACCAGTGAAGGCACGATGGTGAATGTCACCTTGTGCTTCTCCGCCAATCAGGCTTTGCTGGCTGCAAAAGCGGGAGCAACCTTCGTTTCGCCTTTCGTCGGCCGTCATGACGACAATGGCTTCGACGGCATGGAACTGATTGCCGATATCGCGCAGATCTATTCCAATTACGGCTTCGACACCGAAATCCTCGTCGCTTCGATCCGCAATCCGGTCCACGTGCTGCAGAGCGCACTGATCGGTGCGGATGTCGCCACCATGCCGCCCAGCGTGATCAAGGGTTTGTTCAAGCATGTCCTGACCGAGAAAGGCATCGAAGGCTTTCTCGCGGACTGGGAAAAGACTGGTCAGAGCATTCCGACTTCCTAACTAGCACCCGTGGCAGACCAGACACCCCTCGACCTGTTCAAGCAGGCGCTGACCGGCACGGCGCGGGCCATTGCGCACGAGCCGGAGGTCGAGGTCGCCTGGAGCGCGGATAGCCCGACGCAATCGGGCAAGAACTTCCGCGTGCCCTTGCCGGGCCGCACTCTTCCGCCCGAACAGGCGCGGGAAGCGCGGGGGTTTGCCGACAGTTTCGCGCTGAAGCTGCGCCACCACAACGAGAAGGTTCACGCCAAAGGCGCACCGCCCGAACCGATCGCGCGGGCCTGTTACGATGCAATCGAGCGGGTGCGTTACGAAGCGGTGGGTTCGACCCGCTATTCGGGGATGAAGGGCAATCTCGACGCGGCGGTGGAACTGCGCACTGCGAGCGATCCGATTGCGCGTGCGAATGAAGCGAAGGAGGTGCCGCTACCCACGGCGCTCTCGCTCATGCTGCGCGAGGCCCTGACCGGCGAGGAAATTCCCGACCGGGCCAAGCACGGGGTCGAGATGGTCCGCGAAGAAATTCTCTCGCGTATCGGGACCGACATGGAAGAACTTGCGGGCGCATTGGATGACCAGCGCGCCTTCCAGGATCTGACGCTCGACATGTTGCGGCATCTCGAACTCACTTTGCCAGACTCGCCCGAGGACGAGGGGCGGGATGATGGCGACGACGAGGAAGGCGAAAAGCCCGAGGACGATCAGGATTCGGACGAGGAAGACGAGGGCGAGGCACAGCCTCAGGAAAGCGACGCCCGCGGCGAAACCGTGGATGGCGAGGCTGACGGCGATGCCGAACAGGACGCCGAAGGCGAACAGGAAATGTCCGATGGCGACCCGTCGGACGAAGATGGCGAGGGTATGCAACCCGTCCGGCCGAACCGCCCGTGGACCGATCTCCCCGAAGATTTCGACTACAAGCATTATACCGACCAGTTCGACGAGGTGACCGAAGCACCCGAACTGTGCGATCACGAGGAACTCGACCGGCTCCGCGCTTATCTCGACAGCCAGCTGGCTGGCCTGCAGGGCATCGTGACCCGGCTCGCCAACCGCCTCCAGCGCCGACTGATGGCGCAGCAGAACCGCAGCTGGGATTTCGACCAGGAGGAAGGGCTTCTGGACGCCGCGCGCCTTACCCGCGTGGTGGTCAGCCCCGGACACGCGCTGTCCTACAAGATCGAGCGCGATACCGAGTTCAAGGACACGGTGGTCACCCTGCTGATCGACAATTCGGGTTCGATGCGCGGGCGGCCCATATCGATCGCTGCGATCAGCGCGGATATCATGGCGCGCACGCTCGAACGTTGCGGCGTGAAGACCGAAATCCTCGGCTTCACCACCCGCGCTTGGAAGGGCGGGCAGAGCCGCGAGAAATGGCTTGCCGACGGACGTCCCGCCAATCCGGGCCGCCTCAACGATCTGCGCCACATCGTCTACAAGAAGGCAGACGAACCGTGGCGCCGCGCACGCCGTAATCTCGGCCTGATGATGCGCGAAGGCCTGCTCAAGGAAAACATCGACGGCGAGGCGCTGCTCTGGGCGCACTCCCGCCTGCTCGCCCGCCCGGAGGATCGCCGCATCCTGATGGTCATCAGCGACGGCGCGCCGGTCGACGACAGCACGCTTTCGGTCAATCAGGCGGGCTATCTCGAAAGCCACCTGCGCAAGGTGATCGAGTGGATAGAGAAGCAGTCGCCGGTCCAACTCGCCGCCATCGGGATCGGTCATGACGTGACCCGGTATTACAAGCGCTCGGTGACGATCATGGACGTGGAACAACTCGGCGGGACGATCATCGAGCAGCTTGCCGGGTTGTTCGAGGTGGAGGGGTGATGCGTTTTCTGCTCCTAGCGATGGCGCTGACGACAGCCGCTTGCGGCTCCTCAAGAAGCGACCTCACAATTATCAATGGAACCGATGAGAGAATTTCTTCCATTCAGGTCGCTGCCGGTGGTGACGTTTGGTATTTAGATGACCTTGAAGCACGGCAAACAACGATGTTCACGGCACGCGTTTCGGGTGATGGAGGGCCAAAAGTGTCTTGGAGATGGCGCGATCAAATTCACGCAGACGATGCTTGTTATTACGCTGCTGGGTTTGGATACGGCTACGGTCCTAAAGGTCGTCTCCAGATAAATGGCTCAGAAATGGAAATTCTCCGATGCGAATGACCCCCTCCGAAGCCGTCCAAACTCGCCGCTCTATCCGTGCTTTCACCGACCAGCCGGTCGAGCGCGAGACGCTTACCCGCGTCCTTGAAAAGGCGCAGCGCTCGCCCTCGGGCGGCAACACGCAGCCGTGGCATGGCATCGTGCTGACCGGCGAGCCGATGCAGGCGCTGTTCGAACGCATCGCGCAGGAATTTCCCAAGGGCCGCGACGCGCATGCGCCCGAATATCATATCTATCCGCCCGAACTCGACGGGGCCTATGAAAAACGCCGCTTCGGTGTTGGCGAGGACCTCTACGGCGCGCTGGAGATTTCGCGCGAGGAAAAGGGCAAGCGCCTGATGTGGTTCGCCGAGAACTTCCGGGCGTTCGGCGCGCCCGTGATGATGCTGGTCCACACGCCCAGATACATGGGCCCGCCGCAGTGGAGCGATATCGGCATGTGGCTCCAGACCATCGCGCTGTTGCTGCGCGAGGAAGGGATCGACTGCTGTTTCCAAGAAGCCTGGGCGGTCTATTCCCCGCAAATCCGCGAGATGGTCGACATTCCCGAGGACCACATCTTTTTCTGCGGCATGGCCATCGGCTACCGAGATCCTGATGCCCCAGTGAACAATTTCGATGTGAAACGCGCCCCGCTGGATGAGGCCGTGCGCTGGGAGGGTTGGCAGTAAGCGCGCCGCGACCTAATGCGCTCGCCATGACCGACACGCCGCTCAAGCTGTTCAACTCGCTCACCCGCGAGATCGAGACCTTCACCCCGGTCCACCCGGGAGAGGCGCGCGTCTATACCTGCGGGCCGACGGTCTACAACTATCCCCACATCGGCAACATGCGCGCCTATGTCTTTGCCGACGTGCTGGGGCGGACGCTGAGCTGGAAGGGCTACGACCTCACCCACATCATCAACATCACGGATGTCGGCCATCTGACCGACGACGGGGATGCGGGCGAGGACAAGATGGAGAAGATGGCTGCGGAAAAGGCGCAGTCGATCTGGGACATCGCGAAGCACTACACCGAGGCCTATTGGGCCGACGTGAAGGCACTCAATATTCGCCAGCCGGCCAAATGGTCGGTCGCCACCGATTACATCGACGAGATGATCGAATTCGCGAAAGGTATCGCCGACAAGCACTGCTATGAACTCGAAAGCGGGCTCTATTTCGACGTTTCGACTGTCGACGATTACGGGCGTCTCGCACGCGCCGTGACCGAAGAGGGGGAGGGTCGGATCGAGACCGTGGACGGCAAGCGCAACTCGCAGGATTTCGCCATCTGGCGCAAGACCCCGGAAGGCGAGACACGCCAGATGGAATGGGATAGCCCCTGGGGCAAAGGCGCGCCCGGCTGGCATCTCGAATGCTCGGCCATGGGCGGCAAGCTGCTCGGCTTTCCCTTCGATATCCATACCGGCGGGATCGATCACCGCGAAATCCACCACCCCAACGAGATCGCCCAGAACCAGGCGCATTGTTGCACGAATGGTCTCGACAAGGCCGAGAACAGCGGCGCGCGCATCTGGATGCACAACAACTTCCTCGTCGAACGCAGCGGCAAGATGTCGAAGAGCGCGGGCGAGTTCCTGCGCCTCCAGCTGCTCATCGACAAGGGCTACCACCCGCTCGCCTACCGCATGATGTGCCTGCAGGCGCACTACCGCAGCGAGCTGGAATTCAGCTGGGAAGGTCTGCAGGCGGCGCTCACGCGTCTGAAGCGGATCGTGATGGCGACCGAGCCGCTCGAGGAAGAACTGGCCGGTGACCCTTCTCACCCCAAGTTCGCCCCCATGCGCGAAAAGTTCGCCGCCGCGATATCGGATGATCTCAATACTTCGGTGGCGCTGGTCGCACTGGAGGAGGTGATTGCGGTAAAAAAGGTCGATGGCGGCGTGAAACGCGCGGTGATCGAGGAAATGGACCGCGTTCTCGGCCTGGACCTGTTCGACCTGACCCGTGAGGATCTGCGCATTCGCCCCAAGTCGGCCGAAATCTCCGACGCGGAAATCGAAGCCGAAATCATCCAGCGCAAGGAAGCGAAGGTCGAAAAGGACTACGCCGCCAGCGATGCGATCCGCGCCAGCCTTGCAGCCAAGGGCGTAGAGGTTATGGATGGCGATCCGCTGGGATGGGAATGGAAGATTTGAGCAAGGCCGATCCGCTGACCCTGTTGTGGCAGCATCTCAAGGATGCACCGAAGGGATTGCTCTTCGTCCGTGATCACCAGGCCACGGGCTTCGTCCTGCCTTTCTATTGCGAGGACGCGCATCTGGCGATCGAGGTCGATGACGATCCCTTCAGGCCCAAGGACGATAGCGCGCGCGAAAGCTGGCAGGAACAGCACCGGGTCGACATCATGCAGATCCCGCCCAGCCACATCCTGCGTAACGCCAGCGAAGTGGCGGATGCCGTGCTCGACATCGCCACACGCCGCAAGGAACGGTTTGCGAAATAGCGCCCGAGCGGCAATGGAAAGCATCGAGGAGAAATCGATGACCAAAGCCGTTCTGTCCGCCCTGATCCGTCCGCTGGTCGAACCGCGCTTGCCCGAATGGGTCGAGCCGCTGTGGTTCATGGATCGGGAGCAGGCGCTGGAGATGGCGCCCGACGCGGAAATCGGCTGGTTCGACCTCAACGAGAAAGAGCCCATGGTCGAGATTGCACGCGCCGCAACGAACCTCAAATGGCTCAATTCGATCTATGCCGGGCTCGATTTCATGCCGCTCGACCTGCTGCAGGAACGCGGCGTCACCGTGACCAATGGCGTCGGCATCAATGCGATCACCATCGCCGAATATGTCGTCATGCTGATGCTCGCGCACGCCAAGGGATACGCGCAAGTCGTGCGTGCGCAGGACCGGCACGAATGGCTGATGGACAGCCCCGGCAAGCGCGAGCTGGCCGGTGAGCGGGTATTGCTCCTCGGGCTCGGCGCGATCGGCAAGCTCATCAAGACCCGGCTCGAAGCCTTCGACATGAAAGTGGTGCCGGTGCGCCGGTCGGGCGGGGAAGGGAGCTTACGGCCGGGCGAATGGCGCGAGAAGCTGGGCGAATTCGACTGGGTGATCCTCGCCGTGCCCTCCACCGAAGAGACCCGCCACATGATCGGCGAGATCGAGCTTGCCGCCATGCGCCCCAACGCCGTGCTGGTGAACATTGCGCGCGGCGATGTGGTGAAGCAGGACGATCTGGTCGCTGCCCTGCAGGAAAAGACGATCGAAGCCGCCCTGCTGGACGTCACCGATCCCGAGCCGCTTCCCGAAGATCATCCCTTGTGGGGTCTCGACAATGCACAGGTCACCATGCACCTGTCGGGCCGCGCGCAGACGAAGATGTTCCAGCGCAGCGCGGATCGGTTCATCGAGAACCTCCACCGCTGGCACAAGGGCGAGCCGGTGGAGCCGCAGATGGACCTCGCCGCGGGCTACTGATCACGCATCGGACAGCAGCAGCAATTCGCATTGCACCACCAGCCGCGGGCTGGGCACAAGGCGGTGCTCCACCTCGCTGATACCGGCATCGGCGACCAGTTGACCCGGCAGCGTGAATTCGTGCTCGGGCAGTGCGGCGATGAAGCGTTCCCCTGCCTCTATTGCCTCCTCGCCCGCGAACAGGAGCGAGAGGCTGTGGCGGGTACCGCCAAAGGTGATGCTGGCCCAGGCCTTCTCGCCGTGGGTGATGACCTGTGCGCGGTGCTCGGCAAGGACCAGCAGGGCGCTGCGGAGGCGGTCTCCGTCCGTCCGGCGGGCACGGGGTGGGCGCGGGGGCTTGCCTTCACTGGACATGGAGCGACTCCCGCGAGGATTCGCCGCAGGCCGCCTCGAAACCGGACATAAAACCGCGGATGCGCGCTTCGGTCTGGCCGCGCGGTTCGCGGCCCATCCTGAGATCGAGGACGAAGCGCGGATCATGTGCGGCAAGGCGGCCGAACTTGGTCGGCGGCATATCGTGGACGCGAAGAAATTGCTCGATGCTGCGGATCAACATGTTTGTGCTCCCCATGGCTGTATCCGGTTGGCGAATCGCTCGCCCTGTTCCTGATTCGTTCCAGTCCAAATCCTACTTGTCTAGGAAAAATCCTATGCTATAGGAATTTTCTCGTATGGGCCGCCGATCAATGAGGTTGGGGGCTTGGGCGGCGGAAGGAGCAATCTATGGATGGCATGAGCCCGGACCGTTCCCGGCTGGTCGAACTGACCGAGAAGAGTCGCACCAGTCTCGCGTCCCTCTCCGCCATGTTGGGCCGCAATCCCAGTTACCTGCAGCAGTTCGTCCGCAAGGGGAGCCCGCGCAAACTGGAAGAAGCCGATCGCCGCCGCCTGGCCGAATTCTTCGGTGTGGCCGAAGTCGAACTGGGCGCGGATCCCGGGCATTCGCCTCGACGCGAGTCGGAGGATTTCATCGCTGTTCCGCGTCTGGCACTTGGGGCTTCGGCAGGGCCTGGGGCCTTTTCAGCGGAGGAAATTTCCTTCGACAGCTTCCGTTTCAGTCGCCGCTGGCTGCGCGAGATGGGCCTCGAAGGTGCCGATCTCACCGCCATCCGGGTCGAGGGCGACAGTATGGAGCCGACCTTGCGCAGCGGCGACGAGATATTCGTCGATCGCAACAAGCGCGCTGGCGAAGGCGTCCATGTGGTGCGCATCGGCGATGCGCTTCACGTCAAGCAGGTGCAGGCCAGCGCGCCCGGGCGCATCGCCCTGATCAGCGCCAATGACGCCTATGCCCCGATCGAGCTTGCCCGCGAGGATGTCGAGGTGATCGGCAGGGTGGTCTGGAAAGGTGGCCGCATATAGTTCGGGCTCATCCGCAAGAACTTCTCCCAAAAGGAACAATCGCTTGCCGGGTCCGTATGTCCCCTGAAACCCCGCGTGAGGACGGCGCGGCGGGGTCAGACATGGAGAACAACGATGCGCAAGACCCTCATTCCCGTCGCCCTGGCCGGCACTGTCCTTCTCGGCGGCTGCGCCACTTACGGCAGCAATGGCGGCCTTCTGGGCGATATCCTCGGCGGCGATGATTACGGTTACAATGCCGGTAGCGAATTCGAACGTGCTGCAGCCAACGCCTGCGGGCGAGAAGGTTCGCGCTACGGACGAGTCCGCATCGAACGGGTTGACCAGCGAGACCGGGACTACGTCTATGTCTACGGCCGGATCGACAGCCGCGATCGTAATCGCGACGAATTCACCTGCGTTTTCCGCGCGGACGGACGGGTTGTCGATTTCAATCTGAGGTAAGCGATCGCGGGCCTATCGAAGATCCCCGGAATGCGCACTTGCGACAAGTCGGCGCGTATCTCACATAGGCCCGCATGACCCAAACGCCTTCAACCCCTCCGATGAAAGCCGGTATCGTGCCGGTAACGCCTCTCCAGCAGAACTGTTCGCTGATCTGGTGCACCTCGACCAACCGGGGAGCATTGATCGATCCCGGGGGCGATCTCGACAAGCTGAAGGCGGCCGTCGCGAAAAGCGGGGTCGAGCTTGAGAAAATCCTGATCACCCATGGTCATATGGACCATTGCGGTGAAGCGGGCGTGCTGGCCAAGGAACTGGGCCTGCCGATCGAAGGCCCGCATGAGGCGGACCGGTTCTGGATCAGCCGCCTCGATGAAGACGGCGCGCGCTACGGCATGAATTCGCAGGTTTTCGAACCCGATCGCTGGCTCGAGGATGGCGACACGGTGACGGTGGGCGACCTGACTCTCGAGGTGATCCACTGCCCAGGCCACACGCCTGGCCACGTGGTCTTTTTTCACCGACCGAGCAAGTTCGCCGTGGTGGGCGACGTCCTCTTCCAGGGCAGCATTGGGCGCACCGATTTCCCGATGGGAAACCATCAGGACCTGATCGATGCAATCACCAAGAAACTCTGGCCGCTGGGCGACGATGTGACCTTCATTCCCGGCCACGGCCCCACCAGCACCTTCGGGCAGGAGCGCAAGACCAACGCCTTCGTCAGCGACGCGGCGCTGGCCTAGCTCCGGTTACATCAATCCGAGCGTTATCAGCACCGCCACTAGGGCGAGGCCGAGCTGGGTCACCATGGTTATGATGACGCCCGCGGAACGTCCCTTGCCGAGCGTCCCGCCGTCCATTCCGAATCCGTGCGCCACGCGTCCCAGCATGTAGATGGCTGCGACCCATGCGAGCCAGCGATCACCATGGCCCGAAAGCTCGATGGCCGCGATCAGCACCAGAACGAAGGCGGTATTCTCGACAAAGTTGAGCTGCGCCCGCATTCGCGCGGTAAGCGGGCCGCCCGCATCGTCTCCGATGGAAACCTTGTGCTTTATGCGCATCTGCCCGACGCGTATCGAAAGCCACAGGTTGATGATCGCGGCAGCCGCGGCGGCGGTCAGCGTGACCGGAAGGACGATACCCATTGAAATTCTCCCCTTTGCGAGCCCATGCTGCAATGGCTAGAGCCTCCGGTTCGGGCCAGCAATCGACCTGCCACGATTATCCTCCGCTCCGCTTGCATACTCCGCAGAAATCGCTATAGCGCGCGCCTTCACCGTCACGGTCGGGAAGTTCGTCGCCACCGCGCTCTTGTGCGTTGCCGGACCTTCCCCTAGGGCGGCCACCGAAATTGACTGAAATTGTTTGAGGAACAGGTGCCGAGATGGCCGTCCCCAAGAGAAAAGTATCGCCACACCGCCGCGGCAACCGTCGTTCGCATGATTCGCTCAAGGTCGAAGCTCATCACGAGTGTTCGAACTGCGGCGAGCTGAAGCGTCCGCACAACCTCTGCCCGCATTGCGGCTACTACAACGGGCGCGAAGTTATCGCACCCGAGGGTCTTTAAGCCTCTAGCTTGATTCGGAGAACGTCATGAGTTTGCCGCGTATCGCCATTGACGCGATGGGCGGTGATGAAGGCGTTCGCGTGATGATCGAAGGCGCCGCGCTTGCGCGCAGGCGTCACGATCGATTCAAGTTCCTGCTGGTCGGCGATGAAACGCAGATCAGGGCTGCGCTTGCAGATCACCCCGGCATGTCCGGAGCGAGCGAGATTCTGCATTGCGAGGATGTGGTCGGGGGTGACGAAAAGCCTTCCAGGGCACTTCGCCGCGCCAAGACCACCAGCATGGGGCTCACGGTCGATGCGGTGAAGCGGGGCGAGGCTGGTGCCGCCGTATCGGCCGGTAATACCGGCGCGCTGATGGCGATGAGCAAGCTTGCACTGCGCACCATGCCGGGGCTCGACCGGCCTGCTCTTGCCGCCCTTTTGCCGACACTCACGGATGACGATGTCATCATGCTCGATCTCGGCGCGAACCGCGAATGCGATCCGCACAACCTCGTCCAGTTTGCGATCATGGGTGCAGCCTATTCCCGCATCGTAACCGGTCGCGAACGGCCGCGAGTGCGTCTGCTCAATATCGGCACCGAAGAAACCAAGGGCACCGAAGACATCCAGGCCGCGGCAGACCGGCTGCGCGCTGCCGAAGGCCTTGCGATGGACTTCGAAGGCTATGTCGAAGCGGACAAAATCAACCGCGGCGAATGCGACGTGGTGGTTTGCGACGGCTTTTCGGGCAACATCGCCCTGAAGGCGATCGAGGGCGCGGCGCGGTTCGTGACCGACCTGCTCCGCAGTGCATTTTCTTCCTCCCTGCGGTCCAAGATCGGCTTCCTGGTTTCGCGCCCGGCAACCGAGCTGCTGAAGCATCATCTCGACCCCAACAACCACAATGGCGCGGTCTTCCTCGGCCTCAATGGCGTGGTGGTGAAAAGCCACGGCAGCGCCAATGCGAAGGGCGTGGCCAATGCCGTCGAAGTGGCGGCACGCCTGCTGGAAGACGATATCACCAACCGTATCGCCAAGGACCTCAGCGCCATCGACACGATGAGCCTGGGCGCGAAATGATCCGTTCGGTCATCACCGGCAGCGGCAGCTCGCTCCCCCGGGATTGCGTGACCAATGCCGACCTCGAAGCCCGCGTCGATACCACGGACGAATGGATCGTCGAGCGCACGGGAATCCGGCAGCGCTATATCGCTGGCGAGGGCGAAACGACGTCCACGCTCGCTACCGATGCGGCCCGCAAGGCGCTCGCCGATGCCGGCGTGGATGCCAGCGAAATTGGATTGATCATCCTCGCCACCGCAACACCCGACCATACATTCCCGGCCTCCGCCACGCAGGTCCAGCAAGCCTTGGGTTGCCGCGGCGGAGTGGCGTTCGACGTGCAGGCCGTGTGCTCCGGCTTCCTCTATGCGCTCGCCACCGCCGATTCGCTGCTGCGCACCGGCATGGCGACCAAGGCCCTGGTGATCGGCGCGGAAACCTTCAGCCGGATCCTCGACTGGGAAGACCGCACCACTTGCGTGCTCTTCGGTGACGGGGCGGGCGCGGTAGTTCTCGAAGCGCAGGATGTGGCCGAGGACGGCCCCGGCATTCTCGCCACTCGCCTGCATGCCGATGGCGAGCACAAGGACCTGCTCTATGTCGACGGGGGTCCGTCAACCACGGGCGAGGTCGGCAAACTGCGCATGAAAGGCCGCGAGGTCTTTCGCCATGCCGTGGTGAACCTCGCCGACGTGCTCAATGAAGTGCTCGGCGATGCCGGGATAACCGCGCAGGAAATCGACTGGGTCGTACCGCACCAGGCCAATGCGCGCATCCTCGATGCAACCGCCCGCAAGCTCGGCCTTTCGACGGACAAGATCGTGGTGACGGTGGACCAGCATGCCAATACCTCGGCCGCTTCGGTGCCGCTGGCATTCGACGTGGCCCGCAAGGATGGACGCATCAAATCGGGTGATATGGTGATGTTCGAAGCGATGGGCGGCGGGTTCACCTGGGGCGCCACGCTGGCCCGATTATAACTTTTGATAGATTTATAGGGTCGCTCCATTGTGCGAATCGCGGCAAGCTGTTAAATATCCAAGGTTACTTCGATAAAGTCGCACTCCACTCAGGGTCGCCACTGAGGGGAAGGATAAATGGATATGATGCGTTCCGTGGGTACATTGACCCGCGCAGATTTGGCCGAGACGATCAACCGCAAAATGGGGCTTAGCCGCGCGGAATCGCTCGATCTGGTGGAAGAGATTCTCGCCAGGATGTGCGATGCGCTTGCCCGGGGTGAAAACGTCAAGATTTCCGGTTTCGGAAGCTTCGTCCTTCGCGACAAGAAGGAACGCATCGGGCGCAACCCCAAGACCGGGATCGAAGTGCCGATCACGCCGCGCCGCGTCATGACTTTCCGCGCCAGCCAGCTTTTGAAAGAGCGTATCGCCAACAGTTTCTGAAACTGTTAGCGTCGCCTCCATGGCCGAGTTCGACGATCACAAGGAAAGCGGTGCCCTCCGCACCATTGGCGAGGTCGCCAAGGCGACCGGTATCAAGGCGCATGTCCTGCGGTACTGGGAACAGCAGTTCCCCCAGCTCAAACCGCTGAAGCGCAGCGGTGGGCGGCGCTATTACCGTGCGGAAGACGTGGTGCTGGTCGAACGTATCGACCGGCTGGTGAACCGCGAAGGCTATACCCTCAAGGGCGCAAAAGCCGCCCTGCGCGGTGCGCCCGACCAGCAGGCCGCCGCGGAAGTATCGGCTGCGGCGGAAGCGTCTGTTAGCGGCGACGTGCTGGCAAAGCTGAAAGCTATCCGGATGGACTTGCACGCCGCTCTGGCGGGCTGAGGGGAATGGCGGAGCCTTTTTCCGCTTGCGACGCCATAGCGGACAATGGAAAATTCATCCAATCTAGTCGCGGGGGCTTATTTGATGCCCAAACATTTATCCATTCTGGCGGCCCTACTTCTCGCGCTTCCCGCTTGCGGTAACGCCCAACCGCAAGACGAGCTGATTGCAACGCTTGAGCGTCTATTGGCCGAAGGCAATTCAGAAGCCGCCTATCACCTCGGTATGGCCTATCATACAGGCAGCGGGGTGAATGAAGATAGATCAACCGCGCTAGCGATGTTTCGCCGAGCGGCTGAGGCAGGCAGCCCACTCGGGTCCTACAAGTTGGGTTGTTACTACGATGGCCAAGGCGGTGGGCTGGTCAAGGATAATGCCGCCTTGGCACTCAAGCACAAATTGGTGGCTGCTAAGGCGGGGTATGCGCTTGCTCAGCAGGACGTTGCAGCGCTCTATGCGCGAAGGGGAGATATGGATGAAGCGGTCGCTTGGCTTGAGCGGGCCGTCAAACAAGGGTGGCCGCAAGCGCTCGCAACATACGCCTCGATCCACAATGGCGCTGAGGGCATTACGCCTGATCCCGTCAAGACTTTCGCCTACTTTCAACTATTTCTTGAGACACAAGATGCAACTCCAGAACAAGTGAAATGGCTTCGCGAGTTTGCAGAAGGCATGTCGGAGAGCGAGAAGCAAAGTGCCGATAGAATCATAAATGATTATCAGCCGTCTCCGACCCAAATCACGCTGACTGCACTTTCTGGGCAGAGTGCGGCGATAGAGTTGGTTGAACGTAAAAATTGAAAGCGCGCTTTAGGCTATGTACGCTTTCCACCCCCTCAACAAACCATTCGTCACCCCGGACTTGATCCGGGGTGGTGCTTATCTTGGTAGGCAGGATTGAAGTGAAGCACCGGCCCCGGGTCAAGCCCGGGGCGACGGGGATCGGAGGTGGGTGGCTTCACGACCGACAAAGCAGATCTGGCAAGCCCGCAGAGCGCGGGTCGCCGTCCGTCAGCCTGTGCCGTCTAACACCTCTGTCCTACACGCGCGTGCCGCGGTAATGCGGGGCCTGTTTCAGGATTTCGAGGCTTGGCAATATGGGCCGAAGTTGCGCGCGGCCAATGTGCCGCGCTGCCGCGAACCTTGGCACGCGCAATAGTCGGGACATGGAGTGAACCCCGTTCTCAAAAGTCACAGTGCCTGCGCCGGAAATCCCCATAACATCCTGAAAAACCGAGAGGCCTGCGAAAAGTCACGGGTCTGGAAACTGCGTTACCCGTACCATGCGGCGGCTGGATTTGCCGCTTTGAAACGCCCCGCCAGCGCCAACCGCTGCCTATTCCGCGGCCAGAAGTTCCTCGGCCCCGCCCAGGTCCACGCTTACCAACCGGCTGATGCCTTTCTCGATCATCGTTACGCCGAACAGTCTGTGCATCCGGCTCATGGTGACCGCGTTGTGGGTGACGATGAGATAGCGAGTGTCGGTTTCCTTCACCATCGCCTCCAGCAGGTCGCAGAACCGGTCGATATTGGCATCGTCCAGCGGTGCGTCGACTTCGTCGAGCACGCAGATCGGGGCGGGATTGGTGAGGAAGAGAGCGAAAATCAACGCCGTTGCGGTCAGCGCCTGTTCGCCGCCCGAAAGCAGGGTGAGCGACTGGAGCCGCTTGCCCGGCGGCTGGGCGAAAATCTCGAGCCCCGCTTCGAGAGGATCGTCGCTGTCGATCAGGGCAAGATGCGCCTCGCCCCCTTCGAACAGGCGCGCGAACAGGTGCTTGAAGTGGCCGTTGACCTTCTCGAACGCTTCGCGCAGCCGTTCGCGGCCTTCGCGGTTGAGATTGCCGATCGAACCGCGCAGCCGGCTGACCGCTTCGCGCAGTTCCTCCTGCTCGGCGGCGTTGGTGCCGTGCTCGCTCTCGATCTTCTCCAGCTCTTCGGCGGCGACCAGATTCACCGGGCCGATCCGCTCGCGGCTGGCCGTGAGGCGATCCATTTCCTCGCCCTCCGCATCGGCGGATTTGACGCTGTCTTCCTCGAATTCGAACTTTTTCGGCAGCAGCGGGGGAGGGGACTGGAACCGCTCCCCTGAAATACGCGCCATCTCGATGCGTCGCCCGTCTTGGTTCTCGGCCCGCGCCGACAGGCCGGCACGATTCTCACGCGCTTCCGCAAGCGCCTCGTTTGCTGCGGCGAATGCGCGGTCCGCCTCTTGCGCGGCCTGGCTGGCGGCGTGCAGGGCCTTCTCGGCTTCGGCGAGTTCGGCGCCCAGCCTCTCGCGGACCGTGTCGCCCTGCTCGATTTCCCGCATCAGGCCTTCGGGCTTGGCGGCGAATATGGCGCGCTGTTCCTCGATCTCTTCGAACCGGCGGGCCATGTCCGAAAGGCGCCGGGCAGCCTCGCCGGAACGATCCTGCCAGTTCGCCATGTCGCTACGCTGTGCGGCGGTGCGTTCGCGCGCGACCGCGAGCGACTGGTCATGCGCGGCGAGCTCTGCGGCTCGTGCCTGCAGCGCTATACGGGCCGCCTCGTTTCTGGCGCGCGCAGCTTCCAGCGAGGCGCGGCCCGCAGCCGGATCGGGCAGGGCGTCACGCTTCGTTTCTGCAGCGGCGAGGTCGGACCGGGCGGCCTCAACGAGGTCTGCATGCTCGCTCTCGGCTCGTTCCAGTTCGGCTAGCCGCGCGGCCACCCGTTCGCGCGCCGCTTCTGCCTGGTCGAGCGCTCGCAGGGCTTGCCGCTCCGCCTCGCTGGCGGCAGACAGCTCGCGATCGGCAGCGATCAGTTCGCGCTGGAGATTGGAAAGCGTCTCGCTCGCCTCGGATTGCCTGGCTTCGGCGAGGTCAACCGCCGCCTGCAGGTCGGGCACGAGCGTGTCGAGTTCGGCGAAGCGGTTCTCCGCCTCCAGCCGCGCGGCTTCGGCAGCGCCTTCACCGCGGACCACCAGCCCATCCCAGCGTCGCAATTGTCCGTCCAGCGTCACGAGGCTTTCGCCGGGCGCCAGTTTCCGGCCGTCATCGCTCTCGGTCACGTGGACGAGGCTGAGCGGTGCGCGAAGCTCTCTGGGACATTCGACCAGGTGATGGACGAGACTGTCCGCCACCTCCTTGCCCGTGTCGGCTCCGGTCCAGTAGCGTCCCTCGCTCCCGTCGTCGGGCAATCCCAGCAGTGCCTTTCCGTCCCGGCCCAGGGCCGAAGCGGCTGCGCGTTCATAGCCATTCTCGGCGCGCACTCCGTCGATTGCCTGCTGCCGGCCCGAGCGCTTCGCCGCTGCCCGCTCGCGCGCCTCGCGGTCACGTTTCAAGGCATCGTATTCACGCTGGACGCCGGAAAGCTTGGCCTTGGACGCGGAATAGGCACTGGCGGCCTCGTCCCGCTGCGCCTGCAGGCCTGCCTTGCGCGCCTGCATATCCTCGATCGCGGCCCGCTTCGCCTCGACTTGGGCGGCGGCATTCTCCGCCGTGTCCCGTGCTTGCGAGACCGCGGCTTCGAGGTCTTCACTGGCAAGGGCCGCACGCTGATCGGCCATGCGCCGGGCCTCTGCCTCGATCCGTTCAAGGCGTGCCTTGGCCTGGCTAACTTCCGCCTCGACGACACGCCATTCGGCCTCGACCCCGGCATTATCGGCAGTCGCCTTGGCGAGGGCAAGTTCGGCGGTGCGGCTGGCGCGCTCTGCATCCTCGCTCTGTGCTACCAGTTCGGGGCGCCGTTCCTCGTCGGCAGCAAGGGACTTCTCGCTCGCGGCGAGATCCTTTTCGAGCCGCGCCAGCGCCTCGGCGGCATCCTGGGTAAGCCGGTCCGCGTCGCCCCGGTCTTCTTCCAGCCGGGCCTTCTGGCGGACGAGATCGGCCAGGCGTTGCTCGGCCGCCTCGAGCTGGCTCGTCAGCGAGGCCATGCGGTGACCATGCGCGCTCGCATCGTCCCTCCGGTCGGCCTGTTCTTCGCGCGCTTCGGACAGCTTCTCGGCGGCCTCGCGCTGGGCCTTCTGAGCTTCGTCGGCGGCCTTCTGGGCTTCGCCCACACGGGTATCGGCCTGCGCTGCGGCTTTCTTGGCCTCGTCCGCCGCTGCGGCAGCATCGCGCCAGCGGGCGAAGACTAGCCGCGCTTCGGCAGTCTTGATCTCGTCGGAGAGCTTTCGATAGCGTTCGGCCTGCTTGGCCTGCCGCCGCAAGGACGCGATCTGGCTGTCGAGACCGGCCATCAGGTCTTCGAGCCGCGCAAGGTTGGTCTCGGTCTGGCGCAGCTTGCTCTCGGCATCGCGGCGGCGGACATGGAGACCTGCGATTCCCGCTGCCTCTTCCAGCATCATCCGGCGCTCGGTTGGCTTGGCCGCGATTACCTGGGCGATCTTCCCCTGGCTGACGAGCGCGGGACTATGGGCCCCGGTAGCGGCATCGGCGAAGGTGAGCGCGACATCCTTCGCGCGGACATCCCTGCCGTTAACGCGATAGGCGCTGCCCGCACCGCGCTCGATCCGGCGGACGACCTCAAGCTCTTCGCCATCGTCGTCTTCGGCAGAGAGAACAACTTCGGCAAAATCGCGGGGAGGGCGGCTGGCCGTGCCCGCGAAGATGACATCTTCCATCCCGCCCGAGCGCATCGACTTGGGCGAATTCTCGCCCATCACCCATCGGATAGCCTCCAGCAGATTGGATTTGCCGCAACCGTTGGGGCCGACCACCCCGGTCAGCCCCGGTTCGATCCGCAAGGTGGAGGGCTCGACGAAGCTCTTGAAACCGCTCAGCCTGAGCTGTTTGATGAGCATCGCTGTCTGCCCCCCGCGCCGGCTTTACCTCGCGCCGGCGCGCTGAAGGATAGGTTCGAGTGCCTGCCACTGGTTCACGTCGAGACGCTGGCCGTTGAGGAAAAAGGTCGGTGTGCCGGTCACGTTGTTGGCGGCGGCGACCTCACTCGATTTCTCCGCCATCGCATTGATCGCGTCGCCATCGGAAAGGCAGGTGCGTGCCTGATCGGCAGAGATGCCGCGCGCAGCGAAGAAATCGATCAACCCTCCGGCCTGCGCAAGCTGCACGAACCGCTGTTCCGGCGGAGCGGACATGGCTGCCTCGTATGCTGCACCGTTCGACTGGAGATTGTTGCTAAACTCGGGAAGCGCGGCCCAGGCCTGATCGGCGAGGGCATGGAAGCCTGCCGGCGAACCACACCGCGCCAGGGTGGAGATAGTTACATCCAGCGGGTCGCGAAGAAGAGGACGGATTTCGAAACTCACCACGCCGGACTGGACGTAATCTTCCTTGAGCGGTTCAGCGCCACTTTCTGCAAAGTAGGCGCAGGCACCGCACGTATGACTGGCATACTCCACCAGCTTCAAAGGAGCTTCGGGATTGCCGATCACAAAGCCACCCTCTTCGGTTACACTTGCAGTTTCAAGCCAGCTCTGGCCCTCGGGGGCTGCAATGTCTGCAACGGCCTCGCCTTCCAGGGTTGTTGCATCCGCCTCCTCGGCATTGCTCCCGCAAGATACAAGTGTGAGCGCAAGGGGGGCGGCAAATACGAAACTCAAGCGGCGGTTCATCGCAAATCCTCTTCGTCGGTCGATAAGGCTAGGTCATGGGGTCTATAAGGTGAAGCGCGTCCTTGGGCGTGTCCACAGGGCTATCACCGGCAAAATCAACTGGTGGGTTAACTCGCCCTAACGGAAAAACTTGTCCAGATGTGGTTGGAGCCCGGCCCAGTCGTGAGCATCGAGCCTTTTGCCGCCCATGATGAATGTGGGGGTCCCAATGAGGGAGTGCGCTTCGATATCAGCCTGGCTTTGCTCTGCGATCGATTGTGCCTTGGCCTCATCGGTCAGGCACTGGTCGAGGGAGGTACGGGAATAGCCGCGCCTCTCCATGATCTGGTAAAAATCAAGGTCACTTGCGATTGCTTGAGCGCGGCTGCCGAAACTTCCAAAACTCCACCGAGCTTTCTGTGCCTGCGTAACCTTCTTCGCCTTGGCCATCCATTCGTCGTGCTTCAGGATCAAGGCCTCGTGGTTTCCGGGAAATTTGATTGGATCGCCGCACTGAGCCGCGAGGGCAGCCGTCAGGTCGACGGGATCGCGGATCAGATGGCGGATTTCGTAAGAAACCTTGCCCGTCGGGACGTAAAGGAGCTTGATCGCACCATCGCCGGTCCGGGCGAATGCGGCGCAATGGGAGCAAGTATAGCTCATGTATTCCACGAGCTTTCCCTTGGCTTCAGGATTGCCGATCAGGTGACCGCCTTCGGTCTGTGTCACCATGGCACCCCAATTGCCCTTCTTCTGAGGTCCGGGCTGAGGAGCGCTCTGTGCCGCAGCGGTTGCAGCCAGCACAGTCGCGGCGGCCAACATGAGCGGCTTCCTGAGATATGCAAATTTCTTCAAGTCAGTTGTTCCCATTTTCACTCTGAGATCCGAGACCGCGTGCGAGGGATTCTAAAACCGTCCGCAATTCAGGATCACCGATATCGCGCAGGCTATCTCCCAATTCCATCGGTATCGGCTTGAGGGAAGGCGGCGATTTGGTCCTCCTCCTGTCCTCCGGAGGCTTAACCGCGCCTTGCCGGAGCTTGATCCGGGCCACGGCTTTATAACCGAAGAAGCGATTCACACGTTCCGTAATCTCCGGCAATACCTGCTGGATAAGCGGAGCGTGGGCAGGGAGCACGACCAGTTCCAGAATGCCTTCGGATTTCTCGCCGGGCGGGAACCGGATCATCTCGGGTGTGCATACCCGAGAATGCGTGTCGCCGACGATCTCCGGCCAGCGACTCACAATCGAACTCTGTACGAAACCGAACCGGCGAAATGCCGGGCGGCCGATCTGCGGCATGAGGTCCGAGATTGCCTTCGCCTGACCGCCGCGGGGCCGTTCATACGGCCTGGGCGACTTCTTCGGCGCCTTGGTCCCGCTTTTCGGTTTGTCGCTTTTCATTACTCCCGGGCTCATGCCATAGGCGGAGCGTGGCCGCCATAGTCTCCGAAAAATTGCTCGAATGGTATGATGCCAATGCTCGCGACCTTCCGTGGCGAGCCAGGCCCGGCGAAGCGGCTCCTGATCCCTACCGCGTCTGGTTATCGGAAATCATGCTGCAACAAACGACCGTTGCGGCGGTCAAGCCATATTTCGAAGCTTTCACACGCCGCTGGCCAAACGTCGAAGCGCTTGCCACCGCCCCCGAAGAAGACGTCATGGCGGCGTGGGCAGGGCTTGGCTATTATTCGCGGGCCCGCAATCTCGTGAAAGCGGCACGAGCAGTTGCCGAGCGAGGCGGCTTTCCCGATACCGAAGAAGGACTGCGGCAGTTGCCGGGCCTCGGGCAGTATACTGCTGCGGCGGTTGCAGCGATCGCATTCGGACGCCGCGCGGTGGTGGTGGATGCCAATGTCGAGCGGGTGGTGGCGCGCCTTTTCGCGCTGACCGAACCCTTGCCCGTGGTGCGCAAAGCGATTCGCGTCTGTACGGAAAGCATAACTCCCGCGCAGCGATCCGGCGATTTCGCGCAGGCCATGATGGACCTCGGTTCCGCCGTCTGCACCGCGCGCAGTCCGAAGTGCCTCTTGTGTCCGTTGGCGACTGACTGCCGCGGCAGGGCGGAGCATGACCCTGAAGCCTTGCCGGTAAAAGCGGCCAAAAAGCCAAAGCCGACGAGAACGGGAGAGGCCTACTGGATCGAGCGCGAGGGGATGGTTTGGCTGGCCAGGCGTGAAGGCAAGGGTATGCTCGGAGGGATGCGAGCTCTGCCCGACGATGGGTGGTCGGCCCGCACGGATGGAGCCGGGGTGCCGCTACTCGAAGGAGAGTGGGAGGGGGCAGGCCTGGTTCGGCACAGCTTTACCCACTTCACACTGGAATTGTCTGTAAGGCGCTACCTTGGCGCGGCGACACCACGGCAAGAGGGCGAATGGTGGCCGATCGAACGGCTGGATGAGGCGGGGCTCCCGACCCTGTTCGCAAAAGCCGCACGGTTGGCGCTGGCCTAGAAAATACCGCCACCCAGCGTCAGACGGACGGCCGCGATAAGCAAAACGATCAGGTTGAAATTCCGCCCGGAATTGCTCGAAGAAATCTGTCCGAGCACTACGCCGATAACGATCAATGGCAAGGCGAACCAGTTGGCCCAGCCTAGGAAAGGAATGGTCGCAGGGATGACGATGACGAGCGAGACGATCCCGAATAGGATGGAAAGCAGGTTAAGCATGTGTCCTATATGGGTAAATCACCTTGGCTTAGCAAGAGTTTCGTTTCGCAATTGACCGTTCAGATTCTAATCCGCATCACATCGAAGGATATTTGAGGATGAGGATCGTAAATGGCTTACCGTGACTTCGCCGCAGCTGAATTTTCGCGCCGTTCGCTTTTGCGCGGGGGCGCATGGCTCACTGCCGGGGCAGCGCTGGCGGGCGCACCGATGGGCAGGATGGCGCTGGCGCAAGGAAATTCGGATGTTGCCTGGCGCAATGTCGCCGCGATGGTCGATAAATATGTCGGCGAACGCAAGGTAGCCAACATGGTCGCGGCTCTTGGTTGGGGACGAGAGGATCCGACCTACATCGCACGCGGAAATCTGGCGCTCGGCGGAAGCACGCGCGCCGATGCGGATAGCCTTTATCGCATCTACTCGATGACCAAGCCGATCACCGGCATGGCCGCGATGATGCTGATCGACGATGGCAAGCTGGGCCTCGACCAGCCGATCGCCGAGATCCTGCCGGCGTTTTCGAACATGATGGTTCAGAAAACCTATGATGGTTCCGTTACCGACCTCGTCCCGGCGGAGCGACCGATCACGGTACGCCATCTGCTCACCCACACGGCAGGCCTGGGTTACAGCATTGTGCAAAAGGGACCGATCCGCGACCAGTACGTCAGATACGGAGTAGTACCGGGGCAGGTCAGCCGCCTGCCGATCCCGGGACTGGGCCGCGAAGAGGCTATCCAGGGCCTCGACAAGTTCGCCAACAATCTGGCTCGCCTGCCGCTCGTGCTGCAACCGGGCACGAAGTGGAGCTACTCGGTCAGTCTCGATCTTATGGGCCGCGTAATCGAGGTGGCCAGCGGAATGAAGTTCGACGAATTCCTGCGGACCGCCATCTTCGAGCCGACCGGGATGACCAGCACATGGTTCCGTGTCCCTGAAAGCGAAGTGGATCGGTTCACCACCAACTACGGCATCATGGGGGGAGTGCCCTTGCCGATGGATCCGGCAGCCTCGTCGGTCTATCTCGATGAACCGGCATTTCCGTTCGGCGGCGCTGGCCTGGTCTCCAGCACGCGTGACTATGATCGCTTCCTGCAGATGCTGCTCGGTTACGGTGTGATCGACGGGCGCCGCGTAATGGGGGAAACGGCGGTACGCGTCGGCACCTCCAATCTTCTACCCGAAACCGCCACGACGAAGGGAACGTGGATCGAAGGTCAGGGCTTTGGTGCGGGCGGCCGGGTCAACAACGATGCGTATGGCTGGGGCGGTGCTGCCGGAACGGTAGGATTCGTCAGTCACAAGACCAACCTGCGCGCCACCATGATGACGCAGTACATGCCATCCGAAGCCTATCCGATCCATGAAGGGTTCCCCAAGGCGGTGCTGTCCGATCTTGCCGCGATGCAGGGGGCCTGAGCCATTATTCTTTCCTTCACGGGATCGAGACTGGACCGCGCCGACCATGTCCGCGCCGATCCGGAGCGGCTGGCAGGGTACACGAACTGGAAGGCCCGGTTGCTCGCGCTCGACGGGCTGATGCCTGCGGTCGGAGAGGATGGCCGGCTGTCGTGGGGCACATTGGCGGATGCACCGGAAGATGGCGAACTCGTGTTCCTGGGGCTGGACGATGGAAAGGCCTGTTTTGCGGCCGTCCCTCCGCATGGTGATGCTTCGCCGCGGATCGCCAACCCGCAACTCTGGTCGCTCATGGCGACGCTCTCGCCCGACGATCTGGCACTCTACGGCGGCGCGCGCAGCATTGTCGACTGGCACGCACGACATCGCTTCTGCGCACAGTGCGGCGGTGATACGAAACTGGCAAAGGGCGGATGGCAGCGCGATTGCGCCTCCTGCGGCGCGAGCCATTTTCCGCGCACCGATCCGGTCACGATCATGCTGGTCGAGAACGAGGGGCGCCTGATGCTGGGCCGCGGCCTCGGCTGGCCGGAAGGGCGCTTTTCGGCGCTGGCAGGTTTCGTGGAGCCCGGCGAAAGCATCGAAGAGGCGGTTGCACGCGAGGTCCTCGAAGAGAGCGGCGTTCGCGTACGCGATGTGACCTACGTCGCGAGCCAACCCTGGCCCTTTCCAAGCCAGCTGATGATCGGCTGCCATTCCTACGCCGATGACGATTCGCTGACGATCGACGAGACCGAAATGGCCGAGATAGGCTGGTATTCTCGCGAAGAGGTCATTGCTGCACTGAATTGTGACGGCCCCTTCGTCGCGCCGCCACCGCATGCTATCGCACACCACCTGATGGAATGGTGGATTTCAGGATGAGCGAACCCCGCAGGCTCTCGATCGATATCTGGTCCGATGTGATGTGCCCCTGGTGCCTCGTGGGCTGGGGAAACCTCTCGCAGGCGCTAGACCAGCTTGAAGGTGAAATCGCGGCAGACATCCGCTGGCACGCCTTCGAGCTCAACCCCGATATGCCTGATGATGGCGAAGAACGCACAGCGCATATCGCCCGGAAATACGGGCGTACCCTGGAGCAATCGCGGGGAGTGCAGGAACAGATGAGTGAGGCTGCCAAGGCCGCTAGTGTATCACTCGATTACAAAGGCGATGAACGGGCTCCGGACGCTATGATGTGGAACACTTTCGACGCGCACAAGCTACTAACTTGGGCTCTTGAAGAACATGGGTCGGATCGACAGACGCAATTGAAGCTCGCGCTGTTTGAGGCCCATTTCAATTATCGGCGACGCATCGGCGAACGCTCAGTCTTGCTCGACGTGATCGAAGAGATTGGCCTCGACCGCGAAGCAGGTGAGGCCGCGCTTGTCGATGAAGAACTGGCCCGAAAGACCCGTGTCGAAGAACGGGCCGCGATGGAAATGAATATCACGGGGGTCCCAGCTATGATCGTAGAGGGACGCTTGATGATCCCCGGTGCACAGCCGCCCGAAGCCTATGTCAACGCGCTGCGGCGCGTAGCCGAAAGAACCGCCGTCCAAAACACAAACGCCCCGCTATCTGGGCGGGGCGTCTGAACTCATTGAAGTGGGCTTAGCTGGATCGGTTTTCCTGGATGGCCTGACGGGTCTTTTCGCCCTTCTTTGCATTCTGACCGGGATTATCCGAGCCAATTTCGGGCTCGCGATTATCCGGGTCCAGCGCGCGATTGAGCTCTGCGCGTGACCCGACATTACGGTTGACTTCGCCGCCCGCAGAACTCTGCTGTGAGGGCGTATCGTATTCCTTCATCCTGTCGATCAGGTCGTTATCGGAATGTCTGGATTGTCGTTCGGGCATATCGATTTCTCCTTTACCCGGTCAACGACTAGGCCGATGTCGATGTTCCGTAATTCTTCTAGATCAGACCCAGCCGTTCGAGCTTTCCGGCCAACTTTCCCGGTAGTACGTCGCCGATGTCTTCGCCTTCGTTCAGATCGCGCGGGGCCTTGTCGTCCGGGAGGTAGCGCCATCCCTGATGCGCGCGTTTGGGACGGGGATATACGGGGATCAGCACCGGCTCCAACTCGATCCACCAGCGCCCGTCGGGACGCTGTTCGAAACCCTTGATAGGGGTGCGGCCCACCAGAGAATGATTGTGTATCCAGTAAAGGGAGCCGCCCTGCATCTCCTCATGCCGTTTGGGGAGATAGCGAGTGGTCAGGCGCATTTCGCTCCGGTTCTCGAACCAAGACCTGAGATCGGCGTGGCTTTTCGCTCCGAACGCAATCTTGGTCATATGGAGCGGCATGGTTATGAAGATGGGGATTTACGCTTCAAGGCTCAAGCAACTTTTATATTGGGGCACACGGCAAGACCGACGAGAAGCCGTCGGGCAAGCTATGAAATGAGAGGAACGGGGATGACAGGATACTTGCGGAACACGTGCATGATCGGAGCCATGGTCATATCCACTCCGGCAGCGGCGCAGCAGGTTGAAGGCTATTGGAAAGGCGCGCTGACTATCGGCAGCACCGAGCTTTCCATCGGAGTCGCAATCGAGCGGGGGGCGGATGAAACGCTGTCGGGTACGCTCGACAGCCCAGACCAGAACACGTTCGACATTCCGCTGTCCGACGTTGATGCTGTCGATAGCACTCTGACCTTCGCCGTCCCCGCCATCGGAGCCAGCTACACGGGCAATTGGGATCCGGCGGCCGGTCACTGGACCGGTGTGTTCAGTCAGGCCGGGATGCAATTGCCGCTAAATCTCGTTGCTGGCCAACCTCCGGAACGGCCAGCCGCCACCGAACGTCCCACTCTGCCGGAAAACTGGACGATTCCTTCGGACACCTCGATCTCTAACATGATCGCAGACCGACTGGCTGAACGGCCCGGAGCCGACATGATCGTAGGGATACTGCAGGGGGCGGCTACCCGAACGGTCGCGGGGGAAGGAGCAGAGGTCGACGCCGACACTTTGTTCGAGATCGGTTCCATGACGAAGGTATTCACTTCGCTGCTGCTGGCCGACATGGTGCTCGATGAGACGGTTTCCCTCGACGATCCCGTCGCGAAATATCTTCCAGAAGGGGCGTCTTTGCCCCAGCGCAATGGGAAGCAGATAACCCTGCGCAATCTTTCGCAGCAGGATTCTGGCTTGCCCAGATTACCCGACAACCTGAGCCCTTCAGACGTCGCCAACCCCTACGCTGACTACACCGAGCAGGACTTGCTCGCCTTCCTCGCTCCATACGAGCTACCCAGAGACATTGGCAGCCAGTACGAATATTCCAATCTCGGGGTTGGCCTGCTTGGTTATGCGCTATCCCGCGCTGCGGGCACTGATTTCGAAACACTGCTCCGGAATCGCATCTTAGAACCGCTTGCGATGGACGACACGGCGATTGCGCTTTCAACCGACCAGCAGGCCCGTTTCGCTACAGGTCATGATGAATATATGCGGCCAACCAGCGCATGGGATCTTTCGGTCCTAGCCGGTGCGGGAGGTATGCGCTCGACGACGGCAGATATGTTGATTTTCCTCAAGGCGGCGCTTGATCCTGCATCCCCGATCGCACCTGCAATGAAACTTTCGTTGGCCGAACGCAGGGAGGGTCCGGGCTTTGACGCGGGCCTTGGATGGATGATCGTTCCTGCACCTCAGGGTGAAGTGGTGGGTCATGGCGGTGGGACCGGTGGCTTCCGATCCTACATGGCCATACAACCCGCAGCCGATCGAGCCGTGGTCGCGCTGACCAGTTCCGCTGTCGAACCCGCCGCTCAGGATATCGCGCTGCACGCCCTCATCGGAGCGCCGGTCGCGAAGGCTGGTCCCGTTCCTGAAGCGCCTGCGAGCGTGGACAGAACCGAAGCGCAGCTGACGCAGGACGAACTTGCACGGGTAACGGGTGTTTACCGCTTTGCGCCCAACGTCGCTCTAATGATCAATCGGGAGGGTGACCAACTTTTCGCCACGATAACAGGACAAGGCGCTTTGCCGATCTTTCCGCGCGCACCGCTGGAATTCTTCTGGCGGGCCGTAAATGCGGAGATAGTTTTCTCAGAAACAGATGGCACGATCACGGGGGCGACCTTTACGCAAGATGGCGCGAGTTCGGCGTTGGTGAAGGAAAAATAGCGCGCTTCAGGCGCTCACAATCCCGCTGGCGACCGCGAGGCCAAGGAAGGCAAAAAAGCCCATCGAATCCGTGATCATGGTCACGAATACGCTGCTGGCTACGGCAGGGTCCTGATCGAGGCGTTCGAATGCGACCGGCACGAGGACACCCGCGAGGCCCGCGGTCGCCACATTGATGATCATGGCGAGCGCAATCACTGCGCCGAGCGTTGGGGTAAAGACGGCCGCAGTAGCCAGCCCGACCAGGATCGCGATGGTTGCTCCGTTGAGCATGGCGACGCGAAATTCGCGGAGCAGGATGCGGCCCGTATTGCTGCGCGTCAGCTGGTTCATGGCGATGGCGCGTACGGTGACTGCCATGGTCTGCGTACCCGCATTGCCGCCGATGCTGGCGACGATCGGCATCAGCACGGCAAGGGCGACCAATTGCTCGATCGCGGCGCCGAACATCGCAATGATGAGGCTGGCAACCAGCGCCGTGCCAAGGTTGGCGACCAACCAGCGCACGCGGCTGGAATAGGCTTCGCGGATCGGCTCGTTGATGTCGCCCTCACCGGCACCCGACATCAGCAGGGCGTCTTCGCCCGCTTCTTCGGAGATGATGTGGACGATATCGTCGACCGTCATCTGGCCGACCAGCCGCCCGTCGCCATCGATCACGGCGGCGCTGATCAGGCCGTATTTCTGGAACATCAGCGCGACCTCTTCCTGGTCGAGATCGGCCGGGATCAGCGTCTGGTCGCGTTTCATCACGTCGCCCAACGCCACGTCGCGGGGAGTGCGCAGGATCCACGAAAGCTGGCAGGTGCCCACCGGGTGCATCCGCTGGTCGACCACGAAGACCTCGAGGAAATCCTCGGGCAGGTTACGGCCTTCGCGCAGGAAATCGATGATGTCGCCGACCGTGACGTGTTCCGGCACCGCCACGAAATCGCGGCTCATCAGGCGTCCGGCGGTTTCTTCCGGATAGGACAGCGCCGTCTGGATCGCGATCCGGTCTTCCGGATCGAGTTCGGCGAGAATGGCTCGCTGGTCGTCTTCGTCGAGATCCTCGATCAGCTGGACCGCATCATCGGTTTCCAGCTGTTCGGCAATTTGCGCCACCCGTCCTGCGGGCAGCGCCTCCATCATTTCTTCGCGGACATAGTCGTTGAGCTCGGCAACGACTTCGGATGTCATCAGGTCGGTGATCGCCGCGGCCAGCTGGTGGCGTTCTTCTCTTTCGAACAGTTCGAGAAGGTCGGCGACGTCGGCCGGGTGTAGCGGTTCGACGAGGTCGTAGACCGCGCCGGTTTCACCGGCGTCGAGCGCAGCTTCGACCGAGCGGACGAAGGCCGGCTTCAGCGTGTTTTCCTCGTCCATGCGCTCGTCGTCGATGCGGTCGTCCGGACGCGCGCCATCCTCTGCCGCGCTCTCCGTTTCCGGAGCCAGCATCACTTCGTCGTCATCGAGGGGGCGTTCGTCCTCCGCCATGGCGCGAAACCTCTAGGCACACCGGGATATAAAGCAAGCAGAGGGTGACAGGCGTCCCACAATCCTTATGTAGGCGCCAACCAAATTACAGGAGACCAATACGATGGCCGACAAGCTGACATTCACTCTCGATACCGGCGATGGCGAGAACAAGGACGTGGTGATCAAATTGCGCCCCGACCTAGCGCCCAACCATGTGGAGCGTATCACCACGCTGGCGAATGAAGGCTTTTACGACGGCGTGGTATTCCACCGCGTAATCCCCGGCTTCATGGCGCAGGGCGGCGATCCGACCGGCACCGGCATGAGCGGCAGCGACAAGCCCGACCTCAAGGCTGAATTCAACAGCGAACCGCACACCCGCGGCACATGCTCGATGGCCCGCACCCAGGTGCCCGACAGCGCCAACAGCCAGTTCTTCATCTGCTTCGACGATGCTGAATTCCTCGATGGCCAGTACACCGTCTGGGGCCAGGTCGAGAGCGGCATGGAACACGTCGACGCGCTCCCGAAGGGCGAGCCTCCGAAAGAGCCGGGCAAGATCGTTAAGGCGACGGTTTCGTAAGGACGATCCTCACCGACGTAATGGGAAGGGTGGCCGCGTGCCGCCCTTTTCGTTGAAAGGCCCTGCTGCATACGGTAAGGGCCGCCCCACTCATGAAACCTACCAGTTCCCCCAAGACCTACAGGGTCAAGAGCTTCGGCTGTCAGATGAACGTTTATGACGGCGAGCGCATGGCCGAGATGCTGGGCGAGCAAGGCATTCTGCCTGCGCCCGAAGGTGAGGAAGCCGACCTCGTCGTGCTCAACACCTGCCACATTCGCGAGAAGGCGGCGGAGAAGGTCTATTCGGACATCGGCCGCCTGACCAAGGCCGGGCGCAAGGTCGGCAAGGAACCGCTGATCGCGGTGGCTGGCTGCGTGGCGCAGGCGGAAGGCGAGGAGATCATGAAGCGCTCTCCTGCGGTCAGCATGGTCGTTGGCCCGCAGGCCTATCACCGTCTGCCTGAAATGCTTGGGCGTGCCGTAAAGGGCGAGCGGTCGACCGATACCGACATGCCGGCAATCGCCAAGTTCGCCGCATTACCCGAGCGCCGCCGCACCAATCCGGCAAGCTTCCTCACCGTGCAGGAAGGCTGCGATAAGTTCTGCACCTATTGCGTGGTGCCCTATACCCGTGGCGCGGAAATCTCGCGCCCTTACAGCGACCTGGTGACCGAAGCGAAAAAACTGGTCGATGCGGGCGCCAAGGAAATCACCCTACTCGGCCAGAATGTTTCGGCATGGAGTGGCGAGGACGAGAGAGGGCACAAGGTCGGCCTTGCGGGGCTAATCCGCGACCTCGCCAGGATCGATGGCCTTGCGCGCATCCGCTACACCACCAGCCATCCAGCCGACATGGACGACGATCTTATTGCTGCGCATGGCGAGATCGAAAAGCTTATGCCGTTCCTACACCTGCCGGTGCAGGCGGGCAGCGACCGCGTGCTGAGGGCCATGAACCGCAGCCACACTGCCGAGAGCTACCTGCGGCTGCTCGAACGCTTCCGTACCGCGAGGCCAGACCTTGCGCTGTCGGGCGATTTCATCGTCGGCTTTCCCGGGGAGACCGATGCCGAGTTCGAGGAAACCCTCGCGCTGGTCGGCGAGGTGAAATACGCGCAGGCTTTCAGTTTCAAATACAGTCCGCGCCCGGGCACGCCCGCCGCCACGATGGACGGACAGGTGGCGAAAGAGGTCATGGACGAACGCCTCCAGCGCTTACAGACCGCGCTCAACCGAGACCAACTGGCCTTCAACGAGGCGAGCCTCGGGCGGACCTGCGAAGTCCTGGTAGAGCGCAATGGCAAGCTTGCGGGCCAATGGCTTGGCAAATCCCCCTGGTTGCAAAGCGTCTGGTTCGAAGGCGATGCGGTGATCGGCGATCTCGTACGGGCCGAACTGGTTGAAGCGGGCCCCAATTCGCTGGCAGGGAAACTGCGCGAAACCGTTACCGCCTGATTACAAACGGGTGACTTTCCACCGGCCTGTCGCAAGCCGACTTGCCAAGTGCCGGTGAGCGCCTAGATTCCGACTCGCAACCCATGCGAAAGGAGCAGATGGCTCGCAAACCAGCTCGGCAGGCCGAACCGGCCCTGACCAAACCGCCCGCACCCCAGCGCGAGGTTCGCCGCGCACAAGTGGATGTGAACTTCGATAACCAGAGCCTGCTCGGTGCCCTGTTCGGCCAATTCGACGCCAATTTGGTGCAGGTCGAAAACCGGCTGGGCGTATTCATTTCCGCCCGCGGCAATGCAATCCATATCGAAGGACCTGAAGACAGCGTCGCCCGCGCGCGCGACGTGCTCAATGAAATGTACGATCGCCTTGCCATGGGACAGGATCTCGACGCAGGCGCGATCGAATCGCTGATCGCCATGTCCAATGAACCAACTTTCGACGGGATCATCGATGGCAAGCTAAGCGATGCAAAGGGCGGCCCGCCCATCATGATCCGCACGCGGCGCAAGACCATCGTGCCGCGCAGCGCCATGCAGGCGACCTACATGCGCAGCCTGGTGCGAGACGACATCATCTTTGCGCTCGGACCTGCGGGCACGGGGAAGACATATCTCGCCGTGGCCCAAGCGGTCGCGCAGCTGATCAACGGCAGCGTGCAGCGCCTGATCCTTTCGCGTCCCGCGGTGGAGGCTGGCGAAAAGCTCGGCTTCCTCCCCGGAGACATGAAGGAAAAGGTCGATCCCTATCTGCGCCCGCTTTACGACGCCCTTTACGACTGCATGCCGCCCGAACAGGTCGAGCGGCGGCTGGCGTCGGGTGAGATAGAGATCGCGCCCATTGCCTTCATGCGCGGGCGCACGCTGGCCGATGCCTTCGTTATCCTCGACGAGGCGCAGAACACCACCCGCGAGCAGATGAAGATGTTCCTTACCCGGTTCGGGCAGAACAGCCGCATGGTCGTCTGCGGCGATCCGCGCCAAGTGGACATTCCCGGCGGCGGCGGGATGAGCGGCCTTGCTGACGCCGTGGGCAAGCTGGAAGGGGTCGACGGTTTCGGCACCATCCGGTTTACGGCTGCCGACGTGGTCCGCCACCCTATCGTGGGCCGCATCGTCGAGGCTTACGAAGGACCGAACGCCTAAGTGCAATTCGACGTCGAGATCGATGGCTGGCCGCAAGACGAGGACTGGGCCGGATTGACCGAACGTGTGCACGGAGCGGTGGCCGCGCTCGAGCCGGCACTGGCGAATCCGCGGCTGATCGCGAGCGTGCTTTTCACGCTGGACGGGCAGGTCCACGAATTGAACAGGGAGTGGCGCGGGAAGGATAAGCCAACCAATGTGCTGTCCTTCCCCATGCTCGACCGCGACGATCTCGTGGCGCTGGCCGAGGGCGGCCCGCCGGAAATGCTCGGGGACATCGCGCTTGCTCTCGAAACCTGCCAGCGGGAGGCGGGTGAAAAAGGCCTCGGGCTCGAGGTACACACCGCGCACCTGCTGATCCACGGACTGCTCCATCTGGCGGGGTACGACCACGTCGATTCCGACGAACAGGCGGAGGCAATGGAAAAACTGGAAATCGAAGCGCTTGCAAAACTGGGTATTGCTGACCCATATGGGGACCGCGACTAGCTTCGAGGCGAAGCGAACAAGGAGTACGCACCCGGCCCATGGCCAATTCTTCCCCCCCCGCCGGAGACGCGGAGAGTAGCAGCGGGCTGTGGCCCGCGATCCGCAAATTGTTCGACGCCGAAGCCGGCGACCGGTCGCTTCGCGCCCAGCTCGAAGAGGCTATCGACGAGCACGAGGATGAGAACGGTTCCGAAGACACCGATGAAATCGGCAAGGGCGACCTTTCGGGAGTCGAGCGCCAGATGCTGCGGAACCTGCTGCATTTCAGCGAGCATGATGCCGACGATGTCGCCGTGCCTCGCGGAGAGATCATCGCGGTGGGCGCCGATGCCAGCTGGGATGAGGTCGTGGCAGCATTTTCGGAGCACGGTCACTCCCGCATGCCCGTGTATCGCGGACAGCTCGACGATGTGATCGGAATGATCCATATCAAGGACATCTTTCCCTACCTTGCCGAACGGAAGGCGCCTCCGGCCGATTGGACCGTGCTGATGCGCCAGCCGCTCTACGTGCCGCAAACGCGCAATGCGCTGGACGTCTTGGCCGATATGCGGGCGCAGCGGATGCACCTTGCCATCGTGCTGGACGAGTTCTCCGGCACCGACGGGATCATTACGATCGAGGATCTGGTCGAAGAGATCGTCGGCGAGATCGAGGACGAACACGATGACGCTCCGGAAATCTGGATTGCCTCGATCGGCGAGGGGATGTGGGACTGCGACGCGCGGGCCGAACTGGACGACGTGGCCGAGAAGATCGATCCGCGACTGGCCGAAGTCGAGGAATCGGTCGACACGCTGGGCGGGCTCGCCTTCGTGCTGGCCGAACAGGTGCCGCCGGTGGGTAAGGTGCTCGAGCATCCGAGCGGCTGGAAGATCGAAGTGACCGACGGCGACGAGACCCACGTTACCCGGCTGAGACTACATGCTCCGGAAGAATCCGTATCCGCGGATTGATCGCCACCAGTTGCAAGAAACCGAACATTCTTCCTCGACACCGCGCAGTTAGGTGAATAGTCGGAGGACATGGCCACACGCCGTCTTCCGCCCCTTCGTGCCCTTGAGGCTTTTGTTCGCACGGTGCGGCTGGGCTCTGCCCGAGCTGCGGCCGACGAATTGGGCCTGAGTCCATCAGCGCTGTCACGGCGGATTGGCAATCTCGAGGAGTTCGTCGGGAAGAAGCTGTTCACCCGCGCGCGGCAGGCGATGCAGCTTACCGATGATGGCCATGCATTCTACGAGGCAGTGAACCCCCAGCTCGAAGCGCTGGCGAGGGCCGTGGAAAGCCAGTCGGAGAACCTCTCGGTCCTGCGCCTCCATCTCGGCGTCCTGCCTCTCTTCGGCAGCCAGCGGCTCTTTCCGCGCCTCGGTGAACTACGCGTGCGGCACCCGCTGCTGCATATCGATATCGACACCGGCCCGCATCTCGAGGGCCGGGTCGGTGACACGCTCGATGCGGCGATCATCCTGTCGCGCGGACCGGCAAGCGGGCTCCATGCGGTTCGGCTCGATTTCAACATGGTGCATGCAATTGCCAGCAAGGAAATTGCAGACAAGATCGGGAGCGAACCCGATCAGGCCCTGTTGGAAAAGCAGACTTTCCTGATCCACAACGAGCTGCCCGAAAGCTTCCGAGCGTGGAAAGATGCGCTGTCGCTGCACGATCTGGAACCCACCGCGATCGACCACTTCGACTCAGGCCAGCTGATGCTGGAGGCTGCGGCCCAAGGCCTCGGGATTGCCATCATGCACGACGATCACCTTCGGCGCGCGCGGGATAACCGCCTGACCGAACTATTCGGGGTCGAGGTCGAGAGCCCCTATAGCTACTGGTTCGTCTGCAAGCCGACCGCGCTGGAAGAAAGACCGGTCCGGCTGTTCCACGACTGGCTGGTCAAAGCCGGCCTCTAGTTGGCGTCAGTTGCTTCGCGCGGACGATAGCGGACCGCTTCGACCACGTGCTGGTAATCGCGCAGCGGTTTGCCGAGATTGGCAACAAGCTGTTCTTCGATCTCTGCGCGCGCCTTGGCGGCAATAGCCTTGCGACCGCGATGGTGTTCCGGGCTGAAGGGCTCGAGATAGGTAATCCGCAGATCGAAGGACCCGCGACGGGCCATTATGCGCATGGCATTGTGCAGACCGCTCTCTTCACCGATCCAAGCGATTTCTTCCGAGTTCAGCCCGTAATCGAGCACGACGGGCTGCACCATCACGCCCGCTGGCGGTGGCTCCAGAACCGAGATCATCGAGGATTTGAAGGGCAAGAGAGAATGGCCGTCGGTCACGGTGCCTTCGGGAAACACGGTTACCGACCAGTTGTCGTGGAGGGCTTCTTTCAACGCATTGATCTGTTCGGCCACGCCCATGCGATGTTCGCGCTTCACGAAGACCGTGCGGTTGAGGCTGCAAAGCCATCCGATCACCGGGACCTGGCTCAATTCCCATTTAGCGACGAAGGCGGTGCCACTGGCACCGGCCATGGCCAGAATGTCGATCCAGGAGATATGATTGGCGATGAAGAAGACATCGCGGCGTAGCGGTGTACCGGAAACCCTTACCTTCGCGCCAACCACTCTGGCCGTGTAGCGAAGGAACAGCATGGGGAAGGGCGAGCCATAGGCAAAGATGCGATAGGCGTAGTGCAGCGGCACGAATACGAGCAGCAGGACAAGTATGCCGATTGTTCGCAGAATGAACCGCGCCCATCCTGCGATTGTAAGCGGGACTTTCTGACCCCGCGCAGCCGCCAGCCGTTTATCGGAGTAGCGCGCGAGCTTGCGTTCAACTCTCGCGGTCGAGCCGGACGCCATAGAGTTCCATCCGGTGATCGACGAGGCGGTAGCCTAGCTTTTCCGCTATCTGCTTCTGCAGAGCCTCAAGCTCTGGATCGACGAATTCGACGACCTTGCCGGTCTCAACGTCGATGAGATGATCGTGATGTGCCTCGGGAGCGGCTTCATAACGCGCGCGGCCGTCTCCGAAATCATGCCGGTCAAGAATGCCGGCTTCTTCGAACAGGCGGACCGTGCGGTAGACCGTGGCAATCGAAATGCCTGGATCGATCTTGTTCGCGCGGTCATGAACCATTTCCACATCGGGATGGTCATCGGCTTCGGACAGAACCCGCGCGATCACGCGCCGCTGTTCGGTAATCCTCAGGCCCTTGTCGGCGCAGAGCTGTTCGAGATCGATACGCTGGTGCAATTCGGTTTCCTGAATGAATGACGCGCCGTACCCTTATCGGGCAGAGGCGTCCATCTCAAGGTAAAGCGAAGAGCTTTTACGAAGCCTTTTTCCGACCGCGCTTCTGACCGGGCTTGCGACCAAGTCCGATCTTCTTGGCAAGATCACGGCGGGTATCGGCATATTCGGGCGCGACCATCGGATAATCTGAAGAGAGGTCCCAGCGCTGGCGATATTCTTCCGGCGTCATATCGTGTTCTGTCGAAAGGTGACGTTTGAGCATCTTCATCTTCTTGCCGCAGTCGAGGCAGATGATGTGGTCTTTCTTGACCGAGGCCCGTACGGAAACGGCAGGGTCGGGACGGGTTTCTTCGGCCGAACCGGCGCCGCCGAGATTGCTGAGCGCCGAATAAACGTTTGAAATCAAAGTCGGAACATCTTCCACGGAAACGCTATTATTGGAAACGTGGGCGGCAACAATATCCGAAGTCAAGGTAATCAAGGTTTCGGATATATCGGTTTCGAACTGATCCATTAGGCAAACTCCAGTTTTTTGTTCGCCTATTCATACCATTTCTAAGTGTCTACTGGAAATTGTAATTTTCCGCCAAATTTGTCGCACCTCTACAACTTCCTACCGCAATTGTTGAAGCTCAGACAGTTTTTGCAAAAGTCAGCGCGTCGATCCTTTCACCAGTAATGGTGCGATAGTATTTGCACCGCTGACCGATCTGGACGAAACCTTCCGAGCGGTAGAGGGATTCCGCCGGGTTGTTCGCGCGCATTTCGAGGAAGACGCGGGCCGCAGAGCGGTCGCGGGCAGTCTGGAAGAATTGATGCAGGAGCTTCCGGCCCAAACCGTTGCCCCTGAAATCAGGAACAACGGCGATCAAGAGCAACTCGATCTCGTCTGCCGCTTGCCGGGCCAGAACGAAGCCGGCTGCGGTTTGCCCGTCGGCGGGTTCCTCGCCAGCGGGATCGACGAGGATCATGTAGGTTGAAGGAAGCGACAGTGAATCTTCCACCTGCCGCCGCGTCCACGCTTCGCGGTAGTGAGGATCGAAGCTGGTTTCCATCACTTCCATGAGACGATCAAGATCGGTCATTGGGAGGGCAGCTTTGCGTCTGGCGCGCGGCCATAGATCGGTGACAGAGTATCGGTCAGCAAGTCGCGCGGTATTGAAAGTGCATGGCGCGCGTCAGCCAGAAGGTCGAGAGCGTTGGCGTCCCCATCGGCCATTTCGGCGAATTGGGCCGCGCGATTGCCCGCGATCACATTCTCGGAAAGAGTGGCGATCGCTTCGGCTGGGGGCCGAGAGGATAACGCTCCCGCGGGTCGGCCATCCGCATCGAAGGATTGGACGAACCATTCACCATGGCCCCCGTTCATGCATACACCGACGTCATCTGAGCCATCGCCGCGCGCCATCGCGGCAACCAGCGCCAGAGTGGGATAGCCGCGAACCATCGCCCCCCAGGCCAGGCCAAGCGCGCGTGCCGCAGCAAGTCCTATCCTCACGCCGGTGAAGCTGCCCGGGCCGAGCGAAACTAGGATTTCCTGCGCTCGCCCCTTGTCCGGCAGCCCAGCGATCATCGGGACCAATCGTTCGGCATGGCCTCGGCCGATCGTTTCGTGACCATGGCCGAGCAATTCGCCGTCCCCGAACAAGGCGACCGAGCATGCCTCGCCGGCAGTTTCTATAGCAAGCGTGCGCATCCCACTGCCTTGCATCAGGCGGCTACCCGCTTCAAGTCAGTCTATGCGATTGAACTTGCCGAAATCGGGACGAGGGCTGCGATCGAAGATCGTTTCCTTGTCGCCATAACCGATCGCGCAAACCCAGTCGGCCCTGTGACGCGGCTGGTCGGCAAAGAATTGATCGGTAATCTTGTCGAGATCGACGCCGGACATCGGGCCGCAATCGAGGCCCAGCGCGCGGGCGGCGATCATCAGATAGGCACCCTGAAGGGCAGAATTGCGCGCTGCACCTTGCTTGCGCCCTTCCTCGTCCCCTTCGAACCAGCTCTTGGCGTCCGTATGGGGGAACAGCCAAGGCAGTTCCTCGTGAAAATCGATGTCGTAACCGATGATTACCACGACCGGTGCCGTCTTGATCTTCTTCTTGTTCGCGTCCGACGCGAATTCGGCGAGCTGGTCGCGCGATTCCTGCGACTTGCACCATACGAGACGTGCCGGCTGCATATTGGCCGACGTCGGTCCCATCTTCATCAACTCATAAATCTGATGGATCTGTTCTTCGGTCACGGCCTTGTCGTGCCATCCGTTATAGCTGCGCGCTTCACGGAAGATCTGGTCGAGTGCGTTGGCCGACAGGTGGTTGTCGTGGAATTGCTGGGTCATGTAGATCCTTGGAGTCTAGGTTCGCAAAACAGTCAGGCTGCGCGGACTTCAACGACCTCGGGGACGTAATGTTTCAGCAAGCCTTCAATACCATGCTTCAGCGTTGCAGTCGAAGAGGGACATCCAGAGCATGCACCCTGCATCTGCAGGTAAACGACCCCGTCCTTGAAGCCGCGATACTGGATATCTCCGCCATCTCCCGCGACCGCCGGACGAACGCGCGTTTCGAGAAGTTCGTTGATTTGGGAGACGATGTCGGCATCGGCCTCGTTTTCCTCGACCAGCAGCGCATCGTCTTCAGCTGGCACGGAAATGTCTCCAGCCGTTCCGGGTGCGAAAAGCGGTGCTTCTGAAACGAAATGATCGAGCAGGATCGACAGGACCTGAGGCTTGAGATCCGACCAGTTGACGCCCGGCGCTGCCGTGACGGAAATGAAATCACCGCCGAAGAAGACGTTGACGACCTCGCCGGTATCGAAAACGGCCTGCGCCAGCGGGCTGGCCTCGGCCGCTTCAGGCGTGGCGAATTCGCGCGTACCCTGGCTCATGACGGGACGGCCGGGCAGGAACTTGAGACTGGCCGGATTGGGCGTGGTTTCGGTTTCGATGAACATGACCGAGATGTAGGAGCGAGGGCAGGGTCGGACAAGCCATACTTGGTCTGCCAGCCGATGCTTTTCCTTTCATTCACTGGCGCTTCAGAACCCCGGCGCCTATATGCCGCGTCATGACTGATCCCCTGCGCGCCGCTCGGCGTTTCGCGTTTGTCTTTCCTCTTCTGCTGCTTGTCCCGCAGACCCTTCCCGCTCAGGAACTCGAGCGGCCGGAATCGCTGCAGGCCGAGACGGAAGTTCCCTGGATTTACGAGAACAGCGACGTTCCGCAGGACGAGGAATGGCTGTTCGGCGAGTTGGAGAACGGCATTCGCTATGGCGTGCGCGAGAACGGGGTTCCGCCCGGCCAGGTCTCGATCCGGGTACGGATCGATGCAGGCTCGCTGTACGAAGAGGACAACGAACTCGGCTATGCGCACTTATTAGAGCACCTGTTGTTCCGTGAGAGCAAGTATCTCGGGCGTGCCGAAGCCATTCCGACATGGCAGCGCTTGGGAGCGACATTCGGCAGCGATACCAATGCCGAAACCAGTCCGACGCATACGGTCTACAAGCTCGACCTGCCGGATGTGAACGCGCAGAAGCTGGATGAGAGCATGAGGCTCATCTCCGGCATGATCCGCGAGCCTGTTCTTTCAGATGCTAACGTCCGGGCCGAGGTTCCGATCGTTCTCGCAGAGAAGCGGGAGCGTGGCGGTGTTGGCGAGCGAGTGAGCGAACGGACCCTCCAGACCCTGTTCGCAGGCCAGCGGCTTGCAGAACGCATCACCATCGGCACCGAAGACAGCCTGAATTCCGCCAGCGGGCAGTCGGTCGGCGAATTCTACAACCGTTGGTATCGTCCCGAGAACACCGTCATCTCTGTGGTAGGCGATCTCGATCCGCTGCTCTTTGCTTCGATGGTGGAGAAATATTTCTCCGATTGGGAGGTGGCCGGCACTCCTGCCGAAGCGCCCGATTTCGGGGACCCGGTCCCTCCGGCCAATGCAGATCCTGCCAACCCGGTGGGCGAGGTTGCGGTAATTGTCGAACCGACGCTTCCGAGAGGCTTCACCTATGGTTATTTCCGCCCTTGGCGTCAGGTAGACGATACCGTCGTCTATAACGAGGGTCGCCTGCAGGAACAGCTGGCGCTTTCGCTGATCAATCGCCGTTTGGAAGCGCGTGCGCGGGCTGGTGGCAGTTATCTCTACGCGCAGGCCAGCGAGTCCAAGATCAGCCGCTCGACCCATGCGACGCTCGTGCAGTTCGCCCCGCTTACGGAAGACTGGGAAGCTGCGCTTGAGGATGTCCGCGGTGTTATCGCCGATGCGCTAGCCAATCCCCCGACGCAGGAGGAGATGGATCGGGAACTGGCCGAAATGGAAGTCGGATACGCCAATATGGTCGAGCAGCGTTCGGTTCTGGCAGGGTCGAACTATGCCGACGATCTGGTCAACGCGGTCGATATTCGCGAAGCCATTGCTGCACCAGAGACTTTCCTCATGGTTTTCAATTCGATGAAGGCAAAGGCAACGCCGCAGACCGTGCTCGAAGAAACGCGCGAACTCTTCGAAGGCGAGGTCATTCGGGCAAC
The DNA here is from genome assembly GCF_009827325.1 of Qipengyuania vulgaris. Lineage (GTDB taxonomy): Bacteria > Pseudomonadota > Alphaproteobacteria > Sphingomonadales > Sphingomonadaceae > Qipengyuania > Qipengyuania vulgaris. The sequence continues at coordinate 294,634 of NZ_WTYC01000001.1, read as the reverse complement.
CTACGTCACGCCCGAGGCTTCCGATGTGAGCGAGGCAGCTCTCAAGACTGCGCTTCTCGAGCCCGTCGACGCTGCCGACAATGCGCGTCTTGCTGCGCAGGACATCAGCTTCGACGACCTGCCGCAGATCGGCACGCCCGGTGAGGTGGTTGCGCGTGAGCCCCACGGGATTGGCAATGTCGAACGGATCGAATTCGCCAACGGCGTAACGGCGCTGTTGATGGCAAACACGCACGAGCCGGGCCGCGTCGCGGTGAAGGTTCGTTTCGGTGCAGGGCTGCGCGCCTTCGATCCCGAAGATGCACCCTATATCGATCTTGGTCAGTCGGCCCTTATCCAATCCGGGCTGGGTGAACTCGGTCAGGAAGAGCTCGACCGTATTTCAACCGGCCGCAAGATGGGCTTCGAGTTCGGAATCGAAGAAGGCACCTTTACCTTCGGTGCACAGACGCGGCGTCAGGACCTGGCTGACCAGTTGTATCTCTTTGCAGCCAAGCTTGGCATGCCGCGCTGGGACCCCAATCCCGTCGCCCGCGCCAAGGCGGCGGCACGGCTCGCCTACGAGAGCTATGCATCGAGCCCCGGCGGCGTGTTGAACCGCGATCTCGAATATTACATCTACGACGAGAACCCGATTTTCCGCACGGCGTCCCCGCAAGAGCTGGAGAATACTTCGGTCGAGGGTTTCCGCGAAGTGTGGGAGCCGATCTTGGCGCAGGGACCGGTCGAGGTGCTGATTTTCGGAGACTTCGATAGCGAAGAGGCGGTGCAGACGCTTTCCCGGACCTTCGGCGCTCTGCCCGATCGACAGCCGATCGCGCCTGCCGTGCTCGATCGTGCGATCGAGATAGCACCGGCGGGCGAAACAGTCGTGCGTTACCACAAGGGCGAGGCGAACCAGGCTGCGGCGGTCATTTCCTGGCCTACCGGAGGGGGCATGGACGAAATCCGCAAGTCGCGGCAGCTGGCAATCCTTACCGAGGTGTTCAGCAATCGCCTGCTCGACGCGATGCGTGAGAAGGCGGGGGCAAGTTACTCCCCCTCGGTCCAGTTGGACTGGCCGACCGATGTCGATAGCGGCGGTTCGATCACCGGCTTCGCCCAGCTCCAACCGAAAGATGTTCCGGTATTCTTTGCCGAGGCCGACCGGATTGCGAGCGAACTGACCCAGACACCGCCCACGCCGGATGAACTTGCACGAGCAACCGAACCGCTGCGCAATTACTACGAGCGGATTTCGAGCGGGAACTACTTCTACTTGCTCGAGCTCGAAGGTTCGACGCAAGACCCGCGCCGGATGCAGGCGCTGCGGGGCTTGATCAACGATTATTCGCAGACCACGCCCGAAGCGATGCTGGCACTGGCCCGCGAATATTTCGGCGGTGCCGACGGCTGGCGTATGGCCGTGATTCCCGAAGGCGAACAGCTTGCGACCGCCGCTGGGGGAGCAAGCGTCACGGCGCAAAGCGGCCGCTGAGCCGATCAGGGCAATCGCTCTTTTGCGCTGGCCAAGTTTATGCTGCTTGCGCGAATAGGGCCCGTCGGCTTGGGTTTCAGGCCGATTAGGCAGGTACTGGATGAATGATGGCACGCGAATGGGCACCCGATAGCTGGCAGAGCTTCGAAGCGAAGCACCTGCCGCGCTATGAAGACGCCGCAGCGCTCGACGAGGCTACCCAGGCGCTCGCCAGCCATCCTCCGCTTGTCTTCGCGGGCGAAGCGCGTGCGCTTAAGGCCGATCTGGCAGAAGTGGCGCAAGGAAACGCGTTCCTGTTACAGGGCGGCGATTGCGCGGAAAGCTTTGCGGAATTTCATCCGAACAACATTCGCGATACCTTTCGCGTGCTTCTGCAGATGGCGGTTGTGATGACGTTCGCCAGCAAGAAGCCGGTAGTGAAGGTCGGGCGCATGGCGGGCCAGTTCGCCAAGCCCCGCAGTTCGGATTTCGAAACTCAGGGCGAAGTGACGTTGCCGAGTTATTTCGGCGACAACGTCAACGGTATCGAATTCGACGCGGCAACCCGCACTAACGATCCGCAGCGTATGGTCCGTGCCTATTTCCAGGCCTCGGCCACGCTGAACCTGCTGCGCGCCTTTGCGGGCGGAGGCTATGCGAACCTGCGGCAGGTCCATCAGTGGACGCTGGATTTCATGGGGCGCAGCCCCTGGGCAGACAAGTTCTCTGACGTGGCCGACCGGATTGGGGAATCGCTCGATTTCATGGAAGCCTGCGGGATCGATCCAGCAACGGTGCCGCAGCTGCAGGGCACCAGCTTCTACACCAGCCACGAGGCGCTGCTACTGCCATACGAACAGGCCATGACCCGCCAGGACAGCCTGACCGGAGATTGGTACGATACCAGCGCGCACATGGTCTGGATTGGCGATCGCACCAGGTTCGATGGCAGTGCTCACGTTGAATTCGCGCGCGGCATCGGCAATCCGATTGGCATGAAATGCGGTCCGAGCCTCGAAACTGACGCCCTGTTGCGTCTTCTCGATACGCTTAATCCGGCGCGCGAGCCGGGACGCATCACGCTGATCAGCCGCTTCGGACACGACAAGGTCGAAGACGGCCTCCCGCGCCTTGTCCGTGCGGTGAAGGCGGAAGGTCATCCGGTCGTGTGGAGCTGTGATCCGATGCATGGAAATGTTGTCAAATCGGAAAGCGGCTACAAGACCCGTCCATTCGACCGGATCCTGACCGAAGTGAAGGGCTTCTTCGCCGTTCACCGTGCCGAAGGGACCCATCCTGGCGGTATCCATGTCGAGATGACCGGGCAGGACGTCACGGAGTGTGTGGGCGGTGCTGTCGCCATCACGGACGAAGCGCTCAAGGATCGCTATCACACCCATTGCGATCCCCGTCTCAACGCCGCGCAATCGCTGGAACTCGCTTTCCTCATAGCGGAGACGCTCAACGCAGAGCATGCACATCAACAGGCGAACGCTGCCTAGTTTAGTCTGTGCGGCATCAGCATTTGAAAAGTGTCAAGCCCTTGGAACATCTTGGTCTTTGGGCCGTCTGGTTCGAAAGCTTGCAGCAACTTCTGAGTTGGCTTGGGTCAATCCGGACGATCTGCGCTTCGAATTGAATAGCGGCCTTTAAACCGGGTTTTAAATGCGCCATGGTGCTTGCCGGTTGTCGCTTCCGGCAATTGCAAAGGAGGGCAGGACTATGCCTGGCGTTCAGGCCAACCGTCCCGCAGAAGCAGGGGATCTTCAGGAAGAATACGCCAGGGTACGTGCTCTGAGCGAGGCATTGGTCGAACCTTTGTCCGAAGCCGACGCCACACTTCAGTCGATGGAGGATGCCTCTCCGGCCAAATGGCATCTGGCTCACGTAACATGGTTCTGGGAAACCTTTCTCCTGCGCGACCATGGTAATGGCTACCAACTCTATGACGATGACTGGCCCTTCGTATTCAATTCCTATTACGAGGCGGAAGGTGAGCGGATCGCGCGCTTTTCCCGCGGGATGTTGTCGCGTCCGACACTGCAGGACCTTCTTTCCTGGCGCGCCCATGTGGACGAGGCCATGCAGCAGCTTCTGGACCGTGAAGAACTGCGCCCGCTGATCGAACTGGGCTTTGCGCATGAGCAGCAGCATCAGGAACTGCTGCTGACCGACATCAAGCATGCCCTTTTCCAGAACCCGCTCGGTCCCGCCATGTGGGATACGACCCCGGCGGCGCGGAAGCAGGCGGACGATTGGTACGAACATCCTGGCGGTATCGCCCGGATCGGGCATCAGGCGGATGGGTTCGCCTTCGACAACGAAGGCCCGGCGCATCGTGCTTTGCTGGAACCCTTCGCTCTTTCATCGCGGCTCGTCACCAACGGCGAATGGGCTGAATTCATCGCCGATGGCGGCTATGAAACGGCGGCCTTATGGCTGTCGGACGGCTGGGGTTGGGTGCAGGAAAAAAAGATCGGCGCGCCATCCTATTGGCGTGGCCAGCAGCATTTCACGCATGGCGGCTGGCAGGACCGCAATCCCGATGCGCCGGTCACCCATATCTCCTATTACGAAGCAGATGCGTTCGCGACCTGGGCAGGCCGGCGACTGCCGACGGAGTTCGAGTGGGAAGCTATCGCTCGCGGGCAGGAGGGCGAGCTAGCGGCCCATGATCCGTCGGGCGGCAACCAGCTGGACGATGCATCCCCGCCACTCCCGATTGGTTCCGATGGACTGTTTGGCGATTGCTGGCAGTTCACACGCTCGGGCTATCTCCCCTATCCTCGCTTCCGGCCGGCAGAAGGCGCGGTGGGCGAATATAACGGTAAGTTCATGAGCGGCCAGTTCGTCTTGAAAGGCGCCAGCTGTGCCACGTCGCGGGGGCATTCGCGCGCCAGCTACCGGAACTTTTTCTACCCCCACCAGCGCTGGCAATTCACCGGGCTGAGATTGGCAAAGGATTTATGAAGACCGAACAGGGAATAGCGCTCGTCGACCGTGACGAGGATGGCGTGGATCGTGCCTTCCGTGAAGATGTTCTTGCAGGCTTGCGCCAGCGCCAGAAGGCTATCCCCGCGCGCTGGCTGTATGATGATGCCGGCTCGCAGCTCTTCGAAGATATCACGGAGCTGGAGGAATATTACCCGACCCGCGCAGAAACCGAGATTCTCGAAGCTCGCAGTACGGAATTCGCCGAGTTGATCGGCACGGGCAGGGCAGTGGTCGAATTCGGTTCCGGCAGTTCGGTGAAGACTCCCCTGCTGCTGCGCGCCATTGACCCTGCAGCTTATGTCCCGCTCGACATATCGGGCGATTTCCTGCGCATGTCGGCAGCTGCACTGGCGGAGAAGTTTCCCGCTTTGAACGTGTATCCGGTCGAAGCGGATTTCATGCGCCAGGTAGAATTACCGGGCGAAGTTCTCGGCACGAAGAAGCTGGGTTTCTTTCCCGGCTCGACGATCGGGAACATGGTGGCCCGAACGGCGGTGGACCTGCTGCGCTCGATGCGCGCTACGCTCGGGGCCGAAGAGGGCGAGATGCCGCTGCTGCTCATCGGCATGGATCTCGTGAAGGACCGGAAGGTCCTAGAAGCCGCCTACGATGACGCGCGCGGAGTAACCGGCGAGTTCAATCTCAATCTCGCGCGTCGCATCAATCGCGAGCTCAGCGGGGGCATTCCGGTCGATGCGCTACGCCACCTTGCGCGCTGGAACGACGATTATGCTCGGATCGAGATGCATCTGCAGGCAGTGCGCGATATCGCCTTCACGGTCGCAGGCGAGAACTTCGCCATGAGCGAAGGCGAGACCATCCACACGGAAAACAGCCACAAGTTCACGCGTCGCAGCGCGAACACGCTGTTGCTGGCGGGTGGCTGGGCACCAAAAAAGCGCTGGACCGACGAGCAGGGCCGCTTTTCGCTGATCCTCGCCGAAGCAACGGAAAAGCGGGACGCCCCCTGATTTTTCCGGCCCATTCATCGACGCGATCAGTTCCGTTCCCTATATCCGCGTGATGGACCCGCAAAGCGCCTTCGACGCCATCGCAGAAGTGATCCGCGCCATACCGCGTTCCGGCTTGTTGGCAGGCACGATAGCTGCGCTCCTGCTCGGCTGGATCGGCGCATTGATGCTCCGGAACAAGATTGCCGGGGGGCGGCTAGTCCGCACCGTCAGTACGCTGGCACTGGTGGGTATCCTCACCACCGTATTCCTTCAGCTTGCCCGCTTCGATCCGCGGCTGGACGCCGTGACCCAGATCGGCATGGCCGAACAGCGCATCGTGGGCGAAGAAACGCTCGTTCCCATGGCGGCAGACGGTCATTACTGGGTGGTAGCCGAGGTAAACGGTGTCCCGACGCGATTCCTGATCGATACCGGGGCCACGCTGACGGCCTTGTCCGGAGAAGCCGCCGCGCGTGCCGGCCTAGAGCCCCGTACGGGCGGGTTGCCGGTCATGCTGAGCACTGCGAATGGAACGGTCACTGCCGAACTGACTACCCTCGGCAACCTGAGCTTCGGCAACATTGCCGCCGAAGGACTGGACGCCGTGATCGCGCCCAATCTGGGCAATACCAATGTGCTGGGCATGAATTTTCTCTCCCGGCTTGAGGGCTGGCGGGTCGAAAATGGCGATTTGATCCTCGATCCGGGGACCGCAGCGGAAAGCTGATCGTTTGACCTTCACGACGAGGTCGTTAAGGCCACTGCCGATGGCCAGCCCCTCTTCGCTCCCATCTCCGCCGCCTCTCGCTGACCTGCTCGCAGCAGGTCCCGTGGCGCTGTTTCTGGACTTCGACGGAACCTTGGTCGAGATCGCGCCCGAACCCGGCGATATCCACGTACCCGACAGCTTGGCCGATGCACTTCACCGCCTGCACGAACGGTTGAATGGCCGGTTTGCCCTGGTAACAGGAAGGGCGCTCGACGATCTCGCCTCGCATCTGGGCGAAGTAACGCTTTGCCGTGCGGGCTCTCATGGGGCGTCGCGGCTGTTGCCCGACGGATCGAGGCTGGGCGACGAGCCGGAAGCATTGTCGGCCGACTGTGTGAGCGAGCTTCGCGCCTATGCGGAAATGCACGATCTCTTTTACGAAACGAAATCGCATGGCGGCGCGCTGCACTTCCGCGCAAGGCCCGAAAAGGCGCGGGCAACCCTCGATTTTGCGCACGAAGTCGCAGAGCGCCACGATCTTTGCGTGACCAGCGGCAAAGGTGTGGCCGAACTTGTTCGTCCGGGCGCAGACAAGGGGGGAGCCGTGCGGGCCTTTATGGCAGAGCAGCCTTTCACCGGCTCCATGCCCATCTTCATCGGCGATGACACGACCGACGAAGACGGCATGGCTGCAGCAATCGAATTCTCGGGTTTCGGTATTGCCGTCGGGGAACGGGATAGTGACGCTGCGCGCTATCACCTCGAAGATATCGCTGCAGTGCACAAATGGCTGGATCTATGACCGAACCGAACCTCGAACTTTCCCCCATCGGCAATTGCCAGGTCAGCGCCCTGATCGACGAGGCCGCCGGTTTCGTGTGGGGTTGCGTCCCCCGCGTGGACGGCGATCCAGTGTTCTGTTCGCTACTCAACGGCGACAGGCAGGACGAGGGTGTCTGGCGGTTCGAACTGGAAGGACAGGTTTCCGCCACCCAGCATTATGTCCGAAACACACCAATTCTCGTGACGCGTCTCGAAGCGGAAGATGGCAGCGCGCTGGACATTTACGATTTCGCGCCGCGTTTCGAACGATCGGGCCGGATGTATCGCCCCGTGGCATTCATCAGGATCGCACGGCCGGTGTCGGGCGCCCCCCGCCTGCGTGTTCGCCTCGCCCCGATGCGGAATTACGGGGAGGAGTTGAGTAAGACCACCAGTGGAACCAACCACATCCGTTATCAGCTCGGCGATCAGACGATGCGCCTCACCACCGATGCGCCTGTCGGCTATATCCTCGAAGATTGCAGCTACCGCGTCGAAAGCGACCAGCACTTCTTCCTTGGTCCGGACGAGCCTTTCGTGGGCAACATCCGCAGCGAAGTCCGCAGGATGGAAGCGAACACGAAGAAATATTGGCAGCACTGGGTGCGCGGCCTCCACATTCCGCTGGAATGGCAGGAAGAGGTCATTCGCGCCGCCATTGCGCTGAAGCTGTGCCAACACGAAGAAACCGGCGCGATCGTGGCTGCGTTGACTACCTCTATCCCGGAAGCGCCCGGCAGCCAGAGAAACTGGGATTACAGGTTCTGCTGGATCCGCGACAGTTACTACACCGTTCAGGCGCTGAACCGGCTGGGCGCTCTGGACGTACTGGAAAAGTACCTCGCGTACCTTCGCAACATCATCGACCAGGCACGAGGCGGACAGATTCAGCCGCTCTATTCGGTGATGGGCCTTGCCGAACTGCACGAGTTCGAAGCCGAGAACCTTGCGGGATATCGCGGTAATGGCCCGGTTCGCATAGGCAACGCGGCCTACACACAGGTCCAGTACGATTGTTACGGCCAGATCGTGATGCCGACAGCGCAGGCGTTTTTCGATACGCGTCTCCTGCGCATGGCGGACGAGCGCGATTTCACCCATCTGGAAGAAGTGGGCGAAGCGGCGTGGGCAAAGCACGACAAGCCTGACGCCGGCCTGTGGGAATTCCGCACGCGGCAGGAGGTTCACACCTACTCCGCGGTCATGTGCTGGGCCGCCTGCGACCGCCTTTCCAAGGTGGCCGGACAGCTCGGCAAGGCGGACCGCGTCGCGTTCTGGAAAGAGCGTGCAGAAACAATCCGCGCCAAGATCGATGCCGAGGCCTGGAGCGAGGAAGACGGACACTACGTCGCCAGCTTCGAAAGCAACTATCTCGACGCCAGCCTGCTGCAGATGGTCGAACTGCGCTATCTGAAACCAGATGACGAGCGCTTTCTGGCGACATTTGAGGCAGTAGAGCGCGAATTGCGACGCGGCGATCACATGTTGCGCTATGCCGCGGAGGACGACTTCGGCGCACCCGAAACTGCATTCAATGTCTGCACTTTCTGGCTCATAGAAGCCTTGCATCTCACCGGCAGAAGCGAAGAAGCGCGAAAGATGTTCGAGGCCATGCTCGAGCATACGACGCAATCGGGCCTGCTCAGCGAAGACCTCGATTACGATACGGGCGAGCTTTGGGGGAACTTCCCTCAGACCTACTCGCTGGTAGGTATTATAAACTCAGCCGGTCACCTTTCGAAGAGTTGGAGCGAAGTGCGATGAGCACCGACGCTCGTCTTGTTGTCATCTCCAACCGCGTCGCCGTACCCAAGGCACGCGGAGCGGCTGGCGCACAGGGCGGGCTGGCAGGTGCGCTTCATTCGGCACTCAAGGACCGCCAGGGTCTCTGGTTCGGCTGGTCGGGCGAGCAAAGCGAAAGCGGCCGGACCGGCAATATTTCGACCCAGACATCCGATGACGTCACCACCGCCACCATCGATCTCTCCGAACGGGATATCCAGGAATATTACAACGGCTATGCAAATTCTACGCTTTGGCCGCTGTTCCATTATCGTCTCGATCTGGCCAAGTTCGAGCGCGAGACGGCAAAGGGCTACGAACGCGTCAATGAACGTTTCGCGGAGCTTGTCGCCTCTCTGATCGAGCCAGACGATATCGTGTGGGTGCACGACTATCACCTTGTCCCGCTCGGCGAACGTCTGCGTTCCCGCGGGTGCAAGAACCGCATCGGTTTTTTTCTGCACATCCCGTGGCCCGCCACCCGCCTGTTCGTATCGCTGCCCTATCACGAGCGGTTGGTGCGCACGATGCTGCATTATGACCTCGTAGGTTTCCAGACGCAGGAATGGCTCGAAAGCTTTCTGCACTATTGCCGCGGGGAGCTTGGCGCCGAGGTGGATGAAGAGAGCGGGTCCGTTACGCTCGAGGGGCGGACCACGATTGCCCGGGCCTATTCTATCGGCATCGACTGGGAGCATTTCAGCAGGCTGGGCGAAACCGGTACGGCTCGTCAGGCCCAGCAGCGCCTGATGAGCTCGACCCGAAGGCGCACCGCTATGATCGGTGTCGACCGGCTGGACTACTCCAAGGGTCTGCCCGAGCGCCTCGACGGGATTTCGCGATTTTTCGACAAGTATCCGGAGCGTGTCCGGGATCTCGTGTTCGTCCAGATCGCCCCGCCGAGCAGGGAAGATGTCGAAAGCTATCAGGTAATTCGGGCCACGCTTGAGCAGAAGACCGGCCAGATCAACGGTGCGCGCAGCGAAGTCGATGTCGTGCCCGTGCGCTACGTCAATCGCGGCTATAGCCACGAGGAATTGTTCGGGTTCTTTCGGGCAGCGAAAATCGGGCTCGTCACACCCCTGCGTGACGGGATGAACCTCGTCGCCAAGGAGTACATCGCCGCACAGGACCCGGAAGATCCAGGTGTGCTGATCCTATCGCAATTCGCCGGAGCGGCGGCGCAGCTGCAGGACGCGGTATTGGTCAATCCGCACAGCCCTGACGATCTCGCGCATGCAATCCGGGTTGCTCTCGATATGCCGCTTGAAGAGCGCAAAGAGCGTTACGAGAAGCTGATAGGAACAGTGCGGGACGACAATGTCCAGAACTGGACCGAGACGTTCCTGCGCGACCTCGACAACGTTCCGCATTAATCTCGGTCCTGGCGACGATTTTGTAGCTGGCCCCCCGCAGGTGTGGCTGCCACGGTTCACTTCATGATTCGCAATCCATTTCTCGACACCGAAGGCATTCACAACTTCCGCGATTACGGCGGCTGGACGACACAGGGCGGGAGCAAGGTGAAGACCGGTCTGTTGTGGCGTTCAGGACAGCATATCGGGGCTAGCGAGGCAGATCTTCTTGCCGTGAAGGCGCTCGACATCAGGACCGTTATCGACCTGCGCGGCATTTCGGAGCGTGAACGCAACCCGTGCCGCCGACCGGATGGCTTCGATGGGGAGGTCTTTTTCCATGATGGCGAAACCAGTTCCGGTCCCCCTCACATGGACGTGGACAAAAGCACCACGACCGAAGAGTTCGCCCGCCAGCGCATGATCGCGGTGTACACCCGCATGCCGCGCAACCCGGCGATGATATCCATGTTTTCGCGCTATTTCCGGCTGCTGGCAGAGCGGGACGGGGCCAGCCTCGTCCATTGCTTCGCGGGCAAGGACCGCACCGGTGTCGCGGCCATGCTCATGCTCCACGTGCTGGGTATCGGCCGGGACGATCAGATGGCGGAATTCCTGCGCACCAATGACGCGCCAACGATGGAAGTGCTCGCTTCTCAATCGGTGCCGGGCATCGAACAAAGGCTTGGCCGAAAGCTGGACGAGGGCGCGATCAGAGCGCTGCTGGAGGTGCATGAGGACTATCTCCACACCTTCTGGCGAGAGGTCGAGGAGGAGCATGGCTCGCTCGATGCTTTTGTCCAAGATGCCATAGGTGTGGACGACTTGTTGAAGGACCGGCTTCGCGAACGCTTCGTGGCGTGACTCCGGCGAAGGCAATCCCCATATAGCCGCCTCGCACATTTCCCACACGATCACGAGACAAGACACATGGCTACCCATCGCACCAAGATGCTGATCATCGGCTCCGGCCCGGCGGGCTATTCCGCTGCCATTTATGCCGCGCGTGCGATGATGGAGCCGATCGTGGTGCAGGGCCTCCAGCCTGGCGGCCAGCTGACCATCACTACCGATGTCGAGAACTATCCGGGCTTCGCCGACGTCATCCAGGGTCCCTGGCTGATGGAGCAGATGCAGAAGCAGGCGGAGCATGTCGGAACCCGGATGATGTGGGACACCATCGTCGATGTCGATATCGCGGGCGGCTCGCCTTTCCGGGCAGTGGGCGATAGCGGGGACGAATACATTGCCGATGTGCTGGTGATCGCTACCGGCGCGCAGGCCAAGTGGCTGGGCGTGCCGGGTGAAATGGAACTGGGCGGCAAGGGCGTATCGGCCTGCGCAACCTGTGACGGTTTCTTCTATCGCGGCAAGAAGGTCGCGGTGATCGGCGGCGGCAACACTGCAGTTGAGGAGGCGCTTTACCTCACCAACCATTCGGACGATGTGACGCTGATCCACCGCCGCGACGAATTGCGCGCGGAGAAGATCCTGCAGGAGCGCCTGCTCATCCATCCCAAGATTTCGGTCATCTGGAACAAGACGGTGGAGAGCTTCGAAGCAGGCCCGAACGGGGCGCTGCATCAGCTCAATCTGCGGGACACCGTGACCGGAGAAGACAGCACCTTCGAAGCCGACGGAGCCTTCGTCGCCATCGGCCATGCGCCCGCGACCGAACTGTTCAAGGGCAAGCTGCCGATGGACGATGGCGGCTATCTCCTTACCGAGGCTGGTTCGCCCAAGACCGACGTCCCGGGAGTCTTCGCTGCGGGCGACGTGACCGACCATGTGTACCGTCAGGCGGTCACCGCCGCCGGAATGGGCTGCATGGCCGCGCTCGATGCGGAGCGCTTCCTCGCCAATCTCGAGATCGATGCGGACGGGCATGCCCATGCCGCAGAGGCTGCCGAGTAACTCCGGCTGAAGGGCTCGCGCGCGGCGAGCCCTTGCCAGCTCAAACGTGAATATCGAACGCCCAGATCGCGGCGTGGAAGATCAGCGCGATCAGCACGAGGCTCGACAGGGCGAACAGTACGAAGCGCACCATTACCTTGTTTGCGGTCACCTGCACAACGGAGTGAGTGATGCGCAGGCCGACGTAGATCCACGCCAGCAGCGCGTTCATTCCTTCGCCCCAACCGACCATCGCCAGCAGCAGGCAGACCGCGTAGAACAGGGTCGGCTGCTCGTGCAAGTGGTTGTAATTATGCGCTTTCCACTGGACCTGATCGGGCAGGGTATCGTCCAGCCCCTTGGTCTTGCGGACGTCGTCGGGCTTGATATTCGCCTTGCTCATCGCCGGAATGCGCGTGGCGTACATCCACAGCCACATAACCATGGTCCATGCCATGAGGATCACGACCGGTTGCAGGATCGCGGATTGGGTAATCACATTCATTTCGTCAGGCTTTCATCATACCGGGGCGAGGGAAGGATCGAAGAACAGGGTCGCCATCACCGCGCGAACGGCGAGAATGGCAAGCGCCAGGCTCGACAGGGCGAAAAGCAGGAACCGCACTTTCACGACGTTGACGGTGGCCTGGTAGACCGAATGCAGGATGCGAACGACTACGTAAATCCACGCCAGCAGTACGTCCCATGATCCTGCCCCCATGATCGCAAGGATGACGACCGTCGGGTAAAAGATCGTCGGCTGTTCCATCAGATGTGCATAATTATGGGCCTTCCACTGGACCTTGGCATCGATGACGCCTTCCAGATCCTGGCCCCGGCCGCCGGGCTTGGCCTCGCGCAGACCGGCGCCACCGCCGAGCTTCTTCATCGCGGGCAAGCGCGTGAAGGCCATCCAGAAAAGCATGACGATCGACCACAGCACCAGTACTGCCGCAGGTGCGAGCATTTGAGCCTGCATATTGAAAATCTCTCCCTGTTACGCGGCAGGAGTGCTTTGCGTGGCTGGCAATGTCAAACCCCGTTCAGCATTGCCGCAAAGCTTTCCGCATCGGTGTTCCCGCCGGTCAGCATGATCACCGTATCCTCGTCCGCCCGAACCTGCCCGGCCAGCACCGCGGCAAGGGCTGCTGCGCCGCCCGGTTCGACGACGAGGTTGAGCCGCGAGAAAGCGAAGCGCTGGGCTTCGCGCACTTCCTCGTCGGTGACGGTCATACCCGGTTCGGCGCGGCCCTGCAGGACTTGCAGATTGATCGGCTTGGTCGCATCGGGCTGGAGCGCATCACAGATGGTAGAGGGCGGATTATCGGCTACCCACACGATGTCTCCCGCTGCAAGGGCCTGTCCGACCATGTCCCATCCTTCAGGTTCGACGATGTGGATCGCGCTTTTCGGGCACGCCAGAGCGAGCCCTGCCGCAAGGCCGCCGCCGCCGCAGCAGACCACCAGACGTGAGGGCGCCCGGCCGAGTTGCGTCTCGATTTCTATACCGGCACTACCTTGTCCCTCGATCACCCATGGATCGCCGAAGGCATGGACCAGCGTAGCGCCGCGCGCTTCCACTTCGCGCGCGGCGACCTCGTCACGGTCCTCGCCCGGGCGGTCGTAGAGAACGATTTCCGCCCCCAGCGCTCGGGTCGCTTCCAGCTTCACCTTCGGCGCATTGCGCGGCATCACGATGACAGCGTCGATCCCCAGTCGCCGCGCTGCCCAGGCGACGCCTTGGGCATGATTACCCGAGGACACGGCGACGACACCGCGAGCTTTCTCTTTGTCGGAAAGGTTGGAGAGTCGCCACCAGCCCCCGCGGATCTTGAATGCACCGACGGGCTGGAGGCTTTCTGCCTTCACGTGACAGCGCACCCCTCCAATCTCGACCGGAAGCAGGGGGCTGGCAGGAAGAATCTCAGCGACGGATCGAGCCGCGGCGAGCACACCATCGCGAGTCGGCACACGGAGACCGCTCATCGGTTCATCGCTCTCAGGCAACACATGGACCGCCTGTTACACAGTCCAAGGTGAAAAAAATTCGCGGGTTCAAAGCCCTGTTTCGAATGCAGGGCAGAGGTGGGAAGGGCAATGGTCATGGCGGGCGCTATGCCTGATCGGTGCCCATTAGGAAATGGAGCGAGCGGATCGTTTGGCGTGGCCTGCGCATTTCGCTAGGGGGCGCTAGATTCGCATTTTCAGGAAAGAGGTTTCATCCATGTCGACAGTTCTGGTCATCGGTGCGGGCGGCGTCAGCTCGGTCTGCGTTCACAAGATGGCGATGAACAAAGATATCTTCACCGATATCCATCTCGCCAGCCGCACCAAGAGCAAGTGCGATACGATCGCCAAGAGCGTGAAAGAGCGCACCGGTGTCGACGTGGCGACCTACGAGATCGACGCGGAAGAAGTGCCCGCGATGGTGAACCTTATCAGGAAGGTGCAGCCGAGCCTCGTCGTCAATCTCGCGCTTCCCTATCAGGACCTGCCCATAATGGACGCCTGCCTCGAAGCGGGCGTAAGTTATCTCGATACGGCGAATTACGAACCCAAGGACGAGGCCAAGTTCGAATACCACTGGCAGTGGGCCTATCATGACCGCTTCAAGGAAGCAGGCCTCATGGCGCTGCTGGGTTCGGGCTTCGATCCCGGCGTGACCAGCGTCTTCACCATGTGGCTGAAGAAGCACAAGCTGAAGACCATCCGCCAGCTCGACATTCTCGACTGCAACGGCGGCGATCACGGCCAGGCCTTTGCCACCAACTTCAACCCGGAAATCAACATCCGCGAAGTGACCGCGCCTGCACGTCACTGGGAAAACGGCGAGTTCGTCGAAACCCCGGCAATGGGCAAGAAGGTCGAATTCGACTTCGAAGCCGTCGGGCCCAAGAACATGTACATGATGTATCACGAAGAGCTGGAAAGCCTCGCCAAGTTCAACCCGGAGATGGAGCGTGCGCGCTTCTGGATGACCTTCGGGGATGAATACATCAAGCACCTGACCGTGCTGCAGAACGTCGGCATGACCCGCATCGATCCGGTGCGCTATCAGGGCAAGGACATCATCCCGCTCCAGTTCCTCGCCGCAGTGCTGCCCAAGCCCGAAACGCTGGGCGAAACGACCAAGGGCAACACCAATATCGGCGTGATCGCCACGGGTGAGGCGCTCGACGGATCGGGCGAGAAGACCTTCTACATCAACAATATCTGCAGCCATGAGGCGGCTTACGAGGAAACCGGCAACCAGGCTGTTTCCTACACCACCGGCGTGCCCGCGATGATCGGATCGGCCATGATGGTCACCGGCAAGTGGGAAGGTGACGGCGTCTTCAACATGGAAGAAATGGACCCCGATCCGTTCATGGACATGCTGAACGATCACGGCCTTCCGTGGCAGGTCAAGGAACTGGATGGCCCGGTCGATTTCTAGGTCGCTCGTCCTTGCGGCGGGATTGATCCTGGCTTCCTGCAGCGGGGGCAATCCTGCTCGCGAGGAAGCTCCCGCAGTCGAGGTAGTCGAGGGCTGGCCGGATATTCCGGAAAGCGCTGTTTTCGGCGAGCCTTCGGCTGTCGATGTGGACAGCCACGGCCATATCTTCGTGCTTCATCGGGCGGGCCGTGAGTGGGAAGAGCCGTTCCCGGCCGAGCCCATCGCCGATCCGACCGTCTTCATGTTTGCCGCCAATGGCAAATTGCTGGGCAAGTGGGGCGCGGGCGACTTCGTCATGCCGCACGGGCTTTCGGTCGACGAGGACGACAATGTCTGGATCACCGATGTGGGGCGCGAGCAGGTCTTCCGTTTCAGCCATGACGGCACCCAGGAACTGGTGCTGGGAGAACGCGGCGTGGCCGGCGAGGATGAGAGCCATTTTGGCCGCCCCACCGACGTCGCCTTTTCGCAAGGCCGGGTGCTGGTTGCCGATGGCTATACCAACGGCCGCATCGCCGTGTTCGACCGCGAGGGCAATTTTCTCGAGCAATGGGGCGAAGCGGGCGACGGTGCAGGTGAATTCGACCTGCCGCACGGTATCGCGGCGGATGACGAGCGTATCTATGTCGCCGACCGCGAGAATGCGCGGGTGCAGGTGCTATCTCTCGAGGGCGAACCGCTGGACGAATTTCGAGCTGGTCAGACTGGCCATCCCTATGCCGTCAAGCCGATCGGCAGCGGTTACGTGCTGGTAGTGGAGGGCCGCGACATGCTCGACCGTTTCGGCGCTATCGGCCGCCTCTACCGCTCGGACGGCGCGCTGGAGCGTGTCTTCGATATCGGCCTCGACCCGCGCACCGGGGTGAGCCTCGGGCATGATGTCGCCGTGGGGCGGGACGGCAGCGTCTATGTTGTCGATAACCGGTCCAGCCGCGTGGTGAAGTTCGAGCTGGCGAGCGCCGGAGTCGTCACCGAAGACTGACTTGACCCTTTCGCTCGGGGCCGAGCCGCCCTAGATGCGCGGCCATGGAAACCAAAGCCGGCGATCCGGGCGCCTTCGCCCAATTCGATCTCACCCGTGTCGACAGCCCCGCCTTCGTGGTGGACGCAGCCAAGCTGCGCGCCAATTGCCAGGTGCTGGCCGAGATCCGGGACGAGGCGGACATCAAGGTGCTGTCCGCACTCAAGGCTTTTTCCATGTGGAGCGCGGCGCCGATCATTGGCGAATATTTGGACGGCGTGTGCACATCGGGCCTGTGGGAAGCGCGGCTGGCGAGCGAGTATTACGATGGCGAGATCGCCACCTATTCCGCCGCCTACAAGCCCGAGGAACTGGAAGAGGTCTGCCGCCTGTCAGACCATGTGATCTTCAATTCGCCGGGCCAGATGCAACGCGCCGCGCTGATCCTCGAGAATGCGCGGGCGAGCGGGCAGGATTTCGGCACCGGCCTGCGCATCAATCCGCAGGTGCCGACCGGCGAGGTGCCGCGTTACGACCCGTCCAGTCCCGGCAGCCGTCTCGGCTTTCCGATCGACCAGCTGACGCCCGAGATTATGGAGCATGTCGAGGGCATCCATTTCCATAATCTGTGCGAGCAGGACCTCGAGCCGCTGCTGAGGACATGGGACCGCGTATTCGACGCGATCGAACCGTGGTTCGGCCAGCTCAAATGGATCAACATGGGCGGGGGCCATCATATCACCCGCGCCGATTACCAGCGCGAGGAACTGATCGAATTCCTGCGCGATGCGAAGGAAGATACGGGCGCGGAGATCTATCTCGAGCCCGGCGAGGCGGTCGCGCTCGATGCAGGCATCCTCATCGGCACGATCCTCGATACCGGATTCAACGGCGTGCCCGTCGCTGTCGCCGATATCTCCGCCACTTGCCACATGCCCGACGTGATCGAGGCACCCTATCGCCCGGCGATGCTGGGTGAGGCCGTCGACCATGGCACCCCGGAGGTGCGCATCGGCGGCCCTTCCTGCCTCGCCGGCGATGTGATCGGCGATTACCGAATCCCCGGCGGCGCAGAGATCGGCAAGCGCGTCGCCTTCCTCGACCAGGCGCATTATTCCATGGTGAAGACCAACACCTTCAACGGCGTGCAATTGCCGAGCATCTGGATGTGGGACAGCGACACCGACCAGCTCGAGCTGGTGAAGGAATTCGGGTACGAGACCTTCCGCGACCGGTTGAGCTAGGTGCGTCCCGCCGCAACTCAGGCTCTTTGCGACCCGCGCAAACTTGCGGATTTCGAGTCACATATTCACTTGCGTTTCATGACCGACAATTTATATGCGCCGCTCCCGCTGCCCCAAGGGGACTTCCTAACCGCAAGGCAGCTTGTCGTTTCATGGTCCGCAAGGACCGTTTAGGGGGTCCCTTGAGTTGCAGCATTTTCCTGACGCCCGGTCCGTAGTTCGCGCGCTCGCGCCCGACGAACCCATTATTCTCAACCGCCCGCATGCCGCGGCGCGCGCTGCCCGTTTCTTCGTGGAGAAATTTCCGGGCAAGTCGCTCTATGCGGTGAAGGCCAATCCCTCGCCCGATCTCGTGCAGATCCTGTGGGATAATGGTGTGACGCATTACGATGTCGCTTCCATCGCCGAAGTGCGCATGGTGCGTTCGGTGCTGCCCGAGGCGACGCTGTGCTTCATGCATCCGGTCAAATCGCCGGGCGCGATCCGCGAGGCCTATTTCAAACACGGCGTGAAGACATTCAGCCTCGATTCGAGCGAGGAGCTGGCCAAGATCGTCGATGCTACCCGTGCCGATGACGGCAGCGAGGCAACCGACCTGCGCCTCTGCGTGCGTCTGCGCGTATCGTCGGAACACGCGGCGCTGAGCCTTGCCAGCAAATTCGGCTGCGATCTCACCGAAGGACCGGCGCTGCTGCAGGAAAGCCGCCAGTATGCGGACTGGCTCGGCGTGTGCTTCCACGTCGGCAGCCAGGCGATGAGCCCCTTTGCCTATGTCCAGGCCCTGGACCGTACACGCGCGGCCATTGCCGAAGCTTCGGTGGTCATCGACATGATCGACGTGGGTGGGGGCTTCCCCAGCGTCTATCCGGGGATGGAGCCGCCGCCGCTGGAAGATTACTTCAAGATCATCCACCAGCACTTCTACGCACTGCCGATCGCCTATAACGCTGAACTGTGGTGCGAACCCGGCCGTGCGCTGTGCGCCGAATACAGCAGCCTGGTAGTAAAGGTGGAGAAGCGCCGCGGAGAGGAACTCTACATCAACGACGGGGCCTATGGTGCGCTGTTCGATGCCGCGCATGTGGACTGGAAATTCCCCGTCCGTGCGCTGGAAGACGATCTCATCAAGCCCGCGATGGATTTCGCGTTCTACGGCCCGACCTGCGACGATGCCGATTACATGCCCGGTCCTTTTGCCCTGCCCGAAGATATCCAGGCGGGTGATTATGTCGAGATTGGTATGCTCGGTGCCTACGGTGCGGCGATGAAAACCGATTTCAACGGTTTCGGTGCTGCCGAACGGATCATCGTGACCGACGAACCGATGGCGAGCCTCTACGATGGCAGCCGTGCACGTCCTGCGGCGGACAATGTGGTGAGCCTGCGCTGAGCTCCGGCTCCTCGCCATTTCCTATCCGGTGCTGACGCGAAAGCGGCCCGCACATTTCTGCGCGGGCCGCTAGCCGGTGAGAGGTCCGGCCGGAACGCCTGTTGGGGGAGGGAGAGAAAGGCGTCCCTAGTTGTTGCTGGAAGCTCAGTTGGCTTCCGGCTCGTCGTCAGTCTCTTCGCTATCGTCCTTTTTGTGACCCGAATGATCCATCTTGGAATGATCGACCGTCGTGGTGGTCTTGCCATCCGCGTCCGTGGTGCGCTCGACCGTCGTGCTATTCCCGGAGGGCGCTTCGACCGACTGCATGGAATCGATCTCGGTCTCGACCTCGCCCATATCCGTCGTAGTGGTCGTGGTGGTCTTTTCGCGCGTGACGACCGCGCCTTTGCCATTGGCCGTCGGCGTGGCTGTGGTGGTCTCGGTCTCGACGGTGGTGTCAGCCGGGGGCGTTTCCTGCGCCGCTGCAGATACGCCGTGCAGCGCCATGAACGAGCCGCTGGCGATCAAGAGAATGTTCTTCTTCATAATACTCTCCGCTTGCTGCCGGGAGGGGGGATTTCCGGGCAATGGGGAGGGCCGCTTCGCGCTCTGCACATGAATTTTGAGTTAATGCAAAATGCATTCGCCGCATGGGGGTAACCGGTGGTGGTCAGGCCGTTACCGGGCGGCTGCGAGCGGAAAAACTATTCGGCCTTCTTCGGCCAGACGCGGGGCTGATCTGCCGAAAATAGGCAGAACAGACGACTCGAAAAATTCGATGCGAACCCTGCTGATATCAGCTGTGTTTGGCGCGATGCTTTTCGAGCACCGGAGCCACCCGCCCTAAGGCTTCGCCGATCAGGTCGGGCAGCTTCTTCCGGTCGAGCGTGAGAACCGCATTGTGTGCGGCGGCGATCCGGCGGGCCTCGGCCCATTCGACACCGAGTTTGATCGCCCATTCGCGGAATTCGTCAGCTGCTCCGCCTTGCGGATGCAACGCCTTGGCTAGCGTGGGGTGAAACCCGAAGCGATCGGTGAAGGGAAGCAGCGAGAGCGGAAAGCCCTTGCGCAGATAGACGAAGGTATCGTCGACATGGATCGTCCCGCTCGCCGGGTGAAAGGCAAGGATGGAGGAGAAATGCACGCTGTCGTCTTCGCAAACCAGCGGCACTCCAGCGGGCACGGAAAAATCGAAGTCAGCCGAATATTTCTGCGCTAGCTCGTCCTGTTCGCAGCGGGTGTCGGACCACGGCAGGTCGGGAAGAACTTCATGGTGCCGGGCAGTGCCGTAGAGAACCGCGTTCGGGAAAGCCTCATGCATCCATTCGCAGTGGACCGTGTGAAAGGGGTGCAGGTTGAGGATCGCCTCGACCTTGGCACCGCCATCGGTCAGCGCGTCGACCCGCGCACGGATCTCGTCATCAAGCGGATAGCTGTCGAGAAAGACGAAATTGCCTGACGCGAGCCGGACAAGGGCACATTGCGTACCGATATCGAACAGCCCGCCGATGCGGAAACTTCCACGCACGGACCAGAAGCCGTCGCCGAAATCGATCAGTCTATCGCTCATTCAAACCCCACGAACCGCGCTGCCTGGTCGACATTCTTGCGCTTGCTGATCACGGCATTGGCAGGAAAGCTCTCGTCCGGCCAGCCCATGGCGACGGCTTTCATGATTACCTGGTCGTCGGGGATCCCGGCATGTTCGCGGACGACGGGGCTTTGCATGATGCCTTGGCTGTTGATCACGCAGCCAAGCCCGCGGGACCAGGCGGCGTTGACGAGAGAGGTTGTGACCGCCCCGCAATCGAACGCGGTATCGTCGCTGCCGGAGAGTTCGCGGTCATATGTGACGATTACGCAGACCGGTGCGTCGAACTGGCGGAAGCCGCGCAGCACCCAGTCCTGACGGGCCTCCTTGTCTTCACGCGCAATTCCCATCGCTTCGAAGAGCTGTTTGGCGACACCGATCTGCCGCTCGCGGTGCACGCCGGCAAAGGGTTCGCCCCGGCGGAACTCGCGGCTGTCCGGCTCACCTGCAAGAATCCGCTCGGTATTGCCCCTGCGGATCTGATCCAGCGGCTCGCCGGTGATGACATGGAAATGCCAGGGCTGCGTATTCATCGATGTGGGCGAACGCATTGCGAGCGCCAGCACTTCCTCGATCAATTCGCGCGGGACGGGTTTGTCCAGATAGCCGCGAATGCTGCGGCGGCTTCGCACGATTTCGTCATAGGGCTGGTCAGGGCTGCCGCTCATATTCTCTCCTTGGGTGGGGGAGAGGATTAGCGCAGTCGGCGACCCCGGCAAAATCCGTTACGGCCTCGCGTTCGGCAGGCAGGTGCCGGTGGCCGATGCGGCGAACATACGGCAATCGAAGAATGTTGCTTCGCTTCCGCCGGCGGCTCCCGCCACAAAGCTGAAACGCAGTGTGCGCCGGGCGTCTTCCGAGAGCGGCAGCTTGGCAGGAATGTTGGCAGCATCGGTCCACCCCTGCACCCGGCAATAGCCTTCGCCCGAACAAAGCTCTCGTGCACGATCGACAAGTTCGGACGGGGCATCGGTGGGCGAGATCAGCACGAAATGGACGCCCGCTCCCGGTGAACGCGAAACTTCTGCGTCGGCACCAGCCGCCGGGGCGCCCGCCAGTTTTTCCTGCGTGATGCTGCGCACTGCAGTCCCGCTTTCGAGCAAGGTGGGAAGAGGGTTGGCCGCTGCCACTGCCACGGCGGTTGCCCGTAGCGCCATCGGATCCGGTTCACCGCCACTGTAGCGGGCGGAAAGGGCCCGCACAGTTCCCCAGAACCCGCGCCAACGGAAGAAGATGTGCGGGCCGACCTTGGCCACCTTGTCGAGCTCGTCGCTCCACCAAGGATAGACATAATCGGCATGGAAATGGGTGCTGTTGCCGACTGGCGCATAGGTGGCCCCGCCAAGCATTTCTTCCGCTCGCTGCCGCGATGCGTCCCAGAGACTCTCACTATACCTGCGTGCAAGGGAGCCGTCACAGGTGAAGCTGAACTGACACCCGGTCGGGCGCTGAGATCCTTCGAAGACCACGCCGCATACCGAATTGGAAAAGGCCGGGTGGCGCACGCGGTTGAGGATGACCTGCATGACCGCACGCTGGTCGCCGTCGCCGCCACCGGCCTCTGCCATGCCAGCCAAAGCAAGACAGTCGCGTGCGCGTATCCTGTCCGCGGAGGAACCACGGAAGGCAAAGGGGCGCGGGTTGCCGGGTCCGACGGCAGCGAATTCGATCACCGCATTGCGAGCCCGCGCTTCGTCCGGGGAAAGGCGCGAGAGTACGACCGTGTCGTCTGCCGCGGCAGGGAGATCGGCGGTGGCCGGCAAGGGCTCATTCCTCGTGGTTTCGCCGAGCGATGGGTCAGTGATCCGGGATGTCGCCGAGCCCTTCGGTCCCCCAAGCACTGCCAGGGCGATGAAGGCAGCAAGCAGGATGGCGCTCACGCCGTAGAGCGGTCCGTTATCGCGGGAGAGGAATGACGGCTGTAATCGCATTGCGCCTATTTAGGAAGCCGTAACAGGCAAAACAGATGCCGCGTCTCAGGCTTCGACCCACTTGCGGGCGGATTCGCGCCTGTGCGGACAGCCCGGCCAGCAGCAGGGGCGCTTTTTACCGTCGAGCACTTCTTCGTGGAGACGCGCACGCCGCTTCGCGCGGGTGGCCTCCTGCTTTGCCGAGATCGTCCAGCAGATCCACTCGTTCCGCGCTAGCGGCGTCAGTGCCTGCCACTTCTCGGTCAGCGCCTGATCGGTGTCGAGCAGTGCCTTGATTTCAGGCGGGGTGGCGTGGCGAAAGTCAGGGTCGGCTGCCTTCGTCATCGCGTTTGAACCTATGCAGCCCTGGCGAGGTCCAGCTCCATCCGGTCCCAGATTTCGACCAGCGCGGCGACCAGTTCGTCCATCATGGTTTCGGTATGGGAAGGCCCGGGGGTGAAGCGCAGGCGTTCGGTACCGCGCGGCACGGTGGGGAAGTTGATCGGCTGGACGTAGACGCCGTATTCGGCGAGCAGAATATCGCTGATCTTCTTCGCGCGGACCGGATCGCCCACCATCAGCGGGACGATGTGCGTGACCGAATTCATCACCGGCAAGCCGGCATCGCGCATCTTGCCCTTCAGCAATGCGGCCGCCGCCTGCTGCGCGTCCCGTTCTTCGGAAGAACTCTTGAGGTGCTTCACCGCGGCGAGCACGCCCGCGACCAGGACGGGGCTGAGCGAAGTGGTGAAGATGAAGCCCGGCGCATAGCTGCGGATGCAGTCGATGACGCGCGTATCGGCTGCGATGTAACCGCCCATCACGCCGAACGCCTTGCCCAGCGTGCCTTCGATGATGTCGATGCGGTGCGCCGCTTCATCGCGTTCCGAAATGCCGCCGCCGCGCTTTCCGTACATGCCGACAGCGTGGACTTCGTCGACATAGGTCAGCGCGTTGTACTTCTCCGCAAGGTCGCAGATCGCGTGGATCGGGGCGATGTCGCCATCCATCGAATACACGCTCTCGAACGCGATCAGCTTGGGCGTGTCTGGATCCTCGGCCTCGAGAAGCTGTTCGAGATGCTCGAGATCGTTGTGGCGGAAGACGCGCTTTTCGCAGCCCGAGTTGCGAATGCCGGCGATCATGCTGGCGTGGTTCAATTCGTCCGAAAAGATCACGCAGCCGGGCAGCAGCTTGGCCAGCGTCGACAGCGTGGCATCGTTCGAGACATAGCCGCTGGTGAACAGCAGCGCGCCGTCCTTGCCGTGAAGATCGGCCAGTTCGCGTTCCAGTTCGACATGGAAGTGCGTGTTTCCGCCAATATTGCGCGTGCCGCCGGAGCCTGCGCCGACATCGTGCAGCGCAGTCTCCATCGCCTCGATCACCTTGGGGTGCTGGCCCATGGCGAGATAGTCGTTCGAACACCACACGGTGATCGGCTTCGGGCCGTTGTGGCCGTGGAAGCAGCGCGCATTGGGATAGGCACCCTTGTTGCGCATGATGTCGATGAACACGCGGTAACGGCCCTCTGCATGGAGCCGTCCGATCGCTTCGTCGAATATCTGGTCGTAGTTCACGCGGGATTACCCGTCACAGCGCCGCCCGTCTGCGGCAAAATATGGCGCTGCACATAAGGAAACCTTCGGCGATTTGCCACCGCGATCTTTGCGAACGACTCGCAAATCATCAGAACTTTTCGAGAATCTCGATTCCGTAGTTCGCGAATGCCCGGTCGAGCTTCTCGAAGTCTTCCAGCTCCCCGGTTGTCACCGCGAAATCGGGCCTTGCACGGGTGAACTCCTGGCCTTTCGTCAAGTAGGCGATCCGTTGCGCAATTCCCTGCGCGCCATGGACGAAAGTGATGTCCTTGCCCATCGCTTCGCGCAGTTCGGGTTCGAGCAAGGGGAAATGGGTGCAGGCAAGCACGACGGTATCGAGTTCGCGCCCGCCGGGCTGGAGGACCAGGGCCTTCACCTCGTCCGCGACCGCTCCGATGCTGACCTCTTCCCCGCGCAGTTTCGCCTCTGCGATGGCGACAAGTCCGTTTGCGCCGAGGCGCAGGAGGCGCTTGCCCGAGGCGAACTCGCGTTCGAGCTCGTCCACATAGGCCTGGCGCATGGTCGCTTCCGTGCCAAGCAGGCCGAATGTCCCGGTCCGCGTGATGCTTGCTGCTGGCTTGATCGCTGGGACGGTGCCGACGATCGGCGTCTCTAGCACATCGCGCACCATGCCCAGCGCAATCGTGCTCGCGGTGTTGCAGGCGATGCAGATCAGGCGCGGCTGATAGCGTTCGGCCATTCGTCCGAGCAGGCCGGAAACGCGTGCGGCGACCTCGGCCTCGCTCTTGGCGCCATAGGGCAGCCCGGCCATGTCGGCAGCGTAGATCACAGGAGCATCGGGCAAGAGCTTGCGCAGCTCGCCCAAAACCGTGAGCCCGCCGACACCGGAATCGAACAGCAGGATGGGAGATTTCTTGTCCAAAGCTCAATTTCCCTTCGGGCTGAGCTTGTCGAAGCCCTGCTTTTTCTTCCAAAACGGTCTTAAAAGGAAGTACGGCCCTTCGACAAGCTCAGGGCGAACGGTTAGGAAAAAGAAATGGATATCGGGACCGATTTAAGCATCAACGTGCTCTGGGCCGCGCTGCTCGGCTATGCCTTCGGCTCGATCCCCTTCGGCCTGATCCTCGCGAAACTCGCGGGTAAGGGCGACATCCGCCAGCAAGGCAGCGGCAATATCGGCGCGACCAACGTGCTGCGAACGGGAAGCAAGGGACTGGCAGGGGCAACCTTGCTGCTCGACCTCGCGAAGGGTCTGGTTCCGGTTCTGCTCGCCTATCGATATTTTCCGCAGGATGTGGGCTGGGCGGCAGTATTTGCAGTTATCGGACACTGCTTCCCGGTCTGGCTCGGCTTCAAGGGCGGGAAGGGCGTGGCAACAAATGCCGGGGTATGCTTCGGGCTCGCGTGGCAATTGGGTGCAATCTATGCGGTGGTCTGGATTGCCGTCCTGGCAATCACGCGAATAAGCTCGCTCGCGGGAATGGCCGCGGTGGTGGCCGCTGCAGTCGCCGCGGCGGTATTTGGCTGGACTGCCTTGCTGAAAGTTCTCGCGATCATTGCCGTGCTGGTGATCTGGCTGCACCGCGAGAATATCAAGCGTCTGGTAGCAGGTACCGAACCCAAGGTCGGTTCGAAGGGGTGAACGAAGCCGCCCATCCGGTCGCAGCAAAACTCACGCAGGAAGAGGCGTTTGCCCGCATCCGCCTGCTGCGCTTGCCCAATATCGGGCCTGTCAGTTACGCTATGCTGCTGGCGCGCTTCGGCACGGCAGCAGAGGCGTTGTCCGCGCTTCCCGATCTCGGCAAGAAGGGCGGACGGCAATATCGCGCAGCGCCAGAGGACCGGATCGAGCGGGAAGTCGAGGCCTTGCGCAGGGCAAGCGCGAAATATCTCTTCCACGACCAGCCCGACTATCCGCGCTTGCTGGGCGAGATGGACGGCGCGCCGCCGATCCTGACATGGCGGGGGGACATGTCGCTTGCCTCTCAGCCCTGCGTCGCCTTGGTCGGTGCGCGCAATGCGAGCGCTGCGGCGGTCAAGCTTGCGCGAGAGTTTGCCAAGGGGCTTTCGGAAGCCGGCTTCACCGTCGTGTCCGGCCTTGCGCGCGGGATCGACGGGGCGGCTCACGAGGGTGCTTTCCCGCAGACCATCGGGGTGATCGCCAGCGGGATCGACATCGCCTACCCACCTCAGCACTCCGAGCTTCAGGAGCGGATCGCGCAGGAAGGTCTTCTGCTGGCCGAACAACCGCCGGGAACCGAACCGCGCGGCAGCCACTTCCCCAGCCGCAACCGCATCATCGCGGGGCTGGCGTCAGGTACGCTGGTGGTCGAGGCCGCAGTCAAGTCGGGCAGCCTGATCACCGCGCGGCTTGCCGGCGAAGCGGGCAGGGAGGTCATGGCGATCCCCGGCAGCCCGCTGGAGGCGCGCAGCCATGGTTGCAATCACCTGATGTGATTGTTGCCGATTCCAATCTACGCTTAAATCATTGTATTCTAAGAACAATTATCTGTGAGCGGCAGCTTTGCCCGCTTGTGGCAGCTTTTAGGAATTGCGCGAGGTGAGGGGAATGGCCGATTTTAGGGTGGGAAACGGATCTAGAGACTACGAGCAGCACCTTAGGCAAAACGACGTGTCAGAAGTGCGGTCGTTAAGATGGTGAAGGGCAGGCTTGCGAAGGCCAGAAAACTCAGCGCCACCATTATCCAACCGTGCGGGTCGGGGTTCCAGACATTGACGTAGATGATCAATGCTACGAGCAGCGCAGGAAAAGTCATCGAACTCAAAAGCCTTAGTGTAATCGGTCCTACCTTCAACAATCGTAGAACAAGGAATGCCCCTACGGTCACCAATACGGCGACCGCGATGACAGCTGCTATAAAGGGGATGTCGCCAGCATTCATCATCAATGCAGTTTACAGCAATAGACACATGTCCGCTATGGCGTCGGAAGCGGAATGGCAGCTTTTGGGCATCTTTTTCGTTCGCATCAAACACGCCGTAGCTCAAAATACAAATAATTCAATGCCTTGTGAGCGATTGTGCAACTGTAACTAGCTTTATGAACTCGTTGGCGGTCTAGCTTTACACTTAAGCTACTGTACTTAAATCACACTTATCTGTGAACGACAGATTTTTGCGCTAGCGGCAGCTTTTAGGCAGCGCGCTTGTTTAGAGCAATGTCCGAGATTGGGGTGGGAAGCGGTATGGCAGCTTTTGAAAACGAGGTTCCGGAAAACCGCCGTTGAGCGAGAAATTATCCTTACTCGCTCTCTATCCGAGCTTTCTTCGCTTTACGAAGAATTTCGAGCGCTTCCTTGACAACGTACAATCCTATCGCTGCGCCAACAACCAGGTCGAAATAGCCGATACTGGTAAGCAGAACCGCAACGCCTGAAGCAATGACGGCAGAGTTAGCTACGATGTCCGCGCGCGTAAAGATCCATGCCGCGCGAATGTGAACCTCGTCCCGCCGCTGCTTACTCAGCAGGCGAAGAACAACAACGTTCACAACCAACGCGACCAGCGCGATAGCGATCATCCAACTGCCTTCGGGCGTTGTCCCGACAATTGCACGTCGGACGACATCCGCAAGAACTCCGATTCCGACGAGCATGAGCAAGCTACCGCTCAGCGTTGCGGCCTTGGCCTTGAAGTTCGCGCTTCGCCCAATTGCTGCCAATGCAATTGCGTATGCGCTTGCGTCGGTTAGCATGTCCAAGCCGTCTGCGATCAGGCCAGTCGACTGAGCGATAATGCCCGCCGTGACTTCGACGATGAACATGATGCCGTTTAAGATCAATGCGATCCACAAGGCACGGCGCTGCTCTTTCGTTTCGACTTCGGTTGGTCCGCACCCACAATCGCTCATAAGTTGCAGATAACCGAGTGTCGCAAAGCCGTAAACACGTGATCCTACGACGATCTAATCTGATAAACGTTGAGATTTGCCATCAGTCTGCCCATAACTCGATCACGACTGGTTACGGCGATTTCATTTGCAACCCATTGTGACTGCACCCTGGGTCGCTTCGAGATTCTGCTTATGGGGGAATGGAGGCTTAAGCTGAAAGGCAGCTTTCAGATTATACTTGCGCCACTCACAGAACGGGAGATCAGGAAAGCGGCTTATTATCAGTTAGTTAAGCCAGTTGTGCAACTGTAGCTTGTTTTATCCGCGAGGGCGCTGTCTTGGTACAATCGCCCGAGGATGTCGCCGAACTGCTGTCGAGTTTCGAAGGCGCTCCGCGCTCGACGTTCCGCGAACCCGTCTCCCAATTCGAGTATACACCGGAGGATCTCGCTGACGCCGAACCGGCGGATATCGCCAGCCTGTTGACGACAGCGCCGGTCTCTGTTGACGAACTCGTCCGTCAGTCGGGGCAAGGCGCCGCTGCGGTACAACTCGCCTTGCTCGAACTGGAAATCGCAGGGCGTCTGGAACGTCACGCCGCCGGGAAGGTCAGCCTGTCATCCTGACATTGGCCGCTTGTCAGCAACCGTTCATCTTCGGCCGGTAATTTCATGTTACAAAATATCATGAGGCCGATCTGGGGAGAGTCGAGATGAAGAAGCTGATAGCCGGAGCCTGTTGCCTGTCCCTGCTGGCGCCGGGACCAGCAGTGTTGCAGGCGCAGAACGATGTTGCGCCGGTGGCTGCGCCATCGGGCCGCAACGCCGGGACCTATTGCCACACGCCTGCCCCGCTGCCCGATTTGGGCCGGGAGGCCGCGGTCAGTCAGCAGCAACCGCGCCGCACTCCCCCTCCGCCAGCGATGGCTGCCGCTCCGACCGCGGATATCGCCGCGGAAAGTGCCATGCCGAGCGCGCCTCCGCCGCCGCCCCCACCTCCTCCACCGCCGCCGGTGTCCGCTGGTGAGGGCGATGCGGGCGCCGTCGTAGTCACCGGCAGCCGCATCGGGCGCGAGGAAGGATCTGCCACATCAGACGTCAGCCGTTCCATGCCCGGCTACCCGCCGCCCCCCTATCCACCGCGTCCGCCGCAGCCGCGTCCGCAAAGCGGGTTGCTGACGGCCGGCGAGCATGACGACCTCCTCAACCCCGAACTCTACGCCGATTACGTCCGCAAATCCGATCTCGGCCAGCGGGTGCGGGCGATGCCGGTACTCGACACCTCGCGCATCCTGCGTGTCGAGGCGCGCGATAGCCGCGGCCGGGCCGTTCCCTTCATGCCGATCGAGCTGCGCTGCGAGGATGGAAATTCGATCACCCTCAATTCTGTGGCCGATGGCAGCGCGGTGTTCTTTCCCGGCCTCGACCGATTGAGCGATACGGTTTGGGTCCGGGCAGGCGACAGCGAGTGGCGCATGCTGCGCCTTGCCGATGCCCCGGGCGCGCAAAGCGTCACCATCCGCAGCGACGATGCTGCCACACCGGTGCGCAAGCTGGACCTTGCGCTGGTCGTCGACGTGACCGGTTCGATGAGCGACGAACTTCGCTTCCTGCAAGCGGAACTGCGCTCGATCATCGACTCGCTCGAAACGCGGCACAGGGACATCGATATCCGCGTCGCCTTCAGTTTCTACCGCGACGAGGGGGACGATTTCGTCACCCAGACTTTCGATTTCGACAGCGATGTCGCGCGGGCGCAGACCCGGCTTGCCGCCCAGCATGCCAATGGCGGGGGGGATTACGAGGAAGCGATGCAGGATGCACTCGTCCGCGCCGCGAAGCTCGAATGGCGGGAGGATGCCGTGAAATCGCTGTTGCTGGTTGGCGATGCTCCGCCGCACGACGAAGACATCCCATTAACCTGGCTCGCTGCCGAGCATCTGCGCTCGGAGCGCGTGCACGTGGTCCCGGTCGGTGCTTCCGGCGTTGCCGATGTGGCCGAATACGTCATGCGGGCGATGGCCGCGGCCACCCAGTCGCGTTACACCTTCCTCACGGACGACAGCGGGATCGGCAACCCGCATGCCGAGCCGGCGATCGATTGCTATCTCGTCACCCGGCTCGACCAACTGCTGCGCCGCGTGATCGACAGCCAAATCTCCGGCCGCCGCATCGAACCGGAAAAGAACGAGGTGATCCGTGCGGTGGGGCAGTATGATGCAGGCAAGTGCATCCTGCCGCCCGATTTCGCACGCCGGTCGAAAGCGAACGAAGATGCTTGACGCTATGTGAGGCCGATCCCCATTTTCGCGCGTATACGCACGTACACACGTAAGGGACTGCCTCACACCTCATGCAACTGGTCATCGTAGAATCGCCCGCGAAGGCGAAGACAATCGAGAAATACCTCGGCAAGGACTTCAAGGTCCTCGCCTCATACGGTCACGTCCGCGACCTGCCGCCCAAGGACGGCAGCGTCCGCCCGGACGAAGACTTCGCGATGGACTGGGAGCTTTATCGGGACAAGCAGAGCCGCTTCAAGGAAATCAGCGATAATGCCAAGAAGGCGACGCGCCTCGTTCTCGCGACCGACCCCGACCGCGAAGGGGAAGCCATCAGCTGGCATGTGCGTGAATTGCTCGCCAAGCGAAAGGCGCTGCCCGAGAAGGTCGACCGCGTCACTTTCAACGCGATTACCAAGGCTGCCGTCACCGATGCGATGAAGGCCCCGCGCGAGCTCGACCAGGATTTGATCGACGCGTATCTCGCCCGGCGCGCGCTAGACTACCTCTACGGCTTCACGCTCTCGCCGGTGCTGTGGCGCCGCCTGCCGGGCGCGAAGAGCGCGGGCCGCGTACAGTCGGTTGCGCTGCGCCTTATCGTGGACCGCGAAATCGAAATCGAACATTTCAAGGCTGACGAATACTGGTCGGTCCTCGCCAGGCTGGAGCAGGACGGGACGCAGTTCGACGCGCGGCTGGTCAAATATGACGGCAAGAAGCTGCAGAAACTGACGCTGGGCGATGAAGGCAGCGCCAAGGCCGCGAAGAAGGCGGTCGAAGATGCGCGTTTCACGGTTGAGGACATCGAGACCAAGCCCTTGAAGCGCAGCCCCGCGCCGCCGTTCACTACCTCGACTTTGCAGCAGGAAGCATCGCGTAAGCTCGGCTATTCGGCCAGCCACACGATGCGCCTTGCCCAGTCGCTCTACGAGGCGGGGCATATCACCTACATGCGTACCGACGGTGTGCAGATGGATGGCAGCGCCATCGATGCCTGCCGCAAGGCCATCGCCGACCGCTACGACGCCTATTACCTCCCCGACAAGCCGCGGTTCTATTCGACCAAGGCCAAGAACGCGCAGGAAGCCCATGAGGCGATCCGCCCGACCGATTTCAGGAAGGACCGCGCGGGCAGCGGGGATGAAGCGAAGCTCTACGACCTCGTCTTCAAACGCGCGATGGCGAGCCAGATGGCCTCGGCCAATCTCGAACGCACCACGATCACCCTGCGCGACGGAACGGGTAAGCACGAGCTGCGCGCGACTGGCCAGGTGGTCAAATTCCCCGGCTATTTCGCGGTCTATCAGGAAGGCCGCGACGAGCCTTCGGAAGATGACGAGGACGGCCTGCTGCCGAATGTGAGCAAGGGCGACAGCCCGCTCAAAAAGGTGGTCGAGGCGAACCAGCATTTCACGCAGCCGCCCCCGCGTTTCAGCGAAGCTAGCCTCGTGAAACGGCTGGAGGAACTCGGCATCGGGCGCCCGTCGACCTATGCCTCCACCCTCCAGACCCTGCGCGATCGCGACTATGTCCGGATGGAGAAAAACCGTTTCTTTGCAGAGGAATCGGGGCGCTTGCTGACGGCATTTCTCGAACGGTTCTTCGAGCGTTACGTGTCCTTCGATTTCACCGCCGGGATGGAAGACGAGCTCGACGAGGTTTCCGCAGGTGAAGAGCAATGGAAGAAGCTGCTCGCCGAATTCTGGAAGGACTTCAAACCCAAGACCGAAGAGGTAATGGAGAAGAAGCCTTCGGAAGTGACCGAGGTGCTGGACGAGTTTCTATCCGACTATCTCTTCCCCGAACGCGCCGACGGCAAGGACCCGCGCCATTGCCCGCTGTGCGAAACGGAAGGGCGCGATGGGGGACGGCTGGCGCTTCGCGGTGGGCGCTACGGGGCGTTCGTCGCCTGTGCCAATTATCCCGAATGCAAGTTCACCCGCCAGTTCGCCAAGCCCGGAAGCGACGGGGATGAAGGTGCGAAAGACGGCGCGATGGGCGAGGATCCGGAAACGGGCCTCCCGGTCGAGCGAAAGACGGGCCGTTTCGGTCCCTACATCCAGCTGGGTGAGGGCAAGGATGCCAAGCGCGCCAGCATTCCCAAGGACCTCGACGACTTTGATCTCGAATGGGCACTCAAGCTGCTCAGCCTGCCGCGTATCGTCGGCACGCATCCCGAAACGGGCCAGGAGATCGAGGCGAATATCGGCCGCTATGGCCCCTATCTCCGTCATGATGGCAAATACGCCAAGCTGACCAGCACCCGCGACGTGTTCGACACGGGCATGAACGCGGCCGTTTCGCTGCTGGCCGAAGCGGCCAACCGCAAGGGCGGCGGGCGCGGTAAGGCCGAGCCGATCAAGACGCTGGGCGAACACCCGACCAGCGGCGGCGAGATCAAGGTCATGCCGGGGCGCTATGGCCCCTATGTCACCGACGGCACCACCAATGCGACGATCCCCAAGGACGTTAAGCCCGAGGACGTGACCGAAGCGCAGGCTATCGAACTCATCGACGCCCGCGCAGCCAAGGGCCCGGCGAAGAAAAAGGCCAAGAAGAAGGCGGCGCCGAAGAAGAAAACCGCTGCGAAGAAGAAGGCTCCGGCCAAGAAGAAGGCTCCGGCCAAGACGAAGGCTCCGGCCAAGAAGGACGCAGATTGATGGCGAAGGAACGTTTCGAGCGCCACAAGCAACCCTGGAAGTCCGACGAGGCCGGCCAGCTCCGCACGCTGGCCGGCAAGGGCAAGGGCCTGAAGGAAATCGCCAAGGCCATCGGCCGCAGCGAGGAATCGACCAAGGACTTCGCCAAGAAGAACAAGATCGAGATCATGAAGAAGCGGTGAATTCGATTATTGAACGCCGTGCCCTTCGATTTCGTCCGGGATTGACTGCGCTTCCGGTCGTGGTAGTCCTATGAAATGACTGTGTTTTCGTTCATCCTCGCGACCGCCACAGTAGTGCTCGCTGCGCCGCAATTGCCTGAGCGCTCGTCACGTGAAATTTTGAGCGATTACCCGACGTGGGCGTTACGCGCAGAGCAATCGACCTTCGTTTATTTCGAGCTTTTCGTCGATCCAAAGGGTAATGTTCAGCGGTGCGACATAGTCGCTTCTGCTGGAAATGAACGGCTGGCAAAGCAGGTCTGCACAATGCATCGGCGGACGAAAATGCGCCCAGCCGTCGATGCCAATGGCGAACCTACTTACGGAAAGCGCCGGGATGAGATCAAGCTGGTGCTCCCTGATACGGAACTTGGCGAAGAAGTTTCCAATCTGAAAGCGAACGCGCAATACCAGCTTGCGGTGAAGTCTCTGCCTCCAGAAGATGGAAGCCGGAAGCAGATCTCGCTTGCGATGCAGATTGGTCGCGATGGCTTGGTCGAAGCCTGCGCTGAGAAGAACGGTGATCGTTCGGCCTACTCCGAAGCGGCATGCACCTTCTTTCAGGACGATCGATTTGCAATCGAGACCGGGAAAGAAGGAACCCCGGTTTCATATGTAAGCGAGGTCAGCGTAGAATTCGCAGTGGAACAACCATCAGGCTAAGCCTTCCACTCCAGCCCCATTTCCTTGAATATTTCCTTGTCTTCACTCCAGCCTTCGTCGGTCTTGACGTGGAGGAAGAGGTGGACCTTCTGACCTAACAGCTCGCTCAGCTCCTCGCGTGGGTGAACATCCGACTAGCGGCGACGAGATCAAGGTCATGCCGGGGCGCTATGGCCCCTATGTCACCGACGGCACCCCCAATGCGAAGATTCCCAAGGTGAAGAAAAGGTAGGTGGCGGGGTTAGAGCCGCGCGTAGCCGATCAAAATGCTCGCTCCCAAAGCGACCATGCTGGCTCCTAGCGCCAAGGCGGCTGGGCGGGCCTCGCGCTTCCCGTAGGCGAGCGTTATGCCCAGTTTGACAGCCATGTTGGCGAGGATCGTGCCCGCTATGGCCAATGCTGCGAGGCCGGGTGCGATGGTGCCGGGTTCCAATCCGCCTGCGGTCACGATTGCTGCATCGACGTCCATGCTGCCCATCAGCAGCAGGAGCACGGCGATGCCCTGCTCGCCGAATTCGCCTTGGGCCCAGCGCGCCGCGACGGCGGCGGTGGCCACGAAGATTACGAAGGTGAGCGCCGGCACCAATGCGATGGGATTGCCCGGCGGTGCGGGACCCGTCGTCGAAGGAGCCTTGCGATAGAGCCACCAGGCCGCGGCAAAGCCGACGATCAGCGCTGGTGCGACGACGATCACGAAATGGGGGAGAAGGCTTGTTGCCAGGATCGCAACAAGCACGACAACCCGCAGATACATCACTGCGCTAGCCAGCGCGATTCCCGCGTTCTCCGCACCGCCTCCGCTCTCCGCACCGATTTTCTGGGCGAAGGAATGGGTTACAGCCGTCGAACTGTAAGCTCCGCCAATGACGGCGGTCGCAATCGTTCCGTGGCGAGTACCGAACAGGCGGTTGGCGACGTAGCCGGCGAAGGAGAAGCCCGTGACGATGACTACCACGAGCCACAGATTGCGCGGCTCCCAGGCGTCGTATGGACCGAAGCGGCCCTCGGGCAGAAACGGAAACACCGCGAGCGCAATGACCGCATAGCGCGCAAACGCCTTGATATCGTCTTCGTCCAATGCCCCGACCCAGCGATGGACCTCGTTGCGCAGCGCGAGGAGCAGCGTGACCACTGCTCCCCCTGCCACGGCCAGCATCGCCTCGCCCGACCCGGCAATGAAGCCAAGGCCCAAAGTCACCATCGCGGCAATCGCGGATGTGGCATCGGGCCGGCCGTCGGCGGCAACCGCACGGGAGTAGCCGATCGCCACTATCGCCGCCGCTCCGGCGACGAGCACACCGGCGACGATTTCATAACCCGAGAGAGCAAGCAGACCGGAGAGACCAGCGGTAATCGCAAGCAGGGTGAAGGTCCGGATACCCGCAACTCGCTGGCCATCTTGGGCTCCGCGCAGCTTCCAGCCGCGCTCCAGCCCGATCATCAGGCCAACGGCAAGTGCCGCGCCAAGATGGCTCAGGGTGTCGGACCAACCCATCGCCGCGAGAGCCTCAACGCGTCCAGTCGAGGCCCATTTCCTCGAACATTTCCTTGTCTTCGCTCCAGCGTTCGTCGGTCTTGACGTGGAGGAAGAGGTGGACCTTCTGACCCAATAATTCGCTCAGCTCCTCGCGTGCGGCCTGGCCGATCGACTTGATGCGGCTGCCGCCCTTGCCGAGCACGATCATCCGCTGATTGTCGCGCATCACGACGATCTGCTGGTGGATTTCGACGCTGCCGTCCTTGCGCTGGATGTATTTCTCGGGCCGCACGGCGCTGTCGTAGGGCAGTTCCTCGTGCAGCTGCTGGTAGAGCTGCTCGCGGGTGATCTCGGTGGCCAGCAGCCGTTCGCTGACGTCGGAGACCTGGTCTTCGGGATACATCCACGGACCTTCCGGCATCAGATCGGCAAGCGCCTGCTTCATCTCGGGCACGCCGTCGCCGGTGAGCGCGGAGACGAAATAGACTTCCGAGAACTCAATCTTCTCGCCCAGCTCCTGCGCCAGCGCGAGCAAGGGCTCCTTCTTCGCTATGTCCACCTTGTTGAGCACGAGGATCTTGCGCTCTGGCCGGTCCTTCAGAGCCTCGACCAGAGGTTCCAGCTCGTGCCGCCGCTGCTTGATCGGATCGACCAGCAACAGCACGGCATCGGCACTTTCCGCGCCTTCCCATGCGGCGCTGACCATCGCGCGGTCGAGCCGGCGCTTGGGAGCGAAGATTCCGGGCGTGTCGACGAGGATCATCTGCGTATCGCCGTGCAGGGCAATGCCCAGCATGCGGGCGCGGGTGGTCTGCGCCTTGGCGGATGTGATGGCGACCTTCTGGCCGACCAGCTGGTTCACCAGCGTGGACTTGCCCGCGTTGGGGGCGCCGATCACGGCGACGAGGCCGCAGTGTGTTTTCTGTTCGGTCATCCGAACTTCTCCATGAATTCCTTGGCTGCGGCCTTTTCGGCTTCGCCCTTGCTGTTGGCGGTGGCGGTGGCTTCGCCGACCTTGTGGACCTTTACCCGGACCGTGAACTGCGCCGCGTGATCGGGGCCCGACCGTTCGACCACTTCGTATTCTGGCGGCTTGCGGCGGTTGCCCGCGGCCCATTCCTGCAAGGCGCTCTTGGGGTGCTTGCTTTCGCCTGCGCCGCTTTCCAGCGCCGGGCGCCAGAGCTGGTGGACCAGATCGCGCGCCGCGGCAAAGCCATTGTCGAGAAACTGCGCGCCGAGCAGCGATTCCATCACGTCGCCCAGGATATTGTCGCTATCCGTACCGCCATCCGCGCGGGCCTGCTTCGAAATGCGCATATGTTCGGACAGGCCGATCCCGCGGGCCACGGTGGCGCACATCTCGCGGCTGACGATGGCATTGAGTCGCTGGGCCAGCTTGCCCTCGGGCGCTTCGCTCCGTTCGTAAAGCCAGTGCGCGATGGACAGGCCAAGCACGCGGTCACCGAGGAATTCGAGCCGCTCGTAATCGTCCTTCTCGCCCATGCTGCCATGGGTGAGGGCGGCCAGCCAGAGGGCATCGTCGCCGACCGTGAATCCGGTCGCCTCCAGCCAGCCGCGCGTTTCGGGCTTGAGACCGGTCATATGTCGCTGCCGATCCGGTCCCAGCGGGCCGCGGTGAACCACGTCCAGGGCAGCAGCCACTCGGCGCTGCCATCGGTCGACCAGAGAACCATACTGGCGCGCGCCACCAGCATGTCCGCATCGACAAGTCCCACGCCTCCCCCGGGTGTCGCCGGGAAGCGGCTGTCGAGCGAATTGTCGCGATTGTCGCCCATTACGAAGATCTTGCCCTGCGGCACCACGACCGGTTCGAAATCGTCCTGCATGGAACGTCCGAAATCGATCGTGGCATAGCTCTTGCCGGAGGGCAGCGTCTCGATGACCTGGCGATAGCGGCAGGTGCTTTCGCCGACGATCGTGCCGCCGTCGGAGCGGCAGCTGGTATTCGCGCTCATCGGGATGTCGACATAACCGCCGCGCTCCTGCGGCAGGGGTTCACCGTTGAGATAGACCGTTCCGCCCCGTACGGCGACGGTATCGCCCGGCAGGCCGATCGCGCGTTTCACGTAGTCGGTGCCGTCGACCGGATGCTTGAAGATCACCACGTCGCCCCGCTCGGGCAGGTCGGCGAAGATGCGTCCCGGGATCAGCGGCGCCTCGAACGGCAGGGACAGGCTGGAATAGCCATAGGACCATTTCGCCGCGACGAGATAATCGCCGTTGCGCAGGCCGGGCAGCATGCTTTCGCTGGGGATGGTGAAGGGCGAGAAGAAGAAGCTGCGGAAGATCAGCACCACGGCCACCAGCTTCAGGACGAACTTGAGGAAATCGCCCCAGCTTTCCTGCTCTTCCTGCGGTGTGTCGGTTGCGGCGGTTTCCGCCGGATCGATATCGGGATCCGGCTGTATATGGCGGGGGTTCTCATTCATCGCCGAAAGCCCTAGTCGCACAGGCGCGACCATCAAAGGATTTTTGCCCGTCATGAACAAATCTGCCGCCGCTATCTGGACCGATCTCGCCAGCCTGCCGCAGCCTACCTTGCTTGAGCTGTTCAGCGCCGAGCGCGATGGCGGCGAGGGCACGGACGAGCCGGGCGGGGCGGAGCGGGTGGTGATGCTTTCGGGCAGGATCGAACTGGCCGGCGATACCGCAGAGGACCTGATGGCACCGGGCGGCATCCTGTTCGACTGGTCGAAGACCCATCTCGACCGCGCGGTTCTGGCGAAATTCGCCGAACTGGCCGAGGCGATGGATTTTGCAGGCCAGCGGCGCAAGCTGTTCGCGGGCGAGGTGGTCAATCCGACCGAAGGCCGCGCCGCCGACCATGCCACCCTGCGCGGCGTGGGTGACGCGGCGAAGGTGGAAGAAGCCGCCGCGCTGATCGACCGCATGGGTATGCTGGTCGAAGCGATCCACCAGGGCACGCTCGGCGAGATCGAGCATCTGATCCATATCGGCATTGGCGGCAGCGCGCTGGGGCCGGCGCTGGGTGTCGACGCGCTGAGCCGCGACTTTGCCCGCTGCGACGTGCATGTCGTGTCCAACATCGATGGCGTGGCGCTGGAAGCGGCCTTTGCGAAATGCGATCCGGCCAAGACGCTGATCGCGGTGGCAAGCAAGACCTTCACCACCATCGAGACGATGACCAATGCGCAAAGCGCGCTCAAATGGCTGGCCGACAACGGCGTCTCCGATCCGGGCGGCCGGGTGGTGGCGCTCACTGCCAATCCCGAAGGCGCGGTGGAATGGGGCGTCGACGAGACGCGCATCCTGCCCTTCCAGGAAAGCGTCGGCGGGCGGTATTCGATCTGGTCCAGCATCGGCTTTCCCATCGCCATGGCGGTGGGGATGGACGATTTCCGCGAAATGCTGGCCGGTGCAGCAGCGGTCGATGCGCATTTCCGCGACGCGGAGGTGGCCGAAAACCTCGTCCTGCGCGCGGCCTTCGCCGATCTCTACTACACCCGGGTGCGCGGGTGCCAGACGCGCGCGGTCTTCGCCTATGACGAGCGGCTGGGCCTGTTTCCGAACTATCTCCAGCAGCTGGAGATGGAGAGCAACGGCAAACGCGTGACTGCGGACATGCAGCCGGTCGACGGCCCGACCGCGCCGGTCACATGGGGCGGAGTGGGCACCGATGCGCAGCATGCCGTGTTCCAGCTCCTGCATCAGGGCACGCATTTGATCCCGGTCGATTTCATCGCCAGCATCGCCCCGGGCGACGCTCTGGACCCGGCGCATCACCGCATCCTGCTGATGAACTGCTTCGCGCAAGGAGCGGCGTTGATGGCGGGCAAGAAGGGAGAGGACCCGGCGCGCAATTATCCGGGCGATCGACCCTCCGCCACGATCCTGTGCGACGATCTCGATGCCGCCACGCTGGGCGCACTGATCGCCTTCCACGAACACCGCACCTTCGCCAATGCCGTACTGATGGGGATCAACCCCTTCGACCAGTTCGGCGTCGAACTGGGCAAGCAGATGGCGAAAGCGATCGAACAGGGCGGGGATGAGTTCGACGCGAGTACGGAGGGGCTGTTGAAAGCGGCGACTTTAGGCTAGTTAAATCAAATGACTGTTTCTCGAAGAGAACTTTTCGCTGCAAGTGCTGTGGTAACGGCACTTGCGTCGAGCGGCCTTTCAGCATGCTCGCCGCCAGCATATTTATCCCTTGATGTTCCCGGTCGTTTTTTTGCGGCCATTGCTAAGGGCGAGTTGGTAGAGGCCCGCAAATCTGCGCATCCTACGATCAGCCTGGCACTTGCGAATACGGTGGGCACGCAAACGTTCGACGGGCCCAAGGATGTAACGGAAGCCTTGTATCGGCTGCTGAATGTCGAGGGCTTCTCGATGATCGGTGACAGTCCCAAGGCTCGGGAAGCATACGGCGGTATGTATTGGCGCGAATTGGGTCCGTGGCAATGTAGCGACATGCTCAAGGGTGACGCGATCGAACTGGGTCATTGCGAGGACGGCCTTCTTGACAGCGTCTTCAATGTATTCGTGAATATCGAAGCTTCGTCAGAGACCATCCAGACCATTTTGCTCCTCGAGAACAGAAATCTTATTGCTCAATTGGGTTACTGGTCTGACACGCGTAAGTTCGATAAGTGACTGCCGACTGATCCG
Source organism: Qipengyuania vulgaris (assembly GCF_009827325.1). Classification (GTDB taxonomy): domain Bacteria; phylum Pseudomonadota; class Alphaproteobacteria; order Sphingomonadales; family Sphingomonadaceae; genus Qipengyuania; species Qipengyuania vulgaris. Next base: position 254,795 of record NZ_WTYC01000001.1, on the reverse strand, counting down.
AGGATTGACTTTTTGCACTGCAGCATCCACATGACGGCCATCGAAGCGCGCTAGCCAGCGTGAAGTGGCGATTGGCAGACATCCATCGCCCCGGCCGCGCCTCGGTCAATTTTCCAAAGACTTCCCTTTTCACGCGGGTCGTTTGACACCCGCGCCGCGCGAGCTGTGACTCTGCGCGCCGCATATTATGCGAGCTAAACACTCAAACATGACACAGTTTACCGATCTCGGACTTTCGCAGCCCGTGCTCCAGGCCCTCGACATGAAGGGCTATACCACGCCGACGCCGATCCAGGCGCAGGCCATTCCTCCCGTTCTCGAAGGGCGCGACCTGATGGGCATCGCCCAGACGGGTACCGGCAAGACCGCCGCGTTCATGCTCCCGAGCATCGACCGGTTGCGCGATGCCGAAAACCAGACACCGTTCAAATCCTGCCGCATGCTGGTGCTTGCACCGACGCGCGAACTGGCCGGGCAGATTGCCGAAGCCGCCAAGGACTATGGCGCACTTGCCGGTCTGAAGGTGCACAGCATCGTCGGCGGTACTTCGGTCAACAAGGACCGTAACAAGCTGCATCGCGGCACCGACATCCTCGTCGCCACGCCGGGCCGCCTGCTCGACCTGATCGACCAGAAGGCGTTCACGCTCGACAAGGTCGAAATCCTCGTCCTCGACGAAGCGGACCAGATGCTCGACCTCGGCTTCATCCACGCCCTGCGCCGGATCAGCGAACTCGTACCGGACAACCGCCAGACGCTGTTCTTCAGCGCCACCATGCCCAAGCAGATCCAGGAACTGGTCGGCAAATATTGCCGGAACCCGGTCAAGGTCAGCGTTACCCCTGAAAGCACCACGGCCGAGCGGATCGACCAGTATCTCTTCATGGTCCAGCAGGACGAGAAGCAGACGCTGCTCGAGATGATGCTGTCCGAACGCCATGCAGTCCCCGGCAAGTTCGAGCGTGTGCTCATCTTCGCGCGGACCAAGCATGGCTGCGACCGGATCGTGAAGAAGCTCAGCCAGAGCGGCATCCCCGCCAACGCCATCCACGGCAACAAGAGCCAGCCGCAGCGCGAGCGCGCGCTGGACGAGTTCAAGCGGGCGAAGACCCCGATCCTGGTCGCGACCGACGTCGCGGCGCGCGGGATCGACATCCCCGGCGTCAGCCACGTGCTCAATTACGAGCTGCCGAACGTGCCCGAACAGTATGTTCACCGCATCGGGCGCACCGCGCGTGCGGGCCGTGACGGGGTGGCCATTGCCTTCTGCGCCGAGGACGAACGCGATTACCTCAAGGATATTCGCAAGAAGACCGACGCGGAATTCGAACGTCTGCCGCTTCCCGACAATTTCCGCGCCGTGGTGGAAGGCGTTGGTCCGACCAAGCGCGAACAGAAGCCCAAGCTGGCACGTCCCCGGGTCCGTCCCACGGGCGATGCGGCGGCCAGGAAGCCCAAGCAGAAGCACCCGGCGCGCAAGGGCCGGCCTGCAGGTGCGGGCGCTGGCCAGGGCGAGGGCAAGCCGCAGGGCGCCCGTGCCGGCGGCAACCGCAACCGCAGTCGCAACCGGCGCCGCAGCCAGGGCTGATCCTGCAAGCGGTTGCCCTTGTAACTCCTACTCGCCATATCGCGCGCTCACGCTGACAGGAGCGCCGTATGGCTGACAAATTCGATTACGATCTTTTCACCATCGGTGCCGGGTCCGGCGGCGTGCGCGCGAGCCGCGTCTCGGCGGCCCATGGTGCGAAGGTCGCGATTGCAGAGGAACACCGTGTCGGCGGGACCTGCGTCATCCGCGGCTGCGTGCCGAAGAAGATGCTCGTCTACGGCGCGCATTTTGCCGAGGACCTCGAGGATTGCCGCCGTTTCGGCTGGGAAATCGGCGAGAAGAAGTTCGACTGGAAGGTGCTGCGAGACAACGTCCTCGATGATGTGACGCGGATCGAGGCGGCTTACACCGACACGCTCGAAAATCACGATGTCACCATCTTCAAGGAACGTGCGGAAATCACCGGTCCGCATGAAGTGACACTCGCCAGCGGTAAGAAGGTCACCGCGAAGACCATCCTGATCGCCACGGGCGCGCGTCCGCGCATGCCCGAATGCCAGGGCGCGGAACACGCGATCAGTTCCAACGAAGCATTCCATCTCGACGAACTTCCGAAGAAGATCATCATCGCGGGTGGTGGTTACATCGCAAATGAGTTCGCAGGGATTTTCAACGAATTCGGCTGCGATGTTCACGTGGTGAATCGCGGCGACCGCCTCTTGCGCAGCTATGACGAGGCGGTCCGCGACCGGCTGCTCCAGATCTCGACGACCAAGGGGATCAAGTTCCGCTTCAACACGACTTTCGAATACATCAAGCCGTGCAAGGATGGCGGCTACTTCGTGAAGCTGTCGGATTGCGGCGAGGAGAAAGCCGACCTCGTGTTGTTTGCCGTCGGGCGCATTCCCAACACCGAAAATCTCGGCCTCAAGAAGGCCGGGGTCGATATGGGTGAGAATGGCGAAATCAAGGTGGACCGCTTCTCGAAGACCAGCGTCGATCACATCTATGCCGTCGGCGACGTGACCGACCGCGTGCAGCTCACCCCCGTCGCCATCCGCGAGGGGCAGGCCTTCGCCGATACGGTATTCGGCAAGGGCGGTCCGGTCGCGGTCGACCATAGCTGCATCCCCAGCGCAGTCTTCAGCCACCCGCCGATCGCGGCAGTCGGCATGACCGAGGGCGAAGCCAAGAACAAGCTCGGCAGCGTGAAGGTCTACCTGTCCGACTTCCGCCCGATGAAGAACGTCTTGGCGGGCCGCAACGAACGCAGCCTGATGAAGATGGTTTGCGATGGCGACAGCGGAAAGATCGTCGGCATCCACATGATCGCGCCGGAAGCGCCGGAGATGATGCAGGCCGCCGCAATCGCGGTGAAGGCCGGGCTGACCAAGGCCGATTTCGATGCCACCACCGCGATCCACCCGACCATGGCCGAAGAACTTGTCCTGATGCGCTAGATGTCTAGGCTACCGCCAAACACAGGTGGGAGCGCAGCATGACAGGCACGATACTGGTAACCGGCGGCACCGGCTACATTGGCGGGGAGATCATCGACCAGCTCCTCGCCAGAGAATACACCGTCCATACCACGGTGCGGGATGCCGCGAAGAGCGAAGCGAAACTGCGCAGGCGTTGGCCCGATGCGGGAGAACGGCTGAAAGTCTTTTCCGCCGACCTTCTTTCGGATGATGGCTGGGCAGAGGCGAATGCCGGATGCGATGCGGTAATGCATGTGGCATCACCGTTCCCGCTCGACGTTCCGAAGAACGCGGACGATCTCATCATTCCGGCCCGGGATGGAACGCTTCGAGCGCTAGAGCATGCGTTCAGTGCCGGTATCAAGCGCTTCATTCACACCAGTTCTGCAGCGGCTATCGCCTATGGGCAACCACACAAGAACCATTTCGACTACACCGACTGGACCGACCTGACGAAGAAGCCGCCTCCCTATATCCAGTCCAAGACCGTCGCCGAACGCGCCGCGCGCGACTGGGTGGCGATGAACGCGCCGGACATGGCATATTGCTCGATCAACCCGGTCGCCGTCTTCGGTCCGGTCTATGACGACGACATGTCCACCAGCGTCGAAATGGTGAAGAAGATCGTCGACGGCTCGATCCCGCTGATCCCGAACATGGGCATCTGCATCACCGACGTGCGCGACGTTGCCGAGGCGCACATTCGCGCGCTCGAAGCTCCCGCCGACACCGTCCGCGGCGAACGCTTCCCGACCTCGCAGAAATTCATGTGGATCAGCGAGATGGCCGATACGATCCGCGCACGTGTGCCGGAATACGCCGGCAAGGTTCCGACACGCCGAATGCCGGATTGGCTGGCGAAATTCCTCGCCCACTTCATGTCCGAGATGCGCCAGATCAAGGGCGAGCTCGGCAATGTCCGCGACGTGTCGGGAAGGCACACCGAAGAGAAGCTGGGTTTCACCTTCATCCCCGCACAACAGACGCTGGAAGACACGGTCCGCAGCCTCGTTGCCAAGGGCATCGTGAAGGTCTGAGGTGTAACGGAGTGCAGGCCGATCGAGCGCGATTGCGCAGAACGCCGCGCGGCGTCACAAGGAAGCATAACGATTCGGGGCGCTTGAGGGACTTTACGCAATGAACATGCTGGCTTCGCGCGGACAGCTCCGCGCCAGTTTCATTCGCTGGGCGCTTTTTGCCGTGCCGCTATGCGTGCTGCTCGGTTTCCTTGCGGGGCAGCTCGGGACTGGCTCGGATAGCGCGTGGTTCCAGGCGCTAGAGAAGCCCTCGATCTTTCCCGAGCCCAAGTGGTTCGGTATCGTCTGGACGATCCTCTACGTGATGATCGGCCTCTCGGTCGCCATTATCGCTTCTGCATGGGGCGCGCGCGGACGCACGGCAGCGCTGTGGATGTTTGCGGTCCATTTCGTGTTCAACCTCGCATGGACGCCCGTGTTCTTTTCCATGCAGCAGATCACCATCGCACTGGTCGTCATTGTGCTGATCGTGCTGACCCTGCTGGCAGTGATCGCGCAGTTCTGGAAGGTGAGAAAACTCGCCGCGCTACTCCTGCTGCCCTATCTTGCCTGGGTCAGCTTCGCCGCGCTGCTCAATTACGAATTCCTGCGGCTCAATCCCGACGCGGAAGACGCGGGCCGCGGCGACGCGGTCGAGCGGGTGCGGATCGGCAATTGAAGTACCATCCCAGCGCGCCTAGATAGCTCCCATGCAGAGCCAGAACCCCATGATCGCCGATTTCGTGAAACTCGCCAATTCGGCGGCCGGTACGCTTGCCGGCATGACCCGCGAAGCACGTGAAACCGCGCGCGAACGGGCGAAGGAGGCGTTCGGCGGGATGGATTTCGTCACCCGCGAAGAATTCGACGCGGTCAAGACGATGGCGGCCAAGGCGCGCGAACAGGCAGAGGATCTCGCCGTTCGCGTTGCTGCGCTGGAAGCCAAGCAGAAGGCCTGATGATGAATGGGGAACCCGTTCCCCATTCGAGCGTCGCAGCTTTGAAAGGCGTCGCTCATGCTTACTCAGCTCAACCCTCCCATTCCGCTCCATGTCCTTGGACGCGGTGACGGATATGCGCTTGCCGTTATCGATTACGGGCAAGAGCATAACCTGCTCTGGGTGACGGCCATTACCGCAACCGGAGAGATCTGGTGCGCGCCCAACCCGCAAGTCCGGATGCAGCAGAACTGGTCGATGGGGCGCCCGGAGCCGATGGCGGTAATGGCGTCGAAGGAAGCGCAGTCAAACTGACCGTTCCGCCGCGCACCGGCTTTCGCTAGGGCAAGGCCATGCACTTACGCGCACCCGCCATATTGATAGCTGCCCGCCCTCACGGTGAGACGGCGATTATCGCGCGACTTTTCACCGAGGAAAGCGGGATGGTGGCAGCCTATGTCGCGGGCGGCCGCGGGCGGCAGCTGCGCCCGGTCGTCATTCCCGGCAATCTGGTCGAAGCCGAGATACGCGCCAAATCTGACAGCCAACTACCCTTCGCCCGGCTGGAACTTTCGCAGAGCCGCGGACCCTGGCTGACCGAGCCGCTGCCTGCTGCCGCCATTGCGTGGACCTGTGCGCTCACTGCAAGCGCCCTTCCGGAACGCAATCCGTATCCCAGCCTGTACCGGGCCGTCTCCGCGCTGCTCGACGCGATCTGCAATGCCCCGTCGGCGCGGGGCTGGGCACCGGCGCTCGCATCTTACGAAGTGCTGTTGCTGCGCGAAATGGGATATGGCGGCGCAAAGCCGGAGATAGCGGGGCTTGAGCAAGCTCTGGAAATTCTGCGCGCCAGCGAGGCCCCGATCGCCCGCTATCTGCTTGCCGACACCCGCGCCGACGTTCTAGCCGCTAGGTCTCTCCTGATGCAGCGGCTCGAACGGATGGCCTGAATGAAGATTGCGATTTTTCCCGGCGACGGGATCGGCCCCGAAGTTATCGCCGAGGCGAAGCGCGTACTCGAGGCGCTTTCCCTGCCGCAGCTTTCCCTGTTCGAGGGCGATGTCGGAGGCATTGCCTACCGCCGGCACGGTATGCCGCTGCCGCAGGAGACGCTGGAGATGGCCCGCGCCGCCGATGCGGCGCTGTTCGGTGCGGTAGGCGATCCCGCGTGCGACGAATTGCCGCGCGAGCACCGGCCTGAACAGGCGATCCTGAGCCTGCGCAGCGAACTGGGGCTGTTCGCCAATTTGCGGCCTGCGGCGGGCTATCCCGGGCTCGAGGATATGTCATCGCTCAAACCCGAAGTGGCACGCGGGATCGACCTGCTCGTGGTGCGCGAACTGAACGGCGATGTCTATTTCGGCGAGAAGGGCGAGCGTGCCGGCGAGGGCGGACGCGAGGGGTGGGACGCCATGTCTTACAACGAAACCGAGGTGCGGCGCATCGCCCATATCGGATTCCAGGCCGCGCAGAAGCGGCGGAAGCGCCTGACCAGCGTGGACAAGGCGAACGTGCTGGAAACCAGCCGCATCTGGCGCGAGACGGTGATCGAGGTCGCGCGCGAATACCCCGACGTCCAGCTCGATCACATGTATGTCGACAATGCCGCCATGCAGATGGTGCGCAGTCCCGGCCAGTTCGACGTGATCCTGACCGGAAACCTTTTCGGCGACATCCTTTCCGACCAGGCGAGCGCATGTGTCGGCTCCATCGGCCTGCTCGCCAGTGCCAGTCTCGGCGAACGGCGGACCGAATTCGGCACGTTCGGCCTTTATGAGCCAATTCACGGCAGTGCGCCTGATATTGCCGGGGAAGGAAAGGCCAACCCCGTCGCTGCGATCCTCAGTCTGGCCATGCTGCTGCGCCACTCGCTCGGGCGGGAGAGCGATGCGGGCCGGATCGAACGTGCCGTGGCGCAGGTGGTGGCCAGCGATGTGCGCGGCGCGGACCTGGGGGGAACCGCTTCTACCGGTGAGATCGGTGATGCTGTCCTTGGGGCGCTTGCCGCAGTGTCTTGAATTCCCGGGTGATCCGCGCCAGTCCGCGAACATGGCGCTCGACCTTGCGATCATCCTTCCCACCCTGAACGAGCGGGACAACCTTGCTCCGTTGGTTGAACGGATCGAAAATGCACTCGGCGCCCACGGCTGGGAAGTGCTCATCGTCGACGACAATTCGGCAGACGGGACGGCCGAGGAGGCACGCCGTCTTGCGCGCAGCGACAATCGAATCCGCGTGATCCAGCGGATCGGCAGGCGCGGTCTTTCAAGCGCCGCCATCGAAGGGTTCTGCGCCACCGCCGCGCCCTTCGTTGCCGTCATGGATGCGGACCACCAGCATGATCCCGCGCTGCTCGCGCCGATGCTGGAGGCGGTGAAGTCCGGCGAAGTCGATGTCTCGGTCGCAAGCCGTTTCGCGGAAGGCGCGAGTACGAAGGACTGGGCAAGCCCCGAGCGGGAAAAGCTGTCGGGCATCGCCAATAGGTTGGCAAGGAAGCTGACCGGCGTGGAGCTATCGGATCCGATGAGTGGCTATTTCCTCTTGAGGACGGATACTGCGCTGGCACTCGTGCCGAAGCTTTCGGGCATCGGGTTCAAGATACTCCTCGATCTGCTGGCGACGTCGGACCGGCCGCTCGAGGTGCGCGACTTTCCGATGAATTTTGCGCCGCGCCGCGCGGGCGAAAGCAAGCTCGATCGCGCCATCGCGCTCGATTTCCTCGCCGGTCTCTACGACAAGACGTTCGGGCGTATCATTCCCACCCGGTTCGCCCTGTTCGGGACAGTCGGGGCTCTGGGGGTGCTGGTACACCTCGTCATCCTTTACCTGTGCCTGTTAGTCGCAGGGGCACAGTTCGCGTGGAGCCAGGCCATGGCGACACTGGGGGCGATGACCTTCAATTTCTGGCTCAACAACTTCCTGACCTATCGCGACCGGCGGCTGGAAAGCGCGCGCGACATGCTGCGCGGCTGGGCCAGTTTCGTCGCGGCATGCTCGGTCGGTGCGCTGGCAAATGTAGCTGTGGCAAGCCTGCTTTATGCCCGCGGCCTCCACTCGCTTCTTGCCGCGCTGGTCGGGATCGTGATCGGATCGGTATGGAACTACGCGCTATCGAGCCGCTTCGTCTGGGGACGATATTGACGGCCTATACCCAGCCGCTCAGCCAGGCCCAGGTGAGAAAACTGTTCGTCCGCGCGAGAGACTCTGCCGCCAGCACTTCGTAGAAATACGCGAACAGGAGTACGCTTGCCACGAGCACGCCGGTGGCAACGCGCCTCCAGCCAGCTTCGCGCAAATCGCTCAGGGTCAGTGCCAGACCTACCAGCATCACGGTGCTTGGCAGGAAATAGTGGTAATAGAACTGCACCGGTTTGGCGGCGACCATCCAGAAGCCGAGGCTGACTGCATAGAGCAGCGCCGCGGCTGCGTGCATCGGCCTTCTGGCTGCAATTCCCTGCCACATGCACCACAGAAGCGCAGGCAGGCCGAGCAGCATGGTCAACGGATTGCCGATAAGGATCACCCCGCGCTGTGCCCCGTCCACGGGTTCGTAAAGGTACCAGATCGCGCGCCAGTTCATCACCCACTCCGGCCATGTCGATTGGTAGGGGTGGGGCTGAAGAACCTGCGTTTGCAGATCGAGCATTAATCGGTGATGCGCCACGATCCCCTCGCTCATCGGGTTTATCGAGTAGAAATAGCCGGGCAGGAAGGTCGCTGCATAAACGGCGAGGGGCAGCACGCCGAGCCAGACGGATGCCTCTGCCAATGTTATTCCCGGGACCGGCATGCCGCGCCGGCTCAGCAGCAAACGGCGACGACCGGCAAACCAGCGCAGCACGAGGAAGGCGAGACCCGGCAGCGCCGCGATAACCAGGGCATTCCACTTCGAAGCCATGGCCAGGCCCAAGGCAATTCCGGTGGCGATCAGGCGTCTGCGGCCCGTTTCAGGCTCGCGCATTGCCGCTGCAAATTGCCAGGCCGCCACCGCCAGTCCCGCGATCATGAAAATATCGAGCATTGCGATGCGGGAATGGACGAACAGGTGGAATCCACTCGCCACCAATATTCCCGCTGCGATAGTTGCAAACCGGTCCAGCGTGCCGAACCAGACAGTTCGCATGATGGCAAACAGCGCCAATGCACCCGCCGCCGAGGGAAGAAAACGCCAGCCCCAGGGATTGTCGCCGAAGATCGCCATGCCGACCGCGATTATCTCCTTGCCGAACAGGGGGTGCTCCCGGTTCGAGAAGGTCGAAAGGTCGAGCAGGTCCCGCGCAGCGGGCAAGTAATGTATCTCGTCGAAATATGGCCCGCTGGGAATCGCCAGATTCCACAGGACCAGCGCCCAGAAGGCGAGGGTCAGCGCGGCGCACCACCGGATCGGGTCAATCGGTTGATCGGGCGCGCGGCTCATCGGCTGTAGCGATTAAGCGAGCATATCGAGGCTGACAACAGCCTTTGCTTGCCGCGCTCCGGGTCCGTGCTATCCCGCCGCGCATGAAAAAGACCACCGGAACCGACCGCTCGATCACCCGCAACTGGCGCCCCGCAACGCAGGCCGTACGTGGCGGAACCTGGCGCAGCGAGCACGGAGAAACGAGCGAGGCGCTGTTCCTCACTTCGGGCTATACCTATGACGATGCGCAGACGGTCGCTGATCGCTTCGCTGGCGAGGCCGAGGGGATGACCTATTCGCGGCTTCAGAATCCGACCGTGGCGATGCTGGAGGAACGGATCGCGCTGATGGAAGGCGCAGAGGCCTGCCGCGCTCAGGCGAGCGGGATGGCCGCCATGACCACCGCGCTGCTGTGCCAGCTGTCCGTTGGCGACCATGTGGTCGGTGCACGCGCGGCATTCGGTTCATGTCGCTGGCTGCTCGACCAGTTGCTGCCGCGCTTCGGCATCGAGACCACCGTGGTCGACAGCGCAGACAATGATGCCTGGGATGCGGCGATCCGCCCGAACACCAAGGTATTTTTCTTCGAGACTCCCGCCAATCCCACGCTGGATGTGGTCGACATGGCGCATGTCTGCGGCCTCGCCAAATCACGCGGCATCATAAGCGTTGTCGACAACGCCTTCGCCACCAGTGCGCTGCAACGGCCGATGGATTTCGGGGCCGACGTGGTGGCTTATTCCGCAACCAAGCTGATGGACGGTCAGGGCAGGGTGCTCGCCGGGGCCGTCTGCGGTTCTCAGGAATGGATCGACGAGGTCCTGCTGCCCTTCCAGCGCAACACCGGACCGAATATCTCGCCGTTCAATGCCTGGGTGGTCCTCAAAGGGCTCGAAACCCTCGGCCTGCGGGCGCAGAAGCAGAGCGAGAACGCGGTAGAGCTCGGTCGCTTCATCGAGCCGCGCGTCCCGCGAATTCTCCATCCCGGCCTGCCCAGCCATCCGCAGCATTCGCTGGCGATGGCGCAAATGTCCGCCACCGGCCCGATCTTCGCGCTCGACGTAGAAAGCCGCGAACGTGCCTTCGCTCTTCTCGACGCGCTCGAACTGGTCGATCTGTCGAATAATATCGGCGATGCGCGAAGCCTGATGTGCCATCCCGCCAGCACGACCCATGCTGCCATGACCGAAGAGGCGCGGGCCGAGATGGGCGTCACGGAAGGCTTGCTTCGTATCAACGTGGGGCTCGAGGATGTCGAAGATCTGCGCGAGGATCTCGACCGGGCGCTGAAGGCGGCTGGCCTGTGAGCAGCAGCGTAGCCCTTGTTGTCGGAGCAGGTGACGGCCTAGGCGCGTCTATAGCAAAGGCGTTTGCTGGCGAGGGCTTGACCGTGTGCGCAACCCGACGCGCACGACATGAAGACCAGCTTCAAGCTCTGGTGGCAGAGATCAAATCTGAAGGCGGCACGGCCCACGGTTTCGGCGTCGATGCGCGCGACGAAGACGAGACGCTGGCCTTGTTCGAGCGAATAGAGAGCGAGATCGGCCCGCTAGAGGTGGTCGTGTTCAATATCGGTGCGAATGTGCAGTTCGGCATTCGCGAGACCAGTGCTCAGGTATATCGAAAAGTTTGGGAAATGGCGGCTTTCTCGGGCTTCCTTGCCGGCCGCGAGGCGGCACGCGCCATGGTGCCAAGGCAGCGCGGCACCATCTTGTTCACCGGCGCAACGGCCAGCCTGCGCGGCGCGGCGGGCTTTTCGGCTTTCGCGGGCGCGAAACATGCGCTTCGTGCGCTTGCCCAATCAATGGCGCGCGAGCTTGGGCCGCAAGGTATCCACGTCGCCCATGTCGTGCTCGATGGGGCAGTGGACGGGAACTTCATCCGGGGTCTCTATCCGGACTGGGAAGATCGTCTGGCGGAGGAGAGCCTGTTGACGCCAACGCATATTGCCGCGGAATACGTGCGGCTGTGGAAGCAGCCTCGGGATGCGTGGACACACGAACTCGACCTCAGGCCGTGGAAGGAGAGTTTCTGATGTCCCAGGCTGTCGAATTCATCTTCGATTTCGCTGCCCCTAACGGGTATCTCGCCTGGTATCCCCTGCAAGAGATCGTGGCGCGCACTGGCGCAAATCTCTTGGTCACGCCGGTGTTCCTTGGGGGGATGCATAAACTTACCGGCAATTCCCCGCCGATGGTTCGTGATGCGGGGGTTAAGGGCAAAGTCGAATATGCCGCGCTTGAGTTCACGCGCTTTCTCGATCGGCACGGACTGAGCCAATTCTCCATGCATCCTGCCTTGCCCTTCAACTCAATCCTCGTGCAACGTTTGCTGATTGCTTCGGATGACGAAATACATCGGCAATCCTTGGTCAACACCTTGCTGCCCGCCATCTGGGAAAGAAACATAGATTGCACGGATGTCGCGGCGGTTGGGGATGAATTGACTAATGGAGGTTTCGACGCACGGGGCCTGCTCGAACGTACTCAGACAGACACAGTGAAGCAGCGGTTGGCCGAGAACACTTCCCGCGCCGTCGAACGCGGAGCGTTCGGGATACCGACGTTCTTCGTCGGAGAGGAAATGTGGTTCGGCAAGGAGCGGCTCGTTCAGCTCGAAAGCTACCTGAGCGGTGGAAAACCCTGAGCTTTACGACTCGCGCCCTAGAGGGCGATGGCGGCAAGCACGACCTGTGCGGCGAGCATCAGTTCGATGCGTCCCTCACCGTCAATATCAGCGATTATCCGGTTTACGAAGGCGAAGAACATTTCGCGTCCCCTTTCCCACGATGCCGTATGGACCGCGCTTCTTAGGATTCACTGATGCAGCATGGTTAACCGGTTTTAATACGTTCGGATAAGCTATGCAGTCCTCTTGCGCGCAGGATTGGAGGCATTAGGTTGAAGCGGTGATCAAGGAACTCTTCCAGCATAACGCCATGACCGATGGCATCACCGTGCGAGTCGCGGTGAACTTCCTGCCCGAACAATCGCAGCCCGAAGCGGAAAAGTGGTTCTGGGTATACCATATCCGCATCGAGAACGCCTCGCATGAACGGGTTCAACTGATGACCAGACACTGGCGGATTACCGACGGTGCGGGAATGGTCGCGCACGTCGACGGCGATGGCGTGGTCGGTGAACAGCCCGTCCTAAAACCGGGCGACAGCCATGATTACGTGTCGGGCTGTCCACTCGATACGCCGTTCGGTTCGATGGAAGGTTTCTACACATTCCACCGCGAAGACGGTGAACCGTTCGAAGTGCGAATTCCCTTCTTCCCGCTAGCCGCCCCGGCCACCGCGGGCTGACCGTCACTCCTCGCTTTCGAGTTCGTCCTCGAAATCATAGTCGCCGATCTTGATCTTCGGTTTGCGATCCATCCACTCGGCAAGAATCTCGAGTTCGTTGGTTAGCGGCCAAGTGGCCAGCGCGGCACGACTTTCGTCGAGGTATAGCACGAGCGACTTTTTCTTCAGCCTCAGCCTGCTGTTGCCGAGTGAATTGCGCGATCCTGCACCGAGACGGCGGGCAAGGCGGAAGCTCAGCCCCCAGGTCAACCCCTCGCGCAGGTCCTCGTCGCCGGCGAGTTCACGCAATTTGGCCGGAAGCTCGGTGCGCCCGAGACTGGCGAACAGTGCGGCACAAATCATCGCGCGATCTCGCGCAGCACACTCGATCCACCGCTTGTCGAGAGCCCATTCGGTTGCGTGATTGATGCGAAGATTGGGCTCGACCCGCTGGAGGGCCGCGGCAAGCTGGGCTGCAGCCAAGCGAAGGCGCTCGTTGCGTTTACCCTTGCCGTTGGCAAGTTCGACCGTCCAGCCCGCAACCCGCGCCGCATCGGTTACCGGCGCATCGCGCGGTTCGGCAAAGGCATGGACGCCCGACAGCAGAGGATCGAGCGAACGCTGGAGTTCGCTGAGCCGGGAATAGAGCAGGCCTTCCCTGATTCCCCAACTGGAGAAAATGAGCTCAGTCGGCTGCAATTCGTCCAGCAGCGGCAACAGCAAGGCGGCCGCGTCGGGAAGATAGGAAGCACGCATTTCGCTGATACCGGAAATGGCTTCGAGCGTTGCGGGGTCCGCGCTGCACAATTGCTGCGCATGCCGTCTCGCATCGTCGACCGAAAGGCAGAAACCGTGAGGGTCGGTCAGCGGATAATCGGCCGCCTGCATCGCGTAGTGGGCAAGAGCCCGCCAAGTGCCGCCGATCATATAGAGCGGGCCGGAATGGGTTTTCGCCCAGCCGACCTTGTCCAATTTTGCATGGACAGTTCCTGTCAGATCACGCTCGGCTGCGCGGAACGCGGGCAGCCGCAGAGTGCCGAATGGCAGGCTCACTGCATCGTGGCATTCGCCCTTGCCGATGGATACGAGTTCGAGACTACCGCCGCCGAGGTCGGCCACGATGCCCTCCGCGCCCGGAAACGCGCCAATGGCTCCATAGGCGGACGCGCAGGCCTCTTCCTCGCCGCTGAGCATGCGTGGTGCCAATCCAAGCTCGGCAACTTTCGCGAGAAATTCCTTGCCATTGTCCGCATCTCGCGCTGCCGCCGTCGCGACGGTCTGCACGTCCTCGATACCGCGATCGCGGATCAGCAATGCGTAGCGACCAAGCGCGGCGAGTGCCTCTTCGCTCGCTTCGTCAGGTATGCGGCCGGTCTCGGAAAGATCGCGCCCCAGACGTGCCGCTACCTTTTCATTCCAGACCGTTTCCGGCGCGCGTCCGGTCCCTTCGTACATCACGAGGCGGACGGTGTTCGACCCGATGTCGATGACCGCACGGGGCGGATGGATCAGGCGGCGCTGCCACTTGGGGCTGCGGGTCTTGGACTTGTTCACGCTTCACGCCTCGGCAGGGTCAGATGGGGTACGTCGTGACTTTCGAGCGCCGATCCGCGCCCCGACAGGGAAGGATTGGACATGAAGTATTCGTGGCAGTTGAAGCCGCCTTGGCCCTTGCGCATCCGGCGATACTGACCGTCCGGATCGAGCCGCCAGCTTTGTTCGGTATCGAGGATGTTTGCCAGCATGACCTGCTTGAGCAATTGATCGTGGACCGTCTTGTTCGTGACGGGGACTAGCACCTCGACGCGACGTTCAAGATTGCGGCTCATTGCATCGGCGCTGGTGAGAAGAACCTTGGCCTGTCGGCTCGGTAGTTCCTTGCCATTGGCGAAGGCCCACGTGCGGGCATGCTCCAGAAAGCGGCCGATGACCGATTTCACGCTGATGTTCTCGCTCAGGCCGGGAATTCCGGCCCGCAGCGAGCAGATGCCCCGGACCACCATGCGGACCTCAACGCCGGCCTGACTGGCTTCATAGAGCTTGTCGATCATGGCCCGATTGGTGATGGAATTCAGCTTGACCCATATGCCTGAAGGCTTGCCCGCCTTGGCATTGGAAATCTCCACATCGATCAGATCGTATAGCCGCTCGCTCAGACCGATAGGCGAAATGGCAAGATGCTCCAGGTCGTCGGGTTCGATGTAGCCGGTGATGAAGTTGAACATCTTGGCGGCATCGCGCCCCAGTGCCGGATCGGCGGTGAAATAGCTCAGATCGGTGTAGATCTTGGCGTTTACGGGGTGATAGTTCCCGGTGCCGAAGTGGCAATAGGTGCGGTAGCCATCCTCTTCCCGCCGAACGACGAGGCTGACCTTCGCGTGGGTCTTCCACTCGGTGAAGCCGTAGATAACCTGCACGCCTGCGCGTTCCAGCTCATTGGCCCAGCGGATGTTACGCTCCTCGTCGAAGCGCGCCTTTAGTTCGACCACCGCCGTCACCGCCTTGCCGTTCTGCGCCGCCTCGACCAGCGCGGCGATCACGGGTGATTGGTCGCCCGCGCGGTAGAGAGTCTGCTTGATCGACACGACATTGGGATCGACCGCGGCCTGATGCAGGAAATCGACCACCACCTCGAAACTTTCGTATGGGTGGTGGATGACCATATCCTTCTCGCGGATCGCGGTGAAGACATCGCCGTCATGCGCCAGAACGCGTTCGGGATAGCGCGGTGAAAAAGGAGAGAACTTGAGATCGGGACGCGGCTCCCCGCAGATCGCGTCGAGATCGCGCAGGCCCAGCATGCCGCCTGTCTTGACGATCATGGCTGCATCGACGTCGAACTGATCGCGCAGGAGCGCCTCGGCCGCCGCATCGCACTCGTCATCCATTTCTAGCAGGACGGCGCGGCCGCGCCGCCGTCGCTGTATGGCGGTGCGGTAGAAACGGACCAGGTCTTCGGCCTCGTCCTCCACCTCGATATCGCTGTCGCGCAGCACCCGGAAAATTCCGTCACCCAGGATCTTGAAGCCGGGGAACATCCTGTCGGCAAACCGCGTGACGAGCTGCTCGATCGCGACATATATCGCCTGTTCGCCCGGCACGCGCACATAGCGCGGCACTCCGCTCGGGATCAGGACCATCTCAACGAGTTCGCCCTTCCGCTTGCCGCGCTTCAGGCGGAAGAGGACGCCCATGCCGCCGCTGGCAACGAAGGGAAAGGGGTGGGAAGGGTCGATCGCCTGCGGTGTGATCAGGGGGAGGATATCTGTCTCGAAATATTCTTCCAGCCATTGCTGCTGCCCCTTGGGAAGCTCTTCGACCAGCGCAACGACGATGCCTGCCTCGGCCAAGAGCCCGCGCAGGATCTCTAGGCTTTCCTGCTGGCGGTGTTCCAGTTCGAGGACCTGTTCGCGAATGGCATCGAGCTGCTGCCGGGGGCTGCGGCCATCGATCCCGGTAGTCTCGATACCGCGCTGGAGCTGTCCCTCCAGACCCGCGATACGCACCGTGGTGAATTCGTCGAGATTGCTCCCGGAAATGGAAAGGAAGCGCAGCCGTTCGAGCAGGGGATAATCGGCATTCTCGCTTTCGGCCAGAACGCGGCGGTTGAAGCTGAGCCAGCTCAGCTCCCTGTTTACATAGCGATCCTCTGCCGCTTCCGGCGCAGCGGGCAGATCGCGCACCGGAGTTTCGTCACCGGTAGTTCCGGTGCCGGGATTCATCGCATCGCCAAGGGTCACGGGATGACCTTTCGTGTCATTTCAACGTAGGTTAGGACGCTGGCTGGCTATTGAAAAGAGTTTCGCCCGGCCACCGGTTCTGCCGCCCTGTCAGAAGAAGGTCACATTTCAGCGTAGCGCGCAGCCAGTTCGTCCCAGAGTGCAGGCGTAGCGGCGCCGAGCAGGCCCTTGCGATTCCATTCGTCAACCCGGTACGGTGTGCCATCGGGCCGCGCGACCTTGCCGCCCGCTTCCTCCAGCCACAAAGCTCCTGCGGCATGGTCCCAGGCAAGTGTGCGCTCAAAGATCGAGACATCGTTTTCACCCAGCGCGATCCGTGGATATTGCTCGGCGGCGCAGTAGGGAATGTCGACCAGTTCGTAATTCGGCGAGATATGCCGGCGGGTGGCCTGCCGGCGTGCTTCTTCCATGAAGACCAGCGAAATGGCCGCGACGGGCGGGTTCCTGCCCGAACCGTGGGAAACGATTTGCTCGCTGTCGACCCTCGCGCCTTCCCCTCTGTGCGCAACGCAGAAGCGGCCCGACAGGCAATCGTAGATCCAGCCCGACTGGGCCAAGCCGCCTTCGGCACGCGCGATGATGATCCCGAAGGGCGGCTTGCCGCTGGCAAAATTGCGCGTTCCGTCGATCGGGTCGACGATCCAGCAGGCAGAATCGAGCCGCTCGAGAACAGTCGGATTGGCATGGGCCGCTTCCTCGCCCACAAAACCGATCGCGTCGTCCAATCGGGACAGCCCTTCGCGGAGGAGCGATTCCGATTCCTTGTCCGCAATCGTGACGGGGTCGTCGCCGCCCTTGTCCTCGACTTCCCCCTCCGCAAGATTGCGGAAACGCGGCAGGATCGCCTGCTCGGTCACACGCTTCACCAGCGCAAGGATTTCGTCGTCGAGTTTGCTCACGAACGATAGTCCGCGTTGATCGAGATATATCCGTGCGTCAGATCGCAGGTCCAGACGGTGGCACGGCCTTCGCCAATCCCCAGGTCCACGTCGATGCGGATTTCGTGGCCTTCGAGATGTGCAGCCACGGGAACCTCGTCGTAATCTGCCAGCGGCTGGCCGTCCTTCGCTGCCCAGGTGCCGCCGAAGCCGATCGAAAGCCGGTCCCGGTCGGCGGGCTCGCCCGCCTTTCCGACTGCCATAACCACGCGCCCCCAATTGGCATCTCCGCCAGCGATTGCTGTCTTCACTAGCGGTGAGTTGGCGATCGCGAGCCCGACGCGCCGCGCGCTCGCGCCGCTAGCCGCGCCGGTCACGGCGATCTCGATGAACTTCTGCGCGCCTTCCCCGTCGCGAACCACGAGCCGCGCGAGATCCCGGCAAAGGTCGAGCAAGGCGGCATAGAAAGCGTCGGCCCCGGCGTCCTCCCAAGAGGAAAGCGCTGTATTTCCTGCCTTTCCGGTGGCGAAGGCGAGTACCGTATCACTCGTCGAAGTATCGCCATCGACGGTAATACAGGAAAAGGTTTCCTCATTCGCCTTGGACAGCATTTCCTGCAGGAATACCGGCTCCACCGCAGCATCGGTGAAAATATACCCGAGCATGGTCGCCATATCGGGCGCGATCATTCCGCTACCCTTGATGATTCCGGCAAGTTCGACCCGCTGGTCCCCCAGCATCGCCGCAGCGGTCGATCCTTTCAAGAATGTGTCGGTGGTGCCGATGGCCCCTGCGGCTTCTTCCCAACTGCAGGGTTCAGCCTCAAGAACTGCGGCCACTCCGTCTCGCGCCTTGCCCTTGGGGAGGGGGACGCCAATGACGCCGGTGGAAGAGACGAACACCTCGCTCGGCTCGCACTCCAGCGCGTCGGCGACTTGCGCCATGATCTGCTCCACCGCCTCACGTCCGCGGATACCGGTAAAGGCATTGGAGTTGCCTGCATTGACGATTAGTGCGCGCGCCCTGCCAAGCTTGGCCTGCTCGCGGCCCATCTCGACCTCGCTCGAAGCGCATGCCGATTTGGTGAAAACTCCGGCAACGCTGGTACCTTCCGCCAGTTCGGCAAAAGTCAGATCGGACCGATCCCAGTTCTTGTACCGAGCCCGCGCCGCGCGGAGCGTCACGCCGTCGATCTCGGGAAGGTCGGGAAAGGGGCGGGCGAGAGGGGAGGGGGGCAGATCCATGCACAGCGCGCTATACCGCGCCGCGCCGCGCCGCAAGCACCGCTCGCCGCGGAAAAAACGGCCTTTGCTCTTTAATCCTTAGTATTAGTGCGCTATCACTTGGGGCAATTATGCTGCGCCAACTACTCGCCCTGATTGCTCTTCTGACCGGTCTCGCCGCTATTGGCGCGCCTGTTCAGGCCGCGGTGAATAGCGCTGTGGGTGTGGGTGTTGAGCAGCCGTCGGACTCCCGAGAAACTGAAACCCGCGACGCGCAGAACGTCTGTGCTGACAAGCAGCGCAAGCAAAAGCTGCGCGGCGAGAAGGTGACGCCCTGCAAGAAGCAGGAACCCGTCACCGTCTACATTCCTTCGGTAATGTTGGGCGCCGACCGCGCTTTCGAATAGCCCTTCCGGCACATTCAGATACGCTTGCCCGGCACCGAGAGTGTGCGCGGGTATTCCGCATACGATCCCCCAGATATTCAAGGTCTTCGCCCACCCATGTTCAATACGCTCATGAAGTCCGTTTTCGGCTCGTCCAACGACCGTTACGTCAGTTCCATCCGCAAGATCGTCGACCAGATCAACGCGCTTGAACCCCAGATACAGGAGTTTAGCGACGATGAACTGCGCGCGCAGACGGACAAGTTCCGCCAGCAACTGGCGGACGGCAAGACGCTGGACGACGTTCTACCGGAAGCCTTCGCCACTGTGAGGGAAGCCTCGGTTCGCGTACTCGGCATGCGCCATTTCGATGTGCAGATGGTCGGCGGCGTTGTGCTTCATCGCGGCGAAATTGCCGAGATGCGCACGGGCGAGGGCAAGACTCTTGTCGCAACGCTCGCAACCTATCTGAATGCCATCGAAGGCAAAGGCGTCCACGTCGTCACCGTGAACGACTATCTCGCCCGCCGCGATGCGGAATGGATGGGCCAGTTGCACAACTTCCTCGGGCTGACGGTAGGTGTCATCGTCCCCAATCTCGGAGAAATGCAGCGCCGCGATGCCTATGGCGCCGACATTACATACGGGACCAATAACGAATTCGGTTTCGATTATTTGCGCGACAACATGAAGCATGATCGCGGCCAGATGGTGCAGCGCCCGTTCAATTTCGCCATCGTCGACGAGGTGGATTCGATCCTCATCGACGAAGCGCGGACTCCGCTGATCATCTCTGGTCCGACGGAGGACAAATCGGACCTCTACGTGTCGATCGACGAGATCGTGAAGAAGATCGAACCCGAGTGGTACGATGCGGACGAGAAAACGAAGAACATCACTTGGACCGAAGAAGGTACCGATGCGATCGAGGAGATGCTGACGGAAGCCGGCCTTCTCGAAACCGACAACCTCTACGATGTAGAGAATACACAGGTGGTTCACCACCTCGACCAGGCGCTGAAAGCGAACATCATGTTCAAGCGCGATACCGACTACATCGTCAAGTATGACAAGAAGATGCAGCCCGACGGTACCATGGGCGAAGAAGGCAAGGTTGTCATCATCGACGAATTTACCGGCCGTATGATGGAGGGCCGCCGGTGGTCGAACGGTCTGCATCAGGCGGTTGAAGCGAAGGAAGATGTGAAGATCGAGCCGGAGAACCAGACTCTCGCCTCGATCACGTTCCAGAACTACTTCCGCATGTATCCCAAGCTTTCCGGCATGACCGGTACGGCAGCCACTGAAGCGGCGGAATTCTGGGACATCTACAAGATGAACGTGGTCGAGATCCCGACCAATGTCCCCGTCCAGCGCATCGACGAAGAAGACGAGTTCTACAAGAACACGCAGGACAAGTTCCAGGCGATTGCCAAGGCAATCAAGGAAAAGAACGAGATCGGACAGCCAGTGCTGGTCGGTACGGTGTCGATCGAGAAGTCCGAACTGCTCTCCAGCTTCCTCGACAAGGAGGGAGTGAAGCACGAAATCCTGAACGCCCGCCAGCACGAACGCGAAGCGCACATCGTGGCGCAGGCTGGCCGCATCGGGGCGGTGACCATTGCGACAAACATGGCCGGTCGCGGGACCGACATTCAGCTGGGGGGAAATGTCGAATTCCGGATCGACGATGAACTTTCCGAACTTGCGGAGGATAACCCGAAGCGTCAGCAGGAAGTGGATCGGATTAAGGCAGAAGTTGCTGCGGAGCGGGAACGGGTTCTCGAAGCCGGCGGCCTGTTCGTCCTTGCGACAGAGCGCCATGAAAGTCGCCGCATCGATAACCAGCTCCGTGGACGTTCTGGCCGTCAGGGCGATCCAGGCCTCAGCCGGTTCTATCTCTGCCTGGAAGACGACCTGCTGCGCATCTTTGGCCCCGATACGCTCTTCGCTCGTATGATGAATTCGAACCTTGAAGACGGTGAAGCGATTGGCTCGAAGTGGCTTTCCAAGGCCATCGAAACCGCCCAGAAAAAGGTCGAGGCGCGCAATTACGAAATCCGCAAGCAGGTCGTCCAATACGATGACGTGATGAACGACCAGCGCAAGGTCATCTACGAGCAGCGCGCCGAAATCATGGACAGCGAAGCAGTGGACGATGTCGTGGTGGACATGCGCCACGATGCGATCAACGCGATCGTAGGCGAACATTGCCCGCCGGGATCCTATCCCGAGCAATGGGACATGGATGGCCTCAAGACCAAGGTCGAAGACGTGTTCGGCATGTCATTCCCCATGGATGACTGGCTCGAAGAAAATCATATCGAACCCGAATTGATCGAGGAGCGCATCCGCGAGGAAGCGGATCGGCGAATGGATGAGAAGATCGCCAAGGCCGATCCTTCGATCTGGCGCCGGGTCGAAAAGAGCCTGCTCCTCCAGGAACTCGATCACCAGTGGAAAGAGCATCTCGCGACGCTCGACGCTCTGCGTCAGGTCGTGGGTCTGCGCGCCCATGCTCAAAAGCAGCCGCTGAACGAGTACAAGCAAGAAGCGTTCGCGCTATTCGAAAGCATGCTCGACAAGCTGCGCGAAGATGTAACTGCCAAATTGCTGACCGTCCAATTGGCTGAACCTGCTCCGCTTCCACGTGTGGACTTGCCAGATTTGCCCGATTTCCTGACAGGCCATATCGACCCTCTGACAGGGCTCGAAGATTCGAACGATGGCGATGGCTCGGAACAGCGTGCGGCCCTGTTCGGCGCTCTCGCGGGAAGTGCACGCGCAGCAGTTGGGCCCGGAGGTTCCGCCACCGAAAACCCGTATGCAAATATGAATGTCAGCCGCAACGAGCCGTGCCCCTGCGGATCGGGCAACAAGTACAAGCATTGCCACGGTGCCATCCGCGCCAATGCCTGAGACGCGTCGCTTGACGCGGCACATGTAACGATAGAGGCGGCATGAGCATGATCTGGCTCATTGCCGCCTTTTTCGTCACCGCGTTACTCTACGCGAGCGTCGGCTTCGGTGGAGGCTCAACCTATAATGCGTTGCTGGCCTTGTCGGGCTTGGACTTTCGCATCCTCCCGCTGATCGCGCTATCCTGCAATATCGTGGTCGTCGCTGGCAGCACTATCCGTTTCGCTCGCGCAGGCATCACGCCCTGGAAAGGGGCGCTGACATTAACTGCTATCGCGGCGCCGGCTGCATTCTTTGGTGGTCTGACCCCGATAGGAGAAAGTACCTTCCTCACACTTTTGGGGCTGAGCTTGGTGTTGACTGCCGCCACGATGCTTTTGCCAATAGGCAAGGCCGAGGGTGAGCCACATCGCTGGTCACGCTATATGCCCGTCGTGGCCGCTCCGCTTGGATATCTCGCCGGATTGGTCGGTATCGGTGGTGGCATTTTCCTTGCGCCGATCCTCCATCTTTGCCGCTGGGATGGCGCAAGAGCCATCGCTGCAACCACCAGCCTGTTCATTCTGATCAACTCGCTATTCGGTTTGGCGGGTCAGATCATCAAAGGCGGCGAGGGGCGTTTTCTGGCGGCAGTCGATATAGGTCTTCCGCTTATTGTCGCGGTCGCAATAGGCGGTCAGCTCGGAAGCTTGCTGGCGCTCAAATTTATCCCTCAACGATGGATACGCTGGGGCACGGCACTGCTCACCGCGTGGGTGGGCTCGAGACTGCTGTTCGCGATGTAAGGAAAATGGCTCCCCGAGTTTGAGGCATGGGCGAGTTTCAGGCTGTGTCAAATGACCCCCCCGGCCCTTTGTCGACCCCGAGGATGGTTCCCGGTTGAAGGTCGGCACCGGATATTTTGTGGATTGAAAACAGCTATTTAAGCAGAGTTTTACGCAATTCGTTCGTTAATCGACCGACTCAAAAACCTGTCGCAATCGTGGTTAGACTTTAGAAATCAGTCGCAATTATTTTGTGGGGCGTTATGTGGGGCAGATGCCTATCATAGCAAAACCGCTCGCCGCCCTTGAAGTGTCCCGTTTGTCGCATCCCGAGGGAAAACAGTCCAAACACCTACATCCGGTCGGCACGGTGCCAGGATTATGTTTGCAAACCACGGCAAGCGGCGGACGATCATGGATATTGCGGGCGAAGGTAGGATCGAAGCGCCGAGACATGGGCTTGGGCAGTTATCCCGCCGTCACGCTCGCCGACGCGCATAAGAAGGCGCGGGCTGCAATCGATGCGATCAGAACTGAGGGCCGCGATCCTGTTGCCGAAAAGCGTGAAGCCCGCGCGGCGCTGATCGCAAAGCAAATGCGCGATCTGACATTCGCTCAGGCGGTCGAGAAATACATGGGTACGGGG
Organism: Qipengyuania vulgaris; assembly: GCF_009827325.1. Lineage (GTDB taxonomy): Bacteria > Pseudomonadota > Alphaproteobacteria > Sphingomonadales > Sphingomonadaceae > Qipengyuania > Qipengyuania vulgaris. The sequence goes on along the minus strand of NZ_WTYC01000001.1, from coordinate 231,567 downwards.
CGCATGGCGAAGCTGCGCCACGATTGGCAGCGCGCGGAATGGCGGACCACGCTGGAAACCTATGCCGTCCCCGTAATCGGTAAGATGCTGGTCGACGAGATCGGGTTGCCGGATATCAAGCGGGTTCTGGAGCCGATCTGGCAGGACAAGAACGCAACGGCGGTAAAGGTGCGCGGTCGCATCGAATCCGTGCTCGCATGGGCGATCGATGCAGGACATCGGCAGGACGCCGCTAATCCCGCGTCCAAGGGCGCACTCAAACAGTGGATCGACGATCAGGGCGGCGCAACTGTCACAAGCCGTCCCCATGTCGCTGTCGACCGCATGGCCGCATGGTTTGATGCTGTGGGCAAGCAGGACGGGATGGCCGCTGTCGCGCTTCGCTTCCTCGCATTGACTGCCGTGCGGGTCGACAACGTAGCGGGTGCGAGATGGGGCGAGATTGACTGCGACGCGCGGGTCTGGACCATCCCTGCGGCTCGCATGAAGGGCAGGGCAAAGGATCGGCGCGAGCACCGCATCCCGCTGTCCGATGAGGCATTGGCATTGATCGACGGGCTGGAACGGCGCGAAGGTGTTGACCTGTTATTTCCTTCGCCGCGCGACAAGGAACTTACGAACGCTGCAATCGGCAAGGCGATGCGAACGATCCACGAAAAGGACGAAACGGGCTTTGTCGACAGGGACTCGGGATCGCCAGCCGTGCCGCATGGGCTGCGCGCATCGTTCAAGACATGGGCGAAGGGCAAGTTTCCTCGCGATTTGGTCGAAACGGCACTTGCTCACAAGGTCGGGTCGAAAACCGAACAAGCCTACGATCGCGGCGATGCGTTGGACGAGCGCCGTCCTATTATGCAAGCGTGGTCGGACTGGTGCATGGGTCGCGCGACGGCGGATAACGTACTAGTTATCGCACCCATCAAGGCATAAGCCTGCCAGTACAAATGTTGAGTGAGGTGAAATTTGCCTAAGCCCTTTGCTTTCGTTCTGATGCCGTTTTCCAAAGAATTCTCCGACATCTACAAGTTGGGCATCCAAGAAACCGCAACTGAGTGTGGTGTCGTCGCGGAAAGGGTCGATGAGCAAAGATATTCCGAGACGATGCTTGAGCGAATTTATCGGCAAATAAAGGACGCCGATTTCATAATTGCTGACATGACGGATAGGAACCCCAACGTCTTCTATGAGGTCGGGTACGCTCACGCACTGGGTAAGCTGGTGACGCTCCTAACGCAGGATGCAAACGACATACCTTTCGATCTAAAGCATCATCGTCATATTGTTTATGGCAAGTCGATCCAGTCGTTAAAAGAAAGTCTCACTCACGAATTTGAGTGGCTACGGAAAGAAGCCGAAAGCCGTAAATTTAAGTCTTTCTCGATCACTTTGGCGAGAATGACCGGGAATTTAATCAAAGGGTCATATCGAGCGGACGCTGAAGTCGACCTAACTTTTGAGTTAAAAAATGAAACGAAGCGGAAGTCCCCGGAAATCGAGGCCATCTATCTTAAAACCGGACCTAATTGGACATACGAACTAGAAGGTGTGGAATGCGCCGCAGTTCAGACAGGCGAGGGCAGTTCCGTCCGGCATTTCATAAAGAGTCCGGTCGCTCGCATCGCTCCTGGCATGTGGGCACAGGTGAGGGTGCGAGGAAAAAAGGAAGTATGGAGCAAGTTCACGGGGGAGGAGCTGCAAGACTCCTACCGAATGTCTGGTTGGGTCAAAGTTGAAGTCGTGACCTCAGAAGGTACTTTCGAACAATCTCTCGATGTTGACTTAGAAGTGGACGACATACCCTTCTAAAGCGATGAAGCCGTGGTTTGCCGTCGATGAACCCCGCTCAATAGAGAGTGCCAAACCCCGGGCCGATTATACCTAAGTAAGAATGCGACGATTTGCACTTGCCTTAGAGCCAATTCGGATTCAGACTTATGCAGTTAGCGCGAGTAACCGGGGGTACCTACAACCCCTAGCGGTCATTCGGACCGGTGCGGCAAAATCGGTGCACGTGCGCCATTTGTCCCGAGGTTACGAAAATGCTTCAGACTGTCGATCAGGTCGCAGAAAAGCTGACAATTTCACGCGCCACAGTGTGGCGTTACGTTCGCAGCGATCCACAATTCCCCGCACCTATCAAGCTGTCTCCCGGCTGCGCCCGTTGGCGTGCAGACGAGGTGGACCATTGGCTTGCCACTCGGGAACGCGCCAACGCTGGATAAAAAATGACCCGTCGCGCGGGTCGCTGCGCAACGGGTCGGGTCAAAGTGGAACGGTAAATGAATACCACTCAAATTCAAGGTGCGCAAGGTGCGCCCGCGCCCCAAGTCTCGCAATTGCCACCCGAGATCACGGTGGCAACCTTGCAAGCGGCGGTGCTCACGGCTCCGGCGACGGAGCCCGAACGATCTGCGCGCTTATGCGATATCGCGGCTCTGGCAGGCACTCTGTCCGCCATCGAATGCGAGTCCGTCCTGAACTACATGAAGAATGTGACGGGTATGTCGATTGGTGCGCTGCGAAGTGAGGCGGCAAAGAGTAGGCGGCGCGGGGACGATCATCTCGCCCATGCCCGCAACACCATCAAAGCAATCGGTCCTGAGAACATCCTGTTTGCCGAGTCCCATTTGTGGCGATGGGACGGCACGGTATGGCGAAGGCGCGAGGACATCGCCGTGTCGCAAGAGGTGATCGCCACGCTCAGTGCTAGCAATGAGAAAATCACGAACGCGCTGGTCGAAAGCGTCACGGGGCTAATCCGCAAACAGACGTACCTGCCCGATCACCAATTCAACATCGGCTGTCCCGAGGTCGTGAATACGCTCAGCGGCGAACTCGAATTGACCGATCAGGGGTGGATGCAGCGACCGCACCGGCGGGAGCATTATCGGACTACGCTTATCCCCGTACCGTACGATCCGGCGGCTCAGGCCCCCGGCTTCGTGACATTTCTGTGGGCTGTGTTTCGCGACGATCACGACGCGCCAGACAAAATTCGCGCCGTGCTCCAGCTGATAGGTTACTCTCTCATGGCACATGCCAGGCACGAGAAATTCGTCCTGCTGATAGGCAACGGCGCGAACGGCAAGTCTGTCCTGTTGCGGGTGATCGAAGCCCTTGTCGGGCGCGAGAACGTGGCGGGCGTGAAGCCGTCGCAATTCGATAGCAAATGGCAGCGCGCGCATCTGCATATGAAGCTGGCCAACATCGTAAGCGAACTGCCGGAGGGGAAGGTGATTGCTGACGATGAATTGAAGGCGATCGTATCGGGCGAGATCAGCACCGTGGAGCGAAAGAACCGCGACCCGTTCGATATGCGAGCGTTCGCTACGTGCTGGTTCGGGACGAACCACATGCCCCACACTCGCGACTTTTCGGACGGGCTGTATCGTCGGGCGGTGATCGTTCCTTTCAATCGCCAATTTGCCGACCACGAGCAGGACGAGCAGCTGGCCGACAAGCTGATTGTCGAACTGCCCGGTATCCTGAATCTCGCGCTTCAACACTACGCTTACGCAACGCAGCACGGCTTCACATTGCCAGCATCGTCCATCACGGCGCGGGAGGAATGGCGGCGCGAGGCCGATCAGGTTCGGTCGTTCGTCGCGGAACGATGCGAGATGGACCCGGCGGGCGAGATCACGCTGGCCGAACTGTATCTGAATTTTGAGAACTGGGCGCGGCGCTCAGGCGTTCGCAACATCGTCGGGAAGGTGCAGTTCGGGAAGCGTATCCGGGGACAGGGGTTTGGCAGCAAGCACAATGACGGGGCTTGGATCACCGGACTGCGGTGGAAGCCCGAGAACGGAACGAACGGGACGGAAAATTCGCCACGCCCCGGCCTTGTTTAGGGGTGCACCCTGACTCTAAGGGAAAACATATGAAAAAATGTTCCGTTCGTTCCGTTTGGAGAGCGTTACGCCCTTTTTGGACCGGCGACATTAAATAACGGGCCAGCCGCTATTTAATGACGTCCATAATGCGAGTCAGATAAATAACGTAATGACTCATATGCTCCATAGCATCGCCTAAAAACTTACATATTGGTAAGTAGTAGAGGTGTTAAATACTTTGTCTCATATTGCAGATTCTGCTTGACGAGGAATCCGAGTGGACTCACCCTGTGGATAACTACGGACAGGAGCGCCACGACATGAAATCTATTGCCAAGCAGAACACACCCTATGGTCCCCGCTATTCGGTCGGGTCGGTTGGGTTCGTCTCACACGATGAAATGACCGGCGCAAACTCGCCTGAATTGCGCAACACCCTAGATCATCTGGTCGAGCGCGACTCGTCCTTATTCGACGAGTACCAACACGACAAAATCCCGGAGATTCGTCGTCGCACGTTCGCAGGTGCCGTCGCCCCAGCTGTGGGCCGCGCGATCGACGCGATGCGGCTCGCGAAATCCGAGACCCATGCAGCCGATGCCGCATTGATGGAACCGGCTTTAACCGTCGATACGCTGCTTGCGCTCGACTATGTGAACGGTGCGCGCAGCCTGTCCGAAGCAGGGCAAGACGACTGGATCAAACGCGCGGACCTAGCGGCACTCACGGCAGTGGTCGCGCGGGGCAATAGCGTGCCGTTCCCTGAGCCGATCTGGGAGCAGGCAGTCGAGCGGTATTGGCTTTTGAATTGGGCGGAGCGGTTCAACGCCGCCGCGACCAATCCCGCAGTTCCCGATCTCGGTACTGTGCTTGCGACTGGCCCGAATATGGATGCGGTAATGGCCGAAGCTGCGCGCTATCGCGCCGATCACTTGAAGCGGCTGGCCGCAATCGGCGTTATGGAGAGTGTGGCCAAGGACATGGTCGCCTTCATGGCGGCGCTGTTCGATCTGAGCGCGCAAGAGGCACTCGACATGGTGATGGGGCGCACCGATGCCACGGCGGCTTGATCTGCCCGAGACGGTGTATTTGCGGACCTCGCCTACGCTGCCAGTGGGCGAGGCCTATGCGGCGCTGAATATCACCCGTGGGCGGGCGTACCAGTTGCGCGAGCACAACGCATTCCCACGGGCACCGGGCCGCATGATCGACACACAGAAGCTGGCTTGCTGGTTGACCCATCCCGCACGCGGTGCGCGCATAGTGTGGGTCTGAGGTCGCACGAAATTTGGATAATGAGACAATGACACAGACTGCCGAAACAGAACGGGCAAAATCGGAGTCTTGGCGCAATGCGGACGGTACGTTCGGGTGCGGCAATCCCGGCAAGCCGAAAGGCGCATCGCATCGGTTCAATCGCGAGGTTCTGGCGCAGCTAGGCAATCTCACAAATAAGGCGCTCGTGGCGCTAGAGAGGAAGCTGGAGCAAGGCGATTTGAAGGCGGCAACATTCGTGCTCGCCCGTTTCTTGCCGTCCGAACGTGTGATCGATGTGCCAGCCGAACCGAACGGCATTGCCGATGCGCTCAGTCAGGGCGAACTCACACCGACCGAAAGCAACAGACTGGCCCTAGCGGTGAAGTCGCTCAAAGAGGCGGCAGGGATCGATGAGATGCGCGCCCGCCTGGACGAGATCGAAGCGTTGCTGATCGCACAGAACAAGGGGCGGGGCTGACACATGGCACGCAAAAGCATCGATAGCCGCATGGATCGGATTTACGGGGCGTTGTTGCCCATTGGATCGATGGCACGGCGGGAATATGAGTTGCCCGACGATCTGCGCGACATGCTGGCCAAACACCGCACGAGAACCGCCGCGATAATCGACCGAGCAGAAAATACCGAACCGGGCGGGGCATATGCTGCGATGCTGGAGGGAACACTACGACTGCCCGAGATGCCCGCTGTGTTGCGCGATGCGCTCCAGCTGTCCGATCCGCCCGTTGTTACTGAGGATATGTCAGTGCGCGAGGTGGCGGATGTCTGGATGGAATTTGCCGTTGGAGCGAACGGGATCTGATCGATGCATGCCAAAGTGCCTATGCTTGTAATGTAAATTGACCTTCGCTTGACCTAACCCATACCATGGGATTCTAAGGCCTTCGCACAAGGAGGCAGAAATGAATCTAACGCTACATGCTCGCATTGAAATAGGTCTAGCGATGGCGCTGCTTCTCGGCAGTTGCGGAGGTGGCGGCGTAGTCACTCGCGACGAGGTCATAGATATTGCCGACGATGCAGTGGATGGAAGCGATCTTGGACAGCGCTTAGAAGCGTTGGCCAGTCGGGTTGAGGAACTTGAAGCCCAAACCGCCCTGAATGCCACTAACATCGAAACGGCATTTACTAATGCGGATTCCGACAGGGAAACTGCAAACGGAAATGCTGAAATCCTCAACGATTTCAAGGACAATACACACGACCGGCTTGACCGCATAGAGATACGGCTAGGTATGTAGCCAACCCATAAAGATTTTTAAGCAGCGATAGAAAACCGAGATGCCATGGAAAGCGTATTTGGCCCATCCGGCAACCACTTTACGGGTTGTGGGGCGTAATGTGGGGCGAGTGACGAGCGCAAGGCTATCACACTAAAAAACAACAGAAACTAGTGGAAAATGGCTCCCCGAGTTGGATTCGAACCAACGACCAAGTGATTAACAGTCACCTACTCTACCGCTGAGCTATCGGGGAGCAGCCCCCAAGCGGTATTGGGCGGGGGCAGGCCGCGCGTATATGGGGGCGATTCCCGTTTTGCAAGCGGGGTTTTACAAAAACTTGGATAGCTTCTGCAGCACCGTTGCAATCACACCACGAACTGCTCCGAAACGATGCGTTCGTCGAGTGCATGACCTGGGTCGAACAACAAGGTAAGAAGGTTGTCCCGGGCAATTTCCAACCGGACTTCAGCTACGTTTCGGATTTCGCGCTGGTCGGCCACGGCTGAAACAGGGCGCTTGTCGGCATCCATCACACGGAATGTGACGCGGCTGCGATCAGGAAGAATAGCGCCTTTCCACCGCCGCGGCCGGAAAGCCGAGATTGGGGTAAGGGCAAGTAGCTGAGAATCGAGCGGCAGAATCGGTCCGTCGGCGGAAAGATTGTAGGCCGTCGAACCGGCAGGGGTCGATAGTAGAACGCCGTCGCACACCAGTTCCTTTATACGCACCTTGTCGTCCACCATAACCTCGATCCGCGCGGTCTGACGTGTCTCGCGCAGCAGTGAAACTTCGTTGATCGCGCAGAAGCGATGTATTTTGCCGTCCTGCGTCACCGCTTCCATTGCCAAGGGGGCGATCGTGTGCGCCTTGGACCGGGTGATCCGGTTCAGCAGTTTTTCTGGCTGGCGGTTTTTGTTCATCAAGAAACCGATCGTGCCCAAATTCACCCCATAGGCTGGGATAATCCGGCCTTTATCGAGCATGGCATGCAGACTTTGGAGCATGAAACCATCTCCGCCAACGACCACAACTGCGTCGGCCTGATCCACCAGTACCCAGTCGGCCAGTGGACCAAAGATGGTTTCGGCGGCCTCTTGGGCTCGCTCGGAATCGGAGACCAAAAGTGCAAGTCGCTCGAATTCGGCCATTATCAATTCCGTTGGCTGTCTACCTGAATTTCGGCAGGAACGGACGCAACCCTATGGATCGCTGTCCTATTTGGCAACAATGTCGATTTTATACCTAATAAATCATAAAAGCACTGCTATGGGTGCAAGAATGGCAACCTTGCCCGATGATATAATGAGCGAGTCGAGCGACACTTTGACTGGGTTGGGAAACCAATCTCAGCTTCGCCGGACTGTCGCCGCCTGGTGCGGAAGTTGGCCGGCCTCTGCGGGAGCCTGCCCGATCCATGCCATGCTCATTTCACTAGGCCGGTTCGATACGGTAAATGTTGCATTTGGTGAAACCGCTGGTGACGGAGCGCTCGTTGAAGTTGCCCACCGTATTCGCCATTTCGCCGATGACGAGTTGGAAAGCCATCCTTGGACGGCTGCACGCCTATCTGGTGGGACATTCATGCTGGTGGCGCGCGCCGATACCAGCCGGGAGCGTTGGCAATGGCTGGCCGAAGCGCTGGGCGATGCAATCGCAGCGCCCATTGCAAATCCGCAAGGCGGTAGCAGCTTGCGACTTTGGCCCCGCATCGCACTGATGCGGGCTGGTGAGCATGACGATATCGACACCATGCTGGACCGGCTTTCGGAAGTGACTGCTTTGATGCGGAATTCGCACGGTCGCCGGATCGAGTGGTCGAGCGGAGCGGTTGAGATTGCGCCACGGTCCAATATCGAACTCGAAGCAGATCTTCTGGCAGCGATCGATCAGGATGAGATCGAAATCCTGTTTCAGCCACAGTACTCCCTGATCGACAATCGGCTCGTGGGAGCAGAGGCCTTGGCCCGGTGGCATCATCCGATTGTCGGTCGGATCGGTGCACAGTCGTTGTTCCAGATTGCAGAACGTGCAGATCATGTGGCCCATCTTTCGCGCCACATCGTGAGACGCGCGCTTATCGCTGCGACCCGCTGGCCGAAAGATCTGCGCCTGTCGATCAATATCACGCCGGTCGATCTGGCTGCAGATAATTTCGCGATTGATTTTGCCCGGTTGGCCGACAAGGTCGGCGTCTCGCTGTCCCGCATTACCTTGGAGATTACGGAGCAGGTCCTGCTGGCAGATCTCGATCAGGTCAGCCGAGTTCTTCACCAGCTCAAACTTCTCGACGTGTGTATCGCGCTGGATGATTTCGGAGCGGGTTTCTGCAACTTCCGCTATCTGAAGGTATTGCCGATTGATTGCATCAAGCTTGATCGCTCGATGGTCGAGGGCATACTCGACGATGAACGCGACCGGGCAGTGTTTCGCGCCATCATGGGTATGGCGAAGGCGCTCGATTTGCGGGTTATGGTGGAGGGCGTCGAAACTGAAATGCAGCGCGATTTTGTCGGCGCAGAGGATTGCGAGTTTTATCAGGGCTTCCTGGGATCCAAGCCCCTCACGGCTCAAGCCTTTCTCGAAACTGCAGCAGATTAGGCTGGTTGCTTCTCGCGCTTCTTCGCTTTCCGCGCAATTCCGGAAAGGCCCTTGGTGAGCTGGAACAGCCCATTCAGGCGGCTCTCGGGCGAGTTCCAGGCACGGCTGATCACCAGCTTCATGTCGGGCCGCAGTTTGGCTGTGCCCTGCAGGCGGTCGACATAGGCGATGAGGCCGGGCCCGTCGGGGAAGTCGTCCTTGTGGAATGTCACCAGCGTGCCCGCTGCTCCAACATCGATCTTGGCGATATTTGCTTGGATCGCCTGCAGCTTGATCTGGATGAGGCGCACGAGGTTCTCGGTCGCTGAGGGAAGCGGACCGAAGCGATCGATCATCTCGGCCGCCATTGCTTCGACTTCGCCCTGATTCTCGGCATCGTTCAGGCGGCGATAGAGCGCCATGCGGACTGCGAGGTCGGGGACGTAATCTTCCGGGATCATTATTGGCGCGTCGACGGTGATCTGCGGACTGACTGTCTCGCGCTTCGCCTCAAGCCCCAATTCCCCGGCTTTGGCTGCAAGGATCGCGTCCTCGAGCATCGACTGGTAAAGTTCGAAACCGACTTCGCGGATGTGGCCCGATTGCTCGTCGCCGAGGAGGTTACCCGCCCCGCGAATGTCGAGGTCGTGACTGGCAAGCTGAAAGCCAGCGCCTAGACTGTCGAGGTCACCCAATACTTTCAGCCGCTTTTCGGCAACTTCGGACAGCGCCATGTCCTTCTCGTAGGTGAGATAGGCATAAGCGCGCAGCTTTGCGCGGCCTACGCGCCCGCGCAGCTGGTAAAGCTGTGCGAGACCGAAGATGTCCGCGCGGTGGATGATGATGGTATTCGCGCTCGGCAGGTCGAGCCCGCTCTCGACGATCGTCGTCGCGAGGAGAACGTCGTATTTGCCTTCGTAGAAAGCGCTCATCCGCTCCTCGATCTCGCCCGCGCTCATTTGACCGTGTGCGGAAACAAATTTCACTTCGGGTACGTTCTCGTGCAGCCAGTCGGAAATCTGCTCCATGTCCGAGATCCGAGGGACAACAATGAAGCTTTGTCCGCCACGATGATGTTCACGCAGCAGCGCCTCGCGCATCACCATGTCGTCCCATTCCATGACGTAGGTTCGAACGGCGAGACGGTCGACGGGCGGGGTCTGGATCGTCGAAAGTTCGCGCAGACCGGTCATCGCCATCTGCAGCGTGCGTGGGATGGGAGTGGCGGTGAGGGTAAGCATGTGCACATCGGCGCGCAGTTGCTTGAGCTTTTCTTTGTGGGTCACGCCGAAGCGCTGTTCCTCATCGACAATGACGAGGCCGAGATTCTTGAAGTCCGTCTGCTTGGACAGGATTGCGTGCGTGCCGACGACGATATCGACATTGCCCTTCGACAGACCTTCCCGCGTGTCCTTCAATTCCTTGGCAGGTACGAGCCGAGATAGGCGCCCGACATTCAGCGGGAAGCCATTGAAGCGCTGACTGAAATTCTCGAAATGCTGACGTGCGAGCAGGGTGGTGGGGGCCACCACTGCGACCTGCTGGCCGTTCATGGCAGCGACAAATGCGGCGCGCAGCGCGACTTCGGTCTTCCCAAAGCCGACATCGCCGCAGACCAGGCGGTCCATGGGCTTGCCGCTTCCGAGGTCGCTTAGGACGTCCTCGATGGCACGTTCCTGATCGTCGGTTTCCTCATACTGGAAACGGTCGAGAAACTGATTGAACGAGGCTTCGTCGACATCGAACACCGGTGCCTTCTTAAGCGCGCGTTGAGCGGCAACCTGCATCAGCTCGCCAGCGATTTCGCGGATACGTTCCTTGAGCCGCGCGCGGCGTTTTTGCCAGGCTTCGCCGCCAAGCCGGTCCAGCATGACTGCTTCTTCGGAGGATCCGTAGCGGCTCAGAACGTCGATATTCTCGACGGGGATGAACAGCTTGTCGCCGCCCTTGTATTCCAGCTGGACGCAATCGTGTTTGGACTTCCCCACAGTAACGGGCTCGAGGCCCAGATACTTGCCGATGCCGTGCTCGGTATGGACGATGAGATCCCCGACGCTGAGTGCCTGCAGTTCGGCCAGGAAAGCGTCGGCATCCTTTCGCTTCTTCTTGCGTCGTACGAGCCGGTCGCCGAGGATGTCCTGCTCGGTGAGCAGTTCCACTTCATCGTTTGCGAAGCTGGCTTCCAGAGGCAGCACCATCGCCGCGGGCTTGCCCTTTGCGCTCAGGCCAAGCGCTTCCTGCCAGCTATCCGCCAGCTGCACTGGCGCGCCCGCTTCGGAAAGGATCGAAGCGATACGAGCGCGGCTGCCGGTCGAATAGGCGGCGATCAGCGGACGCTTCCCCGCCTTGGCCAGTGCCTTCAGATGATCGGCAAGTACCGGATAGACATTGTCGCCGCGCGCCCGCTCGGGGGCAAAGTCGCGTCCCGACTTGAAGCCGAAGTCGATTACCGCTTCGCTCTCAGGTTCGTCGAATGCGGTTGCACGGTGGGCGGGGGCTCCATCCAATGCCGCCTTGAACTCGTCGGCGGTGAGGTAGAGCGCTTGGGGTTCCAGCGGACGATAGCTGCCCTTGGCCTGTCCGCTCGCCGCCTTGCGCTGCTCGTAATAGTCGGTGACGTCCTTGATCCGCTCGTCGGCGGCGGCAAGAGAAGCGTTGTCGACGACCACAGTGTCCTTGTCGTCGAGATGGTCGAATAGGGACACCAGCCGTTCCTCGAACAGCGGCAGCCAGTGTTCCATCCCGGCAAGGCGACGGCCTTCGCTTACGGCCTCATATAACGGATCCTGCGTAGCGTTCGCACCGAACATCTCGCGGTACCGGCTGCGAAAGCGCTTGATGCTCTCCTCGTCGAGGAGCGCTTCGCTGGCGGGGAGAAGGAGATGGCTGTCGAGCCGTCCCGTACTCATCTGTGTATTGGGATCGAAGCTGCGGAGACTCTCGAGCTCATCTCCGAAAAAGTCGAGGCGCAAAGCCTCGTCCAATCCCGAAGGAAACACGTCCACGATCGAACCGCGGATCGCGTACTCGCCCTTGTCGATGACCGTGTCGGTCCGGCTATATCCCTGCTTCTGAAGCAGAAGCGAAAGGCTATCGCGCCCGATCTCGATACCGGGCTTGAACTCTCGCACGCTCTCGCGAATGCGGAAGGGCGTAAGCGCTCGCTGGAGCACGGCGTTCGCGGTGGTTACGACCAGCTGCGCCGTTGCTTTTCCCGTCTGCAAGCGGTGCAGTGCGGCGAGCCGCTTTGCGCTGACCGACAATGCGGGGCTTGCGCGGTCGTAAGGCAAGGAGTCCCACGCCGGAAATTCGATGACTTCAAGCTCCGGCGCAAAGAACTTTGCGGCTTCGGCAATTCCGCGCATCGCCGCATCATCGGGTGCAATGAAGATCGCGCGTCCGGTTCCGGCGCGGGCGAGGTCGGCCATTACCAGCGGCTGCGCGCCGCGGGCGACCTGCGCCAGCGTCAGCGGTTTGTCGGCTTTCAGAATTCGGGAGAGATCGGGCATCACGGGGTCAGCGCCGTAGCGCCCCCGCCGTTCCCGTCAACGCGGAATGTCGACGTAATCGAGCTTCTGCATCTTCTCGATCAGCGTGCCTTGGAAGCGTGGGGGCGTGAGCTGCGTTTTCAGAGCCCAGGCCATGATGTCCACATCGTCTTCCTCGAGTAGCGCTTCGAACCAGGCGAGTTCCTCTTCCCCCCACTCAGCGTGGTAGCGGTCGAAGAAGCCGCCGATCATGTAATCGGCTTCGCGCGTGCCGCGATGCCAACTGCGGAATTTGCAACGGGCAAGGCGGCCTTCGGTAGTGAGCATTTCGGGCATAGCGCGCGCCTATATCTCCCGTCTTCCGAGCGCAAGGTGGGACGGCTATCCACAAGCGGCGTGCCTGCCGAAGACGATCCCAGCTTCCGCTTCGATGGCGATGGTGGTTAAGAGGGCGCATGCGTCCCGACGTCCTCAACCCGCTTTTCGCCGAGACCGAAACGCTCGATGGCGTAGGGCCAAAGCTGAAGAAGCCGCTCGGCAAGCTGGGGCTGAGGCGGATCAAGGACCTCGCCTATCACCTGCCCGAACGTTTCGTGACGCGCCGCGCGGTCGGGAATGTCGATGAAGCGGGCGAGGGTGAACAGATCGTCCTCAAACTGACCGTAACAGAGCATCGCGGCGGTCGCTCTCCGCGCGCGCCCTACCGCGTGATGGCCCAAGACGCGTTAGGTAACGTGGTCTCGCTGACCTATTTCGGGCGGGCTTCCTTTACCGCAAAAAAACAGCTGCCCGTGGGCGCGACACGCTGGGTGGCGGGCAAACTGGAACGCTATGGGGACATGCTCCAGATCGTCCACCCCGATCACGTGGTCGAGGAAGGAGGCGATACGCTCCAGCGTCTGTGTGAGCCCGTCTACAGATTGTCCGAGGGACTGACCCAGCCGCGGGTGTCAGGTCTGGTCGACCAGGCATTGGCGAAAGCGCCGGAGTTACCCGAATGGATCGAACCAACCCAGTTTGAGAAATCCGCCTGGCCCCAATGGCAGGAAGCGCTGCATCTGGCCCACAAGGGCGAGCACAAGGCGGCACGCGACCGACTGGCTTATGACGAATTGCTGGCCAACAGCCTCGCGCTGATGTTGGTGCGGGCCGACAATCGCAAGCGCAAGGGTCAGTCCTTGAAGGGTGACGGCAGCTATCGCGGCAAACTCGACCTGCCGTTTCCGCTTACCGGCGCCCAGAAGCGCTCGATTGCCGAGATCGAGGGGGATATGGCGCAGGAAGCCCCGATGCTGCGTCTGCTGCAAGGTGATGTAGGCGCGGGCAAGACGGTGGTCGCGCTCGAGGCGATGCTGATTGCGGTCGAAGCCGGTGCGCAGGCCGCACTGCTCGCGCCGACCGAAATTCTCGCCCGCCAGCACTACGAAAGCTTGCGGCGCATGGCGGAACCAACAGGTGCCGCGGTGGCGCTGCTGACCGGCCGCGACAAGGGCCGGGGGCGAGAAGGAACGCTGATGGGGCTGCTCGATGGAAGCATCGATATCGTTGTGGGCACCCATGCGATTTTTCAGGACAAGGTCGCCTATCGCAATCTGGGAATGGTCGTGATCGACGAGCAGCATCGCTTCGGGGTCGGGCAGCGGTTGATGCTGGCCAGCAAGGGCCGCCGCGCGCCGCATGTCCTGGCGATGACCGCCACGCCGATTCCGCGCACGCTGACCCTGGCGCAATATGGCGAACTCGATGTCAGCAAGCTCGACGAGCTACCGCCCGGCAGGCAGGCGATCGACACGGTGGTTATGGGGCAGGACAAGGTCCCCGCGCTGGTCGAGCGATTGGCTGCGCAATTCTCCGAGGGACGGCAGGCCTTCTGGGTGTGCCCCATGGTGCGCGAGGTGGACGGTCCGGAGGAGATAGCCGCTGCCGAAGCGCGCTACGCCGCATTGAAGGAGCGGTTCGGAAACGACGTGGTCATGGTCCATGGCCAGCTAGCACCGGAATTGAAGGACGCCGCGATGGAACGCTTTGCGCGCGGCGATGCGCGCTTGCTGGTCGCTACCACCGTGATCGAAGTCGGGGTGGACGTGCCCAACGCCACGCTGATGGTTATCGAACAGGCCGAGCGTTTCGGCCTCGCCCAGCTGCATCAGCTCCGCGGCCGCGTGGGGCGGGGAAGTGCGAAAAGCTTTTGCGTCCTGCTTCATGGAGAAACGCTTTCCGAGACCGCGCAGAAGCGGCTTGCGCTGATGCGTGAGACGCAAGACGGTTTCCTGCTTGCCGAAGAGGACTTGCGGCTGCGCGGCGGGGGCGAACTGCTGGGTACCCGTCAGTCGGGCGACACGCCGTTCACCGTCGCCAGCTTCGAACAGATCACCGAGCTGCTACCCAAGGCGCATGACGATGCCCGCCTGCTGATGGAGCGTGACGGAGGACTGGAAGGAAAGCGAGGCGAGGCTGCCCGCGTATTGCTTTATCTGTTTGAACGCGATTTCGGGGTTAAGACACTGCGCGGCGGCTAGAATCCCAGAGCATCCAGTTCCCGCTCGACGGCGGAAACATAGCTGCTCCCGAACAACCGCACATGCACCAGCCACATCCAGAGGCGATAGACAGGCTGCCGGTTGCGCCAGCCTTCATCGAAGCCGAGCGCTTCAAAAAAGTATCCTGGCGGGTCATCGAACACGGTCAGACTTGCCGCATCGACCTCGCGGTCGCCAAAATAGGCGCATGGATCGATCAAGCCGCTGACCTGATCTTCGTACACAAGCACATTGCCGCCCCACAGGTCTCCGTGAAGCAGGCATGGTGCTGGCTTAGCATGCAACAGCTCATGCATTTTCATCGCCAACTGCTCGATCCGCTGGCCGAGCTGAACCGGTATGTGCGGCACGTGACATAACAGGCGTCGTTCGGACCAGAACTGTGGCCAATTGCCCAGTGGCGCATTCTCGACTGCAATCTGGCGCAGCGCATAATCCTCCTGCCAGCCGTAGGCATCGCCTTGTCGTGCATGGAGCGCGTGGAGTGCCTCTGCCAGCGACAACCAGGCCTTACCGGACAATGATCCACCTGACGGAAGGCGCTCGATCAGAAGGACGTCATCT
Organism: Qipengyuania vulgaris; assembly: GCF_009827325.1. Classification (GTDB taxonomy): domain Bacteria; phylum Pseudomonadota; class Alphaproteobacteria; order Sphingomonadales; family Sphingomonadaceae; genus Qipengyuania; species Qipengyuania vulgaris. Next base: position 216,064 of record NZ_WTYC01000001.1, on the reverse strand, counting down.
CCTTGTCCAAGCACTGCGGGAACCGGAGCATCGCTGCGGGCCAACATTTCTAGCATGCGCGATTCTACATCGACGACAGGACCATGCTTCGCCACCACGACGCGACCATCGGCAAGGCGTACCTCGCTTGCGCCCGAGATATCGCCCCCGGGTAAACGCTGCTGTCGGACGACCGGCGAGCCCGCCAGCCGCCCGATGATCGCTTCAGGAATGGCCATCGCTGAGGATCGCAACCAGCGCCTCCGCACCGCGCGAAACATCGTCCCAGGTGTCGCGGAAATTGTCTTGGCCGCCATACCACGGATCGGCCACCTCGCGCCCCTCGTGACCAGACAGAAGGTCGAGCATCATCGTGACTTTCGCCTTGCCGTCGCCCGGATCGACATGCGCGATATTGGTCATGTTCGACCGGTCCATTCCAACGATGTGATCGAATTCGTGGAAATCGCGCGCGCTTAATTGCCGGCCGCGATAAGGCGAAATATCGATACCGTGCCGCCCCGCTTCCTCGATGCTGCGCGGATCGGGCGGTTCGCCGACATGATAGTTGGCCGTACCCGCACTATCGACCTGTACCTCTAGTCCCGCTTTCTTGGCCGCGCGGCGAAAGGCCGCCTCGGCGAGCGGAGAACGGCAGATGTTGCCCAGACAAACGAACAAGACGCGTGGTGTGCTCATCCGCGCGGCGTAACAGCAGTGCGGACTGCATGTGAAGCGATAGCATTAAAGAAAATTGGTCGGGGAGAGAGGATGAAAAACGGGCTTTCACTAAAGGCCTGAATAGTCATAAGATATTGATAGGACTCGATTATTTCAAGGAGAATGTATAAAGGATTGTAGAAAGATCACCTACATTTGAGGCTGCCTTGATCGATAACCCCGAATTATTTCGCCAAGATGGTTTTCTCAGTAGGTGCCTTGTTAAGTTCAAAAATAGGAGCGATTTCCCCGCACCGTGTTCGTGCATAGAGGCTTGGGGATGAGCACAATACGCAAGCGGGCGAAGCCTGCCACTTTTCAAAAATACCTGTGGCTACGTGGGCAGATTTACTGGTTCCGTTACGGGGTGCCTAAGCGGTATCAATCCGTCGAAACACGGAAGATTATCCAAGTATCGCTGAAAACATCAGACATTCGCCACGCCTCATTACTGGCTGGTAAGATGAGGGCCGATCTACATGCGGAATGGGAAGGGCGCTTAAAGGGCAACCCTAGCGCAATTGCATACCAGCCGGACAATCTTGAACTCATGTTGGCGGCGACAGAGACTGCGTATTTGCGCATTCAGCCGAAGCTTGAGCAGCTAGTCAGGCATAAAAAGTTAGACACGAAGGTAGCCTACGATGGCTACCTAAAGACCCTTCGTTCAAGTCGTGACCACTACCTTAGGGCGAAAGCATCAGAACCTTTGCCAATATGGTTAGAGCTAGCTGACAAGCAAATTCAGCGACGCAACTGGAAGTTGCCGAAAGACTCTGAAAGCTATCATTCCTTTGTCGGGATGATTGCCGAAGCAGCTATCGAGGTTATTTCGGTAGAGCTTGCGAAGCGAGAGGGAAGCCTCGGAGCAGAGCCTACAAGTCTGGTTGTGAAGTCCGGTCTGGAAACAAAGGAGAGGTCTGCCGAGCAAGGCGAGACCATCTTAGAACTCTTCGACCGTTATGCAGCGTATCGGCTGGCAGAAGGGCGAAAACGCGAAGACGGGGTAGCGCAGGACAGAAAGGTCATCGAAAGCTTTGCCAGCTTTGTTGGCGGTAAACGCAGCGTAGGTTCTATAACGCCGATTGATATACGGAACTGGCGCGACACATTGGCAGCGTTGCCCCCTACCTATCGCAAAGCCAAAGCCTATGAAGGCCTTTCGATGCAGGATGCTGCAGCCAAAGCGAAGGCCATCGGTGCGAAAAGCATCAGCCCTGTTACCGTAAACAAATATCTTTCTACCGTTTCACCCTTTTTGGGATGGTGCGTCACCAACGCTTATGCAGAGCGCAATCCCTGCGATGGCTTGTTCTTCGATGTAGCCAAGGGAAAGAATCCGAGGCCCCCATTCACGGCAGAACAGCTTCGGCAAATCTTCTCGTCGCCTCTATTCACTGGCTTCTTACGGAACGGGAAAGAGCATGAACCTGGAATCCAGAAAGCAGACGATTGGCGATATTGGATTCCGATTGTTTGCTTTTTCACCGGAGCACGAATTGGAGAAATCGCTCAACTGCGGATTAATGATGTTCAATTTGAAGATGGCATACCGTTCCTGCTTATTCGACACGATGAAAAGACAGGTCAGTGCACAAAGTCTGGTTTTAGCCGCGTTGTTCCAATTCACAGTGAGTTGCAGCGGATAGGCTTCCTGAGCTTTGTCGAAAGACAGCTTAAGGCCGCCAAAGGCTTGCGGACGAGCCAACTCTTTCCCGAAATTGAAGTGAATGAGCGGGGCCACATAGGAGCCAAGCCTTCAAGGTTCTGGCGCGATTATCTCGAACGAATTGGCATCAAAGCCGGAAGTGATGGTCTTGGAGCGCATTCGTTCCGGCATACCATGGCCGATGCATTGCGAACTGCTGGCTACCTCGACGATGAAATTGAAGTGGCCCTAGGCCACAATCAAAAGACCGTAACTGCTGGTTATGGAAAGGTTCGACAGGGAACGGTTAAACGCATCAATAAGATGTTGGAAAACATTACGACACCGGATTTTGTAATGAACAGCCTAGATTAAAAACTAAGATCGATTGTCGACATAAACACTTCGGTGTATAATCAATACACTTGCTGAGAGTTAAATAAAACAAACAAAGAGAAAAACATAATAAATTAGAAGATTAAAATGAATAAAAAAATATTAATATCTGTTACATTAAAAGACGCTTTCATATATAACAAAAAACTTCACACCGGTTTTTATGATGGAAATTATAGAAGATTTATAAAATACACGATAGTAAAGATAAATGAGAAAACATCATACAACAATAAACTTAATTCATATTATGAAATAATGGATTTTCTGGAGAGCACCCATTTAAGGATAAGTCTATCCATTCCGGATGGGTGGGATGCGGATAGATTTATAGATGTATCAATAGAAGAAGTAAAAAAGAATCCTTCTGTGGACATTATTTTAGAACATTTCGCTAATTCTTCTGCGGAGATTGAAGAGAAATTTTTCTCATATGAATGGAAGGGCTTAGTGAAATCCTTTAGATAAGATAGACATGCTCGCGATTTACGTTATTGCTGCCTTCAATAGGAGAGCAAATGGAAAACGAAGACCTCATTGTCCTTACGGCTGACATTACCTCAGCATATGTAGCTAATAACAAGGTTGGTGCTGAAAGCGTCGGTAAGCTTGTTACCGACATTCATCAGGCTCTTGCATCACTTGGACAGCAGTCAGCCGAGTCCGAAGCTCTCGAACCTGTTGTGTCGGTCAGAGCTAGCGTCAAGAAAGACCATCTGGTTTGCCTAGCATGTGGCAAGAAGATGAAGATGCTTAAGCGCCACCTAGCTACCGAACACGACATGAGCCCAGCGGAATATCGGGAAGCTTACGGTCTCTCTGGTGATTACCCCTTAGTTGCTTCTGACTATGCAGAGACAAGGCGTGAGCTTGCTAAGAAGATTGGCCTAGGCACGGACCCCAATCAGAAGCGTGGCCGCAAAGGTTCTGGTAAGAAGGCCAAAGCCAAAGGGTAGAGGCAATGGCTTTCTGTATTTAGCCTACAGGCCCCTAGAATGCATCAGGAATGCGTTTCTATCCCATTTGGCTACTTGGGTAGCTCAGTAGAAGAAAGCGCACGGAAGGGGCCTTAAATCGCCATAAAGGAAATACTGTTTAAATAAGACTGATTAAAGGAAGGGGTTCTCTGTAGCAAAGGCGAAGTCCTACCGCGAACCAGTTCATCCCATAATATTCTTTCCAGAGTAAAGGTTTCGGAAAAACCATCCTCACACTCTACATAGCCTTATTTAGGTTCAATTATGTTTAGGTATATTTAGTTAACTTAAGTCAAAATTGAGCGGTGCATATTCACAGATCTTTTTGCTAACCGTATTTGTGCTGAATTAGTCGGTTCATGGGGTTCTTGACTGTCAGTTGCTCGAAGAACTTCTGAACTCACATAGGGCAAGCGCCGATAACCCACGGCTGCTCAAAACGGGACCGTTGCTCGGCAAGGATGGCAGAAACCGTCGGTTCCGTCTCTAGCGATTCAAGTTAGTCTGAGCCCAAAACTTCCGGCCTTACGCCAAGATAGAGCCTACAATCTCTAAACAAAGTGTAATCGTGTCCTGCGGTAGGAAAGTTTACACCGATTAAAACACTACCATCTAGTCTTTTTATTAAAATGAAACTGCTTCTTGTTGCTAATGCAGTCCGTAAACGGCCTGAAACACCAGCTTCATCAGGTATTCTCTCAAAGATACGGCGATAATCTGCCTCTCTCAAACTAAATGTATAGCCATTCTTCGTGAATTTTGGCGATACTGTTGCAGAGGCCCCATCCCTTTCTCCGATAAAGGTTTTTTCCAAATCCTTACCCAGCAGATTATCGGGGGTTTTTCCGGGCTGGGTGACCTCTACAGTTAAAATATCGTTCTGATACCCTGCTCGGTCTTGCGATACTGACATCGCAAATCCTTCTCCCACGTCCTGCGTCAATCTACATACGCCATCGTCACGACTATATTCAGCAGCATTCGCTGAAAATGAATACGCGGCCAGCAAAGCCACAAAAATTACCGTTCGCATCAAATACCCCCAACCCAGTTAACTCGGTCCACAGAGACCATATACATTAAGGGATTGGTTGCAACCTTCTCTACGCGAAGTGATTCGAATGATTCGCAACGGGCTAGCCATGTTTTTGCCCGCAAGAATTTATTCCCCGTTCGCTTTATTCGTCTTGAATTCTAACAACCTCAGGATTTGTGCGGGTTTGCGCTAGACTCCCTTGCATTACTCCATTGAGAGACGGAGCCAAGGCGCGTTAAATCTTCATTGACCCTCTTGCACAGGAGTCGGGTCCGATTCAGTATCTAGTGGTCGGTCGCCTGGGGGTAGACATTGTGATCTCTGTAAGGCGAGACCCAAGGATTAAGGAGAGTTCGCACCGGTATGTGGAGAAACAGGGGAGAACTTTTCGCCCCAGTATCCGCGTCTGGTGCTAGAAGAATAGAATACAACATTCTTTGGGTCCAAACCAAAGAATGGGGGGACCGTTGCTGGTCGGTGTAGCAGCCCTTCTAGTTGTCATAGCTAGAAGTCGAATGTGACCGGTAACCGTCCCCTGTTCTTCTATCTGCCTTACCAGGGTGCTCTTAGCAACATGAACTGAGCAATTGCCGTGGATGTTCACCGTAACTCGCTAGGATACCGTATCGGCCACGATGGCGAAGCCATGATTGTGGAAGGTATCGATACGCACGGCGAAATTATTAGCATCGTCAAAGCTCAACGTGGCGCTTCACAAGGTTTGCGTTGCGAGTGCGCAGCAGCATTAGTCGCAAAACAAGGCGATGAACTTTCATGGCACTTCGCACATGCGAACAATCAATCAGGCACTTGTGCAGCAGCCACGAAGGCAACTGCGCTACGCTTCATCCATAGGGTCTTAGAAGATGCGGGGGCGATAACGCTTCCCGAACTGGATCGCACAGTGAAGGTTCAGTCGATCCATTCGGTGGTAGCGGAAGGATACCGTGACTTTCCAATACACAAGGTCACCGGTCAACCACTCCAAGAACTCGCTATAGTCTCGAAGCTGAAAAAGAAGTCGTCTGCTTCCATCATGGAGCGGGCACGGCAAAAGAATGTCGCAGTGATGGAAATCGCGCTCCATGCTTTCCGCAACCGCACGGATGAAGAAATCGCGGAAGCCATTATCGAAGATGCACCGCGCAAATGGCTTTATACGGGAATCAATTTTCACAGACGCGAATTGAGCGGACCTCTCGACATTGAAGCAATCAGGCGAGGGCTTGGTTTCTAATCCATAACTATGCTCAAAACTTGTAACTTAAACTCCTACCCGAAACTAAGTGAAAAACTAGCGCACAAGATAACTGGACTCTTTTGTGATCTAGGCTCATAAAATACCTCTAACTTGTGAGCGAGTCGGAGTTTAGATATGAGCCGCATTGCATATTACCGAGTGTCCACCGAAGGTCAGTCAACTGAGAGTCAGCGAAAGGCTCTTGGGGGAAGCTTCGATAAGGAGTTTGCTGACGAAGGCGTCTCTGGTTCGGTTAGAGCCGTAGATAGGCCAGGATTCTCAGAGCTTCTTTCCTATGTGCGGGACGGCGACACCGTTTGTGTGACTGCCATTGACCGCTTAGGTCGCGATGCACTCGACGTTCAAAGCGTAGTTCGCGATCTTATCGGCAAGGGCGTAATCATTGATGTGCAAGGCTTAGGCCCAATTGCGAAAGGCGTCGGTGAGCTTGTTGTGGCCGTGCTTGCTCAGATTGCCGATATGGAACGGCAGCGCATCAAAGAACGCTGTGATGCAGGCAGAGCGGCAGCGAGAGCTTCGCTTGCCGCAAATGGGAAGACCCACAGAGGCAAAGCTAGCCTAGGTCGTCCATTCGCCGCTGATGCTTCTGCGGTGGCAAGCTGGCGCAGGGAAAAAGCAGCGAGCATTGCGCAAACTGCGGAACATTTTGGTGTGTCTCTAGCGACAGTGAAGCGCTATTGTTCAAAGGAGTGATAATCACTCGACAAGAGTTTGGTGAACTCTCTCAGCTAAGAAATACAGTCCCTGTATAGTGCACAACACCAAACTTGCCGTTATGAATATTAAAAACGCGACATAGATGGACGCTAAAAGCGGTCGCACCCAATTCGCCACCTCGCTGTCAGCCAGAATCATATTGAACGACGGGGCCGCTAGCGCCCCTGCCATGCAGGTGAAAAATCCGACGAACGCGAGGACAGTCAGGTAGGCAAAGAGATAACAGAGAAAGACACGAAGTGTTATCTCGACATCCGAGGTGTCACCGTTAGCGGTAATCGACGCGGTGGCGTCAGGCATCTCCTTGTCCAAGTCGCCTCCCTGAAAGGCGACAACAGCCGCGAGCGAAGCGATATAGAAGCCGGGAAGGATAGCGAAAAGTTGGCTTAGGAATGAGACGAGCGATCGATCACCGACGATGTCAATTCCCACTGGTAAAACGAGTAGCAGCACAGAGATAATTAATGTTAGTCCGGCTGGCCCCCATAGGCGATAGAACGGTATACTCGGTGCTTCCACCGACCAATACGCTAGAGGCCGCGACAACTGATAGCGAAAGCTCAAGGCTTCCTTTCCTTCTCCACCACCGTTTTGACTCGGTTTGCGAACCCCTGCGCAATTTTATCTAATGCTGTTGAATCAAGCGGAGGAGTGATTGAGCCAAACTTCAGAAAGCGCACATAGTCTTTCCCGATGATCTGTCCAGTTGCGGTATCGACCCGCACACTGGTGCTTTTGCCGCCATCCTCCGGCTGGAATGATATCCGAGCTTCCGGAAACTTCGATTTGTTTGCTGTAAATGCGCCTCTCAGAGTCGTCCAAGTCTGCCCTTTCACCGGACGATTTTTGACTTTGATCTCTAGCTCATGCTCGCCATAGGCCAAATGTCCCCCTTGGCCGAGTGTCTGATTGCTTGCCGGAGCGAGAAGCCGAATAGCATGTATCTTTGCGGTCTCGATATCCGTTTGGAACCGATCCGACACATGGCCGCCGAATTCGATTCGAGGGATATAAGGTTTGGCGACCTTGCTTCCCCCCGGCGGCGTGAATTCGAACTTGGAGGGATCAGCCTTACACAATTGACTTATGATGAAATTTAGCACCGACTTTACTCGGTGAATTGGCATCATGGGAACATCTTCTAGCAAAGCAAGATAGGTATGCGGCTGGCCGCCCTGTTGCTTCAATGACACGACTAAATGGGCGGAATGGCCACTACCTTCAGGGTCTCTCTTGAGAAAGTCTCGCTTCGACCGTTTATCGTGATCAAGATAACTAGCGTTTGGAGCATTCTTATTAGAAGCCTCAATCAGCAGGGTCACCGTTTCCTTCGCGACATCGATTTCAGCGTCTTTGACGAGATAAGTGACAGTTCCTTTTTCGAATGCTTTCACAGGGAATGAGGGATTCTGCGCAGCATCGATCCAAAGATCTGCAAGACGCTTGATATCAGGATACGGAGCATGCTTGGCACGGCGCGTGACCATCAAATCAAAAAATAGAACATTTCGCTGATGGCGGGATATTGCCACAAATAGACTCCTTGCTTTGCAAAGAGGCTACAAGCGCTGTTCGAATGTGAAAAGGTTCAGGCGATACATTCCCCCCAAATCGGCATGAACTTGCGCTCTTTTTTACCTCAAGCTGTTCGCCACGAGTGTCGTTGCGCTAGGCCATGCGAAATAGGGGGCGTTGCCCGATGGTATTGAGGGCGGGCGTTGCAGGTTACCAACGGGAAATCGGTTTTCCTCGCCGGTCATTGTCTGTATAAAAAAATGTATAAAGCCAAGCAGATTTGGCGCGGCAAAGCTTTGAAAAAGCAGCAAAAAGCAAAATTGGTCGGGGAGAGAGGATTCGAACCTCCGGCCCCTGCCTCCCGAAGACAGTGCTCTACCAGGCTGAGCTACTCCCCGACCGGATCGGCCCGCAGCCATTCTGGGCGGCGGGTGCGAAGCAGGCGCGGCCTATAGGTGTGGATTGCAACTGGCGCAAGCGCGCTTTTGCCTTATTTTATCCCTAGCGTCCGTGCCCACCACAAGAGTATCGATTACCCGTGCCCGACACCCATTTCGAACAACAATATCTCGACCTCATGCGCCTGATCTGGTTCGAAGGTGACGAGCGGAGTGACCGGACCGGCGTCGGCACGCGTTCGATCTTCGGCGCGACACTGCGGTTCGACCTGTCGGACGGAGCGATGCCCTTGGTTACGACCAAGCGCGTCTATTGGAAAACTGCGACACGCGAGCTGCTTTGGTTCCTCACCGGTAACACCAACATAAGGCCGCTCGTGCTGCAGGGCGTCAAGATATGGAACGAATGGCCGCACGCGCGCTACGTCGAGCAAACGGGCGATGATGTCGAACTGGAAACGTTCGTGCAGCGCATTGCCGATGATCCCGACTTCGCAGAACAATGGGGCGATCTCGGCCCAGTCTACGGCAAACAATGGGTTGACTGGCCGACATACCAGCCGGTGAAGGGCGGGCTGTTCCGCAAAGGGCGGGGCATCAACCAGATTGCAGAGGTGGTTCGATCTCTACGCGAGGATCCCGGGAGCCGGAGGCACATCATCGAAGGATGGAATGTTGCCGAGGTTCCGCAAATGGCGCTCCCCCCCTGCCACAAGACTTATCAGTATCACGTCTCGACTGGAATTGACGGTGAGCCGCGCCTCAACGGAATTCTTTACCAGCGAAGTTGCGATGTGGCCCTGGGGTTGCCGTTCAATCTTTGGTCTGGCGCACTCTTGTTGCGGATGTTTGCCCAGCAGGCAGGCATGGAACCGGGCGAATTTGTATGGATGGGTGGCGATACACACCTTTATCTCAATCACGAAGATCTGGTGACGGAGCAATTGTCGCGGGAACCTCAAGGACTGCCGCGGCTTGAAATCGTGCGGCGTCCGCCGACTATCTTCGACTATCGGATTGAGGATTTCGCGGTTCACGACTACACGCCGCACGGGCCGATCAAGGCCCCCGTCGCGGTGTGAACGGAAGCGTGGCCAAGCTACACTTGACCGTTTCCCCCGCGCGAAATAAAATAACGCGCAAGCGTAAGATTGCGTCTGGGAGACGATTCTATGGCCGATAGGCCTCAAGGTACTGCGAAAGCCGGCGATAACCGCCCACGGCTTTCGCTCCACGTACCCGAACCCAAGTTCCGACCTGGCGATGCGGTCGATTTCTCGCATATCCAAGTCCCCGAGGCCGGCGCACAGCCGCGTCCCGACGAGACTACAGATCCAAAGGATATGCTGGACTTCGCCCAAGGGCTGATCCGAGTATTGGGTGAGGACAACAAAGCTCACGGTCCTTGGGATCCGAAGCTGGACCCCGAAACCCTGCGAAAAATGCTCGCCCACATGGCCATGACGCGGGCCTTCGACGAGCGGATGTTCCGTGGTCAGCGTCAGGGCAAGACCAGCTTCTACATGAAGTGCACGGGGGAAGAGGCGACCAGCGTGTCCGCCTCCATGGCGCTTGCGGCGGACGATATGGTCTTTCCCAGCTATCGCCAGCAGGGCATTCTGATCCAGCGCGGCTACCCTATTATCGAGATGATCAACCAGATCTACTCGAACAAGGGTGACAAGCTGAAGGGCCGCCAACTGCCGATCATGTACTCCAGCAAGGAGCACAGCTTCTTCACCATCTCGGGCAACCTAGCCACGCAGACCCCGCAGGCGGTCGGCTGGGCGATGGCGTCGGCGATCAAGGGCGACAGCCGGATCGCAGCGACCTGGGTGGGCGAGGGCAGCACGGCAGAAGGTGACTTCCATTCCGCCTGTCTGTTTGCCGCCGTTTACAATGCGCCCGTCATCCTCAACGTCGTCAACAACCAGTGGGCGATTTCCAGCTTCAGCGGTTTTGCCGGGGCCGAACGCGCAACCTTTGCTGCCCGGGGCGTGGGCTATGGCATTGCTTCGCTGAGGGTGGACGGCAACGATCCGCTGGCCTGTTATGCGGCGGAGCAGTGGGCTGCCAATCGCGCCCGTGCCAATGCCGGGCCGACCCTGATCGAGTTCTTCTCCTACCGCGCCGAAGGGCACTCTACCTCCGACGATCCGAGCGGGTATCGCAGCGCGCAGGAGCGGGAAGAATGGCCGCTCGGCGATCCGGTCATGCGTCTCAAGAACCATCTCATCGAACTCGGTGAATGGGACGAGGAGAGGCAAGAAAAGATGGATCTGGAGGCGGCGGAACACGTCAAGAAGACCACCAAGGAGGCCGAGGCCAACGGCATCTTGGGGCATGGTCTCCACCACCCGTTCCGCACGATGTTCGAAGACGTTTTCGAAGAGCTGCCGTGGCACCTCAAGGAGCAGAGCGAGCAGGCAATTCACGAGCGCAAAACCAAATTCCCAGAAGGGTTGCCCGAGGCATGAGCGACACCAAGACCAAGGACGCACCCGCCACCGAGGGCCAGACAGACCGCCGACTGAACATGATCGAGGCTGTCAATGAAGCGCTTGATGTGATGATGGAACGGGATCCGAACACTGTCATCATGGGCGAGGACGTGGGCTATTTCGGCGGCGTCTTCCGGTGCACGGCGGGCCTGCAGGAAAAATACGGCAAGACCCGCGTTTTCGACACGCCGATTTCCGAATGCGGCATTATCGCTGCGGCAGTGGGGATGGGGGCATACGGCCTGCGCCCGGTGCCGGAAATCCAGTTCGCCGATTATATCTATCCAGGTCTCGACCAGCTGATTTCGGAGGCGGCTCGCCTGCGCTATCGGTCTGCGGCCGAATTCACTGCGCCCATCACCGTGCGTAGCCCCTTTGGTGGCGGCATCTTCGGCGGCCAGACGCACAGCCAGAGCCCCGAGGCGATCTTCGCCCATGTTTCCGGCCTGAAGACGGTCATCCCGGCCACCCCCTATGACGCCAAGGGCCTGCTGATCAGTGCGATCGAGGATAACGACCCGGTCATCTTCTTCGAGCCCAAGCGCATCTACAACGGCCCGTTCTCGGGATATTACGACAAGCCGGTCGAACCGTGGAAGCGCTTCGAGGCCAGCATCGTGCCCGAAGGCTATTACAACATCCCGCTCGGCAAGGCGCGCTACGCCACGAAGGGCGAGGAGCTTACCATCCTCGCCTATGGCACCATGGTCCACGTGGTCGAAGCGATCTGCCGCGAAAAGGGCGTGGAGGCCGACATCGTCGACCTGCGCACCATCGTGCCGGTCGATATCGAGACGATCGAAGAATCGGTCAGGAAGACCGGTCGTTGCCTGATCGTCCATGAAGCGACCCGGACCGCCGGTTTCGGTGCGGAGCTTTCCGCGCTGGTGACCGAACGCTGCTTCTATCATCTCGAAGCCCCGGTCCTGCGCGTGACCGGCTTCGACACGCCCTATCCCCACAGCCTCGAGTGGGCGTATTTCCCGGGCCCGATCCGCATCGGCGAGGCCCTCGACAAGATTCTGAGCGAGTAACCGCAATGGCCAAGTTCACATTCAACATGCCCGATATCGGCGAAGGCATTGCCGAGGCGGAAATCGTCCAGTGGCACAAGAAAGTCGGCGACATCGTCCAGGAGGACGAGGAATTCGTCGACATGATGACCGACAAGGCCACCGTGCCGATGGAAAGTCCGGTCACCGGAAAGATCCTCGAAGTGGCCGGCGAAGAAGGCGACATGGTCTCGATCGGCTCGATGCTGGTGGTGATCGAGGTCGAAGGCGAAGTGCCCGACGAGGTCATCGAAGAGAACGAGGCCGCAACCGAAGCGGCGCCTGCCCCTTCCCCGAAGGACAAGGAAGTCGAAGAACGTCTCGAAGTCGAGAATTCAGACGCCAGCGATGCCGACGATGCGATGGCGGCCGATCCCGCTCCGCCGCCTGCGCCCGCACCGGCCCCGGCACCCGAACCGGCACCGGCCGCTGCCGCCAAGGTTCTTGCCAGCCCGGCCGTGCGCAAGCGTGCGAAGGAACTCGGCGTCGATCTCGGCCAGGTCAAGCCGTCCGAAGAAGGCCGCATCCGCCACGGCGATCTCGACCAGTTCCTGTCCTACAATTCGGGGTACGCGCCGGCCGCGAAAACGCGCGGGGACGAGGAGCGGAAAGTCATCGGGATGCGCCGCCGCATCGCCGAAAACATGGCCGCTTCGAAGCGCAATATCCCGCATTTCACCTATGTCGAGGAATGCGACGTCACCGACCTGGAATTGCTGCGCGCCCAGCTCAACGACAGCCGCGGCGACAAGCCCAAGCTCACCATATTGCCGATGCTGATCACGGCGATCTGCAAGACGCTGCCCGAATTCCCGATGATCAACGCCCGCTACGATGATGAAGGCGGCGTGGTGACACGCCACGGTGCGGTAAATCTGGGTATGGCGGCGCAGACCGATGCCGGGCTGATGGTACCGGTCATCAAGAATGCGCACTCCCGGAACCTGTGGCAGCTCGCCAACGAGATTTCGCGTCTCGCCGATGCCGCGCGCAACGGCACTGCGAAGAAAGAAGACATGGAAGGCGGCACGCTGACCGTGACCTCGCTCGGGCCGCTGGGCGGCGTAGCGACCACGCCAGTCATCAACCGTCCCGAAGTGGCCATCATCGGCCCGAACCGCATCATCGAACGCCCGATGTATGTGACAGGCAGCGATGGAACGGAGCGGGTCGAGAAGCGCAAGCTGATGAACATATCGATCAGCTGCGATCACCGCGTTGTCGATGGGTTCGATGCGGCAAGCTTCATCCAGGCCTTGAAGAAGCTGCTGGAAACCCCGGCGCTGATACTGGTCGACTGATTTTGAAGGCTCCCGCTTCGGCGGGAGTTTTCATTTGGCAGGCGGTTCCAGCTCGAACGAATGCTGGATGTCGATTACCGATTTGGCTGCCAGTGCGCCGCCGCCCAGCATGGCGAGCGATGCGACCAGAAGTGCCTTCTGCAACATAGCGAAACCCCCGTTTTGCCCCACGTGATTTCGTGCGTCCAAAGTCGGCCCGAAAGGTAAATTTCGGGTAAATACCGATGGCCGGTCCAGCCCCGGCAAAAAGAGCGAATTTTCCCAGCCAATTTGCGTTGACAGGAATCGGAGCCTCCACTAGATGCGCGGCTCCCAAGGGGCGCTACAGCGCAAATGCGCGGGTGTAGCTCAGTTGGTTAGAGTATCGGCCTGTCACGCCGAGGGTCGCGGGTTCGAGTCCCGTCACTCGCGCCACCTTGGGATATTACCTTATTTCTGATGCTTGTCGCAAAAATAGGCGGTCCGTCCGCCTACCTTTGCGCTGGTGATTTCCCCGCCGCAGCGGCGGCATTCGGCACCCTTCTTGCGGTGACGGATCAGCCAGTCTTCCGGCAGTTCGCCATATTGCGCCCCGGCCCGGACAACGGCCTTCAGCACATCGCGCATCGTGCCATGTATCTCCGCCAGTTTCGCGTCGCCCAGATCGCTGGCGCGGGCTTGCGGGTTGATGCCGCACTGGAATAGCGTTTCATCCGACCAGAGATTGCCGATACCGGCCATTCGTTCCTGCTTCATCAAGGCCGCCTTGATCGCGCTGCGCGTCTTGCCGAAGGCCTGAACGAAAGCGTCCTTTCCGATGTCCAGGGCATCGGGTCCGAAGCCCTGCTGCGCGATATAATCGTCGGGATCGTCGATCACCCGGACATGGCCGAGCTTGCGCGGGCAGCGAAAGGCAAGACGGCGATCGCCTTCGAACCGGATCAGCAGCTTGGTGTGATCTGGCGGATCGTCAGGAGCGTCGAAGGGGACCAGACTGCCTGTCATGCCGAGATGGACGGTCATCCATGGTCCGGTTTTCGATCCGGCGAAGATGTTCTTGCCGTGCCGCCGCGTCTCGGTGAACTGCCGGCCGACCAGCCGGGCACGCTCGTTGTCGCCGGGCAGTTCGATATAGCTCACATTCTCGCCCAGCTCGACCGCTTCGATGGTGCGATTGAGGCATTCGCGTTCCAGCGTCAGGCGCTGGGTTTCGTTTTCTGGCAGTTCCGGCATGGCCTGGAAACGGAAGGCCGGGCGTGACGGTTCCGCTCAACCCGCTGCGCGCAGGCGGCGCAGGTTCTCTTCATGACCGGCCCTGTCGATCTTGTAGCGAGAAACGCAGTACAGCGCGCTCAGCCACAGCAGGAGGAGGGTGGGGGCATAGAAGGCCCCCAGACGCCACAGCGTTTCCGGCGAAACAGCGTCGGGGTCGGCGCCTTCGGGAAAGGCAATGAGCGACAGGATCAGGCCAGCGGCCGCCACCCCGATCCCCTGGGTGACTTTCCGCGTGAATGTCATCGCTGCGTAATAGACCCCTTCGCTCCGGCGGCCGGTGCGCAGCTGGTTCGATTCCACGAGATCGGCAATCATCGAATAGGAGACCGCCTGCACCGCGATGATGAGCGCGAGGTCGATCACGTTGATCCCCAGCACCAGAGGGAAAAGCAGTGGATCGCCATTTTCGGGCATCAGGCCGAAGAGGCGGAGGAGGACGGGCGCCGGCTGAATGGTGAAGGCAAGCAGCCCAAGCGTAATCGTGGCGCGTTTCTTGCCCAGCCGCCGCGTCGCCCAGGGGGCAAGCAGGAAACCCAGAAGCGCGGAGAAAAAGACGGTGCAGGTCCAGATGAAAATCTGGAATTCGCCGAAGCCCCAGAAATACCGCAGCATCAGGAAGGCGAGGGCAGCCGAGATCCCGGTGGCAATGGCGAACAGGACGGTGGCGAAGAACAGGGCGAGGAAGCTTTTCTCGCTCAGCGTTTCGATCATTTCGCGAAAGATCCGCGTGACGCTGTATCGCTCACCCGTGGCGACGGGGCGGTGGAGGTGGGGTATCCGGCTGTGGGTGCCGAGCGCCGATACCATGATCGCGGCAAAAATCAGGACCGAGGAAATGATGCCGTAGGTGGCATAGGCTTCCCGGTCGAGCATGCCGAGCGGGCCGGTCAGCAGGGCGCCGAACATGACTACGCTCATGATGCTCCCACCGGACCAGCCGAAGAACAGCCTGTAGGACTGGAGGCTGGTGCGTTCGTCGTAGTCGGTCGAAAGTTCGGGAATGAGGGCGGAACTCGGCGTCTCGTAAAAGGTGATGAAGGTGCGGATAAGCACCGCGAGACCGGTGAGATAGAGGAAGAGCCCGGTCTGGTTCAGTTCGGGCGGGTTCCAGAGGAGGAAGTAGCTGAATGCGACGGGCAGGGCGGCGGCATACATGAAGGGATGGCGCCGGCCCCATTTGCTGCGGAAATTGTCCGACCAGTATCCCACCAGCGGATCGGACAGCGCATCGAATACCAGCGCGATCAGGATGGCGAGGCCAACGAGGCCCGGCTCCAGCCCGATGACGGTGCCGTAGAAGAGCAGCAGGAAATAATCGAAACCGTTGTTCTTGATACCGAACGCCGCGGCGCCGAAGCCGTGCGCAAGTTTCAATCCCACCGACGGCTTGTCGGCGCCCGCGCCATCACCTGCCATGATCTCTCCCTCGGGAGCGACGCTATCCCAGCAGCTTGTCCTTGGCAATCAGCGCCAGGTGCCGGTTTCCATCCATTTGAGGAAACGGCCTAGCGGCAGCAGCCAGACGAGGCCGAGGAACAGATAGATCGCGGTCTGAACCAGCGTCGGCCAGTCGCCGATCAACTCCGGCATGTAGCGCGCGATCACGATGCCATAGACGATCAGCGCCAGCAGCAGGCCGAGCAGCCCCACGGGAATGCGCCAGGTCGGTTCGGTTCTCATGCGAAGGGTCCGTAAAACCGGGTGGTGGTGACCACGGCGCTCAGGGGCTGGTCGTGATCTTCGGTGGGCAGGTCTTCGGCCAGCTGGCAGTCCCAGGCGAGGCCGATGGGCGTGGCCTTGGGATGGTCCGCCAGCCACCGGTCGTAATGACCGCCACCCTGGCCAAGGCGCTTGCCACTGCTGGAAAAGCCGATGAGCGGCACGAAGAGCACGTCAGGCGTCAGGACGGGCGCGTCGGCGAAGGGCTGGAGCAGTCCGAACGGCCCGACTTCCAGGTCCTCTTCGTCATAGGGATCGGAGAAACGCGCGAATTCCATCGCGGCATTGCGGCTAGCAAAGCGGGGCACGGCAATTTCGTGGCCGCGATCGAGGAAGAACTTGGCGTAGGACGCTGCGGGTGCTTCGAACGGGTTTGCCCGGTACAGGCCGACCACCGTGCCTTCGGGCACGAGATCGAGCAGCGGGGCAGGCGGGCGGTGGAATACCAGGCTGCGCATCGAAGCGGGCAGCGCCGCGACCTGATCGCGCCGGGCGGCGCGCAATTGCTTGCGAAGTTCGTCCTTGGTCACGCGTCCCTCATAAATCCGATACCGCGATCACAACTTCTCCGCCAAGGCAGCGGAAGCGCAGCGGGCCACCGGCCTTCCGGCAGCGAGTATAAGTGACGGGACCGCCATGGGTCGTTGCCGGAAAATCCTCTGACGCCTTTACGTCAGGTGGGCGCCGTATATCCAGATTGCCAGGACAAACCCGCCAATCCGGTAGGGACAGCTCCCTAGGATTGCTTATAGCCTCAGGGATGTTCATGCGGCTCGTGCCGGGCAGCCCCGCCGTTTCCCTATTTAGGAGGTCTGCGAGCCGCCCTCAAGCCTCATCGCTGCATTTTCGAGCGAGACTGCGAGCCGTTCGAGCTTTTCGGCAACGCGGTCGGTGTCAATTGCGGGCGGGGGCGGGGCGCTTGCCCGCGCCGCCTTGCCTTGGGCATCTTCAAGTTCGTCGGCCAGTATCAGCGCGGCAAAGAGCAGGTTCTTGGCCTCGTTGCTCGACAGGTTCGGGCCCATTGCCGCCAGCTTCCCGTCGATCACCGACGCGAGCCGCTGGACGTTTTCTTCCTGCCCGTCGGCGCAGGAAACGGTGTAGTGCCGTCCGCCGACCTTGAGCCTTACATCGCTCATTTCTCGAGGCTTTCGATGAGATCGTCCAGTTGCGAGAGGCTTGCCGATACACGGGCTTTCAGCGCCTCGTGGCGGGCCGCGATTTCGCCCTCGCCACCGGATCTGCCGGCCTGCGCCTCGATCCGCGCAAGCGCGCGTTCGATCCTATCAATAGCGCCGGAGATACGTTGCTCGCTCATACAGGTCCGGAATTAACGCCAAGAGGCTGCCTTGGCAAAGGCTTGCGGCTGCCTGTTGATAAATCGCGCAAGCAAGGCGGAGCGGCGTTCCACACCGAGCCTCGGGTTGACCTTGCGCGCGCCCTCCGCGAAGGGTGCGCGCGCGTCGAATCGCCCCATATTTTCGGAGAATGATCCCCATGAGTCTCGACACCGCTCGCATGGTCCGGATGGCCAACGCCATCAGGGCACTTTCCATGGATGCGGTGCAGGCGGCAAATTCGGGGCATCCCGGCATGCCGATGGGGATGGCGGATGTGGCCACCGTGCTGTGGAGTGAATATCTCCGGCACGATCCCAAGGCCACCGACTGGGCCGACCGCGACCGCTTCGTGCTGTCGGCCGGACATGGCTCGATGCTGATCTACAGCCTGCTGCATCTTTCGGGGTACGAGCACCCGACGATCGACGATATCCGCAACTTCCGCCAGCTGGGTTCGCCCTGCGCGGGCCACCCGGAAAACTTCCTGCTCGACGGCGTCGAATGCACCACCGGTCCGCTGGGCCAGGGGCTTGCCATGGCAGTCGGCATGGCGATTGCGGAGCGCAAGCTGAACGCCGATTTCGGCGACGACCTTGTCGACCACCGCACTTGGGTGGTCGCGGGCGACGGCTGCCTGATGGAAGGCATCAACCACGAGGCGATCGGGCTTGCCGGGCATCTCAAGCTCGGCCGGATGAACGTGCTGTGGGATGACAACCAGATCACCATCGACGGCTCGACCGACCTATCGACGAGCGAGAACATCAAGGCCCGCTACGAGGCGACCGGGTGGCACGTCGCGACCTGCGACGGTCACGATTTCGATGATATCCGCCGCGCGCTCGACGAGGCGCTGGCAAACGAGCGCCCCTCGCTGATCGCCTGCCGCACCGTCATCGGCAAGGGCGCGCCCAACAAGCAGGGTACCAGCGCCACCCATGGCGCGCCGCTGGGCGACGATGAAATCTCCGCCGCACGCGATGTGCTTGGCTGGGAAGCGAAGCCGTTCGAAATTCCCGAAGAGGTGCTGTCCGACTGGCGCGGTACGGCCGGTGCCGGGGCAAGGGCGCACGGTGAATGGCTAGACCGCCTCTCCGCCCACAGCCAGCGTACAGAGTTCGAACGCCGCATGGCGGGTGACTTGCCGGAAAACTTCAGTCTCGACGGCTATATCCAGTCGCTGATCGCAGAGCCGCAGAAGGTCGCCACCCGCAAGGCCAGCGAAATGGCGCTCGGCGAGATCAACGGCCAGTTGACCGAGACCATGGGCGGCAGCGCCGATCTCACCGGCTCCAACAACACCAAGGCGGGCGGCATCGGTCCGTTCACGGCTGACGATTATTCGGGCCGCTATATCTATTACGGCATCCGAGAGTTCGGCATGGCTGCGGCGATGAACGGCATGGCGCTGCACGGCGGGGTGATCCCCTATGGCGGCACCTTCCTCGTCTTCACCGACTATTGCCGCGCCGCGATCCGCCTGTCGGCGCTGCAGCAGACGCGCGCGATCTACGTGATGACGCATGACAGCATCGGGCTGGGCGAGGATGGTCCCACGCACCAGCCGATCGAGCATGTCCAGTCGCTGCGGATGATCCCGAACCTGCTGGTCATGCGACCTGCCGATGCAGTCGAAACGGCGGAGTGCTGGGATATCGCACTGCGTGAGAGTGATCGTCCAACAGTACTCGCGCTGAGCCGCCAGAACCTGCCGCAGGTCCGTACTTCCGCGGACGAAACCGGACTGTCCTCGAAGGGCGCCTACCGCCTCAAGCAGGCCGAAGGCGAGCGCCGGGTCATTCTGGTCGCCACGGGATCGGAAGTCCATGTCGCGCTGGAATGTGCAGAGCGGCTGGAGCAGGAAGGCGTGGGCGCGGACGTCGTCTCGATGGTCTGCACGCAGTTGTTCGACGAGCAGGACGAAAGCTACAAGGCGGACCTGTTGCCGAATGTCGCGCCGGGCGAGATCCTGCGCGTGAGCATCGAGGCCGGTACGACCTTCGGCTGGGAGCGCTATACCATGTCGAACGGCCTCAATATCGGGATCGATCGCTTCGGCGCCAGTGCACCGGCAAGCGATCTCTTCGAGAAATTCGGTATCACGGCGGACGCCATCGTTCCGCAAATCATGAACAAATTGAACGGTTAAGCAGGAGCTTTTCGCATGGCCACCAAGGTTGCAATCAATGGTTTCGGACGTATCGGCCGCCTCGTGGCGCGCGCAATCCTGGAACGCGACGATCACGATCTCGAACTAGTGAGCATCAACGATCTAGCCGACACCAAATCCAACGCCCTGCTGTTCCAGTATGACAGCACGCATGGCCGTTTTCCCGGGACCGTCGAGGTCGGGGACAATGCCATCATCGTGAACGGCAAGTCGATTGCAGTCACCAGCGAGCGTGACCCGGGCGACCTGCCGCATGCATCGCAGGGCATCGATATCGTGCTCGAATGCACCGGCTTCTTCCAGAGTCACGAGCAGGCCGAACCGCACCTGAAGGCGGGCGCCAAGCGCGTGCTCATTTCGGCTCCGGCGAAGAACGTTTCCGCCACTATCGTTTACGGCGTAAACCACGAAACGCTGACGGCGGACGACGTGATCGTCTCCAACGCCAGCTGCACCACCAACTGCCTTTCGCCGATGGCGAAGGTGCTCCACGACACCGTGGGTATCGAACGTGGCTTCATGACCACGATCCACAGCTATACCAACGACCAGCGCATGCTCGACCAGATGCATGGCGACATGCGCCGTGCGCGCGGCGGTGCACAGAACATGATCCCGACCACCACTGGCGCAGCCCGCGCCGTCGGCCTGGTCCTGCCGGAACTCGCCGGCAAGCTCGACGGGTCGTCGGTCCGTGTGCCGACGCCGAACGTCAGTCTCGTCGATCTGGTCTTCACCCCCGGGCGTGACACGAGTGCCGAGGAATTGAACGCAGCGCTCAAGGCTGCCTCGGAAGGCAAGATGAAGGGCGTTCTCGATTATACCGACCAGCCGCTCGTTTCTTCCGACTTCAACCACTATCCGGCCAGCTCGACCATCGACAGCCTCGAAACCAGCGTGATGGAAGGCAAGCTTGCCCGTGTCGTCAGCTGGTACGACAATGAATGGGGCTTCTCGAACCGGATGATCGACACCGCCGGCGTGATGGCGAAGTTCCTCTAGCAAATCTCACCCGTTCGCCCTGAGCTTGTCGAAGGGCCGTCCTTTTCTTTGAGTGCTGGGCCAGAAGTAAGAACGGGGCTTCGACAGGCTCAGCCCGAACGGAACTGGCTCATGGCGAAATTCAAGACCCTGGACGACCTTGGCGACATAACCGGCAAGGTCGCGCTCGTGCGGGTCGACCTGAACCTCCCTATGAAGGACGGGTCGGCCACCGACGTCACGAGGGTCGAAGCTGTAAAGCCCACCATCCTCGAGCTATGCGAGCGTGGGGCCAAGGTCCTGCTGCTGGCCCATTACGGGCGTCCCAAGGGGCAGCGTCATTCGACAATGAGCACCAGCTTCGTGCAGGGTGATGTCGAAAAGGTGCTGGGCAAGGAGATCATGTTCATTCCCGAGCTCAAGGGACCGGTGGTCGAACAGTCGATCGGCATCCTGTCGGATGGCGATATCGGACTGCTGGACAATGTCCGCTTCTGGCCCGGTGAAGAGGCGAACGATCCCGAATTCGCCAAGGGCATCGCCACGCTCGGCGATTTCTACGTCAACGACGCCTTTTCCGCCGCGCACCGCGCCCATGCCACCACCGAAGGCCTGGCGCATCATCTGCCGGCCTATGCGGGCCGCGCGATGGAGGCCGAACTCAAGGCGCTGGATGCGGCGCTCGGCAGGCCGGAGCAACCGGTCGCGGCCGTCGTTGGCGGAGCAAAGGTTTCCACCAAGCTCGATGTGCTGGAGAATCTCGTCGGCAGGGTGCAGCACCTCATCATCGGGGGCGGAATGGCGAACACCTTCCTCGCCGCGCGCGGGGTCGATGTGGGCAAGTCGCTATGCGAGCACGATCTCACCGATACGGCGAACCGCATCATGGATCAGGCCGATCATGCGGGGTGTACCGTCCATCTTCCGTATGACGTCGTGGTCGCGAAGGAATTCGCGGCGAACCCGCCGAGCATGCGGACTTGCAACGTACACGAAGTCGCTTCGGACGAGATGATCCTCGATGTCGGACCGCAAGCCGTCGAAGCTCTGGGTGACGTGCTCAAGACCTGTCGCACGCTGGTCTGGAACGGCCCGCTGGGCGCATTCGAGACCGAGCCTTTCGACACGGCGACCGTCGCACTCGCCAAGACTGCGGCTGCGCTGACTCAGGATGGTTCCCTCACCTCGGTAGCCGGCGGCGGTGATACCGTGGCGGCGCTTGCCCATGCGGGTGTGAAGGATGATTTCACCTTCGTCTCGACCGCTGGCGGAGCGTTCCTCGAATGGATGGAAGGCAAGGATTTGCCCGGGGTGGCTGCGCTCAAGGCCTGACGCGAAACGGGCCTAGCGATATTCCGGGTTCGGTGCGTCGAAGCGGCTTCCGTCTTCCCACAGGTCGACCGAATTCCCCCATGCCGGGATGCCGCCAGCGTCTTTGAGCATGCGCGCCATGTGCATCAGGTTCCATGTCATGAATGTGGCGTTGCGGCGGGTGAAATCATTGTCGAAACCGACATATCCGCTGCCATCTTCCTTGGCATCGCCATAGCTGGGGCCGGGCCCCGCTTCGCCGATCCATCCCGCGTCGGCCTGCGGCGGGATCGTGTAGCCGACATGCTGGAGCGAATAGAGCACCCCCATGCCGACGTGCTTTATCCCGTCTTCGTTCCCGGTAACGATGCATCCGCCGACTTTTCCGTAAAAGACGTATTGGCCTTTCCCGTTGGTCTGGCCGGAATGGGCATACAGCCGTTCGATCAGGCGCTGGCAGACCGAGGATTTTTCGCCAAGCCAGATGGGAGTTCCGACCACCAGGATGTCGGCAGCCTCCACCTTCTTCCAGATATCGGGCCAGTCGTCTTTCTCCGCCCCGTGCTCCGTCATATCGGGATAGACACCCGGCGCGATCTCGTGGTCCACCAGCCGCACCTGATCGAGCGATACATTGTTCCGCACTAGGATCGCCTCGACCACGCCGAGGAGCTTGTCGGTATGCGAGCCTTCGGGTGAGCGTTTCAAGGTGCAGTTGACCGTCAGCGCTTTCAGATCCGAATAATCGTTCGAATGGTCTTCACAGAGCTTCTTCTGGGTCTCGTCGAGCATGGATTCTCCTGTCTCTACCGTGGATTACGAACGAAGTGGCGAATTGTTGCCCGGAGGCTGTTGCAGGTGCGAAGGGCCTTTTGTATGGGCCGCGCATACGAATGCAGCCCATGGGGATTTACAGATGACTTTCGACGAAATGCGCGACCGGATCGCACACGGACAGGGCTTTATCGCGGCGCTGGACCAGTCGGGCGGATCGACCCCCAAGGCGTTGCGCGGATACGGCGTGGAAGAAGGCGATTGGGAAGGCGATGAGCAGATGTTCGGCCTCATCCACGAAATGCGCCAGCGCATCATCGAGGCACCCTGTTTCGGCAATGGCAAGGTCCTCGGCGCGATCCTGTTCGAAAAGACCATGGAAGGGACGAGCGGCGGCAAGAGCGTGCCAGCGCGTCTCAAGGAACGCGGCATCGTTCCTTTCCTGAAGGTCGACAAGGGCCTCGAGGACGAGCGCGAGGGCGCGCAGCTGATGAAGCAGAACCCAAACCTTGAGGCGATGTGCGCGCGGGCGAAGGATCTCGGCGTGTTCGGCACCAAGATGCGCAGCGTGATCAAGTCGGCCAATCCGGTGGGGATCAAGGAAGCGGTGCGTCAGCAGTTTGCAGAAGGCGCACGCATCTTGTCCTGCGGCCTCGTGCCCATGCTCGAGCCCGAATACGACATCACCTCTGCCGACCGTGCCGAGGGCGAGAAGATCATGCTGGAAGCGATCGAGGAGGGGCTGGAAGCTCTTCCCGAGAGCCAGCAGGTCATGCTCAAGCTTTCGATCCCCAAGTACGCCGGGCTATATTCTGGGCTGACGAAGCACCCCAGGGTGCTGCGCGTGGTTGCGCTTTCGGGCGGGTATTCGACGGAAGAGGCTTGCAGCGAGCTTGCAAAGAATCCCGGCATGATCGCCAGCTTCAGCCGCGGCTTGCTGCAGGATCTGCGCAAGCAGCAGAGCGATGAGGAATTCGACGGCACGCTTTCGAGCGCGATCGACCGGATTCACGCCGCCAGCGTGGCCTGATCTCTCGCAGCGAGCGGCCTAGCGCCGCTCGTAAACGAAGCGGTATTCGCCGGGCTGCGTTTCGCGGTCCTGCCGTTTTTCCGGCAAGCCGGAGACTAGCACGTAGGTGCGGCTCAGGACCTCGTGCGGTTCGCCCAGCGTCAGGTCCACGGTCTGCGCCCAGTGGGTCGAGGTGATGCGGGTCGAAACGGTAAGCTTGCCGGCCCATACGCAGCGCGCATTCTCCGGACACCTGCTGTCCTCCACCACCGCGAGCGGGGTAAGGATCGCATCACCCGTCCAGACGGGTTGGCCAATGCCCACCGGGGTCCCCTGTGCCGCCGCATCCTGTCCCACGCGGGGCGTGTCGGGGATTACCGCGCAGGAAGCGAGCGGGAGGGCGATGAGCGCGAGCGCGAATAATCTTGCCATGGCCGCGAGATAGCGCCCGCTTCGCTTTCCCCAATCTGAATGTCGACGAATGGCGTTCTTGGCGATACGGGCGGAGCGATGGCCCAAAAGATAACCACGCAGCTTTACCTGATCTCGCCGCTCGACGTGGCGGGCGACTTCCCCCGCCGGCTCGAACGCGCGCTCGAAGCGGGGAAGGGGGTCGTCACCGCTTTCCAGTTTCGGGTGAAAGGGCTCGACCAGCATGATGCCGCTGCGCTTGCCGAACCATTGCAGGAAATCTGCGCGGCGCACGACGTGGCCTTCATCGTCAACGATTCGGTTGCGCTCGCCAAGAGACTGAAGGCCGATGGCGTCCATCTGGGCCAAGGCGATGGCGATGTGAAGGAGGCGCGCGAGGAGCTCGGCCGCGAAGCCCAGATCGGCGTGACCTGCCATGCATCGCGCCATCTCGCGATCGAAGCAGGCGAAGCCGGTGCCGACTATGTCGCGTTTGGCGCCTTTTTCCCGAGCGCAACCAAGGAGACCGAGCATCGTGCGGAATTGCAGTTGCTCGAATGGTGGCACGAAATAGTCGAAATTCCGTCGGTTGCGATTGGCGGGATTACTCCGGAGAATTGCAGGCCAATCATCGAAGCTGGGGCAGACTTCCTGGCGGTATCCGGCGCAGTATGGTCGGGCGATGAAGTTGCAGCGGTGAAAGCCTTCGTGGAGCAAATCTCCAAGGCATGAGTTGTCTTATTGAACGGGGCGGGTCGCCTCCCCAAGTTTCAGGAGATACCTCGTGCGCACCCTTCTTTTCGTTGCAGTTTCTTCGGTTGCCCTCGCCGCATGCGGTATGAACGGGGCCGAAGAGGAAACCGAACCGGCCACCGTGCAGGCTGAACCTGCCGAAGATTACGGATACGAAACCTACGACGAGAACAATCTCGCCGACTCCATGGCATCGAACGACGATGAACCGCGCGAAACCGAGACGATCCCCGACCCGGAAGAACGCCCGATCATGCAGGCGCAGGTCGTGCTGGACCGGCAAGGCTGGGGGCCGGGCGTAATCGACGGCAAGATGGGCATGAGCACGGAAAACGCGTTGCGCGGTTTCCAGGAAGCCAACGAGCTGGAAATCACCGGCGAGCTGGACGAGGAGACCGAAACGGCACTGGCGGACTGGGATTCGATACCTGCGACCCGCGTTGTCACCATTCCCGCAAGCTGGGGAGACGCCCGGTATTACGAGATTCCGGAGGACCCGGCAGAGAAAGTCGAGATGGAGAGGCTTGGATACAAATCCCTCGACGAGCGGTTGGCCGAGCGCTTTCACACGACGGTAGAGGTGCTCCGCGAACTCAATCCGAACGGACGACCTGCCGGGGCCGGTTCGCCTGCCGGGCCGAGCGAAGGAGATGCCGATCAACCTGCATCCGCAGATTCGAGCGAGGGCTATTTTGCGGCGGGTCAGCAAGTCCGCGTGCCCAATATCGGTGCCGACCGCATCGAGAAGGGCGCGATAGAGGATCGCGACTGGCAAACGACGCTCGCGAGCCTGGGAGTGGGCACCGAACAGCCCGAGGTGGACCGGATCGTGGTCAGCAAGGCGGGCAAGACGCTGAAGGCATACCAGGGCGAAGAGCTTGTCGCGCTTTTCACCGTCAGTTCGGGCTCGAGCGAATTCCCCTTGCCGCTGGGCGAATGGGACATTGTGGGTGAGGCATACAATCCGCCTTACCAATATGACCCCGATGTGCTTGGGAAGGATAATGCGGACGATAGCGTGCACACATTCCCACCCGGCCCGAATGGCCCGGTCGGGGTAGTCTGGATCGACCTGTCGAAGGAGCATTACGGCATCCACGGAACGCCCGACCCGGAAACGATCGGCCGCGCCCAGTCGAGCGGTTGCGTCCGCCTTACCAATTGGGATGCTGCCCGGCTCGCCGGAATGGTGTCGCAATCGACGCAGGTGATTTTCGAGAGCTGAGGGGCTAGGGAGCTGAAATGAACCTGATCGATCGTCTGCTCACCATCGTCGTCACTGCCACCGTTACCAGCGCGATCTGGATCGTGGCGGGTGGCAGCCTTATCGAAAACGCGACAGGCAACAGCCAGCGCGATACCACTCGTCCGGCCGAGGCGGCACCGAGTCCTTCACCTGCCGGCGCCGGGTCCGGTCCGCCAGGAACGGAAACGCCTGTCTCAGAGGAAGCACGGAGCTCAGCGCCGCTGACGACCGACTTCGCAAGGCAAGTTGATGCACGCGCCGCAAGAGAACTGATCATCCCGGTTCTGAATGTCCGGCCCGCCGAACTGAGTGACACTTTCACCGATTCTCGGAGCGGCGGCGAACGATTGCATGAAGCCATCGATATCATGGCTCCGCGAGGTACCAGCGTGATCGCTGCAGGCCCGGGCACGATCGAAAAACTGTTCCGCTCCGATGCCGGCGGGAACACTATTTACGTCCGCTCGGCCGACGGGCGAACGATTCATTATTACGCCCACATGGAAGAATATGCCGAAGGCCTGAAGGAAGGGCAGCAGCTGCGCCGCGGCCAGCGTCTGGGAACGGTGGGATCGAGCGGGAATGCCTCCGCCGAGGCGCCCCATCTGCATTTCGCCATCCTGCAAACCACGCCGGATGCGGCGTGGTGGGAACCGGCCAATGCCGTCAATCCGTATCCGTTGCTGAGCCGCCGCTGAAATTTCAGTCGCTTACCGGACCTGCCCGGTGGCAGCGCAGACGACCCAATTTTCCGCCGCGGTCGACTTCCTGAAGCATGCCCGAAGATACGCGCATCATCCGCATGCCTTTCATTGGTCCGCGGGTAAAAGTGATGCGCTTTCCTTCCATCAAATAGGTGCCCGACCCGTTGCCGGCCTTGTAGCTGGATGCGCCGGTAATCGCGAAATTGCGCCCCTCGACCTCTTGCCAGGCGGACCCGTCGGCGCTGCCTGGAAGTGCGCAGACATATTCGCCCTGCGGAAGCAGGCCGAGGCGGCCCTGCGCCAGTGCGGGAGATGCGGTAAGCGTCGCAGCGGACGCCAAGACGGCGATAGCAAACGATTTCATTTCATACCCTCCAAGGCCCTCATATAGGGATATCGCGGCAAAATTTCCACTGCCTTGCCGAGCGCCCTGTCAGCCTGTAAGGGCGCTCACGCACGACCGTCCGATGCCGGGCGGCGCTCTTTCACATCGAGGCAGACTCCCATGAAGATCAGCGGCGTGGACATCCGTCCGGGCAACATCATCGAATACGAAGGCGGCATCTGGAAAGTCGCCAAGATTCAGCACACCCAGCCGGGCAAGGGCGGCGCCTACATGCAGGTCGAGATGAAGAACCTGCAGGATGGCCGCAAGACCAACGTCCGCTTCCGCAGTGCCGATACGGTCGAAAAGGTCCGTCTGGATACCGAAGAATACCAGTTCCTCTACGAAGATGGCGATATGCTCGTTTTCATGGACCAGAACACATACGAGCAGATCACGCTTCCGAGCGATCTTCTGGGCGATGCCCGCCCGTTTCTGCAGGACGGAATGCAGGTGAAGCTCGAGCTTTGGGAAGAGAAGCCGATCTCGGTCGAGCTTCCCGCGCAGATCGAAGCCGAAATCGTCGAGGCAGATGCCGTTGTGAAGGGACAGACTGCCTCTTCCAGCTACAAGCCTGCCGTGCTGGACAACGGCGTGCGCATCATGGTTCCTCCGCATATCGGAAGCGGGACGCGCATCATCGTCGACGTCTACGATCAGAGCTACGTCGGCAAGGCGAGCTAAGGGCGGTCACATGGGCAAATCCATCGCCAGTCGGTTCGATAATATCGACATCGCCAAGAGCACGTTGCGCGCAGTCATCATCAACGATGACGAGTTGACGCTGGAGATGGATTTCTGCCTCGAGCCTGCGCATCCGGACTATGAAGATCCGGGCGCGGATGAGGAATGCTGCTGGCATCCCGGCCTGCTCAAGTTCGCCGGGATCAGCAAGCTGCAACTCGATCGGCGCGAGACCGCCGGCGATGGAATGCAGCGCCGCTTCGCAATCGAGACATTCAACATCGAAGGCACGAAGTTCGACATGGCCTGCGAGTGGGGCGACATCCACCTCCAGGCCCGTTCGATCCGTGTCCTGACCGAATAAGAGAGTATAATGGCCGCAATTTCCGGACTGATCCGCGTGATGGAGAAGGCCGCCCGCAAGGCGGGTGGCCGCCTGCGCCGCGACTTCGGCGAGATCGAGCACCTGCAGGTTAGCCGCAAGGGCCCTGCCGACTTCGTATCGAAGGCAGACATGCGCGCCGAGCGTGCGATCTACGACGAGCTTCTGGCTGCGCGTCCGGACTGGGGCTTCGAAATGGAAGAAGCGGGCACCATCGAGGGCAAGGATGGGATGCCGCGCTGGATCGTCGATCCGCTCGACGGAACCAGCAACTTCCTTCACGGAATCCCGCATTTCGCGATCAGCATTGCCGTGCAGGAGCGCAAGCTGGGTAGCGACGATTGGGGCGATGTCACCGCTGCGGTGGTCTACAACCCGGTGACCGACGAGACTTTCTGGGCCGAGAAGACGCGCGGCGCGTGGCTGCATGACGGGCGCCTGCGCGTTTCATCTCGCCGCAATCCATCGGAAGCGTTGATCGCAACTGGCATCCCTGTCGCGGGGCACGGCGATTTCGGCGAGTGGTCCAAGATTTTCAACGCCATCGGCCCGAACGTGGCGGGCATCCGCCGGTTCGGCGCGGCCTCGCTCGATCTCGCCTGGCTTGCGGCGGGTCGCTTCGACGGCTTCTGGGAAAGCGGTCTGAAAGACTGGGATACGGCAGCTGGCTGCCTGATCGTTCGTGAGGCGGGAGGATTCGTCTCGGATTACCGCGGCCGTTCGCAGCAGATTCATTCCAAGCAGGTCCTCGCAGCGAACGATCAGTTGCACTCCAAGCTGCACAAGATGCTTGCCAACGCGCTCAAATAGTCAGCGCTTGATGCATCGAAGTCATTGAATGCTTGATGGAGCGATGCGGCGCGGCTAACGCGTCGCGCTCCAACACAGTGCCCCTGTGGCGGAATTGGTAGACGCGCTCGACTCAAAATCGAGTTTCTTACGAAGTGCCGGTTCGAGTCCGGCCAGGGGTACCATCCAGCGCAATCGGAATCTGGTTTAAAAGACCGCGGTTCAGCGCCCGATATGCTCGCGAAATCGCTTGATATTCGGCGATAGCGATGGGATTGACCTGACCGAATGATCGGGATGCCGTCCTACCACGCGATTGCTGCCATGGCGGTAACGATCGCCATGTTTATCGCCTTTGCTCGAGGGCGAATGTCGGTCGAGATTATCTCGCTGATGACCATCGCCGTGATTGCGGTGGGGCTCTATTTTTTCCCGCTCGAAGGCACGGCTCCGACCGACGGCCTCTCGCTCGCGTTCTCGGGCTTCGGCCACTACGCGCTCATCACCATTTGCGCCCTCATGATCATGGGGCGCGGGTTGGTCGTTACCGGTGCGCTGGAACCTGCTGCACGCCTCCTTGAACGTGTCTTCAAGATCAATGGGCAACTCGGCCTGCTGATTTCGCTGGTGGTTGCGATGTTTCTGTCGATGGCGGTCAACGACACGCCCGTACTCGTGCTTCTCCTGCCCATCTTCGTCGCGCTGGCGCACCGCGGAGGCATGCCGGCGTCGAAGACGCTGATCCCCATCAACGCAGCGGTACTGATTGGAGGAATGGCCACGACGATTGGTACGTCCACGAACATCCTCGTCGTATCTATCGCCGTGGATCTCGGCATGCGCGAAATGGGCGTATTCGATTACACGCCGATCGTCCTCTTTGCGGCGGTGTTTGCCCTGCCTTACCTCTGGCTGGTCATGCCGCGCCTGCTTGGCGATAACCGGGTCTTCGATCAGCATGAATTGCGCCGCTTTGTGACCCGGTTGAGAGTGACCGAGGATTCGATGCTCAACGGGCGCGAATTGGCCGAAGTGGTCAAGCGCCTCCCGGAAGGAATCGAGTTCGAGGAAGTGCCACCCGGATTGATGCGGGCGAACCAGCGCCTCACCATGACCGGCACTCACGAGGTGATCGAGGAAGCCGCAAGAGTTCTTCGGGGGGACGCTGCGCCTTCTTGGGTGATGGAGCGTATCCGTCGGAGTTCCCAGGAAAAGCGCATCGATATTGCCGTCGTCGAAATGACCGTCACGGCCGACTCTCGCCTCATCGGCCGGACCCTGCCTACTTCAGGGATTGCGGACCTCTATGGTGTAGCGGTGATTGGCCTTCACAGGCCCAAGCGGCTGGTAGGGGAAAGGAATAAATTCTCTGTCGGCGGGGACATGCGTATCGTCGAGGGCGACGTCTTGCTCGTGATGGGTCTGCCCGACGACCTGCAAAATTTCGCCCAAGGCGATAGTCTCCTCAAGCTCGAAGGCATGCGCGAATTGCCGCGCCGCTCGAAAGCAACGCTTGCCGCGGCCATCATGATCGGATCGGTGGCCCTTGCCTCGGTCGGGTTACCCTTTTTCGGGAGCGAGGGGTTCTTCTTGCTCAAGGTTCCGATCGCCATTTCAGCGCTGGCGGGTGCGATCTTGATGTTCGTGACCGGTTGCGTGAAGTTCGACCGGGTCGGCCGTGCCTTGTCCGGCAAGGTGATCGTACTGGTCGCCGCCAGTATTGCGATCGGACGGATCGTTCTGGAAAGTGGGGCGGCAGACTGGCTGGGACTGCTGATTTCATCCGGCCTGCAGCATCTGCCGCCTGCAGGCGTGCTCGCTGCGATCATGCTGTTTGTCACTCTTCTCACGAACTTCGCGTCGAACGCGACTGCGGCCACCGTCGGTACGCCGATTGCCTTCAGCATCGCTGCGCAACTCGGCTTGCCGCCAGAGCCATTGGTGCTGGCCGTGCTGTTCGGCTGCAATCTCTGCTATGCGACGCCGATCGCATATCAGACGAATATGCTCATAATGGCCGAGGGCAGCTATGAATTTGGCGATTATATCCGCACCGGAATCCCCTTGGTGGTGATCATGGTTGCTGCGCTTTCTGTGGGACTGGTCCTGACCTACCAGCTCTAAGGGCCTTTCCTATCGCGCGCGCCTCTGCCAGTCTTGCAGCGCAGAACGCGGGGAAGACCGGAGGCAGGAAGTTTTCCCCTTTGGCCCCGCGTTCCATGTTTTCCATTCTGGAGGGGTACCAGACTATGTCCTATATTCATTCTAAAGCACTCGCTGCCGCTTGCGTAACGACGCTCGCTTTCGCGTCGCCGGCTAGCGCCCAGGACCTGCGCACTTCGCTAGACGAAGACATGCCCGGTCTGATGGAGCTTTACCGCGACCTTCATGCCCATCCCGAGCTCAGCTTCGAAGAACACGAGACGGCCGCCAAGCTCGCCGAACGTATGCGAGCGCTTGGCTTCGAGGTAACCGAGGGCGTGGGGCAAACGGGCGTGGTCTCGGTCATGCGCAATGGCAACGGTCCTACCGTAATGCTGCGTGCAGACATGGACGGGCTGCCCGTTGTCGAGCAGACCGGGCTTCCCTTTGCCAGCAAGGAAACGGCTACGCCCGCCAGCGGTGTCACGACGGGTGTCATGCATGCATGCGGACACGATACGCACATGGCCGGATTCATCGGCGCTGCCCAATTGCTGGCCGAGCGAAAGAACGAATGGCAGGGCACGCTGGTCATGATCCTCCAGCCTGCCGAGGAGCTGGGTCTGGGTGCGCTCGCAATGCTGGAAGACGGATTGTACGAGCGGTTCCCCAAGCCCGAATATGTGATTGCGTTTCACGATGCGGCCGCGCCCGCACCGGCGGGCACAATCGGCTATACACCCGGGTATGCACTGGCGAACGTCGACAGTGTAGATATCACTGTTAAGGGAGTTGGCGGACACGGTGCCTATCCGCACACCACCAAGGACCCGATTGTCCTGGCCAGCGCGATCGTCATGAAACTGCAGACGATCGTCAGCCGGAATTCCTCGCCTCTCGATCCCGCCGTTATAACGGTCGGCAGCTTCCATTCGGGCGCGAAACACAACATCATTTCCGACGAGGCGAAGTTACAACTGACCGTGCGCAGCTATTCGGATGAAAGCCGCCAACTGCTGCTCGACGGCATAAAGCGCGTAGCCCGCGGCGAAGCGATCACTACAGGATTGTCCGAAGATCTCTATCCTGTGGTGACGGTGGAAGAGCCCTATACGCCCTCGACCTTCAACGATCCCGACTTCAGCGAAGAGCTTGCAGCCGGTTTCCGCCAGCGGTTCGGCGAGGACCGCGTCATGCAATGGCCCGCAGTCATGGGCGGCGAGGATTTCAGCCAGTTTCGCCGCGCTGCGCCGGATGACGTAAAATCGATGATCTTCTGGATCAGCGGAACCCCGGCCGAAATGCTCACTGCGCTGGAAGAGGAGGGCAAGCCCCTCCCGTCTCTGCATTCGCCGTTCTGGGCGCCAGACGCGGAAGCGGTTGTGCGGACCGGTGCCGAAGCACTCGCTGCTGCGGCACTCGACCTGATGCCAGCCAACGGCGGATAAATTGACGGCTGCCGGAGCGTTGGGGCACTCCGGCAGCCGCTTCTCCTCCCCAGGAGAACTTTTTGAGGATAGGCGCTTCTCGCGCTACCTCTTCGTTACTTGAGCCCAGTCAGGCGTCCGACGGCACGTAGGTGCCGAGGCGGTGGTGCAGCGCGTTGATCTTGGCCAGTTCCTCGCGGTCCTCCGTCTGTCGCGCGTAGCTGGTGAGAGCGGTACGGAGCAGGCGGAAATCGGCGGTCGAAAAAAGGGCGCGGGCGCGACCCGGTTCAGTCTTCGGAGTGTCTTCGGTCATCGTAGTCATCCTTCCTCTCCTTACGCCGCAGCGAACTGGTTCATGGTATTGTCCTTGCCGCCGGCCTTGAGGGCCGCTTCGCCGGCAAAGTATTCCTTGTGGTCATCGCCGATATCCGATCCGGCCATGTTCTGGTGCTTCACGCAGGCGATACCTTGGCGGATCTCCTCGCGCTGCACGTTCTTCACGTAACCAAGCATCGCCTGCTCGCCGAAGTATTCACGGGCGAGGTTGTCGGTGCTCAGTGCTGCCGTGTGGTATGTCGGCAGGGTGATGAGGTGATGGAAGATGCCCGCCTCGCGCGCCGCATCCTTCTGGAAGGTGCGGATACGCTCGTCGGCCTCGGCGGCGAGATCGGTGCCGTCGTAATCCACGCTCATCAGCTTGGCGCGGTCATAGGCCGAGACGTCCTTGCCCGCTTCTTCCCAGAGATCGTGAACCTGCTGGCGGAAGCTGAGGGTCCAGTTGAAACTGGGCGAGTTGTTATAGACCAGCTTGGCATTCGGGATAACCTCCCGAACGCGGCTTACCATCCCGCCGATCTGGCCGATATGCGGCTTCTCGGTCTCGATCCACAGCAGGTCGGCCCCGTTCTGGAGCGCGGTGATGCAGTCCAGGACACAGCGGTCCTCTCCGGTTCCAGCACGGAACTGGTAAAGGTTGCTGGGCAACCGCTTCGGAGCGAGCAGCTTGCCATCGCGACTGATGAAGACCTGACCGTTCTTGATGTCAGCAGTGTCGACCTCATCGCAGTCGAGGAAGCTGTTATACTGGTCGCCCAGATCACCGGGTTCCTTGGAGAACGCGATCTGCTTGGTGAGGCCGGCACCGAGGCTGTCGGTGCGAGCGACGATGATGCCCTCTGGAACGCCAAGTTCGAGGAATGCATAGCGGATGGCGCGGATCTTCTGGAGGAATTCCTCATGCGGCACGGTGACCTTGCCATCCTGGTGGCCACACTGCTTCTCGTCCGACACCTGGTTCTCGATCTGCAAGGCGCAAGCGCCCGCCTCGATCATCTTCTTGGCGAGCAGGTAGGTCGCTTCGGCATTGCCGAATCCGGCGTCGATATCGGCGATTATCGGCACGACATGCGTCTGGTGCTCGTCGATTTCCTTGAGCAGGCGATGTGTATTCACCGCGTCGCCCCCGGCCTTCGCCTCGTCGAGTTCACGGAACATCATCCCGAGTTCGCGGGCGTCCGCCTGCTTGAGGAAAGTGTAGATTTCTTCGATCAGACCCGGGACCGACGTCTTTTCGTGCATCGACTGGTCAGGCAGCGGACCGAAGTCGCTGCGCAGCGCGGCAACCATCCAGCCCGAAAGATAGAGGTACCGGCGCTTGGTGCTGCCGAAGTGCTTCTTGATCGAGATCATCTTCTGCTGCGCGATGAATCCGTGCCAGCAGCCGAGCGACTGGGTGTAGTTTGCCGGATCGCGATCGTATGCTTCCATGTCTTCGCGCATGATCTTCGCGGTGTAGCGGGCGATATCGAGCCCGGTCGGGAAGCGGTTCTGGACAGCCATGCGAGCAGCGCTGGCAGCGTCGATCGCGGCCCAGCTATCTCCGCTGCGACCGATCGCTTCGTTCATTTCCGCGATGTTGCTCTGGTAGGTCATTGGGTCGTCTCCTGATGCTCGGGTCGCCTGCCGAAGGCGTTGCAGGGACTATGGGCACCGAAGCGCAAATGAGAGAGAGAAATTTACAAGATTTGTTGTCTAAATTGGCTTTATTGGCTAATCACCTTGTCAAGCTGTCAAGGAATTTACAAAAATGGCTGACGGGAATGTGCGTGCCGGGCCGGCCATTCGCCGTCTTCGAAAGCGCGAAAAGCTGTCGCAGGCGGCAATGGCTGGAAGACTATCGATTTCGCCCAGTTATCTGAATCTGATCGAGCGTAATCAGCGCCCGGTCAGCGCGCGCGTGATCATGGCTCTGGTCGAGCAGTTCGACTTCGATCCGCGAAGCATACGAGAGGATGAAAGCATTGGCGGACTGGACGGCCTTGTGCGTCGCTTCGCCGACGAACGCTTTGTGGATCTGGGAATCGATAGGGAAGAGCTTGACGAGTTCCTTGCGACAGCCCCGCATGCGGCCGCCGCTTTTGCACGGCTTTACGACAATGTCGGACCCGGCGGCGATCCCGGGGACGATCCCCTCGCTGCCTCGCGGCAGGAGATCGAGCGCTGGCGGAACCATTTCGCCGACCTCGATCACGCTGCAGAAGAACTCGCGGACGAAATGCGTCTCTCACGCGGTGACATCGGGCTTGCGCTGACGGAACGTCTGCGCGAGCGCCATCAGCTTTCGGTGCGAATATTGCCGCAGGAGGTCTTGCCGGACAGCCTCAGTCGGCTCGACCTGCATGCTCGCCAGGTCCAGCTTTCGGAAATGCTGGGACCCGCCTCGCGCAATTTCCAGCTCGCTCTCCAGATCGCGCAACTCGAAAAACGCGACGAGATTATGGCCGTGGCACAAGGGGCTCAATTCAAGGACGAGGCTGCACGTGCACTCTTTAAGCGCTATCTCGACGGCTATTTCGCGGCGGCGCTGCTCATGCCCTATGGCCGCTTCCTGAGAGCCTGCGAAGCGACCGGTTACGATCTCCCTGTGCTGGAACGCCGTTTTTCGGTGAGTTTCGAACAACTCGCGCATCGCCTTACGACGCTCCAGCGTGTCGGCCAACGCGGTCTGCCGTTCTTCATGGTTCGTCTCGATCGGGCCGGGCAGTTTTCCAAGAGCTTCATGGGCGCAAGCACTGCGCGTTTTGCCGGAGAAGACGTTTCCTGCCCCCTCTGGGACGCGCATCGCGCGTTCGAGCGTGGCGGCGAGCTGGTGGTACAATATGTTTCGCTCGCAGATTCAAGCGAGGTGCAGGGGGGGTGGCTGACGATGATGAGGAGCGTCGAAGGCAGCGGAGCCGCAGGCTCGGCGCGTTTCGTCATCGCAGTTGGGATCGAAGCGGTACTTGCCAGTGAATTGGCGCAGGCGCGGGGTCTTTCCCTCCGATCTGCCAACGCCCAGCCGATCGGACCCGGCTGCGCACGGTGTCACCGTGAGAGCTGCCCTCAACGATCTCTTCCTCCTCGTGGCCGCAAGTTGCAGTTCGATCGGATGCGAAGGGGCACCACACCTTTCGAATTCGGCGATCCCTAAGTGCGTTAACCCTCTTTGTGCGGAACCGCTCTGCCCCTCGCCGCGTTTTCGCCACAATAAAGGTTCCAGGAAGGACTTGAAATGACCGAAGAACGGATAACTGAAACGCGCACTCCCTCGGGCGATACGCATACCACTCACACCGTCGTGACCGACGGCGAAGGTCGCCGCAGCGGCCGATCCGGGTGGGTGATTGCCCTGATCGTGCTGGTACTGGCCATTGGTGCCATCTTCATCTTCTCTCAGATGAGCGGAGCCGAAGTCGCCAAGGACAATGCAGTGGCAGGGGCCGCAGCCGAGGTGGGCGAGGCCGCCGGCCAGGTGGGCGATGCTGCCCAGAATGCAGGCGACGCGGTCCAGGAATCGGTCGAGAACTAAGGCCTCAACTGCAGGCATCAAAGCGCGAGGGGCGTCTCCGGCCGTCCTTCGCGCTTTTCATATATTGTATCATGTAAAATTTACCGACATTTCACCAATCTCACGCTAGGCAGCGGACAGGATGTTCGATTGCGCGGGTGAGATATGACGGTGGTGTGCTTGGCTGGAAAAGGTGCAGGACCGGCCTGATGGATTGGGCCGTCTCCCTATCGTATCTATGTTACGGGATCGGCGCGATTGTCAGCGGGATCGCTGCGTTCTGGATCGCGCGGAAGGGTGCGGATGACCGCTCAGACCGCTGGGCGGGTGTCGTTGCACTGATATTCACCGCCAATTGGTGCATTGCCGCTGCTAGCTTCGAATTCGAACACCCGGTTGTGGGTCTCACCGAAATATTCGCAAACCTCGCGTGGATTTTCGTTCTCTTCCGCATTTTTGCCAACGACGGCCGCGATGAAAGCCTTCGCCTTGTCAGGCCGGTCGTGGTGGCTCTGGTATTCGTGGAGATGCTGCAATTTGCGCTTCTCGGTATCGAGCAACGTCATCCCTTTTCTGCGGATGTGCAGTCACTTGTCTCGCAGACCTCCGCGCTCTTTCACGTTCTCGTTGCCGTTGGGGCGCTCGTGTTGCTACACAATCTTTACGTAGGTGCCGCGCCCGCATCACGCAAAATCCTGCGCTGGAACGCAGCGGCTATGG
Organism: Qipengyuania vulgaris; assembly: GCF_009827325.1. Classification (GTDB taxonomy): domain Bacteria; phylum Pseudomonadota; class Alphaproteobacteria; order Sphingomonadales; family Sphingomonadaceae; genus Qipengyuania; species Qipengyuania vulgaris. The sequence continues at coordinate 178,539 of NZ_WTYC01000001.1, read as the reverse complement.
CTGGATTCTGGGCATTCACGCTGAATTTCTATACCATCGCATATCTGGTCGGATCGTTTCCGATCGAGTTGGTCGCTCTTCGTGGCTTGGCCGTGATGATCATCGCCGTGCCCTTCGCACTAGGCTACACCAAGAGCGCGGCTGGTTTGACATTCAGGCCTTCGCGAGCCGTGACCTTCCATTTCCTTTCGTTGCTGGTGATCGGCGCTTATCTGCTCCTCATGCTCGGTCTTGGGAGCTGGCTTGATGTGCTATCGGGCAGCGTTGCGCGAATGACCCAAGTTGGCCTCGTCATCGCGGCAGGTGCACTGACACTTATCTGGCTTCCTTCGGCCAGACTGCGGGGCTGGTTGCGGGTCACCGCGGTGAAGCATTTATTCAAGCACCGCTTCGATTATCGGAACGAGTGGATCCGCTTCACCCACACCATCGGCCTCGGCGGCCCTGACGAGGACAGCCTGCAGGAGCGAGCGATCCGGTCCTTGGCCGACATCACGGACAGCCCTTCAGGGCTGCTTCTCTTGGTGAACGAAGAAGGACAGGTTGAGCAATGTGCGAACTGGCGTTGGCCCCAGATGGAGGTGCCCGCCAATCCGATCCCTTCTGCTTTGGCCACCATCTTCGAAAATGAAGGACTGATCCTCGATTTCGACGAGGCTCGCGCCGGGATAGAGCACCAGGGGGAACTCGAGCATGCACCTTCCTGGCTGTTGGAAAATCTGCAGGCGTGGGCGGCGGTCCCGCTTCTGCATTTCGATCGCCTGATAGGCGTAATCATCCTTGCCCGGCCGGAGATCGAACGAAAACTGGATTGGGAGGATTTCGATCTTCTGGCGATCGTCGGCAGGCAGTTGGCCAGCTATCTCGCGGAGCAGGCAAGCCAGGAAGCGCTTTCCGAAGCTGCGCGGTTCGACGAATTCAACCGCCGAATGGCGTTCGTCATGCACGACATCAAGAATCTCTCCAGCCAGATGTCGCTATTGCTGCGCAATGCGGAAAAGCATGCTGAAAATCCCGAATTCCGCAAGGATATGCTGATCACCGTACGCAACAGTGCAGACAAGCTGAACACGATGCTTTCTCGTCTCGGCCGCTATGCCAAGGGAGGTCAGGAGGATACTGGCGCATTCGACATGTCCGCGATGGTCCGAGCCACCTGCGAAAGATATGCGCGAAACCATCAGGTCCTGCTGGTCCGCAGCGAGCCGATGCTTGTTAATGGGCAGGCCGATGCATTTGAGCAGGCGCTGTCTCATATCGTGCAGAATGCCATTGATGCGAGCGTGGACGGCGGCGCAGTAATGCTCGAATCCTATAGCGACGGCATTTCCGGAGTGGTGCAGATCATCGACAGCGGGCGAGGTATGACACCGACCTTCCTCCGCAACGGGTTGTTCAAGCCCTTCGTGTCATCAAGAGAAGATGGCTTCGGAATCGGAGCATACGAAGCGCGCGAGATGATACGTTCGATGGGCGGGCGCGTAGAGGTGGAATCCCGGGTTGATCTCGGGACACGTTTCACCCTGAGCCTGCCGCTCCAATCGGCGCATGAGCTCCTGAAGTCCTCCTACTCCGCCGAGCGGAAGGAAATTGCCTGATGGCCCAGAACGCACCAAAATTGCTGATAGTTGAAGACGACGAAGGCCTGCAGGCGCAACTAAAATGGGCTTATGACGATTACGAGGTGATTATCGCGGGCAATCGCGATCAGGCACTGGCAGCCATGCGCAGCGAAGAGCCCGCCGTGGTCACGCTTGATCTCGGATTGCCGCCAGATCCTGACGGAACAAGCGAGGGCTTCGCCGTCCTCGATGCGATCATGGCAATGAAGCCGGATACCAAGGTCGTCGTCGCATCTGGGCATGGTGCGCGTGAGAGTGCCCTTCAGGCAATCGAACGCGGTGCTTATGATTTCTACCAGAAACCGGTCGATATCGAGGAACTCGGACTGATTGTGAACCGGGCGTTCCGGCTAAGTCAGATCGAGGGGGAAAACCGCCGCCTCGCCGGAAAGGTGGGTGAAGATAAAACCGTACTTGGCACGATGATAACGGCCGCCCCTGAAATGGCGAAAGTGGCCCGAACCATCGAACGCGTGGCCCCAACCAAGGTCTCGGTCATGCTGCTGGGAGCGAGCGGCACGGGCAAGGAACTCTTGGCACAGGGACTACATCAGGCCAGTGATCGCAGAAGCGGCGCCTTCGTTGCGATAAACTGTGCAGCAATCCCGGAGAACCTCCTCGAGAGCGAATTGTTCGGACATGAGAAGGGTGCCTTCACCGGTGCCGTGAAGACGACTGAAGGCAAGATAGAGATGGCGAGCGGCGGCACGCTGTTCCTGGACGAGGTGGGAGACATTCCCCTGCCATTGCAGGTCAAACTGCTGCGCTTTCTGCAGGAACGCGTAATCGAGCGTATTGGAGGTCGCAGGCCTATTTCGGTCGATACCCGGATCGTCTGTGCAACGCATCAGGATCTCGAGTCCATGATTGGCGAGGGGACGTTTCGCGAGGACTTGTTCTATCGCCTGGCCGAGGTTGTAGTGAAAATTCCGACCCTATCCGAGCGACCCGGGGACGCTGTTCTCCTGGCCAAGCATTTTCTCACCCGCTTCGCCGCGGAGATGAACCCCCAGGTCAAAGGCTTCGCCCCCGACGCACTCGCGGTGATCGATTCCTGGAGTTGGCCCGGCAATGTCCGCGAACTTGAAAATCGCGTGAAGCGCGCCGTAATCATGGCCGATGCCAAGCTGATAAGTGCGGAGGATCTCGATCTTGGAGAGCGTGCCGAGGACGGCGAGATGGCTCTGAACCTGAAACAGGCACGCGAAGCCGCCGACCGAAGGATGATCCGTCAGGCCTTGGCCCGCAGCCAAGGTAATATCTCCATGACGGCGAAGCTGCTCGGTATCAGTCGGCCCACACTTTATGATCTGCTAAAGCAGTATGATTTGCAGGCCTGACTTCGGCTATTGTCGAAGCTAGGGCGCAACTATGGCACTGCGCAGTATCATCTCCGATCCCATGCTGCGGATGCTGGCGCTGGCAATTGCGTTGGCAGCTATTCTGCCAGCGACGGGAGACGCGCGAAGCTTGGCCCAATGGGCGGCAAATATCGGAATTTTCGTACTGTTTCTGCTCAACGGAATGCGCATCCGACGCAGCGAAATTATCGCCGGCACTGCCAATGTGCGCTTTTTGCTACCTTTATCGATTTGGGTGTTCGGGGCCATGGCGCTGGTCGGACTGGGATTTTCGCGTCTGGCACCTGCAGATGTTCCGACAGTCGTAGCTACAGGTTTTCTCTATCTCGGCGTGTTGCCGACGACGATCCAATCGTCGACTTCCTATAGCTCGCTTGCGCGGGGGAATGTGGCCCTATCGGTTATTGCGGCTGCCTTGCTTAGCCTCATCGGCGTTTTCCTGAGCGTACCGCTGTTTCTCGCCCTGGGTGGGGCAGGGGACGGAATGGTGGGGTCCGATGCCGTTCTGAAGATCATTGCAATCTTGATTGTCCCCTTTACGATTGGGCAACTGATACAAGGCCGAACGCAAGAGCTCATAGCTTCTCACAAGCCGCGAATTGCCACGCTCGACCGACTGGTGATCGCCTTGGCTGTTTACGTAGCCTTTTCCGGCGCGGTCGAGCAAGACGTCTGGGCCCGCATCGATGGTGTCGGCTGGCTATGGACCGGCCTACTGGTTCTGGCCTTTCTGGTCATTGGTCACGTCGGGGCATGGCTAACCGGAACAGCACTGCTGCTTTCGCAATCCGATCGCGTCGCCTTTCTTTTCGCTGGTGCACAAAAATCAGCAGCGATCGGTGCGCCGTTGGCGACGGTGCTCTTTGCGCCCGAAATGGCAGGCTTTATCGTCCTGCCCCTTTTGCTCTACCATTTCTTTCAACTGGTGCTGGCCGCTCCGATAGCTAGTTATCTAGCTGGATCGGTTCGTCACCATGCTTCCGATTATGACGGACGGACCACACGAAGCTGAGGCCGATCAAGGCCGCGCCCATCAGGCCCGTGATGGTTTCGGGGATGTGGTAGCGCGCGGACAAAAGCATGATCATTCCCAGTACGATTATCGCCCAGAAGGCACCGTGTTCGAGATAACGATACTGAGCCAGCGTTCCTGTACGGACGAGGTGGATGGTCATCGAGCGCACGAACATCGCGCCAACAGACAAACCTAGCGCAATGATGATCATGTTGTTCGAAAGCGCAAAGGCGCCGATGACACCGTCGAAACTGAAACTCGCGTCGAGCACCTCGAGATAAAGAAATCCGCCAAACCCGGACTTAACGATTTCACCGGCGGCTTTTTTCCGCGCTTCGCGCTGTTCGATGATCGCGGCAATCGCGTGCACACCGATGAATGTGACGAGACCGAGTATCCCGGCGGTCAGGAAGACGATTGCATCATCCGGCGTGAGCATGGTTGAAACGCCATAAATCAGGAGCAGGACAATGCCGATTTCTACGGCCGGGACGTTGGAGAATTTGTTTACGGCACGCTCCAGCACCGCGATCCAGTGGATCTGTTTGTCGCTGTCGAAGAAGAAATTCAGGCCGACCATAGCAAGAAACGCGCCGCCGAAACCGGCAATGCCAATGTGGGCTGATGAAACGATCCGTTCGTATTCCTGCGGATCGTTCAGCGATAGCGAAATGGCCTCGATCGGCCCGACACCCGCTGCAATTGCAACGATCGCGATCGGAAACACGATCCGCATGCCGAAGACCGCGATGAGGATACCGATCGTGAGGAAGCGTTGCTGCCAGACCGGATCCATTTCACGTAAGACGGTGGCGTTGACCACGGCGTTGTCGAAGCTGAGCGAAACCTCCAAGATGGAAAGTACCAGCACGATCCAGAGGATGCCCAAAGTGGCAGTGATCGACCCGGTGCTGCTCCATCCGTACCAGGCTGCCAACGCGAAGCAGACTGCCGTGAAGGCGAGCGAAAAGGTATAATACTGGCGTATCGTGTTCATCGGGGTGGGGTTCCTCAGCCCTTGGGCTGGTAGGTTTGTTCAGGCGTCGGGAAGCTTCGGTCGCGCACTTCTTGTGCATATTGTGCGACGGTATTCTCGATGACTTCAGCGATATTTTCGTATTTCTTCACGAAGCGGGGCACACGTTCGAACATGCCCAGCATGTCGTCTGTCACCAGAACTTGCCCGTCACACTGGGCGGATGCGCCGATACCTATCGTCGGACACGACACCGCTTTCGTAGCTTCGATGGCAATAGGTTCGAGAACTCCTTCGAGCACAATGGCAAAGGCCCCGGCCTCGTCCAATGCCTTTGCATCGCCGACGATCTTGTCCGCTTCGGCATTGTCGCGACCGCGCGCCATATAGCCGCCGAGCACATTGACCGCCTGCGGGGTCAAACCGACATGCCCCATTACCGGGATGCCGCGCTGGTTCAGGAACGCGACCGTTTCGGCCATCTGCTCGCCACCTTCGAGCTTCACTGCTGCCGCGCCGCTTTCCTTCAACAGGCGAGATGCGCTCGCGAAGGCTTGTTCTTTCGAGGCTTCGTAAGAGCCGAATGGCATGTCGACCACGACCACCGAACGATAGCTTCCGCGTACCACGGCTGCCGCATGGTTCGACATCATTTCCATCGTCACCGGTATGGTGGAGGGGAGGCCGTAGATCACCTGTCCCAGCGAATCGCCCACCAGCAAAAGGTCGCAATGCGCGTCGAGCAATTGCGCTTGCCGCGCCGTGTAGGCGGTGAGCATGACCAGGGGCTGCTTGGTTTCCCCGTCCGCTTTGTGAGCGCGGATTTTTGGCACGGTCAACCGCTTCATCGGCTGCGGAGTGGGATTGGCCCGGCTGGTGCTCGTATCAAGCTGGAAGGTCGTCGACATGCGGGTGCCCTAGCAAGCCCTGTCGACAGTTGGAAGCGAGGCTTGGACAATGGCGGATTCCGTGCTTTAAGCCTCGCGTACATAAGGGCGCGGCAAGCGCCGACAATCGAGAGGGAAATCACGTAAATGGTCGCCGCTGGCAAAACCACCGGTGAGGGTTGGTCCTCACGTTCCGCATTCATTCTCGCTGCCGTCGGTGCAGCAGTTGGTCTTGGAAATATCTGGCGTTTTCCTACGCTTGCCGGGGAAAGCGGGGGCGGCGCTTTCGTCATTTTCTATATCGGCTGCGTCTTCCTGCTCGGGCTACCGTTGGTGCTCTCCGAGATCTTCATTGGCCGAGTTGGCCAAACCGATGCGGTCGGCTCGATCCGCAAGGTGGCGCAGGATTCCAAGGCCTCGCACAGATGGTCGATCTTCGGCGGAATCGGGGCGGTCGCCGCGTTTCTCATCGTATCGTTCTATTCGGTAGTGGCGGGGTGGGTGCTTTATTACGCCGGCGTCATGGGCTGGGATTTCCTTCAGGCGATCATGGCGGGGGATCCATTCCGCGGCGCACTGGCCGGTGAGAACGAAGCACAGATCCAGCAACGCCTCGGTGATATGTTTGCCAGCCCCGGCCTGCTGCTTGCCATGCATCTCGTCTTCATGGGTTTGACGCTTTACATCGTGGCCCGCGGGGTAAGCTCGGGAATTGAAAAGGCAGCAACTTATCTCATGCCCGCCTTCTTCGTGTTGCTGTTCGGCCTCGTGATTTATGGCGCGATCGAGGGCGATATCGCAGAGGCGGCGGCCTTCCTGTTCACCCCGGACTGGTCTAAGCTGACTCCGCAGGTCATGAACTCGGCTCTGGGCCAAGCGCTTTTCTCGCTCTCACTCGGCGTGGCGGGTCTCATTACCTATGGCTCTTACATCAAGGAAAAGAGCAATCTTGGCGGCACCGCGGCGATAATCGCGGTCGCGGATACCAGCGTGGCGCTGCTTGCCGGCCTGATGATCTTCCCGATCGTTTTCGCGGTTGGGCTTGACCCTGCTGCCGGCCCGACGCTGGTTTTCCAGACCCTCCCGTTTGCTTTCCAGACCATGCCCGGAGGCGCCCTGTTCGGCTTCCTCTTCTTCGTTCTGATCCTTGTGGCCGCGGTGACCAGTTCGATCTCGCTGCTCGAGGTGCCAACTGCATGGGGCATCGGTGAACTGGGTTGGAGCCGGGCGAAATCCGCCTTGGTGTTCGGCGTCGGTGCCCTGCTGATCGGAGTGCTCTGCCTGCTTGGCTACAATGTGCTGGCCGACGTGCGTCCGCTAGGTTTCTGGTCGCTGTTCGAGAATACCGACATCCTCGATACGATTGACGGTTTTACCGGCAAGGTCATGCTGCCGCTGGGCGCATTGCTGACCTCGATCTTCATCGGCTGGAAGGCCGATGCGAACCTCTTGCGGACAACCACCGGTCTTTCGCCACTGGCATTCGGCGTGTGGCGTTTCCTTATCGCGTGGTTGTGCCCGATTGCGGTTACGATCATCCTCGTGACCGGTCTGTTCCCAAGTATCTTAGGCGCCTGACGAATCTCTCTTTTCCAACCGGAGAATCGCGCGTATTGAGCGCACTCCGGTTGGCAGAGCGGGGAGGGCCCGCTGCGGACCGGTGGAGCCCATCGGCCAGAAATGATCCTCGACAGAGTGAAGCCGCTCGACGCCATCTTGGCGGCGGCGCAAAAGAAGTCCCTGCACCGTTCGTTAGGCGCGCTGCAGCTCATGTTGTTCGGCATAGGTTGCATCATCGGCACGGGGATATTCGTGCTGACCTCTGCCGGTGCCCAGAAAGCGGGCCCGGGTCTGATGCTGGCCTTTGTCATAGCGGGGGCGGTCTGTATCGTCGCCGCATTATGCTACGCCGAAATCGCCTCGATGATACCGGTAGCGGGCTCCGCCTATACCTATAGCTATGCCACTATGGGCGAATTGCTCGCCTGGACGGTTGGTTGGGCGCTGATCCTCGAATATGCCATCGCAGCATCGGCAGTTTCCGTAGGCTGGTCGGGCTATTTCAGCGGGACGATCCTGAACGAATTCCTCGGTATCGCTTTGCCGCAGTGGTTGGCTGCTGGGCCGCTCGCGTTGGGCGGCGAGCCCGGCGGTTTCATCAATCTTCCCGCGTTCGTCATCGCCCTGCTCGTGACGTGGTTGCTGATGATTGGCACCAGCGAAAGTGCCAAGGTCAACGCGATCCTTGTTGCGATCAAGGTGGCAGCGCTGACCGTCTTCATCGGACTGACGCTGACCAGCGCCTATTTCGATCCGGACAAGTTCAACCCGTTCCTGCCCGCCGGCATTTTCGGTGGTTTCGGTACGGGTGTGGGCGCGGTCGGTGCGGCGGCTACGATTTTCTTCGCCTATGTCGGCTTCGATGCGGTTTCCACGGCGGCGGAAGAGACGAAGAACCCGCAACGCAATGTGCCGATCGGCCTCGTCGGTTCGCTGGTATTCTGCACCGTCTTCTACATCTTGGTGGCGGCTGGAGCGATCGGTACGATCGGCGGACAGCCCATCATGGGGCCGGGGGGAATTCCCTTCCCGGCAGGGTCCGAAGAATTGGCGCGGCAATGCGCGCTTCCGGCATATTCCGATGCACTGGTCTGTTCGAATGAGGCATTGGCCCATGTCCTTCGCCAGATCGGGTTTTCGGGGATCGGCAACATGCTGGGCATTGCCGCTTTCCTGGCTCTACCTTCGGTAATTCTCGTGCTGCTGTTCGCTCAGACGCGCATCTTTTTCGTGATGAGCCGTGACGGGCTGCTGCCTGAGGGACTTTCGAAAGTGCATCCACGCTGGAAGACTATGTCGTGACCATCCTGACGGGGGTAATCGTGGCCGTGGGTGCAGCTTTCTTCCCAGTCGGCCAGCTGGCGGATATTGCCAATGCCGGTACTCTATACGCCTTCCTGATGGTGGCAGTTGCGGTGATGGTGTTGCGACGGACTGCGCCTGACAGGAAACGCGATTTCCGTACGCCCATGCTCTGGCTTGTCGGACCGGCAACCATCGGCGGATGCGCCTTCCTGTTCCTCAACCTGCCAAGCGCTGCGATGATGGTGTTGCCAGTATGGACGGTGATCGGGCTGGTCGTATATTTCGGCTATGGCCGGAGAAACAGCCATCTCGGACAGGGTATTGTTGAAGTCATCGACGATGTTGCGGGTGAGGAAACGATGATTCCCATCCATCCGCCGAAGGCTTAACCTAACAAGAAAGGGCCGCCCCAATCGGAGCGGCCTTTTCAGTTCGTATCACTGCTACGGGCGGGTCAGATGTTGACCTTGTCGACGTGGCGTTCTTCCGCCTCTTCGTGGACGTTCATGCCGAGTGCCATCTTAGCTGTGTTGAGCAGGCCTATGTCCCCGTTCCAGATTTCGGCGTCGCCCAAATCCATGCGCATGAAGAAGATGTCGGGATCGTCCTTGCCGCCATCGTACCAGGCTTCGACGAAGTTGTTCCAGAACTGATCGAAGCGTTCCTGGCTGGTTTCCTTGACCAGATTTCCGTTGAAGCGGGCGAAGATATCGTGGCCCTTGCTTTCAAAGGTCGCGGTCACCGGGCCGAGCTTGCAGAAATCGCTCTTGGTATGGGTGAAGAACCAGATCGAGCTGTTTGCATCCTTGTCGAGCTGGGGACTCATCGGGACGGCTGTGGAGCTGTCACCATTAAGCTGGAGAAAAAGGAACGGGCTGTCGGCCAGCGCCTTCCAGAATTTCGTCTTGAGTTCGTCGGGATTGCCTTCGGCATGTTTCATGAGGGTCTCCTAAGTGGGGTTTAATCTCTCAATGAGTGAGGCCCACATTTGGTCCCGGCTGCCATCCTGGATTGTGCCCTAGTCGGCAGGAGTGCCCTGGGGATCGAGTTTACGCATTTCCTCGTCGGTGAGTGGCTTCTCGTCGATACCCTGGACCTGCGAAATTTCCGGAGCCAATGCGCTGGTGTTGCACACGCGATAAGCGGCCTCTCCGCGACGATGGCGGATGCTCTCGACCGTGGTCGCTGCAACACGCGATTGTTCGAGGGCGCCGGGTGTATTGTTGAACGGAGGCACGAGCGTTGTTGCCGAGACACAGCGTTTGAAGGATGTATCGCGGTTCTCGTTGTCAGCGGAGTAGTCCTGCGCGGATAAAGCACAGGGCAGGGCCGACAGCGCCAAGCCGGCGGTAACGAAAGATTTCATGAATTTGCCTCCTTCACGCGGGTGCAGCAGACAAGGTTGCACCGGGCTGAACGTGTCAGCTGTCGCGCGAGACGAGGGAGGCTCGGCGACCGCGTTTGGCAACGGGAATGTTGCCGAAATTCGCCACCGGACCGGCCTGCACTTCCACTATCTCGCACGTGCTTTCCACGATGGATGGCGGAATGGGACGTTCGAAGATCATACCGCAGCTGTTTTCGTTCGCCCAAGCAATCTTGCCGAAAAACTCGTGATCGCCCCATGCCAGTAAACCCGATACGCCTTTCTGCGGTGGGTCTTGCGTATCGAAGCGCGCACCTGCTTCAGAAAGATCCGACAGACGGCCTTTGCGATCGCCCCCGGGCATTTTGAGCTTCGCCGCGCAATCGACCGTGTATCGCTGCACGGCACGACGCTCGCCCTGCTTCAGCGCGGGTGATTTCTGGAATAGGGCCAAGCACTTGTCCTTCTTAACGCCGGTAAAACCTGCCTTGGAATGGTTAAGATGGACTTCGATGACATGGTTGATACAGCGTTAGAAAATGGCTTGCTGCCTTTCATATGCCTTTTGACATTGGCGAATCCCGTGGCGGAACGTATAGCGAACAAATGGCTGCCCACTCTGTTCTTCAAAAGCTCGGGATTCTCGCGGATGCGGCGAAATACGATGCTTCCTGTGCATCTTCCGGCACAGCGAAGAAGAACAGTCTTGCTGGCAAGGGCATAGGTTCGACCGAGGGGATGGGTATCTGTCACGCTTATGCGCCCGATGGCCGCTGCATTTCTCTACTCAAGATATTGCTGACCAATCACTGCGTGTTCGACTGCCATTACTGCGTCAATCGAAAGAGCTCGAACGTGGCGCGCGCCCGTTTCAATCCGCAGGAAGTGGTCGATCTCACGCTCGCTTTCTACCGGCGCAACTATATCGAGGGGTTGTTCCTCTCCTCGGGTATCGTGAAGAACTCGAACCACACGATGGAGCAGATCGTCGAGGTCGCCCGGATATTGCGCGAGGAGCATGATTTTCGCGGCTACATCCATCTCAAGACCATCCCCGAAGCGGATGCGGAGATCGTTCATCAGGCGGGGCTTTATGCCGACCGCGTCTCGATCAATGTCGAACTGCCGACCGATAGCGGTCTCACCCGCCTCGCGCCCGACAAGGACGCACGCCAGATCGAAGGCGCGATGGGCAAGGTGAGATCGGATCTCGCCGAAGCGAAAGACGCGCGCAAGAGGTTCAAGTACGCACCGCGCTTCGCCCCCGCAGGCCAATCGACGCAGATGATCGTCGGCGCAGACGCCGCGACCGATGCCGATATCGTGGGCAAGGCAAGCCGACTCTACGACAATTTTCGCCTGCGCCGCGTGTATTACAGTGCCTTCTCGCCAATCCCCGATGCGAGCGCGGTGCTTCCCTTGAAGCGTCCGCCGCTGATCCGCGAACACCGGCTTTACCAGTCGGACTGGCTGATGCGCTTCTATGGATACAAGCCGTCGGAAGTTATGCAGGCGACCGAGGCGGACGGCAACCTGCCGCTCGATATCGATCCCAAGCTCGCCTGGGCTCTGAAATTCCGTGAGGCGTTTCCGGTCGATGTAAATCGGGCGAGCAAGGAGCAATTGCTGCGTGTGCCGGGCCTCGGGGTGAAAGCGGTCGCCAAGATATTGGCGAGCCGCCGTCACCGTGCGCTGAGGCTCGACGATGTGGCGTTGCTCACGCAGTCGATCACCAAGGTCCGACCTTTCATCTGCACCGTGGACTGGCGGCCGGTGATGCTGACCGACCGCGCCGACCTGCGCAGCCTGCTTGCGCCAAGGACCGAGCAACTGGAGCTGTTTGCAGCATGACCGCGCTCCGGCAGGTCAAGCTCGGCACCTATTACGTGGTGCATCTGCCTGAAGCAGACGATTTCGACTTCTGGCGTGAGAGAGCGCGTGCGCTTGTCCAGTGCGACGTGCCGCCCGACCGGATCGCCTGGGTAGAGCCGGGGGGCAGCGGTGATCTCTTCGCAGATGGGGAACGCAGGATGCCTGTGCCGCCCGAAAGTGCGCCTATTGTTCGCGCAAATCGCCGCTTCGTGCAGCTGGCGCGCAACGCCATTCTCCATTCCGATACCGAACGTTTTGCGGTCCTCTATCGCCTTCTGTGGCGGCTGCAGGCCAATCCCGGCATTATGGAGGACAAGGCCGATTCCGATGTTCGTCGGATAGAAGAACTCGACAAGAACGTTCGGCGCGACAGCCACAAGATGCACGCCTTTGTCCGCTTCCGGCTGGTGGAAAGCGAAAAGGAAGAGGCAGGCGAGCATTACGTCGCCTGGTTCCAACCCGAGCATCACATCCTGCGCGCCAACGCGGGTTTCTTTATGCGGCGCTTTGCCAACATGCGCTGGTCGATCCTGACCCCGCGCGGTAGCCTGCACTGGGATGGAGAGACCATGTCCGAAGGCCCGCCCGCGCAGCGCAGCGATGCGCCTGGCGGCGATCCGATGGAAGATCTCTGGCGCACCTATTACGCATCGATCTTCAACCCTGCGCGTTTGAAGATCGGGGCCATGCTCAAGGAAATGCCCAAGAAGTATTGGAAAAACATGCCCGAAGCCGCGCTCATTCCCGAACTGGTGGCGGGCGCGCAGAAGCGGGAGGCCGCCATGGTCGAGAAGGGCACGTTGGAATTCGAGGAACGTCCCGAAACGCTGGGGGAGATCGACAAGGCGATACACGCCTGCCGCAAGTGCCCCATCGGCAGTCTCGATAACCAACCGGTGATGGGTGAGGGGCCGCAGAATGCCGCACTGATGATCGTGGGCGAACAGCCGGGCGACCAGGAGGACCGGTCGGGCCGCCCCTTCGTCGGCCCGGCCGGACAATTGCTCGACGTGCACCTCGACAAGGTCGGTATCGACCGCCGTGCATCCTACGTCACCAATGCGGTCAAGCATTTCAAATACGTCCAGCGGGGCAAGCGGCGGCTGCACCAGAACCCGGGCGCAAAGGAGATCGACACATGCCGCTGGTGGATCGAGAGCGAACGGGCAATCGTGCAGCCCAAGATTGTGCTCGCCATGGGGGCGAGCGCGGCGCGAGGCATGCTGGGCAAGACGGTAAGTATTTCGAAGGTCCGGGGCGCGCCCATTGCGTTGGAGGACGGCAGCGAGCTCTGGGTCACCGCGCACCCCTCTTACCTGCTCCGCCTGGATGGCGCAGCGCGTGATGAACAGGCCCGGCTGTTCGACGCCGATCTCGCCGCAGTGAAGGAGCGTCTGGAAGAACTCACGTGACATGCCGAAGTGATGCGGCGCGCATCATCCCGAAATCGCGCGACTTCCATTGAGACGATCGCTAGGGCGCGCGCCATGTTCGATCCGGAAAGACTGCTGGCCTTTGCACTCGTGACCGCCACGACCAGCATCGTGCCCGGCCCCTCCATGATGTTCGTCATGGGCCAGGCGGTCTGGCGCGGGGCACGATCCGGTTGGGCCGCGCTATTGGGCATGCAGATCGGCTATATTGTATGGTGGTTAGCCGCTGCGCTGGGTCTTGGCACTTTGGCCAGAACCTATCCGTTGGCCTTTCGTCTGCTTGCTGTCGTTGGGGTTCTCTATCTTGCATGGCTCGGCGTAAAGGCTGTCCGCCACTCCTTCCACGCGGTCGCGGATGATAATGCCGAACCGGCACAACAGCCCTCGGCACACGCCTTCCGCGAAGGGATTGCAGTTGCGATCGGCAACCCCAAGTCGCTCGTATACATGGTCGCGATCATTCCGCCCTTCGTCGATCCGGGTAGGGCGGTCGGGTGGCAGATCCTTGTTCTCGCGGTTATCGCACTGGTGCTCGATCTACTGGTTGGCTGGTTATACATCGGTGCGGGCAAGCGGCTGGCAAAGACAATGGAGCGCGCCGCCACACGGCGCTGGATCGATCGGGCCATCGGGATCGTATTTATCCTGATAGCGGCTGCAATCGCGGCCGATCTCTATGGGACGCAGCTTTGAAACTCACCTTTTCGCGGCGCATCGGAACGTTCATCTTCGACCGGCGCGTGCTGCTGCTGCTGGTTCTGGCAGGACTGTTCATTGCCGGACGCAGCTGGCTCGCCGCGCACCCCGAACACAATCCCTGGGCGCCGCTGGACCTCAATGATCCGAAGGGCTGGGCCACGCAGCAGAAGCTGGTGGCACTGAGGGACGACGTGCCGACCTGCCGAGCAGTGCTTGAACGAAGCGAGGTTCCTTTCGACGTTCTGGAACCGGCAGGCGAAGGCGAATGTCGGCGCGGGGATCGCACCCGGCTATCGGGTTATCCGCTCACCCCGGCAGCGCCCGCCACTACATGTCCGGTCGCGGTCGCGATGGAGTTGTGGAAGCGCGATACGCTCGATCCGGCGGCGCAGGAGCTGTTCGGCAGCGAGGTCGCCAGCATCGAGCATCTGGGATCATATTCCTGCCGCAGATTGTACGGTCGGAACGACGGCCCGTGGAGCGAACATGCTACCGCAAATGCAATTGATATCGCCGGATTTGTTCTCGAAGACGGTACCCGGATCAGCGTTCTGTCAGATTGGCAGGGCGAAGGCGACAAGCAACGTTTCCTGCGCGAGGTGCGCGACGGCGCCTGCGGAGCGTTTTCTACCGTGCTTTCACCCGATTACAATGCGGCCCATGCCGATCATTTCCACTTCGACATGGACGACCGCTGGACCGGCGTCTGCCGCTGATCAGGCCGCTTCGAGCGAATAGCCCGCGCTGCGCACAGTGCGAACCGGGTCCTTGGCGCCGTCGATCTCAAGCGCCTTGCGTAGCCGGCGAATGTGCACGTCGACGGTACGCAGTTCGATGTCGCTTTCAGTGCCCCAAACTCCGTCGAGTAGCTGGTTGCGGCTAAAGACGCGGCCTGGGCTTTCCATGAAGAACTTGAGCAGACGGTATTCGGTCGGTCCGAGCTTGAGAACATTGCCCCGGCGCGTCACCTTGTGGGCGACCGGGTCGAGGGTCAGATCACCTACCTCGATGGACTCCCCGGCGAGGACCGGGCGGATGCGACGCATCACTGCTGCTACGCGTGCAAGAAGCTCGCGTGGCGAAAAGGGCTTTGTCAGGTAATCGTCGGCACCGGTTTCGAGCCCGCGAATGCGATCGTCTTCCGCCTCGCGCGCAGTGAGCATGATGATCGGAACATGGGCGGTGGTCTTGTCTCGCCGAAGGCGCCGACAGACTTCGATCCCGCTGGTGCCTTCTATCATCCAGTCGAGGATGACCAGGTCCGGCACATCTTCCGCAGCGAGAAGCAATGCTTCATCGCCATCCGCAGTGGTGCGAACGCCGTAGCCCTCGTTGGAAAAGCGGTATTCGAGAAGTTCCGAGAGGGCGGGATCGTCCTCTACGAGAAGTAGCTTGCCAGCCTGCACCTTGGCCCCTTCCTGCAGTTTCTTCGACACAGCAGTATGACCCTCAAGCTACAGAATTGTGTCAACCGTCCTCATCGGGCGGATAAGTACCCGTGGCAGCGAAATGAACCATTTCTGCCACGTTGGTGGCATGGTCGCCGATGCGTTCAAGGTTGCGCGCTACGAACAGCAGCTGGGCTGCACTCGAAATGGTCGAAGGGTTCTCGACCATGTGGCTGACGAGGTTGCGGAAGATCGAATTGTAGAAGGCATCGACCTTCTCGTCGGTAGCGATCACCTCTCGTGCTAGTTCGGCATCGCGTGCAGCATAGGCGGTCAGCACGTCGTGAACCATCTCGCTGGCGACTTCGGCCATTGCAGGTAGCAAGGTCAGCGGCTCGAACTTCTTGCGGTTGTCACCGATCTGACGGCTCGCCTTGGCGATATTCTTCGAATAATCACCAATGCGTTCCACGACACCGGCAATCTTCAACGCGGCGATGACTTCGCGGAGATCGTCGGCCATTGGGGCCCGGAGCGCGATGATGCGAACCGAGAGCTTGTCCACTTCGCTTTCGAGCTTGTCGATCTTCTTGTCGTTCTTGACGACCTTCTTGGCGAGTTCGTCATCGCCCCGCACCAGCGCATCGAGCGCTTCCTGTATGGCGACTTCGGCCAGCCCGCCCATTTCCGCGATCAGACCGCGCAGACGGGTGATGTCTTCATCGAAGGCTTTTACGGTATGTTCGTTCATTGTCTCAAAGCCTTAGCCATAGCGTCCGGTGATGTAATCCTGGGTCCGCTGCTCGATCGGGTTTGTGAATATGTCAGAAGTGCGCCCATATTCCACCATCTTTCCCAGATGGAAGAACGCCGTTCTCTGGCTGACACGTGCAGCCTGCTGCATCGAGTGGGTAACGATCACGATAGCATAACGGCCATTCAGTTCATCGATCAATTCCTCGATCTTGGCCGTGGCGATCGGATCGAGGGCAGAGCAGGGCTCGTCCATCAGGATGACTTCGGGATCGACGGCAATAGCGCGCGCGATACACAGGCGCTGCTGCTGACCGCCTGAGAGTGCAGTGCCGCTGTCCTGTAGCCGATCCTTGACCTCTTCCCACAGACCCGCACGGCGCAGCGACTTTTCGACCACTGCATCGAGTTCGTCTTTGCCCTCCGCAAATCCGTGAATCTTGGGGCCGTAGGCTACGTTCTCATAGATCGTCTTCGGAAACGGGTTGGGCTTTTGAAAAACCATACCCACGCGGGCCCGCAGCTGCACCACGTCGAGGCGGGGCGAATATATGTCCTCGTCATCAAGAGTGATCTCGCCTTCTACCCGCGCCGAGGGGATCGTGTCGTTCATTCTGTTGAGAGTGCGCAGGAATGTTGATTTTCCACAGCCGGACGGGCCAATAAAGGCGGTCACGTAACGAGTGGGGATATCAATCGAAACATTATCGATCGCCTTCTTGTCTCCGTAGAATACGGACACGTCCCGCGCACTCATCTTGGCGTCGGTGTTCTCAAGGTTTTCGTGAACTACAGTCACCATTTTTTCTCGAATTTGTTGCGCAGGTAGATTGCGAGGCCGTTCATCACGAGGAGGAACACCAAGAGGACGATGATAGCAGCACTCGTGCGCTCCACGAAACCGCGGTCGATCTCGTCCGACCAGAGGAAAATCTGCATCGGCAGGACAGTGGCAGGCGATGTGAAGCTATCGGGCGGGGAGGCTACGAAAGCACGCATCCCGATCATCAGCAAAGGCGCGGTTTCACCAAGCGCCCGGGCCATGCCGATGATCGTGCCGGTCAGGATACCGGGCAGGGCCAGCGGCAAGACATGGTGGAACACCACCTGCACGGGGCTCGCGCCGACGGCAAGTGCGCCGTCGCGGATACTCGGCGGGACTGCCTTGATGGCGTTGCGGCCGGCAATGACGATTACCGGCATGGTCATCAGGGCAAGAGTCATACCGCCGATCAGCGGGGCCGAGCGAAGGTTCGGAAAGATCGTGAGAAACACCGCCAGGCCAAGCAGACCGAAAATGATCGAAGGAACTGCCGCCAGATTGTTGATCGAAAGCTCGATCAGGTCCGTCCATCTGTTCTTCGGCGCATATTCTTCCAGATAAAGGGCGGCGAGGACCCCGATCGGGAAAGCCAGCGCGAGCGTCACGATCATGGTGAGGATTGAACCCTTAAGTGCGCCCCAGATGCCGACTTGCTGCGGATTGGTGGCGTCGGCGCGGCTGAAAAAACCTACGTCGAAATTCTTCTCAAGCTTGCCTTCTGCGGCAAGACTGTCGGCGAGAGCTTGCATCTCCGGCGAGCCTTCACCCTCGTAACCCGAGGCAAGGTTGGCACTGGCGGGGAGCCAGAAGGTTTCCTGCCGTTCGACAATGCCCGGATCGGCCGCAATCGCAGCCGCCACATCGCGCCAGGCCTGCCCTCCGATTTGGGCAGCGCCCTCTTCGCCAAGCGCCTGGTCGGCGAAATATTCCACGACCTGCGGCAGACCCTGGGCCTCGAGCGACTGTGTCGCTTCCGATGTACCCATAACAGCGGGATCGGCGGAGATTCCGGCTTGGGTGAAGTCGATCGGCACCGATACTTCGGCGCGCTGTAAGCCGCCAATTCCGTTTATCGTCATCGTTCCGAGAAGATAGACGAGCACCGCGATCGAGAAGACGATGGCCGCAAGGCCGATGGACCTGAAGCGCTTTTCGGCGGCGTACCGCTTTTTCAGCCGCGCTTCGAATACGGGCGTACGCGTGGGGGCGATCTGCTCACTCATAAGCTTCGCGGAACCTCTTTACGACGCGCAAGGCGATGAAATTCAGCCCGAGGGTGACGAGAAAGAGCACGAATCCCAGCGCGAATGCGCTCAGCGTCGCCGGGTGGTCGAAGCTGCCTTCGCCCGTCAGCATGGCAACGATTTGAACCGTCACCGTGGTCATGGAGTCGAGCGGGTTGGCGCTAAGGTTCGCTGCCGTCGAGGCCGCCATGACGACGATCATGGTTTCCCCGATTGCGCGGCTGATCGCCAGCATCACGCCGGCGACGATACCAGGCAATGCAGCGGGTACGAGCACGCGGCGGATGGTTTCGTTGGTGGTGGCGCCCATGGCCAGACTGCCATCGCGCATCGTCTGTGGGACGGCAGCAATGCTATCGTCAGCCATCGAACTGACAAAAGGAATAATCATCACACCCATGACTAGACCTGCCGCAAGCGCGCTTTCGCTCGAAGCGCTCGAAGCGCCGAGCGAGATGGCAAAATCGCGAATGGCGGGGGCAATGGTCAGGGCTGCAAAATAGCCATAGACCACCGTCGGTACGCCGGCGAGGATTTCCAGCGCCGGTTTCACCCACGCGCGGACTGCAGGTTTGGCGTATTGGGTAAGATATATCGCGCTCATGAGCCCGAGCGGAATGGCCACGATCATGGCTATGATCGCTCCAATGAACAAAGTGCCCCAGAACAGCGGAATTGCACCATAGCGGCTCGGATCCGGATTATCTGCACTGGACATGGGGTCGGGTCCCCAATGGAGCCCGAAGAGGAAATCGATCGGGTTTACCATGCCGAAGAAGCGAATGGTTTCGAATACGAGACTGACGAAAATTCCCAGCGTGGTCAGGATGGCGACCAGCGATGCTCCGAGCAGAATCGCCATAACGATCTTCTCCACGCGGTTGCGGGCGGCGAAATCGGGTTTGAGGCGGAGGAAAGCGTAGACACCGCCAAGAAAAGCGATCGCCAGCGTGACGATGACGCCGATCCAGTTGTAGCGGCTTATCGCCTCCCGATAGGGCTCCACGAATTCGCGCGCGAGTGGATTGAAGACGCCCTGAGCTGCGCCGGTTGCGACGGCACGCGCTTCATTGAGGATGGTCTGGCGCTGGAAGCCGAAAGCGGGGAGCTGGTCTGCTGCTGGCGCGGCAAGAACCGATTGGGTGATCAGACCCGGTGCGATCGCGCTCCAGATTGCGACGAAAATCAGTACGGGCAGGATTATCCAGAGCGCCACATACCAAGCGTGATAGCTGGGAAGGCTGGCCAGCCGCCCGTCGGGGCTGGCACGCCGGAACGACCATGCGCGTGCACGAGCCGCCAACCATCCGGCGAGCCCGAGCCCAAGGGCCAGGAGGAGCAGGAGGGTCAGCGACATCGTGCTTACATACAGCCTTTAGTTGAGTTCCGCGCCGTCGAGGGTGTCGAAGTTCGTGGCAGCCGACATTGATCGGGCCATCACGTCTTCGGGATTTGCGACGAGGCCGATTTGTGCGAGCTGACCGTCCCGGCCCCACATTGTCGTCCATTGGGCGAGAAATTCCTCGAGGCCCTGGATGGCATCGAGGTGCGCCTTCTTTACGTAGATATAAAGCGGGCGCGCCCCCGGATATTCGAAGTTTGCGATATTTTCGTAGGTCGGGGCAACACCGTTCATGTTGAGGCCCTGCACTTTGTCGGCGTTTTCCTCAAGGTAGGAGTAGCCGAAAATCCCCACGGCATTGGGATTACCTTCGATCTTCTGGACAATCAGATTGTCCTGCTCGCCCTGATCGACGTATTTTCCATCGCTGCGAACTTCGGTGCACAGCTGTGCATGGCGATCTTCGTCGCTTTCCTTGAGTGCTTCCATTTCGGGGTTCGTATCGCAACCAATCTCGAGGATGAGTTCCTTGAGCGCGTCACGCGTACCGGAAGTGCTCGGCGGACCGTAAACGAGGATTTCCACATTCGGGAGCGAGGGATCGACGTCGGACCAGGTCTGGTTGGTTTGTTCACCGCCATAAGGCGAAGCAGCCAGCGCCTCGTAGACCATTTTCGGCGTCAGGTTCATCTGAATGCCGCCCTGCGCCGAAGCCAGGGCAATACCGTCGAGTCCAACCTGGATTTCGATGATGTCGGTTACGCCATTCTGCTGGCAGCTCTCGAACTCGGCTGGCTTCATCCGGCGCGATGCATTGGCGATGTCCGGTGTGGCCGCGCCGATACCCTGGCAGAACAACTTGATGCCGCCGCCGGTACCCGTCGATTCGATGATCGGCGACTTGAACTCAGGGTTCGAGCGGGTGAAGGTTTCCGAAACCGCTTTGGCAAAAGGATAGACGGTTGAAGAACCGACTGCCTTGATCTGGTCACGCGAAGCGCCGCCGCCAGCGCTATTGCCGCCGCATGCTGCAAGCGCCAGGGCCGAAGCCGCGACAAAAGCGAATTTGATGGTCTTGGTCATTGGTTGGTACCCCTTAGATGTCCACTAGCCGCGCAGAAGCGCGAAATTGTTACGTGTTGACGACAAGAGTGTGACTTTCGTTTCGTGGCACCGCGAATCCGCAGTGCCCTTAGCGACATTGCAGTTAGAAATCGACCTGCGCGCGCACGCCAACGACATCGACACCATAATTCGTGTCGCCCTCCGCAGTTGGCAGTACAGCATCCTCGTAGTCCATCCGGCCATAGTTCAGACTGAAAAGAGTGTAGTCGGTTGGCTTCCAAACCAAAGATGCCTGGTAACCGTTCTGCACACCTCCGATTATTCCTGCATCGCTGAGATCGAGGTGGTCGTAACGAAGGTTTACCTGCAGCGAACCCAAGCCGCCTTCGCCAACCGGGTTGACCGGTTTGGTGCGATCGAACTTTCCGCCTTTGTAACCTCGTGTATCGCCATTGGTCAGGAAATAGCCCACTTCGGCATAGCCACCGAAGAATGTCGGGTTGGCCGCAATCGGCATATCCACATTCTGCCAGAAGCCTTCGGCAGCGGCATGGAAAGGTCCGCTGATCGCAGCGGCTTCCATGCCCAAGCCAAATTCGCTTTCTGCACCAAGATCGCCGGAGTCGACGAACCGGGTGGAGGCGAAGTGCACCAGCGGACGCTGGCGATAGCGGGCACTTGCGTCGTCTTCACCGAATTTATTGTAATGAAGCGATCCGCCGAAATGGAGTTGAGCCTCGCCCATTTCCGGCATGAGCACCAACCTGCCGTCGATGCTGCGATTGTCTGTGCCCGTATCGTCGAAATTGTCCGTGAAGACACCAGCCTGTGCACGGACGATCCCCGACTCATAGCTGCCCGAAATACCGATGCGCCGCTCGAAGCCGAAGGCATCGGTAAAAGCCGCGCGTTCGATGAAACTCGTATGGAGCGAGCTGGTCAGTTCTTCGAGCGACTGGAAATTGTTGTGATGACCGACGATCACTTCAAGCGGTCCATCAGCATAGGAAAGGTAAGCATCGGCCGCCTCGACTTCATTCCCGGCAAAGTCGAGTTCGAACTTGTATCCAAAGCCGCCGGGAATGTCGCCCGAAGCGCCGAGGCGGGCGCGGCGGACCTCATTACCGAAGCCATCGTCGGCGCCGGTCGTTTCGGGTGCGCTTATCGTACCTGCGTCGAACATCAGCCGACCGCGAGGCTTAAAACTCCAGCCGTCGGAATCAGTGAGTTCCCCTGGCGGCGCGGGGTCGGCAGTAGGCGCGGCGCTTTGCGCATTGGCGGCGATCACAGCGCCATTTGCGGCTTTGGTTTCCGCGAGCTCGTTTTCGAGCTGATCGATGCGAGTAACCAGTGTGCGCAGTTGCGAGCGCATGGTCGCCAGCTCTTCCTCGGTGGATGCGTGGGTATCCTGAGCAAAGACCGGAGTGGCGACGGTGCAACTCAATGCCGTCGCGACGACTGAAAGCCGGAAAGCGGTATTCATGTTACGAATCTCTTACAAGGTTACGATCCGGCGTCGCATCTATGACCGCTCTATTACGTCTTTATGACACAACCCGTGCGGCATCGTGGCGGCTGAAAGCGCCCCGGACGCAGCCATGCATATCCTCGATCTTGCCGACTCAAAGATCCAGCGGAAGAGTGACCTTGACCCGCGTACCCTCCCCAAGAGTACTTTCGACCGCGAGCTTGCCGCGGTGGCGCTCGACGATGTGCTTCACGATGGCGAGTCCGAGACCCGTACCTCCGGATGCGCGGCTCCGGCCGGGATCAGTTCGATAAAAGCGACGCGTCAGGTGGGGCAGGTGCTCGGGGGCGATCCCGTCGCCGCGATCCTGGACAGATAGCACCACGCGCTTGTCGCCCTGCGGCTGGAGGCGGATGGTCACAAGTTTGTCCTCGTCACCATATTTGAGTCCGTTGTCGACGAGGTTGCGCACGAGCTGCTCTAACTGCTGTTCATCACCGCAAACGCGGAAGTCGCCATGAGCCTCGATGTCGAGCCTTTCGGCGCGATCGCCGGCGGCATCGCGTGCTGCACGTTCCACCAGCCTGCCGAAATCGATGGTATCGCTTGGCAGGTCGTGCTTTTCCGCCTCGATACGAGAGAGCGACATGAGGTCGCTGACAAGATCCTGCAGGCGGCGCCCTTCGCGCTGGATGGTGGCCAGGAACTTGTCGCCGATCTTCGGATCGAAATTTTCAACATCCTCGCGCAGCGTTTCGACATAGCCGAGGATCGAGGCGAGCGGTGTGCGCAACTCGTGGCTGGCATTGGCCACGAAATCGGTGTGCGCGCGGCTGATGTCCGCCTCCGCCGTCTTGTTCACGAACTCGACAATGGAAAGCCCGCCATCCAGGTTTTTCCTGTTGATCCGCCAGATGTCCTTTCGCCGGGCGAGCCCGCGGACCACTGCTGCTCCGTCTTCGCCGCTTTCGAGCAGGCTGACAGCTTCGGGCTGGCGGAGCGCCATGCGCACGTCCTGTCCGAGAATATGTGAACCCAGAAGGCGCCGCGAGGCGAGGTTGGCGATGATCACGCGGCCAGCCTCCGTTACGATCACAGGGGTCTCGGAATGCTCGACGAGATCGCCCATCATGTCGCGCGAAATACCGCCATTACCATTTGCTGGCGCAGGCGGGGGCGGGGTCGAACCGACAAGCCAGAGTGAACCCGCCCAGACGAGCAGCATGAGGAGGATCGGTAGTGGTGGAAGGCCAAGCGCAATGAGGCCAACTGCCGTTGCGAGAGCCAGCGCAAAACCGGACCAGGGAAAGGGGCTTTCGCTCATAGCGTGCTCGCGCTTAGCGAGGCCGGGCCCGGCGCGCTAGTGCGACTGTCGATTTGTCATCAAGGAGATGGTGACCCCTACGGGAATCGAACCCGTGTTTCAGCCGTGAAAGGGCCGCGTCCTAACCGCTAGACGAAGGGGCCACAGGCGTGGCACTTGGTGCAGATTGCAGATGCAATAACGCCACCGATGGTGACCCCTACGGGAATCGAACCCGTGTTTCAGCCGTGAAAGGGCCGCGTCCTAACCGCTAGACGAAGGGGCCAGTCCCGTTACCGGGTCGGTGGCGTGGCGGCGCACTTAGGCGGGAGGGAAAAAACCGTCAACCCTCAATCGGGCGATTTGCGATCAATCGGCGAACGCCGCATCCTCCAAATGCAGTTCCGCCTGGGGGCGGCTTCCCCAGTCGTCGATCTTGACGCGGCCAGCCAGCCAAAGCCTCCGCCCGCGCGAGGCGTGGAGCAGTGCCTGGCCCATATCGCTCTCAGCTGCACGAAAGGCGATGCCCTTGAAGCTCTTGCCGTCGTCACCGCTGGCGATCAGGCGAACATGGTCCGTTCCGACAATGTCGCACTTGACCAGTCTAACCGGACCGACTGCCACGCGGGGTCCCGGCCATCCGACGCCATAGGGGCCGCCGCCGTCCAGCGCCTCCACGAGTTCCGGTGTTAGTCCGCCGGGGGCAACGGCAAGGTCGAGCAGCATTTCGCTATTCTCGCCCGCACGCGAAACTGCCGCCTCGAGATGGTCGTTGATCCAGTCGGCAAAGGCATCGAGCTTGTCTTCCAGAACAGTCAGTCCGGCTGCCATGGCGTGACCTCCGCCCTTGGCGAGCAGACCTTCTTCGCGTGCCCTGATGATGGCCGCACCCAGATCCACGCCGGAAATCGAACGTCCCGATCCCTTGCCTTCCCCGGTTTCCCCGTCGAGCGCGATGACCAGCGAAGGTTTGCCGGTCTTTTCCTTGATCCGCCCCGCTACGATACCGATGACGCCCGGATGCCATCCGCGCGCGGCAACCACGTGCACGGCGCGATTGTGCTGTCCTGCAAGTTGCTCTTCTGCCGCCTGTTGCACCTCGGCCTCAATCGCGCGCCGCTCGTCATTGAGAGCCGAAAGCTGCGCGGCAATGCTTCGTGCTTCCTCCGGGTCCAAGGTGGTCAGCAAGCGGACGCCCAGCGTGGACTCTCCCACGCGGCCACCGGCATTGATGCGCGGTCCCAGCGCGAAACCAAGATCCGAACAGGCAGGCACGCGTTTAAGCCGGCTGGCGTCGATCAGCGCGGACATGCCGATATTGTCGCGCCGTGCCATGACCTTCAGCCCCTGCGCCACGAACGCCCGGTTCAGGCCATGGAGCGCTGCGACATCGGCCACAGTGCCCAGCGCCACGACATCGAGCAGGGCGAACAGATCCGGTTCCTTGCGATCCTCGAAAAAGCCTTGGGCGCGAAGTGTACGCACCAGTGCAATAGCGAGCAGGAAGGCTACGCCGACCGCCGCCAAATGGCCGTGCGCCGCCGCAAGGTCGTTCTCGTCCAGACGGTTAGGGTTCACCAGCGCGGCGGCGCGCGGCAGATCGGGAGAACATTTGTGATGATCGACCACGATCACATCGACGCCCGCATCGCTCGCCATGGCAAGAGCTTCATGCGCCATGGCCCCGCAGTCGACCGTCACGATCAGGCTCGAGCCGGCTTCGGCAAGCTTGACCAGCGCTTCTCCTGACGGCCCATATCCTTCTAGCAGACGGTCCGGTATGTAATAGCCAGCTTCGACGCCCAGATCACGCAGCAGGCGGATCAGCAGGGCGGAACTGGTTGCACCGTCAACGTCATAATCGCCGTAGATGGTAATGCGTTCGCCGCTCAGCACCGCCTGGGCGATGCGATCGGCGGCAATCTCCATATCCTTGAATTCGGACGGATCCGGCAGGAAATCCCTAAGAGTCGGCGAAAGGTGTCGTTGCAAGTCTTCCGCCGCGACCCCGCGCGCGAGCAGGATTTGCCGCACGATCGCCTCGCCATCGGCCAGATGACCCTGGCCGAGGTCCATGTTCCCTCCGCGCCAGCGCCACGCGCGGCCAGTGAGGGATTGCGAGACGCCGAAAACCTGGGGGAGGGCAGTGGAAGCCATGCGTGCCTCCTACCTTGAGAGCCCTGCGTGCAGCAAGCGCGCCCGCGTTGACAATCGACAGCTTGGGGGCGACTCCTAAGGTATGAACGACAGGTATCTGCTGATCGTCTGGCACAGCCGGACCGGAAGCTGCGAGGCGCTTGCCAAAGCTGCTTTCGAAGGTGGCAGCACTCGTGCCCGGATCATGCGGGCGAAGGAGGTCGAGCCGGACCATTTGCTCGAAGCGTCCGGATATCTCTTTGCCTGCCCGGAAAATCTCGCCACCATGAGCGGCGAGATGAAGGAAATGTTCGACCGATGTTACTATCCGGTCCTCGGCCAGATCGAAGGACGGCCTTACGCGACGATGATCGCGGCGGGTTCAGATGGCGAGGGGGCGCAAAAGCAGATCGACCGGATTGCCAAGGGATGGCGGCTCAAGCGTGTCGCAGAGAAGATGATCGTCGGCACGCATGCGCAAACCAAGGAAGAAATCCTCGCGCCGAAAACCATCGACGCCGAACATCTTTCAAAGGCTCGCGACCTTGGGCGTGGGCTCGGCGAAGGCATTGCCGAGGGTATCCTTTAGAAACGCTGGGGAGAAGTCTCTAGCTGGCAGTCCTCTCGGCGAGCGCCTGCTTGGCCGCGACATATTCGCTTTCAAGACGCGCCACCATGTCTTCGACGGGGCCGACCTTCTTCACCGTGCCGATACCTTGGCCGGAACCCCAGATATCCTTCCAGGCCTTGGCCTTGGTGTTGCCGCCGCTGCCGAAATTCATCTTGCTCGGGTCGCTCGTCGGCAGGTTTTCCGGGTCCAGCCCTGCATTCTCGATGCTGGAGCGCAAGTAATTGCCGTGAACGCCGGTGAACAGGTTCGAATAGACGATCCCGTCCGCGCTGCCCTCGACGATGCCCTGCTTGTACCCGTCGACCGCATTGGCTTCCTCGGTCGCGATCCAGGGCGAGCCGATATAGGCGAAGTCCGCCCCCAGCGCCTGAGCAGCCAGGATCGATCGACCGTGTCCGATCGAGCCCGAGAGAGCGATCAGTCCATCGAACCATTCGCGGATTTCCTGCATCAAGGCAAAGGGGCTCAGCGTCCCTGCGTGCCCGCCAGCACCCGCCGCCACGGGAATCAGGCCGTCCGCGCCCTTATCGATCGCCTTGTGAGCGAAGCGGTTGTTGATCACGTCGTGCATGGTGATGCCGCCCCAGTCGCGCACCGCATTGAAGATTTCTTCCCGCGCACCGAGCGAGGTGATGACCAGCGGGACCTGCCATTCGGCGCAGGTCGCCATGTCGGCCTCGATTCGGTCGTTCGAGCGGTGGACGATCTGGTTGACCGCGAAGGGCGCAGCCGGGCGGTCCGGATGATCGCGGTTATGCGCGGCCAGTTCTTCGGTAATCCGGTGAAGCCATTCGTCGAGCTCGCTCTGCGGGCGCGCATTCAACGCCGGAAAGCTGCCGACGATGCCTGCCTTGCACTGGGCGATGACCAGTTCCGGCCCCGAAACGATGAACAGCGGCGAGCCGATCACGGGGATGCGCAGCTTGTCGAAGGGGGCGGGCAGGGTCATGGTGTGGCGGCTCCTCAAGTGATGTCGAGGCAGGGCGTATGGCGCTCGGCGGGCCTTGTCGAGAGTGACGTTACGTAAACGTCAAGCGTTAGGCATGACGTGTTCGATCCCATAGATCCGCGCCGATGTTCCGGAGAACAGTGCGCGCTTTTCGTCAGCCGAGTGGTTGCGCGCCAGCCGCTTGAAGGCATTCCACAGGACATCGTAGCTCGCGCCCCAGCGGTCCACCGGATAGTTCGATTCGAACATGGCGCGATCCGCCCCGAAGGCCTCGATGCAGGTTTCGATATAGGGGCGCCACAGTGCGGCGAGGTGTTCGGAACCGTGCCCGCTCATCGGGCCATCTTCGGGCAGTCCGCAAAACGCCATGGCAAGGCCGCCAAGCTTGACCGAGACGTTGGGGCATTCTGAAAGAGCATGGATCGAATGCCGCCAACGGTCGAAGTTCTCGTGCAGTTTGCCCTTATAACACGCGATCCCGAGCGGGGTGCCGCAGTGATCGAGGACGATCGTCTGGTCCGGGAATGCCTTTGCAAGGTCGAGCACATCGCTCAGTTGCGGTTCGAGTAGCCAGGCATCGAATGTGAGGCCATATTCCGCGTAGGCGGCAAATCCTGCCCTGAAAGCATCGGAGGTATAAAGGCCTTCAGGCGCATGGAAAGGAGGTCCGAGGACTTCCGGATCGGCATCCCACGCGGCGGTGTGGCGAATGCCGCGGAAGCGGCCATGGCCCGCCGCCTGCAATGCCTCGATCACCGGCTTCACTGCATCGCCAAGCGTCAGGTCCGCATGTCCGACGATGCCCGCACAGGGGCGGTAGTTGCCATAAAGCCCGCTTGCGCCCTGCGCCGCTACCCCGCCCACGAATTCGACTTCGCCGACACTCTTCAGCGCATCCCCGCGGCTTGCATCATAGAATGCACCGCACTCCATGAAGACCGTTCCGACGATATTATGCCCGCCGTCCAGACCGCCGCGCGTGTCCTGCTGCAATTCGTCAAAAGTATAATAGGCCGCCCCTGCAATCGCCTCGATAAAGGGATGGCGCGGTTCGGGGAAAGCGGGGACCAGCAGGCGCAGGTCCCACAGGTGGTGATGCGGATCAATGATCGGCAGATCGGGATCGATGATATCTTCGGTCATATACGTTTCCTCTCATCCCGTTCCCGCATCCTGATACAGTAGGAACATGGTCGCGGATAAAAATCCATCGGATATGTGACGGGCTCGTATGCCTCGCTCTCGACGGTTGGATCTTCGGAAGGTGTATGAGCCCATTCGGCACCGGAGACCGGTTATTCGCTTTCCGGGGAGTGCCCACCTTGCGAAACCAGCAAACGTCGTACCTCGGCCTTGTCGACTCCCTCGATGTCGCTGTTCACCGAAACGAAGATTTTCCCGCGTTTGATCTCGCGTTCGTAAAGCGTTGCGGAGACCCCGTCGACATCATGGTCAGTCAGCATCTTGGCAATAGCGCCGCCGGTCGCACCTATGATGCTGCTCAAGGCTGCGACGGGGGCGATCGCTGAACTGGCCAGCGCACCTGCCACCGCTACCGGCCCAATCCCCGGTATCATCAGGATACCGACGCCCAGCATGGCACCGGCCACGCCCGCGCCGGTAATTGCACTAGCCACGCTTCCCGGGCTGTAGCCCCCGGCTGGCCGGTATTTCTCTTCCAGATATTCGCTTGCCCGCCACAGCATGGATATGGCCTCTTCGGGAACACCTTCCACGCTGAGGATGGTGACGGCACGATTGGCAGCCTCGGGATGGTCGAAGGCGGCAGTGACAAGGTGTTCGCGCTCGCGATTCAACTCGTCGCGCGCCTTAAGAAAGGCCTTGGAGAAACGATCACGTTCACGCTGATTCCGGAAGCTGGCCCGAAGGCCCGCAGAGTCGTGAAGCTTCTGGACGCTGGGTGTCTGAACCTTGGCGAAAAGCGTGCGCAGCAGCATTTCGACTGTTGTGCGCCGGAGTTTCTGATCGGTGCCCCGGTTTATCCACTCGAGTTCGCTTGGTCGGGGGTGCGCTTCGTCCAGATAATAGAGTGCAGGCAGTTCTTCTGCCTTCACCACGTAAGCGTGAGCAGTGCCCCCAACATTACCCATAAAGAGATGGTTAACTCAAAAGCAACAGATATCCAAAGAAGTTTTTGCCGCTGTTTCATCTTGGGAAACAGGTTGGGGCCAACGGTTTGAACTGAGCCAACCGTGAGTCGTCTCATTGATCCTTAGCCACCCTGGCCGAATTGGCGGCGCTGAGGACCGCGCGAACGCTTGCAGTGGCGACGTCTTCGTCGATGCCTACACCCCAGATGGTCTTGCCTTCCGGAGTACGGCATTCGAGATAGGCGGCAGCGCGGCTATCGCGACCAGTGCTGAGCGCGTGCTCGGTGTAATCGATGATTTCGAGACTGAGGCCGAAGGAATCCTCGATCGTGGAAAGCACAGATGAGATCAGACCGTTGCCGCGGCCAGAGACGGATTGCTCCTGCCCCTCGACCGCGATCGTGCCGGTAAACAGGCGCGAACCGTCGGTGGCGCGGCGTTCTTCGTAATCTATCAGCTGGAAGTGTCGGGGCTGTGTCTGAACGTTGTAGGCCGTCTTGAAGGCCTCCCAGATATCCGCAGCATTGAGTTCGCGGCCCAGTTCGTCGGCCATGCGCTGGACGTGTGGGCTGAAATCCGCCTGCATCTTCTTGGGCAGTTTGAGGCCCTGGTTCTGTTCGAGCACCCATGCGAAGCCGCCCTTGCCGGACTGCGAATTCACGCGGATCACAGCCTCGTAGCTACGGCCGAGATCTGCCGGGTCGATCGGCAGGTACGGTACACGCCAGTGCGGGTCGTTCTGGCTCTCCAGCGCGGAGAAACCCTTCTTGATCGCATCCTGATGACTGCCGGAGAAGGCGGTGTAGACCAGTTCTCCGCCATAGGGGTGGCGCTGGTGGACGGGCAGTTCGTTGCAGTATTCCACCGTCTCGATAACCCGGTCGATGTCCGAGAAGTCGATCTTCGGATCGATGCCTTGCGTGTACATATTGAGTGCCATGGTCACGAGGCAGCAATTGCCGGTGCGCTCACCATTTCCGAACAGACACCCCTCCACCCGGTCGGCACCGGCCATCAGTGCCAGTTCGGCTGCAGCCACGCCGGTCCCGCGATCGTTGTGCGTGTGCAGGCTGATGACCGCGCTTTCGCGATTGGGCAGATTACGGATGAAATATTCGACCTGGTCGGCGTAGATGTTCGGTGTCGCCGCTTCGACCGTGGCGGGCAGATTGAGGATGATCGGATGCTCGGGAGTGGGTGCGAGAACGTCCATCACCGCTTCACAAACCTCGAGACTGAAATCGAGTTCGGCGGTGGAGAACGTTTCCGGGCTATACTGGAAGTGCCAATCGGTACCGGGCTGCCGGGCTGCCTCGTCGCGCATGATCCTGGCGCCCTGGACGGCGATATCGCGCACTTGATCCTTGCTCATGCCGAATACGACCTCGCGCCACGCGGGGCTGACAGCGTTATAGAGATGGACAATCGCCGAACGCGCGCCGGTGAGGCTGGCAAAGCTGGTGCGGATCAGGTCCTCGCGGCTTTGCGTCAGCACCTGGACCATCACATCGTCGGGGATGCGATCCGATCGCACGAGGCCGGATATGAACTCGAACTCGGTCGCGCCCGCGCTGGGGAAGCCAACCTCTATTTCCTTCACGCCGATTTCGACCAGCAGGTCGAAGAAACGGTTCTTCTTGTGCGCGTCCATCGGATGGACAATCGCCTGATTCCCGTCGCGAAGATCAGTGCTCAGCCAACGGGGCGGGGCTGTGATGGTACGTGTGGGCCATTGCCGGTCGGTCAGCGGAACCTGCGGGAATGGCGAGTATTTGACGCTCGGATCGCGGAGCATGGTCATTTCGGGGGTACTCGCATCGGATGGCTGCTACGGGTTCGACGGCCCTTGGGTGCGCGGCGCACCCTTATGGCACGCACATGTCACGCCCAAGGGCGGCTAAGTCGTAGAAGTAGTCCGATACGGTTCATGCCATGGTGCATTGCGTAATATTGCCGCCAGTTCAAGCTGCAGTTTGCGAAATCATCGCTTTCTCAGCCTGTCGCGGTTCAATTGTTGCACGCTGGTCACTCCCATCAAGCGCATACCGCGCTCGATCTCCTCCTTGAGAATAAGCAGCGCCCGCTCGACGCCCTCCTGTCCGGCTGCGGCTAGAGCATAGAGATAGAGGCGCCCGCCCGAGGATGCCGTCGCACCTTGGCAAAGGCTTTTCAGGGCGTGCGTGCCGCGGCGTATGCCGCCGTCCAGGATGATTTCGATCTCGCCGCCGACTTCGTCGACGATTTCTGCAAGCTGGTCGAACGGGGCGCGGCTGCCATCGAGCTGGCGCCCGCCATGGTTGGAAATCCATATCGCATCCGCGCCGATCTGGACTGCGCGGCGTGCATCGGCTGCGCTCATCACGCCTTTGAGCGCGAAAGTCCCGCCCCACTCGCGCCGTATGCTCGCGGCGGTGTTCCAGTCCATCGCTGTGTCGAGCATGGTGTTGAAATAATCTTGAATGCTCACGGCTTTGCCGGTCCCCTCACTGACGTATCCGTCGAGGTTGGGGAGGCGGAATTTCGGCCCGAGGATATAGTCCAGCGTCCAGCGAGGGCGGGTGGCATAACTCCAGAGGGAGGAGGGGGAAAAGCGCGGCGGAGTGGTGAATCCCGATCGCAGGCACCGTTCGCGCTTGCCGGAAACTATGGTGTCCACGGTAAGCACAAGGGCATCGAAACCGGCGGTCTTGCAGCGATCGATCATCGACGCGTTGAGCCCCTTGTCCTTATGAACATACAGCTGGAACAGCTTCGGCGCGTCGGTGAGAGCGGCGATTTCCTCGATCGAATGCGTCGCAAGGCTGGAGATGCCGAACCATACGCCGAATTTCTCTGCCGCCTTCGCAACCGCCCGCTCTCCATCACGGTGGAAGGCGCGTTGCAATGCGGTGGGGCTGAGGACCAGCGGCAATTCGCTGCGGCGGCCCATGATCGTGCAACTCGTGTCGATGTTTTCGACACCCGCCAGTACGTCGGGCACGAGGTCGACATCGTCGAAAGCAGACGTGTTTCTGGCCTTCGTTATCTCGTCATCCGCTCCGCCTTTGATATAGTCGAACACCGGCCAGGGCAGGCGCGCCTTGGCGAGGCGGCGGAAATCGTCGATGTTATGACAGTCGGAAAGCTTCACTCCGGTTTCGTGACGTAACCCTCGCGGGCTTGCAAGTCATCGAAGCTGTATGTGAGCGCAATCCTTTCTTCCTGCACACCGTCATAGCGGGGATCCTGCTTCAGGCAGCCTTCGCCGCACAGCTGCGTTACCGCTTCATCTTTCCATCCGACATGCCAGATGCGACCGCCAGGAGTAGCGATGAAACCGTCTATGCGCGCATCGATGTCGTTGGCCAGATCGCCTACCGACGGCATTTCGGAATCGAAATCGGCGTCATAGCCCCCGTGCGTGTGGAAGCTGGCGACGACATGGTTGCCCAACGGGACGCCCCAGTCGAGGTCGCAGGTGGCGCGCTCCCCTTCGTAGATTTTCGAAGTCTGGAGATTGCCGCGATCGTCTTCGAAGATGACGCCGCAATATTCCTGGTTGTTGACGATCGATCTCTCTTGAAGGCCAGCCAGCGTTGAGCGGGCGTAACGGGAGAGTTCGTCGGTGCTGGCCACGCGCTCATAAGGTGGCGCTCGCTCGCGAGTAAGCTGGTTGAACAGGATAATCGTGAAGGCGAGAGCGCAGACAGCATAAAGGATTCTGGTCGTAGATGGCTCCCCCATGGGTTTATTCATGAGGGAGCATCAATCGCTTGTCGACTGGGAAAAGCGTCCGGAAATGATCGTCCGGTCTGTGTTCTTGGCGCGTTACTGGCGCTCGAAAGCAGCGCTGATTTCCAGATCGACCATGCTGCCAACCATGGGCGCGGCGTAGTTCACGCCCCAGTCCGTCCGATCGATGGTTGTTCGCGCTTGGAAGCCGACTGTTTGCGCTTCGCTCATCGGATTTTGCCCGGCACCGGTGAATTCGACCAGCATCGTGACGGGACCCGTGTTGCCGTTCATCGTCAACTGTCCCGAAGCGATGGCGGTCGTCTCGCTGGTCCGGCGGACCGAGGTCGAAACGAAACGCGCCGGTTCGGGATCTGCGCCGAAGAAATCTGGTTCTGCCCCATCGGTACCAGGACGCAGCAGGTGATCGCGCAAGCCTTCGCTCGGAACTGCAACGCTAGTGATCGGAACGGTGATGTCGAACTGCGTGGCCTCTATGTCGGCGGGGTCCAGCGTCATCGTGCCTTCGATGTCGCCGAACAGGCCAAAGTAGTCGTTGAAGCCGAAATGGCTGACCTGCCAGCTTACGAGGGTGTGCGCAGGATCGAGCGCATAATTGCCCGCCTCTACTCGGCTGACATCAATTGCGCCGGGAATTTGAGCCTGATCCTGTGCTGAGATGGAGGTGATCGCCAGCGTTCCACTGGCAACAAGGGCAAGGGCCAAAATCGACTTTTTCACGCGTAATCTCCCGTTGGTATCTGCCTGTCGAAAGCAATTAAGCCGCGGCCGTTCCTCAGGGTTCGGCGGAAATTGCGATGAGACTGACCAATTTTCCGATGCGCGGCATCAATTCCGCTCTTTGTCGACCAGCTTGTTGGCACCGATCCACGGCATCATCGCGCGTAGCTGGGCGCCGGTCTGTTCGATCGGATGCGCGGCCGCTGCCTTGCGGCTGGCTTTGAGTTCGGGCTGGCCCGCCTGGTTGTCGAGCACGAAATCCTTCACGAACCTGCCAGACTGGATGTCCTTGAGGACGCGCTTCATCTCGGCCTTGGTCTCGTCGGTTATGATGCGGGGGCCGGTCTTGATGTCGCCGTATTCGGCGGTGTTCGAGATCGAATAGCGCATGTTGGCGATGCCGCCTTCGTAGAGCAGGTCGACGATCAGCTTGGTTTCGTGGAGGCACTCGAAATAGGCCATTTCAGGCGCGTATCCGGCTTCGACCAGCGTCTCGAATCCGGCCTGGATGAGATGGGTTATCCCGCCGCACAGCACCGCCTGTTCGCCGAAGAGATCGGTTTCGCACTCTTCCTTGAAATCGGTCTCGATGATACCCGAACGGCCGCCGCCGACTGCGCTGGCGTAGGAAAGGGCAAGCTGCTTGGCGAAGCCGTTCCCGCCCGACTGGCTCGATTCCTGATGAACGGCGATGAGGCAGGGTACGCCCCCGCCTTTGATGTACTCGCCGCGCACCGTGTGGCCCGGTCCCTTGGGGGCGATCATGATAACATCGACATCGGCGGGCGGGTCGATCAGGCCAAAATGGATGTTGAGACCGTGCGCGAAGGCGAGGGCACTGCCCGGGCGTAGCTTGCCTGCGACTTCGTTCGCGTAGATCGCGGCCTGGTGCTCGTCGGGCGCAAGGATCATCAGCACCTCCGCCCATTCGGCGGCCTCGGCGACGGATTTCACGGTGAAGCCCGCGCCTTCGGCCTTCTTCGCCGTGGCCGAGCCTTCGCGCAGAGCGATGACGACCTCGCCGACCCCGCTGTCGCGCAGGTTCTGGGCATGGGCATGGCCTTGACTACCATAGCCGACGATGGCGACTTTCTTGTCCTTGATCAGTTGCTGGTCGCAATCGGCATCGTAATAGACTTGCATTGGATTCCTCGTTCTACTTTTGCGGCTGCTATTCGGCAGTCGGTCCGCGCATCATTCCCACGATCCCCGAGCGGCCAACTTCGACAAGGCCGAGTTCGCGCATCAGGGCGATGAAACTGTCCACCTTGTCGGGTGAGCCGGTCAGCTCGAACACGAAACTCTGGGTGGTGGTGTCGACGACATTGGCGCGGAACAACTCTGCAATGCGCAGCGCTTCGACGCGCGCGTCGCCTTTGCCCGCGACCTTGACCAAAGCCAGCTCGCGTTCGACATGCGCGCCGCTTTCGGTGAGGTCGATCACCCGATGTACCGGCACCAGCCTTTCCAGTTGGGCGCGGATCTGGTCGATCACCGGTTCCGGGCCCTTGGTGACAATGGTGATGCGGCTGATTGCGTGGTCTTCTGAAATGTCTGCGACGGTCAGGCTGTCGATGTTGTAGCCGCGTGCGGTGAAGAGGCCGGATATCTTCGCAAGGATACCCGCCTCGTTGTCGACGATCACGTTGAGAACGTGTCGTTCGCTGGCCTGTTCGGCAATTTTCACTGATCGCGATCCTGCCACACCGGTGCGAACATGCGGCCTTCGCCATCGTATTCCACGATGAACTGGCGGCCGCGGCGTACCGCTTCGAAATTGTCGGTCTGACGTGCAAGGTCGAGGCCCTCGTCTGTCAGCAGCCAGCTGCCATCACCCTGCTTTTGCGCGACGTCGATACCGAGAAAGCGCTGGCCGCTGTCCTCGATCCAATCGAGCAGTTGCTCGGCATCTTCGCGAGCGTACCAGCTGCGGCGTTGGGCCTTGGCGGCAAGCGCTTGGGGGAGTTCTTTCGAGATAACCATCACACGAGTGCCTTCGCTTCGTCGTCCATTGTACCGCCCACCTGGTCGCCGTAGAGCAGCATGTCGGTGTGTGCCGCACCGCTGGGGATCATCGGGAAGCAGTTCGCCTCCTTCGCCACCTGGCAATCGACCATCACAGGGCCGTCATGTGCGAGCATGGCCTCGATCCCAGCGTCCAGATCTCCTTCGTCCTCGATACGGATTCCCTTCCAGCCGTATGCTTCGGCCAGTTTCACGAAATCGGGCAGGCTATCCGAATAGGAGTTCGAATAGCGACTTTCATAGGTCAGTTCCTGCCACTGGCGGACCATGCCCATATATTCATTGTTGAGGATGAACACTTTCACCGGAAGGCGGAACTGGCTCGCGGTGCCCAGTTCCTGGATATTCATCTGGATGCTCGCCTCTCCGGCGATATCGATGACGAGACTGTCGGGATTGCCCAGCTGCGCGCCGATCGCGGCGGGCAGGCCATAGCCCATCGTGCCGAGCCCCCCGCTGGTGAGCCACTTGTTCGGCCCGAAGAAGCCAAAATACTGGGCCGCCCACATCTGGTGCTGGCCAACCTCGGTCGTAATGATCGGATCGCGATCCTTCGTCAGCGCGAAAAGGCGTTCGATGCTCTTTTGCGGCATGATCTGCTTGGACTTTTCCGGATAGGCGAGACAATCGCGCGCCTTCCAGCCTAGGATGCGCGCCTTCCATTCAGACAAGTCGCGACCCTTGCGGCTGCCCCAGCCTTCCAGAAGCTGCTCGATCACATGGCCGCAATCGCCCACGATGCCGAGGTCGACAGGGACGATCTTGTTGATCTGCGCACGGTCGATGTCGATATGTATTTTCTTAGCTTCGGGCGCGAATGCGTCGAGGCGACCCGTCACCCGGTCGTCGAAACGCGAGCCGACGGCAATGATGAGGTCGGCTCGGTTCATCGCCATATTCGCTTCGTAAGTGCCATGCATGCCGAGCATGCCGAGCCAGTCGGGATGATCGGCAGGGAAAGCTCCGAGGCCCATAAGCGTGCTGGTTACAGGAGCGCCGGTCGCGCGCTGGAGCTTGCGGAGTGTCCCCGATGCCTGCGGGCCCGCATTGATCACGCCGCCG
This sequence comes from Qipengyuania vulgaris, assembly GCF_009827325.1. Classification (GTDB taxonomy): domain Bacteria; phylum Pseudomonadota; class Alphaproteobacteria; order Sphingomonadales; family Sphingomonadaceae; genus Qipengyuania; species Qipengyuania vulgaris. The sequence continues at coordinate 141,691 of NZ_WTYC01000001.1, read as the reverse complement.
CCGGTGTAGAAAACAGGTCGCTCCGCCGCAGCGAGCATTTCCACCGCTTCGGCAATTTCATCCGCCGCGCCGACCATGCGCGGCTGGTAGCGATGTGATGGAAGCGGCGCCTCGTCTTGCTCGTTCCAGCCGGCAAGCGCGATCTGTACGTCCTTGGGAATGTCCACCACCACTGGGCCGGGGCGGCCGGTCGTGGCAATGCGAAAGGCTTCCTCGATCGTGGCCCGCAGACGCTCGGGGTCTTTCACGAGGTAATTGTGCTTGGAACAGTGGCGTGTGAGGCCGACCGTATCGGCCTCCTGGAAGGCATCGGTCCCTATCAGCGCAGTCGGCACTTGGCCGGTGATCACCACCATGGGGATTGAATCCATGTAGGCATCGGCAATACCGGTCACTGCATTGGTCGCGCCGGGGCCGGAGGTGACCAACACCACGCCGGGCTTCCCGGTCGAACGCGCATAGCCCTCCGCCGCATGCGCAGCGCCTGCCTCGTGGCGGACCAGGATGTGGCGGATGCCATCGTCGGCGAAGAGTTCGTCATAGATCGGCAGCACCGCGCCGCCAGGATAGCCGAAGACGAATTCGACACCCTGCCGCTTCAGGCATTCGATCAGTATGGCGGCGCCACTGCGCTCTTCCGACACGTATTCCTCCGTATTCAGTCGCAAATCGGCCCGGCGCTGGGGTCGTAGCGCCGGGCCGACTGGACCTTTCGTATGAGAAACGAAATACCTTGTGTCAACTTAATCGGCGCAACAATGAAACAAAAATATCGTATTGATCGATAGTTTTGTTATCATCGCGCGGCCAAGATTCCGGCGGCTGGTTCCTGAACCAAGTGTATTGCCTCTTCGCGTACCGGCGCGTGGCCGTCTGGCCAGCGACGATGGCTTCAGCACGCGATAGATCGCCTTGCAGCAGCCCTGCGATCTCGGGCACGCCGATCGCCCGCATCACGGGCAGCGTCGGATCGAGATTGCGTGCGATAAGGGCTTCCACCTCTTCGATTGCTCCATGTTCCAACATTGTCGCAAAACGCCTGTCGCACCGTTCGAAAAGCCATTCGCGCTCTGGGAGCAACATCATTGGAAAAAGCGCTATCTCGTCGCCGATCCCTCCGGCTTTATGCGCTTGCCAATCCATGAGCGTTCGGCCGGTCGAGCGCACAACTTCGAGCGCGCGCGCGGTCCGCGAGGCGTCGGCGGGTGCGAGCCGGTCCGCGGCTTCGGGATCCTCCACTTCCAGCGCACCCCGGGCCTCGGCTTGCGGCAGCGCGCGCACCTGTGCGCGTATCTCCGGGTCGATACCGGGTACCGGCGCGATGCCTTCCAGCAGTGTACGCATGTAGAGGCCGGTACCGCCGCACAGGATCGGCACCGCGTCATTCGAATGTGCTTCGGCTATCTCGCGCTTGGCTGCTGCGGCCCAGTCTGCTGCCGAGCAGGCTATTGCTCCATCCCATGCGCCGTAAAGCCGGTGCTCGATCCCGCGCTTCTCCTCCTCGCTTGGCCGGGCGGAGAGCACGCGCAGATCAGCGTAGACCTGTGCACTATCGGCATTGATCACCACGGCCTTCCGGCCCTGCGCCTCTATCCGTTGTCCCAATTTCACCGCCAAATCGCTCTTGCCGCTGGCGGTCGGCCCTGCGATGAGCGCGAGCGGTGGCAAATCAGGGGATTTATCAATGATCATCGCCCGGCTGATAGCAGAGGCGAACAGTCTGGAAACCCGCCTCGACGCGGCCAGCACGGCGTTCGAGCAGGCGGGGACGCCAGTCGCCATGGCGGGCATGCTGGATTTCTGTGGGGACGTCCTCCAGATTTCATTTCCGCATGGCGAGACGAGTCAAATAGTCGATACGCTGACCGAACATTTCGGCGAGGTCGACGTGCTGGTGGCAGACCACCAAATCGAAATTCCGCGGCTGTTCGTCTCCGACATGGATTCGACCATGATCGGGCAGGAGTGCATCGATGAACTGGCTGATTTCGCCGGGATCAAGGAAAAGGTCTCCGAAATTACCGAACGTGCCATGCGCGGAGAACTGGAATTCGAAAGCGCCCTGCGCGAACGTGTCGCCCTTCTCGAGGGGCTGGGCGAAAGGGCGATCGACAATTGCCTTGCCGAGCGGATCGCGCCGGTTCCGGGCGCCCGCATCCTCGTAGAAACGCTCAAGAGCAAGGGCTGCCGCACCGTGCTTGTGACGGGCGGCTTCCATCATTTTGCCGACCGGGTCGGGCAGCAACTCGGCTTCGAGCGCGTGGTTGGAAACCGGCTGGCCGTTTCGACAGGTGTGCTGACGGGAAAACTCGCTGGCCCAATCAGCGATGCTTCGACCAAGCTTACCACCTTGCAGGAAGAGCGCGCAAAGCTGGGCGACGGCGCGCGCGTTCTCGCGACAGGTGACGGCGCAAACGATATCCCGATGATGGAGGCAGCCGATTACGGCATCGCCTATCGCGGCAAACCGAAGGCACGCGATGCGGCGAACGGGCGCATCATTAGCGAGGATCTGAGCGTAGTACTCAAACTGCTTGGAATTCCGCGGGAAGAATGGGTGACGGGATAGTCGGTTTTCTTTTGGAACCGGAAATGATATATTGACATCCTTGTCAGTAGAGCCGCCAAATGAACACTCAGAACTCCCCTCCTGCCGATATCGAGCGTGCGAGCGACGGAACAATGCTGCGCGATCCTCGCAGGCCCGAGCCCAAGTATTCCTTGCCCAAGGCCTATGGTCATTTCCGTGACCTGCTGAAGGACAAGGAAGAGACAAGTCACGTTTTCAAGATCTTCGAATCGCTGCCGTCGAAGACCTTCATTCCGCGCGTTCGCAAGCTGGCGTTGAGTGATCAGGGTGAAATGCTTCGGGCAACCGAGCCGACCCTGCCGCCCATCCTTGATGATCACGACGCTCTGCGCGACCTGCCTGAAGGCAGCGTCGCCCATGCCTACTGCGATTTCATGGAGAGCGAAGGCCTGTCAGCCGCCGGACTGGTCGCCGAAGCTGACAAGCTCGGCCGACCCAAATACGGCGATCTCGTGGAATGGTTCGCCAACCGGTCGCGCGATACGCACGATCTAATGCATGTGCTTACCGGTTACGGCCGCGATGGGCTGGGCGAACAATGCGTTTTGCTATTCACTCACGGCCAAAGTCCCAGCCATGGCCACCTGCTGATTGGATATGCTGGCGCCTTCAACATCAAGAAGCTGATCGACAGCCGCGCGCCAGTGTTCAAGGCCTGCCGTCAGGCGCACAAGACGGGCGTTGCCTGTCCGCCGCTTGTCGCCATGTCCATACGTGAATTGCTCGCGATGAATCTGGAGGAAGCGCGGGCAAAGCTGAACATTCCGGAGCCGCACTGGTACCGCGAATGTCATCGAATCTGGCGCGACGAGGGCATCGATCCCTACGATCTTCTCGCCCCCAAGAAAGAGGACGAGGCGCTCGCCGCATAAGTGCTCAGAGCCAGCTGGCGATCTGTTCCAGCAGTTTCTTTCTCAGCGCGTATTCGGGAACGGTCGCACCTTCGGCCGGATGTCCGACCACGATCACCATCAGCGGCTTTTCATGCTCTGGCCGGTCACAGATATCACGCAGGAAACCCATGGGTGAGGGCGTGTGGGTCAGCGTTGCCACCCCGGCTTCGTGCAATGTTGCAATGAGCATACCGCACGCGATGCCGACACTTTCGGTGACATAGTAATTCTGCGTCGTGCCGTCTTCCTCGATCCCGCCCTTCCGCTGCGCGAAGACGACGATCAGCCAAGGAGCGGTCTCTAGGAAAGGCTTGTCTTCATTGGTGCCAAGGGGGGCAAGCGCATCGAGCCATTCCTCACTTGCCTTTCCTGCATAGAAATTGCGCTCTTCCTGTTCCGCCGCCTGACGGATCGCGCGCTTCTTGTCGGGCGATGAGACGACCGCGAAATGCCATGGCTGATGGTTTGCCCCGTTTGGTGCGGTACCGGCAGCCTCGATGGCCGCTTCGATCACTTCGCGCGGAACCGGATCGCCTGAAAAATAGCGACAGGTGCGGCGCTGCTTCAGCCGGTCACGCATCGCGCGGGCGCGTGCAACGGACTCCCGGTCCGTAAAACGCTCGAGCGAATAGGGACGGTCGTCGTGGTCCCTCATCGCAGGTCTTTGCGGATTACCAGCTTTAGGCCAGACCAAATATCATCGACCGCGCAGACCTTGGTGTCGACGAGCCCCATCGGCAGCGCCACCTCGCGGATGGTGTCTTCGGTGAGATCGGTTTCGTTCCCGGAGGTCTGCTTGGGCCAGCTCACCCAGATGTGACCGTCCTTCGCCATGCTTTCGCGTAGCACGGTCAGCTTTTCCGCCATCGCCGCGCGGTCGGTCACGAAAATATGCGCGGCATCTGGTGCGTCTTCCGGCGCGGCCACGAAGGTCAGTTCGAGTGCATACTCGTCGATCTCGTCGATGACGTGCTCGGGCATGCCATCGAACCACACACGCTGCCCGTCACGCAGCGAAAGCTTCTTCGCCAGCGGCGTGCCGGAACATCCGGCCGCCATTCAGGCTTCCATCCAGTTGTCGAAAAAGCTGCTGTGAGCAGAGCGCATTTCGTCAATCGACTTGCCGAACAGCGTTGCCCCACCGGTTTTGCCGATGCGGCGAAAGCCGATCGAGGCGGTTTCGTCGTTCTCGGTACCCTTGGCGAGCGCTTCGTTCAGCGCCTGCGTATCGGGCACGGTTACGAGATAGCGGCCTTGATCTTCGCCGAACCACCATTGCGCCTGCGTGTAGTCTTCGTGCCATTCGACCTCGGCACCGATTCCGCCGGCCATGGCCATCTCGGCCAGCGCGACGGCCAGGCCACCATCCGAAACGTCGTGCACGGCGCTCACCAGACCATCGGCGATAAGCTGGAGCACGATCTTGCCAGCGTTCTTTTCTACCGTCAGGTCGGTTGGAGGAGTGCGCCCTTCGTCGCGGCCATGTATTTCACTGAGCCATAGCGACTTGCCGAGGTGGGAGCGTTCCGGATCGGGCGTGGCCCAATGTTCGGCGCGGATGAGATAGATCGCCTCGCCTTCGGCCTTGAAGGGCATGGTCATCATGCGGTCGTAATCGTCGATCAGGCCGACGCCGCCGATGGCAGGCGTGGGCAGGATGGCGCTGCCGCCACCGGTCGCCTTGCTCTCGTTGTAGAGGCTGACGTTGCCGCTCACGATTGGGAAATCGAGCACGCGGCAGGCGCGACCCATGCCTTCAAGCGCGTGGACGAACTGCGCCATGATTTCTGGACGCTGCGGGTTGGCGAAGTTGAGGCAGTTGGTCACAGCCAGCGGACGCGCGCCCACTGCGCAAAGGTTACGGTATGCCTCGGCAATCGCCTGCTTGCCGCCTTCGTAGGGATCGGCATGGACATAGCGCGGGGTGCAGTCGGTGCTGATCGCCAGCGCTTTCTTCGTGCCGTGCACGCGGACCACGCCCGCATCGCCGCCGGTCTGAAGCGTGTCCGCACCAACCTGGCTGTCGTACTGCTCCGAAATCCATTTGCGCGAGGACAGGTTGGGCGATGCGAGCAGCTTCATCAGATCGCCGCCGACATCGTCCGTATCGGGACGGTCCGTCATCGGCTTGATACCCGCCCAAACGGTGTATTCTTCCTTCGAGAGGTAGGGCCGGTCGTATTCGGGCGCGTCTGCTGCAAGCGGCCCGAGAGGTATATCGCACACCACTTCGCCGCCGAACTCGAGCACCATGTGCTGCGTATCAGTGACTTCGCCAATTACCGCAAAATCGAGTTCCCACTTCTTGAAAATCTCTGCAGCCATTGCCTCCTTGCCGGGCTTCAGCACCATGAGCATGCGCTCCTGGCTCTCGCTCAGCATCATTTCGTACGGCGTCATGCCCTCTTCACGGCAGGGGACCTTGTCCATGTCGAGACGGATGCCCGCCTTGCCGTTGGTCGCCATCTCGACGCTGGAGGAGGTGAGGCCCGCGGCGCCCATGTCCTGGATAGCGACGATGGCGTCGGTGGCCATCAGTTCGAGGCAGGCCTCTATCAGCAGCTTTTCGGTGAAGGGATCGCCCACCTGCACGGTGGGGCGCTTGGCGTCGGCATCTTCCTCGAAATCCGCACTTGCCATGGTCGCGCCGTGGATTCCGTCGCGGCCAGTCTTGGAGCCGACGTAGACGATCGGGTTGCCGACACCAGTGGCCGCCGAATAGAAGATCTTGTCTGCATCGGCGACGCCCACTGTCATCGCGTTGACGAGGATGTTGCCGTCATAGGCCTGGTGGAAATTGGTCTCGCCGCAAACGGTCGGCACGCCCACGCAGTTGCCATAACCGCCGATGCCGGCGACGACTCCCTGCACGAGGTGCTTCATCTTCGGGTGTTCAGGACGGCCGAAGCGCAGCGCATTGGCATTTGCCACCGGACGCGCGCCCATGGTGAAGACGTCGCGCAGGATGCCGCCGACGCCGGTCGCTGCACCCTGATAGGGCTCGATATACGAAGGGTGGTTATGGCTCTCCATCTTGAAGATGGCAGCCTGACCGTCACCGATGTCGATCACTCCCGCGTTTTCGCCCGGACCGCAGATTACCCACGGCGCCTCTGTTGGCAGTTTCTTCAGGTGCAGGCGGCTGGACTTGTAGGAGCAGTGTTCGCTCCACATGACCGAGAAGATGCCCAGTTCCACCAGGTTGGGCTCGCGGCCCAGAGCGTGAAGCACGCGCTCGTATTCTTCTTCGGAAAGTCCGTGCTGGGCGACGATGTCACCGGTGATCTTCTGCTCGATTTCGCTCATGGCCCGCGCCCTTACGGTGCGGGGCGCGCTGGTGCAATATCCATGCGGCTCAGATCGGCGGGCTCGCTACTCCCAAGCCGAGCTCGTTCCGGTGCCACCGGGTCGATCCGACCCAGAAGGCGATTGCGGTCAGCACGGCAAAGGCAAACAGAGCCAGCAGGATGAATGGCGCGCCGAGATCGGTCGGTTCCGGACCAAACCAGTTGATCGCCTGGAATACCAGCATGGTGCCCAACAGCACTATGGGAGGCACGATCGGTCCTTTGGTGCGCGCCATGTACGCCCAGAATGCGAGGCCCACGATCGCCAGTTCGGCTCCGATGGCAGCGAGCGGATGGTTCCAGAGGCCGAGGCCGAAGGTCTCCTCGCCTCCTGCCAGGGTCAGGTCCGGCCTGTGGCTGATCCAGTCCAGCATCCAGTGCGATGCGACCACAATGGCGGCCCATGTCGCAGCGATTGAGTTGCGCATCCTCATGGCCACGAGCAGCCCGAATACCGCTGCGAAAACCAGCGTGCCCACGAGGCTGTGCGTAATCGGGTAGTGGTAGAAGTCGAAAGGATTCATTGCCGTGATCCCCGGCACCAGCCTCATCTGTTCGACACCGCCAAGGAAAAGGATGAAAAAGGCCCAGTCCACCAGCTGCGCGGCGATGAACAGCGTGCCGAGCTTTGGCGCCTCGCTGGTGATTGCACGGGCGGCAAGGGCCGGGGCGAAATGACCGATGAACATGCGTTTCGGCTACCTCAGCCGATCCTGCTTGCGGCAAATGTTGCGATGCCCGCCGCGGCAGCTGTCGCGAAAGCGCCCCAGGCGATGTCGGCCACCGTCACCGCGGTCGACCAGTGACGCAGGGTCGCCTGGTTCGTCAGGTCATAGGTCGCGTAGCAGATGGCACCCAGCAGCGCTCCGTTGAGCACTGCCGCACCAATCCCTGCAGTCAGGCCGGGGCGAACTGCGAACCAGACAATGGCTGCGACGTAAGCCGCGTAGAAAACAAGCGCGGGCGCCATGCGAAAGCTGTCGGCCAGTAGATCGCCAAGCCTTGGCCGGTAGAAATTTGGCCCTGCCCATCCGAGCCAAAGCGCGTCCAGCGCGCCGAAGGCTACAGCTGCGGCAATGAAGGCGACAATCCACGTCATATCCGCTCCCCGTCCGATGCACCTTCTTGACCGCGCGCCCCCGCGCCGTCAATGCTCCGCGACCATGGCAGAGGGTCAAGATAAACCGATCGGCGAAATGAGCTTTGAAGAGGCTCTGCGTGCGCTGGAAGTCACCGTGCGCAGGCTGGAAAGCGGCGATGTCCCGCTCGACGAGAGTATCGAACTTTACGAACGCGGCGAAGAGTTGCGCAAGGCCTGCCAGGCGCGCCTGGATGCCGCGCAGGCCAAGATCGACAAGATCGTATCCGACAGTGAAGGCAAGCCTACAGGCACGGCGCCCTTCGATGCGGAAGGCTGAGGCGTGAATGTCATGACAGCGATGCCCGACCTGCTGTCCGAGGCATTCGAACAGGTACAGGAGGATGTCGACTCTGCTTTCGACGCCTTCCTTCCGGTGCCGCAGGATACGCGCGCAAGGCTGGTGGAAGCGATGCGCTATGCGGTTATCGGCGGCGGAAAGCGCGTGCGTCCACTACTCGTATGCGCGACCGCCAAGCTGTTCGGGGTGGACCGCGATGCTGCGATCGCTGCCGGGTGCGCTGTCGAGGCGATCCACTGCTATTCGCTGATTCACGATGATCTGCCATGCATGGACGATGACGATCTGCGCCACGGCAAGCCTACGTTGCACAAGGTGTATGACGAAGCGACGGCGGTGCTGGCTGGCGATTGCCTCCATGCGCTCGCCTTCGATATCCTTTCGATGCAGGGCACCAGCAGCGATCCATTCGTCCGCTCCGAACTGATCGCGACGCTTGCAAGGGCAAGTGGCCATGATGGCATGGCAGGCGGCCAGATGATGGACATCGTTTCGGACGAACAGGAATATGACCTTGGGCAGGTTACTCGCCTCCAGCAACTCAAGACCGGGGCCCTGCTCGCGGCGAGCGTGGAGATGGGCGCGATTCTCGGACGGGTTCCGCCCGAAGGCAGGACGCACCTACGTGCCTATGCCCGCGACATCGGACTTGCCTTCCAGATTGCCGACGACCTCCTCGATGTGGAAGGCGACGAGCAGAAAGCCGGCAAGGCCCTGCGCAAGGACGAAGGGCAGGGCAAGCAGACTTTCGTCACGCTGATGGGCCGCGACAAGGCACGGGCGCAGGCCGAAATGCTGGTCGGGCAGGCGGGTGAGCATTTGTCGAGCTATGGCGAGGATGCGCGCGTACTCGTAGAACTGGCACGCTTCGTGGTGGAGCGTGACCGGTGAGGTTCGGGCCAGTTCTCGCAGCAAGCGCTTTCGGCCTTGTTTCAGCCTGTGAGGGGCCATTAACTGTCATCGACGAGATGCTCGTCGACCGTTTCGACGTGTCCGAGTGCGCTGGCATCGAGGCGTTACGAATAGCCGGTTCGCGCGAGGAAAATATGCAGAAAGTCATACGCGAATACCGTGCGGACAATGGCTGCTTGTCGGCTCTCGAAAAGGCCGCACTAGCTTTCGATTTTTCCGAAACGCTTCCTGGTGTCTATGTAGCACGCCGGGAAAAAGGTTGGACTGAAACGCTCATCATAGCGCGTCAAAGCGCCGGCTCTGAAGCGAACGTCTTTTGGGAGGAAATCTACCCGTGACTCAGCGTATCGGCATTTATCCGGGGACCTTCGATCCGATAACGCTTGGCCATGCCGACATTATCCGCCGGGGTAGCAAGCTGGTCGACAAGCTGATCATCGGCGTGACCACCAACCCGTCGAAGAACCCGATGTTCTCCAACGAAGAACGCTTTGCCATGGTGGAGCGGGAAATCGCCGGCATGGGCCTCGACAATGTCGAAGTGGTGGGGTTCAACGCCCTGCTTGTGAAATTCGCGCACAAAATGGGCGCGAACGTCTTGATCCGGGGGCTGCGCGCCGTCGCCGATTTCGAATACGAATATCAGATGGCGGGCATGAACCAGCAGCTCGACGACGATATCGAGACCGTCTTCCTCATGGCGGATGTCTCGCTCCAGCCGATTGCGTCGCGGCTCGTCAAGGAAATCGCGCTCTTCGGGGGCAACATTGCGCCCTTCGTCAGCAAGGAAGTATGCGAGGAAGTCGTTGCGAGGGTGGATGAGAAAGGCCGCTTGGGCGACTACTGACGCGATCCCGTAATCCATTCATTGAACCGACAGCGCCGCCCCGCTAGGGCGTGGCACATACAGCATAATTCAACGGAATTTTCGATGCTCAAGTCTTCGCTTGCCCTTGCCGCCGCCGCACTTACCGCGCTTGCCCCGACCGCTGCGACTGCGCAGGATGCCGAGGCCCAGACCGCGGCGCAGCCGGTCTACCAGCCAATCAATTACAACCTGCAGGAAGATCCGGAGAATATCCTTCTCCTCGACCTGTCGAATGGCGAGCGTGTCGGCATCCGTCTGATGCCGAGCTGGGCACCCAATCATGTCGAGCGGATCAAGACGCTCTCGCGTCAGGGCTTCTATGATGGCGTAATTTTCCACCGGGTGATCGACGGCTTCATGGCACAGACCGGCGATCCGACCGGCACCGGGCAGGGCGGCAGCGAGCTTCCCGACCTCGAAGAAGAATTCAATCCGATGCCGCATGTCCGCGGCACGGTCGCGATGGCCCGTGCGGCCAGCGAGGACAGCGCGAACAGCCAGTTTTTCATGGTGTTCTATCCGCGCTTCAGCCTCGACCGGAAGTACACCAATTTCGGCCGGGTAATCTCCAACATGGATGCAGTCGACGCGATCAACCGCGGCGAACCGCCCGCCAATCCCACCCGCATCCTGCAGGCTTCGCTCGCGTCGGATAGCAAGCCCGTTCCGGCACCGATGCCGGCCGCTGCGCCTGCGGTCATGGAAGAAGAAGTCACTCTCGACGATTTGAACGCGTCGAGCGAAAACTGAGTTTCCTCCGGGCGGGGCAGCGTCTAGGGGCGCTGCCATGCGCGTCGACCTTTTCGATTTCGAACTACCCCACGAACGCATAGCCCTGCGTCCGGCGCGGCCTCGCGATGCCGCGCGGATGCTGGTCGTGCAGGGAAACGGACCCTTCTCTGATCGCCATGTGAGTGATCTGCCCGACCTGATCGAACCGGGTGACGTGCTTGTTTTCAATGACACCCGGGTCATTCCCGCACAACTCGAAGGGCGCCGGGGGGAGGCCAAGATCGGGGCCACGCTGCACAAGCGGATCGACCTGCGGCGATGGCAGGCCTTCGTCCGCAACGCCAAGCGGCTTCGTGTGGGCGATGTTGCCGAATTTGGCGGCGGTGTGACGGCAATCGCCGAAGAACGGCTGGCCGACGGCAGCTTCGTGCTGTTCTTCGAGGGCGAGGAGCCTGTCGAAGTTCTCCTGGAACGCGCCGGCACGATGCCGCTGCCTCCCTATATCGCGGGCAAGCGACCCACCGATGCGCAGGACCGCGAGGATTACCAGACCATGTTCGCGCGCGAAGACGGAGCGGTGGCGGCGCCGACGGCAGCGCTGCATTTCACCGATCGTCTTATAGCCGCCATTGCCGAGCGTGGTATCGGGACGGAGACCCTGACGCTTCACGTCGGTGCGGGGACGTTCCTCCCGGTAAAAGCCGACGATACCGATGACCACCAGATGCATTCCGAATGGGGCCGGATCGAGCAGGATGCGGCCGATCGGTTGAATGCCGTGCGGGAACGGGGCAATCGCGTGATTGCAGTCGGTACAACGAGTCTTCGCCTGCTTGAAAGCGCCACCGGCGAAGACGGGATAATCAGGCCGTTCGCGGGTGATACCGACATTTTCATCACCCCGGGCTACACCTTTCGTGCCATCGACGGTCTGATGACCAATTTTCACCTGCCGAAATCGACGCTCTTCATGCTGGTCAGCGCGCTGATGGGCAGGGAACGGATGCAGGAAGCCTACGCTCACGCCATCGCTGGTGAGTACCGCTTCTATTCCTATGGTGACTCCTCGTTGCTCCTTCCCTAGATCGGTTTCATGAACGAACCGATCCTCGAGCTCGATGGCCTCAGCAAGGTTTATCCCGGCGGGCTCAAGGCCCTCGACAATGTCGACCTGATAATCCGGCAGGGCGAAATCTTCGCACTTCTCGGACCCAACGGAGCGGGCAAGACAACGCTGATTGGTGCCATCTGCGGGCTGGTCCGGCCCACCAGCGGAACGATGCGCGCCTTTGGCCACGATCTTGCGACAGGCTGGCGGCAAGCGAGGGCACGGATCGGCCTGGTACCTCAGGAACTCGCGACTGATATGTTCGAACCGGTCGAACGCGCGGTTGCCTATTCTCGTGGGCTCTTCGGGCTGGCTCCCGACCCCAAACGGATCGAAGAAATACTCCGCAGCCTCAGCTTGTGGGACAAGCGCGACGAGCGGATCATGGCGCTTTCGGGCGGAATGAAGCGCCGGGTCTTGATCGCCAAGGCATTGGCGCACGAGCCTGACCTGCTGTTTCTCGACGAACCTACCGCGGGTGTGGACGTCGAATTGCGCAAAGGTATGTGGGCGATCGTAGATGAGATGCGCGATCGCGGGGTGACGATCATCCTGACCACCCATTACATCGAGGAAGCCGAGTTGATGGCCGACCGGGTAGGGATCATTAATCGCGGCAAGCTGCTCATGGTCGACGAGAAGGAGGCGATGATGGCCCGCCTCGGGCGCACCGAGGCGCATATCTCGCTCTCCAGCCCGATCACTGAACTGCCGCCTTCTATCGCGCAATATCCGGTAGAAATAGAGAAAGGCGGGACCTCTCTGTGCTACCGCGGCGGTGACGGCACCGGGCGCGGCAAGGCCGAGGTGGCCGAGATTACCAAGGCTCTGATTGCAGCCGGGATTGACTATGACGGTATCGACCTTCGTGAAAGCAGCCTGGAAGATATCTTCGTATCACTGCTCGGCGAGGAGGAAGCGGCATGATTTCCTGGCGTTCCACCTGGTCGATTTACACCCGCGAACTGATGCGCTTCCTGCGCACGGCTTTCCAGTCGGTCCTTGCACCGGTGCTGACGACCGCGCTTTACTTCATCGTCTTCGGCGCAGCGATCGGCGGGCGGATGCCCGATCTCGGCGGCGTCGATTACGGTGCTTTCATCATTCCCGGCCTGCTTATGCTCACGTTGCTGGGCGAGACGACCAGCAACTCCAGTTTCGGCATCTACATGCCGCGGTTTACCGGGACCATCTACGAATTGCTCAGCGCGCCCGTTGGCGTGTCCGAAACGCTTGTCGGCTTCGTCGGCGCGGCCATGACCAAGAGCCTGATACTTGCGGCGATCATCCTCGTCACGGCGCGCTTGTTTGTCGACTACAGCATCGCGTATCCGCTGCTGGCGGTGATCTACATCATGCTGGTTGCGGCGGCTTTCAGCCTGTTCGGTTTCATCCTTGGCATCTGGGCGGACAATTTCGAAAAGCTGGGTATCATCCCTATGCTTTTCCTGACTCCGCTCACATTCCTCGGCGGGACCTTCTATTCGATCGATATGCTGCCAAAACCGTGGGACACCATCGCTCTGGCCAATCCCATCGTTTATCTCGTCAGCGGGCTGCGCTGGACGTTCTATGGCAGCAGCGATGTGAACATCTGGGTGAGCTTCGGCATCACCCTCGGTTTCCTGGCTACCTGCACTGCCGTGATTGCATACATATTCAAAACGGGTTGGAGACTCCGTGCCTGAACGGGTGTTAGTTAATATTGCGCAGCAGGGTATTTTTTGTTCATTGTTCCGCAAGCAATTGAGGCGCACAGGCCCCTCGGTTCGTCAGTTTGGCGAACGGACAACGAGGGTAATAATGAAAGCTAAAGCATTCCTGTTTGCCGCCGTAACGGCTGGCGCATTCACTCTTCCGACTGCCGTGCAGGCTCAGGACGTCGTTCCTGGTGAAGGCTTCGTCGGAATCTCCGGCGGATATCACGATCTCGGCGTCGACGGAGACGATTTCGACAGCGCCGAACTCGACATCGATACGGCCAGCCCGATTGTTGGCGTCTTCGCCGGTTACGATCTGCCCATCGGTGCCACCACATTCGCCGGCATCGAAGGTAACTACACCTACGGCTTCGACGCCATCGACAGCGAAATCGGCGCTTCGCTACGCCTCGGCGTCCGCGCTCCCGGCGGTGCCAAGTTCTACGCCCGCGGCGGTTACCAGCATGTCGATCTCGACCTCGAAGAAATCGTGAACGTCGATCTCGGTGACGAATTCGACGATCTCGACGATAGCGACGGCGACTATCTGGTCGGCCTGGGTGCCGATTTCCCGCTTGGTGGTTCGCTGGTTCGCGTGAACCTCGACACGATCGGCTTCGATACGCTGCGCGCTACCGCAGGTGTCGGCTTCAAGTTCTGATCGATCGATCTGCAATCACGGAGGGCGGTTCTCGAAAGAGAGCCGCCCTTCTTTTTTACGGGGTGGCGATAGCGTTTCTCGCACGCTAGGCGACACGACATGAAAACGATTTGCGCACTCATCGCTTCTGGCTGCCTGGTCCTTGGCGCTGTTCCGGCCTCTGCGGAACTGCCGCAAGGTGTGCAGGCCATGATCGACGCGGCGATCGCTACCGATGATGCCGCGAAAGTCTCGACAGTTCTTGATCTGGCAAGGACAACCCATCCCGATGACGCAGCGACAATCGATGCGATCGAAGCGGAGTGGAAGGCAAGTCAGGCAGCAAAGCACGCTGCAGCCGAAGCTGCCCGGAAGAAGGCAATTAGCGAAGCCGGTATCTTCGCCCGATGGAGCGGGGAAGGTGAATTCGGCGGCTTTCATTCGACCGGGAACACTGAAAGTATCGGGGTAACCACGGCGTTGCAGCTCAAGCGCGAAGGCCTGGAGTGGACCCATCTGCTGCGCGCCCGGGCCGACTATCAGCGGCAAAACGGGGCGACGAGCCGCGAGCAGTTTGTGGCGGCCTACGAACCGCGCTGGCAGTTCAACGACGATTTGTTCATTTATGGTCTGGCGCAATTCGAACGGGATCGACTTCAAGGCTTCGATGCGCGTTACGCCGCTTCCGGTGGATTGGGTTACAAAGTAGTCGATGACGAGGGCGTCAGTCTGTCGGTCAAGGCCGGACCGGCTTGGCGGATTACCGAATATACCGATGGAACCAACGCGAGCCGAATAGCAGGTTTGTTCGGTGCCGATTTCGATTGGCAGATTGTCGAGGGTCTTACCTTCACGCAGGACGCGAACGCTCTGGCTGAGGGCGGGGGCGAAGTGCAGGTGCTCATCGATGGCAACAACACCAGTATCAATCTCGTCAGCGGGCTGGATTTCAAAATCTCGGAAAAGCTGCGGTCGCGGATGTCCTATGCGGTGGATTACAACAGCAACCCGCCGGTCGACACCGAGTCTACCGACACGATTACCCGCTTCTCAGTAGTCTACGGCTTCTAGACGATGAGCGAGCGGTTTGATTTCACCATCCATGCGCGGGATGGAAAAGCGCGTAGCGGCACGATCCGCATGCAGCGCGGCGACATCCGCACACCTGCCTTCATGCCGGTCGGGACCGCCGCTACGGTCAAGGCAATGAAGCCTGAAACCGTGCGGAAAACGGGCGCAGACATCATCCTCGGCAATACCTATCACCTGATGCTGAGACCGGGGGCGGAACGGGTCGCGAAGCTCGGCGGGCTGCACAAGTTCATGAATTGGCACCGCCCGATCCTGACTGATAGCGGCGGTTACCAGGTGATGAGCCTGTCCGATCTCAGGAAATTGACCGAGAAGGGCGTCGAATTCCGCAGCCATATCGACGGGTCGAAGCATATGCTGACGCCCGAACGCAGCATGGAAATCCAGCGGCTCCTCGGCAGCGATATCGTGATGGCCTTCGACGAGTGTCCGCGTGCCGATCGTCCTCGGGATGAAATCGCCACGAGCATGGAAATGTCGATGCGCTGGGCGAAGCGTAGCCGCGACGGATTCGATGCAGGCGGCGACCATGCGGAGCGCGCGGCGCTGTTCGGTATCCAGCAAGGCGCACTCGACGAGGATCTTCGCAAGATCAGCGCCGAAAAGCTGACGGAAGTCGGCTTCGATGGGTATGCTATCGGGGGTCTCGCAGTGGGCGAGGGACAGGAAGCGATGTTCGCCACGCTAGATTTTGCGCCCGGCCAGTTGCCGGAAGATCGACCTCGCTACCTGATGGGCGTCGGCAAGCCCGACGATCTCGTCGGCGCGGTGGAGCGCGGGGTCGACATGTTCGATTGCGTGCTGCCCAGCCGATCCGGCCGCAACGGCCAAGCGTTTACTTGGAACGGCCCGCTGAACCTGCGCAATGCGAGGTTTGCGGAAGACCAGGAGCCGCTCGATTCTCGCTGTTCATGCGATACCTGCGGCATCTACAGCCGGGCCTATCTTCACCATCTCGTCAAATCCCAGGAAATCCTCGGCGCAATGCTGATGACCGAGCACAATATCGCCTTCTACCAGCAGCTGATGCAGGCCGTGAGGGACGCAATCGGCGATGGCAGGTTTGCCACTTTTGCGGACGACTTTCGCTGCGACTATCTGGGCGCGGACACCTGATGGTCTGGAAGCGTGCTGTGGTTGTCGGGGCTTCCGGCGGCATAGGTTCTGCGCTGGCAGGCCAGCTCCAAGACCAAGGCACGCAGGTCCATCGTTTGTCGCGCGGGGTTCTCGACCTGACAGACGAGGAGAGCATTCAAACGGCAGCATCGGTTCTGGGCGAGGATGGTCCACTCGATCTTATCGTTGTCGCGACCGGCTATCTTCATAACGGGGGCGAAGGACCGGAGAAGGACTGGCGGCATCTTTCCGCCGACGAACTCGCGCATAATTTTGCGATAAACGCGACCGGCCCTGCTCTTGTCGCCAAGCACTTCCTTCCGCTTCTTCCTGAGGGCGAACGTGGAGGATTTGCAGTCCTTTCGGCACGGGTCGGCAGCATATCGGACAACCGGCTGGGTGGCTGGTATTCCTATCGCGCCAGCAAGGCGGCGCTGAACATGATCATCCGGACGCTTTCGGTAGAACTGGCGCGCAAGAAACCTGATGCGTTCTGCGTCGCTCTTCATCCAGGTACCGTCGAGACCAATCTCAGTCAGCCATTTCGTCGCAATGTGCCGGACGGCAAGCTCTTCACGCCGGCATATTCCGCCGAAAAGTTGCTTGGTGTCTTATCATCCTTGAGGCCCGAGCAGAGTGGACGTTGTTTCGATTGGGCTGGACAGGAGATCGCACCATGACCGCACGTCCGCCGTCCTATTCCAGTCAAGCGGGAAGGCAGGAGATTACCCTGCTTATCGTGCTGGGGTTCGTCTCGATCCTGCTCTGGCACTCGCCTTACGGCGGGTATCTGCTCTATCCGTTCAGTATCTTGGCGACGTGGTTTCATGAAATGGGCCACGGTCTCGCCGCGATGGCTTTCGGCCACGAATTCGAGCGGCTTGTCATTTTTCCAAATGGATCGGGCTACGCGCTCCATTTGGCTGAAGGCGATCCCTCGCGTATATCTCAGGCCATGATTGCCGCGGCGGGTCTCCTTGGGCCTACCGTGGCCGGGTGTCTCCTCATCCTTGCCTCGCGCACGAAACGGGCGACTAAGGCTGCGCTGGTTCTGCTGGGCGCGGCGCTACTTGGTTCTACCGTCATATGGGTTCGCTCGACGACCGGCTGGATGGTCCTTCCGCTGCTTGGCGGAGCCAGCCTCCTGCTGGCCTTCTATGGGAAAGAAGCTCATCGCCGTTTCGCCGTGCAGTTCCTGGGCGTTCAGGGCTGCATCTCGATCTACCGCGATTTCGGCTATCTCTTCAGCAGGGGCGGATACATGGAGGGGCGTCTCCAGATGTCCGATACGGAGCATATCGCCCAAGCTCTCTTCCTGCCCTATTGGGTGTGGGGCGCGCTCATCACGGCCGTTATCATGGCCATGGTGTTCTATGCGCTGAAGATAGCCCATCAGCGTTGAGGCGCTCAGGTCGCAGGCATCTCCCGCATTTCCAGAACGGTTCCGCGATAGGCAATGAACCGTCCGAGAGCGTCGGTGAAACCGGCTCCGATACGGTTGGCCTGATGCTGTGCTTCGGCGAGTGAGGTGTACCATTTCCCCGCTCGATTGCGGGTCACGAAACGATATTGTGTCATAGTCTCATCTGAACGTCTTTCGTCGCGGCAGGTTTCCGGCAAGTGACTGAAAATGCGACGAACCGTTGGCAAGCGCGGAAACGAAAAGGGCGGCCCCGCAGGACCGCCCTTTGCCGCTTGCTCTGCTGCAAATCTCAGCGCGAATAGAACTCGACAACGAGGTTCGGCTCCATGGTGACCGGGTAAGGCACTTCGTCGAGCTTCGGCACGCGGGTGAAGGTGATCTTGTCGGTGCCGTCGGGCGCGACATAATCGGGAATTTCACGCTCGGGCAGGCTCTGCGCTTCGATGACAAGAGCCATGTCCTTGGCCTTGCTGCCGAGGCTGACGACGTCGCCGACCTTGACGCGGGCCGATGCGATGTTGGTCTTCACGCCGTTGAGGAAGATGTGGCCGTGGCTCACGATCTGGCGGGCGGCGAAGATGGTCGGTGCGAACTTGGCACGATACACGACCATGTCGAGGCGCTGCTCAAGCAGCCCGATCAGGTTCTGACCGGTGTCGCCCTTCATGGCCGACGCTTCCTTGTAGGTGCGCTTGAACTGCTTCTCGGTCACATCGCCATAGTAGCCCTTGAGCTTCTGCTTGGCGCGAAGCTGCAGGCCGAAGTCGCTCACCTTGCCCTTGCGGCGCTGGCCGTGCTGGCCGGGACCATAGGGACGCTTGTTGAACGGGGAGTTCGGGCGACCCCAGATGTTTTCACCCATCCTGCGGTCGAGTTTGTACTTGGCGCTCTTGCGCTTCGACATAGGTCTTTCCTTCAATTTGCAGAGCCGTCCCCCCAACTCCACTACGGAATCAAGGGCGGCCATCTAACCCGGCATCGCACCGCCCAAGCTCATGAGCTTGGACGCGGCCACCGCTTCACCGGGGTGCGGGGCCAATCAGCGAAGGCGCGCGCATAGCAGGATTGGGCATTGCGTCAAGCTTTGCGGGCGGCCTCGCAGAAGGCCCGTATGCGCTGGGGGTCCTTGACGCCCGGAGCGCTCTCCACTCCGCTGGAGGTATCGACAAGCGGCGCAGACGTCTCGGCAATCGCTCCAGCGACATTCAGGGGGGAAAGCCCTCCTGCCAGTCCCCAGCCTGAACGCCCGCGCCAGCGCCCCAGGAGATTCCAGTCGAAACGCAAACCCATCCCTCCGGGCAGCGCCGCGTCCCTTGGCGTCTTGGCATCGAACAGCAGGAGGTCGGCAACGTCTTCGTACGCTGCGGCAGCCCCCATGTCTTTTTCCGATGCGACAGGTATCGCCTTCCAGACAGGGAGACCGAAGCGTTCCTTGATCACGGCGACACGCGCAGGTGTTTCTTCTCCGTGGAGCTGGATGGCATCGAGGCGCGCTGCCTGCACGCCCTCGGCGATCTGATTATCGTCCGCATCGACAAATAGGCCAATTCGGCCGATCCTAACTCCGGCGCGCATCGCAAGCGCGCTGGCTGCATGATGATCGACATGACGCGGCGAGGGCGGAAAGAACACCATTCCGAAGTAATCCGCGCGGGCTTCGATTGCAGCGTCCAGCGCATCCACACTCGAGATGCCGCAAATCTTGATAAGGGCAGGCATTGATCCGCTTTAAAGCGTCGCTTCGATCGCACGCGCTGCTTCTGCGGGGTCTTCCGCACGGCTAATCGGGCGTCCGATTACCAGCACGCTTGCCCCGTCGTCCCGGGCCTGGCGAGGAGTGACCACACGCTTCTGATCGCCCGATGCACCGCCCTCCGGACGAAGGCCGGGCACGACGAAGAAGCCATCCTTCCACTGGTTGTGGACCGACTTTATTTCGTGGCCCGAACATACCGCGCCGTCGAGGCCGGCCCGATGCGCCAGTTCAGCCAGGCGCAGGACATGATCGGAAGGAGAATCCGATATGCCCATTTCCTGTATGTCGCGCTCGTCGAGGCTGGTCAGCATCGTGACGGCCACGACTTTCGTATTCTCCCCGGCAGCGGCCTTCGCATCTTCCATCATGGCGCGACCGCCGCAGGCATGGACTGTAACGATAGCAGGTTCCAGCACATGAATGGCCTGCATAGCGCCAGCGACCGTATTGGGAATATCGTGGAGCTTGAGGTCGAGAAATATCGGCAGCCCGAGCTGTGCAAGCATGTGAACGCCATGCGCACCATGGGCATTGAAGAACTCGAGACCCAGCTTGACCCCGCCAATATGTGCCTTGGCGTTTTCTGCCAGAGCCACGGCATCGCGCAAACGCGGCACGTCCAGCGCGAGAAAGATCGGATTGCTCATGGCCTGGTCGTGGGTTCCGGCTCAACGGGATTGTCGGGCTCTGCCGGTGTTTCCTTGTGCGCCGGTTCCGGGCGGACGGGCGCCGGCGGAGTGGGGTCGGCTTTGGGTGCCGCCATCGATGCTGTCGCCGTCTCCAACCCTGAAATCCGGCGGCTGAGGCGCCAGCGCACGCCGCGGTGATACAACCACATCGGGACAAGTCCGAGAAGGAAGGACACGATCACCAAGGCAGGAACGCGTGTATCCCAGACAATGCCCGGCCAGATGCGTACATCGATCTGCCGATCCCAGTTGCCAAATGAAAATGCGAGCACACCTACCAGCAGCAGGATCCAGAGTATGGTTCGGACAATTTGCATGGAAATGCAGCTCCCCTCTATCGTTTGAACGAGATGCTAAGCCCTGAAACTCGCCGCGTCTAGCCGAACACGCGGTCGAAAATGGTGTCGACCTGCCTGAAATGGTATTCGAGGTCGAACCTCTCCTCGAGTTGCTCTTCCGTCAGCGCAGCGGTCACTTCATCGTCCTGCTTGAGCAGATCGAGCAACATCAGCCTCCCGTCCGATTCCCAGACCTTCATCGCGTTGCGCTGAACCAGGCGGTAGGCATCTTCGCGGCTCACGCCGTTCTGGGTGAGGGCAAGCAAGACGCGCTGCGAATGGATCAGGCCACCCATGCGGTCCATATTGGCCTGCATGCGTTCCGGGTAGACGAGCAGCTTGTCGATTACGCCGGTCAGGCGGGCGAGGGCGAAATCCAGCGTTATCGTGGCATCCGGGCCGATGAAGCGCTCGACCGAGGAATGCGAAATATCGCGTTCATGCCACAGCGCGACGTTTTCGAGCGCGGGCAGTGCATAGGCGCGGATCATGCGTGCCTGACCGGTCAGGTTTTCGGTCAGGATCGGGTTGCGCTTGTGCGGCATCGCGCTCGAACCCTTCTGCCCCTTGGAGAAAAACTCTTCGGCTTCGAGCACTTCGGTACGCTGCAAGTGGCGGACTTCAACCGCGACCCGTTCGATCGAACCGGCGATCACAGCGAGTGTCGCGAAATACATCGCGTGCCGGTCCCGCGGAATAACCTGGGTCGAGACTGGCTCGGGTTTGAGGCCCAATTTCTCGGCGACGTATTCTTCCACGCTCGGATCGATATTCGCGAAGGTCCCAACCGCACCCGAAATGGCACATGTGGCGATTTCCTCGCGCGCAGCGAGAAGGCGCGATTTGCAGCGATCGAACTCGGCATATGCCTGTGCGAGCTTGAGGCCGAAGGTTACCGGTTCTGCATGGATGCCATGGCTGCGGCCGATGGTCGGGGTGTATTTGTGTTCCTTCGCTCGGCGCTCGATGGCTTCGAGCAGAGCGTCCATGTCTTCCAGCAGCAAGTCGGTCGCACGGACCAGTTGCACAGCCAAGGTGGTATCGAGGACATCCGAACTGGTCATACCCTGGTGCATGAAGCGCGCTTCATCGCCGACGTTTTCTGCCACCCACGTGAGGAATGCGATTACGTCATGCTTGGTCACGGCCTCGATCGCATCGATGGCTTCCACGTCGATCTTCGGATCGGTGGCCCACCAGTCCCAAAGCGCTTTGGCAGCGCTCTTCGGCACCACGCCAAGCTCGCCGAGCTTCTCGGTCGCATGCGCTTCGATTTCGAACCAGATCCGATATTTCGACTCCGGCTCCCAGATTGCGGACATCTCTGGGCGGGCGTAGCGGGGGACCATGGGTCGACTCCGTGAATGGCGGGAATGTGCCGCGCCCCGCTAGAGTGGCAGATGCAGGCTGGCAAGGCTGGGGCTCCCGTCCAACCCTTAAAATCCTTGGTCAACACAGGCTTTACCGGCTCATCGCAGGTGGATTGCGCAACGCATTAATCTCGGTAAACTGTGCTACATGAACGATAAATCGATTAAATCCGCGCTCCGCTTTCCTTTGTTCTGCGGAACTGCGCTCGCCATCTGCTGCGCGAATCCCGTGCTTGCCGGCGAAGAAGTTTTGTATGGTGATACGCCCAGCTGGATCGACCAGGCGAGCCTCGACACTTCCGCAATTGACGAAGGGCCATCCCAGCTGATCGCAGATTGGCAGCATTGGCTGGAAGACGGTGTCGTTACTACATATGCCGATAACGCCATGCGGATAGACAATCCGCAGGCCTTGATGGAACAGGGCACCATCTCGCTCGACTGGTTGCCGGACAAGGGCGATCTGACCATCCACCGGGTGGAGATCCTTCGCGGAGACGAACGGATCGATCTGATCGGCAGCGGTGCGGAATTCGATATTCTCCGCCGAGAGCAAGGACTTGAGCAACGTCTGCTCGACGGACAACTGACTGCCACGATGGCGGTCCCCGGCCTGCAAGTCGGTGACGTTCTGCGAGTGACCCGCTCGGTCACCATCGACGATCAGGCCCTTGGTGACGAGATGCAGGTTCTCCAGTTTCTCGGCAGCGAACCCTGGCAGGTAGGTTTTGCCCGAGCGGTGGTCAGCTGGCCAGCGGACGAAGATGTTTACTGGCGGGTGGAAGATCATGCCGGACTCGCGGCGCCGGCGACCGAAAACGGCGTGAGCAGGCTGGAAGTCGTTCTTCCCTTGGCCGAGCTACCCGAGATGCCGAATGATGCACCCTGGCGCTTTCGCCGCAATCCCGTGCTGCGCGTGGGGACTTATTCCGATTGGCAGGAATTGTCGCGCACCATGGCTCCGCATTTTACCGAGGCGGCCGATGTCGCGCCTGATAGCGACGTGGTCGCTCAAGCACGTGCGATAATGGCAAAGACCCCCGATCCGCTGCACCGAGCTGCGTTGGCGACACAGCTCGTACAGGACGAGGTGAGCTATCTTCTCAACGGGCTCGACGGGGGGAATTACCTGCCGCAGGATGCCGGGGAAACCTGGGCGAACCGCTATGGCGATTGCAAGGCCAAGTCGGTGCTCCTGCATGCTCTGTTAAAGGAGATGGGCATCCAGTCGCAGACCGTGCTGGTGCAGACAGGCGGCGGTGACGCGATACCCGAACTGCTGCCGGTGCCGGGCAATTTCGACCATATGATCGTGCGCGCGCAGATTGACGGACAGGATTACTGGCTGGACGGTACGAGCGCGGCTACGCGTCTGGCGAACGTCGGATGGGTTCCGCCTTTTTACTATGCATTGCCGCTGAGTGCGGAAGGGTCCGACCTTGTCCAGATGTCCCAGCGTGAGCAGACATCGCCCAATCTGGTGATGAATGTCGTCACCGACTATACGGCAGGTATCGACCTTCCGGCCCTCTACACGTTGGAAATGGAATTCTACGGACCTCAAGGTGCCGGCTTCCGCAAGCTGGTTGACGAGGGTGACGAGGACTCGCTGCGCGAGATCGCTAAAAGCTTTGCACAGGGTCAGGATGGGAGCGCAGTCAGTTCCGTCAGCGTAGATTATAATGAAGAGAAAGCGCTGGGAATGCTGCGTGTTACCGGCATAACGTCATCCGACTTCGAATGGAAAGATGGGCGCTTGGTGCTCGATGCGGACCTCAAGCCCGACGAGGCGTTCAGTGCGAGCCGCGCCAAACCCGAATGGCGCGATATTCCCGTCGCCACGAACGGACCGCTCCGGAATCACATTGTCGGCGAAATGATTCTTCCCGTCGGAATGGATGGATTCGTCTTCGAAGGTCCGGATAATATCGAGGTCCGTTACGCCAATACCCGCATTGTAGGGGCGAACACGCTCAAAGGTAATCGCTTCTCGGGCGCGGTCGAAGTAGTCCAGCAATTGGGTGAGATCGGCGCCGACAAACTGCCTGAAGTGAAACGTGAAGTACGCCGCTTCGCGAGCGAGGAAAGCAGGCTTCTTGCTCCCGAAGACATGGTCTGGCGCTGGCAGTTGGACCGCAAGGAACTCGACAAGCGAAGCGAGCCCATCCTCGCCGCTTATGAAGCTGCGATCGAATTCGCCGAGGAGGATGATTACGGTCCTCTCGGGGAACGGGCAGGCTTCCTGCACGATATTTACCGCTTCGAAGACGCTCTACTGGATCTGGACAAGCTGGTGGAGGAGGATACTTCGGCATGGGTTCTGCAATGGCGTTCAAACGTCCTTCATTCGCTGGGCAGGACGGAGAGCGCTCTCGCCGACCTCCAGCGCGCCTATGATCTGGAACCCGATACCGACGTGGCCCTTATTCTCGGCGAGCGGCTGGCCTATGCCGGGCGAACGGACGAAGCGATCGAATTGCTCGAAAGTCTGCCGGTCTCCGATGAGGACAGCGCCTATTATGCCGGCATCTACGCTATCGGGACCGGGTTGTCGGGCGATGTCGCGGGCGGTCTCGCCATCATGTCGGAAGAGGTGGCCGACAAGCCACTGAACGAAACCGCGCTGAACTACGATTGCTGGTATCGCGGGCTATTCGATACCGGGCTCGACGGTGCACTGGAAATTTGCACGCGGGCAATCGAGCGCGCGTCGAACAGTACGCCGATGCTCGATAGCCGGGCGATGGTGCATTATCGCATGGGCAATTTCGATGCGGCTATCGAAGACCTCAACCGCGTTCTCGAACTCAATCCCGGTATGGCCGCCTCGCTCTACATGCGCGGAATCATCCGGATGGAACAGGGGGACCGGGCGGGCAGCGACGATATCGCAACTGCGCTTCGCATGGCACCCGAGCTCAAGGCTCAATATGCCCGGCACGGACTGACTGTGAATTGAGCTAGATCAGTCCCTTGGCCCGCAGAGAAACATGCGTGCCGCGCCCCACTATAACGTGATCGTGGACCGTGACGTTGAGCAGCCGGCCAGCTTCCGCGATGCGGTTGGTGATCTGGATATCCGCCCGGCTGGGCTCCGGATCGCCGCTGGGGTGGTTGTGGACGAGGATAAGCGCGCTGGCCCCTACATCGAAGGCGCGGCGGATGACTTCTCGCGGGTGAATCGCAGCCTCGTCGATGGAGCCCTCGGCAGCGAGGTGGTCGTCGATCAACCGGTTTCGCGTATCGAGATAAAGCACACGGACGCGTTCGTGCTTCAATTCGCCCATGTCGATGGCGAGGTAATCGAGCAGCGCCTGCCAGCTTCCCAGCACCGGTTGCTGCTGCACCGATCCGCGCGCCATTCGCCGGGCAGTCAGCGACACCGCATGTAGGGATGCCGCACTCACTTCCCCCATTCCCTTCACCTGGGCGAGAGCGCTCGGGGCCGCATTGAGAACGCCGGAAAAGGAACCAAACCGGGCGATCAGATTCTTGGCCAGAGGCTTCGTATCGCCCTGTCTGATGCCTGCGAAGAGAAGAAATTCCAGCAGTTCGTAGTCCGCCAGCGCTTCGGCCCCGCCGCTCAGAAGGCGCGTGCGGAGGCGTGCGCGATGACCCGCCCCGGCGTGGCTTGCCGCCTTTTTCTCGACCTCCGGCAACCTTTTTCCTCCCCCAGCCGTTTCAAGGCGTTGCATTGCCTTTGTGCCGCGATGCGCGCAAGTGCGGGGTTCGATGGACGGGTCAGCAGGCCAATATGTGAGCGATAGACCGCGCTGGCGCAAGAAGCGCTGGCAGGTGCCTGCGCTCGTCGTTTCGATGCTGGTGGTGATTGCCGTACTGGTATGGATGAACCGCTTCGCCATTGCCGACGACTTCGTTGCCGACCAGCTGGAAGCATACGACCTGCCAGCGACCTACGAAATCGAGCGGGTAGGTGGGCAGACGCAGGTAATCTCCGATCTCGTAATCGGCGATCCTAACGCACCGAATTTCACGGCAGAGCGCGTTATCGTCCGCCTCAGACATCGCTTCGGGCTGCCGGAAATCGGCGAAGTAACTCTCGTAGAGCCCCGCCTCTTCGGCCGATATGTCGATGGGCGGCTCAGTTTCGGATCGCTCGACCGGGTAATCTTCCGCGACACCGGTGAACCTTCCGGGCTGCCCGATATCGACGTGGCAATCCGGGATGGTCGCGGTCTGCTGGAAACCGAATACGGTCCGATCGGCCTGAAGCTGGTGGGGCAGGGCAACATCGCAAATGGCTTCGCCGGGATTTTCGCCGCCACTGCCCCGGCGCTGGCGTTTGACGGATGCGAAGCCGCAGATTCGACGATCTTCGGAGAAGTTACTTCCCGGGCAGGAGAACCCAGTTTCACGGGTCCTTTGCGCGTGACTTCGCTGGGATGTGCCGAGAATGAGCTTTCGGTTTCCGATCTGGTGGCCGAACTCGATGTCACGGCCAGCGAGGATCTTTCGCAGCCCGAGATCGAGGCCCGGATTGCGACCGATGATGTTCGCCTGGCTACGAACAGCGCGCAATCGCTTTCGGGCACGCTCAGGGCGCAGTTGAACGGTGGATCGATGACTTCGCGGTACACCGTCGCGGCGCGCGGGGTCGAAACTCCTCAAGCGCTTGCCGCGCTGATGACGATCGAAGGAACCCTGCGCTCACGCGACAATTTTGCCCGGATCGAGCTGGAAGGCGATGTCGAAGGCAATGGCCTGCGATTGGGGCCCGTCTCCATCAATTCGATAGAAAGTCTGGCAAATTCGGGGGAGGGCACTCTCCTGAACCCGATCGCGCGCCGCATCTCTGCAGCCTTGCAGGCAGAGACGCGAGGCAGTGCGCTGGCGGCCGATTTGCTCTTCCGGCGCACGGATGAGGGCTATTCCCTATCTGTGCCGCAGGCGGAATTGACCGGCGGCAGCGGCAATCGAATTCTGTCTCTTTCCCGATTCGAAATTGCTTCCCGCGGAGAAGAACCCGCGAGGATTTTCGGCAACATTGCAACCGGAGGGCCCGATCTTCCGCGGATCAGCGGGCGCATGGAGCGCTCAGAAAACGGCAGTTCGGTATTCAGGCTCAGCATGGCGCCTTACGAAGCCGGGCGCGCGCAACTGGCCATACCAGGCATGACAATAGTACAGGGCGGTTCAGGCGCTCTCGGTTTTTCCGGCACGATTGAAGCGAGCGGTCCGCTCCCCGGCGGTGCAGTCGACCAGTTGTCCTTGCCGATAAGTGGCAGATGGGAATCGGGCGGCGATCTGGCGCTATGGCGAGAATGCACCGAGTTCGCGTTCCGCCGGTTTGCATTTGCCGAACTGAATCTGTCCGGCCCGGGTCTTACCCTGTGCCCACCGCCCGGAAAGCCCATGCTGCAATTCGGCAAGGGCGGCCTGAAATTCGCCGCAGGTGCACCGGCGCTCGACCTCAACGGCTCGCTTGGCGAAACGCCGATCCGTCTCGCGAGCGGCCCTGTGGGCTTCGCCTATCCCGGCACGCTTCGTGCGCAAAATCTGGATATCTCGCTAGGCCCCGTCGATACCGCGAGCCGCTTTCTGATTTCCGATCTTTCAGCGGAAATAGGGGACAATATCGCCGGGACGTTCAGCGATGCTGAAATCGCACTCGCAGCCGTACCGATGACGTTGGATGACACGTCCGGCAACTGGGATTACACCGACGGCACCCTTAGTATTGGCGATGCGACTTTCCGGCTCAGCGACAGGGAAGAACCGGACAGGTTCGAGCCGTTGATTGCGAGAGACGCGTCGCTTTCCCTGGTAGACAATATCATTACTGCCGCTGCCGCTTTGCGCAATCCGCAGAC
Organism: Qipengyuania vulgaris; assembly: GCF_009827325.1. Taxonomy (GTDB): domain Bacteria; phylum Pseudomonadota; class Alphaproteobacteria; order Sphingomonadales; family Sphingomonadaceae; genus Qipengyuania; species Qipengyuania vulgaris. The sequence goes on along the minus strand of NZ_WTYC01000001.1, from coordinate 113,847 downwards.
GGACCGGATCGTCACCTTGGCCGACATCCGCCACAATCTCGCGTCTGGCGAAGGCCATGCAGATCTGAAAGTCGAAGGCCTTGCCTTCGATGACCAGCTTCAACCCGAAGATGTCAGCGGACTTGCGCTCGGTGTCATCGCCAATGCGGAAGGTGTGATCACTGGCGAGGGCCGGATCGACTGGTCACCGAGCGGCGAAGTGACCAGCACCGGAACATTCTCCTCAGAAGACCTCGATTTCGCAGCAGCTTTCGGTCCCGTTCAGGGGGCGAGCGGAACGATCGAATTCACGGACCTGCTCGGCCTTACGACCGCACCAAACCAGCGGATCCGGGTGGCTTCGGTCAATCCCGGCGTCGAAGTGCTCGAAGGAGAGGTGGAATTCAGCCTGCAGAACGGGGAAGTATTGTCCGTGGCAGGTGGCAGCTGGCCGTTCATGGGCGGGCAGCTTATCCTGCGAGAGGTCGATCTCAACCTCGGCGTCAGCGAAGAGCGCGCCTACATCTTCGAGATTGTGGGACTGGATGCAGCTCAGTTCATCGCCCAGATGGAGCTGGAGAATATCTCCGCGACCGGCATCTTCGATGGCACCGTTCCGATCATTTTCGATGCCGCCGGAAACGGGCGAATAGAAGAGGGCGTCCTGGTGTCGCGCGAGCCCGGCGGAAATATATCCTATGTCGGAGAACTGACCTACGAAGACCTGTCGGCTATCGCCAATTTTGCCTTCGATGCGCTCCGCAGTCTCGACTATTCGCAGATGCGGGTAGTGATGAACGGTCCGCTGACGGGGGAAATCGTCACCCAGGTGCGCTTCGACGGTGTGCGGCAGGGCGAAGATGCAGAAACGAACTTCATTACCCGCCAACTCGCCAAACTGCCCATTCAGTTCCGCATCAACATCCGCGCGCAATTCTATCAGCTCATCACCTCGGTGAAGGCGATGTATGATCCGGCTTCCGTGCGCGATCCGCGCGAACTCGGCTTGCTGAGCGACGACGGCAAGCGGCTTCTCCGCCGCTCCATTACCGGTGAAGAAGTCGAACCCGAGATCGATCCGGACGACGTGATGCCCGATGAACCCACCATTCAGGACCAGGAAAGCGAGTAGCCGCTATGAGAACCCGCGAATTGACCGACCATGAGGGCCGTGCGACAACCCGCAGCATGCAGGGGATGGCAGGCATGAATGGTCTGAAGATTTCGGCGGTGGCCGGCCTGGCCTCGCTCGCGTTATCCGGTTGTGTCACCGTGGAAGCACCGACAGAACCGATCGTGATCGAGCTCAACGTCAACATACGCCAGGAAGTAATCTACCGCCTCGCAGAGGATGCGGGCAATACGATCGAAGAGAATGCGGATATTTTCTGATGGGTGATTTCATGACCAAGCGATTTACCAGGGCAGCCCTGTTCGGTGCCGCATTTGCGTTGGCCTTTGGCGGCATCATGGCGCCAGCTTCGGCCCAGCGCGATCCGGCCTATGCCTCCGCCCGTGCAGCGGGGCAGATCGGTGAAAAAATGGACGGTTACATCGGGATCGTTGGTTCCGAGACCGCCGAACTTCGCCGCATCGTCAACGACATCAACATCAAGCGCCGCGCGGTTTATTCCCAGCGTGCACAGGCAAATAATGCCACTCTGGAAGAATACGCGCTAACTGCCGGTTGCCAGGCGATACTCGCCACGTCGCCCGGCGAGAAATACCAGGCACCTGACGGTAGCTGGCAGACACGGACCAGCGCTCCGCCGATGCGCGATTCCCGTTGCCCCTGAGGGGATAGGCCATCAGCCTATTTGAAAGCCTCTCTACCGGCTGGCGTCGGAGGGAGGCTTTTTTGCAACGCAAAGGTGGCTTTTGGGCGCCGCTTCGTGTTGACTCGCTTATGGGCCCCTTCTAAGGGGGCGGCGCCCTTGGCGGGCAAGTCCCTGCGCGTGCCGCGCAACCCCCTATTAAGGAGCAAGGCATGAGCGAAGACGAGCCCGCACGGAAACCCATCGAGGAGGATGCGCGGATCGACGCGCTGGAAAAGCGGTTAAGTGCCGCCCAGCAGCGCGAAGAGCAGCGCAACCTCAAACCCGGTTCGGGGGCCGATGCGAACTATCGCAGCGGCAACCGCGTTCTGGCAGATTTGCTCGGTGGGCTTCTTGGAGGATCGGTCATCGGTTATGCCATAGGCTATTTCACCGATACCAATCCCTGGGGTCTGTTGGTTGGCCTGTTCCTCGGAATTGTGGTCGCCTTCAGGAACATTATCCGCGCGGCAAATCGAGGCCCTGAAAATTGATCCTTCACCGGGATTTCAGGGCCTTCGTTACAGGATTTAGGGACTAGACAGACGTGGCAGCCGAACAGGCCAAAGTCGATCCGATGTACCAGTTCACCATCGAACCGCTCGGCGGTTCCGGTGCGTGGGAGCTGGCCGGCTACAACATCGCCTTCACCAACAGTGCATTGTGGATGCTCATCACCACGGTGGTGCTCTTCCTCTTCGTGCTCGGCGGGATGAAGCGCGAACTGGTGCCCGGCCGCTGGCAGATGACGGTGGAGACCTTTACCGGCTTCATCGACAACATGCTCGAAGCGAACATCGGCAAGGCCGGGCGCAAATACGTGCCCTATGTCTTCAGCCTGTTCATGTTCATCCTCTTCGCAAATATTCTCGGTCTCCTGCCTCTGGGCGTGATCGGCCTCCATCCGTTCACCTTCACCAGCCACTTTACCGTGACCGGTGTGCTCGCAATCATCAGCTTCGCGATCGTGCTGATCGTGGGTTTCTGGCGCCACGGCCTGCATTTCTTCAGCCTCTTCGTACCGCACGGCACGCCGCTGCCGATGGTGCCGGTGATCGCGCCGATCGAGTTCATCTCCTTCATGGTGCGCCCGTTCAGCCTCGGCCTGCGTCTCTTCGTCGCCATGATGGCGGGACACGTCCTGCTGGAAGTGCTGTCGAGCTTTGTGATCGACGGTACCAATGCCGGCGCCGGCTTCGGCCTTCTGGTCGGCCTGCCCAGCTTCCTGCTGATGATCGGCATCTGCGCTCTGGAGCTGCTGGTGGCCGGTATCCAGGCTTACGTTTTCGCCCTTTTGACGTCGCTGTATATCAACGACGCCGAGAACCTTCACTAAGTCTTCAACCTACACGTTTTTCCCAAAGGAGTTTGTCATGGAAATGGAAGCTGCAAAGCTCATCGGCGCTGGTCTCGCTGCAATCGGTGCCGGTATGGCTGCGATCGGCGTTGGTAACGTCTTCGGTTCGTTTCTCGAAAGCGCACTGCGCAATCCGGGCGCAGCCGACGGCCAGCAGGGCCGGCTGTTCATCGGCTTCGCCGCCGCCGAACTTCTCGGCTTGCTGGCGTTTGTCGTCTCGATGATCCTGATCTTCGTCGCCTAAATATCTGAAAATCTTCAGGGTGGGGCGGCGCAATAGACGTCCCACCCTGAATGTGTTTCATCAACTAAACACCGGACTGGTCCGATGCCCCAGATAGCACAGCTCGCCGAAACATGGTCCAGCCAGGTCTTCTGGTTGCTGGTCTTCTTCGGCATTACCTTCTTCGTCATCGGTAAGGGCATGGTGCCCAAGGTGATGGATACTGTCGCCCAGCGTGACGGACAGATCGCATCCGACCTCGCCGCTGCCAAGGCCGCGCGCGACGCTGCTGATGAGCAGGAGGAAGCCTGGCGGGTCAAGGAAAATGAGAACCGCGCTGCGGCTCAGGCGATCGTTGCCAAGGCCAAGGACGAGGCCGCTGCCAAGTCCGAGAAAAAGCTGAAGGCGGCACAGACCCGCATCGACAAGAAGCTGGCCGATGCCGAGGCGCAGATCGACGAAGCTCGTACGGCTGCCTTGACAGAAGTCGAAGCCGTCGCTGCCGACGCAGCGCAAGATATCGTCAAGACGCTCGCCGGGGTGAAGGTGACCAAGCCGGTCGCAACGAAGGCGGTTAAGGAGCAGATGGCTCATGGCTAACGTCTCCCCTCCCGAAGTGCTCGCTACGGAAACTCCCGAAGCCACTGTCGAAATCGACGCAGGTGCGGGCAAGCATATCGAACCAGAGCTGTGGGGTCTCGCCCCGTTTCAGGTCGTGTCGATCGCGATGCTGGTCCTGCTGCTGTTCGCTATCTTCGGTGCCAAGGTCCACAAGACCATCGCTGGCGGTCTCGACGGCAAGATCGCCGCGATCAAGGAGCAGCTCGAAGAAGCCAAGCAGCTGCGCGCAGAAGCCCAAGCGCTGCGCAAGGAATATGCCGACAAGATCGCAGGCGCCGAGAAGGACGCCGAGGCGATGCTTGTGAACGCCCAGCACGAGGCGGACGCGATTCTCGAGAAGGCTGAGGCCGACAGCAAGGCAATGGTCGAACGCCGCAAGCGCATGGCTGAAGACAAGATTGCTGCTGCGGAGCGTGAAGCTGTCCAAGATGTGCGTAATCGCGCCGTGAGTGCTGCGACGGGTGCGAGCCGTAAGCTCATAGCCGAAAGGCATGATGCCGAAGCGGACAGGGCGCTTGCAGACAAGGTCATTGCCGGAATCTGACTTACCCATGGACGGGAAAGTGAAAGGGCGGCCCTGGAGGTCGCCCTTTTTCGTTCAAGGAATGAGAACGATTTTTCCCAGGACATCGCCTGTAGCCATAGTCTCGAAGGCTGTGCACCAATCGGATAGGGGAAGGATGCGGTCGATATGCGGCTTGATCCGCCCCTCTGTCGCCAATCGATCGATGGCATCGGCTGCGCGGCGGCCACGGCCCGGGAAGCGTCGGCTATATTCGCCGGCTCGAACGCCAACCACGCTAAAGCCCTTGATCAGCGGTATGTTGGCAGCAATTTCCGGAATTCGGCCCGAGACGAAGCCAACCACCAGCAACTTGCCGCCAAACGATACGCAGCGCGTGCTTTCGTCGAATACATCACCTCCCACCGGATCGAATACGAGGTCGCAAAGGAGGCTGTCGGTCAGTCGACCAACATCTTCGCGAAACCGGCCTGTGTTGAGGATCAGATCATGCGGCGCAGCGATCCGGCGCAAAGGTTCGACTTTATCTTTCCTGCTTGTCGCCGCGATAACCTTCGCACCGAATGCCTTTGCCAGATCGCAAGCTGCGAGTCCTACGCCGCCGCTTGCCCCGTGAACGAGCACGCATTGCCCGGCCCTCAGGCCACCTAGCTCCACCAGCGCTATATAGGCCGTAAGATAGGAGGCCCCCATCGCTGCGGCCTGCGCGAAGTCCAGGTTCCGGGGAATTGATCGAATTGCGGTGGTAGGTAGCGAAATTTGTTCGGCAAACGCTCCGGTCTTTGCACCGCCCATCACCCGGTCGCCGGGTGCAAATCCGCTGCCCGGATCCGCCTCGATCACTTCGCCTGCCATTTCCAAGCCAGATACGAACGGTAGCGCAGGCTTAAACTGATATTTGCCCCGCGTCATCAGCAGGTCGGGATAATTGAGTGATGCCGCTCGCACGCGGATCAGCACCTCTCCCGTGTTTCTTGCCAAGCTGGGCAGGTCTACCAACTCTGCGCCGGAAAGATCGTCGCTTAGCCTTGTGACCTGAAGGGCCTTCATCTCAGTCGAAGATCGACAGATCGAGCGGCTCGGACTGGCCGAACCAGATGACATGCTGGGTGTGGTCGGCAAGGTCATTGCCGCTCAGACCGTGGACGAACAGAGTCAGATCACCACGGTTCTCCGCCGCCCAAACTGCGAAAGGGCCGAAATCTTCGGGTCGCAAGCTCAGCTGGCACGATCCGCGGGGGTGGGGGCCCACCGGTTTCGTATGGAAGTGGCCGATTGGCAGACCGAATCTCTCCCGTGCCTGCTGCGCAAAATCTTTGGCCAGGGGCAGTTCGGCTTCATCGAAATAGATATGCGCGTGGAAGCCCTTGATCGCCATCGTCAGAAATTGTCCTTCGCACTGCGCAAGGCGGCGAAGGTTTCAGCCGGCGTGGATCCGCCCCAACGGTCGCGCAGATCGGCATCGTCGGCGCGCAGGAAGGGGTTGGTAGCGATTTCGCGGGAGAGCAATGTCGGCACGGTCGGCTCTCCCTTGGAGCGTTTCTTATCGATCTGAGCCGCGTATAGCCTTAGTTCGGCATTGTCGGGATCGGCATGCACAGCAAACTTCGCGTTTGCGGCGGTGTACTCGTGAGCGCAATATAGCTGCGTGTTCTCGGGCAGCCGACGGATACGATCGAGGCTGTTCCAGAACTGCTCCGGCTCTCCTTCGAACATGCGTCCGCATCCCAGCGCGAAGACACTGTCTCCGACGAAGGCAATGTCTGCCTCAGCAATATAGAAGGCAATATGACCGTTCGTGTGACCCGACACGTCGATTACCCGCGCGTCCCAGTCGCCCAGCGAAACGTGGTCGCCATTACCGACTATGCGATCGATCGGGGATAGCTTCTCGACTTCCTGCGGCGCGGTGACCTTTGCGCCGGTGGCTGCAACGATCGCCTTGTTACCCCCCGCATGATCGGGGTGCCAATGGGTGTTCCAAATGTGCGTGATGGTCCAGCCCTTCGCCTCGGCCTGGCGGAGGTACTCCTCGCCATCGGGTGTATCGATCGCGGCGGTTTCACCGCTTTCGGGATCGTGGAGGAGAAATCCGTAATTGTCGGACAGGCAGGGGAATTGATGAATTTCCAACATGGGACCCAAGTTAGGCATCCCGGCATCAATAGGAAAGGCCCGCCTGCTCCGGAGAGCAAGCGGGCCTTTCTGATTATCCCGAAACGGGTGGAAAGACCTTAGTCTTCCTTTTTCTTCAGAGCTTCGCCGAGGATGTCGCCGAGCGATGCGCCCGAATCCGACGAACCGAACTGTGCAACCGCTTCCTTCTCTTCGGCGATCTGACGCGCCTTGATCGAGAAGGTCGGCTTCTTCGAGCGGTCGAAACCGGTGACCATGGCATCGACCTTGGCACCTGGCTGGAAACGATCCGAACGCTGTTCGTCGCGGTCGCGGCCGAGGTCCGAACGCTTGATGAAGCCAGTTGCGCCGTCTTCGCCAACCTGAACCTCGAGACCGCCATCGCGGACTTCGAGAACGGTAACGGTGACGACCTGGTTCTTGCGGATATCGCTCGATGCGCCGGCTTCGGTCGGAGCACCCTTTTCGAGCTGCTTCATGCCGAGGCTGATGCGCTCCTTCTCGACGTCGACATCGAGAACGACGGCTTCGACCTGCTCACCCTTGCGGTGCAGGGCGAGAGCGTCTTCACCCGAGATGCCCCATGCGATGTCCGACATGTGGACCATGCCGTCGACATCGCCCGGAAGGCCGATGAAGAGACCGAATTCGGTGGCGTTCTTGACTTCGCCTTCGACCTTCGCACCAACGGGATGCGCTTCGGCGAACTCTTCCCACGGATTGCGCTGGGCCTGCTTGAGGCCGAGCGAAATGCGGCGCTTTTCGCTGTCCACTTCGAGAACCATGACTTCGACTTCCTGCGAGGTCGACACGATCTTGCCCGGGTGAACGTTCTTCTTGGTCCAGCTCATTTCCGAAACGTGGACCAGGCCTTCGATGCCCGGCTCGATTTCGACGAATGCGCCGTATTCGGTGATGTTGGTGACGGTACCCGTCATCTTCATGCCGACCGGATACTTGGCGGCAACGCCGTCCCACGGATCCGATTCCAGCTGCTTCATGCCGAGGCTGATGCGCTGGGTGTCTTCGTTGATGCGGATGATCTGGACGGTCACGGTCTGGCCGATCTCGATCATTTCGCTCGGGTGGTTGACGCGCTTGTAGCTCATGTCGGTGACATGGAGCAGGCCGTCGATACCGCCGAGGTCGACGAAGGCCCCGTAATCGGTGATGTTCTTGACGACGCCGTCGATCACCTGGTTTTCTGCCAGCTGGTCGATCAGTTCGCTGCGCTGCTCGGCACGGGTCTCTTCGAGAACCGCACGGCGCGAAACGACGATGTTACCGCGGCGGCGGTCCATCTTGAGGATCTGGAAGGGCTGGGCCATGTCCATCAGCGGGGTGACGTCGCGCACGGGGCGGATGTCGACCTGCGAACCGGGCAGGAAGGCCACGGCACCGTCGAGGTCGACGGTGAAGCCGCCCTTGACGCGGCCGAAGATGCGGCCTTCGACGCGCTTGCCTTCGCCGAACTCGCTTTCAAGCTTGTCCCAGGCAGCTTCGCGGCGTGCGCGGTCGCGGCTGAGCATTGCTTCGCCGTCGGCGTTCTCGATACGGTCGACGAAGACTTCAACTTCCGAGCCTACTTCGAGGCCGTGCTCGTCTTCGCCGCGCATGAATTCCTTGAGGTCGACGCGACCTTCGCTCTTCAGGCCGACATCGATGTGCGCCATGCCGTTTTCGATGGAAGTGACGGTGCCCTTGACGACGCGGCCTTCGAAGCCGCCATCATCGGCGCTGCCAAGCTGCTCGTCGAGCATCGCGGCGAAATCGTCGCGAGTGGGTGTGGCTGAGGTTGCCATAAACTGAGTAGTCCTAACGTTCGTTTTGCTACCGGCCGCCGGTTTACCGGGGTCTTTACCCGTCTCCGGACACGATTGTCCGGGCCAACGGGGCAAGAGGGCCGTGTTCTCCGCGAGGCCGGATGCCGCCGCGAAGGTCCATCGAATCCTGAAGTTTCGTGAACGGGCGCGCGCCTAGGTCAATACGCGCTGAAAAGCAAGTAAAATGGGCAGGGAGTTCAGGGCCGGAAAGTGGACCGGCCACCGTCGTTTTCAAACCCGTGACTTTTCGCTGGAACCGCGGTTTTCCGCAGGCCGAGGCCCTTATGGTGAGCAGGCCGCGTGACTTTTCAGATGCCCAGTTTCCGGGCATCGTTTGGATTGGTGAATCCGGCATGGGTGCGAGAATGCCGATGTTGGTCGATGTAGGAAAGCGCGTGACATGCACCCGCTCGGGCCGCGCCGAGATTACCCCTGTTCGCCGGCAGAACGAACATGTTCAACGGCTTCGATGGCCGCCGCGATCGCCTCTTCCTTGCCCAGTGCACTTGTGTCGATCACCATTGCATCGGCGGCAGGAACCAGGGGGGCAACCTTTCGATTTCTGTCCCGATCGTCCCGGCGGCGCAGGTCTTCGGCGATTTCCGCGAGCGTTACCGCCGCGCCGCGCTCGCGCATTTCGTGGAAGCGCCGCTGCGCGCGCGCTTCCACGCTGGCGGTGATGAAGAGTTTTGCCTGCGCCTCGGGTACGATCACGGTGCCGATATCCCGCCCGTCGAGAACTGCGCCGCCTGGCTGCGTGGCAAAGCTTCTCTGGCGGTCATAGAGCGCCTGCCTCACGGCGGGGTGGACGGACACTCGGCTTGCGAGTCCGCCGGTTTTTTCGCTGCGCAAATGCGGATCGTTCAGCAGGGTGTCGGGAAAGCTCGTCGCTGCAAGTGCGTCACCGCTGTTGTCCGGATCGCGGCCGTCCAGGAAGACCTGCCGCCCGACAGCCCTGTACAGCAGGCCGGTATCGAGGTGAGGCAGTCCGAAATGCTCGGCAAGTGCCTTGGCAATCGTGCCTTTGCCCGAAGCGGTCGGGCCGTCGACGGCAATGATCATGCCTCGCGCTCCTGCCCCTTGCGGCCGGTTCGTATCGCCTTGATCAGGCCGTAGATAGCGATAGCGGCCCAGAACCCTTCGAGTACGAGGCTGGGCCAGTTGGTGTGCACCAGTAGCGATACGGTCAGCAAGGCCGCCCCGGCCAGATTGGTGCCGTGAAGGACGAAGGGGTTCGGCTTATCCTTGAGGGTGAGATAGGCATAGGCGCCAATGATGCAGGCGGTCCCGAAAAAACCCACCACGCTGGCCCAGTCTAGGCCGGTCACGATGCAGCTTCCGTCAGAAGATTCATGAAATTCGGGAAGCTCGTCCCGATCGGTTCGGTGCTGTCGATCTCGACCCCGTTTTCGCTGGCGAGACCTGCAACGGCCATGCTCATCGCGATGCGGTGATCGAGGTGGGTGACTATGGTGCCGCCTCCGGACAAGGGCCGGCCTCCGCTTCCCTCGATGACAAGTCCGTCTCCCTTTTCTTCGACCTGCGCCCCTGCCGATTTCAGGGCGATGGCCATTGCAGAGAGTCGGTCGCTTTCCTTCACCCGCAGTTCTTCAAGCCCGCTGGTCACGGTCGTGCCCTCTGCGAAGGCTGCAGCAACGAAGAGGACAGGAAACTCGTCGATCATGCTGGGTGCGATCGCGGGATCGACCTCGATGCCGCTCAAAGGCGCGTGGCGGACATGGAGATCCGCGACAGGTTCCCCGCCGACTTCGCGCTGTTCCAGATATTCGATATTCGCTCCCATCTCCCGCAAGGCGCGATAGATCCCATTGCGGGTTGGATTGAGGCCGACGTTTTCGATGACGAGATCGCTTTCCGGAACGATACTGGCGGCGACTGCGAAGAAGGCGGCCGAGGACGGATCACCCGGCACGACGATGTCGTTCGGGCGCAGATCGCAGGGGCCATGAACGCTAATTGCGCGTTCTCCGTCCCGATCTTCAACCTGCACATCGACACCGAAGCTGCGCAGCATTCGTTCGGTATGGTCGCGCGTAGGCACGGGCTCGATCACTGTGGTGATGCCGGGCGTGTTGAGCGCCGCCAGCAGGACGGCGCTTTTCACCTGCGCACTGGCGACCGGGAGGCGGTAAGTGATGGGAACCGCCGGTTGCATGCCTTCCATTGCGAGCGGCAGCGTACCACCGGGGGAAGGAGTGAAGCTGGCGCCCATAGTGGACAGCGGATCGATCACGCGGCCCATCGGGCGTCTGGAAAGGCTCGCGTCTCCAATAAAGGTTGCGGGGATGCCGTGGCTGGCCAGCAGGCCCATCAGCAGGCGGGTGGAAGTTCCCGAATTGCCCATGTCGAGCGCCTGTTCGGGCTGAAGCAACGTACCGACACCGACACCGTCGACGATCCAGTCCTGGCCATCTTTCTCGATAACCGCGCCCATCGAACGCAAGGCCGAAGCCGTGGCCAGGACATCTTCGCCCTCGAGCAGGCCCGAAATCCGGCTGCGACCAACCGCCAGCGCGCCGAACATCAGCGCACGGTGGCTGATCGACTTGTCTCCCGGCACGCGTATGCGTCCGGTCAAAGGGCCTGCGGGCATGAAGCGGTGGGAGGTCACGAATGCGTATCCATAATGATGGCGGCGCTTTGACAGTGCACATACGTTCTGGCAAGGCGCGCGCGCTGTTGATTCCTGCCCAGCAGGTACCCATCAATACAATTACGAATTCACGGCCCCTGCGCACACGGCGAGGGGCGGCAAAGCCAAGGATTACACATGGTCAAACCTGAATGGGGCACCAAGCGCACCTGCCCGAACTGCGGCACCCGCTTCTACGATCTGAACAAGGAAACTCCCGTCACCTGCATCGAATGCGGTGAAGAGTGGACGCCGGAACCGGTGCTCAAGTCGAAGCAGCCGATCCTCGCCGAGGAAGTGAAGAAGGATAAGAAGGTCGAAGCCGACAGCGATCTGTCCGGCGACGACGATGACGATCTGGACATCGATATCGACGAAGACGACGATTCGCCCGACAATGAAGTCGATCTTGGCGGCGACGACGATCTGGGCGTCGAAACGAAATCCAAGGGCGATGACGACGACGTCGACGAAAGCTGATTTTGCTGTTGCATTGCGGCGAGGCGCCTTATATTGGGCGCCTCCCGCAAGGGCGATGCACCTCCCAGGATGCGTCGGTTCGAAAATGGCTTGGGGCCTTAGCTCAGCTGGGAGAGCGCTACAATGGCATTGTAGAGGTCAGCGGTTCGATCCCGCTAGGCTCCACCATTTTCCCGGTTTTGACGGTAGCAGGCCGTGGCTCAGGCCGAGACTTGCTTCCACCACACCCGGGCAAGAGTTTGGGTTTCATAGGGGTCTGACCCCACGCTGGCCGACGAGTTCTCGTCCGCCGGCGTTTTTCGTGTTTATTCGGACCTGACCGGGTTCGGAAGGAGTAGAGCAGGCATGTTCGACAATCTGTCCGACCGGCTCGGCAATGTCTTCGACAAGCTGAAGGGCCGCGGTTCGCTGTCCGAAGCTGACGTGCGCGAAGCCATGCGCGAGGTGCGCATCGCACTGCTCGAGGCCGATGTCGCGCTGCCCGTCGTGCGCCGCTTTATCGATGCGGTCACCGAAAAGGCGATCGGTTCGGAAGTCCTCAAATCGGTCACCCCCGGCCAGCAGGTCGTCAAGATCGTCAATGACGAGTTGGTCGAAATGCTCGGCGGCGATGGCGAGGATGCCGAACCGCGCGAACTGAACCTCAACGCCAAGCCGCCGGTCGTCATCATGATGGTCGGCCTTCAGGGCTCTGGTAAGACGACCACGACCGCCAAACTCGGCAAGCTGCTGCGCGAAAAGCACGGCAAGAAGGCCATGATGGCCTCGCTCGACGTCAACCGTCCTGCGGCGCAGGAACAGCTCAAGGTGCTTGGCGAACAGGTGGACGTGGCCACGCTGCCGATCGTTGCCGGCCAGCAGCCGGTCGATATCGCGCGCCGCGCAATGGAAAGCGCGAAGCTGCAGGCTGCCGATGTGCTCTTGCTCGATACCGCGGGCCGCCTCCACGTCGACGAAGCGCTGATGGCCGAGATGAAGGCTATTGCCAGCGTCTCCACGCCGGTTGAAGTGCTGCTGGTGGTCGACAGCCTTACCGGCCAGGACGCGGTCAACGTGGCGCAGAGCTTTACCGGCGAAGTGCCGCTGACCGGCGTGGTCCTGACCCGCATGGATGGCGATGCACGCGGCGGTGCAGCCCTGTCGATGCGCTATGTCACGGGCAAGCCGGTCAAGTTCGCCGGTACGGGCGAAAAGCTCGACGCGATCGAGGCATTCGACCCCAAGCGCGTCGCCAGCCGGATTCTCGGCATGGGCGATGTCGTGTCGCTGGTGGAAAAGGCCGCGACCGCGATCAAGGAAGAAGAGGCCGAAGCGCTCGCCAGGAAAATGGCGAAGGGCGAATTCGACCTGGACGATTTGCGTATGCAGCTACGTCAGATGCAGAGCATGGGCGGTCTTGGCGCGCTTGCCGGCATGATGCCGGGCATGAAGAAGGCGAAGGCTGCGATGCAGCAGTCGGGCATGGACGACAAGGTCCTCGTCCACATGGATGCGATCATCGGCTCGATGACTGCGAAAGAGCGGAAGCTGCCCAAGCTGCTGAATGCCAAGCGCAAGAAGCGCGTGGCCGCAGGTTCGGGCACGCAGGTCCAGGACGTGAACAAGGTGCTCAAGATGCATCAGGAAATGTCCAAGGCCATGAAGCAGATCAAGAAGATGGGCGGGCTCAAGGGCCTCGGCGCGCTGTTCGGGAAAGGCGGCATGGGTGCCGCTATGCCGGGCCTCGGCGGCGCCGGTGGGGGCCTTCCGGGTCTTGGCGGCGGAGGCGGCAAGGGCCCCTCGGTCGACCCCGACACGCTCCCGCCCGAACTGCGTGACATGTTGAACAAGAAATAATCTGATTATCGATATTTACATTCGAAAGGTGAAGTAAAATGGCAGTTGCAATTCGTCTGTCGCGCGGTGGCGCGAAGAAGCGTCCCTACTATCGTATCGTCGTGTCGGACTCGCGCAGTTCGCGTGACGGCAAGTATCTGGAACAGATCGGTACCTACAATCCGATGCTGCCGAAGGATTCGGGCGAGCGCGTGAAGCTCAACGAGGACCGTGCGCGTCACTGGCTGAGCGTCGGCGCGCAGCCTTCCGACCGGGTCCTGCGCTTCCTCGATGCTGCCGGCATCGTCGAGCGTGCAGCGCGCAACAACCCCAAGAAGGGCGAACCGGGCGAAGCGGCTAAGGAACGCGCAGAAGAAAAGGCCACCAAGGCCGCTGAAGCCGAAGAAGCCGCCAAGGCTGCCGAGGAAGAAGCAAAGACCGCTGCCGAAGCTCCGGCTGAAGAGGCTGCTGCAGAAGAAGCTCCCGCCGAGGAAGCTGCTGCTGAAGAAGCTCCGGCCGAAGAAGCAACCGAAGATAAGGGCGAGTAATCTCTCCCATGCAGGACAAACCCGTCACGCTGGCCGCCATTGCAGGTGCGCATGGCGTGGCGGGCGAAGTCCGTCTGAAGCTGTTCGGCGAGGGGCTGGAAGGCCTCAGGCCGCACAAGAGCTTCAACGAGGGCACCCTGACGCTCTCTAAGGTTCGCAGCGACAACAAGGGCGGGGCCGTTGCGCGTTTTGCCGAGGTGGCGGACCGAACGGCAGCCGAGTCCCTGCGAGGCACAGCGCTGACTGTCCCTCGCTCCGCGCTACCCGCGCTGGAGGAAGGGGAATTCTATCATTCCGACCTGCTGGGTCTTCCGGCGATGACCGATACCGGGGATGAGGTGGGCCGTGTCTGCGCGGTCGAAAACTTCGGCGCGACCGACATTGTCGAGATCGAAAAGCCCGACGGCAAGAAGTTCATGGTCCCCCTGACCGAACAGGCGGTTCGTTCCTGGGATGACGAAAAGCTTACTCTGAATCCCGATTTCCTCGAATAGGAACATCGCGTCCGCGCGTTCCGTTGGTCCTGTATGACCTATGGAAGAAAATCGCTCGTCTTTGCCCTTGTCCTGGGTTTGGCCGCTTGCGGCGAGAACCCAGATGAGACCTCAACTGATCAAAATAGAACCCCGGCCTCGGACGAAACCGGCAGTCAGACCGATGAAATCGGCCAACCTGCTGACCCAGATGGTGAGATTACCATCGAAGGTCGCATCGCCAAAGGTGTCGAGTGCCCCATCATCCGGACTCCGGACGGAGATACCTATGCCATCGCCATGGGCGAGGCAGACTTCGGGCCCGGGGACTATGTCCGTATGACGGGTCCGCTCGCAGATATGAGCTTCTGCCAGCAGGGCGACGACACGATCGAGCCACGTCGCATCGAATCGATAGAGCCGCCGGCAAGGGACCGCGATCCAGCGCGCGCAGGGGGCATAAAACTGACAGAAGATTATCTGACAGGGGCTTGGGTCGCCAAGGGAGTGGACGCGGACTGCGATACACCGGACTTTTCGGTTAGCCGAAGCCCCGGGACATTGGTGATGGAAGCGGATATCGACGGGCATGATCCCAACGCCGCAATCGTTCTCGGTGATTACCCGAGGCTCGATCTGGATGAGCCTATGTCGGATCTGCCGATGGAAAGCAGGGGACCCGATGGAGTAGCAATCCTGCGCCCGGCTACAGATGCAGCCTATGATCCGATCAGGATCGGTTCTGCAGAGATCACCGGCGACGGCGTGGTCTTCGTCAAATGTCGCGGCTAACGCCGGAGCGGTCGCTTTTCCGCCAGATGGTTGCGAATTGTCGTGGCAGCAACGCCTGCCTGACCCATGGCGTGACTGATCTGGTCGAGCCCGATTACGACATCGCCGGCCGCGAAAAGTCCCGGAATATCGGTTTCGAGGTGATCGTCGACGAGAATGCAGCCATCTTCGCTGACCGCAGCGCCGCAGGATTTGGCAAGGCCGGACCGGATAACAGATCCAAGAGCAGGATAGACGGAGTTGAACACCATCCGTCCTTCAGCGGTATCGAACGCGATACGTCCGTTATCGATGGCGTAATCGCCGCAGGGTCCGGCAACGCGAGCGATACTCGCGTCGTCCAGCGCGGCTTCGCATTGCTCCGACAGGTCGTGATCGCCGTCTGGTGACACCAGCGTGATGTCGCTTGTATAGGTGCGGATGAACTGGGCTTCGGCGGCGCCGTGGTCGCCAGTGCCGATCACGGCGACCTTCTTGTCGGTCACCTCATAGCCATCGCAAACGGGACAGTAACGGATGAGACCGCGTGACAACGCCTCCTCATGCAGCCGATCGTCGATATCCTTCGGACGGTTGTTGACCACACCGGTGGCGAGCAGAACGGTTCGTGCGCGATAGCTCTCATCGCCGCAGGTCACGGTAAAGCACTCGTCGGGCTTGGAGAGGTCGGTGACGCGTTTCGGTTCCCGCAAAGCACCGTAATTCGCTGCCTGATCGCGCATCCGGTCGAGCAGTTCGTTGCCGTTGATCCCTTCGGGAAAGCCTGCGTGGTTGTGGCTGGTGGGAATCCAGCTAGCGCGGCTCGTTCCGCAATCGAACATGCGAATGTCGAGGTAATAGCGGGCGAGGTAGATCGCCGCAGTCAGACCCGCTGGTCCGGCGCCGATGATGATGCAATCGTCGATGTTGTCAGTCATTGGCGTGAGAACGCACGGGATGGCCAAGCGTTGCCAGCGCGATTATGGCGCGCCGATGACATTCGCCGCGACCATCCTGACGCTCTATCCGGAAATGTTTCCCGGGCCGCTCGGCATCTCACTTGCAGGCCGTGCACTCGAGCGGGGCGATTGGACCTGCGAAACCGTTCAGATCCGCGACTTCGCCACCGACCGGCACCGTACGGTCGATGATACTCCTGCTGGTGGCGGCGCGGGCATGGTGCTCAAACCCGATGTGATCGGATCGGCGATAGAAAGCGTGGGCGAGGGCAGGCCGGTCCTTGCCATGACGCCGCGGGGAAAGCCGATTACGCAGGCTCGGATCCGCGAAATTGCCGGGGGTCCCGGCGTCGCGATCCTGTGTGGCCGGTTCGAGGGATTCGACGAGCGGATTTTCGAACGCTATCCGCAGATCGAACAGGTCAGCCTTGCCGACATCGTCCTGTCGGGCGGAGAGCCTGCCGCCCTGGCGATTCTCGATGCTTGCATTCGGCTGCTTCCCGGAGTAATGGGCGCGCCCGATAGCGGAGTCGAAGAGTCGTACGAAAACGGCCTCATCGAGTATCCGCAATATACCCGACCTCAGCAATGGGAAGGGCGCACGATCCCTGAAGTGCTGCGATCGGGGGATCATGCGAAGATCGCTGCTTGGCGCAAGGCAAGGAGCGAAGAAGACACACGGTTACGCAGGCCGGACCTTTGGGAACGCTATAGTGGCGTTCGGGACCAGTCTGCCTCTGGCGCGCGGCATGAAGAACCAGGAAGACCAGGCAAATGAACCTGATCCAGCAGCTCGAAGCCGAAGCAATTGAAAACCTCGGCAAGGACATTCCCGATTTCCGCGCAGGCGATACCGTCCGCGTCGGCGTGAAGGTTGTTGAAGGCACCCGCGAGCGTGTCCAGAATTTCGAAGGCGTCGTCATTGCCCGCTCGAACCGCGGCATGGGCAGCAACTTCACCGTCCGCAAGCTTTCGTTCGGCGAAGGCGTGGAACGCGTGTTCCCGCTGTATTCGCCGATCGTCGACAACATTACCGTGGTCCGCCGCGGTATCGTGCGTCGTGCGAAGCTTTACTACTTGCGCGGCCGCACCGGCAAGCGCGCGCGTATCGCGGAACGCCGCGACAATGCGCCCAAGGCGTAAGCCTTGCTTCAGCGAACAAGGAAAGGGCGGTCCTGCGGGGCCGCCTTTTTTCTTTGGGTAACTGAAAAAATCAGGGCAGTGCTCCTGAAAGCACCGCCCCAAAGGACCCCGAAAAATAAGGGCGGTGCTCCTGAAAGCACCGCCCTTGTCACGTGGGGATCATGATGAGCCGAAATTGGCCCGGTCTTGATGCCGCCGGGAGCCTGTGAGCCGGAAATGGCACCCGGTGACAAGCCAGCTTCTGACAGCTGCGCATTAAGAGAATTTAAGGAAGCGCGCTTAACCCGAAATTAGGCATAGAAAATCGTCCAGGGCTTCGCGCACTTGCATTCCTGCGAGGGCGTTGCGAGGGGGTTGGTATACGAAGGATATTCGGGAGATAACATGAGGTCGCTCAGTTTCGCCGCAGCGCTTGCGCTTGGTACATGTCTTGCCGCACCGGCTTTCGCCGACCAGCACACCAACTCGCAGGAGACCGCTATGGACCTCACCTTCGAGCGCGTCTTTGCCTCGCCCAGTCTTGATGGGCCTAGCCCGCGGCAAGCAAAGCTCTCGCCCGACGGTCGCTACCTCACGGTATTGCGCAATCGCGAGGATGACCGTTCGCGCTACGATCTCTGGGCTTTCGACCGCGAAAGCGGAGAGTGGTCGATGCTGGTCGACAGCGAGCAAGTCGGTTCGGGCCGCGAACTGTCCGAAGAAGAAAAAATGCAGCGTGAACGCGCGCGCGTGGGCGATCTTACAGGCATCATCAGTTACGAATGGACTTCGAATGGGGAAGCCATCCTCGTGCCACTCGACGGGGATCTCTATCTGGCCGGCTTGGATGGCACGGTATCCCGCCTGACGGATACCGAAGAAAGCGAGCTCAATCCGACGCTCAGTCCGGACGGAAATTTCCTCAGCTTCGTCCGGGACCGCCAGCTTTGGGTTGGGAAGGTAGCGGGAGAGGCCGCCCCGATAACTCCGCAGGAAGGCGAAGCGGTGCGCTGGGGTGAAGCCGAATTCGTCGCGCAGGAAGAAATGGGCCGCAGCACCGGCTATTGGTGGAGCCCCGATGAAAACCGCATCGCGGTGGAAAGATTCGATGAAAGCGGCGTTGGCATCGTTACCCGCGCGGCGATCGGTGCGACCGGTACCGAAGTCTTCGACCAGCGTTATCCGGTTGCAGGCAGCCCCAATGCCGTGGTCGAGCTCTTCGTCATGGATCCTGATGGAGGAAACAGGGTGAAGGTCGATCTGGGTGATAACCCAGACATCTACCTCGCCCGGGTCGACTGGGCTGGTGACGAACTCTACGTGCAGCGGCAGAACCGCGAACAGACAGTTCTCGACGTTCTAAGGGTCGATCCAGCTACCGGGGAGAGCGAGGTTGTCTTCACCGAACAGGCGGCGACCGAGGATTACTGGATCAACCTCTCGGACAATTACAAATGGCTCGACGATGGCAGCCTGATCTGGTGGTCGGAGCGTGATGGATACGGCCATCTCTACCGGTTCAACGATGGCGATTGGACGCAGCTAACCGATGGCGAATGGGTCGTGACCAAGCTCGTTGGCGTAGATCAGCAAGCGGGCCGGATATTCTTCACCGGGACGAAGGACGATGTGCTCGCACAGCAGGTATACTCGCTCGATCTGACCGGACCGGGCGAGCCTGCCCTGTTGACCGATCCGGCTTACACTCATTCCGCCAGCATGGACGGAAAGGGTCAGACCCTCCTCATTTCGCGCTCCAATGATGATACGCCCGCGCAAAATTATATCGCCGATGCTGCGGGTCAGCGTCTTGCATGGATAGAGGAAAACGCGCTCAACGCGGATCATCCGTACGCGCCTTTCCTCGCCAGCCATCGCCCGACCCAATACGGAACGATCCCTGCCGAGGACGGCACTCCGCTTCATTGGGAGATGGTCACGCCCGAGATGGAGCCGGGCAAACGCTATCCGGTCTATTTCTATCATTATAGCGGGCCCGGACCACAGATCGTCAACAAGGGCTGGAACGGCGCGCTGCGCCAGGCAATCGTCGACAAGGGCTATATCTGGTTCGCGCTCGACAATCGCGGCAGTGCCAATCGCGGCGTGGCCTTCGAGCAACCGATCTACCGCGCCATGGGTAGCGTCGAAGTTCGGGATCAGAAGGCGGGCGCAGAATATCTCAAGACGCTCGATTTCGTCGATCCGGAGAAGATCGCCATCGATGGGTGGTCCTACGGCGGCTACATGACGCTGAAACAGCTCCAGGCAGATCCGGGTCTCTATGCGGCCGGCATTTCCGGAGCGCCGGTGACTCGCTGGGAGCTCTACGACACCCATTACACCGAGCGTTACATGGGCACACCGCAAGGCGATGCGGAAGCCTACGAGGCGGCCTCGGCCATTCCGGATGCAACGAAGATCTCCGACCCCCTGCTGCTCATCCACGGCATGGCCGACGACAATGTGGTGTTCGAGAATGCTACAGAAGTCATCTCGGTTATGCAGGAAGGCAATGTGCCATTCGAGATGATGCTTTACCCCGGCTATACGCATCGCGTCTCGGGCGAGCAGATTTCGCCGCACCGCTACAACACGGTATTTCGCTTTCTCGAGCATCATGGCGTAACCCCGCCCGAGTAAGGATTTACCGACCGCAATCGAATGTGCGCTTGCGGGCGCGCGGCCAATCGCTATCTCGGCGGCACAGCGATCTTGGAGAAATGAATTGGGTTATCGAGTTGCCGTGGTCGGCGCGACCGGAAATGTCGGACGCGAAATCATGCAGGTGCTTGCAGAGCGGGAGTTTCCCTGCGACGAAGTGGCCGCGGTCGCAAGCTCGCGCTCGCATGGTTCGGAGGTCGAATTCGGCGACACCGGGAAGATGCTCAAGTGCAAGAACATCGAGCATTTCGACTGGTCCGGCTGGGACATAGCCCTGTTCGCTGCGGGTAGCGGGCCGGCAAAGGAATACGTCCCCAAAGCCGCCGCTGCCGGCTGCGTGGTGATCGACAATAGCTCTCTTTTCCGGATGGACCCGGACGTGCCGTTGATCGTGCCCGAAGTGAACCCCGACGCGATCCACGACTACAAGAAGCGCAACATCATCGCCAATCCCAACTGCTCGACCGCGCAGCTCGTAGTCGCGCTCAAGCCGCTGCACGATGCGGCCACGATCAAGCGGGTAATCGTCTCGACCTACCAGTCGGTTTCAGGCGCGGGCAAGGCGGGCATGGATGAACTGTTCCAGCAGAGCCGGGCTATCTTCGTCGGCGATCCGGTGGTGCCGGAGAAATTCACCAAGCAGATCGCGTTCAACGTCATTCCGCATATCGATGTCTTCATGGACGATGGCTCGACCAAGGAAGAGTGGAAGATGATGGTTGAGACGAAGAAAATCCTCGATCCCAAGATCAAGCTCAATGCCACCTGCGTGCGGGTGCCGGTATTCGTCGGCCACTCCGAAAGCGTGAATATCGAATTCGAGAACGAGCTTTCGGCCGAGCAGGCGCAGGAAATCCTGCGCGAAGCACCCGGTATCATGCTGATCGACAAGCGGGAGGACGAGGGATACGTCACCCCGGTCGAAAGCGCGGGTGACAGCGCCACCTATATCAGCCGCGTGCGCGATGATCCGACAGTCGATAATGGCATTTCGCTTTGGTGCGTGTCCGACAATTTGCGCAAGGGTGCGGCGCTGAATGCCGTACAGATCGCGGAACTGCTGGGGCGTGAATGCCTTAAGAAGGGATGATCCGCAAAAGCCTTGCTCTCGCTTCTCTTCTCGTTGTGGCCGCTTGCGGTTCGGACGCGGAGGAATCTCCATCCGATTCGGCGACCGCAGCCGAACAGGGAAATGACGCGGTTGTCTCCTCGGCAAAAGTCGTGGTGGACGCCAACGGGCTTGCAATCGGAAGGGGGCAATCCCGCGAAATGCCTCGGTTCGGAACGCCGCGCGGTGAAGTCGATGCGCTTCTGACCACCGCATTCGGGGCCGAGCCCGAGAAGTTCGCGAATAGCGAATGCGGTGCCGGCCCGACCGATTTTTCCCGGGCCGGTCCGCTGCAGGTGGCCTATCAGGACAATCGCTTCGTAGGCTGGTTCGTGGGCGAGGGCGAAGGTGTGGTGACGGCGGACGGTGTGCAGACCGGCGCGACGATAGCGGAATTGCGCGATGAGCGACCGGTACAGGTCATCGCCGACAGCACGCTGGAGGGCGAGTTCCAGTATCAAAGCGCGGACTACGGGATGATAACCGGCTTCTTCAAAGGGAGCGAGCCGGACGGCACGATCACGGCGCTCGCAGCCGGTGTAACCTGCTTCTTCCGCTGAGTGAGCTGCCGGGTATAAGGGCGCTATGACCCTGACCGCAGAACTCTATTTCAGTTTCCGATCGCCCTATAGCTATCTCTCTGTCGGTCGATACCGGACGATGACGGACGAATTCGATCTAAGTATCGCGCTTAGACCGGTTTATCCGCTGGCGATCCGGCAGCCCGATTTCTTCGAACGGAACCATCCGAACTGGCTCGGCTACACAATGCGCGATATGATGCGCGTGGCACAGTTTCACGGTATTCCGTTCGGTGCCCCGAGGCCCGATCCGATCATACAGGACATGGTGACCCGGCAAATTGCCGAGGACCAGCCCAACATCCGCCGCGTAACTCGGATGGGACAGGCGGCCGCGCGGCGCGGCGCGGGTCTCGTCTTTGCCGCAGAGGCGGGTCGCATGATCTGGGGCGGACAGGAAAACTGGCATGAGGCCGGGCATCTGGAGCGGGCCATCGAGGCGGCCGGACTAGGTGTCGAAGAAATCATTGCCGAGGTGGAGGGGGAGGGACAGGCGCTCGATGCCGAGATTGCCGGCAATCAGGATGCTCTCGAGAAGGCCGGCCATTGGGGCGTGCCTACTCTTGTCTTCGACGGCGAACCCTTCTTCGGGCAGGACCGCATAGAGATGGCCAGGTGGCGTATGGAGCAAAAGGGATTGCAGAAGCGATGAGAATGGAAACCTTCGAAAGTTTCGATGGCACGCGACTCGCTCTTCACCGGACAGGGGAGGGCAGGCCGCTGTTGCTACTTCACGGCCTGTTCTCGAGCGCGGAAATGAACTGGATCAAATGGGGGCATGCGCAGATCATAGCCGAACGTGGCTATGAAGTGCTGATGCTCGACTTTCGTGTGCACGGTGAGAGCGCTGCGCCACGCGATGAGGATGCCTATCCGGAGAATGTGCTCGTGAGAGATGTGGCCTCGTTGGCAGAGCATCTCGCGCTTGAAGACTACGATCTTGGCGGCTTCTCGCTGGGTGCACGCACCTCGCTCCATGCCGTTGCCAATGGCGTGCTTCACCCGTCACGACTGATTGTCGGCGGCATGGGCACTGCAGGTCTTGGCGAATGGGTAAAACGCGCGGCCTATTTCAAGCGGGTGATTGACGAGTTCGAGAATATTCCGCGGGGCGATCCGGCCTATTTTTCGATGCAGTTCCTGAAGTCGCAAGGCGTGGATCGCGTAGCTGCGCGATTGCTGCTGGACACCATGACGGACCTCGAGCTCGCTAAACTGGCCAATGTAACCATGCCGACGCTCGTGGTTTGCGGCGATGAGGACCATGATAACGGATCTGCGGAAGACCTCGCAGGATTGCTGCCGGATGCGACATACGTGAAAGTGCCGGGCACACACATGGGCAGCGTCACGAAGCCCGAACTTGGCCAAGCCATGGCGGATTGGCTGGGTAATCCCGCTTGATTCACCGCCCTTGCAGGTGCAACCCGGTAATCAACAAGAATACAATCAATCCCCTAGGGAGAAGTAATCCATGAAGTTCGCCCCCGTTGCGCTGTCCGCGCTCGCCGTATCGCTAGCTGCCTGCACCACCGCCAATGCAGAGCCTATCGCGCCGCCCGCGCCCGTGGCGCAGGCCGATGCGCAATACCCGATGACGCCGCAGGGCGCGGCTGACTGGGTCGCGATGGTAGAAGAGGACCTGTTCGATTTCTCGGTAGAATACGGGCGGGTTCTTTGGTTGAATTCGACCTATATCGTTCATGACAGCGACATGCTCGCCGCGAAATACGGCGCGGACTCGACGCAAAAGTCGGTCGCCTACGCCAACAAGGCTGCGGAATACGCGCGCGTCGAGGGGCTTCATCCCGAAGTCGCCCGCAAGCTCGACATGTTGCGCAACGGCATCGTCATGCCGGCGCCGGTGCGCGATGGCGCGGCGACCGAACTCAACGAGATCGCGACAGCGCTCGGCTCGGCTTACGGGAAGGGGAAAGGTACGCTCAATGGCGAGGTGATTTCCGGCTCGGACATCGAGGCGGAGATGGGCAATCTCGAGCGCACACCTGCAGAACTGCAGGAAATGTGGGCCAGCTGGCACAACAATGTCGGGGCACCGATGCGCGAAGATTACCTGCGCATGACGGGCATCGCCAACGAAGGTGCCAAGGACCTCGGTTTTTCCGACCTCGGTGCCATGTGGCGCTCCAATTACGACATGGACCCCGACCAGTTCGCCGCAGAGACCGAGCGGATGTGGCAAGAGGTCAAGCCTCTTTACATGGCGCTTCACACCTATGTGCGGTCAAAGCTGAACGAGAAATACGGTGACGAAATACAGCCGGAAACTGGTGCGATCCGCGCCGACCTGCTCGGCAATATGTGGGCGCAGGAATGGGGCAACATCTATCCTGTCGTCGCTCCCGAGGGGGCAGGTGACATCGGCTACGATCTGACCGAACTGATCGAGCAGAAGGGCTATGACGAGCAGGAGATGGTCAAGGTCGGCGAGCAGTTTTTCTCATCGCTGGGCTTCGAAGCTTTGCCCGAAACCTTCTGGGAACGCAGCATGTTTACCAAGCCGGCGGACCGTGAAGTGGTCTGTCATGCCAGCGCATGGGATGTCGACAATGTCGACGATCTGCGGATCAAGATGTGCATCAAGCGAAATGCGGACGATTTCGTCACGATCCATCACGAGCTTGGACACAATTACTACCAGCGCGCCTATAACGAGCAGGATTACCTCCATCTCAATGGCGCCAACGACGGTTTCCACGAAGCGATCGGCGATATGATCGCACTGTCGATCACGCCCGAATACCTCGTTCAGATCGATATGCTCGAACCCGGCGAGGTTCCGAGCGCGGACAAGGACATCGGCCTCCTGCTTCGCCAGGCCATGGACAAGGTGGCTTTCCTGCCGTTCGGGCTGATGGTCGACCGCTATCGTTGGGGTCTCTTCGACGGCTCGATCCCGGCCGAGAGCCTGAACGCCGGCTGGAACGACCTCCGGCTCGAATATCAGGGTATCACTCCGCCGGTAGCGCGCGACGAAAGCCAGTTCGATGCGGGTGCGAAGTACCACATCCCCGGAAACGTTCCCTATACCCGTTACTTCCTCGCGCGGATTCTGCAGTTCCAGTTCTACAAGGCTGCCTGTGACCAGGCCGGATGGGAAGGCCCGCTTCATCGCTGTTCGTTCTACGGTAACGAGGAAGTCGGCCAGAACCTCAACGCGATGCTTGAAATGGGCGCCAGCAAGCCTTGGCCCGATGCGCTCGAGGCCTTTACCGGCGAACGGCAGATGAGCGGCAAGGCGATGGTTGAGTATTTCGCGCCGCTCAAGGCATGGCTGGACGAGCAGAACGAAGGCAAGCCGCAAGGGTGGTAAAGTTCGGCCTCGTTGTTCCTGCACTCCTGGCGGCTGCTTGTGCGCCTCTGTCCGAGCAACAGGCCGGGACGTCGTCCGGTCAGGCGAGGTCGGGAGCGCTCTTCGTTGCGGGTAAATTCGGCAACACCCTCGCCAAGGTAGATCTCGGCAGTGGCGAGGAGGTTGCGCGGGTCGAAAGCTGTGCCAACCCGCATGAATTGACTACTTCGCCGGATGATGAATACGTGGCTCTGGCCTGCTATGGGGGGACTAGCGTCGATATATTTCGCACGCGCGATCTGAGCAAAGTTAAGAGCATCGAACTCGGAGAGAATGCGCGCCCCCACGGAATCGTTTGGCACGACAACGGAAGCCTCTACTCTACTGCAGAAGGTCGTAAGTCGGTCTTCGTCATCCGCAAACCTTTGGGTGAAACGGAAACCTTCGAATACGCGACTGGCAAGGATGGCAGCCACATGCTCGCGGTTTCCCCGGACGCGATGCATGCTTGGACCACCGACCTTGGTTCAGGTACCGTGACGCGCGTTGATCTGGTAGCCCGCCGCTCGCCGCTGTCCGCCTCCGTCGGAGACGAACCGGAAGGCATCGCGCTTGCTCCCGATGGAGAAACACTGTGGGTCTCAGCCCGTGGGTCCGACATGGCCTATGCGCTGGATCCACAGAGCTTGAAGAAGATCAAGGACATACCGGTGGGAGATTTCCCGCTACGCATCCAGCTGCGTCCACAGGGCGATTATGCGGTCACGTCCGATCTTGCCGATGGCAGTCTGTCTGTCATCGATACTGCCACAGGGGCGAAGGTGCGTTCCATTGCCGTATCCAGCCGGGAAGAAGCTGAGGCAAAGACTCAGGTCACCATCCTGTTTTCGCCCGATGGCGAACGCATCTATGTCGCCGAAACAATGGCCAATACGATTGCCGAGATCGATTTCAGATCGGGTGAAGTGCTCCGGCGCCTTCCCGGTGACGGCGGCGGCGACGGGATAGCAATCATCGAATGAAGCCTCCGAAAGTCCTTCCGGTCGTTGGCTGGCGCGAGTTGGTGCATCTGCCCGAACTCGGCCTGCACAGCGTGTCTGCCAAGATAGATACCGGTGCGCGCACATCGTCGCTACACGGCACTGTGCTCGAAGAGTTCGAACGCGATGGTCAGAAATACGTCCGGTTCGCGGTTGATTATGAACGCCAACACGTTCGCCAGGTTTGCGAGGCCGTGCATGTCGATGTCCGTGGAATTACCAGTTCGAATGGTGAGACGCAGTATCGCTATGTAATCAAGACGCCGCTCAAGATCGGCGATGTCGAATTCCGCGCCGAGATAAGCCTTGCTGATCGTAGCGACATGAAATTTCCGATGTTGATCGGTCGTTCGTCGCTCCGCCGTCGATTTGTAGTGGACTCGGGATACTCATGGTTGCAGACGCCCGAAATGACGGTCCAGAAAGGCCATAAACCATGAAAATTGCGATGCTTGCTCGCAATCCGAATCTCTATTCGCACCAACGGTTGAAGGAAGCAGCGGAAGAGCGCGGCCACGACTTCGACATACTCAACACCACGCGGTGCACGGTACATATCGCAAGCCATCGGCCCGAAGTTTATTACAACGGCGAGCCTTGCATTGGTTACGACGCTGTAATCCCGCGCATTGGCGCCTCGATCACGAATTACGGCCTCGCCATCCTGCGGCAATTCGAAATGCGCGGCTGCTGGCCGCTCAACGAAAGCGTCGCCATCGGGCGGAGCCGGGACAAGTTGCGATCGATGCAGATCCTGGCCAAGCATGGCTTAGGCCTGCCACTGACCGCCTATGCCAACGATCCCAAGCAGGCCGAGGAAATCATCAAGGCGGTGAAGGGGCCGCCGGTAGTGATAAAGCTGCTCGAAGGAACCCAGGGGATTGGTGTAGTCCTTGCCGAGACGATGAGCAGCGCCAAGTCTGTCATCGAAGCTTTTCGCGGGGCGAACGTCAACATACTGGTGCAGGAATTCATCAAGGAAGCAGGCGGGACCGATATCCGCGCGCTGGTGGTCGGCGGCAAGGTCGTCGCCACGATGAAGCGCACCGGTGCAGCAGACGATTTTCGCAGCAACCTTCATCGCGGCGGCAGTGCAGAACTGATCAAGATAACTCCCGCCGAACGCTCGACTGCTGTCAGCGCCGCCAAGCGCATGGGGCTGAACGTGTGCGGTGTGGACATGCTGCGCAGCAATCACGGACCGGTGATCATGGAGGTAAATTCCTCGCCTGGACTTGAAGGCATCGAGAATGCCACCGGCAAGGATATTGCTGGCCAGATCATCGATTACATCGCGGCAAATGCCAAGGTCGGGAAGACCAAGACCAAGGGGAAGGGTTGATCAACCGACGGATAATTCAAATTTGCAGGCCGAGTGGGTGATGTCCGAAAACGAAAAACGCCGCCCGAAGGCGGCGTTTCTCTATTCTGAAATATGTGAAACGGAACGTTAGCAGTTGCCTTCCACACCATCGGCACAATCTCCAACGGATTCGACATCCTCGGCGGCGCCTTCAACAGTATTGCAGGCCGGTAGAAGCATCATTGTTCCGCCGAAAGCCAGCATAGTAAGGAGTTTCTTCATTTTCTCTCTCCCATGTTGCGAACTCAATGGGGTTCGCTTGCATGTCGATGAATTCCAAACGGGAATGCGAAGAGGTGGTTCCCTCATACCGGCTTCCGGCTCAGTCGCAACGCCTTGAGTTGCCACTAAACTAGTTGGGCGATCCATCCCACCAATTATAGTGGCGCGTTAGCGGAACGGCGGCTCATTGAAGGCCCGGAGCTTGCGGCTGTGCAGCTTGGGACCCTCCTGTCTCAACAAGTCGCAAGCTGTGACGCCTATCTGCAAGTGAGCCGCGATGGCTTCCTCGTAGAATTTGTTCGCCTGGCCCGGCAATTTGATTTCGCCGTGGAGCGGTTTGTCCGAGACACATAGCAGCGTCCCATAGGGTACGCGGAAGCGGTAGCCTTGTGCAGCGATGGTTGCACTTTCCATGTCGATCCCCACCGCGCGGCTGAGCGAGAGACGGCGTGCCGAGCTGGCATAGCGCAGCTCCCAGTTTCGATCATCGGTAGTTACGACGGTGCCGGTGCGCATGCGTTTCTTCAAGTCGCTGCCGTGTTCTCCCGAAACCGTCTCCGCGGCGCCTGCCAGCGCCTGCTGGACCTCTGCAATGGCAGGGAGCGGAATTTCGGGCGGGAGCACTGGATCGAGAACATGGTCATCGCGCAAATATGCGTGAGCCAGTACATAGTCACCGATCTTCTGGCTTGGCCGCAATCCGCCGCAATGTCCGATCATCAGCCACGCCTCGGGCCGCAGAACCGCAAGGTGATCGCAAATCGTCTTCGCGTTTGACGGCCCGACGCCGATGTTGACCAGCGTGATCCCGCCGCGGCCTTCGCCGACGAGATGATATGCCGGCATCTGGTGCCGCCGCCATGCCGTGTCGGATAGCTGGCCCCGCGCATTGTCGGTCTTATCTGTCAGCAGCATGCCCCCAGCACCGGCCAATGCCGTGTAACCGTTCTTACCCAACTGAGCGCCTGCCCAGTCAACGAATTCATCGACATAGCGATGGTAGTTCGTAAAGAGGATGAAACGCTGGAAGTGCTTCGGATCGGTGCCTGTATAGTGGGCGAGCCGGGCGAGGCTGAAATCGGTGCGCAGGCCGTCGAACAGTGAAAGTGGAATGGGATCGTCGGGATTGTCGAGTTCGATGCCGTCGGCAAGTTCATCGCCTATGTCGGCGAGGTCGGTTGAAGGAAAGTGCCGCGCGATTTCGTTCGGATCGATGCCCGCCAATTCGGCGCCGGCTTCGCCATCGAGAACGTAAGGGAAAGGTATTTCCTGACGCGAGGAACCGACTTCGACTTCGACTTCGTAATTGCTTTCGATCAATTCGATCTGTTCGCGCAGGTAATCACGGAACAGGTTCGGCTTCGTAACAGTGGTGGCATACAGGCCCGCGGTATTAAGGCGGCCAAAGGCCCTGCTGGCACCTTCCGGCAGCACGCCACCGCGGAACAGCAGGCGTAGCTCGGGATAGGCATAGCTTCCGTCCTTGCGCCGCTCCGCAGGCGGTAGTTCCCGGTCCCGTCCAAAGGCAATGACATCGTCCCGCAGCCGGCCTACGGCAGCATCGTAAACGCTTTGAAGCTTGTCGAGGATCTGTTCGATCGAATCCATAGGGGCCTTATTTCTCCTGGCTCTTTTCGTTTTCGTGACGCCTCCTGCCACAGTCCGGCGCTGCTTACAAAAAGGGCGCGGTGACCGAAGCCGCCGCGCCCTTTTTCTTTGCCGGATAGCGAGAGATCAGCCTTCGGCGTTTTCTTCGCTGTCCGAAGCTTCTGCTTCGACGCCATCTTCGAGCATGTCGGCAGGGATTTCTCCCGGCTCGAGAGTCGAATCTGTGCGGTTGGTTTCCGCCTGCTCTTCGATTTCGCGCTGCTCGTCTTCGAACATCTGTGCGAGAACGTCGACGCCCTGCGTCTGCAGTTCGGCTTCGTCATCCGAACGAGCCACGTTAGCCTTCACGGTAACCGAGACTTCCGGATGCAGGTCGACGCGAACGTCATGCATGCCGATCGCCTTGATCGGGTTGCCCATGATGACCTGCTTCTTGTCGATCTCGTGCCCCTTTTCAGCAAGGCCGTTAACGATGTCACGGACGTTGACGGAGCCGTAGAGCTGGCCGGTGTTCGAGGCAGCGCGGATCAGGACGATCTCGACGCCATCGACCTTTTCGCCGCTCTTTTCGGCTTCGCCACGACGTTCGGCGTTTTCCTTCTCGAGGCGCTCGCGATTGGCTTCGAACACCTTCTTGTTGGATTCGTTGGCGCGCAGGGCCTTCTTCTGAGGAAGAAGGAAGTTGCGTGCGTAGCCATCCTTCACGGTAACGACGTCACCGATCGAGCCGAGCTTTTCGATGCGCTGGAGGAGAATGATATCCATGAGGTCTTCTCCTTACTTCACGATGTACGGCAGCAGGCCGATCTGGCGAGCGCGCTTGATCGCCTTGGCGAGTTCACGCTGCTTCTTCGCGCTGACGGCGGTGATGCGGGAGGGGACGATCTTGCCACGCTCGGACATGAAGCCCTGAAGCAGACGAACGTCCTTGTAATCGATCTGCGGTGCGTTCTTCGCGGAGAACGGGCAGGTCTTGCGGCGACGGAAAAACGGACGGGCCATCAGTTACGCTCCTCGCGATCCTTGCGCTTCTTCGAATCGCGCTCGTTCTTGCGCATCATCACCGAAGGACCTTCTTCGTGCTCGTCGACCTTGATGGTCAGATAGCGAATGACGTCTTCGTTGATACGCGTCTGGCGCTCGAGCTCGGCTACAACGGAGCCGGGGCCCTCGATATTGAGCATCACGAAATGCGCCTTGCGGTTACGGTCGATCTTGTAGGCGAGGTTCTTGAGACCCCAGGTCTCGGTCTTGGTGACCTTACCGTCGTTGTTTTCGACGATTTCGGTCGCCGTGGCGGCGAGCTGGTCGACCTGAGCCTGGCTCAAGTCCTGTCGCGCCAAGAAGACATGCTCGTAGAGAGCCATGCTCTTGTCCTTTCAACTGCTGGCCGATCGCTGGCTGATCCGCGGGATTGCGGGGCCCCTCCGGCTTTCTTCAATTCCCTGCTCGAGAGCGTGGGATGCGCGCACATAACCGGATTGGCGGAGAATGCAAGCCAACTTGCACCTTGCCGAGGCGGAACGGGATGGGCAGGGGGTCGTTGGCTTTGCCGAACAGGGAGATTATGCGTGCCGGGCGGATTGGTTGCCTTACTCGACGACGTTTCGATCATTGCCCGCACCGCGGCAGCGAGCGTCGATGATATTGCCGCTGCCGCTGGTCGCGCCGGTTCGAAGACTGCGGGCGTGGTCATCGATGATGCAGCGGTAACGCCGTCCTATGTGACCGGCCTCTCCCCGGCACGCGAATTGCCGATCATCTGGAAGATCACCCTTGGCAGTCTCAAGAACAAGCTGCTGATATTGCTTCCGGGTGCCTTGCTGCTCAGCGAATTCCTGCCCCAAGCCATCGTTTTCGTTCTCATGCTGGGCGGAGGTTACCTTTCCTATGAGGGTGCCGAGAAGGTAATGGAGAAGCTGGGCGGGGCAAAGCACGGCAAGACGGTCGACGATGTGATCGAGGACCCCGCTGCATTCGAAAAGAAACGGATTTCGGGAGCGATCCGTACCGACCTGATCCTTTCTGCAGAAATCATGGCAATCACGCTGAACGAGGTGGCGGCGGAAGATCTTTTGACCCGCGCCGGTGTATTGGCCTTGGTCGGCATTGCAGTAACAATTGCCGTTTATGGAACTGTCGGCCTCATCGTGAAAATGGATGACTTCGGCCTTCACCTGGCCGAGAAGGAAAGCACTTTCGCGCAGAAACTGGGGCGCGGAATGGTTGCCTTCATGCCGAAACTGCTCACCGCGCTAAGCTTTATTGGCACAATCGCCATGCTCTGGGTGGGTGGCGGGATCATCCTGCATGGACTGGCGGAAATCGGCATTGCCGGTCCGGAGCACTGGGTGGAAGGAATCCAGCACGGGGTTTCAGACATAGCGGGAAGGGCTGGCGGAATACTGGGCTGGCTTACCTTTGCAGGCCTCTCGGCCGTGACTGGCTTGATCCTGGGCTTCATCATCGCGATCGTTCT
This sequence comes from Qipengyuania vulgaris, assembly GCF_009827325.1. Lineage (GTDB taxonomy): Bacteria > Pseudomonadota > Alphaproteobacteria > Sphingomonadales > Sphingomonadaceae > Qipengyuania > Qipengyuania vulgaris. The sequence continues at coordinate 82,172 of NZ_WTYC01000001.1, read as the reverse complement.
GCATAAGGTGCTGAAAATCGGTAACGATGATGAGGCTGCGGCCGCGCACTAGAGATCAGGATAGGCGTTCGAACACGCGCCGGGCCAACTCGCTCAGCGTATCGTCTCGCGCGCCCATCACCACTATCCGGTCGCCGGGGCGCGCCATACTGACCAGACGGTCTTCGATGTTCTTGCGTGAAGGGATGTGTGAGGCGTTTCCTCCGGCCTCGTTGATCAGTTGCACGATGCGCGCGCTGCCCTCGCTTCGATCGACAGTCCCTCCGAAATAAGCCGGGTCCGAGAAGAGCACACGGTCATCCGTTTCCAATTCAGTCGCGAAGGTCTGGGCCAGTTCCTCACCCATTTGCCGCAACGGTCCATAGCCGTGTGGCTGGAAGAACGCGATTACACGCCCCTGATGCGCGCGCAGGGTCCTGAGGGTGGCGGCGCATTTTTCCGGATTGTGCCCGAAGTCGTCGATCACCGTGATCGCGGCGTGATTTGTCCCGACGATGTCAAACCTCCGGGCCAGTCCATCGAACCCAGCCAGTGCCTCGACTGCGGCTGCGACGGGAACGCCAGCGGCCGCGGCTCCTGCGATAGCCGCAAGGGCATTGGACAGATTATGCCTTCCCGGCATATTCAGTCTGAGGGGATGCTCGGATCCGTCATGCCGGTCCACGATCATGGCGGCCTGTCTAACCGGGCCTTCGGCAATACTGCCGGGCACTACGCCGATCTGTGCCTTTTCCTGATCGATACCAAAAGTGATGACTTCCCTGGCATGTGGCAGAAGAGCCAGTGCTTCTTCGTCATCGGCATTGATTACAGCAATGCGGCTTCGCGAAAGGTAATCGGCAAAGAGCTGGCGGAGTTCTTCCATGCTCTTGTGATCGAGGCTGACGTTTAGCAGTACGCCGACAGCGGGGCGATAGAGCGCGATCGAGCCATCGCTTTCGTCCACTTCGCTTACATACAGGCTTTGTCCGCCGACCACGGCGCTGGCGAACGGGCGTTCGGGAGAAACGAAATTCTTCATCACCGCGCCATTCATTATGGTGGGTTCACGGCCCGTCGCCTGCAGAATCCAGCCGAGCATGCCGGTGACGGTCGATTTGCCGCTGGTTCCCGCAACGGCAAGCCCGGCACCGCTCGTATTGAAGAGGATCGAATTGAGCTCCGCTCGCGTCAGGCGCAGGCATCCCAGGTCGTTCGCCTTACCGATTTCGGGCACCGTGTCTTCAATTGCTGCGGAGGCGACGACGATCTGATCGCCGGAAACGATCCCGCTTCCATCCTGGGGATGCAATTCGATTCCCTGCGTTTCGAGAGCGGCGAATTTGTCTGGCGTCCGACCCTGATCGAAGCTGCGGTCGGACCCTGCGACCTTCGCGCCGCGCCCCTTCACGATCTGTGCAAGCGGAAGCATGCCAGACCCTCCGATCCCGACGAAAAAGAAGGGGCGTGCGAAAAGCTCGTCTGGGCTGGGGAAGTCCGTCATCCAAGTCTCGCTATGCAGTTGTAAGCGCGATGACAAGCGGGCATGGTTGCCACGTGCACCGACCGATCAGAAAAGTCGCCATCTGCGCGCCCGCAACTCCGCTGCGTCGCAAATATGCCGAGGCCGTAGCGGCAATCGCCGCGGAAGAATTTCCCGAGATCCAACTGCATTTCCATGATCAATGCTTCGAAAGCGAAGGGCATTTCGCGGGAAGCGACGATGTTCGTCTGGCTGCGCTGCTCGAATGTTCGAACGATCCGAGGTTCGACGCGGTCTGGTTTGCAAAGGGTGGGTACGGTTCGAACCGCATTGCAGCCGACTTCATCAGCCAGATTAAGGAGGAAGCGCGCGAGAAAGCGTACCTTGGTTATTCGGACTGCGGGACTTTGCTTGGCGCGCTTTATCGTGCCGATATCGGCTATCCCGTCCACGGCCCCATGCCGGTGGATATCAAGCGCGATGGCGGTAGCGATGCAGTTCGTCGTGCAATGAGCTGGATGTCTGGCGATGATAGCGGAATCGAACCATCGCTTTCGAGCAGGCCAGCCGTCGCCTTCAATCTCTACACCTTGTCCATGCTGGTGGGTACTCAGTTCATGCCGGTCCTAGAAGGTCACGACATCCTGATCGAAGAGGTGGGCGAATATGAATATGCGATCGATCGGCTGATGTTTCATCTGGCCGAGAATCTGCGCGGTGCCTCGGGCATCCGGCTCGGGGAAGTTACTGCGATTCCGGAAAATGATCGTCCGTTCGGCGCCGATGCGGAGGAGATCGTGCGGTATTGGTGCACACGCTATGGCTTCGATTACCTGGGGCGTGCCATGATCGGTCATAGCTCGGCGAACAGGATCGTCCCCTTCGGCCTTGAGGCCAGAGCCGCACCCGCCTAAGCGCGCTGGCGACAAGGAGAGTTTCATGACTGCATTCATTTTCCCCGGCCAGGGAAGCCAGAAGGTTGGCATGGGCGTCGAGCTTGCCGAAGCCAGCGCCTACGCCCGCGAAGTTTTCGAGGAAGTCGACGACGCGTTGAACCAGAAGCTATCCGGCCTGATGAAGGACGGCCCCGAAAGCGAATTGACGCTCACGTCCAACGCGCAGCCGGCAATCATGGCGAACTCGATCGCCACCCTGCGTGTGCTCGAAAAGGAATTCGGCGTGTCACTTGGCGAAAAGGCGGACTGTGTCGCTGGCCATTCGCTAGGCGAATATTCCGCTCTATGCGCAGCTGGTGCATTCAATCTTCCGCGCACCGCAAAATTGCTGCGTCTGCGCGGGATCGCCATGCAGGACGCTGTGCCGATCGGCGTCGGCTCGATGGCAGCGCTGCTCGGTGCGGATATCGAGAAAGCCACTGCGCTGGCCGAAGCTGCGGCCGATGGTCAGGTTTGCGAAGTCGCGAATGATAACGATCCGACACAGGTCGTTATATCGGGCCATGTCGAGGCGATCGACCGTGCCATCGAGCTGGCCAAGGATCATGGGATCAAGCGCGGCATCAAGTTGCCGGTTTCGGCGCCATTCCATTGTTCGTTGATGCAACCAGCAGCGCAGCGCATGAAGATTGCGCTGTCCGATCCGGCACCGGACGCGTTTACCGTCCCGCTCTATGCAAACGTCACTGCCGCCCGCGTGACCGATCCGGTCGAAGAGCAGGGCTTGCTGGTCGACCAGATTACCGGGCGGGTCCGCTGGCGCGAAAGTGTGCTTGCCATGCGCAAAGACGGGGTCGAGCGGTTTGTGGAACTGGGTGCCAAGGTGCTCGGCCCAATGGTAGGCCGCATCGACAAGGATGCGGTGACGATCAGTCTCGTCACGATGGAAGATCTCGAGAAATTTGCGAAGGAGAACGCCTGATGTTCAGCCTCGAAGGTAAGACAGCCCTTGTTACCGGTGCCAGCGGCGGAATCGGATCGTCGATTGCGCGCGCGCTGGCGCGGCAGGGCGCAAGGTTGGCCCTTTCGGGTTCGAACCCGGCGAAACTGCGCTCATTTCGCGAGGAACTGAACGACGAATTCGGCCACGACCACGTCGAGATCACCTGCAACCTCTCGGATTCCAAGCAGGTCGAAGAACTGATCCCGGCCACGGTGGATACGCTCGGAAGCATGAACATCCTTGTCAACAATGCGGGCATCACGCGCGATAATCTCGCCATGCGGATGAAGGACGAGGAATGGGACGAGGTGATCCGTATCAACCTCGAGGCCAGCTTCCGCCTGATGCGCGCGAGTGCGCGGCCGATGATGAAGGCCAAGGGCGGCCGGATCGTCTCGATTACCAGCGTGGTCGGACACACGGGCAATCCGGGGCAGATGAACTACACGGCGGCCAAGGGCGGCCTGACGGCTATGTCGAAAAGCCTGGCGCAGGAGCTTGCGAGCCGCAAGATCACCGTCAACTGCGTTGCCCCCGGGTTCATTCGCACCGCGATGACCGAAGCGCTGACCGACGATCAGAAGGCTGCCATCAATGGCCGTATCCCGATGGGGCGCATGGGTGAGGGCGAGGAGATCGGTGCTGCCGTTGCCTATCTTGCGAGCGATGAGGCTGCCTATCTGACTGGCCAGACGATCCACGTGAACGGCGGCATGGCGATGCTGGGGTAGATGATGCTAGTTTCCACATTCATGCTCGGACTTGCGGCGGCATCGGCTGATGCTGGAGCAACATCCGAGGAAGCAAACCAAGTGGAAGTCCGTTGCTTCATCAAGGAAGGTGACGAGGGGTTCATCCCTCGGTTACTCGATGCGTCCATAGAAAAGCAAGAGAATGAGACGCCCATCGATCCGGACCTAATGGATGAGGTCCTGGATGCGCTAAGTCTTTGCGCAATAGCCGATGAATATCGTGACAAGGATCCAGAGATTTATCTTTTTGAGATTCTAAGCGCGCCAATTGCGGCGGAGCTCGTGAAAAGGCTGAACGGGATAGGTGTGTCGACTGATAGAATCGACGAAATTGCCGTCGACGAAGATGGCGCCTTCCTGTCGCCGCAGGAATTCGATGCAGAACGCAAGGACGCGATCCGGCGCTATATGGCGTCAATTGATATTCCTGACCGCAGGCGAGCCTATATCTACCTAATTATGTATATCCAATCCCAGGCGGTTGCTCACAAGCAGTGACGGTCCGGAAAAATCGTAAGCCTGCGCATTTATCCCCAAGGGAAATCCGCCCACTAGCGCCGGAAGCTTGCCCGCTTTGCCAGCATAGCTAAGGTCGTAGTCCGTATTCCGGCGCTTGTGGGGCGATTCCGGCCCCTGGCGCCTAAAAGGGATGAAAGTTAGGACCATGAAGGCCACAATCGAACGCGCCACACTGTTGCGCTGTCTCTCGCATGTCCAGTCGGTGGTCGAGCGTCGCAACACCATTCCCATCCTCTCGAACGTGCTGATCGAGGCCGAGGGCGATGGCCTTCGCGTGATGGCGACCGACCTCGATTTGCAGGTCGTCGAACACATCGATGCCGCCAGCGTGGAGAGCGAAGGCGCCGTCACGGTCTCCGCCCATCTTCTTTTCGATATCGCTCGCAAACTGCAAGAAGGTAGCCAGGTCAGTCTGGAAACTGCCGAAAACCGGATGGAGGTCAAGGCAGGGCGCAGCCGCTTCAAGCTGCCGACGCTCCCTCGCGACGATTTCCCGGTAATCGTGGAAGGCGATTTGCCAACCAGCTTTGCGCTTCCCGCGAAGACACTGGCGGAACTCATCGATCGGACGCGGTTCGCGATCTCGACGGAGGAAACCCGTTACTATCTGAACGGCATATTCCTGCACGTATCGGATGAAGACGAACCGGTCCTCAAGGCGGCCGCGACCGACGGCCACCGTCTGGCGCGCTTTACGCTCCCACGCCCGGATGGCGCAGAGGGAATGCCCGATGTGATCGTACCTCGCAAAGCCGTTGCGGAATTGCGCAAGCTGCTGGACGAAAAGATGGACGGCGATGTCCAGATCGACCTGTCAGCCAGCAAGATCCGTTTCAGGCTCGGCGGTGAAGGCGGTGCGGTCCTAACGAGCAAGCTTATCGACGGCACATTCCCTGACTATTCGCGCGTAATCCCGACCGGGAACGACAAGCTTCTCAAGATCGATCCGAAGAGCTTCTTCGCCGGTGTCGATCGCGTGGCGACGATTGCCACCGAAAAAACCCGTGCGGTCAAGATGGGCCTGGACAAGGACCGCGTTACGCTGACGGTGACATCGCCCGACAACGGTACGGCATCGGAAGAGCTGGCAGCGGAGTATTCGGCGGACGGGTTCGAGATCGGCTTCAACGCAACCTATCTCAAGGATATCCTCAGCCAGATCGACAGCGACCAGGTGGAAATCCATCTCGCCGATGCGGGGGCACCGACACTGATCCGCAAGAATGAGGACAGTCCGGCACTCTATGTCCTGATGCCGATGCGGGTGTAAACTTCACTATGCAGAATGTGTCAGCGCATCCCGCCCGCGCCGCCTAACGGCAGTGCCGTTAAGCAGCGCGGCTCAACTCCGCTTGGGTTTCAGGTCCATCGAGGAAGGTGCGCAACAAGTCGACACATTCATCGGCATGGGTCAGCAGGAAAAGGTGTCCGCCGTCGTTGATCACCTCAAGATGCGAATTGCGGATTGCGGCGTTCAAGATTTTGCCATTCACGAGCGGGACGATCTGGTCGTCACCGCCCATCATGATCAGTACTTCTTTGCTCAGGAAAGGGAGCGCCGGTAGGCTGGTCCAGCCAATCATGGCGATCAACTGATACAGATATCCGCGCGGGGAGGGCGGCTTGAGACGGCCGATATGGCTGTCCTTCTGATGAGCGGATCCATCCTTGTCAGCACCACCGTAGAGCGTGGCGAAATGTTCGTTCATGAACTCGGGATCGATGTAGCGGCGCGGATTGGCCATCTTGGTGAGTGCAGCCGGGTTGCCCGGTACCATCAACATTCCTGCCGTGGTGGCGGCAAGGACCAAGCGTCTGGTCCGCTTCGGATATTGCAGCGCAAAATGCTGCGCCATCGCTCCGCCCCAAGACACCCCCATGACGTCGACTACGTCCAGCCCGAGCTGGTCGAGAATTTGAGCGGCCGTCCAACACATCGTGAATGGATTATAAGGCACGCTGGGATCGGGACTTTCACCGGTGCCGGGCATATCGAACATGATGAAGGCGCGTTCGGTAAGCATTTCGGCGAGCGGCGCCACCGCTTCAATATTAGCGCCGATCCCGTTGAAAAACAGGAGCGGTGGATGATCGGCAGGTTCGCCGAGCCGCCAGTGAGCGACACGCAAAGTGCGGCCTCCGACTTCCATCATTTCGACCGATGCGGTCAGCTCATTCTTTGTCGTAGCGTTCACGCATTTGATCCCGGTGTGATTTCAGCACCCATCCATAACGTACAGACCCGGGGCCGGGTCCAGCGGCGGGTAGGCCTTGTTCCCCGTTTTCGCTGGAGCCTTCGTTTTATCACCCGAGCGATCCTGCAACCAGTTCATCCAGTATGGCCACCAGGAGCCTGCGACTTCTTCCGTGCCTTCCAGCCATTTCTCTGCAGTTTCGGGCAGCTTGGCCTTACCGTCCTGCTGGACGTAATATCTCGCCTTCGGGTTGCCGGGCGGGTTGAGGATCGCCTGCATGTGGCCGGAGTGTGATAGCACGTAGGTGACGTTCTTGGAGCCGAACAGCCGCGTAGAACGATACGTGGCTTTCCAGGGTGTAATGTGGTCGGTGACTCCGCCGAGGATGAAGAGGTCACCGGTGACTTTGGACAAATCGATTTTGTGATCCACCATTTCGACCTCGCCCTTCTTCGTGAAAGCAAGCGTTTCGAATACGGTCAGGAAATCTCCCATCAACGCACCCGAGAGATTGGTGGCATCGGCATTCCAGAACAGCACATCGAATGCTGGTGGGTCCTGACCGAGCAGGTAATTGTTGATGACATAGTTCCAGATCAGGTCGTTCGGTCGCAGCCAGGCGAACCCTCGCGAAAGGTCGTCGCCCTTGATGACGCCCTTTTTTTCCGCGCGGCGGCGGGCGAGGGCAAGGCCATTCTCGCTGACAAGTGATCCTGCCTCGATATCGTTCTGCTTGGGATGGAGGACACAGACCATGAGCGTGAGCGAACCCAGCAATTCGTCATCGTCTGACGCCATCTTGCTCGCCAACATGGCTGCCGTCTGTCCGCCGGAGCAGCCGGCTGATACGTTGACCTTCTTACTACCGGTGATCTTACCGACGGCTTCCATCGCTTCGCGGCAGGATCGGACATAGTCAGCCATGTCCCAATGACCCTGCTCGGTCGACGGGTTCTTCCAGCTTATCACGAACGTCTGGATCCCGTTGTCCAGCTGATATTTGACCACCGATTTCTCAGGCGAGAGGTCGTTGATGTACATCTTGTTGATCTGAGGTGGGATGGTCAGCTGCGGAACTTCGTGCACCTCTTCGGTAGTCGGGGCGTAATGGATGAGTTCCATCATCTCGGTGCGGAGAACTACGTCGCCTTTCGAGGTCGCTATGTTCTTTCCCAGCTTGAAGGGCTTTTTGTCGACCTGGCTGACCATGCCCTTGTTGTGGACCATGTCGTCATAGGCGTTCTTGAGCCCCTTCACGAGACTCAGTCCGCCGCTGGTAATCGCCATCTTCTGCGCGCTTGGGTTTCCCATTAGCGTATTGGTCGGCGCGAGACTGTCGATGATGATATTGGAGATGAAGCGTGCGCGATCCTTCTCCAGTTCGTCCAAATCCAGATCTTCGAGCCAGCGCGACGCCCCTTTTTGCACCGCCAGATAATACTGCATCCCGGCTCGCATAAAGGGATTGAACTGCCACGTCGGGTCTTGGAAACGGCGATCTTTTGGATCCGGTGCAAGATCGCTCTTGCCGGTCATGATCTTGATCATGTCCTCGCCCATCGCTTGGCTGTGCTTCATAAGGCGCTGCGGGTCTGAAGCCGTCTCGCGTAGCATTACCGCGACCGCACCGAAAATGTCTTCGCGGGTCAGGCCAATGAGTGGCCCAAGTGCCGTGGTGTGCTGGACAGCTTCGTCTTCTAGCTTTGGCATTGGCAGGTCCCGATAGCGGAAAGATGGATTGTATTTAACTTATGGTCGATCAGCGACGTGCGGCAATCATGCTTTCAATGTCGACGAACTTTTCCCGCGGCGAGCCATCGCGAGCGGCGGCATTCTCCGCCTGTTCGATTTTCTGCCAGTCGCGGAAGGTGATTATGTCGAGTCCGCGGTTCTCGGCCAGTTCGTCGAAACCATCCCGCCCCCGCTTTCTGGCGCCGCTGCCGATATCGTTGGCTACAAGTTCTATTACGCCATACCCGTCCGGTCGGTTGGTGCCGATCGTGCCGGTAGGTCCGCGTTTTGCCCACCCGACACAATATAGGCCTGGCAGGATGCGTCCTTCATCGTTCGCAAAATGCCCCGCGCGTTCGTCGAACGGCACTCCATCTATAGGAGACGAACGATATCCGATGCACGTGACGACGAGGTTGGCCGGCACTTCGTACGTCACACCCGTGCCGACGGCGCGGCCCTTCTCAATAGTGGTACGCTCAACTTCCAGTGCGCAGACCTTCGCGCCATTCCGTTTGAATGCTTTGGGGCTGGCGAAAAAGTCGAACTCGATCGCCATTTGTTTCTCACCGTGAATATTCTCCGGGATGGCCGCAAAATCACGTAGCACCGAAACCGATTTTCGCAGGCCAGGTTCAAGGATTGCATCGTCATCCACACCGGGTAAGTCGTCTTTATCGACATGCGGACTCACCCGTTCCAGATGCATCAATTCCCCGAGTTCCTTGGGTGTCATCATGATCTGATGAGGCCCTCTCCTCCCGAGGATCGTTATTGTTTCTATGCCCGATCCGCACAGGGCATCGAGAGCATGGGCAACAATATCGGACCCTTCGAATTCCCTATCGGTCTTGGATAGGATTCTCGCCACATCCAATGCCACGTTTCCCATGCCGATCACAACCGCATGGCGTCCTGAAAGATCGGGGGCAAGATCTGAGAATTGCGGATGGCCATTGTACCACCCCACAAACGCTGCGCTGCCGAAGACATTGGCCAAATCCTCACCAGCAATGCCCAGTTCCCTGTCGTGAGGGGCGCCGGTGGCAAAAATCACCGCGTCATATAGATCCTGAAGTTCGGCGACCGAAACATCAGAGCCGACCTGCACATTGCCTACAAAACGCACCTCGTCCGAGAGTGCGATTTTTTCGTAGCGCATCGAGACCTTCTTGATGGACTGATGATCCGGCGCAACGCCTGTCCGGATCAATCCATAAGGAACGGGCAATGCGTCGAACACATCGACCCGGACTTCCTCGCTCCACTGTTTGCTTGCTGCCTCGGCGGTGTAATAGCCTGCCGGACCTGATCCGACGATCGCGATATGGCGCATATACGGCCCTCTCCCTTGGCGCGCACGCACCATGGAGTGAAGGGTTGGTCATGGCAAGCAGATGTGGGGATCGGCGATATGCCATCAAGACAATGGTTATGTGTTTGGTAAGGAAATACCCTTATCGGCCAGACTAACGAACTGATTGCGCCTGAGTGCAAATGGATGAAAGTCCGGGGCTGGGAAACGGATGGCTGGATTTTTCTCGCGAGGGTCGAGAGCCGAGAAAGTCGACACCGACGCTTCAACTGTCGTGCCGATTTCCCATGATGATTTCGCGCGTCGCATCGAACTTCTGGACAGTTTCGAAAATTCGGGTTTGGGCTGGTTTTGGGCGACCGACGAGCACGGTAGAGTGATCTATCTGTCCGACAACGCCAAATCTCGGCTGGGGCTGAGCGATGCCAAGATCATCGGAGAACAACTGACCGAAGTTTTCCGTAGCGACGACGCTGACGACATGGACGGGGAAGGCGAGGGCGAACGCCCACTTGCATACTATCTCGGTGCGCGAAATTCGATCGTTAAACTTCCGGTCAAACTGGTCGCGAGCGAAATAGATACGATCCTGGAGATCGCTGGAAAGCCGCAGTTCGACGACCAGCACAAATTCTGCGGGTATCGCGGAAGTGCCAAAGACATCACAAACACTCGTGAAACGCAACGCGATGCAAAGCGCCTGGCTCAGTATGACGCACTCACGGGACTCGCCAATCGGCACCGAATGAACAAGCGGCTCGATACTGCCTTGAACCAGTATCGTAGGGACAAGCGAGCATGTGCTTTGATGATGCTTGATCTCGATCGTTTCAAGCAGGTCAACGATACTCTGGGTCATCCAGCCGGCGACGAATTGCTCAAGCAAGTTTCCGCGCGGCTTGGCCAGATATTCGGAACGCGGGGAGAAATTGGCCGCCTCGGTGGGGATGAATTTCTAGTCATGCTGCCCGACGTCGATGATCGGGGCGAACTCGGCGAACTAGGGGCGCGTGTTATCCAGATGCTTGCACAGCCTTATTCCATAAATGGGTTGCGCGCGATTATCGGAGTCTCTCTTGGGATTGCAATCGCCCCATATGACGGACTTAACGCAGAAGATCTGGTTAAGGCGGCCGACTTGGCGCTGTACGCCGCCAAAGGTGGGGGACGCGGACAATACCGGTTCTATTCGCGTGAATTGCAGGAGGGCGCGAAATTGCGCCGTCAACTCGAGGAAGACCTTCGCGACGCGCTCGTGAAGAAAGAGCTGACCATGCATTATCAGCCGATTGTAAGGGCCTCCGACTATAAGCTTTCAGGCTTCGAAGCGCTCATACGATGGGAACACCCAGAGCGAGGGTTCGTGTCTCCCGAGATCTTCATTTCGTGCGCTGAAGACATCGGAATGATCAACCAAATCGGCGAATGGGCCTTGTTCAAGGTATGCGAACAGGCTTCGGAATGGCCAGTAGAACTGCGCGTGGCCGTGAACGTTTCGCCGACCCAGTTCGCCGGAAGTGATTTCGTTCAGATGGTGCAAAGGGCTTTGCAGAAGTCGGGGCTGGCTCCGGAGAGACTCGAGCTGGAAATAACAGAGAGCGTGTTCGCTGCAGACGAGAATCTGACGAGAGAGATATTCCGCAACCTAAAGGAACTAGGCGTTCGTCTTGCACTCGACGATTTCGGGACGGGATACTCATCGCTTAGTTATCTGCGGAACGCACCGTTCGATAAGATCAAGATAGATCAAAGCTTCGTCCGTGGTTCGACCGATGCTGGAAACAACAATTCTGCCATTATCAGCGCAATTGTAGGTCTCGCTGACGCACTTGGGCTGGAGACGGTCGCAGAGGGAACGGAAACCAAGGACGAACTGGCGTTGGTCAAGAAGCGCGGCGCAAGCCACGTTCAAGGGTACATCTTTTCCAGACCGATTGCCCACGAAGAGGCTCTCGACCGGCTGTCAAAGGGCCAGCTGATTTATGAACCGCGCGGTCCGGAACGATATAGAGCAGATCGAAGATCGGTATTACGGAAGATCGGCCTCATCCACGATGATCATCGATATGCGGTGACGCTGCGGAATATCTCCAAGACGGGCGCCCGGATTGAAGGCCTTCTCAATGTACCGATCGGTACAGACGTAGTGCTTGATCTCGGCGACGGACAACTGGCCGTGGCGACGGTTCGGCGTTCGAAGAGGCACAGTCAGGGTGTTGAGTTTGAGACGCACCTGATCAGCGATGGGGCGGACGGTCTTTGTACCCGATACCGCGTGTCGCCGTACGAAATCGAAGCTGCAGGTCGACCTCTCGCATCGTTGCCGCGGGACGCATACGGCATGCTTCTGGACAGCTCCCCAAAGCGGGTATCCAGCTTGCCGCGCTTCACTGAGTTTGATTTCGAAGCCGCTTCAGCCAATGAGGCCTGACCAATCCAGGTGCTTGTGACGTTAGCTCGATGCTAACCATTTCTGGCTATTCCAGTTCAACCAAACACCGCTTCGACAAGGTTGAGAGCACATGGGTGCTATGCCCTTTACGGACTTCTTCAAGGGCCGCAAATCTGCTGATTTTGCAGATCAGACAGGTCAGGAGCATCAGCGCACGCTCGAATTTTCGGGGTCGGCTAAACTTGCAATAGTCGAACAATTGGAAAGTACGGGAGTAGCTTGCTTCTGGGCGACAGACGCTCGCGGGATTCTCAGTTATCTTAGTCCGGCTATCAGCGAAAAACTGGGCCGAAAGGCATTTGATTTGCCTTTGCAGCACTTGCTTCAGCCCGTTCCCGGGGATGGCGATGCGCGCTCACTCGGACTGAAACTCGGTACGCGGAAGAGCTTCGCAGGACTGACGGTTGAAACTCCAGACGAGGGTGTCGATCTCGTTCTCCGTCTTACCGGTAGGCCAATGTACGATGATGCGGGCGAGTTCGTTGGATTTCGGGGCACGGCGACGGACGTTACCGAAGATTTTCGTAGCGAAGAAGAAGCCAGCCGCCTCGCAAAATTCGATACGCTGACCGGGCTGGCAAATCGTCATAGGATGGAGCACCGGATTGATTCCACCCTCCAGACATTCCGCAGCGCCAAACGGGCCGCAGCGTTACTGATGCTGGATCTGGATCGCTTCAAGCAGGTGAACGACACGCTCGGCCATTCGGCTGGCGACAAGTTGCTGCAGCAGGTTGCCGAGCGTCTGAACACCGTCATCGCCGGACGAGGCGAGATTGGCCGGCTCGGCGGCGACGAGTTTCAGGTCCTTATTCCGGACATGGATGACCGCGGCGAACTAGGCGAAATCGCAAAGAAAATCATCCAGATGCTTTCGCAACCGTACTCGGTTGAAGAAGGGCGTTGCAGCATCGGATGTTCGGTCGGCGTGGCAGTCGCCCCTTACGATGGCGTCGAGCGCGATGAACTGGCACGCGCAGCAGATCTTGCTCTTTACGCGTCCAAAAATGGTGGGCGGGGTCAATTCAGATTTTATGCGGCAGATCTCGAACATGAAGCCAACCTGCGTAAGCGGATGGAAGACGACCTGGCCGAGGCAATCAAGGCTGGTAATTTCACGCTCGAATATCAGCCATGTGTTGAACTCGGTAGTAACAGGGTCGTCGCTCTCGAGGCTCAATATTGCTGGGAAGACGAGGACCGCGGTCGGGTATCCCAGGAGACCTTTATTCCAGTCGCGGAAGGCAGTCGGCTTATCATTCCGATCGGTGAGTGGGCATTGCGGAAAGCTTGTGAAGAGGCAGTGCAATGGCCCGAAGGACTTCGCCTCTCGCTGAATATTTCGCCGATACAGTTCGAGGCCAGCGGCTTCGTCGAAATGGTAGCAGGCGTGCTGGATCAAACCGGCCTGGATCCCGCGAGGCTGAATCTCGAACTTGATGAGTCTGTCTTGCTTGGTGATGCCAGCCAAATCGATGCTGCGCTCGGAACGTTGTTCAAACTGGGGGTTCGCCTGACGCTCGACCAGTTCGGCACCGGCCTGTCCTCGCTGAGCTATCTTCGCCGCGCGCCGTTCAACGCACTCAAGATCGGGGCCAATTTCTTCGAACCGGTAATGGGCAACGAACTGGGCGATATGGAGCTCGTCCGTGCAGTGGTCGCGCTGGCCGGCGCGATGGGTATGGAAACTGTAGCAACCGGCGTCCATGCGATGGACGTTATGGCCGAGCTCAAGAAGATCGGCGTGGGCCAGGTGCAGGGCTACGTCTTTTCCGAAGCTGTTAGCCAGCAAACCGTGCTGGAAGAAATCGCACAGGGCGAATGGACGCTCGTCCCGACGGATCAGGGAAACCAGCGAGCAAGTCGCCGCACTGTCTTCCGCAAGATAGGTTTGATCCACGAGGACCACTATTACGAAGTGACGCTACGCAACATGTCGCGATCAGGCGCGATGATCCAAGGCTTGGAAGACGTTCCGGTCGGAACTCAGTTCGTTCTCGATTTCGGACAAGGTCAACTCGCCGTTTGTACGGTGCGCCGTTCTATGGATGACACGCAAGGGGTCGAGTTCGAGCAGGAATTGGTCGACGACGGTGCAGGTGGACTTTGCACGAGGAGCCGCGTCAGCCCGTATGCGCTGGCAGCCGCCGGTGCGCCGCTCACCGCATTGCCGCCTGGTAAATACAGCCAGGCGCCCGAGGCTTCGCCGGGAAGTTTCGCCCAGTTCAAGCTGTCGGCCAACGCGCCGAAACAGGGCGGCGGTCCGCAAGAAGGCTGACACGCGCGAATCCGGCTGACAGGGCGGCGCAGCGGCGCTAATGGGGCGGCGCAATGACTGACCTTTCCAAGATCCGCAATTTTTCCATCATCGCCCATATCGACCATGGCAAGTCTACCTTGGCGGATCGGTTGATCCAGGTCTGCGGGGGGCTGACTGATCGCGAGATGTCCGAGCAAGTCCTTGATAACATGGACATTGAGAAGGAGCGCGGCATCACCATCAAGGCGCAGACCGTGCGCCTGAACTATACCGCGAAGGATGGCGAGACCTATGAGCTGAACCTCATGGACACGCCCGGCCATGTGGACTTCGCCTACGAGGTCTCCCGCTCGCTCGCCGCCTGCGAAGGCGCGCTGCTGGTCGTGGACGCGGCGCAGGGGGTCGAGGCGCAGACGCTCGCCAATGTCTACCAGTCGATCGAGCACGACCACGAGATCGTCCCCGTCATCAACAAGATCGACCTGCCCGCCGCGGAACCGGAAAAGGTCAAGGCCGAGATCGAGGACATCATCGGCCTCGACGCGTCGGACGCCGTCCTCACCTCCGCCAAATCGGGCATCGGCATCGAAGATACGCTGGAGGCGCTGGTCAAGCGCATCCCGCCCCCCACGGGCGACCGTGACGCCCCGCTCAAGGCCATGCTGGTCGACTCATGGTACGACCCCTATCTCGGCGTGGTCATCCTCGTGCGCGTGATGGACGGGGTGATCAAGAAGGGCCTCAACGTCCGCTTCATGCAGGGCGGCACGCAGCATTTGATCGACCGCGTGGGCTGCTTCACCCCCAAGCGCACCGACCTGCCCGAACTGGGCCCGGGCGAGATCGGCTTCATCACCGCGCAGATCAAGGAAGTCGAACAGGCCAAGGTCGGCGACACCATCACCACGGTGAAGGGCGGGGCGGACAAGGCGCTGCCCGGCTACAAGGAAGTGCAGCCGGTGGTCTTCTGCGGCCTCTTCCCGGTCGACGCGGCGGATTTCGAGAAGCTGCGCGAGAGCATTGGCAAGCTGCGGCTCAACGATGCCAGCTTCAGCTTCGAGACCGAAAGCAGCGCGGCACTGGGCTTCGGCTTCCGCGCCGGCTTCCTCGGCCTGCTGCATCTGGAGATCATCCAGGAACGCCTGACGCGCGAATACGATCTGGACCTGATCACCACCGCGCCATCGGTGGTCTACCGGATCCAGCTCAACAAGTCGCGGACCGACCCGGCTCAGGAAATCATGCTGCACAACCCGGCCGATTATCCCGATCCCAGCCGGATCGAACAGATCGAGGAACCGTGGATCAAGGCAGTGATCTACACGCCCGACGAATATCTCGGCTCCATCCTCAAGCTGTGCCAGGATCGGCGCGGCGTGCAGGTGGACCTGACCTATGTCGGCGGCCGCGCACAGGTGACCTACGAATTGCCGCTCAACGAAGTGGTGTTCGATTTCTACGACCGCCTGAAATCGATCAGCCGCGGCTATGCCAGCTTCGACTATGAACAGATCGGCCTGCGCGAAGGCGACCTCGTGAAGATGAGCATCCTCGTGAACAACGAACCGGTCGATGCGCTGTCGATGATCGTCCACCGCGACGTGGCGGAACAGCGCGGCCGCGGCATGTGCGAACGGCTGAAAGAACTGATCCCCCGCCATCTGTTCAAGGTGCCCATTCAGGCCGCGATCGGCGGCAAGGTGATCGCCCGCGAAACCATCGCCGCCATGCGCAAGGACGTGACCGCCAAATGTTACGGCGGCGACATCAGCCGCAAGAAAAAGCTGCTGGAAAAGCAGAAGAAGGGCAAGGCCCGGATGCGCGAATATGGTAACGTGTCCATCCCGCAGGAAGCCTTCATCGCCGCGCTGCGTATGGGCGAGGAATAATCCTCCGCCCGCGCGGCCCGAAATCCAGCCGGTTCAATGCTGGCCAACCAGAAACGACATGACCGAATATGCCTTCATTCAAGCAACCTACCTTCGAAGAACGCCAGGCACTTGCCGAAAAGGCCCGTGAAAAGGCGCTGAAGAAACTCGCCAACAAGCCCAAGATGGACGAAGCGACCATCGCCAAGCGCAAGGCCGCGCAGGAAGCCCGCGAAGCCGCCGCGAAGGAAAAGAGCGCCGCCAAGCGCGAAGCCATCGCGCAGGCCAAGGCCGAGAAGGCTGCCGCCGCCGAAGCCGCCGCAGCAGCCGCAGCCGTGCCCGAACCGACCGAGGAAGAACTGAAAGCCGCGCGCGATGCGAAATATGCTGCGCGCAAGAAGCGCAAGAAGAAGGGCTGAGGGAGGCTGACACTCTGCGCATGATGGATTTCAGCAGCTGGCAAGGCATATTGACCACGCTGATCGGGCTCACGCTCATCACCGTGATCGGTGTCGGCATCCGGCTGGTGATCATGATGCGCGTGCAGGAAAAGCGCCAGCGCGCCAACCGCCAGATCAACGAACGCGTCAAGACGCTGATGGCCGCCTACAAGACGCTGGGCGGATCCTTCACCGGCGATCTCTCGGTCGATCCCACCCATGTCCGCGACCTGCGCCGCCGTGCGGCAGAGGCTGCGCGCGAAGGCGGCGATGCTGGCGATGATGCTGCGGACGCAGATGTTCCGCTGGACTTGTCGGCAGAGGCGCTGGGCGGCTCGGACCGCGCCCGCCGCATCCGCGATGCGGTGGAAAGCGCGCTGTCGGATATCCTGCTGCTGGGGACGGAAGAACAGGTTCGGCTGGCGGGGGAGGCGATTGCCGAACTCGTCGCGGGGCGCCGCGTGCACACCCACGCGCTGGTCGTGTCCCTGCGCGACTTCATCCGCGCCTCGCTCGATCTCGCCCCTATTCCGGCCTCCATCGCCGACAACCTGCCCGCCCAGGGCCCCACGCGACCGTCAGGTGGCGGAGGCGGCTCGGGCCGGGGCAGGGACGGACAGGGCGGAGGCCGCGGCCAGGGCGGCGGCGGAGCCGGTGGCGGCGGTATGGGCGGAGGAATGATGGTCGGCGGCGGACTGGCCGCTGGTGCGGGGCGTGATGGGGATTAGTTTCGTTCTTGCCAATAATCATGAAACTCGCAAAACGGATCAATGGCTAAATGCGACAGAGTTGGGCCGGACATTGCAATCGATTTGCGTCGGTAGCTGGGTTGTAGAATGACCTTTGGCGTTTTCATGCACAAGGATGGGTCGATTTACGACGACATCCCCGAGGTGCATTACCAGTTTCCGAAAAGCTATTTCAGCCGAGCGCAGCAAATGGTCGGCGACTGGATTGTCTATCGCGAGCCGGTCAAAATTCCGAACTCGAAAGGCTTCTTCGCGGTGGCGAAGGTCGAGGAGATCAGACCTGACCCGACGGAGCCTGACCGCTATCGGGCGATCATCGAGAAAGGTAGCTATCTGCCCTTCGAGCCGACTGTACCCCATATCGTGAATGGCGAGCAGGTTGAGCGCGGTGTTCTCAATGACGAAGGCAAAGTATCTGGTCGCGCCCAAGCCGCAGTCCGCCCGCTTTCGCACTCCGACTTTGCACGGATTATTTCGCTCGGCCTGCCGGATGAGGACTTTTTGCCGCGCAGCGATGACGAAGTGGTCGACGATAACCGTGTTCGCGAACATCAAACACCGTTCGAAATCGAGCGGCCCATTGTCCAGTCACTCGTCTCCAAGCCATTTCGTGATCGTGCGTTTCGCCGCGCCGTGATGCACGCCTATGATGGCCGCTGTGGGGTGACAGGTTGGAAGCTGGTCAATGGTGGCGGCCGGTTGGAAGCGCAGGCCGCACATATCCGTCCGGTCGAGCATGGCGGCCCTGACAGCGTGCGCAACGGCCTCGCGCTCTCGGGTACAGCGCATTGGATGTTCGACCGAGGTCTAATCGGCTTCAGGGATGACCTCGAAATCATCGTGCATCGCAAGGTCAATGACCGAGAAGGTGTCGAGGCCATCATCAATCCGACAGGGAAGCTGAAGGCGCCGGAAGTCGAATCTTATCGCCCGCATCCCAAGTTCTTGTCTTGGCACCGCGAGTTTCACGGCTTCGACGCGTAGCGCCAGCGCTGTCTGGTAAAGTCATTCCAAGGTTCGAGTTTTTTGTTGGCCCCTGCGGGCGCGAGCCATCTGGCTCGCTTGCTTCCTCGCATAAGCTCGGGCGGCCGGTCGGCCTTGCGGTCCGCTGATCGCGGACCGGACCAGCGCACACCCCGCAAGTTGCGTCACTGGTTCCTCACCCCCGCCCCGGATTGGCCCGCCAGTGGTCTTCATCCTCGTTCCACTCTTCCAGCTCGTCCTCGACCTCGATCAGGTCTTCCAGCTCGCCCATCGCTTTCCAGTCCTTCCCATGGCGGAGCTGGAGGAAGGACGCATCCTCATTATGCTCGGGCGAGCCGTCAGCCTCGGCGCGCTTGCGCTGCGCGATCTCGGCGAGCTGGGTCTGCATGGCCTCGATCTCGTCCAGGCTCATGTCCACCGGATCGAAATGTTCGACGATCGCGGCGTTCATGTCGTCCTTCTCGGCGCGGGTGAGGGCGGGGGTGGTGAATGAAGCCGGGTGGTTTGTTTGTGAGTCGAAGTAACTCGCGGAGAGGCGTTTGCCGCGTTCGTCGCGGGCGTTCATCCTCAGGCAGAACATCAGCAGCCGGTCGTTGCGGATGCGGCGGAAGCCCTTCAGCTTGCCGCCGATGAAGACGGGGCTGAGCTGGCCCTCGATCGCGCGTTCGAAGGCGATGTCCTTGAGCCGCTGCACGCCGAGATCCAGCGCGGCCTCCCACGCGCGGCGGAAGCTCTCGGAGCCCGGGCGGCGGCGCAGGTAATAGGCGCCCTCGGGGCTCATGTTCACATAACGCGCGGCGCGGGTGACGCAGCCCGTATCGGCGAGCGCACCGATGAAGGCGCGCTGGCGGGCGGGCGTCCACCCGTCGTGCCGGTATTTGACGGGGACGGTGTCGAACGGCGGGAGGTCCTCTGCGGCGACGGGGGTGCGAGTTTCGGCGGGGTCCTTGCGGCGGGTCATGCGGGCGCTCCTGTAGGAAAAGGCCGGGAAATGGGCGGGGCGACAGCGCGTAGGAAAGCGGAATAGGATCGCGGCGAGGCGCTTCCGACATGATACGGGACGGCGACAGGGTTACCGGTTAATTACTATTGCGAGGCATTATCATTGACTCGATGAGGTGTGGGACCTAGCCGACTTGCAAATGATTCGCAGGAAGGAAATCATGAGGACCACCTATCTCATCGGCGCGGCGACGCTCGCCATGCTCAACGCCCCCCTCGCAGCGCAGGACGCCGAGACCGCCGACGCACCTGAAACGCAGGAAGAACAGGCCGCCGCCGCGCAGGCCATCGACGACGGGACGATCATCGTCACCGGGCGCGCGCAGAAGCTCTACCGCGCGGATGCGATTTCGGTGGGCAAGCTCGACACGCCGCCGCTGGAATCGAGCCTGGTGGTCACCACGATCACCGAACAGCTGATCGAGGACCAGGGCGCCCGCGATGCGCAGGATCTCTACCGCAATATCTCCGGCGTGAGCTTCTTCAGCTATGCCGGCGTCACCGCGCGCGGGTTCCGGCAGGAAGAGAACTTCTACGACGGACTGCGCGGCGATCCCTATGCCGGGTTCTCCGTCCCGCAGCTGTTCAACGTGCAGCAGGTGGAATTCCTCAAGGGGCCGAGCGGGATGCTCTACGGCCCCGGCGCGCCCGGCGGCTTGTTCAACTATGTGACCAAGAAGCCCGACGTCGACGAGTTTTCGGGCGAGGTGAAGGCGATCGCCGGGACCGAGGATCGCTTTGGCGGCTCGGCCGAGGTCAACGCGCCGCTGGGCAACGGCTTCGGCGTGCGCGGCGGCATCTTCTACGAGGATCGCGGCACGTTCCGCTTCAATTCCGCCTCGCGCACGCTGATCGCCGACACCGGCCTTGCCATGGATTCCGGCCCGGTGCGCGTGGATATCCAGGCCACGCGTTACGACCAGGAACTCGACGCCAACCGCCTGCGCGGTGTGCCGGTCGACGATGACGGCAACTTCATCGCCTCGCGCCGCTGGAACCACAACGAGCCGGGCGACTTCCTCAACCTCAAGTCCGACGTGCTGCAGATGCGCCTCGAAGCGGAGCCTCTCGACGGGATCACGATCGATGCCACCGCGCGCTATAACGATGCGCAGGAGGTGCAGAACTACCACGAGCCGCGCGGCCTGTTCGATTCCGACGGTGACGGCACGATCGACGCATCGATCCGCGAGTTCCGCGACCAGTTGCGGACGCAGGAAACCTGGTCGTTCGGCGGCAACCTCGTCTGGGCGAGCGATATTTCCGACACCATCAGCAACCGCCTGCTGGTCGGCGCAGACCACTTTACCGGCGACAGCTTCTTTCAGGGCCGTTCGCTGCGGGGAGGCGAGGTGCCTACACCCGGCCTGCCCAATCCGCTCAGCCTGATCGACCCGCAATATGGCCTTTCGGACCCGTCAACTTACGACCAGATTCCGTTCAACGTCACGCTGACGGAAAGCGAACGGACCGGCTTCTACCTGCTCGACGAAGTCACGATTGGCAGGCTGATCCTGATCGGCGGCATCCGGCGCGACAATTTCTATGACAATTCCAACGGCACGGTCTTCGAGGATAGCGAGACGACTTACCGCGGCGGGCTGGTCTATCGCCTGACGGACGAGATTTCCGCTTTCGGGCAATATGCCACCAGCTTCGAACCGCAGAGCGCCGGTTCGCAGAACCCGTTGGCCGGCGGACCCTTTGCGCCCACTTCCGGCGATATCTATGAAGGCGGGATCAAGACGGCCTTGTTCGGGGGACAAATCCAGTCGTCGCTTTCCGCGTACCGGATCACCCGGGCGAATATCCTCCAGGCCGACCCGCGCGGCGATGTGGGTGATGACGGAGTAGACGACCTGGTTTCCATCGGCGAAATTACCAGCAAGGGTATCGAACTGGATGTTGCCGCCGACATCACGCCCGACTGGGTTGTCACAGCAGCCTACGGGTATAACGATACACGGATCACCGAGGACAATTCAGGAGGCGGGTTTTCGAACGCGGTGGGTGACCGTTTCGCCAATGCGCCCGAGCACCAACTCGGCTTCTGGACCCGCTACCAGTTCCCCGACATCGGGCTGGCAGCGGCGTTGGGCGGCGATTACGTTTCCGAGCGCGTGAGCATCAGCGGTCAGCCGGTCAATCCCTACATGGTGTTCGACGCTTCGCTGATCTATGAAACCGGGCCGTTCCGCGCGCTGGTGCGCGTCGATAATCTCTTCGACAAGACCTATGCGGCATCCGGCTTCATCGACCGGACCGGGCACTTCCCAGGCGCGCCGCGTTCGGCATTCCTCGAAGTGGGCTACAAGTTCTGATGGACATGGCGCGGGGCATCGACAGCGGAGTACCGGTCCGCGCGAAACCCGCGCCGAAATCCGCGCGCACCTGGTGGAAGGTGCACCAGTGGGTGGGCCTAAAGATCAGCCTGTTCATGACCTTCATCCTGTTCACCGGGACGCTGGCCGTGATGAGCGCGGAAATCGACTGGCTACTGCAGCCGAGCCTGCGCGTCGCACCATCGAGCGTCGAGGGGCCTGTCGCCTGGGCCGAGATCGCGGAGAATGCGATGGAATACCCGGGGGTGGCGAAAGCGACCGCCATCGACGCGCCGACGGCATCCGCATTCGCCGCCAAGGTGACGGTGGAGAATGAGGCTGGAGACCTGTTCTTCCTCCATGCGCATCCCAGCACCGGCGAAATTCGCGGCACCGGGCCGTGGGTGGGAGCACAGCGCGTATTGCGCAACATGCACCGGCACCTGAACCTGCCGGTCTGGATCGGTGTGCCGATCGTCTCTTCGCTCGCCTTCCTCTTGCTGGTGACGCTCGTCACATCCTTTGTCGTCTACAAGAAGTGGTGGAGGGGTTTTGCCAAGCCACTGCGAAAACGGGATGCGCGCACGTGGTGGGGCGACTTCCACCGCCTTGCAGGCGTCTGGTCGCTGTGGTTCGTGGCGCTTATCGCAATCACCAGCGTCTGGTATTTCGTGGAGAGCCTGGGGGGCAATGCCCCGCCACAACCACGCGTCGAGCAAGAGACACTGGCTGGGGAAGGCGGCCCGCCCGCCGACCTTTCGGCGGCCTTCGATGCTGCACTCCGGACCAACCCCGATCTCCGCGTAGAGCGCGCGATGCTGCCTGGGGAAGACAATCCGCTTCTCCAGATACACGGGGATTACGAAGCGGTGCTGGTCCGCCCAAGGTCGAACGCCGTCTGGGTGGACGCAAGAACTTCGGAGGTGTTGCTGACAACCGACGGGCGCGATCTGGGCCTGCACCAACGCATTGGTGAAATGGCCGATCCGCTGCATTTCGGCTTCTTCGGCGGATACTGGACAAAGATCCCGTGGTTCCTGTTCGGTCTTGCCATGACCGGCCTGTCTCTTTCCGGCGCCGCGATCTATTCCTTACGCATTGCGCGTGAGCGCGGCGACCGGGTGAAAATTGGCCGAAGCTTCACGGGCATGTGGCAGGGGATGGGCCATTTGCGCTGGCTCTCGGCCGCCCTGATCGCGACGGCATTCGTATTTGTGAGCTTCCTGATCCTCGGCATTCCGTGATCCAAGCCGGAGCCAGCAGGGGGGCACCTTCGCGTCGACTGTCGAAGTGCACCTGCGTCAGCGCACTACACCATGCGCCCAGATCGCATCGACGATAACGGTTGTGATTATGCGACGTTCTGCCGGGGTATGGGAGCGGCAGGTGGGTCGTCAGCGCGGCGCTGGGGATGGGCGGCGATTTCAAGATCGTCGGAGTGGTATTGGCGGTCACGACCCAGCCGCTTGGCCTCGTAGAGCGCGTCGTCCGCCTGCTTGTAGAGGGTGCGCCAGGCACGGTCATCCTCCAGCGTGCCTTCCGCGACGCCGATGCTGACCGTCACCTGCCCGCCGTGCGGCATGGCGGTATTGCGGATTTCGGAGAGCAGTTGCGCTGCCTTGTCTGCGGGAAGCGCTTCTGGCGTGCCGAGCAGAGCGAATTCCTCGCCGCCAAGCCGGGCGGAACTGACATTGTTGCCAGCGTGAACATCGATGATCCGCGCCACTTCCTGCAGAACGCTGTCCCCGACGTCGTGGCCGTGACTGTCGTTGACTGCCTTGAAGCGGTCGATATCGATCAGCAGCAGGCGCGACTTGCCGCCATCGCTTCCGAGTGCCTCTGCAAAGTCGAGCAGGGCACGGCGATTGAGCAATCCTGTAAGAGGATCGGTCAGCGCAAGCGTCTGGCTCTTGCGTTTGAGCAGCAGCAATTCGACCACATGCTGGTGATGGACGTTGATCATCCGCCACTGGAATATGCCCGCCAGCGTGAGGCTGACCGCGGCCGCCATGTCCAGCGTGGAGCCGGTGAAAAACAGCAGGGCGGCAATCGGGACGATGTCGATCAGCAGATGCATTGCCGCTGCTGCGCGAATGCTGGCGACGCAATAGGCCGTGGCGAGCGCACCCATGACGAGGATGACGGGGAAATGCAGCCGTTCCGTACCCTCGGCCCCCAGCCAGCTTGAAATGGCCCAGGTGGTGGAAATCAGGGCGCCGATCAGCGATGAAATCGAACTCTGGACGATAAACCGTTCGGCGCGCCACGGCTTGGTTTCGAACTGGTTGTCCTTGCGCAGGCTGAATATCCCGGAAAGACAATAGAGCGCCATTGCGGCGGGCAGGGCCCAGCGCACGAACCAGCCCGCGCTTTCCGGTGTCACCAGGACTGCCACGGGCGTGGTCATGAGCAGCGCGACGAACAGCCAGCGCGCCTGCTTCTGGACCTGCGAAGCGGCCGCGACCATGTAATCCACGCGCACATCATGCGCCAGATCAGGTATCGCGATGTCGCGCAGGAAGTCGCTGACCTTGGTCATGAGATTTTCACTAGCCCCCCAACGCCTAAATAACGCTTAAACTGCATCTATTCAGGCAATTCCCCCAAGTCTTCTAAGCATGGAACCGACCATTGTCGATACGGCCAGCTCATGACTTCAACCGATACGGACTATATTTCGATGGGTGGAATTGTGGCGAGGAGTTTTTGCGGGCCCTCGGTGAGTCAACCTACCTGCGACACGAGGATCGGTCGGCAGGGCACGTCCGGAATTCGGAATAATACAGCAAACGGTCGGTCACTGAATGTAGGAAGCCAGGCGGTACTACCCGAATTGGGTCCGCTCGTATTCCAGAACGGCATCGAGGCCCTGTTCGGCATGAAGCTTCAGTTTTTCGAGAACGAGGTCGCAGCCCGCTGCCATCATGCCGACGTGCTGGGCATATTCGTCTTGCGGCATGGGCTCATCGAATTGCGCTTCCACGAGGAGCGTGACGAGGCATTTCCCCTTACCTCGGTCCTCGATTGTGTAACGCTCTGCCGACCATTGCAAACGCCCCTGCTGCGGGCGGGGATCGCAGCGGTAGCCATAGCTCGACGGAGCGGTGGCGTCGGTCACCGAGAGCACGAACTCGGCATCCGGCATCTGCTTCATGATCAGGATGAAGGTATCGGGCGCGCCTTCGCCTCGCTCCACACTATGGCCCATCTGGCGCTTGGCATTGCGCGGATCGGCGAAGTCGACGAGGGCGTATATCTCGCTGGCGGGCGCTTCGATCTCCGTCTCGAAATCGAATGTCACCGGCCCCTCGGGCGCCATCTTCGGTTTGAACCAATCAAACATTACGCCGACTCCGCTGGCCTCTAATCAGAGGCTTCTGCGCGGAGCCGGGTAAAGCAATGGTTACGGCCTCGTCTGGCCTTCGCCGTGGACGAGATATTTGAAGCTGCAGAGCTGCTCCAGCCCGACCGGGCCGCGGGCGTGCATCTTGCCGGTGGCGATGCCGATCTCGGCGCCCATGCCGAACTCACCGCCATCGGCGAACTGCGTGCTGGCATTGCGCATGACGATCGCGCTGTCGATGGTGGTCATGAAACGGCGGGCCGCCTCGTCGTCTTCGGTCATGATCGCGTCGGTGTGGTGGGAAGAGTGGGTGTCGACCCAGTCGATCGCTTCGTCGAGTCCGCTGACCACCTTCACCGATGCGATGGGATCGAGATATTCGGTGTCCCAGTCGGCTTCGGTCGCGGGTGTGATGCTGGAATCGATCGCCACCGCTTCCTCGTCGCCGCGCAATTCGCAGTCGCCGTCCATGATCTTCGTGAGGCGCGGGATGAAGTCCTTCGCAACCGAGCGGTCGACCACGATGCTCTCCGTGGCCCCGCACACGCCGGTACGGCGCAGCTTGGCATTGCGGATGACTTCGGCTGCCTTGTCCAGATCGGCCGCTTCGTGGACGTAGCTGTGACAGTTGCCGTCGAGGTGGAGGAGGGTGGGCACGCTCGCCTGGTCGCGCACCAGTTCGACCAGGCCCCGGCCACCGCGCGGGATGACGAGGTCGACGAATTCATCCGCCTTGAGCAGCGCGGCAACGGCGGCGCGGTCGGTCGTGCCGACGGTCTGGACGGCATCTTCGGGCAGGCCTGCGGCCTTTAGACCCTTGCGCATGCATTCGACGATCACGCGGGTAGAGTGGCGGCTTTCGCTGCCCCCGCGAAGGATCACGGCGTTACCGCTCTTGAGGCACAGCGCGCTGGCATCGGCGCCGACGTTGGGGCGGCTTTCGTAGATCATGCCGATCACACCGATGGGTACGGCGACTCGCTGGATCGACAGGCCATTCGGGCGTTCGAAGGTCGCCAGTTCGCGGCCTACCGGATCGGGCAGTTCGGCGATCTCTTCCAGAGCCGAAGCCATGCCTTCGATGCGGTCTTCGGTCAGTTTGAGACGGTCGATGAAACTGTCGGGCTTCTTGCCCTCGACGCTCTTCACGTCCTCGGCATTTGCTTCCAGCAGCTCGGGTGTCGCCGCGCGCAGGGCCTTGGCCGCTTCGCGCAGGGCAGTATTCTTGGCCTCGCTGCTGGCGGAGAGCAGGCCGCGGGCCGCCTTGCGGGCGTTCTGGCCGAGGGTAGTGATGTGGATCTGCGGGTCTAGGGTCTGGTCGTTCATGGGTTCTCTCTTCGTCTTGTGGGGGGCTGGAGGCGCTTGATGGTCAGCGCAGCTCGACTGCCCGGTCGTAGGCTGCCTGCAGTGTAGCATGCAGGCGGTCGGATAGGCCATTGTCGCCATTAAGTGCATTCAGGCCCGCGGCGGTGGTACCACCCTTGCTGGTCACCGAATTGCGGAGGTCCTCTAGGCTTGCTGCGCCGGGCTCACTGGCCATGGCGATCGCACCTCCGATGGTGCCGAGCACCATGTCGCGGGCATCATCCTCGCTGAACCCCTGGGCCATCGCAGCTTCCGCATAGGCCCGGGCGATCTCGAAAACATACCCGGGACCAGAACCTGCGACGGCGGTCACGCGGTCGAGCTTCTCTTCGCTGTCGACAGCGATGGTGGTTCCCGCCCGGCTCATGAAGGCTTCGGCGTGCTTCATGTGATCGTCTGTCGCATGGGGGCCGGGGCAGAGACCGCTCACTCCGCGGCCGATGGCCGCCGGAAGATTGGGCATCGTGCGTACCACGGGGGCATCGCCCATGAGTTTCGAGAGGCGAGGGGCGGAATATCCCGCGGCAATCGAAAGGACATATCCGCCTTTCGCCAGGTTCTCCGCATAATCGGGCAGCACCTCGTCGATCAACTGCGGCTTGACGGCAGCGATAATGCAGTCGAAACTTTCCGACGCGATCTCGCCACGGTCGCGGACCAGCTTCACGCTGTCCGGCAGATCAGTAGCCATGGGGTCGACGACGGTGATCGATTCATCCCCGTTCACCCATTGCGAAAGTAAAGCGGAGCCCATTTTTCCGCAGCCGACAATAAGAATAGAGTTTACGATTTTAGAATTCCGTTTCCGCGCTCCGGGCGCTTTGTGTAATTCTTGTTTTAGTTCCAATTTAAAACTATCGGGTGTGTAAGTCTTGAATGTTTCTTGGGTCGTTTCTTTCAAAGACTTTCGTGTGCGATAATTTGAAAAATCCGGTTGTGCACTGCACCATCTCTATCTACGTAGTATCCCAGAAATTTCAAGGTAGGCACATTTTCATTATATGACCCAGAAACGTAATATTGTTGTCAAGATCGGTTCGGCCCTCCTCGCCAACCAGGATATGCTGACTCCGCGTTACGGCTTCCTCCAGCGCCTCCTCGAAGACGTTGCGAATTTGCGCGCAGAGGGGAACGACGTGATCCTGTGTTCATCCGGATCGGTCGCGCTCGGCCTGCGCATCATCGGGGAAACGCCCGAAAGCGCCGGAATATCCGACAAGCAGGCTGCGGCAGCTTGCGGCATGCCCCTGTTGCTCAATGCTTACAAGCAGGTAGGCCACGAATTCGGGTTCGAAATTGCGCAGGTCCTGCTGACCCTCGGCGATTTCGAGGATCACCGACGTTTCCTCAACACACGCAACACCGTGCACCGTCTTCTCGAAGCGAACGTCATCCCGATTGTTAACGAGAACGACACGATCACTACGGAAGAAATTCGCGTGGGAGACAATGACCGACTGGCCGCCAAGGTCGCCCAGATGGTCGGCGCGACGGACTTCATCATCCTGACCGGCGTCGACGGCCTTTACGACCGCAATCCCGACGATCCCGAAGCCAAGTTCATTCCCGAAGTGACCGAGGTGGCGCCCTATATGGCGGCCACGAAGGGGAAGAGCACGCTCGGGACCGGCGGGATGGAGACCAAGCTTCAGGCCGCCAATATGGCGCAGGAAGCCGGGGTCACGACCTGGATCGCCCAGGGCGAAGTCGATCGTCCGCTATCGACCGTGCTTGATGGAAGCCGCCGGGCAACCAAGGTCCTGCCGCATCCCAATCCCTTGTCGGGCTGGGACAGCTGGATCGCCAACCGCCTCCAAATGGCAGGCAGCCTCGTCGTCGCGGAAGCGGTTGCCGACGCGCTCGCCGAGGGCAAACGGCCGATCCGCCGGGCTGACATTATTTCGATGGATGGGGATTTCACCCGCGGTGATGTCCTCCACATCTACGACAGCAAGGGTATCGAGCGCGCTCGCGGCCTGTCCGATTTCACTTCTGAGGAACTGCGCGTCCTGACGCATAACCCGGATACGGAAGCGGAGCAGTTGCTTGGTTACAAGACTCGCGGGGAAATCGTGCGCAGCAACAATCTCGTCATGCTGGAGACCCGCCATCTGCTCTGGGACGCCCCGGGTGTGATCAACGAGTTATGAACCGGCGGGGAAAGCGGGCACAACTTCACTTGGCGTTCAGCGGAGCCGTGGCTATAGGCTCGGCCCTATGACGATCCATTCGCGTATCAGCCGCACGCTCGCCCTCGGCGCACTCGCCGCAGCCACTGCATTTACTGCCGCTTGCGGTGGCGGGACCAACCAGCCGGAAGATACGGCCTATGTGGCACGCGATGTGGAAACGCTTTATTCGGAGGCGAAGCGGCAACTCGACCGCGGACGGCCGCAACTGGCGGCGGCCCTTTTCGACGAGGTCGAGCGCCAGCATCCCTATTCGCCCTGGGCTCGCCGTGCCCAGCTTATGAGCGCGTTCAGCTATTACGCTGCTGGCGATTATAACAAGACGACCGCCTCCGCGCAGCGCTTCCTTTCGATCCATCCCGGAAACCAGGATGCACCTTACGCCTATTACCTGATCGCGCTGAGCTATTATGAGCAAATCAGTGACGTGCAGCGTGACCAGAAGGTGACCGAGCAGGCGCTTACTGCATTGCGCGAGGTCAATCGCCGTTTCCCGCAGACCCAGTATGCTTCGGATGCCCGCCTCAAGATCGATCTCGTCGAAGATCACCTTGCCGGCAAGGAAATGGAGATCGGCCGTTACTACCAGCGGTCGGGCAAATGGATTGCCGCGCAGATCCGTTTCCAGAACGTGGTCGATACCTACCAGACTACTAGCCATGTTCCGGAGGCCCTCTATCGCCTCGTGGAAAGCAGCCTGGCTCTGGGCATTCGTCCCGAGGCCGTGAAATACGCCGCCGTGCTGGGTGCCAACTATCCGGGCAACGAATGGTACGAGAAAGCCTACGACCTGATCGAGGATCACGCGGCAGGCGTTTCGGCCAGCTAGTCGGGCGGAGCGGTCCAACCGCCAAAAAAATTCTCAGACAGCACTTGAAACCGGAGTGTTCGTGCCGCATGTAAGAAATGCGGACCGGGCCCCTCTGGCGTGCGCTTTCAGCTCACGTGATGTCGGACCGCATCGGACAACCGATGCGTGCTGGCAGGCCCCTCTTCCTCCTCTCCCAGCCTGATGGCCCATCGGTTGCCCGATCGATTTCATCTCGATCAAGGAGACCGAAAGTGACGGCCCGAACCTTCAGACTGACGCAGATCCACCAGCGGATCGACGAGCGGCTGCGTATGGAATTGCGCAAGATGCTTCCCGATCCCGGCGAGATATCGCGCCTGAAACGCTTGAAGCTGCGTGTCAAAGAAGCGCTTCATCGACTTGCTAAACACGGCAAACCTGCCTGACACGGCAGGCCACGGGGGCCGTCGCCGCGCAAGTTCCCCATAGCGCAGGCGGCGGCTGCCCATCGGCCGTACTCTCCAGATAGAGACCGGAGAAAATAATGGTTCAAGCCATCACGCCCTTGCTGCGCGAATTCCTGCAAAAGGAATCTGCGGGCGGTATCGTCCTCATATTTGCCGCAGCGCTGGCTCTGGCAATCGCCAATTCACCGGTGGCAGGCACCTATTTCGGGTTCCTGGACATCCCGGTGATTGCCGCCTTCGGCAGTTTCGTCATCGACAAACCGCTGCTGCTCTGGATCAATGATGGATTGATGGCCGTGTTCTTCTTCCTCGTCGGGCTCGAGGTGAAGCGCGAAGTTCTGGAAGGGCAGCTTTCCAGTTGGAGCAAGGCTTCGCTTCCCCTCGTCGCAGCGCTTGGCGGCATGGCACTTCCGGCCTTGGTCTTCATCGGCGTCAACCTCGATAGCGCGGAGAATATTCGCGGGTGGGCCATTCCCGCGGCGACCGACATCGCTTTCGCCCTGGGTATCCTTTCACTGCTCGGTCCGCGGGTTCCGGTGGCGCTCAAGGCCCTGCTGCTCGCGATTGCAGTGATCGACGACATCGGGGCGATTGCGATCATCGCGCTGTTCTACTCGGGTGAACTCGACACCGGTATGCTCGCAGCGGGAGCCGCCGTGTTCGTACTGATGCTCGCATTGGGCCGGGCCAAGGTCCAGTCGACCATCCCCTATGTTCTGCTCGCAATCCTGATGTGGGCCTTCGTGCTCAAGTCGGGGGTTCACGCGACGCTTGCCGGCGTCGCTGCGGCGATGACCATACCCCTGGATCCCGACAGCGACCATGGCCCGCTGGAGCGGATGGAGCACGCGCTTCACCCCTGGGTGGCGTTCCTCGTCATCCCGATTTTCGGTTTCGCGAATGCAGGCGTGACGCTGGTCGGGATCGAGCCATCGGCCCTGATCGACCCGCTGCCGCTGGGCATCGCGCTCGGCCTTCTGGTCGGAAAGCAGCTCGGCATTTTCGGATTCGCATGGATTGCGGTGAAAACCGGTCTCGCCAGCCTGCCGCATGATGTGAACTGGAGACAGATCCATGCCCTGTCGCTGCTCGCCGCGATCGGTTTCACCATGAGCCTGTTCATCGGCAATCTCGCTTTCGCCAGCCCGGAACAGATCGATGCGGTCAAGCTTGGCGTGCTCGCCGGATCCACCGTGGCCGCGATTGCCGGATATCTGCTGCTCAAATCCGCACTGCCAAATTCCGTGGCAGCTCCAAAAGGTAATGTAGAATGATCGAATTCCTCATGCAGGACTGGCTCGGCACCCCCGTTTGGTTCTGGGCCGCCTTCCTCGCCATCGTTATCATTCTGACCGCTTTCGATCTCGGCGTGCTCCATAAGGAGGACAAGGAACTCGGCATATCCGAGAGCCTCAAGCTGTCGGCCTTCTATATCGGCGTCGCCATGCTGTTCGGCGCGTGGGTCTGGTTCGAGCGGGGTCCGGATGCCGGGATGCAGTATTACACCGGCTTCTTCATCGAAAAGGCGCTGTCGATCGACAACGTCTTCGTGATCAGCCTGATCTTCACCTATTTCGCCATTCCCGCGAAGTACCAATACCGTGCGCTGCTGTGGGGCATCATGGCCGTGATCGTGCTGCGCGGACTGATGATCGCGGGCGGGGCAGCCCTGCTGGCCGAGGCCTACGGGGTGCTCTACCTCTTTGCCGCCTTCCTGATCGTGACCGGGATCAAGATGTTCTTCGCCGGGGACGAGCCGATGGATGTCGGCAACAACCCCGTTGTGCGGTGGATCAGCACCCACATGCGCGTGACGAAGGAACTGCATGCGCAGCATTTCTTCGTGAAGGTCCCGGATGAAAAGACGGGCAAGATGGTGCGCGCGGCAACGCCGCTGTTCCTGGCGCTGGTGGTCATCAATCTCGCCGACCTCGTGTTCGCGGTCGACAGCGTGCCGGCGATCTTCGCCATTACGACCGATACCTTCATCGTCTACACCTCGAACATCGTCGCCATCCTCGGCCTGCGCGCGCTCTACTTCGCGCTCGCCGCGATGGTGCACCGCTTCCACTATCTCAAATATGCGCTGGCCGCGGTGCTGGTGTTCATCGGGTCCAAGATATTCGTTGCCGATTTCCTTCTGGGCGGCGAGAAATTCCCGGCTTGGGTCAGCCTTGGCGTCACCTTTGCGCTGATCGCGGCGGGGATCCTTTATTCGCTGGCCAAAACCCGGTTCGAACCCGAGCCGGAATGGCCGGCGGATAATCACCTCCGGGTCGACAATGCAGAAGCAAAGGACGAATTGCGATGACTACACGCAGGCAAGTAATCGGCGGTGCGGGTGCACTGGGCCTCGCCGCAATCACAAGCGGAGCGGCAGCTGCACAATCGGCAACCGCCACAGTTCCGGCTGCCGCCCCTCCGGCTTCGGACCTCACACCCGCACAAGCGCTGGATCTCCTGCGGGAGGGCAATGCCGCCTTCCTCCGCGGAGAGCAGAGGAGCACGGTTACCAGCGCGCAGCAGCGGCTCGACCTTGCATTGGGTCAGGCGCCCTTCGCGGCTTACGTCACATATTCCGACAGCCGCGTGCCCCCCGAACTGCTGTTCGGCCGGGGCCTCGGCGAGCTCTTCATCATCCGTAACGCCGGCAACACCGTGGATACCGTGGCGCTGGGATCGATCGAATATGCCGTCGCTGTCCTCAAGACCCCGCTGGTGGTGGTGATGGGGCACGAAAGCTGCGGGGCCGTGAAAGCAGCGACCGAGGTGGTGACCGACAATGCCACCTTCCCCGGTTCGATCGGACCGATGATCGAACCGATCATTCCCGCGGTGCTGCAGGCGCGAAGTGAAGAGGGCGACCTGCTCGACAACTCCGTGCGTGCAAATGTGCGCCGCGTCGTGAAGCAACTGCGCGAGCAGACCGATCCGATCATGCTGGATCCCCAGCAGAAGGGCGAATTGTGGGTAGTGGGCGCCTATTACAGCCTCGAAACCGGCAAGGTGGACTTCTTTGACCTGCCCGAAGTCGCTGCCTGACCGGGGCAGCGCCCGATTATTGTTCGCAAATCGGCGTGCCCCCGTGACGCAGACGCGGGGGCACGCTAATCCACCGGTCAGACATGCTGACCCGCCTCTCCATCCGCAACATCGTGTTGATCGAGGCGCTCGATCTCGATTTCGGGCGCGGGCTGGGCGTGCTGACGGGCGAAACCGGGGCGGGCAAGTCGATCCTGCTCGATTCGCTGGGACTGGTGCTCGGCAACCGTGCCGATAGCGGGCTGGTCCGCGCGGGCGTGGACAAGGCGAGCGTTTCGGCCAGTTTCGAATTCGCTTCCTTGCCTGATGCTATCGCGGAGACGCTCGACGATGCGGATATCGAGATCGAGAAGGGCGAACCGCTGATCATTCGGCGCCAGCTGAAGGCGGACGGCGGCAGCAAGGCTTTCATCAACGACCAGAGCGTGGCCGTGGCGCTGCTGCGCGAAATCGCCGGCGTTTTGGTGGAACTCCACGGGCAGCATGACGATCGCGGGTTGGTCAATCCGCGCGGCCACCGTGCCTTGCTCGACCGGTTCGCCGGGGCGGAAACGGCGCGTGTGGAGCAAGCGTGGTCGAAATGGCGCGCGACCGAGAGCCAGCTTGCCGAAGCGCGCGGGGCGCTGGAGCAGGCCAAGCTCGACCAGGATTTGCTGCTGGCGCATCTGGCTGAACTGACCACGCTCGAACCTCAGGCTGGCGAGGAGGCGCGCCTCGCCGAAACGCGTGCCGACATGCAGAAGGGCGAGCGCTTGGCCGGCGATCTCGAGGAATTGCGGCATCTTTGGGAAGGTTCTGAATCCCCGCTCGCCTCGCTACGGGTGGCGGCGCGCAAGCTCGACCGGATCGCACCCGAGCACGCCCTGCTTGCCGAGGCGCTTGGCGCGCTCGACCGTGCCGTGATCGAGGCGGGCGAGGCGGAAGAAAAGCTGCAAGCTGCGGCCGAGGCACTCGTGCATGATCCAGCGGCGCTGGAGGAGGCCGAGACACGCCTGTTCGAATTGCGCGCCCTGGCCCGCAAGCACCGCTGCGAAGTGGACGAACTCCCCGAAGTCATGCGCAGGATGCGAAGCCAGCTCGATTCCATCGAAGGCGGGGAAGCCGAGCTGGACGCGCTGGAAGCAGCGGCAGCGGAGGCGGGCAAGCGCTATCGTTCCGAGGCCCAGTCCCTCCATGCGAACCGCACTGCGGCGGCCCTGCGGCTCGACGAGGCGGTGGCGCGCGAACTCGCGCCGCTCAAGCTCGATGCGGCACGCTTCAGGACGGCGGTGACCGAGCTGCCCGAAGAACGCTGGGGGCCGCACGGCATGGACAGTGTGGAATTCCTCATCGCCACCAACCCCGGGGCGGATTTTGCGCCGCTCAACAAGATCGCCAGCGGCGGCGAGCTGTCGCGCTTCATCCTCGCGCTCAAGGTCGCACTGGCCGAGCAGGGCGGGGCGGCGACGGTGATTTTCGACGAGATCGACCGCGGTGTGGGCGGCGCGGTCGCCAGCGCGATCGGCGAGCGGCTCGCAAGGCTGGCTTCGGGCGGTCAGCTGCTCGCCGTGACGCACAGCCCGCAGGTCGCCGCACGCGGTCGTACGCATTACATGATCGCCAAGAGCAGCGACGGGACCGTCACGCGCACAAGCGTTGCGTTGCTGGATGATGCCGGGCGGCAGGAAGAGATCGCACGGATGCTGTCGGGTGCGGAAGTTACGCCCGAAGCGAGGGCGCAAGCGGACAGGTTGCTGGAGGGGGTTTAGGCCGACGGTTCTCGCATGCTGACGTAGATCAGCGTCATCATCGCCATTCCCCCATAAACCCACGACCCGTCGAAGGGGCCTTGCCCTAGGGGCATCTGCCAAAGCTGGTAACCGGCAACCGCCACACCCTGAAACAGTCCCCACCAGTTGACCACTGCAGCACCCATTGCGATCTTGGCCCACTTTTTCCCGGTTTCGAACGAGGCGGCATCTGCAGAGCGCAAGCTCCAGAGTTTCCACGCACCGAACAGGCCTCCAAGGCCGGCAACCAGTTCCAGCGAGAACACCAGCACCATGCCGACCACGATAAGGAATTTCGGCGGCACGGGCAGCAGCGTGACCGGATAGGCTTCCTGGTCGGTATGGCTCGTGGAGTAGATGAAGAAGTCGTAGGCTTGCTGCAGATTGGCGAAATTGTGCGCGACATACATCAGCGCCATCAGCGCGACGCTCGCCACGATTGCAGATTTCAGATAGCGGTCGACCATGCCATTCCCCCCAAACTGGTGATGCGACCGCGCGGCACTTTTCCCCGTGCCTCGGCTGCGGCATAGCGCATCGGATGGGAATCGATCAAACTGCGCCTGGGGAAACGACTGAAGCCGACGCCGCCAACGAGTTGATGCGTCTCGCGCGCGAGATCGCGAAGCACAACAGGCTGTACCACGCCAAGGACGCGCCCGAGATCACCGACCCCGAGTTCGACGCTCTGGTGCGGCGCAATGCGGAGCTGGAGGCGGCTTTCCCCCACCTCGTACGTGCGGATTCGCCCTCGAAAATGGTGGGACACGAAATAGCCGCCTCTCCGCTGTCCAAGGTTCGTCACGAGGTTCGCATGATGAGCCTCGACAATGCCTTCTCTGCGGAGGAGGTCGAGGAATGGGTGGCCCGCGTGCGGCGCTTCCTTGCTCTCGACGAGAACGAGAGGGTCGCCATTACCGCCGAGGACAAGATCGACGGGCTGTCCTGCTCCCTGCGGTACGAGGGCGGCAAGCTGGTGCGTGCAGCCACGCGCGGGGATGGGCAGGTCGGCGAAGATGTCACACCAAATGTCGCGCATATTGCTGACATT
Source organism: Qipengyuania vulgaris (assembly GCF_009827325.1). Classification (GTDB taxonomy): domain Bacteria; phylum Pseudomonadota; class Alphaproteobacteria; order Sphingomonadales; family Sphingomonadaceae; genus Qipengyuania; species Qipengyuania vulgaris. The sequence goes on along the minus strand of NZ_WTYC01000001.1, from coordinate 46,207 downwards.
CCGCAGCAGCTCGACGGAGATGTCCCGGATGTCTTCGAGATCCGGGGCGAGGTCTATATGTCCAAGGCGGACTTCCTCGCACTCAATGCCGCGCAGGAGGAGGCGGGAGGCAAGCTCTTTGCCAATCCCCGCAACGCCGCCGCAGGCTCGCTGCGCCAGAAGGATGCCAGCGTGACGGCAAAGCGTCCGCTCAAATTCTGGGCGCATGGCTGGGGTGCTGCCTCCGAAGTGCCGGAGCCGACACAGGAAGAAATGGTGCGAAGGATCGAAAGCTGGGGCGTTCCGGTGTCGCCGCTGTTCGCGCGCGTGCACGACGTCGAGGGAATGCTCGCTCACTACGAGAAGATCGCAGCGGAGCGTCCTGACCTTCCATATGAAATCGACGGTGTCGTCTACAAGGTCGATCGGCTCGACTGGCAGCAGCGGCTCGGCTTCGTCGCCAAGGCGCCGCGCTGGGCGCAGGCCCATAAGTTTCCCGCCGAACAGGCCGAGACCACGCTGGAGGCGATCGATATCCAGGTCGGGCGGACGGGCAAGCTGACCCCGGTTGGGCGTCTGGCACCCGTGCTGGTGGGCGGGGTGACGGTGACCAATGTCACTCTGCACAATCGCGACGAGATCGCGCGGCTTGGCGTGCGGCCGGGCGATCGTGTGGTGGTCCAGCGTGCGGGCGACGTTATTCCACAGCTTGTGGATAACCTTACTCGCGAGGCGGAAAGAAAGCCGTTCAGATTCCCCGATCACTGCCCCGAATGCGGCAGCGAGGCCGTAGCGGAGGAGGGCGAGGTAGATGTGCGCTGCACAGGCGGTCTGATATGTCCCGCCCAACGTACGGAAAGGCTTAAACATTTCGTCAGTCGCGGCGCGCTTGATATAGACGGCCTAGGCGAGAAGACGATCGACCAGTTCTTCGCCCTTGGATGGCTGGAAAGCCCCGCCGATATCTTCCGGCTCCACCAGCGCCGTGACGCCATTCTGGCACTCGGCGGGTGGAAGGAACGGTCTGTGGACAACCTTGTGGATAGCATCGAGGCGCGGCGTGAGCCCGATGCTGCGCGGTTGCTCTTCGGCCTCGGCATTCGCCACGTCGGTACCGTGACGGCGCGGGACCTGATGAAGAACTTCCATACGCTGCCGGCCTTGCGGGAGGCCGCGGAAGCGGCGCGGGCGGGTGACGAGGAGGCTGCGGCGGCGCTCATCTCGATCGACGGCATCGGCGGAGCAGTCGTCGAGGCGCTGGGTGACTTCTTCCACGAAGATCACAACAAGCAGGTGTGGGACGATATCCTCTCCGAAGTCTCGCCCCCGCCATATGTGGTGGAGACAAGGGAAAGCCCCGTCAGCGGGAAAACGGTGGTGTTCACAGGAAAGCTGGAGACCATGAGCCGCGACGAAGCCAAGGCGCAGGCCGAACGATTGGGCGCCAAGGCCAGTGGTTCTGTCAGTGCCAAGACCGACCTGCTCGTTGCGGGGCCGGGCGCGGGCAGCAAGCTCAAGAAGGCTGCCGAGCTTGGCATCGAAGTGATCGACGAGGCAGGCTGGGCGGAAATCGTGGCCGCGGCGGGGTGACAGGATGAACGCGCAAGGTATCTCGCTCGGGCTTGTGTTCGGTGTGATGTTCGGAGTGGTTTTCGATTCGATTGCCATTGGCCTGGCGCTGGGTGTCGCTTTTGGCGCGGCCTTCAGCGCTGCAGGTTCCAAGAGCGACGATGACGACGACGAGGGCTCCGGCCCCACCATCAAGGATTAGAATATTTTGTCGGAAACCATTGTTTTACCGGTCGTTGGGGCCTTGTGAGCCGTTCTCCCGTCCTGATCTTCACCGTCCTCATCGTCGGCGCATTCCTCGTGCTGGCGACCGCCGTCAGCACGCCGGGTGAGTCGCCGCAGGACTATCAGAAGCGCGTGTTGCTCGCGGAGCAGAAGGAGGAGGCGCCGCCACCCGAGCCCGAACTGACCGCCGCGCAGGAACAACTTGAAGCCGAACTCCGCACCATCGGGGAAAGCTTCGCCGGAGAAGTGGGCATCGCGGTGAGTGAGGCGGAAAGCCTGGCGACCATGTCCTACGCAGGCAAGAAGCCGTTTCCGCAGCAGAGCGTCAGCAAGCTCTGGGTGACGCTCACCGCGCTCGACCTGGTGGACGAAGGCGCGCTCGAACTGGCGGAGCCCGTCACCATCCGGCGCGAGGATCTGACGGTATTCTACCAGCCGATCAGGGAAATCGTGAAGGCGCGGGGGGAGTTCAGCACGGACTATGGCGAACTGATCCAGCGGGCCATCACGCAGAGCGACAATACCGCAAATGACCGGCTGTTGCGCCGCGTTGGCGGACCGCAAGCGGTCGAAGCCTTCATGCGCCGCAACCAGATCACCGGCGTGCAGTTCGGAACCGACGAACGAACGAAGCAGAGCAAGATCGCGGGTCTCGAATGGAACCAAGCCTATTCCTTCGAAAATGCCTTTTACGAGGCGCGCGACCGGGTTCCGGAACAGGATCGCAGGCGCGCGTTCGAAACCTATCTGGCAGACCCCATGGACGGGGCGAGCGCGCGAGGCATGTCAAAGGCGCTGGCCCGCCTTGCCCGCGGAGACCTGCTTTCTGAAAGCTCGACCGAGCTGATCCTCTCGACGATGGAAGAAACCCGTAGCGGCCCCCGCCGTCTGAAGGGCGGCGTGCCGGGCGGTTGGACTTTCGGCCACAAGACCGGCACCGGCCAGTTTTTCGATGGCGTGCAATCGGGTTACAACGATGTCGGCATACTGACTGCCCCTGACGGAACGCATTATTCGCTGGTTGTCCTGATCGGTCAGACGCGCGTGTCCTATGCGGAGCGGATGGCAATGATGCAGGAAGTCACCCGCGCGGTCGTGCGCCATCATGAAGCGCGCTCGCTAACCGAAGCCTAATCCGCGGCCGGCTTTTCGATCCACTTCATCACGCCGCCGGGCAGCGGCGTCCACCAGCCGGTTTTCACTCCCGCCTCGGCAAGGACATCGCTCACCCACTGGTTGCAGGTGTTCCCCAGATGATAGGTGCCGGGCGCATCGTAGAACACATCGTAGCTGGCATAGCCGCGATAGACTTCTCGAGTAGGCGACACCGGAATTTGCCATTCGATTGCCGCGACCAGACGCGCATACTCCGCCTCGGTAATCCGCAAGGGGCGGTTCGATGGGCCGGGGCCGGGGCGCACATAATGGGCGGCATGAAGCAGCCCGTCACCGCCGGTCGCCGCATTGAGCGCGGTCGGCAGGCTGAGATCGCCCCAGGTGGGGGTATTCAGAAAGACGTCGCGTTCGCCCCAGCTCACCGCGACATGGGTGTAGGGCCGTGAGGGATCGGGCAGGTCGCTGGCCGGGAAGGCCGTGCGCCAGTCTTTCACGCCCGAGACCAGGGGCATGACGATCTCGGTATGGATGCCGTTATCGCCCACCATGATTTCGATGCCCTGCTCGGGTTCGGTCCAATCGGCATTGCGCGGGATGGAGCTGCCGATCCAGGCGGACAGGAAGAACAGCGCGGTGACGGCAAGCAGGCTGGCGAATATCCCTCCGATCCACCGGAATGCGCGCCGGTGCTTCAACGGATGCGGCTCTTGCGCAGCCACAGGATCGACCAGTCGCCATTTATGATCCGCCGTGCGAGACGGAAACCCTGTTTCCGATAGGCAGCGCGAACTTCTGCCTCCTGCTTTTCGAGCAGTCCTGCCAGCAGCAGGCTGCCGCCCGGCGTTACAACCGCGGCAAAATCTGGTGCCAGCTCCACAAGCGGCCCGGCGAGGATATTGGCGATGAGCAGATCGTACGGGCTGCGCGCTTCAATAAGGGGATGGTCGGTTCCGGGAGCAATGACCATCGTCAGCTGGCCTGGACCAGCACCCACGGGGATCGCATTCAGGGCGCAGTTGCCTTCAACAACCCCGGCGCAGACGGCGTCGATGTCGGTGGCCGTAGCCTTCGCGTGCGGCCAGAGATGCATGGCGGCAAAGGAGAGCAGGCCGGTGCCGGTGCCGATGTCGGCATGATTGCGAACGACCAGTCCTTCACGCTTCATTCGGTCGAGCATGGCGAGGCAGGCGGCGGTCGTATTGTGCTGGCCGGTCCCGAATGCCTGGCTTGCCGGAATCACGAAATCGACGAGGCTGTCATCTGCCGCATAGTCTGGCGTATGGACGTGGAAGCGCCCCGCGCGGATCGGCTCGGCGCTGTGCTGGCTCAGCGTTACCCAGTCCTCGTCCGGTAATTTTTCTGCGCTGAATTCGGGTGCCCCATCCGTAAAAAGCGATGCCACCGCCTTGCGATCCACTGCTGTGGGTTTGTGGTCCAGCCACACTTCGAGAATCCAGTCCTCGGGCTTGTCCTCGGCAATTTCTCGTCCCGATACGACCAGTTCTTCCGGGAAGTCCCATGCCTCGTCATGCGCAAGCAAGGCGGCGTGAATAACCTGCTTCGCGCCTTGCGCCGACAGCTTCCATGCACTCATTACGGGTTTTCTTTCGCAAGCCGTTCGTCGAGCTTATCGCCGAGTTGCGCCGCATAGGTGGCACATTTGCCCGGTGCGCCAAGCGTCCCGGTGCGCAACCGCTCGATCAATTGGCTGGAAGAGGGATGCGGAGTGAGGAGGATATCGCAGGGCAGGGACCGTACCTTGTCTATGCTGGTGCGGAATGCGGCCACGACCTCGGGGTGGTCGGTAAAGCGATAGTCATCGGAAGAAACGGCCGACAGACTGTCGACATAGGCGATCCTGCTGCAGGCTGGCGGTTCGCCCGGCAGGCTGCAACTCACCCAGGTCCAACTGAGTGCGCCCGGACTGTGGCCGGGCGTCGCATGTGCCGTGACCGTAGCGGTCTCTGTGCGTACCGTGTCTCCGTCTTCGACGATGACATCGACCTGCACCGGCTCCATCGGCTCATGGACCCCGAACTGCGGGTCCTCCGGATGGTCCTCTCCCGTCGAGAGCACCTTCGCTGCTTCCGCCGATGAAACGATATGCGCCCCGGTCGCGGCGCGAAGTTTGGCCAGACCGCCGACATGGTCGAAATGTTCGTGGCTGTGGAGGATGCTCGCGATCTCGTTGAGCCGGAAGCCCAGCTTCTGGATGTTGTCCATGACGACCTCGGCGCCTTCCTCGGTCCCGCTGTCGATCAGGATGTGTCCATCGTCGCCTGCTATGAGGATCGCGGAAATGCCGCAGGTGCCGACATAATAGGTCGAACCGAAGATACGATAGGGCGGGGCGGGTTTGTCCCAATCATCCCAAGGCTCGCAGGTAGCCGCCCATTGTTCAGGCTGGACCTCTTCGGCCGGAGGCAGAGGCTCCGGCGTCTGGATCGGTGGAGGCAGGACTGCGCAGCCCGACAAAGCGAAAGCGATGGGGACGAGGAACTTAACGGACATAGCTGGCTCCATTGGCATCAATGGTGGTCCCGGTCATGCTTGGCGGTGCATCGAACGCGCAGAATTCGACGATGCGGGCGATCTCTTCGGGCTCGGCAACCCGGCCAAGCGGAATGTCGGCGAGCAATCCGGGGCCGCCGCGGCTGTCTAGGTAATCGCCCGCCATTGCCGTGTCGGTGAAGCCGGGCGTGATCGCGAAGCTGTAGATATTCTCGCCTGCATAGGCGCGCGCAATGCTCTTGTGCATGGCCAGCATCCCGCCCTTGCTCGCCGCGTAGTGCCAATGCGCCGGAGAATCGCCGCGATGGCCCGCGCGGCTCGCCACGTGGACGATGCGTCCGGAACGCCCGGTCTCGCGCCAGTGCTTGACGGCATAGCGGCTGAGCTGTGCCGACGCTGTCAGGTTGATGCGCATCGTATCCTCCCAGGCATCGAGCCATTCGATGTCCGAGCGCTCTATGGGGTTAGGATCGAACAGGCCGGCATTGTTGACCACCACGTCGATCTCGCCCCCGGCCTGCTCCAGCGCAGCATCCCACAAGGCGCGCGGGGCCTGGGGATCGCGAAAATCGGCCGCAAGGGTGCCGAAGCCTTCGCCGGAGGTGGATTGTCCGATGACCTTGGCGCCGCGCGCTTCCAGTGCTGTGCGTGCCGCTGCGCCAATTCCGCGCGATGAACCTGTAAGTAGAATGCATGTCATGCATCACGCTATTCGAAACTTTGCGGCAAATGTCGAGGCCGCGCGCCTTGCCTGTGGCGACAGCTTCGCTAAGGAGGCGCAACAAAATTCTCGTAACGGACAATGCATTCATGGCAAACCGCCCGCTCTCACCGCACCTGCAAATCTGGAAATGGGGCCCGCACATGGCCGCATCCATTCTCCACCGTGTAACCGGAGACGGGCTGGCATTGGTCGGCCTCGCCGTACTTCTCTGGTGGCTTGGCGCGATGGCAGGCGGGGCGGAAAGCTACGCCACCTTCGTCGAGATAATGGGCTCTCCCATCGGAATGATCGTGCTGGTCGGGCTTAGCTGGGCGTTCTTCAGCCACATGATGACCGGGCTGCGCCACTTCGTGATGGACATTGGCGCCGGTTACGAACTGACCACCAACAAGACCTTTTCGGTCGTTGCGCCGGTCCTCGGCATTCTTCTAACCGCCGCCTTCTGGGCGGTAATCCTTCTCAAGTGAGTTCATCCATGAGTGACGGAACCCCCATCGGACGCGTGCGCGGGCTTGGCTCGGCACACCACGGCGCGCACCACTGGCTGGTGCAGCGTTTCACTGCCGTCGGCAATCTCGTGCTGATGCTGTTTCTTGCGGTCAGCCTCGCGCTGCTGCCTTCGTACGATTACGGAACGGTCAGCGGCTGGGCTGCGCAGACGCTCCCGGCGACCGCGCTGGCGCTGTTGATCGTAAGCGTGTTCTGGCACGCGCGCCTTGGCCTGCAGGTGCTGATCGAGGATTATGTCCACGATTCCGGCACGAGGTTCGGCACGCTCGCCCTTCTCAATCTTGCAACAATCGGCGGCGGCGCTTTCGGACTCGTTTCCATCGCCCGCATCGCCCTCGGAGGAGCCGCCTGATGGCCCGTACCGACACTTTCGAAATTGGCGGTCGCAGCTACCCCATCGTCGACCACACCTATGACACCGTCGTGGTGGGCGCGGGCGGTTCCGGCCTTCGCGCGACCATGGGCAGCGCGGAAGCGGGCCTCAAGACGGCCTGCATCACCAAGGTCTTCCCGACCCGGTCGCACACCGTTGCGGCTCAGGGCGGCATCGCGGCCAGCCTGGGCAACAATACGCCAGACCATTGGTCGTGGCACATGTACGATACCGTCAAGGGTTCCGACTGGCTCGGCGACCAGGACGCTATCGAATACATGGTCCGCGAAGCACCTCAGGCAGTCTACGAACTCGAGCATGCAGGCGTGCCCTTCAGCCGCAACGACGACGGGACGATCTACCAGCGTCCCTTCGGCGGTCACATGCAGAACATGGGCGAAGGCCCGCCGGTGCAGCGCACTTGCGCCGCTGCCGACCGTACCGGGCACGCCATGCTCCACGCGCTCTACCAGCAGAGCCTGAAATATGCTGCGGACTTCTTCATCGAGTATTTCGCACTCGACCTGATCATGGAAGACGGGCCCGGCGGCAAGGTCTGCCGCGGCGTTATCGCCATGTGCCTCGACGACGGGACGATCCACCGTTTTCGCAGCCAGGCAGTCGTGCTCGCGACCGGCGGCTATGGCCGCTGCTATTTCACCGCGACCAGTGCGCATACCTGCACCGGCGACGGCGGCGGCATGGTGCTGCGCGCAGGACTCCCGCTGCAGGACATGGAATTCGTCCAGTTCCACCCGACCGGCATCTATGGCGCGGGCGTACTTATCACCGAGGGCGCGCGCGGCGAGGGCGGCTATCTGACCAACTCCGAAGGCGAGCGGTTCATGGAACGCTATGCGCCTTCCGCGAAGGACCTTGCCAGCCGCGACGTGGTGAGCCGGTCGATGGCGCTGGAAATGCGCGAGGGCCGCGGTGTCGGTCCGGATGGAGACCACATCTTCCTGCACCTCGATCACATCGATCCCAAGGTGCTCGGCGAGCGCCTTCCGGGCATCACCGAGAGCGGCAAGATTTTCGCCGGTGTCGACCTGACGAAACAGCCGCTGCCCGTCACCCCGACGGTGCATTACAACATGGGCGGCATCCCTTGTAACTTCCACGGCGAAGTCATGGCGGGCGACCCGGCCGATCCGGAAAAGATCGTCCCCGGCCTGTTCGCAGTTGGCGAGGCAGCCTGCGTCTCGGTCCACGGCGCGAACCGCCTCGGCTCGAACTCGCTGATCGATCTCGTGGTCTTCGGCCGCGCTACCGGCCATCGCCTGAAGGAGATCGTCAAGCCCGGCGCAAGCCATGCCGAACTGCCCAAGAGTAGCGCGGACATGGCGCTGGGCCGCCTCGACCATTTCCGCCACGCCGACGGCGGTTCGCCTACGGCCGAAGTGCGCGCGGAAATGCAGAAGGGCATGCAACGCCACGCCGCCGTGTTCCGCGACAGCAAGCTGCTTTCCGAAGGTGTCGACGCGCTGAAGAACGTCAACAAGCGGATGGAGGACATCAAGGTCTTCGATCGCTCGCTGATCTGGAACAGCGACCTCATCGAAACGCTCGAACTCGACAACTTGATGGCGCAGGCGAATGTCACCATGGCATCGGCCGAGAACCGCAAGGAAAGCCGCGGCGCCCACGCGCATGAGGATTTCCCCGATCGCAACGACGCGGAATGGATGAAGCACACCATCGCCTGGTTCGATGGTTGGGGCGGCAAGGGCGGCGGCGTGAAGATCGACTATCGCCCGGTCCACGAATACACTCTGACCGACGATGTGAAGTACATCGAACCGAAGAAGCGGGTGTATTGACGCGAAGGTCCGCTTGTCCGAAAATTCGCGGATTGGATTTCGCGCTTTGCGGCAAGGAGGGGTGAGTGTCGGTCGAACGACGTCCGGACGGATCGTTGCGATTTAATGCTCACGTTCCGCTTTGGACGAGCCTCGTCGTCATGGCGCTGTTTTTCGCATTCGCTGGCGTATTCAGCTACAGTGCACTGTTTGATGTAGCCGGTCCCGTGCGATACCGCGGTATGGGCCTCGATGTTTCGGTCGATCCATTGGTCTGGCAGGCGCTCTTCCTGCTTGGCGCAATCGGAATGCTTGCCCCGGGAATTTTCATCCTCCTCGGACTGTTGCGCGGCGGCAAACCGAGTGTGAGGCTGGACGACACCACCATAGGACTGTCCGGTCGTCCCATGGCAAACGACGTCACGCTGCGTTGGGACAGCATAACTTCTGTTCAGCGCTTTCGCGTCCAGGGTTTCCCGGCCATTCGGATGAAAACGCAGACGGGCAAAGTCATTCAACTGACGGCACACATCTTCCCGGAGAAGGGAGACTTCGAGGCACTTTGCCAGGAAATTGAGCTTCGGGTGACGCGGTACGGAAAACCGAACAGATGAGCGTGCAGGTGGACATTGCGGGCGTTTTCGTCCGTTCACTTGCTGCGGCGGTGGCTCTGGGTCTTTCCGCATGCGCGGCAGCTCCCATTCCCCCGCCAGCGACCCTTGCTGCCGAACCGTATTATCAAAAGTATGTGTCCGCCCGCGGCGTTCCGATCCTTTCCTCGGATCGCGTGCCTGACGAAGCGCTGCTTGCCGCGCGGGACATGGCGTCGGGAATGCTTTCCCACCGGCCCGATCTTGCCGAGTGGCTTGCCGCGAACGACTACCGCGTTGCGATCATCGCCCAAGAGGAGGCGCTGCTAGATCTCCCAGACAAGGCGCACTGGACGAAGCCCGCCCGTGACGATCCGCGGCTGACCCGGTGCGAACTCAAGCATTACGACGTGCGGATCGGAGCATTGACCGACCGCGCCTATTGGGATGCGCGGGCACGGGGGATCGGCGGGGAGCGGACGGTCGGGTCCGAAGAGGATGTGCTGGGCCTTCCCACAACGCGATATTGGGGTGAGACGATCTTCGTCCACGAGATGGCTCACAACATTCTCTTCGCGATCGAGGCCGTCGATCCGGCACTCTACACCGCGGTAGAAGCGGCCTACGCCAATGCCCTCGCAAATGACCTGTGGCTCAACGAATATGCCACGACGACTATCCAGGAATATTGGGCTGAAGGTACGCAGATATGGTTCAATTCGAACCGGCTCGTGGTGGTGGAGGGACGCCAGATCCTGAACCACTCAGACCTCGAGGGCTATGATCCGAAACTCTACGATGCGCTTGCCGAGGCCTACAGTGACAGCCACCGCCTGAAATCCGACCCCTTCCACATGAGCGATGCCCGCGTGCCCCCGGGGCCGGTGCCGGAGAATACCGCAGAAGTGTGCTAGTCGGCGGCGGGCTCCACGCGCCGGACATCGATGATCGTTACCGGTTCGGCCAGCATCTGGCCCTTCATCCAGCCTTCGCCCTTGTCGGGATCGCGCGGCATGGCGTGGATCGCGTGCACCACATCCATTCCCTCGACCACATAGCCGAAGACTGCGTAACCTGCAGCGGTGTCGGGATCATCGGCATCGGGCTGGGCGTCGAGCCCGGTCTGGTCCTTTATCATGATCGAGAAGTCGCCTGTCGCCGATCCCGGTTCCAGTCGTGCCATCGAAAGGGCGCCGTCAGTGTGGCTCAGGCCGGTTTCATCGGTCGGCTCGTGCACGACGCCGTCCAGTATCCGTTCCGGGTCGTTCTGCGTTCCGCCCTGGATCAGACCATTGGGCGGTTTGCCCCAGTCGAGATGCATTGCGCGGTAGAAAACGGTGCCATCGAAACGGTCTTCGTCCACATAGTGAAGAAAGTTCGCAGCGGTCGCAGGGGCGCGTTCGATCTCGATCTCGGCGGTAATTTCACCAGCGGTGGTCTCGAAAACGACGCGGGTGGTCTCGGCCTCCACCTGTGCGGTGCCATCCTGAGCGGAGGCCGGCGCGCCGACAAGAGCAAGAACGGGCAGGATTCGTAGCAGCATTTCGGAACCATAGCTCCTTCCAGGATCAGATGATATTCGCGATCAGCCCCCTTTCCCGGGCGTCCTCGCTCGACATATACCAGTTCTCCGGCGCCTTCCCGCGTATCTCGTCGAGATCGACATCGGAACCTTCGGCAAGGGACCTGAAGCCTGCCTCCTCGATTGCGATCGATTGTTCAATCTCGTTCAGGGCCGCTTTCAACTGGGCTGTGCAACTGCGAAGCGGCCCGGAAAGAGAAATGGTTCTCTGTATTTGCCTCTCATGCACGAGCAGCGTCGTATCGCGGGTAAGGAACCGGCATTCCACAGGGAAACCGGCCATGAATGTGGCTCCTGCCGAATAGACCGCTGCCTTGCCCAGGAAATAGATCGTTCGGCCAGCTTCGCGCAGCAGCCGGACATCGTCCGCCATGGCCCGCGCAATTTCGGGATTTCCGCCGAGAGTGGTGAGGGCGATTACCAAGGGACCGTCGCTCGGAGCCGCATTGAGCTGGTTGCGAAATTCGGCGTACATGGCTTCGTCCACGCTCCCCATCAGCCGGAGTTGGGGTGCGGTAAGCACATTGTTGCGGTCAGTGTCGTCCATCGGTCATCCCTGATACTCTCGTCGAAGTCTCCTTGCAGTGTTCGGGCAACCCTGTTGTTCCTGAACAATCATTCATCCCGGCTTAATGTTTACAGACGTAGTCGATGTGTCTACAGACGTAATCGTACGAACAGAGCCAGCCAGGGAGCGAGTCGAGATGGCGCAGAAAAAGCTGGGACCCGGCGATCGTATCAGCGAAGCCGAACATGCAGTTATGGAAGCGCTGTGGGAGGAAAACCCGTTGGCTGCGGCCGAAGTCTGCGAGCGGGTTTGCACCGCAAACGACTGGTCGATCGCGACCGTGAAGACGCTCCTCAGCCGTCTCGTCGCAAAGGGCGCCCTCGGTACCGAGCCGGACGGCCGAAAGTTTCTGTATCGCCCGCTGGTGGAGCGTGACGAATATGTCGGCGGGGAAAGCCGCCGTCTCGTCGATCGGTTGTTCGGAGGACGGGCCGCGCCGCTGTTTGCCCACCTGGCCGAGAACGAGGCGCTGACCGACGATGACCTCGAGGAAATCGAAGCGCTTCTGCGGGAGATGCGCAAATGATCGATATATTACAGCAGGTCTGGGACCTGTTCCTGTTCGACACCCTTTTGTGGACCGGCGCATTGATCGCCTTGGTCATGGTGCTGCGGCGACCTGTTGCCCGCCATTTCGGCGCCGGCGCTGCCTATGCGCTGTGGTTCCTTCCGCTGGCCCGATTGATCGTTCCTCCCTTCACCTTGCCCAGCTGGATGCGCCCTGAAGGTCAGGTGTCACCCGTGACCGACCCCGCACTCGTTCCTGCAGTGGACGTCGCTTTCGCTCCAGTGGTCCAGCCAGACCTGGCCGAGCCAGTCGTCCTCATGGCAAGTGAGCAGCCGGTAGATTTTCTCACCCCGCTGCTCCTGCTTTGGCTGGGCGGCGCATTGATCATGCTGGTGCGCCGCTTCTGGCTCTATTTCGAGCTTCGCCGCGAACTGCTTCTGGACGCGCGGCCGGTTGGCGAGGTCGGCTCGATCCGGCTGATCGAAACGCCTGCGATTTCCGGTCCGATGGCTTTCGGGGTCATCGACCGCGTCGTCGCTCTTCCGGATGGCTTCATGGCAAGCCGCGAGCGATGCCAGAGGGACCTCGCTATCGAGCATGAGCTTGCCCATCACCGCGGGGGGGATCTTCTGGTCAACATGGCCGTGCAGCCGCTGTTCGCGATCCACTGGTTCAACCCGCTGGGTTGGCTGGGATGGCACGCACTGCGGCGCGATCAGGAAGCCTATTGCGACGCCCGCGTCGTGGCTGCCCGCCCGCGGGAAGAACGCGCTGCCTATGCAGGTATCATAGCTGATTTCGCTCGCCGTCCCGCGATTGCGCCGCGCCCCGCGCTGGCCGCGCCGATGGCCTGTCCGGTTTTGGGGGACAAGTCGATAATCCACCGATTGAGGAGCTTATCCATGTCCGATATTTCACCGCGCCGCCGCCTGACCGGGCGCGCCGCGATTGCCACTGCTTTTCTGACCGTGCCGCTCACTGCTTCCATCGTTTATGCCGAGGATGCCCCGCGCGTTCTTGCGGCAGCGGCTCAGGCCGCAGAGGTGGAGGAATGGACTGCTGCCGAAGTCCGCCAGGAAGAGACTACGCCCGAGGTCCAGATCGACCGGCAGTTCGATGAGGCCGAGCGCGAATTTGCCGATGCGGAACGCGGGTTCGACGAGGACGAGCGCGAGATTGTCGAAATCGAGCGTGAGATCGAAGCCGGCGAGGATCGTAAGATCGTCAAACGCAAGATCCGCTACAACGGGATGGATTGGAGCGAGATGAGCGAAGCCGACCGCGCCAAGTTCCGCGAGGAAATGTCCGAGCTTCGCCAGAAATTCGGGGAGAATGGCGAACTGCGCGAGGAAATGCGCGAACTCCGCCGCCAGTTCGGCGAAAACGGAGAAATGCGCCGCGAAATCCGGCTTGCCGTTGCCGAGGCGCAGGCAGGTGCGGCGCATGCACGCGCCATGGCTCCGCAAGTCGTCGTATCCTGCAAGGACGAATACTCGCCCGTTTCCTCCCGGACCGATGCCGACGGCAAGACAACCCTGTTCGTTTGCGAAACTGCGGGCGACAAGATTGCTCTGCGCGCCATCAAGCAAGCGCGCGCGACCATCGCGAGCGAGCAATCACTTTCGGCCGAAGAGCGCGCTGAAGCGCTGCGCTCGCTCGATGAGGAAGTCGCCGAGATGGAACGGGCAAACTGACGCGGCACTCCTAGGCTGCGCCACCGAGGGCGGGTTTCCCGATGGGGAAGCCCGCCTTTCTCAACTCAGATTGGTGTACTCATCGCACACGCTATCGTCGCCGCGCAAACCCGCGCGCAGGGCTTCGCTGCGCTGGGCGCTGGTTCCGTGGGTGAAGTTCTCTGCCGATACGCGGCCCTGCGTCAGGCGATCATCGCCGATCGCGGACGCCGCCTGCATGCCTTCCTCGATATCGCCGGGTTCGATCAGGTTGCGGTTCCTGCCGGCCCAGACTCCGGCATAGCAATCGGCCTGCAATTCCATGCGGACCTGCAACTGGTTGCCCTGCGTTTGGCCGACCTGTCCCTGAACGCTGCGGATCTGATCGGATACTCCGGTGATCGTCTGGATGTGATGGCCGTATTCATGCGCGAGGACATAATAGCGCGCGAAGTCGCCGCTGTTGCCCGACATGCGGGCGAGCTGGTCGTAAAAGCTGGTGTCGATATAGATCGTCTGGTCGCCCGGGCAGTAGAACGGCCCCATGGACGAACTCCCCGATCCGCAGGCCGTACGCACCGAGCCACTATACAGATCGAGCGTAGGCTGCTGGAAGCGATCGCCCAGACCCTGTTCCTCGAAAGCACGCGCCCAGGTGCTGTTGAGCGAATCCAGCCCGTTGCAGGCCTCCCGGGCATAGGCGCTTGAACTGCAGATCGCTTGCTCATCGGTATTCGCAGGGCCCGCTTGCTGGGTGCCCTGCTGGACGCTCTCGACCGTCGCTGCGGTTTGAAACGGATCGAGACCGAATACGAAATAACCCAGCGCAGCAATAACGATGGTGCCGCAACCCAGGCCCCCTGCTTTTCCGACACCACCTCCGCTACTCGAACGAACGTTGATATTGCCGGTGTCGAACGGATTGAGACGCATCCTACTCCCCTTTGGATTGGCCGCTTTACACTAGGCTCACGGTGCGCAATGGCCGCTTCGATTGTAGCCGTAACGCTCGGAGGGCCAAATGTTTCTTGAAGGTAAGCGCGCACTTGTCACCGGATCCACCAGCGGCATCGGTCTCGCTATCGCTCGGGCGCTGAGTGCCGAAGGGGCCGAGGTGATCCTCAATGGCTTCGGCGACGAGGGGGAAGTTGCCCGGCTCTGCGAGGAACTCGGGGCCAGCCATTCCGGTGCCGACCTGACCGACGCCGCACAGATCGAAACGATGATGGCAGACGCTGGGGAAGTGGACATCCTCGTCAACAACGCTGGCATGCAGCATGTTTCGCCGGTCGAGGATTTCCCGGTCGACAAATGGGATACGATCATCGCGCTCAACCTCACCGCCGCGTTCCACACAACGCGGCTTGTCGTGCCGGGAATGAAGGCAAAGGGCTGGGGACGCATCATCAACACCGCCAGCGCGCATTCCAAGGTCGCGAGCCCTTTCAAGAGTGCCTACAATTCGGCCAAGCACGGTCTCGACGGTTTCACCAAGACCATTGCGCTGGAACTGGCCGAGCACGGCGTTACCGCCAATTGCATCAGTCCGGGCTATGTCTGGACCCCGCTGGTCGAAAACCAGATTCCCGACACGATGAAAGCCCGCGGCCTCACCCGCGAACAGGTGATCAACGATATTCTGCTGGCGAAGCAGCCGACCAAGAAATTCGTCCAGCCGGAGGAGCTTGGAGCGCTGGCGGTGTTCCTGTGCCGCAAGGAAGCGCAGAACGTAAACGGCGCGAACTGGAGCGTCGACGGCGGTTGGACCGCAGATTGAGAATGTCTCCTGCGGCTTTTTGGGCGGGCTGAATGATATTGGGGAAGGGGCACTAGCTAGATTCACAATCCGTCGTTACATGGGCCGCCACATTCCCCCCGGCAGGCGATTCTCATAGTGGCACATCTCGACATCCCCCTTGGCCTTACTTTCGACGATGTTTTGTTGCGTCCGGCCGAGAGCGATATCCTGCCTTCGATGGCGAACACGGCCACGCGGCTGACGCGCGATATCCAGCTTCACATCCCGGTCGTCTCTTCGGCAATGGACACAGTGACCGAAGCGGACATGGCCATCGCCATGGCGCAGCTCGGCGGGATCGGCGTGCTGCACCGCAATTTCGAGGTCGAAGATCAGGTCGCTGCCGTGCGGGCGGTGAAGCGCTATGAAAGCGGCATGGTGGTCAACCCGATCACCGTCCACCCCGATGCAACGCTCGGCGATGCGCAGCAGATCATGACCGCCAACCGCATCAGCGGCATCCCCGTGACGGATCGCGGCGGCAAGCTGGTCGGCATCCTCACCAACCGCGACGTTCGCTTTGCTGAGAACCCGCGCCAGCCGGTGAGCGAGCTGATGACCACCGACAACCTCGCCACCGTGCCACTGGGCACCGGGCAGGAAGAGGCCCGGCGGATGCTCCACCAGCGGCGGATCGAGAAGCTGCTTGTCGTCGATGACGACGGGCGCTGCGTCGGTCTGATCACGGTCAAGGATATCGAGAAGGCGGTGGCCTATCCCAGTGCGACCAAGGATGCGACCGGGCGGCTGCGCGTTGCCGCCGCCACGACCGTGGGCGACAAGGGGTTCGAGCGTACCGAGGCGCTGATCGATGCCGAGGTCGATGTAATCGTGATCGACACCGCGCATGGCCACAATATGGAAGTCGCCAAGGCGGTAGAGCGGGTGAAGAAGCTCTCCAACAGCGTGCAGGTCATCGCTGGCAATGTCGCGACGGGCGAAGCGACCAAGGTCCTGTGCGGTGCAGGCGCAGATGCCGTGAAGGTCGGCATAGGTCCGGGCTCCATCTGCACCACGCGCGTGGTCGCGGGCGTTGGCGTGCCGCAGCTGACCGCGATCATGGACAGCGTCGAGGAGGCCGAGAAGGCTGGTGTTCCGGTGATCGGAGATGGCGGCCTGCGCACCAGCGGAGATGCCGCGAAGGCTTTGGCGGCAGGTGCTTCGACCATCATGGTCGGCTCGATGCTCGCCGGGACCGAGGAGGCACCGGGGGAAACCTTCATCTATCAGGGCCGCAGCTACAAGGCCTATCGCGGCATGGGCAGCGTGGGCGCAATGGCCCGCGGTTCTGCGGATCGCTATTTCCAGGCCGATGTCTCGCAGCAGAAGCTGGTGCCTGAAGGGATCGAGGGGCAGGTGCCATTCAAGGGCCCGGCCAGTGCGGTGATTCATCAACTCGTCGGCGGGATCAAGGCGGCCATGGGATATACTGGCAGCGCCACGATCGAGGACCTCCGAAAGAACGCGAAATTCGTGCGCATCACCAATGCCGGCCTCACCGAAAGCCACGTCCACGATGTCGCGATCACGCGCGAGGCACCGAACTATCCGACGCGCTGAGCCATGACGCCCGCCGCGCGCGTCCAGACATCGATCGAACTGCTCGATGCGATAATCGCCTCGGCCATGGCGAAAGGCGCGCCTGCCGATCGCATCCTCGCCGAGTGGTTTCGCAACAATCGCTTCGCGGGTTCGAAGGATCGCCGCGCAATCCGCGAACTGGTTTACGCAGCCATTCGTGCGTGCGGGCCCATCCCTCGGACCGGGCGGAGCGCGATGCTTCGGTTGGCACAAACGGACGCGAATATCGCGCCCCTGTTCGATGGTTCCAACTATGGACCCGCTCAGATTGAGCATGGGGAGGAGGCCGCAGAAGGCGGCATAGCGCCCCGGTGGCTGGTCCGGAAACTTGCCGGTTCGGACATCGAAGGTCCCGAAGCGGATGCACTTTTGGGCCGCGCGCCGCTGGACCTCCGCGTCAATACGCTCAAGGCCGAACGCGCCACGCTTTCACTGCCGGTAGAAACGTCACACACCCATGCGCCGCACGGCCTGAGGCTCGAGGCGGGCACACAGGTCGAGCAGTGGGCCGAATGGCGCGAAGGCAAGGTGGAAGTACAGGACACCGGATCCCAGCTGGCCTGCCTCGCGGTCCGCGCGCAGCCTGGCGAGACGGTCATCGATCTGTGCGCCGGGGGAGGGGGCAAAACCCTCGCATTGGCGGCGGCGATGGACAATCTCGGGCAGCTGATAGCTTCGGATACCGATCGCAACCGACTCTCGCGCCTTGCTCCGCGAGCCGAACGAGCGGGTGCGACGAACATCGAAACGCGCTTGCTCGATCCGAAGCGGGAGTTCGAGCTACTCGCCGATCTTGAGGGGCAGGCCGATGCGGTCATGGTGGATGCACCATGTTCCGGAACAGGAACCTGGCGGCGCAATCCAGAGGCGCGGTGGCGGCTTGATGAGGGCGAATTGGCGAAACTTACCGCATTGCAGGCGGAACTTATCGATCTTGCGGCAAGGCTAGTAAAGCCCGGCGGAAGGCTGATTTACGTCACCTGCTCGCTTCTGGACGAGGAAGGCGCGGGGCAATTCGCATCCTTCCTCGGGAGGAATAAGGCATTCTCTGCGCAGGATATTTCCCTGCCCGCTGGCCGCAAACGCGGGAACGGCATCCGCCTCACTCCGTATCATGAGGGTACGGACGGATTTTTCATCGCCCGTGCAGCTAGATCGTGTTAGCTTCCGGTTTATGGCTCACAACCAGCCTTCCGCGACACGTTCCTTCACGGAGACCTTAATGCGTTTTGCCCCCGCCGCCGCCGCCTTGTCATTGGCTCTTGCCATGACCGCCAGCGTAAGTGTGGGGCAGGAACGCGATCCCGATCCCCGTGCTGGCATGCTGATCGCCGAAGGTCAGGCGGCCCTGCGCACCGGAGATACGCAGGCTGCGATCGATGCCTATGAGGCCGCGCTTGCGGTGGACCCGGGCTACACGCCGATCTTCCTTCATCTTGCCGAAGCCGCGCGTGCAGATGAACTGCAAGGGAAGGCTATCAGCTATTATCGTGAGGCGCTTGCCCGCGATCCTAACAACCTTTCCGCCATCGCGGGGGAGGGAGAGGCGCTGGCAGAGAAGGGTGCGATCGAACGGGCGCGGCTCAACCTCGCCAAGGTTCAGTCGCTATGCGGCGATAGCTGCCCTGAAACGCGCGAACTGGCCGCTGCGATTGCCGCAGGTCCGCATACCCCGGTGATGACTGCAGAGGCGAGCGTCGAGCCGCAACCGCAAGCGAACTGATCATCAGACCAGGTCACGAAACTCTTCGAGAACAGCGCGGTAGACGCGTTTCTTGAAAGGAACTATCAGGTCAGGCAACTGATCGGGATCGACCCATTTCCAGTCGCAGAATTCGGGCGGGTCATGCGCGTCGAGGTCGATATCCTCGTCGGCGCCGGAGAAGCGCCCGAGAAACCAGACCTGTTCCTGCCCGCGATATCTGCCGCCCCATAGCTTCCCCATGAGTTCTTCGGGCAGGTCGTAACGGATCGGTTCGCTGGACTGCTGGATCAGTGTGACGTGTTCCGCCTTCGTCCCCGTTTCCTCGGCCAGTTCGCGCAAGGCGGCTTCTTTCAGGTCTTCGCCCTCGTCGACGCCGCCCTGGGGCATCTGCCACCAGTCGCCTTCCTTGTTGTCGATCCGCCGACCGACGAAGACGCGTCCTTCGGCATTCACGAGCATCACGCCGACACAGGGCCGGTATCCCAATTCATTCACCTGTAACGCTCCACCATCAATTCGACTGCGTCGAGAAAGGCTCCAAGATCCTTCTGCCCGCTCGGCATCGCCTTCCTAAGCGTCGTGAAGCCGTGAATGATCCCGGGAAATTCCAGATAGACCACCTCGGTGCCCTGCTGGACGAGATGGGCCGCATATTCCCGGCCAGAATCGCGCAATGGGTCGAGGCCCGCGGTGCAAACGACCGTCGGCGGGGTGTTCGAGCAATCACCGACCATGGGCGTGTGGCGGGGATCGCTGGCATCGCCTGCATATTGATCGGTGAACCATGCCATGCTCGCTGCGGTCAGCAGGAAGCCGTCGGCGAAACTGCGAAAGCTCGAATGCTGCGTCACATCGCTCGCGACCGGATAGATCGGCGCCTGGACGATTACCGGAACGTCGGCGGGCTCGTTCACGAGCTGGTTGGTGGTCACGATGGTGAGATTTCCGCCCGCGCTATCCCCGGTGATGACGAGGCCCGTGATTTCGCGGCCCAGCGCCTCCGGCGAGGATGCAATCCAGCGCGCCGCGGCCTCGCAATCGTCGGGCGCCGCGGGGAAGGGGTGTTCCGGCGCAAGTCGATATTCTACCGAAACTACCGGCAGATCGAGCCGATGCGCGATCTCGGTGCAGAGCGAATTGTAAACTTCGATATCGCCGATCACGAAGCCGCCGCCGTGGATGAAGACGACACATGGACCCGCCTCACGGTTCTCCTTTGCGTCATACAGTCGCAGCGGAATTTCGCCTGCCGGACCGGGGCAGGCCAGGTCCTTGATCACCGCAAGATCGCGCGCGGGCGCCTCGGCGAGCATCCCCAGCGTCCTCATCTGCGTACGACCCTCGACCGCACCGACTTCTTCCACGCCCTTGCCGCCCATCTGTTCGAGCATGTCGAGGAAATTGCGCACATCGTCGCGCACGAAGTGTTCGGTATCGGCCATTGTTCTCTCCCGTGAGTTTCAAAAAGGGACTTAGCGCGTTCGCTTCGCTTTTCCACTCCGCTTTTTCCAGCTAGCAGAGAAACTTCATTGCGAGAGGATTGGGCGGCTCCTAGGTCGCCATTCCGATGAAACAGCGCCGGTGCGCGGCGCGCGACAAGGAATTTGACCGGATGGCAACAGCCTCCACCATGCCGCAGGACGGCATCCCCGCCAGCCCCGACGCCATCGTTGTACGATTTGCCGGCGACTCGGGCGACGGCATGCAGCTGACCGGGGGGCAGTTCACGCTGTCCACCGCACTTGCGGGCAACGATCTGGCGACCTTCCCGGATTTCCCTGCGGAAATTCGCGCGCCGCAGGGTACGCTGTTCGGCGTTTCGGCCTTCCAGATCAATTTCGGCAGCCGCGAAATCAACACGGCGGGTGATGCGCCCGATGTGCTGGTGGCGATGAACCCGGCTGCGCTCAAGGTGAACCTTGCCGCGCTGAAGCCGGGCGGCCTCATCATCGCGGACACGGGCGCCTTCACCAAGCGCAACCTCGACAAGGCGCATTACGATGCCAACCCGCTGGAGGATGGCAGCCTCGCCAAGTTCGATGTGCTCGCCTTCGATATCAGCGAGAAGACGATCGAGGCGGTCAAGCCCTACGGCCTTGGCAACAAGGACGCGCTGCGGTCCAAGAACATGTGGACGCTGGGCCTTGCGCTGTGGATGTTCGATCGTCCGCGCGAACCGATCCATGACTGGCTGAAGGGCAAGTTCAGGTCGAAGCCTGATATTGCCGATGCCAATATCGCCGCGCTCGATGCCGGCCATGCCTATGGCGAAACGGCGGAACTCGCCGGGCCGCTGAAACAGGTCCATGTCGATCCGGTGCCAAGCGAACCGGGGCTTTACCGCACGGTCACGGGCGCGGAGGCTGTAAGCCTCGGTCTCGTCGCAGGGGCGCAACTGGCGGAGCTGCCGATGTTCTTCGGCGGCTATCCGATCACCCCTGCCAGCGCGATCCTCCACCACCTCGCGCGGCTCAAGGAATTCGGCGTCACCACGTTCCAGGCGGAAGACGAGATCGCCGCGATCTGCGCCGCCATCGGTGCGAGCTACGCCGGGCAGCTGGGCATCACCAGCTCGTCCGGCCCCGGCATTGCGCTCAAGACAGAGGCGATGGGGCTTGCGATCATGACCGAGCTTCCGCTCGTGATCGTCAATTCGCAGCGCGGCGGACCGTCCACCGGCCTGCCGACCAAGACAGAACAGAGCGACCTTTACCAGGCGGTCTATGGCCGCAACGGCGATGCGCCAATGCCGGTGATCGCGGCGCGCAGCCCCTCGGATGCGTTCGAGGTCGCCATCGAGGCGTGCCGTATCGCCACGCAATACATGACCCCGGTGATGCTGCTGACCGATGGCTATATCGCCAATGCGGCTGAGCCGTGGAAGGTGCCGGACCCGGATGGTTTCGAGCCGTTCCCGGCAAAGTTCCTCGATGTGCCCAACGACGGCGAGAACTTCCTTCCATACAAGCGGGACGAAAAGGGCGCGCGGCCCTGGGTAAAGCCCGGAACGCCGGGAATGATGCACCGTATCGGCGGCATCGAGAAGCACGAGCTGACCGGCAATATCGATTATTCGCCCGACAACCACCAGCGCATGACCGATGCGCGCAAGAACAAGGTGGAGGGCATTGTCGTGCCCGATCAGGAAGTCTGCCTTGGCGAGACTTCGGGCAAGCTGGCCGTGGTTGGCTGGGGCTCGACCTATGGCCCGATCCACCGCGCGGTCGACAATTGCCGCCGCAAGGGCATGGATGTCAGCCAGATCCACGTGCGCCATATCTGGCCGCTGCCGAAAAATCTGGGCGGACTGCTGCGCGGTTACGACCATGTGCTGGTGCCGGAGATGAACACCGGGCAGTTCAAGACTGTCCTGCGCGACCAGTTCCTGGTCGATGCCCAGCCGCTCACCAAGACCAGCGGCCAGCCGTTCCAGATCGCGGAACTGGAAGCCGAGATCGGCAAGTTCTTTGACGGCATTGCTGGCAATGAAGGTGGCCAGGTTCCTGCCAACGACCAGCAGCTTCCGAGTACTGATGGGGGTGCAAAATAATGAGAAATATTCTCGTAGCCGCGCTTTTGCTAATTCCAGCCACGGGCGCTCATGCGCAAGAGTATGGCCGGGTCGCCTTGTCGGCACCTCTCCCGGAAACTCTGCTTGGAAACACCTGCACCGCCCACGACCTAGGGGAAGTACGGTCTCTGGTTTGCTTGAGCGACAATATGTTCGAAAAGGCGTCAGTCGGCGTCACGCTTGCTCCAGTGAATGAGATGTCACTCGCTGATTTGAAAGATCAAATGCGAGAGACGTTTCACCAAGCGCAAATACGCAAGATTAAGCGAGAGAAGCGGATCAAGCTTGATCACGCGCCTGACGCGATCGTGCTTGAGGGCGTGTACAACACGAATATGGGTCTTCGCCGTACATGGTCTGCATACCACGATGGAGTACTCATCCGTGCGATAGTGACGATACTCACGGAGGATGCCGACGGTGATTTTCGAGATGAAGTTATAGGGGTTATATTCGGCCCGGAACGATTTGCCGCCGCTCCGACTGTGGGTGGGGAGTAAAGCCGATGAATGAAATGACCAAGATCGAAACCACACTCAAGGACTGGGAAACCGACCAGGAGGTTCGCTGGTGCCCGGGTTGCGGGGACTACGCGATCCTGAAAGCCGTGCAGCGGACTCTACCTCAGTTGGGCGCTGATCCAGCAAACACCGTCTTCATCTCGGGCATCGGCTGTTCGAGCCGCTTCCCCTATTACATCGAGAGTTACGGCTTCCACACCATCCACGGCCGCGCACCTGCCTTTGCGACGGGTGTGAAGCTCGCCAATCCGGAACTGGACATCTGGCTGGTGACCGGGGACGGCGATGGCCTCTCCATCGGCGGCAACCATCTGATGCATGTGCTGCGCCGCAACGTGAACATGCAGATCATGCTGTTCAACAACGAGATCTATGGTCTCACCAAGGGCCAGGCGTCTCCCACCAGCCGCGAGGGCACGAAGTCTCCGTCGACGCCCATCGGCAGTTACGACCATCCTGCACGGCCCGCCGCATTTGCGCTGGGCAGCGGTGCGCGCTTCATCGGGCGCGGCTTCGACGTGTCGAAGCACCTGCCTGACGTCCTCAAGGCCGCGCATGCCCACAAGGGCGCAGCTTTCATCGAGATCTTCCAGAACTGCATCGTCTATAACAAGGACGTGTTCGACGATTTTGCCGCGCCGAAGGGTGCGGAGGATCGCCAGCTCTGGCTTGAGAACGGCAAGCCCATGCTGTTCGCCGGGGATAGCAAGGGAATCGCGCTCAATCGCGATAGCCTGAGCCTGGAAGTGGTCGATGTGACCGATGGCGATTGGGAAAGCGCGGGCGTTATCGTGCACGACGTCACCAACCGTTCGGTGGCCCATATGCTGATCGAGATGCCCTTCGGTGCCTTCCCCATGGCGCTCGGCGTGCTCTATGACGATCCCCGCCCGACCTTCGAGGATGCGGTGGTCCAGGAGCGCAAGATGGCCAGCGAAGGCAAGGAAGCCAACCTCGCGAGACTGCTCGGCAAGGGCCAGACATGGACCGTCAGCGGCACCGCGCAGGATCCGGTCTAGTTCGACGCTTTCCTACGCAAGGGCCACAGCCTATCCCCCGGCAGATGAGACCGATTTTCCCTTTGCCGACCGGAGTTCTGCGCCGCCTTGCGCCATGCGATTTTTTTGGCTCTGGACCGGGTAACACCCGGTCCATGTCTCGGCTAATTGTAGGACGGTCCTCGTGGACAATCTGACCCACAGCCTCGTCGGCGCGCTTCTCGGGCAGGCCGGGCTGAAGAAGAAGACCGGGCTCGCGATGCCGGCGCTGATCATCGGGGCGAACCTGCCCGATGTGGATGCGGCATGTTTCTTCTGGCTGGAAGGGGTCGAGCATCTCGGCTTTCGCCGCGGTATCACCCACGGTCCGCCTGCAATGGTGCTCTTGCCGCTGATTCTGGCGGGACTGCTCTACGGTTTCGACCGCTGGCAGACGAGCCGCGGGAAGCGACCCGAGGGCCGGCTGCCGGTCAGTTTCAAATGGCTGTTCCTGCTGAGCTTCATCGGCTGCCTGACCCACCCGGCGCTGGACTGGCTCAACGTCTACGGCATCCGCCTGCTCGAGCCGTTCTCGAGCCAGTGGTTCTACGGCGACACGCTGTTCATCATCGACGTATGGCTCTGGGCGCTGATGGGCTTCGCGACATGGTTCTCGCTCCGGCGGCAGAAGCGGGGCGGGGAGTGGATGCGACCTGCGCGCGTGGCGATTGCGGCGGCGCTGGCGTATATCGGAGTGAATGGAGTGATCACTGCCGCGTATGAGGCGCGCGATCAAGATTTCGTCAGTCAAACCGTTATCGCTAGCCCTGTACCTCTCTCGTTTTGGAAAAGGGAGATGATCCTCGGTCGAAACGGTCGTTACACGATTGTCGATACGGCAATTGAGGGTCGGGATCTCGGACAAACAAGTGCGCGCGATGATGAAAAGTTTATCGAGGCGGTTGGAAATTGTCGACTTCCAGACCTACAAGAAGTGCGACCCGGGAGTGATGATCTGATTGCCTTCCTGTTCTGGTCCCGCGCTCCCTTCGCCGAGCGCGCTCCCGATGGTTCGGTCCTCCTCCGCGATGCGCGTTTCTACGACCCTCGCGCCCGCGATCGGTTCACGGTCGCACTACCCGATGTGCCATGTGAGCCGCTGCCGATTCCGAGTGAACTTTGAGTGACCTTTGGCGGAAATCGGCACTCAATGCGTTCCGGGATCCAGCGTCTTCGCCATATCTCTGTCCGCCGCTGCCTTCGCCGGCGCATAAAGCAGCGCCGCCGCGAGGAAAGCCCAGCCAGCGCCGCCCAGCCAACCCGCCGTCACATCGCTCGGGAAGTGCACGCCCAGCATCACGCGGCTCCAGGCGACCATGGCGCTCAGCACCATCGCCGCACCGATGATCGTGTAGCGCACCGAATGGCGCCTGCTCAGCGCGGCGAAGGCGATGGCCATGGCGATGTAAACCACCGCTGCGTTGAAGCTGTGGCCGGAAGGGAAGCTCTCGCCGCCGGCCTCCATCAGATGCGGGACGATCTGCGGCCGCTCGCGCCCGACCAGCAGCTTGACGCCGGTGTTGGCGATCCAGCCGCCCGCTACTGTTATCGCGAACAGCACCGCCTCGCGTCGCAGTTTCAGGAACAGCAGCGCGACCACTGCGCCGATGGCGAAAAGGTTACGGAGGAACACGCCGCCGAGAGCGGTGGTGTCGCGGACGATCTCGATCAGCAGGTGGGAGCCGGCAAAATCTCGCGCATCTCCGGTGCGGGCCGCGAGCAGGCCCCAGTCATCGAACCCGCCGGTGCGCCCGGAAAGGACGAGCCAGACCAGCAGCGCAAAGCCCGCCCAGCAGACCGCGGCGGCAATCAGTGCCTTCCTGCGGTTGATGGTAAAGCCGCGCTCTGGCAGGCGAACAGCTTCGGCAGGAAGGTGATGCGGATCGTGAATGATGTCGTCCATGAGATGGGGAACAAGCCGATGTTCGCTTGTGTTCCTGCCACATGAGTTCCCCCCAGATAGTCTGGCTGCGGCGCGACCTGCGCATGGCCGACCAGCCCGCCATCCATGCCGCCGCAAAGGCAGGGCCCGTAATCCCGGTCTATGTGCTTGATGACGAGCGTGCAGGCGACCATGCCTATGGCGGCGCGTCGAAGGTGTGGCTGCACCACTCGCTGGACAACCTCGGCAGGTCGCTGGGCAGCCGCCGCTCGCAGATCGTCTTGCGCAAAGGCGATGCACCGCAGGTCCTCGCGGCCGTAGCGCATGAGGTTGGCGCAGGCTGCATCCACGCGATCCGTCATTACGAACCGTGGTGGAAGGAAGCCGAAGACGAACTGAAGGATGCGCTGGGCGATGCTTGCAAGCTACGCCTCTATGACGGTAATTACCTGCTGCCACCCGGTTCGGTGACCACGGGATCCGGCGATCCCTACAAGATTTATACTCCCTTTTCGAAGGCGATGCTGGAGGTGATGCCGCCCCGCGACGTGATCAGCGAACCGGAGACGATCTCCTCGCCCGATAGCTGGCCCGAAAGCGATGAGCTTGCGGACTGGAACCTGCTCCCGACCAAGCCGGATTGGGCGGGCGGTATCCGCGACTTCTGGGAATTCGGTGAGGCCGCTGCGCATGAGCGTCTGGAATGGTGGACCGACGAGGTCGCCGACTACGACGAGGGACGCAATCTCCCGTCACAGGACATCACCTCGCGGCTGTCACCCCATCTTCACTGGGGCGAGATCAGCCCCGCACAGGTGTGGCACAAGCTCAAGGACAAGCGCTCGCAAGGCTGGCAGACTTTCGCCAAGGAGATCATCTGGCGTGACTATGCGCAGAACGTCATCGACCAGTTCCCCGACTATCCGCGCGAAAGCTACCGCGATTACGATGAGCGCACCTTGTGGCGTAACCCCAATGCCGGACATCTGATCGAGCAAGACCTGGAATGCTGGCAGCGCGGAATGACCGGTTATCCAATCGTCGATGCGGGGATGCGGCAGCTCTGGCAGACAGGATGGATCCACAACCGCGTCCGGATGATCTGCGCCAGCTTTCTGGTGAAACATCTCCTGATCGACTGGCGCCATGGCGAGCAGTGGTATTGGGACTGCCTCGTCGATGCCGATTACGGGAATAACGGCGTCAACTGGCAATGGATTTCCGGCACGGGGGTCGACAGCAACATGTTCAGCCGGATCATGGCTCCGCTCAGCCAGAGCGAGAAGTTCGACGCAGCGGACTATATCCGCACCTACGTTCCCGAGCTGGCCGACCTGGACGACGACTGCATTCACGATCCGCCCGACGCGCAGCGCGGCGAATATCCGGCCAAGATGATCGGGCACAGGGAAGCGCGCGAACGGGCGCTCGAAGCATATCGGGCAAGCAAGCCGTAGCGGACTTGTCGCCTCGCGCGCAGCGCGCCATAGCGCGCCGCATGGACATGCAGACCAGCCAGCGCGGACGCGATCTCGTCGAAGGTTCGAAACCCTTCGCGCGCAAGCCCGGTTGGCTCGCCCGGCTGATCGCTCCGGGGTTCCGCAAGATCCTCGGGAAAATCGATGCTGCACTGACCAGCGGTACGATCCACGGCACCTTGCCCGATGGAAGCCCCTGCGTGCTTGGCGGTCGGGAGCCGGGCTTTGAATGCATCGTCGAACTGCGTAACTACAATGCGCTCGTCCGTCTCGCGAGCAATGGCTCTGTGGGGTGGTATCAGGCGTGGGAGGCGGGTGAGTGGTGGAGTCCCGATCCGGTGCCGCTCTTTGCCTTGTTCATGCAGCATGCGGAGCGTCTCGGCGATACGGCGCGTGCGAAGGGGCCCTTCCGTCATGGGCTGAAACTTGCGCATCTCGTCAATCGCAACACCCACAAGGGCGCTCAAAAGAATATCTCTGCGCATTACGACCTCGGCAATGATTTTTATGAGGCTTGGCTCGATCCGACGATGAGCTATTCCTCTGCACTGGCGGTCTCAGGCGTAGGTCTTGAGGCCGCGCAGAGGCGCAAGTGGGCGGCATTGCGCGACCGGATCGGCGATGTGAACACCGTTCTGGAAATCGGCTGCGGGTGGGGTGCGCTGGCCGATCACCTCCAACGGCAGGGTAGCCATGTCACCGCCATCAGTCTTTCGGAAGAACAACTGGCATGGGCGAGGGCGCACCATTCAGGCGACATCGACTTCCGCAAACAGGACTACCGCGACACCGCAGGACAATATGACGCCATCGTCAGCGTCGAGATGGTCGAGGCGCTGGGCCGTGAGTACTGGCCGACATATATGGATTGTATCGCGCGGAACCTGAAGCAGGGCGGGACTGCTGCAGTGCAGTATATCTCGATGCGTGACGACCTGTTCGACGAATACGCCAAGAGCGCCGATTTCATTCAGGCATATATCTTCCCCGGCGGCCTGCTGATCCGCACCAGCGAATTCCGCCGTCTTGCCGAAGAACGCGGCCTCATCTGGCAGGAACAGAAAGACTTCGGGCTCGACTATGCCGAAACGCTCCGGTTGTGGCGGGAGAACTTCGACCGTGCCGTTGAAGAAGATCACTTGCCGTCGGGATTCGACGACAGCTTCTGCGATTTGTGGCGCTATTACCTCATGTACTGCGAAGGCGGCTTTCGCGGAGGTGGAATTGATGTGCACCAGGTTACACTGGTGAAGGAGGGGAAATGACGATGCGAGCGATACTGGTCTCTGGATTTGTACTGGCACTCACCGGCTGCATGAATGTGGTCGATGCGCCTCAGGTTCCGCGTGCCGTACCAGCGGTTACGCAATCGATGCCGGAAGAAATGGCCAGTCTGGATCCTTCCGACTCGATCCTTTTCTGGAGCGATGAGCGCCGTTCCTCAGCTTTTCGCGATATGGAAGGCCTGTTTCCCGGCCTAGAAGTCGCGCCTGCTCCCATTCCGACCGAGTTGTCGAAGAGCAATCCGCTCGACAGCGCCACTGCTGCTGAGGCACGCCAGTTCATCGCCGAGACGTCTGCAGCCGGCTTGATGGTGCTGAAGGATGGCGAAATCGTCTTCGAGGAGTACGGACTCGGTTTCCAGCCCGATGAGCGCTGGACCAGCTTCTCCGTAGCCAAGAGCTTCACCTCGACACTTCTTGGTGCTGCCATCCAGGACGGAGATATCGAGGGCCTCGATACCCTTGTCACCGATGTGATCCCCGCACTCGCAGGTACCGCATATGAAGGCGTGACCGTCGGCCAGATCGCGACAATGACCTCGGGTGTCGCCTGGAACGAAGATTATACCGACCCGGACAGCGATGTAGCGAAAATGCTGGCCGTTACGCCAGTGGAGGGCGAATCGCAGGCCGTGACCTATGCACGCACACTACAGCGTGAGGCTCCGGCGGGGGAGAAGTGGGTCTACAAGACGCTTGAAACCAATCTCCTTGGCCTCATCGTGGAAGAGGCGACGGGGCAGTCGCTGGCGGCCTATGCTGCAGAGAAGATCGTCGCACCTGCAGGCTTCGAAGGTTCACTTTTCTGGATGCAGGACCTCACCGGCGGCAATATCGGTGGTTGCTGCTTGTCGCTGCGCCTCTCCGACTATGCGCGGTTCGGACAATTCGTGCTGGAAGGCGGAGACGGTGTGGTCCCGCAAGGCTGGTTTGACGAGGCTGGCGCACCCGTGGTGGGGTTCGGGCCGCAGGCTCCCGGCTTCGGATACGGCTACCAATGGTGGGCCTTTCCAGAAGGCAACTACGGCGCTCAGGGTATTTTCGGGCAGGCCATAACGATCGTACCGAGCCAGAATATCGTGGTGGCGGTGGTCAGCAATTGGCCGACTGCGACCAGTTCGGAAAACCGCGCAAAGTTCCGTGAACTGGTGCGCCGCATTTCCTCGGCGACCGATTAGCTCTCCCATTCCAGACGAGTGGTGGCGGTGACTGTCAAAGCGCACCGCCACCGACGACGATCCATCCGGACAAGGTTCAGGCCAGGCCCTTCAGGCCGCCGCCAAAGTTGTCGGTCAAAGCGCCGTGTTCGCGAAAATCAGTAAGGGCGGTAAGTGCCTTGGCCGCTGTACCGTGCGAGGATATTGTCGTGGACGATCGGCGAAAGCAGCTCGTTGAAAGCGCACCCAACCATGCAGTTTTCCCACCACACGACCTGAGCCTGAAGCGACTCCAAGCCCGGCAGCGTGAGCCAGCACATCTGCCCTTCGTGCATTCGGTTGATTGCGGCCGCCGAGAACCCCGAAATCGAGAGGTCATGCACGACGGTTTGGAAAGCACGCCCACCGCTGGCGCGAAGCTGGCCGGGAATGGTGAGCTTGGTCCGCGGCGCGCAGCGATCTTCCTGCGCGACCATCGTATAGCGATCTTGCGTCTGGTAGTTCATGAGCGGCGATCCCTTGCCCTGAGTTCGAGTACCGAAATCACACACCGGAGACGCGCGTGATATTTATCGGAGTGTCGCTGAGCGGGATTAAGGAACTGTCATGGCTCAGGGTTAATGCGCTAGTCCACCCGCTCCCTGTGCCGGGTCGGAAAGTCGTTAACCAACAGCTCTACAATACGGGCCGCCACATCTTCCGGCGGCTTGACTGTTTGCGGGTCTTCACCGGGATAGGCCTTCGCACGCATCGCCGTCCGCGTCGCGCCCGGATCGATGGTGGCAACACGCACGTTTCCGATCTTCTCGACTTCCTGGGCGTAGGCATCCAGCAGATTGTCGAATGCAGCCTTGGTTGCACCATAGGCCGACCAATAGGCGCGTGAGTCCTTACCAACACTGCTGGTCAGACCGATGACCCGCGCGGCTTCCGCGCGCTTCAACAACGGATCGAAATTGGCCAGAAGTGCCTGAGTGGCGAGCAAATTCGTCGTCACTGCCTGACTGAACTGCTTGCCATCGATCTGGGTGACAGATGAGAGCGTCGGCAAATAGGCGGCTGAGATAATCAGGAAATCCAATTTATCCCATCGACCGGCGATCGCCGAGGCGAGCCGCGCGATCCCATCGCTTTCGGCAAGATCCACTGGCGCGATTGTGGCCGCCCCACCTGAATCGTGAATGCGATCCTCGATGGATTCCAACGCTTTGACGTCGCGACCGGTAAGAACGACATGTGTGCCTGTTTCCGCGAGCGCCATGGCCGTTGCTCCGCCGATACCCTTGCTGGCGCCGGTGACGAGGGCCAGCTTGCCTTCGAAAGGTTTGGTCATTCTACGCGACCTTACCTACCGGAAAAGCGAGCTGGTGCTGCTTGTCGTCACGCTTGGCGAGGTCGGTCAGCGAGGTGGGATAATCCCCTGTGAAGCAGGCATCGCAGAACTGCGGGCATTCCTTCACTCGCGGTTTTTCGCCCACGGCCCGGTACAGCCCGTCGATCGAGACAAAGGCCAGGCTGTCCGCCTTGATGAATTCGCGCATGGGTTCGACTTCCATACGCGCGGCGAGGAGTTTGCTGCGCTCCGGCGTGTCGACACCGTAAAAGCAGCTATGCGCGGTTGGCGGGCTGGCCACGCGGAAATGGACTTCCTTGGCCCCAGCATCGCGCATCATCTCGACGATCTGAAGCGATGTTGTGCCCCGAACGATCGAATCGTCGATGAGTATGATGCGCTTGCCTGCCACAAGGTTGCGATTGGCGTTGTGCTTGCGTTTTACGCTGGAATGTCGTGCACCGTCCGAGGGCTGGATGAAGGTACGACCGACATAGTGCGAGCGGATGATGCCAAGCTCGAAAGGAATTCCCGCTTCCTGAGCATAGCCAATGGCCGCGGGGACACCGCTATCCGGCACCGGAACGACGAGATCGGCATCGACCGGACTTTCCTTGGCGAGTTCAGCACCGATCGCCTTCCGCGCCTCATAGACGCTGCGTCCTGCGAAGAAGCTGTCGGGGCGGCTGAAATAGACATGCTCGAAAATGCAGGGCCGGGGTTTGTGCGATCCGAACGGGTGAAGCGAATCCACATTGCCGTCGTAGTCGACCTTGATCAGTTCGCCCGGTTCGACTTCCCGAACCAGTTCCGCGCCGACCACGTCGAAGGCCACGCTTTCGCTGGCAAACACCGTGGCATCACCCATCTTGCCCATCACCAGCGGCCTGATCCCAAGCGGATCGCGGCAGGCGATCATGCCTTCGGGCGTCATGACCACCAGTGCATAGGCGCCTTCCAGCAGGCGCAAGGCATCGACCAAGCGGTCAACCATGGTTGGATAACGGGATGTCGCGACCAGGTGAATGATCACTTCAGTATCCGACGTCGACTGGAAAATAGCACCGCGCTGGACGAGCTCTTCACGCAAGGTGCCTGCGTTCGAAATGTTTCCGTTATGCGCTACTGCAAAACCGCCGCTTGCCAGATCGGCATATAACGGCTGCACGTTGCGCAGGCCCGATCCGCCGGTGGTGGAATACCGCACATGACCGGCCGCCATGTGACCGGGCAGTTCAGCGATGGCTTCCTGAGAAGAAAAATTCTCTGCGACATGACCGAGGCCGCGGCGGACGCGAAACTCCGCGCCGTCCCACGCGACGATACCGGCTGCCTCCTGGCCCCGATGCTGCAGGGCGTGGAGACCGAGCGCAGTTACGGCAGTGGCATCGGCAGCGTTGATCGCGCCGAAAACGCCGCACTCTTCGCGCAGCTTGTCGCCATCCGCATCAAGGAAGGGGTGGGTGCAAATCATGGTGCCGTCCGCGCTGCCATTTGAATGCCGCTCCAATGGCGATGTTACGAACCGATTACAAGGCTAGTGAGGTGGGAGGATGTGCGTCGTTCGACCGTGTTCATTGCGCTTCCATAAAACTCTGCCTAAACGCCCATGCCAACGGACAACTAATATCTAGGGCCGCCTTGCTGCTTTCACCTTTCGAACGGACAATCGCCAAACGCTACCTGCTTCCGGGCAGGAGCGAGGCATTTATCGCGCTGGTCGCGGGGATCTCGATCACCGTGGTCATGCTCTCGGTCGCCATGCTGGTGATCGTGATGAGCGTGATGAACGGCTTTCGCGCCGAATTGCTGGACAAGATTGTCGGGCTGAACGGCCATGCCATCGTCCAGGCCTATGGGGGCCGGCTCGACGATTGGGAACAGGTCCTGCAGGAAGTCGAACAGACACCCGGTGTCGTGGAAGCTTCACCGCTTATCGAACAGCCGCTGCTGACCACGTTCAACGGCCGGGTCGAGGCCATCCTCCTGCGCGGTAACACGCAGAAGGACATTCGCGAACTTGGCGAAAAGGTCATCAGCGGCAATATGGCTGAGTTGCAGTCGGGGGCCAGCAAGGTTGCGATCGGCGTCCGGCTCGCGGAGAATATCGGTGCTCGCGTCGGTGACACGATAACGATCATCAACCCTCAGGGCAGGTCGACACCGTTTGGAACCGTGCCGCGCCAGGTGGGCTACGAGGTCGCGGCCATCTTCGAGGTCGGCGTTTACGACTATGACGGCGCCTTCGTGGTGATGCCCATGCAGGATGCGCAGACCCTGCTGCTAACCGGCGATACGATCGGAATGATAGAGGTGCAAGTTACCGACCCGGACGAAGTTGGCGAGATTCTTGCTCCGGTAGAGCAGGCATTGGCGGGCAGGGCAGTAGTGCGGGATTGGAAAACGATCAATTCGACCCTGTTCGAAGCCTTGCAGGTCGAACGGGCGGCAATGGCTTTTGCCTTGAGCTTCATGGTCTTGGTGGCGGCCTTCAACATCTTGTCTAGCCTGGTCATGCTGGTTCGCGCCAAGACACGCGACATTGCGATCATGCGGACCATGGGGGCCACGCGGCGCAGCCTCACGAAGATTTTCGTGACCACCGGCTTCACCGTGGGGGCCATCGGTACGATCGCAGGCCTGATCCTCGGCGCGCTGGTGCTCGGTTTCCGCGAACAGATAGTGGGAGGGATCAGTTGGCTCACCGGAGCTGACCTGTGGGATCCTCAGGTGCGTTTCCTCAGTACCATCCCGTCCAAACCCGATCCGGTCGAGATCGCGATGATCGTCGGTCTTGCCCTCGTCATGAGCTTCCTGGCGACGCTTTACCCTGCCCTGAAGGCGGCAAGTACCGATCCCGTACAGGTCCTGCGTTATGAATGATCGTCAGATTCGCCCTGTTGTCGAACTTCGCGGCCTCACTCGCAGCTTCGAGCAAGGTGGCGTGCGCATAGATGTGCTGCGCGGAGTGAACCTGGACGTGATGCCGGGAGAGATCGTTGCGCTGCTCGGCCCTTCAGGCTCGGGCAAGTCGACACTGCTTCAGGCGGTCGGTCTGCTCGAAGGCGGGTTTGGCGGTGAAATCCTGATCGGCGGCCATTCGGCGGAAAAGAGCGATGCGAATGCGCGGACGACTTTGCGCCGCGACCATCTCGGCTTCGTCTACCAGTTTCACCATCTGCTGCCCGATTTCGATGCGCGGGAAAACGTGGTTCTCCCGCAGCTTGTAGCGGGAAAGCCTCGCAAGGATGCGGAGTTGCGGGCGGAAGAGCTGCTCACAGCCCTTGGGCTCGAGCACCGGCTCGACCACCGACCCAGCCAGCTTTCCGGCGGCGAGCAGCAGCGCGTTGCCGTTGCGCGCGGCCTCGCCAATCGACCCGACCTTGTTCTTGCCGATGAACCAACCGGTAATCTGGATGAAGCGACTGCGGACCGCGTGCTCGAACAATTTCTGTCGCTCGTCCGCGGTGAAGGCAGTTCGGCCCTGATCGCCACGCATAACGAGAGGCTGGCGGCTCGGATGGACCGCGTGGTCCGTCTGCACGAAGGCGTCCTCGAATAGAGGAAACCAAGGGCCTCTGGCTCGTTAGGTGATGCAAAGGAGTATTTGCATGACAGACCATCCCAGCACTTTCAAAGCCGACGGTACACATCGACCGGGCGTCCAGTGGGACGACCGCGCCGAGCTTCATCATGCGGATGATGGGCAGGGGATTTTCGACGGCGGCAAAGGCCTTCGTGGTGGTACTCTCGCAGAAATGGTGGGACAGTTCATGGCCTATCCTGCGGAAGATCGGGACAAATACGTGATACAGAAGGCTGGCGACCATATGTTGACCCGCGCCGAGATTGAATCGTTGGCGGCACGTGACGATTTTCCAGGGGCCTGATTACCGTCTCGATCCTGCGTTCTAAGGAAAAGAACTCTGATGACCACGATTGGCGATTTCACGGTTGCAACCAACAGGGGTGAGCAACTCGACCTCAGCGGCAAGCTTGGTAGCGTGCTGCTGGTGGTCAACACCGCCAGTCAGTGCGGCTTCACTCCCCAGTACGAGGGTCTGGAGAAGCTTTATCAGGATTATGCCGACCAGGGCTTCGAAGTCCTGGCCTTCCCTTGCAACCAGTTCGGCAATCAGGAACCCGGGGATGCCAGCGACATCGAGCAGTTCTGCAAGGTCAACTTCGGGCTGACATTCCCATTGATGGAGAAAGTCGAAGTGAATGGCGACAATGCCAGTCCGCTGTTCGATTGGATGAAAGCCGAAGCGCCGGGCCTGATGGGCTCGAAGGCGATCAAATGGAATTTCACCAAGTTCCTGATCGACCGGGAAGGGAATGTCGTAAAGCGCTATGGCCCGGCCGATGCGCCGGCTTCCATCGCCAAGGATATCGAAAAGTTGCTCTGAACCGCCATGCTTGCTGAAATCAACCTGTGGTTCCTCTCGCTTGGCGAGCAGTACGGCGTGAACCCGTATATCTTCGGGGCGATTTACGTGGGTGCAATCCCGTTTTTCCTCGCATCGATTGCGTGGGTGGTGAAGCGGGCGCGGGCGGGACGCTCTACCGTTCTTCCCACCATGCTCGCCGGATTTTTCTTCGTGTCCGCCTACCTCTATCTGGCCGTGGTAGGACGCAACATACCTGTGTGGGTGTGGATATTTCTCGCTGCGTTGATCGCTTACGGAGCCTGGTCGACGATCCGCGATACCCGCCGGAAAATCACGGCACCGGGCGAACCGTGATTTTCTCCACCGGTTGTGGAGAATAACCGCATTAGTGCGCTTTGAGTTCGGCGCGTGAAATCCTACCTTGGCGGGATGCCCTACAAGCCCTTTGTCCCCCTTCGCGTATTGTCGGCCTATTCGATGCTCGAAGGGGCGATCGATCCGAAAGCGATGGCAAAGCTGGCCAAGGAACGCGGCTTTCCCGCGATAGCCATGGCGGACCGCAACGGTCTCTATGGCGCGGTAATGTTTGCCAATGCTTGCAAGGCCGAAGGCGTTCAACCGATCACCGGCACCCTCCTGGGTGTGGCGCGTGACGAGGAAGGGCGGGTGGTCGATTACCTTCCGCTCTATGCGCAAAGCGAAGCGGGGTATGACAACCTCTGCCACCTCGTTTCTAAAGCGCATCTCGAACGTCCGCTGGAATTCGAGCCTCATATCCGGATGGAAAACCTGGAGGGCCGAACCGAAGGACTGATCGCGCTCACCGGCGCGAGCGAGGGCGGGGTGACGAAGCTGCTCGCCGAAGGGCAAACGAGCCATGCAACCGCGATGCTCGGCAAGCTTCAAGCGCTATTCCCGGGACGGCTCTACGTGGAACTCGCTCGGCGCGGAAACCCGGTCGAGGAAGCTGCAGAGGCGGCGCTGATTGACCTCGCTTACGAGCGCGACCTCCCTCTCGTAGCGACCAATCCTGCGAATTTCGCCGAACCGCATATGTACAAGGCACATGACGCCATGCTGTGCATCGCGAACTCGACCCACATCGATGCGGACGAACGGCCCAAATCGAACCCCGAATCCTACGTAAAAACGGCCCACATGATGAAAGAGGCCTTCGACGATTTGCCGGAGGCGACGGCCAATACACTCGTGATTGCCCAGCGCTGCGCATACGCGCCGCCCTATCGGGATCCGATCTTGCCCAGTCTTGCGGGCGATCTGGAAGGTGAGGCGCGAATGCTCGAGGCGGACGCTCGGCGTGGCCTCGAAAAGCGGCTCGAGCCTTACGGAGAAATGACCGAGGAAGAGCGCAAGGTCTATTTCGACCGGCTCGACTACGAGGTCGGAATCATCAACCAGATGGGATTTCCCGGGTACTTTCTGATCGTTGCCGATTTCATCAAATGGGCGAAAGAGCAGGACATTCCCGTGGGTCCCGGCCGCGGTTCGGGTGCAGGCAGTCTCGTGGCCTGGTCGCTGACCATCACCGATCTCGATCCGATCCAGTTGGGTCTGCTGTTCGAACGTTTCCTCAATCCCGAACGTGTGTCCATGCCGGACTTCGATATCGACTTCTGCGAAACCCGCCGTGGAGAGGTGATCCGTTATGTTCAGGCGAAATACGGCCACGATCACGTCGCGCAGATCATCACTTTCGGAAAGCTGAAGGCGCGCGCGGTCCTGCGCGATACGGGCCGCATCCTCCAGATGAGTTACGGCCATGTCGACCGCATCTGCAAGATGGTCCCGAACCATCCGACCGATCCCTGGACGTTGCCCCGCGCGCTCAACGGTGCGGCCGATTTCAAGGCCGAGTACGATAACGATAACGAGGTCAAGCGGCTGATCGATCTCGCGATGCAGCTTGAAGGTTTCCCTCGCAACAGCTCGACCCACGCGGCGGGCGTTGTGATCGGCGACCGGCCGCTAGAACAGCTGGTGCCGCTCTATCGCGATCCCCGGTCGGACATGCCGGTCACGCAATACGACATGAAGAATGTCGAGAGCAGCGGTCTCGTGAAGTTCGACTTTCTCGGCCTGAAAACCCTGTCGGTGCTCAAGAAAGCGACCGACCTGCTCAAGAAACGGGATATCGAGATCGATCTTTCGAAGCTCGAACTCGACGACCCGGCGGTTTACGAACTGATGAAGGGAGGAAACACGGTCGGCGTGTTCCAGCTGGAATCGGAAGGCATGCGCCGCACGCTGACGGCCGTGAAGCCGACTAGTTTTGGCGACATTATCGCGCTCGTCTCGCTCTATCGGCCCGGTCCGATGGACAACATCCCGCTGTTCGGAAAGCGCAAGGCGGGTGAAGTGCCGATCGAGTACCCGCATGAAAAGCTCGAGGGCATTCTCGCCGAGACCTACGGCATCTTCGTCTACCAGGAACAGGTGATGCAGGCCGCGCAGATCCTCGCCGGATATTCGCTAGGTGACGCCGACCTGCTGCGCCGCGCGATGGGCAAGAAGGTCCAGTCCGAGATGGACGCGCAGCGCGAACGCTTTGTCGCGGGCTGTAAGGAGGTCTCCGGGATCGAGAAAGCCAAGGCGAACGAATTGTTCGATTTGATCGACAAGTTCGCGGGGTATGGCTTCAACAAGTCGCACGCCGCCGCCTATGCGCTGCTCGCCTATCAGACGGCCTGGTTGAAAGCGCATTACCCGGAAGAATTCTTCGCCGCTTCGATGTGCTTCGACATGCATCAATCGGAAAAACTGACGATCTTCGTCGACGATGCGCGCCGGCAGGGGATCACGGTCGAACCACCCTGCATCAACAGCTCCGAAGCCGAGTTCACGGTTGAGCAGACGGATGATGGCTACGCGGTACGCTATGCGCTGGCGGGCATCCGCAACGTGGGCGAGAGGGCCATGGAAACGATCGTCGCGGAGCGCGAGACTTCGGGCAGATTCGAAACGATGCAGGACCTTTTCGAACGTATTCCCCGAGGCTCGATGAATTCGCGTCAGCTCGAAGCGCTTGCCTGTTCGGGTGCCCTCGACAGCCTTGAGCCAAACCGCGCGAAGGTTTTCGCGAATGCCGATATGCTGCTGGCGGTAGCCGATGCGGCCGACCGCGAGCGTACCAGTGGGCAGGCGGGCCTCTTTGGCGGCGAAGACACTCCGGGCGAAACTCTGCGTCTCCGCGAGGTGGAGGACTGGCCGCGGGCCGAACGAATGGCCCGAGAGCGCGAGAATTTCGGGTTCTACTTTTCC
The DNA here is from genome assembly GCF_009827325.1 of Qipengyuania vulgaris. Lineage (GTDB taxonomy): Bacteria > Pseudomonadota > Alphaproteobacteria > Sphingomonadales > Sphingomonadaceae > Qipengyuania > Qipengyuania vulgaris. The sequence goes on along the minus strand of NZ_WTYC01000001.1, from coordinate 7,464 downwards.
GCCCATCCTGTCGCAGCATGGAAGGATGTCGCGTCGGCCAATGGGGCTCGGACCTATGCCTCGCTCATGGCAGGTGGCGCACCCGTCGGTGGACGTTCCAATGCGGTCATGTCGGCCATGATCGAGAAGGTGAACAAGGGTACCACCCGCCGCGGCAAGCCCTTCATTCGCGCCGATTTCTCTGATTCCACCGGCCAGTTCAGCGCGGCCTGCTTTGAGGAAAGCATGGTTGAGCGTTTCCTCAAATGGGCCGAGGAGCAGACCTGCGTCCTGCTTCAGGTCGAGCTCGATTCGCCGAGCCCTGATGAACCTCCCCGCATTACCGTACGTGGCGGCACCCCGCTGGCGGAGGTGAAGGGTTCAACGCCGATGATCCTGACGCTCGAGATCTACGACATTGCTGCCGTGGAAATTCTTCAGCGCGAATTGTCCGAGCTTTCAGCCGGCAAGGACGAAGTCACTGTAACGCTACGGATTGGCGGGGATCATGAACCGGTGATGCGCTTGGGGCGCGGATTTGCGCTGGACGGAGAGCTTGCTGAGCGCTTGGCAAGCGTCCCGGGCCTTGCCAAGGTGCAGCTCGACAAGCGGCGCGGCGGCACGCACCTTCGCCTCGTCGCCTGAGGAGTGACCCCATAAAGGGGTGCCAAGCGAGGAGAGAGACCGGAATGCTCGGAGCGATGCAGGACTGGAACATGCGCGTGACGCATGTGATCGATCACGCGGCCCGCGAGGCGCCGGATCGCGAGATCGTGACCCGCTGGGCGGATGGAAGCGAAACCCGCACCGATTGGGCCGGCATTCGCCGCGATGCGCTCAAGATGGCACAGGCCTTACAGAAGCTCGGGATCAAGCCTGGCGACAAGGTGGCCAGCATCGCGATGAACCATTCGCGCCATCTCGTCAGTTGGTACGGCGTGGCAGGCATGGGCGGGGTATTGCACACGGTGAACCCGCGCCTTTTCGAGGACCAGCTCGAATATATCGTCAACCACGCGGACGACCGGGTGGTGCTCTACGATGCGATGTTCCAGCCGATCGTGGACAAGATGCGTGATCGCTGGCCGCAGGTGGAGCACTATATCTGTTTCGATAGCGGGGAGCAGACAACCGCCTTTGAGGACTGGATTGGTGCCGAAGACGGCGATTTCGAGTGGGTGCAGGGCGACGAGCGCGACCCATGCATGATCTGCTATACCAGCGGCACCACCGGGAACCCCAAGGGTGTGCAATACGAGCACCGCAGCACGCTGATGCACGCGATGGCCGGCCTCCAGCCATCGGCGTTCAATTTCAGCGCAGCCAGCGTGATGCTGCCGGTCGTGCCGATGTTCCACGCGGCGAGCTGGGGGCTGCCCTATGCAGGTGCGATGGCCGGGATCAAATTCGTTTTCAGTGCAGTAAACGACCCTGCGGTCCTGCACGAAATGATGATCAAGGAAGGCGTAACCGACAGCGCGGGTGTGCCCACGGTCTGGCTCGCCCATTTTCAGTATTGCGACAAGGAGGGCATCGACCTGCCTCCGTTGAGGGCTGCGACCATCGGGGGGTCCGCGGCACCCAAATTCATGATCGAGCGATTGATGAAGAACGGCACTCGCGTCCAGCACGCATGGGGCATGACCGAGACCAGCCCTATCGGCACAGTGGGCGGACCTACGCACGACTGGGACCACCTCAGCTTCGACGAGAAAGTCGCCAAGACGATGAAGCAGGGACGCCCCATTTTCGGCGTCGAACTGCGCACCGTCGATCTGGACGATTTCACCAAGGTCTTGCCGCGGGATGGCGAGGCTTCTGGCGCGCTTCAGATCCGCGGTCCGTGGATCATCAAGCGCTATTTCAAGGCAGACGAAGACGCTGTCACGGAGGATGGCTGGTTCAACACCGGTGACGTTGGGATCCTGCATCCCGATGGTACCCTTCAACTGACTGACCGTACCAAGGACGTCATCAAGTCCGGCGGCGAATGGATTTCCTCGGTCGAGCTGGAAAACGCGGCAGTCGGACATCCGGCGGTGGCCGAGGCCGCCTGTGTCGGAATGCCGCATCCGAAATGGGACGAGCGGCCCGTATTGTTCGTGGTAAAGAAAGAAGGCACCGAGTGCGATGCCGACAGCGTGGTGGCATTTCTATCGGACAAGGTTGCCAAATGGTGGCTGCCCGACGCGGTCGAATTCGTCGACGACATACCCCACACCGCAACCGGCAAGATCAGCAAGAAGGATTTGCGTGCGCGTTTCAGCGATTATCGGTTGGAGGATTAGGCTCGAATGGCCGGCAAGACTTGCCCGAAATGCGCGCGGAGCATGGAAGAAGGCTACACCATCGATGCGGGCGACTATAGCATGCCCTCGGTCGGCGTGTGGCACCGGGGCAAGCCCGAAAAGAGCTTCTGGGGCCTGAAAACAAGGAAGGCGGACAAGCGCGAAATCGTCGCCTGGCGCTGCACTTCCTGCGGCTTTCTCGAACACTATGCCCCCTGAACAATCGTGGCCAGGCTGATCCTGCTCAACAAGCCTTACGGAGTGCTTTCGCAGTTCACCGGGGGGCAGGAAGGGGCTGAGGACACGCTGGCTCACCTGGTCGACGTGCCGGACGTCTATCCGGCCGGCAGGCTCGACAAGGACAGCGAAGGCCTCTTGCTCCTGACCGACGACGGTCGCCTTCAATCGCGCATTGCCGAACCACGCTACAAGATGGCGAAAACCTATCTCGTGCAGGTCGAAGGCGAAGCGAGTGACGAGGCGCTGGAGCGCTTGGCGAACGGGGTCGAACTCAAGGACGGTCTGACCGCGCCTGCGCGAGCCCGGAGGATCGATCCGCCGCCTGTCTGGGACCGCGAACCGCCGGTGCGGTATCGCAAGACCGTGCCCGACAGCTGGATCGCACTAGAGATCACCGAGGGGCGCAATCGCCAGGTCCGGCGCATGACTGCCGCGGTGGGCCTGCCGACGCTGCGCCTGATCCGGTGGCGCATCGGCGAGTGGAGCGTGGACGGCATTGCGCCGGGCACATATCGTGAGATTCAAGTTTGAGGAGAACGCAGTGAGCGAGACCTATATCGACCCCAGCCGCGCGAACTTCGAGGCCTTTAAGGATCTTCCTCGCGATGAACCGATCCACATGCTCAACCTGCTGCTCTACCGGGAACTGGCGGAATATCCCGAGGGCCACGAGCACGCGGGCAAGGGCTGGAGCGGCGGCCGCGCATACGAAGAATATGGCAAGACCAGTGGTCCCATCTTCCGGCGAGTGGGCGGTGAGATCGTGTGGCGAGGCACCTTCCAGACCGTGGTGACCGGCCCGGACGACATGCGCTGGCACGATGGTTTCGTGGCGCAGTATCCCAACGCGGGCGCATTCTTCGAGATGATCAAGGATTCAGATTATCAAAGGGCAGTGGTGAACCGGACGGCAGCTCTCATGGATAGCAGGCTGGTGCGGTTCAAGCCGGGGGGAGCCGGCGAAGGTTTTTAATCGTATGAAATTTTTCGTGTTTCGGGTCGAAGGAATTGATCTGGCTGCAGGAGCGGATCGGCGCGGCTTTTTCACTACCCGTCGCGCTTTCGGTACCACGAAGGAATGGGCGCGACAGAGATTGCTCAAAAAATTGCGAAAGGAGTTCACCATGGGCAATTCTTCGGCCTTCATGCGCGGAAACGACTTCGATCTTCACGTTGAAGATGGTTGGGAGATTGGCTTGATGGAATATTGGCGCTCTCCTAGTCGAGGAAGCACGTTGTATGACGAGGGCGACACGTAGTGAGCTTCATAACAACCGCATCTGCCCGCCCACTGCAGGCGGCCTGAACTGGGTGCAGTCCAGTTCGAACTTCGACTTGCCCAATCCCGCGCGTTTGCAGGCCAGGCGGAACCTGGCGCGGAACAGGTCGGCCCAGACGCCGGTGGGGCGCAGGCGCGAGAAGAAGTCGGGGTCGTTGTCCTTGCCGTTGCGGATGGACCGGACGATGTTCATCACCTTGTCCCCGCGTTCGGGGTAGTGCACCGATAGCCATTCGCGGAACAGCGGCGCGACTTCGTGCGGCAGGCGCAGGGGTATCCAGCCAACGCTGCCCACTCCGATGGCTGCCGCACGCTGGACGATTTCCTCCATGAACTCGTCGGTAATCGCCGGGATTACCGGCGCTACCGAGCAGTGCGTCGGGACGCCCGCCGCGGCGAGTTTCTCCAATGCCGCGAGCCGCTTGGCAGGCGCAGCTGCCCGCGGTTCGAGCTTTCCCGACAGCTTCGGATCGAGGCTGGTCACCGAAATCGCCACCGCCGCCAGCCGCCGCTTCGCCATCTCGGAGAGCAGGTCCAGATCGTCGAGCACGCGGTCGGACTTGGTGGTGATCGTGACTGGGTGGCGCGCATCGAGGCAGACTTCCAGCACCTGCCGCGTGATGCGGTATTGCCGCTCTATCGGCTGATAGGGATCGGTATTGGTCCCCATCGCGATCGGCTTCGGCCGGTATTTTGGCTTCGCCAGCGTGGCGCGCAGCAATTCGGCGGCATTGGGCTTGGCGAAGAGCTGCGTTTCGAAATCGAGGCCGGGCGACAGGTCGTGATAGGCATGGGTAGGGCGGGCGAAGCAATAGACGCAGCCATGTTCGCAGCCGCGATAGGCATTGATCGAACGGTCGAAGAAAATGTCGGGCGACTGGTTGAAGCTGAGGATGGTCTTCGGATGCTCTTCCGTAACATGGGTGCGGAGTTTTACCGGCGGACCTCCCTCGAGGGCAGCCAGAGATTCCATGTGATCGCGCCAGTCGCCATCGGTCTCCCGAGTCGCAAGGCCGAAGCGCGTCGGAACGTCTGCGTTCTGGGCCCCGCGGCCGGGAATGGCTGGTTCATATCGGCGTTCCATGTAAAGAACATAAACAGAACATACGATCTTCGCCAGTAGGGAATTCTATCGCCCCTGCATCGCTCTCGGCGCGTGAAAGGGAGAACGCGAGGTCATTGCGAACCCCGGCGGCGGTCCCGCAAATGCCCGGACGAGGGCCGCAGTTGACACAGTTGACACAGTCCTGGGGTTGCTGACCGGCGCGGGGAAGGGCGGCGGCGATCCCGTGCCGTGCGTGCTGGGGGAGAGCACCGCCTTCACGGCACCGGGCAGGGTCTTGGGAGAGACAGTCTGGCGCTTTTCGCTGGGCGGATCGAATGCGGTGTCCCGGTTCCGCTCCAGCCTGTCCCATCTTTCCGCAGCGTCGCGGCGGGCCTGTTCTTCCGCTTCCTGCTCGGCCTCTTCCATATCGGCCCGCACAGCTTCGGCATCCGAGCCGAAAAAGTGGTCGATGTCTCGTTCGGGCACCTCGACCGTCTCGCCCGGATGGCCGTCTTCCTCGTGGAGTTCCACGGTAAGCTGGGTGCGGCGCGCTGCATTGCAGGCCAAGTCAACTTCCCGCTGGATGTAGCGCATACGATCGGACACGCCTTCGGGGCTTTCGCCACTGCCGATACGGGTGAGCAGCTCTTCGAAGACTGCCGCGTCACCGGCTGCTTCCTCGCTGGCGAGATTGTCCAGCCGGGCCAAATGGGCGAGCAGCAATCGGGTGTCATAGCGGCGGCGCGTGCCGACCACTTCGCCGCGATGCCACACGTCCTCCTCGATCCCGTCCACGGCGCGGTCGGCCAGCACCTGCTGGCTTGCATCGCGGCCCAGCAGGACAGCCGCCGCCCAGGCGCGGGCGAACAGCGGATCCTTGCGCCGCTGGCGATAGGCGGATTCGGCGGACAGGCCGACACGGCGGCAGGCGGCGCGGGCATTGCCGCTGACGGCAAGGCGATCGAGGAAAAGCATCTTGCGCTCGGGCGTCCAGCCGCGGGCGGGAAGTTCGGCGAGGGGTTCGGCAATATCGGACATGATCCGCGTCTCCGTGATGGGGAAAACAAGGCGAATCAGCGCTATTATGCACGAGGGACGCTGTAGGACAGGTGGATTGTGGAGCGCGCCGGGCGTCCGCTTTGGATCAGAGGAGCGAGAAAGCTGACATTCCGCTCACGACGCCTTTGCAGACATTCAGCGCGCGGCTAAGCTTCTTCGATGCGCTGGTCAGTCCTCCCCCTGCTAGTCTGCTCCCTTTTGGGCTGCGGCCCGAAAATCCCGCCCATCGCGAGTGACCTTCCGCGAAGCTACGAAGAAGGTGAGGGCGTTTTCGACGCCCGCGTGAAGAAGGCTTTCCCGAAAGGCACAGAGGAAAGCCGGATGATAGAGGAACTGACGCGGCAAGGTTTCTCGATACGACCGTCACCCCACGGCAATTTCGCGACATTTTCAAACAAGCAGTTTCCCGTCGAGTCAGTCTGGAATGTCGGATGGGAGGCGAAGGAGGGACGGGTTACCACAGTGTGGGGCGTTTATGGCGGTCGAGGCCCATAGACCGAATGACCGCTTTCCATCTGTGGACGCCCCGCAGGATGCAAGCGGTATTTTGAGAGGTTTGGCACGTAGTCGGATGCTGCCATCTGTCCGGCCTCCTGGTGCAGCTTTTCGTGCTGCGGGCCCGTATGGGAGTTCGCGGACCGGAACCACATCACCCTCAGCGTACTGATGAAGCACGGTGGAAAGCCCTGGTTCTTCCGGTCCCGTCTCGCCGACTGTTTTGCCATACTCTCCTTCGTCCGCCTACGTCCTTCCGGCGACCTCTGGTCCGGCCCGGCTTACGCCGCGACCGAGACCGGAGCCCTGTAATCCTCGTTCTTCGTCAGCACTGCCCAGACGATGCGCGCGGTCTTGTTCGCGAGCGCCACCGTCACCAGCATGCGCGGCTTGCGCGCCATCATCTGTTCCAGCCACGATCCCGCGGGTGCGCCGCGCCTGCTTGCCTGGAGCACGACCGCGCTGCTGCCGATGATCAGCAGCCGCCGCAGCGTTCGCTCGCCCATCTTCGAGATCGCGCCGAGCCTCTGCTTGCCGCCGGTCGAGTGCTGGCGCGGTGTAAGCCCGACCCATGCGGCAAAGTCGCGGCCCTTGGCAAAGGTGCCGGGCGGAGGTGCAAGTGCGGTGATCGCGGTTGCCGTGATCGGTCCGATGCCCGGGATCGTCATCAGCCGCCGCGCGGTCTCGTCTTCGCGGGCACGCCGGGCGATCTCCCGGTCAAGTTCGGCAATGCGCTCGCTGAGCACTGCCATCTGATCGAGCATTATCTCCAGTACCGGCCGTGCGCTCTCGGGAACCGCGTCGGGATCCTCAAGCAGTGCGGCCAGCTTCTTCATGTGCGCCAGGCCTTGCGGCGCGATCCAGCCATGCTCGGTCATGTGACCGCGAACGGCGTTGCTGATCTGCGTGCGTTGCTTGACCAGCAGGTCGCGGGCCCGGAACACCAGCGCGGCTGCTTGCTGTGCTTCGGTCTTTACTGGCACGAACCGCATGCTCGGGCGCTGCGCCGCCTCGCAGATGGCCTCGGCATCCGCAGCATCGTTCTTCTGGCGCTTCACGAACGGCTTTACGTAAGCTGG
>NZ_WTYC01000019.1 GCF_009827325.1 Qipengyuania vulgaris | reverse complement strand
CCAGCTTACGTAAAGCCGTTCGTGAAGCGCCAGAAGAACGATGCTGCGGATGCCGAGGCCATCTGCGAGGCGGCGCAGCGCCCGAGCATGCGGTTCGTGCCAGTAAAGACCGAAGCACAGCAAGCAGCCGCGCTGGTGTTCCGGGCCCGCGACCTGCTGGTCAAGCAACGCACGCAGATCAGCAACGCCGTTCGCGGTCACATGACCGAGCATGGCTGGATCGCGCCGCAAGGCCTGGCGCACATGAAGAAGCTGGCCGCACTGCTTGAGGATCCCGACGCGGTTCCCGAGAGCGCACGGCCGGTACTGGAGATAATGCTCGATCAGATGGCAGTGCTCAGCGAGCGCATTGCCGAACTTGACCGGGAGATCGCCCGGCGTGCCCGCGAAGACGAGACCGCGCGGCGGCTGATGACGATCCCGGGCATCGGACCGATCACGGCAACCGCGATCACCGCACTTGCACCTCCGCCCGGCACCTTTGCCAAGGGCCGCGACTTTGCCGCATGGGTCGGGCTTACACCGCGCCAGCACTCGACCGGCGGCAAGCAGAGGCTCGGCGCGATCTCGAAGATGGGCGAGCGAACGCTGCGGCGGCTGCTGATCATCGGCAGCAGCGCGGTCGTGCTCCAGGCAAGCAGGCGCGGCGCACCCGCGGGATCGTGGCTGGAACAGATGATGGCGCGCAAGCCGCGCATGCTGGTGACGGTGGCGCTCGCGAACAAGACCGCGCGCATCGTCTGGGCAGTGCTGACGAAGAACGAGGATTACAGGGCTCCGGTCTCGGTCGCGGCGTAAGCCGGGCCGGACCAGAGGTCGCCGGAAGGACGTAGGCGGACGAAGGAGAGTATGGCAAAACAGTCGGCGAGACGGGACCGGAAGAACCAGGGCTTTCCACCGTGCTTCATCAGTACGCTGAGGGTGATGTGGTTCCGGTCCGCGAACTCCCATACGGGCCCGCAGCACGAAAAGCTGCACCAGGAGGCCGGACAGATGGCAGCATCCGACTACGTGCCAAACCTCTCAAAATACCGCTTGCATCCTGCGGGGCGTCCACAGATGGAAAGCGGACACTAAACCGTGCCAGCCAAAAGCTCTCCAATCACCGTCTCCAACGCTTGCGGCTTCGGCTCACTTTGGCCAATGATTGATACGCAGCTCCTGATCACGCGAGAGGTATGTCTCGAAGTGGTCCGAGTAAATCTCCACCTCAAGACTGTCCCATTCGCCGTTGACCAGCCAATCAAAACAAATCGCGTTGGTGTATGGATTGAGCGAAATGTCTTCGCTTTCAATTTTAGCAAGTGCGGTCCCGCCAAGGGCAGAAAGCAATGCGATAGCGTTGCCACGCTGCGCGGCATCACTTGCTAGTTCTTCCACCCGAAGCTCAAGCAATCGGTCAGGCATCGACGCACACTAACGCTGTTTCCTTCGTCCGCAATCGGGCCATTGTGGGACGTCTTTCATTCATTGGGTATAATGCCCTCGCAAAGCCCGCGTTGATAATCCCAGCGCCCACCGGCATCGAGGCAGCCGTCGATTGAAAAGAGGGTCTGAAGCTCCCAGCCAGCCCACAATCCCGCGGCCCCGGCAAGGGAGGCGATCAGAATAATTCGGCGTTTCATGTCTTCGTCTCAACTAATGACGGGGTGTCCGCAATGCGTCGATGCACGAACCCGCTTCGCGGGATGGTTGCTTGTGGTGAGGGTGATGTAGAACGACGGGCGTAGCGTCTGGTCCGAGAGAGGCAGACGATCGTGGCTCCTTCAACCGAGGAGTCGAACGATGAACGAGATTATTCCGATTGGGCCTGTCAGCCCGCTGCGCCAGCGGCTGATCGAAGATATGACCCTGCGCCGGTTCAGCCCGGAGACGCAGCGCAACTATCTGCGCGATGTCGGGCGGTTCGCGACCTGGCTGGGGCGCTCGCCCCACACCGCGACCGCCGAGGATGTCCGGCGGTTCCAGATCGAGCAGCGGGACGCCGGCATCCCGGCGCCGACCATGAACAGCATCGTGTCGGCGCTGCGGTTCTTCTTCACTCACACGCTCGACCGTCCCGAGCTTGCCCGTAAGCTGGTCCGCACCGCGCACGCCCGCAAGATCCCGGTGGTGTTGACGCAGAGCGAGGTGAAGCGGCTGCTCGATGCGACCACCTGCCTCAAGCACCAGGCCGCGTTGTCGGTCGCCTATGGCGCGGGTCTGCGCGTCGGCGAGGTCGCGGCGCTCAAGGTGCGCGATATCGACAGCAAGCGCATGCTGCTCAGGATCGAACGCGGCAAGGGCGGGCGCTATCGCAATGCCATGCTGCCCGAAGGGTTGCTCGTGCTGCTGCGCGACTGGTGGCGCGCGGGCCGGCAGCAGGGCGTGCTCCACGCCGATGGCTGGCTCTTCCCCGGTCGAGGCGCCATGCTGCCGATCAGCACACGGCAGCTCCACCGCGTCGTCGTCGAAGCCGCCGAGGCAGCCGACATCGCCAGGCGGGTCGGACCGCACACCCTGCGGCACAGTTTTGCGACCCACCTGCTCGAGGACGGGGTCGATATCCGCGTCATCCAGGTGCTGCTCGGCCACGCCAAGCTGGGCACCACCGCGTTCTACGCCCAGGTGGCGACCAAGACGATGCGGGCGGTGGTCAGCCCGCTCGATCGGCTCGCGCTCGCGGCACCGGACAAGAAGGCGCCAAGCGGCTGAGAGCCGGTGCGCGCCTCACTCGAGGTCGCCGATGTCTTGCGTGCCGCCGGGCCAGCTTATCGGGCTACCCATGCCGGGCATCTGAGCCTGCAGCAGCTCAAGGTCATGTCGGCGATCGAGCACTGCCGCACCGCCGCGCTGGGCGGGCATGTCGAGGCCTGCACCGACTGCGGGCACTGGCGGATCGCCTACAACTCCTGCCGCAACCGGCATTGCCCCAAGTGCCAGGGCGCCGCCGCACGGACCTGGCTCGCCGCGCGCGAGGCCGACCTGCTGCCGGTCGGTTACTTCCATGTCGTGTTCACGCTGCCCGCCGAGATCGCCGAGATCGCGTTCACCAACAAGGCGCTCCTCTACGACCTGCTGTTCAAGACCGCCTCGGAGACGATGCTGACCATCGCCGCCGATCCCAGGCATCTCGGCGCCCGGATCGGCATCACCGCCGTGCTTCACACCTGGGGTTCGGCCATGACCCACCATCCGCACATCCACATGATCGTGCCGGGAGGCGGCATCGCGCTGGACGGGGAGAGATGGATATCCTCCCGCCCGGCTTTCCTCCTTCCGGTGCGAGTGCTGGGTGCACTCTTCCGCCGCCTGTTCCTCACCCGGCTGCTGGCGCTGCACGATGCCGGTAAGCTCGCCTTCTTCAGCCAGCTGGCACCTCTTGCTGACCGGCGCGCGTTGCTGCGCCACCTGTCGCCAGTGCGCAAGAAGCGCTGGGTGGTCTATGCCAAGCCGCCGTTCGCCGGTCCCGAGGCAGTGCTCGCCTATCTGTCGCGCTACACCCACCGGATCGCCATCTCGAACAGCCGTCTCCTCCGGTTCGGCGAGAGCGGCGTCACGTTCCGCTACAAGGATTATCGCCGCTCCGCGCCAGACCGTCAGCAAGTGATGACGCTCAGCGCCGACGAGTTCATCCGCCGCTTCCTGCTGCACTGCCTGCCGCGCGGGTTCCACCGCATCCGCCACTACGGCCTGCTCGCCGCCAGCACCCGCAAAGCCCATCTCGAACGCGCCCGTCAGCTGCTAGCGATCGCACCGCCGGCGACGGACGAGCCCTCCATCGAACCGCCCGATCCGCGTCCGGCATGCCCTTGCTGCGGCGGGCGCATGGTCGTCATCGAGACGTTCCAGCGCTGCCACCTGCCGCGCGGTCCGCCATACCCGATCGTCCCATCCGGCATGCCCACGCCGTGATCCGGCACGGCCCGACACCCTCGCGCCCCGCCGCAGCCACGCTTCCGGCGACAAGGACGTCTGCATATCGTCCGTCCAAGAGCGGTCGTCCCATCGCCAAAATCGGACGGACGCGCTTCCCACGGCTGCTGTGTCTCCACAAAATCGGACAGGCTGCTCTCAGGCACGTCCGCTTATCGGCACCGTCAGCAGACGCCCGGACAAACCCGAAATCAAAATCCCCATAGCTCATCGCGTGCGGCCCGCGGGTTCGGGCACCGTCGACTTTCCGACGCCTCACGGCGTCCGAAACTCTAAACG
>NZ_WTYC01000018.1 GCF_009827325.1 Qipengyuania vulgaris | reverse complement strand
CGTTTAGAGTTTCGGACGCCGTGAGGCGTCGGAAAGTCGACGGTGCCCGAACCCGCGGGCCGCACGCGATGAGCTATGGGGATTTTGATTTCGGGTTTGTCCGGGCGTCTGCTGACGGTGCCGATAAGCGGACGTGCCTGAGAGCAGCCTGTCCGATTTTGTGGAGACACAGCAGCCGTGGGAAGCGCGTCCGTCCGATTTTGGCGATGGGACGACCGCTCTTGGACGGACGATATGCAGACGTCCTTGTCGCCGGAAGCGTGGCTGCGGCGGGGCGCGAGGGTGTCGGGCCGTGCCGGATCACGGCGTGGGCATGCCGGATGGGACGATCGGGTATGGCGGACCGCGCGGCAGGTGGCAGCGCTGGAACGTCTCGATGACGACCATGCGCCCGCCGCAGCAAGGGCATGCCGGACGCGGATCGGGCGGTTCGATGGAGGGCTCGTCCGTCGCCGGCGGTGCGATCGCTAGCAGCTGACGGGCGCGTTCGAGATGGGCTTTGCGGGTGCTGGCGGCGAGCAGGCCGTAGTGGCGGATGCGGTGGAACCCGCGCGGCAGGCAGTGCAGCAGGAAGCGGCGGATGAACTCGTCGGCGCTGAGCGTCATCACTTGCTGACGGTCTGGCGCGGAGCGGCGATAATCCTTGTAGCGGAACGTGACGCCGCTCTCGCCGAACCGGAGGAGACGGCTGTTCGAGATGGCGATCCGGTGGGTGTAGCGCGACAGATAGGCGAGCACTGCCTCGGGACCGGCGAACGGCGGCTTGGCATAGACCACCCAGCGCTTCTTGCGCACTGGCGACAGGTGGCGCAGCAACGCGCGCCGGTCAGCAAGAGGTGCCAGCTGGCTGAAGAAGGCGAGCTTACCGGCATCGTGCAGCGCCAGCAGCCGGGTGAGGAACAGGCGGCGGAAGAGTGCACCCAGCACTCGCACCGGAAGGAGGAAAGCCGGGCGGGAGGATATCCATCTCTCCCCGTCCAGCGCGATGCCGCCTCCCGGCACGATCATGTGGATGTGCGGATGGTGGGTCATGGCCGAACCCCAGGTGTGAAGCACGGCGGTGATGCCGATCCGGGCGCCGAGATGCCTGGGATCGGCGGCGATGGTCAGCATCGTCTCCGAGGCGGTCTTGAACAGCAGGTCGTAGAGGAGCGCCTTGTTGGTGAACGCGATCTCGGCGATCTCGGCGGGCAGCGTGAACACGACATGGAAGTAACCGACCGGCAGCAGGTCGGCCTCGCGCGCGGCGAGCCAGGTCCGTGCGGCGGCGCCCTGGCACTTGGGGCAATGCCGGTTGCGGCAGGAGTTGTAGGCGATCCGCCAGTGCCCGCAGTCGGTGCAGGCCTCGACATGCCCGCCCAGCGCGGCGGTGCGGCAGTGCTCGATCGCCGACATGACCTTGAGCTGCTGCAGGCTCAGATGCCCGGCATGGGTAGCCCGATAAGCTGGCCCGGCGGCACGCAAGACATCGGCGACCTCGAGTGAGGCGCGCACCGGCTCTCAGCCGCTTGGCGCCTTCTTGTCCGGTGCCGCGAGCGCGAGCCGATCGAGCGGGCTGACCACCGCCCGCATCGTCTTGGTCGCCACCTGGGCGTAGAACGCGGTGGTGCCCAGCTTGGCGTGGCCGAGCAGCACCTGGATGACGCGGATATCGACCCCGTCCTCGAGCAGGTGGGTCGCAAAACTGTGCCGCAGGGTGTGCGGTCCGACCCGCCTGGCGATGTCGGCTGCCTCGGCGGCTTCGACGACGACGCGGTGGAGCTGCCGTGTGCTGATCGGCAGCATGGCGCCTCGACCGGGGAAGAGCCAGCCATCGGCGTGGAGCACGCCCTGCTGCCGGCCCGCGCGCCACCAGTCGCGCAGCAGCACGAGCAACCCTTCGGGCAGCATGGCATTGCGATAGCGCCCGCCCTTGCCGCGTTCGATCCTGAGCAGCATGCGCTTGCTGTCGATATCGCGCACCTTGAGCGCCGCGACCTCGCCGACGCGCAGACCCGCGCCATAGGCGACCGACAACGCGGCCTGGTGCTTGAGGCAGGTGGTCGCATCGAGCAGCCGCTTCACCTCGCTCTGCGTCAACACCACCGGGATCTTGCGGGCGTGCGCGGTGCGGACCAGCTTACGGGCAAGCTCGGGACGGTCGAGCGTGTGAGTGAAGAAGAACCGCAGCGCCGACACGATGCTGTTCATGGTCGGCGCCGGGATGCCGGCGTCCCGCTGCTCGATCTGGAACCGCCGGACATCCTCGGCGGTCGCGGTGTGGGGCGAGCGCCCCAGCCAGGTCGCGAACCGCCCGACATCGCGCAGATAGTTGCGCTGCGTCTCCGGGCTGAACCGGCGCAGGGTCATATCTTCGATCAGCCGCTGGCGCAGCGGGCTGACAGGCCCAATCGGAATAATCTCGTTCATCGTTCGACTCCTCGGTTGAAGGAGCCACGATCGTCTGCCTCTCTCGGACCAGACGCTACGCCCGTCGTTCTACATCACCCTCACCACAAGCAACCATCCCGCGAAGCGGGTTCGTGCATCGGCCCCATTTCGGACATTACATTTGATTCCTTGGTTGCCAAAAATCGACGTAAGCTTGCCAAAGCGATCAACTAGATGGTTTCGGAATCGGTTTTCACTTTGACTGCTTCCAGTGCATGAGAGACGCCAAGCTTTGAATAAATTTTCGCTCTGTGAACTTCGACAGTCCGCGCGCTGAGACCGAGCTCGGTGGCGATTTGCTTGGTGCTCGCTCCTTGCGCCAAACAATCCAAGACCTCCACTTCACGATTGCTCAGGCGCTTCAGCCGCTCACGTGCTTTTGCACTCTTTCGATAATTGAGAGCCTTGGCCTTCGTTTTGGCCAGAGCCGCTGCAAGGCGGGCCGGAAGTCGCTTGGGCTCGAGGGGCAGCGGAATATAATCGGAAACGCCGAGATGGAACGCGTCCGAAATCCTGTAAATGTCGGTGTCATCAGTATAACCAATGACTGGATTGTTGATGCCCTCTTGCCGTTGTAGGTTCAGGACGTCTTCTACTGATCGGCCCTCATCGTAGACCATCACGATTGTTTCTTCGCGGCAAAAGTTCTCCAGTTCAGCAGCCTGCTCGAATGGTTCGACATGGCCACCAATGTCCAAAAGTTTGCGAACAACCGACGCACGCCGCTTATAGTCCCCGTCGACGACAGCAAACCTGACTTTATCTATAGTTCCGCTCATCATTGGTCAGACCTTGTAAGAGAGTATTCGCGACAGTTATCAGTCATATAACGCGTCCGGAGCGGAGGCTGAAAAGCGCATCCCGGCCAACTATGAGATGATCCATCAGCCGGATATCCAAGGGGGCAAGCAAATCGCGTAGACGAAGAGTTTGACGGATGTCCGAACTGCTGGGTTCTGCATGGCCGGAAGGGTGATTGTGCAGCAGGGTCAGACCCTTGGCATCGAACGAGAGGCAACGGACCACCAGATGCCTGGCGCTCGTGGAAACATGGTTGGCCTGCCCATGGGCTACCACCTCGCACGCTAGCCTTCTTCCGTATTCGTCGCTGTAAACTGCCACCAGGTGCTCGAGCGAATTGGCCGCAAGTGCATCTACGATGTTGCTTAGCGCCAATCGCGATATGAGCCCCATTCCCTCATGCGTCGGATGTGCAGCATCAGCCCAATCAGTAAGATCGTAGTCTGAAGATAAAACGGAGTGTAGCTCGAAATTGCATAGGCGAGCGGATGGATCGCCGCGGCTAGCTCTCGCCCGAAATGGCTTAGCACCATGACAAGTTGCAGGCCGCCGATCCACAGGGTGTAAACCCGGTTCGCCCGTACAGCCAGTATCGCGAAACATACCATGCTCACAGTATCGATCAGCAAGTGACCCAGATCGATTGTTGTGTAGTCGCTTACGATCCAAATCGACCTCCCGCCCGTAGCGATAAAATGGTAGATTCGGTCGACTGCCTGCATGGCTAACAAAATGGTCGCGGCGTATCTCTCTGGTCCCCCGCCACGCAGGAAACATGCGAGCGCAAGCAGAATGGTCGCTGCTGCGGTAATCGTCCCGCGATAGTACCAAAGGTCGATTTCCATTCTCGCCCCTTGGTTATGCCTTTGCAGACAGTCAATCCGAACGCACTTAAGCTACAGCCTTCTCACGGTCACCGGGCGCCTCGGCCATATGGCGGTCGGGACATTCGCCGTCTTCGGCGGGGAGCGCTTTGACATCCTCGTTTAGCTTGCGCAGGTCGCCATGCATCCGGAAAGTGTCCGAGCTTGCTTTCAGGAGCGATTGCTGGGCAGCGCCCATCCTGATCAGGACCGCTTGTCCGGCAGCGGGCGGCGCGCCTTCAACCGAACGAGCCATGAGCAGGTCGCTGTTCAATGTCGATGCGGCCGTCATGGCAGCCTCGATGGCTGCCTCAAGCTCAATGAGGCTGCGCTGGATGCGCAGACCGGCAATCGAAAGATTGGTCATTCTTGGTCTCCGATAGCTCGACGCGCTCTCGAGGCGCGGGCGCTAAAATCCAGGAGGCCGGATTAGGCGGAGACAAACATTTCGGACAGAGCCAGCATCGCTGCAATCACAATGATCACGGCAACTGGAAGTCCGATCGCGACAGCAAGCATATAGCCAAGCCGAAAGATCGTTCCGCGCTCTCCGTCGAGAGCCCCCGGGACGACGCGATGGTTGCGTTCGACATACCAGCTACCCTTCCAATCGTCGGAGCTTCTGGCGATGTCAGCGAACACAAATTCGGTCCGCTCGTCCTGAGAAGAGCGATCGGGATTTTCGGCGGTGCGGGGTAGATTGAATCTTGGGGATGGGTCAGATTCAAGGGGTCGATTCCTGACTTCCAGCAGAGAATGGATGTGAGCCAGATCACCGAGTGTTTGAACCTCGAAGCGGTGCTTCAGCACTTGGGTATATTGGCCGACGCGAGCGACCGATATGTCCATTTCTGCCGCAATCTCCTTGTAGGATCGGCGCTCGGCAATTTTATCGAACACGAGAGATTGCCGCTCGGTGAGCGACTGTCTGACGTTCTCGAGGGAGACGGTGCCAACGGCCATTTGCTTGCCTATAGGCCATGCCCTCGCAGTTGTTAACTCCCGTCCGATCGGCGACTAGCGGATTTCCATGCTAACATTTATTGCGAATTTGGACGAGATCGTCGGTTTCGGCAGGTGTAAGATAGACGACGTAAGGTCCGCAGCGGGTCTGATTGATTATTCGAACCGCGATGAATAGAGATGACCACGAAGGCGCTCGGTGTTTCCGAACGGCTCGCCGCTCCGGGTGATCCGAGCGCCTTCACCTCGCAGATCGTTGGGCCCCACAACTTTCTCGCGAGCACTCCATTCGGCTATAGCCGTGTCTGCTGAAGTCCCAGATCATCGAGCCGCTTGCTGCTCACGGCTTTCGCCTCAACGACCAGACGAGCGCACTGATCGCTGTCACCAATGCAGCCACCGCAAACATACCCATCGAATCCAACACGAACATCTTTGCCTCCGAATCTTCGAGAGCCTTATGTTCTATAAATGTTCTGCGTAGGAAAATACTTTTTGCCCGAGCTTCGAAGCGCTAGCGTCCTGCTATGGATAGGCACCGGGACGAAACCTCGAGAGACGGCGGCCACTCGCTAGCCTGTATCCCAACCTGCGAAAACTTGTGATGGACATCCCGGTCAACGAATGGGAGCAATGGGCCGTCGCGCACGATTATGTCCAAAAGCATGGCGATGAAGCGCCGATGATCATTGCCATGCGAGCTGACAAGTTACTCGAGCAAGGGGAAGTGCTTGGCGCCCGGACCTTCACCGCCATCATGCGGAAAAGCCAGCAACTGCTTTCCCGCAATGAAGGCAGCGTTCACTAAATTTACCTAGGGCCGCAGCACATGATTTGGAAAGATGCCGACGACCGCTCAGGCGACATTGCGCAGCTGGAGCGTCTTTTGGAATCAGCTCCTGAAAAGCACCAATCGCGCATCAGTAAGCAAATTGCCAACATTCGTTCAGGGCAGTCGGGAGAGCGTCGCGCAGCACATTTTCTGGGCCGAGAGTTCGGAACTAGCCAATCGATCGGAATCGCGCACGACTTGCGTTTGGAGCTGGGTGACGAAGTCGCCCAAATCGATCACCTCGTCATCCACCGTTACCAGGCTACAGCCTGGGTTCTGGAAACCAAGAACTACGCCGGGCGAATAACGTGCGATGAGCATGGCGACTGGACTGTTTGGAACCGAGGTAAGCCGCGAGACATCCCCTCGCCTCTAAATCAGGCACGCAGACAATGTGAACTACTAAGCCGCTGGCTTGAGGCGAACGACATCGCAGCGATCGACAAGATCCAGCCAGTCGTTCTGATCTCTCCCACATCGAGTGTAGACCGTTCGAAATTGCCCGGTGAGGCACACGTGGTGAAATCGGACAATTTTGGTGAGTGGTGGCGCAGGCAGTCGGAAAAACTGGGTACCGGCACTGCCCTGCTTATGATGGGAAAGCACTTTCTCAAGGGGATGTCGGAAGAAGCTTTCGAGGCGCTTGGACAGCGCTTGGCTGCGGCGCACCGTCCTTCCCAATACGATTGGCAGGCGATGTTGGGCTTGCCCTCCAGCCGGGGCAGCACAGAATATCCAGCCGCCGAAAATGGCCAGCTTCAGCCGCAAGTCGCTGATGTCCGTGAACTGACCGGCGATGGGCCTTGGACCTTTCAAACTGCAGCCGGCGAATTGAAAGTGAGCCGGATACCGGACGGCCGTTTTGCGATCCGAAACGATCGCAGCGATGTTATGATCGAAGCGGTCAAAACATCGTGCAAGGGTCGCGGTCAGTGGATGCCGCGGTACCGTAATTGGCTACTCGCCGAATCGGAAATCACTGAAGTAATAAGGGATATCATATCGATGGTCGCTCGATCCTGCCTTGAGCGGCGTGAGAGTTAGGCCCAACCAAGTCCTACTGGTGGTGCTATCCAGCATCATCAGGAGCGACACACATTGGGAGGCAGATCAATTTACCTGCCGACGCATTCTAATGCCGACACCAACCTAGAGAGGGGACCTCTTTAAACTGGACCCTTTGACTAAAGCATGAAATCGCCCATAGTCAGATCGGCGAGGCCATCGACTGCGATGAACAGATCGGCCACGCCGTCGCCATCGGTGTCGCCTTCTACTATCAGGCCGTTCTCGGTTGTAGTGAAGCGCAGTTCGCCTGCCGTGCCGGAGAAGGCTGCATCGCCGATGAAGGCGAAGGCATCGTCACCGCCGCCTGCGATCGCATCGATCTGCGAGAGGTCGATGATGTCGCCCTCGGCTTGGCTGAAGTCGAGGATGGTGTCGGCAATATTTTCGTAGCTGCCCGTATGGCCTGCCTTGAAGAGGAAGGTGTCGGCCCCGCCGCCGCCGGTCATCGTGTCGATGCCCCAGTTGCCGATCAGGATATCGTCGCCGTTACCGCCCAGCAGGGCGTCGTTACCCGCGCCGCCGTTGATCGTATCATTGCCGTCACCGCCATCGAGGGTGTCGTCGCCATTGTGGCCTTGCAGGAGGTCGTTGCCGCCATCGCCCGAGATGGTGTCGTCGCCCGCCTCGCCGAACAGCAGGTCGCGGTCGGCGCCGCCGGAGATAATGTCGTCGCCACTGCCGCCATAGATGCGGTCGAAGCCG
Organism: Qipengyuania vulgaris; assembly: GCF_009827325.1. Taxonomy (GTDB): domain Bacteria; phylum Pseudomonadota; class Alphaproteobacteria; order Sphingomonadales; family Sphingomonadaceae; genus Qipengyuania; species Qipengyuania vulgaris. The sequence continues at coordinate 4,064 of NZ_WTYC01000018.1, read as the reverse complement.
GAATTGCCCGAGAGCGTGTCGATGCCATCCTTGCCGAGCAGCATGTCCCCGCCATTGCCGCCGATAAGCGTGTCGTTGCCATCATCGCCGCGCAGCGTGTCCCAGCCGGCCTGGCCTTCGATCACGTCGTCGCCATCCTGACCAAGCAGCAGGTCGTTGCCGAAGCCGCCGAAGATGGTGTCCGAACCGGCATCGCCGAAGATCTGGTTGTCGCCATCGCTCCCGGTCAGCGTATCGCCGAATGCAGAACCGGTCAGATACTCGATCGACACCAGCGTGTCCCAGCCGGAACCAAGCGTGTTCTGGGCGCCTTCCAGCGCAATACTGACCGTAACGCCGGACCACGCGGAAAGATAGGACGCTCGGTCGCTGCCGTTGCCGCCATCGAGCAGGTCATTGCCCGCACCGCCGTCGAGGGTGTCCCAGCCGGCTCCGCCGTGAAGCGCGTCACGGCCACCACCGCCGTCCAGCGTGTCGTCGCCCCCGGCACCCTCCAGCATATCGTTGCCCGCAAGACCCGATAGCGTATTCCTTCCGCCATCACCTGCAAGGGTATCAGCGAAATCGCTTCCAGTTACATTTTCTATCGAAATGAGGGTGTCAGAACCATTCCCTGTATTCTGCGCTACCGCGCCCAACGCGAGCGATAAACTTATCGCGTTAGAGGAGCTTGCGAAAGAAGCAGTATCTACACCCCTTCCCCCGTCGAGCCTGTCGTCGCCGTAGCCTCCATCTAGGATATCGTCGCCTTCGCCACCGGTAAGGTTGTCCCAGCCCGCACCACCGAAGAGCGCGTCGGCACCTTGGCCGCCATCTAACGTATCGTTACCTCCGCCGCCATCCAACGTATCAGCACCAAGTCGGCCGAAAACATAGTCTGCCCCTCCGTTTCCGTATAGGAAGTCCTTATCGTCTCCTCCGACGAGACGATCACCTGCCGCAGAACCTTTCAGGACACCTCCAAGGCCGTCTGACCTGTTCCAGTCGAACGCGGCCAAGTTGATCTCACCATCGATCAGGAGCACTAGTTCGCCCGTATCGGCCGTAATGGTGATCTCGGTATAGGTCCTGTAAAATACTGATGCCCCACCGAAATTGGCGAGTTGCCGCTCACCTGTGATTGCAAATTCCTGAACCGCGAGCGCGGTCAAATCGATGACGTAGTCGCCCTGATACTCACCAGAATTATCTGTTTGCAGTACATCGGCGCCATAGACGGTCGACTCTTGGACACTGTTGTAAACCACGCGATTGAAGCCGCGCTGCAGTTCGAACCAATCCGCACCAAAGCCGCCGATAAGCATATTACTGCCAGTTTCGCCGGTCAGGACATTGTTACCGGCATTTCCTATCAGCGTATTGTCCAAGTCATTGCCGCGGATAGAAATATTGCTGCTTCCAAGAAGCACACCGCGCTCAACATAATTGGGAAGGATGAAGCCGACCGAGGAGCGGACCTCGTCAATTCCGCCGCCATCAGTTTCTACGACAAGATCCCCGTAATCACTAATGTAGTAGACATCGTTACCTGCGCCGCCGAACATATGATCGATGCCTGCGCCGCCATCGAGCGTGTCGTTCCCTGCAGCCCCGAAAAGCGCGTCGTCACCGGCCACCCCCCGAAGCGTAGTATCGCCTCCCAGTGAGAAGAGATTGTCACTTCCGTAGCTCCCCTCGAGTCGCGAAGCGGGCGCGGAGGAGACGATGTCTGATGCGACAACGGATCCGGAGACGGAAACATCCAAGACTCCGCTAGAGGTCTGCGCACGCAGGATGGTCGAATTTCCTGACTGCGTAAGCGTGAAACTCTCAGCATTCAGCGCACTGATATCAATCCGATCGATCCCGCTTTCGAAATCGGCGATGGTATCGCGGGATACACCGGTAGAATCGCTTGCAGAGCGGTATACGAAGACATCACTACCTGCTCCCCCATAGAGTGTGTCAGCCCCTCCATTCCCGACGAGTACGTCGTTACCGATCTGACCGTACAAATAGTCGCGCGCGTGACCCCCGGATAAGAAGTCATTCCCCTCGCCCCCCAGGACATTGCCGATTACCCGTCCACTTCCCTGCCCGTCATACCGATCGGCACCGGAGCCCATTTGGACGTTGCCAACGATCAATCCGGCATTTCTGAGAAGATCCGTATTGGGTCCCAGAAGGAAATCGCCCCTCCAATATGCATCCGAAGCGTTCGTGATGACATTGACGCCGCTGACGAGTTCCAATGCCCCCTCGATATGACCCGAATTCATGACCTCAATCGAGGCTTCGTATCTCCCACCCAGGAAAATGGCACGATCGGCGACGATCGTGCCGTTGTTCTCAAAGGTCATCTGATTGTAGATATTGGTGCTGTTGGCGAAGAAATAGAAGCCAACCGATTCAATCGCGCTCGCATTCGAGATGACATGAACGGTTCCATCGTTCACCACATCATTGATGGCCCCCGAGCGAAAGCCAATGATGCCGAGTGGATCCGATGTGCTGCCAGTGTAGGCCGACCCGCCTTCTACATAAATGAAGCCGGTGTTCTCGAATGATCCGCCTTCCGCGTGTCTCCAGACGCCATAGGCATCGAAATTGGAAACCGCTTCGATGAGGCCGGTGTTGACGAGAATTCCGTCCCCGCCAATGGCACGGCCGTCGGGCATGGAGGGGTCGGCCGGCGCACGGTGGAGCGCAGACAGTACGCCGTGATTATAACCATAGCCGATGATCGGGAGGATATCGCCGATCTCGTTTTCATCGCTTGTCGCCGTTATGCGCCCGAAATTGGTCACCTGTCCAACGGGCGCCGCCAAGGCATAGGCCTGAAGCATCCGGCCATTGCTGGTAAAGGAGATTGACCCGTAATTCGTGAAATCGACGACATCTGCGCTGAAGTAGGCGCGGTCAGAGTAACCTTGCGGGCTTTCGAACCTCACGAATGTATCACGCCCGATCACCGTATCTGTGTAGATCGGAACTATGCCGCCGTATTCGGTCCAGGTTTGGCCGGGCTCATCCACGCCTCCAATGGCGATTTCCACGTCCATCGTGTAGGTTTGCCCGCCGAGACGGTAGGTTACTACGAACCGGTCGAGTGACGTCTCGCCGCTTGAGAGCAAGTCCGTGTCGGTATCGGTATTGTCGAGAATATACTCGAACGTGCCGTTCTCGCCGACTACCAGCGTTCCGAATGTGCCTTCGAACTGGGTCCCGACATTGCCCGTCTGTTGACCAGCGAAGGCGACCCCCAGGACAGTCATTCCCGCGCGGCTTCCGCTGGCCAGGTTTCCGCTCACGCTGGAAGTAGGCGCGTGGTTACTCTCGCTGACCGAGCCGATCCTGATTGTCATGTGAATTGCCCTTGTGACCCCGATTCCGGCCTAGCACGTTGGCTCTTCCGGAAACCCTCAATAGAATTAGGTTTCCCTAATTACTTCCCCTGAGTCAATGAATTGTCTCTAATATTGGATTGACCCCGAGAGGATTTGACCGGACCGATAGGCCGGTTTTTAGAACCGGCCTCAAGCAGCCGGAGGCGGTAGCCCTGCAAGCACGCTTCACAGTGATCTCTATCGCTCCCGCGATGGCTGAAATCTCGATGAAACCAATTCCGAGCAACCAGAAATCGGTATTTATGCCGGGGCTGAACGCGATGCTGGTAAGCGGGGGATACATGAACCACCCGCCATCGGGCGCGAGACCGACGAACAGGGAGAGAAAGAACATCGTCCCGCCAACGAAATAGGCCCAGAAGGCAAAGGCCGAAAGGCGAGGGAATGGTAGGTCACGCGCGGCCAGCATCTGGGGCAGCAGCATGATTCCTATCGCTTCTACCATCGGCACAGCGAACAGGAACATCATCACCGTTCCGTGCATCGTAAAAAACTGGTTGTAGGTGTCGACGCCGAGAAAATCCTGCATCGGAGCAGCGAGCTGCACGCGCATGCCGAGAGCGAGGACGCCCGCTGCAAGGAAGAAACCAAAAGCAGTGACGACATACCAGAAGCCGACGTAATTGTTGTTTACCGCGGTCAGCCGGGCCCAACCCTTCGGTGCCTTCCATATTTCGG
>NZ_WTYC01000017.1 GCF_009827325.1 Qipengyuania vulgaris | reverse complement strand
CGTTTAGAGTTTCGGACGCCGTGAGGCGTCGGAAAGTCGACGGTGCCCGAACCCGCGGGCCGCACGCGATGAGCTATGGGGATTTTGATTTCGGGTTTGTCCGGGCGTCTGCTGACGGTGCCGATAAGCGGACGTGCCTGAGAGCAGCCTGTCCGATTTTGTGGAGACACAGCAGCCGTGGGAAGCGCGTCCGTCCGATTTTGGCGATGGGACGACCGCTCTTGGACGGACGATATGCAGACGTCCTTGTCGCCGGAAGCGTGGCTGCGGCGGGGCGCGAGGGTGTCGGGCCGTGCCGGATCACGGCGTGGGCATGCCGGATGGGACGATCGGGTATGGCGGACCGCGCGGCAGGTGGCAGCGCTGGAACGTCTCGATGACGACCATGCGCCCGCCGCAGCAAGGGCATGCCGGACGCGGATCGGGCGGTTCGATGGAGGGCTCGTCCGTCGCCGGCGGTGCGATCGCTAGCAGCTGACGGGCGCGTTCGAGATGGGCTTTGCGGGTGCTGGCGGCGAGCAGGCCGTAGTGGCGGATGCGGTGGAACCCGCGCGGCAGGCAGTGCAGCAGGAAGCGGCGGATGAACTCGTCGGCGCTGAGCGTCATCACTTGCTGACGGTCTGGCGCGGAGCGGCGATAATCCTTGTAGCGGAACGTGACGCCGCTCTCGCCGAACCGGAGGAGACGGCTGTTCGAGATGGCGATCCGGTGGGTGTAGCGCGACAGATAGGCGAGCACTGCCTCGGGACCGGCGAACGGCGGCTTGGCATAGACCACCCAGCGCTTCTTGCGCACTGGCGACAGGTGGCGCAGCAACGCGCGCCGGTCAGCAAGAGGTGCCAGCTGGCTGAAGAAGGCGAGCTTACCGGCATCGTGCAGCGCCAGCAGCCGGGTGAGGAACAGGCGGCGGAAGAGTGCACCCAGCACTCGCACCGGAAGGAGGAAAGCCGGGCGGGAGGATATCCATCTCTCCCCGTCCAGCGCGATGCCGCCTCCCGGCACGATCATGTGGATGTGCGGATGGTGGGTCATGGCCGAACCCCAGGTGTGAAGCACGGCGGTGATGCCGATCCGGGCGCCGAGATGCCTGGGATCGGCGGCGATGGTCAGCATCGTCTCCGAGGCGGTCTTGAACAGCAGGTCGTAGAGGAGCGCCTTGTTGGTGAACGCGATCTCGGCGATCTCGGCGGGCAGCGTGAACACGACATGGAAGTAACCGACCGGCAGCAGGTCGGCCTCGCGCGCGGCGAGCCAGGTCCGTGCGGCGGCGCCCTGGCACTTGGGGCAATGCCGGTTGCGGCAGGAGTTGTAGGCGATCCGCCAGTGCCCGCAGTCGGTGCAGGCCTCGACATGCCCGCCCAGCGCGGCGGTGCGGCAGTGCTCGATCGCCGACATGACCTTGAGCTGCTGCAGGCTCAGATGCCCGGCATGGGTAGCCCGATAAGCTGGCCCGGCGGCACGCAAGACATCGGCGACCTCGAGTGAGGCGCGCACCGGCTCTCAGCCGCTTGGCGCCTTCTTGTCCGGTGCCGCGAGCGCGAGCCGATCGAGCGGGCTGACCACCGCCCGCATCGTCTTGGTCGCCACCTGGGCGTAGAACGCGGTGGTGCCCAGCTTGGCGTGGCCGAGCAGCACCTGGATGACGCGGATATCGACCCCGTCCTCGAGCAGGTGGGTCGCAAAACTGTGCCGCAGGGTGTGCGGTCCGACCCGCCTGGCGATGTCGGCTGCCTCGGCGGCTTCGACGACGACGCGGTGGAGCTGCCGTGTGCTGATCGGCAGCATGGCGCCTCGACCGGGGAAGAGCCAGCCATCGGCGTGGAGCACGCCCTGCTGCCGGCCCGCGCGCCACCAGTCGCGCAGCAGCACGAGCAACCCTTCGGGCAGCATGGCATTGCGATAGCGCCCGCCCTTGCCGCGTTCGATCCTGAGCAGCATGCGCTTGCTGTCGATATCGCGCACCTTGAGCGCCGCGACCTCGCCGACGCGCAGACCCGCGCCATAGGCGACCGACAACGCGGCCTGGTGCTTGAGGCAGGTGGTCGCATCGAGCAGCCGCTTCACCTCGCTCTGCGTCAACACCACCGGGATCTTGCGGGCGTGCGCGGTGCGGACCAGCTTACGGGCAAGCTCGGGACGGTCGAGCGTGTGAGTGAAGAAGAACCGCAGCGCCGACACGATGCTGTTCATGGTCGGCGCCGGGATGCCGGCGTCCCGCTGCTCGATCTGGAACCGCCGGACATCCTCGGCGGTCGCGGTGTGGGGCGAGCGCCCCAGCCAGGTCGCGAACCGCCCGACATCGCGCAGATAGTTGCGCTGCGTCTCCGGGCTGAACCGGCGCAGGGTCATATCTTCGATCAGCCGCTGGCGCAGCGGGCTGACAGGCCCAATCGGAATAATCTCGTTCATCGTTCGACTCCTCGGTTGAAGGAGCCACGATCGTCTGCCTCTCTCGGACCAGACGCTACGCCCGTCGTTCTACATCACCCTCACCACAAGCAACCATCCCGCGAAGCGGGTTCGTGCATCGGCCCATAAATTGTCATATCGGGCGAACCTTCCTACTCAAACGTCGCAAAGCGTAGACACCCTTTGCCTCAATTCTTGAAAGAGGACCTGATCTTATGAGATCGCAAGTGACGGCGCACGGCTCGACGTTCTGCCTTTTCCATCCACTGGCTAATGGAGAGCCCGCCTTCGGCCAAATCGGCGAGAACCGCGCCCCGATCTCCAATCGGCATTTCCAAACCGGTCGTCGTGTCGACCGTTGTTTGGCGCTCGATCTCGGCGTTCAGCAACGCACCACCAAGAACGCCATACGCGGACAGAAAAAGCCACATCAGGAAAACAACGATAGCGGACAACGACCCATACGTGGCGTTGTAGTCGCTGACATAAGCTACATAGAACGAAAATCCGAACGAGACTGCGATCCAGAGTAGTGTTGCGAGGAGCGCGCCGGGAGCGAGCCATAGCCATCGGGCCGGCTCTCGGTCCGGTCCGTAGCGCATGATGAGAGCAAAACCAGCGCTCCCGAACAGGATCGATCCAATCCAGGTCAGACACTTAATTGCAAACGCAGCTGCTTCGCCGAGCAGGTCACCGGCTTGCATTTGCAACCAGGCAAACATTCCGCTGCTGATCAATCCTGTCAATGCTACGAAAATGGCTGCCAACGTGAGCGCCGCCGCACGAAAATTTAGCGAAATAATGCCTCTTGTCTCGTGTTCTTCGTTGATGATGTTGAGTGCGCCAATCAGCCCGTTGGCGGCACGCATCCCTCCGAATACTGCGAAACCCAAGGCAATGGCGAGTGCCAGCCCGGTCACTCCGGCATTCGCCGTGACGACGCTGAGCAACTGGTTTTCGATGACCGCGGCCGCTTCGCGCGGGACCAGCTCGATGATGGACCGCATCTGTCTCTGGACGGTTTCGACGTCCCCAACCAATCCATAGACCATTACGGTCGCGGCGATGAGCGGCGTGAGCGCAAGGAAGGTGAAAAAAGCCACACCAGCGCCCAAAAGAGACAGATTGTGAAATCCCCACATAGTCCACACACGGCTAAGAATCTGTTTCCAAGCAGCTTTTGGCATCTGCCAAGGACTTTTTGCGGTTGCGCCGGGAGCGTGTTTGGGTGATGAACTTGCACCATGAGTGGGATTATCGGCCTCATCTGAGGCTTGCCGACCGCTTGGCGATGATCCGGTTAGTCCTTCGTTATGCACCTTGGGTCGCTTTCTATGGTCGTCGATAATTTGCCTCTTGTTCAAACACCTCCGCGAAAAAATCGTGCCCCGGTTCGGCCTTATGCTGTCTCCATGCTTGCATGCGCGCTCGCTATCGTTGCTAACCCAGCGCTGGCACAGGATGTCGAGCCGACGGGTGGTGATCCTTCAGAGCCTCCCGTTCCAGTTCCTCCTGCCGACGCGGACCTGCCCGAACTTGGCCCCGTAATAACCGATGAGGAATTCGAGGACACGATACCGGAACTGGACCCGCTTTCCGATCCTGAACTCGACTCACCGCTCGAGTCGATCGAGGAATTCGAGCGCCGGATCGCCGCGGCGCAGCCCGATGGCAATCCGGCCGCGGGCGAGGCGCCGCCACTCAACGACCCTGCTCTGGCTGACGGCGAGACGGTCGAAGAAATCGGCGATGCTCCGGTCCGTGATGCCGAACTGGTGGTTCCCCTTCCGCCGCTTGAACAGTTCGAAGTGGAGCCCGTCGAGTTCGCTCAGGACGAGAGCGACGAGGAGGTCGTCGAGATCGCCTACTCGGTTCAGGTGAACGGACTCGATGCGGCCGATGAACAAACGGACACGAGCCTGCGCGGGCAGTTCGATGATTTGTCTGCGCTCGAGGACGGCGACGGCGAAGCAGCAAATGTCGCGCAGGTTTCGGCGAGGCTGACCGAGGACAGCGCCTTGATGCAACGCATCCTCGTCGCGGAGGGTTGGTACGAGGCACGCGCTACGACGCGTGTTGATCGATCGAATGAGCCGGACGGACAGCCATTGACTGCAGTGATCGATGTCTTGCCGGGACCACGCTATGTTTTCTCCGACATCGTGATTGATGCGCCGCCTACCGAGCCAGCTAACCTCATCCGTGATAATCTGGCACTGCAAGTAGGCGAACCGATTATCGCCACGCGCGTGCAGGGGGCCGAAGCCCAGGTGGCGGTCACTCTTCCGCAAAACGGCTACCCATTCGCAGAGATCGGCCAGCGCGACATTCTGCTCGATCAGGAAACCGGCGACGGGGTTTATACCTTGCCGGTCACCACCGGACCACGTTCGCGGTTTGGCGAAATCCGCACGACGGGGAATCTGGCCTTCGACGCCGAGCATGTGGAAGTGCTGGCGCGCTTTGAGCGCGGCGAGCTCTACGACAGCCGAATGGTCGACGATTTGCGGCAGGCGCTGGTCGCAACGGGCCTGTTCAATACCGTCTCGGTGCTGCCCGAAGAGAGCGGAGAAGCGGCAGGCGACGGCACCGAATACGCGTCCATCCTCGTCGAGCAGGATGCCGGGCCACCGCGCACCCTGGCCGGAAGTGCGGGCTTTGGGACGGGGCAAGGCTTCAGGATCGAAGGCAGCTGGACTCACCGCAATCTTTTTCCGCCCGAAGGCGCGTTGATTGCCCGCGCGGTGGCGGGGACGCAGGAACAGGGGGCGGGCCTGACATTCCGCCGCTCCAACGCGGGCAGGCGTGATCGCACCTTTCAGGCGTCCGCTGAGGCGCTTCACAGCAACTACGACGCCTACGAGGCGTTTACCGGACGCCTATCCGCGCTGGTGAGCTACGATTCGACCAATATCTGGCAGAAGCCCTTCACCTATGCTTACGGCGCGCAGCTGATCGGCACCAACGAACAGGACTACGACCTAGCTCTCGGAGAACTTGATCGCCGCACTTTCTTCATCGGCGGGCTGATCGGCCAGGTTGGCATCGATCGTACAGACAGCCTGCTCAATGCGCGCGAGGGATTCCGCATTACCGCGCTGGTCGAACCGGAAGGCTCGCTGGAAGACGGCTTCACGCCCTATGTGCGCGCGCGGGTGGACGGATCGGCCTATTTCTCGCCGACCGACGCGATCACGCTGGCAGGCCGGGTGCGCGTCGGCACAATTCAGGGCATTGAACGGTTCGACCTGGCGCCATCGCGCCGCTTCTATTCAGGTGGTGGCGGATCGGTGCGCGGCTTCGGCTACCAGCAATTGGGTCCGCGCGTCGTTTATCCCGATCCGGATTTCGAGCCCGATCCGGACGAACCGGATGAGGAAGCGCCACTCATCTACCGGCCTCTCGGCGGGCGCAGCCTCAACGAAGCGGCTGCCGAAGTCCGTTACCGCTTCGGCAATTTCGGCGTCGTCGGGTTCGTCGATGTCGGGCAGGTCTATGAAAGCACGGTCCCCGATTTCAGCGATTTGCGTTTCGGTGCCGGCGTTGGCGGGCGCTACTATACCAATTTCGGTCCACTACGGCTCGATGTCGCGATGCCGCTCAACCGGCGCGAGGGCGAGAGCAAGTTCGCAGTCTACGTCTCGATCGGACAAGCATTCTGATGGCCGAAGACACGCTGATCGAACCACCCTGCCGCAACCGCGCGCCGACCGTAGCCAAATGGGGCGCGATCGTGATCGGCGGCTTGGTGCTCCTGGTGGCGGCGCTTCTGATCGGCCTCAACACGGGTCCGGGCAAACGGTTCGTCGCGGACCAGATCGGCGCGCTGGAGTTCGAGAACGGGATGGGAATCAATGTCGGGCGGATCGAGGGTTCGCTCTACGGCGAAATGATCCTGCACGACGTGTCGCTATCCGATCCCAAAGGCACCTTCCTGACCTCGTCCGAGATGCGGATGGACTGGCGCCCGTTCGCCTTCATCAATAGCCATATCGATATTCGTTCACTGACATCGCGGCTGGTAACGCTGCAACGCCTGCCCGAATTCAACGAGACGCCGCCATCCGAAGATCCGCTGCTGCCCGATTACGACATCGATATCGGCACGCTCCGGATCGACAGCTTCGTCGCCGAAGCGCCGGTCAGCGGCGAGCGCCGGGTGGCGTCGCTGGCGGGCGAGGCGCATATCGCCGATGGTCGCGCGCAGGCCAGATTCGATGCCGTGACCACAGCGGGCCAAGGCCGTGCGGGAGGCGACCGCATCGCGCTGCTGCTCGACGCCCTGCCCGAGGAAAACAAGCTCGATCTCGACCTCGACTTGAATGCACCCGGTGACGGCGTGCTCGCGGCAATGGCAGGCCTGACCGAGCCGGTCCGCATCCGCCTCAATGGCAATGGCAGCTGGGACGCGTGGAACGGGCGGCTCGACGCCAACCTCGCCGGTAGCGAGTTCGCCCGACTGAAGCTCTCCGCGCGCGAGGGAACTTTCGCCGTACGCGGTCCGACCCGCATTGCGCGGATGTTCGAAGGGCCTACCGCCGCCCTGCTCGGCCCGGTGATGAATATCGACATGACCGCCACGCTCGACGAGCGCCGCGCAACGCTCGCGGGCAATCTCGGCAGCGACGCCTTCCGCCTCAACACCAATGGGCTGGTCGATCTTTCGGACAACAGCTTCGAAGATCTCAAGCTCGCGTTCGTGCTGCTGAAGCCCTCGGCAATGGCGGAAAACCTGCGCGGCAGCGGACTGCGCGCCATGCTGACACTTAACGGCGAATTCGCCACTCCGCGAGTGCAGTATGCGATCAACGCAAATCGCCTCGTCATGAACGACATGGGGCTGGAAAACCTTCGCGCGAGCGGCGAAGCGACGGTCGACGCCGACCGGATCATGATACCGGTCGAAGCCAGCGTCTCCCGGATCGAGGGTCTCGACACCGTCGCGGGCGGAACGTTGCGCGATGTCCGCCTCGCGGGCGACCTCGCAATCGACGGCTCGCGCATCCTGTCGGACAACATGCGGATCCGTTCGGACCGGATCGATGCCGGGCTGATCCTGCTCGCCGATACCTCCACCGGTCTCTACACCGGCGCGATCGACGGCAGGATCGACAATTACAGGGTGGAAAGCGTCGGCATCTTCAACATCGAGACCAACGTCGATCTCGAATCGCAGGACGGCGGTTTCGCGCTGGCGGGCCGGGTCCGCGCTCGCTCGACCAGCCTGTTCAATGAGAGCGTGCGCAATTTCCTCGGCGGCAATGCCGTTGCCGCAAGCGATGTGCGCTATGGACCGGACGGAATCATTCGCTTCTCGAACCTTTCGCTGCGTGCTCCCGCCGTGCGCATAGCTGGCGGCAATGGCTTCTACGCGCCAGACGGACGGCTCGCGCTCAATGCCGACGGCATCACAGATGCCTATGGCCGGGTCGGGGTGCGGGTGGCGGGGACGCTCACCGATCCCCAAGCCGTGGTCACCGCCGAGCGGCCAGATTTCGGCATCGGCCTCGCCAATTTGCGCGCGGAGATCACCGGTACACGGAACGGCTACCGGCTCGATGCCACCGCCGATACCGATTATGGCCCGCTAACCGCAGATGTCGTGCTCGGGACGGGCAATCAGCTGACGCTCGATATCAATAGCGCGAACCTGGCCGGAATAGATTTCTCCGGCTCGCTGTCGCAGACTCCGGCGGGGCCATTCGCTGGCCGGCTCGATGCCAATGGGCGGGGCGTGGCGGGGATAGTGCGTCTCGACGCGGTCGGGCAATATCAGCAAGCGCTGGTCAATCTGCGCGCACGCGACACGATGCTGCCCGGCCCCGCCAACCTCGCGATCGGTTCGGCAATCGTGGATGCGAGGATAATACTCTACGACCAGCCTTACATCGTGGCCGATGCGCAACTTGCACAGACGGTCTTCGGCAGTCTCAACCTCAACGCCGCGCGCGCCAAGATCGACTATCGCGACGGCAGCGGCACCGCGAAAGTGCTGGCGGAAGGTGTCAGCGGAGTGCCGTTCCGCGTCGCCGCGAATGCCGAACTCCGGCCCGACCTGTGGCGCGCCGCGCTCAAGGGGCGGGTGCGCGGGATCGACTTTGCGACCACCAGTCCGGCGCGTATCATCCCGCGCTCGGGCGAATACGAATTGCTGCCCACGCGGATCGATTTCGGCCGTGGCAATATTCGGCTGGCGGGCACGTACGGCGCGGGGGTCGAACTCCAGAGCCGCCTCGATTCGCTTGATCTGACGATGATCGACGCCTTCGTGCCTGGGCTCGGCGTCAACGGGCGCGCCACCGGCAGTCTCGATTTCAGCCAAGCCAATTCTTCCGCTTTCCCGCGCGCGGACGCACGCTTGCGGATCGCGAATTTCAGTCGCACCACGGCAGTGTCGGTCAGCCAGCCGGTCGATATCAACTTCGTCGGCAAGCTGCTTCCCAACGGCGGCGAGGCACGCGCAGTTATGCGCCGGCGTGGCAGCGTGATCGGGCGAATGACTGCCTCTCTCACTCCGCTGCCGCCCGGCTCGGGCAGCTGGACGACGCGCCTACTGGCGGCGCCGCTCGACGGCGGGATCCGCTACAACGGGCCGGCGGATACGCTGTTCTCCTTTGCCGGCCAGCCCGACCAACGGCTGTCGGGTCCGATCGGTGTGGCGGCGGATTTCTCGGGACGGGTGCAGAGTCCGCAACTGGCCGGCATCGTGCGTGCCAGCAATCTCACCTACGAAAATCAGACCTATGGCACGCGGCTGTCGAACATGGCCATTGCCGGGCGCTTCAGCGGCGATCGGTTCGAGATCGAACGGCTGACCGCGACCGCAGGCGACGGCACCGTCAGTGCGCAGGGCTATGTCAGCCTGGCGGAAGCGAGCGGCTATCCGATGAATGTCGAGGTCGCACTGGACGATGCGCGGCTAGCGCGGAGCGACGCGCTGTCCGCCACGGCGACCGGTAATCTGCGGCTGGCCAAGGCGGCCGGACAGACTGCGCTGCTGTCGGGCGAAATCACCTTGCCCGAAACGCGCTACGAAATCATCCGCCAGGGTTCGGCGCAGGTGCCCGAACTCACCGGCGTGCGCTTCAAGCCCCCGCGCGGACCGAAGCGGATAACGGGCGACGAGTCAGCCGAACCGCAACCCGGCCTGTTCGACCAGCTGCGGCTCGATATCGCGCTCAATGCTCCGGAAAGGCTCTATGTTTCGGGTATGGGGCTCGAATCCGAATGGCGGGCCGATATGCGCCTTGGCGGCACCAGTAACGCACCGCGCATCTCGGGCGACGTCGAACTGGTTCGCGGGACGCTTGGTTTCGCCGGTCGCTCGTTCGAACTGAGCGACGGGCGCGTGGACTTCACCGGCGGGACCTCGATCGATCCGGTCATCCGCCTGACGGCCACCGAGGATATCGAGGACGTCACGGTCAACGTGAACATCACCGGCCGGGCCTACGATCCGCAGATTGCGTTTTCGAGCGTACCCGGCCTGCCGCAGGACGAAATCCTGTCGCGCATCCTGTTCGGCAGCTCGATCGGCAACCTCTCGACGATCCAGGCAGTGCAGCTCGCCGCGTCGCTCAACTCGCTGCGCGGCAGCGGCGGCGGTCTCAATCCGCTCGGCAAACTGCGTTCCGCAACCGGAGTTGACCGCCTGCGCATTCTCGGTCCCGACGATACAAGCGGCCGCGGAACCGCCCTCGCTGCGGGGCAGTATTTGACCGATGACATCTATGTCGAATTCATCACCGATGCGCGCGGATTCACCGCCACGCAGCTCGAAGTGAGCCTGACGCCATTCCTTTCGATACTCAGCCAAGCCGGCGGCTCAGGAGCCACGAATGTGAACATCCGCTACCGGAAGAACTATTGATGCGTAATTTAGTAGGCCTGCTCGCACTCTTCGCTGTCTGCGCGTGCAAAAGCGAGCCGACTTTCGACGAGCGCTACGAAGCTGCGCAAGAGCAAATCACGGACAAAGCAGAAGAACTGGATCACGACTTGGACACCCCTTCCGCGGCTGAAACTGAAGTAGCAAAGGAAAATAAGTCCAAGAATTAATCTGCAGGAGGCTAACGCGCGAAGTCCGATGGCCGACTTACCGTTCTAAGCGCCATTCGCGGACCGACCGCTTACGGCCCAAAAATGGCTGGCCATCAACGTGCCTTTACAGCAGTTACACTCGGCAGAAGCGGTTAAACCCACAAGCAGCCGTTGCTTCGACATCAAATCGAAATGACAGGACCGGCGGGCGCGCCCTATTTCGCGGCTAGAAGCGTGAGCTTATGGATCTGAGGCGGCTCGGCGAACAAATCTTCCGCCTTTTCCATTAGTGCAGCAGCCACTTTACCGTCGAGATGAGCCTGTCGATCCTCCTCAGTGTCAAAGGTATCGAAGATGGCGTAAGCGCCGGGGCCTTCTTCGATCGCATACCATGTCAGCGTCCCGGGCTCGTCTTGCACGAGCGGGAGTGCCGACTTGAGGAAAGCAGCGATGTCACTCTCCCTGCCGGGTTTGGCCTTCAAAGGCACGTAAAGAGCTAGTTTGGGCATGATCACCTCCTAGATGGGGCGGCCGGGTAAGTCGGCCAACGCTATAACGAACAAGTAGGTCGAAAGGGGCCCGCGCGCCGACCATGCATTTTGAAAACGGGGGTTCAGTGTCGGCAACCCGCACTGCGCTTAGAACCGGCGCGGAGGTCACTGCAATCACGGACATAAGGGCGATCACATTCAGCGCGATGCCGCAAATGAACGT
>NZ_WTYC01000016.1 GCF_009827325.1 Qipengyuania vulgaris | reverse complement strand
TGGCGCACCCGACAGGAGCGGACAAGGAGGCATCACCGTCCAGTAAAGCCTTTACCAACGCTGTTCGCGCTTCGCGTGAGCGTGAAGGCAGGCTGGCAATGACGGCTTCGGCCCAACGTTGGTCATCGTTGTAATGGGCGTCGGTGACATCGCCAGCAGCGGTATCGGTCGTTTTCGGCATGACGATTGTTTCGGCGTTTTCGGTGACGGTCTTTTCGGTCATCGGTCGAGCGTGCCATAGTTCGTCAGTTGGTCAACGATATCACGCCGATGACCGATGATGCCGATGACCGTGGAGAAGATTATTACACGCGCCATAGGGAACGCTACAATGCGATTCGAAGTCCATGCCGATGCGAGCATGGCCCACGCCGCATTGTGCCCCGTCGGATTGACATTGTAAGGTTTCACCTATGGCCAGGATGGCCGTAGAGCAGTTCTGATGGCCTTCAGGCTGCGAGTGCTCGATAGACGCTGGCACGACCGATGTTCATCTCACGGGCGATTGCAGAAGCTCCCATGCCTTTCTGGTGAAGTGCCTTGACCTGCTTATGGTCGATGGTTGCGGGACGGCCTTTGTAACGTCCATCGGCCTTGGCCTTCGCGATGCCTTCCAACTGTCGTTCACGGCGGATGTCATTCTCGAACTGCGCAACGGCACCAAGGATGCTCAACATCAACTTGCCCGTGCTGGTATCGGTATCGACACCGTTTTGGTTGATGCAGCGGAACGCGACACCTTTGCTCGCCAGTGTCTCGATGATGCGGTGAAGGTCACCGACCGACCTTGCCAACCTGTCGAGCCGCGTGACGATGAGCGTGTCGCCTTCCCGAACGAAGTCGAGTGCATTGGCGAGTTCGATACGGTCTTTGGCCGAACGACCAGACATCTTCTCGGCGAAGACCTTCTCGCATCCAGCATGGGCCAAAGCTTCGTTCTGGATATCGAGCGACTGTCCCGACGAACTCACCCGTGCGTATCCGACCAGCATCCGCGTCTCCTGTCTCGTTAGGCTCTAGGCCACGACATCGCAGATGTTTCGAATCTGTCAGCAACTCATTTGGGACGCCGAAACTGTCTCACGCCGATGTCCCGCTCGGGCTTAGCCATGCGGGATGGGGATGACTAAAGGTAACGTCGGTATTCGCGCTTAGCGCACCGAAGTATTTCAGAATCATAGATTCTCTCAAATCCGCTATCCAAATCTCGCATGCAGTTTGAGCCGACGCCTTGCTCAACCAGCGGTCCGCAGATTTCCATACCTCTTGCATATTGCGACGCGGCTTCGAGCGCTTCATCGGAATTGCATACATTCTCGCTGCCGCAAGACGCAAGCAACCCAGCAGCGGCAATGGTGCAACCGTTTCCAATATATTTAAGCAAGCTCAATCCCCTCGTTATGTATGTCTTCATGCCGACGGGAGGCAGCATAGTCAAACTATCGCCAGCGCTTTCTATTGCATCAGAAGCTCGCGACAATTTTCGTTCAAGCTAGCCAAACGGGCGCGTATTAAATCCGAATATTTCTCCCTGACCTCACGACTAAATACGTTGGAGGTAACGAAATGCATACGCTTATAGAAATCTATCAGTTGCTGCGGTCGGAAGGGCTATGCTCGACGCAAGCGGAATTCAGCGAGAACTGGCTGGGGCATTCATGGCACTACATGTCGCAAATAGGTGGCGACCCAAGGAAGGCTTCGCCCGCATCGCTTCAGTTGCTGGCCAGCCGACTAGACATGGCCGCGACCAAGGCAAAGGAGACGTGGTGTCCAGCATCCAGCAAGCGGCTCCAAGGCGCTTTCGAGGAGCTTGAACGCTTTCTTTGCGACGACACTGAGGTAACCCGTGCTCGACCGTATTTCGATGTGAAAGCACGCATTAATTAATGCGGGGAACCACCAGCAGGTGTATACTCGTAGGACAACATAGCTCGACCGATAGATGCGCGATAACCGCGTCGGCTGCCACGGACTTTGTAGGTGCTCAGCGTAACAACTGACCGCCGTGTTCGGGACCGAAACGCAGAGCAGCGACTGGATAGCAAATGCCAGAATAAACATAGTCTGCAAAAGACGGTGGCTCTGTGTCCTCAATCCTGAGGATTCTCACAACCACCGACCTTGCGCTTGTCATCGTCAGGCAGGCGTAAGACGCTTCCGCGAAAGCGGATAACCGTCGGGCGATTTTTCGCCGAATGAGGGCAGTAACGAAGGGTCACGGGCGACCACCTTCCAGCTATAGACGCTGACGCTGCTAAACGATGCCACATGCCGATTTGGTGATGTATCTCATTCCCCCTCTTTTGAGCCAATTCAGACCACATGGTCGTAGGCTTGGGAGAGGGGGGATTAGAGCTATCGCTCCTTTACGAGACCACGCCTCCTTGGTGATGAGATTAGAATCATCCGATTCAAGAATTGTTCGACAAGGTTAAGTGAGCAACTTGTTGCGAACGAGCCGAAGTCGATAGGATGAACGCGAAGCGTTCTCCTCAAGTCATGTGGTCAAATGCCTCCACTTCGAAACCAAGCTGGAACTCCAGTAGGTCCGAGCAAATGAGATTGTGCAGTGAATCCCACCTTGATGGCCTCCTCGGCTCGCGTCGTTCCACGATGATTCCGTGTTGTTCCAAATAGGCTTCAATCCACTCACGGCTCGCTCGCGAAGGACGGCGATTGCGAGGTTTGAATAGCCCTTCCAGCTTCCAACCAGATGTCCCCCGAACGAGGTGCACAACGGTGCGATGTTCACCCCGCGAGACAACTGCGAAAGCATTCCCTTGCACTTCATCAAGGAAGGAAGTGGTGTAGTTCCGCAAGCAATTCCTGAACTCCCGCGCGACCGAAAACAGTTCCTCCCCCGTCTGAATGGGCTGATAGAAATCTGACGCTGGAATTGGATGCGGGGGTGCATTTGCCCGACGAGCGGCTTTCTGAAACACCGATGATAGCCCGCGCTGCGTTTTCACGTCGCGAAGACATCCCGCAAACCATTGCGCATCGACCCCGCGTTCGACGAGCACCTCGAACGCCGTAGCAACATCCTCGGCATCGGTCTTCCCCATCACGGCCTGAACGAGCTTTGGGCTGCATGCCTGGGCTGGCAATGTCTTGATGGCCAAAAGGGTATCGAGGTCCACGCGAGACACCTGCGCGATACACCTCGTGATGTGACTTTCGCCAGCAGATAGCAGTTCGACGAGCAGGCCGTAGAAGTGCTCGGCCTGAACGATGTTCCCTGACCTCCGCAATGCGCGACGAAGACCCGACGGCACGGTTCCATACGCGGCAGCGAGAATGTCGTTGTGGCCCGAATGAAGGAGGAATTCAGCTACGTCGCCAGCGTCGCATTCGCTTGGTGGTTTCGCGCTCAAATAGGCAGCGATTACATGCTGACGTTCGGAGCTTGTGCGGAAGAACTCGCCGAGAAACGGTGTATAACGGTCAAGCTCGATGGCGTGGCGAAGAACCCAATGCGGGTGCGATGTGATGAGGGTCAAGTGCGTCTCCTTTACTGTCGTAAAGGGACGACTCCAGAAGAATACCGCGATTGATGCATGGTCAAATCATAGCACAACTTGCGGACAGCGCTGAGATTTTTTGCGCACGAGCGGTCTCCATCCCATTGGCATGTCAGCCGCACTGCGGTTAGACCGAGGAACGACCTGACTGGGCTGGGGAATTCTGTGACTGCTATCCGTGAACTGTTGACCCGCTATCGGGACGCCTCGAAGACCGAGCGCGAGAAGGGCACATATTTCGAGCGCCTTTGCGTCGAGTTTCTCAAATCCGACCCAGAGATGGCGCAGGAGTTCGAAGACGCGTGGCCATACGCGGACTGGGCGCAGATGCAGGGTCTCGACGGTCGTGATGTCGGCATAGATGTCGTGGCGAAAATTCGCGATGAGGATGGCTTCTGTGCGGTCCAGTGCAAGTTCTATCAGGAAGGCCATCGCATTCAGAAGGCAGACATCGATTCCTTCTTCACGGCTTCTGGCAAAAAACATTTCACCCGACGCCTTATCATCGACACCACTGATGCGCCTTGGAGCGTCAACGCCGAAGATGCGCTTAAAGAACAATCGATTGATACCCAGCGCATCGGTCTCGAACGGCTGAACGAAAGCCCCATCAATTGGGCCACTTTCCTTGCCGACAACAAGGTAATCCTGAAGCCCAAAAAGGAACCGCTGCAACACCAACGGGAAGCACTCGCTGATGTGAAAGCGGGCCTTGAAGAAGCTGACCGAGGCAAGCTCATCATGGCTTGCGGCACGGGCAAAACTTACACCGCGCTCAAGATTTCAGAAGAGATGGCTGGCGCAGGCGGTCGAGTGTTGTTCCTCGTGCCATCGCTAGCCTTGATGTCGCAGAGCATCCGTGAGTGGTCGCTCGATGCTACGATTCCCCTGCGCTCCTTTGCCGTCTGTTCCGATGCTCAAGTCGGCAAGCGAAACGCAGGCAATGACGACATAGGCGATATCGACGTTCACGACCTCGCTCATCCTGCGACTACCGACCCAACAAAACTAGCCGCCAAAGCGGGCAAGCCAACGCCTGACCGCATGACGGCGGTATTCGCCACTTACCACTCGATACAGGTCATCTCTGCCGCCCAGAAGAAGCACGGACTGCCCGAATTCGACCTTATCGTCTGCGACGAGGCTCACCGAACTACAGGCCAAACGCACGAGAACGACGAAGAGAGTAACTTCGTCCGCATCCATGACGCTGAATACATCGGGGGGAAAAAGCGTCTCTACATGACGGCCACACCGCGCATCTATGCGGATGCGGCGAAGTCGAAGGCCAGCCAGGACTCCATCGCTATTTGCTCGATGGACGACCCGACAATCTATGGCGAAACGCTGTTCCAGCGTGGTTTTGGTTGGGCTGTTCAGAAAGGTCTACTGACCGATTACAAGGTCATCGTGCTGGTCGTTGATGAAGAGGCGGTCAGCCTTGGCGTCCAGAGCCGCCTTACGGACGAGAATAGCGAACTTAAGCTCGATGACGCGACCAAGATTATCGGCTGCTACAAGGCGCTGACTAAGGCCGACATGGCCGCCGATGTCGCGACCGACACGGGTCACATGCGGCGCGGCCTCGCTTTTTGCAAAGACATCGCCAGTTCCAAGCTCATCCGCGATGAATTTACCGCCGTGGTCGATGCCTACCTTTCGTCACTCGATGACGACGATGAGGAAATTGGCCAGACGCTCGCATGCGAAGTCCGCCACGTCGATGGCACTTTCAACGCCAAAGCACGCAATCGCGAACTCGATTGGCTACGTGCAGACCATGACGACCACAGTGCTCGCATTCTCTCCAATGCTCGTTGCCTTTCGGAGGGGGTGGACGTCCCCGCGCTCGATGCCATCATGTTTATGCATCCACGGAAAAGCCAAGTGGATGTCGTGCAGAGCGTTGGGCGGGTCATGCGACGTGCCGAGGGTAAGAAGATGGGCTACGTCATCCTGCCTATCGGCGTTCCCGCTGGCATGGAGCCTGAAGAAGCTCTCGCCAACAACGAGAAATACAAAGTCGTCTGGCAAATCTTGAACGCACTTCGTGCGCATGACGAACGCTTCGATGCCACCATCAACAAACTGGAACTCGGGGTGGATGTAAGCGGACAGATTGAGGTCGTGGCGGTCACGAACAACCTCAAGGCGAAGCAGGAAAAGAAGAAAAAGTCTGCCAACATCGGTCAGGGCGGCGCGGGTTCTGACGACGATGGCGAGGTTCCCGAAAGTGGCGGGAAGAAGGAGACCGAAACCCAAGACGCATTCCGCTTCGACGAGTTCTCGACGGCCATCATGGCCAAAATCGTTAAGAAATGTGGCAAGCGCGATTACTGGGAAGATTGGGCAACTGACATTGCCAAGATTGCGCAAACCCATATCACTCGCATTACAGCAGTGGTGCAGCAGCAGGGCACGAAAGAGCGAGCAGCTTTCGAGCAGTTTCTCACCGAAATCCGCGATGATTTGAACGACGGTATCACCGAGGGTGAGGCCATCGAAATGCTGGCGCAGCACATCATTACGAAGCCTGTCTTCGAAGCTTTGTTCGAAGGCTACAGTTTTACTCAGAACAACCCTGTGTCCGTGGCGATGCAATCCGTGCTCGACGTTCTGCAAGAGCAGAATTTGGCGAAGGAATCCGAGTCACTCGAAAAGTTCTACGCCAGCGTGAAAGTCCGTGCGGCGGGCATCGACAATGCGGCGGGTAAGCAGAAGATTATCGTCGAGCTTTACGACAAATTCTTCAGCAAAGCGTTCAAGCATATGACCGAGAGGCTCGGCATTGTTTACACGCCAGTCGAGGTTGTGGATTTCATCATCCATTCGGTCAACGATGTGCTCAAGGCGCAGTTCGGTCAGACGCTAGGCAGCGAGGGCGTGCACATACTCGACCCCTTCACTGGGACGGGGACATTCATCACACGGCTGCTGCAATCGGGTCTCATCGCACCTGAACAGCTTGAGCGGAAATACGCTGAGGAGATTCACGCCAACGAGATTGTGCTGCTCGCCTACTACATCGCGGCCATCAATATCGAAGCGGTCTACCACGCCCTTTCGGGCGGCGATTACATGCCGTTCGAAGGCATTTGTCTCACTGATACCTTCCAGCTTTACGAGAAGGAAGATTTGGTCAGCGCGCTTCTGGCAGACAACAGTTCACGTCGCCAAAAGCAGAAGGACCTCAATATACGCGTGATTGTCGGCAACCCTCCCTACTCAACAGGGCAGGAAAAAACGAACGACAATAACGCCAACGTCAAATATCCGTCACTCGACGAGAGAATTCAGGAAACATACGCCGCAGATACCTCGGTCGGGAATAAGAATGCCCTCTATGATAGCTATATCAGGGCGATACGGTGGGCCTCCGACCGTGTAGGAAATGATGGTATCGTCGCTTACGTATTGGGTTCAGGCTTCTTGGACAAACCCTTCGCAAGTGGAATTAGGAAGCACCTCGTGGAAGAGTTCAGCGAGGTATATGTCCTCAATCTCCGAGGCGATGTCAGGAAGGATATTCTTGCCAAGGGCGCTGCCAAAGAAGGTGAGAACATCTTCGGCCAAGGAAGTATGACGGGCATTGCCATACTTCTCCTTGTCAAAACCTCGTCGGGAAAAGGCCGAGGGAAGATTCACTATTTTGACATCGGGGATAGCCTCTCGACGTCCGACAAGAAGGTCAAGCTTCAGTCCTATGAAAGTGTGAATTCGGTCCCTGATTGGCAGGATGTAATTCCCGACAAGCTATAAATCAGCGTGATGACGCATTTGAGGATTTCATACCTCTGGCCTCCAAAGGTGCGAAGGACCCTAACGTAATTTTCAAAACTTACACAAACGGAATACAATCGAACCGCGACCCGTGGGTGCAAAATTATTCAAGAGAACAACTGAAAAACAACGTTCGGCAGTTCGCGAGTTATTATAATGACGCCGTTGGTTCGTCAGGCTCTCAGAGCTTCGAGGACTGGGTTGATTCTTCGAGAATAAGCTGGACCCGCAATTTGAAAAAGCGGTTTTCTAAAGGCGAACCACTTGACGAAAAATTTGAGGCAACGCTGGTCGATTATCGGCCATTCACAAAACAATGGGCCGCTGTGTCGAGGCAAATTGTTGAATATGTGAACCAGACGCCCGCTTGGTTCTCGGACGCAAATAGCGGCAATCGCATACTGGTGGTCAGTGGTGTTGGCTCGCAGCGTGGTTATTCAGCGTTTGTGGCCTCTAATGTGGCTGACGTTCAACTCATTCAAAATGGTCAATGCTATCCGCTACAAACATCTTCTGACGTCGAAGGGGAGTTGTTTTCTAGCTCAGGTTCTCCTCATTCCTCGGGAATTACGCCCTACGCTTTTAAGCGGTTCACCGCTGCATATCCTGCGGAGACCATCACAGCAGAAGACATCTTTTACTATGTCTATGGCATTCTAATGTCTGAGGATTTCCGCAACCGCTTCTCACAAAACCTCCTAAAGGAAACTCCTCGTATTCCAGTTGTCGTAAAAGCGACGGATTTCTGGCTTTTCTCGAAGGCAGGGAGAACTTTGTCAGACCTTCACGTAAATTACGAAGAAGCCGAGCCATACCCAGTCAATTTCGCTGGCGGCTCGCTCCTGATGGACAGCTACACCGATACGGATTTCCGCGTCGAGAAGATGCGCTTTGGCGGGAAGGGCAAGGTGAAGGACAAGAGCACGGTCATCTACAATGGCAAGTTCACGATGACCGACATTCCGCTCGAAGCCTACGACTACGTGGTAAACGGCAAGCCCGCACTTGAATGGGTCATGGAACGGCAGGTTGTGAAGACCGACAAGGACAGCGGCATTGTCAACGACGCCAACCGTTACGCAATCGAAACTGTCGGTGACGCCGCCTATCCGCTCAAGCTTTTTCAGCGCATCATTACGGTCAGCTTGGAGACGATGAAAATCGTCCGTTCTCTGCCAAAACTCGATATCTGAACGGTTTCACTTGGGCGCGAAGGCAAACCACCACTACGTGCCGCAGTTCTATCTGCGGAACTTCGCGGACGGTGTTGGTCGCCAAGCTCGGGTCGTTTTCTTCGACGAGGAGACTCGCCACCTTGGGCACACTCTCGTCCGAAACGTAGGAAGCAAAAGGTATTTCAATCGGGTAGATGCCGAAGGCCAAGACCCTGACTATCTCGAAAATGCACTTGCGGATTTGGAGGGAGAGATTTCGGGACCCTTGGCTGACATCATCGCGGCGCAAAATTTCCCGAGCGAAGAGCACTTTACCTATGTTATGAATCTTGCCGCGCTTCTGTCGGTTCGCAATCCGCAACTGCGAGGTCAGTTAGAGCGCTTCCATCAGGACGTAGTAGAGAAGGTGTTTGGTGTGCTGGTGTCTTCCGAGGAAGCATGGGAGCACCACACGAAGAAAATGAAGGACGATGGCGTCGAGTTGAGTGGTAAGGTCACCTATGAGGACATCAAGCGGTTCAAAGACGGCAAGCGATACGACATCAACATTGACCAGACTCACCTGATTGGGGTCGAATTCGAGATGGTGCCGAAGGTGCTTGAAACGATGGCCAATCGGAACTGGTGCTTCGCTTCAGCGCCAGAGGGGTCGCAATATATCACGAGCGATAATCCCGTTGTCCTCGAATGGTCAGACAATCGTGACTATGGACCGCTTGCTTCGCCTGGGCATGGTCTAATGGGAACGAGCCTACTTTTCCCGCTCTCTTCCGATGCTCTGCTTCTTGGAACCTTCGAGGAATTGCCAGAAACGCTGTCTCATACTGACGACCAAGTGACCTCGGTTAACACCGTTATCGCGCGAAACTCCCGACGCCAAATCTACGCACGAAATGACCAGTTTCGGTTGAACTTGAGAAGTGAGCAAAATGTAAGAGGCGCGGACCTACCGAAGTATTTTCGCAGAACCGCGTAGTGACTGCCCACGGCATGGGATAACTTCAGAAGATGCTTGACCCCCTCTCGGCCACCATCGACAGAAAGACATGGCTAAACTGACTGACCCCGCAGAGGAACTGGCGAAAATCGCTGCGAAGCTCAATAAGGGCAGCGCTTTCGCTGGGGCCAAATTCTTTGCTGAGTGCTTTGACGTCGAAATTTCAAGCACCGAGTTTTACACTATAATCTCCACCATCCTTCTACGTTGCGATAGGGTCGCGACTCTTATTGGAAGGTCTGAGTGGGAGAAGTCCCAGAAAGCAAGTGCGGTTGCCGAATTAAAGGGCTTTAAAAAGGCGTTCGACGTTAAATCTCTGACCACGAACTGGAACAACAATCCCGACGGCGGCCTTCCGCAAGTTAGAGACCACGGAAAGGTCATTCAATTCTGGTCCTACGAAGTTCGAAAATTCGAATCTTATCCATCTCTTTCGGAGGAGGATGTTGCCGAGCTACGAGTTTTAATTACTAATTACCTCATAGCACTTCGGGAAAATGATGAGGTAGAGGCGTTCGTCAAACAAGCCATTATAGATGGATTGTCTCGGCTTGAATTCAGTTTGAATTATCTCGGGTGGTTGGGTGCGGGATATAACCTTGATGCTTTCAAGAACGTCTTAGCTCAGTATCAGTTTCTGAACGAACAATCAGAACGCCGCCCCGATGGTTTTGACCCGTCTGAGGCACTCGGCGGCCTTTTGGGCATCCTCAAAAGCATGAAAGAGAAATACGATTCCGCTAAAAGCTGGGCGGATACTGGCTCCTCGATGTTCGAATCCTATAAGCTGGCAAGTGCTTATCTGACACCTTTGCTCCTAACGTATCAGAGCGCCCAGTAGTGGCCCGAGGTCAGAATGCAAAAGGTCAGGGGAGCGGGTTTGTAGGTGCGACCCGCTTGATGGCCGCACCCACAAAATTCTTCCATGAGCGTCAATATCGATGGTCGATGTAGACGCCGTATCGCTCGCTCAGTTCCAATGCGAATGCCCAAGCGGTTTCGTAATCGTCGAAATCTTCGTCATCGAGTATGTCGCACTCGCCGTCGCAGTTGCCAAAGGAATGAACGTTCCATCCGTCCTCTTCGCCTTCGCCCCCTGTGTTGTAATGCCCATTGTCCTCGTCTTCGCGGAACGGATAGATGGCGACTTCAGTGATTTTGAAAGAAGTCATTTCGTGCGCTCCCAACCTTCGACCTGATGCAACTCCCAGAGCAGCGGGGCCAAGCGATTATAAGTGGCTAAGTCCAAACCTTCAGTTCCAACATAAGTTTCGCCTTCATCGTCCCAGCGAACGTATAACTTCTCTGGTTCAATACCGAAATCCAAGTAACGCTGAATGACATGTATGCTTTCCCAATTTAGATAAAGTTTCATTTAGTTTTCCTTCGTGACTGGATGTCACAATAGGAAAATGACAGCGGTCTGAAATTCTTGCATTAATTAATAATTACTTGACAGAATTTTTTTCGCGAGAACTTTTTGGTGGCTAACTTTAACCCTGCCCCCCATCCCGCATGGCTAAGCCCGAGCGGGACATCGGCGTGAGACAGTTTCGGCGTCCCAAATGAGTTGCTGACAGATTCGAAACATCTGCGATGTCGTGGCCTAGAGCCTAACGAGACAGGAGACGCGGATGCTGGTCGGATACGCACGGGTGAGTTCGTCGGGACAGTCGCTCGATATCCAGAACGAAGCTTTGGCCCATGCTGGATGCGAGAAGGTCTTCGCCGAGAAGATGTCTGGTCGTTCGGCCAAAGACCGTATCGAACTCGCCAATGCACTCGACTTCGTTCGGGAAGGCGACACGCTCATCGTCACGCGGCTCGACAGGTTGGCAAGGTCGGTCGGTGACCTTCACCGCATCATCGAGACACTGGCGAGCAAAGGTGTCGCGTTCCGCTGCATCAACCAAAACGGTGTCGATACCGATACCAGCACGGGCAAGTTGATGTTGAGCATCCTTGGTGCCGTTGCGCAGTTCGAGAATGACATCCGCCGTGAACGACAGTTGGAAGGCATCGCGAAGGCCAAGGCCGATGGACGTTACAAAGGCCGTCCCGCAACCATCGACCATAAGCAGGTCAAGGCACTTCACCAGAAAGGCATGGGAGCTTCTGCAATCGCCCGTGAGATGAACATCGGTCGTGCCAGCGTCTATCGAGCACTCGCAGCCTGAAGGCCATCAGAACTGCTCTACGGCCATCCTGGCCATAGGTGAAACCTTACAATGTCAATCCGACGGGGCACAATGCGGCGTGGGCCATGCTCGCATCGGCATGGACTTCGAATCGCATTGTAGCGTTCCCTATGGCGCGTGTAATAATCTTCTCCACGGTCATCGGCATCATCGGTCATCGGCGTGATATCGTTGACCAACTGACGAACTATGGCACGCTCGACCGATGACCGAAAAGACCGTCACCGAAAACGCCGAAACAATCGTCATGCCGAAAACGACCGATACCGCTGCTGGCGATGTCACCGACGCCCATTACAACGATGACCAACGTTGGGCCGAAGCCGTCATTGCCAGCCTGCCTTCACGCTCACGCGAAGCGCGAACAGCGTTGGTAAAGGCTTTACTGGACGGTGATGCCTCCTTGTCCGCTCCTGTCGGGTGCGCCA
>NZ_WTYC01000015.1 GCF_009827325.1 Qipengyuania vulgaris | reverse complement strand
CTCCTATGTTGTCCATGCCAATTTACCCCTAGCCGAGGGCATGCGGGGGTAGATTGGGGGTAACGTGAGTGCGGATTGGGGGTATCGGATGCTGACGGATAAGGCTGCGCGCGCGGCAGCGGCGAGGGACAAGGCCTACAAGCTCACCGATAGCCGCGGACTTCACCTGCACATATCAGGCAAGGGGCACATAAGCTGGCGCTATAAATATCGGTTCGAAAAGAAGGAGCGCTTGCTCACTTTGGGCACATATCCTGAGGTCTCTCTCGCCGAAGCACGTGAAAAACGTGACGAGGCGAAGAAGATACTTCGCGAAGGACGGGACCCTCGGCATGCTGTGAAACGCGGGCGTCTCGTCGGGGACGAGGGGGTGTCAAAGTCCTTCGAAGTGGTGGCCCGCGAATGGCACGCGCTTCAATTGGGACGCTGGAAGCCTGTGCACGCTAACGACGTCATCACCAGCCTCGAGCGTGACATCTTTCCCGATCTTGGCTCCATGCCGTTGGCCGATATCGACAAGCCGCTGCTCCTGGCCGTCCTGCGCAAGGTTGAAAATCGTGGTGCCATCGAGACGGCAAGGCGACTCAAACAGCGTGTTGCCGCAGTCTATCGCTATGCAAATGCCGAGGGCGCGAAGCTCGAGAACCCCGCCACCGCAATCAATGATGCGTTGAGACCACTGCCTCCCGCAAAGCGCTATCCGGCCTTGCTGTCTGTCGAAGCGATACGAGGATTCATGACAGATATCGATCGGGCCGGGGCTTCACCGGTTAATCGCTTGGCAGCCAGGATACTCGCACTTACGGCGCAACGTCCCGGCATGGTGCGCTTCATGGAATGGAATGACATCACTGGTATCGACTGGGCTGATCCCGAAGCCGATAGCAGCGATGCATTGTGGACGGTTCCTGCGGAAAAGATCAAGCAGGAGCTCCACCTGCGCAGTGATGAAGCCTTCAGCCATCCGATCCCGCTTTCCAAGCAGGCCGTCGACGCTCTACGCGCTGTGCGCTGGCTCACGGGACGCTCGTCATTTGCTTTTCCTGGCGCGCGTTCAGGCACCAAGCCAATCAGCGAGAATGCCATCGGCTATCTGTACAATCGCGAAGGCTACAAGGGTCGACACGTGCCACATGGCTGGCGCTCCAGTTTCTCGACCATCATGAACGAACAGGCTGAGCGGGAACTAGGCAACGATGTGCGGCTCTTGGCCGATCGCATGATCATCGATCTGATGCTCGCGCACACCCCCAAGGGAATGAGTGCAAGCGAACTGCGGTATAATCGCGCTGCGTACAAACCGCGCCGCCGCGAACTCGCCCAACGCTGGGCTGACATGATTATGGAAGGAGCGATACCGCCCGAAGAGGTCGTCGATAGCCCCAGACGCAAGCGACGCTAGCCTTCGCCGCGCTTTGTCGCCTGTTCAGCGATCCAGGCAAGCACTTCGGATTTCGCCCAGCGAGAACTGGCTCCAATTTTTACGCGCTCGGGGAATTGTCCCTTCTTCTCATCCTCGTAGATTGAGGACCGGCTACGACCGACAAGCGTGCTGACTTCTTTTACCGTGAGAAATTCGGGACCGACCCCGGGCGGGGTGGACATCTCATGCTGATGCCCATCCACTACCCCGTCGGCTTGGCCGAACCCACACTGTGCGCTCCGTCTGGCAACAGACCTTGTCGCGCGCAATTGCGGGTCGACGATTTCCTCGACCTGCCGGTTGGACAGCGGTCCGAGTGGCTTGAGGCTTGCGAGCCAACCATCGAACTGCTGACCATCGACGAAGATGCGATGGGTTGGTTCGGCACCTTCGTCAGCCCATTGTTCTAGATTCAACACACCGGTTGCGAAGCGCGGCAACGGATCGTCGAGTTCCCAAAACTCAGATGCGATAGTGGTAACCTCACCGCCGCCCAGTGGGCGTGCAAAACTGGTAAGGCGGCCGTTCGCAAACATGCGAGACAGATGCTCGGCCTCGAGCCGGACGAGATCGCGCGCCGCGTCGTTCTCACCTTCATCCACAGGAGCAGAGAAGATATCGGGTAATTCGTAGGACTGGAACCCCTGACGAGAAACGACAAGGTCGGCAAACGCCGAAGTGAGCGTTTTTCGCCCCGCCGACACCATCGAAGTGCGCCCCACATAGGGAGACCAAGGAGAAATCGAGTTGGTCATCGAGGAATAGTTAGCAGCCTGCGAAGCAAGAGCAAAGAAATGGCAGCTTTGCGCCCCATTCCGGACATAAGAGGCCGCGTTTGGACATCCTAAAAGCGGACCGTCGGCTACCTCCATATCGCTCCATTTGAAAAGATCGTCGCGAACTCAAAATGGCGTCGCCAGCGGATCGTCCGGATTGTCGATTACTCGTCGAGCAGAAACGGCGAGAACGATGTGATCAGCGGAAGTTCGGTTGGATATCCTTCAGCATATGCAGGACAGCCGCAAATATAACATACGCGATAAGTAGCGGTGATATCTTTGCCTTTCCTGCAGCTTTCCCGGTGAGTTCAAAGGCGTTACCTATGATAACGCGGCGATGTGATTGGAACTGGGATTCCCCATATTCTTGAATTGATGATACTATTGCTCGCCACCCCGCGGGCCGAGCAGATTGGAACATGCAGAAATCGGCCACGACGCGATAGAAGCAACAAATCCCATTTTGCGCGATGAAAACGAAGCTTATGATCTCAAGATGGGTGACACTTCTCTCAAGCCTCCTGCTTGCGGCTTGCGACCGCCAGCCCCCTGAACCGATCGAAAATCGCCGCGCTTCGCTGTCTGGAGAGTGGGATTTTATCATGCTGGATGGCGTGCCGGTTATGCCAATGGGCTTTGTCGGTTCGGAAACGACCTTCTACTATCGTCCTGCCTGCGCCGGTTACGGCTTGAATTACGATATCGAGGGCGATGAGATCCGGTTTCAGAGGCCCAAAAGGTCGGGCGTCATGACTGTATGCCTGCCCGGCATACCGGACGACCTGCCGCAGGTACTCAATGCACTGCAGCATGCCTCTCGGTTCGAGCACCACCCTAGCCGGGCCGTCACGTTGCGCGGCGGCCGACATTCACTCGTTTTTATCCCAACGGGAAGAAAAATAGTTCGAGCGGTAGATAGCCTAGAAGGACGATGGCAAATCGATCAAATTGATGGGCGCGCAGTTAAGCCAAATGAGAAAAATATACTCATCGGGGATCAATATTCTCTACGATCGTCAATTGGCTGCGGACGTCAGGCGCGTAATTATGCTATTGTTGGTAACCGGTTTGCCGCATATCGTCTCGCGCATCCCCTGCCGCCCCCATCGCCGCTCTCGACCAAAAGTCGGCCAGCGGAGTGCAATGAGGCGCCGCCGCCAATTGTAGATGAAGTATTCGCCTTAATCGATAACGTCACGGAAATCGACAATATTGGCCAACACGATGTTGCACTGCGTAGCAGCGACGGCAGTATATTGAAGCTGAAGCGCATCGATATACTGGAAGCATTGGTCGGCGAATGGAGAATCGTTGAAATCAATGGCCGGACACAGTCCGAGGCGGTCGGCATAGTTCTCTCCATCACAGATACGGATATTTCTTTCGCCCCTGTATGCGCGGGTTTTGAATGGGATTACAGCTACAGCGGCAACGCGCTGGCAACCCGCCGGCCGATAACGGTAAAGCCGGGTCCACAGTTCGAAACCCCTAGCTGCTTTGTTGGGGTCGGGCTGGGGAAGGCGCGACTGGCCAAGACTTTGGATAGCGTAACTCGAGCCGAGCTTACACCAAAGGGACAGGTTCTGTTGAGCGGCCCCGCGGGAACGCTACTCTTAGCCTTGCAGTAAGTGGGCCCGCAGATGATCGGCAGAGTTTGGGTCGAAACGGCTTGACCAGTCCTGGCGCAACGTCTGGCAGGGATCTAACTGCCTATCCTCTTTTGGCACGTCCTTGCCTTGATCATTGCGTTAAGAACGGGGTGGGAAGCTTCTGTTCCGCTTTCAGAACTAAGCGGGTTCGGGGGCCCGTTTTGTCAACACGGCCTAAGGCGCGACTTCCAGCAACTCGTCATACTTGCAACCGTATGCCGTGCGATCGGATGTCGCGAGAAGATCACCAGTGAATGCTACTCTCTGACCCAGTTCGAGTTCAAGGTTCCTGTAGTGCAGTATCCGACCATCGAGGGTAGCATTCGCCGGCAGCACCAGACCGGAACGGCCGCCTTCCCGCTCGACGAAAAGGCAACCCTGCTCATATCCGAGAACACCCTCGGCGCCCTCGAGAGCGGATTGGCCGGGCGTTCCGTCAGCGGCGCTCGACGCGCCATGGCGGTCAAAGGAGTATTCGTCCTCCAAGGGGTTCACCGACGCCTGCTCTCGCGAACAAGATGCAAGGCTGATGGCGAATGCGAGGCTCAGAAATATCTTGGTACGCAAAGCGATCCTTCCGCGTAGCCGACTGTGGGTCAGATGCGAGCACCAATCTATGGCAATAAAGGCCAGCTGGTTGGCTAACGTAAACGTCACTCTCAGATGGTTCGATAAACCATCGTAATCGCCCAGGAATTAAAACGTAGAAATAGCGCACTTCTCAAACTCGCGCAATGCTACGATAACTGCAATGGCGTCGCTGGCTGCCCGTCCGCTCCTGGGACCCGCGATGCGCGCCCAAAGCGGCAAGAACGGGGTGGTGCTGCCATGGAGAACACCGGCTGGACGCAACCTTTTTACGTCAGGAAGCGCCATAGCCTCTGCCCCAGTTCAACCATCTCTTGCCTTCGGGCTGTCTCGCTGCCCGAGTTCCTTGCAAAGCTGAAGCTGCTGACTAATGCGTGGCAACATCTATCCGGGCGACCACTGACCTCTGCCTTCTCGGCACCATTGCGATGCCGGAGAAAGGCTCTGAAGGGGACCCTCAAACAGACTGTAGCTGACCTGGCGGCATTCCCGATCGCCGTCATGTCTCGGCGTGCTCACCAAGACATATCCTCGCTGGTCATCCGTCTTCCAAATCTGCGTGTCACCGCTCTTGAGAGCTCGGACAGTCTCTCCCTTTACCTTTTCCAATTCAGGTCCGGCAAAAAATGCGTAGGGTGCAGCTTCGGAGCTTGTTCCAGGCAGTTTTTGCGGCGTCGAACGCTGCTCTGCTTGCGCGGAATCCTTGGGGCTTTGCCCGCCCAACTGCCGCTCGCCCTTGTCGGATGACGGTCCAGGTTTTGAAACTGGCAGAGTTCCCCAAATGAAAGGCTTGGCTGGCTTGGGAGGATCTTGCGGAAGAGGCTCGTGTACGACGAGTTCCTGCTCTTCTTGCGGCCAAAATACGTAAACGCCCACGAGATAGGCAACAAAGCAGAATAGCAGCGCGACCAGCACCCATCCTAAGAACCGATCAGTATTTTGCTGGGTATCGAGACGTGTTTTCTCAGACGCCATTTTGATGCCCTGCTCGGTTGGCGACGCGGATAGGTGTCACAACTTCGGGCGATAGATTTGTAAGCGTTCTCATCGTGCAAGCGGTGCTTAATTTCTTTTGCAGATCTTCTCAAGGTTTCGAAAGCCGAACCGGTTGGAATGCCGGGCTAAATAAGTACTAGAGACAAACTCCAGCTTACCAAAAAAGCATTGACGGAACCGCCCGATCGATCGGGGTTTCTTGAAGTTGATGACCCAAGACGAATGCGAGAAGCGCGACTGGAACGAGCTTGCCAGCAATATTGGCCGCTGGACACTTATCGGCGGCGCCATTCTGAAGCCGATCCTGCGTGGAGATGGACGTGCGGCAATGCGTGCTGCAGTGGTCGCTTTGACCGCGGGCGCGATGTGGCAAACGGCGAAAGCGGCGGTTGACCGTTGGCGGCCCGATGGGGAAGACGATAACAGCTTCCCATCCGGACACACGGCAGATGCCGCCGCAGCCGCCGCTTCGCTCGTTCACGATCCCGCGAGCCATCCTATGAGTGACGTCGCAGTGCAGGCTTTAGCCCTCGCCACCGGTGTCGCGCGCTGGCGCTGCCGGAAGCATCACATTGGCGACGTTGCCGCAGGGATCGTTATCGGTTTGCTTGCCGAGAAGGCGGTGCGCGTTGTTTTACCGTGGCGTTAGACTCCGCCTACGATGCATCCCCGAGCCAAAGATGACGGCGGCGCCTGCTTCGAAAACACATGGCGAAGTCATAGCAAAATGGGTGATCAACGAACCGTAGGAAAAGGCCCCCTCAGCTCTGGCAACAACCGCGATCAGTCCCAAGGCAAGAACGGGTGGAGAGTAGATGTTCTGCTATTGGTCGGTCGGTAGCAATTGCGGACGCTATGACGAGCGGCTGCCCAGACAGCCGAACGGATGCCCATGCAAAATTATGACATCCAAGAAACCCCCATGGTGCTGATTTCCCACCCGCCCTCGACCGGCCGGAGGTCATAGCCTTGGCCTTCGCCGCCTACATTCCCGTAGACTCGCGCGCCCTCTGCCACACAGCGGTCCTTCCCGTTGCAATCAAGGTTTGCGCTTACAAAAACGGCCCCTTTCTCGCTCCGCCGGATCACTACGCCGCCGTCGCTCCAGCGGCACTCGCCGGCGCGGTATAGCTGGTCGAACCGCTGTGAGAGGCTCGCGAAAAGCCGATCGTCGACCTCGCGCAGGCACACTGGTGCATTTCTGTGCCCCTGTTCGCCGCGGATCTCGGAAAGCAAATGGATGAACACCGCCTCGCGCGGATCATCAACGCCGCGAATGCCCCCCTCAACCGTGCCGCCAGAGGGGTCGTGATTTTTGACTGTATCAAGAAAGGATGGCGCGGGGGGAGGAGGTGGAGGTGGAGGTTCGCGGCCGCTAAGATCGACTTTGCGAACGGTTTTCACCACCTCCACGCTGTCGATCTGCACCGCAGCGCCGGTAGCGCACTCGTCCGGTACAGCTTCATTTGTGAAGGCCGCGATTGGCCGGTTGGAGGGAAGATTGCCACTCCTGCCTCGCAAGACGTCGCCTTCCGCAATGCGCAAGCCGGAGGGTAACACGATGGTGAGCCCTCGCTCGTCTGCGGCACTGATCGTCGTGCCTTCTTCCCACACGATCACCGCTTCGTCCGGATTAAAACCGAGATGCAAGCACGGACCCCGGCGAAC
The DNA here is from genome assembly GCF_009827325.1 of Qipengyuania vulgaris. Lineage (GTDB taxonomy): Bacteria > Pseudomonadota > Alphaproteobacteria > Sphingomonadales > Sphingomonadaceae > Qipengyuania > Qipengyuania vulgaris. The sequence continues at coordinate 6,326 of NZ_WTYC01000015.1, read as the reverse complement.
CAGCGTGCCCGCAATCTTTCCCTCGTCCGGCTCAAACTTGCCTAACTTCTTCCCGGTGAGAAGCACCGGAAGGCCGTTGCCCGTGCTCGGAAATTTGCCCTCCGGCACTGTCGGCTTTTCAAGCCCATTGCCGCCCTCACAGCCTGCTACGGCGAGGCCTCCGGCAACAAGCAAAGCGCAAATTTTCGTCATATCGAACCCTTCAACAAGCCATGTCGCCTGAGCGCAGAGGTGGTTATGTTCGAGCTTACGACGGAAATCATCCGACGTAGATTTACGGAACTCGTACTCGCCACTGTTGTTCAGTTTCAAAAGTTCGGATCACCTGGTCGAAAACCTCACAGGATGCGCTGCAATCGGTCGCGATAACGATGGATAAAGGCATGCCTTGGTTCGAAACCCGCTCCAACGCCAGTACGGCCTTCTTCCCATTAGCAGTGGGAACGAAAAGTCCTTTCTCGTCTCCGATACGTAAGCTCTCCCCACCTTCTGCATCGAGCCAACCGTAGTATCCCAATAGCGGGAAAATTGTGACGTGTTCATTCTCACTACGGATTACCGTAGGCGAGAACCCCTCCACAGGTACAGAACCGTCGCCTGCTCGAACTTCTGCTGTTGTTCGAAAAAAGCAACATCCCGGCAATTCCACCAACCTCGCTTCGACATGATTTGAGGCTCCCGTGTTCTTCGCTGGCACAGAGCAAGCTGAGATTCCTGCTGCCATGAGCAACATGGCCCAGCTTTTCATTGCACGAGCCTCGCGGCCATCTGAGTCGGTCCTCCATCCGCTGCAGCCCCTAGAAGCGCGCTGCTCGCTCCCTCCCTTATGTTTCGCTCTACTCCAGCAGGACTCATTGCGATTTCTCGACGGGGGTCGGATCGGCAATTCGACCAAAGAAGATAAGCGCCCCGCTTGCGCGGTCACGGATTGCCATCAGGAAGGGCCCGTCTACGATCATCTGAGGAACAGCCGGGATCATGCGCGAGCCCGTTACGATGATCTTCACTGCCGTTGCTGCCGCCGCTTCGGTGCCTTCCTCATCTACTCTTAGGAAGGTCGCGTGAACGACATCGTCGATTCTAAGCGGACCTGGAGCCATCCCGGCGAAATCTGCGCAATCCGCTGTGAATGCGCATGGGATGCCCGCTTCGATAAGTGCGGTTTTGACGCTTTGATCGAAACGCGCCTCGAAGCGAGGAAGGCGTAAGAGGATTTCCTGCTCCTGCGCGTCGCGAAGATCGAATTCCGCGCCGCTCGACTGCGCTCCAGTGTTGAGCGACATCGCATCGAGATTTCTTTCCCAACGCCGCAGCGTCGCGGCGTCCTTTGGCAGGTACACTTCCATCACGAAGCGCCCGTCGTCGCCATAAGGCAGGGACACGGCCTGCCCATCCCGTGTTTCGCGATAGGCCATCGGCGCGATCCTCTCCATCATGTAGATATCGAGCTTGCTGCCGTCGCCGCGAGTGAATTCGTCTGTGTGACCGTCCTCGAACGGCACCGACCAGTCGGCTTTGAACCATACGGCATTGGTCAGCACGGCAGCAGTGAAATCGTTGAAGCCGCTAGCATCCACGATCTTCGGTATGCGCTCGCGTGTCTGCTCGCTTACCCACCCGTTGATACGTTCAGCGGAACCTGCCGGATCGCCACCAAAGTCGAGTTTCTCCGCGCTAGCTCCCAAGGCTTCTCGCGTTGCCTCGAGGTAGCCTGGCTCAAAAGTCAGTTCGTCCGAAAGCCAAATGGAGTTGGCCACGGACAGCTGAACCTTCTTGTCTCCTGTCTCCGTGAGAAACTGATCGTATTCGCGAACATGCATTTCCGGATGGCTGGCGGCAGGCCAGCCAAGCAACGCCCGAAGCTCGCTCTCTGTCTGACCACGCGCACCGACCAGGGCGAGAACCAAACCCTCGGTCAGCGAGAGGGGTGATATGAATAAATTGTCGTTCGGCTTTGCAGCTTTGGCAAGCTCAGGATAGATCTCTGCGGCGAGCCCTGCCTGACCTTGAGTGATTGTATGGGAGCTTTCCTGCGAGGGCGGCATTGCCGGCGTTGTACCCTGCTGGACCGAGGAACAGCCAGCGACAATGAGTGCCGCTATCCATGCAGTCGTAAAACGTTTCATCTGTCTTGCTCCATGAACTCCTCGAGCCAGGCGGGCAGTGGCCTCAGGTAACCCTCGGGCGTCCGGCACAGCCCAGAAACGAGTTGGGATCCGGCAGGACACTCGGAAGCATCCATGACAGGAGGCGGCGGGCTCATGATGATTAGTGAAGCCGTGACTGGTGGTACGGGCTTTCCATCGGGATCAACTGCTTTCACTGCAGCCTGTCTACGTTCAAGCCATTCAAAAGCTCTTCGAGCCTCAGCTCGGCTTAGACCGAAGTTGTTCTCCAGCGAGCGAAGCGCATTAGCGGCATAATCCAAGGTTTCTTGCCGCTCGCGCGCTGCTGCGCTGCTAAGTCCTTCCACCTTTATGACTTTGCCTGGTCCGCAAGCCCTGTGGATCGGATCGACAAGCTCGGGCGTGTCTATCTCATGGACAGATCCCATGAAGACGACCTCCTCGCCGACGCGTGCATACCCCGGTCGCTCCTCTCTACCGAATGCGAGGTAATTTTGACTGTCGACGAACAGGTCTGCTCCGAAGGGAAACAGGACCAAAGCGTTATCGTGGCTTGCTGCGCGAAAGCACCCATCCTTTAGCACGACTTTGACTTGGCTGTTGATGGAGTTGAGTGCACCAGCGGGGCGATCATGTCGCGGGAATATGCGGATATGCCGTGCGATCGTTATGGGCAGTGTTTCGTCGCGCACAGCTGCCTTCGGGGGATTGGCGAGCGGCACCGGGGGCACGCTATTGAAGACCAATGTGACCTGTTCTGGGATCGCTACTCCCTTGCGTCTTACCAATGCATTGAACTCGGTTTCCGACACGGAGATTTCGGCGGTGACGTCCTGCGACCGTATACCGGTCGCTTGGATGACGCGATCTTGGCCGAATGTCTCCCACATGTAGTCGGCGGCAGCCTGGAGTTCTTCCATTGACCAACGGACGGTCACTCCGCGAAATGTAGGGTTTTCACTGTATCGCCGTAGAGTTTGGGAGCCATTGCGCAGGAACTCGAAAACGACGCCGAGTTCGCCTTCATTGTCGTAGTGCAGGCTGACGAAGTTTTCCCGTTCTTCTCGTCTGAGCCGCTCGGCGAGCGCCTGCACTTCGTCCATCACGCTATTTTGATATTCGGCGACCCGTAAAAACTCGGCGTCGGCAGCATCCTGGTCAGCGGTACGCGGTTCGGGGTCTGGAGGCGTTACGGGTACAAAATCTGCGGGTGGAGCATCCAGTATCGTAGCGTATCCCTCCGCGCTGAAATCTGCTCGGAAAGGCTGGGCGGCTGCACCAGTATCGGTATTCGCGGTTTGAGGCGAACATCCTCCAAGCGAAGCCGATATCGCCAACCCCGCGAATAAAACGACTAGGTTTGACGTCTCCATCGCCAGCATCCTCTACTATTGCGCTATCGGGTTCCTACAGCTTTCAAACCTCGTAGAGGAACCTAACCCGCTAGAAACGCACGACAACCAAGATCGGGTCATCAAATTTCTTATAGATGGGTCGGCACACTGCAGCAAATGAGCTGAACGCCTTGAGGTGCTCGAGAGTTAATCGAACCTGCGTCGCAATCAGCGTAGCATGGACTTTTTCAGCCTCGCCCAGCAGTTCCACAGGTGAGTGTTTCGGTAGAATGTCTGCTTATTGAAGATACGCGCTGAAAGCAGACATTCCGCTTCCGTTTAGAGTTTCGGACGCCGTGAGGCGTCGGAAAGTCGACGGTGCCCGAACCCGCGGGCCGCACGCGATGAGCTATGGGGATTTTGATTTCGGGTTTGTCCGGGCGTCTGCTGACGGTGCCGATAAGCGGACGTGCCTGAGAGCAGCCTGTCCGATTTTGTGGAGACACAGCAGCCGTGGGAAGCGCGTCCGTCCGATTTTGGCGATGGGACGACCGCTCTTGGACGGACGATATGCAGACGTCCTTGTCGCCGGAAGCGTGGCTGCGGCGGGGCGCGAGGGTGTCGGGCCGTGCCGGATCACGGCGTGGGCATGCCGGATGGGACGATCGGGTATGGCGGACCGCGCGGCAGGTGGCAGCGCTGGAACGTCTCGATGACGACCATGCGCCCGCCGCAGCAAGGGCATGCCGGACGCGGATCGGGCGGTTCGATGGAGGGCTCGTCCGTCGCCGGCGGTGCGATCGCTAGCAGCTGACGGGCGCGTTCGAGATGGGCTTTGCGGGTGCTGGCGGCGAGCAGGCCGTAGTGGCGGATGCGGTGGAACCCGCGCGGCAGGCAGTGCAGCAGGAAGCGGCGGATGAACTCGTCGGCGCTGAGCGTCATCACTTGCTGACGGTCTGGCGCGGAGCGGCGATAATCCTTGTAGCGGAACGTGACGCCGCTCTCGCCGAACCGGAGGAGACGGCTGTTCGAGATGGCGATCCGGTGGGTGTAGCGCGACAGATAGGCGAGCACTGCCTCGGGACCGGCGAACGGCGGCTTGGCATAGACCACCCAGCGCTTCTTGCGCACTGGCGACAGGTGGCGCAGCAACGCGCGCCGGTCAGCAAGAGGTGCCAGCTGGCTGAAGAAGGCGAGCTTACCGGCATCGTGCAGCGCCAGCAGCCGGGTGAGGAACAGGCGGCGGAAGAGTGCACCCAGCACTCGCACCGGAAGGAGGAAAGCCGGGCGGGAGGATATCCATCTCTCCCCGTCCAGCGCGATGCCGCCTCCCGGCACGATCATGTGGATGTGCGGATGGTGGGTCATGGCCGAACCCCAGGTGTGAAGCACGGCGGTGATGCCGATCCGGGCGCCGAGATGCCTGGGATCGGCGGCGATGGTCAGCATCGTCTCCGAGGCGGTCTTGAACAGCAGGTCGTAGAGGAGCGCCTTGTTGGTGAACGCGATCTCGGCGATCTCGGCGGGCAGCGTGAACACGACATGGAAGTAACCGACCGGCAGCAGGTCGGCCTCGCGCGCGGCGAGCCAGGTCCGTGCGGCGGCGCCCTGGCACTTGGGGCAATGCCGGTTGCGGCAGGAGTTGTAGGCGATCCGCCAGTGCCCGCAGTCGGTGCAGGCCTCGACATGCCCGCCCAGCGCGGCGGTGCGGCAGTGCTCGATCGCCGACATGACCTTGAGCTGCTGCAGGCTCAGATGCCCGGCATGGGTAGCCCGATAAGCTGGCCCGGCGGCACGCAAGACATCGGCGACCTCGAGTGAGGCGCGCACCGGCTCTCAGCCGCTTGGCGCCTTCTTGTCCGGTGCCGCGAGCGCGAGCCGATCGAGCGGGCTGACCACCGCCCGCATCGTCTTGGTCGCCACCTGGGCGTAGAACGCGGTGGTGCCCAGCTTGGCGTGGCCGAGCAGCACCTGGATGACGCGGATATCGACCCCGTCCTCGAGCAGGTGGGTCGCAAAACTGTGCCGCAGGGTGTGCGGTCCGACCCGCCTGGCGATGTCGGCTGCCTCGGCGGCTTCGACGACGACGCGGTGGAGCTGCCGTGTGCTGATCGGCAGCATGGCGCCTCGACCGGGGAAGAGCCAGCCATCGGCGTGGAGCACGCCCTGCTGCCGGCCCGCGCGCCACCAGTCGCGCAGCAGCACGAGCAACCCTTCGGGCAGCATGGCATTGCGATAGCGCCCGCCCTTGCCGCGTTCGATCCTGAGCAGCATGCGCTTGCTGTCGATATCGCGCACCTTGAGCGCCGCGACCTCGCCGACGCGCAGACCCGCGCCATAGGCGACCGACAACGCGGCCTGGTGCTTGAGGCAGGTGGTCGCATCGAGCAGCCGCTTCACCTCGCTCTGCGTCAACACCACCGGGATCTTGCGGGCGTGCGCGGTGCGGACCAGCTTACGGGCAAGCTCGGGACGGTCGAGCGTGTGAGTGAAGAAGAACCGCAGCGCCGACACGATGCTGTTCATGGTCGGCGCCGGGATGCCGGCGTCCCGCTGCTCGATCTGGAACCGCCGGACATCCTCGGCGGTCGCGGTGTGGGGCGAGCGCCCCAGCCAGGTCGCGAACCGCCCGACATCGCGCAGATAGTTGCGCTGCGTCTCCGGGCTGAACCGGCGCAGGGTCATATCTTCGATCAGCCGCTGGCGCAGCGGGCTGACAGGCCCAATCGGAATAATCTCGTTCATCGTTCGACTCCTCGGTTGAAGGAGCCACGATCGTCTGCCTCTCTCGGACCAGACGCTACGCCCGTCGTTCTACATCACCCTCACCACAAGCAACCATCCCGCGAAGCGGGTTCGTGCATCG
>NZ_WTYC01000014.1 GCF_009827325.1 Qipengyuania vulgaris | reverse complement strand
ACGGCCCAAAAATGGCTGGCCATCAACGTGCCTTTACAGCAGTTACACTCGGCAGAAGCGGTTAAACCCACAAGCAGCCGTTGCTTCGACATCAAATCGAAATGACAGGACCGGCGGGCGCGCCCTATTTCGCGGCTAGAAGCGTGAGCTTATGGATCTGAGGCGGCTCGGCGAACAAATCTTCCGCCTTTTCCATTAGTGCAGCAGCCACTTTACCGTCGAGATGAGCCTGTCGATCCTCCTCAGTGTCAAAGGTATCGAAGATGGCGTAAGCGCCGGGGCCTTCTTCGATCGCATACCATGTCAGCGTCCCGGGCTCGTCTTGCACGAGCGGGAGTGCCGACTTGAGGAAAGCAGCGATGTCACTCTCCCTGCCGGGTTTGGCCTTCAAAGGCACGTAAAGAGCTAGTTTGGGCATGATCACCTCCTAGATGGGGCGGCCGGGTAAGTCGGCCAACGCTATAACGAACAAGTAGGTCGAAAGGGGCCCGCGCGCCGACCATGCATTTTGAAAACGGGGGTTCAGTGTCGGCAACCCGCACTGCGCTTAGAACCGGCGCGGAGGTCACTGCAATCACGGACATAAGGGCGATCACATTCAGCGCGATGCCGCAAATGAACGTACGCTAAGTCCACTCCGCTGCCAAAACCGGTCAGTCCGAAATCGGCCCATTTGCCCTCATTGTGTCTCTCGAGCACTGGAGCCCCGCACGGGCGGCCGCGGTCGCTCCGGAATTAGAAGCATTTCAGCTAGCGCAGCTGAGCAGACTTGTTCGTGAGAACTCGTTTGCTTCGCAGCCAAGCAAATCGCACGGGGTCCTTATTAAGCAGAAATGCTCGGATGCGCTCTCTATCCGTATAGGATGCGCAGGTAAGCAGTGTCCTAATATCTTGGTCGACTGCCGCTTTAGCAGCCCCCCGTTGTTCAGCCTTCACGAACCACTCGTGCCCGGCATTGAGTTCACCCAGTTCAATGAGAACGGCGCCTAGCAATGTACAAGGGCGGTAATCATTTGGGACCAGCGCGTGTGCCTCCTCGCCCAACGCTTTGGCTTCGATAAAACGACCAACGGCTCGCAACGCGGCGCCACGAGTTGTTGCCAAGGCCGATCGTATCTTCGGTGATGATGTTGGGTTCGCGGCCAGCGCGTCCTCGGTTAGGGACAATCCCAGCTCTGGATGCCCACCCTTACGCCAGTGGCTGCTGGCGTTGATTGCGTCCCACGGATCGTTTGATGCGCGCCAAGCGGCGGTCAGAACCTCAGCTTCAACAAGGTGCCAAGCGGCTGCAACCGCGGCGGTCCAACATTCGTCACCTGCCGCTTGAAGCCACACAATGTCCTCTGGTCGAAGCCTCTTTCCCTTTGCCAAGGACTGAAGAAGCCGCATAGCGCGCCGATAGTGCTCCGGTTCGATATACCCTAAATCGAACCTTCGCTTCAGCTGCTTGCTCTCCTGCCTACGCTGGTAGTGTGGGTCACTGAAAATCTCGGCGCTGGCGGCCGCACGTTCAGCTTTCAGCCTCGCTTCCTTGTCTGCTGCCTCGCTGGCAGCAATCTTAGCAATATCCATGCGATGCGCGCGCTCGTCGCCAGCTTTGAGTGCAAAAGTGTCGAAATCGGTGCGGCCCTCAACCAGCGCGTGGAGGCAAAGCAGATTATTGGCCAGAAGGAAAGCTCGGGCCATCTCGCTAACGGGTTCACCCGAGTCTATTTTTACGAGAATGCCATACAGGCGAGTCCCGATCTGCCGCGCGCCAGGCAAGTCATCGACGAGATATTTCGTGGCTAGGCTAATTTGGTTGGAAGGGAGCATAGGCAGTTTGTAGAACCATTCTCCTACAAATCCCTAATACATCCAATTCCGCAGCGACGTAGAGGTATGGTCTGACAAGGGACCGCTTCTAGCACTTCTTCGCCTTAGACCAGACAGTCCGCTGTCGGCCCCAATCAGGTCAGGTGACCAGCAACAATGTTCTTCGGCGCCGTTATTCGTCCGGTAGCGACCAGTATCTCCCGGAGTGTCCGCAGTATAGAAATTCAGGCTGATCGACGTTTATACAGATACCTCTCGCGAAGTCAGGGCCGCCGATTATGTCCTCAAGCGAAGTAATGCGTATGCTGTCGGGAAGATATGGCATTGAGATCAACTGCGTAATTGGCTGGCCGACGCACCTCAGCCTCATAATCTCAGGCATTTCGAGATCTTCGACCCAAATAGAATTTCCCTCTATATCGATATGGCGAGCCCCTGCGATATAGCCTTCGGCGCAAATTTCCGACCGATCCTTATATATCCTAAAGTTACGGTGATTCACAAAATTCCCGTTATGGATCGCTCTGATGTTTTGCCGCAGATCGCCATGATGACGCAGTGCGTTGAGAGCGATTTGACTTATGAAGCCGTCGGCTCCCAAGGCGTCGAAGAAATTTCGCTCTACAAGCCGATGCCTCAGAGATTGCTCGAACCCGTCGATACTCCGAGCGAAATTATCAGGTTGCTTACCGTCAAGGTAGAACGCCTGAGGGCCGAAACTATCGCAAAAAGTATCAATGCGGATAGTGATCGGCATGAAGCCGAGCCAAAGATCGTCAGCATTCACCTCGATCAAAAGACCCGAAAAATGGGCAGGGAGGCCGCGAGCTCGCCAATCGACAGTCTTGCGACGAATTCTGGATCTGACTTCATGGAGAAGATCGTCCAGATGGTCGTAGCCAATCTGATGAAAAAGTTCGATCCACTCGATTGTATTTGCGTGGGCTTCGTCCTCGTCGAATTTTCCGTGTCTTACAAAGTCCGGTACATTCTCGGGATATCCAGAGGCAATTTTGACATCACACCCTACAAATAACCGAACCTTCAAATAGCAAATATGGAGTGCTTCTCCGCTCGTGTTGAACGAGACCTCCACGAGCTCCGGCCTCTGCTCGGTATACCGGGACAAGCTGGCTTCAATCCTATCATACAGGGAGAGTGCCAGTGCGGAGGCTTTTTCTCGTCCGTCGCTGACCCGCCACCTATCCATGATCGCAAAGCCTCCCAGAGTTCAGGGCATGGTTGCGTATGGATGATCGCTTTCCGCTTATGGCTTTTGCGTAGCTCTCTACGAGCTCCCCCTTTGAAAGAGAGGGGTTTCCGGAGGTCCGCCGGGCAATCGACGCGAGATCTAGCTCCCGCATGATCGCTTCTACTGTGGACGTAGCCTTGATGAAATAGTGCGAGCTACTGCTCAGGTTGAAGTTCCGGTGAACCATTCCAGCATTCGCCCCCACGCGCTGGATCGCAAAATTAGCCTTGTTGGCCTGTCCAGCGGGCAGAAATTCGAAATCCGGATGCGACGTGGGGAGGGTCAATTTCTGCCGTGGCGATGATTGCCTGACCCAGATCTGGAAAACGGCCGGAACATGTTTGCGCTCGCCTTCGAAGATAAAGGCATCCTTCGGGACCGGTATCTCGTCGAGCAAATAGAAGCTGAAGTCGAGGCGGTTTTGTACCGAGACCTTTTGGAAGGTGAGCGGCACGATGAAGGCGATCACACTGGCGGCTGCGGCAGCATGGTTGAAGAACCTGATTGCCATGCTGGCGTTCTTGCCGAAGGGCGGATTGCCGATGACGAGCAGGGGCTCATCCGCTGGAAGCGGCATGGCCAAGAAATCGCCCTGGACGATCTTGGACGCTTTCGGGTCGAGATCATAGCCGACACTGCCAAGCGGGAGCATCCGCAAAAATGCACCCGTGCCCGCACTGGGCTCAATTATCCGGGTTCGCTGGAACCTGCACAGATCGTGTTCGATCCGTTTGACACGGTACCAGTCGAGGAGAGCTTTGACGACATCGCCGCGTGTATAGAACTGGTCGAGCCGCCGAGCCTTGGCTCGCTTCAGGGAGGAAATTTCTGGCCTGAGGCGATCTTCAGACGACGAGATGTCGTGACGGTTGGATGAGTGACCGGCCTGGTCGGCGCTGTCCGCCCCGGGCCGCAAATCGGCTGCGACCACGTCCCGTTCGCACGTGTAGCCTTCCTCGTGAAGCCCAAGCTCCTCGCCTTCGGGAACGGCTATCAGATTGGCCTCGCTCCGGTTCAGCAGTTCTCTTGGAGCGCCAGAGCCGACCACTGCGGCGAGCGCCGCGACGAACTTGTGAGCTTCTTCGAGGTTCAGCGGCGAGTTCTTGTAAGCATCCATTCTAAATCCCTTTTGTGGTCCCGGAACGCTTTCCCTTTTTGGAAAGGCAGCGCCCGGGGGCAGATGCGTCGCAGACGCATCTCTCCTGTGGCAAATGTCGGGTTGCCGACTCCGTGGCTCACTCCACTCTCGGCCGGAACGCCCACAAAAGGCTTCGAAATATACGGCACGCTGGCCGCACATATGGACGCGTTCGAAAGGTAAGATGGCGGACTCTTTCGATCGTTCAAGCGCAATTTATCGTTCTAAGTATTCTTACGGAAACTTTTCTAAGTAGATCTACCGACTAGAAGTCTCGCCTGACGTGTTCATCATGTCGCCGACGAATGCGGATGCAAAAAAAGGGGCGCGATTTGCGCCCCTTTTGTCAGGTGCGGACAGGCAGGGCGCGGGCCCGCTGCAGCTGCCTCCAGGCCAGGTAGCCCGCGAGCAATTTGCGACGGCAATTGACCGGGCAATACGCTTGTAGCCAGAATATCCAAGCGGCCTGGGCCTCGCAGCCGATTTGGCCGAGGCGCGCGAGCGGCGTGGGTTCGACCTCGGGCAGGTCGAGCCCGCCTACGCGGCCAGCACTCGCCAGGATATGACGGGGCAGCGGAGCGAAGAGGTTACGCCGAAGTCCTGTTCGCGGAACGAGATCGAGGTAAGCGTCAGGGAATGGGGCCGGTGCGTGCTCACCAGCAGGGGATTGTGACGGGGCGCAGATCAGCGCCATCGTTTCTGGGTCGAACAACGCGCGGATTGCATCGCGCATTGGCGCAGGATCATGCCCCGCTCCGTAACCCCAGATGTGAAGCGCGAAGCTTGCCTCCCCGCGGCACTTTGGGTCGATGACGAAGGCTCCGAACCCGAAGGGAGCCTTCGGCGCAAGTGGATTCGGAGGCGGCAGTAGCGAGAGCGCGACCATGCGGGTGGGCATGGTGCGGTGAATAGTTCTTTGCATGATGATAGTGCTTTCAAAAGAACGCGGGCGGTCATCCAGATCGGATGCCGCCCGCTTGGATTGGTCGACATGTGGGTGTCTGAGCTTGTCAGCCTGTCTCCAGCGGCTCATCGGCGAAGCGCAGCTGCAGGAAATGCTCGCTCAGTGCCTGAGCACCTTGAAGGCTCGCGAGCGCGGTCCATGCCTCCCAGCGGTCGAGCCGGTGGATCAGCCAGGCGAACAGCCGATCACGCGCGAAGTCGTCGCCAAAGGTCATCGACCACAGCACTCGTCCCAGCGGGATGTTTGCACCTTCGGGAGGTCCGATGAGCTTGATGCCGGGAAATTCGTCGATCTCTTCGCGGATGAACCTTGCCGGCAGGTTCAGCGCGAACTTCTCGTTCACCGCGAAGATGCGCTCGCGGTCCTCGCGCGTTTCGCCGCGGTCGAACCCGCGCTGGGGAGCGATCGTCGGCAGGCCGATCGGGATCGGCGCCGCGCTGCGGGGCCGGGTGCTGGCGAGCATCACCAGGACGGCCCGGCCTTCTGCCGAGAGTTGGTCGAAGCCATTGGAGAGCCCCTGTCCCTTGAGCCAGCAGGCATAATGGAACGAGAGATCCCACGAACCCTGAAAAAGGTCCCTTACCTGCTCTTCGATATGGACGATGCGCCGATCGATACCGGCAAGCACCGCGAGCAGGAATTCGAGCTGGTTGACGAACTCCCAGTGCGATCTGCGCGCCATGGAGAGCCGCCCGCACCACAGGTATTCGCGCAAGGAGTCCCAGCGCCTGCCGGTTTCGTCGATGAGAGCGGGCTCGTATTCGGGATCGGCCACACACCAGTAACCCCAAGGCAGGTTCGGGTTCCGGATCATTTCGTAAGGAAGGTCTTGTTCCATCTGACCCTCCCTCACAGCTTGCCGAGCTTGGGAGCAACCGGGCTGAGCGAAGTGCCAGAACCTGCTGAAGACCCCTTACCGATTCCATGTAGCTGGCGTGCGAGCTTGACCGTCTCCTCATACATGTAATCGATGGAGCGATAGGTCTCGCCTTCCTCGATCGCCAGGATCGGTCTGACGCCCTCCGGGACGAGGTCACCGGGCTTGTCGGCCGCAAAGCCGAACCACCAGGCATCGTCCTGCGCCGTGTTCGCTACCGATGGGCCCGAGCGAACGTGGACATGCACATGGCAGATCTGCAGTTCTTCTGGATCGTCCCGCGAGCACGCTTCAGCATAGTCGATCCCGCCATGCGGCGAGAGACCAGCGCTCGGCGGGATAGCATCGGTATTGAAGCCGTGCAGCGGATGCCCGGGCGGCACGGCTACATAACCAGCCCACACGCCCGAGGCCTGACGCAGGAGGATGCAATCGAGATTGGTCGCAGCATCGCGCCAGGCGAGCTTGTCGACCGGTTCGTGCGACCAGGGTCCGGGCCGGTTCGGACGGTGGTCTGGGATCACGAACGCCTGTTCGGGGCGCACCTCGGTATTGCCGATGGCGAACCGCTCGGGGAGCTTCGCGAGATTGGTATTCCTTGCCGGTGCTAGCGCACGGCTCGAGGTCTTTTTCTTCTTGGGCATTGTCTTATTTCCTTCGGGCATAAAAAAGGCCGCTGACCCGGACGGGAAGCGGCTGCTGGAAGACCTGCGCATTCTGCAGGTCCTGTCTGGCACGTAGCTTCTATTGCGGCGGTGCCTCGCGCCGCATCTCGATCGGTTCAGGTCATCTTTTCCTCCCTCATCTTTGTCTCATCCCCTCTGCTGATTATTCAGCCCGGTAAACCACACCGCGCAGGCCCGCGGCACGCTGCCTGTCGCGTGCCCAAGGGCGGTAGGTGGCACGTAAGAAACTGCTCTCAGGAACAGCGCTCAGCGCTGCCTCGCCGATCGCGATGGCCGACGCTTCAGCATCGATCGCGATCTCGCCATAAGATGCCATGTGACGCAGCGCGATCACGCTGGTGGTCATTACATCGGCCAGAACTTGGTCGCGGACCTTGGTCCAGTCGCCTTTCTCCACCAACTGGCCAATCTCCCTGCTCGGCGATGGCTTGGCAGGGATCGAGGTCGCCGCAGCGTATTCCGGCAGGTGCGGCGACTTGGCCTGCACGGTTACCGCGCGGCACAGATCGATACGCTCCCTGGCGTGCGGCGATCCGTCCAGCAGTTGGGGCGGCAGGACCAGTCCGAACTCGCCGGCGGACCGGCGCAGAACCGCAAGGTCCTTGACCTCCCCTCCCCACGTAACGAGCTGCGCGGTCGGGAACTGGCGAAGCGCTTCGAAGAACTGCGTTACCATTTCCTGTTCGCTCGCCTCTTCCTCGGTCAGAACGATGACGCTTTCGACGACGGGCACCTCTTCGCCGGTCTCAAACCGCAGCTGCATCCAGGAGGCCGCTGCGATACGGTGAAAAGGCCAGCGGATACTGCTTTCCGCGCTCTCGCCTTCCTCGACGCGGTATCCTTCGTAGCGGGCCCGGTCCCAACGATACTCGAAGTCGGCGACTATGATGCGCTGAGGGCCGCGGCGTGCGCGCCTGCCTTCCGCATCCAGTTCAAGGAACTTGCGAGCTTCGCGCTCGAGAGCTTCCTCGAAATATTCGTTCTCGATGTGCATGATGTATTCTCCATATGAAAAGACCCGCTCGGACGGCGGGTCGTTGGCGTTAAAGTTAGTATTGCAAAGGAGCGCGCTCAGCGGTGGCGCTCGCGCGCAGTGATGGCTCGCAGGGTCGGTGCCTTGAGGCCATGCCGATAATGCCAGGCCTCTTCGTGTTCGACGAGTTCGGAGCTGAGCTCTTTCTCCCAGAACCCGGCGTTCGCATTCCAGCGATACTGCCGCGCTTTCAGGACGTCCTTCTTGGCGAACGGAGCGCCGCGCGCCTCGACCATCACGGTATCGGTTTCCACGGTCTCGAGGAGCCGCTGAAAATGCGTGCGGAAGGGGCCCGGACCGATGCCACGTCGACGCTGGCATAGCAGCCAGAACAAGGCCCAGACATCGGGACCTGCACGGTGCGCCTCGCTATACCATCCGTGCTGCGCCAGCAGGCTCCCCTGCGCGCGGCCATCGAGACCTGCCATGAGCCAGTCGATGTCTTTGAGCGAGCAGCCCCATTTGGCTTTCGCGAGCGAGGGGTAGCGGCGCCCAAGAAAACCAATTTCGAATGCCGCGTTGTGACTGACTAGAACGTCAGCCCGCGAGAGGTATCCCTCGGCCGAAACATCGTTGATCTTGTGACCGGTGAGCATGTGGTTGGCGAGACCCGTCACCAGGCTCACCCGCGGGTCCAGTTCGACCTTCGGATCCTCGAGCCAGCTGAACGGTCCGATGTGGGCTGTGACCTCATCCTCCTCGTCCACCCAGACGAGCATCACCGCGAGCTCGATGATCGTATCGTTTTCGGGATCGAGCCCACTGGTTTCGAGATCGACAATGCCGATACATTTTCCGGGCGGCGGCGTCCCGTTATCGGGAAACAACGAGTAAGGCCCCGGGACCTTTCGCAGCACGCGGTATCCCTCGTGCCGCTCGAGCAGCTTTGCGTGCTGTTCGAGCACGGGATCGAGATGGTTCGTATTCATGTAATGCCTTTCGGTTCGTGTGACGTCGAACCGGCGAGGCGGAAGCTCGAGCGTTAAGCTCTTTTCCTTTCACCTGGCCGGTCCGCCCGGCCATTTCCCCGATAGGAGTTCCGCTACTTCGATGGCCCCGATGCTGTCAGCAAAGGGTGCCACCCAAGGTGTCGCCGACACCGCCCCAGGCCTCGTCAGGCCGCACTTGAAGGAGGCTTGCAAGAGCCGACGTGCGAGCGCCAGCGAGCACCTTATCGGGAGAACGCGAGTTCGGACGATGTCATCAAAATCGTCCGCTCCAGGGGTGCGGATGACTTTGAGGTATTGCGCCTAGGAAACGAGAAAGGGTAAAAACGGCAAGTCAGTCCGTTTACCTTGATAATGGCTTTCATTTGCGTATGCGCAAATGTTCTTACTTCGGCGAGTATCGGTTCTACTTCCGATGAAAGGCGGACGAAGCGCTGAAGATAGTCCGTTGTCGAATTTTCGAATTGCGGCGACAAAAAAAGTTGTCCGGCTGCTTTGGTCTAGAGAATCCGCGTCCTACAACGCAGATTATGGATAATGCACCTCTCTATACTTTGATGATCGAAATGCTTCGGCGTGCGACTGCCGCATTCCCGGATCTGCGGGCGCAGCTCGACGCCTATCTCGAAATGAAGGCCAAGACGGAGGAGCGTGACACAGGTGAAAAACTGACAGCAGCCGCCCGTAAGGCTCGCGAGGTCCTGCGCAATAACCTGCTCCTGCAGATGCCCCTCAAGAGAGCGCTCCGCCAGTACGAGAAGGCCGTTCGCAAGCGCAGGGCCAAGGCTCAGAAAGCCGCCGCCGAAGCTTTGCTCTCGTTCGTCGAATGGGAGCAGTACCAGATCGAACTAGACATCCTCAGCGAAGATAACCCGGCCATTGATGCGGACGTGCCGCCGAGCCGCGAGCGAACGGATCAGGATAGGATCGACGCGATGGTACGCCCCTTCATCGAAGGGCTCATTAAGCGCGGAAATGCGGCGTCGACCATCGGCCGGCTTACCGATCTTCCGACGGATTTGATCGCACGGATCATCGCAGATTTGCGCGACGATCCTGACTTTCAGAACCCTGCAAATATCTGGCTTCATATGTTCCGTGCAGGCATTGTCGATGCCTTTGCTGGCAGCATGACACCCGAAGAAGCCGCCGCAATCGACTATGCCAGGCACACGCTGGAGGAAGACGCCGGAGCGGTTGAATTCGCCCGCGCAGCGCGCGAGGATTGCGGCCTGCCGGCAGGGTTCAGTACCACGTTTCTGAAGGGTCTTTACCATCTCCGGACCTGCCTTGCAGAAGTATCCGAGGGGCAGGCACGCGCCTATGCACGTGCCTTCAGGCTGGTTCATGACCGCGACGTTGAGCTGCTCGGGAAAGTGCTGAAACTGACCGAGCAGGACGATCTCGACCGGCTGCAGACGCTCGTGCACTTCCTGACCCAGCGCAAGGCCTATGAGGCGCGCGACACCGCGCTCACGATCCAGCTTGTCGCTGTCCAAAACGAGTTCGAACGCCTCGAGGCGCACAACCGCTCGACCGACGACTGGGCGCGAGACGTGCCGAAAATGATCGAGACTCTGGCGCATGATTTTGCCGATACGGTGCCTGGTTCGGAAGCCTTTGAAATGCTTCTCGCAAGCGGCTTTCGTTTGTCCTCCACCTGCGAGGAGGTTGCGCGTCTCGCCGATCGACGCAGGGAGGAGGAGCGCCGCGATCTGTTCCTCGACGAAATTCGCTTCGCGTGCAGCGTGGACCAGCGCTTCAAGGTCGTAGGGGAGACGGTACATCTCGAGTGGGACGAGGGCTTCGAAGATGTCGATGCAAGATTCTGGGACCGGGCGAGCTGGGAGGCCGAACATGGCCCTGTGTTCAGTAATTACGACAGCGAGGATGACCAGGATCATGAGCCAGTCAGCGGTGGGCCTGAAGCAGGGAAGGGCGGCGAAACCGGGACTGATCTTCCAACCGGTCATGAAAATGATGTTCCGCTTCTGGCCGATGAAAAGGACGGCCCGGCAACCGATCACGACGATACCGAAATCTCGTCTCCTGTCAGTGCAAACCTGCCCGTGATCGCCGCGTCGCAAGTCGCCTTCAGCCCCTCGCTGTTCGATTTCGAAGAGCGCGAGAAGGCCGATGACGCACCGCCTGATGGCGCGCGCCAGTCTCGAGCCGAACAGCCATCGGCGGCGCAGAAACTGCGTCCGATGACCCGCAAGACCATCGACAAACTTACCGACGAGGATTTCAGATGAGCAATGATCTTCTACCCGGAGACGGGTTCCACGCGCGGCTGCAGCACATGCTGCAGGACCGGTCCGCCAAGGAAAAACTGGTTTTGCCGGCCTTCTACAACAAGCACACCAACCTGGCGCCAACCTTCGAGATCGCGAGGGTTGATGGGGGCGTGGGAGCCAGCATGTTTGCTCTGCTCCTCTCGCATTATCTCAAGGAACAACCGCTCATCATCCAAGTTGGCGGCATGAAGAGCTGGGCCTATCGCGAACTGCCCGAGAACCACTTCATCCATGTCAAACCCATCGACGAGGAGGGTGACAGGGAAGATGTGCTGGCGGCGTCTCTCGACCGTAGGCTCAGGCACGGTGAACGCATCGCCATCATCGAATACGAGCAGGCTCTGCCCGCAGAGGCGATCGGTGCGGCAAACTTCATTGCCAACCAGTTGCACGGCTTCTCCATGCTCTTTCTCATCGCCGACAAGAACGATGTGAAGTTCAAGCTGCTCGAGACCGCAATCAATCTCGAAGTCGAGCGCGTTGTTGGTTTGCGCAAGCACGGCCTCGCGCAGCGCGCCGACGATCGACTCCTGCAGATACCGGCAGTGCCGAGCTTCATCGCTGCCAAGCTGCAATCGCAGCCTTCGAGCTTTGCCTTTCAGCTCAAGGCCTCGGAAAATCCCGTGGCCGCCATGCGGTTTCAAGAAAGGCTCGACGCCTTCTTCGAAGAGATCAAGAGGAGGATGCAGTGAACACGATCGACGAAATCTGGGAAACGCTTTTCGAACGCGAGATGACCGCGTCGGAACGGCGCCTCATGGAGAATATCGCGCGCTGCTCGGCTGGTGACGAGAGCACGCTTATCGCCAGTGCAGTGACCGTCCACTGCCTGTATTCGACCCTGATCCTGGATCCCCATAGCCCCGTCAGACTGATCGCCAGAATTGGCAAGGCGCTCGAAGAACTCGAGGCTCGGACATCTCAGATGACACGGCTTGTGGGGGAGGCGATGTCGGTGACGAGTTCTCTTAAGGACGGTGCCTTGGAGACGCGTAGGGCATTTGCAGCGGCTGAGGGATTTGCGAGATGGCAGCGCAATAACAGGATCACGGTGTTTGAGCGCAATAAGATGCCAGAAGGCAGCGAGTATTCAGTTTCGCTCGATATCGTTGGCATCTTTGGCGCTGCCTGTGTCGCATCTTCTATCGTCGGAGGCTTGATCGCCTTCGGCATCGGATTGATGTTAATAGGAGTGTAGTAACGATTACGTTTGCTCGCAAATTGTACCGGGTCCTGAGAGTAGAGCCGATATGGACGACTGGTTTGAAAGCCAGACAAAGCTTGTCCCGCTTCAGCACTCAAAATCTCAGAAAAGTATTCTATAGAGGTGCGCCGATGAGCGATTTCTCGGCTCTACGTTCCTAGATGAATATCGAATTGCTCATCCTCCTAATCTTTTTACTGCGGCGCCATGGCTGAAATTGGGCCGATGCACGAACCCGCTTCGCGGGATGGTTGCTTGTGGTGAGGGTGATGTAGAACGACGGGCGTAGCGTCTGGTCCGAGAGAGGCAGACGATCGTGGCTCCTTCAACCGAGGAGTCGAACGATGAACGAGATTATTCCGATTGGGCCTGTCAGCCCGCTGCGCCAGCGGCTGATCGAAGATATGACCCTGCGCCGGTTCAGCCCGGAGACGCAGCGCAACTATCTGCGCGATGTCGGGCGGTTCGCGACCTGGCTGGGGCGCTCGCCCCACACCGCGACCGCCGAGGATGTCCGGCGGTTCCAGATCGAGCAGCGGGACGCCGGCATCCCGGCGCCGACCATGAACAGCATCGTGTCGGCGCTGCGGTTCTTCTTCACTCACACGCTCGACCGTCCCGAGCTTGCCCGTAAGCTGGTCCGCACCGCGCACGCCCGCAAGATCCCGGTGGTGTTGACGCAGAGCGAGGTGAAGCGGCTGCTCGATGCGACCACCTGCCTCAAGCACCAGGCCGCGTTGTCGGTCGCCTATGGCGCGGGTCTGCGCGTCGGCGAGGTCGCGGCGCTCAAGGTGCGCGATATCGACAGCAAGCGCATGCTGCTCAGGATCGAACGCGGCAAGGGCGGGCGCTATCGCAATGCCATGCTGCCCGAAGGGTTGCTCGTGCTGCTGCGCGACTGGTGGCGCGCGGGCCGGCAGCAGGGCGTGCTCCACGCCGATGGCTGGCTCTTCCCCGGTCGAGGCGCCATGCTGCCGATCAGCACACGGCAGCTCCACCGCGTCGTCGTCGAAGCCGCCGAGGCAGCCGACATCGCCAGGCGGGTCGGACCGCACACCCTGCGGCACAGTTTTGCGACCCACCTGCTCGAGGACGGGGTCGATATCCGCGTCATCCAGGTGCTGCTCGGCCACGCCAAGCTGGGCACCACCGCGTTCTACGCCCAGGTGGCGACCAAGACGATGCGGGCGGTGGTCAGCCCGCTCGATCGGCTCGCGCTCGCGGCACCGGACAAGAAGGCGCCAAGCGGCTGAGAGCCGGTGCGCGCCTCACTCGAGGTCGCCGATGTCTTGCGTGCCGCCGGGCCAGCTTATCGGGCTACCCATGCCGGGCATCTGAGCCTGCAGCAGCTCAAGGTCATGTCGGCGATCGAGCACTGCCGCACCGCCGCGCTGGGCGGGCATGTCGAGGCCTGCACCGACTGCGGGCACTGGCGGATCGCCTACAACTCCTGCCGCAACCGGCATTGCCCCAAGTGCCAGGGCGCCGCCGCACGGACCTGGCTCGCCGCGCGCGAGGCCGACCTGCTGCCGGTCGGTTACTTCCATGTCGTGTTCACGCTGCCCGCCGAGATCGCCGAGATCGCGTTCACCAACAAGGCGCTCCTCTACGACCTGCTGTTCAAGACCGCCTCGGAGACGATGCTGACCATCGCCGCCGATCCCAGGCATCTCGGCGCCCGGATCGGCATCACCGCCGTGCTTCACACCTGGGGTTCGGCCATGACCCACCATCCGCACATCCACATGATCGTGCCGGGAGGCGGCATCGCGCTGGACGGGGAGAGATGGATATCCTCCCGCCCGGCTTTCCTCCTTCCGGTGCGAGTGCTGGGTGCACTCTTCCGCCGCCTGTTCCTCACCCGGCTGCTGGCGCTGCACGATGCCGGTAAGCTCGCCTTCTTCAGCCAGCTGGCACCTCTTGCTGACCGGCGCGCGTTGCTGCGCCACCTGTCGCCAGTGCGCAAGAAGCGCTGGGTGGTCTATGCCAAGCCGCCGTTCGCCGGTCCCGAGGCAGTGCTCGCCTATCTGTCGCGCTACACCCACCGGATCGCCATCTCGAACAGCCGTCTCCTCCGGTTCGGCGAGAGCGGCGTCACGTTCCGCTACAAGGATTATCGCCGCTCCGCGCCAGACCGTCAGCAAGTGATGACGCTCAGCGCCGACGAGTTCATCCGCCGCTTCCTGCTGCACTGCCTGCCGCGCGGGTTCCACCGCATCCGCCACTACGGCCTGCTCGCCGCCAGCACCCGCAAAGCCCATCTCGAACGCGCCCGTCAGCTGCTAGCGATCGCACCGCCGGCGACGGACGAGCCCTCCATCGAACCGCCCGATCCGCGTCCGGCATGCCCTTGCTGCGGCGGGCGCATGGTCGTCATCGAGACGTTCCAGCGCTGCCACCTGCCGCGCGGTCCGCCATACCCGATCGTCCCATCCGGCATGCCCACGCCGTGATCCGGCACGGCCCGACACCCTCGCGCCCCGCCGCAGCCACGCTTCCGGCGACAAGGACGTCTGCATATCGTCCGTCCAAGAGCGGTCGTCCCATCGCCAAAATCGGACGGACGCGCTTCCCACGGCTGCTGTGTCTCCACAAAATCGGACAGGCTGCTCTCAGGCACGTCCGCTTATCGGCACCGTCAGCAGACGCCCGGACAAACCCGAAATCAAAATCCCCATAGCTCATCGCGTGCGGCCCGCGGGTTCGGGCACCGTCGACTTTCCGACGCCTCACGGCGTCCGAAACTCTAAACG
>NZ_WTYC01000013.1 GCF_009827325.1 Qipengyuania vulgaris | reverse complement strand
TGATCTCTATCGCTCCCGCGATGGCTGAAATCTCGATGAAACCAATTCCGAGCAACCAGAAATCGGTATTTATGCCGGGGCTGAACGCGATGCTGGTAAGCGGGGGATACATGAACCACCCGCCATCGGGCGCGAGACCGACGAACAGGGAGAGAAAGAACATCGTCCCGCCAACGAAATAGGCCCAGAAGGCAAAGGCCGAAAGGCGAGGGAATGGTAGGTCACGCGCGGCCAGCATCTGGGGCAGCAGCATGATTCCTATCGCTTCTACCATCGGCACAGCGAACAGGAACATCATCACCGTTCCGTGCATCGTAAAAAACTGGTTGTAGGTGTCGACGCCGAGAAAATCCTGCATCGGAGCAGCGAGCTGCACGCGCATGCCGAGAGCGAGGACGCCCGCTGCAAGGAAGAAACCAAAAGCAGTGACGACATACCAGAAGCCGACGTAATTGTTGTTTACCGCGGTCAGCCGGGCCCAACCCTTCGGTGCCTTCCATATTTCGGCCAGTTCCTCGACCTCGCTGTCCGGGCGCTTTTCCGCAGGAAAGCGCTTGTAAAGCGCGTGGTCGAAACCCGTCTCGGACTTCATTTCTGCTGCTCGAGCCAGATTGCAATTGCTTCAAGCTCTTCGGCGCTCAGCATGTCGTAGCTTGGCATGCGATTGCCCGGCTTGATCGACTGGCTGTCGCCGATCCAGCCGATCATCGTTCCACGATGGTTGGGAAGGATACCAGCCCCAAGCGTTCGGCGAGAGCCAACATGCGTAAGGTCGGGACCAGCAAGTCCATTGGCCTCAGTTCCGGCTATCCGATGGCAAGCCGCGCAGCCGCTTTCCATAAACAGATCGCGGCCCGAGACCAGGCCAGCGTCTTCAATTGAAGCTCTCGGAGAGGAGGTTGTCGAAGCCATGCCGGAACGCTCGGCTGGAGCGATCTGCTGCCGCTCTTGCGCTGGTTGGTCATCGCCGACCGACGCAAGCCGATCGGTACGCGCAGCGCGCCATCGGCGGTAATCGATCTCCTCATGTGCAATGGCGACAAAACCCATAAGCGCGTGCTGTCCACCACAGTACTCAGCGCATACCCCGCCGAATTCGCCAGCCCGATCAGCTTCAATCCTGAGCAAGGTTCTGCGGCCAGGGATCATGTCCTTCTTGCCCGAGAGGTGCGGCACCCAAAAGCTATGAATGACGTCTGCGGACTCGAGTTCGAGCACTACCGGCTGATTTACAGGGATGTGGATTTCATTGGCATCTTCTATCACCACCGCTCCCGATTGATCGAGATACTGCACTCTGAACCACCACATTTCGCCGGTTATACGAATGCGCATTTCGTCTCCGCGGATCGGCTCGGTCAGATTGGCAGTGAGCGTGAGGCCCCACACCAGGAGCGCAGTCAGCACCACTCCGGGAAACGCAACGCCTCCGATCCAAACCGCGCGTTCGCCGCCCAGCTTGGCTTTCCATCCAGCGGGTCCCTTGATCGCTATCCAGAGCGCGGCGACGACAATCGCAGTAACGAAAACACCAAGACCGAATAGCGCCCAGGCAAGTACTGTCACTTGCTGCGAATACGGCCCGGCCGGATCGAGAACCGGAGGCGGCCATCCCCAAAGAGCTTCAGTCATGATCCAATCCGTATAAATACGCTGTGATATCCTCCGCCTCGGCATCGGTGACAGGCATGCGCGGCATAGTCGATCCCGGTTTTACCGAGGGTGCATTGCGGATAAAGGCTGCCAATACGTCTGGCCTATTGGGCAGTTCGCCTGCGATCAGCCCGACATCGTCGAACCCTTCGAGCGAAGGGCCGAGCCGGCCAGCGGGCCAATCCAAGCCGGGAATCTCGTGGCACGATCCGCATCCCGCGCGCTTGATTGCCGCGAGCCCACGCTCTTTCGCATCGCTCGCTGGTTCGCGCCTTGTTTCGACCGGGTCCTTGCACGCTGCGAGCGGACCACAGCTTATCAGTGCCATGATCGCCATGGTTCTCTTCCAAAGCCGGTGACGATGCTCCGCTGGCCCCATTCCAATGGGAACCGGGCAACCGTTCTCTTCGTTCCCGAGACACGATGCATTTCCGCCTTGGTCTGTCTGTCGCAGCGCTTGCCGCGTCTCTTGCATCGTGCAGCCCCGCTCCAGTCGACGATCCTTTCGATGCAACCGGTGAACTGATTGCTCTGTCTGGGGGCGACGCCGGTCCGCAAGCTGCGTGCCACACCTGCCACGGCCTGGACGGTGGCGGCGACGGTGCCTTGGTACCGCGGATCGCGGCGATGAATGCAGGTTATCTGGTGCGTCAGCTGAATTTCTACGCCGACGGGCAGCGCAGGCATCCACAAATGAGTTGGCTCGCGGGGCGGCTCGACAGTGAGGAGCGCCTTGCAGTTTCCGGCTACTATGCGGCCTTGCCTATGCCCAAGCTTGATGCGGCTAGATCGGCAGCCATCAATGTGCAGTGCAGTTTTGGCAATGCCCCTGCGATCTATCATCAAGGTCTCCCTGAACGTGGTCTCGTTTCCTGCGCATCATGTCACGGTGATGCGGGAGACGGCGGCGGTGCCGGCAATCCTTCGCTTCTTGGCCAGAGTGCATCCTATCACGCCGAGCAGTTACGGCGCTGGAGGAGCGGTGAACGGTACGGCGATGCTCTCAATGTCATGCACGATGCCGCGGCCAAGCTTCGCGAGGAGGAAATCATCCCGCTCGCGGAGTATATTGCTTATGGTCCGGGGCAGTCTCGTCGTCGCGTATCTCCGGCAGGATGCCCCTGACGACATCGTCTCGATCCCAGAAATGATGCTTCAGCGCAGCGCCGACATGCAGCGGCACCAACAGGGCCAAACCGATCACGCCCAGCACATGCAAACTCTCCGCCCAGTCGAGTACCTGAAATTGCCAAGCGGGCGACAAAGTGTGGAACGGCATTGGCGGTATCGCAATCAGCCCTGCGATACGCAGCGGTTCTACCGGCTGAATGGCCGACCACATGGCCCATCCGCTTAATGGTAATAGGGCGAAGAGTGCGTAAAAGAGCTTCTGGGTGATATGGGCGGCAGTACTCTGCCAACCAGGCGCATCGGCATCGTTGACCGGATCGGGAATGAAAAGCCGCCATCCGAAACGCAGTAGCGCCAGCAGCAGTATCGACAGGCCAAGCTCGCTGTGCAGTTCATAGGTTGCGAGCTTGCTGCCACCGACCGGGTAGCGCGACATCAGCCAACCGGAGCCCAATTGGAACAGCACCAGTCCCGCCATGATCCAGTGGAACCACACCCCGATCGGCGAATACTTACGGTTCTCGGTGTAGCTCAATGCCCAACTGCGAACGAGCTGATGCAATTTCATGCGGATGCCCTATCGCTAGCGAGCGAGCGGTAAATAATGACTAGCGCGGCCAAGAGGTAAACGAGACTCGCAGGTGCCCACATAATGATACCCGCGATTTGTTGGTCCTCGATTGGCGAGAGACCCCACACTTGGGTGGTGAGCCAATGGGGAGCGTAGAAAGCGCGGCCTGCAAAAGTCAGCAGCGCGCCGAGAGCGCCCATTGCCACCATGGTCGCAAGCAATGCTGTTGCTGCAGCGGGGGCAGGCGACCGTAAAACTTTGGACCACCAAATGGCGGCCGTGCCTACTATGGTGAACTGCATGACCCAGAAGACTGCATCGCTGCTCATGGCCGCTTCATATAATGAAGGCGCATGCCAGAGCCAGAATGTGAGGGCATGGACGGCGGTCCACATCGCCAATGACCCGGGAATTTCGACACGCTCGAGCCGCACCGCCCCCATCACGAGGGGAGCCAAGACGGCGGCCAGAATAACATCATGGACTATCCGTATCGTGAAGAGCGCCGATCCGAGTGCGCAGAATGGGGTGACGTAAATCAAGATTAAACAGGCAAATGCCCCGATAGCGGGTCCTCTGCGAAGCGCGCCGCGGTACAGGTACAGTCCGATTGCGAGTGCGATCAACGCAGCAAGCAATTCCGGGGAAAAATTCCATCTAGCCAGCCAACTATCTGGAGATGGTCCCTCACCACAATAAGGCAGCCATTCGGGCAATCAACTTCCTCTCAAGACGATTGTATAGAGGCAGATATTAAAATGCTTGTTTGTTTGCATCAGTTCCACTGCGGGTAATTTGGATATCGATTTCAATCGCAAATGCCGAAGCCCTCGCCCACCCTGCCCAGTTCTACCCAGCATTAATCCTATCCGAGCTTAGGCATGCTGTCGCGATGATCTGCCATTTCGACCGCGTCACTAGGGCTTCGAAAAGGCGAACTCTGCCAGTAAATTTTCAAATGGGAAGCGGACACTCGCAGCGATACAATGGAGACCCCTGCGAGTCCCCTTGGAATTTGAGTTCTCTCGGAATGCGAGTTCCCTTGGAAGCGAGTTCGGGAAGGCCTTCATCCAACGAGAGAGACATTCCACTCATCCCGCAGACAAAACGACTGGCACTAATGAAATGGTAGTTTCGGAACTGTCTCGGCGGGCTGGCTTTTTGGTGTGAGAGGAGAGTTCGTATGGCTAATCAAACTGATTTCGACGCCACCCACATCCTGGCGAGCGATCACCGCAAGGTCGAGGACCTGTTTTCCAAGTTCGAAAAGGCCTCAGGCGCGGAGCGCAAAGCCGATATTGCAAACCAGATTTGCAACGAGCTCAAGATTCACACGATCATCGAGGAAGAAATCTTCTACCCTGCCTTGGAGGGCAAGGTCGAGGAAAGCCTGCTCAAAGAGGCCTATGTCGAGCATGACGGTGCCAAGCTGCTCGTGAACGAGATCGCGGAAGGCAGCCCTGACGAAGAATTCTATGACGCCAAGGTCACTGTTCTGAAAGAACAGATCGAGCATCATGTGAAGGAAGAAGAAAAGCAGCACGAGAACATGTTTCAGCAGGCTCGTGCTGCCGATGTCGATCTGGAGGATCTCGGTCGCCGCATGTTAGCGAAGAAAGAGGAACTCCAGTCCCTGGCGCAGAAGCAGGGCCTTCCCCGGGCAGAGATGCACACAGTGAACTAATGGGGGCGGTTGGCTCCTCAATTGACGTCGAAACCGACCGCAGATTCCAGGAACGGTTCTGGATTGCGGTGCGGGTGGGCTGGGTGGCTATGGCCGCCATCCTGCTTGCGGCCCTATTGGGGTTAACCGGCAGCGGGGGATCATACTCCGGGCAGAAGCTCAGTGCCGGTGAAGCCACCGTGGAAATTCCCGCCGTCTCCCGGTGGGCTGCATCGGACACGATGACCATCAAAACGAGATCCCCTGCCAAGTGGACCACGGTCTTGGTGCCAGCAGGCTTTGGGGACGTGTTTTCACTGGAGGCGATCAATCCGCAGCCCCAGTCGGTCTCGGCTGGACCGCAGGGCGATGAGTTCGTGTTTGAACTGAAGCCGGGCGAAGGTGAGACTTCGATTGAGTTCTCTCTGCGTGCCTCGCGGCCCGTGTGGCAGCAACCGCTCGGACCCTTCCGTGTAAACGGACAGGAGAGTGAAGTGTCTTCAGTGACAGTCCTGCCGTGAACAGGAGGCATGAATGGAAAGCGTAATCCGCGGTGCAGCCATTTATGTGGTTCTCCTGGTCATCATCCGGCTTTCCGGCCGCCGTACAATGGATCAGGCGACCCCTTTCGACTTCGTTCTTCTTCTTATCGTCGCCGAGACCACCCAGCAGGCGCTGCTCGGGGATGACTTTTCGATCACGAATGCGGTCGTCCTGATAGTAACCCTGTTCCTGATGGACATCGGGTTTTCTTACCTAACCCGATGGTTTCCGACGTTATCGAAGGTCGTCGATGGCCGGCCAACTTTCTTGATCAAAAACGGGTCAATCGATGAGCGCGCCTTAAAGAAGACGCGAATGAGCAAGGATGACGTCATGGTCGCGGCGCGGAAGCAACATGGGCTCGAGCGCATCGAACAGGTCAAACATGCCGTCCTCGAAAACGATTCCGGCATCACGATAATTCCCATGCCCGACGCGGCTTGACCTTCGAGGGAAGAGATCGCCTGCATTGGAACGTGAAGCTTGCGATCAGGAACGGTCTTTTGCGGCAGTCCATTAAATTGAGGTCCGCCTTCAGACCCAGAAGGGAACACGATGACCAAAAAAGATATGAGAGAAGCTGATCTGCCCGAGACCGATAATCCGGGTCAAGACAGCCAGACCGCCAATGCCATCCGGAACCAGTCGTCGGCTGAGCCAGAGGATTATCCAGCAGATAAGAAGAAGCCCACTTCGGCAAACGACTCGAACACCTCGAGCGACCACTGAATTGATCGAACCGTCCGGCGCATCCACCACGATCAAAGCCTCCTTTGCTATTCTCAGAAGCACTAAAGTTGAGTTTGATTGCAGGGTGGACGCATTTCGTAAGCGCGCGCTCAAAGAAGACTGACGCGAACCGCTCCGAAAGGGGTGTGACTGGTTTTTGCTTTATCCGGTTTGCCGATAGAGGTGACGGTCGTTTAAACCGCCGCCGGAAGCCGCAAGGCCGGGCTTAGCTCATTCCAATAGCCACGCTAACATTGTCGCCTGCGCGGCGTACGAAAACGCTGGTCGCCGGACCGATCTGCTGGACGTCCAGGTCGACGCTCGCATCTCCGCAAGTTAGCCCATCCAGCGAAAGGTTGGAAAGAAATGGGGGCAGGCTCGGCTTGTCGAACCGCACTTTATCCGGTGCGCAGACATCCATCCCCAGTGCCGCCTGGATCATGAACATCGGTGCACCACTTGCCCAAGCCTGCGGTGCACAGGCCACGGGGTAAAGCGTGGGACCGCGGCCATGTCGGCGACCAAAGCCGCAGAACAACTCTGGGAAGCGCTGCTGGTCGAAATAGAAGGTCGCTTCGAACAAGGCGCCGAAGACCTTGGCTACCGCATGCTGCAATCCGTATCGCGAGAAACCTGCCGCGATGAGGGCGTTGTCATGCGGCCATATCGAACCGTTATGATAGCTCATTGGGTTGTAGCGTTTTTCTTGGCGCGAAAGGGTTCTGATGCCCCAGCCCGAGAAGCAATCTGGCTCCAGTAGCCGCGCCGCCACCGCTTCGGCATGGTGCTGCGTGGCGATGCCGGTCGTGAGAGCATGACCCGCGTTGGACGAAATTACGCGACAGGGCTGCTTATCGCCGTCGAGAGCGAGGATATAGCATCGAAGCTCCTCGTCATAGAATGTGGCATTGAAGCGTTTCTTTAGATCGGCTGCTTTTGCGCGCCATTCCTTGGCTGCTTCACGCTTTCCGCGCGCCTTGGACATGTCGGCCATGGCCCGCCACGCGCCATAGACGTAGGCCTGCATCTCTACGAGAGCGATGGGCCCTTCGGCCAGTCTGCCGTCGGCATGAGAGATCGCATCGTGACTGTCCTTCCAGCCCTGGTTTCTCAAACCATTCGCGTTTCGACGGCCATATTCGAAGAAGCCGTCTCCGTCGCGGTCGCCAGAACGCTCGATCCAGTCGGTTGCCGCTTCGAGATGAGGCCAAAGCTGCTCGATGATTTCCCTGTCGCCAGTCCTGCGAAAATATTCTCCTGCCAAGAAGACGAACAGCGGGGTGGAATCCACGCTGCCATAATAGCGGCGGAATGGGACTTCACCCGTATTGGCCATTTCGTTGAGCCGCGTTTCATGCAAGATTTTGCCTGGCTCGGCATCGGCTGCCGGATCATCGGCAACTGCCTGCAATTCCGCCAATCGGAGCAGTGTTCCGCGCGCCAAAGAAGGATCGTACCAGAGCATCTCCAGCGCGGTGACCAGTGAATCCCTGCCGAATAGTGTGCAATACCAAGGGATACCGGCATACGCCGCTGGACCCTGCGGTGTCTGGGTGGTCAACGTGGTCACATCGGCGATGCTTCGCGACATCATCGCATCGAACGAAGTGTTGGAGGAGGCGATCAATGGGCGTCCGACCAAGGCATCGCGGCGTCCGCTTCGCAAGGCCCGGTAGGCTTCGAGGCAGGCTCGCGTGGGATTGGTAGTCTCGTCGTCCGTAAAAGTGATCTGAGTATAGAAAACTTTCCGTTCACCTGGCTCCAGGGTCACGTCAAAACGGACTTTGTGCTCACTGATGAAATCAGGGCGTGGAGCAAAAGCTATCGCGGTACGACGCTCGATTTCGTCAAGTCCGGTGTAATGATAGTCGATCCCATCGGAACTGAAACGGGGTTGCGCCTGGGTGCCGCGCCGCTCGCGCTTGTCGCCGCGCACTTCAAACATGTCTCGGAAATCGGCGCCCAAGGTCAGCTCGATACTGAAACTGTGCACGCACTCGTCGAAGTTGCGTACCGAAAGCCGCTCGAACGCATTGCCCTCGTGAAGGAACTTTACCCGCCCGAAATGTAGAACGTCATTGGGTATGCGCTGGCCGCCCCGATTAGTAAGGCTTGAATTGGTCAGATCGACAATCAGTGCATCGACACGGTCATCCAGCGCCGAACCCAAAAGCATGGGATAGGTGCCGCAGATCGTAAGACGCCAGAATGAAAGCTGCCGCGTATCGCGGAAATAGACACCCTCGGGCGCGGCTTCGGACCCCATCACGTCACCATGCGTGTCGAACAATGCGAAGGAATCGCCATGTTTGACTGCGCGAAGTTCCTGCTCCTGAATTGACGTGGACGACTGCACCTGATGCTGTCCGTCGGGGCCGGTTTTTACGCTATCTAGCAGAATTTGACTGCCCTCCTTCTATGTCAGGCAGCGGTGCCGAGCCCGAGCGCGTTCGGCGGAGCCGCCCCAAAAGAGCCGGGCGGCATGGTTGCCTGAGCGAATTCGCTACTCTCGGTTGAACGTCGATATTCATTCTGGGCAATCTGCTGCTCGAATAGCTGGATATAGTCGTCAGCCATGCGCCGCACCGTGAAGCGCCGCTCGAAATACTCTCTAACCTTGGCGCGGTCGAAACGGAACACCTCGTCTACGGCTGCCACCGCTTCCTCAACGCTATCCACGATCCGGCCGCTGACACCGTCTTTCATGACTTCGGGCACCGAGCCGTTCCGCCACGCAACCACCGGGGTGCCGCAAGACAGGGCTTCGATCATCACAAGGCCGAAAGGCTCCGGCCAGTCAATCGGGAATAGCAGCGCCCCCGCGCTGCCGAGCAATTCCGCCTTCTGAGCTTCGTTCACCTCGCCGATATACTCAACGTTATCGTGCGCTTCGACTAAAGGCCTAATCTCTGCTTCCCAATATGCCTGATCGACGGCGTCGATCTTGGCGGCCATCTTGAGGGGCCGGCCGCTCCGCACTGCGATCTCGATCGCGCGGTCCGGTCGTTTCTCGGGAGAGATACGTCCTAGGAATACCAGGTAGTCTCCGCCTTCCAGATTCAGGGGGAGCATCTGTGGGGGCAATCCATGATAAACGGTTTCGACCCAGTTCACCGGCGGCATCGGCATCCGTTGATTGTTCGAAATGGAAACGAGCGGAACCTGCG
Source organism: Qipengyuania vulgaris (assembly GCF_009827325.1). Lineage (GTDB taxonomy): Bacteria > Pseudomonadota > Alphaproteobacteria > Sphingomonadales > Sphingomonadaceae > Qipengyuania > Qipengyuania vulgaris. The sequence continues at coordinate 6,456 of NZ_WTYC01000013.1, read as the reverse complement.
AGAACGTGCGATAACATCTCTGTAAATCGGGGATGTCCAAGCGACCGTGCAACGTCGTGACGGTCGGAGTGTCCCAAGTCAGGATGGCAGGATACTGAAACAGGTCGATGTGAAAATGAACTATATCGAAATCATCCAATCGCCGTCGCACTTGCTCCACCATACTGAGATGATGCGGGACAAGGTTGTGGGCACCGTCGACGAGCCTGAGAGCCTGAGGCACACAGGAAACCAGTTCTGCGCGGGTCTGGGAGTCGCCCGAGGCGAACAGGGTGACTTCATGCTCCATACTGACCAACTCTTCGGTCAGGAAGTGCACGATCCTCTCGGTACCGCCGTACAGTTTTGGAGGACAGCTTTCGGCAAGCGGAGCAATTTGGGCTATGCGCATGGAGAACCTTTCGACGCTTCCTAGACCAAACGTTTCTCCTGGCATTTAAGGTCCGCGTTCGCGTCTGAAAGCGATAGGGGGGTGGGTCGGTACGGCGGACGGAAAAATACCTCGCAACTCCAATGTACTGGCTCCAACTTGCCGCAGCAAGAACCATCAAAACCAGGACAGCTTCTGCCTTCTAGATAGCTTCCGCCCTCTAGATTGATCCGGAGTGTCTGGATATTACCCCAAGTCGCCAGAAGGATCAGCGCTAAAGCTACACGTTAGGCGCCAACTCGCCAGGTTCGAGCATCCGTATCGGGTATCTGGATGGAACTGCCAGTTTCACTACATCGGCAGACCGATGCTGGCTGAGAATGCGATGCTTAGGGCTGGCCGATGCGATATTTCTCGAATGTGGAACGGCAGGTCATCTATAGAGTAGAACTGTTCAGCGCCGGGTCGCAGAAGCGCCGGATGGCCTGCCATCCCAGTAATTTAATACTCGGGATCGCAGGCCATACATCCTCAGAAAACCTTTCAACCCTATGCGAAATTGCACTTGACGCTGGCGAGCTCGGACAGGATGGAGATGTGTCAGATCTTCGTTGCGCCCAAGTTGGCTTACAACCGGTCGATCCTGAGCCAGTCGCGATCACCGATCCACACATTTTCCAATGCAGCTCTCGCCGCTCGTGCCTCAAGAGAATGCCCTAACTTGGTTTCAGCTAGCTCAAGTCCATAGAGTGCCCACCCGTTGTTCGGCGCCTGAAATAATGCTTGTCGAAAGGCTGCTTGAGCATCCGCATACTTGCCCGCCTTGTAGAGCGATGCCCCTAATGATTGGGCGATGGGGAAGTACCAATAGGGCGGCTCATTATAGGGTATGGTCTGCTCGATCATCTTCGCCGCCCGGTAGTGATCGGCGGCCTCGTCGAACTTGCCCTGATTATGCGCATAGCGTCCCTTTGCGACATGCACAGCTAGTTGGATTATGTCCGGAGCAGGAAAGCCGGCGCCTACCATCCCAGTGATTTCTGGATCTCGGGCCAGTCGCTGCATTGTTTCAATTTCACCAGTAAACGCCCGGTCTTCGCCCATTCTGGCGTAAGCCACGGCTCGAGCGTAGCGACGCATTGCTTCAACGTAGGCCAACTCGGACGGCTGCCCGCTCAATGCTAACGTAGCTTCGTTCGAAGCGAACTGGGTCATCGCAAAGAAGGGTGCGGCGTGTATAGCCTGAACCCAAGGCAGCTCGCGCGCCGCCTCGACTCCGATGATCCGCTTGAGACGCTCGGTCTCGTTTGCAACCGTGAGCATGTCACCTGCCATCTGTGCCGAAGAAAGCAGGAAGTGCACGTTGTGTGGATAGTAGCCGAAGCGATACAAACCATCACCGCCGGCAACCTGCAAATACTCCTCGTCAGCGCGCGCTGCCTTGATGTTGGCTGCTATCGAATCCTTGTATCGTCCGATCCGGTAAAAAATGTGGCCCGGCATGTGGACCAGATGGCCTAGCGTCGGGGGAGCATGCGCGACCAACCGGTCCGCGGCTGCTTCACCCATTCTGGGATCAGGACCGTTTTCGGTGAGATGTATGTACAGATGTGACGCCTGCGGATGAGCCGGGTTTCTTTCCATAACCTTGTCTATCAGCTCAATCGCCGTTGCAATTTGTGGCTTGGCGACACGCTTACCATCAGACTCAATCCAGTAGTCCCAAGGCGTCGTATTCATTGCGGATTCCGCCGCCAGCACGGCAATGTCGTCGCTCTCCGGAAAGCGCCGGGCGATCTCCGTCATCGCATTCGAATACTCCAGCTCAAGATCGCTTCGATCCGCCGATAAATCATCAGGGAAGCGCAGCGCCGCCGCGCGGATTAGCGCCTTTTCGGCAGCGCTCGAATTCGCGGATAATCTTTGAGCTTGCTTGATGGCAAAAATTGCCAGGCGGTTTTGCTCATCACTGATGCCCGCGTTGATATTCAGGCCATTGGCGGTTGCCTCACCCCACCAGCACATGGCGCATTCAGAGGCGAAACTGCGGGCCTTTCGAAATGATTTAACAGCGGCTTTGTGATTGAAGCCGTAAAGGAGGGCCACGCCCTGATCGAAGTATCTGCGTGCCTCACCGGACACGCCAGCAAGGTTGATGTCGGAAGTGGGAATGCTGGCATAAAGCGGATAGCTGGCGGCAGAAACTGACTCGAGCAGCTGCGGTGACTTCGCAGCGGCCAGTTCCAGCCTTGCATCCAGCGCAGCGCCACGGGCATCGATACCGCGACAGGCGTTTCGGCCAGCCAGCGACGGATCAAGCGCTGCCAGCTTAGCCGCTTCACGATCAGAATTGTTGACGACATAGGACGATGCGGCAACTCCGCTCGTTCCGATCAAAAGTGCTGTCAGTCCCAAGAATTTTAGCATGATGGTCCCTCCGAAATCTCGAGCGACCAGCTTTGTCTCTTCTGCGGGCGAATTCTGCCTTTCCAAGTCTGCAGAGACGGAGACTCGGTGAAAAGCGTATAGATCTAAAACCCTCATTTAGCCATTCTGCTTCGTCGGAGAGTTCTCAGTCGGGTTTCTCCAGACCGACCGAACGTGATGAGGTGACAGAGCTTATGCTGAGCTTGCGCTCCCTTGGTCTGGATAATTCTGCGGACAGCCTATGGGCGCTCAGTAGTTTTTAACTCACGACTTAATAATCAGCGGATGTGGAAGAGATCACCGACGAGTTACTTGGGAGAATTCGGGAACGCGCAAGCGATCCCAAGCGGCGTTATTTGAACGCAGCCGAACATGAGGCCCGGGTGGAGTTGCCCGTCGAAGAGATCGAGCGCCGTGAAGAAGAGTGGACAAGGCGCCACCTGGCCCGATCTGTCGCCAATACCGGCAAGACCATGTCTGAAGAAGAAGTCCAACGCTGTATGAGGGAGTGGCGCGAAAGCCGTCTCGCTACCCGCCGCGCGATGGAGGCACAAATGCGTTCTTGGGGCCAGACACCTCCGCGATTTCAGAGCTACATCGAAAGTGAGGATTATTTCAGCACCTCGTCGGACCCGCCAGGAGCGAAGCCGCTAGTGCCACCACCGACCGATAGTGACTGGGCTCACGTAGAGAAAACAGTCGGACAGAGACTGCCCGATGATCTTAAGCGGCTCTATGCTATCTCAGATGGCGGTTTTGGCCCGGGCTTTACGGGCCTCTACCCCGTCAAACTCATCGGCAGTTACTGCGAAGATTTCCGACGCCGCGGTCCAGATTACTGCGGGACGGTTATCTACCCTAAGAGCTTCCTCCCGCTTGCGGCAGAGAGATTGGATTATCACTACGATCTTGAGACAGGACGAATCATCTCAAGCAATCAGAATTGGGAGAACGAAGAACTGGACGCCGAGGATATTTACGACATTGCCTTCCAGAGCTTGGCAGCGATGATGGAGGATTGGCTGAACCGTTTTTGAGCCCCGCAGCTGCCACCAACACCGGGGAGCAAGACGAAAAATTGAAGGGTCCGCTTTCCAAGGATTACGCCCAAAAGCAGACAGTCTGCAATCGTTTAGAGTTTCGGACGCCGTGAGGCGTCGGAAAGTCGACGGTGCCCGAACCCGCGGGCCGCACGCGATGAGCTATGGGGATTTTGATTTCGGGTTTGTCCGGGCGTCTGCTGACGGTGCCGATAAGCGGACGTGCCTGAGAGCAGCCTGTCCGATTTTGTGGAGACACAGCAGCCGTGGGAAGCGCGTCCGTCCGATTTTGGCGATGGGACGACCGCTCTTGGACGGACGATATGCAGACGTCCTTGTCGCCGGAAGCGTGGCTGCGGCGGGGCGCGAGGGTGTCGGGCCGTGCCGGATCACGGCGTGGGCATGCCGGATGGGACGATCGGGTATGGCGGACCGCGCGGCAGGTGGCAGCGCTGGAACGTCTCGATGACGACCATGCGCCCGCCGCAGCAAGGGCATGCCGGACGCGGATCGGGCGGTTCGATGGAGGGCTCGTCCGTCGCCGGCGGTGCGATCGCTAGCAGCTGACGGGCGCGTTCGAGATGGGCTTTGCGGGTGCTGGCGGCGAGCAGGCCGTAGTGGCGGATGCGGTGGAACCCGCGCGGCAGGCAGTGCAGCAGGAAGCGGCGGATGAACTCGTCGGCGCTGAGCGTCATCACTTGCTGACGGTCTGGCGCGGAGCGGCGATAATCCTTGTAGCGGAACGTGACGCCGCTCTCGCCGAACCGGAGGAGACGGCTGTTCGAGATGGCGATCCGGTGGGTGTAGCGCGACAGATAGGCGAGCACTGCCTCGGGACCGGCGAACGGCGGCTTGGCATAGACCACCCAGCGCTTCTTGCGCACTGGCGACAGGTGGCGCAGCAACGCGCGCCGGTCAGCAAGAGGTGCCAGCTGGCTGAAGAAGGCGAGCTTACCGGCATCGTGCAGCGCCAGCAGCCGGGTGAGGAACAGGCGGCGGAAGAGTGCACCCAGCACTCGCACCGGAAGGAGGAAAGCCGGGCGGGAGGATATCCATCTCTCCCCGTCCAGCGCGATGCCGCCTCCCGGCACGATCATGTGGATGTGCGGATGGTGGGTCATGGCCGAACCCCAGGTGTGAAGCACGGCGGTGATGCCGATCCGGGCGCCGAGATGCCTGGGATCGGCGGCGATGGTCAGCATCGTCTCCGAGGCGGTCTTGAACAGCAGGTCGTAGAGGAGCGCCTTGTTGGTGAACGCGATCTCGGCGATCTCGGCGGGCAGCGTGAACACGACATGGAAGTAACCGACCGGCAGCAGGTCGGCCTCGCGCGCGGCGAGCCAGGTCCGTGCGGCGGCGCCCTGGCACTTGGGGCAATGCCGGTTGCGGCAGGAGTTGTAGGCGATCCGCCAGTGCCCGCAGTCGGTGCAGGCCTCGACATGCCCGCCCAGCGCGGCGGTGCGGCAGTGCTCGATCGCCGACATGACCTTGAGCTGCTGCAGGCTCAGATGCCCGGCATGGGTAGCCCGATAAGCTGGCCCGGCGGCACGCAAGACATCGGCGACCTCGAGTGAGGCGCGCACCGGCTCTCAGCCGCTTGGCGCCTTCTTGTCCGGTGCCGCGAGCGCGAGCCGATCGAGCGGGCTGACCACCGCCCGCATCGTCTTGGTCGCCACCTGGGCGTAGAACGCGGTGGTGCCCAGCTTGGCGTGGCCGAGCAGCACCTGGATGACGCGGATATCGACCCCGTCCTCGAGCAGGTGGGTCGCAAAACTGTGCCGCAGGGTGTGCGGTCCGACCCGCCTGGCGATGTCGGCTGCCTCGGCGGCTTCGACGACGACGCGGTGGAGCTGCCGTGTGCTGATCGGCAGCATGGCGCCTCGACCGGGGAAGAGCCAGCCATCGGCGTGGAGCACGCCCTGCTGCCGGCCCGCGCGCCACCAGTCGCGCAGCAGCACGAGCAACCCTTCGGGCAGCATGGCATTGCGATAGCGCCCGCCCTTGCCGCGTTCGATCCTGAGCAGCATGCGCTTGCTGTCGATATCGCGCACCTTGAGCGCCGCGACCTCGCCGACGCGCAGACCCGCGCCATAGGCGACCGACAACGCGGCCTGGTGCTTGAGGCAGGTGGTCGCATCGAGCAGCCGCTTCACCTCGCTCTGCGTCAACACCACCGGGATCTTGCGGGCGTGCGCGGTGCGGACCAGCTTACGGGCAAGCTCGGGACGGTCGAGCGTGTGAGTGAAGAAGAACCGCAGCGCCGACACGATGCTGTTCATGGTCGGCGCCGGGATGCCGGCGTCCCGCTGCTCGATCTGGAACCGCCGGACATCCTCGGCGGTCGCGGTGTGGGGCGAGCGCCCCAGCCAGGTCGCGAACCGCCCGACATCGCGCAGATAGTTGCGCTGCGTCTCCGGGCTGAACCGGCGCAGGGTCATATCTTCGATCAGCCGCTGGCGCAGCGGGCTGACAGGCCCAATCGGAATAATCTCGTTCATCGTTCGACTCCTCGGTTGAAGGAGCCACGATCGTCTGCCTCTCTCGGACCAGACGCTACGCCCGTCGTTCTACATCACCCTCACCACAAGCAACCATCCCGCGAAGCGGGTTCGTGCATCG
>NZ_WTYC01000012.1 GCF_009827325.1 Qipengyuania vulgaris | reverse complement strand
CCTTTCCGGCCGTGTGGTCGCGCTTCGCGCGCCTGCCCGCACCACCCGTCATGAACAGGTTTCCCTTGGAGCTTAGCTCCTGCGGTGCTGTCCTCCCATGCCCTGCTTCTTTCAGATGTTCGCAAGCCGGAGATGGTCTCCGGTTTGAGGAACTGAAGGACTTACATCATGACCAATATCGCAATCCTCACCGGCCGCATCGCTCGCGATCCGGAAACCCGCGAGACCAAGGGTGGTACCAATGTCACCGGGATCACCGTCGTCACCGATCGCCCTGCACGCGACAAGGATGGCAAGACCTACAAGGACGAGAACGGCTACACCGCCAAGGAAAGCGAGTTCCACCGGGTGACCTGCTTCAACGGCCTCGCCAAGACCGTTGGCCAGTACTGCTCCAAGGGCCAGCTGGTCAGCGTCCAGGGCCGCATCCACTACACCCAGTGGGAGGACAAGGATGGGGTCACGCGCTACGGCACCGAGATTCTCGCGGACAAGGTCGACTTCCTCTCTCGCGGCAACGGTTCGGGCGATGAGCACGACAACACCGATGCTCCCGAGATCGACTGAACTCTCTCCTCGATCTCAATCCGAAAGGGGTCCTGTCCGAGCCGGACAGGCCCCCTTCTGTTGTATCAAAACCCGAAAATCTTTCAGTAATCGTTTGCCAAAGCGGTGCTACCAAGAGCTCCATGACTGACCAAGCAATCGTCTGCTATCCGGGTGAGACCGCGACTGCTACCGAGGTGGTTGCTCTTGCCGATGAGTATCGGTTCGCGGCACAGCTTCTCGTCCAGAATGGGCGGCCTGGACAGCCGAGGTCGCGGGCACCGTTTCGCATGGTCGCGATCCATGCGGTCGAACTGTACTTGAACGCATTCCTTCTCCAATCGGGTCACAGCGCGGGTCAAGTCCGGGGGCTCCAGCACAACCTCGCGGCAAGGGCGGACCTCGCTGTCGATCGTGGTCTAGTGCTTAGGAAACGGACACGCGAACACTTGCACGCCATGTCGCAGTCGCGCGAGTTCCTTGTTACGCGATACGTGCCCAGCGGTACCAGCCTATCGGAAATCAATCGTCTTCAGGCGACGCTCGCAGAGGTCGCGCAGAAGGTCTCGGCAGCGATCTAGCTCGGGATCGTAGGGGAGGGGGCCTGGCTCACGGTTGTCCCATTCTGATGGCCGCGCAACCGGCGCGTCAAGGACGGCAGGGTCCCACCATTTTGCCTCCCCTTCGCTGCGCTACGGTCCGACAAAATCGTTACCCCTACCGCCGCTTCGCGGTCGCCCGAGCGGGCGATCCCTGACCCACCGGCCGCACGCCCATCCGTCCTGCTCCTGCCGTCAACGGCAGACATCAGGAGGATACAATGGCTTCAATTGCTCAGCACAATTCGAACTCGGAACGCTACTTTGCCGCGCTGGCTGTGGCAGAGCGAAGGGCGCTGCACAGCTTCTTCGATCAGCACATCGTTGAGGACAAGCGCTTGGGATATTTTGCCTTGGACGAGGGCGACTACAACGCACTTCCGGCGCACCTTGCAGCGCGCGTTGTGAATACGGTGCATGGGGCAATGTCAGATGAGTTCTGACCGCACTTGCGAAGCAGGGACCGGCAACGGTTCCTGCCTTTTTTCTTGTTCGCATGAGCGGGTTTGTAGACCAATCTGCGGAAACAAATTCGAAGCCAACCGGTGCTTGGAAACGCCGTGAGCATCCGACGTCACTCCGTTTCACGAATGCTATCTGGTCCCCGCCACTGAACCGAAAGCGACATCGATCTTACCCTGATGGGGTTGGGACGCAGGCGGCAGACAGCCAGTGCCCCGACACCCGTCCGGGGTGCTTTGCCATTCATTTAGAGAGGGTTGGAGAGATCGACAAAATGCATTCAGCCGACCACGATTTCCGCCGATGTAAGGCCAGTTTGTAGCCCAGAGCAATCTTGGAATGAAATCTCGCGTTGTCCCAGCAACGCCCGTTTGCTCTCGCTCCGAAAATAAGAACGTAAAATCAATCCATTGAACGGGTCTCAGCAGCTACTGGAAACGTCCGCGCAATTGGGAACTTGACAGGCACACCGTACGCAGCGGTGGAAGTCAGCTTTATGAAACGAAAAGCCTGACGCCAGCTATTCTGCACCCGGCCGTGTGAGGCACTGATCGAGACTGAAACCCCGCCAAATCGCCTGCACGCATCAGTCTCTTGGGGCTCACAGTGAATTGACAAGATCGCTCTCGATGCCATATGTCGCTCTACAAACGACAGGTGACATATGGCGACAGTGATTGAACGAGAGGATGATGCGATCGTTACCCGAGCGGGCCGCCGGCTTGGGGGCAAATCAACCTTCAAGCGGCCGCTCCGCAATCGTCTCGACGCGCACGAGGTGATCGAAAAGGGTTTCCCCGGCGGAGCACTGATCTTTTTGTCCGAGAACGTTGCCTTGTTGCAGCAGCCCGGCGCTTTCGAGAAGGCGATGGGTATCAGTCTTCGTACCCTGCAGCGCCGAAAAAGGGAGGATTCGCCAAAGCGATTGAGCCTTGAACAAAGCGGACGGGCGTGGAAATTCGCTGAGCTGCTCGAGGAAGCAATCGAGGTGTTCGGAAATCAAGAGGACGCGGAGGCATTCTTCAACCGCCCAGCCTTGGGGCTGAATCAGCGTCTGCCGATCGATCTTCTCAGCACGCCGGCAGGCACGGAGCTAGTCGAAACCCACCTTGAACGACTGAAATATGGCGTATACGCGTGACGCCGCTGCCGGGAGGGCTGGGGTCTGAGGACATCCACGCTTGGCGTCTCGACCACGACGATTTCAGAGCGACATGGAATAGTGGCGAAGGCGCTTATCGCGTCGGAGGCCGGTGGAATGCTCCAGGCAAGAGAGTGGTTTACTGCGCGATAGATCCGTCTACCGCTATTCTTGAGGTTGCGGTCCATAAGACCTTCCGCGTGCTTGATACCGTTCCACACGTATTGACTGCGTTGCGCGTTAAGGATCCCTCGACGGTAAAGATCGTGCAACCGGGCGACGTACCCAATCCCAACTGGCTGTCACCTGGGATACCGAGTGCAGGACAGCAGACGTTCGGCAACGCACTACTCGAGAACCATGCATTCTTGCTGATACCGAGCGCCGTGTCGTCAAAAAGCTGGAACTTGATGTTCGATCCCGTGAAAGCAGCCGGTGCCTATGAACTGGTCGAGCAGGAACGCTTCGCGCTCGATACGCGGCTTCACCCGTGATATGAGAGCGGATCGATTGCGGAGCATTGCCTATCAGTCTGGGCGCATCTAGAAGAGCGAAGCGATAGAAAAACCATGCCGAAAGGTATGGTTATGAAAAATCTACTGGTTGCAATCCTCTTCCTGTCTGTCCCGGCATCCGCGCAGCAAGCGCAATTGCAAACATTCTCGCCAGAACGCTCGTCCGCGTTTGTAATGCTCATACCGGGTGTTCCATCGGCGGCTTCGCCTTTCAACGATTCCCAGGCTCTGCCATCACGAGCTTCGGCACTCGAGGCCGACTTCGCGAACCTCAACGCGACTATGGAGCCCGGGGCCGAGCCGTCACTCGACCTTGTTCCGGCAGCGACCTTCGTGCCGGATTGGATGAGGGGAGGGCGCCCGAAATTCGACTATAGCGTCTATCGCCGCAGAGCATACTTTCCTGATCCGGATTGCCTCACGACAGGGTACTTTCCTCGTCAGGGCATCAGCGCGGATGCCCAAACGCGCCGGCGCCTCTACTTCCATAATATTCTTACAGCAGCCTGCGAAGCCGGAGTTCCCGTAACGCTTTTCGACGCATTGGTTGCGCAAGAGAGCCGCTATCGTCCCCACGCGCGAAGTCATGCAGGCGCGATGGGACTCACGCAACTCATGCCGGGGACCGCGCGCTATCTGAATGTCCGCAACCCGTGGGACGTGCGCGAGAATCTAACTGGCGGCGCGCGCTATCTGCGCGAGCAGCTCGATCGGTTTGGTTCGTGGGAACTTGCGCTGGCGGCTTATAACGCCGGTCCGGGCCGCATTGAGCAGTACGACGGGATCCCGCCTTTCCGGGAGACCCGCAATTATGTGCGAACGATCATGTCGGCGCTCGATGGCGGCGCGGCTCCCGAAGTGCGGTCTCCGCCGTTACTCGCTGCCAACCCGTTCAGGAGGACAAAGCTGGTTTCCTTCGCTCGGCCGTCAAAGATCCCAGAAAACTGAGAACCCCACGCTCCAGGCGTAATACAAAGCTACCGCGACGATGACCGGTGCGCCTTTGAGATAGTTGATCTGCCAGCGAAGCCAGATCTTTGGCAGAAGCAGCGTCTTGTCGAGACGGGTGGCGAGGGCGGGACGCCACCTTCCGGCGCGCCAATCGTGTGCGGTTACCAGAACAGCGAGGACAGCGCACATCAGCGCCATGATACCGACGGCAATGTAGAGCGACGTCCAGGCGATGAGAGCTTCTTGCTTCATGATTCCTGGCTACCAGCGTGCCTCTTGCATATGGTGACCGAGCCCGAAGCTGTCCGATCCAGCTCACCGAACATCGCCTCGTTCCGTCCGAACCGCGTATGCTTGAAATTGACATCGCCGCTTTTCGCTTGATTGACGACGAGGGCTTTCATTTAGACCTCCGCTGCTTTCCGTATTTCATTCTGCGCCAGATCCCTGTTCGGCAATGAGAGCGCTATGTTGCGACATGTGGGGCGCCGGATGGCCAGCAGAGACCACCCAGGTAGTCCGAGCAACGCTCAACCGTAGGCGAAATCGAAGTCTCCACCGTTGCGTCGGTCTTCGAGCTTGCGGTGGTATTTTGCGATTGCGGAAGACGTGTTTTTTGCAATTCCGTTGCAGAGTTCGTCGCGAATGGTCTCGAAGGTGCCTTCGCAGGCAGCGAGCTCGCCTGGCAGATGGGTGGCCATAGCGATCGCAACGAGAGCCGAGGTCTCGCAGCACGGATCTTCATAGGAAGCTGGGTCCGAGAAACACTGAACTGTGATCGCAGCGCGGATCGGATCGATTTCGAGTCGTGCAGACACGGCATGGAACTCAGCGATCGGGAGCGATCCTTCGGCAATGCGTTCGAAGAAGCGGTTGCGATGGCTACGCCGGATGACCCCTTCGTTGACCAGCTTCCGCACGCTCACGCCGCGCTTCTGCATCTGATCTCTGATGAGGACCGAATATTCCTCCTGAAGCTGACTGCAGCTTTTTATCTCAGCTCGCTGTGACCCCTCGGACATAGTTCCTCCGATGCCCCGCCCTATGCATACGCATACCTTGGAAGAGGGTAGCGATGTTTGGCAAGACAAACTTTATCGTTGAGAAATGACGAGCGCGCAGAAAACAACCGTCTCCCGGACACCGCATGGGCCACCGAGACGCTCACTCAAATCAGTCTTTATCTCGTCCAATCTGGCGTTGAGTGGGCGCGAAAGGCGAAGATAGATCCGCACTCGGCCGTCTAGCGGGAGCTGCCCCGCGAAAAGCTTGAGCTGTTCCTTGGTAGGTTTCGGGCGGGAGTTGATGGCCTCAATAATAACGTCTTTCAGGCGCTGAAACTTCAACCTTTCAACCGTGAGGATTCGGATCGCGTCCGCGATTATCGCGAAGGGCTGCTCGCCCATCAGCAACTCATGCACAACCTCGCTGTCGTCTGACATAGAAGCTCCTCGCCCCCTCAAATCTTTGTGCGGGCGCGCCCTGTCAGCGGCTCGAAAGGTCAGAGAATCAGATTTTGTGTTTAGATGGGGGAGGTGGCTCTGCATACAGGCCAGCTGGCTCTGTATTCGGTCCATCGTGGGCCCGATTTCTTGCCAGGTAGGCACACTGGCGTAGCCAAGTGGCTTCGTTTTTGCACCCGGTAGGGACGAATTTCGATGCCGAGCGGCCATGCAAACGGTGATTCGAAGTCGGGTAAAGCTAAAGATACCCACGCAATAGTTGAGAAATGGTTCCCGATCTCCCCTTCTGGTCTTGGCGCATTGCGCCATTCGTCAAACCAGAAGGGAAAGACAATGAAAGCACTCGACCTCAAGAAGGGCGGCGCGAACCTTGCCGTCGCTTTGGCTGCAGCGGCCGGGATGAGCGTATTCGGAATCGATGCCGCGATGGCCGGTACCGACTCCACGTTCGATACCGCGCTGACGCAGTTCACCAACTTCCTCGAAGGCTCGGGCGGTAAGATCATCACCGTGCTGTCGCTTGCCGGCGGCATCGTGGCGCTTGCCTCCGGTCGCTTTTCGCTTGGCCAGGTCGCGATCCCGGTTGGTGTGGGGGTCGGTGCCGGCACGGGCGTGCCGATCGTCACCTCGACGATTACCGGCACGGTCTGATTTTTCGATCGGACTCTCACCACGGGATGCGGCCTGCTGATTGCCTCGCGAGACGCAGCCGCCCCCAAATTGGCGGTGACGACCTTTGGACCAGTATTCAATCCCAAGACACCTCGACGATCCCGAGTTGATCGGGTTCTGGACGCTTGATGAATTCCTCATAATGTTGATTCCATTCGGATGGGGAATTCTTGCGCAGCACATCGTTATCGGACTTCTCTTCAGTGTCGCTGCATGGTTTTTCTATCGCAAAATAAAAGCCGGGCGTTCGATGTATTGGGTTGTGCATTTTGCCTATTGGCATCTGCCGGGTGGGTTCTTTGGTCTGAAGGTCGCTCCGCCTTCTCATCTTCGTGTGATGGCGGGCTGAAATGGAACTTTCTCTTGCTCACGAGGCGTCGCAACGGACGCTGAAACAGCGCAATCTCCTCGCGCTCATCTGCATCGTTCTCGGCATCCTTGTGGTTGTGATGTTCACGGCCGCCTCGACGCGCGATCGGGAGGTCGTCCTGCAGCCGATCCTCCCGAGCGAAATGACGCTTAGCTCCTCGTCGGTCACGCCCGAGTATCTCGAGGCGGTAACACGCGACACCGCGCAGCTTGCGCTCAATCGCTCGCCTGAAACCCTCCAGTACTGGCTCGACGGGATCGTCGCCATCGCCGCGCCGGAGTCGCGCGGCGCGCTTAAAGCCAAGCTGATGGAGATCATGGCCGAGCAGGAAGGCTCTCAGGTCACGCAGTTCGTCACCATCGACTGGATCAGGACCGACCCCGACGAACTCACGAGCCAGGTCGGCGGCGTGCTCCATACGATCGTCGGTTCGCGCGACGTGCGCCGCGAACACAAGGTCTTCGAGTTCCACTGGAAATATACCGGCGTCTCGCTCCGTCTGAAGGGCTTCGGCGTCGTCGTGAAAGAAGGAGAGGAAGAATGAACCCGGTCATTTCCTCGCTCATGATCGTCTCCGGCGGGCTGTTGGCCTCGCGTCTCGACTGCTACCTTACGCGCTTGAGCGGCGCGGCGCTCATCGCAGGCGCGTTCGTCATCTCGGCTGCGCCCGCACTCGCGCAGGAACACATTCTCGCCGTCGACAACGGCGAGGTACGTTGTCAGGCGTCGAAATCAGACCTTACCCGGATCGCGCTCAAGGACGATCAGTTCGTCGCCGTGTCGCGCGTCCAGAGCGGTATCGAGGCCGAGGACTTCTCGATTGTCCACGAACCCACGCGCGGCGACATCTATCTGTCGGTGCCGGGAGGCTACACCAAGCCGAACATTTCCTTCTTCGGCACGACGCAGAAGGGATACGTCTACAAGTTCGACTGTCAGGTGTCGGGTGACGGCGCGTTGCAGGTCTTCGTGGCCAACGCGGATATCGAGCATCCGCAGCCGCAGGCCGAAACGCTGCAAGCTGCTTCGCTCGACGATCGTGCGGTGGGCCTCGTTCGGGCGATGTTCGAACAGCGTCCCGTGACGGGCTTCGAGATCAGCGACGCCGCTCGCGCGCCGGTGAACGTCGGCGACATCAAGGTCCAGCTGGTCAGCGAATATCGCAGCCCGACCATGACGGGCAAGGTTCTTCGGATCGAGAACACCGGAGCCGCTCCCATGACGCTGCAGGAAGAGCTCATCGCCGGCGACGGTGCGATCGCCGTTAGCATTTCAAACCGCGACCTCGCGAGTGGACAGGCGACTGCCGTCTATGTCGTCGTTCCCACAGGAAGGTAACTGAGATGGATCTCCTGAAGCGCAAACCCAAGGATCTGGATGCCGCCGGATATGACGAGCACGATGAGCTCGACGAGAGGGGTTCGATCGCGGAGAACGACCAGACCCAGAAGCGTCAGAAGATGCTGATGTACGGGCTGGTGGGCGTCATCGCGATCGCGGGTTCGATGTACGTCCTCGATACCGACGATACCATCGAACAGGCGATGGACGACGGTACCGAGACCACGGTCTCGACCGACGCCCTCATGAACCGCCAGCGTGTCGACCAGGAATGGGTCGCCATGTACGAGGGCGAGATCAACTCCCAGGGGCAGCGGCTGAAGGGCGTCGAGGCGCAGGCCGGCCAGATGATGGAGCTTCAGTCGCAGGTCGAGAGTCTGCGCAACGAGAACGCCGCGATGGCTCGCGATGGCCAGCGTGTTCTGGAAGCATATGAGCGCGAGAACGAGCAGCTACGCCAGCAGGCGAGCCGCGGGAACGCCCGCCCGAGTGCTCCGGGTCCGGTCGCCGCTGCACAGGCTTTGGGGGTCGCCCCCTCCTCATCGCCTGTCGCGGCGCCGCCGCAGCCGCCGCGGCGCGCCAACGATGTGCAGATGGTTTCGTTCACGGCGAATGGTGGCACGGGTTCGCGGATCGACGCTTCCAAGTCGCCCGCCATCTACACAGACTCTCCGAACTACTTGCCTCCCAACTCGATCGCGAAGGCGACGGTGGTCGTGGGGGTCGACGCCACCACCAACACACGCAGCCAGAGCGATCCGCTCCCGGTGCTTCTCCGCATCACCGGACCAGCGCGCTCGGTCTACAGCGAGGGCCGCCTTCTCGCCACTCGCGTACAGGGCTGCATGGTGAACGGCGCGGCTTACGGCGACCTTTCCTCGGAGAAGGTCTACGTAAAGCTCCAGCGCATGACCTGCGCGCAGCCTGGCGGCCGCTTCGCGGTGTCGGAGGTGAAGGGCTTCATCGCCTTCGGCGGCAAGGTCGGCGTTCGCGGCCGGGTGGTCAGCCGCGAAGGGTCTCTGACGACTCAGGCCTTCCTCGCTGGTCTCGTCAGCAGCGCCGGCACCGCCCTCAACGGCTCGTTCAACGCGCCCATCATCTCGGGGGGTCGCGAAGACCCGGATGCAAGTGAGGTCGGACTGCGCGCTCTTGGCGGCGGTGCCGAACAGGCCGGCACGACCCTCTCCGAATATCTCATCGAGCGCGCGGAGCAATATCAGCCCGTCGTCGAGATGCCCACCGGCGCAAGTGTCGAGGTCGTGTTCCTCGACGGCACCTTCATCAGGAACTGAGAGGCAATCATGCTGAAGAATTTGACCCTCAAGCGGCTCATGCACGGCGATCATAAAGCCGGTCTCGTCCGGACTGTTCAAGCAGTCGGGATCCTTGGCGCGGGAGGCGTTCTTGCCCTTGGAGCCCAGGCTCTCGCGCAGAGTTCCTCGGACGCTGCGGTGCAACAGGCTCTCGCCGAACGCCTGCCCAAGACCGAGATCACCGCGATCGACTGCGAGAAGATCGAGGGCGTATGCGAGGTGCAGGCTCGGCAGAACCTCTTCTACATCGATCACGGCGCTCGCTATCTCATTATCGGCCGCGTCTACGACATGGAGACCAAGCAGGATCTGACGGCGGCGCGGCTGCTCGAGATGAACCCCGACATGCTGATTGGGGGAGGCGGCGGAGAATCGGCAACGGCCAGCGCCGACATGCAAGCGCCCGCCGCAGGCGATGCCACGGGCGGCTCGATCGACGATCAGATCGACCCTCGCGCGCTGGCTGCGTTGCCGCAGAACGGCGCGGTCGTGATGGGCCGGGGGACAAAGACGGTCACCGTCTTCAGCGACTTCCGCTGTGGCTATTGCAAGCGGCTTCATGAGACCCTCGAGACGCTCAACGTGAAGGTCGTCGAGCGCCCAATCTCGGTGCTCGGCACACGCCCGATTTCCGAAGCCGTGATCTGCTCTCCCGACAAGCGCCGGGCCGTGAATCAGGCGTATGATGGCGGGTCGATCACCACCGGATCGGAATGCGACACGTCGGGGCTCGATGCCAACGAAGCTTTCGCGCGCCAGCATGGCTTCAATGGAACCCCCGTAATCGTCCGCGAGGATGGTGCCGTCGTTCACGGCTACCGCCCCCGCGAATTCCTCGAAAGCTGGATCCAAGGGAGTGCATCGTGAACAGCAAAGCCATTCTCACCATCGCCGCGCTTGGCGGCGCGCTCTCGGCCTGCACCACACTGGGCACCAATGTGAGCGGCAGTTTCCGGTGCGATGCTCCCGACGGTGTGTGCGCCCCCTCCACCGTGATCGACGACAACGCGATATCGCGGATCGAGGAAACGAGCTCCACCGATCTGCTCAATCCCGCCGGTCCCTACCAGATGGATGACGGGATCGATGCTCCGGTCCACAGCACCGTTCTCGCGTCCGCTCCCATGACGGCGACCAGTGCCCCCAGTTACGAGCTTGCCGTTGTCTTTCCGGGCTACACCGATGCGACGGGCATGATCCACGCACGGCGGACCGTCAGGACCGAGGCCGTCTTGCCCGGTCGCGGTGATGCGATGGACGCGATGGCGATGCGCGGGCGCAATCCCACGCGCAACCAGGGGCTGCTTGCCGCTGCGGAGAGTGCCCCGCCGTTCCTCGCGATCACCCCCGATATCCTCCCGCCCGCGGCTGATCCTACGGCAAAGCCGCAGGAAGTCGCCGTCGCGACAGGGACCGATCCCATCGCGGCGATCGAGGCGCAGGTATCCGAACGCCTTGCAGGCCAGCAGGCGAAGCCGCGGCGGCAGGCCGCATCGTTTCCCGGCGTGGTGGAGTGAAGCGCGATGATGAGAGCATTCAGCAACATCGTGGACCTGGTGGTCGGCGACAGCCGGAAACCCGAGCAGAAGTCGAACCCGCCGCAGGTGCCGATGCTGTCGCATTACCTTGGCTATCGCTCCTACGACGAAGACAAGCGGGTCTTCCACCAGGTCCGCTCGAAAGGCTTCATCCTCGAGCTTGCGCCGCTGGTCGGGGCCAATGATCGCGTCAACGACATCATAAGTTCGCTGTTCTCGGATATCCTCCTGCCCGGGACCAAATTCAGCGTAACCAATTATTCCTCTCCGCGCGTCGCGGAGAAGCTGCAGGACTGGGCGCTACCGCGCTTCAGCGCCTCGGGCGTCTTCCAGACCCTTGCCCGACATCGTCTCGACAAGCTCCGCAACGGCGCGTGGTCGACTCTCGCGAGCGACGGCCCCTTCTTCGTCCGCAATTACCGTGTCGTCATGTCGGTCGGCGTCAGTCAGGGCTCCGGGCTGACGACCGATGATCTGGTGACGATGCGCGACGGAACCATTTCGGCGCTGGAATCGATCGACGTTCCAATCAAGCAATTCGAGCCCACCGATCTGATCCGCTTTTTCGACGAGATCCTGGCTCCATCGACCGGAGCTGGAGACGAGGTTCCGGGGTACAACCGGTTCGACCCAATCAACGAACAATGCGTCCGCCGCGATCTCGTCACCCATGTCGAGAAAGATCGTCTTATCCTTCATGCGCAGTCGCTCCGCCCAACGGGTGCCTCTGTCGAGGGCGTGCCGGAGATGAAGGATTTCGTTCCCGAGCGCTTCGACATCCGGACGATGGCGGTACGCAATTTCCCCGATCGCTGGGCTCCGTGGGACACGCAGAAGATCATCGGCGATATCTTCAATCCCAAGCTGAACTTGCCGTGCCCGGTCCTCCAGACCGTGTGCGGGGTCATCCCCGGGCAGGAGTCTTCGGAAAGCAAGGCGGGATACAAGTTCGCGCGCACGAGCTCGCTGGCGGAGGGAAAGGGCGTCAAGCTCGTCCCGAAGCTTCGCACAGAGGCCGCCGAATGGCAGTTCGTCCAAGACCGTGTGAAGCAGGGCGAAAAGCTGGTCTCATGCTATTATGCGGTTTCGATCCTTGCGCCCAAGGGACGTGGCGAGCCCTGCGAGCGAACGCTCAAGGCGCTCTACAAGGCGAGCGGGTGGGACCTGATCGACGAGACCCATATCCAGCTGCCCGCCTTCATGGCCCATTTCCCGCTCATGCTCGCGGACGGACTCGATTCCGATTACAAGCGCATGAAGCGGCTGCGCACCATGCGCTCCACGAACGTCGCGGCCATCGCACCGATCCAGGGTGAATATGTAGGCGGCAACATTCCGCATCTGCTGTTCATCGGGCGCCGGGGACAACCGCAATTCTGGTCGCCGTTCCAGAACGGTGCCGGCAACCACAACGTGGCGATCGCGGGCAAGTCGGGTTCGGGGAAATCGGTCCTCCTTCAGGATCTGACGGCGAGCTTCGCCGGCGTCGGCGCGAAGACGATCGTGATCGATGACGGTCGCAGTTTCGAGCACATGGCGAAGGCGCTCGGCGGCACCTTTACCGAATTCAAGCTCTCTTCGGGCATTTCGATCAACCCCTTCCGGATGATCGACCAAGAGCTGGCCCAAGGCGACGATGACTATCTGGTCGACTGCCTCGCCATGTTGAAGTCGATCATTTCGCAGATGGCGCGGAACGAGACCCGACTGAACGACACCGAGCGGGGGCTCATCGACCAGGCCGTCAACGCCGTCTGGGAAGCAGAGGGTCGCGATGGAACGGTGGACCACATCATCGAGGCGCTCAAGCAGCCCGAACATCCCTTCGCCTACGATCTTGCGACCTCGCTGCTGCCGTTCGCCTCGACCGGGACATTCGGTCGCTTCTTCCTCGGCGATGCCAATCTGGACCTGTCAGCCGACCTCACCGTCTTCGAGCTTTCCGATCTGGCGACGCGCGAGGAGTTGCGCGGCGTGGTGCTGACATCCGTGATGTTCATTGCCTCTCAGGTGATGCGCCGGATGGACCGCTCGATCCCCAAACCACTCATCATCGATGAAGCCTGGCAGATGCTGAAGGGCGGGGCGATGGCAGACTTCGTCGAGACTTATTCGCGCACCTGCCGCAAATATGGCGGTTCGCTCATCACGGCGACGCAATCGATCCACGATTACTACAAGTCGGAGGGGTCGCGCGCCGCGCTTGAGAACTCCGACTGGTTCCTCATCCTTCAGCAGAAGGGCGAGACGATCTCCGATTTCCGCAATTCGGATCGCTTCGAGATGGACAACATGACCGAGGCGCTCTTGCGGTCCTTGAAGCGCAACGGCGCGGACTACTCGGACGTGTTCATCCGGGGGCCCGACACCGAGAGCATCGGGCGGCTCGTCCTCGATCGGTATTCGGCAGCGCTCTATTCCTCGAGCCCCGACGTCTTCGCCGACATCGAGGATTACGTCCACCTTGGCTTCCCGATGCACGATGCGATCGAGGCAGTAGCCTTTCCCGAAAGCCATCATATGCTGGAGGCCGCGGAATGAACGCGTTTGCACACGCCGGATCCCCGCACACCCGGATCGCACGCGGCCAAGACGCAATGGCCGTTGCGCTCCGCCTGATCGGGTGGTTCGCCACGACGGGCCTCGCGACCCTTGGCGTCGCGACCTTGTTCTTCGTCCTCCTCGGCAGCTTCACCCTTTCTGGGACGATGCTTCAGCTGGACAATTTGACCGCGCGCTTCCTCGCGGCCGACGCGGCTCGACAGGCGCAATTCCAAACGATCGTATTCACGGTCCTTGGCGGCGCCTTCGTTCTCATCGCTTTCTTTCGCCGCGCGAGCCTTCGCTCCGCTTTCGAACTCGCTGGAGGTGACAATGACTGATCTGTTCGAGAATGCCGATCGTGCGGCGACCGCCGAAGTTCGCAGGCCCAAGACAGTGGCTGCCAAACGTGCCTTTGCGGGTCTTTCACCCCGGGAGATCGTGCTGCTCGCTGCCGCCGCCGCCATCTTCATCTGGGGAGCCTGGGTCACCAAGAACCTCGTCTCTGACGATGGGGGACGCCAGGAGTTCGTGCAGCTTCAGCTGCAAGGGATCATCGGCGAATATCTGCAGGCCCAGGCGCGATCGAGTTCCGACGAGCAGACCGCCGCCCAGGAAACGGCCGTTTTCATGGCCGCACTCGATCGGACCGTCGCTGGCTTGTCGAAGAGCGGGAAGGTCGTTCTCGTCCACGAGGCGGTGATTGGCGGCGCGATCCCGGACGTCACCCAGAGCGTAAAGGCGGCTGTCTACGCGAAGGTGCCGCGCCCGCAAATCGCCCAGGCATCGATCGACATGCAACAAACACAAGACGCGCGTGTCGAGCAGGAAATGCAGGCGTTCATGGCCGCGAACGGGGGAGGGCAGGGCGGTGTTCAACAATAGAGCCAAGCGGCTGTCGACCAAGGGCAAGCTACTCGCGATCGCCGCGCTTTTCGGCATCGGAACCGCGGTGACGTCCCTGCAGCAATGGAGCGAGACCCATGCTTTCATGATTAACGCAACGGATTCGCTGCCGAACTGGGCGTTCCTTGTCGAAAGTGGCCGCTTTCCCGACCGCGGGGATTACGTGATATTCCACCCGGGCCATGATCCGGTCACCCAGAAGTATTTCGGCGAAGAGCCTGGCGCCTTCGCCAAGATCGCCTTCGGTCTGCCCGGCGATTTCGTGACCCGCGAAGGCCGCGACGTGCTGGTCAATGGCGAGCGCATCGCATCGATCAAGCCGCTCACCAAACGGGGCGATCCCCTGACCGAAGGTCCTCTCGGCGTCGTTCCGGAAGGCTGCGTGTTCGCGGCCACTCACCACAAGGATGGCTTCGACAGCCGCTATTCGCACATCGGCTTCGTGTGCCGCGACCGCCTCGTTGGAACGGGAGTGGCGATCCTGTGAGGTATCGTCTCGTCATCCTCTCATGCGCCGCCGTCACCGCGGCTGCGACGGCGCCGTCGATGCCGACTGCGCAGGCGCAGGCGCAGGATCATGGCCAGATGGGTCAGACCTGGCCCGTCATCGAGCCCGACCTCCTGTCCGTCATCAAGGCGCGTCTCGATCATGCGCAGGCGACCGGCAAGCTCGACGAGATGAACCAGCAGTTCGCCGCGAAAGTGAAGGATCGCGTCATGCGTCCGGTTCCCGTTCCGGGAATGGCGCGTGCCGAAGAGACGCGTTCGTGGGAATTCGATCCCGCGATCGTGGTCGAGAACGACATTCGCGACCACCAAGGCAATCTGATCGCGGCGCGTGGTCAGCGGGTCAATCCGCTAACGACTTCGGGGCTATCCAAGAAGCTCGTCTTCGTGGACGGCGACGATCCCGCCGAGGTTGAATGGGCGCTCGGGCACGGACCCGATGAACGCGCCAAGATCATTTTCGTCGACGGTTCGCCCTTCGAATCCATGAAAACTCACCAGCGTCGGTTCTACTTCGACCAGGAGGGCAAGCTCACCAGTCATTTCGGCATCACCCGCACGCCCGCGCTCGTCGAGGCAAAGGGCGATCTCCTGCTGGTTACCGAAAAAGCTATCCCCCGGAGGCAATCGTGACGTCCTGGCGCGATATGATCCCGGTTCCGCTGGCCGCTCCGGAAACCAAGGAGCTGCGGGCTGCGCGCTTCCGCGTCATCGCAGCCTGCCTGGTTCTCGCGGTCGCACTTCTGTTCCTTGGCGAGCTTCGCCAGCTGATCGGGTCCGCCGCTCTCCCGAGCCTGGCCGCGGCCTTCACCTTCATGGCCGTTCAGGGCTGGGCATGGGCCAGGCTGAAGAACGCCGCGGACGATGCCTGGCTCTTCAGGGAGACCGACGATGTTGCGTAGGTGGCTTACCGTTGTTGCGGCGCTTGCCGCCCTTGCTCTTGTCGCGCCGGCGTCCGCCCAAGGACTGCCCTCCGGTCCGGGGCGTTGTTCCGGATCGTTTGTCAATCCGATCACGGATGTGTGCTGGGGCTGCATGTTTCCACTTTCGCTCGGATCGCTCAAGATCTGGCCATCCTCGCGCGCCGATACCAAGAATCCGGATCTGCCGATCTGCGCGTGCGGAACGCCCGTGCCGCGCGTCGGGCTTGCGATGGGATTCTGGGAACCCGTGCGCCTTGTCGATGTCTCGACAAAACCGTGGTGCTTTCCAAATCTCGGAGGCATCAAGCTCGACCCTGGCTTCCCGATCGGTAACGGCTATGCGTCGAACTCTTCGCAGATCGGAGGACAATCGCAGAACACCGCCAAATATCACGTTCATTATTACATCTATCCGCTTCTCTATTGGCTGGAGGTCGTAACCGACTTCCTGTGCCTTGAGGCGAGCTCCTTCGACATTGCCTATATGAGCGAGATCGATCCGCTCTGGCAGGACGACGAGCTGACGACGCTGTTAAACCCGGAAGCGGCGCTCTTCACCTCGCCGATCGCGCAGGCCGCGTGTTCGGCCGACTGCATCGCCTCGACCGCCAAACTGCCGATCGACGAGCTGTTCTGGTGTTCGGGTTGCCAAGGGCCGATGTATCCGATGAACGGCAATATCGGAGCCAATGTCGGCATCAAGCAGTCGGCGCGGCTCGCGGCCGAGCGGATGATCTACAAGATGCATCGCCAGGGCCTTGCCTGGGGGACCAGCGGCTCGAAGGCCCTTTGCTCGAAGTACATCATGCCGATCCTGAAGAAGAGCCAGTATCGGCTTCAGCAGGTCAATCCGACGCCGATGGTCAGCGGGCGCGAAAGCTGCTCGCCGATCGGGGCGACAACCATCTTGCCCAAATCCGGACAGGTTTACCCGGTCAAGGGAGAGGACGTCGGCTTCCTCCTTTGGCGTAAACGCAATTGCTGCGTGCTGTAGGACGGAGGCTCGCCGTGAACCGAAAAATCGCTATCTCGCTCGCCGGCTTCAGCCTCATCGGCTGCGTAACGGCGGTCGTCGCCCAGAGCGCTGACGGGTTCGACCCCCAGGCTATCGAGGCGCGCGCGGGAGAGTTCCAAGCGGATGCCCAGGCACTCTTCGACTACGTTACCTCCAATGGCGATGAACATCGGGAAGAGGCGCAGACGATCGTCAACGAGGGTTACGCCTCGATCGAAGGTCTCGATGTGTCCGATATTGCGGGCGGTGACGGGCCTTTCGACTTCGACGAAATGGTCGCCGGCGCGAAGGCCGGCATGGCCAATCCCGAAGGCGCGCCGCTATTCATCGCATTCGCGAGCCTTTCGATGCCCGAGGGAGCGCTGGCGAAATTGATCGAGGACACGACGAAGGCCGGTGGCGTCGTCGTGTTCCGTGGCTTCTCGGCCGGAAACCCGCAGGCGTTCATCACCGGCATCCGCAATGTTGTGGATCAGGCTGGCGCGAGCAACGTCGCGATCGATCCGCGGCTGTTCCGGTCGTTTCGGGTCGACCGGGTACCGACCTACGTCGCGCTTTCGAGCGATTTCGAACCCTGCGACCAGCTCGACTGCGTGACCACGCCGCCTCCGCACGACCGGATCGCCGGCAACGTCAGCGTTGGCTACGTGCTAGAGACCTTCTCGAACGCCAACGGCCCCGGCGCGCCGGTCTCGCGGGTTGCGCTCGCCAATTACAGGTCTGAGCGGTGAACATCCGCGGCCTCGCTCTTGCTTGTGCCGTTCTCGTGGCGACGGGTCAGCTCGCCCATGCGCAGATGACTTCGGCCGATGCGCGCGCAGAGGGCGAGGCGATCGGGGAGGGCGTCCGCGATGCCACGAACGGGTCCATCCTCGCCGATGGTGCGCAAGCGAACGTCCCGACATACGGAGGGACCGATTTTCCATCGCTCGAGTATGCTGACGATGCGGTCGGCCTGACGACGGCCGGCGAAGCGCAGCGCTATCAGCAGGACTATCGCATCGTCGTAGATCCATACCGCAAGGTCGTCGATCCTGCGACGATCGATCTCTCCGCGGCATCCGCCATCGAAAGCGATCCCGACGCCTATCTCGGTCCCGGCGCTAGCCCGGGTGGATCGAGCGGTTCATGCGATCCACTGCCTCCCGGGGGCGGTGGATCGACCACCTATCTCGAGAGTTGCAACCAGGGTTCGCAGCCTTTCGACGAAGCACGGACGTGCAGGGCTCTTCTGACAATTCAGACACAGGGGTCCCGGTATTGGGAGTACACCTGCGATGAGGGGTTCGACAGGGATGTCAATCTAGGCGCGCGGCAATGCGCCGCCATTCAAGGCCAGCTCGATGCCGGCGGTTGTCAGGAGATCAACCGGGTCCGGATAGGCCAAGGGTGCCTTCAGTGGTACGACAATGGACGCACTCGCTACTGCTCCGAACCCGGCGACCCAATTTACCGTCTGACCTATTCTTGCCCCGCGCAAACTGCGGTCTCCGGAGGCATTGAGCGGAACACGATTTCGATTGTCAGCGAGTCCGTCGAAGAAACACAATGCGAAGCCACGATCGGTGGAGCGACGTGCTCGCTCCAAAGCGAGACCTGCACGGCTCCCAACGAGACGCGCGTCATCAATGGCTTGCCCGTAACCCGCCCGTGCTGGGAGTGGAGCCGCACGTATCAGTGCCAGGGTTTGCTTCCGGCGAACGACTGTGCTGCGCTCGAGGCACGTCCGGAATGCGCGTTCAGCCACGACGAGTGCCTGAGCTACGACGCTGACGGCACCACCTGCAATGTCTACGATCGCTGGTTCCAATGCACCACGCCGAACACGGGGACGCCGCCCCCGCCGGCGTATGTCTGTGCGGGCGATCTCTACTGCATCAACGGCGAATGTACGAGCGTCACACGCGAGGCATCGACCGAGTTCAAGGATGCTATGGTGGCGATGAACGTCATGGGCGAGCTTCGCGACGAGTTCGATCCAAACCAGCTGAAGATTTTCAGCGGTGAGAACCTGAAATGCACCAAGAAGGTGTTCGGACTGTCCAATTGCTGCAGCGGGAAGGGGGTTCCCCTCCTTACGCCGTGGCTCTGCAACAGCCAGGACCGGGACGTCGACAAGAAGGATGATGCCGGGCTCTGTCACCACGTCGGTACTTATTGTTCGGACAAGATCCTCGGCGTCTGCGTGACGCGCAAGCAATCCTACTGCTGCTACGGGAGCAAGCTGGTCCGCATCCTCAACGAGCAAGGCAAGGCCCAGCTCGGGATGCAATGGGGCAAGGCCAAGGAGCCCGACTGCGAGGGTTTTCTGATCGCCCAGTTCCAGCAGCTCGACCTCAGCCGGATGGATTTCCGCGAGGTCTACGCCGAGTTCGTCGACGCGGCGAAGCTGCCCGACGAGATCGAAATGTCGATCCAGATCCAGACCAAGATTGAAGACTACTACACTCTGAATGGAGGGACTTGAAGTGTCGGGCGGCGAAGTCATTGCGTTTCAAAAAGGGGACCGATTCCCAGCTGCCGAGGTGCTCGATCTCGCAATCAGCGTCGCGATCGGACGCAACCTTGCTGCCAGCGAGGAGGAGATGTTCTCGCGCATCCACGACTGGTTCCTGCGGCCAGCATCAAGGGCGGAGCTCGTGGCCGCTATCGGCCGATTGCTCGAACGCGGTTGGATCTCCCGGGCGGGCGAGAGCGCCTTCGATTTCTGCCTCACCGACGCCGGCATCGACGGCGCGACGACCCTGTCCGGCGGAATGATCCGGATGATCGACCGTGGTCGGGGTCACCTCAAGACCGCCTTCCTCCTGCAGATGCTCGACCTCGACAAAGGGAAACGCTCATGAACAAGCTCGCTTTGCTCAGCCTTGCGGCAGTAGTCGCCGCAGCCACGGCCCCCAGTTTGGCGCAGACGGCGGACACGGCGTCCCAGCGCGATGCCTTCTACTGCCACGAGCGCAAGCTCGGGTCGTGGTTCTACTGCAATTCCGAGAAGGTGAAGCGCGAGGCGAAGGAGAGGGAGCAACAGCCCGCCCAAACCGTACCCGCCGTGGAGCGAATGGCGGCGATCACCAAGCAGCTCGACGAACTCAAGGCGCTCGCGATCCTCGAACCGACCTCCGAGAACATCGTCAACTACATCCGCTTTCAGCGTGAGCAGCTCGATCGTGCGTCGACCTTCGCCGATACGTGGAGCAGGTCGATCTGGCAGAACCCCGAGCTCGACTACACACTCGAACGGCCAGTGGGCACCTTGGCCAAGCAGACCTGGCTCACGGACCGCCGCGACCAGCGCGAGGGATCGATGCAGGCGCTCACGCAGCGCTACGGCGTCTTCTACTTCTACTCTTCGAGCTGCTCGGCGTGCCGGACGTTCTCGCCGGTCATGCGCGCGTTGTCCGACAACTACGGCCTCGAAGTGCTGGCTGTATCAATGGACGGTGGTCCGAATGAGCTCTTCCCGAATTACGTGATCGACAGCGGACAGTACCAGCGAATGGGTCTTCAGGGAGGCACCGTGCCGGCGATCGTCCTGTTCGACACGCAAACCAAGCAGCCGATCCCGATCGGCTACGGCGTCATGGCGGCCGACGAAGTCATGCAGCGCATCTTCTACCTCACGCAGATCGAGCCAGGGAGCGATTACTGATGTCTACTCGGACGAGAGGCGGCATCGCCGCCCGTTTCGCAAAACGCGCCGGTGTCGCTCTCTGCGCGGTGGCGACGACAGGCATGGCCGCTGCGCCGGTCAGCGCGCAGGTTGGGGCCGAGCTCAACGATTTCTTCAACGACATGGGTGCGGCGGCCAACGCGACCGGGCCGACCGCCTATCAGGGCCAATCCGCGGGCTATTATTCGGGTGGGAACATCTGGACACGGTTTCCGCAGAAGAGCGTGAACCCGGTCAATCTGCAACTGCCCTCGATCAAGGCGGGTTGCGGCGGCATCGACGTCTTCTCGGGCAGCTTCTCCTTCATCAACACCGACGAGATCGTCGCGATGTTGAAGGCGACCGCCAACAATGCGCTCGGCTTCGCCTTCCAGCTCGCCATCAAGTCGATCAGCCCGCAGATCGCCTCGACGATCGAAGAGATGGCGCAGAAGGCTCAGCAGATGAACCAGTTCAACATGAACAGCTGCGAAACCGCTCAAAATCTCGTCGGCGGTTTGTGGGGAAAGTCGGACCGCATGTCGTCGGAGATCTGCAAGTCGATCGGCAACAGCCAGGGGCTCTTTTCGGACTGGGCGAAAGGCCGTCACGAATGCGGGACCGGCGGTCAGCGGGAGTCGACGATCGCTGCGAACAGCGATCCGAACATTCCGTCGGAAAGCTACAACTTCACGTGGGATATGCTGAAGCAGAGCTATCCGAGCTTCTCTCCCCAATTCCGCGAGTACCTCATGACGTTCGTGGGGACCGTCATCTATTATCAGGATGGCGATGGGAGCGGAAAGCGCGGCTACCAGTTCTTCGGGCAAGGCGATCGCGCGCTCCTGACGGCGCTTCTCGACGGCACGAACTCGGTCACGATGCTGAAGTGCGATACGATCGACAAGTGTCTCAATCCGACGACTCAGACCATGTCGGTCGACCAGGCGCAGGCATTGAAGCCTCGCGTCCGTGCGATGATCGAGAGCATGAATGCCAAGATCCGGTCGAACACCGCGCTGACGTCGGACGAGATCGGACTGCTCGGCGCGACCACGATCCCGCTATACAAGATCATTTCGGTCAACGCGGCGGCGACGCTTGGCGGAATGACAGCCAATGACATGAACGATCTGGCCGAGATTGTGTCGATGGATCTGCTCGATGCGCTTGCGCAGCAATATTACGGCTACGCATCGCGGGGAGTCGGGACGTTCCAGAACGCGAACGAGGAAGCGCTGTCGCAATGGCGTGACCAGATCGTCTCCGTGCGCCACGTCCTCGATGGATATTCCCAAGGCATGAACCTGCGCCTCGATCGAACGCAGCACGTCATCCAGCGCGCGGTCTTCCTGGAGGGCACGCTGCGCAACAATCTCTCCCCGCAGATGTCGGCGGCGCTGTCCTTCAGCACGTCGCTGTCGAACCAAGGCGTCCAGTAAGGATCAGGGACCATGATGGAGATCTTCACGATTGGGGGCGGGGAATACATCGTCAACGTCCTCAACGCGGTCTCCGCATGGACGGGGGGAGGGGGCTTCCGTTCGCTTCTCCGGGTCGTGATGGTGATGGGTTTCATATACACGCTTCTGATCGTCGCCTTCAGTTTGAACTGGCGCGCCTGGCTCAACTGGTTCCTGGGTGCGACGCTCATGTACGGGGCACTCATCATCCCGACGACCACCGTGCAAGTCACCGATCGCCTCAATCCCAGTCTGGCACCCTCGACGGTCGGCAACGTCCCGGTTGGTCTGGCCCTCATCGCCTCGGTCAGCTCGACTGCCGGCGACTGGTTGACGCGCACGGCCGAGACCGTCTTCACGATGCCTGGCACCCTGCAGATGTCGAACAACGGTATGATCTATGGAGCCAGGCTCTGGGATCGCACCCGGGACTTCCAGATCCGCGACCCCCGCATCAGCGCCAATCTCGAGGAGTATTTCAAGCAGTGCCTCTTCTATGACATCTTGCTCGGCCATATGTCTTTCGACACGGTCGCGAACTCGAACGACATCCTGACCGATATGGGCCCCGGCTCGCCGGCGCGGGGTATGAAGTGGATCCCAGCCACGGGCACCCCGACGATCGTGACTTGCCAGGCAGGATACACGAGCCTTCAGAGCGGGATTATCACCTATACCGATGCGCAGCTCGAGGAGGAGGGCCGCAAGCTCTTTCCAGGCCTCACTCCCGCAGCAGCTCGCGCCAAACTGATCGCCGACCTCCCAGTCATCGCCAATCAGTTCCACGGTAGCAGTCAGACCGCACAACAGATTTTCCATCAACGCTCGCTGGTGGGTGCCTTCCTCGAAGCGCGAGCCAATCTCGGTGCGGCTGATGGCGATACATTCGCCATGCTCCGCGCCGAGGAACAGGCGCGCAACACCTACACGTCGATCACACAGCAAGCGATGACGTGGGTCCCGCTTCTCAACATCGTGCTGACCGTCGTCTTCTATGCGATGTTCCCGGTCCTCTTTCCGCTCTTCCTTCTTCCGCGCACAGGGGTAACCGCGCTGAAAGGTTATTTCACCGGCTTCTTCTATCTGGCCGCATGGGGGCCACTCTATGTGGTCCTGCACATGTTCATCATGGACCGCGCATCGGACTCTCTGAATGCGACCGCACCGGGCGGCATCACGATGGCAGGCATGGCCGGTATCGATGCGGTCAACGCGGATACCGCGACGATCGCAGGCTTCCTGATGATGTCGATCCCGTTCCTTGCTGCCGGCATGGCGCGGGGAGCGATGGCCGTCTCGTCGCAGGCGACCTCCATGCTCGCTCCAGCACAGGCTGCAGCGGAAGCGGCGGCCGTGGAACGGACGACGGGCAACTACTCCTACGGAAACGAAAGTTTCATGAACCTGTCGAGCTTCAACCGGCAGTCTAACCAATGGAACACTGCGCCATCCTTCACGGGTGGAGTTGCTGTGCAGTCGACCGTCAATCCCAACGGTACTTTCACGCGGACGATGGCTGACGGTTCTACCGTCTTCGATACATCACCCGGAATGAGCCGCCTCGCCTTCGGTGCCTCTTTGAGCCAGTTCGCAAATTCCGAGCGCCAGCAGACGCTTTCCGAGCTCGAGACGGCTCGCAACAGCCTCACCGAGGAGCGTTCGCGTGCGCTTTCGTTCCTCGACCGAACCTCGGCACGTCAAACGACCGGCGTCCGCAACTCGAGCGGAAGCGAAAACTCTGCAGGATATCGCTCTGGTGAAAATTTTCAGAGGTTTGACAATCAGTCGCTCGATTCGAGAGACGGTATAAGCGAAGGTGACAGGATTTCGCGCTCTTCGGGCGATCAGCAAACCAACATTGATCGTCTTGAGACTACTCGTGGCGGGAGTATTGGCGTATCTGGCACTGCCGGTAGAGGAAATTCTGGAGGAAGTCCTCGCAGGGGCTCTGGCCTTGGTATTAATGCCGGCGCCCAAACTGGCATCAATGGAGGACGGTTGCGCACCGACCTCGTGAACCGTGGAAACGATCGTATACAAAGCAACGGACTCGATTCGTCGACCTCTGACGGTCGCTCCAACGGGTCGAATGCTACACAGGATAATGGCAGCTACTCGCAGAGCGGCAGCTTTAATCGAAGCGAGGGCTATTCGGATAATTCCTATTCTCGTGAGCAAGCTCTCGAAGAGATCCGGCGCATTGATGAGCGCATTGCTGCAATCGATGAAGTTTCGACGTCCCTCAGCAACAATACCTCCAATCGCGAAGGGTACGGTGCGAACCTCAACTTCGATATGTCTCAGATTGTTGCATCAAGGTATCAGGAAAAGGCCATGGAACTTGGGGTGACGGCCCCGAGCTTGGCCCGCACCGACTACAATCCGCAAGAGCAGGCAACCTATGAGCTTGTAGCGAGAGAAATTATCGCCGATTATTACGATGCTCGCGTTGCCCCCTTCAATGATCTCATCCCTGAACGCGGCTCCTTGGTCGGCAATGTCACTGGGCCCGGCGATTTCAGCGAGTCCGACCTTCGCGCCAGCACGCCGCGCCAAAATGTTGGTGGGCCACGAAACCTCGTGAATGGATCGAGTGATGGATCTATCGGAGACCGGATCGACGAAGGCGCATCGTCACTTGGTGATCGTTATGAGGCCAACACATCTCGCTACAGCGACAAGCGGCGGGAGTTCGAGGAGCGCCGAGAAGGCTTGGGTGGAGCAAACGATCGCTTTAACGAGCGCTTCTATGATCACGACCAGCGGGAGCGTAACACAATTCAAAGACGCCTTCGTGGTGACGACGAATGAGTTACCAGCTCAAAATAGCGATAAAGATGAATGCAATTGCTAACATCAATCCGAGAATAGAATTCCATTCAACTCGTCCCTGCGATGGCTCGTAATCGTGGCCAAGGAAATCATCCCCGGTCTTATAGAGCCACTCTGGGTTCACTCCGCCTGAAGGATCCCACTTCGCGGCTGCCTTGACCACTCCAGATTCTCCAGGTTGATCGTCGAAGCTCATCGCAATTCTCCTAGGCTAGCCGTAGCATTTTAGGACGCTAAATACAACGACTGACCGGATGCTGCGTTTAAATCAAGTTGGACAATCCGTTACGGAATTCTTGATGCGCGAGACCTTGCGGACAATTCCAGACCTGCGTGGGCGATGGTCTGAAAGCAGTGCATATGCGATGCCTGATCGAAGATTTGAATCACAGGGTAGGGCGGTGATTCAGTTTCTGCGTTGGATTTGAGAGTTGCGGTGCACCAATGTCTCTTCATGGCAAAGCACTTCGAATGCCGCGAGCACTGGCGGGCTGTCGACACCGCGCGCAACATCGCACGCGACTATCAACTCACGGTCACGCTCGACCTGTTTGGCTGGACCGTCGTCGAACGTCAGTGGGGTCGCATAGGTTGTAACGGGAAGGGCGCGCGCGACAGCTTTCCGAATGCGGCGTCGGCGCGGCGTTTTGTCGATGCAGTTCGTAGCCGACGCGGAAGCGCCAAGCACCGGATCGGAGTGGAATATCGGTCCGTTGAAGAAGCATAGGCGAGCGACTCACATCCCGTAGGCATGGTTTCATGCAGTTTGCGGAAAATAGGCTTTCCAATCTCCGCATGAACTGTCGCGAATGTATTGCGCAATGCGGAGATTAGGAGAACTGGTCTGCTTTTGAGCGGGATGCCGAAACGTTGTCAGCGCGGATATCTCGCAGACTAGACGTCCGAGATCTCGCGGCTGAGGCGTGAGTTCGACCGCAGGTTTGGGCCCTGAGTCCGAGCATAAGGTTTGTAGACTGCGCCAAACACCAAGCTTGGCTTGGCAAAAGCGGAAAGCTTCAAACTGGATTTTGGTTTGAAGATATGCCAAAACACTAATCATGGCTAAGCGTTCTGACAGCAAGCTAAACCGGCTTCAGCGGGAACTCCCTGAGGGACTCCTGGCCGATGCCGCGTGGATGGAGGCGCACGGTTATTCATCGGCGCTGCGCAGCCAGTATGTCCGCGCTGGCTGGCTCGAAAGTCCGGCGCGGCGGGTCTATCGTCGCTCGCGCGCGCCATTGACATGGCCGCAGGTGGTTATCTCGCTCCAGACCGTGCTGGACCTGCCGCTGACCGTCGGCGGGCGCACCGCACTCGAACAGCTAGGCTATGCCCATTACCTTTCGGCGGAGATGCGCGAGGTTCACCTCTACGGGCCGAAGCGACCGCCGACATGGCTGGACAGCTTGCCGCTCGACGTAGCCTTCCGCTGGCACAACAGTCTGCGTCTGTTTCCCGGCGATGCCGGCGCACAAGCGGAGCCGAGCCCCGTCATGGTCAGCGCCGCAGGTCTGAGCTTACCCATCCGCTATGCGAGCAAGGAACGTGCCGCGCTCGAATTGCTCGACGAGTTGCCCAGACATGAGAGTTTCCATCAGGTCGATGCCCTGATGGAAGGGCTGAGCGATCTCAGCCCGCGTCGCCTGCAAACCCTGCTGGAGACCTGCGCCAGCGTGAAGGTGAAACGGCTATTCCTGTTCTTCGCCGACCGCCACCGGCATGCCTGGCGATCCCGTCTCGATGTGACCCGTGTCGATCTTGGATCGGGGAAGCGCGTCCTGGTCAAAGGTGGCACGCTCGACCCCGGCTACCACATAACCGTGCCGTCCGATCTGGCGGGGTAGCGGGCATCATGGCCTTTCTCGACTCTTACCGGCAACAGGTCGCCCTTCTCATCCGCACCATTCCTTTCGTAGCGCAGGAAGAAGCCTTCGCCCTCAAAGGCGGTACCGCGATCAACCTGTTCGTGCGCGACATGCCGCGCCTGTCGGTGGACATCGACCTGACCTATCTGCCGGTCGAGGATCGCGCCAGGTCGCTTGCCGCGATCAACGCGGCCATGCTGCGAATAGCGAAACGGATCGAACGCAAAATACCGGATGCGAAGGTCCATGCTTCGCGCTCGGCCGACGAGAAAATCGTCACCAAGCTGCTCGTCCGCGCTGGAGGCGTGCAGATCAAGATCGAGGTAACGCCGGTACTGCGCGGCACCGTCTACGATCTTGCCTTGCGGAGCGTTGTGCCAACAGTCGAAGACGCCTTTGGCTTTGCCGAGATGCAGATCGTGTCCTTCGAAGATCTCTATGCGGGCAAGATCGTCGCGGCGCTTGACCGCCAGCACCCTCGCGACCTTTTCGACGTGCGCGATCTCCTGGCGCACGAAGGTATAAGCGACGAGCTGCGGCGCGCATTCCTTGTCTACGTCATCAGTCACCATCGCCCGATTGGCGAAGTTCTTGCCCCGACACGAAAACCGCTTATGGAGGAATTCGAGCGCGGTTTTGTCGGAATGACGCATGAGCCGATCGCGCGGGCCGATCTTGAAGAAGCGCGCGAGGCGATCATCGCTGCGATGGTTGCCGACATGCCCGATGCGCATCGGCGGTTTCTGGTCGGCTTCAAACGCGGAGAGCCGGACTGGCAACTTCTCGGCATACCGGAAGCTTGGCACCTGCCTGCCGTCCTGTGGAAGCAACGCAATCTGGACCGGCTCCCTGCCAAGAAGCGATGTGAACTGGCGGATGCACTCGAGAAGATGCTGTTTCAATAAAGCTAGTATCGAAACTTCGTTGTCCGGAATCAAACCCTGGTCTTATTGCGGATCGTTTCCCAGAAACCGTGCGATTGCGCTCGAATATGCCTGCAGCTTCCTGCCGTATCGCAGCACCGTCGATGCAGAATCCCAGCGCATTGCATTCAAGATCGCGACACCGTCAGCGCCCAACGCGATCAGATCCTGGGTCAAGCCAACCCTCAACGAGTGGGATGATATCAACTTCAGATAGCCCACGTTGTCATCATTTTGTCGCATCGACGGCGAAAGCGCGGCCTCCGCCGCATGCTTTAGGTCCTTGCGGAAAATGTCAGGCCGCGTGGCCCAAGCTCGGATAGCAGGACCCCTGCGATGCTTAATCGAAGATTTGAATCACAGGGCAGGGCGGTGATTCAGTTTCTGCGTTGGATTTGCGGGTTTCGGTGTGAGTAATGTTTATTCATGGCAAAGCACTTCGAATGCCGCGAGCACTGGCGGGCTGTCGATACTGCGCGCAACATCGCACGCGATTATCAGCTCACGGTCACGCTTGACCTGTTTGGCTGGACCGTCGTCGAACGTCACAGGAGTCGCGTAGGTTGTAAAGGAAAGGGCGCGCGCGACAGCTTTTCGAATGCGGCGTCGGCGCGGCGTTTTTTCGATGCAGTTCGTCTCCGACGCGGAAGCGCCAGGCACCGGATCGGAGTGGCATATCGGTCGGTTGAAAAGGCTTAAGCGACCGACTTTTCGCATCCGGTCGCTCTGGTTCGATGCGTTTGGCGGAGAATAGACTCCCCAATCTCCACACGAACTGCCGTGCATATATTGGGCGATGCGGAGATTGACGTCTATATTCACCGCAGGAATTGGCAGCGCCTTTGGCTGCCGTTCGGCATCGCCAAGGGCGTCTGCGGAGCCGGATGGAAGGCTTCGGTTTTGATCTCCGCACGGCACGAGGGCGGTCAGGGAAGGTGGGGAACGTCCTACCAGGATGAATCCGAAAACATGGTTAGACGAAAGCTTCGCTTCGATCACGCTGGCAAACATCCCGACATACCCGATTGACAAGTGTTGTCAGATATGACTACATAGGATCATGTCGCGCCCCAACGCTTCGACCGATTTCGTGGATCAAGGCAGCGCGCAAGGATTTCGGGGCGTTCCCGGCCCGTGCGATCGACAAGGCGCTCGATGCGCTGACGATCGTGGCCGATGGCGGGGCGCCGGACATCGCCAAGCCGCTCGCTGGTCTCGGCTCCGGTGTTTGGGAGCTGGCGATCAAGGAGCGCGGCGATGCCTACCGTGTCGTCTACGCCCTGCAACTGGATGACGATATCTGGGTGGTGCATGCCTTCCAGAAGAAGTCGACGAAGGGAATATCGACGCCGCAGCGCGAGATCGACCTCGTGCGCGAGCGGATCAGGCGATTGAAGGAGATGCTGGAATGACCGAACAGAAGGACGACATCGAACTGGTGCGCGGGTCAGGCAATGTCTTTGCCGATTTCGACGTGGCCGATGCGAGCCTGCGTCAGCTCCGCGCGATCCTCGCCGCCGAAGTGGTCAAGACGCTCGACAAGGAAAAACTGACCGTCCGCGATGCCGAAGCCCGCACCGGTATTGCGGCGGCCGATTTTTCGCGCATCCGCCAGGCCAAGCTCGACCGCTTCACCGTGGACCGGCTGATGCGCATCCTCGACCGGCTCGACCGCGATGTTCGCGTCAAGGTATCGGTTGCTGCACGGCCCGAGCACCTCGCGGCATGAAGCAACCCGTTCAGTAATTGCAGCGGCCCGCCCGTGGGCGGGCCGCGCAACCAACTTCACCAGTCAGAACAGATCGAGCTTATCGCGCAGCGGATCCCAGAAGCCGATATCGCGCGGCTTCTGGTTTCGGCGCGGCAGCATCGGCATGTCGGCGCCGCATTGCAGCTTCTCGCCCAGAGTGACCGGGCGCACGCCCGGCATGATGATCTGGTCGGGGTCGGGTCCGGCGATGCGGACCGGTGGATTGCGCCTGGTCATGCTCCACCCCTCAATATTCGCTGGCAACCATGATCGTCAGCACTCGACGGGCAGTCGCTAGGTTGGCCGGGTTCTCGCTGCCGAACCGCAAATCGCGGTCGTAGGAATCGATCTTCCAGAACACGGTTTCGGCAAGTTGTGCCGGTCGCATGATCGTCCAATTTCCATCGCCGCCCTGATAGATCGTTCCGAAATCACGCTCGCCTTACGGATCGTTGTCCGGCACGAAGGCGTCGAAGGTCTCGATCAACTCACGCACCCGAGACCGATCTGCCTCGGGCAAGGCCCGGAATCCCTCTGTCGCCACGGCAACACCGGCCAGCCCGATCGCCTGCCGCGCCCGGTCATTGAGCCGGACAATTTTCTCAGTGCGTGAAAGTGTGCCAGCGGTCATTACGCCGCGCTCCCGCCACTTTCGCAGATGTCGATCAGTTCGCCGAAATCCTTCTGCTCACCCAGTTCCTCGACGAGTTCTGGGAGAAATGGGCAATGCGCTGGTGTCCCAAAGACCAAGGACATCAATGGCTGCTACCGGCGGGTCTACTTGCAAGACGCTTTTCCGGGTCTCTGCATCGACGAGCCCAATGAAGAACACGTCACCAGATGGTTTGCCGAGGTCAACCGGCAGATGGAACCCGGCACTGCTAACAGGGCCTTCGGTCTTCTAAGGCTGACGCTCTTGCGTCAGCGAACTTTACCTGCACTCATACATGCTAACGATAAGTATTTGATTTAACATAAGATATATTATCGTTCTAGTGGATCAACTCGGCCTGCCTTTCAGAACCCTTTCCGGGAAAGCTTGTACGCGGATCCGCTACCAAGTAGCGCGCGTGGCCCAAGGACTAATCTCGGTAGATCGCCGGATGCGCGGGTCACGTCCGTATCACTCCCAACCTCCCAATTCTTCTCGCTCGAATACGTGCTATCGGATTCTGGCGCAGCGTAAGAAATAGACGATATCCTTGAAGAACTGAGCTATCTGACACGAGACGCCGCCCGCGAAACGGAAACAAGACTATGTTTTCCAAGCGGAGTCCGGCATGCTAAATTTTTGCAGTATCATGGTATCCGATAGACGCTCGACCACTCCTGCGATTGTTGTGCAGCTTTTGCTGGGCATGGCACTCTTTGGCAGTGCGACGCCGCTCAGCAAGTTAATCGGGCAGCAGTTCTCGGTCTTCACGGCATCTTGCATGCGAATGCTGATCGCTTGCCTGGTCCTTACCCCATTCACGTGGCTGCTGACGAAAAGGTTTGGCAACGCGCAGCGGTCGGACTGGTGGGTAATTGTCGCGATCTCACTGTTCGGGATGGTCGGTTTTACCGCAGCCATGCTTTTCGGCATGCGCCTCACAACGGGGGTGATTGGCTCTACAATCATGAGCGCGACACCGGCAGTGACTGCCGGCGCGGCCGTGGTTTTCTTCGGTGCCGCAATGAACTGGCGGACGTCGGGAGCACTGGCCCTTGCGGTCGCGGGGATAGTAGCAATCAATCTGCTACGAACGGAAGGAGGCGGAGACACGGAAGCTCCGATCCTCGGCGCAGCTCTTGTCGCAATGGCCGTGTGTTTCGAAGCAGCCTACACCCTGCTTTCTCGGAAACTGTCCGACGGTATAAGCTCGCTGGAGGCCACGCTGGCAGCCTCATTGATTGCTGCGTTGGTTTTTGTTGTTCTGGCTATTGTTTTCGACCCCCGACCGTTCGATTTTTCCGACGTAGGTCAGACTGGGTGGTTTGCGGTAGCCTTCTGGGGCGCGGCTACAGCGGGGCTTGCTCCTGTTTTATGGTATAACGGTGCCCGCGAAGCGCCGGAAGCACTCACGGCAGGTGCTATGGCGGTCATGCCCCTTAGCGCGCTTGTGCTATCTTATTTGTTGCTCGGCGAGCCCTTTCGCTGGTCTCACCTCTTGGGCTTTGGGTTGGTTTTCTCAGGGCTTGTTCTGATGATAGTCGAGCATTCGAAGTCGGCAGATTAGGCTCCGGACCGATAAAGGGATTCCCAGAGCCGCGATAATGTGATCCCGCAGCGCCCCCCAAGCAAGTTGCGCAAACTTGACGCGGTTCCCTGCCGTGCTGCCAGACCATTCTCGACAAGAAAACCGCCGTGCCGTTCGAGCGCCTTGCTCATATTAAGTGGCGATCAGCCTACTGCTTCAGTGGCTAACCTTTGTTATCAAAGAGGATTTTTGCGACGAGCGGAGAAACTATCATCGCGGTGCGAGCGTTACTCCGCTGTGACCAAGTCTCTCTTGGTCAATTTCAGTCGGAAAGGAGTTATCACGATGTCCCATGAAAACGTAAGGAGCAGCGATCTGATCGGCAGCGACCGCGTCGAAGGAACGGCGGTCTATGGGTCCAATGGCGACAAGATCGGTACTGTCGAACGTGTCCTGATCGAAAAACGCGGTGGCCAGGCCCGCGACGTCGAGATTTCGGTGGGCAGCTTCCTTGGTATGGGCGGCGAGTTGCACAGCCTGCCCTGGGAAAAATTCGACTATAATACCGAACTAAATGGCTACCAGCTCGACGTGACCGAGGATCAGTTGAAGGGCGCGCCGACCTATAAGGAAAGCGAGCGCGACACCGCTTATGACCGCGATTACCAGACGCGCTCGTACGAATATTGGGCGGTCACACCTTACTGGTGACGGAAGCCACGCACTTCGCGCGCACGAAGTGCCGAGAAGCATATTGAGTGGAGACAAGGAGCAGATACCATGCCGGCAAAATCGAAAGCCCAGCAAAAAGCCGCAGGAGCAGCTCTGTCCGCGAAGCGCGGCGATACCAAGGTGAGCGATCTGCAAGGCGCTTCGAAAGACATGTACGATTCGATGAGCGAGGACGAACTTGAGGATTTCGCCAACGGCGAGCGCCAAGGGAAACCCGAGCACGCCGACAAGGATGGTTGATCGCCGGTATCGCCGTACTGGAGCTTTGTCGATTAGGCGAAAGCTCGGTATGTGAGACAAGGAATTGGTTCCGCGTGTCCTGATCCAAAACTCTGTTCGAGAGACTAGAGAGGCTTTAGACAATGGCGGAGGCTCACGCGGTCCGCTTCGATGAAGCATTGGATATGCCGGAAGGCATAATTCTGGACGTCATGCGATGCTGGCGCGATGCCAAGGATCATGGCGAAGCAGTTCAGCCCTACATATATCAGACGCTGGCGCGGCATCGGCTTGAAATTCTCGTCCCGGTTTTTGATAGCCTGATGACCCTTTGCGAAGCGGCTATGAAACGATCCATTGTTGCCGGCGAAGATGGAGATCGAAGCGGCGACGAAACCGCTCTGATCGATATGCTCGTCGATCCCGAAGACGCGCGAATTTATATCGGCTGCACTCAAGAAGATTGCATTTTGTTGAATTGCGCTTTGCGTTCGACACGCTTGATGATGGAGCAGGCAGTCGCGGGGATATCGACAGGCCGCTCACAGCAATATTAAACCAGAACTGTCGGCGTATGGTCAGCGCCGCTTCCCTTTAAAATCTCTGCCGAAAATTTGCATCTCACATGTCACACGATCCGAAACACTTCCCCTGTCCCGGTATCGCGGTAGAGATCAACCCGCGCCCCATCCCAATGATAATCAAGATGGCGGCCCTGGATCGCATTTGAGGCGAGGTCGGGATAGAACAGGCCAGCACACTCGCCGCCTTCGCGGCGCACACTTGGATAGGCCACCCCGTTCGACCCGGCTGCCTGTAATTGCCCTCCCAGCGTTTGACTCGCCGAATAGTCATTCGGGTCCGCGGCTTCACTGAATCGTCCCTCATCCGCGCGGAGATCATGGAGCCGCGCATTGATGTCCATCACGACCTCGCGGAATTGCGAAGTCCAGCCTGGTGCTTCGTTCGTGCGCGCCATGAAGCGGCTATGATGATGAATGGTTTCGAGCAGCGCGACCTCGAAGCTGTTGCCCGCATAGAGCACGCCATGGCTGCCGTCACTGAATCGCGTCGGGCGGTCGTGGCTGACATGGGTGAACGGTGCCATAAGATACGTCGCCCCAGGTCCGCCGACACGCCGCTCTTGCGGTACGAGGTCGAGATTGCCGATATTCTCCATCAATCGCGGATTGGTCTTTTGCTCCGCCGATATGAGCAGTGGCCAGTCGGCGGGATCGGCAATATCCTCGAACAGATCGATCGGCGGGTGGATGCTGCGGATGATACGGACCGCGCTTTGCCATTCGATAGTGGAAACCGGGACCGTTTCGGGATCGATCACCATCCGCCACGCTCGGCGTCGAGATAGCGGCGCACCCGCATCAGATCGGTCAGTTCGCCGCCCAGCATGATATCGAGCGCGGAGCGACCCTGAAATGCGCTATTGGGTGCCTTGATCCAGTCATGGGCGCGCCGTGTCTCACGAAACATATAGCGCAGCGCCTTGTGAATACCGATCAGGTTGGACAATCGCGCCTTGCCGTCGCGGTCGATCCGGCCGGGTTCACCGTCCGCTTTCCAGCGGCGGTAAGACCGCACGGGGACGTCAAGCAGTGTGGATGCCTGTTCGTCGGTCACATCCCATTTTCCGAACAGGTTTACCACCGCACGAAACATCGCAGCGGCCTCGTCATCGGTAATCGGGACGGGCCGAAAATCGCGAATTGCGGTGTCTACAGGTTGAAATGCAGTCATCATGATACTCCTATATGGC
Organism: Qipengyuania vulgaris; assembly: GCF_009827325.1. Taxonomy (GTDB): domain Bacteria; phylum Pseudomonadota; class Alphaproteobacteria; order Sphingomonadales; family Sphingomonadaceae; genus Qipengyuania; species Qipengyuania vulgaris. The sequence continues at coordinate 152,391 of NZ_WTYC01000012.1, read as the reverse complement.
ATCGTATGGGCCATATAGGGCCATTTGGCAACCTTCGTTTGTAATATCGGGGTTCTTGTCGCTTGCATTTATTTTCGTTGAAATCGCTAGCGGTATCCTTACCCGAAGCTGGCTTGGCGGTGGTGAACCATGTGAGCGGTTCGCAAGCAGGCGTTGCGCGCGCCTACCAGCGCCCCAACTGGAAACAGGAAAAGGGCAAAGCCCTCGACGACTGGAACAGACATCTCGTTCGCACCGTGGGTGATGCGGTCCTCTACTGCGACGCGCCGCAAGTGGAACCGCCGCCATTTTCGCGCGCCTCCTGAATGGGCGGACATGGCACATCTCCATAAGAGCAAAAGACGCAGCAGTCTCCGGCCAGCGGCTTCAGCCTTTTCTGGCAATGCGGGCACTCGTAAAAGAACCAGCATGCGTTGCTCGGCATGGTTTCGGTCGTGGCCGCTTCGCATTGGGGGCAAGTGATCGTGGAGACAGTCTGCATCAGGCTCCTCCGAGCGCACGCATCAGCGGTTGTTCAATAAAGCCCCATAGCGCGGACAGGACGATCATGGCCGTGGCAATCATCAATACCAGTCGCGTAGCCCCGTTATGGACAGGCTTTTCACAGCCTTCGGCACTGCACACGCGCGCTTTGCGCAAGTGAAGGAACCACCCGAGGGCCACGAGGACGAAGGCCGCGACCGTGAGGGGCAAATGGAAAGGAACAAACCATGCGAGCCCTCCAGCGCCGAGCCCGACAGCGACAAGGACCAAGGGCAGGACGCAGCAAGCGGCTGCGGAGAGAAGCGCTGCTGCACTCGCCAGCACTCCGACGCCAGCAACCCCACGATCGCTCACGCTTTTCGGCTCGTCGTATTGGATAGCCTGCTCGGTCATCTTTGCCTCCGCTCGATTCGAACTCTATGTACGTCCTGTAGTAGATATAGGTTCAAGGAGATTCGGCATGGGTGGCCTGTCGATAGGTGAGTTGGCGCGCAAGACTGGCGTCCATGTCGAGACAATCCGCTATTTCGAGAAGATCGGCATGCTCGGTGCGCCGGATCGTACAGCAGGCGGTCACAGGGTTTTCGACGACGGTCACCTCCGCACACTCAAATTCATCAAACGGGCGCGCGAGCTCGGCTTTGCGCCAAAGGAGGTGCGGACACTTCTGGATCTGGGCGGTCCTGCCAAAGCATGCTGCGACGAAGTGCGCGAGATTGCAGTTCATCACCTCGAAGAAGTGCGGCGCAAGATCGACGATCTCACTCGCCTGGAACGACACCTTTCCGCTACCGTCGAGCAGTGTTCGGGCGGTCATGTGCCCGACTGCGCCGTCATAGACATGCTGGAAACCGCACGGCCCTAGACCATGCATCCGATGTCAGACGCGCCGGTTGGATAGGCGAACATCGTAGTCTTCAGATCGTCAGCGGTTAGCCCATGGCGGATCGCCAGTCCGAAAATATTGATGGTCTGATCTGCGCCGGGTCCGACGAGGTGGGCGCCCAGTATCTTTCCTGTCTCCTCATCTATCAGTGTCTTGTAGCCGTAGACCGGTTCGGCGACCCGCCTGGCGGTGAACCATTGAGAGGTCCGCTCGCACTTTGTTCGAAATTTCAGCCCCGCCTCGTTCGCCTCGGCCTCGGTGAGCCCAACCCGGGCGATAGGCGGAAGAATAAAGGCAACGCTCGGTACTCCTCTGTAATCGGGTTCGCGGTGATTGCCTTCGACGAGATTGGCCGCGACCACTTTTGCATCATGGCTGGAAACGGGCGTGAGTGGCGGCCCGTTCGAGGCAGCATCGCCGGCAGCGTAGACGGCCGGATTGCTCACGCTCTGCAGAAATTCGTTCAGCTTCAGCTTTCCGTTTTCGACTGCGACACCGCCCTTTTCGAGATCGAGCCGCTCAATCGCCGGGGCCCGTCCTGCCGCATGAACGACAAGATCGGCCGCAACCTCGATCGGCCCCTCCTTGCCACTCGCATGGACCGCATACTCTCCGTCCCGTTCTCGAATGGCATCGACGGTCGTATCGGTAATCACGCGGACACCGATCCGATTGATCGCATCCATGAGCCAGCTCACCAGTTCTGGTTCGAACTGTGTCAACATGCGCGGTCCCCGCTGGAGGATCGTTACCTCGGCTCCCGCGCGGGCGGCGATATGGGAAAACTCGGCGGCGATATATCCGCCGCCGACCATCACGATCCGCTTCGGCAGCGAGGGCAATTCGAGAAAGCCCTCATTGTCGATCAGGTGCTCTTCGCCCGGGATGGCTAGAGGTATCGGTCTGGCTCCCGACGCAATCAGGATTTTGCGATATCCGATTTCCTGGTCGCCTACGGCCAGCCGATCAGGCCCCCTGAATTTTGCCGTTCCATGCAAGGTCACGATGTCGGCCTCTTCATATCGCCGCTCGTGTTTTTCGGGCACGGGGTCGGTGAAGCTGCGCTTGAAGCGGATGAGGTCGGGCCAATCGATGTGCAGACCCCCTTCTATCCCGTGCCCTGTCATTCGCTGTTTTGCATCGATCGCCTCTGCGCCGGCCACCAGCATTTTCTTGGGATCGCAGCCGCGTAGCGCGCAGGTGCCACCGAACGGCTTCTCGTCGACGACCGCGACTTTCCAGCCAGCTTTCACAACGCGCATGGCGCAAACCATGGCTGCCGTCCCCGTGCCGATTACGACTAAATCGTATTTCATGTTCACTCTCCTGTCCGATCAACGAAGCTGGAGCGGCTACAGGTTCCAACGCCACCATCGAAAGATTGGCGAAAGGCAAAAGTCCTTCCTTGAACATATCTCAGATAGTTCTAAATTAGTAATAGCTAATGGAGAAGATTATGGGCCAGGACGGGCATTCAGAAACGGATTTCATTCGCCAGGCTGGCGAGGCCAGCCGCCTGCTGAAAGTGATGGCCAACCAATCGCGCCTGCTGGTCCTCTGCTTCCTGGCTGAGGAAGGCGAGTTGTCCGTCGGCGATCTGGCGCAGCGAGTCGGGCTGAGCCCGTCCGCCCTGTCGCAGCACCTCGCAAAATTGCGCGAAGACGATCTCGTCGCGACCCGCAAGGAGGCCCAGTCGGTGTTCTACCGTGTGTGCGACCCGAATGCGCAGCGGGTTCTCGAATTGCTGCACGACATCTTTTGCCCCGAACTCGGCCAATCCCCCCAGCCGAGCGACGACATCGGAGAGATAGTATGAGTGACGACACGAATATCGAAAAGGCCATTGCACAAGTGAACGGCGTTCTTGCCGGCAATCCGCGAGCGCCTCACGTCAAAACCTTCTTCCATGAGCCGACCTTTACCGCGACCTATGTCGTCAGCGACGATCAGACCAAGCGCGCAGCCATTATCGACAGCGTCTGGGATTTCGATCAGCCCTCGGGCCGCACCAGCCTGGAAGCGGCGGACGAGATCATCGATTATGTGCGCGAGGCAGGCCTGACCGTCGACTGGATTCTGGAAACGCACGCACATGCCGATCACCTGTCGGCCGCGCCCTATTTGCAGGAAAAGCTGGGCGGCGAAATGGCCATCGGGCGCGGGATCGTCACCGTGCAGGGCGTATTCGGCAAGGTGTTCAACGAAGGCACCGAATTCGAACGCGACGGCTCGCAATTCGACCGCCTGCTGGAGGATGGCGACGAATTAATGATCGGCGAGATACCGCTGATCGCGCTCCACGTTCCCGGCCATACCCCGGCCGACATGGCCTACATCGTGGGCGATGCGGCCTTTATCGGCGATACGATGTTCATGCCCGATTATGGCTCTGCGCGGGCCGATTTTCCGGGCGGCAATGCGCGCAACCTCTATCGCTCGGTCCGGCGACTGATGCGCCTGCCGGACGAGACGCGGGTATTCCTGTGCCACGATTACAAAGCGCCCAATCGCACCGAATTCGTGTGGGAAACCACCATGCTCGCACAGCGCACAGCCAATGTGCATCTTCACGAAGATGTCGATGAAGATCAGTTCGTCGAGATGCGCACGCAGCGCGATGCGACGCTGGAGATGCCGCGCCTGATCCTGCCAGCCATCCAGGTGAACATGCGCGGCGGCCATTTGCCGCCGCCGGAAGATGACGGCACGTCCTACCTCAAGATGCCGGTGAACAAGCTGTGATGCTGCCCGGATTTCCCGATGCCGCACCAGTGGCCGGATTGCTCGGCGGCGTGCTCATCGGCCTCGCGGCCGCGCTGATGCTGCTGGGCGCAGGGCGAATTGCCGGTGTGTCAGGCATCGCCGCGCGCGCCTGCGGCATCAGCGGGGACGGTATGCCCAGATCCGCAGCGTGGGCGTTTGTCCTGGGCCTGCCGATTGGCGCAATGCTGATCGCCTGGATTACCGGCGGAATCGAGGCAAGCTTTGCCGGTTACGTACCGCTGATCGTGGCGGGCCTTCTGGTCGGCATCGGCGCGCGGATCGGCAGCGGCTGCACCAGCGGCCACGGCGTATGTGGCGTCAGCCGGTTGTCGCAGCGCTCACTTGTTGCCACGGCGACCTTCATGGCGGCCGGGATCGCGACCGTCGCCGTCATGAACGCCTTGGGGCCAGAGCTGCTGTCATGACGCGGCTGGTGCCGCTCCTATCGGGGACATTGTTCGGCGGCGGGCTGGCGCTGGGCGGCATGGTCGACCCGGCGCGTGTACGCGGCTTTCTCGACATATTCGGGCACTGGGATCCTACCCTCGCGTTTGTGATGGGCGGCGCGGTGATCGTGATGGCGATTGCCTGGCGGATCCAGGCGCGCATGGCGCAGTCCTTGATTGGAGCCACGTTCGCCCTTCCCGACCGGACAGACCTGACCCCCCGCCTGATCGGCGGCGCCGCGCTGTTCGGCACCGGTTGGGGAATTGCCGGCCTGTGTCCCGGGCCAGGCTTCGCCGCGCTGGTAATCCAACCGGCAAAGGCGGCGGCATTCGTCGCGGCGATGCTGGGCGGAATGCTGATCGTACGCTTGTTCGAGCCGCAGCGCTAAAGCGTCGTCGGAGCAATCGAAGCCATGGCCGAGCCCAACCTGCTGGCACGCTACCTCCCCATTCTGCAATGGGGGCGCACCTATAATGGTTCTGTCCTGACGAACGATCTGGTGGCGGCGGTGATCGTCACGATTATGCTTATCCCGCAAAGCCTGGCTTACGCCTTGCTCGCCGGGCTGCCACCGGTCGTCGGGCTATATGCCTCGATCCTGCCGCTGGTGGCCTATGCGCTGTTTGGGACGAGCCGGACGCTGGCGGTGGGTCCGGTCGCGGTCCTGTCACTGATGACCGCATCTGCTGCGAGCGCTGTCGCTGCGCAGGGCACGGCCGAATATGTCGAAGCGGCGATCACGCTGGCCGCTCTGTCGGGTATCCTGCTGGCTGTGCTGGGCTTTCTTCGGCTGGGCTTTCTTGCCAACCTCCTCTCGCATCCGGTGATCAGCGGTTTCATCACGGCCAGCGGCATTCTGATCGCCACGAGCCAGATCAAGCATATTCTCGGGATTCCGGGCGGCGGCGACAATTGGCCGGAGATGCTGGGATCGCTCGCGTCCAATATAGGCCTGACCAATCCGTGGACGCTGGCCATCGGTATACCGGCGACGCTGTTCCTGTTCTGGGTCAGGGGCGGACTGAAACCAGCCCTCTTGAGGATCGGGCTGAAATCGCGCGCCGCCGATATCGCTGCGAAGGCGGGTCCCGTGATCGCGGTGGCGCTGACCATTCTGGCGGTCGTTATGCTCGATCTTGCGGAAAAAGGCGTCGATCTGGTCGGGGCCATTCCGCAGGGGCTGCCGCCCTTCGCCACCCCGTCGACCGACATGGACCTGATCGCGCAGCTATGGGTGCCCGCTCTGCTGATCTCGGTGATCGGGTTCGTGGAGAGCGTCTCGGTCGCGCAGACCTTGGCCGCCAAGAGGCGTCAGCGTATCTCGCCCGACCAGGAGCTGATCGGGCTGGGCGCATCGAATATCGCAAGCGCCTTTTCGGGCGGCTATCCGGTGACGGGCGGGTTCGCCCGCTCGGTGGTAAACTTCGATGCCGGCGCGGAAACGCCGGCTGCGGGCGCCTATACGGCCATCGGGATCGCCCTGGCATCGCTGTTCCTTACGCCGCTGCTGTTCAGCCTGCCTATCGCCACGCTGGCGGCCACGATTATCGTCGCGGTGCTCAGCCTGGTCGATCTGAAGACGCCCGGTCAGCTGTGGCGCTATTCCAAGGCGGATTTCGCAGCGCATCTGGCGACCATCGTCACCACTCTCTTGGCTGGCGTGGAACTGGGCGTGATTACCGGTGTCGTGGTTGGTCTGCTGCTGTATCTGTGGCGCGCATCGCGGCCGCACGCGGCTATCGTCGGGCGTGTTCCGGAAACCGAACATTTCCGTAATGTGGAGCGGCATGATGTCTTTACCGTTCCGCACGTCCTGTCGATCCGTATCGATGAAAGCCTGACCTATCTCAATGCGCGCTGGCTGGAGGAATACGTGCTCGAGCGCGTCGCGGACCAGCCGGAGGTGCGCCACGTCATCCTGATGTGCAGTGCGGTCAACGAAGTGGACGCCTCGGGCCTGGAAAGCCTCGAGGCGATCAATCACCGGCTCTCCGATAGCGGGATCGACCTCCACCTATCGGAAGTTAAAGGTCCGGTGATGGATCGGCTCAAGCGAACCGAATTTCTCGAGAAAATCGGCGGGCGTGTGTTTCTGTCGCAGAACCGCGCGTTTCGCGAATTGTCGCGGGATAATGACGATCCGTCTCTGCCCGACGATATCGCTCGAGGTTTGATATGAACGAATATCCAAAAAGGAAATGGAGATTGGCATATCTCTCGGCGTCCATCGCTATAGGCATTTTCGACGCACTTGTTTTTCCTCATCGTCCGCCCAGGCGGCACTTTTCCTGTGAACTCGCAATCCTTTACGGTGGCCAACCGTTTTGCTCGGGGGCCTGCTTTCGGCCTGACCGCATCCCCTCGTAAACCGACCAGAAGGAAACCCATCATGCTTCTCGAAAAAATCAAGACACCCGGCCTATCCCATCTGTCCTATCTCGTCGGGTCCGGCGGGCAGGCGGCAGTGATCGATCCGCGCCGCGATTGCGACATCTATATCGAGAAGGCCCGCGCCGAAGGCTTGGCGATCACGCATATTTTCGAGACGCATCGTAATGAGGACCTCGTTTCCGGCGCAGCGGTCCTGGCCGACATGACCGGGGCAAAGGTGCTGCACGGCCCGAACGCCGATGGCGAAGTCGTCTATGCGCAAACGACGTGCGAGGGCGACAGCTATCGCGTCGGCCAGCTCGAATTCCGCGTATTGGAGACGCCGGGCCATACATTCGATCATCTCGCCTACGCATTGTTCGACACCGAATATCCGGAGAAAGCCGTTGGCGTGTTTACCGGCGACGCCTTGTTCGTCGGCGACGTCGGACGCACCGACTTCTATCCCGACCGCAAACGTGAGGTCGCAGGCCTGCTCTATGATTCCCTGCGCAAGATCTGCGACCTGGGCGATCAGGCCATCATTTATCCGGCCCACGGTGCCGGTTCTGTTTGCGGGTCGGGCATGGCCGACCGCGAGTTCTCCAGCGTGGGCCACGAGCGGCACAACAATCCGCGGCTGCAGATCGAGGACCGCGAAGCCTTTATCGACTTCAAGGTGGGAGAGAACCATTATCAGCCTCCCTATTTCAGGTTGATGGAGCGGCTGAACCTGGAGGGCGGGAGTCCCGCTCCGCGGGTCATTGAGCCGAAACCGATGTCGCTACAGGAGCTGGGCGAATGCGGCGCGGACCACCTCATCGATATCCGCGAGCCGCTCGCCTATGCGTCGGGCCATCTGCCCGGCAGTATCAATCTCCCGGTTGGGATGATCCCCGCCTTTGCGGGGTGGTTTATCGGCGAAGGGGAGAGTGTCGCCCTGATCGCCTCGTCGCAGGGCCAGCTTAATACTGCCATGGAACACCTGGTCCGCATTGCACTGGACAACGTTCTGGGTGGTTACGTAGGCGTAGTGCCCGCGGCGGCGGCGGGCAAGAATATGCGATCGATTCCGATGGTGGATACCGAAACAGTCGAACGGCGGCTGACCGGCGAACACAACGAATGGACACTGCTCGATGTGCGTGATGCCGATGAACGGGCGGCAGCCGCGATCGACGGCTCGGAGCATATTTATGTCGGCGAACTGCCCAAGCGCTGGCAGGATCTGGACCCGGCCCGCGGCTACACCCTCATGTGCGCGAGCGGAATGCGGGCGACAGTGGCGGCAGGCTGGCTCGACGCTCACGGCTTTGACAATGTGGATGTGTACCTGGGTTCGATGGGCGCGTGGAAAGCAGCGCAGAATTGAATTGCTAAAACCTATCCCGATAGCCGACTGACCAATTGCGGAACGCGCTCCTCGCATCTGCGAAGGTAACGCCGCAAGGCGCGCATCCGTATGTCACGCGAGCATCGTAGACTCGCCCCGATCTCAGCGAGGCTTTCTACAGCGTCGAGCAATACGTCGGGTTCATGGATCTGGACCCGGTGCAGCCGGTCACTGATCCGATCGATCAGGACCGTCAGACACCGGTATGTCGGCAAAGACGGTCAAGCAAGCTGCGACGAAAACGTCCTGCTCGATATGGTGGTTTCTCTCGATGATGCGGAAAATCACGTGAAAGACACGCATGAAGCTGTCGCCTGGATGATATGCGCCTTGCGTTCGACCAGATTGGATGATGCAACTCGCTCGCGCGGAAGTAGAACTGCACCATGAGCAGTAGCATCTGGACATGATCTTCCGTTGCTGGCCCGTACGGTTGCTGTCAGGTCAGCAAAGGATCTTAAGAAACCCGTCCCGAAAGGTTGCCCCACCTGCCCCGCAATGCCCCCTCCGCTTCGCCGACATATCGGCGCGTCAAGGGTAAAGCCCTCCGATCGCGGCAATACTGAATCTGGTAATTGCACATGCCGCCATGTTCGAAAGCCGCCGTGGCTCCGGCGAGATAGAAGGTCCACATGCGATAGAAGCGCGCATCGAACATCGCCTCGATCCGTTCGCGGTTGGCTTCGCAATTGGCATACCATGCGCGCAGCGTTCTGGCGTAATGCAGCCGCAGCATCTCGACGTCGCTGGCAATGAGGCGATATTTCTCGCTCGCCGCGACGGTTTCCGAAAGCGCCGGGATGTAGCCGCCTGGAAAGATGTATTTGCGCGTGAAAGCGTCGGTTGTGCCCGGTGTGCCGATCCGACCAATCGTGTGGAGCAGCATCACCCCGTCATCCGTCAGCATATTGGCGCAGCAGCGGAAGAACGTTGCGAATTGCGGGCGTCCGACGTGCTCGAACATGCCGACCGAGACGATCCGATCGAAACGCTGGCCGCGCAACGAGAACCAAAGTTCTCGCCATCCATGCGCAGGAGTCCATCGCAGCCATAATCGAAAGCGGCGACGAGGAAGCACAGCGAATGAAACTGGCGGAACTTTCCGATCTCTTTGGAAAGTTCAACCGCTAGAGACGGTGTCCCCCCTCCTGAAGGCTGTTTCGAGAAAGACCTGAACGGCAGCGTGGGAAAAATAAGCAACCAGTTGCCATCCGCATTCTGCGTCATGATCGAAAATGCTTGGCGCGCTCCACCATATGGTTCATTTGGGTCGCTGCGTGGATGGTCAGCGGATGCTGCTTCGCGTCGGGCCGCGGCGTTATCAAGTCCGCCATTTCAGCGATATGCTCCAGCTGCTCGTTGCTTGCCTTCGACAGAAGGCTGAGAACGATATTTTCCAAGGCAATGACCCGGATGCGCAGCTGGATGAGCTCCGCGTCCGACAGGGCGGGGATATCCCACTCGTCGCAAGTGGCTGCTAGCGCTTCCTGGGGACCGCAGGGCAGTGCCCCGCCCTCGCCTTCCCACCGCGACACTGCGATGTCTTTCTTGTCATGTGTCATGTTCTCAAACTCCAGACCGAATTGCCGATGCCGCAAGCGGCGCATTCCAAACGGCGACAAACATCGCCATCGCTCAACCTATCGCGACGAAGATGCGAAGAGGCTTTCCAGTTCCTCGCGAAGGGCAAGAAGCCCTTCAAGATCGTCAGCCTCCGGCTTGCCGATTGCAGGCTTTTCGTTGATCCACCTCCCACTCACTACTGAATCGAGAAGCAGGGCAGCGAGATCGGCATGGCGGCAGCGGAAGCAGTCCGCCGATAGCGTCCGCGCTTTCACTCGCGCTTCGCCGCTATAGGGCAAATTGATAAGCCAACCGGGTCTTGCGGCCGTCCACCTGAGACCTTGCTCGGCCTCGAGCATGCCCTCCATGACCCGCATGTGTTCGAGAATGTTTGCCAGAGCGGGGACAACAGTCAGCCGGAACCATGACGGCATTCCGGGCTGCTGGTCCACGAAAGCTGCGGAGATCACTGCGATCCGGTCGATGTCCGCCCGGCGCATCGCTTCGAGAATGCGGCGTGTTCCCTCGGTGTAGAGCGGTGGTGGGTCGATCGCGGTCGATGGCGTGAACGAAACGCCAAGGGTAGAAATAACCGCATCGCAACCACGGATGGCATCAGCAAGGTCGTCCTCGAGCACGTCGCATTGGATATAGTCGGCACCTTCGATCCGTTTCGCCGGGTCCGGCAAATGATGCTCGAGACCGCGCACGTGGTGGCCGCGCCGCTTCGCCTGTTCGAGGAGCAGCGTGCCGGTCTTTCCACCGGCGCCGAAGACGGCAAGGGTCAGATTATCTGTCAAAAAGAAACCTTCGCAATTGCAAATGATGCGCTTGAATGTGAAGCCCCGCGCATGGGGTTGGTCACGCGCGGGGCTCCGAGACGGCTCTAGAGCCTGCGACCCGCAGGCTCTCTTGGGGGGAGGTGGAGCCGCCTGTCCATTGCAGCTTCGAAACCCGCGCATAGTCTGCCTAAGGCAAAAATTCAGGCAGCTCCCGCAGGTTTTTCTGCTACTGATCGCAGATAGAATACCCACGGTACCCCAGTTCATCTCCTGCCCCGGGCGGGACCACGATCAATTCCTGCGCTTGCAAGCCCGCATTGCCTTCATCGTCCAGCAGGCGCGTAGTGACGAGCAGATCGCCGCTGGTATAGCGATCCGTACCGGCAGCGCTGACCGGGATCAGTTTGCCGTTCAGCTTGATGAAGCCCTGGCTTCCCGGTTCGTAAACGAAGGTGGGGTAGCCAACCTCGGTCAAGCGGAAGACACAACGACCTTCCTTCCCGCCGATTGCCGAAACATCGGCGTCGCTCATCGTCTCGGGCTTTACGAGCGCCGTCGATATGTTCTGCAGCGCGCTGGAAGCCGGCTCGATTGGCGACGCTTTGGCCGGCGGATCAAGCTGCGCTTCGCGATCATTGCCGATGGCGGTGTTCTGGTTGCACCCAGCCAGCGCGACAGCCAGCCCTGTGGTGAGGATAAAGGTCGTCTTCATTGCGCAGCTCTTTCTTCGGGTGTCTCGGCAAGGGTTGGGTCAGGTTGCGGAGTTGCGGGAACCGGAGCTTCGATATCTTCGGGGAGCCTCTCAGTGGTCCGCACGCCATTTTCCTCGATATCCTCGATGAGGTATTTCATCTGCGCGATCTCGCGGCGCTGGGCGAGGATGATATCGTGCGCGAGCTTGCGCACGCGCGGATCGCGGATATGCGCCCGTTCGCTGGTCATGATGGCGATCGAGTGGTGAGGGATCATCGCCGCCATATATTCCTCGTCGTCGATCGTGGTCTGGCTGCGCACGAGCCACAATGCCAGGGCGAAGACCACTGCTGCGACGCCGAGAATGATGAAGTTCTTGGTTCTGTCTTTATACATGCCCCACATGAAGAGCAGCATGACGACCATCATCATCGCGCCCATCACGAACATCATCCAGAAGCGCGTTTCGCTCCAGAAGAAGTGATCGGCATCGTAGGTGTTGGCATACATGAGGACAAACATGACAACGGTCGATGTCGAGACCATCGCCATGAAGCGCCAGTAATTGCCACCGCCTCCCTCGCTATGATCGTGTTGCGTGCCTTTCGCCATATCAGTTCTCCTGTTTGCTCATGGTCTGGTAGACATATTGGGCGGTGCAGCTGATCATCAGGAACCCGGTCAGTGCGGCTATTCCGGAAATAGCGCGCATGTGACCGGCGGGCAGAATATCGCCCAGTCCGACAGTCGATATCGTAATCAGCGCGAAGTAATAATAGTCCATCCAGCTATCGATGACGTCCTGCTCCAGCGCTCCAAGTCCCCAAACACTGGCGAGATACATACCGCCTGCAAAGATACCGGCGATGACGAGATGGCTGGCAAGAACCAGGGACGAGCCGGCAAGGACCCGAAGATGCCTTGGCTCCTTCCCGGGCGGGGAAAGGGCCTTGGCGCCGCGCAGCATCCACATATGAAAATAGAGCGAGACCGCAAATAGGACGAAGCCGAGGAGCAGAGCCGCGATCATAAAGTGATCCAGCCCAGCGCCTTTGCTCCCATCCAGAGGCCCATACCGATCATGAACAGGTTCTCGGTCAGCGACACGAACCCCAGCGGCACGTTGGAACTGCCGCCCACGCAGGCGCATTTGAGCTCACGCTTCTGGATGTAGACCGCGTAGAACACGCTGACGGCACCAATCGTGCCTATGAACAGTGAGACCGGTACCGAGATGATCGGCAGCGCATGCGCGGTCATCAGGATACCAGCCAGCGCCTCGCCGAAGGGATAGACGAAACCGTAGCGCACCCAGCGCTGCGCCAGCAGATCGTAATTGAGGAACATGGTCGAGAAGCTGCGGACGTCCTGCAGCTTCTGCACCGCGAGCAAGCACATTGACAGACTGACAAACCATTCGGCAGCTTGCACGGTGAGCAGCTCGCCAAGCGCGTACCAGCTGATGGCGAGGCCAAGCAGCGCCGCGATCGCGAAGATGGCGATGACGGGTTGATAGCTGATCGTGTCGTCGCCGGTCTGCGTTCTCTTCTTGCCGAAATGGGCGCGGACATCGTCGTATCCGCCGATCCGCTTGCCATCGATAAAGGTCTGCGGTGTCGTCTCGACGCCATGCTCTTGCTTGAACGCGTCGGTTTCTTCGCGCGAGGAGAGGTGATTGTCCTCGACCGCAAAACCCTGCCGTTCGAGCAGGTCGACCGTTTTCAGGCCGTATGGACAGATGTGCTTGTCCATCACCATCCGGTATACTTTTGCCTGCTTCATTGTTTTTCTGCCTCGTTTTGATGGTCTTGGCTGCTTCCATTGACGCCGGCGTCCGCATGCGCGTTCCCATCCTCCGCACGTCTCCGGCGCAGGAACAGGGCTTCGAGACCAAATACCGCAGCTATGAGGACCGCCCCGATCACCACGATGGCGGGGTCGGAATCGAGCTTCACCCCCGCAAAGGCGACAAGAATTACGCCGTCGGCAGCGATTGCCGCAAGCAGGACCGAACCCTTGGCCCCGATCTCCTTGCGCAGATGGCGGTACACGCCCCAATGGACCAGCATGTCCATGACGAGATAGAAGAACGCCCCGAGCGAAGCGATCCGCGACAGGTCGAACAGCACCGCGAGCGTGCCCGCGATCACCACCGTATAGACCAGCAAGTGACCGCGGATCGGACCCTTCATGCCGAAGTGACTGTGCGGGATCATCTTCATCTCGGTCAGCATGGTGAGCATCCGCGAGACTGCAAATACGCTGGCGATCACGCCCGAAGTGGTCGCCGCAATCGCAATGACGATGGTAAACCAGAACCCGAGCTCTCCAAGCGCCGGCCGGGCGGCGGCAGCGAGCGAATAATCGCGCGCCTCGACGATCTGGCCGATCGTCAGACTGGACCCGACCGCGAACGCGACGAGCAGGTAGGTGACGACGCAGATCGCGATCGAGATCATGATCGTGCGGCCTACATTGCGATGCGGATCGACGATCTCTCCGCCGCTATTGGTGATCGTGGTAAAGCCCTTGAACGCCAGGATCGAGAACGCGACCGACGCCAGGAACGCGCCGCCGCTCGTCATAGACGCAGGCTCGGCAAACGCGCCGGAGAAAAATCCGCTCGCGGCGATTGCGGCCACGGCGAACAGAGCGATCCCGCCGATCTTGATCGCCGACATGACAAGCGAGAAGCCGCTCACCGATCGATTGCCCGCCTTGTTCACGATATAGGCGAATACGATCAACCCAAGAGCCAGGGCTGACAGCAGGAGACTGTTCTCCTCAAGCCCGAACGGTCGCAGGGCGTAGGTAGCAAAGGTTCGCGCAACGAGGCTTTCGTTGATAACCATCGAAAGCGCCATGAGCAGGGAAGCCGAGGCCGCAACGACGCCAGGACCATAGGCTTTCTGCAGAATCATCGCGATGCCGCCCGACGATGGCCACGCATTGGACATCTTGATGTAGCTATAGGCGGCCAGCGATGTGACGAGTGCGCCCAGAACGAACGATAGCGGGAACAGCGGGCCGGCAAGTTCCGCGATCTGACCGGTGAGAGCGAAGATCCCAGCGCCGATCATCACGCCGGTACCCATAGCCACACCCCCGGCGAGACTTATTGTCCCCTTACCAGCGGCGTCGGGCGCACTTTCCATCGCGGTATGTGTGCCATGCTTCGTCGCCGTCATAAGGCTCGAACTCCCCCGTCCGGAATGCCGGGAACGCGTCGATGAAGACAGGTCCTGTGGAGTATGAGGTGTATCGTCATCCGCGTTTTTCTCGACCAAACACGGCGTAAAGCGGCACCACGATAACGCCAATGTACCAGCCATAAAGGAAGCTGCCGACGGCTCCGGCAAGGAAGCCGCGCCAGGTTAGCCATTCGAAGCCTGGCAGGAGAGGCGCCCAGGCCTCGTGCATGTGAAACCGCTCAGGGAAAAGGAGGCCGAAACCCACACAGAGAAAATAGCTGAGAAGCAGAAAGCTGCTGAGCGTCCAGCCCCATCGCAAGATTTCCGGGCGAATCGATCGATGGGTCATATCGGCTTTCCTTTCAATCGAATGCTTTCACTCCAGCCCGCTCCAGCGGGTCATGGATAGCTTGCAAATACGCGCTCGCCCGCAGGTCCGAAAGCGATGACCTGGTAGGGCTGCACCCTCCCGCCAACTTCCATGCCGGGGGAGCCAAGGGGCATTCCCGCAACGGCGAGGCCAGTCACGCCGTCGGGTCGTTCTTCGAGAAGGCGCGCGATCTCGCGTGCGGGAACATGACCCTCAATCACATAGCCATCGACTTCCATCGTGTGGCAGGAGACCAAGCCGTCAGGCACGCCTGCTTCGGCCTTTACCTCGGCCATGGGACGGTCTTCGCGAACCATGACCTCGTGATCCAGACCGGTGCGAACATGCTTCGCCCATTCCCCGCAGCATCCGCATTGCGGATCGCGGAACATTACATAGGGGCTTGCCTGTGCGGCGCTCGTGCAGGCTGCAAGGAGGATCACGCCGAAAGTAGCGAGTGCCGCGCGCGCGCGGCGTATGCCCAAGCCAGTAACTATGAATTTCATGCTCAAATCTCCTACATTCCTTCCATGTCGTGATCGGACATGGTCTCCATGTTGTGCCCTGCATGCGGGTCGACCGGTTCCGGAACATCCGAGGTCGTTGGAGCGGGTGCCGGCGTCAAACCAGTTGTCGGCGTGCGCGGTGGTGGCGCTTCGGCCGGACCAGCCGGCTTGCGCTCGGTCGCGGGTACGCTGGCGACGGGCGCGGTTTCTACGCCGGTCTCGGTCGAATTTACGGAAGCGGCCTCAACTGGCGACGGCGCGCTCGCCGGTGCTGTCTCGATGGCAGCCGTATTTCCGTCATCCGCCATAGGCTCGGGTTGTTGATCGCACGCCGCCAAGCCCGCCAGCGCGGTCCCGAGGAAAAGCGTTCCAATCATCTTCTTCGTCTTGAAATGCTGCATCATGTTTATCCTTCAGATCCAGGAGAGGCCAAGGTGATCGGGGCCGTGCGCAAGCTCTCCGCCGAGAAAACCCTGAAGCAGAATGAGCGCGGCCATCGCGAAAAGTCCGGTGCGCAGAAGGACTCTGTCTTTACGCGGCCTGTAAGCAAGGGCGGCAAGAGCGAGACCGAGCGCGGCGATCAGCATTCCGTTCCAGCGGTGGAGATGCATGACCGTATCGCCGCCAAACCAGAGGCCGGTATGAATCCAGCCGAACAGGGCTGCGACGACGGCACCGCCCGCACCGCCATAGATCAGCACGCGGACAGCGGGTTCGGCTGCAGCGCCTCTCCCGGCCATGACGAACAATTCGGCCAAGGCTGCCAGCAGGAACAGTGCAATCGGGAAATGGATCGTCGCGGGATGCAGCTTCTTGAGGACAGTGACAAAGTCACCCTCACTGACGCTCTCGTGTCCGCCGGATGCGTCATCATGGCCGTCGGAGCCGTGGCCGGCTTCGGCAGACTGACCCGAGGCGCTTTGCATCCCGCTCATGCCAGTCGCTTCCTGACTTGGCTCGGAAGAGGCGGCAGCGTTCGTAGCGGGATCATGCGCTTCGTCGCCGTGCGCATAAACAGGACCGAGCGGCAGGATCACCGCGCAAACAAGTATCAAAAAATGGACTGCTTTCATGGTGGCGCGTGCCCTTTCACCGCAGATTAACGAGAGCTATGCTGCCTGTTACGCATCCCGAGCCGCCTCCCCTCATTAAATATCTTTGCGGGGAGCGGACGCGCCGCGCGTATGGGAAGAACGAACAGCAGTTGAAGGATCGACCCGCACCGATGGAACAGGACCTGGACCCTATTCTGAGCGCTCTTGCCCACGATATTGCACCGAGCGTGCTCGGCGGCTTCATGGAAGGCGTCTGGGAACGTGTCGGCGATATGAGTGCGCGGCGGGACGGGGCCATGCGCAGCATGCTGTTTGCCGGCCTGTTCGCAGTTGGACTCGGCGCGGGTGCCCTCACGGTTCAGGCTCCTGTCTATGCTCAGGAACCCGCCTACCCGCTATTTAGCGACGCCCGCCTTTCTCCCGCCGCGCTGCTACACGTCGATTGATGAAAAGTCCCAAACTGTATATCGCGCTTGCCGTCCTACTCGCTGCTCTTGCGGGATTTCTGGGCGCGGTCGCAGCAGAGCGATGGTTCGCGCCAACCCAGCCGGGCAGTCTCCACGAATTCGTTCACGAACAGCTCGACCTCACCGCCCAACAGGAAGATCGGCTCGACCGTCTCGAGGAGCGCTACGCAATCGAGAACGCCCAGCGCGAACTGGCGGTTCGGCGTGCTAACGCCAATCTGGCCGCCGCGATGGACAAGGAGCATGAATACGGCCCCGAGGTCAGTCTAGCCATCGACGAGGTCCACCAGAGCATGGGCGAATTGCAGAAGGCGACGGTCCGGCATGTTTTCGCGATGCGCCGCATTCTCGACCAAGAGCAGCAACGCGAATTCGATCAGCAGGTTGCCCGGTCACTGACCGGTTCGCCTTCGGAATGATCGCGGAGTGCAGGGGCAGCCGGATAGTCAGGAGCAGGCGCTTGTTGCAAAAGTTGCCGCCGGTGACCGCCGCGCATTCACGGAACTTGTAGAACCGCTCATACCCCGCCTGCTTGCAACCTCATTGCGAATGGTTGGCTCACATGATGAAGCCGAAGACGTTGTGCAGAATGCCCTTGCTTCGGCGTGGATCGCCCGCAAGCGCCTCGATCCGGCGCGGCCCGTTCTCCCGTTCCTCACGACGATCACACTCAACAAATGCCGCGACAAACTCCGCAGGCGGAAGGCAGCGCAGTTCCTGGGGTTCGGAAAGGCTTCCATGCCGGAACTTGCCTCCGATCCTGCGCCCTCGCCGGAATCCGAGACAGTCGATCGGCAGCTTCTGCAAAAGACCCATGCCGAAATTCAACGGCTTCCCGTGCGGCTGCGCGAGGCGCTGATTCTCGTTGCCATCGATGGGCGAAGCCAGAACGAGGTTGCCGATATAATGGGTGTTTCGGAGAAGGCGGTGGAATCGCTGGTCTACCGTGCCCGAAAGGCTCTGAAGGAAAAAATTTCGCGCGCGTGAGGGGAAGCGCCTCCAGCCGCGTAGGATAGGGCAAACCTCCTTCGAACAGGACTTTCTCATGCAAGCAATCAATCGACGCAAATTCCTGGGCTCGAGTATCGTCGCCGGCGGCCTGTTTGGTGCCACCGCCGCGATGCCCGCCTGGGCGCGCGGCGGCAACATGAATGGCGCGACGATCCGCCAGGGTTTCGATGAAGTATCCGGCCGCAATATCGATCTAACCATCGCGCGCGGCCCGCGAATTGTTCAGGGCCGTAGCGGTATGGGAGTGGCGGTGAACGGTAGCGTTCCCGGTCCGCTGGTGCGGCTGAAAGAAGGCGATCCTGTCAATCTCAATGTGACAAATGCGCTGGACGAAGACAGTTCGATCCACTGGCACGGACTGCTTGTGCCGTTTCAGTTCGATGGTGTGCCCGGTGTGAGCTTTCCCGGAATCCGGCCGCGGCAGACATTCACCTACGAAATGCCCGCCATACGGCAGGCTGGCACCTATTGGTGGCATAGCCATTCCGGCCTGCAGGAACAGGCCGGGCATTACGGGCCCATCATCGTCGATCCTACCGGACCCGATCCGGTGCAGGCCGACTACGATTACGTGATGCTGCTCAGCGAATTTACGCCGATGCATCCCCACACAATCATGTCGAAGCTGAAGAAGGGCGAGGGGTACTTCAATTACCAGCAACGCACGTTGACCGATGATTATCCGCTGACCGGAGAAGAGCGCCGGATGTGGGCAGAAATGCGCATGATGCCGACAGATATCCTCGACGTCACGGGCTCGACCTACACTTACCTCGCCAATGGACACGGTCCCGAAGAAGGGCTGGAATATCTGTTTTCGCGCGGCAAGCGGGTCCGCATCCGGGTGATCAATGGCAGCGCCATGTCCTTTTACAACGTCCGTATTCCCGGGCTGAAATTCTGGGTCGTAGCGGCCGACGGTCTCAACGTGAGGCCGGTCGAGGTCGAAGAGTTCCAGATCGGCACCGCCGAGACCTACGATATAGTCGTCGAACCGACCGGCGAAGCGCATACCATCGTCGCGGAAAGCATGGATCGCTCGGGCATGGCGGTCGCGACGCTTGCCAGCCGCCCCGGTGCCCGCGCGCCTGTCCCCGCGCTGCGCGATCCGCCGCTCCTGACGATGGCCGATATGGGCATGGCGGGTATGGGTGGCATGGCTGGAATGGAAGGTGACATGTCAGGCATGGATCATAGCGCGATGGGACATGGAACCTCGCCGCCGGACGGTATGGACATGAGCGACAGCGGCGACGGGTCAAGCGAGGGAGCGATGGCCGGAATGGCTGGAATGTCGATGGGCGGCATGGACATGCGCGACACGTCCAGGCTGCCACCCGATGTGAAGGTCAGTCCAGGCATAGACATGGTTGCCATGAACCCGCAGGACCGGATGGGCGATCCTGGTATCGGCCTCGACAAGGTTCCGCATAAGGTGCTGAACTACAAGGATCTGGTCGCGCTCGAACCGAATGACGATCTGCGCACGCCGTCGCGCCAGATGGAAATTCATCTCACCGGGAACATGGAACGCTACATGTGGTCGTTCGACGGCGAGAAGTTCTCGGCCGTCAGCGACGAGCCGATCCGCTTTGCCTATAACGAACGGGTTCGGGTCAAGCTGGTCAACAACACCATGATGGCGCACCCGATCCACCTTCACGGTCATTTCTTCGAGCTCGTCAACGGCGCACCTGCCGATCGCCAACCACAAAAGCACACGGTGGTCGTGCAGCCCGGCGGCTTCGCCCAGTTCGATCTCACCGCCGACGAGCCAGGAGACTGGGCGTTTCACTGCCATCTTCTCTATCACATGCATGCCGGCATGTTCCAGATCGTAACGGTCGCGCAGGAAGCAGGGCAACCAGACGTACAGCGCGTGGGAGAGAGCGGATGAAGTATATGATCGCGCTCATGCTCGCCGGAACGGCAACGCCCGCCTTCGCGCAAGACCATGGCCATAACCATTCCATGCCGATGCAGCCTGCCGACCCGCAGGACGCAGAGGAGGCCGCCGAAGAGGAAGGCAGCGGAGAGGATGCTTCGCCGCCATCCTCCGCAATGCCCATGGACCATTCGCAAATGGACCATGGTGCAATGGATCACCAATCCATGCAGCCGCAAGGTGAAGGTAGCCCCGAGATGCCGCAACCCATGGGCCAGTCACCTGTAGACCACTCACAGATGGATCATTCGCAAATGGGCCATGGGTCGATGGATCAGTCCGGAGTGGTCGACGACCAAGCGGGCGGAGAAATGGACCATTCCGCCATGGGTCATGAGGCGATGGCGATGGACATTCCCTCGGGTCCGCCGCCCGCTTCCGCGGGTTCGGGCCCTGCACGCGCCGCAGATGCCATATGGGGTGTTGAGGCAATGCGCGAGAGCCGTGAGCAGTTGCGCGATGAACAGGGCGGCCAGACATATTTCTGGTTCCAGGGTGACCGCGTCGAATACCGCGCGCGCGAAGGATCCGACGGCTATCTGTTCGACCTTCAGGGGTATTACGGTGGCGATCTCGACAAATTCTGGTTCAAATCGGAAGGTGAAGGCAGTTTCGGCGAGAAGATCGAAAGCGCCGAAGTCCAGGCGCTCTACAGTCGCGCTATCGCGCCGTTTTTCGATTTCC
Source organism: Qipengyuania vulgaris (assembly GCF_009827325.1). Taxonomy (GTDB): domain Bacteria; phylum Pseudomonadota; class Alphaproteobacteria; order Sphingomonadales; family Sphingomonadaceae; genus Qipengyuania; species Qipengyuania vulgaris. The sequence continues at coordinate 131,782 of NZ_WTYC01000012.1, read as the reverse complement.
AGGCCGGTATCCGGCAGGATTTCGCGCCATTGGACCGCACCTATGCGGTGGTCGGCATCCAGGGCCTCGCACCCTATCTGTTCGAGGTGGATGCCGCCGCATTCCTGTCCGACAAAGGCGACCTGACGGCGCGCATTGAGGCCGAGCTCGACCAGCGAATTACCCAGCGCCTGGTCCTTCAACCCCGTGTGGAAGCGTCCTTTTCGGCGCAGGACGTGCCTGAACTGGGCATCGGTGCGGGCTTGGATACAGTCGAAGCCGGCCTTCGCCTGCGTTATCATTTCGCGCGTGAGTTCGCGCCCTATATCGGGATCGATCAGGAATGGAGGATCGGTCAGAGCGCCGACTACGCACGCGCCGAAGGAGAAGATCCCAGCGTGACGAATTATGTCGTCGGCATACGGTTCTGGTTCTGAGTAACAAGGAAAGTTCGATGCACACTACAATCATTCGGGGCGTGGCCGCTGCGGCGCTTGCTTTATCCGCGGCACCGGCGTTGGCCCAGGACATGGACCATTCCGCGCATGGGGAGCATTCGCAATCGAAGCAGATGGACCATTCGGCGCAGGGCATGAACCAGGCGGATCATATGGCGGCCATGAACGACGACGTCGCGGGGGCGGAGGCTGCTCTCACAGCGTATCGTAACGCGCTGACGGCGCGCGATGCTGAGGCCATGACAGCCTTGTTTGCGGAAGAATCCTTCGTTTACGAGAACGGAAAGGATGAAGGCAGCTTCACGAACTACATGGCGCATCACCTGGGGCCTGAACTGGACGCGATCACCAGTTTCACCTTCGGTGAGCCGACCGTTGCAGTCACCCGGATGGGACACATGGCTTACGGCCGGGAAACCTATACCTACCGGATTGAACTGGCGGATGGACGCGTGATCGATCGCGAAGGCGTGGCAACGTCGGTACTCACGCACGACGCCAATGGCTGGAAGATCGTGCAATACCATTCATCGTCGCGTCCTCCCCGCAACCAATAAGACCTCATGGCGTCGGTTCCAGCTCTACGAAAGCCGTCACGCAAGCTGCGGCTGCACATATTCGGCAGCAAGCTGCATAAGTGGCTCGCGCTTGTTGTCGGCGTGCAGGTGCTGTTGTGGATGGGAACCGGCGCTATCATGTCCTTTCTCAAGATCGAGCAGGTACGGTCCGAGCACGTCATATCGCGCGAGGCCGAAACACTCGATCCTGAGTTTCCGGCGCCGCAATGGTTGGTGGATCGACAGGGCATCGTTGCCGTGACGACCAAGTCCGTAGCTGGCCGTCCCCTCGTTCAAGTCGAGCGTAGCGATGGCTCGATGACGCTTCATGAGACCGAGACCGGAACGAGGGTATCTCCCCTCCCACTCGCCGATGCCCAGGCCATCGCTTCGCGGGCCTGGACCGGTCCCGAGACCTCGATCACCGGTGCTAAGCTGATCGAGCGCCCGATAGGAACAGAGTTCCGAGGTCCGTTTCCGGCGTGGCAAATCACCTTCTCCGATCCAGACGCGACGAGGCTCTACATCGATGCGTCGAGCGGCGCGATTCTCGCCGCTCGAAGCGATACCTGGCGCTTCTTCGACTTCGTCTGGGGCTTGCACATCATGGACTGGACCCAGCGCGACCGGATCAACAGCTGGTGGCTGCTGCTTTTCGGAATCGGTGGAACGGTCATCGCGTTGTCGGGCTTTGTACTGCTGGCGAACCGGTTCCCGAAACTGCGCCGCAGAAAGGTCCGGTGATCTATCCAAGGTATCCAATAATCGCGCTAATGATAGAAAGGCGCAATGTCATCCCTGCCCAGAAGTATCGGGAAAGTTTGCCAAGATCAAAACAGCGAGGCCCGTCATGAACAGTTCCGAACAAACCGCACCTCATCGAAAGGTTTCGATTCTACCGCGGATAGTCGCGATTCTGATCGGACTCATCGGTGCAACACTGTTTGCCGGTGGCATCTGGCTCGCAATCCTTGGCGGCTCGCTTTACTATGGGCTGACCGGCGCGGCGCTGCTTGCTTCCGCCTATTTCATCTTTCGCGGGAAAGCCTTGGGCGCGTGGATTTACGTCGGCATCTATATGGTGACCGTGCCCTGGGCATTATGGGAGAGCGGCAATGATCCGTGGGCGCTCGTGCCGCGGCTTGTTGGTCCGACCGTTCTCCTCGCTCTGGTCGCTTTGGTTTCACCCCGCCTTTATCGGCCGACAAGATGGCCAGTTGCACTTGCAGGGGCTGGGGGAGCGGTGGTGTTCCTTGCGGTTGCACTCTGGGTTGCATCGGCATCGGGCCCCGATCCGGTGAGGGGGGAACTCCCGATAGCCCAGGCCGGGATAGAGTTCGAGGATGTGGGCGTTGACTGGCCAGCCTGGGGAGGAACCCATTCAGGTCAGCGTTATTCGCAGTTGGATCAGATCACACCGGCCAATGTCGGCGGCCTGAAGCGCGCATGGATAGCACATACCGGCGATCTGCCCCTAGGTGCGGGTGAAGGCAAATACGCCCCAGAAACGACCCCGCTGAAGATCGGCGACCGTTTGTATCTGTGCTCGGCGATGAATATTCTCATCGCGCTCGACGCGCAAACCGGCGCGGAAATCTGGCGCCACGATCCACAAGTCTCCACCGCCGCCATTCCCTATTCGGCCTCCTGCCGCGGCGTGACCGCCTACACCCGCCCACGGGACAGCGGCACACAGCTTTCCGGAGGCGCCCAAGGCTCTCCTTCCCAGAATGGAGGCGCGCCGCTCGTACCTTCGAGAGCTGCAGCGAATTGCGCGATGCGCATTATTGAAGGGACGCTCGATGGCCGTCTCATCGCCGTCGATGCCGAAACCGGCCGCCCCTGCGCCGACTTTGGCGTCAACGGCGAGGTCGATATCAAAGAGGGCATGGGCCAGACATATCCAGGCATGGTGGCGATCACGGCTCCTCCGGTGATCGTGCGCGGCAACATCGTGACGGGCCATCAGGTTCTCGACGGGCAGCGCAACAGCGCACCGTCGGGCGTAATCCAGGCGTTTGACGCCGTTACCGGGGAGCGCGCCTGGGCATGGGATATGGGGCGTCCGGGAGAATTTGGCGAACCTGCTCCAGGCGAGCAATTCACGCGCGGGACGCCCAATATGTGGACGACGGCTTCGGCGGACGAGGAATTCGGTCTCGTCTACCTTCCCATGGGCAACAGCGCGGTCGATTACTGGAGTTCGGATCGCAGTCCACAGGAAAACGAATTCTCGACGGCGCTCGTGGCATTGGACGGCGAGACGGGCGAGCCACGCTGGCGTTTCCAGACCGTATACAAGGACGTCTGGGACTACGACCTCGGGAGCCAGGCAACGCTTGTCGATCTGCCGGGCGGAACGCCGGCGATTATTCTCCCGTCGAAGCAGGGCGAGATCTACATTCTCGACCGACGTACCGGTCGACCGCTGCACACCGTGATCGAGCGCGCCGTGCCGCAAGGTGGTGTGGAGCCCGCCGAGCGCACCGCCACGCAGCCCTATTCGGGCTTTGCGACGCTGCGCAGACCCTCTCTCGAAGAACGCGACATGTGGGGCATGACGCCAATCGACCAGATGATCTGCCGCATCCAGTATCGGCAGTCGGCCTATGATGGCTACTATACGCCTCCCACGTCAGATCGCCGGTGGATCCAGTATCCCGGTTACAATGGTGGATCCGACTGGGGATCGGTGGCGATCGATCCGCGCCGCGGAGTGATCTACGCCAACTATAACGACATGCCCAACCACAACCGCCTCGTCCCTCGCGCAGTGGCGGACGAAAAGGGATGGGAGCCGCGCGGCCCGCAGGGCAATCAAGGTGGCGGTGGTTCTGAAGGTGAAGGCTCGCCCCAGACCGGTACGCCGTTCGCCATCGACGTCAACGCGGGCTGGCGGCTCGGGCTGACCGGCCTTCTGTGTAAAGAGCCGCCTTATGGCGGCATTCGTGCGATCGACATGAGTAGCGGCGAGACGCTATGGGACCGGCCCTTCGGTTCGGCACGCGCAAACGGTCCCTGGGGTCTTGCTCTTGGCATTCCGTTCACGATCGGTACGCCCAACAATGGCGGCGGTGTCGTGACGGCAGGAGGACTGCTGTTCATTGCCGCGACGACCGACAATCTGATCCGCGCGATCGACGTAGAAACCGGTGAAACCGTCTGGACCGACGTCCTGCCGGGCGGCGGCCAAGCCAACGTGATGACCTACTCCCAGGACGGCCGCCAGTATGTCGTGGTTATGGCAGGCGGGCATCATTTCATGAAGACACCTGTCAGCGACGCAATAGTAGCCTACGCGCTGCCCTGGAACTAGCTAAGGAGAAATCACTGGGCAGAGGGATTGCCTGCCAGCGTTCCTAGGCAGAACCGGCATTGATCGCTTCAAGCTTCGTGTCCGTCATCACAAATAAGGCCATTTGCCGCTTCGTGACACCCCGGTTTTCTAGCGATTATTTCGATCCTGCACTTGCATTTCGAAAACCGGAAGCTTCACCCCCCGCAATCGCAAAGCATTGGCAATAACCGAAACCGATGATAGGCTCATCGCCGCTGCCGCAATCATCGGGTTGAGCAGCAGTCCAAACGCCGGGAACAGCACCCCTGCGGCAACCGGTATCCCGAGCGTGTTATAGGCAAAGGCGAAGAACAGGTTCTGGCGGATGTTGCGCATGGTCGCGCGCGACAGGATGATTGCCTGCACTACCCCGGTCAGATCACCACGCACCAATGTTACACCGGCGCTTTCGATCGCTACATCCGTGCCCGTTCCCATGGCAATGCCGACATCGGCGGCTGCCAGAGCCGGCGCATCGTTTATACCATCGCCCGCCATGGCGACGCGGCGTCCTTCACTCTTCAGCCTTTCAATCTCGCGGTGCTTGTCCTCGGGCGAGACATTGGCGTGCACCTCGTCGATGCCCATTTCCCGCGCGACCGCTTCAGCCGTTGCTCGGCTATCGCCGGTCAGCATGACCACGCGGATATCGCGAGCGTGCAAAGCGGCGATGGCTGCCGCGCTGGTCGGCTTGATCGGATCGGCCACCGCGATCATCCCCGCAGGGTGCCCATCGAATGCGACAAACATCACTGTTTGTCCTTGCGAGCGACCGCTTTCCGCAGAGCCCAGCCAGACATCGTCATCGATCCCCACCCGCCGCATCATCTTTTCATTGCCGATGGCGATGCGACGATTCTGTACATTCGCCTCGACGCCTTCCCCCGTGGTCGAAGCCAGGTCTGTGGCTTCGGCAGGCGAAACACCGCGGGCCCGCGCGCCTTCTACTATGGCGTGCGCGAGCGGGTGTTCGCTGCCCATCTCGACGCCCGCGACCGCGGCAAGGAATTCGGTTTCGTTGATACCCTCGACCGGGTCGACCGCAACCAGGTCAGGCTTACCCATCGTCAACGTGCCGGTCTTGTCGACCACCAACGTATCGATCTTCTCCAATGTCTCCAGTGCTTCGGCATTGCGGATCAGGATGCCATGCTGCGCGCCCTTGCCTGTGCCGGTCATCACCGACATCGGCGTGGCAAGCCCCAGCGCGCAGGGACAGGCGATAATCAGAACAGCAATCGCATTGACCAACGCATAGGCAAGCGCTGGCGCGGGACCCCAGATGGCCCACACCGCAAAGGTGACGATCGCAACAACCACGACCGCAGGAACGAACCAGCCCGCGACCTGGTCCGCGAGCCGCTGGATCGGCGCGCGGCTGCGCTGCGCCTCGGCAACCATCTGGACGATCTTGGACAGCATCGTGTCCTTGCCGACATTGGTGGCACGCATGATGAAGCCGCCGGTCTGGTTCACGGTCCCGCCGATAACCGTATCGCCCGCGCGCTTGGTCACGGGCAGAGGCTCGCCGCTGACCATGGATTCGTCGATCGCGCTTGAACCCTCCTCGATTTCGCCATCGACCGGCACTTTATCGCCGGGCCGCACTCGCAAGCGGTTGCCGGTCGCCAATTCGTCAAGCGGCACTTCGCGTTCGTCGCCATTGCCGAATATCTTCACCGCCGAGGGAGGTGCGAGTTCGAGCAGCGCCCTCAGGGCGCTGGAAGTCGAACCGCGCGCCTTGAGTTCGAGTACCTGGCCCAGAAGCACGAGCGTGGTGATAACCGCCGCCGCCTCGTAATAAACGCCCACGCGCCCCGAGTGGTCGCGGAAGGCAGGCGGGAACAGATCCGGCAGCGCCGTTGCCACGAGGCTGAACACATAGGCAATGCCCACGCCGATCCCGATCAGCGTAAACATGTTGAGATTGCGGGTCTTGAGCGATTGCCAGGCCCGGACGAAGAAGGGCCAGCCGCCCCACAGGACCACCGGCGTGGCAAGGAGGAACTGCGCCCATTGCGCCCTGGCAGGCTCAATCAGGCGGTCGAAGCTGATCCCCGGGATCATGTCTCCCATTGCATAGACAAACAGCGGCAGCGTCAGGAGCGCGCTCCACCAGAACCGGCGGCGCATGTCGACCAGTTCCGGATCGGGCCCTTCATCCAGGCTGACAGTCTCGGGTTCGAGCGCCATTCCGCAGATCGGGCATGAGCCGGGACCGGGCTGGCGGATCTCCGGGTGCATCGGACAGGTGTAGATAGTGCCTTCCGGCACGTCCTCAACAGCATCGAGATGCGCGTTCGACAGATAGAGCTGGGGGTCCAGGAGGAATTTGTCGTGGCAGCGCGAAGAACAGAAATAGTGCTCCGCCCCCTCATGCTTGGCCTTGTGTTTCGCGCCGTCGATCTCGACGCTCATCCCGCAGACCGGATCGATCGCGGTTCCCTTGATCACGCTTTCATCCCTGCTCATGACCATTCCTTCCTAGCTGTTCACCACGACGAACTGCCCCATCATGCCCGCATCCTCGTGTTCGAGGATGTGGCAGTGATACATGTAGGGCGTGTCCGGGTCGCTATGTTCCTCGAAGCGCAGCAGCACGCGCACCTGCTCGCGCGGATTGACAATAACCGTGTCCTTGAAACCGGTTTCCAGTGGCGGGGGCGCGTGGCCATCGCGGTCGATCACACGAAACTGGACGTTATGAATATGAAAAGGGTGGGCCATCATCGAAGCGTTGGCGATTTCCCAGATTTCCCACTGGCCGACGGGCACCCGCTCGTTGATGACATTCATGTCCATGCTGGCACCATTGATAGACATCCCGCCGCCCATCATGCCCATATCGAGCACGAACCTCCGGGTTCGCACTGCAAGTGAAGGGTCGAGTGCTGGTAGCGCGGCAAGCTGCGGCGGCAGATTCCTTCTCGGCGAGGAGCCAGAGGGTCTGATATCGAGGATCCGGAACGGCTCGTCCGTCCGGGCATCGTCGCGGCGTCGGCCCATCATACCGCCGCCCATCATGCCGCCGCCGTTGCCCATCATGCCCATCGAATTGTCCGGACTGGTCGCCAGAAGGCTGAGTGGGCGCCCCTCGGAAAGATCGACGAGGATCTGCGCCCGCTCACCCGGTGCGAGCCTGAGCGAGCGGACTGCATGCGGGCGATCCAGCAAGCCGCCATCGCTCGCGATGAGCTCCATGGTCTGACCACCGGACAGCGAGAAATCGTAGAAGCGTGCGTTCGATCCATTGAGGATCCGCAAGCGTAACTGACCGGTCCGAGCGTCAAACACCGCGTTTTGCGTGCCATTGACGTAGAGTCGATCCCCGCGCACGCCCATCATTTGCGCATGCATATTCTGCGGATAGAGGAGCTTGCCGGAGTTATCGAGCACGCGGTCCTGAACGATAAGCGGAATATCATCCACGCCGTATTCGCTCGGCAGGTCCAGCGCGTCCTCTTCATCATCACGGACATAGATCGGCGCGGCAAGACCAGCATAGACCTGCGGTCCCGTGCCGCGATGCAGGTGCGAATGATACCAATAGAGAGAGGCACGCTGGCGAACTTCGAAAGACGGGCTCCAGCGCGCGCCGGGGCGGATAAGCTGGTGCGGTCCGCCATCCGCAGCGGCGGGAAGCTCGAACCCGTGCCAGTGGACTGTCGCGCCGTCGTCCAAGCCGTTGTCGACATGCAACCGGACCCGCTCGCCGCGGCGCATCTCCAATGTCGGACCAAGATAAGGCGCGTTTATACCGATCGTAGGCGAAACGACCCCGGGAACGAATTCCTTCTGCCCCGCGGATATCGACAGTCGAAAGACCCGTTCGCCTTGTTCGACAATTCCCTGATTGAGCTCGGGAATGGCGAGCGGATTGGCGCCGGCTCCATCCGCACTAAACAGCGAATTTTGCGCTTCGCATGCAGACAAGGGAAGTGCCACGAGGCCGGCAGCCGCTGTGCCAGCCCGTCGCAGCAAGGCACGACGGTTGAGGCTGGATGCAATCGACCACTGGTCCATCTTACTTGCTCCGGAGATATTTGATCAGTGCAGCGATGCCCAACACCATGAGGATGGTCAGCAATAAGCAGAACAGGCCCATGATCCCCATCATGGCCGCTGGCATGTCACCGTTCATCATCGTACTTCTCCTATTGTGCCGACCCCGAAAATGATCCGGGGCCGGTTCACAATTACTTCTTGGTGATCGAAGTGATCGTGTTGCCGCCTTCGCCGGTTGTGAAGTCGAACGAGATCGTGTCGCCAACCGCCACGTCCTGACGCAGCTGTTCGTCGGCTTGGAACCCCATCGTCATGGCGGGCCATTCGATCGCGGGGACAGCGCCGTGATCGACTGTGATCGTTCCCGCATCGGCGTCGATGGCGGTGACGATCCCTTCGGCGCTGGCGGTCCGCATCGCGCCATCCGATCCCATCATCGGCATGTCGCTATCGTCCATCGGCATCTGAACGTCTGCCATGGCCGTGTCGTCCATCGCTTCGGTATCGTCGCCCGAGTCGCACGCGGCGAGAGCCAGCGGCGCTGCCAATAGGGTCACGAGGGTTGTAATACGCATTCTTCTTCTCCTTCGAGGGGTTTGGACCGTTTGGCCCTGGGCCGCCGCATCATCAGAAAGGCGGCGGGAAGTACGAACATTGAAAGCAGCGGGGCGGTGATCATCCCGCCGATCATCGGGGCCGCGATACGGCTCATCACCTCGGATCCGGCGCCAGTGCCGATCAGGATCGGAAAAAGTCCAGCGAGGATCACGGCGACGGTCATCGCCTTGGGCCGGACGCGCAGCAGCGCGCCTTCGCGGATGGCTGCCGATACCTCCTCGGCATCGAGATCGCCCTCCCGCCGTTCCAGCGCGGCCTTCAGGTAGATCAGCATGACCACTCCGAATTCCGCTGACACGCCTGCCAGCGCAATGAACCCGACGGCGGTGGCGACGGATTGGTTGTATCCCATCAGGTAAAGTAACCAGAACCCGCCGGTCAGCGCGAATGGCAGCGTGCCCATGATCAGCAGCGCCTCGTCGAAGCGGCGGAAGATCAGGTAAAGTAGCAGGAAAATGATCGCCAGCGTCGCCGGTACGACGATCTGCAACCGCTCGTAAGCGCGCGTCAAATATTCGAACTGCCCAGCATAGGACAGGCTGACGCCGGCGGGCAGATCGACCTCGGCACCGATTGCCTCCTGCAAATCGCCCACCACCGAGGTGAGGTCGCGCCCGCGTACATCGACATAGACATAGCTCGTCGGCCGGCCTTGCTCGCTCTTGAGCATGGGCGGCCCGCTGGTCACGCGGACGTCCGCCACTGTACCAAGCGTAATCTGCTGTCCCGCGGGGGTTAGAACCGGAAGATTGCGCAGCTCATCGACGCTGTCGCGAATCTCGCGCGGATAGCGGACATTGACCGGATAACGGGCCAACCCCTCCACCGTACGCGCGACATTTGCGCCGCCGATCGCGCCCGATACAATCTGCTGCACATCGGCGATGTTGAGCCCGTAGCGGGCTGCTTCCAGACGATTGATATCGACATCGACATAGCGCCCGCCTGAAAGCCTTTCGGCCAGGGCCGAACTGACGCCCGGCACCTCCTTCGCAATCTGTTCGACCTGTAGCGCCACTCGTTCGATTTCGCCCAAATCTTCGCCCGAGACCTTGACCCCGATGGGGCTCTTTATGCCGGTGGCGAGCATGTCGATGCGGTTGCGGATTGGGGGCACCCAGACATTGGCGAGGCCCGGAACCCGGACCACGCGATCGAGTTCTTCCACCAGCTTGTCAGGCGTCATCCCTTCGCGCCATTCCTCGCGCGGCTTGAAGCTGATCGTCGTCTCGAACATCGTCAGCGGCGCGGGATCGGTGGCCGTATCAGCGCGGCCCGCCTTGCCGAAAACGGTATCGACTTCGGGCACCGTTTTGATCAGGCGGTCGGTCCGCTGAAGCAGGGCCGAGGCTTCCCCCGGTGAAAGTCCGGGAAGCGCGCTCGGCATGTAGAGAAGATCGCCCTCGTCGAGCGGCGGGAGAAACTCGCCGCCCAGCCGCGTAAAAGGCACCAGCGTCGTCGCGAATATCAGTCCTGCGATGACCAGCGTCGCCTTCGGACGCCGCATCACCCAGTCGAGCCCCGGACGATAGGCACGGGTCAGCGCCTTGTTGATCGGGTTGCTGTCTTCCCGCGGTATCTTGCCGCGGATCAGCCATCCCATGAGGACCGGAACCAGCGTGATCGAGAGGATTGCAGCCGCTGCCATCGCGTAGGTCTTGGTGAAGGCCAGCGGAGCGAAGAGCCGTCCCTCCTGTGCCTGCAAAGTGAAGACCGGCAGGAACGAAAGGGTGATAATCAGCAGGCTGAAAAACAGCGCCGGACCGACTTCCTTGGAAGCATCCGCGACGATCCGCCAACGCTCCTCACCCGACATGACCGTATCGGGATTTTCCTCGGTCCATCGCTCGATGTGCTTGTGCGCGTTCTCGATCATCACGACCGCCGCATCGACCATCGCGCCGATCGCAATGGCGATCCCGCCAAGCGACATGATGTTGGCGTTCACGCCCTGGAAGCGCATCACCAGAAAGGCTGCCAGAACACCCAGCGGCAAGGTCACCACGGCGACCAGCGCAGAGCGGGCGTGCCACAGAAACAGCAGGCACACGAGCGCAACGACGACGAATTCCTCGATCAGCTTGGTGGTGAGGTTATCGACTGAGGCATCGATCAACTGCGATCGGTCATAGGTGGTGACGATCTCGACCCCTTCGGGCAGGCTTGCCTGCAACTGGTCGAGCTTCGCTTCGACCGCCTCGATCGCACCGCGCGCGTCGGCGCCTTGCCGCAGAATGACGATGCCGCCTGCGACTTCGCCCTGGCCGTTCAGCTCGGCGATACCGCGGCGCAGTTCGGGGCCGATTTGCACATTGGCGACATCGCCAAGCGTCACCGGCACACCGCCCGCTTCGGCGCGCAAAGGGATCGAGCGGAAATCATCGAGACTGCCGAGATAGCCCGACGAACGCACCATGAATTCCGCTTCGCCCATCTCGACGATGGAACCGCCTGCCTCCTGGTTGCCTGCCTGGATCGCGCTCACGATTTGGCCGTGGGTCACTCCGAAGGAAGCCATGCGGTAGGGGTCGAGCACGATCTGGTACTGCTTGACCATGCCGCCCACACTGGCGACCTCGGCGATCCCAGGTATAGTCTTCAGCTCGTAGCGCAGGAACCAGTCCTGCAGGCTGCGCAGTCCGGCCAGATCGTGGCCGCCGCTGCGGTCGACCAAGGCGTATTCGTAGATCCATCCCACGCCGGTCGCGTCAGGGCCGAGAGTACTTTCGACTCCGTCAGGCAAGCGGTTCTGGACCTGGTTGAGGTATTCGAGCACGCGCGAGCGCGCCCAGTAGAGATCGGTCCCGTCCTCGAAAATCACATAGACATAGCTATCGCCGAAAAACGAATAGCCTCGCACGGTCTTTGCTCCCGGCACCGAGAGCATGGTCGTCGCCAGTGGATAGGTAACCTGGTCCTCCACGATACGCGGGGCCTGCCCGGCATAGTTGGAGCGGATAACCACCTGCACGTCGGACAAATCGGGAAGCGCATCGACAGGGGTGGTCCGCACTGCCCAGAAGCCGGCGAGCGCCAGGCCGATCGCCGCCAGAACCACGAAAAGGCGGTTGGCGATCGAACTGTCAATGATCCGCGCGATCATTGGCCGGTCTTCCGGATCGAGACGATGCGCGGACCGGTGCTTGCCTGAACGAAGGTAAAGGTCACCCGGTCGCCGCGTTGGAAACCGCGAACCTGGGCCGGACCTTCAGTGGCAAAACCCATCGTCATGGCTGGCCATTCCAGAGCTTCGACCGGCCCGTGCCGCAAGGTAATGCTGCGGGAAGTGATGCGTTCGATCGTACCTGTGGCTCGATAGGTGCGCGGCTCGTCCGCATCCGCCTGCGCCTGTGCGCCTTCTTCACCGGCAGCCGTCGGTGCATCATCGATGGGACGTACATCGATACCCGCAAGGCTGGCTTCGGAATCGAGCAGGAACTGGCCGGAGGTAACCACCTCCTCGCCTGCCGCGAGGCCCGCGAGAACTTCGGTGCGGCCGCCTGCTTCTCGCCCGATCCGGACTTCGACAGGTCGGTATCCTCCGCTTTCCTGAGTGATCATCACCAGCGTGCGTTCGCCGGTGCGGATCACGGCCTCCGACGGGATGAGCAATGCTTCACGCCGTTCAGGAGCGATCGTGACCTGCGCAAACATGCCCGGTTTCAGGCGAAGGCCGGGGTTGGGCATCGCCGCGCGCACGGTAATCGTCCGGCTTGCCTCCTGTGCACTCGGCAGGATGGCAATGATCCGCCCTGCAAATCGCTCGCCAGGAAAAGCGGTGAGCGTCACGCTTACCGGCTGTCCCACGCGGGCGCTTCCCGCAAGGGCCTCGGGCACAGCGGCCTCGAGCCAGATCGGACTGTAGCCGCTGATTTCGGCGAGGCTTTGGCCTGCCATGACGGTCATGCCCGGCCTTACACCGAGCGAGGTAATCGCGCCCGATTGCGGCGCGGTGACGGTGATCGTCGATTGGGGTCTCCCGCTTCGAGCCACCGAGGAGATCACGCCTTCCGGCATCCCGAGCAATCGAAGGCGCTGGCGGGCTGCACTGGTAAGCGCCGCGTCGCCAGTGGCCGCCACGGCAAGAAATTCCTGCTGGGCGCCGCCCCATTCGGGCACCAGCAAATCGACGACCGGCGCGCCTCTTGCGATCAGATCCTGCGGGGCGTGGCCGTATGTTCGCTGAACATAGCCGCCCGCGCGTGGCTGGACGATCGCTACCTCGCTGCCATTGTAGGCAAGCGTGCCGGTCACCGTCGTTTCCGGTTCCAGCACGCCGTATTCGGCCTCGGCAGTGCGGATCCCGAAGTTCTGGACCATTCCGGAATCGATGCTGACCCCTTCGCCAGCCTGCGCATCGCCGCCCGCGCATTTGGGAACCAGCTGCATGTCCATGAATGGCGACTTGCCCGGCTCGTCGAAGCGCTGATCCGGCACCATCGGATCGTACCAGTAGAGCACTTCTTCGCAGCCGGCATCGGCAGCGGCGTCACCGCCATCGCTGCCGCCGCCGAGCATCGACAGACCGTAGCCAGCCCCCAGGCTGATCAGGGCTATACCCGCCGCCGCTGCATAAGAACGCTGGCGCGGCGAAAGACGTTCGAACACGGCTTTCATGGCCTGTCCTCCCCATATGTAAGTCGTAGAGTTGCAGCGGCTTCGACAGCCATCTGTTCGCGTTCGAGAATCTCGAGTTCGAGCAATGCCAGCGCAGATTTGGCCGCGATCACTTCAACGAGGTCGGCGCGTCCAGCAGCGAAGCTGGCGGTTTCTAGGTCGGCACGGTCGCGCGCGAGCGGGAGAAGCTGGTCACGCGCACGTTCCCATTGCTGTAGCGCGCTGCGCCATTCAGCAAGATCGGTTTCGAACCGGGCCCTGATCGCCCTCAGGCGGTCGACGCGCTCGGCCGAGGCGGCAGCAGCGTCTGCTTCGGCCGCCGCGATGCGCGGATTCTGCCGCCTGTCAGTGAAGATTGGCAAAGTGACCGATCCCATGACCGATATGACACTGCCAAAATCAGGATTACGGTGTCCATAAGTCACGCTGACGCCGAAATCAGGTCGCTTTTCAGCGCGTGCCAGATCGGCTGCAGCTTCGGCACGTCGCTGCTCGGCATCCGCCAGACGCAATTCCGGATTGGCCTCCAACGCGAACCGAAGCTCTTCCGGGTCCACGGTAACTTGGGGAGCGCCCCCCGCAGCGACGGGCTCGCTTCCGGCGATATATCGCTGCAGCCGGGCACGCGCGGCTGCGCGCGCGGCCTCGATCCGGGTAATGGCATCCTCGATTTCGAGAAGCTCGCGCCGGATCGCAAGGCTTTCGGCAGGTCTGGCCGATCCCGAAGCGACGGCACTGACTGCGACCGGAACGAAGTCCCTTAAGCTGTCCAGAGAGTCGCGCGCAAGAGCGAGGCGCTGCTGAGCATAATACAGGCCAATCCAAGCCGTCCCGGCCTCGGCGAGGATGGAACGTTCGGACAAGCCAAGACGGGCTTCGGCAATACCGATTTCGGATCCGGCAAGGCCGTATCGTGCTCGCCGCCTGGCAAGATTGGGAATTTCCTGCTCGATGCCCACCGCGAGCTGCGTCGGCAATTGCGCATACGGATTAAATGCAGCGGGTCCGGTGACCGGCAAGTTCATCACGCCTGCACGAACGCGTGGATCGGGCAATTCGTCCGCTGCGTCCGCAGCATCGCGCCTCGCCTGTACACGCAAAGCGCCCGCTTCAAGCATGGGCTGTTCCGCCCGCGCCGCCGCAAGGGTTTCTTCATAGCCGACCGACTGCGCTTGGGCAGCCTGCGCGACCAGCAGGGCCGAAAACGGCACCCAACCAATTCGCCAGTTCATAAATCTCACTCGTGCAGAGCGAGCTGACGACATAACATGCCGCACCGGCGAAGACCGGTTCGTGCGGCTGCATCGTTCGTCAGTCTCGCAAAAGTCGCAACGCGCCTTCAGGGAAAACTAGACGGTGAGGATTGGTTTTGGAGGAGGCGATTCCGGTCGCGGTGGATCTGTTTCAAACCACGGGGCCGCAGAAACAAGGTAGCTCGGTACCAAACGAAGGGGCGCACCCTCCATTTCAGTCGCATTCGACAGAGCCAAAGGCGGCAAGCAATTCATGGCAATCACGCAATCGAGCGTCATGCTGGAACATGGTCCTGCCGGATCGGTGGATGTATCGTTATCGGCCATCTCGGCACAGTCGCTCATCTCCGCCGCCTCGATCTGAGGAAGGGCTGCCGCATTCGCTCCAACCTGGACAAAGAGTCCGAAGCCAAAAAGGATCAAGGTCAAGGTACGAATGAACTTCACCGGCCCGAGATAGTCGGGGGCGAGGCGATTGACAAGTAACGAGCGATTGCGGACGGGGACCGATCAGATCGCCCCGTCCGCTTTATCCGCGTAAAATCAATAGTCTTGTGCGACTAGCAGCATCCCGCCGAAGCTGGCTCCGAACTGGCCTCCGATACCTCGCGCACGAGGTCGCCGGTTTCCTTCTCAGCTGCGCTTCTGGCGATATCGGCCTGCGCAACGATGCCGCAGCATTTGCCTTCGTCATCGACCACCGGAAGCCGCCGAACCTGATTGTCTTCCATCTTGGTGCAGCATTCGTCGACGCTTGCATCGGCGGTGACAGTAACAGGTGATGATGTCATCACCTCCTCAACGCGTTGGTCGGAGGAATTGCCTTTGGCAACACAGCGGCAGGCGATGTCCCTGTCGGTCACCACGCCCACCAACGCACCGGAATCATCGACAACGGGGATTTGGCCGCAATCATTATCGACCATCAGTAAAGCTGCCTCTTGCACGGTGCTCGATGGATTGCAGCATGCGGGGTTCGATGTCATTACGTCTTGGGCCTTCATGTCGCCTCCTACTCTTCGAAAATTGTAGTTTGATATGACAGAACTACGGTCTCCCCTTACCATGTGTTCCTATTTCAAAGCCGACTCGTTGGTCTTTCGCGCTGGTCCGTATTATCGGCTGCCGAGGAAACCCGAGGCTCGGCAGGAAGGGTGCCGTTAGTTAAATCCAATGCCCGCTCGCTGCGGAAATTGCTCTCGATGTGAGGGAAATCGATCGTTATTTCGTAACAGGGAGAAGGACTGCGTTTTCCCGCACGCTTTCGGGTTGGAAACTCTGTTAGATTGAGGTTTTTAGGCACCGCTCAAGGGTCGTGAGGTCGTTCAAAGTCGAAGCAAGGATCATATCTTGACTGACAACTCCGATAAACCTGTCGTGATCGTTACTGGCTCGAGCGGCTATATCGGCTCAGCCATCGTAAAGAAGCTTGCAGCGAGATACCGCGTGATCGGATTCGACCGCGACGCCGCTCCCCATCCCCCGGCAGAGGCCGAATGCGTCTGTGTCGATGTCACCGACCAGGCGAGCATCGATGCCGCCTTCGAACGCGTTCGAACCGCCTATGGCAAAAGGATCGCCTCCTTCGTCCACCTTGCTGCCTATTTCGATCTTACCGGTGAACCGAACCCCAAATATGACGCGGTGACGGTCAAGGGAACCGGTCGATTGCTCGACGCACTTCAGGATTTCGAAATCGACCAGTTCGTGTTCGTGAGCACGATGCTGGCCCATGCCCCCATCAAGGGCGGCGGGCTGATCGACGAGACCTCGCCGCTGGACACGGATCTGCCCTACCGCGAATCGAAGGTCCGCACCGAGCAGTTGATCCGCGAGAAGCGCGGCGACATCGATGCGGTCTTCGTGCGGCCTGCGGGCGTATACGACGATGAAGGCCATTCGGCGTTTCTGGCACAGCAGGTCGCGCGAATTTACGAGAAGCGGCCGAGCGCCCGCGTCTATCCCGGTGACCTCGACACCGGACAGCCATATTTGCACCTTGAGGATTTGCTCGACGGGATCGAGCGAATCGTCGACCGGCGGAGCGAGCTTCCCAGTGAATGGCCGGTTCTTCTCGGCGAAGATGACGTGATGTCCTATGGCGAACTGCAAAAGTCGCTTGGACGCCTGATCCACGATGAGGACTGGACGACGCGCACGGTGCCGAAGGGCCTCGCCAAGACCGGCGCCTGGGTCGAAAACGAAGTGCTTGGCGAAGAGACTTTCATCCGGCCGTGGATGGTGGACATTTCGGACGACCACTACGAACTCGATCTCAGCAATGCGCGGGAAAGGCTGGACTGGACGCCGCAGCACAGGCTGAGGACCGCCCTCCCGCGGATCGTCGAAGGTCTGAAAGCCGATCCTTCGGCCTGGTACGCTGAGAACAAGCTCAATGCCGCGCGGGTGGCCGGCAGCAATTTCGATGAAGCCGATGAGGCAGAGCCTGCCCCGCTAAGCGAAGATGCTCTGGCGGACCACGCCGGTCACATGCGCAAGATGCATTTCAACATGCTCTGGGTTCATTGGTTTACGATGTTGCTCGGCCTATGGCTCGCGACCACACCGTTTGTCTTCGGGACCTTCGACCAGAGCGAATTTACCGCTGCAGTCACGCGCATAACCGAGGATCGCGATCTCTGGGATCCCGCGCTACGAAGCTGGCTGACAGCCTGGAACGATTTGGTGAGCGGCGTGCTGATCATGATCTTCGCGGCCATTTCCCTTTCGCCGCGCGGAGGCTGGGCGCAATGGGCGAACACCTGTATCGGCATCTGGCTGCTCGGCGCCCCGTTGCTGTTCTGGACGCCCGATGCTGCCGTCTATGCCAACGACACTTTCATCGGCGCACTGGTGATCGCTTTCACCATCCTGGTGCCCATGATGCCGGGCATGGCTCCGGAAGGCATGATGGACGACAGCGACGTGCCGCCGGGTTGGACCTATTCGCCCTCGACCTATGTCCAGCGCATGCCGATCATTATTCTCGGCGCCGTCGGTTTCTTTCTTTC
The DNA here is from genome assembly GCF_009827325.1 of Qipengyuania vulgaris. Taxonomy (GTDB): domain Bacteria; phylum Pseudomonadota; class Alphaproteobacteria; order Sphingomonadales; family Sphingomonadaceae; genus Qipengyuania; species Qipengyuania vulgaris. Next base: position 113,947 of record NZ_WTYC01000012.1, on the reverse strand, counting down.
ACGTATCCTCACGGCATATCAGCTCGGCCATATCGACGGCGTGTGGGAGCCGTTCTTCGCTTCGCCAAGCGCGCTCAACGGGACCGAATACATCATTACCTCCGATGTCTCCAAGGCCTGGCCGGTGGCCGATGGCGGCATCGGTGCGATGAGCTACATGTTCGAGATCCTGATGGGCGTCATGGGCGGCAGGGCCCGCTGGCGGACCATGCCCTGGATGGTGACACTGTTCGGCATCGTCGTCGTGCCCCTCGGCGTGATCAGCATCTACTTCATCATCATCCAGCCGATCATGATCGGCACCTATTGCACGATCTGCCTCATGGCGGCGGCCGCGATGCTGATCATGATCCCCTATTCGCTCGACGAGCTGGTCGCGATGGGCCAGTTCCTGGTTCTCAACACGCGGCGCGGGCGACCGTTCTGGCGCTCGTTCTTCCGCGGCGACGCGCTGCCAGGCGGCAGCAAGGACTCACATCCCGGTTTCGATGCTCCGCTCGCGGCGATCGGCGGTTCGGCGGCGCGCGGGGTCACGGTCCCATGGACATTGGCCATCAGTGTGCTGATCGGTGCTTTCCTGATGTTCTCCAGGCTCGTTCTTGGGAATGTACCGCCTCTTGCTGACAGCGACCATCTGGTCGGCGCGCTGGTCATCACGGTATCGGTAATTGCCATGGCGGAGGTCGCAAGGCCATTGCGCTTTCTCAACGTCGCGTTCGGTGCCTGGCTCATCGTGGCTCCGTGGCTTATGGACGGAGGCGCCAGTACTGTTGGCAACGTTGTCGGTACGATGCTCGGAGCGCTTCTGATTGTACTGAGCCTGCCAAGAGGGCATCGGAGCGACGAACATTACGGAAGCTGGGACCGGTTCGTTGTTTAGCGGATCGGCATGGCGATGGCGGAGCCAATGCAATAGGATGGTGAGCTTTGGAGCCTATTAATACGGGTAGGCCCGAAGCAGTGTGGCGGGGCGCGCATCCCGCCCTGTGGATCGCCATTTTCGGCGGACTGATTGCCTTCGCCTGGGAAATGTTCCAGCTCCCGTTCTACAGCACTGACGGGCTTGGTCCTGTTGAAGCCGCATACCGATGTGGTCTGGCATCGTTCGGTGACGCGGGTATCATGGTGGCGGCCTATCTGGGCGCCTCGTTGGGAAACCGCCGAACACCTTGGCTTGTCGACTGGCCAATATCCCGCTTCCTTATCTATCTCGCCATCGGTCTCGCGATAACATCCGTGGTCGAAATATTGGCCGTTGGGGCTGCCTGGGGCTGGACCTACAGTCCCACTATGCCGCTAGTCCCTGGGACAAAGATCGGACTCGTTCCCATAATCATGTGGGTTCTTGTCCCGACCGCGACCCTTTGGCTCTCACGAAAAATGGGACTTGGGTCAGCCTAGTCGAAGCGAGCGAAAGTGATTCCTAATGAGCAGCGGTCGCCGGGATGAGCAGCGCGACGAATTGCATCAAGACTGTCACCATCAGGAGAGACAATCGTTACCCGGCCGCCGAAAACATCACCGTCTCCGGAGTCCACCGCAAGGATGGTTTTGATGGACCAGTACTCATGCGGTCACCTGCAATAATTGAAAGCGGTTGGCCTTCAATGGGCTTTGAAAGGAAGTTAGCGTAAGCCAGCAGAGGTCGTGCTATCACGTAACTGCCTGTCGGAGTCCCTTCTCAAGCAGAGCGCAACTCACCGCGCGCTTGACCGAATACCTCAATACTGCCCCAAATTGCTAGGCTGGCCATAATGGCGGCCACGACCAGGTCGGGCCACGCGCGCCCGGTTCCGAAGACACCCAGCGCCGCGCCCAGAACCGCTACATTGCCGATCGCGTCGTTGCGCGAGCAAATCCACACCGAGCGCATGTTGGCATCACCCGTGCGAAACCGGAACAACATCGCGGCAACTGCGAGATTCACCGCAAGCGCGACGGTTCCGATAATGCCCATGGTCCCGGCGTCCGGCGAGGCACCGACAAAGAAACCCCAGATCGCGGAGCCAAGCACCCATAGCCCGAACGCCAGCATGGTCGCTGCTTTGGCAATGGCTGCGCAAGCGCGCCACGCAAGCGCCATTCCGGCAACGCAGAGACTTATGGCGTAATTTGCCGCATCGCCCAGAAAATCGAGTGCGTCAGCCTGCAATGCACGCGAATCAGCAGCAAGGCCCGCCACGATTTCGACGCTGAACATAACCGCATTGAGAATGAGAGCGATCCACAGGATACGGCGCCACAGCGGATCATTATTCGCCTCGACGTCCTCGACAGGACCGCAGCAATTTTTTCCCATTCGCTCGACTCCTTGTGTCGAATCGATTTATACACCTTGTAGTCGCTACAAGGTCAAGCGATCGAGGGAAGCCTATGCGGATCGGTGAACTCGCCCGCGCGGCGGGCGTAAAAGCGGAAACCATCCGTTACTATGAACGCGAGGGCGTTCTCGCGTCCCCGCCCCGCACACAGGCCAACTATCGCGACTACGGTCCCGAGCACGCCCGGAGACTGAATTTCATTCGCCGCGCGCGCGACCTGGGGTTTTCCATGACGCGCATTCGCGAACTTCTCGAACTGGCCGACGACCGGTCGCGGGCCTGCCATGCGGTCGACACGCTGGCACGAGCGCACCTGGGCGAAGTCAACCGCAAGATTGCCGATCTGGAGGCTCTCCGAAGGGAACTGCGCCGGATGCTGGAAAACTGCGAGCAAGGAACGGTCGGCACCTGTCTGGTCATTGAAGCGCTCGCCGAGGGGACTGAAGCGTGAACGCGATATGGATCTATCCCCTTGCCGCGCTCGCCGAGATTGCGGGGTGCTTTGCGTTCTGGGCCTGGTTCAGAATGGACAGGAGCGCCTGGTGGCTCCTTCCCGGAGTATTGGCGCTCGTGTTGTTCGCCTATCTCCTTGCTCGCATTGAGGCGGATGCTGCAGGGCGAGCCTTCGCCGCCTATGGCGGCGTCTATATCACCGCGTCGCTTGGCTGGCTCTGGCTCGTCGAAGATACACAGCCGGATCGCTGGGATCTGCTAGGAGCATTGATCTGCCTCGGCGGTGCCACAGTCATCCTTTTCGCGCCACGCGTGGCCTGAAAGATCGCGACGAATCCCTGATACTGAAAACACCGGTCGACTTTTCAGGGATACGATTGTCGTTCGAGAACCAGGATTCGCGGACGAGCTCACCCCCAGGCGTCCGCAACAGTCTTGGTGGGGAGTTCCGCCCTGCCCAATCCCGTCTGGCATTCGATCTAGGGTCAGCTTTCATCTCAGTTCTCGCCTCCAAGCACGCAAAATGAAGGGGGCGCGAACATCAACGCCAAAAGCCTCACGCGGAGTTTAAAAACTGACCCGAGCACCACCCACAATGCGCCGCGGAACCCCTGGTCGCAGACCGAACGGGCGCCTGCTCACGGCGTATTGATTGTCGAGAACATTGTCGACGCGCGCAAACAGGGAGAATTTGTCAGTCAGCGCGTAACTTCCCGCAATATCGAAGACGATGCGATCATCGATCCTCTCGTTTTCAGCAACGGCTCCGCTTCCTGGATTGTCGCGCAACTCGGAAACGTAGTTGGCGCCAACGGTAGCCGCCGCACGTCCCATGTTTACCCCCGCTTCGACATAGAGCTGATGGCGCGCGATGTACGGCAGGTCATCGCCTTCGTTTACGTCGCCAAAAAATTCGCTGTCGAAGCTGCTGTCGAATTCTGCATCCGTGAACGTGTAGGCAAGCGAGAGCGGGAACGAGACCGAATTGGAAAGGCGAGGTTCAACCGCCGCCGACAGTTCCAGCCCTTTGACCGTAACCGCGCCGCCATTGAACTGATCGCCAATATCACCGACGCTGCAGCCCACGGATTGAGTGCAGTTGCCCAGAAGGTTCGAGTAGTCGTTGTAGAAGCCGATCGCGGAGACCTGGACCTTGTCGCTCCGATAGCGGACCCCGGCTTCGTAGTTCCAGCTTTCCTCGGCCCGTGCATCAGGATTGCCTGGACCGGGAGGTGAGAAACCGCGCGACACACCTGCCAGCAATATGGCATCACCCAACTCGTAGGTGGCGCCAAGACCTGGCAACCACTGATCGATATTGGTCTGACGGACACGTGTCGGCCCATTTGAGCGATCCGGGTCCGACCCGGCATAGTCGAGCCGGGTCAGGTCAATCCCTTCATACCTCAAGCCGGGAGTCAGTGTCAGGGCACCGATCTCGATCCGGTCCTCGATATAGAACGCGATCGCCTTTGCTTTCGCTTCCCGGTTGGCTTGCTGACCAAGATCGGTCTGCCGTTCGAAGACGAGATCACCCCCGATCTGTGAGTAGAATTCCTCGTTTTGCAGCCTGTCTTCCTCATCCTCGTGGTAGCGGACAGATACGGCAAGGTTGTGCCTCGCGCCGCCCATCTCGAAGGGGCGCTCAAGCGAAATCTGAGCGCCTTCGCTGCGATAGACGCGGTTGTTGTTCCGTATGCGAACCGCGCCCTCGAAGCTATCCGCCCCGCGCAAGATGCTAAGCGCCCCGGCATTGTCCTCTGGATTAACGAAAACCGAGCTAATTGAATCGAAGCTGCCATCGCCGTCGAAGTCGATATCCTGGAGCTTGGACCAGCTGCGGGCAAAGTCGTTCCGGTACAGCGTAGCTGTGATCCTCGTTCCGTCAGAAAATGCCAAGCTGCCGGTAACGCGATATTGATCGTGCTCACCGGAAAAAGCGTCGCGCTGGCTTGCCGCATAGCGACGATAGGGCTCCGCGGCGAAATCGGTGTCGGCAAGTCCAAGGTACGTCTCGTTGGCTTCAAGGTCCGATCGGCCATAGACGAATTCCAGTCGCGCCTCGACAGGCGCGTCCGGTGCTGTGTGAACAGCCAAGCGTCCACGGTAATCCTGTCGCTCGAAACCGGTGTCGGCGTCGGGAAGCCCATCAATCGTCTTGAAGCCGTCGCTGCCCTGCTGGTAGGTTTCAAGCAGCGCGCCGACGTAGTCCGTGTCTCCACCGACCCAGGCCTGTCCCTGATAATAGTCGCGCGACCCGTATTGCCCGAAAGCGTAGCCAGCCAGCCCGTCGGCCGGAATGTCGGTCGACCGAAGATTGACCGCCCCGCCGATCGTACGGGGCCCATAGCGAATGGCGGCGGCCCCTTTCGTGACTTCGACCGCCTGCATGCGCCCGATGGCCGGGAAATAATACGCTGCCGGCGCGGCATAGGGAGCAGGCGCGATCAGCACGCCGTCTTCCATGAGCGTGATGTTGCTCGAACGTTCGACCGGACTGCCGCGCAGACCGATATTCGGGAACAAGCCGAACCCGTCTTCCTCCTGCGTGTTGATGCCGGGGACCTGCCGCAGGACGCGATTTACATCCCCGTAATCGAACCGGCGCAGATCCTCGCTGTCGATAAGATCGGCCGATCCCGCGATACGGTAGGGATCGATCCGGCCGCCGACCACGATGATCGAATCCACCGGATTCTCCCGGCGCTCGTCTGCAATCTGTTCGGCGCGCACCTCTCCGTCATCAGGCCCGGTAGTCTCTTGTGCCACCGCCGGTGCGGACAAAGCGATTGCGAGGGACGAGACGGTAGTACGATACATAAAAACTTCCTGTTCTCCGAGTGTGGAAATCCGGGCCCTAACCTTATTGCGATTGCCTCGCAAGAGCAAAAACACGCTTTGGGAAAACTTCTCGGTAGCGCTCGTGCGCGTAGCTGTGCAGCGCAGCGCGGGGGATTTGCGACACCGATGAGGCAAGGATGTGGTGATTTACCTGAGCTTCAAAGAGTAAGCCTGCGGTCGGCTGTTTTCCTTTGTAACCGAGCAACTGCAACGCATTTAACACCTTGCGCAGCGCGGTCCTTTTTGCACGAGCAGGGCCAGGCCGATGGCAAGCCCGACAATCCTCGCAAGCCTGAGTTAGGGTTGTTCAACGAACACTCGTACGCACCCAAACCTTGCGGCCGAGCTTTGACGGCCCGGGTTTCCGGTTTTTCAGCAATTATCGTGGTCTGCAGACGTCATCGAATACGCACACAAATCTAAGGCTGATGGGGTCCGCCAACTTCATGCGGATGTGCGGTTTGATGCGCGGGAACGAGATCGGCTTCGCAGTCCGTTTCAAAGCACGCTTCGAATGTCGCATGCTCAATTTGAAATTCTTCTTTCAACATCGACCTAGCCCGGCCCTTCACTTTCTCGAATTGCTCAAGTGAAGCGCCTTCAGGGGTTACATGCGTTTCCAGCGCCCGGTGATGCTCGCCGATCGACCAAACATGAACATGATGTACTCCGTCGATCCCATCCAACTTTTCGAGTGCCAAAACGATCCGATCAAACTCCAGCTCGTCGGGAACCGCGCCCATCAAGAGCCGGACTGTCCGCGGCATCAGGGTCACCCCCTGCCAGATGACATAACCGGCGATGATTAGGGTGATGATCAGATCCGCGATGTAGAGATCGTATAGCAGGATCAGCGCGCCAGCAACGATCACACCGACCGACGCGAGAGCATCGGAGACGTTGTGCAGAAAGGCCGCCTTCATGTTGATGCTGTCATGCGAACCGCGATAGACGATGAAGGCAGTCACCAGATCGATGACCAGCGCTATGCCCGCCACGCCTATGACGGTCCATCCCTCGACCGGTTGGGGATCGGCGAACCGGTTGATTGCCTCCACCAACAGGTAGAAGCCGATGATAAGCAGCGTCGTGAGGTTGATGAGTGCGGCGACGACTTCGCCTTGCGCATAACCGAAGGTCATAAGTTTGTCGGCGGGTCGCCGCCCGATTTTGCGCGCGAACCAGGCCAGGCCAAGCGAAGCCGCATCGCTGAAATTGTGCAAGGCGTCGGCTATGAGCGCGAGCGACCCTGAGACGATCCCGCCAATGATTTGGGCAACTGTAAGCAAAACGTTGATCGCCACTGCAAAGATCAGCTGGCGATCGCTGAGATTTTCTTCGCCGTGACTATGTCCGGCGTGACCGTGGGATTGCTCCATTACTCGCGTCCCATTGTGAAGGGTTCAATGCTAAACGCGACTGCCGGTCGCTCTGCGGGATGCTCCAAACCCGAATTCGGAAGATCCACCGCGTCTGATAATTCATCAAGCCCGGCGAAAATGAGTGCGAGAAGGGCGAACCCGACGAGAAAAACAAGAAGCGATTTGAAGTGCCCCGCTGTGTGTGCCGCTTGATGAAGAAGCAAAGCTCTTACCGCCGCAGCCAGGAGCAACCCTGCAAGGACGGTGAGGAGCCAAGGCAGCCCGAAACTATCGACACTGTGTACCATCCAGAATGCCAACAGCGCAGAACCGATGAAGGCCAGAGCGAGACCGACCTGTAGCGCGATGCGGTCCATTCGGCTTGAGCTAGCGGCTATGAACCTGGAGCCAATCTGACGACTGACCAAGACATTCGCCATGGCCAACCCTGCCGCGGTGACTATTGCCAAAGTCACGGAAGCGGCTGCTGCAATACCGAGGGTCAAACCATAGCCGATCAGATCGACGATGGAGAAGATCGACGATACAGCAACATTGGACAAATCCTCGTCATGATCATGCTGCTTTCTTTTGCCGTCCGCGAAACGGCCTCTGAGATAGCCGGCTGCCTTGCACAGAAGAACATAGGCTCCTCCACCGAGCAAAAAGAGCACAGGGATGGCCCAGCTGTCGACTGCCGATTGGACGAACGGCGTAACCGCTAGCGCAGCGGTCGCAAACAGAACGCCCGCAGCAGCAGGATACAACAGATCGGACCGGCGCAATCCCGCCCCCACACGTTCGACCCACAACGTCCCTACGACCAAGCCGGTGCTTGCGAATATCGCAAGAAGCAAAACATGCGATCGGCTTTGTGTCTCAAAGATAGTGTCGAAAAGGCTCATTAGCTTTTCAAACCCCGTACCGCCGGAAGTTCGTCTGCGACTTTCTTCCGCGCGACAGGCAAATCTCCATCAAAATCTTTTCGGGGAGATGTCCTCATAAGCAAGGGCTGATCGTCATGATCCTCTTCGCGGTGGCTATGGCCGCTCCGTTCACCCTGATCTCGGTTGTCATTGCTCATCCGGCTCCTCCGGAGACTTGCAAAGGCTTCACCCACAGGAATATTACGGCAATAAAAGCCGCATTGGCTGCCCAGAACGCGAAGATGTGCCATCGACCAAAGCCTCTTTTCTCTTCGTCTCCCAACGAAAGAAAGAGAGCGTATAGCGCGGCCATCAGCACGACGAACGCGAGACTGACCCAGAAGAGTTGAAAATTCTCGATCGGCGTTCCGATGATGGTGAGCGGGATGAAGGCGAGCGTCATGGTCACGACATGGTCGCCGATCACGCTTGTGCTGGCGGAGGTCACCTGACCGGAGCGCGCGACGCTCCAGGTCGTGAACACCTCGGGCAGCGATGCGACGGCGGCAGTGATGAAAAGACCGCCGACGATATTCGGGATGCCGAGTGCGCTCACGATCCTTTCGGTCGAGAATACGGTGAAGTAGGCCCCGACCGCCAGGGCGCCGACGCCCGCTATGGCCATCCATTTCTCCTTTAGACTCCACTCTACCTCCTCTCCCTTCTCTCGGCCCCGAACGAGAGCCTGAAGGAGATAGGCGAGATACGCGATCAGCAGCAGCCATCCATCGATCGGCTGCAACCCGCGCCAAGGGGCGGGAAGCGTCAGTAGAGCGAAGACCGCGAGGATCGCCAGGTAAGGCAGCGCCTGGACGGTAAGAGCCCCCTTATCGACCGCGACGTAATGATCACGACGATGCTTCTTGTGCTCCTTGTCAGCACCTTCAAGGGCCCCTTTACGGGTCGCCAGATAAGCGGTCGTCACGATCACCGGAATCACCAGAACGGTCGAACCCAGCATGGCGCCAAGGCCGATATCGGACACATCACGAGCAGCGCTCGTCACATTGATGCCCATCTCTGGCGAAGCGGCGGCTAGACCTAAAAAGGAGCCCCCCGCCGCGACGGAGAACCCCCATTGCTTGCGTAATTTCTTGAGCGGTGCGGACAGGCGTTCCGCGCCCCAATGAGCGGCCCAGACGGCGGCGAGGAGAACCGCTGCCCAGACCGCGATCACTTGCGCCAGCCCTCGTGCTCTGTGCCCTCTTCCTCATGGATGTCCATATGCGCATCGCGCAGGATCTCGATGCCGCCGTAGATCGCTATGCAGGCCACACCGATCCCGACGACGAGATCGGGCCAATTCGATCCGGTGAAAAACACTACGATACCCGCTATGATAATCCCGCCGTTCGAAACGAAATCATTCAAACTGAACGTGGTGGCTGCACGTAAATTGACATCCTTATTCTGCAAACGTTTCAGCAGGTAAAGGCACCAGAGGTTCACCGCACCGGCAACCAGCGCCATCACCATCATGACGCCGCCGATCGGATCCGAACCCTCCATGAAGCGCCGGATGGCATCGAGAATCACACCGCCTGCGAACACAAGCAGCATGACCCCGGAAAAACGCGCGGCTCCGCGCTTCCAGACCCGGGAGCGGGTGAGCGCAAGCAGGCTCAATGCATAGACAATCGCGTCCGACGAATTGTCGAGCCCATTGGCAATCAGCGCGTTGGAATCGCCGATTACCCCGGTGATGAAAAACCCTATCGCAATCGCCACATTGAGCCAGAAAACGATCCAGAGAGTGCGGCGCTTTTCGGCCGAATCGAGGTTGAGTTCGCCTTCGCCGCTCATGACGCATTCCTTCCGTCTCTCGCCCAGCTTTCGGCGGCAACCCGCTCGACAGGTGTGAAAAACCTCATCTCCGCGCGGAATAGCGGATCGAAAAGCTTGGTGCCCCACTCTTCCCAACTACTATCGCCGACCATCGCGATCCGGCCGAAGCTGTCCTTGTGCTTCGCATCGAATTTCAGGTCGCGCCAGAGACCGCCCATATCCCAGCCAGAAAAGTCGGGAGCAAGTTCGATAAGCATCGGAACCGTCCCAGGAACTCGCGCCGCGACGCGCTCGAAAAACGGAACGAAGCGGTCATAGTCGCTATCGGAAAGCGTTCCGTCCGCCCTGATGAGCAACAGACCGTTATCTTCGATTGCGGTGAGCATGGCGATTTCTCCTCTTGAATGTTCCGCGCGACCGTCGAGCGGCTTTGGCGCGTCCTCTGGACAGCGGTAAAAGATGCGCTCGAAACCTCGATAGTTGCAGGTGAAGGGCCGTCCCGGGCTACAATCTTCGATCGTAAGATGGCGCACTTGCATTGGCCGCGCATGCCGTTCGAAGGGCTTATGGTCATGGTATATGCGATGGCCTCACCCTCATCGCGCCAGATGCCGACAGCGGACAGATCACCGTCCGAAGGTTGCACCTCTGCATAGAAGCCATCGGCGAAAAACACCCACGCCGTGCCCGTATCGCAGCCGGGCGTTCTGCCGAGGCTCCGCGCGCCCGCAATTGAGTCCGATACCGGATCGCTTCGAGACTTGTCAGTCCCGAAGCGATCTGAGGCAGACAAATTGACCTAGCTAACTTCAATTAGCCCTCCCCTTCAAGTAACATCCCGAAGTTCTTTACGTTCCTCAGGCGTGACGTTGCGACGCAGGCGGTCCCACCATCTTTGGCGCCAGCTTCGCTTCTCCTTGCCATCATCGAGTACCAGGCGAGCGATCGCTGGCAAAACGAACAGCGTGAGCGCAGTGGCTGTGATCAGCCCGCCGATAACCACCGTAGCCAAGGGACGTTGCACCTCAGCACCTGTTCCTGTGGCAATCGCCATCGGCACAAAACCCAGCGACGCCACCAACGCGGTCATGAGCACCGGTCGCAGTCGCGCCAGCGCGCCATCGGCAATCGCCTCATCCAGTGACATCCCGCTGTCGAGTCGCTGCCGGATCGCGGTCATCATGACGAGACCGTTGAGCACCGCCACGCCGGAAAGCGCGATAAAGCCGACCGCTGCCGACACCGAGAATGGCAAGCCTCGCAGCGCCAGAGCGAACACCCCGCCAGCCAAGGCCATGGGAATGGCACTGAACACGGCAAGCGCTGGAACCCATCCACCCAAAGCCATGAACAGCAAGAGGAGAACCAGAGCGAAGGCAATCGGGACGACGATGGTGAGCCGCGCCTGCGCTTCCTGCAGGTTCTGATACTGTCCGCCCCATTCGATGAAGGAGGCCGGCGGCATATCGACGCCGGTCGAAACCCTTTCCTGCGCTTCCTCAACAAAGGAGCCGAGATCGCGCTCGCGTACGTTGGCCGAGACGATCACAAGCCTTCGGCCCTGCTCTCGCCGAACCTCGGCAAGGCCATCGACGACCTGAAAATCGGCCAATGTCCGCAAAGGAACGGTGACCCCGTTTTCAAGCACGATCGGGAGCGCGCCGAGCTGGTCGAAATCGTCGCGCGTAGCATCCTCGAGGCGCACGACAACATCGAAACGGCGATCGCCCTCGAACACCAGTCCTGCTGGCCGCCCGCCGAGCGCGATAGCAACCGACTGTGCCACTTCCTCGACGGTCAGACCATAGCGCGCGATGGTCGGGCGATCGAAGGCGATGTCCAGCGTAGGAAAGCCGGTCACCTGCTGCACCTTCACGTCCGCGGCGCCTTCGACACCTCCAAGCACGCCCGCGACCTCGCCCGCAGCTTCGGTGAGCGCAGTGAGGTCATCGCCGTAGAGCTTGACCGCGACATCGCCGCGCACACCGGCGATCAGCTCGTTGAAGCGCAGCTCGATAGGCTGGCTGAACTCGTAGAGATTGCCGATGAGGCCTCCGAGCGCGCTTTCCATTTCACCAACAAGCTCATCTTTCGGCAAATCGGGATCGGGCCATTCGTCGCGAGGCTTCAGGATGACATAAGCGTCCGAAGCATTGGGGGGCATTGGATCGCTGGCGACTTCGGCCGTGCCCGTCCGTGAGAACACAAGATCAACTTGGGGAAACTCTTCGAGCCGGTCTTCGACCCGCCGCTGCATCGCCAGCGAGCGTTCGAGCGATGTCGAGGGGATGCGCAAGGATTGCACCGCGATGTCGCGTTCATCGAGCTGCGGGGTGAACTCGCTGCCCAGAAAGCCGAACACAAAAACCGCTACTGTGAAGAGACCAACCCCGGCACCAATCATCGGCCAGGGCCGCGCAATGACCTTGCGCACGGCGGGACCGTAGCGCTCTTTGGCCCAGCGAATGGGCTTCACCTCCTTTTCGGTCAGCTTCTTGTTGAGCAGGACCGCAATCATCGCTGGCACGAAGGTCAATGAAAGAACGAAGGCCGAAGCCAGCGCGAGCATCATCGTGATCGCCATGGGCGAGAACGTCTTGCCCTCGACCCCGGTAAAGGTCAGCAGCGGCGCGAAGACGAGGAAGATAATCGCCTGACCGTAGACGGTCGGTTTGATCATTTCCTGCGCTGCGAGACGCGTTTCGGTCAGCCGCTCACCCAAGGTAAGCAAGCGTCCTTCGCGATGTTGCCGGGCCGCAAGCCGGGCGACGCTGTTCTCGACAATGATGACCGCACCATCGACGATCAGCCCGAAGTCGAGCGCGCCCAGGCTCATCAGATTACCTGAGACACCAAGCCGGTTCATCCCCACCGCTGCCATCAGCATCGAAACGGGAATGACCAGTGCGGTGATTATGGCGGCGCGGATATTGCCGAGCAAGAGGAACAGGACGGCGATCACGAGCAATGCGCCTTCGAGCAGGTTCTTTTCGACGGTGGAGATCGTCGCATCGACTAGTGAGGAACGATTGTAGACAATCTCAGCGACAACTCCGTCCGGAAGCGATGCGCGGACCTCTTCAAGTCTCTCGGCAGCACCAGCCGCAACGGTCCGGCTGTTCTCGCCCGCGCGCATCAACACGGTTCCCACCACCGCCTCTTCACCGTTCAGTGAAGCAGCACCGGTTCGCAGGTCGCCGCCGATCTCCACATCGGCCACATCGCCGATGCGGATGGGCACGCCCTCGCGGGTCGCAATGACGGCTTCTTCGATGTCGGCAATGCTGCCCAGCCTCGCGTCCACGCGGACAAGCAGGGCTTCGTCGGCACGATCGACGAAATTGGCGCCTGCCGCCAGATTGGCGGCTTCTAGAGCATCGATGAGTGAGTCGAATGACAGGCCATAGCCGGTGAGACGTGCCGGATCGGGCTGAACAAGGAATTGCTTTTCGAACCCGCCAATCGAATCCACGCCGGCCACGCCGTCGATCGAGCGCATCAACGGCGCGACCACCCAATCCTGCACAGTGCGCAGATAGGCCGCCTTAGCCACCTCACTCTCGAGGCGGTCGCCGCGTTCGGTGATGAAGCTGCCATCGGACTGCCAGCCTGTGCGGCCACCAGTGGTCGCACCCTTGCCACCGGGATGCTCATACTCGATCGTATACATCAGCACTTCGCCAAGGCCGGTGGAGATCGGCCCCATGGTAGGCTCCGCTCCTTCGGGCAATGAAGCGCCAATCGGCGCGAGCCGTTCGTTCACCTGCTGCCGGGCGAAGTAGAGGTCGGTGCCCTCCTCGAAAATCGCGGTGACCTGGCTGAAGCCGTTGCGCGAAATCGATCGTGTCATCTCCAGGCCTTCGATCCCGGCAAGTCCGGTTTCGATGGGGAAGGTCACCTGCGTCTCGACCTGCGAAGGTGAGAGCGCGGCAGCGCTGGTGTTGATCTGGACCTGCGTGTTGGTGATGTCGGGAACCGCGTCGATCGGCAGGCGCACCAGATTGAACGCTCCGTAGATCGCTGCGAACACGGTCAGGACGATGATCGCCCAGCGGAAACGAACGGCGACATCGAGGATGACTCCGATCGGGCCGTGACGGTGGCTACCTTCGTCCGAAGACATGGGAGAAGATGCCGTGGTTTGATCAATGGCCATGTTCTGCGCCCTCCTTTTCGAGCTCGGACTTCAACAGGAAGGCATTGGCAGTCGCGATCCGCTGACCGGGCTCGAGCCCGGAGAGGATCGTCACCATTCCGGCAGACCGGCTGCCGATCTCGACCTCCCGAGCCTGAAATCCGCGTCGTGTCCGCACGAAGACAACATCGCGTCCTTCGAGCACCTGCACAGCATCTTCGGGTACCGCGATACGGCTCTGGTCCAATTCGCCCGAGGGGCGAATACGCGCCTGAAGGAACGATCCGGGCTGCAGACCGGGAACGGCGCGCGTCAAGGTAAGAACCGCTGTCGCGCTACGGCTCTCGGCATCGAGCGAAGGCGTTACCGACCGGACGCGAGCGCCGATCTCCCTTCCATCGCCGAGGATCAACGCAGCCTCGTCGCCAGGCTGGATGCGTGAAGCATCTTCGGAAGGCAGCGCAACCTCGATCTGCAAGCCGCTGGGATTGACCACGCTGTAAAGCTCCTCCCCGGCGTCGACGAACGAGCCGAGCACGATTGGAGCGGCGGTCACACGGCCCGAAAGCGGACTGGTGACAGCGAGCGAGCGTCCATCGCCGCTCACGCCTGCCGCGGCGACGGCCGCCTGCGACCGGTTCAGTTCGGAACGGGCAACGTCAAGATTGGCGCGCGCCGCTTCGAGATCCTGGCGTGCGGTCACGTTGGCTTCGAATAGCCGGCGCTCCCGTTCATAGGCCGCCGAAAGCTCGGTTACGCGGGCGCGGGCGGCACTAAGCTGGGAAGCGAGTGCAGCCGCATCGGCGCTTTCGATCCGAGCGACGGTCTCGCCCTGCCGGACATAATCGCCAAGCGTCTTGCCAACGCTGCGCACGACACCGGAAGCCCGTGCATCGATGCGTGCGCTGGCGGTCGGACTTGCCGCAACCGTTGCAGGAAATACGAGTTCGACAGCGGCACCCGTTTGCACCGCTGCGACCTCGATCTCGGCGGTGCGGATCTGCTCTTGCTCGATTAGCACGAGCCCCTCGGGCAGTTCTGTCTCTGCGACCTCTTCGTCCGCGTGGGTGTCGACCTGGCTGTCAGGCCAGAACATCAGCATCAAGGCCGAAACAAGTATGACAATTCCGGCGATGATCGCCAGTCTTTTGCGGTTCATTTTGGTATTCCTCATTGTGCGGCCAGCCTGATCAGTTCGGCGGCAGCTTGTCCCCGGTCTTCTTGCGCAGCAATCAACGCCTCGCGAATGGCATCGCGCGCTTCGGCTGCGCTCAACACTTCGATCAACGGAAAACGGCCATTGCGATAACCGATGCGGACGAGCCGAAGAGCCTCCTCGGCCTGGGGGAGTGATGTCGTGGAAAGCGTCTCGACGCGCGCTTCGGCAGCAAGATATTGCGATCGTGCGCGCGTCACGGCTTGCTCGAAATCGGCCAACGCTACAGCCTCGCGAGCATTGGCGGCGCGCAGCCTTGCTTCGGCTGCAGCGATATTGCCCTGATTACGATTCAAGAAGGGAAGCGGGATCGAGACACCGAGAAGAAAGGCACTGTCATTGCTTTCCTCGAAGCGTCGAACACCGGCGGAAACGACGGGATCGGGAATGCGCAGGCTGCGCTCACGATCGATCTCGGCGGCGGCGGCGGTGCTTTCCGCACGCGCCACTCGCAATTGCAGACCGCTTGCTGTCGCCATTACAGCACCGGGCGGTTCGATCCCGGGGAACCTGCTCGGAACAAGCGGCGGCGCCCCCTGATCGCCCCATAGCGAGGCGAGGGCCGTTCGGGCTGCAAGACTTGTCGCTTCGGCGGCCTGAAGTTCGGCTTGCGCTTCCGCCAAGGCCGCTTCGGCCCGAAGAGCACGGAGCGGGGGCTCGCGCCCGACTTCTACGAGGAGACCGGCAATGCGGGCGAGCTCTTCGTTTCGCTCAACCACATCGAGGGCCAGTTCGACGCGCGAGGCTGCTGCAGCCGCTGCTACGTAGCGTTCACGGACAAGAAATCCGAGTTCGGCCCCCGCAAGGTCAGCCCGCAGATCCGCCAGCTGTGCCTGCGCCCGGGCAGCCTCGACGCGTGTGCCGCGTTTACCTCCAAGTTCGAGCCGCTGTCCGACAGCAAGCGTATATTCGGTGGCGCTTAGCCCGGAGAAGGCCCCACTCCCGGCGATGTTCTCGACCTCGAGCGATATTTCAGGGTTGGGCCGCAACCGCGCCTGTCCGACAAGAGCCTGCGCCGCCTCGGCTTCCGCTCGAGGGCCGACGATGCGCGGGTTTAACTCGGTGTTAGCGGGTTCGGCAACCACGCCTGTCCGGCCCAACGCCTCGTCGAGCGTCAGAAGCTCCCGCTCCTGCGCTGCCACAGGCGTGACAATTGCGGCGAGGGTTAGCCCTGCTATCAGGGCCCCTCGCCATTTGATGGCTGGCATTTTTCAAAACTCTCTCTGCTGACAAATCGAAATGCGCTGCGTCAAGCAGCGCAGTGACGGTCGTCAGGCGCGAGGAGGGCGTTTGGGTAAATTGCTCGCATCGCCGAATAATTCTTCGGCCATATGCGACCCAACCGTGATGTTAAGCCGGTCGGGCATGTCGTTTAAAAGCTTCGATTTCAGTGCTGCGGCGACGTGATGGCAATGCCCGTGGGCGCATTCCTGCTGCTCCGGGCTTTCGTTTTGCGGGCTCTCGTCCGCATCAATGTCGAACATCTGGACCGAATAGGCTATTTCTGACAGCTCGTCCGCACATTGCGCTGCTTCGACCGCCGGAGACGCCATCAGCGCTGCGACCGCCAAAAGGGCGGCGACAATCCTGACGGGAATCAAGGCGTTCAGATCGAACATCCTGTGGCCCCTAACAAGGTGAAACGAAAGTTGAAACAAAAATCTTCTCGGTTGCTGTAATGTGATATTGTCACGAAGCGTCCGGACAATGAATATTGTTCGAGTAGTTTCTTTTTCGACCAAATTCCATGGAATGAATGCAGCGTTCTTATAAGGCGAAAGCTGATTAATATTCAAATTACCCAAGTTCCGTCATAATCAGCCATCCAATCCTAGATCACGACATCAGAATCTGGATTATCACGATGATAACGCTTCCAGCGACTGGAGGTGCAAGCACTTTTTTTGCTGTCTGGGTTCGGTGTCCATAGTCCCATTATAGCTTTCGCGTCAGCGACCCGCGGAAGAGGCGGCTGGGTTTCGAGAAAGCGTTTCGATGATTTTGCATTCGGAAACCTCGCCGCCCGTGCAGGCCGCGACCACACTTCTCAGTTCGGAACGAAGCGCTTGTAGCCGACTGATGCGCTCGTCCACGGCTCGAAGGTGCCGCAAAGCGATGTCACCCGCCTCGTCACAGCTCTGATCCGGTCTCGCCTTCACGCTTAAAAGCGAGCGTGTTTCATCGATCGAAAACCCCAATTTTCGAGCATGCCGAATAAAGGAAAGGCGCTCGACGTCCTGCTCTTTGTAGGTTCGCTGCCCCGCTGCCGTACGCGCGGCTTCGGGCATCAGTCCGATATCCTCATAAAACCTTATCGTATTGACCTTGGTGCCCGTCGCCTTCGAAAGACCTCCGATAAGCATGAACTCACTCCTCCAGCTCCGAAACCGCGAACCATTCGCAATTTTGGCTTGCTCCTACAGTTGCTAGAGGTGTTACCTAATGCCTCATGTCGAATAACGAAACATCGGATTGCGGCTGCACAGGCGATACGCAAAGAGCAGGCGCAGACCCCGCCTATCGCCGCGCCCTTTGGATCGTCGTATTGCTCAATCTGGGCTTTGGCGTTTTCGAGGCCTTCGGCGGGTTTCTGGCGGACAGCCAAGCGCTCAAGGCCGACGCTCTCGACTTCATCGGCGATGGATCGATCACGCTCATCGGCATCCTTGCTCTTGCGTGGACTGCCCGCACGCGCGCCCGGGTCGCGCTGGCACAGGGGCTGTTTCTGGGCGTACTAGGCCTCGGAGTGATCGGTCTGGCGGTCTGGCGATCGCTTAACGCGGTCGCGCCGGAAGCCGGCTTGATGGGCGGGATCGCCGTCGCAGCCTTGATAGTCAACATCGCGGCGGCGCTTGTGCTGATGCGGTTTCGCGAAGGCGACGCACATGTATCCGCGATCTGGCTGTTCAGCCGCAATGACGCGATCGCCAATGTCGGAGTGATCATCGCTGCTGCCCTGGTCGCCTGGACCGGGCAAGCCTGGCCCGATCTGCTGGTCGCAGCGGTGATCGCACTGATCTTCCTGCATTCGGCCTATCTTATTGTCCGGCGTGCCACCGAGGAACTTCGCGCGCAGCATGTTTCGGCTCTCGGAAAGGCCGCCTCCAAATGACGCTACGTGCTTTTGCGGTCCAATTGATCGCTTTCCTGTCGATCGCAGTCGCAATGCCCGCTTCTGCAGGCACGCATGACGCGGTTCAGACGACCTGGCGCCTGCTCGATTACATCGCCGTGGATTACACCGAAGCCGTTAGCGGCGGTGAAGTCACGAACGAGCTGGAGTATGCCGAAATGCAGGAATTTTCTGCCTCGGTAGCCGAACGCATGGCTGCCCTGCCCGCAAACGCGCACCGTGCCCAGCTGGTTGCGGAGGCAGAGGCTCTCGTCGAGTCAATCTCGACGAAGGTGGAGCCTGCTGTCGTCGCACGAGACGCGCGCAGATTGGCAAGCGAGCTGATCGCGGCGTTTCCCGTTCCGCTTGCTCCCGAGGCGGCACCCGACCTCGCGCGAGGTGCCGCGCTGTACGCCCAGAACTGCGCAAGCTGTCATGGCGTGAGCGGAGGAGGCGACGGCCCCGCGGCAGAGGGACTCGATCCCCCGCCAATCGCGTTCGACGACGTCGTCCGTGCCCGCGAGCGAAGCGCTTTCGCGCTCTACCAGGTCATTGGACAGGGTCTGGAGGGAACGGCCATGCCGGGCTTTTCCGATCTCGGGGCGGAAGATCGCTGGAGCCTGGCCTACTATTCAGGGTCGATCGCATTTGAGGATGTGGAGCGCGGCAGACGGATCTGGAACGACGATCCGGAAATCCGGGCGCGTATTCCTGACCTCGCCGCTCTATCCGGCCTTACGCCGGCAACCCTTGGCGAGGCGATCAGCACCGAGCGTGCCGATGCCGTTATGGCCTATTTGCGGGCTCATCCCGAAGCCATGGCGAGCGATACGACCGGCTCACTCGCTTTGGCACGCAAACGCTTGCAGCAAAGTCTTGCCGCTTACGAAGCGGGTAATGAGGCCGAAGCGCGCGAACTCGCACTCTCGGCCTATCTGGATGGCTTCGAACCATTGGAAGCCGTTTTAAGCACGCGCGATGCAGACCTGCTCGCATCTGTCGAAACCGGCATGGCGGAGCTTCGAGCGGCAATAGGTCGCGGGGATCCGCTGGCCGCCGTCGCCCAAAGGGTGAATGCGCTCGACGTTCTTTTCTACCGCGCCGAGACGGTCCTCGCCCCGGACAATGCCAGTGAGGCGTCGGCATTCGCAGGAGCCTTTGCGATCCTGTTGCGCGAAGGGCTCGAGGCATTGCTGATCGTGATCGCGATGATCGCGTTCCTGCGCAAGGCCGAGAGAACGGAAGTTCTGCCCTTCGTCCATGGCGGATGGCTGTCGGCCCTTGTCGCCGGTGGCCTGACTTGGGTGGCAGCGACTTACCTGATCGGCATAAGTGGAGCAGGCCGTGAACTCGTAGAGGGGTTCGGATCGCTTTTTGCCGCGCTCGTCCTGCTGTCGGTCGGTATTTGGATGCACGGCAAGTCGCAGGCCGGCGAATGGCAACGCTATATCCAGAAAACCATGCAGCACGCTCTCTCGCGCAGGTCCGCATGGTTTCTGTTCGGGCTGGCGTTTCTGGTGGTTTATCGGGAGGTCTTTGAAACGATTCTCTTCTTCGCGGCGCTCTGGACTCAGGGGCATGCCGACGCAATTCTCGGCGGCGCCGCCTCCGCAGTCGTGTTGCTCGGACTAATCGCCTGGGCGATGCTGCGCTACAGCCGCCGACTGCCGATCGGAACCTTCTTCGCGTACAGCTCGATCCTGATCGGCATTCTTGCCGTCGTTCTGGCCGGGAAGGGCATTTCGGGCCTCCAGGAAGCCGGTCTGCTGGGCATCACCCCGCTTCCGGACCTGCCCCGCGTTCCGATTCTGGGCATTGCACCAGCACTCGAGCCGGTGGCAGCGCAAATCCTCACACTCGCCCTGATCACGCTGGGTTATTGGCGCAACAGAACGAAAGGCCTGCAAGTGCGGACGCCGCAAGCCGAATCCGGCTAGCGGCGCTCCGGTCGCAGGAAAGCGATATGATCGACAGACGTTCCATTCTTGGCGGTGCGATGCTTGGCGCAGGTGCATTGGGGATAGCCGCATATGCCGGGCGCGACCTATTGATAGGCAAGAAAGCAACGCTTGCTTCGGGAACGGCACGCTCGCAACTTCTCATTCCTCCTCTTTATTCAGGCGAACGAGAAGGCGGCGAGAGGGTTTTCGATCTCAATCTGCGCCACGGCGTCTCGCAATTTTTTGACGGGATCGAAACGCCAACCATCGGCATCAACCAGCCCTATCTCGGCCCCACGCTTGAACTGAACGCGGGCGATACGGTGCGGATGAATGTCACGAGCGATCTATCCGAAACGGCGACCGTCCACTGGCACGGCTTTCATCTGCCTGCGCGCGCCGATGGCGGACCGCATCAACCGATCGAGCCAGGAGGCAGCTGGACCGCGCGTTTCGATGTCCGCCAGCGCGCATCGATGTTCTGGTATCATTCGCATGCGCACCGCCGCTCGGGGCCACAGGTCTATCAGGGTCTGGCCGGAATGATCTACGTTCGCGACAGCGCGAGCGAAGCGCTCGACCTTCCGAACGATTACGGCGTCGATGATATACCGCTGGTCGTACAGGATCGCGCTTTCGCGCGCGATGGAAGCCTCATTTACTCCACACGCATGCATAATGTCATGATGGGGATGATGGGTGATACAATGCTGGTCAATGGCATCGTCGAACCCGTCTTTGAAGCAAAGTCTGATCGCCTTCGGCTGCGTCTGGTCAATGGCTCGAACGCACGCTTTTACCGTTTCGGGTTCGACGATGGCCGCAGCTTCCATCAGATCGGAACCGACGGCGGTTTGCTCGCCGCGCCGCTGCCAACCGACAATGTTGTTCTCGCCCCGGGCGAACGCGCGCAGGTAATCGTCGATGTCAGCGACGGAAGGCCGGTTTCGCTGCTTGCGGACGGGCTCGAAATCATGGGCATGGGAAATAGGGGCCGGGGAATGAGAGGGCCCGGACCCACGCGCGATTCCGACCGGCCGGTGGACAATTGGATGATGGGCGAACGGGAGCGTCGCGATGGGATGATGGGCGGTATGATGGATGAAAGGCGTCGCTTTACCGTGCTGGACATCCGGCCGGCCGCAAGCCGCAGGCGGGCGATCGCTATGCCGCGCCAGCTCGCTACCTTGCCTCAGATCGATCCAGGCGACGCGGTCCGGACGCGCCGTTTCGTTCTCGATATGGGCATGGGAATGCGCATGATGCGTGGAGGCGGTTTTACCATCAACGGCAAATCGATGGACATGCAGCGTATCGACGAGACAGTGCGGGTCAATACCACCGAAATCTGGCAGGTCGAGAATGCCTCGATGATGGCGCATCCGTTCCACATTCATGATGTGCAGTTCCGTATCCTCGACCGGAACGGCCGGGCACCTGAGGCGGCGGAACAGGGGTTAAAGGACACGGTCGTCGTCTATCCGGGCGAGACCGTGCGGCTCCTTTTGCGGTTCGAGGACTACACCGACCCGGATTTGCCTTACATGTACCACTGCCACATCCTCGAGCACGAAGATGCCGGCATGATGGGGCAATTCACCGTCACAGCCTGAATCAGTAGCCGAGCAGAAGACCTGCCACCGACAGCCTCCAGGCCCTCACCAATGCGAGAACCATTCCATGAAAGCATCCGATCTTCTTGTCGCCGCGTTGGAAGCCGAAGGCGTCGAGTATATCTTCGCGGTTCCGGGCGAAGAAAACCTCGATCTTCTGGAGTCACTGCGGACCTCGTCGATCCGTCTGATCGTTACCCGGCACGAGCAAGGGGCAGGGTTCATGGCGGCAACCTATGGACGTCTTACCGGTAAAGCCGGCGTATGCCTTGCCACGCTGGGACCAGGGGCGACAAACCTCACGACGCCCGCAGCTTATGCCGCTCTGGGCGCTTTCCCTCTGGTCATGATAACCGGCCAAAAACCCATCAAGGTCTCGAAGCAGGCGCAGTTCCAGATCGTCGATGTTGTCTCGCTTTTCACTCCCTTGTGCAAGATGGCGAAGCAGATCGTGAATGGGGAGCGCATTCCTTCGCTCGTGCGCGAAGGTTTCAGGAGAGCTCAGGAAGAGCGACCCGGTGCAGTTCTGCTGGAACTGCCTGAAGATATTGCCGAGGAAGAAACCTCCGAACCGGTCGTTGCGCCCCACCCCCGCCAATATGCGGTGGCCGGAGATGCCGCGCTAGACGAAGCTGCCGAGCGAATTCTCGCCGCCGATCGCCCGCTGCTTTTGGTTGGTGCCGGGGCCAACCGACGTAGCGCCTGCAAGGCGCTCCGAAAGTTCGTCGACGATACCCAATTTCCGTTTTTTAATACGCAGATGGGCAAGGGAGTGCTCGATGAGGCAAGCCCCCTGTATCTGGGAACGGCGGCTCTATCGTCGGATGACTATGTTCATTGTGCCATCGATCGCGCAGACCTGATCGTCAATATCGGCCATGACGTGGTCGAGAAACCGCCCTTTTACATGGAGCCTGACGGACGCACCGTTATCCATATAAATTACAAGGCCGCAGAGGTCGACCAGGTCTATTTTCCGCAGCTGGAAGTCATTGGCGATATTGCCGGATCTGTCGAGCGACTAGGAAACCGGCTGCGCGGCAAACACCCTAGTGACCCGGCAGCCTACGCCAAAGTCCATGAGGACATCGCGGCGCACATCCGCCAAGGCAGCGACGATGGCCGCTTTCCGATGGTGCCCCAGCGCATCGTTGCAGATGTACGGGCGGTCATGGGCCGCGACGACATCGTCGCACTCGACAACGGCATCTACAAGATCTGGTTCGCCCGCAACTATATCGCGCATGAGCCGAACACGATTCTGCTCGACAACGCGCTGGCGACGATGGGAGCGGGTCTCCCCTCGGCGATGATGGCAGCGATGCTGTCGCCCGAGCGCCGCGTGCTCGCCGTATGCGGCGATGGCGGGTTCATGATGAATTCGCAGGAGGTGGAAACCGCGGTCAGGCTCGGCCTCAACCTCGTCGTACTCATCCTCAATGATTCCGCTTACGGTATGATCCGGTGGAAGCAGGAAGAACTTGGCTTTCCCGATTACGGTCTGAGCTTCGCCAACCCCGACTTCGTTACCTATGCGAAGAGTTATGGTGCGACGGGCCACCGGATCGAAAGCAGCGAAGCACTGGTACCGACCTTGAATGAAGGGTTTGAAAGCGGCGGCGTTCACCTTGTCGACTTGCCGGTGGATTACTCCGAGAACCGCAAGGTTCTGATCGATGAACTCAAGGCGATGGAGTGTCCCCAATGACGTGGCAGGTCCTCAATCCCTACGACCAGGAATGCATTGGCAGCGTTGAGCTGGTCGACTGGCCGCAAGTCGATCGTTGGCTCGACGAGGCGCGCGCGCTGCACGAAGACCGACAAGCGCGGCTCCCCGCGCATGAACGCATCGCCATCCTGCAGCGCGCCATCGGGCTGATGCGCGAGCGCGCGGAGACACTGGCAATGCAGATTGCGCTCGAGGGCGGTAAACCCATCGTCGACGCGCGCGTGGAAACCAGTCGCGCCATTCAGAGCGTCGAATTGTGCATACACGAATTGTTCGCCAGCGGCGGGCGCGAAATCCCGATGGACCTGACGCAGGCGGGGGCAGGACGCAAAGCCTATACCTTCCGTGAGCCGATTGGGCCGGTCGTGGCGATCTCCGCTTTCAATCATCCTCTGAACCTGATCGCCCATCAGGTGGGACCGGCAGTCGCAAGCGGATGCCCTGTTCTGGTGAAACCGGCCAAGGACACGCCCCTTTCCTGCAAGAGCTTCGTCGAAATCCTTTATGAAGCCGGACTCGATGAACGCTGGTGCCGCTTTGTGCCATGTTCGAACGATGTCGCCGAACAAATGGTCATCGATTCGCGGACGGCATTTTTCTCCTTCATCGGTTCGGCCAGAGTTGGCTGGATGCTCCGCTCCAAACTGGCGCCGGGCACCCGCCTGGCACTGGAACACGGTGGCGCGGCTCCGGTCCTCGTCGATGAGGGCGTCGCAAGCGGCAAGGTAATTCCTCCTCTCCTGAAAGGCGGCTTTTATCATTCTGGACAAGTCTGCGTCTCGGTGCAGCGCGTGTTCGTTCCGCGCGCCGAACTGCCGGACTTCGCTGCCGAGCTCGCTGAGGGAGCAGAAGCGCTGACTGTGGGCGATCCGACCAAAGCGGAAACCCAATGCGGTCCGCTCATTCGTCCTGCCGAAGTCGACCGCGTCGCATCCTGGGTCGATGCAGCCGTTCAGGGCGGCGCCAGGCTCGCCGCAGGGGGTAAGCGCATGGGTTCCACCCTTTACCAGCCCACGGTCCTTGTCGATCCGCCGTGCGACGCCGATGTATCGCGCAAGGAAGTGTTTGGCCCTGTGGTCTGCATTTACGGATACGACGACGTCGATGCTGCGATCGGCCAAGCGAACGCGCTTCCCTACGCCTTTCAGGCGGCTGTGTTTTCCGACCGAATGTCCTGGGCCGATTACTGCGTCGAAACGCTGGCCGCGTCAGCCGTAATGGTCAACGATCATACCGCATTTCGCGTCGACTGGATGCCGTTCGCAGGACGTCGTCAGTCGGGTCTCGGAACAGGCGGTATAGGTTATACGATGGTCGATATGAGCGAAGAAAAGATGGTGGTCGTGAATGCACCATCCAGCGTCCGATGACCTTGAGCGCGGCGAAACGGCTTGCGCCCGTTTTGATTCTGGTTAGCTTCGGCCTCGACCAATTGTCGAAAACCTGGGCGCATTCTTTGGTTGGTTCGGGTAACGTGATCGCAGTGTTCCCGGGCTTCAATCTAGTCGCCATCGCCAATAGCGGCGTGGCTTTCGGACTGGCCGGTGGAGCAGCCCCCGTGATCCTTATCGCGATCGGCGTTCTGCTTTCGGGCATGCTCGGGATTTGGCTGATGAGAACCCGATCCCCCATCCATGCGCTCGGCTTGAGCTTGGCGATTGGCGGAGCGCTCGGCAACGTTGCAGACAGGCTGATGTTTGGCGCCGTCAGGGACTTTATCGATTTGTACTGGGACAATTTTCATTGGCCATCATTCAATCTGGCCGACGTCGCGATCGTAGCGGGACTGGGGCTTTTGATCCTGGTGGGCGAAGACCAGCCTGAAACCAGCGCGAATACGAGCTGATTAAGACCGGACGCAATGAGAAAAGACGAACGCTTCCGCATAGCGCGGAAGGTCGCCACACCAGCACGCTGGCGATGCCGTCTATCGCGTCTGAACGCCGCTTGGTCGCGATCTCGGTTGCACCTACAGCAACTGTAGCACCCATCTGTACGTGTAGCTGCGTTGCTTTAGCGCTCACCACAGGAGATTTTCAATGACACTTCAACTTGGCGACACCGCACCCGATTTCGAGGCCGACACAACCGATGGCACGCTCAAATTCCATGAATGGATGGGTGACGACTGGGCGGTGCTGTTCTCGCACCCTGCGGATTTCACTCCTGTTTGCACGACGGAACTTGGTGAGGTTGCCCGCCTCAAGCCTGAATTCGACAAACGCGGCGTCAAAGTGATCGGTCTCAGCGTCGATCCGCTCGAAGATCATCGAGCTTGGGCGGGCGACATTGCCGAAACCCAGGGTCATGCTCTCAACTTTCCGCTGGTCGCGGACCCGGATCGTGAAATCGCTGATCTCTATGGAATGATCCATCCGCAGGCTGATGATTCATTCACCGTCCGCTCGGTGTTCATCATCGGTCCCGATAAGAAAGTGAAACTTACGCTCACTTATCCCGCGAGCACGGGACGAAATTTCGAAGAGATCTTGCGGATTATCGATTCGCTGCAACTGACGGCGGACCACAGCGTGGCCACACCTGTGAACTGGCAGCAGGGCGAGGACGTCATCATCGTGCCTTCGCTCAGCGATGAAGAAGCGCGTGAGAAATTCCCCAAAGGCTGGGAGACGGTAAAACCTTATCTGCGCGTCACACCGCAGCCGCAGGATTGATCGCAGCATAAGGGGCAATGCGAGACTTATCGGCGGGAGCATAATCAAAAGCGCGCCGGTTGGTTTTGCCGTGCCTGGCTCGGCACCGATATGCCAAATCGAGAGGACGGTATTGGTCTATGAAACGTTCCATAAAACAGAGCGAAGAACTCATACCGCGAGGGCCCTTCGACAGCACACTCCATTTCCTGAGGCGGCCCTATGACTTCGTAAACACGGTCTGCTCGCGAACCGGTGGCAATATGTTCGAAACCCGCCTGTTGCTCCGGCGGACTGTGTGCCTGCGCGGCGAAGCTGCGGCCGAGATGTTCTACGATAAAGCGCGAATGTCGCGCGACGGCGCGATGCCGGAACCGGTTCGGGCGACTTTGACTGGCAAGGGCGGAGTCCAGGGTCTGGATGGCGAGCGGCATCTGCGGCGCAAGGAAATGTTCGTGTCGTTGCTGACGCAAGAGCGTGTCGAGGCTCTGGGAGAGAAATTCGAGAAAATGTGGTTGGCCCAGCTCCCGGCATGGACCCGGGAATCGCAGGTAATCTTCTACGAAGCGCTGCATCCCATATTGGCCGAAGCAGTGTGCGACTGGGCCGGTGTGCCACTACCGGCTGAAGAGCGCATCAAGCGAACTCGCGACCTTGTTCTACTCTTCGACCGCGCGGCCGCGCTCGGCTTGGGCCATTTTCGGGCCCGGCGCGCTCGCAGCCGTTCCGAAGCGTGGCTTGCTCGCGTCATCAAGGATGCGCGTGACCGCCGTCTGGTCCCACCCGCTGAATCGGCGCTGGCTGTGATTGCTGCGCACCGGGATGAGGATGGTGCGCTGCTAAGTCCCAGGATCGCTGCCGTCGAACTGCTGAACGTTCTGCGCCCAACCGTCGCTACGTCTGTCTATATCACTCTCCTGGCGCATGCTCTCCATTCATTTCCCGATGTGGCTCCGACCCCTGCATCCGATCGCTCTGAGTTAGGCCGTTTCGTGCAGGAAGTGCGCCGGTTCTATCCGTTCTTCCCTGCGGTCGCTGCCAGGAGCCGAAAGGACTTTCGCTGGCGAAATGTCCGTTTTCCCGCCGGCCGACGTTTCCTGCTCGACTTACACGCAACCAACACTGATCCTCATCTCTGGAACGAGCCGGAAATCGTCAATCCGGATCGCTTTCGCAAGGAAGACTTTTCCGCGTTCGCATTAATCCCTCAGGGCGGCGGCGATGTCTCGAAAAATCATCGCTGCCCCGGTGAGACAGTCGTGCTCGAAGTGATGGAGCGCTCGTTGCGAATGCTTCTTTGCGAAATGGAATATCGGCTTCCCGCGCAGGATCTGCGCATCGATCGTTCCCGGATGCCGGCGCTGCCAGGCAGCAAGATCATTCTCGAGGATATCCGGCGCAGTGAGCGGTCTTTGAAAGAGACTTGAGGAGAGCCGGGAACGCGTTGAGATCTCTCAGAAAGGAACGTCCGATTGCACAGCAGCTAAGACGAAATCGCTCTTTGAGAAGCACCGACGCCTCATGGGAGGGCAACATGATGCTCGGATTTGGCTGGGCACTTCTCGACGCCCAAACAGGAGAGAACCGTCCGCACAGTCATCTGGCACACCAGATCAGTCTTTCGCTGGTCGACTCTTGCAGCATTAACGCTGACCGAGATCTTCGCTTGTCGCCCGGTGAAGCTGTTCTCATCCCTGCCACCACGGTTCACCGCTTGACGCCATCCGGTGCCATCCTGCGAAATCTGTATGTCGATCCGTTTTTCATGGGAACCCGTGACCTCAACAAGAGTGTTGGACTGGAACGGCTTTCGACCGCTGAAGCGAATGCATTGGCTCTGGTTGGATCTGGGAACGAGGCACGCAAATGGATGGAAGGCTTTTTGAACCGGAAGGGTTCGAGCCAAATCGACCCGCGCCTCCGCTCTACGCTGCAACGGATCGAACCCGGGGCGACACCTTCGGAATTGGCCAAAGCCGTCGGTGTTTCGACCACGCGGATGCGGGAAATTGCGGTTCGGGATTTTGGAGTGCCGACAACCAAGCTCCTGCAATGGTTACAGGTTCAGCGTGCCATCGAGAGCTTCGACCAATCTCATAGTGTCGCTGCCGCAGCGGCCGCGGGTGGGTTTTCCGATCAAGCGCACTTTACCCGTCGTTTGGTCGAATGGTTCGGCGTGACGCCATCACTGGGTCTTGCAAAAATCGCGATTACCATCGTGCGTTAAAACACCACCGAAACGTTCAAGACCGGTGGGCGACGGGAGCGTAAATGGATCCATCGTTTGATGGAGGCTCCAGTGGTCGTTTTTCGTTATCTCTATGCCCCACTCTATTTTTTTGGTTTTGTCGGGGGCGCTACGGCGATCGTGTCCTCGGATAGTTCGCCGGCCTGGCTGTTAGTTCTGGTCATCGCTGCGATCGGGACCTCACTTGCCGCCGAGCATATCGCGCCTTTCGAAAATCAGTGGAATTCGAGCCATGGGGATGGCGGGCGGGACGTTTTGCATGCCCTTGTAAACGAAGGGTCTCTTGTGGCTATGGTGCTGCTTCTTCCGCTCATCGCAAGCCTTGTCCCTTGGGAATCAGCCTGGCCAACGACGCTGCCCTTATGGGCTGATGCGGCCATCGCGATCGTGCTTCTCGACCTAGGGATAACCCTTGCCCATTTCGCCAGTCACAGGGTTTCGTTTCTCTGGCGTTTTCATGCCGTGCATCATTCGGTACGCCACATGTACGGCTTCAACGGGCTATTGAAGGTACCCATCCGGTGAGGCCCGCCTTGTCCGGCGAGTGAACGACCGGTCTTAAGAGCGCTCGTATGAGCGAGCTTAGGAGCGGAGCATGGGTCAGATCACGGTGATGACGGGGCCGGAGCGTCGTCGGCGTTGGAGCGAGGAGGAGCGGATTGAGATCCTCGCCGAGGCCTTTGCGCCGGGCGCCTGCGTTGCCGATGTATCGCGGCGGCGCGACGTTTCGACCAGCCTGATCTACACATGGCGTCGCAAGTTGCGCGAACAGTCGGCGGCTGCGTCCTTGCCGGTACCGGAGATAAATTTCGCCCAGGCCGTGCTCGCCGATGATGAGCAGCCTGCCGATCACGATCCGTGTGCCGCGGTCACGGTCGATCTTGGCAATGGTCGGTGCGTGCGCATTTCGTCGAATGCGCCTGCCGCACTGGTTTCGGCGACCTTGAAGGCGCTGCGATGATCCCATCGGGCGCGAGGGTCTGGATCGCGATGGGCCACACGGACATGCGCAAGGGCATGCAGGGGTTGGCCTTGCAGGTTCAGCAGGGCCTGAAGCGCGATCCACATGGCGGCGACCTGTTCGTGTTCCGAGGGCGGACGGGATCGCTGGTCAAGATCATCTGGCACGACGGCATCGGCATGTCGCTTTATGCCAAACGGCTCGAGAAGGGTCGCTTCGTCTGGCCCTCGGCGAGAGAGGGCATCGTCTCGCTGACCAATGCCCAATTGTCCTGCCTGCTGGAGGGGATCGACTGGCGTAACCCGCAATATTCATGGCGTCCGCAGAGCGCCGGATAGGGGCTGCATTTTCTTCGTTGGCTGGCGCATTTTGGGCTTTGACCGAAGGCCGATCTGTGATTCCATGCCCCTTATGGACACGGCCGCATCGCCCCTGCCGGACGACGTCGAAGCGCTCAAGGCGCTGCTGGCCGCCGCGCTCTCACGCGCCGATGATGCCGAGGCACGCCTTGCCAAGGCCAGGGCCCGCGAGAGCGCGATCGAGGCGCTGATCGCGCACCTCAAGCTGCAGATCGCCAGGCTGCGTCGCGAGCAATATGGCGCCAGCGCCGAACGCAGCCGACGTCTGCTCGACCAGTTGGAATTGCAGCTCGAAGATCTCGAGGCCGATGCCTGCGAGAATGATTGCGCTGCCGAAGCCGCTCCGGCGAAGACGAGCGAGGTTGCCGCGTTCGACCGCAAGCGCCCGAGCCGCAAGCCGTTCCCCGAACATCTGCCCCGCGAACGCGTCGTCATCCCCGCGCCCTGTTCGTGCCCGTCCTGCGGCAGCGCGCGTCTGTCAAAGCTGGAAGAGGATATCACCGAGACGCTGGAAGTGATCCCGCGCCAGTGGAAGGTGATCCGGACGGTGCGTGAGAAGTTCTCCTGCCGGGATTGCGAGACGATTACGCAGCCCCCGGCGCCGTTCCATGTCGTGCCGCGCGGATGGGCCGGGCCCAGCTTCCTCGCCATGCTACTTTTTGAGAAGTACGGTCAGCACCAGCCCCTCAACCGGCAGGCCGAGCGCTTCGCCCGCGAAGGCGTAGCGCTCAGCACCTCGACCCTGGCCGATCAGGTCGGTGCCGCCGCCTTCGCACTCATGCCGCTCTACCGGCGGATCGAAGCCCATGTGCTGGATGCAGCCCGGATCCATGGCGACGATACGACCGTGCCGGTCATGGCGAAGGGCAAGACCGATACGGCGCGCCTGTGGGTTTATGTGCGCGATGACCGGCCCTTCGCCGGCTCCGATCCGCCAGCAGCCTTGTTCCACTATTCCCGCGATCGGCGCGGTGAGCATCCACGGGAGCATCTGGCGTCCTGGGCAGGGATCCTGCAGGCCGATGCCTATGGCGGCTACAACGAGCTTTACGCTCCCGGTCGTCAGCCAGCACCCGTGATCGAGGCGGGCTGCTTCGCGCATGCACGGCGCAAATTCTTCGAGCTGGCCGATGTCGAGGGAGCCGCGCGCAGGAGAAGCCGCGGCGGACGCAACGGCATGATCTACCCGATCGCGCTAGAAGCCGTGCAGCGCCTCGATGCCCTGTTCGAGATCGAGCGCGGCATCAACGGCAAAACGCCAGGCGAGCGTGTTGCACTCCGGCAGGAACGCAGCGCGCCGCTGATGGCGGGCCTGCACGCCTGGCTCACCGCGCAGCTCGCGAAGCTGTCGCGCAGCCATGATATGGCCAAGGCCATCAACTATATGCTCCGGCGCTGGGGTGCCTTCACCCGGTTCCTCGATGATGGCCGGATCTGCATCACGAACAACGCTGCCGAGCGGGCGCTGCGCTGTGTGCCGCTTGGCCGCAAGGCATGGCTGTTCTGCGGTTCCGACCGCGGCGGACAGCGCGCGGCCGTGCTCTACACGCTGATCCAGACGGCCCGGCTCAACGATGTCGATCCGCAGGCGTGGCTGGCCGATGTCCTCGCGCGCATCGCCGGACATCCTGCCCACCGGATCGACGAACTACTGCCCTGGAACTGGGAATCTGGGCGAGCCAGAATCGCAGCTTGATGGCGCACGTTAACAAGGTCCATTCGGTCAGCACGATCGCACTCGTAGCGCGTCATCTAAGCGTCGAAGAAGATCTGATTGCTGAACTCGCGTCGGGCATGGACCCGGAAGACGGGCTGATCTGGGTGTACAGCCTTGATCGTCCGGACGGCGCGATGGCATTTACCGAATACGGCGTCGAAAACCTCACAACGCTCATCGCCGACCACGATATATAGCACTGCCGCGGCCTTCACCGGATGGGTACTATTGAAGCATCCGGTCCACCAGTTCTTCGAGGTTTCCGCCGGTGCCTTGCCATGGCTTCTATTGGGGATTCCTCTAGATGTCGCTGCCGTGGCTTCCTTTGCGGTGTTGATCCAGCTCCAGTTACAGCATTCGAATGTCGAGATGCGGGTCGGGCCGCTGGCATATGTCTGGGCCGTCGCCCCTGTCCATCGGCACCACCACCTTGCGTCCCAAACGGACGGCGACGTCAATTTCGGTCTGTTTCTAACGCTCTGGGATGTTCTGCTTGGTACAGCGCGCTTTGGATCGAGTGAGCATATCAAAGCCGGGGCGATCGGCCTCGCTGGCATCGAAGATTATCCTAATGCGTACCTCGCACAGTTGGCCGAACCATTTAGAACGCAGGCGTAAACTGGCCGGCGCCGACGCCCGAAGCGAAGGATGGGCATGACGGAACAGCAAGTATCCTACGCATCACCAGCCGGTTGTCGTGCCCTCACTCCGCTTTTCGGCATGCCGGAGAAATCCAATATGTCGCCGAATGCCTGAGAGCAACGACGCAACCCAAAGTTACCGCGGCAAGCGAACTGCTCATATAAGGCCTTCTCCCGCTGCGGAAGCATTGAGCGCTTAAGTTCCGCCACCTATTCCAAGTGCCAAAGCCGTCGAGATCTGATCGCTCAGTGTTGCGATTCCGAGCAGCGTAATGCGCGTAGCCGCAAATTGTCGGCGGATCTTCACCTTACCATCAGCAGGCCGATCGCGCCCAGCACCATCGAGGCCGATCCGAAGATCGTCTTTGCGAGGGACATTTTGCGAGCGACGGCACCTCGACAAATCCGCTTTCTGACCTTGTCCAGGCCGGTTCTGAGGCCTGCCGTTCCGTCCCAGACATCGATCATTCCCCAAGTGAGGAGAGCGCCAGCGACGATACAGGCGTAGCTGTCGGCCTCGAGACGACCCATGGCGAACGATATGGTCGCACCTGCCATCACGGGCAGCATAATGATCTTCACGACGTCGATCGCGCTCAGAACCGACCGATAATGCCGCGAGGAGATGAAAGGGAGCAGGAAAAGGGGCCGTGCGCAGAGCGTGCAGGTTTTGCCGGGATAGCGCGACATCCATCCCGGCATAAGACCCCTGCAGAAGGGGCATCGGACCTGCGGCTCGTCGATGATCGCGGCCCTTCCTCCCGAGCTCACGCCTTCTTTTGGCATTTCGTTTTCCGGCAATCATTCCGAACATCGCATTTCGCCTGATCGCCGCAGTCCTGCTTCTCCTGTTTGCAGTCGTGGCATTTGACCATTTCGTCCAGCGACATACGGCGCTGCTTGCGCTCGACACTGTCTTCGAGCGTCGCTTTCGCCTTCGCTTCCCGGGCGACAAGATCGAGCATCTGCCGGGCCACATTGCCGGTGCTCTGATTCACCCCATCGGCGATCGTCTTCGTGGCGGCAGCGTGTTCGTGCATTTCATCCGCCGCTAAGGCATCCTGTGCTGCTGCCGGTACGGCCATGAAAGCTCCTGCCATTGCAGCGGCTGCCATCATCTTCTTCAACATTGTTAGTTCCCTCTTCTTTCCGGTTGCCCGGGTGGTTGATGCGCCGGTGGCGCGTGATGCCCCTTGCGGAGCGGTTTCGCGGAAGGTGAATGCCTCCCGGACCTTTGAGGCGCTTGCGCGCGAGCATGGGCGTCATCGCCAGAAGCCGTCGCGCCTTTCGCCGCTGCGGTTGTCGTAATTTTCCTTGTCGTCGTATCCGCTCTTGCGAATGCCGACCTCGACGCGATCGCCTCCGGCGTTGCGGATGTGGAGGTCGCGCAGGTCCACCCTGTTACGGTGTGCCCAGTCCTCGGCGGCTCGCTTGCTTCCGAATGTGCCTACGTCTTCGTAATCGAACGCCATCGTGGTCCTCCTTCAGGTTTGAGTTGCTTGCCAGGGTGATTGGGTTCGGTGCGCAACGAGCGGTCCGAGCGCGGCTTCGATGTGCCGTTCGACGCTCGTCTTGGTCGGCCGCTCTCCGGCCGGAAGGCGGACGGTCGTATAGCCTGCGTGTCGGGTGAGAGCGTCGCGATCGGTATCGCTGCGGCGGCACCTTGAGACGGGAGAGCTCCCGGCGCGGCAGACCGCTCCAGATCGCGGCTGTCGCGATGATGACGCCGGCGATGACGAGGAACAGGAGGGTCTGGCTTGTCCATGACGTCAGTTCTCCGTCGATGAGCGCGGGTCGGCCCAGAAGATCAAGGGTCAGTCCGGTCGCCACGGCGAGGACGACGCCGGTCGCGGAGAGCTCTTCGGGCGTGGCGGGGAGAAAACCCCACGGGCCCGTCAGGAGGTGTGTCATGTCGTACTGCCATTCCAGAATTCGTTCAGGCGGCGCGGAAAGAGCGCGTAGACGCGGTTCATTCCGAGCGGCGCTGCGAACTTTGTTGCGAGATTGACGAAGGCCACGGCGATCGAACCAACGATCACCGCGATGAGGATGGCGAGACCGATTGCGACGCATTCGGCTACCATCTGCTGGTTCGCGACCATTTCGCGCATGTCGGCGCATCCCTGGACCCCGTGCAGATCCAGATCGCACGCCACGAAATTGTCCCCCTCCACCAATTCGGCGAGTTCCTGCAGTCCCGCCTGCTTCACGAAGTTGGAAAGCGTCGGCTGTTGCTCGAGAACGGAGTTTAGACTGTCCTTCTGCGGGGCGTTGGCGATCAGGTCATGCTGGGTCTTGTCCATTGCCGGTCTCCTATCGGGCACGTTCGATGTTGCGTTCGGGAAGGTCGATCTGCGGCACCGCGCGCAGGCTCTCTTTGTCGACCGAGGGCAGGCGATCCGCGCTTGCTTCTCCGACCTTCAGGTGTTCGGGGATCTTCGGATTGAAGTCGGGGGCTGCGCGATCAATGCGGGCATCCGCGATCCGCTTCTCGCCAAGCGTCTCGAGCGCGCTGGTCTTGTCACCGGGGTTGCGGCCGATCTGGGCGAGCAGCTGGTCCCTGTCGTTGGTGACGATCGTGATGTCGTCGCGCACGCGGGTCATCATCACCAGCGCGAGCCGCTGGTTCGAGAGATGGCGCGCCGACGAATGCATCTCGCCGATCGCCATATCACGGGTGTCGCCCTGCGCCTGGTGCATGTTGATCGCGTAGGCGAGGCCCATGCGCTCGAGCATCTTGTCGTTCTGCTTGAGTTCGACCGTTTCCCCGTGACGGTTCTCGACCGTGACGACGCCGTCCTTGACGCCGAGGATCTTCGCCTCCTCTGACTTCATCAGCTTGCGGGCGTCGTCCTTCTCGGTCCAGCGGACCTTGTCGCCCTCGTGGATGGTTTCCTTGGTCTTCTCGGACAGACGCAGTGCGTCGCGTTTGTCGACCGGGTCGATGCGCGACGGGTCGAAGCGCTTCAGCTTGCCGTTTTCGTCGCGCAGAAACACCCTGCCCTTCGCGTCCAGGCCCTCGACATCGTATCTGCCGCGAGAAAGCCCTCCAGGGGCATTCTGGCGCATCACCTCGAGCAGCTGACCCTTGGCGTAGGTTGCTGCGTAGCGAAGCTCCTCGCGGGTCGCATGGGCCGGCCTGAGCGTATCGAGCGTCAACCCCTCGCCCTTGATCGATCCTTCGGCGCGCAGCCCGTCCTGCACCATCCGGTTGAGCGATGCGCGTGCGTCGCGACCGGAGGAATAGATCGCGGTCCGCTCGCGGTCCTCCGGGGGTAGATCGAGCCAGGTCTTCGCCGCAACCTCCAGATGGTCCTTGCCCGCCTCGACCACCTTGTCGCCGAGCAAGGCGAAGCTCTCCCGGAACCTGCCCGCGCGGGCGAGGCCCGAGGCTTCCTTCATGTGCTCGGTGCGCTGACGTAGGCTCGTGTCGAGCCGGGCCAGCGCGGGATAATCCGCCTGGATCAGCGAGAAGCTCTTGCCCGCCTCGATCGGTTGCAGCTGCGCCTTGTCGCCGATCATCACCAGCTTCTCGACACCCAGGCGATTGGCGATGGTGAGGAGGTCGTTCATCGGCTTGTTCGCGACCAGCGAGGCTTCGTCGAGCACGAGGACCTTGCCCTCGAGCGCAGCGCGCGATGCTTCGAAGGTTGGTCCGCTGCCATGAAGCGCACCGCGCAGGTGCTGGTTCACGAACGAGGAGACGGTCCTAGCTTCGATGCCCTCCTTCACCGCCTCGCCGTTCGCCGTGCGTATCTCGGTCTCGTTGCGCAGGTCATTGACCATCTTGTTCGCGAAGGCGAGGCCGATCACGTCCCTGCCCTCCTCGCGCGCAACGCTAGCGATCGCGGAGATGAGCGTCGTCTTGCCGGCTCCGGCCACGCCCTGAATGACGACGGTGCGGTCGTCGCTCGACAAGGCCAGCGTGCCGGCAGCGATCTGCTCGGCGTTGAGATCGTACTCGCCCGACACCGCGCGCAACCGCTCGGGGGCCCCGCTAGCCTTTATCATGCCTGGACTCGCGTCCTTCCCCGCAGTCACGTTGGCGAGGGTCGCCCGCTCTATCGCCACGTGTTCGGGGGTGGTGTATTTCTCGATCGCCCCATCGAGCCGGGCGCTCTTGCCTGGCAGCATCTGGCCCTTGTCGACCAGCGCTTCCATTCGCGCTTCGACGCCTTCGACTGTCACTCCCCTGGCGCCGAGGTCGAGCGCGGTCTTCACCAGCTCGCCGCGCGTCCACGACGTCTCGCGCTCGCCGATCACGCGAACAGCGGATGCCGTTACGAGTTCGGTGCGCAGCTGCGTCGGGGTCAGACCCATGCGCTGCAGGCCGTTCGTGGTCAGTTCGTCGGCGGGACGCGTGTAGAGCTGCGCGGTCTCCTGGACCGCTGCGATCACTCCGCGGACGCGTTCGGCCGTTCCCAGCGGTCCCTCGCGGCCGTTGTCGATGCGGGCGCGCGTTTGTTCGACCATCGCCTTGGCATCGAACTCTAGTCCTTCGGCGCGCTTCGCCCATTCCTGGCGAAGCGCCTGCTTGTCATCAGGATTGAGTTTCGGATCCCGGGTGTTCTTGGTGACGCCTCGCAGGAATTCGGTCTCGTTCGCGCGTCGGCCGAGCTTTTCGGCTGTCGCGAGTATGTCCAGTCTACGTTGACTGAAGGCTTCGATCACCTCACGCGAGACGCCTTGGATCTCGAACTGTCCGTGTTTTCCGGTAAGCTCGGTCCGATAGCCAAGCTTCTCGAGGTTCGTTCGGAGCGCGGCATTGTAGATCGAGCCCAGGACGGAATTGTTCTTCCAGACCTCGCCGTTCCAGAGTGCCTTCCAGTTGCCCGCCTTGTCCTGGGTCATGGCGGCGATGACGGCATGGGTGTGGTTCTGCGGATCGAGCTTGCGGCTCGTGTCGTGCTGGAAGAGCGCGTACAGCAATTTTCCTGTCTGAACCGCTTCGCCATTCGGATTGCGCGAATAGTCGCGCGCCTCGGCGAAATGCTTCTCGAGATAGGTCATGGTCGCCTTGACCGCCGCCTCCTGCGCGGTGAGGACGCGCTTGTCTCCGCCGAGCTGCGCCATGAGGCTTGCGGACTTCGGCATGGAGAAGGTGAGGTCGATCCCAGCTCTCCGGTTCTCGTTGCCGTTGACGATGGTCCCGTCGGGCAGCTTGCCATCGAGGACCTTCTCGAAATCCTCCTTCGTGACGGGACCGCTCAGGCCCAGCGCCTCGGCACCCTTGCCGCCCCACTCGCTGAGCTCGGCAGGGCCATCGCCGACATAGTAGTCGTCCTTGGCGAAGTAGTTCGCTGCTCCGCCTGCGGAGGAAACCGATGCGACGGACAGCATCAGACGCTCCCGAGCCTGATTACTCTTCGAAGCATTCGGCCGCGGCCGCGGAGGAGCCAGTCGGCGCTTATGCCGAATTGCTCGCCGCCGATCCCGGCTCTCACCTCATTGTCGAGGAACCGCGTCTTCGTAGCTTGATGGGGCAGCGCGGCGATCATGTGGTCGCTCCGGCTTCGGCGCATGGATGGAGAGGGGGTCACCGGCCCATCTCCTGATCCTCTTCGATGGAGACCTCATGGTGCTCTTCCGTCTCACGGCCGAACCCTTGACGGTTCTCCCGTTCGAGGATGCTTTCCTGGCCGTCGTCGCGTCCTCTGACCTGGCGCGTCTGCGCGACGACGTTCCGATTGGACGCGTTTCGCTCTTCGACGTCCCGCTGGGCCAGGCGCTGCCGTTCGCGATCGTCGCGCTTGCCGGTGTGCTTGAACTTCGACAGGTCGTCGTGAACGCGCTGGTCGCTGGTTCCGTCGACCACTTCCTTGGCAGCGGTCCTGTGCTGCAATTCGCCCGCGGTTTGCTCCACCGAACGATCGAGCGAACCCTCCACCTCCTCCCGCAACTTCTCGGCTTCGATCTCCGCCTGGCTGAGGACGACATCCACCCCGTCGCGCGTGTCCTTCGGCACGTTGTCCGGCCCCTCCCCCTCGCGCCCCCCGACACCCATTTCCGTGGCTTCCTCTTCGGTCGGCACGTATTCGGCAGCGCGCATGTCGGTGACGCGGCAGAAGCCTTCGGCGCGTTCGGGATAATCGTTCCAGGTGAGCCGGATGCGTGACGCCGGGAAGCCGTCGGGGAATTTGATGAAGCCGGTCAGGCTTTCCAGATTGCTGATGTCGTCCGGCATCACGAGCTCTTCGACATCCGAGCGCGGCGTGATGGTGGATGCGTCGCGGCTGTTGTTGTACCCGTAGGAATAGGCTTCATCCATCAGCCGAACCTTGCGGTTGCCGATGAATTCGGAGCATCGCCGGGAGGTTTCCGGATCGGCAGTCTTGAGGATCAGCTTCGTGCCGGCAAGCGAAGCGAGATTGGTCGCGCCATGCTCGCCGTAGGTCTCTTCCAGCTTGTCGAAGGAATGCATTCCGAGGACGAACGCACCGCCGAACGCGCGGGCGGTCTGCAGGCCGTGATCGATTGCGGGAAGGCGGTGGAGCGCATGGACCTCGTCGATGAGGAACCATGTGCGCAGATTCCGGCTCCGCCTCATTTGGAACAGGGCATTGACGGCAAGGTCCATCCACAGCGTCAGCAGCGGCCGATTGAGTACGAGATCGGGGTGGGTGGAGGTGATGAAAAGGATCGAGCCTTCCCTAACGTCCTCGCTCATCCATCGCTTGATCGAGAAGCCCTCTTCGCCCGGCTTGGGTTCGGGCAAAAAGCGGAAGGCGTTGGCGTTGGCGATGAAGGTGGTCCGGATCGATTCCGCCATCTTCGCGGCGGATGGGGACATCATCGGTCCGGCAATCGTGCCCTCGAGCTGGGCATGGATCGTCTTGAGGTCCGACATCATCAGGAAGTAGGCGAGACCCCCATTCGAGCGGACGCCCATCTTGAGCATCTTGACGCACATCTCGACCATGAGTGTGCGGGCTGACTTCTGCCAGAAATCGTCCTCGACCGATTGCCCGCTGGGAACGAGCGCTGTGGCCGCGCTCATGAACTCGGCGTAGTTGCTGCAATCGTTGAAAATGGACCAGGGTTTGCAGCGCTTGTCCATCGGGTTGAGGATCACGTCGGTGTCCTCGTTGTAGAAGCTCTCGACGAAGGTTCCTGTGAGGTCGAAGATTACACAGCGATGGCCGCGTTCGCGCGCCTGCTTGACGATCTTCTTGAGCTCTGTGGTCTTACCGGCGCCGGTCGTGCCGACGAACATCGCATGGCTTTGTTCGAGGCGCCACGGATAGGGCAGTCCGGCAAGCCTGTAGGGGTGGTGAAGGCCGCGTCGGATTCGGTCTTTGAGCGGCTCTTTCAGAACAGCGTTGGGATCTTCCGGCGGGGTGCGCGAGAGGCA
Source organism: Qipengyuania vulgaris (assembly GCF_009827325.1). Classification (GTDB taxonomy): domain Bacteria; phylum Pseudomonadota; class Alphaproteobacteria; order Sphingomonadales; family Sphingomonadaceae; genus Qipengyuania; species Qipengyuania vulgaris. The sequence goes on along the minus strand of NZ_WTYC01000012.1, from coordinate 74,584 downwards.
TTCTTTCTGATGCTCGCGCCAGTTGTGGGCGAGGATGGATTGCTTGAGGATCGAACGCTCGACCAGGACGGCGCCGCGTTCGTGGCGCTCGGTCAGGATGTCCGATCCGCGCTTGCGCGAAAAGTCGATGAACCAGATGGTCAGCGGGACGCAGATGAAGGCCGCGCCGAGCATCGAAGATACGGTCACTTGGATAGCCCGCGACCACGCGGCTTCGACGGCGGGATGGTAGGGCACCATCGACATCGTCCCCTGCACCACCTGGCCGGAAGGAAGCGTCAGGTTGATCGCCTTCATCGGATCCAGCGACATCCATCCCCAGACCGAGGAAAGAAGCTTCATCAGGACGAGGTGGATTTCGTGATTCTTGAACGTGAAATAGCCCAGCACGAAGAGCAGGAGGACGGTGGTTCCGATCCATGTGTAGAGCGGGATTCTGATCCCCGCCCAGGTCATCAGGATCTCGTGATGGAACAGCTGCGATCCCCGCGTGAAATTGCCCGCGTTCCGCTTCACTTTTCCGCGCGCAGAAGCGTGCGTCAGAGTGATCGCCTGCTTGTTGTATCTGATATCCTCACGCATGGTGCTCTCGCACGTTGCGCATGGCCGCACGGATCAGCTCGTCACTGTCCTCCGGATACTGCCTTTCGACCAGGAGGGAGAGCGCAAGCTGGGTGTGCTCGAGGATGGTGAGCGCACGCTGGCCATTGAGTGCGATACCCAGCTTGAGCATCGGCAGGCCGATATTGACGGAGGTGCGTATTACCTCGGCACGCGTTATGCCTTGTGCGGCCGCGTAGGCGTCGAGGGCTTCGAGAGCATCGGGGGAGAACCCTACGCCGATGCCTTTGTAGGTACTGGCCATGCAAACTCTTTCCGAGTTGTGCATGGTTTCTCTATCGCAAGCCCTTTATATATCCGCCGAAACGGAAAGGGAAGCGCGTTTGCGGAAGAAAGATATTTCGGCGCTAACGCGCTGATGTACCGGCATATTCCGATCATATCGCTTCTTTCGTCTTTCGCCGAAATATGTTTCGGGAGCGCCATTCTGAACTAAGTGGCTGTTCCAAAGCCTATTTTGTCCCGAAAAGAGCTACGGCGCAGCCGTGTTCGGTGTGCATAAATCAGGGACTTGGCGGTTCTTCTCTTGGTCTGCTGGTCTTGGGGGAGTCGTAGAGGAGCTGGTCATCCAGCTGGAGGTGCCGGCTTTCTAGCCGGAATGAACCTCACGCTTGGTCCGCAGGGCTGATCCTCGATACTGCCAGGGCGGACAAGAGTGGACCGACAGGTCCACGTCGATCGTGACCCGCAGGGCCGAGACAGGCATCGCCCGGCTCGGTGGAGCTTGATGACGAGACGGCCCTAGCGAAGCCAGGGCAGTGAGGAACCTAGCGCAATAGAGCGCGGTCCTGAGCGGCGCAGTCCGCGAAGGATGGGCCGAAACCCTCCTTCCCGAAACGATAAAAGAGCGAGAGCAGATCGCAAAAAAACATCTCGAAATTGCAGTCAGGATCGGCCATCAGATTCCACCTCGATCATTCCGGAAATGGAGTTGAAAATGGTGTCGAAAGTGGAACGCGAACGGGCGGCGTTGGAAGCGGCCGAACAGGACATTGCCGAGCGCAAGAAAAGGCTCGCGCAGATGGAGAAGGAAGAGGCCGGAAAGGAGCTTGCGCGACTGGTCCGCAAGGTCGGGCACGAACGGTCCGTGAGACTGTTGGAGCTGGCCGTCAGCGTGAAGCCGAAGAGCGCGATAGAGGCGCTCGAAAAGATGGAGCCTGCGGGTCAGAAGCAGGCGTCCTGATGGGCGGCGTCCGAGAGGTCTCGGCGGCCGCCCATACCCGTCAGTATTGGTCGTCCATCTTGCCGGTTGCGGTGTAGACTATGTCGTCGATGAGGTGCATCGGGAGCTCGCCGTAATCGCCTTCTTCTATCAGGATGTAACCTTCCTCCGTCTGGACGACATGGACGTCGAAGAAGGAGTGGTAAGAGCGCCGCTCCGCTTGCAGAGTCTTCTCATCGAGTGCGATTGTATCGGTGTTGATCTGGCGCGTCGTGGCGGTGTCAGCTTCGAATGTTTCCGTGGTGTAGCACATGGGTAGCCTCCTGTCGTTGGCGGCTCGTCCGCCATGCCATGAATCAGCGCTCCGGCGGTGCGCGGGTCACCGGAGCGAAGCGGAGGGGAAACGAAAATTGATCGAGTGGTGCGGAAGGTGCGCAGCACCTTCACGGTCGGTCCATTTTCGTTTGACCCGTGCATGGCCGGAGTGCTCATGGCGATGGTGGCGGACGGGCCATCGGCGGGAGGCTTAGATTATCTCTGCACCGCATGTTCGAGGCGCTGCCGGGATGCGCCAGTGCTCCGATTGGCTTGCATGAGAAAAGGGTGCCGCGGCGCGTGGCCGGGCACCCTTCCCCAGGCATCGTTCCAGCGGGGAGGCTAGTCGCTGGTCGATGGGATTTCGCGAGAGGCTGCACTCTGTTCGATCGGGCAACACTGCACGCAATGTGGAACGCCGGTGACGGGATGCGGCTGCATGACATGTCGTTCGCCCGAAACGCAGTTTTCGGTCAAGCCTTCGTCGGGTTCTGATCCCATGATCGCGCCGGTTTCGATGTCGATCCTGTCGAAGTGGTCATCCCCTTCGTGCTCGCATTCGATTCAGGTTTCACGATCGTAGACGCCGCCCAGCTCCCGTCGCTGATTGGTCTCGTCCCAGGCGGCCCACGCGTCCTTGCAAATCGATTCCGAACCGCAGTTTGGGCACCGCATCTTTAGCTTGGGGCGAGGCTTTGCGACCGCGTTCATGAGGCCCACGCCAGAACAGGACGTTGTTCGCCGCAATTCGTGAATGCGAGGTATGCCAGGCTGTCGTAGATCGGCATGATCTTTGCGCCGCGGAACGCGTCGTAGGTGCGATGGTTCTGCAACAGGGTCCGCAGGCTATCGAGCGTGAGTTCGCCGGCATCCGCATTGTCCCGGCCGAGCGCGAACAGCACCTTTCCCGCGAGGTCTGGTCCCATCATCAGATCGCGCGCGAGAGCGATATGCTCGGAGACCTCGATCGTGATCGGAGCGAGACGGCCGAGGTGCCGGACGCGCAGCGTTCGCCCGAGAAATTGCGCCTCCTCGACAATCGCGATGATCTCGGCGCGGTGGTCGAAGCAGGCCGTGAAAGCGGCCATCGAAAGTGAGTTCGCGTTGATCTCGAAGTTGAGCGGCGCAGCTCCGAATTCGTTCGCATCGACGTCCAGTGCGATATCGCTTGCATGAAGCCGCCGTGTCAGCGCGGCGAGTTCGAGCGCCGAAATTTCGGCGGGCGTCGAATGAAGCTGGGTGCGCGTGTCTTCGATGCGGAATGTGACGAGCATCCTTGCCTCCTATGATGGCTCGTCTCCCTCCTTCCCTCTCCCCTTTGATGCGCTGCCCTGGCATTGTCGGATGAGCTTGCCGGTTGCGCAGAGCCGTCGGCATTCGGCTAGGCGACAACCTGCTCCGGCAAGTGACCGCTGTCTCAGGAGGATTGTGATGGCGAAGCGCAGGCGAACGTATGTTCGTCAGCGAGCCGGAGCGATGCGGTCGTGGTCAGCCGTTCGAACGCGAGGGTTTGATACCCGAGGAGGGCGACGATATCCGCAGCGGCCTGTCTTTACGTGGCGGTGGCACTGACATGACTCGCCTCGGCAGGCGACACCTCCATGTCGGAAAATTGGGTGGGGAGCAGAATGGCAGCTTTTGAAAACGACGTTCCGGAAAACCGCCGTTGAGCGAAAGACTATCCTAACTTGCTCTCTAACCGAGCTTTCTTCGCATCGCGAAGAATTTCCAGAGCTTCCTTGACAACATACAACCCTATCGCTGCGCCCACGAAGAGGTCGAAATAGCCGATACTGGTAAGCAGAACCGCAACGCCTGAAGCAATGACAGCAGAGTTGGCTACGATGTCCGCGCGCGTAAAAATCCATGCCGCGCGGATATGGACCTCGTCCCGTCGCTGCTTACTCAATAGGCGAAGAACAATGATGTTCACGAGAAGCGCGACCAGCGCGACAGCGATCATCCAACTGCCTTCGGGAGTTGACCCGACAATCGCACGTCGGACGACATCCGCAAGAACTCCGATGCCGACGAGCATGAGCAAGCTACCGCTCAGTGTTGCGGCTTTGGCTTTGAAGTTTGCGCTTCGCCCAATTGCTGCCAATGCAATCGCGTATGCGCTTGCGTCCGTCAGCATGTCCAAGCCGTCTGCGATCAGGCCAGTCGACTGGGCGATAATGCCCGTCGTGGCTTCGACGACGAACATGATGCCGTTCAAGATCAATGCGATCCACAAGGCACGGCGCTGCTCTTTCGTTTCGGCTTCGGTTGGTCCGCACCCACAATCGCTCATGGATTGCAGATAACCGAGTGTCGCAAAGCCGTAAACACGTGGTCCCCCAACGATCTAACCCGAGAACACGTTGGTATTGCCCATGAGCCTGCCGACAACTCGATCACGGCCGATTACGGCGATTTCATTCGGAAATGGCTGTGACTGCAACGAGGTCGGAAGTTGCCAGCGCAAGCCATGTTGAATGCCACCGCCATTTACCCGCAGTCGACTGGCCTGACCGCGAAGGCTCCAGAAACATCTAAATCCGGGCAAGGCAGCCATGCCGGTTCGGCCAAGGCGGACCGCGCTATGCGCAGGCGACTGAATAGTCGCCAGCGAGCAAGTGATCGCCGGGGTCCTGTGATGCGCCCACACGGGCGACGGGGGCTCGATGCCACCCGAGCCCGTTCTGCTGAGACAGAAAAGGAAGGGAGGCCCCGGCTTCCGCCGGAGCCTCCCGAGAGGCGCTCACCCGAAGGTGGACGCGCCGACCCGCTGCGTTTGCGGCCGCTGATCGGCGATGCGGCGGACGTGAACCGGCACGCCTGCCTGCCGCAGTCGCTGTGCCAGGTTCGACTGGATGCCGGAGCCTTCGCCCACGACTGCTTCGACCGGGCTCAGCTTGACCATGTTCTCGTTGCGGAGGAACGGAGCGCGGTTGCCGTGGCGTCGGTCAGGCATGAAGAGGATCGTCTGCACGCCGTTCTTCTGTGCCCATGCGTTGGCCATCGCGTCGACACCCTTGCGCATTCCGGTCGTTCCGAGGACCATGTTGGGCACGCGCGACTTGATGTCGTCGAGGATGTCCCAGATCATCTCGTAGTCGTGCCATTCCTTCATACCGCCCGACACCACGACCAGCGGCCCTTCGGGCTGGAACTGCGCCCTGCGGTCCTTGGCCCGTGCGGCGAGGAAGTCGCGTGCCTGGATCTGCGAGGCGGTCACGCCGTTCTTGCTGACCTGCGATCCGCGGGTGGCGGTGAACGGACGTCCGGTCTCGACCCGGTATAAGTCCGAAGCGTGATCCCGCATCGCCTCGAGCGCTTCGCGGCATCCCTGAAGGGTCTGCACCAGCATTTGCGTCTCTTCGAGCTCGACCGCGTAGATTTCGGAAGGATCGAAGTGGCGAGCCATCTCTCCCAGCTTCTTCGCGGCATCGTCCTCACGTCCTTCGACCAGGCGGGCTGTCATGTGGAAGGAATTGACCATCCCCCAGGCGAGCTGCTGGGCGAATTCCTCCATGCGGGTGTCCTTCAGGACGTCGAACACGGTGCCGATCGCCAGTTCTACCGCAGCCCGGGCCATGTCCGGATCGGGCATCTCGGCGGCCATCGGCTCTTCGACGACGCTCAGCTTCGCCATGTCGCTCTGCTCGAGGAAGGCGCCATCATACGCGGTGGTAACATCGGAACGGGTGTCTGCCAGTTCCATGCGGGCGTTCGCGAGATCGGCGAAATTGTTGAACTTTTGCATTGTAAGCCTCCATTGGTTTTGTGTCCGTCATCTTGTGATGACGGGGTCCAATGGTGCGCAGCGGACAAGCGAGGTCAGGGACGTTGACCGGGAAGCCGGCACGTCAGTGCCGGACCCCGGTTAACGCCTACGGGCCGTGGGGGAGCCGATTTTTTCCCGTCTGCTGAAAGCAGACAAATGCGGGGAAAAAATTGGGGGAACCGCGGATCCTTGACCGGATCCTTGCCGCAAGTATCCTTCGGACCCCATCACACGAGGATGCAATCAAACACACCCTCCCCCTCCCCTTTGCTTGAGAATATCGGGCTCCCGCAGGAGCTGCGGCAGACAGGCCGGGGCGTCTCGCGCGCGCGGCAACGCCAGGGGTCGTTGCCCTCGCGCGGCCGCTTCGGACGCGAGCGGCGGGACCGAGAGCCCGCGGTGTGGAATCATAAAATGGAGGCCCGACCGTAGGCCGCATCGCCCTCTTTGGAGCGCGGAAGTCTGTTGGACGCCAGTTAGCCTTCGAGGCCATGCGGGCCGCAGGACGAGCCGATGCATTCTGCCCCGCTCTTCTGGCCGCAGCGCGATAGCGCGGTGCGCGGCTGTCCCGCCATGCGATCGTGACCCGGATGGGCCGAGACCCGCAGGGTCTCGGTGGAGCTTGATGACGCGGCGAGCCCCAGCGAAGCCAAGGCCGCAAGGAAGCTAGCGCAATAGAGCGCGGTCCCGGCCGGAGGACGGGAGGCGGCAACTATTATAGTGTCACCTGCGCAAGAGTCTCACTATCCTGACGACAATCATGGAACGTCCAAGGCACTTAAACAGTCTCGGCTATGTAATTGCAGGGAGCGCCACTGAGCGCGCGTCCTCCCAGGCTATGATCGCATGAGGTGAGAAGCCGCGAAGAGTGGGACCAGTACCTTGGAAAAAGCGTATGATCCTTTTGGTTCGGTAATGCTGGAACCGCTGCAGCGCGAACTTGATCTGTGGGCGGCCACTGGGTTTTCGTTGGGGTAAATCTATGGCGAAGAAGCGGATCTCTCGGAGTTCTTCAACAACAACCCTCGGTCAATTCAACAGAATGCGGAAGGACCGACGCTTCAACAACCTGCGTTGTACGGCGCGGGCGGCTCTGGCCCCCGCCCCGGCACAGCTGGTTTGCAACATATACGGCCGCTCGTAGAGCGCCGTCAGGGCTCCCACACATAGGGGACATAATCGTCCGGCTTCACGACGTAGTAGCGGGCGGAATGCGGCCCACTGTGAAGCTGGTTCATGCTCTGAGCTTTCTCTTCGGCGGCCCTTGCACTCAGGCCGGTCGAGACGACGCGGTCGCTGATGTGGTCGCGGCCGAAATTGTCGATCGCGATAACTTGCATGGCGAGATCTCCTTTCAGGCTGCGCGCGGAAGCGTTGCGGCGATCTCGGCACGTTGTGCTTCAAGCGTCGCGAGATGGTGAACATAGATCGGGCCGAATGCGAGCGTTTCGGCAAGATCCTCGTCGGTCTCGAGAATGTCGAACGCGGTGTTGCGATCGAGTGCATCGAGATCGATGGTTTCCAGAAGCTGTTCGCGACGTTCTGCGAAGCGGGTGAAGTTGTTGAGCTTGCGTTGCGCATGTGCGGCGTCGCGCTCGGCAAAGAGACCGAAGTCCTTCATGGCCATTCTCCTGCGATAGATGGTGAAAGGGCGGCGCTTTCGCGCCGCCCCCCTGGTCGGTCAGATGAACTCGACGTTTTCGGCGATGATCTCGCAGCCGTAGCGATCGTTGCCGTCGGCATCCTGCCAGCGCGAGTAGTGCAGGCGGCCGGAGACAGCGAGCTGGTCGCCCTTCGACTTGTGCTCGCGGAGCGGAAGACCCATGCCGTTGAAGACGGTGATCTTGTGAAACTCGGCGTCCGTCTTGGTGTAGCCGGTTTCCGGATCCTTCTGGACGCGGCCGTCGCGGATGACGGGACGTTCGGTGACGAGCAGCAGCTCGGTGACCTTGGTCTTGGCGCTGTCGCGGGCGATGGGGTCCTTCGCCAAGCGGCCCACCAGATTGATGTTGTTCATTTCGTAATCCTCCATTGGTCCCGGCGGACCGTCCGCCGGTGCCCTCAACGAGCCCCGGAAGGAGGGATGGGTCACCGCGCACTCGTGCGCGGGAAACCTCGAAAATCGAGGTGGTGCGGGCAGCTCGCGAAGCGAGCAACACGGCTCGCATTTTCAGGTTGGCCTTAATCCCGATCGGAGGGGCAGGGGCACTAGGCGGCGGACGGACCGCGCAGGGAGCAATGGGACCGATCCGAGTATCGACGACGACCGGCATGGTCGCTTGGCCCGTAGGACCTTGCTCGCGACTTTAGCGAGATCGCGCCAGCCACGCTGATTTCGGCTAACCAGTGAATTCGGCCACAAGGCCGTGATATCCGGTTCGAACCGCTACTCCTCTGGAGCCGGTCGCAGGATCATCGTCTCCGGGCGTTTCTCGCGGAAGTGACCATGTGAGTGCCCCTGCCCATCGGACGCTATGATCGTGCCGGGAAGCCGGGGGCTATACGCTGACATGGGAGCATCCAGAACGCAGTTCGCGGCGCAGGGGCGGTGCGCGAGGGCCGCTCAGTTTGGCCCGAAGCCCGATCGACTGTCTGCTACAATTGGATAACGGTTTTCAGCGCCACGATTTGTCGTTTTTCGGAAGGCGGCGGTCCTGATCGATTACGCGTAGTATGGCCTCGCTATTCAGGTTCCAGGCCCATAGTGCGACATTCTCGAGGTCATTGTGCATGGATGCATAGGACGCTCCATGAAAACCGTCGGCAGCAAGGGTATCTGCCAGATCCCAGGTCGGGGCTTGGGTCTGCTCCACTACGTGTGTGTACCAATTGGTAGCGAGCAAATCAGGGGTGATATCGTACTGGGCGTGTGTGTTCGGATCACGTGTATCGAAAACTCTGGCATTGCGCAGTACGTAGGAGATGAGCGTGACAGGTTTGAACGGGTCTAGACTGGGCTGGCTCTCGACCATCGCTGTGGTCGGGTCGGCACTCAGATAGAGCATTTCGACTCCTGGCGGATTCCAGCGTCCTCCGTTTGAAGCGGCTCCTGCACCGCTCAGAGGCGCGCAGGAGCTGGCCGCAGTAAAAAGGCCCGCCCGCGGGGTCGCGCGGACGGGCCTTCGCAGTTGGCCTGTGCGGGAGGAGTCGCACCGGCCCGGGGGACGCTGTTGGTCAGGCGTCGGCGGTCTCCTTCGCCTTGGTCTTCGCCTTCGGCGAGGGAGCGGTGCTCTCGCCCAGGCCGTCGCCGCCGACGGTGGAACCGGGCTGCTCGGGCTCGCTGCCGGTCGCGGTCGCGTTCAGCGGCGGCAGCGCCTCCTCGCCTTCGCTGGCCATGCCGGGGAGCGTGCGCTTGCGCTGCGGGCGGCGCCAGGCGACGTTGTAGGCGCCGTCTTCCTGGCGGAACATGGCGACGTCGATCGGCTTGTCGAGCGAGGGATCGTCGACCCGGCCCGAGAGGAACACCTCGCCGGTGTCGTTCGACGAGTATTCCCACAGCGCGCCGACCTTCACCCAGCTGCGGCGGTCGGCCGACAGCGCCATGACGTCGAAGGCGGGGGCGCGCTCGTTGGTCGAGACGAACTCGCGCAGGGCGATGGTGGCAGCGAATGCCATGGTGACGATGCGACCGATGTGAACGCCGTCCGCATTGGCTTTGAGGGTACCGATGTTCATGGGAAGTTCTCCTGATGCTTTTGCCCGAACCCCTTGTCCGGACCACCTTCCTTCATCCCTCCTTCCCCCCGGGCGCAGCCCGGCAGCGCGCGAACGCGCGCAATCCGCACCCGGACCCTAGGGCGGGTGCGTCACCGACTTGTGGTGGTTGTTAGGCCAAGTCGCGCTTGTCGCGGGCTTCGAGACGAGCGAGGAAAGCCCTCGCTTCGACTTGATTGGGCCCGTCGGTTTTCGCGAGCGTCTTCATTCTGTCGATCTCGAGACTGGCGGCGGTCTCGGCGGGAATGTCGCAGTAGGGCTCGAGCAGCCTGATCGCATCGATGGGCCGCGGCAGTTCGGCCTCGACGGTTCCTTCCCACAGGATCGGAACCTCTTCATCCTCGTCCTTCGGGTCAGTGGCGAAGACCTGTGCGAAGAAGGTACGCAAAGGACGATCCCAGCCTATCCATGCGGATGTCGCGGGCACGCCGTCTCGCAGCTGAAGCTGATGGCGGCTCATGCTTGCGTCCTCGCACGGCGGTGGTCGCAGTTGCGCCTTGCCCTTTCGATACTTTTGATGGCGTTTCGCACTTTTTCGAGGACGCGTGGGCAGTTCGTTTGGCGGAGTTTGGTTCGGCCCGCACGCAGATGGCGCAGCGCGCTCTCAACGCTCGCATGGGTTGAATCGTCCGCTGTCCTGATCGTCATGACTCAGTAGTCCTCGGGTTTCATGAGCGTAATCGCTCGCCGTGTCTCTGCCGCGTTCGCCGGATCTTCCGAACCGTACTCGAACGCGGCGTCGTAGTAGTCGATTTTCATCATCACCTTCACTCCGTCGACCTCGAACCAGGCCATGTCCCTCTCGGGTGAATCGTCTGAAAAGGTGCAGTCGCGCATGGCCTTCATGATGCGCGCCTGTGCGAGGATGTCGTTGCGGCGGGTTCCGTCGCTGAGGCTGTCGAGCAGATTGAGCGTGAAGATAATTCGCGCGGTACAATCGAGCCCGAGCCGGGCGCGGTCGTTTAGAGTGGCGATCCTTTCAGTCGTCGAAGGTGGGGGTTGAACAAGCATGTCAGGCATGGTGGATCTCCTGTGCGTGGAACCGCTCGAGCCAGGTCGACATCGGTTCGCGAGCTTCGACGGGTTGCTGCGCGGCGCGCTCCTGGAAGGCGACCAGGTCGGACGGGGCGCTCTCGATGATGCGATTAATCTCGGCCTCTTCGAGGAGCGCTTCGCCGTGGATGAAATCGGTCATTCGTCCGGGCCGCGTCTTTGTCGACTTCCGCTATAATCCCTCTACCGTCTTGAGCCGCGGCGCCGCGCGCCCCGATCAGAACGATCGTGCGCAGCCATTCAGCGGATAGTGCGCGGACCTCGTCGGGTTTCGTTGTCCGTCACGCGGTGACGCATCGTAACCGATGTAGCGCACAACCTTGGCGCCTTCCGCCCAGGCGTCGATGGCTGGTTGCCAGGGCTTGTTGAAGGCTTCCTGCGGGGCGGCCTTGTATTCGAGACTGCAACTGTGCCGCTCGAAGGCGATCGATGGGGGGCACCCGTTGGTTAAGAGCAATTCCGTGAGGTCGCGATATGGCGGCCAGTTCTTGGAGCGCTTGGCCTCGTAGCGCACGACTTCGTACGCGATGGAGCGCTCCGCCATCCAGCGCCCATGATTTCTTGGAAGGCGTAGATCTCGATTTTCTCCGCGCCGGTGTCCGCGGTGAGGACGAGATCGGGGGCCTCGCGATTTGCCAGCTCGATCAGCAGGGCGGTGCTGTCTACGCCGATACCATAGCAAAGAACGCTTGATGGCTTCACGTCGCCTGCTCCAGATCGGAAACGGCCACATCGATCGGGCTGTCGTGCGTAAAGCCGATCGTTACGCTTTTACCCTTGGGCAGAGTCCACATGATGCGCGCCACCGCGTCGCGGAATTGGGATGCGATGGCGGCGTTCTCGCCGACCAGGATGCGGTATGCGAGCTCTCGTGCGTCCCGGAGGAACCGGTCGTGCTGTGTGTCCCAGCTGTCGGCGTCGGAATCGTTCCAGGCTGAGAAGCACGCGTTGTCTAGGAGGTCCACGAGGCCATCGGGCTGAAGGCTATCCGATGACACGTAGGCGATGGTAACGTCCTCGATCCCGTCGGAGCAGCAACCGTCCGGGAAGGTGAGAACGATGTCGGCTTTCACCCGTTCGCGCTGAGCGGTGCTGCAGCCTTGCTCCTTGATCGCGTATTCGAGGTGGATTTCCTGCGCGGCGCTGATCGCGGGGAGGGGCGGATCGGCGGCGATCGCGTCGACCGTGTGGATCGTACCATCGGCGTGCACGATGAAGGTCGGATCGCTGAGCTCGCGCAGCTCGTCATACCAGCTATACCCTTCGAAGGCGGTGTTACGATCGACCAGTTTGGCGCGGATTGGAGTGCCGTGCAGCGCGCGGGCAATGATTTGTCCGAAATGCGCTTCTTGGGCGTCCATCAGGAATTCCTCACTGGTGATCGTCCGGCGCTGCCCGGCCTCGCTGCCGCTTTCGTTGTCGGCAATGTCCGGTTCCCACGCATTGAGAACGGCCTCGGCCTCCGCGAGGTTGATGCCGAGCTCGGCGGCTCTGCGGTAGCGTTCGAAGCTGAGGCTGTGCGACGTCTGGGCCGCGATCGCGCGGTAGCAGGCGGCCTCGCAGGCGACTTTTAACGCGTCCAACCCGGCGTTCTCCACGAATTCTTTGCGTGCCGGGAGAACGAGCTGCAGTTCGGGCGTATGCCCGATGTCGATCCGGGCGTGCATTTCTTGCTTGCCGATCTGCGGTATTTCGAAAAGCCGCGCGAAGACAGCGACGCCGTGGAAGTTCACCGTCGGTGCCCGGTGATAAGTTCGGCCTTGGAAGACGCCGATACGACTTCCGCGCCAGTCTTCGACATGGATCGCTCCGCAGAGGAAATCCTTCTTGGGCATTTCCTTGCCATGAAAGCAGACGGGCACCGGGAAGAATTGCACGGCTTCCCGAAGGGCGTTTTCGGCTGTGCCTTCGTCAACGCCGGGGACAACGAATGAGACTGAGGTTCCCGTGGTCCTGTTGGAGCGGTCGACAACGATATCGACGTCTCCCGTCCAGGCAGCGGGCGCGATTTCGATCCGCCAGGCATCGCTCGACGAGCTAGGTCGGGATTCGATCACCGTTGCCTTACCGGCCAGGCTGAACACGCCCATTCCTGCGGGGTCTTCGCCGTTGGCGACGGCGGCGTCCCATCGCGATGCTCCCAAGGCGAGAACGCGTACCGGATCGTCAATCCCGCAACCATTGTCGTCGAGGGTAATTCGCAAACCGTTCTTTTGAGGCGTCGTGGTGACGTTGACGACGCTCGCGCCGGCCCGGCGAGCGTTCTGCAGGAGTTCGTTCAGGATGTCGCTTAGCGAGCCGTTGAACAGACGCGTTACCTTTCCGATCGTCTCGGGGCTCACGCTCGCGCGAATGGGTTCGTATTTCATCGGGTTCCTCCTTGTCGGACTGATTCCCGTCTTCCTCTCCCCCTCCTCTTTGCCCGAGATGGCCTGAAGCGATGGCGCGGGCGTTGCCCGAATTTCTTCGTCGGTGGTCGATCAAGCCGCCTTGGCGGCGTGAAGCTCGGCAAATCGCTCGCGGATCGTCAGCGCGTCGGGCCAGTGGTTTACGAGGTTGTGCGTGGTGGTCATTTCCCTCCGCACGCGGTGAATGGTGTGTGCTTCGTCGAGCGTGGGAACGCGCGGTGGCCACCCCTTCATGAACCGGAGGTCGTTGGGTAATTCGCTCTCGATTGTACGGCGGCGTTCCGCCATCAATTTGGCTTTCCTGATCGCAGCCGTTCCCTGCGCGTCGAGGAGCTGTGGGCTGACGTCGGCTAGCCAGCGCCCCGGTTGGAACGAGAATCCGGATTTGGCCTCGATCCCGACGATGGCGCGATAGGCCGGGTGGTTTCCCTCGCATGTCGACGAGACGGCGAGGTTGTTGAGTCCTGCGAGCACGCAGTAGCTGCAGCTCAATCGGTCCGCTCCGCGGCCGTAGGCCTCGTGCAGCGGGATGCGGCGCGTGGCGTGATAGGCGAACACGTCGCGCGCCGACCATTCGACTATCGGATGCCACGTCAGCATGGTCGTCCCTGCCCGGTTTCCGATAGGCGCAAAGCGGGTATCAGGCTTGCTGATCGGGGCCTTGGACCGGACGATGCTTTCCTCGCGGCGAATGCCGACCACAGAAATGACGGTTTCCCCGGCAAACCTCTTCCTGAGATTTGCGCCGATCGGTTGCACCTTGGTCTCACCCGTACAGAAGCGCAGGCGTGCGGAGGAAAATGGCGGCACGAGCTGGTACGTCTCGAGGTTCTCGTATCGGCGGAGCGAACTCTTCCAGCGCTGTTCCCATCGCTGAACAAGCCCGCCGGCCTTGCGCCTCACGACGGATAGGTCGACCGCGAGCATCGTCGCGATTGTTTCGACGAAGCCTGATGTGGATGGCCATTCGATCATGCCGAGATCCGCATGGATTGCATGGCGCCGATCGCGCGGATGTCCGATCCGGTCGAGGTAGGCATCGACAACAAAGGCGGCCGCGCTGGAATCCTTCCCGCCCGAAAGGCTGTAAACGACGTGTGTGCCATCGGACAGAGCCGAGGCGACGGCGTCGTCGATGGCGATGTCGTTAACCTGCGTGGTCATGCCACTCTCTTCGACCGAAGCTCGGCGGGCGGATCGATAATTTCATGCGGTATCGAGGCGAGCATGGTGACCTCGCCGCGCTGGGCGTAAGCATCCTTGTCGATCAACGCGCAAACCTCATCGTCGGCGTACGTTGGGCGCCCGAGGTGATTTACCGACGTGAGCCGGCGAGCGATGACGCCGGTCTTACCCTGCGGGACCCAATCGGCCCAATCGCCCCACGCGCTGGTCGTGCAGAACTCGCCTATGGCGGCTTGGTATGCTGCACGAGTACGCAGGATATGCGATTCATTGGGCGCGACGGTTTCGCTGGTATGCGCCGTGAACCGGTCTGAGTGCCAACACCGGGCGGTGTCCCGCGCGAGCTGCAGGAAGCCTGCAGTGCAGGTTTTCTGCTGTGCAAGTTCTCCTTCGAAAGCCAGGTAGACCAGACACCAGTCGGCGTCTTCCTCGTAGGCGTTCTCATCGAGACGGAGCACATCGGGCATTGCGTCCTGTCGCGCATCCGAGAGGAGAAGGCCGCCGTGGCTGGCCGTCATTACGGACCAGATGCCCGGTGCGAGCTGATCGGCCTGCTGGATCGCCCCCCAGGGCGAATTTACCGGTCGTGGCGTGGCGGGGAATACTGACATGAGCGAAACCTCCTGATTGTTCGCTCAAATCCTTCCCCCTCCCCCTTTCAGCTTATGATCTGTCTCGCGCGTTCGGCGATGATCTGTACTGTGATCTCATCCAAGGGCAACGCTACGACCGGGCCTATCTCGAGAAGGCGCTCGTGTTCTATGCTGCGCAGTTCGAGATAGCCGCTATCGGCAGACTGGAGGATCTGCAGGGCGAAGGTAATCTGTCGCTGCGACGCCTGGTCTTTCACCGCCACAAGGAAGTCAGGTCTGGCTGAACCGTGTTCGGTCTCGATATCAAAGAGGATTTTCTTGACCGCCATGCGGATGCCGTGACGCCGTAGGCTGTATTGCGCTTTCTGGAGTTCCAGCAGGATATCCCGATCGTGGTCTCGTTCTGCCGGTACGAACTGGTTGCCGGTGAATACGGGCTGCGCATAGGCCCGCAAAGCTCGGTAGCCCTCACGCTTGCTGTGTTCACCGACGACGGCGAGAACTAGGAAAGGGGGCTGGACTTCGGCTCGAATGATTCCGGTGTGCTGTATGCGATTTCGGATCTGCACTGTGCCGAGCCCGGTCACGATCTCGCTGC
This sequence comes from Qipengyuania vulgaris, assembly GCF_009827325.1. GTDB lineage: Bacteria > Pseudomonadota > Alphaproteobacteria > Sphingomonadales > Sphingomonadaceae > Qipengyuania > Qipengyuania vulgaris. Next base: position 59,166 of record NZ_WTYC01000012.1, on the reverse strand, counting down.
TTGTCACCTCGCTCGCTTCAAGAAGGAGGAAGGCCTGCGGCGCGTATTCTTCCGGCCAGTCGTCTTCGGCCTCGCGCAGCCTCGCATGGACCTTGCATTTCTCGTACTCGATCGCGTTCGTGTAAAAATGATGAGCGAGCTTGATGCCCGGGGCGATTTCGAACTGTCCGGCCACCTCGCGCAAGCGCCTCATCTCTGCGCTTATCGAGCCGTCGCGCGGACCCTCTGGCGGAAGCTCGCGCAATACGTTTGATCGCGCGCGTTCGAGCAAAAGCCAAAGGAGTTTGCCGAGCCTGGGGATGGCGACGCCGCGGGATCGGTCGTCTGGCTCGCTTTCATCAGGTTTCTGGGCGAGCTTCTCTGGCGCTTTCTGGTGCGCGTTGAACAGTCCCTTGGGCTGCTTGATCTCGTAGAGTGTGTCGCGGCCGGTTTCGCGGATACGTTGTGGCGCTTGCGGCATGTAGAACGGGCACCTGGGGCTGTGGCTCGGACGAGCGGTCAGGCGGCGGAGATAATAGGTTTCCTGGAAGCTGAGATAAGCGGGGCTCATGAGCGGCGGCGATCGATCTTCCGCCAGACAGTCGCAGGCTAGCCATTTACCGTTTTCGCGTGAGGTCACGACGAGCGAGACCGAGGCTCGGTGATCCGCCTCGTCGCCTTTGCCGATATACCATCGCACCAGCGCCGCTTTCAGCCCGTCGCTGATAGCGACGCGGTTCGTCATGCCGCTGGTATCTTTGGGTATGAGCCACATGATCTAGACCAGTTGACGCGCCTCTTTGTTCACTCTATGTTCATCGCATAGAGGAGTTTTGCGTGATGAACAAGGCATTCGCGGTTGGTCGGTTCGATCTGGATATTGCGCTTCGCGATGCGTCGCTCGACGAGATGAACCGCGTTGCCCGCCGGTCGCTGGCGAATGCGTCGATCGGCGTCGAAGCGTTCGACGCGTATCATTCGGCCCGAGAGCTTTTCGAGACTCTTGAGGCCCTTCACGAAGGCCAGCGCGGAGCCAAGCGCAAGCTCGCCCAGGTTCTTTCTTGCGAGTGCGACGATTATCAGCGTTGTCTGTATTACACGGTTGCCGGTCGCGGTGTCTTGCAGATGCTGGACGATCTGGAATGGCTGATCGACCTGCTCAAGGCGCGCTGCGAGGTTTCTGCCGGTCTCTTCCGTTCAGGGACGCTGCCGCTCGTGCAGATCAATCCTTACGTCTCGGCCGAGCCGGATGGACCTGTACCGGCGCGTGGTGGCGAGTTCGAGCAGGGCGCTTCGTGGTTCCTGGATCCGGCCCTCGGCGGCCAAGTCGGCGAGTAGTCAGAGCAGGATCACCTGCAGCTCGAATGTTGCCGGATCATGGCCATGCGACGGCATGACGCGCAGCGGCTGCAGCGGGCACTCGGTGCGCACGACGGCGTGATCCTCGCCGGTGGCTTCCGAAAGCCGGAGCGCCAGCCTTTCGGCGTTGTTTCTTCCGCATAGCTGGCGGCGTCTGGGATCGAGACTTTCGCATTCCATCATGGAAAATCCGGTTCATGCGGCAGGGAAGAAAGTCTTCGCGACCTTCGGTTCGCGGACGATCTCGAACCGGCGCTCGAGAAGGCGGGAGATCTTAAATCGGCCGCGACCGTCGGTTAGCGTCAGGACGGTCTTCTGCCCTCCCCGCCGAAATCGAAACTCGCGATGTTCGCTGCCGTCGCTGAAGCGCATGGGTGCGGGGAACCGGATGAGGTCACCGTCGCCGAGGCGCCGCCCCTTGAGAGCGAGCAATCTGTAGCATCGTCGCCTCCAGTCGAGCGCCCAAGGATGGCTTGTCGGTGTCAGGAGCTCCAGAACACTTTTCGGGCAGGCCGTTTCGACGGGCCCACATGTTTCGTCGAGGTCCTTGTAGGCGAATATATACCCGTCGGCAGCGCGAGGATTCCAGCGAACGAGACACACGACCGCTGTGATGTCGATCGTCTCGTCATGTTCATCGTAGCGCTCGGCGGCGGCGTAATAGGCTGATCCTGAATAAACGCTCTTGAGCACCCTGAGCGCGCGAAAGGGCGTCTCATCCGCCGCCGGATGTTCGTAAGTCAGCTGAGCATCCAGATAGGCCTTCGGCGTGTCGTAGGCACCCATCCCCATTCGGGTCATTGAAAGCCATCCCATATCGGTTTCCTTCAGATGAGGCCGGCTTGCGCCGGCGCCGGGAGTTTCAGTTCGCTTGCGATCCGTTTCGCGAGGGCCGGAATGTCTTGCAGCACCGTGATCGGGGCCTTGCGCATCGTGGCTCCGGGCGGTTTCCAGTGCGGGTTTCGCCAAGCTACACCTGGTTCGCCGAAGCGCTCAGGGGAAATGCGGATATACAACCCTCTCGCTTCCAGCGTGTGATCTCCGGCAAGCGATTCCTGCGGCGTCGTGTATCCGAGGCGATAGTCGTTGTGCGCCATGCCGAGTTCGAACGCGATCATGCGGAGGGTCCGCGATCCTTCGCGGCGATAGTGGCGAAGCTCCTCTTGCCGGTAGTCGATGCCGCGTCGTACCAGCGCCACGATCGCGGGCGATCGCTTCAAGTCTGCAAGCTTGTCGATGCACTGCCGTCGTAGGTCTGCATCCTCGGTATCTTGGCGGGTTCGCACCCCTTCTGCGATCCGGGAGAGATGCCGCGTAAGTAGGAGCACCGCTGGACAATCCGCGGCCGATCTTCCGGCAAGGCGAGCATCTTCGATCGCCTCGTTGAGCGCGCGGATCGCAGTATCGTATGTCGTTAGACCATCGGGCTCGAGGGCTCGGCGGTAGCGGTAGTCGATGTCGCAGATCATGAGTTCGCCCTTCCATTGCTGATGCAATGGCCCTCTCCCCCTCCCCTCAATGCAGCGACCTAGATATCGCCGTGAGCGTATTTCCTGGCAGCGGCTCGAAGGCGATCGGCTTGAGAAATGCCTCGGGTGCGACCTGCTCGAGGATCCGGGCGATGGCGGAAAAGGCGACGCCGGAACCCTCGGTGGAGACCACCAGCAATGATCTGCCGTCCTCGTGTCCTGAAAGGTTCCATCCGGCGGGACCTTCGCCCAGAAGGCTGTCGAGTACGTCGCGGGGTTCTCTGGCCGGGAAGTTCAGCAGCATCCGCCCCCTGAGCGCCGGTCCGATCAGTACACGCTCGCCATCCACGAGATCAGTTGCGTATTGATGGAGTTGAGCGAGACGCACGATCGCCTTGAGACCCGGTTCAAGCGTAGGCTTGAAGTGTAGCCGTTTCATGGCCCTTCTCCTCAGCTTCGCTGTCGTATCCGGAGAACGCTGCGAGATAGTTGAAGGCCTGGTCGGCCTTGGCGGCGGCGGTGATGATGGCGCTCTTGTCCGACTTCAGGATGTCGAGCCAATGGCCGATATAGCTGGCATGGCTTTCGTGCAGATCGGCGGGAAGGCCGAGCTCGTAGCAGATGCGGGCCGAAATCTGTTCTGCGACGAGCTCTTCGAAGGCGTAACCTTTGTCTCCGAATCGTTTTCCGAAGGTGCGGGCAAGCCTGCTGGGATGGCCCGTCCAGTGGCCCGTTTCATGGGCGATTGTCGCGACGAGGCCATCCTCATCGACGAAGCTGTGCCGGTGAGGCATCTGGATGAAGTCGCTGCCTGGGGAATAGAACGCCCGATCACCGCCATAGCGGACCTCGGTCGGAATGGGTGCGAAGAATGCGTCGATCGCCGCCGCTTTCTGCGATGGTGTCGGAGGTGCCTCCGGGACCGGGTCGGGATAGAAATGGGCCGGCAGATCGTCGATCTGCGACGCGTTGAAGACGGAGTAGGCGCGCATGAATCGGATCGTTCGCGAAGATTCCTCTCCTGTAGCCCGATCGACCTCCGTTTTCTTCGTCGTATTGAAGTAAATGCTTGGTTCGGCAGCTTCCCCCCGACGGACCTGTCCGCCGAGCTCCTGCGCCTGGCGATAGGTCATCCAGTAGCGGGATTCGTATCCCATCGCGTCTGCAGCGGCCCACAGGTAGAGCCGGTTGATGCCGGTGTACGGCACGCCGTTCGCGCGCAGCGGCGCGCCGCCGGCGCCGGTCTTCTTCCAGGGGCGGCGCCAGGGCAGCGTGCCCTCTTCGATCTTTCGGATGATTAGGTTCGTAATGTCTTGGGCGACGTCGCGCTTTGCGGATCGTTTCATGATGTGTCTCCGGGCATGAAAAAGGCCCGGTCGCTTGGTGGAGCGGCCGGGCCAGTGCATCAGGAGGGTTGCGGCGCCTTCAGGCGTCCACCGCCGCTTCTTCGTCGACGTCTTCGGGTTCCTCGAAGGTCGGTTCTCCGTTTGCGTCCGCGAGATCGGTGTCGTCGTCGGGTTCGACCGGTGTATCGTCCTCGCCGCCGGGATCCTGAGCGAAATCGAATTTCATCGCTTCGGGCAGCCAGGCGAGAGCGCGTTCCTTGATGTCTTCCTCGACGATCGCATCACCGGAAAACAGCTTCTCGCATGTCTTGGAGAGTTCGGCCTTCTTGGAGGCGGCGTACCGGGCCGCGAGTTCGGACCCGCCGATGTCGATCAGCGCAGCGAGGCAGGACGTCTTGTTGATGCGGTCAAAGAGATTCTCCGAAGTCGGCCGCCACATGGCTGCGACGTCGACGTCGAGGATACTTCCGAGGACCGCATGAATCGGATGGTATTCCGAGTTGTAGCCCTTCTTCGCCTCCAGCGAGACCGCGACTACGTAAGACAGCCATGCGGCCTTGGTCTCGTCGTCGAGTTCGCGGAAGGCCAGGAAACGCTGGGCGACCTCCTTGGGCTCGTGCCAAGCCTTGTCGAGTGCATCTTCCGCCTGTGCGAGGATGCCTTCGGCTGCCGACTGCGGGATGTCACCGTAGGCCGGATCTTGGGGCTTGCCCGCCTTGAGCGAGGTCCCCTTGCTCTCGTAGCTGCGATCGTCGCAGAGCGCGAAGATGGCATAGTCGAGCGCCAGTCCAGGATCGCCGAGAAGCGATGCGGCGAGGATGTTTCGGCGCTGGACGGAGAGCTCGTCGAACAGCTTGGCGCTGATCGGCTTCTCACCGCCCGGGGCGACTGCTTCGGGGGTCGACGGGCGAGCGGCCGAGCTGCCGGTGCTCCCGCTGGTCGGCATGTCTTCGCTGGTCGCGGTGATGTTGCCGTCTTCATCCTGCTCGAAGCTCAGCCGTTTCTCGCTGTAATAGTCGCTTTCCAGGACCATTTCGCCTTTGTTGGTCAGGATGAGGAAGCGTCCGGCTTCGCCGTGCCATTCCTCGGGCAGCTCACGGACCGGATTGTTGAGATCGTCGCGTTCGTTCGACAGCGTGTCGTATTCGACCTCGAGTTTGTCGAGATCCACGCCGTCTTCTTCCTGCGCGCTCTCGTCCTCGAAGATCGCGTTGATGTCGTCCATCCGTGCGTCGATCTCGTCGATGCGAGTGCGTGCCTCCTCGGAGAGCGGCGCAGGAGGCAGGCGCACCGGATTGAGGCCGAGTTCGCTGCGGGCGCTCCACGAATTGGTGGCAGCGACGGGGTTGATCCAGGCGAGCCCTGTTTCAGCCGCCACACGTTCAGCCTCCGCCTCCATCTTGGCACCCGCGAGCTGATGCGCGATTTCCACGTCGATCCAACGATCATCGGCCGCTTCGCTGAAAAGGTCGCGTTCGATCTTGCCACCGGCCGCGACATAGGTGTCTTCACCGACGAGAAGCGCGATCGGATCGTTGCCGCGGAGCGAGCCATCCGCGATCATTCGCCGGATGGCGTCCGCGCTGGGGTTCCATGCGTGGCGCATCTGTTCGAATACGCGCAGTTGTACCTCGTGCTGGTCGGTTGCGGCGTAGGCCTTGGCGATGTCCAGCGTGATGTCGCTGGCTGCGAGTGCTTCGAAGATTGGACCGGCAAGGTTGGCGAGGCGCAGGCGCCCGTCGACGAAACGCTGCGTCAGTCCGAAGCGCTTCGCAACCGCAGCCGTATCGCCGTCTTCTTTGATAAAATGCTGGAACGCCTGGCATTCCTCAGCAGGCGTCATCTGCAGTCGCTGGAAGTTCTCCGCCAGCGAGACCTCGCTCGCATTGTGTTCGCGGCGATCGATGACGAGGCACGGTATTTCGAAGTCCGCGTCCATGGCGCCCCGCTCGACGATGCGGTGCATGGCCCGCATCCGCTTCCCGCCGCCTATCACCTCGAAGCGGCCGCGCTTTTTCGCCTTGGCGACGATGAGGTTCTGCAGCACGCCGCGCGCCTCGATATCGAAGGACAGTCGCTCCTCGAATTCGGAATTGGGCCGCTTGCAGACATTGTCTTCGCTCTGATCGAGCTTGCTCAACGGGATGAGTTGCATGATCGTATCTCCTGATGGTCGACCGGCGATTCACCGGACACCAATCCCCCTCCCCCTCCCCTTTGACCGGGCATGAGCCATCAGAGAGGCGCGAGAAGAGCCCTGACGACGGGTTCGGGATTGTCGGCCGGAACGAAGATTCTGGTGCGGTACGCGATGATCTCGGTGAAGCATCCGATGGTCTTTAGCCATTCGATCTGATCGGCGGGGACTCCGGCGATTTCGATGCGAAGATCCCCTGCCACGCGCGAGCGCTTCAGGACCGCGCCGAACGGCTGCTCGATGGTGATGCTGCGGTTCTCCCGCAGTGCCTTCACGACAGCCTCATCGGTGAGCTTCACGCTCGAATTGACACCGAACGCCTTCAGCACGTCGGCGACATCCGTGTCGTAGACGATGCGGCCGAGCCAGCTGCGGCCTTCGAGGTCTACGATGCGGTTGACCTCGAGATAGTCGCGGGGAAGGTTTGACCAGATCGGCAGCAGCAGTCCGGTTGCGAGGTGGATCGTCTCGGTGTGCAAACGCGAAGCGCTGTCTTCGGCCTCGGCCAGCCACAGCTTTGCGAAGCGAAGCTCCGCACATTCGACCCAGGCGGATTCTTCGAGGTCACGCAGCTGATGATATTCGCGGCGTAGCGGTCGGTGCAGGATGACCCGCTGGATAAGCTCACCCTTCTCGGTCATGAAATGCCGTGAGGGCTCGCACAACGCCGCCTTGTCGCTCTTCGTGTTGCGCATCAGGATGCAGCCGTCCGACCATTCGCGTCGCTCCAGCACCCTTTCTAGTGTGGTCGGCTGATACCGGGTCGTCAGATCGATTCGAAGCAGATGCGATGTCGCACCGGTGCGCTCGTCGGTGCGAAGGATGATATCCTCGTCGACGCTCGCGCTTTCGACTTGGATGGTCTCGATGCCGACATCCAATGTGCCGGCATCGCGCGCGGCGGATATCCGAGCTTCCACCAGGGCCAGGAATTCGTCGAATATCGCGTTCTGCATCGCGATCGGTAGGGCGAGGATGCGATTGAGCCAGCGCTGGATGGGCGGAAGATCCTCTTCCAGGATGCCGTCGGCGGAGGCGATCTTAAGACCACTGCGTTTCTGGAAATCGACCAGCGTGGCGCTGGTGAGTTTGCCTTCGGCTAGGAGGCCGAACCATGTCACGAGCGCCGCCTTGGCATATTCGCTTTCGAGGTTGTCGGCCGGGTCGAACAGGTTCTGTCCGCCGGTCTGGCGCTGGCCGCGCGTGAGCGCGCCCAGGCTGTCGAGCCGGCGCGCGATCGTACTGGTGAAGCGCAGCTCGCCCTTGCAGTTTGTGGTCACGGGGCGGAACAGCGGCGTTTCGGCCTGATGCGTCCGGTGCGTGCGTCCGAGACCTTGGATGGCGCGATCGGCCCGCCAGCCCGGCTCGAGGAGAAAATGCACGCGCTGGCGCCGGTTATCTGCGTCGAGGCTTGCGTGGTAGGAGCGGCCGGTTCCGCCAGCGTCGCTGAACACCAGAATGTTCTTGCGCCCGTCCATGAAGTGATCAGTTTCGGACTGGTTCGTACGCGCCGACCTCGTTTCGAGTTTCTGGCTCCCGTCGCCCTGCGTTACGAGCCGCTTGGTGCGTCCGGTGACTTCGGCGACCTTCTCGGTGCCGTAGTGTTCGATAATGCCATCGAGGGCCGGCTTGATCGGGGGAAGCGCGCAGAGGTGCTCTATGAGCCGCTGCTTCTTCTCGATTGCTTCCGCATTGTGAACCGGTCGTCCCTCGTCATCGAACATTGGCATCGAACGCTCTTCACCGGTATCGTCGACGAAGACCTGCATCTGCTGGGTGGGAAAGGCACGCTCGAGATAGTCGATGACGTTCTCGCGAGGACTGAGGTCCAGATCAAGCTCGGCGCGTTCCTCGGGAGATAGACTGTCGAGACGCCTGTCCAGAATGCTCTCGGCCGTGGAGACGAGCTGGACGACGATCGCCTTGTCGTCGTCGATATGGCCATTGATTGCGGCGATCAGGGTCGGCAGCTTCATGGAGAGAAGGACCTGGTTGAAGAAGCGTTGCTTGGCGCCTTCGAAGCGAGAGCGGGCCGCGGCCTTTGCGCCGCTGTTGAGCGTGTCGCCGTCGAGATCGTCGACGACGTTTGTAAGCGCCAGTGCCTCCTCCATGTTCTGATGGATGATCGCCCAGGCGTCCGCATAGGTGTCGTAGATGCCGATCTGATCGTTTGTCAGATCGTGCTTGAGCACCTCGTATTCGACACCGGCAAAGCTCAGTGCCCTCGCCTGATAGAGGCCCAGCGCCTTCAGGTCACGGGACACCAGTTCCATCGCGGCGATCCCGCCCGACCGGATCTGGCTGATGAAGTCCTCGCGGTTCGAGAATGCGGTTCCCGGTCCCCAGAGGCCGAGGCGAACGGCATAGGCGAGGTTGTTGACGTCGGATGCGCCCGTGGCAGACGCGTATAGAACGCGGGCATCGGGGAGGTGGTTCTGGAGCAGGACACCGGCGATCCCTTGCAGGGAACCCGGCTTCGCGCCGCGCGCGCCCTCGCCTCCTGCCACGCCGCCCATCTCGTGGCTTTCGTCGAAGGCGATGACGCCGTCGAAGTCGGTGTCAGCCCAGTCGAGCAGCTGCTTCAGGCGTGTCGCATCCTGGCGTTGGCTGCGCAGCGTTGGATAGGTCACAAAGACGATGCCGTCGCGGAAGGGAAGTTCTTGGTCGATCTTCCAGCTGGAGAGCGGTTGGATGTCGGCGGGGAGCCCGCCGATCGCGGCCCAGTCGCGGCGGGCATCTTCGAGGAGGCTTTCGTTCTTGGATATCCAGATCGCTTGCCTGCGGCCCGCCAACCAGTTGTCGAGGATGCAGGCTGCAATTTGGCGCCCCTTCCCCGCTCCGGTCCCATCGCCCAAGAAATAGCCCTTCCGATAGGCCTTGCCGTTCTCGGACAGCGAAAGACCCACCCCCTCCTCTGACGGCACGAACTTGCCCGGAAGAAACTGCGTCCAGGCGTTGCCGGCGTAAATGATCGTTTCGAGCTGCGCTTCGGAGAGATGCGCCTCGTTCAGAATGCAATCGTGAAGCCGCGGTATGTAATCGGGCACCGGCGCCGGGATCGATCCCATGGCGACGCTCTCGACGAGGGGTGTCGGGTGTTTCCGGGAGCCCTGGATGTTGATCCGGCTCGGCCGATAGGGAACGTAGACGCCCGATTGCGCCCCGAGCGCGCGGGGCGCTTCCAGCTTGGCATAGTCCACCGTGACGATCTCGCGCGCCGCAAGCTTGCGCTCGATCTTAGGCGTGGTGCGCGGCTTGGCGCGCATCGACTTGAACAGGCTTGTCGCCTTCGGCTTGATCCGGGTGGGTCGTGCCGGCGGCGCTGTCGCGGGGTCGATCCGCTTCACGATCAAAAAGCATTCGGCAAGCTCGGAGACGGTGTCGCGTGCAATCAAGGACGGTTTCGAATTGCCCGGAACCTTGTCGATGACCAGCAACCGGACCGCCACGCTCGTGCCCTGCTTGTGATAGCATTTGGCGAGCCTGCAGGATGTCTGCACCGTGCAGTTTGCGAAGGTTTCCTCGTAGATCCGCAGCATCTTGGCGCTGGGGGTGAACCAGTCAGGCATGATGGCAACGACGCGGCCGCCCGGAAGCAACTTCGCCAAGGCCGCGCGCAGGTGACGGACCGCTGCGAATTGGTCGACCCCCCTGCCCTGCGAACGCGAAAACGGCGGGTTCATCAAGATCACCGTTGGCCGGAGGTCGTGCGCCGAAAGGGACGTCAGCATCGCACCGTCGAAGCCGGTGATCGTGGCTCTTTCGAAAAGAAGCGACAGCTTCGCACGGCGACGAGGATCGATTTCGTTGAGGTGGAGCTGCGCGACAGCCGGCAACATGCTCACGAGAGAGCCATGCCCGGCACTCGGTTCCAGGACGATGTCAGTGCTGCGGGGTTGCGCGGCGATCACGGCGAGCGCCGCCAGATCGGCCGGCGTCGAGAATTGCTGGAAGCGGATCTGATCTTCGCTTCGAACGGTGTGGGTGGGCAGCGAGTCGACCAGTTCCGACAGCGCAGGCACATCTTCGAGCAAGGGTGTCGAACGCGCCGAAAGATGAAGCGCCAGCCCCGCCTCAAGCAAATCGTAGGCATCGCGCTGCGTCCAGGATCCATTCGCCGATGTGCAGCCGTGCAGCTGCTCCATGATCGCAAAGAGGCTCTTCTTCGAAAGGATCGAGCCTGCGATGTTCTGGGCGACTTCCTCGATCGCCCCCTTGAGGCGGTGGTCGGATTGTTCGAATAGGTCGGTCACGGTCTGCTCCTGATGTTGATCCGCAACCAAGCTTCCCTCTCCCCTCCCCCTCGAACCGCAGTCCTATCCTCCAGTGTTCTCGTTCACCTCGGCCCAGTCGCCCGCCTTTCGTGGCGGAGGATCGCGGAGAACCGTCCGGTCTTTAGTCGCGTACGCCTCAATCGCCGCCAGTGCGCCAAGCCGCCCTGCCCTGTTGTTGTCCTCGGCGATCACGACCGTCTTTACGCCGTCCGGTATTCGGACAAGAGCCAGGCGTTCGGCTCCGAGCGTACTCCAGCACGGAATTCCTTTGATCCTGGTGTAGGCGACTGCATCTTCCATGCTCTCCGCAAGGCCGAGCGTGTCGCCTTTGAACGACGGTGACCAGGCGCCCATCCCCGGCCGCCCAAGCATGTATTTGCCTTTGTGGCACAGCCCTTTCGATCCGAGCGCGATACGCTGGATTGCCATGATCTCCAGGCGATCCCTCACCGCAACGAGAAGCGCGGGTCTGAAGACGGCATTGGGTTTGCGTCCGAACGGACATTTATGGTGGTAACGGATATCGCGGAGATCCAACGGAAGATTGCGCGATTTCAGGTATGCCTCAGCGAGCGTTTCGCAGATCTCCCGGCCCTGGTCCCATATTCGCCGCGCATTCGCTGACGATGGACTTGGCTGAAATTTGGGTGCTGGCGAATTGAATACGGGCCGCGTTCGCGAGATTGCTCGCAGTACGTCTTCATTTTGGCATCCGGCAAAGCAGTGTACCAGTATTCCGTGCTGGCCCTGCCTGATCGAGAGGGACGGCGTGCTGTCGCGGTGTGCTGGACATCGGCACATGGCGTAGCTGCCATGCCACTTGCCGCGAAGTCCTGCTACCGTGTCGATTGTTTCCTGAGTTGGGCTCAGACAGGTCAGCATAGTTGCTCCTCCTTTACCCCGAACCTCTTCCTCCACTTTTAAGAATGAAACCGAGACGAGTGTTGATACTTGCACCATGCTTGCCGGTCTCAGGGGGTCTGGCGATATTCAAATCACGCCAAAGGTGTGGTTGTGAAAAATCTTTTTCTGATTCCAGGGTCAATGTTCCTTTCTCAGCCAACACAAGAGGCCAAGGTCGAGAGGTTCGTCAGTGCTTTATCCCGAATTTCGTGGTTCTGGTTTTTGGAGTTAACGCACAAGCGGATCGACCGGAGGGCAATCAAGCCTTCCCAGGAATTGCCTCTGCTCAATAGTAGCGGAAAGCCCGTTTCGCCGGGAATGTGGCAAGATTCATTGTGTTCTCGGTGTCCCCGTGAAACCAAGAAGCCGACGATGCGCGTATCGTAGGACTATATGGCAACGGTGGCGGGACACCACACGAGAAGGTTGGTGCCTCTGCGCGATCGTCCGTATGGGCGTAAGTGCACCGCTCCTATTGGTGCGCGGCTCTCCGCTTGGCATAGGAGATGACGAAACTTTCCCAGATGCGAAGCCATTCTTTCTCGGTTCGAGGGCGTTCGAAGTCCGGGCAGCCACTGCGGAATTGGCTCGCCATCAGATCGACATCCCAGGGAGCACCCTTTTCGCGGCCAATCCGCAAAAAAGCTTCTTCGCGCTTTCCATACTGAAGCGACCCTGACGGAAACGCCAAGGTTTCGACTTCCGGCAACGTCTTCGCCCTGCCCTCTGCTTCGCCTGTCCTTTTGGACAGGGCTTTCCGCTTGCTGCGCGGTTCGATTCCAACGAGCCGTAGATGGGCTCCAACGAGCTTCTTCTCGAGCGGCGCTGGTGAAGGATAAAGGACGACCTTCCTCCCCGAAACATCGACATTGGCGTTCGGATAGACTGATGTAACAAGTTGCATTGTTTCACGGACGGTCTGGCGAAATCGTTTGCTGTCCGCGGCGTTGCCCAAATGCTTGGCCAACTGGTCCCACGAGAGTGCCTGGCCGCGCTCGGCGGTAACACGGGGGAGCCGGTAGGCAAGATAGGTGTAGAGATCGAGCGCGGTCGGCGCTCCCTTCAGTTCTCGGATCGCCACTTCATTGAGTGGAACCGCATGTTCAACGAGATGCTGATAGAAGACCTCCGACATTCTGATTTCGCGAGCGAAGGCACCGTCCTTGTCCAGCGAGCCGGCATATTCGCTGGAAATCTTTACATCCCTGACGGCAAAGGCGTTCTGGTCCGTATCGGCGCCGTCCCATCTGATCTGCCATTCACAGGCAAGCAACCGATCGACCTGCTGCTTCATCAGATTGGCAGTACCGCGTGGCCCGTATGAAATCGTCTGATATCCGAGACGCCGCATCCAATCAGTGAAATTGCGGCCGAGATAAACATCGCGCGACCGTTGCTGAACCGCTTGCGAGAGCATGTAGATTAGCGCCACGCGGGGATAGGATCCGAAAGGAACACCCAGACTCTTCATCACTCGCTTGCCATCGATCTCCTGCAGCACCGGCCGGGGATTGATTGCCAGCGCATAGCGACCGTCCTCGCGAATGATCGGTTCGAACTCGTCCTTGGGGCGCTTTGTTGGGAGCGACATGGCGCATAACGCCGAATGCAGAAACGCCGGCACCGGGTTTTCGTCCTGAACTCTCAGGAATGCGTCGAGCGTCAGTTGCGAGCCAGCATGCTCGGCAAGTGTACGGACCTGTTTCTCGCCGCCAGCCAGCATTGCCAGAGCGTATTGGTGGCCAACCGGTTTCTTGTCATCCTGCGTCATAGTCCCCTCCCCCGATTCGGCGGGCCTCGGTGGCTGGATCAACAACAGGGTTGGGGGGCTAAATCAAGCCCTTTGGCGATTTACGGACGATTTGTGGCCGAAAACCTGCAAAATCACCGATGATGTCGGGTCCGTTGAGCAAAACATGCCAATATCAAACTTTCAAACTCAAAATTTAACCGATTGCGAATCGGATTCGAAGGAGGAGATTCTCTATAAGTAGGTATGCGCTCTGAGATCATCGGTTCTTAGGCACCGAGATCATTGCATTTCTGCACTGAGTTCATCGGCCTGGCTCTGAGATCATCGGTTTTCGTCCACAGCTCGGTTTTGCGAGTCCGATGGTTGGATCAAGCAGTTCAAAAGGGCTCGAAGATCATCGGCGAACGCGTTTACTCGCCCGCGACTGCCCGCAAGTGGCTCGGAGATCATCGGTGTAGCTGTAAGTTTTTTGGCCAAGTCGTTGCTGAAAGCGTCAACTCGGGCTAAATTGATGTCCAGACTTCCAAGAAGGATAGTAGATGGCCACCAAGATTTCAGCCGATGGGCTTCCAGGCAGCTCAGCAACCGATGATCTCCGTTCCCTTCATCGCAAGTCACTGGCAATTCTCAAGCGGCTCCAGACACACGCGCTCGATCCCGAAACCGGAGAGAAGGCGGGCCCAACCTTCCCCATCTCGAAGGCCGCAGAACTCGTCGATCGAACGGCATCGGCAATCCGAGAGGCCGAACGCGATGGCCGTTTGCCCGAGCGCAGTCGCACCCCTTCGGGTCACCGCTTGCCGTACAATCTCACCGAGCTTGATAAGATGCGCAAGGTTTTCGGAACAAGGCCTTGGCGCGATCCGGAAGACACGCCGGCGATTATCTCGGTGTCGAACTTCAAGGGCGGCGTCGGCAAGTCGACGATCGCGGTGCACCTTGCGCAGCACTTTGCGATTAAGGGGTACAGGACCTTGCTCGTCGACTGCGACAGCCAGGCCAGCTCGACCATGATGTTCGGATATCGTCCCGATATCGATCTCGGTGAGAACGATACGCTTTACGGGCATTTTCACGACCCCGAGTTGCTCGGGGTCCGCTCGATCATCCGGGACACGCACTTTCACGGCCTCAGCCTTATCCCTTCAAATCTCAAGCTCTATAATCTGGAGTATGAGATAGCTGCGCACCTGGCTCAGACGCGAAGCTTCGATGTGATTGATCTGATTTCGAATGCGATCGGCGAGGTCGTTCACGACTATGATGTCGTTATCATGGATCCGCCGCCGGCTCTCGGAATGGTGTCGATGGCGGTTCTCCAGGCAGCGAATGCCATGGTGATCCCGATGCCGCCAAGCGTGATCGACTTCTCTTCGACTGTATCCTTCGTCGATATGGCGAGAACCACTATGGAACAGCTCGAGCAGTTGGGGGGCAGGGCGCGACCGGCCTACAATTTCATCCGCGTGGTCGCGAGCCGCGTCGACGAGAACAAGTCGATGCATCGCGAGCTTCTGGCCATGATGCGCGATGTGTTCGGCGGGTCTTTGCTTACATCGATAATGCCGACGAGCGCCGAAATCGACAATGCGAGTTCACGCCTCAAGACCGTTTTCGAGCTCGATCGGCCGGTAACGTCACGCGAGGTGCACATGCGGTGCGTGAAGTACCTCAATGCGGTTTGTGAGGAGATCGAGCAGGAAGTTATCGGCAGCTGGGCGAGCCGGGCAGGGGAGGTGATGGCATGATGTTGCCACGTGGCAACGATCTGGAAGGTCGTTCTGAATCAATGAGATATAGCTATCAGGCGAGTCCCGTGCCGGTGCCGGCGCATTGCCATGGTCAGCTGGTGTACGAGACCATTCAGAGTGCCGTTGCCACGTGGCAACAAACTGCCGCCACGGCAACACACGAAAGGAGATTGAGTCTTGGCCAAGGGTAATAAGGGCTTCGGTTCGCTGCTTACCGAATCGATCGATGATGACATCGAGGAGGGGGAGGCGGCGCCGGCAAGGAGCATAATGGCCAGTCGCAGCGAGGCGCTCAATCGCCTGGCATCGGGTAAGGTTGTAACGGATCGCACGGAGTTCGTGGATCCAGCCCGCTGCCGGCCATGGCGTCTCCACAATCGCGATCTCGATCATCTATCGGAGGAGAGTTGCCGCGATCTCATCGACGCCTTCCTTTCGGCGAAAAAGCAGCGCATCCCGGCAATCGTCAGGCGACTGCGCGACGACCCAGAGCATGATTACGAGATCATTGCCGGCGTCAGGCGCTGGTGGACGGTGCAGTGGCTGCGCGAGCACAACCATCCAGAGTTCGATTATCTGGTGACCGTCCAGCAACTTACCGACGAGGAGGCGTTCCGGGTATCGGATGTCGAGAATCGGTCGCGCAAGGACATCACCGACTGGGAGCGCGCTCATGAGTACGAAGCGGCGCTGTCCGAATTCTACGAGGGCTCGCTTACCCAGATGGCCGAGCACCTCAACATATCGAAGTCCTGGCTCAGCCGGATGCTCAACGTCGCGCGGCTACCCGAGGAACTCATCGTAGCTTTTGCCGATCGTCACGACATCACCGTGCGCATCGCGCGAGACCTTAAGCCGCTTGCCAACGAAATGCGCTCGCTTTCGGCGATGCGCAAGGAGACGGAGGCGATCCTTGCTGAACGCAGCTCGGGGAGCGAACCGCTTTCCGGGCCTGAGACGGCTAAACGCCTGATCAGGGCGACCACCGCGCCTGGCAAGCCGAGGACGAAGGTCCAGACCGAAACCGTGCCGACCAAATCCGGTGTTCCGATGCTCTCGGTGACCAGGCCGACCAATGGGGCAGGGCTCACCATCAAGATCCTCCCGAATTCAGGAGCTAATAAGACGACGATCATGGCGGCGATCGAAAAGCTTCTCTAAGTTTCGGTGTGCTTTCGCGAATGATCCGACAGCATCTGATCGATCTCCGCCATTTCTCTGTCAAACTCGGCAAGAACAGTGTCGAGGGCCGGTGACGAGCGCGACGGGGAGGGCGGACGCCCGCGCGGGGGTGCAACAATCCCCAAGGCAATCCCGACATCGGGAGTAACATAGAGACGCCAGCTCGTCCGACCGCTTGTTTCTACCAGCAGACCCTTTTCAGCCGCTCTTGAGAGGAGCTTCCCGGCTCCCGAGAGTGTGATGTCAAATCGGTCAACAAGTGTTCGCGCGGCCAGGAAGGGCGTCTCGAGTGCCAAGGTTCCTAACCGGGGAAGATGGCCCGGACGATGCTCGGCACCGACAGCAGCGCCGTAGCGCATACGATAGCCCTCGAGGCGGCCGAGACGCCGCAACCCTTCGTCGGCTAGTTCTCGCAAGGATTTGAGCAAACGCTTAAGCTGGGCTTCCCGCGTGCCGTGAAGAAAGCGAAGGCCCGGGTCGCCGGTCACCAGGCAAGGGAGTGGGTTCCTGGTCAAATTCATTCGCCGCAGCAACTTGGGAAACGCCAGCCAGGGAGCGGGCGTGTTATCCTGCCGCGACCAGGAATCGAGAACGGCGAGGGCGCGGGCGAGGGGAGGGGCGTCGCGCCAGCCATCGGGAATGTCGAAGGTAAAGGGTATGTCCTCGCGCCAATGACGGTCGTGACCGGCTGCCAGCTCTGCGGCCCAATCGGCGTAAGCGCCGAACGGATCGCCCGCGGTGACAACGGGGGGGCGGCCCGGGATCGAAACGCCGGTGAAATGTGAAATTACGTCGATTTCGTCGATTTCGTGCCGCTGCAGCCTCAGAGCTGTGGCGTAGCCGGTCCAGCTGGCTCGCAGCATCCACGCGGGGGCAACCGAACTGGCGGATATCCGGGCGTCAAGGCGACCGATCGATGCCATCGTTCGGCCGAACTCATCGACCAGATCGGGCGACCAGAGTATCGCACAAAGAGGACGAGCCGGACGTGACATGTATCAATAGTAGCTTAAAACGAGCGGTTCAGTCCACTGAGGAAGGCACGTAATGTTGATAATGCCTGCTTATCACTACTAGACAGATGGTGGAAATGTGCGCAAGCCCGTCGAATGGCTTCCGAAATCGCTCCAAACGGCGTCCCCGCGTATTTGTCGAACGAACTTGCGGACCGAAAGGGCGAACCCGTGGTCGCGACCGTCGCCGCGCTCGGCGGTGCTGGATCGGCGATCGATCCGGCCGTGATCGACGCGGCGGTTCGCGCTTGGGCGGCCAATACCAAACGCGCGTTCCTGTCGGATCTTGCGTTATGGAACGAATGGTGTCGGGTAAATGGAGTTCGGGCGCCGGGAGCGGACGCGCGACTGGTTGCGGATTGGGTAAGGGCGCTTGGCGGCCTGGAAACCGAGCGACGGCTGCGCACCCCGATCAAGAGACGCGCGCCCGCGACAATCGCGCGCTATCTCGTCCATGTCGGAATGGCCTATAGGATGGCGGGGCTGACCGATCCGACCGCGGCACCGCTGGTGAAGCTCGAATTGAAGGCCATGCGCCGTGCGCGTGGCACCCGCCAGCGCCAGGCAAAGGGGATCCGCTACAAGGGAGATATCGCCGATCTCGACGGACCGCCTACGGGCGTGTGCCTGGCGCATCTTCTGAAAGCCTGCCGCCGCGACTGGCTGGGCGTGCGCGATGCGGCGCTCCTGCGGGTCGCCTATGACACCGCCTGCCGGCGTTCCGAACTGGTGGCGATCGAGATCGATCATATCGAGGCGGGCGAGGGCGGGGCAGGGGTGCTGTTCATCCCCTCGAGCAAGACCGATACCGAAGGGGAGGGCGCCTATGCCTATCTGTCGCCGAGAACGATGGAGGCTATCCGCGTCTGGAAGAAGGCGGTCGATATCCGTTCGGGACCGCTGCTGCGGCGGGTCGAGGTGCATTTCGACGGATCGGTCAGCCGGGTCGGCAATCGTCCGATGCATCCTAACAGTATCACGCTGATATACCGTAGGATGGTGCGCGCGGCGCATGCGAAAGGACTGCTGGGCGAAATGAGCGAACAACGGCTAGAGCGGTGGGTGAGCGACATCTCGAGCCATTCAATCAGCGTCGGGGTGGCTCAAGACAATTTTGCGGCGGGGGAGGGGCTGCCCGCGATCATGCAAGCCTATCGCTGGCGCGATCCAGCAACGGTAATGCGCTATGGGGCTAGGCTCGCCGCGCAAAGCGGAGCCAGCGCGCGCCTCGCAAAGCGGTTCTCATCACATGAGTCGGGCGACCGTTAACGCTCGGCAAGGTGATTTCGTCGCCGCTTTTCGGGCGGCCATCAAACAAGAACGATGTCGGCTTTGCGCCCCAAATTCGGTCATTTTACGGGCAGAATGCTGATCCCGGAAGCGGGCATTCCGGGAAGACATCTTCACACGATGAACGAGAGCGAATTGCCGAAATTGTGAAGCAGAACCGGCAGGAGCAGGCTTCCGGTGCGCAAACGCAGCCAGACCGCGATAAAGGCTGGGATTGCCGTCAGCGCCATCGTGATGGGATCGAAGGCAAAGCTGTCGTCCGAGAAGCCACAGGCATGTGCCAATCCGAACAGGAAGCACGACAGGACCGCGCCCCATCCCCAATCGACCCGAGGAACCGTCTCCTTCCGGTGAAAGCCTGATCCAGCGCGAACAGCAGGATGCCACGATAGAAGAGCTCCTCCTCCAAACCCGTTATGGTGAGCTGAAACGCGATATCTTCGCCGCTAGCCGGGTTTCCAGGGAAGATGAGAGCTATGACGTAGTGTCGCCGAAGCCGTTCGGTCTTCATGCGACCGCCATGCCTACCGCTGCTTAGTCAACTGAGGTAGATCGACGCCAAAGACAGATACGCTGATCTTAGATGCGGTTTGGCTTCGAGCGCTTCCTGCGATCAAGTGCAAGCTAGGTCGCGACAACTTGCAGGTGATGGATAGCGAGGCCAGGCGAGCCTTCGAATGGCCCTAGATGGCGGTGCGGGAGCATGCTTTCATCATGGTCAACTATTTGAATATTGGCTGAGACCGCTACTTGTCATCGGGCCGCCCGCTTTCTGGGTCGCTGAGCGGCGGCTGCCGGGCATCGCTTGTGGTTGATCCCGTCAACAACCGCGCCCCGCGTCCGTAAGTAAACCATGCCCAAGCCCAGTTGACATAGACGACCAGGCGGCTGCGAAAGTCCACAAGCAGCATCAAATGTATAAGTGACCAGACCAGCCAGGCGAGAAATCCCGTGAGCCGGAGCCTGCCGAATTGCGCCGCCGCACGCGAGCGCCCGATCACCGCCATGGTACCATAGTCGCGGTAGCGGAAGGCGCCGGGCTCGCGCCGACCGGCGATACGGGCCGCGAGCAGCTTCCCGACATATGTGCCCTGCTGCTTGGCAACTGGTGCAAGAGCCGGCAAGCGCTCGTCGCCGCCTGCTTCGAAACTTGCGACGTCCCCGATCGCAAAGATGATTGGATGACCCGGCACCGAACAATCGGACCGGACCGTTACAGCCCCGTTGCGACCCCATCGATTCCAAGCCATTCAGCAGCCGGACGGGCCTCAGTGCCGGCACACCACAGCACGGCTCCGGTATCTATCCGCTCGCTACCGAGCACCACGCCGGTGGGATCGATTGCCTCGACGGCCGTGCCAATCCGCACCTCCACCCCCATCGAGGTTAGAGCTTCGGTCGCATAGGTCGAAAGCGCGGGATCGAAACCCGACAGCAAACGGCCGCCCGCCTCGCATAGGACCACACGCGTGTCGCGCGGATCGATGCGAGAGAAATCGCGCGCCAAAGTCGCGCGTGCGAGTTCGGAGATGGTCCCAGCCAGTTCCACGCCAGTTGGGCCGCCCCCAACAATAGCAAAGGTCAGGAGGCGTCGTATCTCTGCGTCGTCGGTCGACTGCTCGGCCCGCTCGAAAGCTTCCAGCAACCGCGCGCGGATGGCAAGCGCATCCTCAATCGTCTTGAGAACCAGCGTGTGTTCGCGCCAGTTGTCCTGTCCAAAAAAGCTCGAGGCCGATCCCGTGGCGAGTACGAGATAATCGTATGGCAACCGATGCCCATCGCGCAGCAGCACCGAGCGCGCCCTGATATCGACGCCTGTAACCTCCGCCATCAACACACTTAGGTTTGACCCACCGCGCATCAGCACACGATTGGCCGTAGCGATATCGGACGGGGAAAGCGCCGCAGTCGCGACCTGGTATAGCAGCGGTTGAAACAGGTGATGATTGGTTTGGTCGATCAGCGTCACTTCCGCGGCATTGCCGCGAAGAGCGCGCGCTGCAGCCATGCCGCCGAAACCGGCGCCGACGATGACGACCCGGGGGCGGTTCGCCGATTCGGGATGAGACAGGTTCAGCGAAAGCGTTTGGCCTTGCAATTGGGTCTTCCTATTGCGACGAGCGATGATATGTAAACTTATTCGTTTCATTTTGGGCGCATGTCAAAGTCTGATTCGCGCCGAACCGTTTTTGGGCCCAAACCCTTCATGCTGCGCATATTCGTTTCGCTCATTTTCACATGTCTGATCGCAGGTTGTGACAACGCCCCCGTTCCGGAGGAGGCCGATCGGCGTCCCGTCAAACTCTACACCGTGGCGACAGGCGGCCAAGCCAGGACTTATGAATTTCCCGCGATTATCGAGGCAAGCACATCTTCGGATCTAACCTTCGATGTTCCGGGCAAGATCGTCCGGCTAACGGTGGATCAGGGCGATTTCGTCAGGGCCGGCACGGTGATCGCGCAGCTCGACCAGACCATCGCGCGCAACCAGCTCGTCCAGGCACGCGAACAGTACGAGGCGGCACAGGATGCATTCCGCCGCGCCGACGCGCTGGTCGGCGAAGGCGCGATTCCGCGGGCAGTGCACGTTCAGCGCGAAACGCAGCGCGACACTGCGCGAGCCGAACTTGACAATGCGCGCGAGCAGTTGGAGAAGACCGTCTTGCGGGCGCCCTTTTCGGGCCGCGTGGCCAGGCGACTGACCGAGCCGTTCGAATATGTTTCGCCGCAGCAGCCGGTCGTGACCTTACAGACCGCCGGTTCCGCCAAGGCGGTGGTCCAGGTTCCCTCGTCCATCGTTGCCAATGCCGAGCAGCGGGCCCCGATCAACGCGGCGATCGCGCTCGACAGTCTCCCCGACAGGCGGTTCGCGGCCCGGTTCGGCTCGTTCGCCACCGACGCCACGCGTCAGTCGCTCACCTACGAGGCGACGTTCCTGTTCGATCCGCCTTCCGGCGCGCTGATCCTGCCGGGCATGACGGGAACACTGCATGTCGAGCTCGATACCGATGATGCCGAGATGCCGGCTGTGCCACTGGAAGCGATCGTTGGGCGTGACGAAAAGACATTCGTCTGGCGCGTGGACCGCAGGACCGGAGCCATCGCGCTGCGCCGCGTCACCGTAGGCAAGGGAGCAGGCGGAATGCTGCCTGTAACTGCCGGCATCGGCCGCGGAGACCTGATAGTGGCTGCTGGCGTGGCCAATCTCGAAGAGGGGATGAAAGTCCGCCCCTACGAGCGGGACTGAGCCATGTCGTTTAATCCCGCCGTCTTCTCGATCAGGAATCGCCTGCTCATCCTGCTCGTCATCATCGGGACGATCGTTGCCGGGATGGCGGCCTATGGGTCGCTGCCGCGCTTCGAGGATCCCGAGTTCACCATCCGCCGCGCTGTCGTGGTAACACCCTATCCTGGCGGATCGCCGATGGAGGTCGCCACCGAGGTCACCCAGCGTCTCGAGCGGGAGATCGGGCAGATGCAGGAGGTGAAGGAGATTGTTTCGACCTCCGAGGCGGGCCAGTCGCGCATCGAGGTGGAGATCAAGTACGAGTTCGGGCGCAACAAGGAACAGCTCCAGATCGTCTGGACCAAGCTGCGCAACCGCGTGGCCGATGCCGCCCGGCTGCTTCCGCCCGGGGCAGGTCCCTCGATCGTCAACGACGATTTCGGCGACGTCTTCGGCATCTTCTACATGCTAACCGCCGATGGTTATTCGCCGGCCGAGCTGTACGACTATGCCGAAAAGCTGCGCACCGACCTGAGCGGTGTGGAGGGTGTGGGCAAGGTGGTGCTGTCGGGCGAGCAACGCGAGGCCTTCTATGTCGAGATCATGCGCGAGCGGGTCGCGGCGCTGGGGCTGTCGGTGCAGAGCGTCTATCAGGATCTAGCACAGCAGAATTCCGTCGTCGCAGCGGGCAGCGTGCGCGTCGGCGACCAGCGTCTGGAGATCGTTCCCACCGGCGAGATCGATTCGGTCGAGGAATTGCGCGATCTGCCGGTGATGACCGGCCAGGAAGGCGCGGTCGTGAGACTGGGCGATCTGGCCCGCGTGACGCGCGGCTATGTCGATCCGCCGATGCAGATCCTGCGCTACAATGGCAGGCCGGCGGTGGGCATGGGCATCTCGAATGCGACCGGCACAAATGTGGTCGAGGTCGGCGAGGCGATCGAAGCCAAGCTGCGCGCGAGCGAGAGCGACCGCCCGATCGGCATCGAGATCCACGAATTCTACCACCAGGGCAAGGTGGTGTCGGACGCGATCGGCGATTTCGTGATCAATGTCGCGACGGCGCTCGTCATCGTGGTGGTCACGCTGCTGATCTTCATGGGCTGGCGCTCGGCCGTGGTCATCGGCGCCGTGCTCATGCTCACCGTCGCGGCGACGCTGGCTGGGATGAATGCCGGCGGGATACCGATGCACCGCATCTCGCTGGGCGCGCTGATCATCGCGCTGGGAATGATGGTGGACAACGCCATCGTCGTGGTCGAGGGGATGCTCGTCGGCCTCAAGCAGGGCAAAAACAGGCTGGAGGCGGCGCGCGCGATCGTGGGCCAGATGCTGTGGCCGCTACTAGGAGGCACGCTGGTCGGCATCATCGCCTTCGCCCCGATCGGCCTCGCCCCCGGGCAGGTCGCCGAATACACCAATCACCTGTTCTGGGTGATGATGATCTCGCTCTTGTTCTCGTGGTTCTTCGCGGTCACCGTAGCGCCTTTTCTCGCCAACTGGCTGTTCGAGAAGGAGGAGGATGCTGCCGCTTCCGGCACTGATCGGGAGACAGGATTCGATGCAGGCCACGACGGTCTCGAGGACGAGGCCGCCCCGCAGCGCGAAGCCGGCCGGATCGGCACCGCCTATCGCGAATGGCTCGCGCGCGCGCTGCGCCATCGCTGGCGTACCATGGGCCTGACCGGGGGGTTGTTCGCCGTCTCCCTTGTGGGCTTCGCGTTCGTGGAACAGGGTTTCTTTCCCGCCTCCACCACGCCGCATTTGATGGTCGATTACTGGCTGCCTGCGGGCACCGATATCGAGCGGACCAATGCCGACCTGGAGGAGATTGAGGAGGATCTGGCGACGATGGACGGCGTTACTGACGTTCAGACCGTGGTCGGCATGGGTACCTTGCGTTACAAGCTGGTCTATCAGCCCGAGGCGCCGACATCCTCCTTCGGCCAGATGATCCTGCGGGTTGAGGACGCCTCGACGCTCGAGCGGCTGCAGGCAGATGTGCATGCCTATTTGCAAAAGAACGCCCCCGAAGCGCGCGCCAAGGTCTGGCTGTTCGAACTGGGGCCGGGTGGCGGCTCGAAGATCGAGGCGCAGTTTTCGGGGCCCGATCCGGCGGTTCTGCAGAGCCTGGCGCAGCAGGCCAAGGATGTCTTCGCCGAGGACGAAGCGGCCATCCTCGTGAAGGATGACTGGCGCGAGCAGGTGCCGGTCATCCACCCGCTCTATTCCGAAACGCGCGCGCGTCGCCTTGGCGTCAGCCGCGAGGACGTGGCCGAGGCCTTGCAGGGCACGTTCGCGGGCCGTCCGATAGGCGTCTTCCGCGAGGGCGACGACCTGATCCCGATCATCGCCCGCTCGCCCGAAAGCGAAACGCGCGACGCGCAGAACATGGAAGCAATCCAGGTGTTCAGCGCCAGCGGCGCCTCGCTTCCGCTGCAGGAAGTGATCGACGGTTTCGAGACCCGCTGGCGTCATTCGCAGATTCAGCGGATCGATCAGCGCTGGGCAATCAACGCCCAGGCCGATCCCGCGCCGGGCGAAACCGCCAACCGTCTGCTCGATCGCGTGCGCGGAGACGTCGAGGCGATCGAACTGCCTTCCAGCTACCATTTCGAATGGGACGGCCAGGAAGGAACGAGCACCGAGGCGATCGATTCGCTGATTGGCGTGGTCCCGCTCGGTGTCATCGGCATGGTGCTGGTGGTAATCGTGCTGTTCAACGCAGTGCGCCAGCCGGTGATCATTTTCATGATCGTGCCGCTGGCGATCATCGGCGTAACCATCGGCCTGCTCATCACCGGCATAGCGATGGAGTTCATCGCCATTCTCGGTGTGCTCTCGCTCTCGGGCCTGCTGATCAAGAACGCGATCGTGCTGGTCGATCAGATGGATATCGAGATCGGCGAGGGTAAACCGCGTTTCGATGCCATCATTGAGGCAGCCTATGATCGCGCCCGCCCGGTCATCCTGAGTTCGCTGACGACGGTACTCGGCGTCATCCCACTGCTGTTCGACGCCTTCTTCAAGGCGATGGCCGTGGTCCTGGCCTTCGGGCTGGCCTTCGGGACGGTACTGACCCTGTTCGTGGTGCCGGTCCTCTATGCAATCTTCTTCAAGATCGGCCCTGACGAGACCGCAGCCGAGCCACAGGGGGCAAGTTGAACCATGCGCATCGTCCCTCTCACCGCCATGTTGCTCGGCCTGATGCTGGTGTCAGGCTGCTCGCATCCCGACAGGGTCGGCGATGGTCCGGTCGCACCCGCCCGCGCGGCCCTGCCGCCTTTGCCGGAACGCTGGCGGGCAGTCGCCGATGCCGCAGGGCCGGTCGCGGACGGATGGGTCGCCGCCTTCGGCGACCCGCGCCTCGCCGCGCTCGTGGCCGAAGCGCAGGAGAAGAACAGTGATCTTCAGGCCGCCGCGGCGCAGGTCCAGCGCGCCGCAGCACTTGCCCGTCAGGCGCGTTCCGGGCTGCGTCCGGCCGTTCAGGCGGTCGGCCTGGGTTCGCGCAGCCATATCGAGATCGATGATATCGAAATCGGCGGGCAGGCCGGACTGCCGGTGCCGTCCAGCATCGAATATGACAGCACCAGCTTTCTGGGACTGGCGCAGGCGAGTTGGGAAATCGACCTGTGGGGCAGGATCAGCGATGGCTGGTATGCCGCGCTCGAGAACGAGGCGGCTGCCCGCGCCGACTATTTCGCGGCCCGGCAATCGATTGCCGCGGGCGTGGCGCGCGCCTATCTGGTCTCGATCGAGGCTTCGCGGCAGGTGGGGCTGGCCGAGGAAGCGGTTGATACGCTCGAACATCTGCATCGCCTGGTGGGTCTGCAGGTCCGCGAGGGCGTCGCGATGGATGGCGATCTGGCACTGATCCGCGCCAATCTCGAACAGGCGCGCGAGGCTCTCGCACGGGCACAGGGCGCGCGGCGCGAGGCGATCCGTGCTCTCGAACTACTGGTCGGGCGCTATCCCGCGGCCGAGTTCGCCTCGGGAATTGACTTGCCGCCCATGCCAACGCCGCCGCCTGCCGGGCTGCCTTCGACGCTGCTCGAGCGGCGGCCCGATCTGGTCGCGGCCGAGCGGCGCGTCGCCGCCGCACTGCATGCCGAGGACCAGGCCAGCAAGGCGCGCCTGCCGCGCCTGTCGCTCACGGGGCTGGCGGGCGCGGTGTCGGACGCCCTTGAAAATATCTTCGATCCTACCGCGACCCTGTTCAGCATTGGCGGCAATGTCGCGGCGCCGATCTACCAGGGCGGCGCGCTGGCTGCCGGCGAAAACATTGCCGATGCCGAACTGCGCGCGGCGATCGCGCAATATGCCGGCGCCGCGCTGGCCGCTTTCGAGGAGGTGGAAACCGCGCTCGACAGCGGCGTGGTGCTTCGCCGCCGCCGGGACGCGGCCGTCATCCGCGTGCGCGAGATAGAGGAAGCGCTCAGGATCGAGGATCTGCGGTACAGGGTCGGCGAAAGCAGCCTGCTTGACGTGTTGCAGATCCGGCAGCAGGCGATCACTGCGCGCAGCGATCTGGCGACGATCGAGCGCATGGAACGCGAGCAGTTCGTCACGCTCAATCTGGCGCTCGGCGGAAGCTGGAACGCGCCGGAGGCTGATCCCCCAGAGATTTCCGAGAAGGATGGCGATGCGAACCCGTAAAGAACTCCGCCTGACCATGATGCCGGGACAGGCCATCGACCTGGTGCGAACGCTCGTCCTGGGAGTGCTCGGCCCCGCATTGCTGCTTGGCGGTTGTGCCAGCTTCGACCGGCAACCGTTCGAGGCCGCGCAGATCGAAGCCGCGCACGCGCCGGATTCGCCGAAAATCCGCCATTGGGCCAATTCCCCCGACCTGTTGACACAGATCTCGATCGCCCCGCCACCGCCGGGCGAGCCACTGCGCGTGCTCGCGCTGTCGGGCGGTGGGGATGACGGGGCCTATGGTGCGGGTTTTCTCAACGGATGGTCGCAAACCGGCAAGCGACCTGAATTTGCCGTGGTCACTGGAGTCAGCACCGGGGCTCTCATCGCCCCCTTCGCGCTGCTCGGGCCGGACTACGACGACGAGCTGAAACGCGCCTATACCGAGATCACGCCCGACGACATTTACAAGGACCGCTTCGCGTTGGCGATCCCGTTCTCGACCAGCGTCGCGACGACCGGGCCGCTCGAGGCTCTAATCGCCCGCTTCGCCACTGATGCGGTGATCGATGCCATCGGCGAAGAGCACCGCAAGGGCCGGCGCCTGTTCGTCGGCACCGTCAGCCTCGACCGCCCCGGCAATGCGATCTGGGACATGGGAGCGATCGCGGCCGGTGATGCGCCCGGTCGCTATGCCCTTTTCCGGCGCATCCTGCTCGCCAGCAGCTCCGTCCCGGTGCAGTTCCCCCCGGTGCTGATCGAGATGGAAGCGCAGGGAGAGCGAATCAGCGAACTCCATGTCGATGGCGGCACCATTGCGACCCTGATGGCCGCTCCGCCGGTCGCGAACGACCAGATCCTGCGGGACAGCCAGTCCCCAACGGAGCTGTATCTGCTGGTCAACGGCAAGATGGCAGGCGAGTTCGAGCTGATCGAAGCAGGTCTCTCCAGCATCGCCAAGCGGACGCTTGAGGTGATGCTCTTCTCCAGCCTCCAGGACCGTGTGGCCTCGGCCTATGTCTGGGCGAGATCGACCGGCGCCGGATATCACTTGACCTTTATCGAGCAGGACTTCGACGCGGACGAGCACGATCTTTTCGAGCAGGATTATATGCGCACGCTGTTCGACTATGGCGTGGAGCGCGGTCGGGCACAGGCATGGCAGGATAGTCCGCCATCGTCGGATCCGGACACTGTCGCATCAGCCGTGCCCGAAACGACGAGTTCCGAGGATTAGCGCCCGTCATGGCACCGGGACGAACATACCGCATGAGCTTCGCCTTTTCCGATATCCCCCATCAATCCGGACGGCCGGCCGTCGTTAACGGCGCCAATAGCGGCACCGGCTACGAGATCGCCCCGCACCTGGCGATGAAAGGCGTGCGCGTGCTGCTGGCGTGTCGCGATGCCGAGCACGGCACTTTGCGTGTCTTACAGGCCGTGACCGATCCGCAAGCGGAAGGCGGCGACCATCCCGGTCCTTGCGGTCTCATGGGGATGCGTGGCCAGACTTCGGGTCGCGCGGTCGTGACAGACCCGACTCGCGACCGGGAGATGACGAGAAAGCTGTGCAACAGGTCGGTTGCACTAACCGGAACAGAACCGGACATTGGCCCTGCTGTTCCGTCGCAGACAACGCCTCCCGACAGCGCACCGTAACGCGGATGCGCGACCGGCACCCTCCGTTCATGATACAGCGCGCAGCTTCTCATGCGTTCGGAAATACGGCACTTTCCGCAATCGGCTTGAGTGTCGCTAAGCACGCGGTGGGCCATCCCGGCCTGACGGGCGTTGCACTTGTCGAGGACGGCATAGACGCGTTTGCCATCCGCTCTCGACTCATCGCCGCGGCCGAAAGATCGATCGACCTGCAATATTACATCTGGCGCGACGATCTGACCGGTAATCTCCTGCTGGAAGACTTGCGCAGAGCGGCAGCGCGGGGTGTACGGGTCCGTCTGCTGGTTGACGATAACGGCATTCCCGGCCTCGACCGCAAATTGCGCTGGCTGGCCAGCGACCGCAATTTCGAAATCCGCATTTTCAATCCGTTTCGAAACCGACACTTCAAGCCGCTCGATTTCCTGCTGGATTTCCACCGCGTCAATCGCAGGATGCATTCGAAAAGCTTTACAGTCGACAATCAGATAACCTGTGTCGGCGGGCGTAATGTCGGAGACGAGTACTTCGCCAACCGAGAGCAGGGGATTTTTGCCGATGTGGATGCGCTTTGCGTAGGCGCGGTGGTGCAAGAAGTCTCCGAATGTTTCGATGCGTTCTGGAATTTTCCCGCTGCAGTCGAAATCGACTGCATCGTGAAGGAAGATCCGAAGCAGTACGCGGCAAGCGGGGCAACTGATTTCACGCGGTCAGTTTCCGGCCCCTCCGCGACCGATTATCTAAGCCGTGCCGCCGGATCTGTTTTGCTTGAGCGTGCGCGGGCCGGACGGATTGAATTCGAATGGGTGCCCGTCGAGCTGGTCAGCGATCGGCCCGCCAAGGTTCTCGGACAATCGCGTCAAGGCGATCTCATGGCTAGCGTCCTCAGGAGTCTCATCGGTCAACCGGAAAGGGAATTGCTCGTCGTTTCGGGCTATTTCGTGCCGACCTCATCAGGTGCCAGGGCCTTTGCGCAAATGGCACGCAACGGGGTCGATGTGCGCGTCCTGACCAATTCCTTTGCTTCGACCGATGTCGCTATGGTTCATGCCGGATATGCAAAGCATCGGCATTTTCTCGTGAAGTCGGGGGTGCGTCTGTATGAGATGCCTGCCCCTGGAGACCGGCCCAAGACCACCCGCAAATCTCTGCGTCGACCTTCGCCGCGCAACACAAACGAGAATGCCACCCTGCATGCCAAGATGTTCGCTGTAGACGGCCGTCGGGTCTTTGTCGGTTCTTTCAATTTCGATCCGCGCTCTTTCGCTCTCAATACTGAGCTCGGGATCGTCATCCAGAGTGAGAATCTGGCGGCACAGATGCACCACGCCTTCGATACCATGATCGCGTCCGGCTCCTACAAAATCGTCGTGGATGACAAAGGCCGACTGAACTGGATGGACATGCGCGACGATGTCCGTCAATGTGAACTGGCCGAGCCTGGAACCACATGGTGGTCGCGAGTGCTCACTCGCCTTCTCAGCAAAACGCCGATCGATTGGCTGCTGTGAATACCATCTGGGCGCGGCGACCTACGCGCCGACGTCATTCTCCTGGGTCACCAAATGGACCGTCCGCGTCGGGTAGGCGATAGCGAGACCGGCTGCCTTCAACCTCTCGAAAATGGCCAGCAGCAGTTCCTGCCGGATCAGTCGGCTTTCCGCGTAATCGGCAACCATGATGTAGGACCAGATCTCGATATCCAGCGAGCTCTCGCCGAAATGAGCAAATCGAGCACGGAGGCCATCCTTTTCAATCAGGTGGTGATCGCGCAGGATCTGCTCGATAATCTCCACGGCCCGGCGCAGCTGGCCTGCGGAGATACCGTATTCGACGCCGATCGTGGGATTGAAGAGAAAGCGGTCGCGCTTGGCGAAGTTTTCGATCTCGCGGGAGGAAAAATCACCGTTCGGGATGGTGACGAGCGTGCGTTCATTCGTGCGAATCCTCGTCGAGCGCATACCGATATCCTCTACGGTGCCGACAATATCTCCCGCGCGGCAGAAGTCTCCGACCTGAACAGGGCGGTCTGCGATGACGTTCAGGCTGCCGATCAAATTCTCCACGGCCTTCTGTGCGCCTAACGCCAAGGCGATGCCGCCAATGCCCAATGCGGCAATGCCCGTGGTCACATCGACCCCCAGCGTGTCGAGGACCGCTACCGTCGCCAATAGGAAGAGCACTATCTTTGCCGTACGCCGCAACAGGACGACGACCGACACTGCCTGCCGCCGCTGGCGGCGTTCCATCCGGGCACTAGCAACGCGTGCGATGGCATCGACCAGGCGCAGCGCAAACCAAGCAAGCGCTACCCAGCCAACGATACCGATATAGCGCAGCAAGGTCTGGCGCGCGACGATGGACGCCTCGATGCTGCCCGTCCACAGGTGGAAGGTCACCACTGCGAGAAACAGGCTGAGCGGCGGCAAGGCGGCCTGCGTGAAGCGGTAGATCGCGCTTTTCTCGCGGTCGGCCACAAAACGCCGCATGATGGCCAGAAGTCCGGCCGATATAAGCCAGTAGAGAAAGAAACTGCCGGCTGCGCTCCCGAGCAAGAGAGCCCAGTCCTGCAGCGGGGCTCCGGCCACCTCGGCGCTTTCACCGTCTTCCGGTTCAGCCGGATTTGTCGCCGCCACAGACACTGCTTCGAGAGCTTCAACGGTCTCCTGCGAAATCCCCCAGACCTCGCTGCCGACAGGGCTGTCGGTCCGGGTGAGAAGGATCGGCAGACTTTCCTCGCCGCCGAGCCTGCCTACCTCTTCGGTGTCGGCCGGCAGTTCATCGTCGAGACGCCCACTCGCTTCGTTCGACAAGGCACCGAAAGGCAGGAGCGTCCCCTGTTGGTCGAGCGCGGCTTGCAGCTTGGTGGCCCAGATCGCTCCTTGATCGACAAGTTGAGCCTCATCCTCTTCCGCAGACAGGTGGAAATAGTGAGCAGCCCTCGTGTAGTCCTTCGCCGCCAGGGCGCTGATCAGGCCGGTCACCGTTCCACGCGGCGTCTCGCGACCGAAAGGGTCGGTAGCCACTTCAGCGGCCTGCTCGGCCATCGGCTCCGCCACAGGAGCGATTTGAGCGGAAGCCGGTGTTAAGGCGGCGCAGGCGACCAGCAATAAAAGGGCAGAAAGACGGAGAACCGATATCGGTCCGATCGGGATATTATCTGGAAGGCGCTGGCCATCGCAGTTCCGCAATGGCTTCAACCCTACGAACCTACGAAAGACAGAGATTGCATTCCAACCGCTAAAGCTCGGCTCACTGATCGATCGGAGAGATTGCCTTGGGGGAAAGGCCATTTTTGCTGGCGCCGGCGATGAAAGAAAGTAAACTCACCGGTACCATGCCGTTTTCCGTTGCGGCAGGCAAGCGTTCATGTGGGCATCATTAGTCCGCGTTGCCCGCTGCGGAGCTTTGCCTGGCCATACCACAAAGGCCTCGTCCTACTGGGCAGCAGATCAGATGGCCGAACCAATGCAATAGTGAGAGAATAGATGTCACTTCCCCGCAGAACCTCAAGCGGCGGTCGTCCTTCAAAAGAGGAGGCCGAGAAACTAGGCGAGCACATATTGCAGGAAGCGCTGCAGGAATTTATCGCTAAGGGCCTCGATGCGTCCCGGATGGACGCGATCGCCGCTTCGGCCCACGTATCGAAGCGAACACTTTACGCACGCTACAAATCCAAGGATGAACTGCTATGTGCGACGATGGACTATGGTATTGCGAAGCACATCCGTCCGGTGAGCACTCTTCCTGCCAATGGCCCCATTCGCGAGCGCCTCGAAGCCGTTGCGCATAAATTTCTAGAAGCCTCGCTCACCGCAGAAGGCCGCGGCATACAGACCTTGCTGACATGGCTTGCCAATTACCGCCCCGATTTGCAGAACAAGATCAGGGCCAAAGCCGTGGCTGACGTTACCGGCGTTATGAACCAAATTCTAAAGGACGGCTACGCAAACGGAGAAATTGCGTTCTCAGACTTCCCGGCGATCGCTAAGATCGTCTTCGACTTATTATTCTCCTTGCCGAATTATGAAATACTGAGGGGCATGGGTCCCGAATATCATGGCAGCGAATCCGTCAGCCTGGACAAGGAACTTGATTTCGTGATGGCTGCACTTCGCACTGGCGTCGTCTTTTCGACGAATGGGCGGTAAGCTGGCGCATATCTTATAAATCAGTAACTTCGTTGCATTGGTTTGAACCTAAAGATATTTCAGTATCCTTCGGATTCATCGTGATCGGAGTGTCCAGAAGATGGCCCCGGCTCAATGTGCTCTGGAATCTCGTCGAGCAATGTTCTGCCAGAGGCGTACCGCCGCCCGAGCGTCTCGATAAACCCTTAGTAACGCTTCGCATCACGATCTCCTACAGATCAATGCCGTCGTCGGGGTTGCGAGGCCTGTCGCGCCAGCCCTTGCATCCGTCGCCGCAAGGCCGATGCGCGCGCAGCTTCATCCGGGTCATCCTCGAAAATCGCGAACTCGCCGGTCGGTAACGAGTCCGGCGTTTCTCGTGCGATATCGAGATGATCGGGCAGTTCGGGTTCGCGGCGGAGCCCATGAGTTTTCTCCATGACGGGCCGGTCGGGAGCCTCTCTCCTGACCTCAAAACTTTCACGAAGCGCAGCGTCGCCCTCTTACTATAAAGAGAGCGACGCCGCGGTCTGGGCGACGGTGGAGGTCAACCTTACGGCTCTGACTGGTGATCTATTGGCGCTGCATTCAGATGAGGACCGCATCGGCCTCGACCTTTCGCCGGCAAGCCATGTGCTGGGTGATCCCACCGCGCTCGGACGGATTTTTGATAACCTCGTCGATAATGCCCTGCGCCACGCCTCGACCGTCACGGTAAGGAATGTTTCGGATGGCGGTAAGACCTGCTGGTCGTTTGAGGACGATGGCCCGGGAGTTGCGCCCGACCAACAACTGACGTTAGGCACGGCCTATGCCCGTTTCGATCCGTCACGCGATCGACAGACGGGCGGAGCCGGCCTTGGCTTAGCGATCGTCTGCGGACTTGCCGAAGCCATAGGCGGCTCCGTCTCGTTCCGGTCCAAGCCGGGCCGAGGACTGCATGTGCAAGTCGTGCTGTTGTCGGCGGGTAGAAGCTCAGAATGAGCGAGACTCCACTGCAGACTGATAATAATCGGAGGAGTAAATCAAATTGATAAAATTGAGGATCATCAACGATGAGTATCGTCGCTCAACTCGCGATCGGAACGGTGACCGTTGCACTTACCATCATCATGCAAGCGTGTTTTGCCGCAATAGCCTTCTCAGTCGATGATCGCTTCACGCCGCCTCGCACGCGAACAACACGCTTTGGAGCGACCTTGCTTCTTGCCGCTTCTACGATATGGATGCTGCTCGCTATCACGCTGGCGGCTTGGATTTGGGCGGGCCTGTTTATTGTATTGGGTGCCTTCGAAGCGCTGGAACCGGCGCTCTATTTCGCAACGGTTTCCCTGACGACGCTAGGCTTCGGCGACGTTATCCTCTCGCAGGATGTGCGGCTGCTGTCTGCGATCGTGGCTGCCAACGGCCTCGTCATGTTCGGTTTGAGCACTGCGTTTCTTCTCGAATTCGTGGGTCAGGTGCGCGAGGAGAAAGGCAGTTCGACGCGATCCCACATTTCGACGGCAGAATGACTTCGTACAGAACCGGCTCACTTTGGCTAGCATAAACGATTGTGCCTGCCCACTCTACCCGCATCGCCTTGTCCAAGTAGAAAACGCCGATCCGCCCGGGTTTCGACAAATAGTCTGGGGCTTGGCGCTTGCGTAGACTGGATGGTCAAAAGTGGAATGGCGGGTTGCGACTCTAATGTCGGTCCTAACCACCAACTCGGCGGTTCGCCAGAAGCAGATGTTCGCATGGCATGCGCTCAGGTCGGCTTCGCCCTCTCATCCCAGTCATCCGAGCATTGAGGGCTACGTTCCGAAAGCGGACGTCGGTTCGAGGGCGTCGGAGCGATGCCCATATCGGACAATAGGATTAGTCGGCTTAACGGAGATGGATTGGGCTTAAGGACATCTCGAACGGTGGCAACAAAGCGACCTGGGTTCGGTCTTTATCCGCCTTTGACTTGTGCAGGGTCGAGCGCCTGCACCGGGGTTGCGAGAAAGCGGAATGGCTCGGCGGTTCCTTGCTTCGCGGCCGCGACAGCGTTGATGAGCAGCGCCGCCGAAGCGGCAAACCCTTCGATTGAATTTGCCTTGCCAAGCCAGACCCGCGAGGCCTTGGGCGACACGCCCACGGTAACTTCCAGCGCGGCATTGCGCGAACGCGCGGCCGACCGGTAGAAGCTCTGGTCATCAAAGGGGTCGAGCGAATAGTCCAGATCCTGTCCGGCAAGGATCTTGGCATCGGCCTTCGTGGCACTTCTCCGGTGAACGCCCGACAGCCACAGGGTCCGCGCCTGGCCATTCTCCAGAAATGCGGCGGCCATGGTTGAACGGGATATCGGCAAGAGCCAGGTCGGTGGAACGGCTCGACGTCTCTGACCTTGCCGATTCATCGGAAAGCCTCGCGGTTTGGCTGAAGTGCGATCTCACCTTTGATGCTGCCGAGATTGTCGCGAACGTCGACTACGCCAACCTCGTCTTCCAGCAGCGCCTGCACGTCCTGCGACAGCTCTTGCAGCTTCAACATGTCGGGGCCGGTCAGGACGATTTCGATCGGATCGCCCGATGTTGGCTGTCCGGTCTCGGGTGCCACCAGTAGAGTGGCACCGGCGACATTGCGGTCGAGATAGGTCTGTAAAGTCGGGTCGGCAGTCCTCATTTACGCGGGCGGGCGAGAGGAAACGAACTGCATCGCAAGGTCGCTCGACTATCGCCAAGCGTCCCAGTGGACGCCCCACGAAGATCGGACAGGCAATCCTCGCAGACGTGCGACACCTGCTGAGAGGCTTCACCTCTTCGAGCCGGTTTGCTCCGCAAGCAGTTCGACAAGCCTGCGCACGCTGTCCCGCAGTTCGTCAATCCCTTCGGATTTGCGCCCCCTCGCGAGGGTTTCGGGAACATACACTGCCTGGTTGCGCAGTATTTTTCCACTCTCGGTCAGTTCGATAACCACTCGGCGCTCGTCTTCCGGATCGCGTGTTCGTCGAACCAGGCCGGCGGCCTCCATACGCTTCAGCAGAGGGGTGAGAGTTCCGCTATCGAGGTAAAGCCGCGCGCCGAGGGAGCCCACCGTCTGGGGTTCTTTCTCCCATAATACCAGCATGACCAGATATTGCGGATAGGTGAGACCCAGCTCCCGAAGAACAGGGCCATAGAGGCGGCTGAGGAGGTTGGTGGCAGCATAAAGGGGAAAGCAAACCTGTCGATCGAGCAACAAGGGATCGCGCGGGTCCTGTGCTGCTGCCACTCCGTCATTCATTGGGCGAACACATTAATTTTCACATCGACGTTTCCGCTGACTGCGTTGGAATAGGGGCAAGCAGCGTGGGCGTTCTTCACGATCTCGTCAGCCTTTGCCTGATTGACCCCGGCAATTTCGACATCCAGTGTGACAGCGAGATTAAAGCCGTCATTACCATTCGGCAAGAGGCCGACCTGGCAGGAGACTTCAATGTCGTCGTCACCCACCTTGTCGGTCTGTGCCCGCGTTACATGGATCACGGCATTTTCGAAGCAAGCCGCATAACCAGCAGCGAAGAGTTGCTCGGGATTAGTCGCGTCGCCCTTGCCACCGAGTTCCTTCGGTAGAGCGAGGTCGAGCTCGAGAATGCCATCTTCGCTTTTGACCTTTCCGGCGCGGCCACCATAGGCGTTAACGCGAGTGTTGTAGAGATTTTTCATGTTAGCTCCTTACGGTTAGACAGCAGGATAAATAGTATCCAATTATATTGTGCGCAATATATAATTTGCAAGGCGCGTCATGCTGGCAGACACGCCTTTGCGTCAAATTCTGACCGCGTCACCTGCCCAAAGCCCTCAGAATAGTCTTCTCGACCGGCGAGTAGCTATTGTCGGAACGCTCGAGACTGATCGGCTCACGCGGTAGCAGTGGCGGCTGCGCAATGAAGCGCGGCTACTTACCGTAATCCTTATATGCAGAATGCACGAGGAAAGGGTGGCACAGATACACCTTGCCGGCCGGACCCGTTGCCAGTTGCTCCAGGCGATGGGCCGATCCGGCGAATCCGTCCGAGGCCAACTCTCGAAGGGTCAGACCGGCTTCCTTGGCCGGTGCGAGTTGTCGCGCTGTATCGATATGCGAGCCGACCCGAATGCGCGTTGAGGAATCGTGAATACCCACATCCGAGAATAGGAACAGCATCAACAGGGCGCGGCCCTTGCGGTGCACATTGGCCCGCCACTCCATGAAGTCGGGCTTCTCATAAGCGAAGCTGACCTCGATGTGCCACCCGTCGTCTCCAGGTTCTTCGGCAGATGGAAAGCCAACAGCAAATGTTCCGAGTCCGCCCCGCGGCAGCCACCGACCTTTGCCCACAAGCTGGTCGAATGCTGTATGCAGGGCGGTTGTGTTTGCCGCTTCGTGAAACGGAGCCTGATCGAACCGCTCGAGACGGGCCGGGTCCAGGTGGTCGAGTCATCGGGATCGCATCCCGTGGCCACCCACAGGATCGCGCGCGCTTCTGCGGCCACCTTGGATGAAAATGCAGCACCCACCCAGACGAAGCCGTCGCGAACGAAGCGGGCAATGGCATCTGCGCCAAGCGCAGAGAAGTATCGATTAGGCGCGTATGGTCGAGCGGCATTGCTGCTTCACGAGCCGGAAACCCGGCCAGCTCAGCCCAACGGAAAGGGTCGAGGCGCGATTGAGAGTGATGAACTTCATGGGCTTCTGCTACCTGATGTATTGTAGAGACACGACAAACGGCTGCCATTCAACAGGTGCTGGGCATACATGGGTGGTCTGCCATGGGGTCGGAAGCAAAATGGCCGATTTGCATTGGTTGCCTGCCCAAAGCAGACAGTCAGCAACCGGCCCATTTTGAGCCACCACTTATATACCGAGAGCTACTGGCTTACGGTCGGTGTGCTCTCAGCGAGTAGGGTGAAGGAGCGGACTTTAAGCACACCGTACGCCGCCATGCGGAAGAAAGAGATTGTTAAGCAATAGGTTACGCGAAGTTGTTCCTCTACAAAGAGGAGCAAGTCAATGCAAGCAAATGGCTATCTGCTACCAGAGAATGAAGCCACGAATCAGTTCAGTAAAGGGCGCGGGAGTGGTGAAAAGGCCAAACCGTCGAACCGGGTAAGGCTCAACGGCAACATAGTCCGCCGCAAACCGGGCAAGCGCATCCGCGAGTATTGGGACATAGACCTGCCTGGCTTTGGCCTTCGGGTAAATCCCGGCGGCAGGCGAACGTGGTTTGTCCTGTTCCGCCAGCGCGGCAAGCTGCGGCGGGTGTCGCTTGGAACTTCCCGCGACATCTCGCCCGCCACGGCCCGACGCCTCGCGCGGGCGAAACTGGCAGAGGTGGCGCTGGATGGGCTGCCGACACGCAAGAAGGCCCGCGCTGCGCAGAAGAGCGATGCGCCGTTGCTGCGTGATTACGCCGAACGCTTCTGGGCTGACTATTCGCGACACTGGAAACCATCGACCCGCAAGCGCAACGAGAGCGCCATCTTCAAGGAAATCCTCCGCGCGTTCGGCGACCGGCGCATCGACGAACTGGCGAAGGGGGATATCCTGTTCTGGCGCGACAGCTTTGTCGAACGCCCCGGCGTGTTCAACCGCACCCTGCCGGTCTTCTCCGTGATGATGGGATACGCGGAGCGACTTGGCCTGCGACCGCGTGGCTCCAATCCGTGCAAAGGCACGCCCCGTTACAAGCGTAAGCCAATGGAGCGGTTTCTGTCGCCGCATGAATATG
Source organism: Qipengyuania vulgaris (assembly GCF_009827325.1). Lineage (GTDB taxonomy): Bacteria > Pseudomonadota > Alphaproteobacteria > Sphingomonadales > Sphingomonadaceae > Qipengyuania > Qipengyuania vulgaris. Next base: position 21,281 of record NZ_WTYC01000012.1, on the reverse strand, counting down.
CGCGGCTTGCCACAGCATTGCGGGATTACGAGGCCGAGCAGCCGCACTACGTCGCGGCGATCCGCCTGCTGATGTTCACCGGCGCGCGATGCGGCGAGATCGAGCAACTGCGCTGGGAATGGGTGCAGGAACCGCGCCTGATGCTGCCCGACAGCAAGACCGGCGCAAAGATCGTCTATCTCAACCGGCAGGCCGTGGATGTGATTGCATCGCTCCCAGACCGGAAGCCGACCGGGCTGCTATTTCCCTCGTTCCGAAATCCCGACAAGCCGATCATGCTCGGCATCCATTGGTCGAAAATCCGCAATCGAGCAGCATTGCCGGATGTGCGCCTGCATGACCTGCGCCACAGCTTCGCCTCAGTCGCAATCCGCGACAACATCTCGCTGATGGTGATCGGCAAGCTGCTGGGCCACGCGCTGGCAGAAACGACAACCAGATATGCCCACCTGTCCGACGAGATAGTCGCCGATGCTGCGGAGCGCGTCTCCGGTTCCATCGCTCGCCTGATCGGAGTCGGACAATGAACGCGCTGACCCTGAGGGGGATCGTCGCCGAAGAGCTGGGCAGCCTCAAACTCCATGTGATTGGCAAGTGCGGTGGCCTGGGCGAGCTGCGCAAGACCTGCTGGACTCGCGAACTGCCCGGCTTCGGGACGCGGCATTATGCTAGCGGGCGCAAGGTCTACATCGTCCAGGCACGGATGGAAGGGCGCACCCGCACGGTGACGATTGGCAACGCAAAGGTGCTGAGCCGCGTGCAGGCAATGGATGTGGCGCGCCGAGTGCTGCTGCGTGCCCAGACTGGCGACAATCCGGCGGAGGAGCGCAAGCGGCTGCGCAATGTTCCATCCTACCGGGACTTCCTCAAGACCTACTGGGAGCGCGTATCGCCGAAGTGGAAGCCGTCCACGCTCTACACCCACCGCTATTACAAGCGGAAATATCTCGACCGGGCCTTTGAAGGCCTGTTCCTTGATGAGATCGAGGAGCGCCATGTGCAGGAATGGTTCAACCGGATCACCAACACTGGCGGTCCCGGCGCCGCCAACCGTTGCGGCGAAATCCTGCGCGCCATGTTCAACAAGGCGGAGCAATGGAGCGTGCGGCCCGAAGGATCGAACCCTTGCCTCTATATCCGCAAGAACAAGGGGCGGAAGTGCGAGCGATTCCTGTCCGATCAGGAGTTCAGGCGGATTGGCGAAGTGCTTGACCGCCACCGCAAAGCCTTCCCGCTGCATTGCGCGGCGATCAGCCTGTTGATCCTGACTGGCTGCCGCAAGTCTGAGATCACCTGCCTCAAATGGAGCGAGGTGCGGGGAAGGCGTTTGCTGCTGACCGACAGCAAGACCGGCCCGCGAACGGTCTGGCTGGCTGAAGCGGCTGCAACGATCCTCCACGCCCTACCACGTCGGGAAAAGCAGCGCTATGTGTTCTGGAACCCGGCCACCCAGCGCCCGATCACCGATATCGGCAGCTTATGGAGCAAGCTGCGTGACGAGGCAGGCCTTCCCGGCGTGCGCATCCATGACCTGCGGCACAGCTTCGCCAGCCATGCCGCCGCCCATTCCGAAACCCTGCCGATGATTGGCAAGCTGCTCGGTCATGCAGACGTGCGGACCACTACCCGCTATGCCCACCTTGACGATGGGCACGTCATCGAGGCAGCGCAGCGCATCGGCGACCAGATTGAGCAAAACATGAGCGGTTCTTATTCATTGAGCCGTAACACTAAGTATGATAGTGGGCCGTTGCTGCATGACTGAGAATCCGCGCATCCGCATCTACGCCAACCGCTGGTTCGCCAAGTTCGCGGCAAAGGAAAAGATCAGCGATGCCACGCTTGCTGATGCCGTGCATCGGGCCGAATCCGGCCTGATCGATGCCGACCTTGGCAGCGGCCTCATCAAACAGCGTATCGCACGCCAGGGCGGAGGCAAGTCGGGCGGTTATCGTTCGATCCTGATCTTCCGCTCGGGCGAGCGGGCCATATTCGTGTTTGCCTTCGCCAAGAGCGACAAGGCGAACCTGAGTGCGGCGGAACTGAAGGTCTATCGCAGCGCGGCCAGTATCATGCTGGGGCTGGGCGATGACCAGATCGAAACGGAAGTTGAGGCAGGCCGATTGGTCGAGGTGAAAGACGATGAGCAAGGCTAAGGCAAAGACCTACAAGAGCGAGGCGATGGCCGCCCTCCACGAGATGATGGAAGGCCTTCACAATGCAGGCAGCATCGACAAGCGCACCATGCGCGAGTTCGATGAAGCCTGCCTTGCGCCTGCGCCCATTCTGTCGCCCGACGAGATCAAAGCGATCCGCGAAGCGGAGCATGTCTCGCAACCGGTGTTCGCGCGCTATCTCAACGTGTCGAAGAACCTTGTGTCGGACTGGGAGCGCGGAGCGAAGAAGCCGGGAGGCCCCGCGCTGCGGCTGCTGTCGATCATTCAGCGCAGCGGGCTGGATGCGGTGGCGTAAACCGGGACAATTGCCACGCCACATCTCCAGCCAGCCCCCTAATCCTGTCCGGTCAGCGGCATGTAGTGATTGTGCCGATGGTGTTGCAGATGACCTTGTTTCCGCCCGGAGGGGTGATGGGTTGCACCTGAGGTGGCTGCCAGCTTTGCACTCCCTGTAAAGTCTGCTGAGTTTGCTGTTGGAGCTGTCTGTTGGCTTGGCTGATATCGTTCCACGCCTGTTGATTCCGCTGCTGTTGCACCATGTATTGCTGCATCGCTATTTGCTGCTGAATCTGGCGCTGCTGTTCAGCGGTAGCGGCTCTCTGCTGCAAGCTTTCAAGCTGCCTTTGGTAATTTGCCGAGGCCACGGCATAGGGTTCCTTGAACTGGTCTCTCCAAGTGCAGATCTTGGTGTATTCGGTCTGGTCCAAACCACGGACGCTGCCTTTCCCATTGCAAGCCTTATACAGGTATTCGCGCTCAATTTGCTGTGCGCGCTGGAGGGTCGCACTGGCGCTCGCAGTTGCCGTTGCAATCTCCTGATATTTTGCCTGCAAATGCTCGGTGTACGCGGTTGGCAACCTAACCGGCTCCGGCCTGCCGTTGACGCGTTTGAAATGAGCAACGGCTCCATTTCCATATCGTGCAATGGCAACGCCACCCGGTGTATTGGTCTTCGGATCGATGATTTCGATAGCAAAGGTTGCCGCGTTTGGATTAACTACGGGCGCAGCCGAATTATCTGAAAATTTGAACGCTAGCGCGCCATAATTTTGCGTAAGGAGATAATTCCGCTGCGGGTTAAACGCTGCGCTTTGAATGATGTAGCCGTTGCCCTGCCCGTCGATGACGCTCAGAGTTTGAAGCGCGTTAAACCCGTTGATTGAGTTGTCCATTTTCTCAGCGAGCTGGGTCACTGAGGGGAACTGCGATCCACCGACTGCATAGACCACCATGTTGTTGACGAAATCATAGTCTACTCGCGGGGCAGACCAGTCGCCTCCGGTGCCGTCGTGGATCGTGATCTCTTCCACATGATGGGTATCAGACATCGCAATGTCCCGACCTAGCCCAAAGGCAAAACCGTTCCGACATTCGCCGTCCCAATATGCGCGGAAGTTGGGCCGTTCGAGCTGATCCCGAGTGGTCGGCAACTTGCACGGCTCGGTCTTATTGGCGGGTTGAACGTAAAGCTTTTCAGGGGGAGGAGGAGCCGCTGCCGGTCTGGCTAGCAACGACCGTTCGAACTCTGAGGCCTCCTGATAGTTGATCGCCTTGGGCTTGGATCCGGCATATGCCGAGGTCGCGCACGCAAAGACGCTTGCAATGGACACCAGGTAGGAAAGTTTCCGCATCTTCATTTCATCTCCGTCCGATAAATGCGTTGCAGTGCATTTATCGCCTTTTCCAATCGTTCATTGAGAGACGCATTCGGTCCGTTCTGCCCAGCAGGAAAGACGCTGTCCTCGCGCAGTTGATGCACGATGTCATGGACTTCTTTCACATCCGCGCGCCCTCTCGCGGGCACCATGCCTTCGAGCACAAGAACACTATGCCTTACCTCTGCAATCTTCTGTTGAAGTCCGATCACGTCCTCGTCCGCCGCTCCAAACACCGGCTGACCCGCGAGCGTTTTCAAATAGTAAAGTTGCTGCAAGAGCTTAACAATTTGCTCTATGCTCGCAGCCTTCAGCAGTGAATTTCTTTGGAAAGAAAACGTGCTTTTCGCCACCCAAAAGGCGGCGATGGCTGCGATTGCGGAAGCCAATGCCGCAACCGTCTGCAATGCCGTAGAGCAATCAGTCATCGTCTGTTTTGGAGCCCCAAATTCTAGAAACATCATCGGTTTAGTCAGCGACATGCCGATCTTGCAAGGGCAGATGACTGATAAAAATTCGGGCTGCCTGCGACTCGGCATAGCGAGTTCGAGTTCCGGACGAAGCGATGGCCAAGTGCTACAAAAATCGCCTCATGCGCAGTGTTCGACGTCGCAGGGAGGCTATCTCTCAAGCGCCGAATGGGCTAGGAAATCCGCGTGAAACCAAGGCCTTTGCCACCAAAAGTTGGGCGGGGAAGTGGTCGATCACAACGGTCCAAATAGGGAACAACTTCGCGCACACCGGACGCAGCCTAAGCTGCATGAATGAAAGAAAGGCACTCTAAAACAATAAGTTCAGTTTCGGTAACACGTGAGCGATCGCATGGTAGCCAAGGCTCAGTCATAGCCCCTCGAAGGCCATCGTTCAGGTTGAAACTGACTGGTCATATCGCCCGTCGCAAGTCGCTTCCGATCGGTATCACGTGGGACACGGAACTTCCCGGCTTCGGACTTCGCAAACGGCAATCGGGACACCTTACTTGGATAGTCAAGCATAGCCCGCGAGGTGTGCAGCGCATGGTGACACTTGGTTGCGCGGGGATAACGGCAGGTGCGCTGAGCGCGCCCGCCGCGCGCGCTGCCGCGCGCAGTTTGCTCATCAAGGCGACGCTTGCCGACCTTCCGACCGCGCCGGAGAAGAGGCGAGTACCTCTGTTCGCTGATTATGCCGAAGAGTTCTGGCAGGATTATTCGCCACATTGGAAGCCAGCGACCCAGCGATCGTCGCGTTCACGCATCGATCAGTTGCTTGTGCCGAGGTTCGGTGACCTGCCGGTCGACATGATCGAACGCGGAGACATCAACCGCTGGCGCGACAGCATGGCGGAGCGGGGAGGGACCTTCAATCGCGCCATCCCCATCATTTCGGTGATGATGCAGTATGCCGAGAAGCTGGGTTACCGGGCGAAGAACACCAACCCGTGTCGCGGTGTCTCGCGCTTTAAACGCGACCTTCCCGAGCGCTACCTTTCCGCCGATGAATATCGCAGGCTGGGGCGCGTTCTGGCCGAACACGATGGGGTCAATCCTTTCGTCATTCCCGCGCTGCTCATGCTCATCTACACTGGCGCACGGGTCTCCGAGATCGCGACCTTGCGCTGGCGATATGTTCAGCCGCCACGGCTGCAATTGCCAGACAGCAAGACTGGCCCGAAGACGATCTATCTCAACCCGCAGGCTATTGCAGTGCTTGATGGACTAGAACGTCGCGCCGACGGGCTGCTGGTCTTTCCTGCCATACGTCGCGAGGCTCCGATCAATCTCGGTCAGTACTGGGATCGCATCAGGCGCAAGGCCGCGCTGCCCGACGTGCGGCTCCACGATCTGCGCCACAGCTTTGCCTCGGTTGCCATCGCTCAACACATTCCACTGGCGACCATCGGCAAGCTTCTCGGCCACGCACTTCCGGAAACGACTGCGAGGTACGCGCATCTGGCAGACGAAGTGATTGCTGAAAGCGCCGATCGCATCTGCTCCAATCTCGCCAGTGCAATGGGGATCGCTGCATGACCCAGTACGATCTCAGGCAGATCATTGCAGAGGAACTGGCACGCGTCGTTCCGGGCGAGGCAGGCAAGCGCCGCTCGAGATTCGACTATGTGCTCCCCGGCTTTGGTGAGCGCATCCATCCATCGGGCCGGAAGAGCTATGTCCTGCAGCGCACGATAGGCGGCAAGCAACGGCTCATCACCATTGGCGATGGAGCAATCCTGACAGAGCGCATTGCCAAAGATGTTGCCCGACGCCTTATCCTGCGCATTGAGCTTGGCGAGAACCCTGCCGACAAGAAGCAGCGCGGCCGCAAGACGCCGACCTATTCGGCATTTTTGCAATCATACTGGGAAGTCGCGGCGCCGACCTGGAAGCCATCAACGCGGGAGATCCAAGACATTTACCGGCGGACCCATCTCGATCATGTGTTTCCGGGCAAGTTCATCGACGAAATCAGCCATGCCGATGCGATCCGGTGGCATGCTGAGCTTACGCGCTCGGCCGGCCCAGGCGCTGCCAATCGCGCCATGGAAATCATGAAAGCCATGTTCGGCAAGGCCGAGGTTTGGGGCTATTTGCCGGAGCATTCAAATCCGTTTCGCGGTGTGAAGCGCAACCGGGGACGCAAGATCGAGCGCTTTTTGAGTCAGGACGAGATGGCCCGGCTTGGTCGCAAATTGGTGGACAATCGTGCTGAAAACCCCGTCGAGGTCGCGGTGATCTCGCTTCTTGCGCTGACAGGCTGTCGTCGCGGCGAGATCCTGAACCTCACTTGGGGCGAGGTTCAAGGCCGTAAATTGAAACTCACAGATTCGAAGACTGGCCCGCGCATTGTCTGGCTTGGTCAGGAGGCGAGGGCTGTGCTCGACGCATTCCCGCGCGGAAAGAAGGACCAGCGCGTTTTCACCTTCGATGTTCTGCCGAGATCGGCTTTGGATTGGTTTTGGCGGAGATTGCGGACCGAAGCCGGACTGGACGATGTCCGGTTGCACGACCTTAGGCACAACTACGCCAGCCTGGCGGCGCGATCTTCCGAAACGCTTCCGATGATCGGTAACCTTTTGGGACACAGACACGTCTCTACCACCGCTCGTTACGCGCACTTGGACGACGGTGTTCTCCTCGGGGCTGCCGCTTCGGTCGGGGCGAGCATTGCGCGGCAACTAGCGGGAGACTGATGAGGCAACTTGGAGAAGTCCGACAAGGCTAACTTGGCAAGTTCCTTGCATAATCGGGAATCTTAGTCTTGGGGCGGCTATGCACCCAAGTTTCGGTCGTCAGCTCATGTCAGGAGCCCATATTCGGTGTCTGTTGGTCGATAGCAGGGTTTCGTCAGGACGGGCTGAACGATGCTGCCGTTCATCCTCTTCTTATTGGCACCGTTACAAAATAGGTGCCATTGCATTTGTCGCGGAGGGGCGCATTGCATAGCCGCCGTGTGCTGCATCTGCCTTCTTTGACACTCAGCGATCTTCGAAACCAACGAATGGCTAAGCCTAAGCGGTCATTCGATAGCAGTGGCGGAATATACATTGGGTGTTTAGAAGTTGTGGTTTAGCCCCATATGCATTTCAGCTTCGAACACCAATATTTCGTTCTCGCCGTCCTGTCGCATTCGCTCTATCAGTTCTGGTCTGATATTAACAATGGAATCGTCTTTCTGGACATCAACAAAATCTGAGTACTTGTCGATAAGCTTCCCCGCAAGTATCGAGTTCACCCCGAAGTTCATCAATCTGATCTTTTCCTGATTGGTCGTTCCGTACTTGATCTTTAAGTATAGCTCTTCATCAAGCTTCCCGAGGTCGTGCAGAAGCTCTACGTATTTGAGCAAGTGATTATCAACGAAATCCTGCTCCTCTTTGATCCGTACTATCGCCAGATTCACTTGTTCGGCATGCGTTTTTTCACTGATGACAACCCAGCTCGGGCGAAAAGAGCCTTCCCTGGCGATTTCACCCCACTTCCCGACATACACTTCATCGCCGCCCATACCCTCCCAATAGCGAAGGAAATTCCTGATCATCTCCGCGTAGGAGGCGCCTTTGATCTTCCAATCAATCAGCATGGCGTAGAATGTCTGTGCGTTCTCCTCCTGCAAGCGGCGAAGAATGTCGAAAGCTGCACCGTCCTTGAGAAACGGCACAAACGCGCCAGCAATCAACTTCATGACGTCATTTGAATTCTGAAGCGGCTCAACAAGACCGTTGAGTATACCTTGGATTTCTACCTCGTGCTGGAGGACCTCTAACTCAGAGATGTTGTTCAAAAAGCATGCGCGGCCTACTGGTGTAGCGGCGCGGGTAACATCCAAGCCCGTGGTGCCCGGAAGGACATTCTCAAGAAATTCATCGGCCTCGCGCTTACGCTCTTCGGCGTCGTCATCTTCGATCAACCTTTCTTCCAACAATACGTTATCGATCTCATCTTGAAGCTTCAGGTCAACCTGTGCGACGGTCTTGATGAACTTTTTCAGATTGGCCCGATTATCCAAATAGGCGTCGCTTCCAATCAGGTATATTTCCGGTTCAAGCATCCTGAGATTGCCAGTCTCGCCACTGAATATTTCATTGAACCTGCATACCCGGCCTACAAGATTTCGAAACTCGGACTTGGTAAGGTTTCTTGGTCCCTTTTTGTTTTCAAGAATGAACATCTTCTCTGCTGGGATGTTCACTCCTTCCAGCAAAGTTGAGTTGCAAACAATATGACGAATTTCAGGGATCTCGGTGTAGGCGCGCTCAACGTAAAGCTTCACGATGTCCGGGACTGAACCATGGTGGTACAAGACGCCTTTGCGCAGGCCCTCAACAAGCAAATACTCAGTATGAAGAAATTCTGAAATGCTATCACACACTCGCGCAACACGATCGCTTTCGATACTGTCAATTCGCGAAAGAAATACGCGCATAAACTGTTCAATTTTTTTGGGCAGGTTGAAGAATATGATATTCTTTTTCGCAGCCTTTTCCAAAATCAAATCAATTTCGTCGTCGAAGGTGTCTTCCCCGCACTGAACGAACCGGTCAAAATATTGATCGTAAAGCTGGACGGCTTTGCCTTCTCGGCAGTCAACTAAGTAGAACCGTTCGGTCTTCAGGCCTTCCGTGACCTTGTATTTCTCTGGCTGGATTTCAGCGTATCGAAGTTGCAAATTCGTTTGATCGACTAGAAACGGAGTCAGGTACTTGAAACGCACGGCCGGATTTCGTCGCTTTTGCAGGATGATCACTTTAGCGAGCAACAAAGCCCGCGTGTCCTCTCCAAGCAAATTGTGCGCCTCGTCAACAAAGACAAAGTCGAAATTAACACCCGGATGCTTGATGAAAAACCTCAGCAATCGCTCTTGTGTAAAGACCGCCAGAAATTTGCAATCACCACCCTGCAACATTTCGGCGTGGGTGATGATTTGACGATCGTCTCCGGTAACGCGCTTTCTCAGCAAGCGTTGCTTGGTTTGGGCCAGCAGGGCTTTGGTTGGCACCAAGACGCAGACGCTGCTCTCGAGATTTTGATTGCAGAACTGGGAAATCAGTTCGGACTTCCCGTAAGACGTAGGAGCCGTAACCGTTACGTCCGTAAGTTTGTGCTCGGAAAAGAAGTTTCCCAAATCCAACTGTTGTTGCGTGAAGACAGCGCCTTCGACTTCGAACAACTTCAGCAGTGCTGAAAAATATACCGGGAAGAAATGCGTGGCCTCGCCCTTCGCCGCCAAGCCCGATTGTACACTGTCCACAATCGGCATGAACCCCCGGCCAATCGCAACGTCGTATAGCGGGACGTAGTCGCCCGTAAGGTTCGAATACATCACAACAATCCGGTATCCCAAAGCGGTGACATCCGGATTGTCGTTGTTCAGGAACAGTACCGCAGCGGTGAGGAGTGTTTCCGCTTGCGCCCGGCTCAATTCACTACGAGTTAACAGCGATTGATAATGAGCAAAGAAATCCGAATTTCTGAGTGTTTTGAGCGGTGCCTTAGCCAACTTCAATCTCGCTCCGCAGGAAATCTACGACGCTTTGTATGGTAGCCTTTTGCAGGGCAATTGACATCAAATCTCGGAACTCTTTCATATCCCTTTGTGAGATGTGCCTTCCTTCAAACTCTGCTCCGGTAGCGAACGTCTGTTCGCCGGAAAAACACACAGCCACCAGGACAGCGTTGTAGTCCGTACTAACTGATGCACCTGCTACAGCCTTTTCGTTGAAACTCTCAAGCAGTGTCTCGATTTGTGACTTGAGCTCTGAATCCTGCATGACCAGATTTGCCCCGTTTACCGCGTTTTGCCAAAGCGTGTTTCGTTCGCTGTTCAAGGCGGTCTTCAGATCATTTTTTGCTAGAGACAAAAGACCGCCCAGCTTGTTGATGCTTGATTCCACACCGCATTCACCAGCTTTCACCTCAACAAACCAGATTTCGCTTGTGCCCCTATGATGTAGGACGAGGTCAAATCCCTTTTTGATCGAGTCCTCTTCCATGTTGAAGAATGGTGAGGCCGCACGAAACTCGTCTTCATAATGCAAAAATAGTACGTGGGTCAGCAGCTCGCCGATCATGCCCTTTTGCGTGTCGAGGGATTTGTTGTCGAATTTTCCGAAGAAAGCTTTGAGCGTCGCTTGGTACGAATAAATAAGCGTCGTTCTCGATGCCTTTGCTGCGCCATGGCAAATCTCCGACAGGCGCGCCCGGATAACGACTTTCAATTCATCAGAGATATCTTCGATCGTGAAACAGAGGGAACCGGTTTCACTCTTTTCTAATTGAACCCCTTTCAACATGCTCCTTTCACGATCCTTCTAGAAGCAAAATCTAGCCATATCGACAATCTGATCCATTGAAAGCTACCCTCTCCTTCAAGTTCCTCGCCTCCATCTATGCAGCCACATAGATATATGATTATGTCGTACTAACGCTTGCTCGTCAGAACGCTGGCGATGCTCAACTCGATGTCCAGTTAACACCGGAAAATATTGGGTGCCGTCATTTTGTTTGTGACGTCCGAATGAAAAGATTGAGGATGTCTCCCGATCCGTTCCTCCAACCCTTGCCTACGGGGACGAATTTGAAGGACGGTAGCACACCTTTTTTCATCGCGGAATTGCTTGTAGTCGCAAAGACGCCGTTTCCGGCCGCAAGGCGCAGCACTTCTGCGACTAATGCTTTCGCTATGCCTTGGCCGGAATGGTTGGGCGAAACCGAGACGTAGCCGAGCTCATACGGGTATTCGCTTTCCGGTAGGGAGTAGCCCGCCTTTGCGGCTTCTTGAAGGCCAGATCGGTAGCCGACCAGCGGAACTTTCAAGGCAGCAACGCCAACCGTTTGGCCATAACCTTCTGCGAAGACGAGTTGGGCGCCCGGTCTTACCGCACCTCTCCGGACGTGGTTCTCATCAACAGCACCGCCGGACCCAACCAACTCAGCGAAGGTATCCAATTCTTCTCTTGTAGCGGTCGCACCAGCAAGTGACTTGTACTGGATCATACGGGCTCCGATCGAACTTGAAGTTGGAAACCTACTTGGCGCGGATGACCATTTTGGGGAAGCTTTTTAGATTGAACAGAAAGTGGAGGTCCCTGAGGTGCTTTCGTGCGATGTCGGCTCATTGAGGGCTGCTTTTTGCGTGCAATCATCCGCAAACAGACTGCCTGTTTGCGGCCCAAGAGCGGCGATACCAGAAGTGCCGAAACGCGGTGCGGAACGTTCCGCGCAATACACTCACCGGTGCTCGGAAAAATACGGAAGTCGCTTGTCCGAGGCTTCAGGCCAGTGCTTACGCTCGAAATCCCAGTCTTCGGGCCTCAGCCAAGATCTTTTCGCCATGCTCCGCTTGTTTGCGCGAAGGTTGCTTCGATGCTCGCGCGAGCTTGCCAAGGCTGAATGAAAGGCTTCTCTGCCAAGGTTGAAGATTGTTCGTGTCCTTGGCCCAAGCCGATAAGCCGAACCATGTTTCGGACGGAACTTCAGTTACCGCGTCGATCGTCTCTTGGTCCTTCTTCGAAAGCGCTCCCCCAAGTGCTTCCGGCTTCTTCCTCGTATTTCCCTTTTCCCTAGAGAGAAGGCCAGCCTCCACCCCTGCCGGAATCGCAATGTGCTTCTCGCGAAAGATATCCCAGCATTTTTCCTTCTTGCACCACTCAGTCACGTTCTGACCGCCGGGGGGATTAGTTACGTGCTCGTGGGCATGCGTTGAGATGGTCTCCACAAAACCAGCCAGCGCGTCAGACATTGACTGCTGAGCCCAAATTGCATCCAGATCGACACGCATCGCCGTGTGGTGGGAAAGCCACGCCAAGGAGTAGGTAACGATTTCAGCGCGGTGACCTCCGAACTTCTGCCGCGATACGATGCGTTCCGTCTGCCTGAACATGATGGCCCTGGCGATTGCCTCTCGAAAGTACTCGCCATCGGGAACGAAGCCTCCGCGCGCATCCAGACGATCCATGAAATCGAGGTAGCACTTCTGGGCATATCGGCTGACTATGTGAGGCAGCTGCGACCATGAGTGCTCGAATTTCGCGAGATCGGTCTTGGTGATCATCTGCTTCCGCGGGTGGATTGCTTCCCAAGCCTTCCGCTGCGCTGGCGTTGGGTTCTGAGCGAGAGCGTCGTGATACTGGCCTCGAGCCCGCTCGAAGAACCACTTCGTTTGCTTTTGGAGACCGTCGGTTGGCGGTGCCCATGTCGAGCGCGACAACTCCTCGAAGGCAATGTGAAACGGATGGTTGGAAGAGAAATCGGCAATGTTGACCTTGTTCTGATTGTTCGCCGATTGCGAGATGCGCGGTGCGATTTTTTCAACGTCTCCATCGGACAGGATCTCAGTTATCTTTACAGGGACCAACAGTTCGACGGGATCGACTTTGTCTTTTCTCGATGCTCGGAAGATGGATCCCGTAGTTTGCCCGCCGTTGACGATCTGCAGATCCCGGGCGGAGTGCAGCGCAACCGTGCCATCGCCGTTATCTTCGACTTTCAGTCCGGAAGCGGTGATGGACAGTCCGTTGTTGAACGCGAGGAACATCTCGGGCTCGTCCAGTATCGTCTTGCGGATACCTTGGTTTACCTTGCCACGAAGCTGGAGGAAACTCCTGACGTTGCGTTCGAGAAGGCGGGGTCCATGATCGCGATACATCTCTACGATCACCGAACCTGGAAGCATTGCCATCAGGCACCGATACCCGCCGCCACGCGGCGTTGCCGCAAGGCACCTTATGGGAGCTCCGTTGAGGCGCGTGAAGTCGATCTCGATGGGTTCGCGCAGTGAGCCGGAAGACGATGAACGATGGAGGCGCTGCAGATCCCACAGGTGACTGGAAACCTCGATACCGCCCAGCATCTCGTTGTCGATACGGTCTACCTTGGCTGTGCCGTCAGTAAGCACGAACAGCCGCACGCTACTCAGGTCATTTCGAGCGTCCCAGATCGAGCGCGCCATATCGTAGCCTTCCAGGGCGCTCTCGAGTGAACGGTGCATGCCGTCCAGAGACTTCTCCAGGAATGATCTGAGCCGCTTGAATGCCTGATCAATCTCTGACTTCGGCACGGGAACGACCGTGCCTTCGAGCCGCGGGAGCACCAGAAACAGGTCGAGACGTTCGTTGTCCTCGGATATGAAGTATCCGCTGCAGCGGTGGCCCCGACCCTCGATAAAACAAGCAATCCCGTCTTCGATCTCTTCGGCGTCCCGAAGATATTCGAACATGATGTTGGCGAAGGATTCCGCGCGCATTGCTCCATCTTCGACCGCGTCGGCACGGGATAAAACATCTTGCTGCAGGTTCTCGGCGAAGACCTTGAGTTCTTCAGTCTCCATTGGTTGTCTCTTCCAGTGATTTCGTCACGTCACCGCGCTGACACTCGTATTGTGAGAGATCGTCGGCGATGACGGAATACTTGATATCTCCGACCCCCGGCGGAAGGTTGGCTTCGGTCAGTCTCGGGAAGTGGTCACGGACATGGAAAAACCTGCACCCCGACACTTGCCAGCAGCGTTCTTGATAGAGGTTTGCATGAACATCGAGATATCCTGCCTTCAATAGGCAATCGTCCAGCAGGCGAGCCGCATAGAGATCGCTCGCTACCTTCTGGCGGCAGTTCCCGACTAATTCATTCAAGTTGCGCCCTGCGGCTGCGCTTTCGTCCAATCGAACATTGGCGAGGTAGAGGATCGAATGAGGCACCTCGTCAAGCTGCTTCTCGTTCGCGATCGCAAGTCGTGAATGCCTTTTCGCTAAGGTGGTCTTGACCTCGATGGCGACACCGAGACGAACGAAATCCTGATTTCCCGGATCTGGGCCGCGCCATGCTTCGACAGCTTCAGACGGATCCAAGACCTCCAGCATGAAGGTCTCAAGCACCCAAAGTTCGCCGAATAGACCCCTCTGTGCTTCATCTGAAAGCCCGTCTGGCGGAAGGCGTTCGAATAGACCTTGCCACATCGAGATCCGGTCGATGCAGCGTCGCAATGCGAATTCTGAGGTAGACTGATCTCTGGCAACGTCCAGAAGGTCGATCGCAAGTATCGCGAAGATGTCCCTGAGCCGCGGCTCCTCCAAGAGTATTCTCACCGACGTTCGAGCTGGGTCCGTTCGAAACGTTTCGTGCACCAGCTTCACGCCACGACACTTGGGGAGCCGCCCTCCGGTCGGACGAACGGTCCCGTCGCCTTCTATCAGAAGGCCAGGCTGACCTCCTGGCCAGAACACACACGCGTAGATGCCTACCGGAGCCTCGACATCCAAGAGTCGGCGATCAAGCCCGACGATTCCAGACGTCGCCAAGGCGAGGTTGTCCCAGATTTCGAATAGGTCTTCCGGTCTCACGCGAAGAGGTCTTCGAGCTGTTTCACGCTGTTTGCCGCGTAATCGACCAGCGGCGCATCGTCATCGAAGGGGAGACTGACGCCAAATCCGATGATCGGCGGAACATCCGCCTTGGATGTTCCTGGATCGAGGGGATAGACGAGTAGCAAACCTCTGTCCGGCGAACGTTGACGACGAATGAAAGGCCCCGAGGGATTCTTCGGCGCGTCCCTCTTGGGCCCCGACCTAGCCTCCCACGCCGAAAGGGTCTGGGCCATCGCTCGTTCTCGCTGCTCTGGTTCGAAGTCGATCATCTCGTCTGGGGGGCTAACAAGTCTACCGATGGTGAACTTCTCACTGTCTCCTTGAGACCTGTCATCTCGCTTGTTCAAGGGAACATCGTAGGGTCCGATTTCCGCTCTTCGCCTTGATGTCCCACCGGCTAAGAGAACGACCGTCCAGTCCGCGAGTCGCTCGTTCTCGAGCCTGCCACGAATGTACATCGAAAGAGCCTGAGCGTTCGCCTTCCACGAATCGCGAGAAGTTTCGATCTCTGACATAAGGTCACGGATCATTGCTCCATCGACGTCATTCCAAACATAGCGGCCGCTGGTCAGTTGTTTCTCCGGAAGTGCACGGAAGAATCGGTTGAACGCGTCGAGATTCTGCTGAGCACTCCGAGTCTCGAAGGAAACGGTTTCCGAAATCGTGCCGGAAAAGCCTGCTCGGATGCGACTGCTTGATCGCATCTTGTTCGCAGCAGTGATCATCAGGCCATCAGGATGTGTCCTGACGCGGTGTCCAAATTCAAGCGGATTGCCCCCTCGATCGAAGACCAGATCGAATTCTTCGCGCAGTTCCGACGTTGCGGTAGCAATATGACGATACCACTCAGTCAGGACCGGCGACGTGTACAGCCGACATAGATCGGCGTAGCGCGGACGATATCCGAACCAGCGCCCCATTTGCATGAGCGTATCGTACATCTTCGAGGTGCGTACGAAGTAACTGACGGATAGACCTTCCAAGGTCAGGCCGCGGGAGAGCTTGTCGCCTCCAATAGCGATGACCGACAGACCTTGTGGGTGTTCGGCATAGTCCAGTGCATCCTTTGCCGTCCCGTTGATCTCCCTCACAGTGATGCGCTTGGTCGCCTTGAAAAGCTCCTCTTCCACATCCTTCCACTCGACGGGAGAGAAATCCTCTAATGGGAGTGCCGCTTCTATAGGTCCGAACTTTGGGACAAATTCCGTTTCCCAGAGCTTCCGGAGCTTGGCCAGCACATCGCCGCCGGTTCCCGGAAATTCCAGCTGTCTTCGGATGTCCGTGAGAAACTCTCTGACATGTTCGGCTACCTGTTCTTGGACAAGCGTAAAGCGTGTCACGTGGATGAGCATGGAGTTGTCGGCTTCGGCGTCCCCACGGACCCGACGAGCGGCGCATGCTAGAATGAAGCAGAGGATCGCCTCCTGCATCGAGGGTGGCAGGGAATCGACCTCAAGCCATTTGTTATGACGTGGAGGAAAGATGTCTTCGGCATCTGCGATGCTCTTGATGATCGGCAGGCCTCGAGTTTCCTGACCATCTCCGGGGCGGTCGAGTCCAAACACCTTCTCGGCGCCGATGTAGTTTGAAGGCGCGGGGATGTTGATGATGAAACTTCGGGGAAATAGATCTTCACCGACCGTCTTGTTTGTCGCCTCATGGTGGATAAATACGTTGGCGAAGGGGGTCGCTGTATAGCCGACATACGCACTCTTCTCGAACAGCGTGAGCAGCTTGCGGATCAGCTCATTGGTGCGCGTTGGATCGGCATCCGGATCGATCTCGCCGAGATCGTCGCGGTACTCCTTGGTGTTTGCCGATGCATAGTCCGCTTCGTCATCGATTACGAGCAAGGGAACGTCACGCACAATCTTGCCACCCGGTATGGTGTCGTCGTTCTCCCCGCGAACCGAGGCGACCCACTTCAGTAGATTGCCAAGGATGCTGACGCTCTTCTTTACGACAAGTAGCACGGGGTCCTTGCCGCCGGGAATGATCTTGGTCCCATCTGCTGTGGTTCGCTTGAAATCACCGCTGTCGCTGCTGCTGGTGAGCGAATGTGCGATGAGCAGCTTCTGGCCCGGAAGTGCGCCGGCGCCGATCCTCTGGTTCTCCTGATCCCCTCTGAGACTCAAGCGAGTATCGAAGCCGAGAAACCCTTCGTCCAGGCGGATCTGGGTCTGACTTCGCAGGCTGTTGTGTACGCCGGCTAGGACGATGATCAGCGGATAGCCTGCATCCACGGCCTTGCAGATCAGCCCGGTATAGTTGGAGGTCTTGCCGGACTGAACATCGCCGACCACGAGGCCCCGGCGATCCCAGTTTCCCGACGTCCTTGGATCCCGAAGCCGGTCGAGAATGTCATCGGTCAGACCATCGAGTTGATCGATCACCGCCTCTGGGAATCTCTTCTTCAGTTCCAAATACGAACGATAGCGATCCCAGAACTCGAATTCTCGGTCCTCTCGCGCCGCTGCGATCCACGACTGAAAGTCCTTGTCGTCGATGACGGAATAGCCGCCGACGCGAATGTTGTTCTTGGCTTCCAAGGCCTTGCGAAGCCGATTGAGGTCCAGGTCGGCGAACTTGGGCATCGCTCCGACGACGGCAACGGTGCGATCAAGCGCTTCCATGGTGATCGGCTTCTCCAACTGCAGCAGCGACGTCGCTACGCCATACGCGGCAGAGAAGATTTCCTCGTCCATCGGTTTCATTCGGCGGCCCTTCCAGCATTGCTTCGTCGCATTTCCATCGACTGTTCGACGAATGCGGCAACTATTTCCGGATAGGCATCGAACGGCTCCATCCTGATCAGTTCCTCTCCGGCTTCGAGTGGGGACCTGCCCGATGACACGAGAGCAGCGAAGACGGCTTCCATGGCGCTTCGGAGCTCTGCGCTTGCTCCTTCAAAGGGCTGCGCAAGGGAATCCGGGGCCTCGGCATTGTTGACCACGATCAGCGGTGCGGGGACGGTCTGTTCTATCAGGCTCATTAGTGCTCTGATGGGCTTCTTGTCTTCCGCTTCAGCCAAGACTGTTGCCACTAGCGGGTGGTCGCGGTTGATCTTGTAGAACGTCTTCCCATGCTTGGTCAGGTGCTTCCAAAGGAAGGCGCCGCCGTCTCCTAGCGTGCGCTGGATCAGCTTTCCACGATGACGATAGATACTGGATGCTCGGCTCCTCGCCGCACGCGCAATTCGCCTAAGGTCCTTTCTGAGAGCAGCAGGTGGATGAGCTTGCGACTTTTTCACGTCGATCTGCCAGCTCAGATCGGTCGAGTTCGGAAGGTCGATTCGAATGCGCGCCAGCTTGAAATGCTCTTCCTTCTGCATACCAAGACCGAGCCAGTCGCCGGCAACGAGAAGCCGCCGATTTCGGTAGATATAGAAGCCCTGATGTGCGTTCCAGCCATTGTATCCGGCAGCACTCGCGTGTGCTTCGGCACTGATTCTGCTGTGGTGGGGTAGAATGAAGCCCTTCACCTCGAAGCGTTCGGAACCGACGCCCAGCGTCTCTGACGGCAGTGCCTCGGAAAGACCCGAGTCTTCGAGGAACGGGTCCCATGGCTCTACAGGGCGGCCATTGAGATGGATCTTTACGGAATGGCGACCTCGAAGATATCGATGGAAGACCATCGCGAGATGGTCTCGCACTGCCTCGGCCCGCTCGCGGAAATGCCGCTGGACGACATCATTATCCTCGTCGACATCACCTACGAGAGTGTCGAGCCTATCCCAGAAGAGGACAGTGCCTGAGTTCTCTCGATCCAGGAGTTTCTGATCTTCCGGTTTCAGCAGGCTTCTCCCCTTGAGCAGTCGCCATTCGCCGGATCGAACCTGGGAGAGATAATCGAGGTCCCACCGCCTTACTGCCAAGGCAGAGTCTACCTCACGCGTCATGACAGTCAGGCATCGGCACTGGGAGATCGAGGCCGTTTTCATTCCCAGTCCAAACCTTCCTAGGTCGTTCGGGTCGCGATCCTCGACCGGGCTTGTGCTTCCTGGACGCATTGCTTCGACGAGCTTTGTCTCGGACATCCCACGTCCGTCATCCCGGATCGTTACCCGAGAATTTCTCCCGGCCCATGTAAGATCGATCCAGATATTCTTCGCGCCTGCCGTAAGGCTATTGTCCAGAACATCTGCGATAGCAGTCGGAAGATCGTACCCGAAAGCGCGAAGAGATTCGAAGAGATCGGTCGCCCCCGGCCCCGCGAGATCATACTCAAGCTGCATCCACGAGGTCCGCTGTCTTGGGTTTCCCGTCCTTCGGTGCTTCGGTCACTTCGCCTCCGGCTCCGCGCAGCATCGTGAGAAGCGTATCTCCGATCTTCCTTGCCAGCAAAGGCGGAACCGCGTTTCCTACTTGGATGTACTGGGCGGTTCTCGTTCCCATGAAGAAGTAGTTGTCCGGGAAGGTCTGAAGCCTAGCCGCCTCCCTTACCGTAAGGCTGCGACATTGCAGCGGATCGGGATGAATAAAATAGTGCCCGTCCTTTGAGATGTGGCATGTGATCGTCGTTGATGGATTATCCCAAACCTGCACCCGAAATCTATCGGCGAACTTCCCGCTGGCCCAACTCTTGTGTGAAGGTGCCAGTTCTTGAGGAAACATCCCCGCCGTTGGCGACTTGCCGGACAATTCGGCAGATAGTGAGGCAAAGAAGTACCTAGCCAGATCGCCTGGCATGTGGCCCCTCGTTTCGTTGTTCGGTAGGGTAACGAGTTTTGGATCTATAAGCCATTCGCGCAACTCAGCCGGGCATTCCGACGCAATTCCGATCCCTTCCCCCCGACGCGGCGGAAGGGTGTTAAGTCCCGCCACATTCGCTCGATAGAATTTCGCCTTTTCCCTCAAGAGATCGTCGTGCGCGCCAAGCTTCCCTCGGCCGACTGAGGTGATCGCATCGATAGCGGTCAGAAGCGCGCTCCGCCACTCCGTCGGTCCGTCGGAACTCTTGCTTAAGCCGCTCCTCATCGGGGGCATCGACCCCAAAACATCCCGTACAGCGGCCGGCTTTTCCACTCCTTCCATGCGTACAGATAGGAGATCTGGTCCGATGGCTTCGGCGACGTCCTCTCTGACGCCGACAATGATGACGCGATGCCTAGCTTGCGGAATGCCAAACTCTTCGGCGCGAACGAGAAAGTCGCGCGCGTCTGGACCTTCCGCGTCAAGTTCGATTTGGCCTGTCGCCTTCGACGCAATGGCGAGTAGGCGGTACTTCTCCCCTTCAGACCTATCGCCGCTGAGGTCGGATAGCACCTGCTCAACGATCCGGGCGCGGCCATCGACAGATGACGAGAGCAGCCCCTTCACGTTCTCCATGACGAAGGCCACGGGGCGAAGTCGGTCAAGGATGCGAATGTATTCCTGGTAAAGGAAATGCCGTCCATCCTCTGACGGCACATAACCCGCCTTTCCAGCGTTCCGTGCACGGCCCACCAGCGAGTAGGCCTGGCAGGGTGGGCCGCCGATTAGGATCACCCGATCCTGTCCTTCAGCCCTGATCTCGTCGAGGCGATTGTCGAGCCTTAAGGACGGATCTTCCTGGCCAAGTTCCATGAGCCAGGCTTCTTCCACCCCCTTATCCCACTCAGGTGGATAGAGTTCGCTCCAGTTCGGCTCATCGCAGTTTCCGTTGATGAAGTCGTAGTACTCGTCGGGAGGACTTTCGAATTGACGAAGGAAGCTGCGCAGCCTCAGTGTGGCATGTGCGGTAGGGTCTTTCTCGATGGAAAGGACGACGCGGAACGGGCGCGATCCGTCTGGATGCTGTACCCTCGAAAAGCCCTCGGCTAGTCCCCCCGGACCCGCAAAAATGTCAACGACGGAGTATTTGTGCAAGGAAGGCCCCAGAATTCATCACTAAGAAGACGACATCGGATGTCGAACTAAGATTGCTTCTCTATGGCAGAATCTACAGTCGCTACAACAAGATCAAGAATGATGGCCGCGATCCGTGGAAAGGACACGAAGCCCGAGCTGATGGTCCGTCGTGGTCTCCACGCAAGGGGATTCCGCTATCGGCTCCATTCCTTGAAACTACCAGGCAAGCCCGATATCGTGCTCACTTCACGGAGGGCAGCTATCTTCGTCCATGGGTGCTTCTGGCATAGGCATATGGGATGTCACTGGTGCACTTTCCCGAAGACAAGGAAGGAATTCTGGACGTCGAAGTTTGCTCTCAATGTCGCCAGAGATACACGTCAGCAAGAGGAGCTACTGCAGTTAGGCTGGAGGGTGGCCATCGTCTGGGAGTGTGCGACGAAAGCGTCTGATTTTGGCTGCACCATCGAAAAACTCGCAGCATGGCTGGAATCCTCCGACCGTTCTTTTGAAACAGCCGTGATCAGGGCTGGCGATACCGATGCACCGACGTGCTTGTGACCTTTTGGGCAATCCACGCCAAGGGCGCTTCCCGATCCCGCTTGCCTCATCGAGCAGAGTGCGAAATTCTGATTGCAGCAGGGTCTCGGCACCTTCAGACCCGCACCCGATACCCATCCGGCTTTCTTCGCGAACAGTCCTGAACCAAGTCAGCTGAGGACGGCAACCCGTTCCTTTCCGGCCGTGTGGTCGCGCTTCGCGCGCCTGCCCGCACCACCCGTCA
>NZ_WTYC01000011.1 GCF_009827325.1 Qipengyuania vulgaris | reverse complement strand
TGCTGCTCGGCGGCGACGGCATCGACACGCTCTCGGGCAATTCCGGCTTCGACCGCATCTATGGCGGCAGTGGCGGCGACATCATCTCCGGCGGCGCCGACCGCGACCTGTTGTTCGGTGAAGGGGGCGACGACACCATCTCGGGCGATGGCGGGAACGACCTCCTGCAAGGCCACAATGGCGAGGATGTGCTCGATGGAGGGGCCGGCAACGATGTCGTCAACGGCGGCGCGGGTAACGACACTCTGCTGGGCGGTGACGGCGACGATATCCTGATCGGCAACTGGGGCATCGACACGATGACCGGCGGTACGGGCGCGGACACCTTCCTCTTCAAGGCAGGCCATACGGGCAGCTACGCGCACCTTGCCGACACCATCCTCGACTTCAGCCAGGCCGATGGCGACATTATCGACCTCTCGCAGATCGATGCGCTTGCAGGCGGAGGTGACGATGCCTTCGCCTTCATCGGCGATGCAGCCTTCTCCGGCACGGCAGGCGAACTGCGGTACACCGCCACCGAGAATGGCCTGATGGTCGAAGGCGACACCGATGGCGACGGCGTGGCCGATCTCCTCATCGCGGTGGACGGCCTGGCCGATCTGACTGCGAGTGATTTCGTATTATGATCAAGTCATTGAAACGCACATTGGTGGCCAGACCGCAAGACGACCGATCCCGCAGCAGCTCGGTATCAGCATCCAGTCGTGATCCGCTGGGCTGGATTTCACAAACTGAGCAGATGTCTCTTCTTTCAAAGATAACTTTAAGCTGTTGGGATTAGTATCTCACCACCAACCAACTTTGGCTGAATTTAAGGGGTCGTCATGATGCGGAATTTATCGCGTGCTAGTGCACGTTACGTGAAATCACAAAAGACGGTCCTGAACGAAACGTCTGACACTACGGCTCCTGTCCTGACCGGATTGTCGCTGCCTGATATAGATCTCACGGACGGAGCGGAGAGCGTCACCATCTCTGCTACCGCCAGCGATGAAGGTACGGGTGTAGACCGGGTGATGCTGTATATCGAACAGAGTTTCTCTTCGGGCGGTACCAATACCTCGCCGATCGTCCTGATGGACTCGCTGGATAGCTTTGCCGATGGCATCTCGTTGCGCGAGTATCTGGTCGACGAGAACAGTCCGTCTGGAACATTTTCGATAAGCGGGGCCCGTGTCTGGGACAATGCCGGCAACTCGACGTATTATTCGATCGGCGAACTCAATGTTCTCGGGATTGATACGACCTTTACCGTCACAAGCAACACCGCTCCTGACACTACGGCTCCTGTCCTGACCGGATTGTCGCTGCCTGATATAGATCTCACGGACGGAGCGGAGAGCGTCACCATCTCTGCTACCGCCAGCGATGAAGGTACGGGTGTAGACCGGGTGATGCTGTATATCGAACAGAGTTTCTCTTCGGGCGGTACCAATACCTCGCCGATCGTCCTGATGGACTCGCTGGATAGCTTTGCCGATGGCATCTCGTTGCGCGAGTATCTGGTCGACGAGAACAGTCCGTCTGGAACATTTTCGATAAGCGGGGCCCGTGTCTGGGACAATGCCGGCAACTCGACGTATTATTCGGTCGACGAACTCAATTCCCTCGGGATTGATACGACCTTCACCGTGACGAGCAATATGGCTCCTGACACTACGGCTCCTGTCCTGACTGGCTTGTCGCTGCCTGACATAGATCTCACGGACGGAGCGGAGAGCGTCACCATCTCTGCTACCGCCAGCGATGAAGGGACGGGCGTAGACCGCGTGGTGCTGTATATCGACCAGAGCTTCTCTTCGGACGGTCGTAATACATCGCCGATCGCCCTAATGGATTCTCTGGATAGCTTCATCGATGGCATCTCTATCCGAGAGTATCTCGTCGATGAAAACAGTCCGTCTGGAACGTTCTCAATCAGCGGAGCCGAAGTATGGGATAATGCCGGCAACTCCGCGTATTATTCGATCGGCGAACTCAATGCTCTCGGGATTGATACGACCTTTACCGTCACGGAAAACATTGCGACCACATCGCCGGATGACGATCTGATCACCCTTGAAGAAGTAAGTGTTGGTGGACCAACCCGTACTTTGGATGGCGGGTCTGGCTACGACACGCTTGATGCCTCGAACATCTTCGCCGGATCTTGGGCGATGCAATTCAGATGCTACGACAGTGATGCTGACTTTGCTGGCTACGACCGGATTCAGTTTGCGGACTACGTCGCCGCCGGCTTCGAGGTGATTATCGGAAGCAATTTAGGGGAGAACTGGTTTTTCGTACCGCACTATAATTCACCACTGACGTTGATCGGAGGTCGCTACGACGATTTCTTCTATGGCAGTCGAGATTTTGCGGATGAGTTCCATGGCATGGAAGGGAATGACGAATTCAGCATTGGCAATGGAGATTCAGCCTACGGCGGGACAGGCGATGATATCTTCGAACTAGGTGTGAGGTTTTCCGGACAACCAGATGGGTTGATCGATGGTGGTGGAGGAACGGACCTTGTCAGAGCAGGTTTTGGTGCGCAGGTGAATCTGAGCGAGAATACAGTAAGTGGAGCCGGGAGGGTTAACGCCTACATTGAAAATGTCGAAAATGTCGAAGTTCACGCATGGAGAGCATATTCGACAAGTGCGATCGGAGATGGGGCAAACAATCATTTTTTCGTAACCGCTCGCTTCGATGATGGTTCGGTCGGGGTTTTCTTTGACGGTCGCGCCGGCAACGATCTTTTGGAAGGCAGTGCCGGACAAGACCGATTGCTAGGAGGTCTCGGCAATGACGCGCTCCACGGATTTCTGGGTAGCGACGAACTGCGTGGCGGTGGTGGTTGGGACACGCTCGACGGCGGCGCGGGCAATGACTTGCTCAATGGCGGTAACGGCAACGACCGGGCGTCCTACCTCTCGGCGTGGGCGGGCGTAACCGTCAGTCTCGCGCTGGAAGGAGCCCAGAACACGGAGAGAGCCGGCTGGGATACGCTTGAATCAATCGAGGACCTTACCGGCTCGACCTTTGCCGATACGTTGACCGGCAGTGATGGCGACAACCAAATCTTCGGCGACGCCGGTTCGGACGATCTCTTCGGCGGGTTCGGCAACGATTTGCTGCTTGGCCAGGACGGCGACGATGTGATCGAGGGCCAGGCCGGCTGGGACACGCTGCGCGGGGATGATGGCAACGACACGCTCATCGGCGGCAATGGCGGCGACGTGCTTCTCGGCAAGGATGGGATCGACATGCTGTCGGGCAATTCCGGCTTCGACCGGATCTACGGCGGCAGCGGCGGCGACATCATCTCCGGCGGCGCCGACCGCGACCTGCTGTTCGGCGAAGGGGGCGACGATATCGTCCACGGCGATGGCGGGGATGACCTCGTCCAAGGAAATAATGGCGACGATGGGCTCGATGGCGGTGACGGCAACGATGTCGTCAACGGCGGTGCGGGCAACGACACCATGACAGGCGGCGATGGCAACGATATCCTGATCGGCAACTGGGGCGTCGACACGATGACCGGCGGCGCGGGCGCAGACACCTTCCTCTTCAAGGCAGGCCATACGGGCAGCTACGCGCACCTTGCCGACACCATACTCGACTTCAGCCAGGCCGATGGCGACATCATCGACCTCTCGCAGATCGATGCGATTGCAGGCGGCGGTGACGATGCCTTCGCCTTCATCGGCGATGCAGCCTTTTCCGGCACGGCAGGCGAACTGCGGTACACCGCCACCGAGGACGGCCTGATGGTCGAAGGCGACACCGATGGCGACGGCGTGGCCGATCTGTTCATCGCAGTCGATGGCCTCGCCGATCTGACGGCGGCAGACTTCGTCTTGTGATTGGTTGTTCGTAGAAAATCCGGGCAACCGCACAAGACCATTAGTCTCGAAGAGTTACAAAGGTGAAATAGAGCGGCGGCGGAAACCAAAGAAGCCGGGCGATCGGTCCACCCCAGTCGCCCGCGTTCCCAAAGCCGGGCCCAAATCCAGGCCCAAAGCCGGGCGGACATAGCAAACCCCGGCACCGCATCCTCCCTCAAGGGGATTGGATGCGGCACCGGGGCGATCCCGGCTGCAATTTTGAGCCGGAAAGAGTAGCGCCGTCAGGATGTCGGACGGGGTGCGGCGCTACCCAAGGCAAGGATTTCACGTTCCGCCGGGCTGGAAGCAATCCTGGCGGCCTCTTCAGCGGCGAGCTGCCTGTTCAGATCGCCGGCATCCCGCACATCCTCGGCGAAAATGATATTCGCTTGATAAACCTGGTCCCGGCCCACTCCCGTCGGCACGCTGTCCAGTGAACGCAAACGGCTCACGGCTCGCATGGCAACCCTGTCGAAGCCGCGCTTGCCGGAAGCCCGATAGAGCTTCACATTTTCCACATCACCATCACTGGCACGGGTGAAGCGCACGATGGAGATGCCTTCGCCATTGGGGGCATTTTCCAAACGCGCGGCAGTCGCGAGTTGCCGGTCGAGATCGCGGGAGACTTTCTCGACGAATGTCTGGTGAGATACGCTCGGCGTAACGACGATATTCTGAGAAAGTAGCGGTTGGGCGAGAAACGCGGCTGAAGCCGCAGTCGCGAGAGCTAGAGCAAAGACCTTATTCATGACGATCACCTTCAAGTTGGGGTAGCGGAGCATTCCGACCCCTGTTCAATCGGAGATCGCGACCGGGAAATCCGGATGGCATGCGGATTTTTTTCTGAGGTCTTTCTTATGGAAGCCTGAGGTTATCCGTAATCTCTGTCTGCCTGGTCTGATTTGGCTTCGGTAGGCCAAACATTGCGGCACTTCTCGAATAGCTCCGAGCTGCTCATCTGCGTTTGGTAGAGCTGGGGAAACGCCTCCAGCAGCCTCATCCAATCTTCTAACGAGTATCGGCGAGCATTATCCAGTGCAGTCGTGATTGCGGCGCGAGCTTCTTCAGGACGATTTAGAACAACCATCGAAGTTGCCAACAAGATGTAGTTCAGATGATAATTCGGGTTGCGTTCGATTGCCTGTCGCTGGGCAGCTATAGCTTCCTCCGGGAAGCCAGCGGCCATCAAACAACTGGCTCGGTAGTGTGCCCAGATTGGATAACGGGGATGGTTGGGTGCGCGCTTTTCCGCCGCACGGATCATGTCGATCCCCTCGCTATCAGCATTCCTGACACCAAGCTGAAATCCAAGGACCGCAAGAGCGTGCGGATTATTTGGGTTCTTCTGCAGCGAGCGTTTGAGGAAATAACTAGCCTGTTCGCCTTTGCCAGCCATGAAAGCGACGATCCCAGCCGAAGCTTCCACATCTGCGTCACGCGGAGCAATCTTCAGAGCTTTCGTGATGTGCGAGTTTGCCTTTGCCAGATCCTCCGTAGGAACGTCAGACCAAGCGCTAACAACATTTTGCGCCAGCTGCACTGCAAGAGAGGAATGGGCGAGGGCGTTTTCGGGTTCGCGTTCGAGCAAATGTTCGAGGTGAGCGACTATTTCTCTCGCTCGCCCCTCGCAATAAACCGTACGCAGCATCTCGGTCGATTGAATAATCTCATAGGCATCCCGATCCTTCTTCTGCAGCAAGTGAGCCGATGATGCTTGGGAAATCTGGATTTCACTGACGATAGGTGTCGAAAGATCGAGAATGAATTTTTCTAGATCAGCCTTGAAGTGATTGGCAGATTTCTCAAACTTCCAAGAAAGAATGAAGGCGTTGGTTATCGCGTCTATGAGTTCAATACGAAGCCTTATTCGGCCGCCATCACGTTCTAGCGATCCGGTGACGAGGTAATGGACATTCAGATGGCGCCCCAATTCCCTCGGCTCCACCTCTTCTAGCTTGTCTCCGAAGTTGGTAGCATAGGCGGCGACCCATAAATGGGGAGTGCGTGCAAGCATCTCCACGAGGGCATGTCCGATGTCCGCAGCCAGACGCTCATCCGACCGTCCGCTCACGCATCGAACTGGGGTTACTGCTACAGAAAAGTTTGGCGGCAGCGTGGGTGAAGATGCTTCGTCAAGAAATGCGCGGGAATCCACCATCCTTGCCGATGTCTCCTCGCCAGATGTTGGAAGGCCACGGACGGGTTGTAATAGACGGTAACCGCGCTTGGGAATCGTTTCGATGAATTGCGTTTCGCCAAGTGAATTGAAAGCCTTTCGGAGGATAGAAACCGCACGCGAGAGGCTCTCATCGCCGCCAAATCGTACGCTCCAGTTGCGTTCGATCAGTTCGGCTCGAGTAACCACCTCATCCTGATGTTCGGCAAGCGTACACAGGACGTCCATGATCCGGGGTTCTATAACAACCTGGTCGGTGTCGCTTTCGATGAGATTCCGCGACGGATCCACATGTAACGTGCCGACCTGAAAGCTAGAGCGTTCCAAGATTGTAGGAAGCGGGAAGGACACTGCTTCCTTTGCGGATCTCATGCTCAGCCTCTCAGAAATATCACATCTGTTCTGAACGACCCACTAGGAGACGCGTACCACAAAAACGTAAGTGCGCCCAGTTAGGGAGCTCACTCAAATGCTAATGTGAAAAGCCGGTGGCCTTATGGGCGCAATGATCCGGGAAGTGGCTCAAAAGAGAAACGAACCTACCTTCGATATCCGGTCAGAATGGATCGGGGAGTTGCCGATCGGAACCTATCTCCGCTTCAGCGGGCCGGATAGGACGGTGCAATCGATCTGGACGCAATGTCCCTCGTGACGCAGCAACATTCCGGCTGCGATGCTTTTTGCCGATTAGGCCGAGCCGACCGGCGGATAAACTTGAACCTGTCTCGAATCTCGATTTGGCCTTCGTTTGATGGAAAGTCGTGCATCTATAGTCCCCGGGAATATGCCAGACCGAAGGATCTGGGGGCATTCAGAGCCGCGTTGGGGAGCCCAAAAAAAGCAGTGATCTGCGTGAAATGGCGGTTGTCAGTGAGATTTCTGGCAAAGACAGCGACCTCCCATTTGTTTTCCGGATCGCCAATTCCAAGTCTTAGCTCAAATTCCTGCCAGCTTTTGGCGCGAAATGTAGGGCTTTGTTGCTGGGTTTCCAGGAAGAATATCGAACTTTGATGCCGTGCGGTAAGCTGTGCACTCGCCGCAATGCCGCCTATTTTCCAGCTGTACCGACCGGAAGCATAGGCTTGCAGATCGGGCGCACGGGTCAACTCGTTTCCGCCGACGTCGACTAACACTACCGGCGGGGCAGTCCCGAAAACAAAACTTTCGTCGCGCAGCGCACTGACTCTTCCTTCAAGTATTTTGGTGTTGAGAAGGGCAAGGCCCGCATCAAACTTCAGCCCGGCTATCGGCGCGGCGGACAGCTCGATTTCTCCCCCGAACAGGCGGGCGCGGGCAAGGCTCTCGATCCCGATGCCCCCAGTTGGCACCGGCGTCCGCACCTGCAGATCGCGATAGGCGTAATGAAAAGCGGTGGCCTCGCCGCGCAACCAAGGCAATGGATCGACCTTAATGCCTATCTCGAAGGCGTCGATGCCTTCCGGCGCAAACTCCGGATCGATTCCGCGAAACGCGTTGAAGCCGCCTGATTTGAAACCACCATTGTAGCTGATGAAGCCGTAGAGGCGGTTCGACGCATGCCATTCGAGAACCAGCCGCGAGGCCACGTTGTCGTCTGTGCGTGAAAGCGCCAAGTCTGGCGCTTTCACCAAGACTTGGCCACTAGGGATGAAAGCGTCTCCCGGAGGATCGAAGGCGTTGATCTGCCGAACGGTAAGACTGTTCAAGAAGTCCTTCCGCTCGTTCGTGTATCGCAGACCGCCCGAGATGCTAAGCGTATCGGTCAGGCGAAAGCTAAGATTGAGGAAACCGGCCCAACTGCTGGTCTTCTGCGAAGTTCGGAACGTTGCCGTGGTCCCGCCGCCGCCTGCGCCAGCTAGCCGATTATTGATGTGAACCGGATTGGCCTGATTGCTCTCCTCGAACCAGTATCCTCCCACCATCCAGCTAAACTGCTGATCGTCTGACGAGGCTAGACGTAGTTCTTGGCTAAACTGGCTATCGCGCAGAAGTGCGGCGTTGTCGCCGAGGTTCCCAATTCTGCCGGCAACGAAGGGTGGCTCGATCGGATCGATCGCAGTCCCGTCCGAATCCTGTGCCCCGGACAATTTCCAACTTCGGTAACTCGTGATCGAAACGAGGTTTAGCTTGCCAATTGCCGCTTCGCCGCGTGCCGTCAGACTGGTTCCTCGCAGCTCGGTGTAGGTCGGCCGGTTGAGCGCAAAGCGGCTATTTTGGACGACGTCCGCCAAGTCCTCTCGCGGAACAAAGGGAAAGACGACATTCCCGCCGAAAAAACCGTCTCTTTCATCGCTCATGTCCGAGAGATCGGCAATGGCGATGGTGCCGGGCTCGTTGCGCGATCGGCTAATCTCGCCGATCAGGTCCAGTTGCACTTTATCCTGCGTTTTAAAGCGCAGAAATGCGCGAAGACGGGCGTCATGGCCGCCATTCAGTCGTTCGCCGTACGCATTGCTGCCGAACCCTTCGCGCCACGATCCGCCTCCTGCCAGCCGAAAGGAGAGGCGCGCGTCGTCGTCGATAGGTCCCGAGACTGCCCCCTGCATCCTGAAAGTGCCAATTGAAGAAACCGATCCGCGCAAATGGCCAGAAAGAACCGTAGTTGGCTCTGCCGAGTGGATCAGCACGGCGCCCGCCGTAGAATTACGACCGAACAGCACACCCTGGGGGCCGCGCAGGACTTCTATACGTTTGATATCGAGCAAGTCCGCTGTGGACATTCGAAGCCGTGCCACCAACGCTCCGTCCTGGTATACGGCAACCGGCTCGTCAGCGAAGATATTGCCGCCCCCATTAGCACCGCCTACGCCGCGGATGGATAACGGAGCAAAGCCGTAATTGACGGAATCAGTTGTTACTAGACCAGTAGCGCGTGCCCCCAATTCTTGGAGGCTGCGTATTTCGCCGCGGCGCAGATCCTCGCCCGAAACGACGCTCACTGCTATTGGCACATTCTTGGCGAGTTCCTCGCGATGCTGTGCCGTAACGACAATCTCTTCGATTGGCTCGCTCGCTTCAACCTGCGAGAAGCTGGGAGAGGAAAAGGTCGCCGCAGTTGCAACGAAGCCCAAGTATACTCCCGGGGTCGAACTTAGCATCCTCATTACAGCCTCCACTTCGCAATGGTTGTGGAAATAACGTCATACTAGTTTCGCTGCTGGTTCGATAATCCAGATAAGGCCAAGTATTCGGGCCAGGCACCTGATCTGTGGGCGCTGTGCTTATCAGCAGCAAGCAAAAAGGCCGGGATGCAGAGTTTGGTAAGACTTAGCGTATTGCAGTCTCGCGAGTTTAGCGCAGCCTCGAAGCCCAATACCCAGCCGAACTGCAGCGTTGCAGCGATGGGGTGAGGTAAATTGAATAGGGCAGCATCAATTGCGCTCATGGTACCAATGCCCACATTCGGGTCACAGACCATAGCACTGGGCGGGCAGCTGCAAATAAGATGACGGTTTGTTTCTCTAACCCTGAGATCGCGTCCGTGAATTTGGCGATTTCCTATCGGTGCTCCGCCGTCTCGACGCTCGTAGCGCGCTGTCGCGCGCCGGTAGAGCAAGCCTGTTGCGCGGATCGGGGAACCGTCTAACCTTTTGCTTTAGGCTCTTTTGGGGAAAGCTTAATCATGCTCCACCGTTTTCTTGCCGCATCCACTGCCGCTATCGCTTTGGGTACCGCCATGCCGCTCTCCGCTCAGGATGGTGCCGATGTCACCGTCACGGCGCCCGAAATCGACTATACGACGTGGGAACTCAGCAACGGTTTGCGCGTGATCGCGATCAAGGACGATTCTACCGCCGATGTGACGACCTCCATGTGGTACGACGTCGGTTCGAAGCTCGATCCCGAAGGCCGCAGCGGGTTCGCGCACCTGTTCGAACATATTCTCAGTCGCAAGACCCTCAACATGCCGTACAATCAGATTTACGGCCTGACCGCCGATGTAGGCGGCACCCGTAACGCTTCGAACGGGCCCGACCGAACCAATTATTTCGAAACCGTTCCGGCCGAATATCTCGAGCGGATGCTGTGGACCCATCGTGAGCGGATGGCTTTCCCGGTGGTCGACGAGGAAGTGTTCAATCGCGAACGCGACGTGGTGAAGGAGGAGCTGCGCCAGCGTGTGCTCGCTCCGCCCTATGGTCGCTTCCAGCGCTTCGTCCTGCCCGAAAATGCCTACGACACGACCGCCTATCGCCGCCCAGGCATCGGATCGATTGAGGAACTCGACGCGGCAACGCTCGAAGATGCGCTGGCTTTTCATGAGGCCTATTACGGTCCCGATACCGCCACGCTGATCGTGGCCGGCAACTTCGAGATGGCCGATTTACGCGCGATGGTGGACGAATATTTCGCCGATATCCCACGCCGCGAGAACCCCATGCCGCTCGAACTGACGGCCGAAGAGCCGATGCGCACAGAACCGCGCACGATCGTGGCACGGGCGCCGAATGTTCCGCTGCCGGTCCGCGGCACCTTGTGGAAGGGTCCGAAAACCGCAACGCAAGACACAGCTGCGCTCGAAGTGCTTTCCGCGATCATGGCGCGCGGCGACAATAGCCGGCTCAACGAGGCGCTAGTGCGGACCGGCAAGGCGGTCGATGCCAGCTTCTTCTATAGTGATGGAGAAGAGGCCGGGATGATCGCCGGTTTTGCGATCACCAACCCCACGGCCGATGCCGCCGAGGTGAAGGCCATCCTCGATGCCGAGTTCGCCAAGATTCGCACGACCCCGGTGACCGCGGCCGAGTTACGCGAAGCCAAGAATGAGATACTCTCTGGCGCGCTGCGCAGCCGCGAGACTGCGCGCGGTCGCGCGTTTGAGCTGGGCGAGGCGCTGGTAGCGACCGGCGATCCCAAGGCCGCGGACAAGCGCCTGGAGGCAATCGCCGCAGTGACCGTGGAGGATGTGCAGCGTGCCGCCGCCGAATGGCTCGATCCGCAAGGCCGGGTTGATCTGGCCTATGAGGAGGGCGCGGAAAATCCGTCCGAATGGGCCAATCCGGCGCCTTTCCCGACCTTTCGCACGCTGCCCGAACCCACCCGAACACCGCTGGCCGTGCGTCCGGAGGCCGAGCGCGATCCGCTGCCCCAACCGGGGCTGAAGCCCAGTGTCGAAGCGCCCGCCATCGTGGAGCGGACGCTCGCCAACGGGATCGAGATCGTCGCTGCGCAAACGGGCGAAGTGCCCTTCGCCACGATGACCGTGCTGGTCCCCGGCGGGGCCAAATCGGACAGCCGCGCCAAAGCTGGCGTGGCGAACCTCGCCGCGTCGCTCGCCGACAAGGGTGCAGCCGGGATGGGCGCGCAGGATATCGCCGCCCGGCTCGAAAGCCTCGGCGCGAGCGTCGGCGCGACCGCCGGGACGGATGGCAGCTTTTTCAGCCTGACCGCGCCCGTCGCCAATATGGAAGAGGCCGGACGCATCCTCGCGACAATGATCCGCAGCGCCGATTATCCGGCCGACGAATTCGAACGCGAGCGCAAGCGCGAAATCGATGGCTTGGAGGTGGCTCTGAAGGATCCTGGCGCCTTGGCGCAGATGGTCTCACGCCCGGTCTTCTACGGTGAAGCACCTTACGGCTCGCAGCCGGGGGGTACGCAGCAAAGCCTTGCCGCGATCACGCGCCAGGACTTGCTCGAACACCGCCAAACGTACTGGCATCCGGCGCAGACCAAAGTCATTGTTAGCGGCGGGATTTCGGCCGACCGCGCGGTAGCGCTTGCCAATACGCTGTTCGGCGACTGGACCTCTTCCATGCCGGTTCCGCCGGCGATCACCAAACCTGCTGGTAAAACTGGGCCTGTCCGCACGGTCGTGATCGATCTGCCCGATGCCGGGCAGGCCGCGGTTTATGCGGGGATGCGCGCGCCCTCGCGTTCGAGCGAGGATTACGTCGCGCTCGAACTGGCGAACTCGATCCTGGGCGGCGGTTCCAGCGGCCGGTTGTTCGAGGAGGTCCGGACCAAGCGCTCGATCAGCTACGGCGCCGGCAGTGGCTTACCCGCGCGAGCGGACGAGGCCTATCTGATCGCCAGCTCGCAAACGCAGAACTCTACGGCCGACGAAGTGGTCCAGGTGTTCCTCGACGAGTTCGACCGGTTGGGCAGCGAGCCCTTCGCCGCCGATCTCGTGGACACCCGTCGGCTTTACCTAACAGGCGGTTACGGGCGCAGCCTCGAAACCTCGTCGGGTTTCAACAACATCGTTGCCGAGTTTCTGATGTACGGTCTCGAACCGAGCGAAGCCGCTCGATATGCGGCCGAACTCCAAGGGGTGACGCCCGAAGGGGCCAGCGCTGCGGCGGCTAAATATGTCTCGGCCGACATGGCAACGATCGTGGTGGTCGGCAACGCTGCGGAATTCATCGACGATCTGCGGGCCATTCGCCGCGACGTCGAGGTAATCCCAGCCGCGGAGCTCGACCTGTCGCGCGGCGATCTGGGTGCAGGAATGTAAATTCTCCCACGACCGGATGGATATAGCGAGCGCGGAAGAGGGGAGGGCTCCTCACAGGGTGCTCTCCCACTCCAGGCGTGTCGATGCTTTACAA
This sequence comes from Qipengyuania vulgaris, assembly GCF_009827325.1. Lineage (GTDB taxonomy): Bacteria > Pseudomonadota > Alphaproteobacteria > Sphingomonadales > Sphingomonadaceae > Qipengyuania > Qipengyuania vulgaris. The sequence goes on along the minus strand of NZ_WTYC01000011.1, from coordinate 18,531 downwards.
GCTCGCAGGTTGACGCGGACCTAGATCCATTCAGCACAGCGCCAGCGCGTTTGAGCGAATGCTCCACTTCGAAGAGGCAGCCCCACCGTCTAGATTGGTGCGGGCGATGGAATGCGGAGGCAGGTACATTGATCTGCCTCCCAGATGTCGTCTCGTTCTCCCTGACAATGCTTGATAACACCAAGTGGCGGGCTCAGCCCACTTCCGCGAAAACCCTCCATGATTGGCTTCATCCGTGCCCGATCACCAATAGGGGCGCTGACCAATGCACGCGTCGATTGGTCCGGCGACCAGGCTGTCACCGAAGCGGCAGGTACGTTCGTTCGATTGACAGTTTGTGCGCTAGGAAGGGTTTAAGATGATCTCGAAGCGAGCTACGCGTTAACCCAGACCCGAACATTTGCGTTGAGGAGCTGCAAGCAGAGTGAGGGAGGTAGCTACAGGCCGTGCTAAGCCGCGACTCCTGGCGGCGCGGCTGCAATAATTTCCTGACGGGCTGTGTCTTGACGGGCCGGGTTTTGTCCGCCTTGCCAGATGGCGTCCAGCGTACTGCTCGGCCCACCCACGAGCCATACTCCCGTCTCGGCGACCAGTTCCAGCCGGCAGATCGTTCGGCCCTCATGGCAAAGCTCGGCCCAGGTTCCGCGCGTTTCTTTCTTGGCGATGTCGAGAGCCCCGGGGAGGGTTCTGGCTTCGAACTCAAGGCGCTTGATATCCCCCGGGCCGGGCGCGGCGTATCGAAGCTGGTAGGTAGCCATCAGACCCAGCCTCCGGCTTGCGGGCTGGCGGGATCACTATCATTCCCTCGGCCGGCCTTGGCTTTCGGTTCGGTGCTACTTCGAGAGTTTGCGTCTCGCGTCATCGGTTCGCTCTTAACATTTGTTGATCTAACGCGTTGTCTTCGCAGTCTTATTACGCTTTTGAGAAGCCGAAGTTCCCCGCCCCTTCCGGGCAACCCCCACGCGTCATAATGCAGTCTGTCGGGCGTTTGACGCCGGGGAACGCCTGCGAGGCATTCCAATGATAGGATCGACGAGCGTCTCGAGCCTCTTGAGTCATGGGCTAGGCGGCGAAGCCGAACTGCCAAATGGTCAGCGGAAGGATCAGTAGCAACCCGAATGAAACCAGCACCAACCCTCCATCGCGCGTTAGGAGGCCAGCGGCGAATAAGGCAATAACGGCGGAAGCGATCGACCCCGAGGTCGGGATCGCCTCAAGCAGCGGCATGGCTAGCGTGAGCGCAAGGATCAGGATCAAAGGGAGTAGTATCCACGGCCGGTGGAGGAGATGGGTAAATCTTGGCCGCAGAAAGCGTTCGATGAACTCAACAGGCTTTCGCAGCCAGCCAATTCCCTTGCACACCTTGTCTGTCGCCATACGACGCTTGGCAATGAAGCCCGGCAGCCAGACGCAATCCCGGCCGAGTATCATCTGAATCGTCAGGATGAAGACGAGAAACGCCACGGTCGCCGTGATCCCGGGGATGGCGCTGGCGGGCGAAGTCGAGATCAGGGCAAATATGAGCATTAAGGAAGCAAAAGACTTTCGGCCAAGGTGCTCAACGACCTCACCCACCTGTATGCTGTCACCGTTTGCTGCACTCTCGAGTTGATTTAGAACACCGCTCAGTGCGCGCGTTCGCTCGTGTGTCATGTGCTACTCCTCGCAGATCCAACAACCCGCCCCGGGCGCCGTTCCAAGCAGACCTGAGTAGTTGCAGGAGTACCCCTATCCGTTTTAATGCGTAAAAACCGCTCGGCCCATAGAGCGCGGGTTCGCGCGTTCAGTCTGTCGCGCGGGGTGCCCGGCAGGGTTACAGTTCGCGGTAGCTAACCAGGGATGGTCAATCGCCCGGCAAGTCAGCCTTTGGTATAAGGTCCAGTTCATACGCTGCGCCTAATACTGCAAAGTCTCTTTCGCCTGCAGCAGCAACGGTCCTGCAGAGCGCATCTAAATCCCCTTGAAAGCTTGCTATCTTGAACACTTGTGAATTGGCTGACGCAAAAGGCCTAGGCGAAACGCGCCCATTGTCTATCGACCCGCGAAAACTCGTGGCAGAGCTGAAGGGATTTGCAGCACCTAGCCCCAGCAGAAGCTTTGTCGAACTGGCGGTGACGCTCCTACCTTTTTGCGGCGCGGTCCTCATCATGTTGCTGGGGGTGGAAGCGGGCTACTATCTGACGCTCGCCGCCGCTCCGCTGGCGGGCCTGCTTTTGCTAAGGCTTTTCATCATCCAGCACGATTGCGGCCACGGTTCATTCTTTGCCTCGAGATCTGGAAACGACTGGACTGGCCGCGCCTTGGGCGCGCTGACGTTCACCCCCTATGATTGTTGGAAACGCTCGCACGCTCTGCACCACGCAGGTACCGGAAACCTCGATGCCCGCGGCTTCGGTGATGTCGACACATTGACGGTCCGCGAGTTCTTTGCCCGCAGCCGCATGCAGCGCCTCTTCTACCGGATTTACCGTCACCCGATCGTTCTGTTCGGAATAGGTCCCGCCTATCTTTTTCTCCTCCGTCACCGATTGCCGATCGGGCTGATGAACCAGGGTTCGAAATACTGGCTGAGTGCGATTGCCACTAGTGTAGCCACAGGCGTTTTGCTTGCTGCGCTAATCTACTTTTATGGGTTGCTCACGACCGTGCTTGTCGTTTTCCCGGTTCTCTTGATCGCTGCGTCTACTGGGGTGTGGTTATTCTACATCCAGCACCAGTTCGAAGACGCCCACTGGGATCGGAAAACCAACTGGTCGTTTCACGAGGCAGCTTTGTTTGGGAGTTCCCACCTCGATTTGCCCCAGCCGCTTCGCTGGTTCACAGGAAACATCGGCGTTCACCACGTACATCACCTTGCGAGCCGCGTCCCTTTTTACAGGCTCATGGAAGTAATGTCGGCGTATCCAGAACTACGGAACCTTAATCGCTTTAACGCCCTCCAGTCGATCAAACCGATATGGCTGAGCCTCTGGGACGAGGACGAGCGAAGGCTCGTCACATTTCGAGAAGCCCGGCTCAAATCCATCTAAGGCGGATATCTCAAAAGCGAGTATCGGTTACGGCAGGCAGATTGATCGATTGATGCAAGCCTCCTTTGTATGTCGCTGAGTGTTTGGGAGCTTTTGCTTCCGAGCATCAGGAGAGTTCACCTAGGGTCGCGGCTCCAAGTCGCCATGGTCGCAAGTTTCGTGTAGGCGCCATGCTTTCGCCTAGGTCTACCGGACCGCAATAGGATAAGGCTTTCGTGAGCGAGACCAAAACTTCCCTCCCGCCCATCAACCGAATCCAGGAGAATCTGGTCGCGCGGGTTGAGCGGCGCTTGCTGGACTGGATTTGCAAACGGCTGCCCGCGTGGGTCACTCCTGATATGATGACCTAGTTGGGTTTGGTTGGAGCGCTGATGGTCTTCCTCGGCTACCTTTTCAGCAACCTTGCTGAGCATTGGCTGTGGCTCGCGATCGCTGGATACGTAGTGCATTGGTTCGGCGACAGCACTGACGGCGGCCTCGCGCGATTTCGCAAGATCGACCACGCTACGGCTATTTCCTTGATCACAGCTGCGACGGATTGGCCACGACCCTGGTCGTGGTCGGCATCGGGTTAAGCCCTTATGTCACGCTCGAGGTCGCGCTATTCGCGCTGGCGGGTTATCTGCTTCTTTCTATTCACGCGTTTCTCTCGGTGCGCGTGCTGGGCGAACTCAAGCTATCCCATCTCAATGCAGGCCCCACCGAGCTTCGCATCATGCTTATCGGCCTGACGCTGGGGATGATAATCTTTGGCTATGATCCCGGAAACTTCGGACCAATTTCAGGCTTCGATATTTTTGTCGGAGTTGTAGCCGGGGTGCTTATCTTGGTCTTCGTCCTACAGACCGCAGCTACCTCGCAGCGGCTGGCCAAGGAAGAGCCTGCCCGCAATGATGAGTGGCGAAAGCGAGGTTAGGATCGCGAACGGGCGAGGGGAGTGGTGCGACGCCTAGAGGAGCGACAGCCTCGGGGACGTGGAGTACATTCGAAAGCCGGATGAGACGACGGCATAGACGGGCTTATTCGAATTCGCTCAAGTTTTCCCGGCACTCCGCCAGCTTAAGGAAGTCCCGGCGCACTTCGATTGCCTCGCGGGTGAAGAAGCCATGCTTGAGGGCGTTTTGGTTGCTCTTTGTTGCGCCAGATCCCTTGGTTTCAATGTAGGACGGGCATGATGGCCTACCGCCTGCGGTTGCTTGAGGTCGGTTTCAAATATTAGTCTATCGCTCCCGCCGCTCGAGGCCGCACCTGATCTCTGTTGAATTAGGAAGCCCAAGGGAGGTGACGATGTTCTCCATGTCCTAATGTTTTCCATGCCCTAATTATGAACTGATCTCCGGAGCGTTCAGATTGCACGTTTGCGCGACGATGGAACCGCGCGCGCAGAACGCTTTTTCTCAGTACGGCCTTCGCATGCAAGTCACTCTTAACAACTTAACAGCCCGGAGCTCCGAGCGATCAACGACCAAAGTTGGTTTTTCACCGGGCTCGAGCTGTACGAGGGCTCGGAGTGTCTCGTCAAAACGGAGCTTTGGTAGAGCCTTTCTGAGGGGAGAGGATCTTCTTATTGTCCCGCAGTGAGACACTATGGAAAACTGATTTTTAAGACTCGCAATGAAGTTATCAGGCTGTTAATCCATATTTAACGCTTGGATAACGAAGCGTTGACGTTTGGTCAGTTGTGTTAATGTTTGGGCAACCAGATCTTGACGTTTGGCCAACCGAGCGGTGAATAGAGGGGGGGCAGTTGGGTCGGCTTCATATTTTCGGTAGATTCGCTGCGTTTGCAGGAGCGGTATCAATTGGCCTCGCCAGTCCGGTATCGGCGTCGGGACCGAAAGGTGTAACTGACGCGTCCAGCCTTGAGGTCGCGCTGGTCGGTTCGATCACGAGCAAATGTAGTATCGGAGGGGGCGCGAACCTCGACCTCGGTAGTATTACTGGATCGGAAAGAGTCTCTGCTCCTTTCGACCTCAACTGCAATGTACCATTTGATTTGGTCGTTAGTTCAGGGGCCGGTGGCCTCGTACATAACCAGAAACCCAATGGTGAGGGGCCCTACGCAGGAACCGTCCCTTATTTTCTTGCCATAGAGATCCCCGCGAGCAGTCCTGCACCCAGGTTCTTGCGCGCAGAATTCAGAAGCTCGGAAATCGCTGCAGGCGGCGTCCTCTCGAGCGGCGAAGCGGTTGCCTTCGCGGGTGGGGATTTAATCTTTCAGACGGCTCTGCCGGAAAGCACAGAGTTATTGGCGGGCAAGTACTCAGAGGTAATATCTATAACCCTGCATCCGAAATTATAAAATAACCTCCGAGATAAATGGCCGGGGGAAAAATAAAAAGCGGGACGTAAGTTGTTGAATGTTAAACGTAATGGAAAGGTAATATTATGAAAAAGATCGCACTTATTGCAGCTATTGGTTTTGCTGCTGCCGGGACCGCCGCATCAGCCCAGACTACCCCGGCGAATGCCATCTACGTCAACGGAGCTAATCCGGGTAATGTCGGAACCGCTAATTCGTCGGAGACCGCTGATTTCGTGATCTCAGGCCAAGTCGATGAAGCTTGCGTTCTCGGCGCGGGCGGCGACCTTCGTGATGTCGACTTTGGCACGATCGGCATCTACGCAGATGCGACGAGCACGGTTGAGCAGGTATTCACTTCGGTCGGTACGGCCAACGGCCATACCCGGACCAACCTGGCTGGCTGCAATATCCAGAACACGATGACCATTACGAAGGCGAATGGTACCCAAGGTCTCGTCAATACTGCTGCGGCAACCGGCGGTTATGACGGCAACGTGTTTCAGCCAAACATCCCTTATTCGATCTCGGCTACTTACACGGCAGGTGCACCCGGAACCTTGGTTCCGCAGGCATCGATCAGCCAGTTCCAGGTGGATGCCACTGAGGCGAGCGACTTTAAGGCGAACGCTGCGTGGAAATCTCAGGCGGCCTTCCGTATCGACCTCACCGATCCGACCAAAGCACTCGTTGCAGGAAATTATTCGGACACAGTCGAGGTTGTCTTGGCTGCAGTAATCTAATCGAATAACTGGCTAAGGCGTCGGGGGGCACGTGGGCCTCCCGGCGCATTTTTGTTAACAGGTCGAACCTAATAACGATAGATTGACTGGTTCGAGCTGTACTTGAGGGAAGGGGTCCCATGACTTTAGCGAATCGCGTTTGGCGCCGTAAACCGTGGCGTCTCCTCGCAACGCTCTGTGCCAGCCTTGTATTGGCAGGGACACCGGCCATGGCAATGCGCGTCTCGCCGATGGTATCTGAACTGACCACCTCGGGTAGCGGAGCTGCCGCCCGTATCGAAGTTGGTAATGTCAGCAGCACATCCCTGCCTTTTGAAACCCGAATTACCCGGATTGAGTTCGACCAAGACGGCAAGCTGATTGAAGTGCCGGCAGATGAGGATTTCCTTGTCTTTCCTCCGCAAGGGCTGGTCCCTTCCTCGGGCCGCCAGATTGTGCGTGTCCAATGGGTGGGAAGACCTGATATTCCAACTTCTCAAGCCTATTATGTCTGGATCAAGCAGCTGCCGGTCGAGACAGATCCAACAGTGATCTCCGGTAGCGAGGCCACCGTCGATATAAATGTGCTTTATACCATGAAATCGATGGTGGTTGTGGCGCCTGCGGGCGCCAAGCCGGATGTCCAGATCGTGTCCCTTGAACCAAAGATGATTGCGCCGCCCCAATCTGAATTCGAAACGACGCCTGCAGAGGGCGTAACTGAGCCCGAAGCGGTACCTGGAATTAAAGTCGTCGTTTCGAACAATGGCACGCGATACGCGATGATGAGCGGCGCGACGTGGACTCTCACAGGAACCGGTGTCGACGGGCAGCCCTATGAACGCCTTTACGATCACGAGGAGGTTTCTCGTATCCTCGGAGTAGGATATTTGCCGCCTGCCGGTGGGACGAGGACGTTCGAAATCCCCACAGGGGTCGCAATTGACCCGGCTAAACCGATCGATCTCAGGTTCAGCAGATGAAACTTGCCGCCGCCGGGACGGTAGCGTTCGGCGTGGGCTTATTGGCGCCTGCACAAGTAGGTGCCTTTGCCGAGCCGAGTTCTACTGAAGCCGACCAGGCGAACACTCCGCTCGAAAATAGCGAAGCAGTGCGGCCGGATATTAACCCCTATGATCGGGATGTGGAAATCACTGCTCCGTTGCAGTTCAACCAACGCATTCTCGGTGAACTTCCTGTCCTCCTTACCAGCGATGATCGCTTCCAGATTGATAGCGATGCTTTTCTCGCGATCATTTCGCCACTCTTGACCCCCCAGGCGCACGAAGAACTTGCGCAGCTTATCGGTCAGCGTGATCGCTTTCTTCCCGAGGACGTCGCTTCAGAAGGAATTGTTCTCGATTACGACGCCGAGCAGCTCGCAGTGCTCGTTTTGAAGATTGCACCGGAAAAGCGATCCGTCGAGGAGCTCTATCGCACCAGCATTAGCGAAGAGCCCGGCAGTCCGCCTCTCCCCTTCAGCGCCTACGTAAATATCTCCTCGAGCCTTTCGCACCTTTCGCAGAGCGAGGGATTGGACAAGCCGGAATTTTTTTTCAATGGCGCTGCTCGTTATCGTAATTTCGTTTTCGAGACCGATGCCCAGCTACGCCGGGATTTCATTTCTGATGATTACCTTTTTGAACGCCGCTACGCGCGCGCCATTTACGACGAACCGGAGGACTACCGCCGCTGGTTTGCAGGCGATATAGATCCGGAAGTTAGGGGGCGGCAGGGCTTTTTCCGGTTGGGCGGTGTCGGCGTGGTGCGTCAAAAGCGCCGGTTCGACGCTTTTCGTCAGAATGTCTTTTCGGGAGGACGCCAACTGGTGCTGCAGGAGCAGTCCGTCGTCAGAGTGTTACGCAACGGGTTACTCCAACGCGAATTTACTCTCGATGCCGGACAATACGACATTTCGAATTTGCCGCTGGATACAGGTAGCAACAATATCTTGATCGACGTGCAAGGCCTGTCGGGCGGGCGTCAGTCTTACAATTACGAAGCATACCTCGACACGATTGATCTCGAGCCGGGCGACCATGAATACGGGGCCTATATTGGACTGTTGGACGACGCGGGATTTTCTGATCCGGATTATTCGGACCGCACACCGGTGTTCACCGGATTCTATCGCAAGGCCTTTATGAATCGCCCTGCAATCGGGATCGGTTTGCAATTATCGCAGGATGTGCAAAATGCCAGCGGGCAGACACAGTTTTTGCTCGCAAACAGCGCTCGATTGCGCCTCGATGGCGGTCTGAGCCGAACCGACACGGGTCTCGGTTATGCCGCGACTATCGGCTATGACCAAGTTCTTGGCGGCGCCGACGGCTATGATACTCTTACCTTTGTTCTCGATTACGCATCGGCAAGATATTCAACGGTTGGCCGGATCGATGATCTGAACCCCATTTCATGGTCATTGAACGCCGGATACTCTAAGCGCTTGGGGCCAGAACTTTTTGTCACTACGAGTGCGGCTTATCGTAGAAGCAGAAGCCCGACGCTAAACGACGCCTATTCGCTCTCGTCGATAGCCAATCACAGGATAAGTCGGGCTTGGTCCATCCAAATCGGGGCCAACTACGTCAAGAGTGGTTTCATCGGAGGCGGCCGCAGCGACGGATTCGGGATTTTCGCAGGTCTCATCTGGCAACCTAGTTACGATCGCCGAGCTGAGGCGCGATACGATAGTGCGCGCAAATACGGCAGCCTTCGTTACCAGAAATCGGTAAGCAATCTTGCCAACTCTCTCGGATACTCGTTTTCCAGCAATTACAACGACGGCGACGTATCCTTGGGCGGTCAGATGGACTACGTCGCCAACCGCTTTGATGCCAGCGTGTCACATACTGCGTTCGGGAACGGCTTTGACTCCATCGGTGACAGCCAGATTACGACCCTTCGGGTTAGCACTGCGCTCGCCTACGCGGGCGGCAAATTCGCGGTCGGGCGCAGAATAAACGATAGTTTCGCGCTCGTGCACCCACACGATTCCCTCGATGAGCGACCTGCCATCGTGGGAGATACTCTCGAGGGGGGACGCTTTCTCAGCAAGAGCGGCGCGCTGGGCCCTGCCGTCCACAACAACCTGACTTCTTATGTCAATCAGTCGGTTCGCTATGACATCATCGATCCCCCGATAGGATATGATATAGGTGAAGGAGTCGAGCGGGTGCGACCGGCCTATAAAAGCGGATATGTAATTGAGGTCGGGACGGCGGAGTTCGTCAGCGCGCTCGGCACATTGGTAACGGCGAATGGTGAACCACTGGCTCTAGTCAGCGGAATTCTTCGCAGAAGCGCTCAGCCTGAAAGCCGAGGCGAAGCATTTTTCACTAACACCGTTGGTCGGTTCGCGATGATGAATCTCGAACCCGGCGTCGAATACGTCGTGAATTTCAATTACGGCGGGCCTCAATCATTCACGTTCCGCGTGCCTGAAGACAATAAAGGCCTCCTCGATCTCGGGGTTCTGCGGGTGTCTACGAGCGGAAGGAATTGAGATGTTTCCCAGAAGGTATCATCATGCCATGCGTACGATGCGCTGGGCATTCGCAATCGGTCTAGGGGCACTCCTACCTTCGGCGGTCCACGCTGGCTGCGAATTGGTTGTCGAACCGAACCGAGAGCAGGTGATCTTGCAGTTCGAACCCTTCGAAGAGACGGCTGTACGCGAAAGGATTGAGGTCCGGTTCATCAATCGCGGCGATGCTCCGTGTGTGGGCGAGCTTTCCACCGCGCTTTCTGGAGAAGCCTTTGGACTTGGGACGATCAGCGGCGGACCTGTACTCCAGTATCAACTGATTGACGAGCGTCAGCGAGTTGACATTACGCCGAGAACTGGCGTGTCGCGGTCCAGGCTCACTAGTGGGGGCATCAATCTGGCACCTGGAGAACAAACGCTTGAGTTGATCACCTTCGCTGTCCTCCCGGCGAGCGAAACGAGCGAAGGCACCTATACCCAGAACGTCGAACTGGTCGTTCTTGATCACAATGGCCTTGCGCTGGGAAGCCGTACGATCTCGGTCGGCATTGAAATTAAGCCTTCGACGATGATTGGCGTGAAGGGCGCTCTGTCTCGAAGTGGTTCACAGGTTAGGGTAAACTTGGGTGAGCTCGAGCAGGGCAATAGAACGACGCCCTTGTTCGTGTATATTCTTTCAACGACCAGTTACCGGGTCGCGGTTGCATCGAGAAACAACGGGCGTCTCAAGCACGAGAGTGCTCAGTGGTATGTGCCCTATGGTCTCACGATGGGTCAGTACACGATTGATTTGGACGGACCGGAATCGTTTGAGATTCTCTCGCGAACGCCCAGGAAAGACGACTACCCATTGACTTTCGAGATTGGCGAAACGGAAAACAAGCGTGCCGGAACCTATACCGACACCGTCACATTCACAGTCTCTCCAATTTGACTAGAAGGGCTGGATCGTGAAGGTCAAAAAAAGGGGAGTTTCCAAGTTGAGCACTTCGAGTTTGTAGCCAACTTGCTGAATCCTTGGACCGTACTCCCGGTTGACCTCGTAATTTGCCTGACCTGACAACTCGAACATACGGTCTCCATAAACAAGGCGTGCAGTTTCTCCTGCGATAAGGGGTCTATGGTCGACGGCAACAGCGTATCCGGTGGGACTATTACATCCTTCGCGAACTAGACCGCGAGACTCGTTAGACCGCTCAGCGTGTATCGCCTGATCGGCCCAGCATGTAGCGGGGACATTTGCCGCAACGCGGAACGAGCCAGCAGCCTCTTGGGCAGCGACCGATGTTCCTATTGTCATGCAAACCGCGCCCAACAAGACGCGAATGCTCGAGGCTAGAGCTTTCATACGCACATCCACTGCAACTCAATCTGACAGCATGATCGGCGAGAATGGTTAATATTTCGGGTTCAGGCTCCAGCTTGAATGTCTTATTCGTCTGAAATATTCGCGACCTGAGGGGCTAGCTCAGGCTGGTGCCCATCTGTCGGCCGATATCAGACCATGGATTCAAAGAGTGCATCAAGGCGTTTTGCTGCGATGTAACCCCTGGTATTCCTCCAGCGGGGATTAGAGCCGACATCGGTGCGAATGCGAGTTCCCTTGCGCGATAACACCCACTGTGGGGCGAGAGACATTCCGCGAGAAAGTCACCTGTCGGGCGAGGGGGGACTGAGAACTGCGCAACATTGGCGCTATTGGGGCGAGTAGTGTGCTGCTAGGCCTGCGGCGGTGTTACACAAAAACCGAAAAGTAGGGATTTCTAGATTACAAACGCTGCATTGCCGAATTGGAGCGCGATGAAGGGGCCGCCGACTTGCTTGTTCAGCTGAAACGTATCGCCAAGAGCCTGCTTGCGATCGGATGGATCCGCGCGCTGTTCGATACGGTGCAGCGAGCCATTCTCGAGGTCGCCGGGGCCAATCGGCTGTTGGCGCATGCCTACCACGCACTCAATCCGTTCGCTTTCAACCGCGAACAGGCCGCGGTCGCGCGCGGCGCTCGCAATTATTACCGCAACACAGGCACTGAGCGGCAGAGCCATGTCGAGCTGCGCCGCAATGTCCACCGGATCGAAAAGGGCCTTACCATGATCCCTCGTCGCGACGTGTTCGCCGCGGATTTCATAGCCGAAACGATTGGGTACTACGAAGTCGCTGTGCGACAGGCATTCGCTGCCCCGGGCAGCCTCGACGAACTGGAATTGCAGTGGGCACACGACGTGCTTGAGGCTTATTTCGAGGCCTGCACGGCGGCGCACCCGGTCATCGCCAAGGCGCGCACGGGTTTTCAAAACCTTCCCTGGGACCGCGGCAACCAGGGGCTTGCGCCCACGCCCAAGTCAGTGCGCGGCAACAGCCTTTTGGCGGTGGAGCAATTCGAGGAGCTTGCACGTCAGCGTCGCTCGGTACGTTTCTTCGACCAGCGTCCCGTGCCGCGCGAACTGATCGACCGAGCGCTCGCCATCGGGGCACAGGCCCCCACGGCGTGCAATCGCATGCCCTATGAGTTTCGCGTGTTCGACGATGGGGAAATGGTCCGCAAGGTCGCTGCGCTACCGTTCGGCGCGGCGGGCTATAACCATCAAATCCCTGCCTTGGCGGTGGTGATCGGAAAGCTGGAGAGCTATTTCAGCCCGCGCGACCGTCATGCGATTTACGTCGATTCAAGCCTCGCCGCGATGTCGTTTATGTTCGCGCTAGAGACGCAGGGCCTCTCGAGTAGCGTCATCAACTGGCCAGATTTCGAGCCGCTCGAGGCGAAGATGCAGAAACTGCTCGGGCTCGATCTTAGTCAGCGCGTGGTAATGCTCATCGCGCTCGGCTATGCCGATCCGGCAACGCTCGTGCCCTACTCGCAGAAGAAAGGGCTCGATACGTTTCGCAGCTTCAATCGACTGGCTGGATGATGGAGGCATTTACGCGACTTCCTCCTGGCACGAAGCGCGCTCTGCGCTGGCTGATGTTCGCGCTGCTGATCACAGGGTTAGCAATCGGCTTTTCGGGCATGTTCGAGACCGCATGGCACGATCTAAAGGGGCGCACCGTGCCGCTCTCGTCGAATCTTGTGATCGCTTGGCTGATTTTTGGTATCGCGGTGTTCGTCTCGGGCTTGCTGTGGGGGCGGTTGCTGGGTGACCTTGAGCAGCGCTCGATGCCGCCCCTCGAGGCAGGTGCGGCGCACTGCGTCGCGTGGCTGTTAAAATACATCCCGGGCCAAGTCGGTGCGCTCGTCTATAAGATTGCCTGGGGAAGAACACGCGGAATTTCGGCCACCAATGTGACGCTGAGTTTTGTTTACGAGAACATCTTCCTGCAGCTCGCCTCCCTCGTGCCGGGGCTGCTGATCCTGTCGGCGCACGAAAATCTGGCGGTTGGAGCCTGGGGCGATGGCCGACGCACGCTGCTCGTCGCAGGAACAGCAGCTTTCGCCATGCTGCTGGCAGCAGTCCTACTTGGCCCGGCGCTGCGGTTCGGTATTGCGCGCCTTGAGAAGTACTGGGGCAAGAAAGGCGAACCGCTGCGCCTTCTGCGCCTTTCTGGGAGCCTGCGCCATGGCCTTTGGTTTGTTGCGCCGCGCTTGCTCAACGGAGCGGGTTTCGTGCTAATCGTCGCCGCGGTCGCGCCAGTGACGCCGGGCGACTGGGCCGTACTGGGTGCGATCTACGTGGTGGCGGGCGCAATTGGAATTCTCGCCGTATTCGTGCCGAGCGGCCTTGGCGTGCGCGAGGGCGTGATCGTTGTACTTGCAAGTCCGATAATCGGCACAAGTGATGCAATTTTCGCTGCGATCCTGGCCCGCTTGATCGCGACCGCCGCCGATGCGTTGGTGGCGTTGGCGGCCGCGCTTGCCCTATGGCAACGGCCGGGAGAGTTCTCTTCTTCACAACGGGACGCAGCATGACACAGCATATCGTGATTGTCGGATCGGCTCTGTCGGGCAACAAGGGTGCTGCATCGATGCTAGAGGCTGCGTTAGCGGGGCTGGTCGAACGGATGCCCGAGGCGCGATTCACCCTGCTCTCGATGTATCCCAGGGAGGATGCCGCGCTCAATTCCTATTCCACGCTTGAAGTGGTCGATGCGCGACCGCTAACTTTGGGCGTGACCATCAATTTCTGCGCGCTTGCCTATGCAATGTTTCCTCCGCTCAGACCGCTGCTTCGCTGCCAACCCGCTATCGCAGCGCTGGCCCGGGCCGATGTGTTGCTCGACCAAGGCGGGATCACCTTTGCAGACGGGCGCGAGAAATTCCTGCTCTACAACATCGCCTCGATTCTGCCTGCCCTCCTGATGGGCGTGCCGGTGTTCAAATGTGCGCAGGCGATGGGGCCGTTTGCAAACCCGATCAATCGCGCCGCCGCGCTTGCCTTACTCCCGCGCGCCAGGTGCATTATTACGCGCGGGGCGATCACGCATGGCCATGTCCAAGGGCTGGGGCTGGCCAACTTCGAGGCGGGCGCGGACCTTGCCTTCACGCTTGACCATTCGGCTGCGAGAGCTCCGAAAGAGTTGGCGCTGCCCCCAGGCGAGGGTGCATTGGTGGGCCTGGCGCCATCGGTGGTGATGCAGAAGAAGATCGAAGCGATGGGCCGCGATTACGTGCGTGAGACGGCTGCCTTTGCCGATTACTGCGTGGCGCGTGGGCTACGGGTCGTGCTGATCCCGCATTCGGCGCGTACCGGCACCGACAAAACGCACAACAACGATCTGCCCCTGTGCCGCGCGGTCTATGCCGCTATGACCGGTGCGACCTGCACTGCGAGCGCTTTTTTCGATCGGGAAGTCGATGCACGTTCCCTGCGCAGATTGATCGCGACATGCGATGTTTTCGTCACCAGCCGCTTCCACGCAATGGTCTCGGGCCTTGCGACCGCGACGCCCACGTTAGTGATCGGCTGGAGCCACAAATACGAGGAGGTGCTCGAGATGTTCGGGATGCAGCGGTGGGCGCTGGCGCATGCGGATTATTCGCCGCAGCGACTCGAGGCGCGCTTCGAGGAATTGCTGGTCGAGCGCGCGTCGGTGGCGAGACAACTCGCAGCGAAGCTGCCCGAAGTGCGCGCGAGGGCGGCGGTGCAACTCGATCGGATTGCGCAGATCGTAGGAAGCGAGGCCTAGAAGTCAGTCCAATAAGGCCGCGGCGGCGGCGGCTCATCCGGCAGTTTCAAATTGTCGCCGAAGAGCAGTCCGACCGAGTCTTTGTCCCGGTTCACAAGATCTGCCACTCCGCGGTCCAGCGTCAGCGTGTCGCCGTCTGAATAGACCATTCCGTTGACAGTCATGTCGCCTTGTACCGTGTACAGACCTGGCACCCTAACCCGCCACTGGCGCGCCTCCCCGTGTTCCAATTCGACACCCGCGACCCAGAACGGCCCCCAGACTGGGCGATAGGTGTCACGGATCGCGGCGACATCATCCTTCAGCATCGAGTTTGTTGCCGAATTGTCGTAGAGCGTTCCCGACATCGTCGGGTTCCACTGGGGTTCCAGCGCCGCGACGAGGGGGACCGGCTTCAAGTCCATCACCTCTTCGAAGCTTGGGAAGACTCCGCGTCTATAATCGAACACGCCCCAGCTCGACATGAAGAAGTTGGCCTTCTTGTGGTCCGGCAGAAAGCCTGGAAAATCAAAATAGTGGACCGGCTCGGGAAACATCGTGTTGACGGCGGCCTGCAGCTGGCGCTGGCGATCAACATAATACTGCTCTTCGCCCTGCCAGATCAAGCAGCCCCACAGGGCAAAGATCACAGCGATCGGCGCTGCACCGTAGCGCTCGCTGGCGAGCTTGATCGCGGCCACAGTTGCGACACAAACCGGAGGCAGGATAAAGGCGTGGAAGTAGGGAAAAAGGTTGCGGTAAAACACTAGCGCGACAATCGGCAGCATCAGCCCTGCCAACGCAAGAACTTCAGCGCGCTCACGATGGAACTGGCGCGAAAGTGCGCTGATGCTGAACAGTATCAGCGCGAAAGTGGGCAGTGCGAAGAGCGCTCCGCGCGTGGTGAAGTGGATGAAGGGCGAAATCCCGAACATTGCTCCGCCCGCGCGAGAGACGATCCGTTCTGCGGGCTCGGGTTCGGCGAGGCCGCTTCTGTGCAGCACGAACAGAACGCCCGCGAACAGAACCGTCAGCAGCAGCGCCCCGGCGATACGCAGCGCGGGGCTGGCCGAATAGCCCCTGTCGGCCCAGCGCAGCCAGGCGATCCCGGCAAAAGCGGGGAGATAGAGAACCATCTTAATGCTCACGAGCGCCGCCATCGCAAGCAGCAGGGCTGTGCCCAATAGCCAGAACCAGCGCAGGCTGGAGCGGGCAAGGATCGCCAGCGCGCTCATGTTGAGGAACGCGACGATCGGATCAAATCGGAACGAGGTGCCGTGCTGAAGCACATACCCGCACGCCAGATATGCCAGCGCGCACAGCCAGGCCGCTGGCGCCTCGGCAAAGCGGCGAGCCGTCAGGTAGATCGCGCCCGTCGTGCCCAGCAAGCAGGCAAACATTACCAGTCTTGCACGTAGGATCTGATCGACGCCCAGTAGATCAAGATTGGTCAGCCAGTGAAACAGCCGGACATGCAGCGTCTGCAGTGGCAAACTCAGTTCGCCGCGCGCGAAATCGTGAACGCGCGAGAGGAAGTGAAACTCGTCCCAGTTGATCGTGCGGGTTAGAGCGAGCGAAAAATGAAGACTTAGCAGCAGGACTAGACATGCGAGCGGTACATGACTGGAGCGCAGCCACTGCTGCCGATCCTCCGTTGCCTGATAGGCGTCTGCGACCGTTTCGAAACCGGTCCGAGCGTCCATCGCGGATTACGCCGAATTACGGAAACGTGACGAGTGCGGGCGAGCAGCGGGCTTTTCGGAAGCGTTTTCTCGCGTGCTTTCCCTTAAGTCAAGCTTCTCTTCCAGCTTGCGCAGCTTGAGCAGGGTCGCTTCGAGCAGCTTGCGATTGGTCGCGATCAGATCGGCAAGGATGCCCAGCGTCACGGTTAGCACGCCCACTGTAAGCAGGGCGGCGCCCAGAACGAGCGATTGGACATGCCCGCTGCCTTCCCCCTGCAGCGCGAACCAAAGGAACCGTCCGATCGGAAAAAGCCCGATCAGCGCTGCGAGCGAGCCCAAGCCCACGAACACGCGCAGCGCGTTGAATGTGGTGTAGGCGCGAATGATCGTAACGCCAGTCTGTTGGATGAAGCGCGGAATCGACTTGAATAGCCGCGAAGGGCGCGTCGCTGAATGGGTGCGAACCGGGACCGAGGTGATTGCTAAGCGCTTGCGCCCCGCCTGGATCAGCATGTCGGTGGTATAGCTAAATTCCGTCGTGATGTTGATGCGTTGCGCAGCTTCGCGACTAATCGCGCGGAAGCCCGAGACGGCATCGGTGATGTCGGTTGCAGAAAGCATGCGCACGACATAGCTGCCGATCTGCTGGAGGAGGCGTTTGCCGCGGCCGAAATGTTCGTTGCGTGCCACAGAGCGATCGCCGATACAGATATCCGCCTCGCCCGCCACCACGGGGGCGACGATCTTGGCGATGTCGGCGCCTTCGTATTGGCCATCGGCATCGGTGTTGACGATGATGTCCGCACCTTCAGCCAAGCAGCGCTCGAGCCCCGAGCGGAACGCGTCGGCGAGGCCCCTGTTGCGGCGGTGGCGCACAATGTGCTGCACTCCCCATCGGCGCGCTACCCCGGATGTATCATCGGTGCTGCCATCGTCGATGACGCAATACTCGACGACGTCGATCCCTGGAACGCTGCGCGGCAGTTTGGCGAGGGTATCAGGGAGGACCGCAGCCTCGTTGAGGCAGGGTATCTGGATAATTAGTTTCGTCATGATGTTGTCAATCGCCCCTGTCTGGCCCTCGCACTCTCGCCGATCAGCGCCGGATTTACAGTGAGGCGTTTAAGTAATCGTAAACTCTGTTTCTTTGCAAAGGGCTAGAATCAGGAGGCGGGCTGTTCCAGCGGCGGCAGCTTGAAAGAGAGGTTTCCCACATGGACTGTGGTGATCGGGCGCTCCGCTATGCAGCCCAGTCCGACGTGGGGATTGCAGCCATAAGCCTACTGGTTCCCCTAGCTTATCTGTGTGCGGGCAATGCCATCCGGCAAAGCCTCAAGCTCGAAATCGCGAACGGCAGGCAGCTATGGGTATTTGCCGGCCTCATAGGTCTGTCTCTGCTAATGATCCCAGCGGGAGCACCCATTTTCTGTCAACGTATCCCCTTCCAGCTCGCCGGCGTTTACATCTTTTGCGAGGCAATCCGGATCCAGATGCGGCAGCGCTACCGAAGCCTGATCGACAACGCGCTATTGCTTCTCTGTTTCTGTTCGATGATCGCCGTTGCGATCCGCGCTCCAATGTTTCCTCTTCTGCTCGGCGAACCAACCCCGTTCCAGGTGATGAACGTCGATATATTCGAAAGCATTTTCATCAATGCGCTTTCCTGCGGAAAAGCGCCCAGACAGCGAGGTCGAGGAACTGACCGAAATATGGAAGGCACCGAAGGGTTGGGCCCGGCTGACCGCGGTAAACAACAATTACGTCGGCTTCTGGTATGTCGTCACTGCTTTTGGTTTCTTCCTTGCAGCGGGCGTCCTCGCTCTCGGCATGCGCGTGCAGCTCGCTGCTCCGATGCAGGATTTTCTCGGCGTCGACACCTACAACCAGTTTTTTACGATGCACGGAACGGTGATGATGTTCCTGTTCGCTGTGCCGATGGTAGAAGCGATAGGAATCATGCTGCTGCCCCAGATGCTGGCCGCGCGTGACCTACCATTCCCTCGCCTTTCGGCCTTTGCCTTCTGGGCCTATTTCGTTGGCGGGACGATGTTCTTTCTCTCCCTGTTCGTCGGTCTCGCGCCCGATGGCGGGTGGTTCATGTATCCCCCGCTTACCAGCATCGCGTTCAGCCCCGGCATAAATACCGATTTCTGGTTGCTCGGAATTGGTTTCATCGAGATTTCAGCCATCGCGGGAGCGATAGAGATCA
>NZ_WTYC01000010.1 GCF_009827325.1 Qipengyuania vulgaris | reverse complement strand
CCCCATCCCGCATGGCTAAGCCCGAGCGGGACATCGGCGTGAGACAGTTTCGGCGTCCCAAATGAGTTGCTGACAGATTCGAAACATCTGCGATGTCGTGGCCTAGAGCCTAACGAGACAGGAGACGCGGATGCTGGTCGGATACGCACGGGTGAGTTCGTCGGGACAGTCGCTCGATATCCAGAACGAAGCTTTGGCCCATGCTGGATGCGAGAAGGTCTTCGCCGAGAAGATGTCTGGTCGTTCGGCCAAAGACCGTATCGAACTCGCCAATGCACTCGACTTCGTTCGGGAAGGCGACACGCTCATCGTCACGCGGCTCGACAGGTTGGCAAGGTCGGTCGGTGACCTTCACCGCATCATCGAGACACTGGCGAGCAAAGGTGTCGCGTTCCGCTGCATCAACCAAAACGGTGTCGATACCGATACCAGCACGGGCAAGTTGATGTTGAGCATCCTTGGTGCCGTTGCGCAGTTCGAGAATGACATCCGCCGTGAACGACAGTTGGAAGGCATCGCGAAGGCCAAGGCCGATGGACGTTACAAAGGCCGTCCCGCAACCATCGACCATAAGCAGGTCAAGGCACTTCACCAGAAAGGCATGGGAGCTTCTGCAATCGCCCGTGAGATGAACATCGGTCGTGCCAGCGTCTATCGAGCACTCGCAGCCTGAAGGCCATCAGAACTGCTCTACGGCCATCCTGGCCATAGGTGAAACCTTACAATGTCAATCCGACGGGGCACAATGCGGCGTGGGCCATGCTCGCATCGGCATGGACTTCGAATCGCATTGTAGCGTTCCCTATGGCGCGTGTAATAATCTTCTCCACGGTCATCGGCATCATCGGTCATCGGCGTGATATCGTTGACCAACTGACGAACTATGGCACGCTCGACCGATGACCGAAAAGACCGTCACCGAAAACGCCGAAACAATCGTCATGCCGAAAACGACCGATACCGCTGCTGGCGATGTCACCGACGCCCATTACAACGATGACCAACGTTGGGCCGAAGCCGTCATTGCCAGCCTGCCTTCACGCTCACGCGAAGCGCGAACAGCGTTGGTAAAGGCTTTACTGGACGGTGATGCCTCCTTGTCCGCTCCTGTCGGGTGCGCCAGCTTCCAAAAACCGTCGAGAAACGAGCATCTTGCGGACGCTGGTGATGTAGCGTGTAGCACATCGGTGTCGCACACCGACCATTCCCCACTTGATGCAACCGCTTGTTCCAGCGGACAGTCTTACTCAACGGCGTGTGGCACAACTGTTGGGGGTCGAGGAACTCGACTCCCCCATTAAGGGCCGCAACGCATCGACATCGTAGGACACGCGGGAAATTGCATCGTTCAACGCCGCTATAGGATAGCCGCTGCCGTATAGGTCACCAATCGCCACTGCTCCTGAGCGCGAGCCACTCCATCCACCAAGGGCAAATGCGACTTCACGCTCGACACCACCAGCGCGAAGCGAATCACGGAAGCAATGGCGGAAGCTGTGGAAGCTGGTGCGGTCGAGCTTCGCGCCTTCTTGCGCGAGGTAGCGTGCGAACCATTTCGAGAAGTAGGCAGATGCATAGCCGAACCTGTCCAGTGCCAAGTCAGGCCACATCCTCGTTTCACCCGACGAGCATCTTTCATGGTGATATTCCAACAAGCCCGCCCGCACCAAAGCAGGATGCACTGGCACCGCACGCTCGGAGGAGGCAGTCTTGACGCGCTTTCCGCGCGTAGGGTCGCTCTTCACCATGAAACATGGGACCCCATCGATTTCGGCGATGTCGTCAGTCGTTTGCTGACAGATTTCGTTTTGCCGCAACCCGCTGAACAGAGCGATGAGCGGCACGTAAAATCGCGATGGCCAGGATGGGCTGAACGTAGTTGAGCAGGGATACTTGAGAGCCTCGAACGGCGGCCCAGCGAAGATGCGTTGAAGCTGGCCTTTCGAGAACGGACGGCGCTTGTCCCGCACAGGCACTGGGTCCGCAACGCGCAAACCGATGCACGGGTTTCGGTCAGCCAGTTCCTCCTTCACCAGCCAATTCATCATGCCCGCCCAGCGCGTCATGTAGCCATTGCAGTTCGCAGCAGCCATTGGCTGCAAACCGTCCCGTGTCGCCAAATCGGCTATTGCGACTGGCGTCATGTCGGGCCACTTCTTAACGTAGTTCGGGGGAAGGTGACGCAGCGTGTCCAGCACTCGTCGGCAATCCTGCCGACTGACATCGGCGACCAGTGTCTCTGCTCCGAGAACCGACACGACCAAGTTTTTCACCGTCTCATAGGCGAGAGTCGTCTTGCGTGTTCGAGTGCTGCTCGGGTCGGCAAGATAACAATCCCACGCCTCGGCCATTGTGATACCGCGTCGGTGAGATGCTGAAGGGCGTAGTGGTGGGTCAGGAGGTTGAGCAGTTGATGGTTTGAATACCATCGAGCCACCGACCCGCATCGTCTCGAACCAGTCGGCTACTTCCAACGCGACAGTTCGGCACCGTGCGAGAGCATCAGGATATGCTGCGGTCCCGAGCGTGCGATTGATGTGTGTCTTGCCGATAACCGTAACGAGGTCGGCGGGCACTCGAACGCGAAATTGCCAGATTCCCCCTCGACGCCAAATGCCCCGAAGGCGCTTGTGATACACAGTTGTGCCACACGCCGTTGAGTAAGACTGTCCGCTGGAACAAGCGGTTGCATCAAGTGGGGAATGGTCGGTGTGCGACACCGATGTGCTACACGCTACATCACCAGCGTCCGCAAGATGCTCGTTTCTCGACGGTTTTTGGAAGCTGGCGCACCCGACAGGATTCGAACCTGTGGCCTCTGCCTTCGGAGGGCAGCGCTCTATCCAGCTGAGCTACGGGTGCATACCGTGGGCGGGCCGCTTAGCAAGGCGTCTGCCATGCTGCCAGAAAAATCGCGAAAGTGAATCCTGCGTTAGGTAATTGGCAAGTGCTCGGGCGTAGCTTCGCCAGCCATGAGCGCGATGTCCCACGAATTCGACCTGTCGCTTGCGACGATGCTGCCGCCGGCCGGGAAGCCGGACGAGCGCATGAAAGAGCCCGCTGCACTCGCCAGCCAGTGGGACGCGGTGCACGAGGCGGCCTCAGCCGTGGGAATTCTCGCCCAACTCGGTGAAGAAGAAGTAACCGAAGAGGTTCGCAGCCTGCCGCAGCGGGCCGCCAAACTCGGCGGTACCAAGCTCGAAATGATCGCGCGAGGCATCGACGATCTCGCCGCCGTCATGCGACCGGGCCTGCGGGCGCTGCTGTCCATGACGGCAAGCGGGCAGGATACGACCAGCGCAGCGCTCACCCTGTGGCGCGAATTCCACATCGCGCGGGCAGCGGTTCTGGCTCTCGCACAGCAGGAGTAGAGGTTCGGGCGCTTGACCACGTTCGCTTTCTGTTCCATTTGAACGCCATGCGCGATTCCCCTGTTCTCGACACCCCACTCGATGCCGGCAGCGTCTGCCGCGGCATCCAGCGCCTGTTCGCCCGGAATGATATCTGGCTGATGCCTGAAATGCCGCTGCGCAACGGACGACGCGCTGATCTGATGGGTCTCGACACGAAGGGCAGGATCGTCATAGTTGAAGTAAAGGTCCAGCGTGGTGATTTGCTGGGCGATGGCAAGTGGCCCGATTATCTCGACTTCTGCGATCGCTTCTATTGGGGGCTTCCGCCGCAGATCGACCGGAATATCCTCGATGGAGCGGACTATCGCCCCGACTGCTGCGGCATCGTGGTGGCGGACGGCTATGATGGCGAAATCGTTCGGCCAGCGCCGCTTCATCCGCTGGCTGCGGCCCGCCGCAAGACCGAGGTTGAGCGGCTTGCCCGCGCCGCCATGCGCCGCGCCACCGTGGCGATCGATCCGCATTGTGCGCCGTGGGGCAATAGCGAATAGCCAGATTGCTTGTGAATCCGGTTCGCTTTGCGGCATAGGGTGCTCACACCATGTGGACCGCCATCCTTCTTTCCGCCGCAGCCATGACCGGGATCGTCGCCTTGCGCTATCTTGCGTCGAGCGGGGCGTTCGCGTGGCTCACTCATCGCCGGCTACCGGAATATCACGCCAAGCTGGGCGGGCAGATCCGCAAGGAAATCGGCTGGTCGCTCGCATCGGCGGCGATTTACGGCATTCCCGCCGGGATTGTCGCCTGGGGTTGGCAGGAGCGGGGCTGGACGCGGATCTATACCCAATGGGACGCGCTGCCGCTGTGGTACCTGCCGCTGGCGCCGCTGATCTATCTCTTCCTGCACGATACCTGGTTCTACTGGACCCACCGCCTCATGCACCGGCCGGCCTGGTTTCGGGCGATGCATGCGGTGCATCACGCCAGCCGGCCGCCTACCGCATGGGCCGCGATGAGCTTTCATCCATGGGAAGCGATCACCGGGGCCATCGTCATTCCGCTGCTGGTGTTCATCGTGCCGATCCACGTGGCCATGCTCGGGCTGGTACTGCTGGTGATGACCTTGATGGGAGTGACCAACCACATGGGCTGGGAGATGTTTCCGCGCAAACTGGTTCACTCGGCGTTAGGGGGGTGGCTGATAACCGCCAGCCACCATCAACGACACCATGAAGAGTATCGATGCAACTACGGCCTCTATTTCCGGTTCTGGGACCGGCTCTGCGGAACCGACAAGGGGCTGAGCAAGGCGCTGTGAGGCGTCTGGCCCTCCTGACGCTTGCTGCGCTGGCGCTGGGTGCCGGAACACCAGCCAAGCCGGATGGATCGACCATTACCATCTCCGTTACCAACCTGCGTAATGCAGACGGTGTGGTACGCGCGTGCATGACCGGCGCAGAGCAAAGCTTTCCGAAATGCCGCGGGGTGAAGGGTGCCCACGCCGCGAAGGTGGATGCGCGCGAGGGGACCATCACAATGACTTTCACCGGGGTGAAACCGGGGCGCTATGCGATCGCACTGCTGCATGACGAGAATTCCAACGGCAAGGCGGACCGCGCGCTGGGCATGATGCCCAAGGAAGGCTTCGGCTTTTCCCGGGATGCGCCGGTGCGCATGGGCCCGCCAGCTTTTTCAGATGCCGTTTTCGAAGTGAATGGCGATTATCGCCTGATGGCAATCAAGATGCGTTACATGCTCTGACTCAGCAGCACGCAGGAATCGATTAACCTTAACCATTTTTTCAGTACGCGCAGCGCATAGCCTTCCCACGATTATCACTCGTTTCGGGGGCATTTGCTGCAATGGACAGGCTTGGCGGAGAATTCGGCGCATTCGGTGCAGGCCGGGATTTCGACGATAGCGATGAAGGCGGCTATGCCGACGATGGCGCACATTCCAACCCGCCCCCCTCGCCCGTAGGCCAGGATGAACGCCGCATGCAGGTGCGCGCGTACAACCATTGGTCCAGCCTGCTAGGCAGCGAGAGCCTGCCGCATATCGAGGACCTAGAACCTGAATTCCTTGGCGATTTCGGACCTTACAGCGTGCTACTCGATTTCTCGACCGGCAGCACCACGCCCACGATCCAGTTCATGGGTAAGGAGCTGAGCAGGGAATGCCGGCTAGGCGATGCCATCGAGACCCTGCAGGAAATTCCGCGCGATTCGCTGCTGAGCAAAATCGCCGAAAATTATCTAGACGTGGTCTCCGCCCAGGCTCCGGTCAGCTTCGAAGCCGAATCGGCCAACGCCAAGGGCACGACGGTCGCATATCGCGGCATCCTTCTCCCCTATTCGAGCGATTCCGACACGATCGACTTCGTTTATGCGGTCATCAACTGGAAGGAAATCGCCGACGCCCGAACGGCGGATGCTCTCCTTGAGGAAATAGACCGCGCGATGGAATTCGACGCACCGGCTGAAGGCGCGGCGCTGAAAAATACGTCTGAGGCGACTGCAGAGATCGGCCATTTCCATGCTTACGACACAGCAGAAGAGTCGCCCGAAGTTGCAGAAGACCACATTGAGGAAAATCACCTGGAAGCCGAAGACAACATCCTCGAGTTGCGCGATGCTCCGGCGGAGACGGGCTCTTTCAGAGAATTGCCGGTCCCCAGTTTTGGACACGACGACAACCAATCCTATTCCGAGGATTCCGGGAACTATGAAGCGCCCAAAACGCCTAAGCGCAATCGAGCCGTCGATGCACTCGGCAACCCCTTGGGCGGAGCTTCTGAAAATTCCGACGAAGACGTCTCGCCCGCTGGAATCACGACCGCAGCCGATTACGGCCTGCCGGATTGGGACGAGGAAGAACCGGAAGCCGAAGATGTCGACGACTTGGTGAACCCGCTGGCGAACATAGATCTCAACAGCCGCCTGCTGGCGCTGGTCAATGCCGGCACGCGAGGGAAAAAGACGGTCGATCTCGGCACGCTGGCAGATACCCGTCCCGAAGACGAGGAAGGCGCGCAGGAAGATAGCGAACTCTTCCGTCCCAAGGCGCCATCTGTCGATACGCTGCTGTCGCCCGAGCCCTATGAAGAAGAGGACGAAGCCGAGTTCGAAGCGCACCATGTGGACGGAGAATTCGCCGACGAAGCGCCGGTCGACTATGCGTACCCCAGTTACACCGCTGCCGATGAGGTAGAGGACGACCATGCTCCGGAATCATTCGCGGAGGATACTGGAACGCCCTCAGCGGACGTTTCTGACTACGAGTGGAACAATCAAGGTGCGATCGAACCTGACGAACCGCACACTGAGAGCGAAAACGCATACACTTACAGCTACGTCGACGAAGAACCGGCACATATCCTGTTCGGGCAATCGATCAACATTGCAGAGCCCGACCTCACCGAGACTGCGAGTTTCCAGCACAGGGAGGAGGCTTTGGCAGAACCGCTCGAACTGGGCGAGGAAATGATCATCGAGGAATGGCCCGGCGAAACGGAAGCCGAGGTGGACGAAGGATTTGCCGAAGCAGCGGAGGAAGAGCCTACCGCGGAATCCGATTACGACGAATTCGAAATCGCTGAAGCTGCGTTCCCTGAGGAAACTTACGAAGAAGAGTCGGTTGCGCTGGTGGAAGCTGGTGGATCCGAAGCGCAAGGCGCCGGCGATGCTTGGCAGACGCAGGATCCCGAGAGCCTTACCGGCCTCCTTGCCGCGGTGCGCGACCTGACGGAAGCAGCCCGTACGACCGAGGATCTCGGCCGCAGGGCCCTTTACGAAGCTGTCGGGCGCGCGTTCGACGTCAGCATCAAGGCCGTGATCGCTTCGGAACGCCATCCCGGCACCAGCCATGGCGTCGTCGAGCCATTCCCCATCGATGCATTATCGGAGAACGGGCCGGAACTGGCGCTGGTGATGGTCCGCCGCAAGGCGAATGGAGACACGGAGGTCGTCGGCGAAGTACCGCATGACAGCATCCTGATGGAAACGGCCACGCTCAAACTCGCCAGCAAATAAAGGCCTTGGGAACGGGCGGCGCGCAGGCTAGCGCACCGCCATGCCATTCGCTTTCCGCGCGCCCGTCCGCATCCAGCCCTATTTCGGCTATCGCAACCGCGAACGGTTGTTCATCACCGTCCGCGCGCTGCGTTCGCGCAAGAGCGAGTTCGGCAAACCCGGCAAATGGCGAGCATTGCGCACCATGATGGCGCAGTTCGCGAGCCACGAAGTCCCCGATCTGCCCGTCGAACTCGAGGTGAAATCGCCGAACGGTGAGACGCGGCGCCATCAGGCGATCAGCGACCAGGAAGGCTTCGTCCAGTTCGACATCCGGCTGGAAGGGGAGTGGGACTACGAGAAATACCCGCAGTGGGAAACGGTAACGCTGCACTGGCAGAACGGCGAGGGCGCACAATGCGTCGACGGCCACGTTCTCGCGCCCGGAACCGCGACGGGTCTGGCCATGATCTCCGACATCGACGACACGATCATAGAAACAGGCATCACCGGCAATTTTCGCGCGGTTATGCGCAATTGGCGGCGCGTGCTGATGCAGATGCCGGAAGAACGCATTCTCGTGCCAGGGGCAGACGTTTTCTATAATGCGCTCGGCGGCAACCAGGGCCTGCCCGAGGGCGAAGGTCACGCCGGCGATCACCAATACGCCTCACGGCGGCCGTTCTTCTACGTTTCCTCCAGCCCGTGGAACCTGTTCTCCTATCTCGTCGCCTACATGAAGGGACGCGGGCTGCCGCTGGGCCCCATAAGCCTGCGCGATTGGGGGTTGAACCGCGAAACCTTCGGCTCCTCCAGCCACGGCGCACACAAGCGAACGGCGATCGAAGCGATCATCGCGACCTATCCGGAGATGAAATTCGCGTTGATCGGCGACGATTCCCAGGGCGACCTGACTGCATTCTCGGAAATTGCCGTCGCCGCCCCCGACCGTATTCGCGCAGTCTTCATCCGCAAGGTGGGCCAAGCGATGAGCCTCGAAGAAAAGGCTGCCAAGGCTGCGCTGGAGGCTGCCGGAATCCCTTTATGGCTGGGCGAAGGGTACAGCGAGGGGCACGAATTTCTCGGCGCGATCGGCCTGCTCGAAGATGGCGAGGCGACCAAGATTGTCGACTCGGTCGGCAAGGGCAACGCCGAGGCGGCAGAGTGAAGCGCCGGATGATGTGGATCGCCGCAGTCCTGCTGGGTCTCCTGCTGGTTGCCGCGCTCGCGTTTTGGCTGGCAGTCCGGCAGAATGGTCCCACAGTGCTCGATGCGGTGGACCGTCTGTCGGGACCCGATACCGGAGTAGAATTGGTACACCGGGCCAGTACCGGAAGCCACCCTGAACAGCGCTTGATCGTCTATCGCGGCAAATCCGCATCTGGTGCCCTGCCGGTCTTCGTGTTCTTTCACGGCGGAGCTTGGGCGCACGGCGATCCCAGGGATTACGGCTTCATTGCGCGCAATATCGCGCCCGAAGGTTATGTCGTTGTGCTCGGCGGCTATCGGCTGAACGAACCCGGGCGATATCCGGCTATGCTGGAGGATACCGCGGCAGCAGTCGGCTGGGTGTACGACAATATCGAGGATTATGGCGGCGATCCCGATCGCATCGTGCTTTCAGGGCATTCCGCAGGAGCCTACAACGTGATGCAGGTGGCCCTCGATACCGGTTGGCTGGAGAAGGCGGGCGTCCCGCAAGAGGCAGTGCGTGCCGTCGTCGGCCTTGCGGGTCCCTACGATTTCCACCCCTTCGATACCGACCGCAGCCGCGCTGCGTTTGCCAGCGTTGGCGCGGGCGCGGAAAGCCAGCCGGTCAACAATGTACGCGGCGACGCGCCGCCTGTCCTGCTGGTTCATGGCGAAAACGATACGGTCGTCAGGATTCGCAATTCCAAGGCGCTCGCACACGCTCTGCAGGAGGCAGGAGCAAGGGCCGAAACGCTCTATCTTCCGGGCAAGACACATAACGATCCCTTGCTCGCCCTGACCCATCCCTGGCGCCGCGATCCGCTCGTCTTCGAAAGAGTGGCGCAATTCCTTCAGGCGGCGGTTCCGGTTTCAGTTCCGGTTCAGGCCGAAACCCCCTAGTGTCGCAGCCGATGCGCCTGCTCTCCCATATCCTCGCCCTTTTCGCGCTCGCGGTCCTCGTCGCCCAGCCCGCAGCCGCGCAGTCGATCCTGCGCGACGCGGAGACCGAGGCATTCCTCGACGAAATTTCCGCGCCGCTCATCGAGGCGGCGGGGCTCGAGCCGGGCAATGTCGATATCGTCCTGATCAACGATCCCTCAATCAACGCCTTCGTCGCCGGCGGGCAGGCGGTCTATATCCATAGCGGGCTGATCGATGCGGCAGACACCGCCAACGAAGTGCAGGGCGTGATCGCGCACGAACTTGGCCACGTCACCGGCGGGCATGTGATCCGCACCGGCGAAGGACTCGCTACCGCCAGCAAGATTTCGATTCTTTCCATGCTGGCAGGGATCGGCGCAGCCCTGGTGGGCGGCGGCGAAGCGGCGATGGGCATCATCGCCGCAGGGCAGCAGGCTGCCCTTGGCAAGTTCCTCGCCTTCAGCCGGACGCAGGAAGCGAGCGCGGACGCGGCAGGCGCCGAATATCTCTCCGAGGCCGGCATTACCGGCAAGGGTTCGCTCGCGTTTTTCGAAAAGCTCCTCAATCAGGAAAATCGCCGCGCCATCCTGCAGAACGACGAAGCGGGCTTCTACCGGACTCACCCCCTATCGGGCGATCGCATATCCAAGCTCACCGACACCTATCGCAAGGATGCCGCCTGGAACGCCCCGCTCGATCAGGAGTGGGAAAGACGGTTTCAACGCGTGAAGGCCAAGCTCCAGGGATATGTGGCCAAGCCGGAATATACGCTGCGCGATTATCCCGAAGGTGACGATTCGACTCCTGCCCTGCTGGCGCGGGCCTATGCCTATCACAAGGAAGCCCGGATCGACCGCGCGCTGGCAGCTGCAGATATGCTGATCGAACGATCCCCGCGGGATCCCTACTTCCTTGAACTGAAGGGCCAGGTGCTCCTCGAATCCGGACGTGCGGATGAAGCGCTTGATCCGCTGCGAAGCGCCACCGAACTCACCCGTTCCGAACCGCTGATCGCTTCCATGCTCGGACACGCTCTGATCGCGACCGAGGACAAGGCGAATTATGAAGAGGCCGAGCGCGTTTTGCGCGCTGCTGTCGGGCGTGATCGGTACAATCCTTTCGCTTGGTATCAGCTGGGCGTGGTCTATGCCGCAAGGGGTGACATGGCCCGCGCGCGGCTCGCCAGTGCTGAACAGCAGGTGATGAACCGGCAATATCCCTTGGCCCTGCGCAGCGCCCGGGCAGCGGAGGCGGAATTGCCTTATGGCTCGCCCGACTGGCTGCGGGCGCAGGATATCGCCATGGAAGCGCGTGCGCTGATGGAACAGTTGTGCGAAATGGACAGGGCCGAATGCGACGATCGCAGGCGCTGAGCAACGGGTGGGTGAATTGATGAGACATGTGCTGACCGTGCTGGTCGCTCTGCTGGCGGGCTTCGCCGGTGCGGCTGCCTTCTCCTTTAGCGGGTTGGGGCATTCGCAAACGCGCGAATACCTCGTGAGCAATCCCGATATCCTGCCAGAAATGGCCAATGCCTATCAGGCGCAAGAGGCCGAGGACCGGCTCGCATCGGTTTCCGGCAATCTTTCCCAGCCATTCGAAGGAGCCGTTCTGGGTAACCCGAATGGTTCGAAGACCCTGGTAAAATTCACCGATTATGCCTGCGGGTATTGCCGCTCCAGCGTCCCCGACATCGACCGCCTGATCGCCGACGATCCCGATTTGAGGGTGGTCGTGCGCGAATGGCCGATCTTCGACGGTAGCGA
Source organism: Qipengyuania vulgaris (assembly GCF_009827325.1). Taxonomy (GTDB): domain Bacteria; phylum Pseudomonadota; class Alphaproteobacteria; order Sphingomonadales; family Sphingomonadaceae; genus Qipengyuania; species Qipengyuania vulgaris. The sequence goes on along the minus strand of NZ_WTYC01000010.1, from coordinate 14,705 downwards.
AGCGGCGGCGCGCATGGGTCTTGCTGCGGCAGAACAGGGCAAGTTCGAAGAATTCTATCACGCCATGTTCGCCAACGGCCAGCCCACCGCGGCCAACATCGCCGGGGCCGCCGAGGCCGCAGGCATCGATATGGATGCCGCGCGCGAATTCGGATCTTCGGACGAAGTGTCCGCAGAACTGGCGCGCAATGCTGCCTACGCCCGCCAGCTTGGCTTCACCGGCACGCCCAGTTGGGTGTTCGAAGACCAGGTGATCGAAGGTGCGGTCGGTTATGACCGGCTGGCGCAGATCGTCGGCGATAGCGAAGGCTGAGATTGGCGCTGCGCTTCTTTCCTGGCCTGAGCCTCGCGCTCCTGCTTGCGCCAGCGGCAGGGATGGCAGCCGCAGAGGAGACCAACCCGCTTGCCGAATTCCAGCGCCGCGAAGGGCTATTGTTCGACACCGGCTGGCAGATGGCCCGCGCCAACAGCCCGTTCTGCCCGCGAACTGTCAATTCGATCGGGCTGCTGATCCACGACGCGCATAATTACGCGCAGGCAGACCAAGTCAGGCAAGCTCTCTCGCTGGCAGGGGACATAGGTGTTCAGGCAGTGGCAGAAGGCTCGCCCGGGGCACAAGCCGGGATCATTCCCAACCGCACTCTGTTCGCCATCGATACCGCAAATGTCGAACTGACCTGGAAGCCAACCCGCCCCACGGTCGAGCGAACGTTGCAAATCGAGAACGCGATGGCCGAAAGCCTCGAAGATGGCCGGATCGCGCTCTCCTTCAATGACCACGGCGGAGAAACTTATGTCACCGGCGAAATAGTCTGCGCGGCAAAATATCGGCTGACCCCGGGCGATGAGGCTTATGCCGGACCCGATACCGTCTTCTTCGGGGTCGATTTTCCGGCCTTCGGTCTTGAACGCGATGTATTCGCCGCCGCCGTTGCGCATGAACTGGCGCACGTACTGCTCGACCATCCGAACCGCAAGGAAAGCGAGGACTGGAACTGGCGCCAGACGCGCGAGAGCGAGCGGGTGGCGGACCGGATGATGCCCTGGCTGCTATGGAACACCGGGCATGATCCCCATGCGGCGGCGCGCTGGATGCAAGCCTGGGGTCCCAAACATTCCGGCGGCCTGCTGCGCAAGCGCACGCATGACGGCTGGGACGAACGGCTGCAGATGATCGAAGAGGAAATCGCAATCCTCGAGGCGGATATCGCACGCCGCGACTGGAAGCGCGGCGAGGCCAACTGGGCCAGCCGCTTCTTAGCGCGCTGAGCCTATTCCTCCACGGCCTTCGCGTACATCGACGCCAGCGGTTTCGCCATCACGCGGCGGACCATCGGTTCGAAGAATTCCAGCGGCTCGCTGTCATAGTCCGGATCGAAGGCGGCCTGGTCGTACTTCTCGCAGAATTCCGCGCAGGCACCGAAATGCGGAGAGGCGCGGAAATTTTCCCGCCTGTCACGGTCCATTCCCAGGTGGTGGAAATAGTAATAGCCCTGGAAAGCGCCGTGATTCTGGCAGATCCAGTGCACTTCTTCGGTCACGAACGGCTTGATGATCGCCGCGCCGACTTCCGGATGGTTGTAGCTGCCGAGCGTGTCACCGATATCGTGAAGCAGTGCCATCACGACATATTGCTCGTCCCGCCCATCCCGGTGCGCACGCGTTGCGGTCTGCAGCGAATGTTCGAGCCGGCAGACGGGGAAGCCGCCGAAATCGCCGTCGAGCAGCTTCAGATGGTCCAGCACACGGTCAGGCAGGTCCTTGGCAAATTCGCGGTATTCGGCGCCGATGATCGCCCAATCTTCCTTCGTCCCATCCTTCATTTCGCGGAACTTGGCGCGTTCGACCATCGAATGGGCGAGGTTTGCGGGCTTGTTCATGACGTCTCTCCTGCTCGCATGCGACAGTAGCGACTGGCAAAGCCCTGCGCAATTGGGCTAGGAGCAAGACAAATGGCCGTGCTGCCCTTCGCCCCGACGCCCTTCTTCGAGAACAAGAACCAGGCGTTCTGGAACCTCCAGCTGGCAGGCTGGGGCGGGACCGCGCTGCTGCGCGCCATGTCGGCATTTGCCAATGGCCAGCCGCTCGAATTCTTTTTCGTCATACTGATCGCTACGATCACCGGCTTTTCGATCAGCCTGATCCTGTCTGTCGGTTATTCCTATCTGATCCGGCAGAAACCGCTGGTCACATGGGGCGGAACCGCGGCCACGCTGGCGGTCGCGGTCGGCATCTATTCGTTCATCGACAGCTGGGTGCTGGGGCTGACCGGGTCTTCCGCCGATTCCGATTTCGTCCGCATCTTCATCGGCATCTACTTTTTCGATCTGACGCTGCTCGGCGCATGGTCGGCGCTCTATTACGCCATCAATTTCTTCCTCCAAGTCGAACAGCAGGCCGACCGGCTGGAGCGGCTCGAGGCGCAGGCAACCAGCGCCCAGCTCGCCATGCTGCGCTATCAGCTCAATCCGCATTTCCTGTTCAATACGCTCAATTCGATCAGCACGTTGGTGCTGCTCAAGCAGACCGAACCCGCCAATGCGATGCTCACGCGCCTGTCCAGCTTCCTGCGGCACACGCTCGTCACGCAGCCGGGAGGCAAGGTAACCGTGGCGCAAGAGGTGGAAACGCTGAAGCTCTACCTCGAGATCGAGCGCATGCGGTTCGAAGAGCGCCTGCAGACCGAATTCCGCGTCGAGGAGAATGCCGCCAAGGCGCAGATACCCTCCATGCTCCTCCAGCCGCTGATCGAGAATGCGATCAAATACGGCGTCAGCCCGCAAGAAGAAGGGGCGGAGATTTCGCTGCTTGCCCAGATCGTTGGTCCCCGACTGCGAATCACGGTCTCCGATACTGGTCCCGGCGTCGACGTCGGCGGCGCATCCGATGATCTGCCCGCAGTCATGGCCACGCATAAGCGGCGAGATTCCACCGGAGTCGGTCTCGCCAACATCCGCGACCGTCTGGCGCAGGCCTATGGCGACGATCACCGCTTCGAAATCCGCTCGCCCGAAAGTGGCGGGTTTACCGTGCTGATCGAGCTTCCCCACGAATTCGCCGATGAGGTGGAGCCGTCTGCCGCAGTGTCCGCGACAGGTGACGGGAAACCGGCCAGCGCTTCAACCGTTGCAACTGAGAATCCCCCCCAGAAGGTAAGTACCGCCAAATGACTATCCGAACGATCCTCGTCGACGACGAGAAACTCGCTATCCAGGGCCTGCAACTGCGGCTGGAGCCTTTCGAGGATGTCGAGGTGATCGAAACCTGCCAGAATGGTCGTGAAGCGATCCGCGCGATCAAGACGCTCAAGCCCGATCTTGTTTTCCTCGACATCCAGATGCCCGGCTTCGATGGCTTTTCGGTCGTCCAGGGGGTGATGGAGATCGATCCCCCGCTGTTCGTCTTCGTCACCGCGTTCCAGGAGCACGCGATCCGCGCCTTCGAGGCAAACGCGGTCAATTACCTGATGAAGCCGGTCGACGAGGACAAGCTGGCCGACACGATCGAACGCGTGCGCCAGCGCCTCGCCGAAAAGAAGAGCAGCGACGAGGCCGATCGGCTGCGCGGCGTATTGTCCGAAGTGGCACCCGAGGCGGTGGGCGACATGGAAGGCGAGGAAACCGAATCGACCACGGGCGGGCGCTACGAAAAGCTGATCAACATCAAGGACCGCGGCCAGATTTTCCGAGTCGAGGTCGAAACGATCGAGCATATCGAAGCTGCGGGCGACTATATGTGCATCTACACCGGCGACAATTCGCTGATACTCCGCGAGACCATGAAGGACCTCGAACGTCGCCTCGACCCGCGAACCTTCCAGCGCGTCCATCGCAGCACGATCGTCAATCTCGACCAGGTCCGGCAGGTGAAGCCGCACACCAATGGCGAATGCTTCCTCGTGCTCGACAGCGGGGCAGAGGTGAAGGTGAGCCGCTCCTATCGCGATGTCGTGGCGCGCTTCGTCCACTGATGCCGTTCCATCTCGACGGGTTCGATCTCGATGCATTCGTCCGCGACACGCTGGCCGAGGACCTAGGTGAGGGCCTTCCCGGTGGAGGCAATGATGTTACAAGCGAGAGTGTGATCCCCGCCGATGCGCGCTTCTCGGGCGCAATGGACACCCGCGATGCGATCCATGTCGCGGGCCTGCCTGTCGCCGAGGCTTTCTTTCGCGCGCTCGATCCCGACATGCAGATCGAAATCCTAGTCGAGGAAGGCAGTGCCGTTCCTGCAGGTACCGACCTGATGCGGCTGGAAGGCAATGCCCGCGCCATGCTTACCGCCGAACGTAGCGCGCTCAATACCATGCAGCACCTTTCGGGCATCGCCACAATGGTGGCCGAATATGTGCGCGTCATGGACAATCCGGATTGCACCCTGCTCGACACGCGCAAGACCATTCCGGGACTGCGCCACCTCGAGAAATATGCCGTCCGGATGGGCGGCGGGGCGAACCACCGCATGGGCCTTTGGGACGCGGCGATGATCAAGGACAATCACGTGCTCGTCGCAGGAAGCGTGGGAGAGGCCGTACGCCGTGCGGTCGAGGCAGGCGTGAAGGACATCATTTGCGAGGTCGACCGGATCAATCAGATCGAACCGGCCCTGGATGCGGGCGCAACGCGCCTTCTGCTCGACAACATGGAGCCACCGACCCTCCGCGAAGCCGTGGCGCTTGTGGCAGGGCGCGTGCCCACCGAAGCCAGCGGCGGGATCAACCTTGATACGATCCGCGCGAAGGCGGCGACGGGGGTGAATTACGTTTCCGTCGGCAGGCTCACGCAAAGCGCGCCTGCGGCGGACATCGGTCTGGACTTTACCCCGCTCTGATTTTCGCGCAGACCCCTCAGCGATCAGGGATTGATCAGGGGGATTGAGACAGATGGCAAAACCGGATTCGATGAAGAAGTTCAACCTCTTCTTCTGGGGCTCGATGGCGTTCAGCATCATCGGCATGGCTCTGGGGTGGGGTGCAATCGAAGAGGTCATGGCCTCGGAGGAAATGGGTGCAACACAGGCGGCGCTTGGCGAGGGCACGCTGCAAACGATCACCGCCATCGGCCTGGTGGTCGGCCTGCTCATCTATGTCGCGCTCTGGTTCCTGATTTCGGTGAAGCGGATCGAATTCATCAAGTGGATATATATCGCGCTGGTTGCATACGGTCTGATTCAGCTGCCCGCATCCTTCGAACTGGTGGGCGGTTTCGGCGCGATGCACATTCCTGGTGTGATCTCGACCGTCCTTTCGCTGCTCGCGATCTGGATGACCTTCCGACCCGACTCCAAAGAATGGTTCGCGGCCCGCAACGAGGGAAAGCGCAGGGACGAATTCAAATCGGGCGTCGATTTGAAATAAGGACAACTGTCTGATTGCCGCGGTGCCGGGCGGATCGACGAGACCGAAGTGAGCGCGACACACTCGCCCACATCGTTCTTGACTTCCCCCCCCCGTCGCCTTTGTTAGGTGCGGTAGAGGTGGGGGAAATCAGGCCATGCGGCCAAAGGCTATCAAGAATTTCGAACTGTTGTATTTCGGTGCCATCGCACTGGTGCTGGCGAATGCAGTGCGCGATTACGACGCGCTAAGGGATAGCGCGAGCGGTGATTTGGTACGGCGCGGGTTGGACCCCGATACGCTATTGATCGCGAGCATCGCCTTCATGGTCGGCATCATGCTGGTCTTCTGGTTCATGACCGCCAGGCTGCGGATCGGGTTCGTTCGCTATCTGATGCTTGGCCTGCTGATCTGGCAAGGCTGGGAATTGAGCAGCATAATTGCGAACGAACGGGGCAGCAGCGTGATCGTGGGCGTGGCCGCGGTCGTGTTGCAGGCCGTCGCCGTTGCCTTCAGCTTCGTGCCGACCGCGCGTGCGTGGTTCGCCGCTGAAGCCATACCGCTCGAAGACCATTCCTAGGTCTGCGGCCTTCCTGCTGGCCATTCTTGCGCTAGGGTCACCCGGGGCGCTAAACGCGCAGGCCTTCCAGTGCAGCCTGCCCCGGTCGGTGAAAGCGCCAAAGGTGGAGGTCGAAGAGCCGCGCCGGCTGCCCGTCAACGGATATACACTGGCACTGAGCTGGTCACCCGAGTTCTGCCGCTTCCGCGAGACCGAGCGCCGCCATACGCGGCAGTGTTCGGGGCGCGAGGGGCGTTTTGGCTTTACGGTCCACGGGCTCTGGCCCGACAGCGGGCGCAGCTGGCCGCAGTGGTGCAGCCGAACACCGATGGAGCTGGCTGCGCTGCGCAGGAACCTCTGCATCAGTCCCGACGCCCAGTTGGTAGCGCGCCAATGGGCCAAGCACGGCACCTGCATGACACGCCGCCCGGAAACCTATCTCAAGGTGACCCGCATCCTGTACGGCGGCCTCCAGTGGCCCGACTTCGTCCACATCAGCCGCGAGGACGATCTCACCGCAGGCACCATCCGCACCCGTTTCGCCGACGCCAACCTAGGCTGGTTTCCCGAAGCGGTCGGCGTGCATCTGGATGGCAAGGGATGGCTGGAGGAACTGCGTCTCTGTTACGACAGGCGCTTCATGCCCAAGGCGTGTGATGAGCGCCGGTTGGGAGCGCAGGATGGAAAGGCGGCCAAAATCTGGCGGGGATTGTGAACGACTGGCCGATGTCTGGTTTGGGGTGGGAAACCGACGTTAGTCTTGCTGATCCCCGCTTTGCGCAGCGGCCCGGCCCCGGCTTCCGCTCTCGTCTATGCTTGGGCTACTTCCTCTTCATAGACGTCGCTCACTCTTCCACCCTCCAGCCCTTAAAAACCTGTAGCAACCGGTCCCTGTAAGCGGGCAATTTTGTGACCTCGGCTTCAGCAATATCAAATTGCGCCTCAAACCGACCGTCATGGACGAGGACAATGCAACGCCCCGCCTTTACGCAAAACAACTTGATTCCCTCTCCGGAAAAAAAGTCTCCTCCCTCCCGAATGCGCCCGCCCACCATGGCACGCCAATTGCTCAGATTTCCAAATTTTCCGGCGTATCTGATGCGATCAAAACCCTGTCGAGCATCACGCTCTATCACCTCGAAATTCGGCAATTCCGCTGACGGTTCTGGGTGCACTGAGATGTTGAACGCCTCCGGCGCGACCCCACCGACAGCAAATCCCGGAACGGAGAACTCGGTCGGTATCGCGCTTTGGGAAAGCGCATAATCTGGAATTTTCAAATCGCGGACATCGGCGGCCGGGACGCAAATATCGGGAGCGGGACACCAATCAGTCAAAGGCGGATCGTCGTCTTTTCCCGTTATCGAGACTCGCCAGCTGTAGGCAGCAATCAACAATATTGCAGCGAGAAGCGCGAATATCCTCATTTCTGATAGCGAACTCTCATGTGCGGCTGTCTAACCCGGAAATCAGATGGCTGCCAATGACCGCAAAGGCGTCGTAAGCTGACAGGCCGCCTATCGCCGCTCCCGGAAGAATGCGCGCAGCAGTTCCGCCGCTTTTGCCTCTCCGATCCCCGCATACACCTCGGGCCGGTGCAGGCATTGCTCCTGTTCGAACACCCGCGCGCCGTGTTCGACCCCGCCGCCCTTGGGATCGCTCGCGGCGTAATAGACCTTCGCCAGCCGCGCATGGACGATGGCGCCTGCGCACATGGCGCAGGGTTCGAGCGTGACCCACAGTTCGCATGTCGTGAGGCGTTCCTGCCCCAGCGTCTCGGCTGCACGGCGAATCGCCAGTATCTCCGCATGGGCGGTGGGGTCGCAGGTCTCTCGCGGCGTATTGTGTGCCTCGGCGATCACCTCACCGCCGCGCGTGATCACCGCGCCCACCGGCACTTCGCCCGCTGCCGCCGAGGCTTCGGCCAGCTTGAGCGCACGTTGCATCGGTTGCGGAAGGGTCCAGCCTGTCATACCAGCGCCTCGCTACCCCTAGGTTCGCGCCCGCGCAACGTGCTTGACGATTCGTACCCTCGCCGCTATGCGCGCCGCTTTCCGGGATAAATGAGGCCCCCGCCCGCATTTGCGGCCAAGGGAACTCGCCCAGCCATTCGAACGAGAGACAAATCCATGTCGCGCATTTGCGAACTCACCGGCAAGGGCCGCCAGGTCGGTCACAATGTGAGCCACGCCAACAACAAGACCAAGCGGGTCTTCCTGCCGAACCTGCAGAAGGTTACGCTGATGAGCGAGAAGCTGGATCGCAGCTTCAAGTTCCGCGTCTCGACGCAGGGCCTGCGTTCGGTCGAACATAATGGCGGTCTCGACAACTGGCTGCTCAAGACTAACGACGAAAAGCTTTCGGCCGGTGCGCTGAAGGTGAAGCGCGAGCTGAAGAAGGCTGCCGCCGCCTCGTAAGGTGCGCGGCGCTTCGGCGCTTATCCGATCGATCACGCAAGGGCGCGCGGGTTCACCTGCGCGCCTTTTGCCGTGCCCTTCCTGCACGGCGGTCCCAGGTCAGCTTGAGCAGCAGGGTGCGCTGGTAGCTGGCGAAATTATCGTCCGAAATCAGCCAGAAATCCCAACGCCCCTGGCCTTGGTCAATCACCGTGAGCCCTTCGAAATTCTCGCTGGGCAGCGGGTCCGCGATCCGCGCGATGACCTTGCTGGAGAGCACTTCGTCCGCCTCGATACCCGCAGGATCGGCAATCGCGATCAGTACCGGGAAACGCGGCGGCAGGCCGAGCCGGAAACCGCGCAGGAGCACCGCGATCCGCCCGTCTGGCAGGAGCGCGGCATCGGAGGGACGGAATCCGTCGCGCGCCTGAAAGCGAAAGCGTATCGGCTCGGACCCCTCCGTAGGGTCCTCCGGGAACAGTAGCGCGTCGTGCAGTCCGCCTTCGAGCGGATATTCCTTGATCACCGCGAACTCGCCGCTGCGCAGCCGAACCATGGATTCTGGTCCGGCATTGCCCGGCCAATCCTCCATCTCCTGCGGACGAATGCTCGCGCGCTGGCGCAATTGCCGGTCGAAGCGGGTGATCTCCTGCGCCCATTCCATCGCCGCCCAGACACGCCCCGTTTCGGGATCGCTGGTGAGGGCTTCCAGATCGACGTGGCTCTTGTCGACACGCCAGAAATTCAGGAACTCGTCGACCTCGGGCGGCTCCTCCCAAAGGTCCGGGCGTGGCAGGTACATCAGCCGGCCGCGGTCGTTGGCGGCCAGAAGATCGTCCTGTCCGCGGGCGATGAGCGCCGAATAGCCGCCGAAATGATCGTTCTCGCTTTTAAGCTCCCAAGCGCCTGTGAGCACCAGCGGCCCGGCACGCAACCGCTTCGTTTCGAGACGTTCGATGGTGACCGGGGAATCGAAATCGGGTGGCGGCGGTTCGCTGCGCACGAAGGTGCCGGGAGCAAGGCCGAGGGCGACCAGTCCGGCAAGGAGTTTCCGCTTCACGCGCATGGCTGTGGGGCAGCTAGCCTGTCGCTAGGCTGAGCGAAAGGCGTCAGGGCATCGGCGGCAGGAACAGCAGCGGATCGAGCCGCAGGTTCCGCCACACGAGGCTCCAGTGGAGGTGCGGCCCCGTCGCGCGGCCCGACGAGCCGATGCGGCCGAGCGGCTGCCCCTGCTTCACCGCCTGCCCAGCGCGCACGAAGAGTTCGGAGGAATGCAGGAAGGCGCTGTTGAGGCCCTGCCCGTGGTCGATAATGAGGAGCTGCCCTTCGAGGCTGAAATCGGGTTCGGCCAGTACCACGATGCCATCGGCGGGGGCGACATAGGTGGTTCCCGCGCCGCCCGCGATATCGAGGCCGGAGTGATAGCTGCCCGGTTCGCCGCGGTAGATGCGCTGAGACCCGAACCGGCCCGAGATGCGCCCGGTCACCGGCCAGACCATGTCCTGCCGCCAGCCGTCTGCCGGGGTTTCCTCTTGCCGCGCGTTCCAGATCGCCTCGAGCTCGGGTCGGCGGCGCGCGAGGAAGGCTTCCGAAGATGACGAGGGACGCCTGGCGACATTGACCCTCTCTATGTCCCAGTCGCGCTGCGAAATGGCGACCGGGCTCTCGATCACCCTGCCATCAGCCAGCGTGGCGACCAGCGTCTCGCTCGGCCCTGCGTCGCGGTCGAATGCAGCAAAGAAATTGCCCTCCTCGTCGAAGGCAAGCTCGGTTTCGCCCAGTGCCGCGCTTTCGGTCCCGCCCGGAACCGTGCCGCGAATCCAGCCGCCTTGCGTCAGCTCGCCCTCGAAGGAGAACGCCGCAGGTCGTGAAGGTGTTGGCGCAGGTGCCGGAGCAGGCGCAGGCGCGCGCACCGGCTGCACGACCTCGCTTGGCGGGGCGGGCTCGACCGGCGCCGGCTGCGAAGGCGCGACACAGGCTGATACGGCAAGGAGGAAAAGCGGCGCGACCCGGCGTAATCTCACGGCTTCAGCCGCTCCGTGGCGAGCTGGGGCGTGGCATAGGCTTCCTGGTGCTCGACCGACCAGTAGCGCAGTTCTTCCAGCGGGATCGGCACACCGCTCGCCGCGCAGAACACGTGATTACCCGCGCGCAGCACGCGAAAGCCATTGGGTCCGTATTGCAGCTTGGCCTCGCCCGAAGCGGGGCCCAAATTCTTGTTCATCAGCATGGAAGCTCTCTAGCAGGCCGTGTCTATCCGAACAAATCGTCTTGCGCGGGCGCTGTTCCCTTCTTCGCAGGCTTTGGCCGGGACGCTGGCGAGCTTGAGGGAGGCGGCGCATCCCCGGTAGAGACGGCAAGGTCGCCGTCACGGAACTTGAGCGTCAGCACTGCTTCCCTCGCGGCCTCGGCGCGGTCGGTCAGCGTCCGCCCGTCTGGCCCGGTGACCCGCACATAGCCGCGCTTCAGCACCGTATCGGGATCGAGCGAGCGCATCACGCGCTCCAGCGCCGCCAGCCGCTCTCGCCCCTCGGCAATCGGTTTGCGCACCGCGGCAGGCGACAGGCGCACGCCCGCGAGCGAACGCTGCGCCTCGCGCAAGCCGCGCGTCAGCATGGCTGGCACAAGCCGCAGATTGCCCAGCTTCTCGCGCCCCTGCCCTGCACGGTCCTGCAGCCCGCGCCGCAGCCGCTCGGCCAGTTCGTCGAGCATTTGCGCCTGCGGTTGCAACAGCGCCCCGGGCGACGGCAGCCGCTCGGCGCGCGCCTCCAGCCGCTCGCGGCCCAATTGCACCGGGCGCAGGATCGCGCGTTTCTTGCGCGCACCATAATCGGCGAGGGCGGCGGCAAGCTCGGCGCGGACGGGCACCGCGATTTCGGCAGCGGCAGTCGGCGTCGGCGCACGGCGATCGGCGGCGAAGTCGGCCAGCGTGGTATCGGTTTCGTGCCCCACCGCGCTGATCGTGGGGATCGAGCATTCGGCAATGGCGCGCACCACCACTTCCTCGTTGAAGCTCCACAGATCCTCGATCGATCCGCCGCCGCGTGCCACGATTACCAGATCGGGGCGGTCGGGATGGTCTTGCGCCATCGAGGAGAAGCCGCGCACCGCGCGCGCCACCTGGTCGGCAGCGCCCTGCCCCTGCACCAGCACCGGCCAGACGATCACCCGGCTCGGAAAGCGGTCCGCCAGTCGGTGCAGGATGTCGCGGATCACTGCGCCGGTGGGTGAGGTGACCACACCGATGGTGCGCGGCAGGAAGGGCAGCGCCCGCTTGCGGCTCTCGTCGAACAGCCCTTCGGCCTGCAGCCGCGCCTTGGTCTTTTCGAGCAGCGCCAGCAACGCGCCTTCGCCCGCCAGTTCCATCCGCTCGATCACGATCTGGTACTTGGAGCGCCCCGGATAGGTCGTGATCTTGCCGCTGGCGACAACTTCCAGCCCGTCTTCCGGCCGGAAGGGCAAACGCCCAGCATTGCCTTTCCACATCACTGCATCGATCACCGCCTGCTCGTCCTTCAACGCCGCATAAAGGTGGCCCGATGCCGCGCGCTTTACGCCAGACAGTTCGCCGCGCAGCCGCACGAAGCCGAAGCGATCCTCCACCGTCCGCTTGAGCAGTTGCGAGATTTCGCTCACCGACAGCGGCTCGGCGTTGTCGCCGGGGCGGGGCTTCGCTACCAGTCCGTCATTGTCTCTATTCGGTGGGAAACTTGCCATGAATATCCTCTTGCTCGGCGGCGGCGGCCGCGAACATGCGCTGTGCTGGAAACTGGCGCAATCGCCGCGCTGCGACAAGCTGTGGGCGAGCCCCGGCAATCCCGGCATGGAAGAATGCGCCGCCTGTGTCGCGCTCGATAGCAGCGATCATGGTGCCGTGGTCAAGTTCTGCGAGGATAACGCCGTCGGCCTGGTGGTGATCGGCCCCGAAGGCCCGCTGGTGGAAGGACTGGCGGACAGCCTCGAGGAGACTGGCATCCTCAGCTTCGGCCCTTCCAAGGCGGCGGCGCAGCTGGAAGGCAGCAAGGGCTTCACGAAGGATCTTTGCGCACGCGCCAATATTCCGACGGCCCGGTTCGAACGCTGCACCTCGCTGGAGGCGGCGTGGGGTGCGCTCAAGAAATTCGACCCGCCCTTCGTGCTCAAGGCCGACGGGCTGGCCGCGGGCAAGGGCGTGGTTATCGCCGAAACTCGCGAGGAAGCGCAGCACGCATTGTCGGAAATGTTCGATGGCCGCTTCGGCAGCGCAGGCTCCGAGGTTGTGATCGAGCAGTTCCTGACCGGCGAGGAAGCGAGCTTCTTCGCGCTAACCGACGGCGAAACCATCGTGCCGCTCGCCAGCGCGCAGGACCACAAGCGCGTGGGCGACGGTGACGAGGGACCGAACACCGGCGGGATGGGTGCCTATTCACCCGCGCCCGTGCTGACTGACGCGCTGCGCGACCAGGCGATGCGCGAGATCATCGAACCCACCGTGCGCACCATGCGCGAGGAAGGCATGCCTTACACGGGCGTACTCTACGCCGGGCTGATGCTGACGAAGAGCGGGCCGCAGCTGATCGAATACAATGTGCGTTTCGGTGATCCCGAATGCCAGGTGCTGATGATGCGGCTGGAAAGCGACCTCGTGGAACTGATGCTGGCCTGCGCCGAGCGGCGGTTGGGCGAGATCGAGGCACCCAAGATGAGCGACGACTTCGCGCTGACCGTGGTGATGGCGGCAGAGGGCTATCCCGGCACCCCGAAAAAGGGCGGCAGCATCGATCTGGGCGAGGCCGAGGCGAACGGCGCCAAGGTCTTCCACGCGGGCACAAAACTGGAAGGCGGACAGCTGGTCGCCAGCGGCGGCCGCGTGCTGAACGTGACTGCCAGCGGCTCAAGCGTCACCGAGGCGCAAAGCAAGGCTTACAGCGCGGTCGACGCTATCGACTTCAAGGACGGCTTCTGCCGCCGCGATATCGGGCAAAGAGAAGTGAGGCGGGAGCGGCAAGGATAATCAGGGTCGGACGACCTCGTGTCCGCTTTCGGCGCCGATCGCAAATACCTGATTTGTCCGATTTGGGGTGATGGGTTGGACGCCCCCCGGCGGCATCGATGTGCCATAGTGGAGGTGTTTGAACACCACTAGAGAGGAGGCGTCCATGTCGGAAGTTAGCATCATCGGGTGAGATATCGCAAAGCCTGTTTTCCAGGTCCACGGGGCCGATGCCTCGGGCCGTGCGGCGCTTCGCAAGAAGGTCAGCAGGGCGAAGATCTTGCCGTTCTTTGCCTCGCAGCCCTCCTGCCAGGTGGTCCTGGAAGCTTGCGGGGGCGCGTGAGCTGACGAAGCTGGGCCATGATGTCCGGTTGATCGCTCCAGCTTACGTAAAGCCGTTCGTGAAGCGCCAGAAGAACGATGCTGCGGATGCCGAGGCCATCTGCGAGGCGGCGCAGCGCCCGAGCATGCGGTTCGTGCCAGTAAAGACCGAAGCACAGCAAGCAGCCGCGCTGGTGTTCCGGGCCCGCGACCTGCTGGTCAAGCAACGCACGCAGATCAGCAACGCCGTTCGCGGTCACATGACCGAGCATGGCTGGATCGCGCCGCAAGGCCTGGCGCACATGAAGAAGCTGGCCGCACTGCTTGAGGATCCCGACGCGGTTCCCGAGAGCGCACGGCCGGTACTGGAGATAATGCTCGATCAGATGGCAGTGCTCAGCGAGCGCATTGCCGAACTTGACCGGGAGATCGCCCGGCGTGCCCGCGAAGACGAGACCGCGCGGCGGCTGATGACGATCCCGGGCATCGGACCGATCACGGCAACCGCGATCACCGCACTTGCACCTCCGCCCGGCACCTTTGCCAAGGGCCGCGACTTTGCCGCATGGGTCGGGCTTACACCGCGCCAGCACTCGACCGGCGGCAAGCAGAGGCTCGGCGCGATCTCGAAGATGGGCGAGCGAACGCTGCGGCGGCTGCTGATCATCGGCAGCAGCGCGGTCGTGCTCCAGGCAAGCAGGCGCGGCGCACCCGCGGGATCGTGGCTGGAACAGATGATGGCGCGCAAGCCGCGCATGCTGGTGACGGTGGCGCTCGCGAACAAGACCGCGCGCATCGTCTGGGCAGTGCTGACGAAGAACGAGGATTACAGGGCTCCGGTCTCGGTCGCGGCGTAAGCCGGGCCGGACCAGAGGTCGCCGGAAGGACGTAGGCGGACGAAGGAGAGTATGGCAAAACAGTCGGCGAGACGGGACCGGAAGAACCAGGGCTTTCCACCGTGCTTCATCAGTACGCTGAGGGTGATGTGGTTCCGGTCCGCGAACTCCCATACGGGCCCGCAGCACGAAAAGCTGCACCAGGAGGCCGGACAGATGGCAGCATCCGACTACGTGCCAAACCTCTCAAAATACCGCTTGCATCCTGCGGGGCGTCCACAGATGG